>JAJDDO010000001.1 GCA_029260265.1 Phycisphaerales bacterium
CATTACCGAGCGGTCCTTACAGATCATCGCGATGATCACTTTGCTGAGTGTTGCCCCTTCAATTTTAATCATGATGACCTCTTTTACTCGCATTGTGATTGTGCTTTCTTTGCTGCGCACCGCCATTGGCATTCAACAATCGCCGCCTAATAGTGTTGTGATTGGCCTGACAATGTTTTTGACAGCGTTCATTATGGCGCCGGTGTTGGAGCAAGCTTATGAAGAGGGCATAAAACCTTTGGTGGCCGAAGACATTGAGCTGCCCGAAGCTTTTACCAAAGTTTCAGCGCCGTTCCATGTGTTTATGCGCCGGCATGTACGTGAAAAAGACCTAACTTTATTTCAAGATTTATCGGGCAAGGCCCTACCTGCCACCCCTGAAGATATTAGTTTGTCGGTGCTCATCCCTGCTTTTATGATTTCCGAATTGCGCCGGGCGTTTGAAATTGGGTTTTTGATCTTTGTGCCATTTGTGGTGATTGATATGGTGGTGGCCTCTGTTCTCATGTCCATGGGTATGATGATGCTGCCCCCGGTGATGATCTCTTTACCGTTCAAGCTGATCTTTTTCGTGCTGGTGGACGGCTGGCATATGGTAGCGGGTAGTTTGGTGAAAAGTTTTGGTGGGGGCTGACACAATTTAATTTAGTATGTTCACTCTACCAGCTCAAGACTACAAGCATTTGCTAGTTTTGTAGCTAAAGCTATTCTATCAGATTTATCATTCAAATTAGCTGGCCACCCAATAATGTTAGTATGACGTTTTGGATAATCATCTGGAGATATTTCAAGATCGCATTCAATAACATTTCGAACTTGATTTAAGGCAATGGCCTTAAGCACCTTATCTTTACGTCCATGTTGTTTTTCTAACTTTAACCGGCCCTCCATGGTAAGATTAACCACACGAAAAACCGAAGTTTCATACCTATTTAATTTCTCATTTAAAATAGGCATAAATGCATGATATGTAACACGAGAGGATTTAGGTTTAAAATGATTACTCTGATATATAAATCTCGCCATAGGCTCATTTAGATCTGGAGTCTCTTTAAAAAATTTTTGCTCATTACTTAACGAGGATCTATTATCTAAAAACTCGCTTAAACAAGCCGTTAATGATTTCAGGTATATCTTGAACAAATTGTTCACGTCCTTTTTGACAGTTATTACCTACGATACCAACATAATCAATAAATTTATTACCTCCAATATTTAAAATAAGATGTTTTGTGGGGGTAATATACCACTCAAAAGAAACGTCTCCATCAGAATCTATGGAAATTTCCGGATTAGGGATTTTTGAAGATAGGAGACTTAAAAATTCTCGTGCAAGAAAGTAAGCACTAATATCAGCTGGAAGAGCTTTATATCCATCCCATCCCTCTTCTTGAGCATCTTGATAAACTTGATCAAGTTCTGCATATAACTCATTTAATCTAGAGTTATTTCTTAAAGCTTGATTGCATTCTTTAAGTTCCCGCTTTCCCCAATTAGCATAACTGCTACTAAGAATAATATTAGGCCGAAAACAATTTAAAGTGGCTGCATATGTTGTCATCTAAATAATTCCACTGCTTCTTCAGTAATGTATTCGAAAAATATAGTATTTTTAAATTTCCGAAATATAATTAACTTATCCCACAATTCATCACTATTCATATCACCACACTCGAGCTGAAAGACATCAATATCTAAAAGAACATCTATATGGCCTTGTTTAGCACTAGCCTTCATAGCCTGAATTACATTCGCTGATATATTGTTAACTTTGTCAGTAATAGTGATTCTAGTCAAAAAATTTGACACATTAGATGGAAGTTCACCAGGTACTGCAGGTGGTGTTGTTAAATATTTTGCCAACTCCTCATTATCACTCATAGGGAATTCCATATGATTAATATATCTAACAGCAAGTCTAGATATATTGGGAACATCAAGATTGCTACAATAGATTTGCCAAATGTTTTTTGCTTTGGATGAAAAACCATTCCAAGTACTGTAGGGGGTTAATTCTGAAAATGTGAGACCGTCAAACCTTACCTGAGCAATATTTTTCTCATTTTCTGTACGGCAGATATATCCAACATGTTCTGTTTTTTGACGGTTTGCCTCAAAATGGGGCTCATCATCTTCTTTTATGATTAATTCGGTGAGTATATGATTTAAAGGCTTCTTATCAGAATATTCATTAGGCAAAGCATTACTAATGTTTTGCAAAACCTCAATTGATTGGCCCTCATAAATATTAGTTCTAATATCAATAATCGCTTCAGTAATAGGAGCGTTATTTAAATGAACAATATCAACCATACTAAACCTCACAGTAATACTGACTTAATACTAATACTTAAGTTTTACAATTAAAATAGCAAAAAATATTGAAGACAATTTACATATAAAAAGACTATAAACAATTACATTAATGCTGTGTTTGTTCAACTGACGCACACGCATCAAAGGCGAGCTTTACCTCTTGAATTTTCTCTTGCAGCACGTCTGGTTCAGGGTATTCATTTTGCAAATCTGAACCAGCCAAGAAAACTTCCGCGACCATTTTGATTTTGTCATTTTAGCTGGCATCGGCGTCGACAAAAAATACATGCATGATTAAATGGGCTTGTTCAAGAGCGATGGCTTGGTTTTTATCAAGCTCCACGAAGGTTTTATATTCGCGGCTCTCTAACCGCTCATCCGTGTTGAAAATTTCAACCATTAAGCCGTTTGTATCGGGATCTTGAAACTCATATCGATCTGTCATTGCCATTGCCCTTAAAAGTTAATCTAGATCCGCGACCTCTACGGCGCTGCCACCATCTACTCGCTGCGCTAATGCGGCTTCAATAAAGGGGTCCAGGGCGCCATCTAGCACGGCGGTTGGGTTAGAGCTTTCAACACCGGTGCGCAAATCTTTTACCATTTGATAGGGCTGTAGCACATAAGAGCGAATTTGATGCCCCCAGCCAATGGCTCCTTTTTGTGAGGCCTCGGCCTGAGCCTTTTCATCGCGCTCTTGTAGCTCTTTTTCATAAAGCCTCGCGCGTAGCATCTTCCAGGCTTCGGCCTTGTTTTTATGTTGTGAGCGGCC
>JAJDDO010000002.1 GCA_029260265.1 Phycisphaerales bacterium
GAAAATAAGAAAACCTCCGCAGACGTGGGGTACAACTCAAGGTCTGACAAACACGGGAGAGGTCCACGCCTTTGGAGGCAAATTTGATTAGTTTTGGTTTTTGGATTAAGATACATAGCTTTGTCAGACCTATTTAAAGAACCGTCAATTCTTTATTCGAGAATAATTATATCCATATGGTAATAAATGTCAAGAGAAATAGATAAAAATATTTCTGAACGGTTACTTTTATCCAGAAAAAGATCGAAAGTGGGGCGTGAGGATATAGCTAAACGGCTAAAAATATCAGTGGGTTCCGTTGGGAGGTATGAGCGCGGAGAAAGGCAAACAACGACTCAAATAATTAATGGGTGGGCCGAAATAACGAAGTGCGACCCCGGTTGGCTTTTAACGGGACGTGACCAAGATCACGACAATGATATCTTGACAGGAAATAAAACTCCCTCAGAGAAATTAATCAAATTAATCAAATTAATCAAATTAATTTGCCGTACCTATAATTTCAATTTTGAGTGGCTACATAAAGGAAAGGGGCCAATGGAGCCGGCAGCCGGTCAATGGAGCCAACTATAATGGATGGGGCCGTGGTTGGAATTGATACCGATATTAAGCAAGTAATTTCCGGCGAACTTTACGCGATATGGCTGGAATATGAGGGTGCGGTGGTGAAGCGGCTCTACGCCGATACGGATGTGGTGCGAATTTCCTCAGATAACCCTTCGTTTAGCGAGATGCAAATAGGCCACGGAGAAATCAACGAAAACAGCTTCCTCCTAGGCAAGATGAGCTGGCTGATGCAGACTTATTGAGATCTCCGCAAAATTGTGGAGGTTAAAGTTTTGTATGCAGTTGACATCAGTTGTAATCAATTGCAATCATTCGCTATCAAAACCCTGAATCCCACGTCTTTACTGGCTGTGCCCAACCGTTGCCCAACCGTTGCCCAACGGTTCAACACAAGGCCATTTGATGCGAACGCATCCTCCAAGCATATGCTTGAGCTATACTAAGACCCGATAAATCATACATTTTGAGAAAGCGTTATATCCTAATAAGCATAACGTAAATATGCAATTTTAAAGGTATAAAAAAATAGAATTTGACACGCCGATATTTCAGGATAAAATCTTAAAAAAAAGATGATCAAAAATCCTTGCGCTATTACTTCTCCCGCTACGCGGTCGTACGTTTCGCTTGTTCGGGAAAAGCCCCTCTTTTCCCTCGCTCCGCTCACCCCTTTTCACCCAACCGTGACCTCAACTTGCGTCCAAAATTTCTTGCATATCATTTAAAATCAATGCTCCGCAAAAATTTAACTGTCTATCAACTAGCGGGCAACTACCAGCCACTGCCTTCCGCAAATGCACTAAATTTAAAGAATAATCCCTCACCCATTCAGCCGTTCAGGGTCGGGCCTTAGCCAAACATTTTATGTATCCATCCGGTTGCCCCAGTTCCAAGGCCACCAGCCGCAATCCATTTAAATATCTTTCCTGAGTTTTTAATATTATTCACGTCACCAACCAGACCATTGCGGCCTTCTTTGCCGTACAAGGTGATTTGATGGCCGTTGATGTCCTCGGTAATAGGATCCAACTTATCGCTGATATGGTCCTTAATATCAGCTTTAAAATCCAACAAATCCTGTTTGGTGATTTCAGACATTCATCCGCTCCCGCTAAAGTCCTGCGTTAAAATTAATTCTCCACAGCCGCCGCCTGCGCGTGAAGCCATTCTTCTCTCTTGGTGTACCCGCTCTCCATGATTTCATTCGGGTTTTTAGGTAATACTTTTTTCATTACATTTTTAAATATCCGTCCAAGTTATTCCGAATCTATCTGCGAGATAATTGCCTACTCGATTGATTTCGGCGGTTGTTAATGCTCGATCATAAACAATAAAAGAACGAGCATTGAATTTCCCTCTCTGACTGTTTTGATACAAAGAACCAACTGTCAAGCCAGTCAACGTGTGAGACCCAATGTCAGTGGTAACTAAATCAGTTCCACCATCTATATACCCCTGAGAAGACGCGCCATTATAGACGGAGGCAATTATGTGATCCGACGTATCCGCTCCGGCCAGAGTGTCGTTTGCAGTACCGCCAAACATTTGGAGGCTTGAGGGATTCGTTTGGAGTAAGTGCCGACTACCTGAAACAATACCATCATAAACGGTGTGCTCAGAAGCAGTATCCACAAAGTTATAGACTGCAAAAACTGTGTTAGGTTGAGAGAGTGGTGATGAAAATGCGGCGGTAGCCATGCGATTTAACACTCCATCAAACTCCACCTCATCCGTAACCGTATTGTAAAAAGGTTGTGCGGATGAGGTGGCTTGCAATAGATGATTCCCGTTACCTGAAAGATCGGTCCACTGAGAAATATCAACTCCATTTAATACAAAGTTTGAAGCCCCAACGGAATCAACATACATTTCCGGGAGTAGGGCCAACGGTGTAAATGGAGGAAACTCTATACGAGCCGCCTTCAATGGTGTAGGCAAAGAAGCGTTATCAACTACAGTGTTCGCAACAGTTAGACTGGATTCGGAATCATAAATATACCAAAGAGTTTCATAATTCTTAGTCGGTTCAGAAGCTAATGTCAGGGTTATGGTATCTGCATCAGTCCGTACCGCACCTGTAATAGAAATTTCAGTTTGATCCCGCTCATCTTCATCATCTGAGTGGAAAAACCTAAACCCTTCTATGGCTGTGGTAGGTGTAAAATCCGTTCCGCTGTCATGGGTAAGCTCAACCGTTACAGCCGTTGTGGATCGACTGGCGGAGGCAACTGTGGGACCGTCTGCGCTGGCTACTGTATACCCAAAAACATCGAGCACCTTGTTTCCAAGGCGAGTACCCATCGTGGCATAACCGGCGTCCGAAAGATGGACATTATCAAACAAAGAGACATCGTAACTGTCAGGGCCATAGTGAATCCAATCATACTCAGAGGCAAGATCAAGCTGAACATCTCTTACAGCTAATACACCGCCTGTATCTCCTAGCCCAAGGTGACGGCCAATTCCTTGTATGATAACTGGCATTGCGCCGTAGGTTGAACGGATGTCAGTAAAAATAGAAAGCAACGCAGACTTATACTGTGCTTTTGTTGTAAGGGATGGAATTTTTAAGGAATCACTTTCACCCTGCGACCAAATTAGAACATTAGGAATTAAGCCGGAAGATGCCATATCCAATTTAAAATTGGTGAGCATCTGCCCTTCTACACCCCCTTCAACGTCCCACCAAAATGTACTTGGGTCAGTAGTTTTAGCCGCCGCAGAACCACCGGTTGACCCGTTAGCAAAGACAACGGTTTCGCCATCTACTAATCCAGAATGAATAGCTGTTCTAAAGTTCTGCTTGCCAGTTTCCGCCCCTGAATCTTGGGAATCGAATAACCCACCTAAAAGAGATTGCCCACCGCCTGCGGCTAATATATCGTTTGGATGAAAAAGATATTGTTGAAGTTCTGCCAAAGTTTTTGAGCTATTGCCCCAATAAGCATCATAAATAGTTAAGTTTCTGGCCCCGGCGTTTGCGGCGTTTGCGGCAAAATTTAATATGTCCAGCCCTGTCGGGTTCCCTGAATACGATACTGTTTTTTTCAGCCCTCCAGAAACTATTGTCGCCGTCCCAGAGGCCCAAGTTATAGCCGCTGAGTTCACCGTATCTGCGATCTGAGTATCATTATTTGAAGCAACATGCTTGTCGGCACCTGAACCTCTAACATATCCAAACAGCTTGCCAGTAGAGTCGATTCGCATCCCTACCGTATTGGAAGTTGTCCCATCGTTAGCTATGGTTAAGTAGTCGTGATTTGTGAATGTTCCGGGTGTTTTAAAGCGGATAGTCATAAAACCGGTATTATTGGTAAACCAGTTTTCAGTAGCAACGTCTATTGAGTCAGTATTTACTGCGAGTAAATTATTCGGGGAATTCCACATCAAGTGCCGTACATCTTCTGTGGAAGTCGGGAAGGTATTTGCGTAAGTAGTTTCTAGGGTTGATTGCGCTGTATTTTCTTCTGCCTCTGTTAAAGATTTGGAATAAGCGGCCAACCCCTTAGTCTTCATTTCAGACGGGAATTCATCTGTCGTGCCAACCCCACTCAATTGAAAACTGTCTGCTGGATCGGTGGTAGTAGCATTGAACGCAGTCAAAGAGCCGGTTAAAACTGTATTATCGTTTAATTTAAATCGCCACGTTCCCGCTGTCCCAGAAGTTTTTTGAATTGAAAAAGTGACAAGATTAAAAGTTCCTCTTTCTGGGGCGACACCGCTTGCTAATGCAGTAGCAGAGTACGAACCCGCGTTCCCTGCTTGGTTAAGCGTCCACGCCGAACCTGTGTTGTTGTAGACAAACTGAAACCCATGATCCGTGAAAGCATCGGCGGTCCCAAATAAAGTTATAGTTCCTGATTTTGGGTTTGTCGGCCAGTAAAACGATAAAGAAAAGGTAGCCCCAAGAGAAGTTTCATCGGTCTTATGAATTCGTTTTACAAAAGCGGTATTCGCTTTCATCCGAACCAAATCAGCTCCATCAAACAGAAAGGCCGCGTCAGGGTCTGCGGCCTCATCGAGAAAAGTCGGTTCTGTGCCGTCAGTGGTAGCATCAACGCCTAAGTGGAAATCAGATACAGCGTAACCTCTTGACTCAAGCCAACTATCCCCCGCACCTGAATAGCTAGTACGTTCCGTGGCATCTATGTAAAACTCAAGAGAGCCAATACTTTCAAGGGTTGCGGCTGTCACCGAGGAAGATGAACCTCCTTGGATTGCAGGACTACCGCCTTGAATAGTTTCCGCCCATGAAGATAAGGGCATGACTGCGGCAATGAAAAATGGAACGAGGTATTTATATATTTTATTCATGGGTTTTTTCTTTACCGATTAGAGTTGTAAGTTTTCTTGACAGTCACTGTCCAGTCCTGAGTGCCACCAGAGGTTGCCTGTAAGTTGCAATTGGTGTCGCGGTAATCAAGCACAAAATCAAAGTCAAACCCGGTGTTTATGGAAATAGCGTTCCCCTCTTTTATCAAAGCGGTTCCGGCTATGTTTGTTAATGATGCGGAATCCCAAAAATCACATTGCAACTGAACGATTGCCGCCGCTGTTTCAGGAGCCAAAAAAATCATAAACTTCGGGGATCTTTGGTTGGTTCTATCCCAATTATCCGGCTCAAAGTCAGTTGGCAATAAATCTGCATTCTGAGCCTTGCTTGTGCTGATAACCGATGCGACTGGATAGGCTAAGTCATCTTTCACGGCATAAGAAGACACCGGGACCAATAATAAAAGGCCGAAAATGGTAAAAATAATATTTTTCATCGTTGCAAATCTCCTATTAAAAAACTTTTTTGCGGAATGTTCTTAAAGCTCGGCATTAATATCAATGAAGACCGAACCAGAGTTTATAAGCGAGGCAAAATTACCTTCCCCGACTGTCAGGCCAGAGGTTGTAGACTGCATTTGTGTGCTTTTTTCTGTAATCGGGTTGAATGTCAAGCTGGAAGAAACCGCCGTGGTTAAATTGTGGGTTATATCAATAATGTTCCCAGCGGAGGGTGTTATTGTCGGAATCGCTCTTTTTTCTGCATAGAGCAAGGGATTCCTTGAATTCGTGGTTTGCGCCGCGAAACCAGCCCCCAAAGGCAGGTTTGCCCCTGAGAACCTCTCAAAATAATATTTACATAAATCTAATTCCGCTTGAAAAGAACGGCTTTCAAAATCACCGGCTACTGCTCCAATTTCAACATTTACATCTCTAATGAAAAAATTATTTGCCGTGTTATCCATTTCATTTACACACGCGGCGGTTGCGTAGTTGTCCGCTCCTGCCCAAACGTCCGCAGTTCCGTGGAAATTTGACCCGGCCGCAAGTGCAAACCGCACCCGAAGGCCGATACCACTATCTACCAGCCAAGTGCCGCTCGTATCTCCATCGAAGGTAACTGAATGCGTTTCCCAGGTATTCGCCGTGACAATCGTAAATTCTTTTACCTGGCTTCTATTTATTCCGCTGTTAGCTAACGCTACACAATGAACGCCGGTTTTTGCCGCTTTCACTCGAAAACTAACGGTTACGTTTTTCGCGGCGGCTGTGCCGAACGCCAGATCTTGGAGGTTTAAACCTTCAATCCTCTGCTCAAACGCGGATAAATCGGTTGCGGCTAATGAAGAATCGGCCGTTGTCACATCAAGTTTCATCGAATGACCGGTTAAGTCCGCGGGCGTATCGGTATCTTGCGTTACGCTTAAAACACCCGCACCGACGACTTTATGCACCCACCGGTCAGATGAATATGTGTTATCTACGGTTATGGAAAAAGGACCGGTCCCGCGTTGCCAAATACGGAAATCTCCGTTGATAATCCGGTTTTTTGAGACTGTAACGCTTCCCCACTCAATACCGTCAGTTACCAATGAATTAGCTTTAATAAATTGTCCATTTGTTCCCACCGCTAACCTTTTGGATACGGAGGCCCCTCTAATTAATATGTCACCCTTTGTTGTCAGAAGTCCCCTATAGTCTTCGAGGAGCTTCAATAAATTATTAGAGACCAGCTTATTTTTTGTTGTGTCCGTGTCGGTTTCATCAACAGCCGCTACGGCAAGGAGTGTCACGTCGATTATGCTTTGCCATTCCAAAGCATTTAGAGCGTTCGTTCCCAAAACTTTATTGGCAACTAAATCAGGAAGCGTTGGAACGCTTTGAACAGATGATTCGCCAAGCTTCAAAGATTGGCCTATCAGATTTTTCAATTCTTGGAGAATCATCACACTGCGATCAAGCCCCTCTTCATGGCTCTCAGCAGGAAAGTTATCATTCTCAACGTAGTCAATTGCCTGAGTGATCGGGAGTTCTCTTAAATTAACCACGGATTCCCCGCCAACAAGTCCGTCATTAAAAACCACATTCCCCCCACTAGGGTTTCCCGCATTGGTCACTGTGTAATCAGTTGTCAGGGTTTTCAACACTCCATCCACGAATACTTTTAAATCAGAATCCGCAAATATTCGGAACGTGTAGGGAAAGATCGTTTGCAGGGCCGCGGCCGTGTAACTGTCTTTATTTTCTGTTGTTGAAACTGTCATTTGTTTATTCCCTCATCATTGTGCAATCAAACGGTTTAGTTGATCTTCACGGGCCTGCATTCTAAGCTCCGGTCGTTCTCTTATTAATTGCTCCCTGGCCCTGGCTTTAAACTTGTTGTACCTGTTTAAAATCATGTTTTCTTTTTCGCCTTGTTGTCCTTCGGAAGCTCGCAGATATTTCGCCGTTCTTATCAGGCCGATCAAGTCCTGTTTGAGATTGCGTCCTCCTATCGTTGTTTCTTTCCCGGATAAGACGATATAACGATCGTATTGCTCAAGGTTCAATTCAATCGGCTCACCGTCCACCCTGATAAACCGGCTCGGCATTCGGATGCCTAAATTCAAACGGATAAATTCATCATCGACCTCAGATCGTTTTTTCTGGGAAACGTAAAACGGAGAAACAATATCAGGGAGCCAAGCCGACCCGCCAAAGTCGATAGGGTCAGCCCACATATTGCGCCGGGGCGGGAGATCATCGGAAAGACCCGGAATACGGGCTTTCATCTTGTCGATCATGGTGCGTGTCGCTCGAAGCGTAGGATCGGTCTCTTTGGCAATCTGGTTTGACAAATTAGGCACGAAGGAAGACCCAATCTGTTGAACCATTCTTTTGGCTTTGCTCGCCCCCACCGTTGGATCGGTGATGATCGTGGTCAGATTATGAACACCGGTCAACCAAGTCTTACTTGCGAAGTTTCTGGAAAACGCCGTCAACACGTTCCCGGCCAAATCTTCCATTTCCCCGTTGCTGATATCCTGTGAAATTTCCACGACATCTGCGGCAATGCCAATGAAAGAGGAAAGCGGATCAAGCCTTGCCAAGCTGATATATTCGTTTTCCTTTACAATAGAGACCTCTTGCCATCCCGTATTGCGCCGCGTCCGCTTTATCGCCCCATCTGCGGGTCCATTGCCAGTGACCAAGCCGTTATGGGCCATCCAGCCAAACATGGTAAAAAGTCCAAGCCCATACAACTGCTTGGCAATTGCCATTTCACGCCTTGCACCACCTGCGCGAAGCTCTTCCTTGACCGCTCTAGAAAAAAACGAAGGCAAGACCGGTATGCGTTCGCCTACAAATTTAGGAATGTTAGAAACAACGCGAATGAATGGAAGCCCGAATTTAAGCTCAGGGACTTCTGATGTTTGCTTTTGAACAGACCGACCGAACTCACCAAGGCGTTTTGTAAAAGTGACGTATTCGGCCATATCAACGCCCTGGAGATGAATGCCAAACTTCTCTGGGTCGTCAATAAACTCCTTTACTCCTTTAGCGAAATCTCCGCCCTCAAGATTGTCGTCAATCCCCTTTCTATAAGCTTGCGCCCAGACCTCCATGCGGTAGCCGATAGCCTTCATAAACTCATCCTCAGCCGTGAGGGCGCGCCCTGGAAGCCTGTTTACTTCACCAAGAAAATCAACCAGCATGGCATGACCTGACTCATCTTCGAGGCCAAATTCTTGCGCTGTGATTGCCTTGCGTTCAAAGTTCTCCATTTTAGTGAATCGGGAAAAGTTCCCCGAAGGCGTTCCCTTAACGAAGGACTTAACACCAATTCCGATACCCTCGATCAACCCTTGTATTGAGCCCAACATCATAGCCAAAGGCTCACCGGCCTTGATCTCACCGGACATGGTTTTGCTTAAAGCCGCGCCTATCGCTCTTTCAGGTATTTGGAATAATCCCGCGTTTGAAAAACCTGAAATAATATTAACCGAGTGAGTTTTAAAGCCGGACAGCAAACCCCAATTAATCCAGTATTCGAGAATTTTGTCGGTTGTACTGGCCCTGGTTGCCTTCCTGACAAACTTATTCATATTTCCCATTTGGTCTACGTTCAAAACCATTTGGGAAAGTTTTTCTGCGCCGTTGCGGCCTATGGTTCCGGCCTCGGCAATTTGGGCAAGTTTCGATGAATAGGCAACCTCCGGGGCGACATCACGGCCAAACACTCGCAAGGCTCGACCGGCTTCGGCGGCGATACCGGCGACCTGCTTTTGAATCTCAACGTGTTTGGCAAAATGGGCTAGAAACAGAGGCTTTGCGGCCGCCCCTATCACGCCACCCTGTGAAACGCTATCTGCCAACCGGGTCAATTCTTTAGTGGAGGCAACCAGAATTTTCCTGGCGGCTAAGGCTTCCTCAGCGTTAAACGCAACCCCGCCCCGGCGATCAATCAGAGTTTCGGCATCCATGCCTAAATCGTCTGCCAGTTTATTTGTTTGCTCGAGTGATATTTTCCCGCGCCGCGCCTGGTTTATATCGCGCTTGTAAAGCTTGATAACCTTGGCTAGAGCTTGCTTTGCGGCCTCCGGAGAGTCGATCTTGTCGAAGTTGACACCGATATCGAGACCGGAAATATTTAGGTCACTGAAATCTTTATTGAGGAAAAGGTCGCCTTGCTTTGCTGTTTTGCCGTCAACCTTTGAAGTTTTAACGGCTGGACCCGCATCCGGCTCTTCCTTTAATTTAAAATTGTCCTCTGCTTTCTTAGGCTCCCCTGCTTTGTCCCCTTTTGCTTTATCAGCGGAGTCACCTTTTTTGAGCTCCGCTTCCTTACCGTCCGGCGTTACCTTTTCCCCATCGGGAGATTTTACTTGCGCTTGTGCAATCTGTTCCTCCACAACTTGCTTTGCCGCTCGGCTCTTGCGAATAGCCTCAACCGCCTTCATGAACGCTTTAAACGTCTTCTCCGTGGCAATGCCTAGGCCTAAATCCTGTATCCCATTACGCAATCGGTTTAAAGCTTCGGAGTCATTTGGATCTGTCGCCAGAAATTCAAATACGGGCTTGGCTATTTCTGGACTCAATTCTCCTAGTAAATTGGAAATATTCGGGTCTTCGGGGTCGAATGCCAAAGCTCCGGTCAACGCGTCCGATGTCAATAAAGTCTTAACTCCACTTGCCTGTTTCGCTTTTGCCGCAACCGCCACCGCTTTGGTTGCCTTGAATATTGGAAGGAACCCCGTCACAAACTGAGCCATGCCCTCAACACTCTTCCCTGCAAATCCTTCGGGGCGGTCAACCAGCTCAGGTATTTGAAACTCAACCTTGCCGCCGAAAAACTCATCAAGATCTCGAACCGTTTCCGAATTCTCCCTGAGAAAATCGCCTGCGCTCTCTACTGACTGCCCAAGCTCCACCACGGCTTGACGCGGCCCTGATACCATGCCCCGTATAATATCGCCAACAGTCTCAACCGAACTATCAAGAAAGGAACCTTCGTCCTCCTGCTCAGGCTGGTCACTGATAACGTCACGTTCTCCGGGTTTCGGAGGTGGTATCTGAATCTCGATAGACTGGCTCCCGCTCCTGCCACTATCGGCAATTTCCGCGACAGCCTCACCAGTTCGCACACCAACTTCATTCAAGGTCCGGTTCAAGCGTTTACGCTCAAAACTTTCCTCAATCTCAGCCGTTGCGTTGTCGCTATTCTCCAGTTCTGGCATTGTCTGCTCCAAGGAAATCTTCTATTTCTAAAATCTGATCAGCCGCATTTTGAAATTCTCTAATCATTGCGATACTTATTGTTTCTCTACGCCGAACCGCTTCCTGCAATCTATTTGCTAATGAGTCAGTATACGATTGCTTGGCCTGTTCAACTGTTTCGACACGCTGACCGCGCGTTGCCAAAGGAGAAAGATTGGCAAACTTCCTGGCGACTTTGCGCTGTTTTTCTGACTGGGCAAACGGATTATTCTTAATATTTTCTTCGCTGGTGATATCCTTCAATAATCCCGATTTAGGGTCGGTCACGATATCCATTATTTTCTGAGGGTCACTCGCCAAATCCTGATTGCTGATCTTTTCCAAGAATTTACTTTCAAACCGGTTGAGCCAGAATGCCTTCTTTGTCTCTCGCTCCCTCGCGTCTTCATCTTCTGTTGAATCGGCAATCCTGAATTGAGCCGAGATTGTGGCGACCGCTCGGTCATAAGTAGTTTTTATAACCTTGTCACCGAACACCTTCTCTTTCCGGGCGGCTTCTACCGCAACCGTTGCCAAACTTTCAACAGTCGCTCCAGGCACAGAAAGGGTGAGGATGTCCTGTGGCGAAAGGTTCTGCTCAATGGCTTTCAATCGTACGATGTCTTCTGCAACAGCGGCCTTGCTGTCCCCGGTTTCCTTTACTTGCTTGTCGAGGGATTTTTGAATCGTGGCAAAGTCCTTTGACCTAAGTCCTCCATTCAGGGCCAATGATTGCAATTCAGAATGGTTTAATTCACCTCTCTGCAAAAGCGTGTAAGCAGATATTGCATTTTCGTCATGCTTTTCATTTAATTCCCGTTGGTTTAATTTAAATTCCCGATCTTCCAACGCATTCTCGGCCTTGATATTTGCCATGCTTTTGTTCTGAGCGGATGAAATCATTCTTTGTCTGGTGTCGGCATCAATCTCAGAAGCCGCTGGAGACAATAAAAACCGCTCGGCCTTATCCGGGTCTTGACGTGTCAACCGGATAGCTTCGGATTGCTGGATATTGCCTAAGCGTTCCTTGCGCTCTGTTCTAGCTTCCGCGCTGTCAATTAAATTGGTTTCAGCCATTGCATTAATCGCGTCATTCATTGATGAGACAATAGCCGTTCGTTGAGGCTCATCTTCGGCCTGTAGGTAACTTGACTCCAATCCGTCTAAAAGTTCAAGTGACTCCGTTTTTCTTTTCTTTAACCTGAGCTCAGTCCCTTTTGCCGCCCCCTGAACCAAAAACCGCCCGGTAAACGCTTGGGACTGAATCTTGTAATTGCTTCGCAAAACATTGTCATCTGGCAGATTTTCTGTACGCCGGTTGATAATTTCTTCTGTACCCGCTTGCAAGGTCTGCTCGAATTCGTCCGGGTCTCCGGCCAATGCCTGTGCGTTCAGCTTGAAAAGTTCCAACTTGGTCTCAGCCACGTTTTTTGATAACTGAGTGGATCGAAAGACATTCAATTCACGTTGCCGGATATCCAGACCGATATTAGCGGCTTCCGCCCCTGTTCTTTCCAATTGCCTTGCGGGGCCAGTAAAATCATTGGCGTTCGCTCTGAATCCAGATGAACGCCCCGGTATGCTTTTCGTAAACTGAACTCTAGGTATGGTCGCCAAAGCTATAACCTTTTCAAGTTCCCGATCCCTGTTAATAAAGTGGAACCGGCACCAAGAAAGCCAGCACTCCTTTTTGATGCCCCGCCAGCCCTTGTAACTTCCGCCTCATTCTCAAACCTTTTTGCTTCAACCTCACCACCGAACAAAATATTATTGCGGTTCAATTCCGAAACAAATTCGTCCTCGGCTTCTGTAATCAAAGAAGATCCTGTGTTCGGATCAATACCAGACGCGCCACGCTTGGCCCTCGCCGCCGACCTGGTTCTTTCGTCCTGCCTGCTTTGGATATCAGCGTCAACCTCAGCTTTCTGCCTTCTCGCAACAGCGTCACGCTCGGCTATATCAGCGTTACGGTCTGCAATATTGTTTTGAGTGATGCCCTGGCTTATTTGGCTTCCTGCTTGCAGAACCAGTCCCGCTATTGCTAATTCAGTCATTACTCACCCTCGCATAACGAATACAATCTGTTTTATCGGGTCCGAATTTTTTCATTTCCCCCTCGCTCTTAAACCCTAATCGCTCGATCCATTTTTGCGCCTGCAGGTTCCCAACCCTTACGGATGCCTGGATTCTATGAAGACCATGCTCTTCCTCGATAGCTATAATCTGTCTCACGATCTTTTTATGGAACCAGCATTGATTTTTCTTTATCAATTCGGAAGCAAAAATAAACGCCTCGCCCACTCCCGGCCAAAGTATTGAAACCCCACCAATAGCTATGGCTTCATACCCCTTAAACCCTGTATAAGCCGGCCCGTAAACGCCAATCATGCCGATAGTGCTTTCCCATGACCCTTTCTTCATATTTAACCGCTCCAAATGCCAAGGCTCGAAAGGCACCAAAATACGATCAGAATTCATTAACCTGGAGATCCCCCATTAAAGCTACAAGTTCCATAGGCAAAGGCTGATCCTGGATTATTGTTATAAATGCATCGCGGTCATATCCAGAGTTCCCAACTTTAATATCACCAGTGAACGCAGGAGGCGGTGAATCCATTGGGGTCGATGACTTTCTAAACGGTATTTGCTTGTCATTTATTTTTATGCCCTGAGTATTCTCAACGCGTGCCACAATTTGAGGCCACCGCTTCTTCTTTCCTTGCGCTGTCCCTGCTGGATTACCTCCTATGGGACGATTCGGTTTAACAGTGGTTACGTAACCAAGCCCGATGTAAGCGGATGAAACCGCCTTGGAAACCGTTACCTCTCCTTGAGCGTCAACAACCTTGTCTGGGAAAACAGCGTCATCACCTACGATCTGAACCGTTTTTCCTATTAGGTGGGTAAGCCCAGTCAGAGTAGTTACCGGAGAACCTGAATACGTAATCCCGGAATCAACAAAAATGTCCGGATCTAGGTATTCAACATATTTCTTATCCACTCCGCCGACTGTGCGCTCATTGATTGCCCACAGCTCATCCCTCGACTCGTCCGAGGTTGGAATAACCGCCACGCTTTTGCATTTTCCGTCTTGCGGGTGCCGATGCCAAGCCACCACATTGTCATCCCGCTCATAAGTCATGCCCAACAAAGTGCCATCTGCTCTCGGACCCCACAGGATCGACTCTTCTTCCTGTTGATATGAAATTTCGACAATGCCACCGGTTGATATGTCCTTCGCCAACTTGTTTAAATCTGGGGCAACAAATCCGTCTACATCAAAGTTGAAAACAAGTTCCCGTATTTTCTTGCCCGCTTTTTGGATGAATAAAAGCACGTTACCAACTTCCACAGGTTCGGATTTTTGGCTTCCATGCGTTCGTTGTTTCGTGGCCTTGATATTGCCTGGGGTTATCGCATTCCCAATCCCTCCACCGTCAACAGACCATTCCCGGCTTTGGGTTCCAATCATTAAGAACTTACCGTCCTTCATCCATCGAATATTGTTCGATTTACCGCCGCCGAGGGTATGCTCTACAGCCTCCGCATCAAGGCCGGTCCCAAGGTTCATGCTCACAAAGTCGCCGGTCTCCGATAACCAGAATGTTCTTGGGTTCGTATCAGTGCCGCCCCACCCCAAACGCTCATCGATGAAAGTGACAGCCGCTGGGTTTTGAGAATTGCCATCCGTTCCCACGCCTGCGGAACCTCCGGCAAACCCAGAGGGGAATGTTGCTCCTGTAAAGCTTATCTTCGCAACTGCCCATGAAGTATGAGAAGTCCTAACCAAAGTTCTCGGAGCATATTTTTTATGCGCTATGTAAAGAGTGTCGAAAGACTGTTCAAATTGAAGCTCAAACAAGTCAGCCTCAAGGTAAGGCGTGACAGCCTCGATCACGGCCTCACCGCCTGAAACATAAGCATTGGAGAATGTGGAACCGATCAGGTCATAGGTGTCATCGTCAATTCTTGTTATTGCCCAAGCTCCATTGGCCTCCGTGGTTCCCAATACATCAGCAATAAATATCGTGTCATTCGTGACAATGCCATGACCGACATCGGTAATCCTGATTAAACCGCCGCCATTATCAACGGCGTTGCTGATACCGGCCGGAGGTTGAATCCTTCCTCGATTACGATAAAACCTTATGTATTGATCGCCAATTTCAAGAATGTATGCTTGGGTATCTGAGAACTCAAACTCAGCAACCATTGTTGCTTTATTGCTAAACTTCACCTCCTTCACAAAGTGGAAACCGCCTCTACGCACTGCACCGCCTTGCGCCAGAATATGGGCATTTTCCAAAACCTTGCACCCGTTTTGGTACTTGGCAAAGTCCGTCCTTCCGTCGATCTTATAGACCTCGCCAGCCGTAAAATTGGTTATGATTGGGGATATTTTAGCCATTATCCTGTATAGAATTTCCCTAAAGAGTCGCCTTGCAATCCGTCAAGATCTTCAAACTCAATCTGATCTCCACCACCTTCCTGGCTGTTTATCGTCCAGGCCTCGTTTATCTTATTCTGATACAGCGACCACATATCCTGAGCAAGCGCACGGCTACCTGGAATGTTGAACGCTAACTCAGCCGATAATCTGGCCTTGTATGCTTCAATGAATAGCGCGTCAAACTGGGCAGGGTCTTCAATCCTTGCTAAATACTTGAGGTTGATTGCTCCTGTATTCGTGAGGATTTTCCTGCCCTCGATAACAAAATCAACCGGACTTGTGCCGCTCAGAACTTCAAGCACTCGAAGGCAATACGGGTCTGTGGGAAGCTGAAATTGCGCTGAATACTCAAATGCAGGGGCAGTCGAAAGTTTTGCCGGTTGCGCCCTTGCCTTTGCAAAGTTCCAGTTCCCCGCCCTGATAACGGCATCCCTAATATCGAGATAAATCGCATTCGCATGAATTGCAGGATCGTTATCCTCGGAAAAAGAGGTGATCGTGTTTTGACCAATTGACAGTAAAGAAGAGCTGGCAATTTTCACAAAGTCTGTCATCTACCAAACCTCTACGCTGGAAGTGACGCGCCCCGAATGAACAGGGGCGCCCCTTTCTTCCTGTGGATTAATTAACGATGTACTCAGATACCATCGAGATATCACCTGCCTGCGGAGTGGTTGCTACGGTCTGAACCGTAATCGCAATCCGAAGATTTACTTTCGGGTCTTGGCCGAGGCCGGCCAACTCCCAAACCTTTTGATTGACTGTGTTGATGTTGAGAGTTTCAAACCGAAGCTCAGTGCCTGCGGTAACGGCACCCTGCCCCACTGTTAACAAAGTGCCAATCGCATCAATATCAATGAGGGCGCCAGGCGCGTATACCGTTCCATCAGAATCGGTGAACTGATCCGGGCCATTATAGAAACCAACATCCAATACAATGCCTGTTGAAGCGTCTAGGTCATCATTGTAAAGTTTGCAAGAATTCAACTTGGCATTCCCCGGAACCTGATTCATCATAATAATATCAGCGGCCTCAAGGTCCGTGGTAAGTGCGGCGATAGTATCCATCGATACCCGTTTCTTTCCGGTATGGCTCCCGGCATCAACCATCTTGGACGGCGAAGCATCCATTTTGGTGATCTCAACTGCTTTTGCTGTACTCATTTGATTGCTCCAAAAATGTTGTTAAAAGTTATCTGATTAAAAATTTAACCAGGCTTTTGAATTATTCAGCCGCCAAAACCTCGACCACCTTTTCATCCTCGACACGCGTTGCCCCCAACGTGGTTTCCAAGAACACCTGCATGGAATAGTTCTTGTCCGCTCGCTCAGACATACGCGTTTTCTTTTCCTGAGAAACGGCAAGCCCTACACCGTTCTTGGCCCATGCCAAGCAGGATCGATTCGATCCAACTTTCCGCAATCGCTCGGATCGTATCCAGGTAAAGCCCATGAAGGTATTGATCTCCCCATTCACCAGTGCCTTAATGCTGTTGAAATCAGAAGATGTAACCTTAGTGATGTTCAGGAGGTTGGCTAACTGGGTTGATGTGACGGCGAAATACAATTCCTCGTCCTCATCAACCTCGTTTGACCAAAGAATGCGCTTGGCTTCGATAATCTTCTCGACGGTCAAGCTGGTTGTAGTGGCAAAGTTGACTGCTACGATCTGATCGGCTGGCAATGCAACGGAGGTGCTGGCATCGTC
Source organism: Phycisphaerales bacterium (assembly GCA_029260265.1). Taxonomy (GTDB): domain Bacteria; phylum Planctomycetota; class Phycisphaerae; order Phycisphaerales; family UBA1924; genus UBA1924. Next base: position 16,734 of record JAJDDO010000002.1, read on the forward strand.
CTCATCAATCGAGAACGCGTTTGCGGTCATAGCCGCGATGATGAGATCATCTTTCTTGCGATTGTAAGCTCTCATGAACTTCTCCATAGTCGGAGAAGTCGGGTCTTTCGCCATCTTGCGCTTGTCGGGATCGTCAATCAAATCCGCGCCGCGATAGGTGTCAAAGGTGACGCGCCTACGAGAGAAAGGAACCTCAGTGAGAGGCGTGTCTTCATGGCGTGCTACTGCTTTTTGCAACTCAATCGAATCCATCCGGTCGAAGTGAAACGCTTTCGCGCTTACATTATCTTCAACCCGTACCGCTGAGGCGAACCTGGATTCTTTCTGCTCACTTAAATGTATAAAATTGTCTGAGAACTCTTGTTCCCATGCTATTGGAATTGTTCCGGACATAATCTTACTCTCCAAAAAAGGAATGCAAACTTTTCCGAAGAGCTACCCGCGACTCGCGGACCCTCCCGGCCTTATGGCCTGAGTGGTGTTACGTTCCCGGACCCTTTGGGCTACCCGGCCAGCATGTCTTGAGTTCAGCTACCCTTTACGGACTGTTCTCTTTTTTCTTGCTTTACCTCGTTTTGTTTTAGCTTTTGCCGTGGGGGTACAGTTCTCAGCCTCATCCGTGAAAGTAATTGAGCCTTGCCCTTCTATCCTTTCCCAAAGTTCCTTTCGCGCTTTTTCTTCCTCGACACCGATAAAATTGTCAGAGTTTTCAACAATAGGAACCTTGTCGATATGGTCAGCGTGATAACAAACTTTAAAGTGCGCATCCGGGCTTTGCTTCGCCTTATATTGATTGCAAAACTCGGTCGCCTTGTCGTAATAGGCGCAGTCCATACATTTGATGTTCTGCTCCATTACGCCGCCTCACCTTCAGCCGTAAACATGGCCGTCAATTGCTCCATGCGCTCCACAGCTTTGCCATGATCCTTGTGCTTCTTATCGAAGTACGCGGCGTTCAAGGGATGCTCTGAGTTGGTCCTAATCTCCTGCGCTTCCTTCTTCGCTGTCGTGGAGGTCAACCAATCGTCGTTATTAGCTGTGATGTCCTCGGACTCCATGACACGTTCACCGATGGTTGCGAACATCCGGAGTAGAACAGGATCGTTACCCTTGCCGGTTTTCTCCATGTAAGCAATGTCTTCCGGCGTAGCAAACTGCTTGAAAGCGTTCTGGGCCATATCCATCTTTTTGGTATAATCACCGCCCCACTCTTTCTTGAGGTTGGTTTGGGCCTCGATACCAGCGCGTTGTTGATTGCCTGCATTATCAATCCAGGCGTTCTTTAAGCGCTCATTGTAAAGGTTCAGTGCAAACGCCGCCTGCTTCTGGGTGAACCCTTCGGCATGAGCTAATCGGAGAAACTCGCTTTCCCCTGCTTCATCATACGAAACTCCTTCTGGCAACGTAGGCCGTTCGTATTGATAGTCTTCCGGTTTCTCCGGCCTGCCAAGTTTATTGTAAAAAGTGTCCCACTCCGATTGATCCGCGCCTTCCTCTGGACGCTTGAACGAATTGCCCATCATTTTTTGGAGTGAAACGTGAGACTTCACCAGGCCATCAATATCCTTATAATCTTTCAGTCCAGGATCATTACGAAGATCTTCTGAGGTGATCAGTTCATCGCGCCAAGTCTTAGTATCTTGACCACCATCGCCAGCCGGATCGCCACCGTTACCAGCTGGGTCGCCTCCAGCGTTAGGGTCTCCGCCATCGCCACCGGTTCCAGGGTCTCCCCCGCCACCGTCTCCGCCATCGCCTTCGAGGAAACAAAATTTTCGTTCTAAATCCGCCATTGTCATAAACATAAAGCCTCCGTCACATTAATGATTTGCCTAGATTGACCATGCTTTTTATTTGAAGAAATACCGCTCTTGAACCCTCGTTATAATCAGTATTCCTTGCGCTTTCTGGGTCAAAGCTCAATTGATCGTGGCACTCCTGCTCAAAGTGTTTATATACTTCCTTGCCCTGCTCTGTAGTGAAAGCCAGATAAAAGCTTTGCGCCAATGCCTTTTGCTCTTTTGACAATTGTGAAGCTTCTTCGGTCATTTACGCGGCCTCCTGGTTAAGCTCCCTAACCAATGGAGCAACCTTGCCCCCGGACTCAGCGGCTTGAGCGGCTAAATCGATCTGCTCTTGCTTCTGCCGGTCCTTCTCTCGCTGGTCCCGGATTCTCTGCACTTCGTCCAAACCTTTCTGCAATTGCTTCGGCACACCCTGAATCGGTCCCGACCATCGTATAAATTCATCCAGATCAACATTGTCCAGAATCGATGGATCTTGTGTTGACATTTCGAGTGCCGTTCCAATCCAGTTCGTCGCTGATCGAACCTCCTGCATTTTCTGCCCTCTCGATAACGGCCCTATAAACTCAATGTCCAACTCGTCCAGACCCTCAAGTTCTTCCGGGATTTCCGGCATATCCCCGCGCCTAAACATGACCCGCATTTGACGGGACAGCTTAGGAGCCAACACTTCGGATTGAAACCTTTCCACGGTTGGGCCAAGTATGCCAAAGAACTGTTCTCGTAAAATAGCGGCCTCCTGAGCCGTCATGTCCTTATTTGGCAAGACAATCTGATCAGTCAGATAAATGTCTTTGATCGCCTGCTCAAGCTGATCCCCCTTAAGCGTCGATAGATCCATTCTGAACTCTGTAGGCATGAGCCGGACCTGAGAGATATCCCTGGCATACACAATAGAATTTTGTTTCATGCGAACCGTTCCCACGAATCCGCGCTCTTGCGCCAGTATTGGAGGGTTGATTGCCTTGCCCAAACCCTGAGACTCCCACTTGCGAAGCTGATTAATACGAAGGATAGTACCCATCGCAATATCAGTCGGGCCTCGACCCCTCTGCTCGCCACTGGCCTTATCGTACCGGCCAACATGAAATGGGAAGTCCTGATATCCCCCCTCGTCAACGATCTCGCCCGTTTCCTTGAGAATATCGAAAACAGCAAACGGCATATTCTCTTTGTTCATCTTGCTTTCGTCAAAGTCTTCGCGTGGCCCCACGAACCGGCAGAACTCGAAAGGTTGATCCAATTTCTTTGAAACTATTGCTTTCCTTACCTTAGCCGGAACCTTGTCACCGTATCGTTGCTCCGCCTGTCGCGCCGTCAACTCAAAGTCTCTGGCAAGCGTGTCAACCTGCCCTTCGTGGTTCTCAGCAAAAACATAGCTGTTGATCGGTAAAGCCCTGTAATTCATCCCTTGGAATCCGAATCCGTTACCCTGTTTTTCCTCAGAAAAGAGTGCCGCTGTGTGAAAGCTCACATAATCCAGATAGATCTCATTGATCACGTTGTAAAAATTAGAAGCGGCCAATGCAAAAAACTGAGTCGTTATAATGTCGTTCAGTAATTGCTGAGCAAAGTCCTGATCCTTAAACTGGCTGAACTGGCTACCCTCCGGTATCTTCCAGGCACTCCATATCGAACTCTTAGGCGTGAGATTATTTGCAAACGCCAGAGCCAAGTTACGCGCCGAGTTCGGCCCTGTTGGATCGTGCTGGTTAAATCCTTTGTCCTGTCCTGGATGAGTGAACGAGTCGATGCTATTCTTATTAATGCGAACGTAATCCACGACATTGCGGTAAAATGGCTCCCAGTTTTGACGAACCGATTTCATCGCATCAACTCTTTTTAACATCTCCCGGCCTTTGGACATTACACATCACCCAGAGTTATAATTTTTTTCTTGTCCTCATCCTCGAACACTTTCTTTTCCAGCGCATCTATCTTCTGGATCGCTTCAATCATGGTTTTACCGAGCGCTTGAATCTGTTTATCCTGCAATTGGATAATGCCAAGGCATTCATTGACCCGGCGTATCAATTCCCTGCGGGAAGGGTATTCATTCACCTTGCCGTTATGGCTGGACTTCAATCCGCTCATGTTCACCCAAGCTCTCTTTAATTGTTTTATCGATGTACTCTTTGGAACACTCGGCAAGGTGTCGAATAACCACAAGATAATCCGTCATAAAGAAATCGAATCCCTTGCAGTAAGGGCAATAAATATCCATTGGGCCGTGTTGACCTTCCATCAATCCCCCAACCTTGCTTTACCGGTTAATAAAGTCTTGCTTGATGGAGCTTCGCCAAGTACTCCCTGCGATCCGGTCTTTCTGGTTGAAGATCGTCCACGCCGTTGCTTCGTCTCTTTTACAATCGACTTAACCTTATCTGTTTCCAATGGAGACTGACGAGCAACCGGAGGAGGTGCTGTCGCCGCAACTGGCCTACGTCTGATACTTGAAGGCGTAGTTATAATCGGATTAAAAAAGGTGCTTGATGATCCGCTCCCTGGTGATGCTGTCTCCGTCATGATGCTCTCCGTTGTTTATGCTTCCGCATATTCTTGCCGCTTCCCTGACAATGGCGGCCTGTAGTGCATTGCCATTTCCATGAATGAGTCAGATCCATGCGAGGCCCAATCATGAACAGGCACCTTCTTTTTAACCCTCTTTTTATCGTCATACTCTGACTTATAATTCCTGAGACACGCAATCCCCTGCTTGCACTTAGCATCATCAAACCAGCACTTAGATATTGTTTGCCTTACGGCTTCAATCGCGTCCTCTTTCTTTTGAACGCGCTTACCCGCAATAAAATCTATGCCAAGAGAACGGGCTGTTTCCTGCCTTGATTGCGCGACCTCCGTTGCGCCTAACTCCCTCACGGTGATATCGTGAGGCGCATTATGAGTGCCGTAGATGTAGCCTTCCTTGTCAGCTCTATCCTTAAGCTCTTTTGCGTAATGGCCGAAGCCAAAGCCGCTGTTTTCATAATAGTCAATACACCTGATTGAACTGCCTACGCTCTGGGTAAACCAGATAGACATTGAATCATCCACTCCTAAATCCCACCAAGTATCAACCAATACGGCAGGCTCATAAGGAACGCTGGTTATTCTTTTAAGAGCCTTGGCCCGTTTCATTTCCTTCCCAAAATAAGCGCCTGGTACGGACCCCTCGAAAGAGCAATAGTATTCCTGCTCAATCATTTCATCGCTCATCCCCTCGTCGCGTTCCTCTTGGATATCCTTCTCGGAAATAACCGGCGTCCCATCTGGCCGCTTCGTATCGTCCACCGTCAACAAAGAGAAATGCCAGTTTGGATTTTTCTTAGCCATTTCAGCAAGATCAAAGCCGTGGTTCTCGCCTCTAGCTGTGTAAATAAATATCGCCCAGCCACCGTTCTCACGAAGGATTGGCCGGATCAGATCCCATGCGGCTGGATTCATCAATGCCCACTCAGAAAATATGCAACCGACTGGGTTGGTGCCGACAATCCAATCAAGCGCGCGGTCAACTCCTACGATCTGGTAATAAGACCCTGAGTGCAATTCGATACGCATTTCCTGGTCGTTCTTCCTGCGAATCATTTTTGAAGGGAAATAATCCATGTATCGCTTCCCATCACGGTTGATGCCCTCCCACATCGCTTTTCTACCTTGGGAGCCAACGGGAAAGAAATGGTAGTAACCGCCCTTCCGCTCAAACATTTTCTCGATGCAAAGATTCAACGCCGTGGTGTCCTTCCCTGATCGCCTATGCCAAACGCAACATGCCCGTAAAAGCCCTTCTTCCTGAAAGTCCCAGACCAATGGAAGCTGATAATCCCTTGGCTCGCCTTCAAGATTTATTACTATCTTTTCTTCTTCGAGGTCTGTTGACATGGATCTCCACCGGCACATCGCCGACTAATTCGTGTTTATCAACCATCATTCCCTTGTACTTAGCCAGGCTGTCGAGTCCGCCTTTTTTGTCGATCATTTTAATTTTTGTGGTACTTCCGATTGACTGCTTATCCTTTTGAACGCCCTTGTCCTTAGACTCCTGGCTCTTCCCCTCCCTGGTAAATTCATATCCATGATGATGCTCAATCCCCCCTATTGTCCTGGCTGTGTCCTCATCCAATTTGTGGACAGGAATAAGCTCACCTTCATCATCGTAAAATTTCCTTGGATCAACGAAGGCGATCCGGGCGTATTCCTGCACAATGCGATCGACAGTAACATTGACTCTCTTGGTGACTTTCTCCTGGACCTTAGCTAATGCCTCCTGTACGTTCGTTTTTGTCATAAGCTGGCGACCATAACCGTAAGTAAACCCTGCCTTCTTCGATGCTTGCTGAATGTTAAACTTGCAAGCCGGAATAAGATCAACAAACCGTTGTTGTTTTGGCGTGAGTTTATTCACCCGCTTTCCCCTGTTTGTGGGTCACTTCAACGCCTACTACTGAATAATGCTCTGTTCAACAAAACACTATGCGTAACAAACATAGTGGCCGCGTCAATAGGCTCAAACTCGTCATCATCCGAGCTCTCATGTAAATTTCCGCAACCATTGCTCCCTGCACATCCTGTGTGGTCACTAACAACCTCATCAAATTTTTTAGTGTCCACTTCACGCCCCTCCTTTATTCTTGCTGCAATAGAAGCCCTTATGCTATCGGCATTAAGCAAATGGTCACTCATCCGAATGCAAACATAATCTTTACTTATTCCAGTCATAATTGATATGGACTCTACGGCTTGATCCCTCACTCGTTCTAGTCTTTTCAAATGCTTCGGCCAATTAAACATTCACTGCTTTCCCTCAACAAACCGTTGTTGTTTTGGCGTGAGTTTATTCACCCGCTTTCCCCTGTTTGTGGGTCAACGGAGGCGGCGGCTTATGCAATTTCTCTCTAATTTTCTCTTCACTGCAATTTACATAGTCCACAACAAAGACATTCCCGCTCCTGGCGTAGAACATCGCATTTTTTTCAGCGAATACCACGCATTCAATCAGATCTGGGTTAATAAGATATTCGTTGCCAAATTCAATCATTTCTTCCTACACTTCCTTTTCTCAAAGTCCCATGAAGGACATATCTTCCTTTTCTTCCTCACACGCTCACTATCATCAAAATACTTGATCGGCTCATAGTCCGAAGGACACTGGTAATCATCGCTCTCTTTAGGGCAGTAGTCCCTTACCTTCGGCTTGACCGTGAATGCCGCGACAACAGGCTTGAACTCGTAATAAGGTTCGATCACCCATGATGTCTTGCTGAACGGGACGACCGGCTTGTATTGCTCCTGAGCGTTGGCCTTTGGAGCCGCCATCACCCACATGAAAGCGGCAAACAAAACAAGCCATAGAACTACAAGCCAAAACTCAGTGTCTTTACGCGGAATCAATTGCGCTCCTTTGTGCCTTGCTGATCTAAGTATAAATAGGGGCCGTTAAATCAACCTTCACGGTCTTTTTGTTGATCCGATATATCCGAATATCACTATTACAACTTCCGGCGCGCGAGGCTAAAATAGGCGAGTTTCTTTGATCGCTTCTGAGTGATATTTTGCTATCCTCAATCATTTTTGACATTCCCTTAGTTGAAGTATCAATGATCTGCTTAAATCGTACTGTTCTTGAACCCAAAACGGAGTCACTTCAAAATTACCGTTCGGTAGGATTTTCACTTCCCGGTCCGCCGAAACGATCATGACGGGCTTGGTTTTCCCGGCGCAACTGCTCAAACTGGCGAGTGATCCCCATGCCATCACCATGAGCAATATTGCTATCCATTTTTTCCCTGTCCGCGTCATACTTTTCCTGTGGAGTTTTCTTTTTAGCCTTGCGCTTGATAAACCAGAAAACTATCCCGGCAATTGTCGAAACAAGGCCGATGATTTCCATCTACCCAATTTGCTTGGTTGCTTTCCAGCGGCCAACGATACCGATAATCATTCCCGCGCCTTCCATAATGCTCAGGAGCAACTTATTCAACTCTGCGGCTGAAATAACATTTACGCCGGTACTGTCCATGATGAATGCAATCACGGCCACGATAGGCCCGACAATGCCGGTTGACTCGTACCATTTTTTTGTTTCGTTCATTATTCAATTCTCCAAAATATATTCTGTGTAATTACGAATAAATTCTTCTTCCGTCCCCTTGCCTTTTGGAGTATTAAAAACTCGTTTCCAATACCGCGCCAATTGACCCACGCACTCAGGATCAGGCAAAGGCTTAGGGTCCATAAAATATTTGATTCGGGCCAATGCCGTGGCAAACGGGAAATTGAAGCGAAGCGCAAACTGCTCGCCCATTGCTCCCCGGAACTGGTCTACGCGTGCAAGCAGATGATCATCACGGTTGCGAAGATACCTATGCCAAATATCGTTGAAGGTTGCAGGCTCCATCTGATAAACGCCTATAGCTGGCCCGTTGTTCATTTGCTTTAGGTGATTTAACCGTGATTCTTGTACGGCGGTTCCAAGCAGAAGGTTACTCGCGGCAGGGGAATACAAACCCATTTTGCGGAGGGTTGGATTTATAATTATGTCTCTGAATTCTTTAACGAAGGTATGGGACAAGGAACCGCCTCACAAGTTAGCAATAACCTTGGGATGGAATTCTACGGAGTTTTGAAAGGGAAGTGTAGCCGTGCCGATACCGGTTAAATAAACTGGTAGGAAGAACCGGTGTTTACCGTGGAACGTGCTTTTTTAAATAATCTCTTTTCATTGGCTTGTCTACAATCCCGGTAGGCGTTGGAACAGAAACACGGTCGCCTCCATATTCCTTGGCAAGCATAACCAATGGAGCAGGGCCAAAGGTAGCAACAAACCTTTTCCAGAAAGACGTGTCTCTAAAATCTTCCGGCCTGATATCCGCTTCAATCTCATTCAACTGGTATTCGGTTTCAACGGTATTCATGGATTCTCCTCGACAATTATTTCTATGATACTTACTGAGCATTTCTGAGTCATGGTTTCATGTTGAAAATTTATTAAGGTTTTCTCCGGCAATATCAATTTAAATCTGTGCTTAACAACGGGCTTCTCATTATTCACAGGAATAAACTTTACAAATCCATTTCTACTTGCCTTTATATTTACAACTGTTAAAGACTGGCACTGAATCTTTAAATCAAACTCTCTATTTTTGTTTTCTTGATTAACAAAGTCATCTTGTGACCAATCGGTATTTGGAGGCCATCTGTCACCTGGCGTTTCGGCCCCATACTCCACCCATGAACCGCCAAAATGCTCCTTAGATAAATCAATTCTCTCCCCTGCGTTTGCTGATAACAGCATTATTGATGTAATAATTATTTCTTTCATTCTCTCTCTTCCTTATTAGTTTCCTGCATTATATCTCATTCAACTCGTACTCAGTCGTCTGCATGACTTCTCCTTTAATCATTTTTCCACCCAGGCGGCACGTTTCGCCACGTCCAACTGCTTGCGCAGGATAGCGTTTGCTGTCTCTAGCTCATGAACAATATTATTTTCCTTCTCTCGCTCAGCCATCCAATATTCTGCGCGTTCTTTCCAAAACTTCTCCGCTTCTCTGACCTTATTATGGTCATCTTCAAGCTCATCTAAAACGGGCATTAATGCTTCCATATTGTCGCAATGGTTTAAAACGTGATAAAATTTTGATCTAATCTGTGATTTTGTCATCCGATCACTCATGACTTCTCCTTTAGTTCAGTGAAAGCGTTGCACAGGGCTTTGCTGGCTGTGCCTCCCCAAGCATAGTGATACTTTAAATGAGGGTGGGACACCATAGGCTTTAGGTCTACCCTGTAAGAAACTACACCGTTATCCTCCCAAGAAGATTGCTGGACTGAGTACCCAAGTTTTCGTAGATGACTTGCGATATAGCTCTCACCTGCGTTGAGGTCGTTCATGAAGTCTGGTAATGTATCAAAACACCTATCTAGGACTTCCCATCTTTTAAATTTTCCAAAAGTGCCATTAATATAAAAATATTTCCACTCCAAAGCCTCAGCCACCATTTTATTAGTTAGTTCGGTTTTCTTTGTCATTTTATTGCCAATCCCAATAAACAGCATCAGCACGTCCAGTTAAAACGTGCCAAGCCGCTCCAAGTTTAGTGAAAAAATCTCTGCATTGTTTATGTGGTCTTAC
>JAJDDO010000011.1 GCA_029260265.1 Phycisphaerales bacterium
CCTAAACCCTAAACCCTAAACCCTAAACCCTAAACCCTAAACCCTAAACCCTAAACCCTAAACCCTAAACCCTAAACCCTAAACCCTAAACCCTAAACCCTAAACCCTAAACCCTAAACCCTAAACCATTCGGCTGTTTAAGGCGCGCTACAAACGTAACGGAGATGTCATTCGTTATCCCTAAACGACGGGACGCACGAGACGTCGCGGCCGACGGTGCGCCGGCGCGACGCGGGCACCGGCCGCTAGTGGGGATTGAGATTTTCCCGGGCGGACTGATTTCATGCGCCGCGTGGGGTATGTGAGGCGAGAGGTGTCGGAGGGCGGGGTGTCCCAACGGCGGTGGTCGCTCGGGAACTGCCGCGCGTCCGGGCGATGTCCGATTTGAGTGGGAAGATGGTTCCGCGCGTGGCTCAGTTTGTGGCTCCAGCCTTGTGTTGGGAATGCGCCAGGTTTTCTATGATTACATGCGCCGCGGGGGGTGTGTGAGACGAGGGGTGTCGGAGAGCGGGGTGTCCGAAGGGCGGTGGTCGCTCGGGAACTGTCGCGCGTCCGGGCGATGTCCGATTTGAGTGGAAAGATGGTGCCGCGCGGGGCTCAGTTTGTGGCTTCAGCGCTGTATGGTGCATCTGCCATTGTTTGTATGATCACAAGCGCCGTGTGCGCCGAAGAAGATGAGATGTGTCGGAGGCGGGTCTCCTTACGGCGTTGCGCGCGTGTGGCTAGTGCGGGCGATGTCTGGTTTGATTGGGATGATGGTGCCGCGCGGGGCTCAGTTTGTGGCTCCAGCGCTGTGTGGTGCATGTGCCGGGTTTTGTATGATCACAAGCGCCGTGTGCGCCGAAGAAGATGAGATGTGTCGGAGGCGGGTCTCCTTACGGCGTTGCGCGCGTGAGGCAAGTGTGGGCGTTGTCTGGTTTGAGTGCGAAGATGGTGCCGGGCGGGGCTTAGTTTGTGGCTCTCGCCTTGTGTGGTGCATGTGCCGGGTTTTGTATTATCACGTTCGCTGTGTGGGACGTAGGAGATGAGATGTGTCGGAGGCGGAGTCATATGGGGGCGGTGCGCGCGTGTGGCAAGTGCGGGCGATGTCTGGTTTGAGTGGGAAGATTGTGCCGCGCGGGGCTCAGTTTGTGGCTTCAGCCTTGTGTTTGGAATTCGCCTGGTGTTGTATGATTACATTCGCCGCGTGGGGTGTGTGAGACGGGATGTGTCGGAGGGCGGGTCTCCCAAGGGCGGCGCTCGCTTGAGATGTACATCCTCGGAGACGTCCCAGAAGCACGACGGGGAATCGCAACCGTAGTCGGTTACTACTTAATCGTCAGCAACGTCGTCGTTTGCCTTGTCATGTTTCTGAGGGTCAGGAACAGCATCGTCGAGATCATTTCGTGCCGCTCCGTCGGCGGCATCGCTTGTTTGGGGGCTAACGTACGGACGTTACGGGTCGGTGACTACATCGTTTGATACGCGCGTGTGCATTGCGTTGTGGTGTGTGTGTACCGCCTCTCGCGCTCTTCTAGCTTCTCGTTTGCCATCGGTCCGTCCTCGACACCACCACGGTGACCGGTCGGTACTAGATGCTCTACTCGGCTACTTCGTTTCCGTTAGTCGAAGAGGGGCGACCTTGTCACATCGGTACGTCGGCAATGGAACGCGATCGGCTGCGCTGAACACCAGTTTAACGCCGTCTTTATAGAGCGTCGCCTCGTCCAGCCGTTTTCGGTAGCCGCACTGACGTGGAAGGTACCATTGATGTGGTGCCCGAATGACCTTCTCCTGAATGACGGCAAGAACCATCTCCTTCACCGCCCCCTCCTCGACAGAGTGTTGGGAAAGTCGTGTGCATGAGACGGCCCCGGTTTGAAGAGCGCGTTGTGACATTGAATGTGAAGATACCGTGCATGTGCATGTAGAGTGATGTTTGTTACGTTTAATGAACAATGTGTTTGTGCAGTGAGCTAGAACGTGCCCATGTCTTCAAGATGCCATGTAGCCCAGTCATCCTCACGTTTGAGTCTCCTGTAGTTTTTTTGCGGCTTTGTCTCCCTGTTGCAACACCGCAAAAGAAGAGTATTGCAACGAGTCGCCATTTTTCCGGTCCTTTCCACACCCCTGAACCGTCTCTGACTGTTCAACGATTTACTGTACATTGGCCGCATCCTGATGCGTGGCCATATTTCGAAGCTGCTCCAACCGCTGAAACGACAGCGCAGTGACGACCTTTGCTAGTGCAGGTTGCTCCGCGAGAAGCATACTAGTTGCAACGTTTGTCTGAATGTCAACGAACTGAAAGCTTTCAGCGCCAGTTACCGTGGTACGGAATCCGTGCATGACGCACTGGATGAAATCGTTCACGTCTCCACTACTTGACGCTATGTATTGTGCCAGTCGAGCAGGAATTTCGAGTGCCAAAGCGTAGCGCTTGGCGAATCCGTTCTCTGTGACCAGTAATGGGAATGTGAACGCCTGTTCTCGGTTTGTCCCGCAGTCCAACAGACGCTGCAAAACAGTGTCATCGCGGAACGGGAGCATGGAGTATACTACCGCTTCGTGGTACCCCTTGCTCGCAAGGTGGTGCACGCGTTGTTGACTTTCGTTGGGGGAGCACGATTGGGTGATCCAGGTCGATGCAACTGCTGTCTCTCTTCGGAGGACTGCTGCTTTCTTTAGCGCATGAAGAGTGTTTCGTATACCCTCTCGCGCCACGTCGTCGCTGCAACAAGGAAGAAGGTCTCGCAACGTAGCACTAGCGAAGACTCTGTGGCGGGTGAGTATGTGTTCGACCAACGTCGGAACGTCTTGACCAGAAACCGGTAAGGTGATGCTCACCGTCGACGCCACCTCTTGAGCCGTCAGGCGACGTACAGGGAGATGTCGTGAGGCGTCCGAAGAAGGACGCTTCTCATTGCTGGCGCTCGCCCATGGTGTCATTTGCTTCGGCAACCACATCATCCGTTGTTGGAGCTCATTGTTAGCCAAAGCCTGCAGGGAGAACGAGAAGTAGTACATCGCACGGGTGGATTCCCTATTATTGATCAGAGTATCGATCGAAACGTTGCTCAGACGCCCGTAGAGGCTCTCGGCTTGGTAGAGGCTGATAAGGCCTCTCCTTATTTCGCGAGGTCCCCACCCGGTGTGTTGTATGCAGGCTTCTCGGAGTTGTCGCGTGTTGTGGCACATCAGTAGCGGTTCCGCTCTTCCCTCCGCCTCTCGCGGGAGCAACCCTCGCTCGCCCAACGAGGCAAGTATCATGTCGGAGGCTTCCCTTCCGAGCTTCATCCAGATCTCGGCCTCCCTCTGAGACTTGTTGGACAGCAAGAAAACACTATACTCATTTGTCAATCTGTCAAGTCGCACATGGTGTCCAAAACGTGCAGAGGTCACGAACGAGGATCGATTTCCTCCAAGAGCTGCAAATACACATGCATCAAGAAACGCAGCCGTTCGCTCCCCGTTCTGGAAACGAGCGGAAAGGCGGCCCCGAAGACTTTGTACGTCATCAATCGTCATGGTGAGACGTAGCCGTCGTTGTAGAAGTGTTGTGTATTCTACAAGAGGCGACCGGGATGTCTCGCCCGTCGAGTTTAACCCGGTACGCACGTAAGCGACCGAGAAGCGCCTCTCCTCGATGCCACGAACGAGTTGGCGTTCAAAGTCATGATCATCCGTAGAGGCTTCCAGCAACTCAGTAACCGTGGCTGCCGATGAAGCTTGGTACTGCAGAGCCTGAGTGCTAATGGTGCGCCCTCTTGCCAGCGTGCTCGGCCGAGGCTCTATCGGAGGCATCACGGCGTCTGAACGATGCAAGTGGGTACCTCCACGACCCGTCATTCCTAAACAGAAATCAACTACGGTGTTGCCGAAAGAGGCTCGTAGTTCCTTCTCGTTGTACACACTTGCATCATTCAGAGAGTCCGGACACCCCCCGTCCCGTCATTTCCCACCGTTCACAAGGGCCCGCAAGCACGCTCGTATTTCAGGATCAACGTCGCTGTCAACGTTGTCACCAAGACGTTGCCTTTGTCGTGGCTTCACTCGGGAGCGTTGCTTCTCCCGGCGTCTCGCACTCATCGGCTGTTCGTCCTTGTCACTCGAGTCACCTCCCTCCTCGTCCGCCTCGCGCGGATCAGATTCGTCATCATCATGATCGTCATCATCATCTCCACTCTTCTCTTCTGCCTCAGTCCCGCTTTCGCTTTCATCGGAATCGCTTGCTATCCATATCAAACGCAAGTCCTCCAACGTCGTTGGCAACGATCCACGACGAAGCTCTTCCATCAGCCAGTCCGCCTCAGTTGCTTCGGCGTCTGGCTCACGCTGAACGACCCTGCGGCCGAATTTCGTGCTCCGCACGAAATGCAGCGTGAGCTGTACGTTGCGCATCGCTCGACTTCGACCAGTCTTGTTTACGGATCGAGTTAGCGCAGACGTTTCCAACACTCCGTTAAGCCGTCGCAACTCGGTGGGCGGAAACGCGGAGACCATGAGATCGAACGCTGTGTACACAATGTTGCAAGCGTGTCGGCGGGTCCCTCCAGGTAACGTGCAGAAGCCAACCTGGGCCACTTTCTCCGT
>JAJDDO010000012.1 GCA_029260265.1 Phycisphaerales bacterium
CGGATATCGTGCAGGCTGGTATCGATGCCTATGGCTTTAAGGGAGCCAAGATAAAGCGCCTGCAGATCGGGTGGAGAGGGTTTCAGCAAAACCTGATATTGATAATAATGCTGCAGCCGGTTCGGATTCTCGCCATAACGTCCGTCAGTTGGCCGTCTTGACGGCTGTACATAGGCCGCATTCCAGGGTTTTGGCCCCAGGGCTCTCAGCGTTGTTGCCGGATGAAACGTTCCTGCACCAACTTCCATGTCATAGGGTTGTAAAATCACGCAGCCATAATCTGCCCAATAGTGATGCAGGGTCAGAATTAACCCCTGGAACGAGTTTTGGGGGCGCATATGAGTAGGAAGTTCGGTTGTCATCAGGTTTTCAATCAACTGTTCGAAAAGTTTGGCGAAGCATTGCCATGATCCTTGCCTAAATTCAAGCAGGGCTCAATAATCCCAACCGTTCCCGGTGGTAAAACCGCCATAGCAGCAGAACTGAAGCGACGGTCAGCCCGAATGCCAGTCCGATCCATAAGCCCACACCTCCCAGTTTCAGCGGAAACGCAAGAATATAGGCAGAGGGTACACCAACCAGCCAGTAACTGATAATTCCCAGCTTCATCGGCACCTTGATATCTTTCAGGCCTCTCAAGGCGCCAATCAGCACGCCTTGCAGGGAATCAGCGAACTGGAATGCCGAGGCTACCAGAATTAACGGAACAGCATAGGCCAGAACTTGTGCCGCATCCGGGTTTTTCATGTCGACAAACAGACTTGATAAATAATACGGAAAAAATAACAGCAGCAAGGCGACAAAGATGGTGATCAGCAGCACAACAAAAAGAGCAGCATAGCCCGCTCTGCCAACGGCTGGAATATTGTTCTTGCCGAACGCATTGCCGATACGAACGGTTGCCGCATTACCAAAGCCCAAAGGTATCATGAAGGCAACAGCGGCAATTTGCAGTGCGACGCCATGGGCCGCCAGAGGAATTGTACCGATCCATCCCATCATGATCGAGGCTGCATGAAACAAACCCACTTCTGCCAGTATGGCAATAGACATCGGCGTACCCAACCGGATCAATTCCGCCATTGCCGGCCAGTCTGATATCCAGATTCTGGAAAAAATACGATATTCTCGCGTTTGTTTCTTGATATAAATATAGCCAATCAGAATAACAAGAATCAGCGTTTGTGTACCCAGAGAGGCCCATGCGGCACCAACCAGTTCAAGTCGGGGCGCACCAAAATGTCCGAATATCAGAATATAATTCAGTACAATATTGAGAACCACACCACCGATTGTTGCAAAAAGCACAATTTTAGCCAGTTCAAGTGCCGTCAAAAAGGAACGCAATGTGGTGCCCAACAATGATGGCAAAATTCCCCACATGGCAATGCGCAAATAGCCTTCTGCCAGAACAATATTTTCCAGTTCCTGACCCAGAAAAATATAGATGGCTTTGGATTGCATCATCACAGCCAGACCAAATACCGAAAATATGGAAACCGCCCATAATCCCATTCGCACGCATCGCCTGACAGCACGCTCATCGCCTGAGCCAAGGGCATTGGCACTGATCGGAATCACCGCAAATGCAAGACCGGCGCCAAAGATGTAGACCATGAAAAACAGTTGTGTGCCCAACACACCGGCGGCAAGTGGCTGTGCACCCAACCAGCCGATCATGATGGTGTCGGTGACACCAATTGCAATTTGCGCTACCTGCGCGCCAACCAGGGGCAGACCCAGTACCAGGGTCGCCTTGACATGATCATTAAAGGATTTTTCATCGCCCATAGGTGTCGAAACAGGCGGGGCTGATTGAGGGTATTCGCTCATCGTTGGATCTGCTTGAGTTTTCAAATTGGTGGCAAGTGTCTATTTGCGCAATCTCATTTTTGAATGTTCAACTCAAAGTCAATGTTCAAAAGTCGCGTAAATACGGTATTGCTGATTGGGTAGTGTGGAAGACCAACATTATAGTTCAAACTGAAAATTGCAATCCCAATTCGACCCTTGTTCAGGCATATTCGGATCGAGTTTCCCACAGGATTAGGTCTTTTGTTAACTCACGTAGTGAAATCAGAATAACAGCTATAAATCAGCTCGTGTTAAGACATGAGTAGCTGAAACTATTGACTAGCCTCTTTGGTCCAGCTTCTCTCCCCATGGTCCGTATTGATAGTTTCGGTTACTTTCACCGTAATGAAGGCACCGTAATGTTCATCAGGCCTATGCATCCACAAATGTACGGATACCTGATACATCAACGTCTTTTTCAGCCATGTGAATGTCATAGTTTGTTTGCAGATTTAGCCAAAACTGCGGTGTGGTATCAAAGAATTTTGCCAGCCTGATGGCTGTATTTGGTGAAAGGGTGTGAGTACACTCGACAACGCGTTCAATACGCGAACGTGGCACGCCTAATTCCTTGGCCAGTTTACCAGCACTCATATTGATTTCATCAAGATAGAGCGTTTTAAGCACTTCCCCTGGGTGGGTTGGCGCAATATAGGGTTTTGACATTAAGTTCATCCTTTGTGGTAATCAACAATTTCTACATCTTTTGGGCCTGTATCGGTCCATTCAAAGCAAATCCGCCACTGATCATTAATGCGAACCGAATGTTGATGTTTACGGTTTCCAGATAGCTTTTCAAGACGGTTGCCCGGTGGTAATCGCAAATCATTAAGTTCAAACGCAGCATCCAAGACAGCAATCATAATCCTTGATCTTTTTACCAGATCGGCAGGGAACCCTTTTGGGGTTTTGTCTGCTGCAACTTTTTCAGTGCGTTTGTCTTTGAAGTTTTTGATCATGAGGGAAATGTATCACGTCATGATACAAGAGCCAATAGAAATGTATCACAAATTGATACAACGTATTTATTCATACGGTCCTAGGGGGAGGGAAGCTGGACCAACGAGATTACTCATCCTTAACCCGGTAAACACCGTCATCATCTTTTTCCAGCGGCTGAATTTTGCCTGCCTCGCCCTTTTCCTCTTCCGCATTCTTCAATTGGGCACGGGCGCGTATCAGCTCTCTTTTGATAGCTTTATATCCATACCATACTGCACCGGCAGCCAGCATCAATATGATGAGTTTTGGCAAGTTAAACATCTTCCATTTTTTCGCCTGACATGAAACAGAATTCGTTATTTGGATTGTACAAACCTAAGCCAGCATAAGTAATTACTCAACCGGCTACAAACCAAATCTTGACCAGGCGAATCGTTGTTCGATTTGGTCTATCCCGCTTTCGACCAGGTCAGCGCCAAGACTGTTGGTGCCGATAATATCACCCAATTGCGAATGGATACCAACGCTGGAACTGCGTCCGAACAGGCTCTTTTTGGGTTGAA
>JAJDDO010000013.1 GCA_029260265.1 Phycisphaerales bacterium
GACCCGGACAGCGCCAAGTACGTGGGCGACCCGGCGGTGTGGGACAAGGCGGAGACCGCGTGCCGTGAGGCGGCGGCGGCGCTGGGCGCCAAGGTCTCCGAGGAGCCTGGCGAGGCGGCGTTCTACGGGCCCAAGATCGACTTCATCGTCAAGGACGTCCTGGGGCGTGAATGGCAGCTCGGGACGGTGCAGGTGGATTACAACCTACCCCAGCGCTTCGACCTGTGGTACACGGGGGCCGACAACGAAAAGCACCGGCCCGTGATGATCCACCGGGCGCCGTTCGGGTCGATGGAGCGGTTCATCGCGGTGCTCATCGAGCACTTCGCGGGCGCGTTCCCGACGTGGCTGGCGCCCGAGCAGGTGCGCGTGCTGCCCATCAGCGAGAAGTCGGCGGACTACGCCAGGCGGGTCCACGACGAGCTGGTGGAGGCGGGCGTGCGCGTGGCGCTGGACGACGGCAACGAGCGCGTGCAGGCCAAGATCCGGCACGGGGCGGAGATGAAGATCCCGTACCTGCTGGTCGTCGGTCCCCGCGATGCGGAGGGGCAGACGGTCTCGGTCCGCGCGTTCGGGATCGACAAGGACCTGGGGGCGATGCCGCTGGGTGAGTTTGTCGAGGGGATCCGCGAGGAGATCGGGAGCAAGGGGTCCTCTTCGGTCCGCGGGCGGTTTGAGTTGGCGGGCGCGGCATCCTGAGAGGAGCGTCTGTGCAACGGATCGTCATCCTCATTGCGACACTGGTCAGCGCTACGCTGGCGCGGGCTGAGCCTGAGCAGTTCGACTTTGTGCACCCCTCGCCCGAGGGCTCAGCGACCCGCACGTACGCGGCGCGGATCGATCGCCCTGCAGACGACTCGAACGGGTACGCCGTCCTGCTCATCGGGGGCGGGTCGGTCTCGGACGCGGACTGGACCGTGCCCGGGCGTTCCGAGCTCGCGGGCGAGATGGTCGGCGTCACCATCGACGGCGAGACCACGCGCGACGCGGCGACGATCGGTGACGCGCTCGTGGATGCCGGGTTCGTGGTCATGCGCTGGAGCTCGATCCATGCTGGCGACGAGCTTGCGCGTGACGATCCGGCGCTGGCGAGGGGGATCCCGTTCGTTTACTCGGTCGAACTCACCCGCGCGGCGCGGGACGCGTTCCGGGAGCGGGCGCCCGAGGCGCGGGAGCGGCTGATCCTGATCGGTCACTCGCTGGGGGCGCCCCGCGCGACGGCGGCCGCGGACGACGGGGTGGTCGGGCTGGTGTTCCTGGCGGGGGCGTACACGTCGCGGACGAAGGAGAAGCCCAGCGAGATGCGTGAGCAGGGCGCCGCGTTCATCCGCCCGAAGGACTATGACGGGGACGGGACGCTCAGCCCACGGGAAACACCCGAGCATCTCGCAGGGCTCTTCGACACGATCGACGCGGACGGCGACGAGCGGCTGCGCGACTGGGAGATCAGCACGCTGCTGCGCGCCGCGGCGAAGACGCCAGACGACGACAGCCAGGAGCTGCGCCCGGGCGTGCCCTGGCCCAGCGATGTCATCCGCGATCAGCGCCTGCCCACGCTCGCGCTGTTCGGTGGGCTGGACCCCATCTCCATCCACGGCGGCTGGTTGCAGAACCTGGCGGCCGCGGAAAGGCTTGAGGCGCTGCGCGTCGAGTACCGAGCGGGGCTGGGGCACCAGCTCTCGCGTGAGCAGGACGGGCTGATCGGGCCGATCGACCCGGGGGTGGTGGACAGGATCGTTGCGTGGTGCGGGGCGCTGGTTGAGAGCGAGCCGGCACAGGCGGAGTGACCTGAACGATCGGTCCCGCACAAGCCATCCCCGCCGAACGACCCGCGCAGGCCGACCCGCGCAGGCGGTGTTTCTTTATGCGCACGTGGCCCGGGGCTCTATCTCGGTGTCTCTTGTGGGTGTGCGGCGCCTGCCGCCCTGCCGGCTTGTGAGAGGGCCGGCGCCCGCCCGGATCTGAGAGAGACAAACCAAAGACTGGAGAGACGAGATGAACCGCAACGCCCTCGCTATCGCCGCGCTCGCACTGACGGCCACCGCCGCGTCCGCCGACGTGTATGAGTTCGCCATGTTCAACCACCCGGACGGCAACGCCGCCCCGCCCTTCTACGGGCTCCGCGTGGACAACATGTTCGGCAACGGTCGCATCAACACCTTCAGCATCGACCACGTGGGTGATTCGCTCCTGACCGTCAACGAGGACGGCGAGGACATCAGCATCCACATGGAGGGCACGCTCTTCGGTGGCGGCGACGGCGGCGACGCCCACGTCAACCCCGAGCTGTACACCTACTCCTTCGATTACACCGACGGCGTCGAGAAGACCAGCCAGGGCTGGCAGGTCGTGGGCACCCCCGACATCAACGGCGGCACGCTCACCCGCGTCTCCGACGGCGCCGAGTTCAGCTTCACCACCAAGGCCAACGGCGACGACGTCGCCTTCATCTTCGAGGCCGACGGGCACCGCATCTCGGGCGATTCCGACAGCTGGGTCGGTCGCGGCTGGGTCATGAGCGAGGGCAACCCCCGCTCGAGCAGCACGCAGGACTGGCTGTTCCGGGCCGAGGTCGTCCCCGCCCCGGGCACGATCGCCCTGGGCGCCATGGGCGGCCTGCTGGTCACCCGTCGTCGCCGCAAGAACTGATCACGAATCACGCCTCCTGAACACAGCGATTGCGGGCACGCGGAGCCGTGCCCGCTTTCGTGCGCGCACTACACTCGCGGGCATGGGTGAGCCTGTACGCATCGCGATGTGGTCCGGGCCGCGGAACATCTCCACGGCGCTGATGCGTTCGTGGGGCTCGCGGGCGGACTGCGCCGTGAGCGACGAGCCGCTGTACGCCCACTACCTGAGCACGCTGGCGCCCGAGGCTCGCGCCGTCCACCCGGGCTTCGACGCGATCATCGCCTCCCAGCCCACCGACTGGCGCCAGGTCGCGCGCGCGTTGACCGGCCCGGTCCCGGGCGGCAGACGCCTCTGGTACCAGAAGCACATGGCCCACCATCTGACGGCGGGGATGGATCGGGCGTGGACGCTGGGGCTGAGCAACGTGTTCCTGATCCGCGAGCCCCGGGCGATGATCACCTCATTCATCAAGGTGATCCCCGGGCCGACACCCGAGGACCTGGGGCTGCCTCAGCAGGTTGAGCTGTTCGAGTTCGTGCGTGAGCGCACGGGCCAGGCGCCGATGGTGATTGACAGCCGGGACGTGCTGGAGAACCCGCGGGGGATGCTGTGTGCGTTGTGCGAGCGGGTCGGGGTGGCGTTTGATGACGCGATGCTGTCCTGGGCGCCTGGCCCGCGGGCGGAGGACGGGGTTTGGGCCCCCCACTGGTACGCGGGCGTCTACGCGTCGACCGGGTTTGCGCCCTACTCGCCCAGGAACGTGGGGGTGCCTGATCGCCTGCGGGGTGTGCTGGAGCGGTGCCAGGGGCTGTACGACGAGCTCGCGGGGCACAGGATCCGGGCGGGCTGACATCCCCGCAACGCGTCGATCGGACGCTCGGTAGCAACTGCGAAAGGGGACCGACATGAGCAGTTGCACACGGCGGGTCTTTCTGGCGGCGGGTCCGGTTGGTGTCTTGAGCGTGAGCGCCCTGGGCTCGACGCGAGGGTTGGCTGCCCGCGAACGCAAGGACACGGTCGGTGACGCATACCCCACCACGCCCGCCGAGCGGGCGCAGGCGATCGTGGGCGCTTCGCACGCGCGGATCGATCGGGTGAGGGAGCTGCTGGCGGAGGACCCGGGGCTGGCGAAGGCCTCGTGGGACTGGGGGTTCGGGGACTGGGAGACGGCCATCGGCGCCGCGTCGCACACGGGGCAGAAGCCGATCATCGAGCTGCTCATCGCCCACGGGGCGCGCCCGACGCTGTTCACGCTCGCGACGCTCGACGAGATCGACGCGGTGCGCGCGGTGATCGAGCACGTACCCGGGGCGGACGCGCTGGAGGGGCCGCACAGCATCTCGCTGTATGACCATGCGCGGGCG
The DNA here is from genome assembly GCA_029260265.1 of Phycisphaerales bacterium. GTDB lineage: Bacteria > Planctomycetota > Phycisphaerae > Phycisphaerales > UBA1924 > UBA1924. Next base: position 3,996 of record JAJDDO010000013.1, read on the forward strand.
GGCAAGGCGGCGCGGGTGCTGGAGTATCTCGAGTCCAAGGGGCGGTCGTCGGAGCGCCCGATCGCGACCGAGCGGGCCAAGGGGGATCCGTACTTCGGCTCGTACGCGTGGGGGCCCGGCGAGGGTGAGCGGTTCAAGGTCGACTGGTTCGAGCGTCAGTCGGCGATCACGATCGAGCGCCCGGGCGGGGTGTCACGCATGCTGATGCACCGGGGCGGGCACGAGTTCTCGCCGGCCGGGGCGAGGCACGTGCGGCTTCGCTTCGAGCTCGAGGGTGATCGGGCGGTGCGTGTGCTTGTGCCCTGGGCGGGGACGGAGCTGGTTGCGACGCGGGTCTGACGCGGGCTCTACGCTTGCCGCATGCTCCAGAGCTTCAACGAGAAGAACCGCGACCTGCTGGTCAACATCAACGGCGAGCTGATCCACCGGGACAACGCGGGGATCAGCCCGTTCGATTCGAGCGTGCAGGGCGGGGACGCGGTGTGGGAGGGGCTGCGCGTCTACGACGGGCGGGTCTTCAAGCTCCGCGAGCACCTGAACCGCCTGACGCACTCGGCCAAGGCGCTCGCGTTCGAGTCGATCCCCAGCCATGACGAGCTGACCGGCGAGATCAGGAGAACGCTCGAGGCCAACTCGATGCGCACGGACGTGCACATCCGCCTGACGCTGACGCGCGGGGTGAAGATCACGTCGGGCATGGACCCGAGGCTGAACCAGAGCGGGCCGACGCTGATCGTGCTGGCCGAGCACAAGGCGCCGGTGTATGACAGCGCGGTGGGCGCGACGGGCCTGAGCCTGGCGACGTCGAGCATCCGGCGCTTCGGGCCCGACCAGATGGACCCGAAGATCCACCACAACAACCTCATCCAGTCGATCATGGCCAAGATCGAGGCCAACGCGGCGGGCGCGGACGACGCGGTGATGCTGGACCAGCGTGGATTCCTCGCGGAGACCAACGCGACGCACGTGTTCGTGGTCACGGGCGGGAAGGTCGAGACGAGCCGGTGTGTGGCGTGCCCCGAGGGCGTGACGCGCTCCACCGTGCTCGATTTGTGCGCCGGGCACGGGATCCCGTGCGCCGAGTGCGACATCTCGATGGCCGAGGTGTACCGGGCGGACGAGTGCTTCACGACCGGGACCATGGGCGAGATCGCGTGGGTTGGATCGGTCGATGGGCGGACGATCGGGGAGGGCGCCATCGGGCCCATGAGCCGGCGTCTGCGGGAGCTGTTCCGCGAGCTGACGCGGACACAGGGCGAGGCGATCGTCTAGTTGTCGTCGCGCAGCCGCTCACCGAACCAGTCCCAGAGCCCGCTGCGCTTGTACGCGCTGTCCCACGAGTTGTGGTTGTCCTCGGGGAAGATGGTGAGCTTGATGTCGTCGTTGTCGGTGTGTTCGAGGGCACTGAAGAGGCCCTTGGATTCGCTGGGCGGAACGACGTCGTCGCGTCCTCCATGGAAGATCCAGACGCCCATGTCGGACATCGCCCGGGCGGCCTGGGCGAACTGCTCGGGGGAGGTCGGGTCGTTGAAACTAACGCGCTGTCCGTCGCCCGTGAAGCGGAGCTTGGTGTAGCCGCAGACCGGGGCCGCGGCCCTGAAGCGGTCGGGGTGGTTGGTGGCAATGGCGATCGTGCCGTGCCCGCCCTGGCTCAGGCCCGTGATGCCCACGCGATCTCCGTCGGCGCCGAACCGGGCGATGGCGAGGTCGAGCATGGTGATCACGGCGTCGTCGTAGGTGTCCCAGTCGGTGTCGAAGACGGGCTTCTGGGGCATGACGATGACGAAGGGCCAGCGGTCGGCGTCCCAGAGCAGGGCGTTGGGCAGACCCACGCCCAGATTGCGTGAGCCGTCGGTCCCGCACTCGCCGTAGCCGTGGAGGAAGACGAGCGCGGGCGCGGGCTCGGACAGGTCCAGCCCGCGGGGGACGTAGATCGTGCCCTTGACCGCGCCGTGCTCGCCCTGCACTTCAACAAAGTGGAAGCCCGGGGTTGGCTGGGCGCGCGCCGCTGCGGCGGTGAACAGGATGGTGAGCGTTGAGGCGATGAGAACATGAACGAGGCGCATGGGGCTCTCCTTACGCGGACTCGCCCAGCACGGGGGTGGGCTGGACGGCGGGGCGGTCGGCGCGGACGCGCTCGTGCTCGATGATGATGCGGACCGCCTCGTCCGGGTCGTCGGTCAGGTGGATCAGGCCCATGTCCTCGGGCGAGATGGTGCCCATGCGGATGAGCGACTTGTCGATGAAGTCCTGCATCGGCGCCCAGAACTCACGCCCCATGATGATGATCGGGAAGTGCTCGATCTTGCCCGTCTGCATCAGCACGGCGGTCTCGAAGACCTCGTCGAGTGTGCCGAAGCCTCCGGGCATGACGACGAAGGCGTCGGAGTATTTGACCAGCATCACCTTGCGTACGAAAAAGTACTTGAAGTCCACGAACCGATCGAGGTACGGGTTGGGGTGCTGCTCCATCGGCAGCTCGATGTTGCACCCGATGCTCAAGCCGCCGGCTTCGCGTGCGCCACGGTTGGCGGCTTCCATGATTCCGGGGCCGCCTCCGGTCATGACGCCAAACCCTGCTTCGGCGAGTTTCTTGCCGACCTCGCGGGCGAGCTGGTAGTATTCGTGGCTTTCTTCGAACCTCGCCGAGCCGAAGACGGTGACGCTTGGGCCGATGAAGTGGAGCTGGCGGAACCCGCGGAGGAACTCGGCGAAGATCTTCGCTGCGGTCCAGAACTCTTGACGGCGCAGGCGCGGGCCCTTGAGCAGGTGGTGCTCTTCGCCCTTCGGCGGGCGTTTGCCCCACGCCTGTCCGTTGGCGGGCTGCTGATCAGGATTGGGTGGTGCGTTGTCCATGAATCGACACTCTAGGGGCGTACCGATTCTAAAGCGATACACTTGGGCATGCATACCCGATCTTCATGGACGCTTACCAACGCGCAGGGGCTCGATATCCTCGGCGACACCCACACCCCCGAGGGCGATGCCAGGGGGTGCGTGCTGCTCTTGCACGGGTTCAAGGGGTACAAGGACTACGGGTTCATCCCGGTGCTGGCTGAGATGCTGGCCGAGAGCGGTTTGATGGTCCATCGGTTCAACTTTTCGACCTCGGGGATGACCAACGACATCAGTACCTTTGCGCGCCCGGATCTGTTTGCGCTCGATACTTGGACACGCCAGGTTGCTGATGTGCGGCGCGTGCGCGAGGCGATCAACGATGGGACCATCGAGGGCAAGGGGCTGGGGGTTTACCTGGTCGGGCATTCACGCGGCGGCGCGACAGCGATTCTCGCGGCGGGGCGTCATGGCGACGAGCTTGATCTTTCGGGTGTCGTTACGATCAACGCGATCGATTCATGCAGCCGAATAACACAAGAGCAACGGCAACAGTTTCTCGATGATGGATTCATCACCACCGAGAGTGCACGCACCAAGCAGGCGCTCCGGATCAACTCAACATGGTTGAGCGAGCAGCTTGAGGATCCGGAATCACACGATGTGCTCGCGTTGTGCGGGCAGGTTTGTGTGCCGATGCTTGTCCTGCATGGCGAGAAGGATGAGGCGGTTGGGATCGAATCTGGTCGCAATATTGCAGAAGCTGCGCGAAAAAAACTGTGCGTTGTTTCTGGGTCGAATCATGTGCTCAACACCGCAAACCCGGCGGTTATCACGCAAGGGCCGACGGAACAGCTTAAGTTTGTTCATGCCAACATACAAGAGTTTTTATTGCGCACGGTGTAATGTGCCGAACTTGACAAACATGGTTGCCTGTGCGACAATTCACCCAATGCGTACCACCAGCGTATTCATCATGTGTCTTTCCGGCGGGTTACTCTCTTCGGGTGCTCTGGCGCAGAGCGGCGACGCGGATGGGATCATCGCCCCGCTTTCAAACGATCGACCCGCATGGCTTGACGATACCGAGGTGTCGTGGTACGGGACCCCGATGTTCTTGCGGATGCAAGGCGCGGACCTCTCGCTGATCACCAATGCAGCAAGTTCATTGCCCAACTTTGATGTCCACCACATCGAGGGGGCGCCCGAAACAGAGCAGAGCCCGTTGAGTTCGTTCACACCGATCTCCGATGGGTTGACGATTGGCTCGGACATCCACTTTGATGTGCAGCGATCGACCACGCTCCAAGACGGGGGGATCGCGGGATCGCATGGGACGCTGAGCCTTGATGAACCCGAGCATCGCGTGACAAGCCTGACGCAGAGCGAGGGTCAGTACGATATCTATGATCTTGCACTGAGCTGGGAGGCGATCGCGGTCGGCCCGGTGAGTGTGAATCTGCTCTCGGGCATCAAGGCGATCGATGGGCAAATCAACAAGCTCGTCACCACCAACGGCACGACGACACTCGAAGATGCTCAACGCGTTGCGGCCATCCCGGTCGTGGGCACGGGGATCGAGTGGCAGCTCAATGATCAGATCTCATTTGCGGGCACCGCGCGAACGCATCCGATCGACGGCTCTGACTCGATGATCGATGTGCACGCGTCGACCGAATACCACATCTCTCATGCGGTGGACCTGAGCGTCGGGTATTCGTTGATCCGTTCAAACTTTGAGATCGGATCGGTGGGCGCGGATATCACCCGCGAGGGGCTCTTTGCCCGGCTGCAGTTTAGTTTCTAGGCTGATAGCAATGCCGTTGGCATTTTACTTCATCGCATCAACGATTCGATCAAGCCCCTGAGCAAGTTTCTTTGGATCGGTCGCGAAGCTGATCCGGAAATGTGTGTCGCGGGCGCTGAATGCTCCGCCTGGGATCACGAGCACATTGGACTCAATCAGCTTTTCAGCGAACTGGGTGCCGCTCATGGCGAGGGCTTGGGGCACTTGGACAAATGCGTAGAACGCACCGCTCGGAACCGTAACCTTGGTCATCGGCGAGAGCCTCTGCACCACCATGTCTCGGCGGGCTTGATAGTCCTTGACCACCTCGCCCATGTCCGCGTCGAAGCATGCGGATGCGCCGAGTTGCAAGGGGGCGGGTGCGCACACGAAGGTGTATTGCTGCAGCTTGCCCATTTCGTCGATCACCGCGCGCGGGCCGGATGCGTATCCAAGACGCCAGCCCGTGCACCCGTAGGTCTTGCCGAACCCGCGGATGAGCAGCACATTTTCGGCCGCTCCATCGAGGCGAGCCGGGCTCGGGCATCGCTTGGTTTGCGGCTGTTGGGCACAGGCGTCGGTCTGCCCATCCGCGAAGACAAACTCGTCGTAGATTTCATCAGAGATCAGCAGCACGCCGCGCGCTGCACACAGATCCCGCAACTCGATGCACTCCTCGCGGCTCAGTGTCACCCCGGCAGGATTCGAGGGGGTATTGAGGAGGACGAACTTTGTTTTTTCGTTGAGCATCGGCTCGACGCGTGATGCGGTGAGCTTGAAATCTGGGTAGGTATCAACGAGCACGGCCTTGGCGCCGCACATTGTCGCCAGATGCGGGTAGGACACGAAGTATGGATCCGCGATGACGCATTCGTCGCCCGGATCGAGCAAAGCCATGAACGCGAGCAACAAGGCTCCGCTGGTGCCCGAGGTCACCATCGTCATCGCGGTGTGCTCACCCGGCGTGCCCACGGGTGGAGCATCCCAACCGAGATCAGTCTTCAACCAGTTGCAAATACGAACGAGCAGATCTGGATGCCCCTGATTTGGCGTGTACCCGTTGTGCCCCTGCTCGATCGCTTCACACGCGGCATCGCGGACCTTGGCGGGCACCGGAAAATCGGGCTGCCCGATGGAGAGGTTGATAGGATTATCGAGTGTTGCTGCGAGCGCGAAGATCCTTCGGATCCCGGACGCATCGATCGCGCTGGCGCGATCTGCGATCAGTTCGTGCATAGGTCTACCTGTTTGTGAAGGAGAATCAGGAGCGATCTCGGTGGTACCCACCGAGGACTACTCGCGGACTTTGGTCTTGGGGAGACCGAGTGCTTCGCCTCGTTCTGATTTCTTCTTGTCCTCTTTGAGGGCAGCGACGCGTTCTGCGCGGGTCATCACGGTGCGTACACCTTCGAGGTTGCCCGCGGTTTTGAGTGAAGAATCCATGCTCATGGTGTAGCTCCGTGGTGTTGTCCGGGTGACTGACCCGTTTCGATCTTGGTGATTACGGGGTGTACTTTACCCACTGTGTCTTTGAAACCGCGAAATCCGATCCTCCGCGGAACTCCCGCTGCCACTGCTTGCCGATAGAAGCGATCTGCCTCTGGTGGTCATCACGCTCACGGGTCATCGTCCGGAACTGGTCTCCGGGGGCAGCAACCCCAAGCGAGTACAGGGTATAGCGGGATGGATTGTTGGCATCCGAGCGTCGAGAATCCAGTCTCGGGATCCCGATCAGGGGGATCGAGCGGGTATTCATGTATTCAATTGCGGATCTTGCCTCATCTCGATCGAGCGTGGCGAGTTCCAGGTAGTTGGTTGCCGTCTCTCGCGGGTCGTCCTCGATGAACCCTGAGGGCGTCATGATGGCCAGCCCGGGCGATTCTGGGTTGATCCCGCCGATCACAGGCTGTTCAATGGGGGGTTCATTCGGTAGATCGATGACCGGATCATCCCCGAGCGCGGGTGTGTTGTTTGCTGGGGTTTCGATCGGGCGGACGACGGGGTCGCCTTTGACCAATGATTCCATCTGGGCTTTTCCGGCGCTGACGCCGGTGCGGTACCCGACTGTCCAGATGACCACCCCGAGCCCGAGTACGATCGCAATCGCGAGGTAGACGATTGAATGCGGGAGTTTGACGGTGTGGTCGTCTGCGGGCGCTTCATCGAGCATTGCTGCTGCCGAGCGTTCCGCCCGCGAGACCCCGCCTGTTGAGTCCCACGCGGTGGGGCGTGATGGCGCCGGTGCGGTGGTATCCTGAGGCTTGGGCGGTGGAGGCTGGGTCGGATCATTCGATGGCGCGATCGGATCGGGCGCATTGGCAGCCATCTCTCGCTCGCGCATAAGATCAAACAGGGGCGGGGATTTGCGTCGGTCCGTCATAGGGTGAATGATAGTCCCCTTCTTTGTGTGCAGAGTTGTCATGCTCAGAGTGCCCCTGACGACAAAAAACACGCTATACTCCGCGCAGATGCCTATTCCAGACGACGAAATCATCGAGATCATTCCCGCCCCACTCACCACGATGGAGGCGTTGTATGTCCCCGAGGTGGTCAAGGGCTTCGGCACGACGCTGCGCCATTTCTTTACCTCATTCGGTGCGGGCCGGACCAACCTGACGATGCAGTACCCCGAGCAGAGGCGTGAGCATTACGCCCCTGAAGAAGGCGGGATCGAGCCGAGCAACTTCCGGGGTGTCCACCGGCTCAACCGGGATGCGGAAGGACGCGTCAAATGCGTGGCGTGCATGATGTGCCCGACCATTTGCCCTGCGAACTGCATCCATATCGTCGCGGACGAATCGCCCTGGGATGACCGCGAAAAGTACCCCAAGAAGTTTGAGATCGACGAGCTCCGGTGCATTTTCTGTGGCATGTGCGAAGAAGCCTGCCCGGTTGATGCGATCGAGCTGACCCCGATGTACGACATTGTTGGGCTCTCTCGCCAAGAGATGGTCTTTGACAAGAACAAGCTGCTTCATATCTACGATCTGACCATCGATTCCAAGCCGATGTGAGCTGGCCCGGCTCTCGATGACCTCAAGCCACACTGAGCACCCGATGGGTGCTCTTTTTTTTCTGCGATATGGTCCGAGAAATCTGGAGATTTGGTGGCAATTGCTGGCTGATGGTGTACCTGTTAAGTACGCAGGGTCTTCGTGGCCCTCGGTTATGCAGCATCCTTGGAGAGGTGCTGACACGCATATGAGGAGATGAAGATGCGTACATACTGTACACTCGGGATCATTGGGCTTGCCGGGGTGGCCAATGCGAGCACCGTGGGGACCTTTGGGTTTACCGATCTGAACTCGAGCTACGACGGACAGACTTTTCATGCACTCTCGCTGGGATCATTCCCGACCGGCGGCGATGTGACCGACTATTCCAACGGACCAGCGAGTTCGGCGACCTTTGAATCTGGTTTCATCGGCGTGCAGAACCTTGCCGATGTTGTCTTCCAGATGGACATCAGCAATGTCACCGCGACCACCGCCGACGGGACGAGCGGACGGATCGTGATCCGCGATGAGGACGGCGATGTGCTCTCCGGCTCGTTCCAGGGTGTCTGGGATTTCCGGTTTGGATTCGGGTTCTTTGATGGTGAGATCACCACGATCGCCTACAACGATGTCGGCGACGGGCTCTTCACCGGGACCGATGGCACCGGGGCGTACGCCACACCAGATGGTACCTACATCGGCGGGATCAGTTTCATGATGGAGATGTCGACATGGTTCGGGAGCGCGGCTGGCGGACCCAACACATTCAGCGATGAAATCGCAGCCTCGTTTGGTTTGTTTGGAACTCCAACGCCGGGCGGGGTTTCATTGCTCGCCCTTGGTGGTCTGGTCGCTTCGCGTCGTCGCCGCTGATAGTTTGCTACTCCCGTTGTCTGTGTTTCGACCCACAACTTTGGAATGAAGAGCTGTTTGTATTCAACGGGCTATGAGAGAGGTCGTCTGCGTGCGTTTGCACCGGCGGCCTCTTTTTTATGCGCTCAGAACTCTCAACCCCTCGGCGAACTTCTTCGCTGCGTCATGGATCGCGTCTTGCCATGATTCTCGATCGGTGGGCGGTGCAAAGATCACCGAGCGTGAGGCGTTGATGATCACGCCGAGCTCGCCGGCGGCTTTGGCATTTGTGCGCACAAGCGGATAAACATCATTGACCGTGCCGCCTTGTGCACCGACCCCAGGGACAAGAAGCATCTGATTCGGCATCAGTTCGCGGAGGGCCAAGCCGTCGGCTGCGGATTTGGTCGCACCCACCACCGCGCCCAATGCGCTGAGCCCGGATTTGGAAACCTCGGCGGACCCCATCTCGGCGATCATCGACGCGACGCGTTGGGCGATGATCCGACGGTCATCAGTTGCAATGGATTGGAGTTGATCAGAATCGGGATTGCTTGTCCTCACGAGCGCAAAGACCCCGAGCCCCGCGTTGAGGAATGGCTCGATCGTTGACGGGCCCATGTACGGAGACACCGTGATGAAATGAGCGCCCATCCCCGCTGCGCCGGCGGCGTAATGCTGGGCGGACGAGCCGATATCGCCTCGCTTGGCATCCAGAATCACAACCAGCCCCGCGTCGCGTGCACGGGTGATGGTGCGTTCGAGGATTGCGTATCCGGCTGAGCCGTAACGCTCGAAGCAGGCGCTCTGCGGCTTGACCACCCCCACCACGCCATTGCACGCATCGATGACTGCGGTGCAATGCTGTTCAATCGCGTCGAGCTCATCATGGCTTTGCAAGGACACCGGAAGTTTGGCAAAGACAGGATCGATGCCCACGCAGGCGGGCGTCGCGTGCGTATCAATCGCGGAAACCAGTGTGTCGATGGGATTGGGCGTTGTAGGCACAGCGATCCTCCTGCGGGCGATGAGCTACACTGTATCCATGGCAGACGCGTTGAACACCCCCGTCAATATTGATCTGAAAAAGAACGAATCGCTGACCATTGATTGGACAGATGGGGCGAGGTCGGTTTACCCGATCGCGTATCTTCGCAAGATGTCACCCAGCGCCGAGATGCGTGAGCTCCGCAAAGAGATGAACGCCAATCCGCTCACGATCCTGCCCCACGGCATGGGCGCCGGCGGGCAGATTGCTGCGATCGGCGCGGAGCTGGTCGGCAACTACGCGATCAAGATCGAGTTCTCAGACGGGCACAATACGGGGCTGTACACTTGGGCGTACCTCCGCGAGATTGACCCGAGCAACCAGAACGACGGGCTGACCAAATCGGACCAGGGCCCGAGCCACAACAACCCGCTCGGGCTCCCCGGAAGCCACTAATCTATGGACACGCGGCAATGGACAACGCGGCAATGAATAATGCGGATGCACCCATCTCGCTGACAAAGCCGATCCGCTCGATTGCGGGTGTGCGCGAGGATCACGCGATCAAGCTCGAGCAGCTCGGGGTGGTCAATGTAGGGCGGTTGCTTGCGCACCTGCCTCATCGGCATGAATGGATCCGGGCACAATCCGGGCTTGGCGATCTTGAGGTCGGGGTGATCGGCTCGGCGATCGGGGAAATCAGCGCGACCAAGGTCGCGGGGTTCGGGCGCAAATCACGATTTCAGGCGGTGCTCGTTGATGAGACCGGGCGGGTGGATCTCGTGTTCTTCAATCAGGCGTTCCTTGCCAAAAAACTCCATCCGGGGATGATGCTGCGTGTGCAGGGCAAGCCAAACCGGTACGGCGGCGGGCTGCAGATGTCGAACCCTAACTTTACGATTATCCCTGATGATGAACTCGCAGAGCTGTCGAGCGAGCAGGACGATGAGTACCGCCCGGTGTACCCGGCGACGGAAGGGATCACGAGCGAGCAGATCCGGCGGATCGTGACGCGTGTGCTGAGCAGCGCATGCGAGCTCATCGAGGATCATCTGCCCGAATCATTCCGTGAGCAGCGTTCGATGCCGACACTCTCGCGGGCGTATCAGATGATGCACACCCCCGAGTCTGAGGCGGATGTCAAGGCTGCGAGGCGGAGGTTGGCGTATGACGAGCTGTTGATGCTTCAGCTCGGGGTGCACATGAAGCGCGCTCATCTTCGGCAAACACTCACCGCGCCCGCGCTCGAGCGGACGCCAGAAATCGATGCGAGGCTCGAAGCGAGGATGCCCTTTGTATTGACCGATGCCCAGAAACGCGTCGTGGGCGAGATCTCGCGGGATCTGGGATTGCGCGTGCCGATGAATCGGCTGGTGCAGGGGGATGTCGGGTCGGGCAAGACGGTCGTTGCGCTCGATGCCATGCTTTTGGCGATCGCCCACGGGCATCAGGCGGCGTTGATGGCGCCGACGGAACTGCTCGCAGAGCAGCATTTCCTTTCGATCCAGTCGATGCTCGAGGGCGGAACAGTGAGGGTGGCGTTGCTCACCGGAAGCATGAACCCGCAGGAGCGTAGTGCTGCACGGGCGAGGATCGAATCCGGCGAGGTTGACCTGATCATCGGGACGCACGCTCTGGTCTCGCAGGGGGTTGGCTTTCATTCGCTGGCGGTGGCGGTCATCGATGAGCAGCACCGGTTCGGGGTGCAGCAGCGGGCCCAGTTCCGAGTCAAAGGCGGAGGCGGAGAGATCGACACGCACGAAACACCTCATGTTTTGGTGATGACGGCGACACCGATCCCACGAACGATCGGGCTGACGATTTTTGGGGATCTTGATATCTCGACGATTGACGGGATGCCTCCCGGGCGATCCGCGGTGGTGACCACGCATGTCGGGACCGATCGGCGATCGGCGGTGTACCAGAGGGTGCGGGCGCGGATCGAGATGGGCGAGCAGGCATTCGTAGTGGTGCCTGCGATTGACACGGGGGCATCGAACACGAGCAACGCGCTGCGGGATCTGCGGAGTGTGCAAGCCGAGCTCGAGGGGGGCGAGCTCAACGGGCTCCGGGTTGCGTCGATGCACGGGCGGCTTGAGCGGGCGACGCGCGAGCACATCATGGGGCGGTTCCGCGCGGGATTGATTGATTGCCTGGTTGCGACGACCGTAATTGAGGTCGGCGTGGATGTCCCCAACGCGACGGTGATGGTGATCGAGGAAGCCGATCGGTTTGGGCTTGCCCAGCTGCATCAGTTGCGCGGGCGCGTCGGGCGTGGTGCCAAGCCCGGTTTCTGTGTGCTGATCGCCGAGCCGAGCACGGACGATGGCATCCAGAGGCTCAATGCGATGGTGGAGACGACGAGCGGGTTCGTGCTCTCGGAGCGTGATCTGGCGATCCGCGGCCCGGGGGATGTCTTTGGCACGCGTCAAAGCGGGATGCCGCCATTCCAGGTGGCGGATCCGCTGAAGGATCTTGAGTTGCTCCAGATGGCCAGGCGAGACGCGGCGGAGTGGATCAACAAATCACCCAACCTCGATCGCGCCGAAGACACGGTGGCGAGGCGGAGGCTCCTGAAATCACACGGAAAATGGCTCGGGATCGGGGATGTTGGGTAAGAAAATGTAGATTTTTTATCCACAAATTTGAGTCGAAGCAGGATCGCAGACACGCCAAGGTTCTTGCTGTTTTAACTCATATCTGTGGTTTTTATGAATCCAACGCACTTATGCCCTTCTGGAGTGCGTACATGTCCCTTCCGCAAGTCGAACAAAGTGGTATGCTTAGGGCATGACCACAACAATGAGCCCATTTCATGATCGATTGGCTGAAGCTGCAGGGAAGACCTCATACCGCAAGCTCGGCAAGATGACCGAGACCCATCCGGAGACGGTTCGGCGGTACATGCAGGGGCAGACGCCGAGTTCGAGTTACATTATCGCGTTCTGCGATGCCCTCGGGATCGCGGGCGATTGGCTGCTGATGGGCAAGGGCCCAAAGATGCGCAATCAGGTGCGGACCCATGCGTTGAAATCTGCGGATGCTTCGGAGTTGCTCAATGCGATCGCCGACACATTGACCGCCTTGACCGCCCGGGTCGAGACGATGGAACGGTTTATGCAATCTTTGAAGACCAAGCTGGCCCCGGTTCTGCGTGCACACAGGGATGGGTCTGCCCCTGCATCGGGTATACTTGTGGGCACGAAGCAGAACCCCGAGGATTCGCAGGGCACCGATGAGCGAGAACCAGGACAATCCGGCGACCTCAAGCCCGCTGACGCCATCGAGCGGATCCGGGCGACTGTTGTCAAACGAGCATCTGCACCTGCTGATTGAGCTTATGAAACCGATCGGGGTGGAGACCGCGAGGCGTTGGGTCGCCGCGTTGATGCTGGTGCCTGAGGATCAGCGAGAAGAGCTTGTCGACGCGATCGAGTCTCAGATTGTCGCCGAGTATGGCGACGGCTAATCGCACCCGATCGGGTTCTAGAATCTTCTATGAGCTTCAACAAACAAGCGTCCATCCGGTTCGATGAAATTGGCAAAATGCTCGAGCTGCTCGGCGGTGATCGGTTCCGCGTCAACGCGATGACCAAGGCGTCTCGGGTCCTCAAGGCGATGACCACGGATCTCGAGCCGATCGCCAAGAGCGAGGACATCAAGGCGCTGACCTCCCACGAGGGGATCGGCAAGGGGACCGCGGGCAAGCTTGTCGAACTCGCCCGCTCAGGGGTGATCGATGAGCACGAAGAGCTCAAATCAAAGGTGCCCGCGGGCGTGATGGAGGTCATGCAAATTCAGGGGCTCGGCGTGAAAACTGTCAAGCTGATGTGGGACGAGCGGGGTGTGGAATCCATCAGCGATCTCAAACGGATCATCGATGATGGAACCATCGGCGATCTGCCACGCATGGGCGCCAAGACCATCGAGAACATCCAGGCCTCGATCGCGTTTCTTGAGTCCAGCGGATCGAGGCTCCCGATCGGGGTGGCTCAGCGGATCGCGGATCGGTTTGTAGAGATCCTTGAAGCGACCAAAGGCACAACGCGTGCCGCGTATGCGGGGTCGCTTCGGCGTGGGAAAGAATCGATCGGGGATGTCGATATTCTGGTTGCAACAAGCGACCCTGATGGCGCACGCGAGGCGTTTACCAGCGCTGAGGGCGTGATGCAGGTGCTCGCGAAGGGGGCGACGAAGTCCTCGATACGCAGCGCTCTGGGCGAGTCCGCAAGCCGATGGGGCACCGATGAGAACGCGGCGGTGCAGGTGGATATGCGGATTGTTGATGAGGCATCCTGGGGCGCGGCGTTGATGTACTTCACGGGTTCCAAAGAGCACAATGTCGCGATGCGCGAACGGGCGATCAGGCGCGGGATGACGCTCAATGAGTATGGGCTGTTCGTGGATGACGGGTCGGATGATTCGCCTCCGCAATCACGATCGGTCAAGCCGGTCGCGTGCGCAACCGAGGAGGAGATCTACAAGGCATTGGATCTGCCGATGATCGCCCCCACCATGCGCGAGGACCGCGGCGAGATGGCGTTGACACAGCCGGTGGATGTCATTGAGCTTTCGGATATCAGAGCGGAGCTGCACTCGCACACGATTGCCTCGGACGGGAAGATGACCATCGAGGAGTCGGCGGCGATCGCCAAGTCGCGGGGGTTTCATACGCTGGCGGTGACGGATCATTCGCAATCGTCGGCGATCGCTGGCGGGCTCAAGCCTGATCGGTTGCGCGAGCATATCAATGAGATTCGTGCCGTCAACGAGCGGACCGCTGGGATCACGATCTTGGCGGGTTCGGAGGTTGATATTCTGGTGGATGGATCGCTGGATTATGAGGACGAGCTGCTGCACGAGTTGGATGTGGTGGTCGCGTCGCCGCACGCGGGGCTTCGGGCGAAGCCCAAGCAGGCAACCAAGCGGCTGCTTCGGGCGATCGCGCACCCGATGGTGCACATCATCGGGCACCCGACCGGGCGGCTGATCGAGAAACGCCCCGGGCTTGAACCGGGAATGGATGAACTGATCGCCGCAGCGATCGAGCACAAGGTAGCGCTCGAGATCAACAGCCACTGGATGCGCCTGGATCTGCGCGATACCCATGTGCGTGCGGCGGTCGAGGCGGGCGCGTTGATCTCGATCAACTGTGATGACCATCATCCGAGTGATTATGACAACCTGAGATTCGGCGTGATGACCGGGCAGCGTGGGTGGTTGACACCCGAGCAGTGCATCAATACATGGGATGCAGAAAAGTTGCATGGGTGGCTGAGGTCAAAGCGGTGATCAGTAGGCAAACAAGAATACGAGAACAAGTGCACATAACCCGAGCAGACAGGCCAGCCCAAACACGGCGAGCACCCCGATCCACCAATCTATCTTTGTACCTACCTCCACCTCTGGAGACCAAGAGAGCAGTGTTTGATTGAATGCGCATTCCGGGCACCGGATATGGGTAGATTCGATGGTCAAGCCGTCGAGGTCATAGCCGCACTTTGTGCACGCGACCGGTTGGGGGCGTGAAGGAGAAATGGGCTGGGCGTTTTTGCGTGTTCGTTGCACACTGCCCGTGAGTGTTTCATAGCCCTGCCTGCGGAGGATGGCGTCTGCCTGCATCGGCGACTGTGCTGCGACGATCACGCTCTGCCAGGGCTCATGTGAGAAGGCCATCGGGCGGACCCTAACCTCCCATGACTTGAGCGTGTTGTCCTCGTTCGGAGATTTCGACATTCGATCAGATTGTATGTTGGAGGAGGCATGATTATTCGTGAGCAGGTGTAGAATCACCTGGCTGCGGTCACGGCCCTGAACATCTGAACCCCGCGTGGGAAGACACCGGCGGAACGCCTGTGCCACGGTTGTATTTGAGGTTGTGCATGTTCGATCGAGTATCTGATGGTTTTAACAATGTGTTCCGTAAGCTGAGCGGGAATGCTTCGATTTCTGAGGGCAATGTCCGCGAGTCGATGGACGAGGTCCGTACGGCGTTGCTCGAGGCGGATGTGCATATCGAGGTAGCCGAGGCTTTCTGTGAGAGCGTCATGGGTGACGCGATCGGGCAAGAGGTGATCAAGTCGGTCAAGCCCGGGCAGGCGATGATCAACATTGTTCACCGTCGGCTGATCGAGCTGTTCGGGGGTGATCCGGGTGCGGAGGAGCAGCCGACGCCTCCGGGGATTATGAAACTCTCGCCCGGCCCCACCATCATCATGATGTGCGGGCTGCAGGGATCGGGGAAGACGACGACCTGCGGCAAGCTCGCGGGGATGCTGAAAAAACAGGGGCGCAGCGTCATGCTCTGCGCGGCGGATCTTCAACGCCCCGCAGCGGTCGAGCAGCTCGAAACCGTTTCCAACCAAGCCAACACCGAGCTGTCGGGTGGTTCGCAGGTGCATTTTTACGCCGAGCCGGACAAGTGCGCTGAATATGGCAAGGCGGTCGGTGTGGCGGTCAAAATCTGCCAGAACGCGGTCAAGGTAGCGAAGAGCAAGGGCGTGGATGTGCTGATCCTCGATACGGCGGGGCGGCTGCATGTCAACGACGAGTTGATGGGCGAGTTGCACCAGATCCGCTCGCTGGTGATGCCTCAGCATATCTTCCTGGTGGTCGATGCGATGACCGGGCAGGACGCGGTCAACAGCGCCAAAGCGTTTCATAGGAAGCTCGAGGTCGATGGGGTCATCTTGACCAAGTTTGATTCCGACACCCGAGGCGGCGCGGCGTTGTCGGTCAAGCAGATCACCGGGGCACCGATCCGGTACATCGGTGTTGGCGAGAAGCTCGATGCGATCGAGGTGTTCCACCCCGAGCGGATGGCCGGGCGGATCTTGGGCATGGGCGATGTCGTGTCGCTAGTTGAGAAGGCGCAGCAGGAAGTGTCTGAGGAGGAAGCGGCGGCGATCGAGGCGAAGATGGCCAAGGGTGAGCTGACGATGGACGACTTTCTCAAGCAGATGAAGATGATCCGCAAGATGGGGTCGATGAAATCGTTGCTCGGGATGCTGCCGGGCGTGGGATCGGCGATCAAGGACATCGACATCGACGAGAAGCAGCTTGACCGGACCGAGGCGATGATCAAGTCGATGACCAAGTCTGAGCGTGCCAAGCCGGACATCATCAAGAACACCCGCAAGCGAAGGATTGCACAGGGATCGGGCACCGATCAGAATCAGGTTGGGCAGCTGACCAAGCAGTTCACGATGCTGAGCAAGCTGACCAAATCTATGGGCTCGGGTGGGAAGCTGAATGCGGCGAAAATGGCCGGGCTCGGCAGCGGCATGGGCGGCGGGTTCTCGATGAAGGGCTCAACCAAGACCAAGGCCCGGGGGGTTAAATCTCGGAAGAAGAGGAGGTAGGCTATGACGGGCTTCTCAGATGAATTCAATGCCGACCGGATCGCTGCAATTGCAGACGAGCTGTTTGAACTCCCCGACACGAAGATGGCTCAGCCGCGCAAGCAGGGCGGGTGGTCACGCAAGGAAATCCTTGGGCACCTGATCGACAGCGCAAGCGTCAACCATCAGCGGATCATCGAGGCACAGATCACCGGCTCGATTGTGTTCGACGGGTATGCCCACGAGGACTGGGTGCGGCTGCAAGGGTATCGCGATATGGACTGGGACGAGTTGGTCACCATGTGGTGTGCATTCAATATGCAGATCTGCAGCATTATCGAGCGAATCACTCCGCAGGTGGTTTCGAAGCCTCACTCGGAACACAGCTATGACCGGACTGCTTTTCGCGAGCTTGCAGCCGACGAGCCCTCGACACTTGGGTACCTGATCGAGGATTACTTTGCACACATGCGGTACCACCTTGATCAGGTTTACAGCTGAAGTCGGCATGCGCTTGTCTATGTTCGCTTTTTACAAGGTATTTCTGATTCAAAGTGTGCTTAATTTCAAAATGCCAGCGAACTTGGGTATTTCCGATAAGAATTCTGTTTAATTCACCGAATTGCCCACAGGGGCGATAAAAAACTTGATACAGTACTCGCGGCCGGATTTCCATCCATCATGGTGGGCGTCTGTCGCTCAAGAGTGAGAAATTGAGAGAACAGAGGGAGTAAAGATATGAAAAAAGCAGTTCTTCTTGCTGTCTGCGGGCTGACCGCTGCAGCGCAGGCGGGTGTTGTGACCCAGACTCAGTCGTTTTCGGGAGTCCCGAACTACGACGAGACCTTCACATTTAACATGTTCGATACCGGGCTCGGTACCTTGACCGGTGTAGATATCACGCTTCAGCTTGATATCTCGGGCGGGTTCCTCGGTGTCGACAACGACGGCGTTGGTCCAGCAACCGTCAATGTCGAGTTCGGCGCTTCGGGCGCATTGATCTCGGGCGATGTCACGCTGTTCCCTGCACCTGCGGTGGTGACCTCGAACAACGCGATCTTCAACCTCGCCGCGGATGATGGCGACGGCGTGGGTGTTCAGAGCACCGGTGCTGATTACGATCAGCTCTCGGGCGTATTCACTTCCAACTCGTCTATGGAATCGATCAACGCTTTGTTCATTTCTGAATACGAAGGAACCGGATTGACATTCGACATCCTCGCTTCGATCACCCAGGTGCTCGATTTCGGTGGTGTTTCCGGCGTTGCCGGTGAGTTCGGACCACAGACCGCGGACATCGTTGTTGAGGTTGTGTACTACTACGACGCCGTTCCTACCCCAGGCACCGCAGCATTGCTCGGGCTTGGCGGGTTGGTTGCGACTCGTCGCCGCCGGTAAGTTTGATACCGACGGTTCATTCAAAATCAGTTGTTTTCATTCAAGGAAAGCGGGCTCGTGGAGCCCGCTTTTCAGTTTGTGTATGAACCCCAAGATCAGCCATCGATCGGGAGCGGATCAGATGCTCGACCTTCTGCCCAGTCTTTGAACTTGGGCCAGAAGATCTCTTGGATCAGGATCTTGGCGCACGCCGCGAGCGGGATGGCGATCAGCATGCCGAAGATTCCGAAGAGCGCACCGCCCGCGATGGAGGCGAAGAGGATCGTGGGCGTATCCATCCCGGTGCTCTTGCCCTGGATCTTTGGCGTCAAGACATAGTCATCGAGCGCCTGTCCGAGGAAGTAGAGCGCTATCGGGGCACCGAATATCCACCAGAACTCGCCCCGAATGCCGGTATGCCCCTGCAGCATCAAGAGCGTCACCGCGATGGGGATTCCAACCAATGCGAGGTAGGGGACTATGGATAGCACGGCGACGATCGGGCCGAGGATGAACGCACCGGGGACACCGATGAGGAAAAAGCCGATCGAGAACACGATGGATTGGATGAAGGCGATCGTGATGCGTCCGCGGATGAATCCAGAGATCACGGAGTCAAACTTCTGAAGCAGATCGATCACGGTCTCGCGGTTTTTGTCGGGGAGCAACCCGGCGCCAAAGTGCTTGAGCCCGACCCACTCGGTCGCGGTAAAGAAGAAAAAGAACGCCGTGAGGAATCCAAGGAACCCGAACCCGAACGCAGCGCCGATCAGTGCCATGCCTTTTTTGATCGCGTCGACACCCACGCCGGCAGCGGTCTGGGCGACCTGATCGCGATTCACATTCACCCAATCAATCGCCGCATCGAATGCTTCTCCGAGCACCGAGCCGTCTGTTTGCGATTGCTTGACCTGATCATAGATGTAAACCCACGCCCCGCCCGCCTCATCGGAGAGCAATGCCCGCGCGGTCTCGGGGTCATCGGCAACCACCGCGGTGCTGAGCTGATCGATATGCTCTGCGGTGTTGGCGGAAAACGCGACGAGCTGACCGGCGGCGTAGGTCATCGCGATCGCTGTCGGGATCACGACGAGGATGACTACCGACGCGATGATCCCGATCACCGAGGTTCGTCGGGAGATACTGAACTTTCGCATCGACCAGCAGATCACCGGCTCGAAGAGATATGCCAGCAGGATCGCGAGGATCAACGGCACGGTGACGACCGAGACCTTCTGCCCGAGCAGGATCAGCATCAGAATACCAAGCCCGACAAGCACATCGCGGACCGGTTGCATCTCCCAGAGGTGCAGCTTGGACCAGCTTGGCCTTGGTGAGTCGGTTGATTCTGTTGTGTTGTTTGTGGGATTCGGATCGCTCATGCGATCAGCATAGCAGGACAGCCGCCCGAATGCTCACCCGCACGAACCCATCGGGGTGGCGTCTGGATCGGCGAATGCCTCATCAAAGTCGTACACTGCGTCGAAATCCGTGATGTCGTCGTCCTCGGTCGCCCGCATGAGGTCGGCGTTGACGAGGGCGAAGATGATGTTGCCAAAGTCGCGGGTCTCGGAGATGCCCCACTTGCCCAGCACGGTCATGGCCATCAAGCCGTACCGGTCGATGGCGAAATCCTTCAGCCCGATGCACAACTCATGCCCGGATACATGGCGTGCCTCGTCGATGATGCCCAGTTCGGTGTAGGACGATTCGGCGGCTTGCCCGTGGACGGTCTCGGCGGTACGGGCGAGCCCGTCGCGGATGAACTGAAAGCTCTGGGGCGCGTAGCCCCCCGCTTCTTCCATCAGCTTCGCGATGTCGATCTGGACTTGGGTCATGGTTCGTTGATCTGCCTTTCGTGCGGGGAAGGATACGCCTGTACTACCGATTCGGGACAATCGGGGTTCAACCTTTATCTTTTCGTGCCGCGGAGGGGTTTGGTTTCAGCCAATATGAGTTCATCGCGACAAGATCGGTAAGATGTGGTGTTGTGGATCTCTAGGCATACGCGTGCAAGCCGGGCAGCATCAGGTTGACGCCGAAGTAGGTCCAGAGCATGACGATGAAGCCGATGACGCTGAGCCAGGCGGTGGTGAGACCGCGGTCTTTGAGCTGCATGTGCCTCGCGTGGATCACAATGAGGTACACGATCCAGGTGACCAGTGCCCAGGTTTCTTTGGGATCGAACGCCCACCAGCGTCCCCATGAGTGGTCGGCCCACCATGCGCCGAGCAGGATGCCGACGCCGAGGGTCCAGAAGGCGAGTTGGAGGATGGTCATGGTCGCGGTGTCGAGGTCTTTGAGGGTGCGGGCGCGCCCGGTGTTGCCGTCGGAGGAATCGAGCCCGAGTGCGCCGGCGGCGACGGTCCCGCCATCGCCTCCGGCGGTCGCGGCTTGGGTGCTTGGGAAGAACTTGGCGGCGTAGTGCGTGCCCAGGTAGAAGAGCGAGCACATGAACCCAAGCGTGACGAGCCCATAGCTGGTGAGCACGGTGGTCACATGGTACTTGAGCAGGACCGAGGTGTTGAGGATCGCGGCTTCGCGTCCGATCTCTTCGCCCGGGATGCCGGTCTGGGTCGCGGTGATGAGGACAAGGAACCCGGTGCCGGCGGCGGCGGCGCCGAAGAGCCACTGCTTGCGCCAGAGCATGATCGCGGTGCCGACGACAGCGGCGAACAATGATACACCGGTCATGGATTCAAACTGGTTCTGGATGGCAAAGCGTTCGGCGATGATGGACCGGAGCGTAAAGCCGAACGCGTGGAAGCCGATCGCCACGATGAGCGCGACGACGCCGAAGAAGATGAGCGACTTGCGGCCCGTGCCAAACGCGAGGATGAGCAGAATGAGCGAGAAGAGGTAAGTCCAGAGCCCCCACTCGAACGCGTTGGCCTTGTTGTAGATCGCCTCGATAGAGCGGCGGGTCGTCGGGTAGGTCTGCGGGTTGATTGCTTCGAGTGCCGCTGCCAGTTCGATCGCAGAAGCGTTCACCGCCTCGGCGTCTCCTGATCTCCAGGCATCGGCGAACCCCTTGGCAGCAACACGCGCGGGCGTGTCTGCCGGTAAAGCACCGAGGTGGAGCCACGGATCATTCTCGCGATCAGGCGCAACGAGCAAGAGGTTTGAGATGCTGTTGGCAAAAACCGCGAAGGATCGATCGAGCTGCCCGATCGCCTTGCGGAAGGGCGGTGAGTCGGCGTAGTCGTTGAACGCGGTGCTCGCGTACCGGTTGTACATCCGCGGCGAGATCATGCCTGTCTTGAGCCAACCCTTGGTATTGAACTCGACTGAATCTTTTTCTGCGTCCGCGCTGGCAAGATTCAGCATCACGGTGCGGAGCGGGAGGTAGTTGACGCCAAGCATCGGGCGATCGAGGTAATACATCGGATCGATCTGCGCATCGAGCATGGTGAACATCGGGTCGAAGCTCACCTTTTTCATCTTTGCAACATCGCCGGTTCCCTTGTTGAGGATATCGAAGTGTTTGTGGCGACCGGTGAGGTTCATCACCGTTTCGTTGGCGAGGGTACCGAGGATCTTGACCCGCCCGTTGTGAAACACCGCGAGGTCGTCGAGCACCGAGAGGTCGAGCGCTTCTGCGAAAGCAACCTTGGCCTCGGTGTCCATTGTGGGGATGGATGGGTTACCGAATGGGTTTTCGATGGCGTCTGACGATTCAGTCACCGCGTTGTGATCTGGATGCGCGTTGCCATCTGGCTGTGCGTTGGCAATGGTGCACAAGCCGAGAAGAAGAGAAAAAATCATCGCGAGTTTCATGCGGAGCTCCCGTTCTTTGTGGCCGCGTGCGCCGCAGCGAGCCGTGCTTTTTCTTTCCGTACGATCCAAGGCTTGACATAAAACGCCCAGGGGATTCCGACACCCATAAGGATGGATCCGAAGGCGATCATGTGTATGCCTGGGTTGTTTCCCACGCCGAGGATGGTAAATGATGCGCGCGGTTTGTCGAACTTGCCCTCATCGACGAGTTGCTGGGTCTGTTGCCACCCCGAGCGGTCCCATCCGTTTTGTGAGAGCTTGAACTGCTTGGCATTCATGCCCGACGCCAGGCGCCGCATGGAGTTGTAGAGCAACGATTTCTGGTCATCCCAGTGATACGGTGCGCGCAGCGGGTTGTTGAGCTTCACGATGTGGTCGTAGGGCTCGATGTCCACCGCGTGATCACCCCAGGCGCTGTTGGTCTGTACCCGAACGATTGATTGATAATCCCTCGGTGCGCCGCGATGGTCGTAGGCGATCATCTCGAAATCAAGCAGCGAAATATGGAAGCCCGGGAATGGACGCTGCTGACGCCCGAAGCCGAGTGTCACGGTACGCCCATCGGGGAGCTTGAAATCCCTCGTCTGTCGTCCGGGCACCGGGTCGTATTGCGCGAAGGGGATCCATTTGCTCTTTGACCAAGGCGAGTTTTCGAGCGAGACCTCCACCGCCATAAACGCGCGGGTGTGCTCGCCGAAGCTCGCGTCTCGCTGCTCTTCTGGTAGTGGGATGGGGTGTGAGATGAGCTCGGCGTTGTCCCATCGGGTGGCGATCTTGAGATCAATCCGTCCGCCCTGGTCATTTGGCACGATGTTATTGATCCGATCATCATCGCCGAACTCATCGAATACATGGACAACCCCGCCCGGCTGGCGGACGATGGCGCGTGCCGATCCGTCTGCTCGTTCATCGATGTAGATCTGCACCATGGTCGCGTCGATGTAGGAAACCCGGATGGCATCGGTCGCGTTGGTGCGTGTGGGCCTGCCCGATGCGCTCGGGTGCAGGTCTTGATTGATCTGTGGATACCGGTGATAGACCCAGCGTTCGAATGTTAGGGGTGTTGTCCCGTCTTCTGCTGCCGGCGGTGTGATTTCGACGATCGCGATGCTGCTCGTCGCGCCCTCGAATCCCTTGGTGATGATCGGGAACGGCGGCTGCTCCAGGATTTCTTTGACCCCCACCGCCCACCCGGTGTCACCGAGTGAGAATCGTGCACCTCGTGATGCCGGGAGTACAGTGCTGAAATCGGTGCCCGGGATTTCGATCACGAGCGCGTCCGTGAACGCGGTGTCAACCTCTGATTTGAGATCGTTCCATCGAGTCTCGTCCATGCCAATCGTGTATTCGACGCCGATCCCGGGGCGGACCAGAACACGCTTGGCGGGCGAGTTGGGCAGCAGCGTGGTATCAACAGCGCGTTCGGTCTCGATCTCCATCCCGGGCATGGTCGCGTAAATCTCGATGAGCCGCAGCGGGTTGGAGGGCGATCCGTCCGTTGGTGACGGGGCGTTGTAGAGGTCTTCGCTCAACTCGGCGAATGGGGTGTACCCGACCACTCGGAACTTGATATCTGAATCGATCAACGGCTCACGCTGATCGCTCTTGGTTGGTACGCGCGGCTCGATGTTGAGGGTGCGATCATCGCCGGGGATTTCGTGCGGCTCGTGATCGATGCCGCTGAGCATGTGCTTGAGCGAATCGATCTCGTTGGGCATCCCGAGCGAGAGGTTGTAATCGTTGTATCGCGGGAGCCCTGCGATCGGCCTCTGCTCGAATCTTGGACGCCCGTCCCAGCCAATCTCTTGGGCGACATAGAGCACCACATCCTGACGATCGAAGAAGACCGTGACCGGCGGACCGGGCACGCCGATGTTTTCGCCCGCGATCAGCAAGGTGTCGCCCTCGAGCTTGAATCGTTGGTAGAAGACCGATCCGAGCGCGATGACGACGATTCCGGTGTGGACGGTGAGCACGCCGAGGTTTTTGAAGGTGAACTCGATGCGTCGGATGGTCGCGGTGACGAGGTTGATGACAAAGAGCACGAGCGCCAGGCGCATCGGCCACCACGCATAAAACGCGGTCTCGGACATCTCCAGCATGGGCAGCCTGCGGAGCGTGGTTGATTTGTACTCTTCGATGAAACCACTGAACAGACGCAATCCCGAATGGGATTCGGGCTCGTAGCGCATCATCGGCCACGCGTAGATCTTCCAGAGCATGATGCACGAGAACGCCACCACGATCAGCCCGACGAACATGGTGACAAATCGCAAGCCTCGTGATGCGTTCGCGGTCAGTTTTCTCAGCACGATGACCGTGGGAAGAACGCCAACCCCGATCGCGAGCAGGAAACTCAGAGCGTACACGAGCAGCGTTGGAATCAACGCGACCAGCCCGATCGGGACCGATGCCAGCGTTGCGTGCAGCGAAACATAAATCAGCAAGGATATCGCGAGGGGGATCGAGCTGAACAACCAGAGATAAAAACGCACAGGCGTCAGCAAACCTCTCAGGTTTTCCTGTTCCCATGCCCGATTTCGCCGACCCTTTGCACTCATACAACCTCGCTTTTTCTTGATCGACAATCTTACACCGAGCCCATCAACATGTCGTTTTTTCGGGCGCGAAAACCCAACTCGGCGCCAGAGCGGACTCCATCACATCGCTCCAAGGATCGATGCCCGAGGAACCAATCGGCACACACAACAGACCACGGGGTGTGGAATCCGCGGACAGGGTGAATGCCCCTACCTCGAGCCGCAATGCAACCGCTCCATTGACCGTGCCCATCTGCAAGAGCCGCGTGGGATCTGCGGCATCTCGTCGGTGCAGCAACCGCATCTCATCGAGCACACTGACGCGATCGGGCGTGTCGAGATTCACTATGGAGTCGGTGCCCAAGCACACACAGATACCCGCTTCGAGCATTTCAGCATACCGATGGGGTCCGAAATGACACTGAGCTCCAAAGTACGCCGACGCCCTCGGGCAATACGCCACCGAGGTGCTGGTCTTGGCGAGTGTTTCGATCGCTTCATCGGTCGCGTCATTGACATGCGCCACAAGGAATGGAGTTGCTGCCAGCGCGTGGTGCAGATGCTCGACGGGGTGATTCCCCCGCGCGATGTGGTCGAGGATGGCGTCATCCCACACGCCGAGGCGTTCGAGCAAGGTCCGTTGAGAGCCGCTGCCCGTGCGGATGAACTCATTTTCCTCTTGAGTCTCCGCGAGGTGCGTAGAAACCGGAATCCCGAGTTTGTGCGCACGATCCGCGACCATCTGGTAGATGGACAGATCAACCGTGTTCGGCGCGTGCGGCTGAAGCCCAACACGAACAGTTGAAGGCTCGAGCGAGCGTGCGATCTCGGGGTACTCTTCATCGAAGAACCGCATGAGCCGGTCTCTGGTCCGCTCGGTTGTCTTTCCGATGCCGAAGAACTCGAGGTACGACACACCGGCGAGCGCGGATTCACATAGAGCATGCACCGGGGCGAGGGTGATCCGCCCGTTTGGCGCACCCGCGATATCCCCGACCGCTGAGGTGCCTCCGGCGAGTAGCTTGCTGATTCCGAGCCGAACCGATTTGGTCACTTCCGCATCATCAACATGACGATTCGATCGGATCATATCAACCCAAGAAACAAACCCATCGCCCGGTTCATGCGGATGAATGCCGATGTGGGTGAGGTCGAGGTGGGTGTGCGCATTGACCAGCCCGGGCATGAGCATGTGCCTTGGGAGGGCGAAATGGTGATCCATCGGCGGCAAGGAGCCCAGATCGAGGGAATCTGTCCGATCACAGCAGACTACCCGTAACCGGGTGTTCTGACGGTTGAGCACGATCGTCGCCTCATTGAGCACGCCCAAATGTGCGTCGGCGATTGCACCGGCATCAATTCGGATAAGCCCCTCGCATGAATCGAGTTGCGATCCTTTGCGGATTTGGTCATGGTCGATATGAATCGGAGCTTTGTGGTTCATAAATCGGTGTCTGGATCGGCAATGTGGGAACTTGGGTATCGGTGGCGGACGGGCGACTGTCCGTGCGAGATTGGTGATCTATGATCTGGGACGAAACCCAACCCCGGGGTACGATTGGCCTCGGGGGAGACCCACAGGAGCATATGATGCGGACCACAAACTTTCTGCGCCCGACCAAACGACTCGCCCTGACCACCACGATCCTCGCGGTCGCGGGATTGACCACCGGCTGTGTGAGCCAGCAAGAGTATGACAAGCTTTGGGAAACCAACCGCTCGTTGACGAACCGGAACTCGACGCTGCAGGCCGAGCTTGATGGCTCGAACGCGAGTTATAACCAGCTTCAGGGCTCGTCTGGCGATGCCCAATCGGTGATCAATCAGCTCACCAATGACAACCAGAGCCTGCGGAACCAGTTGGCTTCATCCCAGAATGCCTACGGGCGGCTGGAGGATCGGCTCTCCTCGCTGCAGATGGTGTCCATCGACCCGGCGACAGATCGTGCTCTGACGAACCTCGCCGAGCAGTACCCAGATCTGATTATCTACGACGCCGACCACGGGATGCTGCGGTTCGCATCTGATCTGACCTTTGGATCCGGGTCCGATGCGGTGCAAGCGAGCGCGATGGATTCACTCAAGACGCTCGCCAAGGTCCTCAATGCGGGCGCCGCGACCAGCTACGACATCCAGATCGTTGGGCACACCGACAACCAGAAGATCAGTTCGGGCACGGCCAAGCGTCACCCGAGCAATATGCACCTGGCCGCACACCGCGCGATTTCCGTCCGGAAGGTCTTGGGCAATGCGGGTGTCGACTGGAACCGTATGGAAGCCGCTGGATGGGGCGAACATCGTCCGATCGTTGGCAACAATGTCGGCAAGGGAACCTCGGCGAACCGTCGCGTAGAGATATTCCTGGTCCCCTCCACCGCACAAGACACCCCCGCCACCACCGACGCCGGTGCTGGTACCGGGAGCATGCCCGCTGAGGTCATCGAGCAGAAACCGAAGGCCAATGTCGATCCGATGAAGTAACCCAATGGCTATAGCCGACGAGCATTCGTACACAAAGACCAACGCCTAGCGTTGGTCTTTTTTTCTTTCCGATGCACAAAGGCGCCGGCTTTAGGATGCTTGGTCTGGAGCCTTGGTTCGCTCGGGTGCGATCGCGAAGAAGAATGCCACAATCATGATGAGGAAGCTGCCCGCCGAAACGGGCAAGGTCCAGCCGGACCCGCGGAGTGCTTGTTTCTCGAAGGTCACGGAGGGCGCACGCGGGCTTACAGAGAGTGCTGCACCAAACTGCCATGTGTACTCTTCGATCTCGCCTTCGCCTCGCTGAGGGATGGGTTCACCCTTGAGCTTGGCATAGTTCTGTCTGCGAAGCAGTGATTTTCCGGATTCGGGGAAGCGCTTTGGTTCGTGTTGAAGGATCTCGCCGTCGGGCATGAACTCGTAGAAATCAAACCGCCAGCGGTCCCTGCGGACCTCGCCCCAACCCCAGTCTTCTTCGGTCTCGATGTTCTCAAACCGCTTCTCTTTGATCGGCTCGAACCCGAACGGGGTGCGGGTGACGATGATCAGGCGGGGCTCGATCGAGCCGTCGGCGACACCCTGGCGGAACTGTTTGAATGTCATCTCGGAACGGTCCGCAAAGTAGAGCAGCTTCATCCAATCGGAATGGCGATCGAACAATGTTGGGAGCTGGTATCGCGGCTCGATGGCGACATCGATATCTCTTTGCTTGTCGCCAAAGCGGATATGAAGCTTTGATTCGCCCTCGATTTCGATTTCGGAAAGCTCGACGGCTCGGTTGTGATGGGCAAACGCGGTGGTGGTCAGGTCAATAAATGCAAACGCTGGATGATCGACCTGATCGTTGTACCGATTGATGCGCCCCGCGAGCAGGTACATCGAGACCACCATCACCACGAAGGACACCGCGACGATCATCCAATGGATGGATCGGCGTGGTCGGCCCGGGCGTGTGGGCATCGCTGATGGTGTGTCAGTGTCCGTTGTCATTGCCGGTCGATTCGTGTCCGCCATCATCGTGCTCTGAACCGCTTGATGCTGCGTGTCCACCGGCGTGCTCTTGGGGGGCAACATCGTCGAACAAGCCCGGGGTCACGCCGTAGCGTGGGACCGAAAGATTGGCTGTTGAGTGCTTTGAGCCTTCAAGATGATGTGCGTAACCGAGTGACTCAAAGTAGTTGTGTTCGTCGAGACGATCGCGATGGGTTGCATGCGAGCCGTAGAAATGCGTCCAGAAATCAGCTTCATCGAGCGAGTCGTTCTCGCGGTAGGCGTTGAGTCCCTTGTGATTGGCGTTGCCGTTGAGTCTCGCGTATTCAACGATACCGGCGTTGCCGGTCGAGATGTGTGGCGAGAGTCGTGAGTTAAACCGTTCATCGACCGCGGGGGTATTGAGCCCCGAGCCTGTGCCGCCGACAGTTTTCTCAACACCCTTGTAGGCGTGGATGGTGTCGCGGGTGTTGAGGTCGATCATGCTGAAGGTCAGGAACAGACCAACGCCGAGCAAACAGAAGAGGAGTGCGAATGTGTTGAGTGCCTTGTCGTACTTGAGCTGCATAAAGAATGCGCAGACAAGGACGGCCTTGATCGTCGCGATCGACATCGCGCCAAAGACATTCACCCACTTGGGGATTCGGACTTCGAAGGCGGTCTCTATCCAAGTTTCAAGGTTGTACACCCCGACGGTGAGCGCGGTGCATGCAAGCAGTGCGAGGAGCACAAGCAGCAGCACCTGCCATGAGATGACATGATGCGCGTGCATGGTCGAGCCGTGCGGGTCCTCGGGGTTCCAGGAAAGATCGTGTGTATCAGCGGCGTTCTGGCTCATGGTCAGACTCCGATTAGTGGACAAGGTACAGCAGTGGGAACAAGAAAATCCAGATCAGGTCAACGATGTGCCAGTACAGGGCCGAGTTTTCGACCATTGTGTACTCTCCAGGGCCGTATGCCTGGTACTTGATCGAACGAACCAAGACCCAACAGAGCAGCCCCGCACCGATGACCACATGCAACGCGTGCAGCCCGGTCCCCATGTAATACAACGACCACCAGAGCTGCTCGTGCGCGTCGTGGGCGTTTGGATACGAGAAGAATGTGCCGGGCGCTTTGCCGTCGCCGAGCTTGACGAAGTATTCAAACTGGAGTTTGACCCAGAGGAATATGAATGCGCAGAGGATGGTGATGATGAGGTTGATCTTCAGCCATTTCTGGTTGTTCATCTGAGCACAACGCACAGCGGACGCCGCGGTCCACGATGAGATCAGCAGGACGACCGTATTTGCACCGCCGAATCGCCAATCGAGGTAGTGAGATCCGTTGGACCAGGCGTCAGGGTACATCATGCGGAAGACGGCGTAGGCGACGAAGATTCCTGCGAAGAGCAGGACCTCGGTCGTCAGGAACAGCCACATCCCAAACTTGGCCGCGTCGAACTCTTCGTCGTGGTTACGAAAGTGTTCGGCGTGCTTGCGGTTACGCCAGAAGTTCGGATGCTTGGCAATCCGTTCGGGCACCGGCGGGTTGTTGGTATCGGTCATGGTCGTCATCGGGTCTTCCCTCATGCAGGGTCCGTTTGGAACTTTACGGGATCAGTGTGAGCCTGGGTTACTCGGAAGTGGGTAATCCTTTGGATCACAGTGCGGCGGCACAACCGTGTCAAAGTCGTACGGGCCGTGGGTACATACGGGCTCGTGGTGGAAGTTATGCTCAATCGGTGGGCTCTCTGTTTCCCACTCGAGTGTCAGCCCGCCCCACGGGTTGGCCGGTGCCTTTTCGCCCGCGATCAGCGAATGCAGCAGCGTCACGAGGTGGACCAAGAACCCGAGCAGCAGGATCCACGACCCGTAGGTCGAGATCACATGCAGCGTTTGGAACTCGTCGACATAGTTGGCGTACCGGCGAGGCATGCCTTGGGTGCCGAGGAAGAACTGGGTGAAGAAGGTGATGTTGAAGCCGATGAACACAATCGTCGCTCCGAGCATCCCGCCCCACTCGTTGTACATTTTGCCGAACATTTTGGGCCACCAATGGTGGATCCCGCCCATGAACGCCATGACCGTGCCGCCCATCATCACATAGTGAAAATGCGCCACGACATAGTACGAATCATGCAGATGCAGGTCGGTCGACAGCGTTGCGAGTGGCAACCCCGTCAGCCCGCCGATCGAGAAGGTGAACAAGAAAATCAGCCCATAGAGCATCGGCGTGTTGATCGCGATCGAGCCCTTGTACAGCGTTGCGATCCAGTTGAACACCTTGATCGCGGTTGGTATCGCAACAAGGAAGGTCAGCCCAGAGAACAAGATCGCTGCGAGCTCGCCCATCGCGGTAAAGATATGGTGCCCCCAGACGAGGAACGATACCGCTGCGATGCCGAGCGAGCTGAAAGCGATCGCTCGGTACCCGAAGATATGCTTGCGGGAATGAACCGCGAGCAGCTCCGAGATGATGCCCATGCCGGGCAGGATCATCACATAGACCACCGGGTGCGAATAGAACCAGAAGAAGTGCTGGTAGAGCACGGGGTCTCCGCCCATCGCGGGGTCGAAGATCCCGATGTGCATGACCCGCTCAAAGATCAGCAGGAAGAGGGTGATGCCGATCACCGGGGTGGCGAGCACCTGGATAATCGAGGTCGCGTAGAGCCCCCATATAAACAGAGGCATATCGAACCAGCCCATCCCGGGCGCACGCAGCTTATGGACCGTCACCACAAAGTTGAGCCCGGTTAAGATCGAACTGAACCCGAGAATAAACGCGGCAAGCACCATAAAGACCACGCGTATATGGTCCGCGTCCGTTGATGTCGAATAGGGCGTATAGAAGGTCCATCCCGTGTCGACACCGCCCATGATGATCGAGAGCACCCCGAAGGTTGAGCCGACCACATAGATGTACCAGCTCAAGAGGTTGAGCCTCGGGAAGGCGACATCTTTGGCACCGATCATGATCGGTAAAAAGAAGTTGCCCAGAGACGCGGGGATCGAAGGCACAATAAACATGAACACCATCACCGCCCCGTGGAGGGTGAACAGACGGTTGTACGCCTGGTTGGCATCGTCTGCGCCGATGATCTTGGCGATCGGATCGAGGCGCTGTCCGGTGGTCGAGACGACCTCGGTCATTACGCCGTCGACTTCCATCTGGGTCACGACGGTGCGGACGGGGTCGAGCAGTTCGTAACGGACCGCGAGGGCGGCGACGCCTCCGAGGAAGAACATGGTGAGCACCGCGACGAGGTACATCACGCCGATCTTTTTATGATCGACGGTGGATGCCCATTGCCAGATCCTCGAGATCATCCCGGGCGGTCCCGACAGGTACGAGCCTTCTTCGTGGTGCCCGCCCGATGCGTGGGCGTCAAGCGTACTCATGATTCACTCCCGGCTGGTGCTGGTTCTTCGGTGTTCTCGGTCTCTTCGCTCGATTCGGCTCTGCCGCGATCAGAAAGCGTCTTGATGTAAGCGATCAGGGCGAAGACCTGGTCCTCATCGAGCAGCCCGTTGAAGTCCGACATCAGCGGTTTGTACCCGACAACGACCTCTGCGTGCGGATCGAGGAACGATCGGCGGTAGTAGTTGTCATCCCGAGGCACGGTCGTGCCGTCGGTGAGTTGGGCGTCGTATCCGTAGCCGAACTGGACGCCATCGATGGTTGCTTGCGACCATGTGGGCCCGGTGCTCGCGGTGCCGTCGATGGTGTGGCAGGCTTTACACATCTGGTTGTATAGCTGCTCACCTTCGATCTCTGGGCTCTTGGGCTTACCCCAATCGCTTATTTTCTGCTGGTAGACATCCATCGGCACAACGCGGAGGGTCGCGGCCATGCGTGAGTGTTCATCGCCGCAGTATTCTGCGCAGAAGATCCACAGATCACGCTGGATGGTTTCATTATCCGCCATGATGTCATCTTCGGTGAGCGTGGGCGTGTGGAAACCGTACCCGGTGTACCGGTTGGGGATCACATCCATCTTGGTGCGGAAATCGGGGATCCAGAACGAGTGGATTACATCGTTGCTGACCATCTTGAGCTGCACCGAGGTGTCTTCGGGGACATAGAAGATCGGGTAGTCGAGCCCCTTGGTGACCACGCCGGTGTCTGGATCGACATGGATGCTCAACGGTTGCTGCTCTGGTGAGGTTGCCCCGTTGGGGTACTTGACATCCCACGCCCACTTGACGGCGGTGACCCGCAGCTCGAGCGAGTTGTCGGGCACAACCATTTTCTCTGCGTAGCTCTGGAACCCGAGCACAAAGAACACCAGCATGCTCGACGACGGGACGACGGTCCAGAAGATCTCGAGCAGTGTGTTGTGGCTCGGGCTCGGCGTTGCTGCCACTCCGGGTCGGCGACGGTACTTGAAGACAAAATACACCATCAGCCCCATCAGCAGGACGAAGAAAAAGACCGAGAACCAGAAGATCATCATGAACAAAGCGTCAGATTGAGCGCCAGCTCGCGAGGCGGCATCGCCGCCAAAGATCAGTTTCTGAAAATAACCAGGTTCAGTACTGGCAAGTACAGGCATCATCATGACACATGCCCCGCATGGGCGCCGTTCGATTGATTGGCGCGGTTTGTGGAATCCATATCGTGCTCACCGCAGGCAGCTTGGCTGGTGCCGAGTCTGCGTTTGCGGATTTGTTCTTTGACGAGCAGTGTCCCGATCATGCCGAAGAGCAAGAACATGACGAGCAACGCTCCGAGTTTCATAATTTGCATCGCCTGAACCGTGTACACCCCGGAGTTGGGATCCACGCGGTAGCAGAAGTGCATCAACCGATCGCCGAGGCTCTTGGCGATTTTGCCCTCGCTCGCATCGAGCAGCGAGAGCTTCATTTCTTTGGCGGGGTAGGTAAACCCGTAGAAGTACCGAGTGACCTTGCCCTTTGGAGAGAGCACCATCAGCCCGACCGGATGAGAGTATTCGCCGTTGTCCAGGCGTTTAAACTCGTAGCCCACCGCGTCGGCGAGCTTTCGGATATTCACCGGATCACCGGTGTGAAATGCGAACCCGTCGAGCGACTTCGGCTCATCGTTGCGGTTGTACTCGCTGACAAACCCGGTCTTGACACCAAGCGCGTTCGAGGTGGTCTCGGTGTGATCGAAGCTCACGACCACAACACGGAAATCTTCGCCGGCGAGGTAATCGAGCTCATTGAGGCAGCCGCTGAGTTTTTCGAGCACTACGGGGCAGACCACCGGGCACTCGTAGTACACAAACGCGAAGACCACCGGCTTGGAATCCGAGAAGTACTTGGCGAGCGTGACCGTCTCGCCATAGGCGTTGGTGAACTCTGCATCGAGCGGTGCGTAATGCCCGAGGTTTTCCTCGAACGCGACGCCGTTGAGCTCGTTGATATCTTCCCGCGATTTGATCAGCTGCGCCTGAGCGCGTGGAGCAAGCATCGCGACGAAAACGATCGCCAAGAGCACCGGGATTGAACGGGTCAGGAGGTTCATCAGCTTCCCGCGCCCTCATACTCGGCGATGACCAGATCCATCGCAGTATCGACGGGGATCTGCACGAGCCCATTGTCGCGATCGAGCCACTCGAATGAGTTTCGCTTGGTCTGCGCTGCAACCTTGGACTCGAACGAGGCTTGGGCCTCTGTGGTGGTCTCGTTGATGGTCGCGTCGTACTTGCTCATGTAGTTGTTGTAATACACCACGAGCACGATGATCACGAAGAGCACACCGAGCACGATGGCGATAAAGGTCAGCGCCAGCCATTTGGGGCTGACATGCGACGCATGCTCGTGCTGGGGGGCGGCTTCATCGGCGGTATGTGAATGCCATTGGTCACTCATGAGTGGTTCTCCGATCGCTCGCACCAATCTTGTGCGAGGGTTGTCACTTTCAGTTGCCGGCTTTGTCGAACCGGCCTGGTTGTCTCTGTCCGTTTACACATAGTTCTTGTGGCTCATTGCTTCGTGCAGCATCGGGTCCTTGATCGGCAGCAGGTTGCTGCGACCGATCTTCCACACGAGGATCGCGCCGAAGATGCCCAGCACCCCCACCACGCCGGCGATATCGAGGAACACCTCACCTGATGCATAGCCCGGATCGATCTTCTCTGCCCCCGCGTTCAGGTACGCCATCGGGCGGATGATCCATGCCATATCGAATATGGTAATCACAATCACATACACACCCATCGCGGTGAGTAGTACCGGGGTTCGTTTAACCTTGCGCCAGATAAGCAGCAAGAACGGCACGCAGAAGTGCCCGATCGTCATCACGACGAACAGCCATTGCCAGCCATTCTGCTGGCGGAAGCCGTACCAGGCGGTTTCTTCTGGGATGTTCGAGTACCAGATCAGGAAGTACTGGCTAAACCCGATGTACCCCCAGAACACCGTGAAGGTGAACATCAGTTTTCCGAGATCGTGGAAGTGCTCTTCATGCACCAAGCCGACGAGCTTGCCCTTGGAAAGCAATCGCGAGGCGATGAGTGTCACCACGGCGGTCGACGCGAGCGCAGCCGCGGCGAAGTACATCACGCCCCACATGGTCGAGAAGAACCGGTAATCGAGTGACATCAAGAAATCAAAGGATGCGAACGCGGTGGTCAACGCGAAACACGGGATACCAAACCCGGACCAGAACCGGGCTTTGCGTCCGAGCGCGCGATCGCCGGTCTCGTCTGATTTGATCGACCATCCGAGGAGCTTGGAACTCAGGAAGATCCAGACTACACCATACAGCAGGAAACGGAAGCTGAAGAAACCTGCGTTGAGATACGGAGCCTTCAGCCCCAGCAGGTGGCTTTCTTTGACCTTGTGCGGGTCGAGCCAATCAAACAGAACGCCCTTGGAGATGAGCTCGATCGCAACGATCGGGATCATCATGACCCAGACCCAGCGGACCATCCATGCGACATTCTCGAACTGTCTGCGAAGCGTGATCGACCAGCCCGCGTTGAGCGAGTGGAAGACCATCACGAAGAAGAGCGCCCCGAGTGTCATCGCCAGGGCGGTGAATACGCCGACTTCATAGGCCGCGAGCGCGTGGTGTGGGTTGATGGTAAACCCGCCGATGATCGTAACGAGCAGCCCCAGCGCTCCGAGACCGGCGAAGATTTTCATCAGCCCGCTGAGCGCACCGGGTTCGAGGGTGATGTTGTCCGGGGTCATCCGTTTGTCCGAAGCGATCTTCGACAACCGGGCTTCCCATTCGGCATCCTGCATCGCGGTCTCGGCCGGTGCCGGGTGATTGGCAGCAATCTGGGTCATCCTTCACCCCCTGCGTTTGTTGATCCGTCCGCGCCGAGTTTGGCACGATCGCTCGGATCCAGAGTATTGACATCGACATTCTGGGCCGCCTGCAACGCACGGATGTAGGCAACAATCGACCAAGCATCCCGCTCGTCGATGGCATGAGAATACGAGGGCATCCGCAGATCACCCGTAGGAGTCCACAACCCGTCACGCATCACATGGAAGAGGTAACCATCCGCGCCGAACTCGCCATTGCGATCGGTGTATTTCGCATCGAGCAAGTTCGATGGAGGCACCGCGTACAGCCGCCCGACCGAGCCTGATTGTCCGCCCTTGGCGTCGTACCCGTGGCACATCGAGCAGTAGATATCGAACCGCTCTTGCCCACGCAGCAGCAACTCTTTGGTGACCTGCATCGGCATCCGTTTGACATACTGATCGTCTGCACCAGAGACGGTGCCGAAGTAGTATGACTCGTCGCCTTTGAGCGCGTCTTCCTGGTCCGTAATCAACCCCTGGGCCCATGCGGGTGCATGATCGGAGCTGTAAGTGTTGTCGCCGAATGGGACAGTCCCGGCGACGCGTGTCCGCTGCGAGTGCCCGTCCTCGTAGAACTCGGATTCGGACTGCGCCTTGAGTTTGGGCTGGTCATCCATATCAGGGAAGAACTGGCGTGGCGGTTTTTCTGAGCGGTCGCCGCGGCAACCGGTCATCGGAGCGGTCAGCATCGACGCGAGCACCGCTGCGATGCCCACCGCCGTCAGCGTGGAATGTTGTTTGGTGTTGTGCATCATCAGTCCTCGTCCTCGATCAGCGTGATGTGCGTGCCACCGATTTTTTCGAGCAACTCGCGGGTCTTGACCGGATCAAAGTTTGGATCTTCCGCCTCGATCGCGATGACAAAGGTGTCATCACTCGCGTGGCAGAACCGGGCGTGTGAAAACAGTGGATGATGGAACCTTGGCAGCCCGTTGAGCGCCAGCATCCCGAAGATACACATAAACGCGGTAAACAGGATGCCGAGCTCAAAGGTCACCGGCAAGAACGCTTGCCAAGCATCCATCGGCTTGCCTTGAACCACCTGCGGGAACAAGATCGCGGTCGTGCCCCACTGCAGCAGGGCACCAACGGTCACGCCGGTCAACGCGGCACCGCCGGCCATCAGTGGCAGCTTGGTCGTTTTGATCCCCATCGCAGACTCGATGTCATGAATCGGGAACGGCGTATGGACATCCCACTTGGAATACCCCGCGTCGCGGACATGCTCGGCGGCATGAAAAACCTTGGGGGTCTCGGTAAACTCGGCAACAAGCCCGTACACGCGGTTGCCACGCTCGGTGACAAACCTTGGCGCCGGCTTGCGCAGCACCATCGGGAAGTAATCCGCGACGGCCGAAAGAAGATTGTTAATCATTGCACTCATGCTCTGGCTCCAATCAGTGATCTTCGTGCGGGCTTGACTGTGGCATCACGACTTTGACCTCGGCCAAAGCGAATACCGGCAAGAACTTGAGGAACAACAAGAACAGCGTCATGAATATGCCGCACGATCCAACGAAGGTCAGGATGTCGACCCATGTCGGGAAGAACATATGCCACTCGCCCGGCAAGAACGCGCGGTGGAGCGATGTCACAATAATCACAAACCGCTCGAACCACATCCCGACCGTCACCGCAAGGGCAACAAACCAGATCACCTTCGGGTTCTGACGGAGTTTGCGGAACCAGAACAGCTGCGGGCTGATGACATTGCACGAGATCATCGTCCAGTACGCCCACCAATACGGAGCGCGATCAGGACGCACACGGTTGTTTGCAAAGAGCTGGAACTCGTACTCATTGCCCGAGTACCAAGCGATGAAGAACTCCATCGAATACGCAAACCCGACCATGGTGCCCGTGAGCAGCAGGATCTTGGCCATGTTCTCGAGGTGACGCAGCGTGAGGATATCGGAAAAGTTCGGGAGCATCGCACGCAGCGGGATCATCAGCAGCAGCACCATCGCGAACCCGCCGAACACCGCACCGGCAACAAAGTAAGGCGGGAAGATCGTCGTGTGCCAACCAGGAAGAATCGAGGTCGCAAAGTCAAACGAGACGATCGAATGCACCGAGAGCACCAGTGGTGTCGCGATCCCCGCGAGCATCAGGTACGCTTTCTCATAGCGGTGCCAATGGCGCGAGCTGAACCGCCATCCGAGGCTCATGAATCCATAAACGAACGCCCGGATCATGTCCGGACGCGGAGCGAACGGGATCACCAGCCCGCTGCCGATCGGCATCGGCAGCGCGAACGGACGCGACACATTGTGATGCAGACGCAGCTTGGCCCGGTCGCGGAGTGTCGCGATATCCGGGATCATCCCCATGTACCAGAAAAGCAGCGATACGGTCGCGTAGGTCGAGACCGCAAACACATCCCAGAGCAGCGGCGAGCGGAAGTTGGGCCACACGCCGTTCGAGTTTGGCACCGGTGCGAGGAACCACGCAAACCAAACACGCCCGACATGGATGCCCGGGAAGATACCTGCGCAAACAACCGCGAAGATCGTCATCGCCTCGGCGCTGCGGTTGACCGCGGTTCGCCAGTTCTGTTTGAGCAGGCACAAGACAGCGGAAATCAGCGTCCCCGCGTGACCGATGCCGATCCAGAACACAAAGTTGGTGATGTCCCAAGCCCAATCGACCTGGTTGTTCAGACCCCAGACACCGACGCCGGTGATCAGGAGATAAAGGATCATGCCGGTGCCGAGGGCGGCGACCGACGAGAACACGGTGAACGCCATGAGCCAGGGGCGTGGCATCGGTGCTTCGGTGTATCCACAGACGATGTTGGTCACATCGCTGAACGAGCGATCCCCGAGCACAAGCGGCGCACGCTTGCCCGGATCTTCGATCAAGGTGCCGTCGTCTTTGCCGCCGCCGACCGTCTTATTGCGGCGTGGCGGAGGCTGGGCTCCGGGCTCAAAGCCCGCAACGCGTCGGGCCATGGATTCGTCTGGATGAATCGAACTCATATCGAATCTACTCCGTTATTACGCGTGTATTCCGCTCAGAACCCGCAGGCTGAGGGAATATCCGTCGTCCATAAACTTCTTCATGCTGTCGATGTACGCCGAGGAGTGCTGTTCTGCACCATGCCCATTGTCATCGCCGTGATTCTCGTTGCCGCCTGCATCATGCCCGCTGCCGCCCCCTGCGTCATCCCCATGTCCGGAATCGCCGTGCCCGCCGCCATGACCGAACGGATCATGGTGGTCATACTCACGGATCGCCGGGTTCGGATTGCGGACCCGCATCTTGAAACTGGTGCGTGCACGGGTATTGAGGTACCCGAGCACGAGGTAGCTCCGCCCGCTCTCACGCGAACTTGCAACCTTGGACACAGGATCGAGGATGTCACCAAAGACGATCGAATCAGTCGGGCATGCCTGCTGGCAAGCAACCTGGAAAAACCCGTCGGGGATCGGTCCAACCTGGTCTTTTTCATTCCAGATACCCTCGATCTTGACATCCTGACGAGCCTGATTGACCCGCTGGACACAGTATGTACATTTCTCCATCACACCACGGCTGCGGACCGTGACATCCGGGTTGAACTTCATCTTGGTGATCTCGTCGAGTTTCTTACGCAGACGAGGCGGGATGAAGTTCTGGTTGAATGTCCGATCTTGCCCGAGTGTTTCTTCGAACATCTCTTCGGCGCCCTTGGAGACATACTTGGGGTCGAGCCCGCCGTTAAACTTGGTGGGTGCGTAATCGAAGAAGTTGAATCGGCGGACCTTGTACGGGCAGTTGTTTGCGCAGTACCGTGTGCCGATGCACCGGTTGTACGCCATGTCATTGGTGCCCTCGGGCCCGTGTGTTGTGGCGTTGACCGGGCAGACTGTTTCACACGGCGCATTCTCGCAATGCACACACGCCATCGGCTGGGCGATGATCTCGTCTGGGTTGTTCAGGTCTGTACCGACGAAGTAGCGATCGACACGGATCCATTGCATCTCGCGGCCCTTGGCAACCTCTGACTTGCCGACAACCGGGATGTTGTTCTCACTCTGACACGCCACCGTGCACACGCCGCAACCGTCGCATGATGCCATATCGATGGTCATCCCCCACTGCGGGCCCTTGCTGAAGTCTGATCCGGGTGCCGGGTTGCGGTTGGATTGGTTCTGAGGGTTTTTGTACGCCGAGATATTCGGCGGTGCGTGTCCCATCTCACCAAGCCGCTCGGCCGCGTTGAGCTTCGAGGTCTCGACGCCGTACACCTCGTCGGGTACATCCAAGACCTCATCGCCATACTTGTCCCAGTACTTCTTATCAAGCGCCCGGACGATGGTGTGTCGCGAGTCTTCGCGTGAAGCTTCGGACTGGGCGCTGAGCGACCAATGGTTCTGTGTTGACGCGATCGTGTAGGTGCCGGCTGCACGGGTGACCTTGGCTCCGCGTGCGGACATCTCGCCGCGTGGTTTGATCGTGTAGGTGTTGTGCCCAACATCGTATCCGACTTTGCCGACGGTCTCACGACCGTACCCGAGTTTGACCGCGACCGTGTTGTCTGCCATTCCGGGGAGGATCCACGCCGCCGCGGTCATCGAGCGTCCCTCGACCTCGATGGTGACCAACCGAGCCTGAGGCATCTGCTGCTTGGTGTAGGGGTTGAACTCGTCGATCCCGGTGTGCTCGGGGAGAACGCCGAGCGACTTGGCGGTGTTCGGGCTCATCAAGACCGGGTTATCCCAGACGACGGAGGTCCCAAACTCTGGCAGCTCTTGCATCCAGCCGTTGTTTGCATTCTGCCCAAAGTTGCGATTGGATGTGTAGAACAACACATCGAGCCCCTGCGCGGTCGGCGCTGCCTTTGATTTGGTCTTCGCATTCGCCTGCATGATCGCTCGGGTATTGAGCAGCATGTTGCGTGCGGGCTTGCCCGACCCCGCGACAACCCCGTCGTGCAACGCACGGTTCCACACTTTGCTATTCAACGCGGGCATGGTCTCTTGAACCAACGCGTACCCATCCTTTGCTTGCCCGCTGAGCAATGCAAGAAACTCGATTTCTGAGAGGGCCGGTTCGTAGAGCGGCGCGATCATGGGCTGGACAATACTCAGCGTGCCATCGCTTGCGCGAACATCGCCCCATTCTTCAAACGAGTGGGTGCCATTCAGGCTCCAGGTCGATGCCGCAGAGGTCTCGCTCAGCCCAACATCAAGGGTAATCGTGGTCTTCGCGTTGGCGAAGGAATCGGCGAACGAAGCCCCGCCGCCCATGCTGTCAACCGGGCCGTCATACACCGGGTTGACACCGATACAGACTAGCGTATCAACATCGCCCCTGTTGAGCTTGTAGGCAAGGTCTGACATCGCCAGCCCGCAATAGATGCCCATCTCGGCATCCATCTTGTGCATGTTGACCATCGAGCCCATCGCACCGATGACATCATTGATCGCGAGGCACAACGCATAGTCTGAACCGAACAAACCTGCATCCGGCACCACAACCGAATGCCCCTTTTGCTCGACCAGATCCTTGGCCATTGCATCAATATCCGATGCCTTGAGTCCGGAAACTTCAACCGGATCAAGCCCACCCGTTGAGACACCCGCGTGCGTGAACACCGCGTGAGCGAGGGCCACGACGAACTTGTGCATCTGCGATGGTGCAACGCGGAAACGATGATCCGCAAGCCCGCCGGTGCCGGAGGTCCGCGATTCGATCGCGTACAGCCGACTCATCTCGTCGCCGGCATGTTCTACGCGGCGCGTCGCGGCAAACTCGCGGGCGTGACGCAGTGCGTCCGGCCCATCGTTGATAAAATCGCTCCCTACGGAGACGATCGCTTTGGCATTGGTAAAGTTGTACGAGACCCAGTGCGGCGTGCCCCCGGTGGCGATCTTGGTGCCGTTGATCATCCCGTACTGCTCGGCGGGATTCCACGCGGTCCACTGCGCCTTCGGCCAGCGCTTTTTGATCAGATCGCGCATCCGGTCGCGGGTCGGTGAGGTCTTCTTGGCAACGACAAACGCGAGCCCCTTGCCTTGCGTCGCGTCAAACCGCCCGAAATGCTCGCCCTGCCATGATTTGAAGTCGTCCCATGTCGCATCGAGGCGCCCGCGCGTCGGGTTGTTGTACACCGGGTACTTGAGCCGGTCCGGGTCATAGAGACCGAGGATGCTTGACTGGGCAAACGCGCTGGATTTGCCTCGATTGATCGGATGATTCGGGTTTCCCTCGACCTTGGTCGGACGCCCGGCGTGGGTCTCGATCAGCAGCCCCTCGCTGCCGCCGCCGGGGAGCGCAAGGGCTGTCGCGAAGTAGAGCGGCCGCCCTGGAATCACATTCTCTGGAACATCCTTGGAGTAAGGCAGGATCTTGCGATCAGGGCGACGACACCCAGGAATGGTCGCTGCGCCCGCTAGGGCCGCCGATGCACCCATAATTTTCATGAAGTTGCGTCGCGAAGAGTCACTCATCAAACTCGCATCGAATGGAAACTCACGCTCGGCGTCTTGAGCAAACTCGCTGTTCTGGGCAAACTCTTCCAGGCTCCGCCAGTACTTCCGCCCGGTGACGGAATCCTGGTTGGACGGCTGTGCAGCGGCGTCTGTGTTGCCTTTGGTCGATGGGCATTGATCGATTGGGCTCATGGTTTCGTCTTCCGGATACTTGCTCTGGGTCGCAAGCGTGATGTAGGCAAAGTCAATCGTGACAACTCGTCTTCTCTGTTGACGCTCGTCTCAAACCCGCGTCAGAAATGACAAGCGGAACAATGCTCAGGCGGATCACGCATCAGCATGGCCCGGAGCTCTTCTGGTGTTTTTCCTTCGTGCTTACGCTCTTCGACTGGCTTGGAGAACCATTCGTTCTCAACCCACCAAAGGTCTGTAAGACGCTCCTTGGGCACGAGGTTCGCTTCTGCATTTCGGTGACAGTCAAGGCACCAGCCCATCGACAAGGATTCCGCCTGCGCCACGACGGGCATGGCTTCGATCTGACCATGGCACGAATAACAACTCACCCCTGCGTTGAGATGGGCGTTGTGCGGAAAGTTCGCGTAATCTGGTACGACATGGATATTGCGCCATTCGATTGGACGATCGGCGTCATACGCATCACGGATGAACTGCGTCTTGGCGTTGTGCTGAGCGGACACATCGTCTGACCCGCCGGAGATGCGGAGTTTGCCCTCCGCATGGCAACCGTAACAGGTCTTCACCGCGGGGACATTGGCATGCCATGACTTCTCGACATTAGTGTGGCAGTACCGACAATCCATACCGAGCCGACCCGCGTGGATCTGATGATTGAATCCGCCGCCCGGTTGTTCAGGCATGTACCCGACCTCCCAGAACTTTGGTGTCGCGTAGTACCACATGCCGGCGATCACACAGACCACCACGCTGTTGACTGCAAAGAACATCAGCGTTGGAACAGCATTCATCCACTTTGGAAAGATGGGTTTCAACTTCAATCCCTCATTTGGACACTCGGGCATCCTCTATAAAGGAAGACACCAGAAGAAAGACCATCCCCGGAACTTCATTCCCGGGGCGTATTTGATGCATAGGGTAGCACACCGGATTCCTGTGTGTTATGCTGCCAGCCCGAAATTTTTCCCCTTTTCGGACACCAGACTGCCCACAAGAACGATTCCACCGGAATTTCAGTTGAGACCCAATATCAACTACGATCACAAAGGATGCAAACCATGGAAACCAAAGCACTTCCAGCAAATTCCGAATCCGGATCCACGATCCCCCCGGCACTCACCATTGGCTTCTTTGCATCCACCCTCTTGTGGGTACTGGCATGGGGGATCCATTTGCCCGGAGCCCACCTCCCCGTCGTGGTCACGATGGTGGCCATGGTCGCAGCACTCCTGCTGGTCTCACTTCTCTGGCTCCCCGCGGTCGCCAAGGACCAACGCATCAAAGCTGGTCTGATCGCAGGAGGCGTGTACGGGCTCATCAACCTGCTCATCTTGGGCTCGTTTATCGCAGAACAGCCCGAATCCATCGCCCAGATGCCAGAGCAAGCCAACCAACTCCAACCCAGCGCATTCCCGATCATCTTTGGGTCGCTGATCGGTTCGATCGTCGTCGGGTTCATCAGCGCATTGCTCGTGCGGAACTCAAATCGCCAACCCGTGCATGCACGCGTGTGGATTTCGCGGTTCGGATGGATCACCGCGTTGAGTTACCTCCCCCTGATCGCGGTTGGCGGGCTGGTTACCAGCACCGACTCCGGACTCGCAGTGCCTGACGGGATAACGACTTACGGCGCGGCTTCTGTGCTTTTCCCGCTCAAACTCATGGGTGAACCAAGGATCTTCTTCGAGCATTCTCATCGTTTGTTTGGCACACTCGCCGGACTCACCACGCTGATTTTGATGATCCGTATCCTCCTCACACGGACCAGCAGGGTGTCCAAGTCCCTTGCGGTTCTGCTCTTTGTGGGGGTTGTCGTCCAAGGCATCATGGGCGCGCTGCGTGTCTCTGAACAGAGCACCCCACTGGCGATCATTCATGGGGTCTTCGCCCAGATCGTCCTTGCCCTCGCAGCCTGCACCGCGATCTCGCTCGGACAACGCTGGAACTCGGCTACGCCATCCGCGGACTCACATCCAG
Source organism: Phycisphaerales bacterium (assembly GCA_029260265.1). GTDB lineage: Bacteria > Planctomycetota > Phycisphaerae > Phycisphaerales > UBA1924 > UBA1924. Next base: position 47,814 of record JAJDDO010000013.1, read on the forward strand.
CCGCCAATCGGGCCCGCACCATGATGGGGCTGGCGTTCGGTGCGATCTTGTTCCAACTCATCCTCGGGGCTGTCACGAGGCACCTGCACTCAAACCACATGATGATGGCGCACATGGGATTCGCGATGGTGGTCGTCGCCCTCATCATCATCGGAGGCTCGTTCTGCATTCGGCTCGGCAAATCCGACCCCGAATGCTCGGGCATCCGCCCGTACGGCGCGATCATGCACGCGCTGGTCGTGCTTCAGTTCGTCCTCGGGTTCGGTGTGCTGGGTATGGCATGGGACGGCGAGGAAGCCCCGCCGCTCGCGACATCCGAGAACCTCTCGACCACCGCTCAAACCCCGGTGGGCGATGCGTTGATCACCACGGTCCACCATCTGGTCGGTGCGCTGCTGTTTGCGGCTGCGGCATGTGCGCTGTTCTGGGCGTTCAGACTCGCATGCAGACGCAAAATCGTGTAATCTCGGTGAAACGGCCCGGTGCAATACGCCAATCAACCGTGCGTTAGCTCATCGGCGTACCTTGTGCGCTGATTCACCGAGAAGGACACCGCGATGCCACAGCAAAATCGTCGAGCCACCGATTCGCTTGCCCAGATCAAGAGCTCCCAGTTCGGATACCGACAAGCAAAGCACCTGCTCAATCGCGCTGGATTCGGCGGCACCGAGCAGCAGATCACCACACTTGTCGAATGGGGACCCGAAAAGGCGGTCGATCACCTGATCGACTTTGAGGACATCCCCGCCGAGCCAGATAGACGAGACGAGTTCGATCACACCATTATGCGATCACTCTCGCGCGATGAGCAGATGGAGCGTCGCCTGGCGAGGCAACGCCGCGATGAAGAAGCGATCGATCGGTTCCGCAAGGTCCGACAAGCCGCCCAGCGTGCTGACCGCAAGCAGATCAGGGCCGTCCAGAAGTGGTGGCTCACCCGGATGATCCAGACCCCGCGCCCGTTGCAAGAAAAGCTCACGCTCTTCTGGCACGGACACTTCGCGACCGGGTACCGCACCATCGAAGACTCGTACCACATGTACGCGCAGAATCGCATGTTCCGCGCCAATGCGCTGGGCAACTTTAGGCAGCTGCTCAGCAGTATCATCCGCGATCCGGCGATGCTGCGGTATCTTAACAACAATCAGAACCGAAAGGCACAGCCCAACGAGAACTTCGCACGCGAAATCATGGAGCTCTTCTCGCTCGGCGAGGGGAACTACACCGAGCGTGACATCAAGGACGGCGCCCGCGCACTCACGGGGTACACCTACGACGATGACGCCTTCTCGTTCAATAAGCGGAACCACGACCAGACCATCAAAACCATCCTCTCGCAGACCGGCAACCTCGACGGCGATGGGTTCGTCGACGCGATCCTCCGTTCTCGCGCTTGCCCGGCGTTCATCAGCACCAAGCTCTATCGGTTCTTCGTCGCGGACATCCCGCTTGTCCCCGCCGAGATGCCCGCGGTCTCGCGGCGTTTCGTCGCCAAGCTGTCCAACTACATGGCATCCAAGCAGTATGAACTCAAGCCCGTGATGCGAAGGATGCTTCTCTCGCAGCATTTCTACGACCCCACAGTCATGGGCAACAAAATTAAGTCGCCCGCAGAACTCGTTGTCGGCTCGATCCGATCCCTCAGCACCCCCACCCGTGACATCACCACGCTGCTCAGCGCGATGGACAAAATGGGCCAGGCGATCTTCTCGCCTCCGAGTGTCAAGGGATGGGACGGCGGGCGTGCATGGATATCCACCGCGACCATGTTTGTACGCCAGAACACACTGGTCTACCTGTTGACCGGGCGTCTGCCGGCGGGGATCAACCCGACCGGGATGGACCAGCAGTTCAACGCGGCCCCGCTTGTGAAATCGCTCAATGATCCATCGATCGAATCGCCAACGCACGAGCAGATCGCGGCCGACCTGCTCGATGCCATTCTCGGGATCCGCGATGAGCAGATGGCCCGTCACATCGCCAAGGCTGCCCAATCGCCCGACCGATCACCCGACGACCAACGGACACTTACCGCGATGACCACGCTGATCACCTCAATGCCCCAGTACCAGCTCTGCTGATGCCCGCAGTCTATTCACACGGAGCCCGCCCATGAACCTGCACAACGATCCAACAAAACTCAACGCGTACACCCGCCGGGCGTTTCTTGCCAACTCCGCGGTGCTTGCATCGGCTGCGGTCTCCGTGCCCGCGTTTTTGCAGTCTTCTGCGTTCGCCATGCCTCGCCCGCAGATCGGGCTCTCCTCAATCGCCGATCATGATGAAGACACGATCTTGGTCGTTGTCCAGCTCTCCGGCGGCAATGACGGGCTGAACACCGTCGTCCCCTTCCGCGACGATGGGTACCGGCGTGCACGACCAAGCATTGCGCTGCCCAATGATTCCCTGCACATCCTCTCGCAGTACGGCAAGCGATCCGCCGGAGACATCGGGCTGCACCCATCGCTGACCGGGTTCCGCGAGCTCTACGACGAGGGGCTCTGCGCCATTATCCAGGGCGTCGGGTATCCCAACCCGAACCGTTCGCATTTCACGAGCATGGATATCTGGCACACCGCCGACACCTCGGGCTCCGGCGATGGATGGATCGGCAAGTACATCGACGCACAATGCAACGGCGTCGGCAGCGGCAAGGGCGGAGCGACACCCGACCCCACCGAGGCCATCGAACCGCCCATCGCCATCGGGGGCACGATCCCCCACGCCCTCGAAGGGCGCAAGATCATGCCCGTTTCCTTTGAATCGGCGGACATGTTCGCTTGGGCGGGCTCGAAATACTCCAAGGACCTCACCAAACCCTACGACCAGCTCATGCACGATGCACCCAGCGACGACGACCATTCCAACAACGCGTTCCTGATGCGGACCGCGATGGATGCTCAGATCTCGAGCAAAACAATCCGCCAAGCCGTCGATCAAAAGCCGCTGGTCAGCTATCCCAACTCCAAGCTTTCCGAACAGCTCTCGATGGTCGGCTCGATGATCCGCGCGGACATGAAATCCCGCGTGTACTACACCTCCCACGGCTCGTTCGACACGCACGCCAACCAGGGCAATGTTCAAGGCTCGCACGCCCGGCTGCTGCAACAACTCGCCGACGCGGTCAACGCGTTTTATAAGGACCTCAGAGCACAAGGCAACGATAAACGCGTTGTGGTGATGTGTTTTTCAGAGTTCGGGCGGCGCGTCTCGCAGAACGCATCGGGAGGCACGGACCACGGCACCGCGGCACCAATGTTCCTCTTTGGCCCCTCGGTCACCGCGGGCATCCACGGGCGGATGCCATCGCTGAGCGATCTGGACAACGGCGACCTCAAATACACCGTCGATTTCCGATCCGTCTATGCCGAGCTGCTCGATTCATGGATGGGCGCCAAGAGCCGCGATGTGCTCGGGCGCGGGTACAAGCACCTGCGCGTGCTGCAGTCGTAGTTAAGTTTCGGTGAGCAACGCCGGGTTGATGTCGGCCTCTGTGATGTACCCTTCGTTGAGCGTGGTATTGATGCCGCATTCCGGGCAACGCACGAAGGGGTCGATTTTTGTGCGCTCGATTGCAAGCCCAACGAGCGAGTATCCGCACTACTCGCAAGCAGAGCTTGTAAGCCGGCGCTGGATTGCACGCCTGAGAAACCAATCTCGCAACAGGAAACAGCAGAGGGCTGGAAACCAGACAAAGCCAGCGAGAACAATCGATTGCATCCCAAACTCCACAAACTCAAGGATTCCTCAAGCAGATGAGAATCACTCATTCGTAGCTACCATCAATCCATAGGAAATGCCAAATCAAACAGGTAGTGTCAGTGGGATCGAGAGCGCAATCAGAGACCGTCCCCACCAAGCACGCCCCGCGTAATGAACATACCTTGTCATCAAACTGATCCAGCTCCGGAAACGCTCGATACAGTTTCCCGCTCAGCAACCTCACGGCGAATGCTCGTACACCGAATCCATTTCAAACTCGATCACCATTGTCGCTCGGGCGTTTAACTCTGCGCCAGGCACCTGCCGCTCGATCGTGAGCGCTTTGAACTCGCGCCCGTCGGGATCAACAAACTTGCTGTCGACCAAGATCGGGTCTTTGTCAACCGCATAGAGGTGCGCACCGGACAAACGCCCGGGCGGGAAATACACCTCGACAAAGTCCGGCGCGTCTCGGCTTGGCTTGAACACGAACTTCTCCATCGCCCCATCTTTCAACACCAAGAGCATCCATGAATCATGGTCGCCGGTGAATGCAAACGCGGGCAATCGCAGGGTTATCCCGCCGATCCATTCGCGTGGATCGACCGCCACGCCCTCGCGCTTGGCGCGGTTCGCCAACGAGATCGCGTCGGCGTCCTTGCCCGCGAGCAGCTCGCCGATCGCGTTGGCGTTGCCCGTATCGCCCGCGCCGGCCCCCACCGGGGGCGCATCGGCCATCAGTTTGTCCTTGTCGAGCGACACAAAGATCCAAGCCATCAACCCTGCGACCACCAAGATCGGGAGCGCAAGCCAGAGCGTGAGCATGATGTTCTTCTTCATGGTCAATCCTACGAATGAAAAAACCCGCAGATGCACCGCGGGCCTCAGTGAATAAACATGATCGTTCAGTTAGGCCTTGAACTGCTCGTACCGCTCGGAGACCTTTGCCCAGTTGACGATGTTCCAGAATGCGTTGATGTAATCTGGGCGGCGGTTCTGGTAGTTGAGGTAGTACGCGTGCTCCCAGACATCCAGAGCCAGCAACGGCTTGTGCCCGAACATCATCGGCGAGTCTTGATTCGCGGTCGAACCGACATGCAGGTTGGTCCCGTCCTTGTCGAGCCCGAGCCATGCCCAGCCCGAACCAAACCTGGTTGCTGCCTGCTCGGCGAACTGCTTCTTGAACTCCTCGAACGACCCAAAGACCTTGTTGATCTCGTCAGCGAGTGCCCCTGTGGGCTCGCCGCCGCCGCCGTTGCCCGCGGGGGCGAGGATCGACCAGAAGAGCGAATGATTTGCGTGCCCACCAACATTGTTCTGCACACCGGTGCGGATGTTCTCGGGGACCATCTGGATGCATGCGAGGATCTCACCTGTGCATTTGCCGTCCCAATCGGTCCCTGCGAGAGCGGCGTTGGCCTTGGCGATGTACCCGGCGTGGTGCTTGGTGTGGTGAATTTCCATGGTTTTCGCATCAAAGTGCGGTTCCAGGGCGTCGTATGCGTACGGAAGATCTGGCAGCTCAAAGCTCATGGGCGTGCTCTTTCATAAAAAATGTGGATGGGCTGTTGACAAGCCCATGGAGTTCGATTACTTTCGCCGTATACATACCAAACATGGCATTGCCGAAGAAGGTTTTTGGGATCTTCGTTGCAGATGAAATGAAAGGTGTGTATACTGGGAATCCGATTGCTGGAAACTGTTGGGGCAAACCGAGAGCCTGACGAAGTCAACCTCTTGAACCCCGAACGAACAACGGTAGGTCACGATTTATCGGTCGTCAACCTCCCAAGTTCACATCTGGTTTTCCAGCAATCGACACGGGCTCGAAGGATGCGAGCCCATCGACGAGGGTCACTCTTGCGGGTGGTTTCGTGGAACTGGCCAGGATTGGCCGTGACAAGCCGTGTTTACGCCATTTGGGTTGGATTTTGGGTCATATTCTCAAAGATTCGCTCGTTGACGAAAATGCGTACCCGCTGACGGAAAGTTGGTCAGCAGACATCCGAAGAAGTGTGTAAAGATTTGTGCGAATTCATGCAGAGTGGTTCAATATTTAGGAAACTAAACAACCCTCTGATGCGTAAGAAAAGAGCACAATCCTCTCAACCCGAGGGGTTTGTGCGTTCCGAACACGCCCGCAGCCAGGGCAATGCGTCAGAGAGCCTCGATCGGCCTGACCAAACAACATCGGCTGCCCATGCGTGTACATCCCGACACCTCACACCGGAAGTGAGGCAATGAGCAGAGCAGGAGGCGCTGGCGATCCGAATGTGTGGTGGAGTTCCGTTGGTCGGAGCAACACATCGGCGAACCAGCACGACAACCAGATGTGCCCCAGATTGGCCCCGGCAGGACCAGATCAGCAAAGCTGTTCGACCTGACATACACCCGGAGAAACCCCCAATCTGTTGTATGTCATCGGGTTGCAAAAACAAATACCCACTTTCGGGTGTTTGTATGGAATCATACCGACCCACTGGCTTTGCCGGTGGTCGACAGAACGAACGAAAGCCGCCACACAGAAGTGACGGAGGAGACCGCATGACGCAAGCAGCACGAAAAACTCCCAGCCCGCTCGAGCAGATGCGCCGCAGGCACCGCGTTGGTGTGTCGAGGACATCGACGCGCGCAGGGAAGACCGCCCGCCAGCTCAGCCATGAGGATGAGCGGATGCTCAACCAGATCCTTGTCAAAGAACAAGACTTTATTGACTCGGAGGTGTTCTACGAAGAAGACGCCGAGCAGAATATCTATGAAGACGCTCCGGACATCGCCAAGCCCGATACCACCTGGTATCACCCGGTGATGGACGATATCTCATCCATCGCACGGACCCGCACGGTGAAGTCATCTCAGCAGGTGATCCTCACGGGTGCCGAGGAGCGTGTGCTGTTTCATCAGTTCAACTACTCGCGGTACCGCGTGCGTGAGCTTCAGCGTGCAGCATGGGCGCGTCCGGACAAAAAGCCGACCGCCGAGCAAGCCGAGCAACTGCTTTTCTGGCACCGCAAGGCCGAGCGCATCCGTGAGCAGATCGCCGAGACCAACCTCGCGTTGGTGCTCGCGATGGCCAAGCGTACCCGGATGTCCGAGGTTGACTTCGCGGATCTTGTATCCGAGGGAAATATGGCGTTGCTTCGTGCGGTGGACAAGTTCGATGCTGGTCGCGGGTTTAAGTTCTCGACCTATGCGTGCCGGGCGATCCTCAAAGCCTTCAGCCGTCAGGGCATGAAGCTGAGCAAGTATCGCCAGCGATTCCCGACTGATTTCGACCCCAAGCTCGAGAAGTCCAACTACCTCGAGACCAAGCGGGCCGACTTTGAAAAGGACACCGCAGGCGAAGTCCGCCAGATCGTTGTCGCCAACCGCGCGGACCTCACCGCGGTCGAACGCACCGTGCTCGAGCACCGATTCGGGCTTGAGACCGGGGGCATGGAAAAACCCATGACCCTCGAGCAAGTCGGGCAGATCATCGGCGTGACCAAAGAACGCGTCCGTCAGATCCAGAATAAGGCGATGGAAAAGATCCGCGTAGAGCTCGAAGCCAACTTCCTCGGCACCACCGAAGAACAGACCAATGAGCCCGTCGGCGCCAAATAAACCCGCCGGGTTCAAATTGGCGTGCAAACATCTTCCGTAATCACACAGGCCCGGGATCCCGGGCCTTTTTTTTGCGTCTCTGGCGCGCAAAGCCTCAATCTGGGAACCGCGGGGCATGCAGAAACGAATCGGTGAGTTCCCCCGCGGGCACTCGCGCGCGCATATCCTTTATCCTGCCCATTCTCGATGGTCAGCCGTTCCTAAGAGGGCATCAACGATGCTCCTTCCATATTGATTCCCACGGGCATTCAGCCCGTCATGTGTTCGAGAGGACCAACGCACAATGAGCGTGACCGATTCCCCACAAACCAGTGCCGCAACCGGGCATGTTGACATGAACCTGACCGGGCGGCAAGTAAAAGACCCCCACGCCACGCGATGGGGAGACTTCCTCAAAGCGACCATCAAGTTCGGCGCATCCGACCTCATCATGAAGTCTGGGCAGAAACCCAAGCTCCGCATGCGTGGCGTGCTCAAGGCGATGGATGTCGATGTGGTCACCGCTGAAGAGTTCTTCAACATTGCCAAGAACATTCTTTCCGCAGAACAGTTCGAAGATCTGCACAAGTTTGGCTCGGTCGACTTTGCGTACAACTACGATGCCAAGCACCGATTCCGTGTCAACCTGTTTCAGGCGCGGGGCACCATCTCGGTCGCGGCGAGAAATATCACCTCCGAGATTCTTCCCTTTGAGGGGCTCTATCTCCCCGAGATCATGTCCGAGGTTGCGATGCAGCCTCAGGGCATCGTGCTGCTGTGCGGCGTGACGGGTTCGGGCAAATCAACAACCATCGCTTCGATGCTGGACTATGTCAATCAACGCAAGAGTGTGCACATCCTCACACTCGAAGATCCGATTGAGTACATCTTCGAGGACAAGAAGGCAACGATCAACCAACGCGAAATCGGGCTGGATTGCTTGGACTTTAAAACCGGGCTCCGCGCACTCGTGCGAGAGAATCCGGACATCGTGCTGATTGGCGAGATGCGTGACCAGGAGACCTTTGAGGCTGCCCTTCACGCTGCGGAAACCGGTCACCTGGTCTTCGGGACAATCCACGCATCGAGCACCACGCAGACCTTCTCGCGTATTTATGGGCTGTTCCCTCAAGATGAGGTCGACCAGGTTCGCAAGATTCTCGCATTCCAGATGCGTTCGTTTGTGTACCAGAAGCTGCTGCCGACGCTTCACGAGAATATCTTCCGTATTCCTGCACTCGAGATTCTGATCAACAACGGCGTGGTCCGCAAGTACATCCTCGAAGAACGCGAGGGCGATCTGCGTGATGTGCTCAACTCGGTCGAAGCACAGCAGATCGGTATGATCGATTTCAATGACTCGTTGGTGAAACTCGTCGAGGGTGAATACATCCACATGCGGACGGCGATCGAGGCTTCGCCCAATGTTGACGAGTTGCAGATGAAGCTCAAGAAGTTTGCCTAGAGCGATCTCATTCATCCGCATTGCGGTACACTGGGCGGACAGATAGACCATATCGCCGATGCATGACACACCGGCGTCTACAGACGACAAGCTCCGCCGGGTGGCAGATGGCATCGTCGAAGAAAAAGAAGGATCACACGCGTGTTTGAACCATTGCAGATCATGCCGACCGGCACCCTCACCCTGGGCGCAGAAACCTTTATGCTTGTCTCGTGGTGGAAACCACTCTTGCTGATCGCGCCTTTTATGGGGTGGGCATGGGTGATTTCTCGCTCGCTCGACAAGCACGCCCAGCGGTTCTTCCTCGGGCGTGAAAAATGGGCGATGATCCACATGATCTTCGCGCTTGTCGCCGCGAGTATGTTTCTGATCCCCATGAGTGGTTTCGGCGGGTTGCTTGCGGCGTTCTTTGGTATCGTCGTGGTACTGGCGCTCGATATCCTGATCTTTGCGGGCGTCACCAATAAGGACGCGCGTGTGCCCGAGGGCAGCAAGCTCGCCCTCAACTTTGAGGACGCATCAGCCAAACGCGATGCCAAGAAGCTCGCCAAATCACTCGGCTCGAGCGAGTTGACCATCGTCGGGGCCAGCAAGATGACCATCCCCGCACCGGACAAAGAATCACCGGATCTGCCCGTGCGGGTTGCCGCTGAGCACCTGATCATCAAGGGCTTTGAGATGCACGCATCTCAGGTTGATTTTATGCCCGCCGGCGAGAGCGCCTACGCGGCGTCGTTTCTGGTCGATGGCGTTCGCCAGGCGGGGGACTCTCTGCCGCGTGCGGATGCGATTCAGATTATCAACTTCTGGAAAAAGTGTGCCGGCTTGGACATCAACGACCGCCGGCGCAAACTCAGCGGCAGCGTTTCGATCACCGGCGGCGGGATGACCGGCGTCGATGTCAAACTGACGAGTTCTGGATCAAAGTCCGGGATGAACATGTCAATAATTTTCAACCCATCACAGGCTGTCCGCCGCAAGCCCGAAGACCTTGGACTGCTCGATAAGCAGCTCGAAGTGATGAAGGGCTGGGCGAAGGATACACGCGGCGTGATCCTGCTGGGATCGGCTTCGGACAATGGACGGACAACCCTGGGGTACTCCGTCTTACGATTGCACGACGCGTACACCTCGAATATCCAGACGATCGAGTTCGAGACCGAGGATGCGCTCGAGGGGATTAAGCAGATCGAGTTTGATGTTTCCGCCGACGGCCCAGACTTCGCGACCACCGTCCGCTCCACGCTCAGAAGAGATCCCGATATAGTTGCAGTGATGGAGCTGCCGGACACAGACACCGCGGTCAATATCGCCAACGCGGACCTCGATCGCACCCGCGTGTACCTCTCATTGAAGACCGACAGCGCACTGGGCGCTATCCAGATCTATGCCAAGGCGGTTGGTGATCCCAAGCTTGCGGCCAAGGGGCTGCGGGGCGTTGTGGCGACCAAGCTCGTCCGGGTGCTGTGCTCGAACTGCAAGGTGCCCTACACCCCCACGCCCGAGATGCTCAAGAAACTCGGGCTCCCGAGCGACAAGGTTTCTCAGCTCTACAAGAAGGGCGGGCAGGTGCTCGTTCGCAACAAGCCCGAGGTGTGCTCGATCTGCAATGGCATCGGATACAGCGGGCAGACCGGTTGCTTCGGCGTGTTTGAAATCCAAGACGAAGAGCGGGCTTTGATCGCTGAAGAAAACTGGAGCGCCCTGCGTTCGACGATGCGCAAACGCGGGTTGCCGAGCGTCCAGCAGGCCGCGTTGCGTAAGGCGGTCGATGGGATGACAAGCATCGAGGATGTCACCCGTATCACCGCATCCAAACCCCGCAAGAGCAAGTCCAAGCCAAAGACTACTGCAAGCGAACCCCGAGACGAAACACTCTCCTGACCACCGGATTGCCGGAGGAACCAATCATGATTCTGAACCTAGTTGTTGTCGTACTTGTGCTCTCGGTCACCGCTGTTTGGGTGCTGCGTGGCGCATTCAGCTCGATGCTGCACATGCTTTGTGTGATCGCCGCCGGTGCCATGGCCTTTGCGCTCTGGGAGCCATTGTCGATGATGCTCGTCGGGTTCTCACCCGAGCGTGGATTCTTCTCGTTCCTCGAGGGGATCGCCTGGGGTGTTGGGCTGGTCTTGCCATTTGTGATCACCCTGCTTGTGCTGCGTCTGATCAGCGACAAACTCGTCACCGGGAACATCAAAAACTGGGGCCTGATCGATATCGTCTTTGGGTTCATCTTCGGCATCAACACCGCGGTCATCACCGCGGGTATTCTGGTGATCGCGATTGGTTCGATGCGCCTGCCTTCCAACTTCCTTGGTTACCAGCCGCTGTGGTACTCGGAGGATCGCGCAGAGGGGCAGGGCTCCCTAGTCCGCTCTGATCGGCTCTGGATACCGGTCGATCGGCTTGTCTCTGCAGCCTATGGCGGGTTGTCGACCGGCACGCTGTCGACCTCCCAGCCGCTCGCCAAGTGGTACCCCGATCTCGAAACCGCAGGGTTCGGGAACCGGATCAGCGCGGGCGATGGCGGCGCACGCAATGCCTACACCGATGACGCCTTCCGCATTACCTCGGCCTACACCATTGGGTCTGTTGAAGGCTCGATCTCGGTTGATGATCTTATCAAGGACAAACGCGATCCGATCCCCCAGGGGTATCTCGATCTTGAAAACGAACCGGTCGAATCGGGTTACCTCATGGGGTATGTCCTCAACTTTGCGCCCAACGCCCGCGAGCGTGGCAAGAAGGGTGGGCAGGTCATGATCTCCAATGGGCAGATCCGGATCGTCGCCGAGAACGAGGACGGCGACACGGTCGCCATTCATCCGCTGGCAACCATCTCGGAATCGCTCGACGGTGCCGACGGTCGATGGCGGTTTGATTCCAATGATGTGTTCATCAACTCGGTGGGCGGCAAGACCGCCGTGCCGATGGGATTTGAGTTCCTGATCCCCGCGAACTACACCCCGATCGGGATGACGGTCAAAGGCGTTCGTGTTGATCTGCAGAATCCCACCTTCAAGGTTGGCGAGTTTGCGTCCATCCGCGATCGTGATCTGAAGATCACTTCCGGCGCGTTGCTCAAGGGTGATACAAAGAAAACCACCTCATTCAATATGGGCGAGGTCAAGGTTGTCGATGGATCACAGAGAACAGTCGAAGGCGTGATCCTCGGCGATCGGCTCCGCAAAATGATGTCCACCACCACCGCCAAATCACAGGGCCTGATCCTTCAGAGAGATACCCTGATCGCGGACGGGCAGGCGAAGTTTGATATCAAATCCCAGATGGGCAGAAACAACACCCCCACCGACCGCAAGCTGCGTGTGGACAAGTTCGCCATTGGCGATCGTCAGCAGCTGGTGCAAATCGATGTCTCTCCGGACATGCCGGCGAGCATGCTCGACGGAGCGATGCGTATCGCAGCAACGGATAAGCCGATCAAGCTCATTGATACCGAGGGTGATGAATACGAAGCGATCGGATTTATCTACGAGGATGACAAGATCGTCGAGATCCGGTACACCAATGGCTCAACCCTCAAGGGGCTTAGTGATATGCCCTCGCTGAGCACGAGCCGTATTGGCGATCAGAAACTTCGGATCTTGTTCATCGTCTCCGAGGGTGTTGAGATCGAGTACCTCCTCGTCGGCGACGATGCGGTGCTCCACTTCCAGCCCGCGATGCCCGCGAACCCATAATCAGCATCCTGAATATCCAACAAGAAAAGCCCCGCGAGATGCGGGGCTTTTTTTTGATGTGCGTTGGCGGAACCGGATGGTTCAGCAAGAAAACACGAGGGCTTACTCTGCTTCAGCAGGGGCGGCTTGCTCTTCGGTCTTCTCGACCTTCTTTGTTTCCTTGACGATCAACTCGCCTTCGTTGTCGAACTCCATCTCATCGGATTCCTCGTTGTCAAGCTCGCGGTCTGCGACGACCCAGATCTTGATGTCTGCTTCAAGGTCCGAATCGACCTTGACATGCACATCGAACGAGTCGATCCGCTTGATGGCGGTCGAGAGGCGTACCTCGCGGGGCAGCACCTCGAAGCCCACCTCGGCGAGCGCCGACGCGATATCTTGCTGGGTGACCGAACCATAGAGCTGCCCTTGATCGTTGCACGCGCGGATGAGGGTGAGCTCTTGTCCGTTGAGTTTGCTGATCATGTCTTCGCGTTGCTTGCGGAGCGCGGCGAGGTCTTTCTCGGCCTGCGCGCGTTTGTCTGCAAGCTGCGCGACGAGTTCTTCGCTTGGGGTGGTTGCGTATCCGAACGGGAGGAGGTAGTTACGGGCGTAGCCAACTTTGACATTGACGATGTCGCCGACGATCCCGAGGTTACCGACATTTTCGGTGAGCAGAAGTTGTACTGATTGGGCCATATGGATTGCTCCTTTCGCTGTCCTGCCCCATCCGCCGGCCAGCGGGGTGGGGAGTTGAGGAGCCCGGCACGGTGCCAAGCCCCAACAAAGGTGTGCATCCGCTGCGTTGGGCAGCCGATGCGGGAGGAGAGTGTAGACGCCAAGTTCTTCCAGGTCAGCAGGTTGCCAGACGAAAAAGCCCTCCCAAGGTCGGGAGGGCTTCGAAAGAGGCTGCTCACATGTATTCTATAGACGATTCTCTGTCCGGGCTCGGATTCGAGCCTGGGATCGAGGACCGGTGCTAGAACGGGATATCGTCGTGGTCGATCGGTGGCCCATCGCCTCCGCCGCCGCTGTTGTATCCGCCACCGCCTGAGGGTGCACCGGAGTTGGCGTATCCGCCGCCACCGCCGCCGCCGGAGCGTTCTCCGCCCTGTCCAGAGTTGATGAACTGGAAGTTCTCAACAACGACAGAGAGCTTGGAGCGCTTACCGCCCCCATTGCGATCTTCCCACTGATCGAGCTTCAGCCGACCCTCGATGAAGACGGGTCGTCCCTTGGAGAGGTACTGCGCCATCACCTCCGCGGTGCGGCCCCAGGCTTCACAGTCAATGAAGGTCACCTCTTCGCGGGCTTCGCCGGACTTGGTTTTGAACTTGCGATTGACCGCAAGCCCAAAGTTTCCAACCGAGCTGTTCCCCGAAGTGTGCCGGATCTCGATGTCGCGCGTCAGGTTGCCCATCAGCATGACCTTATTAAAACTAGCCATCTCGGCCTCCCATCCGCCCGAGCATATCTCGGGCACCAGAGTATATCACGCCGAACAGATCCCTGCTCAGCTTTCTTTCGAATCGCCCTCAGCGGTCGGCGATTCCTCCGCTGCACCTTCGGCGGCTGCTTCTGGAGCAGCTTCAGGCTCGGCGGCGGGCTTTGGTGCCTCTTGGACTGGTGCGCCCAGGCGTACCTTGCTTGAGCCCTGGGTCTCCTCAGAATCGCTCTTCTCGGCGCGGGCCTTGGCTTCGATGTCGAGCCCGGCCCGGTCATCGTTTGCTGCGATTTCTTCGCTGGTCAGGTGTTCGGCACTCGTGACGAGCACGCGCATCAGTTTGTCGGAAATCACCACATCTCGTTCGAGGTGAGCGACCATGTCGGTTGGGCATGTGAAGTAGGCAAGGATGTACACGCCGCGCTTCTGCTTGTCGATCTCGAATGCAAGACGGCGTTCGTCCCATTTCTTCATCGCGATCACTTCTGCGTTTGCACGCCCGAAGAGCTCGTTGATGTGCCCGAGCAGATCTCCGAATGCTGCCGCGGCGCCCTGGGTTGCGAGGAACATGGCCTCGTAGGTTCCCACTCGTGTTTCAGTACTGGTCGTCATAGTTATTCTCCGTGCTCGGGCGATGCCGAGGGTCCTTGTGGTTGTGTTGTTTTCTTCTCGGCGTCGTCATCCATTTCGGATTTGACGACGAGCTTCTTGTTTAAACGATTCATCGCAACGCTCACGCCCTCTTCGACGATGAGTTCCGCTGCACGCGATGCCTGGAGCGTTCCCTGCTCGACGGCGTCCTTTTCTTCGGACATAAACTTCGAGAGCACCCAGTCCGCCTGATTCATCAGCCGCGGGACCTCGCCGACCCCGATGCGTACACGGGTGTAGTCTGCACCCCCGAGCACGCGGTCGATGTCATTGAGCCCATTGTGCCCGCCAGACCCGCCCCGTTGTCGGACGCGGATGCATCCGACCGGCAGCGCGATGTCGTCGACGAGCACGATCAGATCCTCGCTCGCTTCGAGCTTGAAGAACCGGATCGCCTCGCCCACCGATTGCCCCGACCTGTTCATAAACGAGGTCGGCTTCATCAGCAGCACCTTCTCGCCCGCGATGCGGGTGTCGAGGGTGGCGGCGTGGAACTGGGACTTGGGAATGGAAACGCTCGCGTGTTTGCGCGCGAGCGCATCGACCGCCATGAACCCGGCGTTGTGCCTTGTTCGCTCGTATTGAGCACCAGGATTGCCGAGCCCGACGATCAGTTTCATTCCGAATCTTCTTCCTTCTTCTCGGTGATCACTTCTGGCTCAGCGCCTTCAGCAGAGACTTCAGATGCCTCCGCGTCTGGGTCGACAGCGAGCTTCTTGAGCACGATCTGTGCGACGATCGCGTCCGGATCGGTCACGAGTTTCATGGTCTCAAGCGGGAGCTTGACATCTGAAGCGTGGATCACATCGCCAACTTCCATATCTGCGACATCAACCTCGATCTCGCTGGGCAGGTTGGTCACCACACAATTGAGCTGGATTTCGGTCAATGGGTGCATCATCAGAGCGCCTTCAGCAACAAGCCCCTTGGCGTCGCCGATAAACTTGAGATGGGCGTTGACATCAACACGCTCATTGAGATCAACGCGTGCAAAGTCGGCGTGGATGATATTGTTTCCCAGGTAGTCATACCCGAGATCCTTGAGGATGACATTCTGCGTGACCCCATCGAGGCTGAGCTCGAACACTTTCTCGCCCTTCATGATGCTGCTCAGGGCATCCTTGGAGTTCACGGCCACCGAGACGGGTTCTTCTTTATGCCCGTAGACAACCGCGGGGAGCATGCCGGCGCTGCGCGCACGCTGAGAGTACCGTGACCCGGTTCGCTCGCGTTTCTCGGCGGCGAGCTTAATAATATCAGACATTGTTTTCTCCTTTACTTTGTAGCATCTTTGCTTCTGGTTCGCTTCTGGTTTCAGTCTTCTTGATCTGTTTAGCGCTTGGCACCGGCGGTGCCCTTAAAGAGTGCGCTGATTGATTTGTTTTCGTGGATGCATTTGATCGCGTCGCCGAGCAGTTCGTCGACGGAAAGCACCACGAGCTTGTCCATGATCGGATCGCAACGGGGTCCGCACGGGATCGTGTCCGTCACCATCACCCGGGAGATCGGGCTCGATGCCAGCTTCTCCATCGCCTTGCCCGCGAGCACAGGGTGGGTTGCTGCAACAAGCACCTCGTTGGCGCCCTCCTGCATGACCAGCTCGGCCGCCTGCACAACCGTGCCGCCGGTGGAAATCATGTCATCGAACATCAGCACGGACTTGCCACGAACATCACCGATCAGGTTGCCGACCGCGACTGTCTCGCCCGTGAGTCGGCGTTTGTTGATAATCGCCAGATCCGCGTCCAAGAGGTTGGCCATCCCCTCGGCAACCTTTACATTGCCCACATCTGGAGAGACCAAGCACAGATCGCCCAGTTCTTGGCGGATGCTCTGGATGTGCTTAAAGAACACCGGCGTCGCAGAGAGGTGATCCACCGGGATGTCAAAGAATCCCTGAATCTGAGCGGCGTGCAGATCAATCGCAACAATACGATCGGCCTTGGCGGCGGTGATCATGTTCGCGACCAGCTTGGCCGTGATCGGCACCCGCCCCTCTTCCTTGCGATCCTGACGACCGTACCCGAAGTAGGGCATGACCATCGTGATCCGCTTGGCGCTCGCACGGCGGAGGCAGTCGCAGAATACCAGCAGCTCCATCAGGTTGTCGTTCACCGGATCGCAGGTTGAGATCACGACATAGCAATCTCGTCCACGGACATCGTCTTCGAGCTTGACGAAGACCTCGCCATCGGGGAACAGGCTCGTGCGTGCACGCCCCATCTCGATCCCCATCGAGTCACAGATGTTCTTCGCGAGTACCTTGGAGTTTCGCCCGGCAAAGATTTTGATCTCGGCTTCCATCTTATGCCCCCGCTGCTTGACGGCTGCGATAGATGCTGTCGACCTTCGACAGATCTTCCAGCGTGTTGATGCTCAAGATATCCTCCGGCGGCACCGCGTCGATGACCTCGACTCGTTGCCCATCGCGGAGCAACAACTCGAACACATCGGTGATGTAGTACTCGCCGGTCAGCTCGTTGCGTGTGACCTTGTCGAGGGCCTCGAACATCCGCCCCGCATTCAGGCAGTAGTAGCTCGGGTTGACCTCGTTGATCGTCAGCTCATCCGCCGTTGCGTTTTTCTGCTCAACAATCCGTGAGAATCGTCCATCCGCATCGCGGACGATGCGCCCGTACCCATCCGGATCGTCGATCCTGCTGGTCGCTAGGGTCGCCGAGGTTCCCGATGACTGATGCGTCTGGAGCATTGTTTTCAGGGTCTTTGTGCTGATGAGCGGGCCATCGCCGCACAGAACGATCAGGTCGGTTTGTTCACGGGCGGATTCATCGAACGCGCCGGCGGCGCTGACCACCGCGTGCCCGGTGCCGAGTTGTTCTTCTTGCACCGCGAACTCAACCTTATCGCCATACGACGCGAGCGCTTCACGAACGAGCTCTTGCTTGTACCCCACCACCACCACCGCTCGCGAGCAACCGGCATCTAGGCATGCGTCAACCACAGAGCACACCATCGCACGCCCCCCGACCGGGTGGCAGACCTTGGGCAGATCGGACTTCATCCGCGTGCCCTTGCCCGCAGCGAGAATCACGGCTTGGATATCTTTGGTGTTGCTCTGGGCAGTCATTGTTGCTGGGCAGCAACCGGTTCAATCAAACGATGCGAACAGAGCAGAAAGAAAAGTTACCCCACCAAGATTTGAACTTGGACTGACTGGATCAAAACCAGTAGTGCTACCATTACACCATGGGGCAAGTTTTAAAAGTTCACAAGCCGAGATGTGCATCGTCTGCACGCCGGCGTTTGCTTGAATAGGTCCTGCACTCCTCCGCATAATGGTGCAAACTGCACCCGTGTTCTGGCCGTCGGTTGTACGGACCAGACACGCCGGGAATCCGGTCATGCGTCGTCCGCAGCACAATCGCCCCGCCCTCAGATCTAAAGACCTGAAAAACAAAGACTTGGAGCTCGCATCCCTCCCGGCTGCGTGGGCTGACCAATCGGTCAAAACCACTGGGAAGAACCCTTGGATGCGCCTCAGCGAGGTTTTACTCGCGTCCGTCACACCCGGCTCCGCATAAGGCTCAGAGTATAGCGCCCATGCCAAACCGATCCACCCAGACACATGCTTCGTCTCGTATGCTGGTCCGGTACTCTATGGGAGACGAGCCGTTGAGTAGAGACTTCGCACATTCTCTGCGATCAGGGTGAAACCCCCCGTGCTTCGAGCCGTATGGGGTGGGAAGGCTGTGTTTGTTTTGACCTTCCGCCGTACGAACAAAGCCCTATTCTGGGTGTTCGAGCTCTTCCTTGCGAAGATTCTGTCCCATCCGTCTGCCACTCGGCAACCCACTCTGATATCAGCCTGACATCTGATCGATCCAGAATCCTGGTCCACCCAACGAAAGGTCCCCACCATGTCTTCTACACGGGTCTCAAGCACGCTCATCCCGGCAGCGTGCACCATCGCAACCTTGCTCGCACTCGGTGCGTCAGGCTGCTCAAGCACACAAAGCCAAGCATCGAGGGATCACGGGCTCACCGATCCAGTCGTGACCATGCCCGCCGGCGAAAGAACAAAGCGAGCAGCCACGACCGATCGCCCAGATCCGATCATGATTCTGGACAGCACCCAAGCAGTCCGCCACTGGTCCACCCCGACCATCATTGACACCCGGACCATGGAGTTTGAGCTGCAAGATGCCGAGCCTTGGACCGGCGCGATCGACACCATCAAGCCTCACCTGCCGGTGCACTCGCGTGACAAATCACTTCCCGCCGGGCAGTCCGAATCACTCCCACTCGGCGCGACCTTCGAGGCAAGCCGAGTCATGACCGATTCAAACTTCCCCGCCATATCCCAGACGCAATGGGCCCCGCCGGACCCCACCCTCGCGGTCGGGCCGAACCATATCGTCGAGACGGTCAACAGCCGGATCTCTTTCTTTGACAAAGCCGGGAACCTCCAGTTCACCAACGAGCTCGGCGATGCCGGCTCGCCGGGCTTCTTTGAGGGGCAAGGCGCCGAGGGCTTTGTGTTTGATCCAAAGTGCATGTACGACCACAACACCGGACGATTCATCGTCGTGGTGCTCGAGGTGTACGACCCATCAGAATCCTACATCGACATCGCGGTTTCAGATGATTCCGACCCCAACGGTGTTTGGTACAAGTACCGCACCAACTCGGTCGTTCAGGTCGGTGACAACGAGTACTGGGTCGATTACCCAGGAATCGGGTTTGATGACAACGCCTGGTATGTCACCGGCAACCTGTTCAAGCTCAATGGACCAAGCGACGACGGCTTCGCCGGCCCGCTCTTCCGGATCTTTGACAAGACCCCCATGCTCTCTGGGCTTCCGGTCCAGATCTCGGACATCGTGCCGGACTTCAACTCTTCGGTTCAGGTCGCCCAGTCTTATGGCACGGCTCCCCGTTGCTACTTCCTCTCTCGTTCATCGTCAAGCTCGCTCAGAATCTGGTCGATCGAAAACGCCCTCAGCGGCTCGCCGACCCTGGAAACGACCACGGTCGATCAGCTCGCAGACGCATTTAGCCCATCCGACTCCCCGAACCTCAACGGTGATCTGATCAGCACGCTCGACGGACGGCTGATGAATGTTCACTGGCGTGACGGAAACCTCTACGCTGCGCATGGGATCGATGACAATGGTGGCAGCGGCAACGCGGTCGCCCGATGGTATCGGATCTCAACCAACGGCTGGCCGGCATCCGGGAGCAACCCCGTACTCGCTGAACAGGGCGAAGTCGAGGGCACCGGATCCCAGAGCTACTTCTTCCCCGCGATTGTTTCCGACTCATCCAACAATGTCGGTATGGTCATGGCCCGCTCTGCGAGCAATGAGTTTGCAAGCGTGCAGGTCTCCGGGCGAACTCCGTCAGACCCCGCGGGCACCATGAGCGCACCCGTTCAACTCTCGATCGGCGACGCCGGATACAACGGCGGGAGATGGGGCGACTACTTCGATATCACCATCGACCCGACAGATGACCGCACCATGTGGGTCGTCGGCATGTATGCCAAAGACTTTGGATGGCAGACATGGATCGGCAGCTTCACCGTTGGTGCCGCCTGCGAGCCCGACCTCGCGGAGCCCTTCGGCGTGCTGAACCTGCAGGATGTTTTCGCCTATCTTGCGTTGTTCAATGCCCAAGATCCGAGCGCCGACCTGGCCGCACCGTTCGGCACCTTCAATCTCCAGGATGTCTTTGCGTATCTCAACTTGTTCAACTCCGGTTGTCCATAAGCATCCATCGGATACCAATAACAAAGCCCCGCGAGGTCTATTCTCGCGGGGTTTTTTCGTTCTCTGTTTCCAACGACCAGGACCTATTGATCAGGCTCGTCCGATTCTTCGTCCTCAACGACCGCGTTGCCGATCAGCTCATAGCAAGTCTGCATCAGCCCGACGAGCGGAAAACTGCCCGCCGAGAACGGGCTCGGGCCGAGCCGGCGCAACAGGACACAGCTCACCTCGGGGCGTGCGATCGGTGTGTCCAACTCTTGCAGTCCATCGCCGACATCCCAGAAAGTATCGAGCACATCTTCAAGCGGCGGGCTCGAAACATCGGACACCCCGGGAACATGAGCCGCAAGCACAGGCGCGGGCCCTGGCCCTTGTGTTCCCACAGACCGGTGCTGGCGGAGCCCCTCGATGAGTTCGGACCCTGGCATGTCGTGCAGCCCGAAGATAAGCATCGGATCGTCCGCGAGCTTCTCCGCGAGGATCGCAGAAAGGCACACCGCGTGCTTGCACCATCTGTTTTCTTTGTCCCAATCCGGGCAAGTGCACTCTGGAGCGATTTCCTCTGCCTCAGACGGGAACAGCTTGATACCAAGCGGCGCGAAGACATCCTCGATGTTACTCGGCAGCTCGCCGGCGAGCAGCTTGGCGGCATAGCGGACCTGCTCTCCCATCGCTTTGATGATCTTGTCCTGCACCTCAATCGTGAACGCGGAAAACCCGAGCGTGGTCGTGTAGGGCTTGTCGCTCCGCCCCTGGATGATCCCCTCGCAGAGCGTTCCCTCGATGGTCAGTCGCTTTGTTTGCCCGAGCGTTGCGTATTCCATCCCGTCGCGGTAGTGATCCGGCGCGGCCCCCGCTTCGGCCACCCGCATAATCCGCTGGGTCACCCAGTTCTGCACATCATCGGTTCCCTTGTTCTTCAGTTTGACGCCGCCGCGTACGCGCCTCGGGTTGACGAGCGACTTGCGAGAAGAACGGAATGATGCGTACTGAGGCTTGTTTTTCTTGGGCGCAGACGGGACATGGATCCCGAGCTGCGGGGTCTTGACAACCTTGACCGATCGCCCCGGGGGCGGCGGAGGCGGAGACTTCGATGGAGTGATTTTTTTGGTCACCTTCTTCGCTGCGGCCTTGGTCGTTATTTTGGTCGTTTTCTTTGCTGTCTTTTTAGCTGCGGATTTTTTCGCCGTTTTCTTGGGCGTCGAGTCATCGCTGGATGTCGGTTTCTTTGGCGTTGCCATGTCAAACACTCCAGTTTACATCTCGTCGGCGATGGTGTCAGCACGGAGCGAAAGCAGCTCACGGAGCTTGTCGGTTCCCAGATCGGTGAGCCAACGCTCGCCATGCCCGATGATGTTCTCTGCCAGCTCCATTTTAGATTCGATCATCTCGTCGATGCGTTCTTCGAGCGTGCCCCGCACAATGTATTTGTGGACCATGACCGTCCGTGTCTGCCCGATTCGGTACGCACGGTCGGTCGCCTGGTTTTCCACCGCCGGGTTCCACCAGCGGTCGAAATGGAACACATGGTTGGCTGCGGTAAGGTTGAGCCCGACGCCACCTGCCTTGAGCGAGAGGAGCAAGATCGGGTTCTTCCCGGTCGCCTCTTGGAAGGTATCAATCATCTTCTGACGCTGCCCCTGTGGCGTGCCGCCGTGCAAGAAAAGCACCTCACGCCCGAGCTCGTGGCGGAGCATATTGACCAGCAGGTGCCCCATCTGACGGAACTGGGTGAAGATCAACGCCTGATCGCCCTCTGCCATGATCTCGTCAAGCATCTCGAGAAGGCGGGTGCATTTGCCCGAGCGGAGCGGGTCGATGGTCTGCCCGTACTGCGGATCATTCTCTTTGAGCATCTGCGCCGGGTGGTTACAGATCTGCTTGAGCTTGATGAGTGCCGAGAGCACAAGCCCACGCCGATGGATCCCCTCGGACTGTTCAACATCGGTCAGCATCCGCTTGACACAGTTCTCATAGAGCTGCGCCTGCTCGGTGGTCAGCGGGCACCATTCCTTGTTCTCGATTTTCTCTGGAAGATCGGAAACGACATTCGGGTCGGTCTTGAGTCGGCGAAGAATAAATGGACGCACCATCACGCGGAGCTTGTCCATCTTGGCTTGATCCCGATGTCGCTCGATGGGGAGCGAGAACTTCTTTCGGAATGTCCCCGCGTTGCCAAGGTACTTCGGGTTGAGGAAGTCCATGATCGACCAGAGCTCGCTGAGCCTGTTCTCAACGGGGGTACCGGTCAGGGCGATTCGGCGTGGGGCGTTGATCGAACGGACCGCCTGCGACTGTTTGGCAACCGGGTTCTTCACAAACTGCGCCTCGTCGAGCACCATCCGCCCCCACTTGACTTTCTCAAGCAGATCGTGATCACGATGCACAAGCGCGTAGGTCGTCACGATCAGATCCGATTTCGCAGCGTGCTCCTCGAATGCTTCGCCCTGGTGCCGATCGACCCCGTGATGCACCAACACCTTCAGTGATGGAGCGAACTTCTCGGCTTCTTTCATCCAGTTGCCGATGACCGACATCGGGACGACCAGCAGCGTCGGCCCTTCAACGGCAAGATGCTCCGCCTGACGCTCGTACAGCAACAACGCGAGCAGCTGGATCGTTTTTCCAAGCCCCATGTCGTCGGCGAGGCAAGCGCCAAAGCCGAACCGCTCCATAAACGCCAACCAGCTCAGTCCGCGCTCTTGGTACGGACGAAGCGTGCCAAGGAAAGTGTCTGGCGCACTGATAATCGGCAACTCGATTGATGCGCCGTCCTCGTTGCCCCCGAGCATCGAGGAGACCCATCCGGTCGCTTCGAGCCCGGTGACGGGCAGCCCGGTCTGGGCGGCATCGCTGGAGAGCGCGAGTTGCATCGCATCGCCGAGCTCCATCTCGCCGCCGGGGTTCTCGCGGATGAAGCTGATCGCGTTCTCGACATCCTCTGGACGGATTTCAACCCACTGCCCATCGATCCGGATCAAAGGCGAGTTCTTCTGGGCGAGCTGCTCAAACTCATTGAGCGTCAGTGTGGTGTCGCCGATCGCGATCTCCCAATGGTACCCAACGAGGGTTGAGAGCCCGAGCTGCGGGCCCGCGGCCTCGCCATCGCCCGATCCATCTTCCATCATGGCTTCCATCGAATCCGAGCTGATCTTGAGCTTGGCACCCAATCGACCGGCTTGTGATTCCCACCAAGGCGGACAACGGACCTCGATGCCCTGCTCGATCAACACGGGACGAACCTCACGCAGGAATCGATACGCCTCCTTGGTCTCAAGGAGAACCTCGATCGGCTCGGTCTCATCGAGCGCTTCTTCGAGCTTCTTGTAGTACCGGCTTGCGCGCCCAAGCTCGCCCATAAGCAGCTCTTGCGGGTTCTCAAGCGTCAACCCATCGATCACGATCCGATCACGCGAGATCAACCAGATATCCGCAGCACGGATCACGATCTCCTCATCATCCTGGCTCTGCAAGAAGAAGCTCATCGACCACATCACCGATGAATCCGGCTCGTCGATATCCTGAGGGAGGTTGTCGGTAATCGGCTCGGAAAGACGCAGACCAAATCGCCAATCACTCGACTCGCCACGATCTTCGAGCTCGCTGATCCATTTGCGTACGCGCCGTGTGATGTCGCCGCGTTGGGCGGAGACCGTAGGCACGCCATCCCCATCACCGAGCAAGCCATGCAACCACGCGACCTGAAGATCTGTGTCCGGGTCCGCATCTTCGACCGTGTCGTACATGTCCTCGGCGAGGAGTGTTTTTCTGCAGAGTGCATCGGTCGCATGGGCCAAGAACTCGGCCGTAATGCTCCACGCATCATGGGCGTGCGCATCTGGCACCGCCCGCGCAGCGCCGGGCATCGAACGGACCAGCTTGCCCAGGCGTTTGGTTGTCATTTCATCACTCAGCCACGGGTCCCATCGCCCGGTCAACTCACCGGCTGCATCTTGGAGCAGCATGGGGACGAACCGATGCCCCGCGACAAGATGGGCCGCCAAACGCGACGCCGCTACAAAGTATTGCACTCCGGGCCCGGCGACAAACTGGTCATCGTCTTCGCCCCGCTCGATCAAAGCCTCGAGCACGCGACCGGCATCCGCCGGATCAACCACGATGGTCGGCACCTCAAACTCGCCGATCCCCACGCTGACAAGATCCTCTGCATCAATCCCGGTCAACATCCCAAATGCATGGCTCGGAAGCGGTCCGGTGCCACTCACCGGCAATCGCAGCACAACCTTGGAGAACTCGCCCTTGATATCCTCAAACGCGTCAGCAAACGGGTGCACAGGTGCGGCGTCGCTCGGATCGGCATCCGTCGAACGGGAGGTCACGCGATCTTTAAATCGTCGGGCATTCTCACACCAAAGGTGGAGCCGATCGTCCGCCCAGTTCGCATGAACGACCGTCGCTGTGTTTTCGACCACTGCACTCATCGCGTCGATCACTTTGCAAACCCCCAAAGGTGGTGCGGAATAGGGAGCCAGGGACTTGAACCCTGAACCTGCGGCTTAAAAGGCCGATGCTCTACCGATTGAGCTAGCTCCCCATCATGTCGATCAGCACGCCCGTCGAGCGGATGCGTGGTTGACCAGAGGGTCATAGTATGCCCAAACCACGCAAGAAATCACCACCCGAGGAACATATTGCTCCCATTTTCACCCCGCTCCGCAGTGCCGGGCCAGCACCTCGCAATGGGCCCTCGTCGCCCCTTGGTGAGCACGCACACACTCCCTCGCCCGATCGCCCATTGCTTGGCATTGATCCTGGGATGCGAGCAGCCCGGAGAGGTCCCCAGCGAGTGCATCGCGGGAGCTGACCAGAATCGCCTGATGATCAGAGAGCACACGGATCGCGTTGGTGAAATCCGAGTTGTTCGGGCCGATGATCACCGGCTTGCCCAGGGCTGCGGGTTCGATGGGGTCCGAGCCGTAGAGATCGCAAAAGGAACGCCCGACAATCACGATATCGGCCAGTTCATACACCGCCGAGAGTTCGCCGATGGTGTCGAGCAGGAATCGGGTATTGGTTTGCTTTGAGTTTCGTTTTTCGGATCGACGGGTGCACCCCGCCATGGCGGCTGCGGCTTCATCGAACCGCTCGGGCTTGCGTGGTGCGCAGAGAAGCTGCACATCATCGGGACACGCCTTGCTGATCAACTGCTCTTCCGAGGGACCGGTTGAACCGGCAACAACAATCCGTCTGCTCAGATCGAGCCCCATCGCCAGCGCGATGCTCAACGCACGATCAGATGCCCCCGCCGAGGCCCGATCGACATCCACCGAATCCCATTTCATCGAATCCGTCACGCGGACGCGATCCGCTGGCACGCCCATCGCGGCTACGCGCTCGGCGTAGCTCGCGTCCTGCATGCACGCAAACGCAAGCCGACGGAAGGTCGGGCGAAGGAATGGGCGGAGTTTTTTGTACCCTTTGAACGAGCGCGCCGACAAGCGTCCGTTGATCAACCCAACCGGGATGTCTCGGCTCACGCACGCCTTCACAAAGTTGGGCCAGACCTCGAGCTCGACGAGCCCAACCGCATCGGGTTTGACGAGATCAAGGAACCTGCGGACCATCCACGAGCAATCCAGCGGATAACGCACCACATCGCATGTTTCAAGCTCGCCGAAGAGTTGCACAGCCCGTGCAAGCCCGGTGTCGGTTGTGCTCGAGACCACCACATCGACCTGCGTGCCAAGCATCGGCACCAACGCACGCAGTGCATTGACCTCGCCGACCGACACCGCATGGATCAGCACGCGCTTACGGGTGGAACCACTCCTAGTCGGGCGGAGCATGTCAGAAACATGCCCAAAGCGCTGCCCCCATCCGTCGCGTTTTTTTCGCGCCCAGAGCGGTGCCGTCAGCACGCCGATCGGGATGTAGACGAGATCGAGGAGGTTCACAGAACCGAGTATAGTCCGTGCCCACAGAAGTCATGCAGCTCTGCCCGAGCTCCATACCAGCGCTAATCGTGTGTCTCGGCATCGAGTTCGTGCATCATCAAGCGAATTGCTTGGGCTTCTTGCTCTCTGCCAAGGAAATGCTGCCACTCTCGGATAACCTCAAGCTTTGCGCTCGCGGTTTTTCGTACATCCGAACGGCTCGGATTGTTCGCGACATACTCCTCGACAAGCCGGATTATCCGATCACGCTGCTCATCTGCTTGTGAGATTTTCTCATTCCAATACATCGCAATCATGCACACCGTTGCCGCACGAAGTTCCATGACCTGTGACGAATACTTATCCGGTGAGAGCGCGATGAGCACCGAAGAATACGCGGCCGCATCAAGCGCCCGCTCGAGCGCCGGCTGGTAATCATGCAGAGATATCTGTATGTCTGCGAGCAGTTGGTTTGCAGATGCCGCGTTGTAAACCAAATCAGAGTCCTGTGGTTTTTCATTCACCAGCTCAACCGCGAGGCTCCGTCTCATCTCGGCAATCTCGGCTGCCTCTACCCTTCGCTTCTGCTTGAGAGTCACCCATGACAACCGTTCAAGGCTCCAGCAAAGCCCCTCGCGATGATCACCGGGCAAGGCGGCGAGCATCCGGTGGACTTGACGGTAATAGCCCTCGGCCGCCGCGAACTCACTACGATCCTTGGCGATGTCGCCGATCTTGATAAGAAGACGGCGCTCATCGACCTGAAGACGGGCATTTCCCGCGTCGGACTCGAGCAACACCTGAATCAATCTCAACGCCTCGACCCGATTGAACTCGGATTCATCTCGATGGTGATCTTCGAGCAGCATATCGGATTCATGCTCAAGCACCGATGCCTTGCGTAAGAGCAGCTCACGGTCGGTTGGATCCGCGGCGAGTAGCTCATCAATACGCTGATGCAATGATGCTGCCAGCTCACGCCTCGCTTGCCCTGACCCGCTCAAATCCGCAAGCATCGGCATCAGATCATCAACAAATCGGATCGCGGTCTCACGAAGCGCATCGCGGTGCTGGGTTGCCTGAATCCCCCTCTTGATCGCCACACCGCCAAGCAGAAAGAGCGAGATGAATACGACGCCCGCGATCGTCAGCGCAACGAGGTGACGACGGAAAAACTTGCGCGCAAGATACACCGGCCTGGGGCGCATCGCGAGAACCGGTAACCCCTTAAGCAGATTCTCCAAATCCTCTCCCAGGTGCATCGGCGATGGATACCGCTCGCCCGGATCCTTCGCACACGCCCTGCTCAAAATCGCATTGAGCTCTCGCTGAGCAGATCCCGCGTTCTCACCGATCCCAGGAATCGGTCGAGAGACGATCGTATCGATCGTCTCTTTCAGCCCGACAGATTCAGCAAAAAACGGGTGGCAACCGGCGATGCATTCGAACAATACGATGCCCAGTGCATGCACATCGGTCCGCGTATCGGGCGTGTCGGCGCCGATCAGTTGCTCGGGGCTCGTATAAGGCAAAGTGCCCACAAACTGCGTGTCGATCGTCAGCTGGGTCATCATCATCACCGGGTCCACGAGCTTGGCGATCCCAAAGTCGATGATCTTGACACGGGCTAGAGCGTGCGCATCATCACCCGCCGAAGAGCCCTCTGGAATCCCCTTCTCGGTCACCAGCAGGTTCGAAGGCTTCAGGTCTCGATGGATGATGTTCCTCTGGTGCGCATGGGTCAATGCGTCGCAGCATTGGATCATCAGCCGACAGATCGCTCCCCACCCGAGCCTGCGCGATCGGCAATACTCCGTGATCGATCCGCCTTCGATGTATTCGAGCACCGTAAACGGGCGATGCCCATCGACCACGCCCTCGTCATACACCTCCGCGATGCCGGGGTGCTGCATACGGGCAAGGATCCGCTGCTCTTCGCGGAATCGAGCCAGGGACTGCTCGCCCGCGCCACGATTGATCAGCTTCAATGCAACGAGCCGTTCGAGCGGCAGGGGTGACTGCGCGAGATACACCATGCCGCTCGTGCCCTTGCCGAGCACACGAAGTATCGAATATCCATTTATCTTGGATGGCAGCTCGCTGCCATTCTCGCCGCTGCCCGCCTCAAACCTAGGAGCCTCGCCAAGAACTGCGGACTCCAAAAAATCATCGCCGGACAACCGATCATGCTCGTTGAGTAACACCTCGACCGATTCGATCAGGGCCGAATCATCAGTCAGTTGTCGGATCTTGGCTCTACGAAGATCGCCCCCGAGTTCGACAACCTCGACAAAGACCCGCTCGACTTCTTTGTATCGTCCGATTTCCATAGACAACTAGGCACTCCGTAAACGGATGCTCAGCCATGATCGCGCCATTGCCCACAGGTCTTGCGAGAGGCGTTCACTGATCCCGAGTTCGACACCGACCTCGGCATGGCTCATCCCACCAAAGAAGCGCAGTTCAACCACCCGGGCCGCACGAGGATTGTGATTTTCGAGCAAAACAAGCTCTTCTTCGAGCTCGAGCAGGCTGACCCCTGCTCCAATATCCGCCCCATGATGAGCCTGAAGCGCAACGGGCTTCCTTCCCCCACCGCGTTTGAGCGCATTCTTGCCCCGAGCGTGGCTGATCAAAATGTTCCGGACCGCCTTGGCCGCCCAAACACGAAACGCCTCGATATTGGTTGGGGGTTCCGATTCTGAGCGCAAGATCCGGACCCAGATCTCGTTCACCACCGCGGTCGGCTGAAGCGTGTGATTCACTCGTTCTTGCGCAAACTGAGCACTGGCAATCTCTTGCATCGCCTCGAGCAGCTTCTTGCCCAAGAGCGGATCGATCACCCCCCCAGCATCATGTTCTCCGCCTGCATCCCCGCCCACAGCACCTCCGATATGAGATTCTAGACCAAAACAGAGAAATAAAGAAGATTGTTCTGCGGTGTTTGAGGTCCGATTGCGCTTTTGGGGGGGTGAGGGGGGCCGTGCTGGCTGCGGAGTCATGGGGACATCGAGGATCTCGGGAATCGATCTGGCTGCCCACCAGCACGGCTTTCTTTCTTGCACCAACCAAAGCAAACACCTCTGGAGATTGAGCATGCATCATCGTACACAACCCGCACACAAGTCGATCGCACGATCCATCGGGCTGGGCGTGCTGAGCACCCTGGCCGTTCTTGGAACCCCCGCCCACGCCGATGGCATCCCATGCCTGCAGCAAGATATTCTGGGTACACAAGGCGGGGGGCAAACGAGCGATGTCTTCGTTGATGGGTCCACCGCATTCAGGACCACCTCAGCCGGGCTCTCCATTGTCGATGTCAGCAACCCATCGTCACCTATTCAGCTTGGATTTTATGACCCTCCTGGCTTTGCCCGCCAGGTGTTCGCACTGAACAACACGGTGTACCTCACCACCAGCACGCCTCTGCTTGAGATTCTTGACATCTCTGACCCCGCGGCGCCGACCCTCATCGGGTCGATGAGCCTTGATCGCTCGGCGAGTGACATCACCGTTGTCGGGACAACCGCCTATATCTGTGAAGGGTTCTCGGGGCTTGAGATTGTCGATCTTACAGATCCGGCCAATCCGTCACAGATCGCCCTGTACGACACGAGCGGCAGTGCACAATCGACCACCCTCGTCGGATCAACCGCCTATGTCGCGGACTGGGGCAATGGGCTGCTGATCCTTGACCTCACCGATCCGGCACTGCCTATAGAACTGAGCACGCTCGACACCCCCGGGCTGGCAAGGAGCATTCAGATCGTGGGAAACATTGCCTACATCGCGGATCGCTCCGCGGGGCTTCAGGTCGTCGATGTCAGCGACCCGCTGAATCCCGCGTTCATCGGATCGCTTGGAACCCCGGACTCGGCAGGGGTTGTGGAAGTTGTCGGATCCACCGCCTACCTGGCAGCGGATGACGCCGGTGTGCTCACAGTGGATGTAAGTGACCCGACCTCCCCAACGCTGCTCGGATCAAACAACCTAGTGAGCGCCGAGGATCTGATCATGAGCGGCACTACCGCCTATATTGGAAACACCAGCTTCTACGACGGGCTTGTCATCATGGACATGAGCAGCCCGCGGACTTCATCCTTGCTCGGTTCGCAGGACCTGCCATTCGATACCGCTGTCTCGGTCTGCGTCAACGGCGACCTTGCCTACGCCTCATGGAGCTTGGATGCAGGATTCGATGTGTTCCAGACCGGATTCCAAGTCATCGATATCAGCGATCCCGCAGCTACGAGCGTGCTCGGTTCGTTCACCACCTCACCCTCGGGAACCAGCGGGTTCATCCAATCAATGACTTACTTGGACGATTTGCTCTACATCGCGCGTGGTTCATTCGGGATGCAGATATTCGATGTTACCGATCCCGCGGCTCCATCATTTGTAGGAGGCTACAACACACCAGATTTCGCAACCGAAATCGCGATCTTCGAGAGCAGAGCCTACATCGCGGATGATTCAAGTGTTCAGATTGTGGACATCACCAACCCGGCATCGCCGGTCTTCGTCGGGTCCTACACGCTTGGGGGGCTCGATGCCAGATCAATCGCCATCTCTGATCTTGGCGACTTCGCATTCCTCGGAAATTCGCCCTCGGTTCTCGTGCTTGATCTGACCAACCCGATCGCACCTACATTCGCTGGGTCATTCAACACCCCGGGCAGCCCCGCAGACCTCCAACTCCAAGAGCCATTTCTCTTTGTTGCTGACCAGTCGGGCGGGCTACAGATCCTGGATGTAAGCGATCCGGCGAACCCCGCGTCGTTGGGCTCATTCGCCACCAGTGGGTCCGCATCGAGCGTGTTCTTTACGGGCACGACCGCCTATGTTGGTTCGGTCGACTCTCTCGATATCGTTGATGTCGCTGACCCGCTCACGCCGGTCCTCGTTGGCAGATACGGGCAAGATACCCGCGATGTGTTTGTTGCCGACTCAACGGCGTACATCACGAGCAACTTCCCGTCCGAACTCCAGATCCTTGATGTCAGCGACGATTGCACCGTGCCCTGCCTTGCCGACCTTGCACCGCCGATCGGCGTGCTGAATCTCCAGGATGTCTTCGCCTATCTCGGGTTGTTCAATGCCTTCGACCCAAGCGCGGATCTTGCAGCCCCGTTCGGCACGCTCAACCTGCAAGATGTCTTCGCATATCTTGGTCTATTCAATGCGGGTTGCCCATAAATCACGGAAGCATCGACGGCGTTGCCATCATCGATGCTTCTCTCCTCACGGGCCAGCATCTACAGCGGTGCTGGCCCGTTTTCTCTCTGAACTCGGCACGCCCAAAACGAGACAAGGATCAACACACCTGCTGATCCTTGCTGCTTGGTGCCCTTCCTTGCAGTCGGGCGTATATAGGCGAGGAGGGACTCGAACCCACGACATTTCGCGTGTAAGGCGAACGCTCTAGCCAACTGAGCTACTCGCCCAAGACCCAATCATACCCGCCAACACCCCACAGTCACGCACCGAAGACCACAATCTCGGCGCGCGAGATCGCCCGCCAAGACTGGATTCTTGGCGGCGCGAGCGAGAAACATCAAATTGGGTGCCCGTGAATGGTGCAGACTCACGGGCTTGATTGTCTCACAGCATGATCGCTGCGATCTCGAGAGGGGAGTGATTCGTCCGAACACCATACCATTCCTGCACCATTTTATCACAGAAACGCCACCCCACCCCACGGAAAACCGGGCGCTTGAGCCCAATTCTGGGGTTTATACCCAGATCAAATCACCAGTTATCCACTCCAATCAACCTACCCTTGGCGATGAACTCACCATCTCCCCGATCTTGCACCGTTGCCCAAACACCCATCGGCCCTGGGCACCCGCTTGCCGTCATCGCCGGCCCGTGCACCCTCGAATCGCTCGAAATGGGGATTCAAGTCGGCAAGCACTGCAAAGCCGTGTGCGAATCGCTCGGGCTGCCCTACATCTTCAAAGCGAGCTTCGACAAGGCCAACCGCTCATCGATCAACTCCAAGCGGGGCATCGGGATTGAGCAAGGGCTCGAACACTTCGCTGCGATCAAACAAGAACTCGGCGTGCCCACCACCACCGACATCCACGCCCCCGAGCAGGCCGATGCGATTGCTGGTGTCGTTGATCTCATCCAGATCCCGGCATTCCTCTGCCGACAGACCGACCTTGTCGTTGCCTCAGCCCAAGCCGCCAATGCCCACGGATGCGGGCTCAACATCAAGAAGGGGCAGTTCCTCTCCCCCATCGAGATGGTCGGCCCGGTCCGGAAAGCAACCGAAGCCGGATGCGACAACCTCATGCTCACCGAGCGGGGCACCTTCTTCGGGTACCACCGTCTGGTCAATGACTTCATCGGCATCGCCGACATGATGGAACTCGACTGTTCCGCGTTCACCGACCTTGGCTCGCCGCCGGTCTGCTTTGATGTTACACACTCCACCCAACTGCCGGGCAGCGGCGAACAAACCGGCGGTCGCCCCGATCGCGCCTTGCAACTCGCCAAAGCCGCGACGGCGATCGGCGTGCACGCGCTGTTTGTTGAATGCCATCCAATTCCAACGAAGGCGTGGTCCGACGGCGCAACGCAGCTGGACTTTGACAGCTTTGAAAAGGTGATAACTCATACGGCATCTGTTCGCAACGCTCTGAACAAAATCCGTAGTTTGTAAGGTGGATGAACCAGAAAAGTTTGCTTGTATGCGAGAGCGATTCTCTGTACGATGAACGCATCTCAAAGGGGGGATCCATCTCATGCTCAGCGCTCACACACACCTCGCTCATTGCATCATCGCAACGCTCTTCGCTACAACCATGGCTCTGCCCGCCTTTGGGCAGGTGATGAATGAAGACTCCAAACTCTTGACATTGGATGGCGTCTCAGGCGATGCCTTTGGGCATTCGATCGCAATCCACGACGGCGCGGTCGCCATTGGAGCCGACGGCGATGATGACAACGGCATCAACTCGGGCTCGGCGTACATCATGCATCTCATACTTGATCTTGCGCCGGTCAAACTCTTGCCAAACGACGGGGCACCCAACGACACCTTCGGGTTTTCTGTCGCCATTGGTACGGCGACCATCGGCCCTTCAAACACCGTCCTCGCTGTGGTTGGTTCACCAAATGACAGCGACCAAGGCGCCAGCTCGGGTTCTGCTTACCTCTTCAGGCTGAACGGCACGCAGCATCTCAAACTCCTTCCCAACGACGGGGCGCTTGGTGACAACTTTGGAGTTTCAGTTGCGATCGACAACAGCATCGTCGCCGTGGGCGCACCCGAAGACGACGATAACGGGATCGACTCAGGAGCGGTCTACCTCTTTGACGCAAACACCGGGCTACAAACCGCGAAGTTATTGCCTCATGATGGAGCCGCCAATGATGCCTTTGGGCATCGCGTTGCGATCTCCAACGGACTCGTCGCCGTCAGTGCCGTGCGTCATCAGAACGCCGGCATCGAAACCGGGACGGTCTACATCTTTGATGCCGTGAAAGGCTCATGGCTTGGACAGTTTTCAACAAACGAGGGCGTGCAGTTCGAGCAGTTCGGCTATTCGCTCGCCATCGACAACGGTGTTGTGGCCGCAGGTGCCCTGGCCACAGGATCGGCCTATGTCTTTGACGCCACGACCTTCACGCTCATCCAGAAGCTCACACCAAGCACTCCGGGCAATGCCTTTGGCTGGTCGATCGATATCGATGGAAGCAAAGTCGTCGTCGGCGCTTCGCTTGATCCTGTAAACGGGATCCAATCAGGCTCGGGTTATCTTTTCAATGGATTCACAGGTGCCGAACTCGCAAAGCTTGTCCCAAGCGACGGCGCGGTCTTCGAGCAGTTTGGCTCCTCGGCCGGCATCGATAACGATCTCGTCGTGGTCGGCGCACGCAGCGACAATGACAATGGGGTCGGCTCAGGATCTGCCTATGTCTTCGATATATTCTGCCCAGCTGATCTCAATGGCGATGGCACGCTCAACCTCCAGGATGTCTTCGCGTTCTTGGCCCTCTTCAATGCCCAGAACCCGGCCGCAGACATCGCCGCCCCATTTGGTGTGTTCAACCTACAGGATGTCTTCGCCTATCTTGCATTGTTCAATGCGGGATGCCCATAAAGCCGGCACGCAGGCTCGCCTAACCGCACCGGACATCATCGCCGCCCAACGCCGCCGATAGAACACGCTTGGTCGATGCAGGGTATCTTTGGAGCTTCTCTGGCGGGCGGATCGGACGGGGAACAAACCCGCCGCCGCAGTTCGGGCAGGTGTTGTTGAACTTGGATTCTACACAGGTTCTGCAGAAGGTGCATTCAAAGCTGCATATCAACGCCTCGCGTGATTCGGGAGCCAGGTCACAATCGCAGCATTCACAGTTTGGACGAAGCTCAAGCATTGGTGCAGCCTTTCATATAAGTCATCGCAGAAAAAAACCGCACCCAACTGGTTGCGGCTCGTTCTTGGTGGAGTCTGTGCGTCTCAGCCCGCTTGTGCAGCGCGGTACTCGCGGAGCCACTGCGGGCGGGCGATATCTGCCTCGACCGGATCGACATGCACGCGTCCGTTCTTCTGGAACACGATCTTGCCGGTGCCGACTGAATACAGGGTGTCGTCCTTCGCGATCCGGACATTGAATCCGGGCTTGAACTTGGTCCCGCACTGGCGGATGATGATTGATCCTGGCTTGGCAAACTCACCGCCGTAGAGCTTTACTCCGCGGTACTGTGGGTTTGAGTCGCGTCCGTTCTTGGTTGAGCCTTGGCCCTTTTTATGTGCCATATCTGGAGCACTCCATCAATCAAAGCCGTTCATTCCGAGCCCGGCTACATCGCCGGTCGCGGGGGCAAGCATAGCGCCCTTTTCCTGTGGTGTCTAGTGTCAAAATCCGTGTTCATCCGCACTTATCGCCGATTGAACACCCCAACCATTGATTTACCGCATCACCCATCGTTTCTCAGCCAGCTCGAAGGGTCTCGATCCCTGGTTGGCAAACTCGCCCGGGGTGGCGTACCGAAGCATCATGGTCTTGCGAAGCGTATATCGGCGAGGATCATCTGTGTCACGCCCGACCACATAGGGCTCGGTCTCGCCGCTCAATCCACTGAAGTACACGCTCACCTCATCGACATCAAGATCCTGCGCTTCCCAGATGACCACGCCCTCGCGCGCATGCTCGGGGCCCTGCAAGATCGTTGAAAGCATATTGATCGGCGATTCCATAAATGGATTATCGAGCATTTCAAGAACTTGCTGCGTTACCGCAGACGAGATCCCGGTCCCTGAGTCCTGCACCACCCCGGTATCCGTGGTGAGTTGAACATCCGGTGCAAACAGCAAGTCCTCGCCCCAGAAGTTGGTCACCTTGTAGGTCAAGTAAAAATAGGGGCGGGCTCCAGATCCAGAATCAATCCACACGAGCCTCAGCGGCCCGTTATCAAAGGAGAACTCCCAGCGTGTCGCGACCGGGCTCGGCTCAGGTGCAGCAGGAGCAGAAGCGGGCAGCATGGTCAGCGTGATCAAGGTGATCAGCACAAGGCCGAGTGAACTGCGGAGGATCGCAAAGATGGAGGTGCGTGGATTCGTCATTGGGTTCATTTTGATCCTCTGCCAGATTTGGTCCGTCAACGCCGACGACGCTCGATGCGTCACCGGGTGTGTAGTCTAGTGGCCCAGCGGGCAGCGTCAAACCGATATTCGAAGGGAATGGGTGATTGGTTGCAAGTGTTCCCACCCATCATCGCCCAGAACCCGCCAGCGAGCCAATGATGACTGATGTGATCCAAGCCCAACACATCCCCAAAGAGCTCTGGCTCTCGGCCGCCGAGCGGCTCGTGACCTCGCCGGGTGAAAAGGCGGCCGCCAAACGCCTTCTCGCCAATGCCAAGGACCACAAAATCGACCTCAACCTCCTCTGGGGGGCCGTAGGAGCGAATGCACAGGGGGATCTGGTCGTTCGCCAGACTTGCCTTGCGGTTGTCGGAGCCGGAAAAACCGCGATGCTGTTCCTTTCAGCCCCCAAGGGCACTCATGAGATTGGATCACGAGAAATCCAGTGTCAAGAAATCACCCAAGCCCTCCGAGCTGCGATTGATGGGCTCCCCGAAATCGCCCCAAATCGTGTGGTGCTCGCCCAGACCCTGCTCGAGCCGGCCCACAAATGGGCCTCTCGGGTGTGCGAGCAGGCAGGGATGGTGTTTGTCGGTCGGCTTGAGTATCTACGCCGAGCGTTGCTGCACAACGATGCAGCCCTTGCACGCCAAGATTGGCCGCTGGGAATCACTGTTCGATCGGTTGGTGATGTGCTCGATTTTTCAGCCCAAGGCGATGGGACCAAGCTCGCCAAAGCACTCGACGCCAGCTACATCGACACCCTCGATTGCCCCGAACTCTGTGGAGTTCGTTCTACGCGCGATGTTATAGAGAGCCATCGCTCCGCCGGTGTGTTCGACCCCCACCACTGGTACCTCGTCGAGCACGACCATGCACCGGTTGGGTGTTGCTTGCTGACACATGCCCCGGACCAGGAGTCGGTCGAGCTCGTGTACATCGGTCTCGGGCCGAGCATTCGCGGGCTCGGGCTCGGGCGTGATTTGCTCACGCATGCGATCGCCAATCTTGGCGCGCACAATGCCAAAGAGATCACCTGCGCGGTCGACACGCGCAACACACCCGCGTTACGCGTGTACGCGGAGATGGGTTTTTTATCCTTTGATGCAAGGCTCGGATACATTGTTGCGATTTGACTTGGTGCGCATTTCTTTGTGCAAAAAGGATTGAAGCCATCCAAGCAAACTGCTCTCAACACTTTGCGCATCGCATTAATCCGAGGCGTTTGTTCGCGTGGATAAAGTGTGCACAGATGCATCAACTGTGGATGAAAAAAACTTCGTGCGCGCAAGTGGTTGAAGCCACACGCCCGACCCGCACCGTGCTCATCAAACCACAACACAACGCGTTGCACAAATGATTTGGTGCTGCTATATTCTCCCTGCGGGTTATGGATTCGACCCGCGAGCGGACCGATCGATGCTCCGCTCTGAGGGACACTCAGAATAGGTGATCCGCACGATGCGGAACATGACAAGGCACGGCACGAAATGGGAATACACCCCACTCGTGGCGCGATCGGTGCGGGGACTGTGAATGGACTCGGGAGTTGAGATGGCTTTGCCGCCTAGGTGTGCACGGTGCGCGATCGGATCGTGCTGGCACCCCACCGGGCAGGACAACGGATGATCCACGGAAAGCGATAGCGTGCAGTTTCAGAGTTCAACACACAACACGAGCACCTCACGCTTCACCCCCGATGCCAACGCCCATGCGCCCGGGCGACAGGAAACATCGCCCGTCGAGCCAGAGCAGCACCGAGCACGCCGAGACACCTCACGCACACAACCATCAAGGGACCACGCTGAGCCGATCGTGGACCGGATCCGCTCGAGGCTCGTTTCGAACCTTGGCGCCAACCGGGTCCGCCGATACCTCTCCGGCTCGGTCGAGCTTCACAAGACCGACAACGGGCTGAGCGTGACCGCGGGCGATACTTTTACCCTTGATATGATCGAACGCCGGGTCGGCGATGATCTCCGCAGCGCGCTCCGCACCGAGCTCGGGCTCGAAAACGCGACCATTGATTTCAATCTCCGCCCATCAACCAGCGGCAACGATCAGAACGCGACGGATCCAAGCAACTCACAGGCGCAAACGCAACCGCTCCAATCGCTCGTCACGCCCATTTCTGCACCGGCTGCCCAGACCAGATCGCTGCAGTACCGTCGATGCCCCACACTGGGCGAGTTCATTGTGGGCAAATCCAACCGGATCGCGTTCGAAGCAATCCGCCGGGTTGTCCAAGACCCCACCCAGTCGCTGCCCACCTTCCTGCACGGCACTTGCGGCGTTGGCAAAACCCACCTGCTCAGAGCAGCCGCGGATCAGTACCGCAAGTCCCACCCCGGCGCACGCGTCCGGTACACCACCGGCGAAGCATTCACCAACGAGTACGCCGGCTCGGTTCGCAAAAATGAGGTCGATGCGTTCAAGAAAAAGTACCGCAAGCTCGACCTGCTCTGCATCGATGACATCCACCTGATGGGCGGCAAGAGCGGCACCCAAACCGAGCTGCTCCAGGTATTCAACACCCTGTCGCTCGCAGGCTCTCAAATCATGCTCGCCTCCGATGCACACCCACGCGAAATCAAGCGATTCAACGAGGCCTTGGTTTCCAGATTTGCATCCGGCGTGGTCGTACGGATTGACACCCCCGATGCGGAACTCGCCCGAAAGCTGGTGATTCAGCAGGCGGGCAAGGTTGGGCTTCGGCTTGATGACGCCGGGATCTCGACCATCCTCGAACGCGTCGGGATCGGCATGGGCGCGACCGCACGCGACCTCGAGGGGGCGGTTATCCAGATCGAAGCCGTCACTCGGCTCATCGACACCAAAGACTCAACCAACACCAGCACCACCAGCACACTGGATATCCAGCGTGCGTTCGAGCTGCGGGCACCATCGTCGAATGCCAATCGTGCAACCGGTCCGATCTCGATCGATGCGATCATCTCCTGCGTCTGCAGCTCGTTGAGCGTGACGAGGTCTGATCTCGGCGGACGCGGACGCCAGAAAAAAGTGGTCCTCGCCCGCGAGCTCTGCGTCCACCTCGCCAAATCGCTCACCACACGCTCGACCCCAGAGATCGCCCACAGCATCGGCCGACCGAATCATTCGACCGTCATCACCGCGTACAAGCGGATCAAAGACAAGATCGCCCAAGGCATGGTGATTGATGTCTGCTGCACCCATGACGGGGTGCCGATCTCGGAGTTGATCCAGACCCTGACCCAGCAGATCCACCTCGCCCACGCGGGTCGGTGATCGCTCGGTATCCACAAACTCGGTAATATGACCGCGAAAGGCTTGTGCAAATGCCCGCATTGAGCCGACAATGCCCCTGATGAGCCACCATGAAATACCACTGAGCCGCCCGAGTGTGACCGACCTCGAACTCAACGCCGTGATCGATGTGATGCGATCGGGTCGGCTTTCGATCGGGCCTGTCCTTGAACAGTTCGAATCCCTCGTTGCCCAGCGATGCAATACCCGCCACGCGATCGGGTGCTCCTCAGGCACCGCGGGGCTGCACATGATTTTGGTTGCCCTCGGGATTGGACCGGGCGACGAGGTGATCACGACGCCGTTTTCATTCATCGCATCGAGCAACGCGATCCTGTATGTCGGAGCCAAGCCCGTCTTTGTGGATATCTGCCCCAAGAGCCTCAACGCCGATCCGGCGCTGATTGAAAAAGCGGTAACCCCAAAGACCAAGGCCATCCTCGCGGTCGAAGCGTTCGGTAACCCGATGCATATGGATACCTACGCCCGGATCGCCGCCAAGCACGAGATCATGCTCATCGAGGACTCGTGCGAAGCGCTCGGGTCGGAATACAAGGGCACCCAGGCCGGGTCGTTCGGGCGGGCGGGTGTCTTCGGGTTTTATCCAAACAAGCAAATTACGACCGGCGAGGGGGGGATGATCGTCACCAATGACGATCGGCTTGCCGAGGTTTGTCGATCGCTCAGAAACCAGGGGCGCGCTGCTCAGGGGCGGGGCTCGGTGGCGGGCGGGTCAACCGGTGGAAGCTGGTTGCATCACGAGCGCCTCGGGTTCAACTACCGGATGTCCGAAATAAACGCGGCCATCGGTGTCGCCCAGATGCAGAGGCTCGATGAGTTGATCAAAGCCAGACAGAAGGTCGCGGACCTCTATACCTCTCGGCTGCTCGCCATCTCTGACCTGGTCCTGCCAACGACGGAGTTTAATGAGACCATGAGCTGGTTCGTCTATGTGGTGCGTCTGGCGGCCGGGTACACCCGTGATGAGCGCGATCGGGTGATTCAGGGGCTGCGGATGCATGATATTGGGGCGAGTGACTACTTCCCGTGTATCCATCTTCAGCCGATCTATTCGCGAGCGTTCGGATTTCGGACGGGCGACTTCCCGATTGCCGAGAGCATGAGTCAGCGTACGATCGCCTTGCCGTTCTATCCGGGGCTGTCTGAGCGTGAGGTCGACTTTGTTGGGCAGACGCTGGAGCTGATGATTGCCCGCGAGGGGCTCAATGCCCGCCGTTGATCTAAGCGGATAAGATCGCGAGACTGTGCATTCGGTTGTGTGTTCACAAGGGGTTGGATAATTCTTCTTGCCTCGGGCGGTTTACGGGCTATCATCGTGACCCGATGCTCGAGGTGAGTTTCGGGTTTGCTTTGAGGTGATGAAATGCCGTACGAATGCCAGTATACCGGGAAAAAAACGACTTTCGGGAACAGAAAAGCGTATCGCGGGCAGAAGATTAAGCTCGGCGGGTTCGGTTTGCAGACTTCGGGCGTGACCCGTCGGACCTTCAAGCCCAATCTCCAGAAGATCAACGCGATCATCACCGATGAGAACGGCAAGACCACAACCAAGCGGGTGTACGCCTCGACGCGTGCAATCAAATCCGGCATGGTGGTCAAACCACTGAAGAGAAAATACGGGTACACCCGTCAGCAGAATCTGGCTGCGGGCAAGTAATCC
This sequence comes from Phycisphaerales bacterium, assembly GCA_029260265.1. Classification (GTDB taxonomy): domain Bacteria; phylum Planctomycetota; class Phycisphaerae; order Phycisphaerales; family UBA1924; genus UBA1924. The sequence continues at coordinate 88,529 of JAJDDO010000013.1, forward strand.
GCGAGCCGGATGCACGGATTTTCTTCAAAAAACTGGCTCTTTCAGGGCTGAAACCCAAAAAAGATCACCCACCCCGCCTGATTTTCATCGGCGGGGTGTTCCGTTTTTGGTTGAGATGCTGTATACTCGGGGTCGATTCGGAAACGGACTGGTACACCCGGAGGGCACAGGATGCGTTGCCACGATTGTCATGAACACGAAGCCACTTTCCACGAGGTTGTCCTTCATAAGGGTCAACGCGTCGAGCGGCATCTCTGTGAGCATTGTGCACGCGAAGCCGGCATCTCCAACGATCCACACATGCCCATCTCGCAGCTGATATCGAGCTACATGCTCGGCCAGAATCTTCCGATCCCGAAGGTCGGCAAGAGCGACAAAAAGAAATCCTCCGAGACCGACCGCCCCCGCCCCTCTTGCGTTGGATGCGGATTGACATTCACCCGGTTTATGAAATCCGGGCTCCTGGGATGCAGCGCGTGCTACTCGACCTTTGTGGATCGACTCGGGCCGATGATCGAGCGGGCCCATGAAGGCGGATGCGTGCATGTTGGAAAGGTCCCCAAGCGGGCGTTGTGCGATTCGCAGAACGCACCGGATCAAGACCGGCTAACCCACCTGCTCGGGGATGCGAGGCAGCGTGAAGAACGCCTCGAACGCATCCGAGCCCAGCTCACCAAATGCGTCCAGAGCGAAGACTACGAACAAGCCGCCCGGCTCCGCGACGAGCTCACCAAGACCAGTTCCATGGCCGGTTCGCAGATCGAGCCAAGCCCATCTCCGACGCACCCTGTGGAGTCTGAAGAATCCTCATCATCTCACGCTGCACCTTAGCGTGCATCCCCTGTGTGCTCTGTCGCACCACAACCTCTTTGACGAGGAGCGCTCATGCAGGCTTCGGATTCATCAGAACCCATGAAATCGGCGAACTTTGATCGCAACACTCAATGGCTTCGTGGCGATGGGGATGCGTGCGATGTAGTCATGTCCTCGCGTGCGAGGCTCGCCAGGAACCTCGCCGGGTTCCCGTTCCCATCACAATCCAATGATTCGGATCAGCACCAGGTGCTCGATGCGTGCAAGCAGCGGATCCTGTCGATGCCTCTGGAAAACAAGGCCCAGATGCTCTGGGTTAATCTTCACGACAGCGAGAAGGAGGACCGCTCGCTGCTGGTAGAACGCCAACTCATGTCACGCCAGCACGCCAAGGGCAAGCAGTCCAATGGCTCGGGGAATGCTGATTCTCCCCGAGGCGTCGCGGTGCTCATGCCCGACGAGCGGGTGAGCGTGATGGTCAACGAAGAAGACCACCTGCGGATGCAACTGGTGCATTCGGGGTTCTCTCTGCGGCGGTGCCTCCAAGAGATCAACACCATCGACGACGCGATCGAACAAGACATTGATTACGCATACGACGCCCGATTTGGGTACCTGACCGCGTGCCCCACCAATGTGGGAACCGGGCTTCGTCTGAGTGTGATGCTCCACCTGCCGGCACTAAGCATGAGCGGAGACCTCGAGAAGGTCCGCAACGCGACTCGTGATATGGGGCTGGCGGTTCGAGGGATCTATGGCGAGGGGTCCGAATCGGTCGGCGATTTCTACCAGATCTCAAACCAGACCACGCTGGGCAAGTCCGACGAGATGCTGCTGCGCGAACTCGAGGACGAGATCATCCCCAAGGTGATCAGCTACGAGCGCCACGCCCGGGCCACCCTGCTGAAAAAGCAGAACACGATCATGCTCGATGAGGTTCACCGCGCGATCGGGATCCTCAGCAGAGCCCGGCTGATGAAGGTTGAAGAGGCGATGAGCCTCTTGAGCCTTGCCAGACTGGGCGTGCTGGCCGGGATTATTGAGGATATCGAGATCGGCATGCTGCACACGCTCATGCTACAGGTGCAGCCCGCCCACCTTCAGCGGACACTCGGCGTCGACCTCAATCAGCAACAACGCCGACTCGCACGGGCAGAGATCATCCGCTCGCGGCTTGGCATCAGTTGATGGATCTCGGGCTCGCTCCATTCCCCGAAGTTGATGACGGTGACCTCGACTCCCCCGAGATCACCGTCCGCCCGATCAACCTCGGCGACTTTGCATGGCCCCCCTCACCATCTCGACCAATCTTACCGCAGACGCCTCTCGCAGCAACAAAGCCTCAGGCACGGTGGCGTGCGTGCATCGATTCCGTTGAATGCACGCTCTTGGGGCGCACAGCGTTGTCCTTCGCACGCCAGGTCTCGAACGAGAACTGGCATCCGGATCATGAAACCCGCTATTGCTGGCGTTGCGGAAGCTCAATTGGCGAGCATGAAGCCGACGGCGAAGGGTGCGCATCGTGCAGGAACACCAAACTTCATTGGGACCAAGCCGTGCGCGTCTCGGATTATGACGGGGCCGTTCGCGACGCGGTGCTCGCGCTCAAGTTTCACCGGTGGCGAACAAGCGGATATGAGCTTGGGTGCCTGTTGGGCGAGCAGATCCTCACTCGCATGGATCGGGCACAGATCATGCCCAACGAGGTGGTTCTGGTCCCGATCCCGATGCCTCATCGGCGTCGATTGAGCCGCGGAGTCGACCATACCCAGGTGCTCTGCGAGGGTGCCAAGCGGTCGACTGGATGCCAGATCGTCCGCGGCTTGGGTGCGATTCATCGCCCGGAACAGGTCGGGCTCACGATGAGTGCTCGCGGGCGAAATATGAAGGGGGCGTTCAGGGTCAATCATCGGGGATTGAACCGGGCAGGAGATCGATGCCGGGTGATTGTGGTTGTTGATGATGTTCGAACAACCGGTGCGACCTTGACCGCTGCGTGCAAGACCCTCCGGGGCGTGATTTGCACCCCGAGTAAAGGCGGTCAATCGGCTCCAAAGCGTGAAATTTGGGTTTGTACAGCTGGGGTTGCATCGGGGAAAGCGCGGGATCGGCGGATCTTGAAGATTTGAGGGTGTGGAAGGGATGAAATTTGACAAATTGAGCAATATGTGGAGCCTTGAAGTTTGACACAGAAAATATGGTGTCTATGCTCTCCCTCGCCACCCGGAACGGTGGCAAGAGACAACGGCGTGCTTAATGCCCGTCACGAGTCGGCTTCATTGACAAGTGAACAGTTGGGTCCACCGCGAGAATGTGGGCCATCAACACCGGGCACTACCGGGTTCCTGGCGGAACAGTTGATGGTTATACAAGCTGGCGGGATTGTTCGCAATCCTGCCGTTTAACATTCTTGTGCAAGTGGATGCCCCAATATTTTATTGGAACAAACACTTTCGAGTGTTAAACGCTTTGCCGAGATTTGCCATCTCGGACATGTCTTGATTTTCGGATCAAGGGATGGATGACCGGCCTATTACGCCTTCATTTATGGAGCACGAATAGGTTAGTCGGATCGGCTTCTTTTGATGCAATGTGATGTTTTCGGATGTCACGCAAAAAATATCAACTGAAGAGTTTGATCCTGGCTCAGATTAAACGCTGGCGGCATGGCTAAAACATGCAAGTCGAACGATCCCTTCGGGGAGAGTGGCGAAAGGGCGAGGAATATAATCGAATGTACCCCAAGGTAAAGGATAGCTTCTGGAAACGGAAGGTAATACTTTATGTGCTCTACGGAGGAAAGGTTTACCGCCTTGGGAGCGGCGATTATCCTATCAGGTAGTTGGTGAGGTAAAGGCTCACCAAGCCGAAGACGGGTAGCGGGTGTGAGAGCATGACCCGCCGCATCGGGACTGAGACACTGCCCGGACTCCTACGGGAGGCTGCAGTAACGAATCTTCCGC
>JAJDDO010000014.1 GCA_029260265.1 Phycisphaerales bacterium
GTTCGCAAAGCCGAGATTTCAGCGGGAACATTTCTCATTGGTGGCGGCATCTGGCTGGCGCTAATAAAGCGGGCCTGATGCTATTTCCAGCAGGCCATCAATATCCAGGTGTCGCTCCATTTCACTGGCCAACGCATCCAGCGCTTCATTGACCCCATGCAGATAATTATGACCGCTGCTTTTACCACCCAGTGAACGAATGACATGGGCGCGATAATCATCGTTGCCAAACAGACCGTGTAAATAACAACCGCGAACCTTGCCATCATCCGAACCTGCCCCGTGGGGCGCCCCGCCAAGGCCGATCATTGCCCGTTCACAGTCTGGACCGTGGGTTTCACCCAGATGAATTTCATAGCCACTTAGAGCGACATCGTATTCTCTGGAAGTGGCCGCACTGACGCGAACCGTTTTACCGCTGCTCAGAACCGTTGTGACATCCAGTAGACCCAGTGCGGAAATTTCACTGATATTTCCCTCGATATGCTGCGGATCATATATTTTGGTTCCCAACATCTGATACCCGCCGCATAGGCCGATAATGGCGCCACCGTCACTGGCAAATTTGCGTATTTGCCTGGCCCAGCCATTTTCTTCCATTTCAGCCATATCACTGATCGTCGATTTTGACCCTGCCAGCACAATCATGTCGGCGTCCTCAGGAATATCCTGTCCCTGACGCACAAATACCAATTCAACGTCATCTTCGCCCTTCAGCGGATCAAGATCATCAAAATTGGCAATCCGGCTAAATACCGGCACGACTATTTTAACGCTGCCCTGATGTTGTTGAGGCCCGTTATTCCCGTTATCATTGACAGGATTATCAAACCAGACGGAATCTTCTTCCGGTAATCTGGCTACAACCTCCAGCCAGGGCAGAACACCAACATCCTTCCATCCCGTGAACGAGGTAATCTGTTGCCTGCCCTCATCGAACAACGTGACATCGCCGCGAAATTTGTTGATCAGAAATCCCTTGATCTGTTCGCGGTCCCCAGCGTCCAGAATAGTATGGGTGCCAACCAGCGAAGCAATGACACCGCCGCGATCAATATCGCCAACCAGCACAACAGGCACATCAGCAGCACGTGCAAAACCCATATTGGCGATATCATACCGGCGCAGATTGATCTCAGCGGGTGAACCCGCCCCTTCGACCAGTACCAGATCAGCCTGCGCTTTAATGCGTTGATAACTGTCGATCACCGGCTCCAGCAATTCGCGGCGCAATGTTTGATACTCACGCCCGCCAGCGCTGCCATAGATTTTTCCCTGGACAATGATCTGAGAGCCGGTTTCTGTTTGCGGCTTCAACAGCACCGGGTTCATATCGACATGCGGTGGCACTCCACAGGCCAAAGCCTGCAACCATTGGGCCCTGCCGATTTCTCCACCACTGCCATCATCACACAGTGCAACAGCGGCATTATTCGACATATTTTGCGGCTTGAATGGCATCACCCGCAAACCACGGTTTTTTGCCAGCCGGCATAATCCTGCCACCAGGATACTTTTACCGACATTGGAGCCGGTCCCCTGAAGCATGAGGGATTTCGTCATTTAGAGCACTTTCGAATGGTCTGCAATGGCCGGAAAAGCACAGGTCTGATTGCTATCAGATACAACGCCCGCCATCGACTTCCATTACCACACCGGTAAGAAAACTGGCTTCATCAGAAGCGAAATACAGCGCCGCATTGGCAATATCACGGGGCGTGGAAAACCGCCCAAGCGGAATCCCGCCAACAAATTTTGCCCTAGCCTCCGGTGTATCTTTTTCACCCATAAAGGTTTCCAGCAATGCCGTGGCACCGATCACCGGCGCGATGCAATTCACCCGGATATTGTCAGGGGCCAGTTCAACCGCCATCGATTTCGATAACAGGTTAACCGCACCCTTGGTGGCGTTGTACCAGGAAAGACCGGGCCTTGGCCGTTTACCGGCAGTAGACCCAATATTGATGATCACGCCGCCGCCATTTTCTCTCATATGAGGGATCGAAGCTTTAGACATTTGATAGATCGATTTGACATTAATCTCAAATACCCGGTCAAATTCTTCTTCATTGACATCCAGCATCGGCTGATTTTTGTGGCTCCACCCGGCATTGTTGACAATGATATCGACTTTACCAAACGCGGATATCGCCTGCCCCATCATTGATTGCAGGTCGCTCAATTGGGTGACATCACACTTGATACCCAGCGCTTTTTCGCCCAATCGTCCGGCAACGGCTTTGGCACCTGCCTCATTCAGGTCTGCAATGACAACATTGGCCCCCTGCTCACTGAATACTTCGGCAATCCCTTCGCCAAATCCCGAGGCACCACCCGTTACAATCGCTGTTTTTCCTGCAAGTCGCATATTCCTGTTGCCTCTCGTTATTTACCTTTGAAAACGGGTTTCTGTTTATTCAAAAACGCCTCAACGGCATTTTTGCAATCTTCACTATTGGTCAACACCGCCTGTTCTTTGGCTTCTGTAGAAATAGCGTCCTTGTAACTCATCGAACCAACCTGTTTTAGTAACCGCTTGGCCGCCTGTTGGGCCAATGGTGCACCTTTTGCCAGTTCATTGGCCCAGTCGCGGGTCACCTGATCGAGTTCTTCGACCGGGACAACCTTGTTGATCAAACCAAGGGAGAGGCAGGTTTGCGCAGAAATCTTGTGCCCTTCAATGATCGCCTGCAATGCGCGCGAATAGCCCATGCCATGCAACAATTGCCAGGTTTTACCGCCATCGGGAATGAGACCAATGGCTGCAAATGCCAGGTAAATATTGGCCCCCTCATCCATCACACAAAAATCGCAGGTCATGGCAAGCGTGCCACCAATTCCTGCAGCGGTTCGGTGAACCTGGGCAATATAGATTTTTTTGCC
>JAJDDO010000015.1 GCA_029260265.1 Phycisphaerales bacterium
TGCTCGGCGTTTCACTTGTGATCTGAAGACTCAAATCGGCTTACGCATCGACGCGGCTCATCGTGCGGGTTTATTCGCAGGTCCAGCTTGCTTCAATGGCCGCATATCAAGCCGCCGCGGCGTTTTAAAGGTGGACTGACACGGCCGCTGGCGCGCGTTGATAGGCATCGATATTGCGCAATAATTGCAACGCAGTAAGGGTGGCAAATGCGCCAAGTTTGGCATACACGTGGACATGCGCCATTAGCGGAAGAACATGACCCTGAGATCTTTATTCATCGCCTCGTTTTGCATAATTAGCAGCGCCTGTTCGGGCGCTACCGAGACGCCGGCGGAGCCACCTGTCCGGCCGATAAAGCTGGTGACCGTCGAAGCATCGTCAAACAATTTTCCGGTTAGTTACCCCGCCTTGATTGAGGCCGCGCAGTCGTCGGCCCTCACATTCCAGGTCGGTGGGCTGTTGCAGGAATTACCGGTCTCTGAAGGCCAGCCGATCGAACAGGGCGCCTTGATTGCCAAACTCGACCAGCGCGACTTCCAGAACAACTTCAATTCGGCCAAAGCGCAATTTGACAATGCGGAATCTGAGTATCAACGCGCGCGCCGCCTATCAGAGCAGAATGCAATTTCACGCAGCATTCTCGAACAACGGCGTTCGGCGCGGGACATCGCGCGGGCGCAATTCGACACCGTATCGAAAGCGCTTGCCGATACAGAGTTACGTGCGCCGTTTTCCGGACAAATTGCTACAATCAACGTTGAGAACTTTCAAAATGTCAGCGCGCAGCAAACCGTCGCTATATTGCAAAGCGCTGGCGCTGTTGAAGCAGTCATTAACGTACCGGCGCGCCTTCTCGCTTATATCCCGCAATTAACGCCGATTGATACGACGGTGACGCTGGACGCGGCGCCGAACGTGCAAATTCCAGCCCAATTCAAGGAAGCGACCGGTCAAGCGGATCCGACGACACAAACTTTTCGAGTGCGGTTCACTTTTGCCCCGCCGGAAAATCTGCTGATCCTTCCGGGTATGACGGCAAAGGTTGAAACGACTTTCGTTTATAGCGGCGAACAGTTTGACAACGGCGTTTCCGTGCCCGCTGCATCAATTTTCTCTGAAGCCGGTGAATTATTCGTTTGGGTCGTCAACGAAGACGAGATGACGGTGTCCAGGCGCAAGGTGGCAATCAGTGACGACCGTTTTATGGACGTAATTTTTATTGTCGACGGCCTGGAAGGCGGCGAACAGATTGCGGGGGCCGGCGCCTCTTTTCTTCATGACGGCATGCGTGTGCGGGCCTGGGAACCGAGCCTCTAATTGGAACGCGCATCATGAATCCGGCTGAATTTGCGATCAGGAATCGCCTGATCAGTTTCATTGTCATTGCGACATCGTTGATTGGCGGCTGGATCGCCTTTCAAAACATGCCGCGCTTTGAAGATCCCGAATTTACGATCCGAACAGCGCAAGTCATCACGCAATATCCGGGCGCGAGCCCCGAAGAAGTCGCTAACGAGATTGCCGATCCGCTCGAAACCACAATACAGGAAATGCAGGAGGTTGAGGAGATCCGGTCAACCTCCCGGTCCGGATTTTCCGAGATCAGCGTCGATATAAAATACGAGTTTTCACCGTCGAAATCGGACCTGCAACTGATCTGGACGAAGCTGCGCAACAAGGTCAACGATGCACAAGGCAACCTGCCGCCAGGCGCGACGCGCTCTATCGTGTTCGATGATTTCGGCGATGTATACGGCCTGTATTATCTGCTGACCGGCGACGGATATTCGCCGAAAGAGCTTTTGGAATACGCCAAATCGCTGCGCAAAGACCTGTTGCAAGTCGAGGGGGTCGGCAAAGTCAGCTTTGGCGGCGAACAGACTGAAGCCATCTATGTGGAGATTTCGCGTGAGCGCGCCGCGGCGCTCGGCGTGTCGATTCAAAACCTGTATTCCGCATTGTCGACGCAAAACGCCGTCGTTTCCGCAGGCGATGTTGTCCTCGGCGAACAACGGATCGAAATATCACCGTCAGGAGACATTGATTCCGTCGCGGCGATAGAAAACCTCCTGGTCTCAACGTCGAATGATGGGTCAACGACGTATCTGCGCGACATCGCCAACGTGACGCGCGACTATCGCGACCCGCCGTCAATGATGATCCGGTATAATGGCGAGCCGGCGCTCGCGGTCGGGGTATCCAATGTTTCCGGCGCAAATGTTGTCAAAATGGGAGAGGCGATCGACCGAAAGCTCGCCCAGACTGAAGCATTGCGCCCGCTCGGCATTGAGCTTCACGAATACTACCATCAAGGCAAGATTGTTGACACGTCCGTTCGTGCGTTCGCTGTCAATGTGGCGATGGCCCTTGCGATTGTATTGGGAACGCTACTGATATTCATGGGGCCGCGTTCCGGTATCGTCATCGGCGTAGTCCTGCTGTTGACGATCGCGGCGACGCTGGCGACCATGAATTTGGCTGGCATACCGATGCATAGAATATCGCTCGGCGCACTCATTATTGCGCTCGGCATGCTTGTAGATAACGCGATCGTCGTCACCGAAGGTATTCTGATCGGCGTTCAGCGCGGGCGCCGCAAACTCGATATCGCAAAAGAGGTCGTGTCGCGTACAAAGTGGCCGCTCCTCGGCGGTACACTCGTTGGCATCATCGCCTTTGCGCCAATCGGTTTTGCGCCTGGCGCCACAGCGGAATATACTGGCGATCTCTTCTGGGTCATCTTGATATCACTGCTTTTCAGTTGGGTTTTCGCACTCACGCTGACGCCGCTTTTTTGCGA
>JAJDDO010000016.1 GCA_029260265.1 Phycisphaerales bacterium
AAACCTGCTTTGAAAATATACCTGGGAACGAACGGGCATAAAGACAATACACCCGCCTATTGTGGATTTGAAAGGCGTTTTGATTCCAGTTTCTGTTGAAGCAGGTACAAAAATTCCTGTATGTCATCTTCTTCTAGATCAGCCATATTGTTTGCCAGTAAATTGGCAAATTTTGTGGCATCTGCAGAAAGCTCAGCGGTGTCAAGATTGACCTTTGGATCGGATATGGAGGCCAAATATTGCAATTCTTCAGCATCATCCCAAATGACATTAAAATAGGTTATCACTCTTTGGACAATTGACCATTGCGGTTTACCGCGATTGCCGTGCTCAAGCGCTGATAAATACGCCGCCGACACATTCAATGCGGCTGCCATACTTTTTTGGCTAATATTTTTTGATTTCCGCAATGAACGTAATTTTTCACCAAATGGGGTCATTGGGGCACCTGAAATGTTGGTATATAGTTGGCAGGCTGAATTAGCGTTTTCGTCTGATTTTGATATAAATTGCACCCGCGCCACCATGAACGGCATGAGATTGTGCAAATCCGGATATCAATAATCTGAATTTTGCTCCCGCCAGCCATTTAGGGACATTTTCACGCAAAACGCCGCGACCCAAATTCCCTTTGCCGGTGATGACCAAAATTGTTCGTTTTCCGGAAAAATAGGCATTTTCTACATAGTTATAAAGGATACGATGGGCATCTTGTTGATGATATCCATGCAGATCCAATCGACCATCAATTGATATTTTCCCCTTGGAAATTTTTTTGGTGGTCTTAATGTCAAGATATTCCGTCGATAGCGCTGCTTTCTTTGGTGCGAATGGACGAAATACCGGAGCCGAGCCGGATTGAAATTTTGCAGCTGATTGTGGAAGAGCTTGTTTTTGTAAATCCGCCTCAAACTCCTCAAGGAAGCTGTTTGAATAATTTTTTTCCCTGCTTGGAAGAGGCTCGGCGGTGTTTGTAATTCGCGCCCATATTTTCCGGTCTTCATAGGTAAGGTGTTTTTTGTTTTTTCCGGATTTTGTCAACTTATTGACCTTGCCCTGAATTTGGAACCAACACCGTCAGCGAAGCACGATGCTTGATCTGTCCGGCAATCATGCCGGCTTGTTTTCCTGAACCGACGAAATAATCACCGCGTTGTGCACCGACGATAGCAGAACCGGTGTCTTGAGCGATCAGGAGTTTCTTAAACCGGTGATTGCTATCGACAAACTTATCATCGGTTTCTACCCAAAAAGGTAGCCCAAATGAATATAATTTGTGATCCACTGCCATGCTCCTTGCAGAAGTCAATGATACACCTGCAGCGCCTATCGGTCCTGAATTGGAATTTGTCTGGGTGGAGCTTTGAAAAAATATAAACGAACGGTTTCCACTGAGAATTTCGTTTCGTCTGGAATGGTTTTGCTTGAGCCAGGTTTTTATTGATTGCATGGTCACTTGCTCTAACTTCATCTCCCCTAATTGGACCAAAATACTTCCAACTGACGTATAAGGGTGGCCCGATTTTGCCGCGTATGACACACGTATGTGAGAACCGTCTTCAAAGTTTAGACGGGCTGAGCCCTGAATATGAATATAGTACAGATCAACAGGATCCTCCAGCCAGAATAGCTCGAGGTCTAGTCCAGCTAATGCCCCATTTTGAATCTCGCCGCGGTCAAAATATTCGACAATGCCATTCGCCGTATTTCGCCCAAAGGCATAATCAGGATGCATGGCTGGGGGTCGATTGATGTCGTCCAACGCAATCAGATCTTCGGGTTTTCGGTAAATGGGGTATCTGTATTGAGCGGTTTTAACTTTGGAAGCAGAAACTTCAGGTTCAAAATATCCTGTCAGAAACCCTGCATTGGATGAACCACAATATTGATAGGGACAAAAGTTATTTTCAAAAAATAATTTGGCTTCGGCCGATGTTTGAACGGTATGTGCCAATGCCTTTTGACCGATCGCGAGAAGATTTGTGGCCGAAATACCCAATGATTTGGTTTCAAAGGGCGTTTCTATCATCTTTTTTGCACTTACTTTAAAACAATTAAATGCTGCCAGATGATCATCGTTTTGCCAGCCATCCAATTGGTTAAATGAACGTGGCTCAAAACTTTGATTTAATGAAGTGGCTGATAACAATCCCTCAACTCTCGATTAGATTGGATGATAGCGCCGTTGATAGTATTAATAATCCTAAATAATTGTTGAAGCCCCAAAATAAACTAGCTCTCTGATTCTGTTGCAACCAATTTCCAGTTTGGATCGCGCGAACGCATGTCGCGTGAAAACGTCCAGAGATCAATCACTTCCGTTATTTGTTCGGCATCGCCATCGATCAGGTTTTCATCCTGGTCATAAGTGGCTGATATGATCTGACTGACAAAACGCACGGTAATATTGGCTGTTTTCCGATTTATTTCAGCCGCTGTTATTTGCGCATCATCGACACCAACAAATGAAGACTGAATTATTAGTCCTTCATCCTGCCTTTGTTTGATTGCAGAAGAAAACCCTTCAAAAACTTCTCTGGAAAGCAGGTTTTTTAGGGTTTTTTTGTCACCATCTGCAAAAGCAGTAACAATCATCTCATAGGCCATTTTGGAACCCTGCAAAAACTTACTGGGAGAAAATGAATCGTCAGCGTCTTTTAATTGACGCAATTCCTGATTGAGCGGCGAATCTACTTTTGCAATCAAATCAATTTCTGAATAGCGTTCTGAAGCAATTTCATCTTTATCCAATGATTTGCCACGATTTGGTAAAGTGACGACATTATCATTAGATGCCTGATTTTGTTCGCTTTTTTTCTGTTTCTTAGAATACGGTTTGTTTGCGGGGTTTTGATGGCCCGTACGACTGCCCAATACAGACCTTAATCTGATAAAGATAAAAACAGCTATGCCAATAGTGATGAGTGTAGTCAGATCGCCAAATTCCATGTCAGCCAGTATGCTCCAGTTTTGATTGCCAAATAATCATCTGATTTGGCTCGTAAGTCGTCTACAATGGATATAATCTGTTGTTGGTCAATTTGAAAGTGCCGGATTTGTTACTATATGCATTTAATTGCAATAATCGATCAATTAGCCACCAAAAGGTAATTTATGCCACTCACCCTTATTCCATTTTTGTTACTTATTGTTCCAATATCAGAAATTGCCGTTTTTGTAGTCGTCGGTGGCGAGATCGGCGCGCTTTGGACAATCGGATTAGTATTACTGACAGCAATCCTGGGTTCGATATTGTTA
>JAJDDO010000017.1 GCA_029260265.1 Phycisphaerales bacterium
ATCCTGTTTGCAATTGAATTTGATGGCAACGGCGGCGGCAGAACACTTGTCGGAGATGAAATTAGCCGGGATAAAAAAACCGGCACGCCGACCTGGGTACATATGGATGCTACCCATAAGGCTTCCCGCGCATGCTTTTGCCCGCAATCTTATGTGCAAGGATGATGGGTCCCACGATTGCGGGAATTGCCATCCCAGCATTTGCTCGCAATATTGCCGTTACAAGTGGAAGAATTCAGTATTGAAGAATTCAGGATTATTGTGGCCAATCTCTACTTTAATTCGCAAAACATGTTTGAATGCGGTTATCAGATGACGATATCCATTGATGATATTCATTGCAGGGCAGACAATTACAGCTTAACTGGCAAAATTGCATCATGTTTAACTGTATCATTTCCATAATCAGGCAGTTCAATTTGTTACCTGCCGCCGACCCATGTAGGTAAGGCAGCAAATGCAAAACTCAATGTTCGACTTCAAAAGGTAGTCAGTATGTTTATCGGTGTTATCAGGCTTATTTTGGCGGTCGCCATTTTATCTGCGGGTGTATTCTATACGGCTCATGCCCAGGAAGAGTCGCGGGCACCTGTCGTCATGAAGCTGATTGAGGAAGCAGATCAAACGGTAAAAGATCTTATTCAACTCACAAATCTTCCAACAACCGATGACCAGGTGCTTGTCGATGCCCGCTTGAGATTGGAAAATCTAAAAAATGAACTTCTGGCAATTGAAGTCCTTTCCAGAAAGAAAGTGACGGAACTCTCTGCCAGACTGGAGCAATTGGGGCCCGAACCGGAAAAAGGCGACACTAAATCGGAAATAACGGTTTCAGAGCAATGGAAGGCTTTGAATGTCGAAAAATCTGTAGAAGTGGTAATTCTCAACCAAATCATCGAAATCAAATCTGCGATCAACAGGCACATTAATGTAATAGCTGAAAAACGCCGAAATGCATTTGTAAATTCACTTTACAAACGCAACCCAATCAGTTCGTTTTTGTTTAAGTCAGCTGCGCTGCAATATAGTTTTACAAGAGCAGCACTCGTCGAGCTCGTTTCGCCATGGCTCTCCCATGTTACGACATTCAAGCTTTATGAGGTTATGGCGTCGACATTGCTGGCAGTATTTTTGGCTTTGGTATTCTCGGTGGTTTTTGGACGCTTGTTCAAGGGTTTAATCCAAAGGGACCCATCGAACCTGAAACCGCCATATTTTTCAAAGATATCGACCGGCTTCTGGTCAACCTTGAAACCGAGTTTGGTGATCTTGGTATTTCTGGGTGCAATCTATGTCTTCTTCGAATATTTCGGCATATTAACGCCGGAAATCAGCAAGCTGGCCGGTTCACTGTTCATTGCGGTTGCTGGGGTCAGTTTTGCCTACAATCTCTCATACGCAGTTTTTTATCCAAAAAGCCTGAGTTGGCGGTTTATCAACGTTTCCGATAAAACCGCCAGGCAGCTTTTCTGGCTGACTGTCGCTATGGCGGTGGTCTATGCGCTCGACTACTTTGTTACCTACATCAACGATATGACCAGCGCTGGCTTGAGTTTGACTATCGTGCGCAGCCTGCTGACTTCTACAATCATCGGTTTGATACTGTTACTGATCAGTTTAGTCAGCGCGAAAGTGCAGATTTTCCAGGATGAATCGGACAAAATTCAACCGCCTTATTGGATATCCTATCTCTTGGCCCTAACCGGTCTGGTGATTATTGGCACTGGTTTATCGGGTTATATCGGGCTTGCAAGGTTTTTGGTTCAGCAGGTGGTGGTAACCGGCGCCGTCGTTGCGACGATGTATATCGGATTTGCGGTTGCCCGGCAGATTGGTTCGGAGGGTGCCATTGTACAATCGGCAATGGGCAAGCGATTACACCAGCATTGGGGGATTGCAACCGAAACAATCGAGCAGATCAGTATTCTGGTAGGCCTGGTATTCATGGCTGGTGTATTGCTGGCAGGTATCCCGCTAATTCTTCTTCAATGGGGCTCGGCACCCAGCGATATTTCGGCTTGGTATGCAAAGCTGCTATCGGGTTTTGAAGTCGGTGCAATTCGCATTTCGCTGAGTGGCATTTTGATCGGATTAGGCACCTTTTTCATTGGTCTTTTGTTGACGCGAATGTTTCAACGTTGGCTGGGCAAAAGTGTGCTGCCCAGGACACGTGCTGACGCAGGTGTTCAACATTCCATAAAGGCGGGTGCAGGATATGTTGGGATAGCCCTTGCAATCCTGTTGGCAATTACCAATGCGGGGTTGGATTTGTCCAGTCTGGCAATTGTTGCCGGTGCCCTGTCTCTTGGTATCGGTTTTGGTCTGCAGAATATTGTCAGCAATTTTGTCTCAGGTCTCATCTTGCTGGCAGAGCGTCCGATCAAGGTTGGCGACTGGATTGTTGTAGGCACTGATACATCGGGTTTTGTGAAAAAAATAAGCGTTCGAGCCACCGAAATCGAAACTTTCAACAAGCAGTCGATCATCATCCCGAATTCCGAATTGATAAATGGCAAGGTTGGAAACTGGACCCATGAATCAAAGATGGGTCGCATTGATATTCCCGTCGGTGTGGCTTATGGCAGCGACATGCAGTTGGTGGAAAAGGTATTATTGGCAGCCGCAGACGGCTGCAGTGTTCCAATGCAATCACCGCCACCATTTGTTTTCTTTGAAGGGTTTGCGGATAGCTCAGTCAATTTGCAACTACGGGTTCACTTGCGAGACATTTTGCAAACCCCGGTCGCCACCAAGGAAATTGCCTATGCCATCGTTGACGGCTTCAAGATGAACAATATTGAAATTCCATTTCCGCAGCGAGATCTGCATTTGCGTTCATCCAACATTGGTAATCTTATGGCAGACAAAGCCGGTGACCAATAATCAATTGGCACTTCGCATGCGCTCAGCAAATAGCAATCAACAATCTATGAGCATTTGTCATATTAACCTTATTTAATATTCATTTGAATTATGCAAACGACTATCCCATATACAAGGCAACCGCTTTGCGAATTCGTCGTTAATCTGCCCGCTTGGTAAAAAGGGCAGATAAAAAGCGAAGTTACAATCTCATGGAGAATGCCAGATGAAAAAAATTATATTTGCGGCAACGCTTGCCGCACTCGCTTTTATTCCCGACATGTCAGTACACGCCCAGCAGATAACCGGCGAAGTTGTTGTGCCTGAAAGAGGACCTGAAGGCCGTGAACGTGTCGGTGTTCTTGCCTGTACAATTGAGGGTGGCATCGGCCTCATCCTCGGTTCGTCAAAAACTGTTAACTGTACTTTCCGGAACCGCTCAACCGGCAATACTGAAAACTATACCGGCGTGATCAATAAATTTGGTCTTGATCTGGGTATCACCGGCAAACAATATATGCGCTGGATTGTTTTTGGACCGCAGGGCCCTGATAATATCGAGGGATTTGCCGGCACTTATCGCGGGGTCTCGGCCGGGATCGGATTGGTCGCTTCTTTTGGTGCCAATGCCCTGATCGGCGGCTCTGAATCCAGCTTCGTTCTGCAACCGGTCAGCCTGGAGGCTGGGACCGGACTCAATATTGCCATCGGTGTGGCCGCACTCAAGATTTCGCGCGTTGATTAACCCAGGCAAGGTTGGACGGGTGTTATCTTTGATACCCGTCTGGCAACACGCCAGGGTTTGATCTATTCA
Source organism: Phycisphaerales bacterium (assembly GCA_029260265.1). Classification (GTDB taxonomy): domain Bacteria; phylum Planctomycetota; class Phycisphaerae; order Phycisphaerales; family UBA1924; genus UBA1924. Next base: position 3,677 of record JAJDDO010000017.1, read on the forward strand.
AACCGATATAGTTCCAGGGAGATACCAGATGTACCAGGCATTCTTACAAAACTCAGCGCGTATTCTATTCATGTCGCTTTGGCTGGGTTGCGGACTTTATTCAGCAAACGCGGCGGAAGATGGCTCAAAAAACCGCTTTTATCGAGGCCTCAATAATTCAATTGATTTCTATCAGAAAATTAAGGCAAACGGCGGCTGGCCGCAAATTACACCGGGACCAACCCTTAAACCAGGCATGAACGATCCGCGTGTAGTGACCCTTCGCAAACGTTTGAGCATTACCCGTGACTATCAGGGCGGCGATATATCAAGTGCCAGTTATGATGAAGTATTGAAACAGGCTGTCATTGCCTACCAAAGTCGAAATGGCCGGGAGCCGGATGGTATTTTGGGAAAAGAGACCCTCAAGGATTTGAATACCAGCGTGGATGAACGCATCAAGCTGATCATGATTAATCAGGAAAGAT
>JAJDDO010000018.1 GCA_029260265.1 Phycisphaerales bacterium
GTCTTCCCCTGAAACGTCTTTGCCGTCAGCGTCTTTATAGGATAATTCCGCTAATGCGTCAGTGCGGTTTTTGTCAGAAGCTTCTGTACGGGTGGTATTTTCAGTGCTGATAGCGTCTTTCATTGCTTCAACATACACGCCCATCATTGCGCTCAGGGTTTCTTGTGGCATATTGTGTTCAACGGCCAAAGCGCGAGCCTTAGCTACGAGCGGATCGTCTTTGGCAAACTGAAACGGTTCGCCTTTTTCATCTTTAAGACCAGTGTCGTCAGGTAGTGTAAAGTCATAGTCGTCAGCAGTTTCAGGAATTGTCCGTTTGTCGTCACCATCGCCTTCACCATCTTTTTTATCATCTTTTTTATCATCACCTAAATCGTCAGCCAGTTTTTTGTCTGGATTTTCGAGATCCTTAGCGGCCGCAGCAGCAAGGCTACTTTTATCCCCAGCATCGCCGCCAGCGTCAGCACCAGTATCCGCGCCTTTGTCAGCACCGGCGTCAGCGCCACCTCCACCTCCACCAGCATCGCCGCCGTCGCCATCACCAGGCGCTATATAGCAAAGATAAGGATTAATAAGTGTTCCAAATTTCAAATATTTATTCATTTTTACCGTCCATAAATCTAATTAAGTCTTCAGCAAGAAGTTTCCTGCCAGCGTGTTTGTACATTTCCTCTACAGTATTAGTAGGGCCAACTTCAAGCAAAATAAATGTTAGGTATTCCTGTATTGCCGCCCCTTGTGGCATTGCACCAACTGATTTCAACGCCGATTGCGCCTCGCTAACAACCTTGTCAGGATCAATATCTAGCATAACTCTAATGTCTGAAAATCGTCGTGGGGCTCTTTCGTCGTCCTTAGTTTTGGGCAATGTTTCGTCCTTCTTGTAAAATGTTTGTTAGTAAATCCGATTGTTCGTCCGGCTCAGTAAGTTCCACTATATCATCACCGAGCTTTTCTTTCATTTTGACCATTGTTTTATGGGGATCAATTGAAGCGATAGCGGCTTCCCCGAGCGTACCAACAGAGGATTGAATAAACTGGAAAGCGCCTGATACTTCCTGAGCATCAGAAGCTTTGGAGAGTGGAGAAATAAACTTCGCAGGAATAGCACGGCCACCAATTTCAATCGGCGGCAACTCCCCGCGTACCGCAAAAACAAAGGCAAACCGCCGAAGAGAGGGCAGGACGTATTCACGATAAATGCGGCGGCGAGCAAGCTTGCGGATGTTGGATAAAGCCTTTTCATCAATCCACTGTGTTGCAGTCGGTGGCGTCTTACCTTCTTGACGTGGCCCATCCGTATAAAGACACACACGAATAAATTCTTGGATTTTTTCACGTTCAAAAAACACATTCTGACTTGTTGTACCAGTAAACATAGGCACAGGAGGTTGAGAACCAACGCGACGACCAACAAATGTGCCATTCTCAATGGGTTTTTTGATGTTAAAAACACCATCAACCTCGTAAGAATACGGCGCATCGGCCTCTTTTGCCAGCTTTCTAAGGTTCAAATAGCCCAAATCATCCAATATACGACCCGCAGAGAGGCACATATCAGCAGGGCCAGGGCCCCATGCGCTTGGTGTGGCGTGGCGCCAACGGCCAATATTGACGGCAGGGGGCGCACCAGCAGGCATCATTTGTTTATGAACCGTATCGCCATCAATGCGAATAATCCACATCCAACGAGGACCTTTGGGTGTTATTTTACGGAAATTGCCCTGCAAAACCTTGACTGTGTTATTATCGTTTTTGGCTCTCAGCTTCGGGTTTTTGTTGATTTTGTCCATTATTCCGGAAAACATTTCCTTCAAATGGCGTTTTTTAACGTCAAACTCCATCCAACGGCCATCCAGATCGTTATAAGCGGTTTCATCCATCAAAATATTGTTCATCAATGCCGGACGGCAGACTACAGGCATAGTGGCATCGGGTAACGGGATTGCCGTGCCACCGCAGCTAATACCAATGTCGTGAAATATTTCCAAGTTTTCTTCATACCAATTTGTCTGGTTTATCAATTCATACAAGCGTTCTTCCCATCGCTTACCTTCAGATTCCCAAGCATTGGCCTGTGCAGTTCCTTTAAGAGCAACAGACGGAGCCAAACCAACCCAGGACTTATATTCCGGCATGAAGTGATCCATTTCACCGCTGGCAAAGTTTGAAAGCTCAAGCTGTAAAGTCTGGTCAAAAATATCGTCTTGCTGTTCAGCCTGAGTGGTAGTGGTCGATGTAGCCTCACCAACTCTTTGACGCCACGGATTTCCTATCTCATACAGCGTATTAATCCGGTCCTGAATATTGGAACGGTCATTTCGTGCATCCGAAATCCGGGCATTGAAATTTGCTTCGAACGTCATTGTTGTTGGATATTCACATTAGAGGTACTGTTATTCAAGCGGGCGCCGGAAAGCGTTCCCCCTGTAAATCCCCCGCCGCCGAGCGTGGTAAATAAATTGTTGAGGTTAAACCCAGCAGCCGGCGCAGTCTGGTTTCCAATTGATGCTGGTGGTGACACCCTGCCAAATTGTCGGAAGAATGCTCTTGTGTCTTCGGCTAGGGTTTCGCGGGTTTCGTCAATACGACCAGCGTCGGCCCGAGCTTCTGCAGCCTCACGACGGGCTTTTGTTTCTGGGTCTTCTTCTGGAGTTTTTGTTTTGATAGACATTGTTTGGATCCCTCTTTACGATGGTGTTATAACGCCGCAATGTCTTTGCCAACTCATGCGGTGTCAATGAATTTCCGCTTATACCTATAACCCTAGCTACCACCGTAGAGCAAGTTTGAAATAATCTATGCCGTAAAACATGGGTTTTTTGGGCCTTTATCTGCACAATAACACAATCCGCATCACAGTAATTTGCCAAAATTCCCGTGAAATCTTCATCTCTATAGATTAATAAATGCGTCTTTTCTTGTGCTGGGTCAATCACAACCCAACTATGAGATTCCATTGTATATCCAAAGACAAACACGTGACGGCACCACCTCGGAGAAAAAATATCAAACCAGTGTTCAAACGGCTTTGGTACAAAAACAACCCACCACCATGAAGGTTCAAATTTACTGTCTCTTATCTGGTCCATGATCCCGTTCTTCTAACAAATGAACGACGGCCCGGCACTATACTTCCTGCGAAGGTATCAACCCGCGTAGGTTGTTGGTGTTCTTTAATTTTTGGAATAATTGCATTGTCTTCTCCACCACCCCACCACGCATATTCCGCAGATTCCACTATATCAGCATGTTTATTTTTGTTGATTGAATTTTCTTCAACCATGTCCTTTTGGCGTTTAACTACCTTCATCGTACAACCACCGTCCATTGCCACAATAAAAGAAGGCATTCCAAACGGGCAACACGACATCTTTGGCGTTCCATACGAACCGGCTTTAATCATTTTTGTACCAGTTTGGAGCCGTAAGCTTGGATTATCCTTTAAGGCTGGCTGTTGAAAATCGAGCCCTAGTTCAGAAATAATACTTTGAAACGTCGTGTTTTCATCCGTGGATTTCCAAGTACCGTAAGGGTCCATCCAAGCCGCCACACCGGTATCTTTGTACCAAGGGAAGTGTTGCTTTAGAATATCCAGCATACGCTCTCCCTGTGCTTCTGCTGAGCGTATGCGCGGGTCTAAGCGGGCATTCAACTCAAATAGTCCACGCCATTGGCCATTTACTCTTTGCCAGAAAGTTGCGGCACCAGAAGCTTGTCCAGGGTCATACCCGATGATAGGTGCCACACCTTCGACAGGCTGTAATTGCTCTTTTGCAACGTGCCAGCCTCTTGAAAACTTGGGATAACGCGGATTTCCGGCCTTTAATATTACCATTTCATTCATATAATCACGCTTTATATCATCAATCGCACCGTTTTGACACAGTGATAATATCTCATCAGCATCAATAAACGCTAAATTCTCTATGTCTGGGTGTATCTCAAAGTCGGTAATATAGCCCTTTTCGTCATAAATACCTCTAACAGCAGGCGGTTGAACGAAAAACTCCCAATCATCCGGCTTAGTATATGCCCGACGTTGTTCAGGGCTCATTTCAGGCGGAAACGGAATATCACCCCGGATATACAAAACCCAATGATCATTTGTCCGAGCGGCGTTCATATCCATACAAATACGTTTTTTACGGTCCCAATCAGGGCAATCTATCTTGGATGGATAGCGACCTGTACGCTGTCTGATAGCCAAAAACAGGGCGAATTTAGTGAATTGCCCCTCATTTACGTAAGCTTTTGTGTACTCAGTCGACCGTAATTTCTTTAATACGGCTTCACTATCGTCTTCAAAAGCAAAAAACTCGACCTCACACTCAACATCCAGAAACTTTAAAGTGTGAACCGTGGGCATTGTGCCGACTAAAGGCCCATGTACGTCTTCAGGAAACCACTGTTTCCATGTTTTAATGATACCGCGCTGCAATTCACCGTCCGTAGACCGCACAACAAGAAACTTTGAGCGTCTAATGCCGTCCGTACAACGCGGAATGGTACACATTTCCTTGTAAATATCCATAACCATCCAGACAGTCTTGCCGGATTCGACAGGTCCTTGAACAATCTTTACGGAAGCGGAAGATCGTAGAGCGCGTTTCAGGGTAGGTGCGTGTTTAAAGCCAACCTTTTTTCCCATTAACTTTGATCCAGCAGACCCCGGATGATGCAAACCGTGGTTTTTGCACGGCCAATAACCGTAAACTCTTTGACATCGCTGTCACCATTAAAGGCCCAATAGCCTTCGTCAATACCCGCTGTGAACAACTCAGGGCCATACAGGAGGCCTGTTAATAGTGGGTAGGTTAACTCATACCCAAGACCATTTTTAACGATGGTGATAGGTTGTTGGAGACTATTGGCCTCATTTAAAGCCCGAATTTGATCTTGGGTGACCATTTTCATAAGTTTGTCCTTTAAGCATCCGTCCAAAAAATATTAGAGACCTCTCTCAGAGCATTGGCAGGGTTTACACCATTACCGGCGAGAGGGAGGCCACCAGGTTAGGACGACCTCCCCGGCTATTAATCTCATAAGCATTTTTAAACAAAGAGCAAATAAAAAACCCCTCAACCACGTTCGGGCGCGGTGAGGGGCAAGTCTTCAGAAAAAACCTTGAGGATTAGAGCCTTCTGGAATGCATTCTTGGAGAAAAACATAAGTGCTTAATACAAAATCAAAGCAAAAAGTCAACCATCCAATATAAACCTTAACTCTTTTGCTGCACCAAAATTAAACAATCCCGACACCTCAACACGACTCCGCCCATCACTAATCGTATGAATTAACTCACCATGGATATAAGCCACCGATAAGCACGGAATCTTACCAGCCCCATACAAGTCAGCTAAAATACGCAGATCACCGGCAACATCATTGACAGAACAACCTACCTTTCTAGGAATATCAACAACAGACATTAGAAAAACACCGCACCAATAATAAACGCAACACCACCAATAACAAGACTACGCCAGCCAAGACCAGCGAAGAAACCTGTAAAATCAGAAAACGACATAATAAACCCCATAAGTTAAATTTAAAGACGGCGGACGAGCCTTCTCCCCGCGCCGCTCAGGTCAAAAAAGGCATACAGCATGATACCCTGGGCTCTATAAAACTATAAGCACATAATCGGAAGAATGTAAAGCAAGGCGGGGATAAAATCTATACCCCTTAATCCACATACGATCTGGAACGCCAAGACAAACACCCGCAAAAGCTCCAATGGCAGTCCAGCAGGCGCAACAGACGCTAAGGAACTATGCACAAACTCTTTTCCATAATC
>JAJDDO010000019.1 GCA_029260265.1 Phycisphaerales bacterium
CGGCCAGCGCGCCCTCGCGGTCGGGCGGCACCGGCAGCGCCTTGCGCGCAACCATGCCGACGGCCTCGGACAGGGCGGCCTGGAACGCAGGCGTTGTGTGGATGACGCCGCTGTTCTCGGGGCGCGCCAGCCAGCGGTGCAGGTGCGCCAGCAGCACGCCCTGCTCCGAGGGCGGGTCGGCCCCCCCGTCCCGGGCGCCGCGGCGGCCGCGGATCCCAGACCACCAAGGTCGGTCGCCCCCGGGGCCGCGCCCGCCCCCCCCCCCCCCCCCCCCCCCCCCCCCCCCCCCCCCCCCCCCCCCCCCCCCCCACCCACCCGCCAGCCGTCACAACCACGCATGCCAACCGCAGCGCGTCCGAGAACGCTCGGTTCGTGCCCCAGTTCATCATCGCTATGTTGGCAGCACAGGCAGTGTCGCTTGCTATTAGATGTCGAGGTTCTTGACCTCGAGCGCGTGGTCCTCGATGTATTTGCGTCGCGGCTCGACATGCTCGCCCATCAGCAGCCCGAACAGGTTCTCGGCCTCGCCCGCCTGGTCCCACTGCACACGCATCAGCGTCCGCACAGAATCATCCATCGTGGTTTCCCACAACTGCTCGGCGTCCATCTCGCCCAGACCCTTGAACCGCTTGATCTCCATCCCCCGTCGACCGATCTCGTGGAGCGAATCAAGAATCGCCGGGATGTTGGCGGCCTCAACGAGCTTGGACGCCGGTGCGATCGAGATGCCATCGTCCTCGTCATCAGAAGCTACGACCTTCGCCCCAGCCTTGGTCGTGACCCAAGCGAACCGTGTCGGAAGGTGCTCGCCGGTCACCGACTCTTCTTGCACGAGCCCGTAGTCCTCGATGTTGATCCCCAGTTCGACAAGATCCTTGAAGATCACCTCAAGCTCGCGGTTCTCATGAAGCTCGCGAACGCTGGCGATTGGTCGTTCATCAACAACCGCCCCGCCCTGCTTGGCATCATCGGATCCTTCAGCATCTTGACCATCGTCGATGCTGTCTGCCAGGCGCCAGTTGCGATCCTCGATGATCTTGTGCGCATCACCCTCGGACCAGGTGTACTCGCCCATCGCAGCCGTCGCGACTCGGTGGGTCGGCAAACGCCCGTCGCGACGCACCTCGAGCAGATCGACAAACTTGATCCCGCGACGCTCGGCGATCTCAACGAGTTCAACCAACCGTGTCAGCGCGCGCACGGCCTTGGTTGTGTCCTGACCAGAAATCTCTCTGAGCACCTTGGGCTCTTCACCCAGGCGGGTGTTCTCAACATCGCGGATGATGAGCGACGAACCATCGAGACCCAGCTCGGTCAGCACGGTGTCGAGACGACGCTCGTTGAGCACATATTGTGATTTCTTGCTCTTCGTGATCTGGTACAGCGGCGGCTGGGCGATGAAAATATGCCCACGCCGAACCAGCTCATTCATGTACCGGAAGAAGAAAGTCAGCAGCAGCGTGCGGATATGACTCCCGTCGACATCCGCGTCAGTCATGATGATGATCTTGCCGTACCGGAGTTTGGAAACATCAAAGTCCTCACCGATCCCGCATCGCAACGCGCCGATCAGCGTGCGGATCTCTTCGAACCGGAGCACCTGGTCGATGCGCGCGCGTTCGACATTGAGAATTTTCCCCTTCAGCGGCAGAATCGCTTGGGTTTCGACATCACGCCCCTGCGTCGCCGACCCGCCCGCGGAATCGCCTTCGACGATAAAGAGCTCCGCACGATCAAGATCCTTGGTCTTGCAATCCCGCAGCTTGTGGGGCATCGAGCCCGAATCGAGTGCGGTCTTGCGCCGGGTGAGTTCGCGTGCTTTGCGGGCGGCTTCGCGCGCCTGGGCCGCGACGATCCCCTTCATGCACAGACGCTTGGCTTCTGCGGGGTTTTCTTCGAGCCAGTTGGTCAACGCCTCGGTCACCGCGGAAGAGACAAAGCCCTCGATCTCGGGATTAAGCAGCTTCTCTTTGGGCTGGTTATTGAACGCCGGCTCGGGGAGTTTGACGCTCACCACCGCGATCAGCCCCTCGCGGAGATCATCGCCCGAGGGCGTCGGGTCTTTTTCTTTGAGAATTCCGGACCGCTTGGCGTACCCGTTGAGCGTGCGGGTCAGCGAGACCTTGAAGCCCTGTCCGTGGGTGCCTCCATCGACATTGTTGATGTTGTTGGCGAAGGTTTTGAGCAGTTCGGAGTACCCATCGTGGTACTGGAACGCGACCTCGCATATCATGTTCTCTTCTTCGATCTCTTTGGTGATGTACACCGGGCTAGAGACCTCGGTCTTTCCGCTCATCAGATGCTGAACATACTCGAGCAGCCCATTCTCGGCCTTAAACGAATCGTGCTTCGGCTTGCCGTCCGCACCGACGCGCTCGTCAGTCAGCTTGATGGTCACGCCCGGATTGAGGAAGGACAGCTCACGCAAACGGTTGAGCAGCACCTGATAATCAAAGGTGGTGTCCTCGAAAATCTGGCTGTCGGGCTTGAACACGATCTGGGTGCCCGCCGATCGTGTTGCGCCGGCGGGGATGGGTCCGATCTCGTGGATGTCTGTTGTTACAACACCGCGCTCGAAGGTGATGCCGTGAATTTTCCCATCGCGCCAGACCTCGACTTCAAGCAATGACGAGAGCGCATTGACACACGAGACACCCACGCCGTGCAGCCCGCCGGAGACCTTGTACGCGCTGCCCTCTTCGTTGAACTTGCCGCCCGCGTGCAATCGCGTCAGCACAACCTCGACTGCGGACTTGCCGTCGAGTGTTGGGTCATCATTCGTGACCGGGTCGATCGGGATCCCGCGTCCGTCATCGGTGACCGAGACAGAGCCGTCGGCGAGCACCGAGACACTGACGAAGCTCGCAAACCCGGCCATGGCTTCGTCGATGGAGTTGTCGACAACTTCGTACACCAGATGGTGCAGCGCCCCGAGCCCGGTGCCGCCGATGTACATGCCGGGGCGTTTGCGGACAGCCTCGAGCCCCTCGAGAACCTTGATTTGGTCCGAGCCGTAGGCGCTGTTGGGCTTGTTGGTGCCGGCTGTGCTTTGTGTATCTGGGGTATTCTGGTCGGTCATCAAGCTTGTTCGCCCCGCCGATCGCGTTGGTGAAAGTCCACCACGCCATTGGCCAAAGAATCATGGAGAAAAGCCGAGTCCAAAGCCCGATTTCAGGGCCCGAAATCGGGACACGAATCATAGCGCATCCGCACCATCAACGCCCCTTTTTTGATGCACAATCCGCCCCCCAAAAACACGCTAAAATCAGCCCAGAAACCATGCCGAACCCCATTCCTTCCAACACCACGACCGATGAGCAGCCCGACTACGAACGGGGGCTCTTTCTGAGTGAAAAAATGGGGCTGGAGTTCAACTCCGTCGGGCGTTCTGGGATCATCACCCAGCTCATCGTGTCGCAGGGATTTGCGATGCTGTTCCTCATCCCGATCATCCTGTTCTTTGGAATACGCAATCTCCTCGGCGGCTCGATTTTGGTTGCTTCCCTCGCTGCGGGGGGAACCGGCGCCGCCCTGATCACCTTGGGAATCATCGCCCTCCTGCGTGTGAAGGGGTCGCACAGCCCGGGGATTTATCTCAAGTCTTCGACGGACACGCGGTACCGGATCCGCGCGATCATCCCACCACGCCGACCGAGTTACGGTTTTCGCCAATGGGCGGAAGTGACACTGCATGTCAAGCCCAAGGAACAGACCACCGCCGATACGGTGACGCCGGATGCCCTTGACGCCGAGCACGGCGGGTTCGAGCCGCTGATCATCCGCCCGTGGTTCGGGATCGCTCGCCCAAAGGCGTATTGGCTTGCTGCCATCATCTGCGGAATCATCAGCGCCGCGTTTCTCTTGTTCCTGATGCAGTACATCTTTGGTGGATGGGGGGGAATGCTCAAAGACGCGGGGTTCCTTGGATACGCCGGGATTGGCTTTACCATGGTCGCCGGCGCATTGGGCGCTGAACTCCTCTACCCAATCTATATCCGTGTTGTTCCGGGGCAGCTTGATGTGTTCCGCTACCAGTTCCTCGGGTCAGGAAAACCTGAGGTCAAGACCTACGACCTTCGAACCATCGGGATCTGTGTCGACTTCGGCTCGTTCTCCATCGCGCTCGAACCGCCCCGAGTGATCGGCGAACCGATCCCCGAGTTTGTCGCCGCCAAGAGATGGCCGCACACCAAGGTGCATCCAGAAGGGCACACGCCGGATTATTTCTCGCTTGCTCTCTCGCCTGGCAGGATGCTCAACTGCCAACGGCTGGTGCAGGCAGCACGCACCACCGAGCCGACGCCTCAACTCCCCATCGACAAGCTGCTGGGCTAATCGCAAAGCGTCACGGTGCGCCACCCATTATGGGCGGATGAGCACGCGGGAGACATGCATCCCGAGCAGTTCGTACACCTCGGCGATGTCGTCATCGGCAAGCCTCACACACCCCATCGACATGTTCTGCCCTATGGATTCGCGTTCAACCGTGCCGTGGATTCCGTACCCTGATTTGCCCGCGTCATCGCCGAGCCCATCGAGCCCTATCCAGAACTCGCCGATCGGATTGTTTGGATCATTGGGCTCGTAGCGTTCTCTTGAATCGCGTGGGTTGACCCATCCGGGGTTTTCGAGCTTTGATCCGTTGACGACGAATGAACCGATAGGCGTGCCGTTGTCTGCGCCGAGCCCGACGGAGTACGAGCGGATAAAGACCCAGCTATCAGGATCATCCGGCGAGCCGTGGTAGAGGTCGAGCCGATGCTCGCGTTTGTGCACAACCGCATGGAACGGGCCGCGCACAAGCTTGAGCCGCTGCCCGAGCCTGATCCGCGATGGGTTGGAGATCCGGTTGACGCGCTGGATCAGTTTCCAGTGCGTCGCCAGCTCACGCCGGGACGCGATCTTGCTCAGGCTATCGCCGGATTGCACACGGTACTCTTCGCACATCGGATCACCGGGCGCAACGATCGGACCGAACACAAGGTCTTCGTTGATCTCAGCGATCTCGGCGCGGACAACATCTGCTTCGGAATCGCTGAGCCCGTCGTTGCGGAGCGTCTGCGAGAGCAACGCTCTGGCCGCGACGCGATCGTTTTCAGCGATGAGTCTCCGAGCGGTGTCGAGTTGGAGCCGAATCCGTGAGGGATCTGTCGAGACCGTCGGGCGGGGCTGGGCGAGCGGAGGCTGGGTCACGGTTGGCTGACCACCCGAGTCGGCGTTGGCTTGGTCCGCGGCGTTGTCTAGCAGGCTCGTTGCCTCGCCCGATCTCGGGCGGGTGTTCGGGCGCGAGATGCCCCCGCGATCGTTCCCGTTCGTGTTCCGCCGCTGATCAGTCAGGCTCGCGATCGGTGATTCGATCGCCTCATCGACCTCTTTCTCGGGATCGGGCTTGGCGCCAGAACCGGGCAAAGCTCGGTTATCGGGACCACCAGAACCGCCCTGGGCTGCCGCCAGTTGGTCGGCGGTGTCGTCCGCCTGGTTGGCGGCGGTGCCGTTGGGTTTGAGGACAACAAACCACAGGAGCGCGAAGGCGACAAGCACCACGACGATCGGCAACACCCGTTTACCCGGGCCGGTCTTTCTCCGTCGGGTGTGCACTGCTGATTGACGCGAAACACCACGCGATGACTGGCTTGGAAGACTCATCCGTTTTCCCTCCGTAACACACCTTGCTCGCACACGATCTGATCCATCATCCGATCGTGCGATTCCATCGGCACCCGCCCAACGACCTGGGATGCAAAGCACACCCCGATCACCGGGCATCGAAGCCCCCCCGCGAGCAACCGATCATAGAAGCCCTTACCCCGCCCGAGCCGACCGCCATCGCAATCAAACGCAAGTCCAGGTGCCAGCACCATTTCAAGCCCAGAAACAGGGATGCGGCCGCAGTTTCCACCCGGCGACCGAACACCATATCGGCCGACCACGAGGTCTGGGTCCAGATTCGAGATCGCAGCGGGTTCCATTGTTCCCGCTTGCCAATCCACCCTCGGTATACACACCCGTTTGCCCGCGCCCAACGCAGATACGATCAACTCATCAAGATCGACCTCCGCACCAAAGCCCGCGTAGGCCATGATCGTTGATGCCTGCTTATACAACTCCATCGCTTGGATGAATGCGCAGATGGTCGTTGAACGCGCACGCCGATCGTGCTCATCCATCGCCATGAGCGTCTGCTTGATCGATTGGCGGAGCCCGTGCTTGGTCACATCATGGTCCATCATCACACGCCCGGCGTCCGCACGACCCGCGTCGGCACACCCAAGCCCGCACGCGGATACACACGCGTCGCGATCTCGGGCATGAGCTCGTCGATCCGCGTGCGTGCCCGGTCAATGAAGCCCTGCGTAGAGATCACAATCAGATCCGGATTGCTCTGATTCAACTCCTCGCCCGATTGAATCTTGATCCCAAAGCGTGTAGTTCCAACCTTGCCCGGATCATCGTCAAAGATCCCCGCGACGCACCCCCGATGCGAGCAGATAAAGTGCCCGTAGTCTGCCAGATCATTGCCCGCACCAAAGAACGCGACCCGCTGCCCATCGCGCACGACAAGCTGATCGCCCTCCGCACGCTGCGCCGGCATCGGCACCGATCCCCCGGCGTGGTAGGTGTCGTTGAACGCACGCAAGCCCGGGCAGGTCGCAGCGAGCATCGTCTCAAGAGAATCAACACCCCGCACCAACAGCGTCGATCCCGAATCGGTCGCTGACAGATCGTACCCACGCAACCCCATCTGCTCGGCGAGTTCACGCACCGCCAGCCACCCCTCGTCCATATCACGCAGCCCGACATCATGAAAGAACACCACACACCGATCCGTCAACCGATCCGCGATGCCTTCGAAATCCTTGACGATCTGCTCGTTGGTATGCTCGCCATCGACAAAGACCAAGCTATATTTTTTGCGTCGACACGCGCTGTCAAGATCTTGAGGGCTGAATCCCTTGGTCACGCGAACATCGAGCCCAAGTTTGTCGGCAACCCGGCGCGTCAAGGCGGTGCCATCATCGGAACCCATCGAGGTCTCGGCATCAATCGCGTCGACGGGCGCGGGCTGCATGAGATGGGCGATCAGCATTGTCGAGATGCCCTGCGCGTTGCCAATGACGAGCGATGCGTTTTCTTCGTTGGTGTTTACATCTTTGATCGCCTCGCTGACAAGCATGAAAAACCACGCATCACGCAGCCCGATCGCGATCTGCCTATAGCTCGGCGTCGAGAACCGTGCCCGCGGGCCCCACTGCCCGCGATGGGCAAGCCCAGACCAGAGCATCGCCGGCGAGCCAAGCTCGAACACAAACCCCTCGTCGTTGTACGCCTGAACAATCGCTGGAAACATCGTGATCTGGTCCTCACTTTTAAGCACACGCCGCCAACCGACACACCGGCGTGCCAACACATCAGCTTACCTTTGATGCTACTCGCCCGCCCTCTTCCGCGCACGCGCGAGATCGAGGTATTGCCGCAGCACTCGCTCGGCCCCGATGTCTTTGGGCTCGTAGTACCGCTTGGGCACGCCGAGATAGTCTTGCCCGCTGAGCTGGTCGGCTGCATTGTGTGAATACTCGTACTTCTCGCCCTCGTGCTCGCTGACCCGCTGGGCGGAACCGTCGCTGCCGGATTGGGCGATCGGCGAGGTGTTCTTGTCTCGCAGATACACCGGCACCGGGAGTACCCGGTCTTTGCGGACATCATCGAGCGCCGCGTCGATCGCAACATACGCCGCGTTCGATTTGGGAGCGCACGCGAGGTAGGTCGCGCACTGGGCGATCGTGATCCGCGCTTCGGGCATGCCGATCCGCTCGACCAGATCCCAGCATGACTGGGCGATAACCACCGCACGCGGGTCGGCGTTGCCGACATCCTCGGACGCGAGAATCGCGAGCCTGCGCGCGATAAATCGTGGGTCTTCACCCGCGTCGAGCATCCGGGCGATCCAGTACATCGCTGCATCCGGGTCCGAACCCCTGATGGATTTGATCATCGCGCTGATCGCGTCGTAGTGCCCGTCAGCCCCGTACGAGGCGATCTTCTGCTGAATGGAATCCTCCGCGAGCTGCTTGGTGATCTGCAAGTCGCCCTGGTCCTGATCACCAACCGATGATCGCACCGCAACCTCAAGCGCGGTCAACGCCCGCCGGGCGTCGCCCTCGGATTTCAGCGCCCAGACATCCAACGCCTCGTCTTCGATCTGGATCGTCAGATCCGTGTACCCACGCCGATGCGTGATCGCTCGGCGGATGACCTCTTTGGTTTCTTCCTCGCTCAATGATTCGAGCCGGAAGAGTGTCGAACGAGAGATCAACGCGCTGTTGACCGCGAACAGCGGATTCTCGGTTGTCGCGCCGATCAGCGTGATCAGCCCCCGCTCGACATCGCGGAGCAGCACATCTTGCTGCGACTTGGAGAACCGATGGATCTCATCGAGGAACAGGATCGTCCGCTTGCCGTTCTGCCCGAGCACGCGCTCGGCGTCGTCGATGATCTCGCGGATGCGTTTGACCCCGACCGACGCCGCGTTCTCTCGAACGAATCTGCGATTCGTGGATTTGGCGATGACCTCGGCGAGGGTGGTTTTCCCGGTCCCAGGCGGGCCATGGAGAATCAGAGAGCTAATCGCGTCGGCGTCTACCATCCGCCGAAGCAACTTGCCCCGCGCGAGCAGATGCTGCTGCCCGACAACCTCATCGAGCGATGCCGGACGCACCCTGACCGCGAGCGGCTCGATCCGCGTCAAGGCTTCATCCCGCCCGGGTTGCCAGAGATCATTCATGAGGGAAGTGTACGGGTGCCGATCTATCCAAAACACAAGATCGAATCGTGAAATGATCGAAATTACGCATTGATTTCTGCCTTCCTTGGAACAAAATTTTGGTGCTTGCTAACATACTCGTATCGTGAATGAACTCTGGATTATTTTCTCAGCTTTGGGCGTGCTTATCGTCCTTGCGTGCCTCTGTGGAGCGGCGTATGGGCGTTCACGCCCGCAGGATCCGCTCGGGCCTCTCAACGGGCTGGTGTACCTGATCGGGAGGCATTACGCCAAATCAGTCCATCAACTCCGGGTGACGGTTGAACCCGGTGCGTTTGACGATCTGACAGGCCCATTGATCGTGGTCTGCAACCACACGGCGGGGGTTGATCCGATCTTGGTGAGCATCTCGATGCCATCGCGGGTGCGTTGGCTGATGGCCGACGACATGCGGGTGCCCTGGCTCAACTGGTTCTGGAAATGGCATGGCATCATCTTCATCGCCCGAAACAGGCACGGACGGGCCGGGATACGCAACGCCCGCAAGCATCTCCATGCCCAAGGGATCATCGGGATTTTTCCCGAGGGACGCATCGAACGCCCCGCCCGAACGCTGCTGCCGTTTGCTTCAGGTGTTGGCGTGCTGGTCCGGCGCACCGGCGCACGCGTGTTGCCCGTGGTTATTGAGGGCACCCCCCAGACCGAGCCCGCATGGAACGCGCTTTGGACCGCTTCGAACTCGTCGGTGTATTACCACGAACCGATCGATTACGCGGGCATGAATATGGACGCGACCGAGATCACCGCGGACCTCGAAGCACGATTCAAGCAATGGACCGGGTGGGAGATGGGTCCATCGCGCCGCCCGCTCAATCAGCCAGACGCACAGCCCAGAGCGAAAACCGACCCCTCGGGCGGGCTCGAGAACGATGAAATGCCTCTGGCGCGCAACATCGCCTGAACCAAACCACACGAAATGCGGTACAGTACCTTGTCATGAGACCACTCGCCTCGCTCATTCTCATCGGTGCCCTTGCCAATCCACTGCTCGGATCTCCCGAGCGTGTCAATGAGATTCTCGACACCATCGAGGGCAGCACACCCGTGCAAGCCCGTCAGGCACAAGAGCTGCTTGCCTTCGAAGATCCGTCGGTCACCCTTGACGACATCGAGGCGGTTGCCAAATCAAGAATGCTGACCGCGGACCTGCTCGAGCGGCTTGACCAAGCTTCCCTCGTGCGATTCGCCCGCGATGAACCCAAGGGCGGGCTTGGCGTCTCGTTCGGCGCGACCCGAAAGGGGCATGTCGAGATCGGGACCGTCGTAGGCACCGAGCAGTTCCCTGCATCCAAGCTGCTCAAGCCCGGCGATGCGATCATCCAGATCGATGGCAAGGTCGCCTTGGGCTCGGCCCACCTTCGCGCAGAGATCCTCTCTCGCAAGCCCGGCGATCTGATCCCGGTGCTCATCCGGCGCGACATGAGCGTGGTCGAGCGTCTGCTCCCGCTCGGCGCGTTCAAAAACCTGACCGGTGCGGCCCAGATCGAAGAGCCGGTGATTCGCATGGCGATCGCGCTGCGTCGAGAACGACTCGGCATCCAGTTCCCCACCCACGATTCCATCGGCGCCCAGGTCGGCGCGGACGATTGGATCGCGGCCGCGTTTGAACGCGGCCCCAGCGCCCACACCAAGCCGATCAACGATGGGCTCCAGCCGGGCGTGCTCAACGCGGGCAGCGATAAGCTCGTCTTCTCCGGGTTCCCCGACTATCCACGCCGGGGCGCAGCGTGGTCTTCGCAGCACATCGCCGAGCAGAATATTCTCGAAACCAAGCGCACCGAAATCAACGCCAAGATTACCGACGGGTTCCTCCGCCGATCACAGCTTGTTCTCAGAATCAACTCAATCAATGAGCTCCGCGAAGCGGATCCGGATTCCGATTCGCTCAAGGCAAACCTCAAGCTGATCATTCGTATGAAGATGGATGTGGAACGCGAGATCACCAAGCTGACCGAAGACCTCGATAAGCTTGCCAAGCCCGAGACTGGCCCGATTGATTAGCCCAGCTCATCAACGATCTGTTGCACCGCAGCCCGCGCCTCTTTGAAACACGACCGATCCGCGTCAACCTCGCTGAGCACCATCGCACGCTTGCACCGCTTGATCGCACGAACCTGCATCGACGGCTTGGGGATCTCCATCGCGTTGTCATACACATCGGCGAGCTTGACAAGCCGCGCCTGCCATGTAGCCTTTGCGAGCCTCTCGTCGTAATCAACCTCACGATCGGGCTCGCGGAGAAGCATGTTCTTTGAAGTCGCCGCGACGCATTGAGCAATTTCGAGCCCGAAGCGTTTCTCGATGTCATCGAAATCAACATCCTGGTCTTCGATCGTGTCATGCAGCAGCGCGGTGCAGAGCACAACCTCGTCGTCACAACCAAAGATATCGCGGGCGATCATCGCGACCCGAAAAGCGTGCGCGACATACGGCGTGCGCTTGTCCTTGCGCAGCTGCCCATGGTGCGCACGGGCAGCAAAGCTCGCGGCCTTGAGGTACAACGGGGTTCGCATGAGGGGCTCCTTCACCAAAGGATATGCACGAAGCCCATCGCCAGAATCGGTCAGGCGTATTCGACCACTATCTTCACCTTGCTCGGTGCATTGCCATGCTCGTCGAACACCAGCAACTCGTTGTCGGTCTCGTTCAACCATGAACTCGGGATCGCCAACGGCACCGATGGCGAAACAGATTTCCCATCCGCGGTCTGGGTGAAGTAGCGACCCAATGCGTGCCCATTGACAAACACCTGCCCCTTGCTCAGCCCGGAGACATCCAGCGACAACGCCACCCGCAACGATGGTGTCTTGAACGCGGCCTTCCACCAAGCCGGCGTTTGGAGCTTGGGGAACTTGCCTTTGGCGACCGAATCAAAGTCGATCTCCGCGGGGACTTCCCACTTGGCGAACGACCAGGTCCCCTTCTCGGTGATGCTGGTGATGCTTTCGGTGAAGCTCGTGTTCTCGATGATGTTCTTGGTTACCGAGCCGATGAGTTCGTCGACATCAGCACCTTCGCCCGCATCGGTGTGCATCGCGATCTGCAGCACATTAACGCCACGCTTGACCGTTTCGTTATCCAAGACCAGCCTGATTGGTCGATTGGCATCAAAGTACTTCAGCGGCTCATCATTGAGCATCGCGACGCACTGCACCCCCACCGCGGGGATATCAACGACAATCGTTGATTTCTTCAGATGCTTGAACGACCACTCGATCCGATCAGGATGCGTCGCGTCGCCCTCGCGGATCCCGTACGCTGGTGAATGCACCGAGAGCACCTCGATCGGATCGCCCTGGTGAACCTTGCCCTTGGAGATCTTGAACGGGGCAGCTTCGACGAGATGCCCAAACAAGCCCTTCTTGCCGGTCATATCTGAGCCGCCTTCGAGCCGGCCCATGTTGTCGGCGAGTGCGACGACCTCGTGTGTAGCTTTTTTCAGTGACACATCAAGCACTCCTGACGCGCCGGGTCCATCGCCCAGAATCCCCGCGGGTTCTCCGTCGATAAAGATCTGGATCCGGTCGCTGGATTCGGGCGCGGACATCTTGACCTTCCCGCCCTTTGTCGTCTTTACCTCGATCCGGTACCACCCATATCCATAAGGGGTTCCGAGCTCAGAAAGATCCGCAGGTCCGGGGATCTGTGCGAACCGGGGCGAGCTGCCATCAATCCGTTCTTCGGGTTGTGAATATTCCCATGAGCCGATCACCACCCGCGGCAGCTTGTCAACGGGGTCCCCGTCGATCGGTTTGGTTGTGGTGGTCTTGGTCGCGCCGTCGGGTGAGACAAGCGTGTGGGTCTTGCCGTTGGTTGATGGGATGGGCTGCCCGTCCTCTGTGATTGTTTGGACGCCGACAAACACGCTCCGCTCATGCATAAAGGTTTCGTCTGCCATCTCATCGCAGATCACGACGACGGTCACCTCTTCTAGTCGCAGCACCAATGGCTTGCGTCCCTTGGGGACTTCGAAGTCCATCGGGGTCCCATTGATCGAGATCGATCCGTGCCCGCCGCCAGGGCCGAACAGCACGAGCACATCATCATCGCAGCACAGCGCGTTGAGGCTTGAGTAATCAAGGCGATTGCGTGACGAAAGATTGGTATCAAACAAGCACCAGTGCACACGCTGATGCCCGAGCCGTACCGGAAGAACCGAGCCATCGGGCAGCAAAAGATCAAGCGTGCCCATCTTCGACTTTGGAGGCGAGAAGATAAAGGCAGCCGAGCCATGCGAACCACGCACATGCGTCACCACATGACCCTGGATCGCGTCCTCGTCGGGTGAGGGCGTAATAACCACCGAAGGCGTTTCGTTCTCTGCGTTGGCGAGCACATTGGCGAAGGATGATGCGAACATCATCAATCGGCGTGCGGGCCCATGCAACGCTGTCGGACGCCCATGCTCGTCGAGCAGCGAACCGGCGTCCTGCGAGGGGATGTACCACGGGTTCTCGCCGTCGACCGCCTGCCCGGCGTGAAACCCGTAGCTGGTCCCTGATGAAAAGTTGCCGATGTTGAACTGCCCGCCGCCGACGATGATCTCTGCGAGCTGGCGCTGAAACTGGTACGGATCAACCGGGGCCTCGGCCGCAGCACCAAATCGTTGAGGCTGGCGCGTGCCGTAGTTGATCACGAGCTTGGGTTGTTCCGGACGAACCGCACCGAGCTGGCGCATGGTCGAGAACATCTCACCCTCGCCGGTCCATCCATCGATATCGCCCTCGACGCCCTGCCATAGGTTGTTCGCGTTGACCTTGGGCACGGTGAACCCCGCCTCGCGGAGGTACCGCCCGAGCTCACCGAGGTACTTGGCCGCAAGGGTTGGCTCATCGCATGTCCATTGCGATTCATTCTGGATCAGGATGATCGGGCCGCCGCCAGCGGTGGATGCCTGCAGATCCTTGACCTGGCGCGACAGGGCGTTGAAGTACTTACCGACCGCTTCCAAGAACGGCTGATTCGGCTGGCGTACCGCGAGATCAGGAATATTGAGCATCCATGTCGGCAGCCCGCCGAGGTCCCAACCCTCACCGATGTATGGGCCGGGACGCAGGATGCATCGCATCCCGGCTTCGGCGATCAGCTCGATGAAGTGACGGATATCGTTGTCGTCCTTAAAGTTGTACGAACGCGGACGGGTCTCGATCAGGTTCCAAAAAATCGGTGTCTCGATCGTGTTGAGCCCAGAGAGCTTGGCCGCGTAAATCCGAGACTTCCATTCATCGCGCGGGATGCGTTGAAAATGCAACGCGCCGGATACAATCCAGATCCGCTTACCGTCAACCGAAAGAGTGCGTCCGTCGTAGCTCACCGATCCCATAGCGTGGTGCTCCTGATCATTCTGTCCGATAATCATTCCAAGTGCAGCAGCGACAAGATGTTCGCGTTCACGGAAAATCGGTACAGCAAGAAGTTTGGGTCTGGACCATAGGACCTGATCTCAAAAAGGCAATTTTGAACCATCACCCATCGGCCACCATCCACACAAACTGGGCACAACAAAAGGTTCTGTAAACGCTTATTTTACAATGATTTACGCATCATTTGGCCGACAGTCTCTCGCCGCGTATCCACACCACAAGATCGCTCTGGAGAACTTTGAGAATTACAATGGCTGGTTGCCATCGGCTCACAAGTGTTTGGGGGTTGGTTGGTTCAGCGGAGAATCGAATCCACCGTGAGCACTTCGTGCTCGACGATCTTTCCGTTGATCTCGAGCTGATCACGCTCGCCCGAGCAGGTGAATCCGAGCCGGCGGGCGAGGCGCATTGAGGGCTCGTTCTCCGCGGAGATGTTTCCCCGCAATGTGTGCAGCCCGAGCCCGACCGGGATATCGGCGAGGGCATGATCAACCATCGCTCTGCAGGCGTGCGAACCAAGCCCAAGCCCGGCATACATCGAATCTACCCACCAGTTTGCTTCCGCGGTCCAGCTCAGCCCGCGATCGATCTTGATGAGATTGAACATGCCGAGGAACTGTCCATCGTTGAGGAATGCTGCCCGTCGCCATGCGGTTCTTTTTTCGTCGCCTTCAACACCCTTGCGGACCATGCCCTCGAAGTACGCATCATCGGATTGTCCTTGCTCGGCGAGCGGGATCCAGGGCGCGAGCGCTTCTTGTGATCGGGTGAAGGCTTCGAGATAAGCTGCACGATCGCCGATCGAAAGCGGGCGAAAGACCATCAGCTCGGTGGCCAGATCGGGGCGTGGCAGCACCTCAACCGGGCGGGGCGACTGCACCGGCGTGCCGGGCTTGGGACCCGATAATCGGGAGATTTGTTGTGTGAGTGTTCTGAGTGCGGACATATCGGACACCTTGTCTTGGGTATGTCCGAGATCATCGGCCTCAACAGGGCTTCACTGAAGGAGTTTGCGGACCTTGGGCCAAAATACCGCCCCAGATACCAAAGACGGGCGAACCCTCATAACCCGGACCGCCCACAGAACCGTGAAATCCGAGGTTTACACATTGAACAAGAAGTTGCACACATCCGCATCGTGCATGACATACTCCTTGCCCTCGACGCGCAGCTTGCCCGCTTCTTTGATGGCCTTTTCGGTCTTGTATTCCACGAGGTCATCGACCGAGTAGCATTCCACACGGATGAACCCGCGTTCAAAGTCGGTGTGGATGACGCCCGCGGCTTGGGGAGCCTTGCATCCGTGCGGGATGGTCCATGCGCGGACTTCTTTCTCGCCCGCGGTGTAGTACGACTGGTACCCGAGCAGCATGTACGCCGCCCTTGCAAGCCGTCCGAGCGCGGGCTCGTCCATCCCCATATCCTCGAGCATCTCTTGCTTGTCCTCATCGTCGAGCTCAGCGAGTTCAGATTCAATCTGTGCACACACCGGGACCATCACCGCACCAACTGACTCGGCGTGCGCCCGGACCTTCTGTGCCAGCTCGCCCTCGCCATTGACATCATCATCTGAAACATTGGCTATATAAAGGATGGGCTTGACGGTGATCAACCCGAGCAGGCTGCACGCCTTGACCAGATCTGGATCATCAAACCGGTGCGCACGCGCGGGCTTGTTGGACTCGAGCACGGGCATCAGGGCTTCGATGACCTTGACGCGATTGACTGAATCACGATCCCCACCCTTTGCGCTCCGCTTGGCCTTGGAATGCGCGTTTTCGAGCGTCTGGATATCTGAGAGGATGAGTTCGAGCTCGATGGTCTCGATGTCGCTGACCGGATCAACCTTGCCATCGACATGGGTGATCTCTTCGCCGCCCGCTGCGGATTCGAAGCATCGGACAACCTGGATAATCGCATCGACATCGCGGATATGCCCGAGAAACGCGTTGCCCTTGCCCTCGCCCTTGGAAGCGCCGCGAACAAGCCCGGCGATATCCACCAGATGGAGCATTGCGGGGATGACCTTCTGGGTCTTGACAAACCCGTGGATGATCTCGAGGCGTGGATCGGGGATGGGAACAACTCCGATGTTTGGATCGATGGTCGCAAACGGGTAGTTCGCGGCCAAAGCACCGGCGTTGGTCAACGCGTTGAAGAGGGTCGATTTTCCGACATTGGGCAGCCCAACGATTCCTGCTTTCATCTCATCACTCCATACCCGCCCAACGCGGGGCACAGATTGTAGCAGCCGCACCGGTCGTTCTTTCGCTCGTCTTTGAGGAACACACCGGCGTACACTTGTTTATCGCCCGGGTAGCTCAGCTGGATAGAGCAGTGCTTTCCTAAAGCACAGGCCACAGGTTCGAGTCCTGTTCCGGGTGTTGCTGTGACAGATCCTCACCCCACCTCGAACCCGCTCCACAGATCGCCCGAGGGCCAGATGCCCAGCGACCGCTCGCACCTGCTCACCGAGCAACTCAACCCGCGATCAGTAGATATCGACACACGAAGCACCCAAGAAATCCTCTCTGTGATCAACGATGAGGATGCCCTGATCGCGTCGGCAGTCCGAGATCAGATCCAAGCGATCGGCGCGTTCACCGACACGGCCTTCAATGCACTTGCCGAAGGCGGGCGGCTGATCTACCTCGGCGCAGGCACCAGCGGGCGGCTCGGAGTCCTCGATGCGTCCGAATGCCCCCCCACCTTCCAGAGCGATCCGGCGCAGGTCCTCGGGATCATCGCCGGCGGCGACAGCGCGCTGAGAAAATCGTCCGAGCACAAAGAAGACGACCCATCAGGAGCGCACCGCGAGCTCGATTCGATCGGTGTCGGGCCCAACGATGCTGTGCTCGGCATCGCGGCGGGCGGGACAACACCCTTCGTCCTCGGCGGGATCGAACACGCCAAATCGCGCGGCGCCTCGACCGGGCTGCTCTGCTGTACACCGATCGAGCAGCCGGCATCGTGCGATGTGCTCATCGCGGTGCAAACCGGGCCCGAGATCATCACCGGATCCACCCGCATGAAAGCCGGGACCGCGACCAAGCTGGTCCTCAACATGATCTCCACCGGTGCGATGATCAAACTCGGAAAGGTCCACGGCAACCTCATGGTCGACCTGCGAGCGACCAACGACAAACTCCGCGATCGCGCAGCGAGAATCCTCTGCATGGATCTGGGCATCGACCGCGGCGAGGCGTTCGTGCTGCTCGATCGTGCGCACGGCATGGTCAAGCCCGCGATCGTGATGCGCCGGCTTGGTGTTCGCTTTGAAGCCGCAGAAGCACTGCTTGCCAAGTGCGACGGGCGATTGTCACGCGCATTGGATGGTCATCGTGGATCTTGATCGTGCCATCGGGAGCCTGATCATCACCGGGTTCCGGGGCGATTCGCTTGATGACTCCGATACACGGGCAGATATCAAAGAACTCAATCGCGCCCATATCGGCGGCGTGATTTTGTTCGACCGTGAACTATCCACGGCCCAACCCAGAAACATCCGTTCAAACGCCCAGCTTGAAAGACTCTGCAATGACCTGAGGCACGAACTCGGAGATCAGCTTATCATCTCGATCGACCAGGAAGGCGGGCGGGTCTCTAGACTGAATACATGCAACGGGTTTGATTCATCAACCGATGCCCGCTCGTTTGGCGATCTCCAAACGGTCGATCAACAACGCGCAGCCGACTCGGCGGCGCACCAACTCGGGAAAACTGGAATCAATCTCAACTTCGCGCCGTGCGTTGATCTTGCGCTCAATGCCGATTCATCGATCATCGCCAAGAAGGGTCGCTCGTTTTCTGACGACCCTTCGGTTGTGATTCAATGCGCACGGCTCATCATCGATGCGCACCACAATCGGGGCGTGCGGTGTTGCATCAAGCATTTCCCCGGGCATGGGTCGGCCATAGGCGATACGCACCAAGGGCTTGTCGACATCACCGACACGCACGATCCGAATGAAGTCTTTCCGTACACTAAGCTGATCGAGGACTACGGCTCATCGCTCGCCGTGATGACCGGGCACCTTGCACATCGCGGGCGAGATGCCGACAATCCGGCGAGCTTGTCTCGCGCGATGACAACCGGATGGCTACGCGAGGAGCTTGGTTTCCATGGCGTGGTTATCACGGATTCGCTCGACATGGGCGGAGCGTTTGGCGAAGGGAATGCTGCAAGGGCGATCAATGCAGGCGCGGACATCGCGCTCAATGGCAACAACACCGCCGGCGGTTTTGATCCGGGTTTATCTGGTCGGATGCATGCAGAAATCCGTGATGGTGCAAAGCCCGAGCGGATCTTTGAATCCGCCGAACGCATTGCGGGATGGATCCGATAAGCACAGGATACGGGTTGTTTTGTGACGAATATCCAGACGGCATTCGGTTTGGGTGGTCGGCGGACCCGCACCGTGTCATCCTGCATTCATGGCGAAAAACCTCCACATGCCGAGACTCTGCATCATACTGCTTGCCGGCGTGGTGCTCATAACACTTCTTGGCGGGTGCGCCACCAGCCGATCGAACGGGCCTTGGACTTGGTCACCGGATATGACGCTGCAGTCCAGCGGTGCGCCGAGCCGTGTGCACCCTGCCAATGCGGTGATCCAGCCTGCACGCGGATTCCGCGTCGTGCAGGGCGATGAGTATGCACTTGAATACTCGCGGCGAGACGAACAACTCGGCGTGCGGTATGAGAGCGCGAATCAGTCACGGATGGGCTGGCCGACCGAGCCACGCCCAACGCTTGATCATCGCGGTTCGTACTCCACAAGCCGCGATGCACACCGGTACAGCTACCCCCGTCTGCAGCGTGAATCATCGGATCGTCGGAGATCGACCCGCCGTCGGTATGTCCGCTGAGCCAATACAAAAAAGGAGCGGGCCGATCCGCTCCCGGATCGGCCCGACACCAACACCAACATGCATCAAACCAGGTCCCATGGCAACGGGCATTGCCCGCTCATGATTTAGTCGTACAGAGCCGCGGTCGGAGGCAGCTCGACATTGCGGAGCTTCAGCGTGGTCTCGATCCGGAAGTTGGACTGTGTCCGGTGACGCTCAGCGAAGAAGAAGCTGAGTGTGTAGGAACTTCCGTCCTCGAGCCAGTCCAGGCGATCGAGATCGATGGTCTGGGTAACCGCTGAGTGAACGCCGCCGATATCGATCACGAGTCGTCCGTCAATGAAGACCCACACATCGTCGTCGCCGACGAACTTGAACTCCAGCCCCGCGTCGCGTTCATAGACGAACTGCGTCTGGAGCTCGAAGGTAAAGTGGAAGTTCTTATTGTTCCCTGCGCTGTTGCCGTAGAGGTCTTCATTGACCGGGAAGAACCCGCCGGTGTTCTCGTATTCGACGGCGGTCTTGTCGTCGAAGGTGTACACATTGCTCCCAGGCTGGCGGACCAGTGTGAGGTCAAGCTGCTTGGCCGCATTCACACCCGGGGTGTTTCTGAACCATTGCTTGAAGTTTTCAGGCGTGGTCAACGCGCCTTCATTGCTCCTCAGTGATCCAGCCTGATCACCCTCGCGAGACGCGATGTAATCCTTTGACGGGATGATGTTCTGGTTGTTGGCGTCTCTCCACTGCGACCCGAGCTTGAGCCCGGTGGAGTTGAACATGGGCTTGCCATCGTCATCGAGATAGTCCGAGACCATACCGATGTACTGCCCGAACCCGCCGGAGGGTCGGCGTTCGAAGTCGGGGTGCCCGCCCTCGGCGTTCTTCTCGCGGAAGTCACGGACGACTCCGGTCAGGGTGATCGACTCGGGGAGCTCTTGGGCTTGTGACATGCCACTGGCGGAGACCGGCGAGGCGCCGGCCAGGGTGGCGACGGTGCTTGCGCATCCGGCGAGAAGAACGAGTGATGCGATTTTCCGTGTGGTTTGCTTGGACTGATTCATGATGGGCTCCTGGAATGTTGTGTGCTGATCGAGAAAGTGTGATCTAAAAAGACTGGGTTACTCGTCCACGACGACGGCAGAGTTGCCGGACATCTGTGCGGAGACGATGGTTGTGCCGACGGAGAAGATCATCGAGAGCGCCGAGGCGGTAATCGCCGCGATGAGTAACGCTTTCATGAGCTTGTTGTCTCCGGTAGATGAGGCCGTGAGTTCTGATTGGTGTTGGTCAACGGTTGTCATTTGATGTACCGTTCCTGTGATGCATGTCCGGAAGACGCGGTTGCCCACACGGGCTTGGTCCTCTTCGCCCGGACCCATTGACTCTCCATTTCATCCACGCCGATGCCCACCGTCTCGGGGGCAAAACTGGCGAACCGGTATGGGTTGTGACGGCATTGCGGATTGAGCGGGCATCGCGCACGATCCGCGCCCAATGAATTCTCCCGAAATCAGGAGAAATCCGGGGCACAACGCCGAAATGAAAATGGGCGAGTCCGATTACCATCCGCCCGATCGTGATACACTCAGGGACAGGAGAAACGGGCATGGATGTGTTTGTCATCGAAGGCGGAAGGAAACTCGACGGGCGTGTGCGGATCAATGGATCCAAAAACGCGGCCCTCCCACTCATGGCAGCGGCCCTGCTCTGCGACCGCCCGATCAGCTTTCAAGATATCCCCGACCTCTCCGATATCCGCAATATGAAGCGGCTTCTTGCCGAGCTCGGGGTCTCGGCGAACGAAGATCCCGTCAACGGCTTGCCTCGGCTTACTCTTCAGGCGGTCGATGAATCAGAAATCCATGCTCGATATGAGATCGTCCGCACGATGCGGGCGAGCATCTGTGTGCTCGGCCCGCTGCTTGCACGACGGGGATCCGCGAGGGTCTCGATGCCCGGCGGATGCGCCATCGGGCAACGCCCGGTCGATCTCCACCTCCGCGGGCTCGAAGCCCTTGGAGCCAAGATCGAGCTCGACGGCGGCGACATCGTTGCGACCATCCCGGCGGGACGGCTGCGGGGCACAACCGTCTTTATGGGCGGACCATTCGGCTCGACCGTGCTCGGGACCGCGAACATCCTTTCGGCGGCGGTGCTTGCACAGGGCACCACCACCATCGAATGCGCTGCATGTGAACCAGAAATTGTTGATCTTGCCAAGCTGCTGATCTCGATGGGCGCAAAAATCGAAGGGGCGGGCTCGCCGAGAATCACGGTCCACGGGGTTGATCAACTCGGCGGGGCAGAGCACACCGTGATGCCCGATCGGATTGAGGCAGGGACCTTTATGTGTGCTGCGGGCATTACCAAATCGACCATCACACTCGATAACTGCCCGCTCGATGCGATGATGTCGGTGACCGATCGGCTCGATGCCATTGGCGTCCACATCGACCCGGTCGGCTCTGGAGATGACCCATTGAGCAGATCTTGCAAGGTCTCGTGCGATGAGCAGATGCATTCCGTCCAGATCACCACCCAGCCGCACCCCGGATTCCCGACCGATCTCCAGGCGCAGTTCATGGCAATGCTCTGCCTTGCCAATGGCAACGCGGTGATCACCGAGAAGATCTTTCCTGAGCGATTCCTGCATGTCGCCGAGCTTGCCCGGATGGGCGCTTCCATCACACGCATGGGCGCCACCGCGGTGGTGACCGGCGTCAAAGAGCTCACCGGCGCACCCGTGATGGCCTCGGATCTTCGTGCATCGGCGGGGCTCGTCATCGCAGCGCTCGCGGCCAGAGGCACAACGGTGATCAACAGGGTCTACCACATCGATCGCGGGTACGAACAGCTCGAGCTTCGACTCGGCGAGTTGGGCGCATCGATCGCCCGCGCCACCGAAGAAGAGGCGGCACACCTGATCGCCGCCAACGGGTAACCAAACCCTCAGCGGTGATGGTCGATTATTCTTCTTCGTCAAAGCCCCGTTTGACGAGCGAGGCAAGGTGATCGAGGGCTTCTTTGGCGTCATCACCATTGCAGATGACCTCGATCTCGGTGCCCTTGGTTGCTGCGAGCATCATGAGTTCCATGACCGATTTCCCGTCGGCTTTTTCTGGCCCTGCGATGACACGGATCTCGGACTGGAATCCCATGGCACCCTGCGCGAAATCGGTCGCCGGGCGCGCGTGCATCCCGTACTTATTGCTGATGGTCAGTTTGGCTGAACACTGCTCGCCCAACGCCGATGCTCCGTCAGAGGGTGGAAAGAAGAGGTAGAAACCGGAGGGTTTCGGGTGATTATCCGCCGAGGATCTGGTTGTCAGCATCTTCGAGGACATGGACGACCTGCTCGACGCTGTGCGCGTCGCGGAGCGATCGCCGGAACGCATCCTTCATGAGGCTCTTGAAAATCGTTTCCATCGCCTGGAGGTGATTCTCCGGTTGATCACCCGGAGACAACAGCAAGAAGACCGAGTACACGGGCTGCTTATCCATAGATTTGAAATCGATCCCTGATTCACTCAGCCCGATCGCCGCACCGAGCTTGGTGATCTCGTGGTGCTTGACATGAGGCACGGCGACGCCGCGTCCAAAGCCCGTGGTGCTCATCTCTTCGCGTTTGAGGATCTGCGCAAGCAGCTCGTCGCGGGCGGATTCGGGAGCAACGCCATCGGCGATCAGGGAGTCGAGCAGACCCGCGACGACTTGATCTCTCTCGATCATGCCGAGATCGGGGAGTATCGCACCGGGGCGGAATATATCAAGCAGTTTCATAGCGTGCCCCTTCGAGGGTTCGATCGGGTGATGGGGACAATCTTACCGGTTCAGTTCTTTGAGCTTCTCGCGATGATCGTGGAGTTGGCGTTCTGCCTTGTTGATTGCATCGTCGATCACCGAGTAGAGGTCGTGCCCGTTGGCCTTGGAAACAAAGTCGGAATGTGATCGGACATCAACGACCACCTCGGTGCCATAGTCTTCCCGGGATTCATTCTCTCGCCAGACCCGCAGATCAATCTGCTGGACCAGGTCATCGTACCGGGTGATCTTGCCCAGTTTTTCCTCCGCGTGCTCGCGGATGGCGTCGGTGACTTCGAACTGTTTTCCAATGACATTGATACGCATATCTGAATCCCTTCTCCGCGTCGATCCTCTCATCGGACCCGCGGGTAGCCTTGCTTATGCAACTATTCTAGGGGGATTTTCTATGCGAGTCTCTGTTCAATCACGCATCGTTGGCTGCATCGCCCTTCGTGGAGGTGATCTCGGGCGACAATTCGGCGGCAAACTCAGACGGCTTTGGCGAATCTGGGGTCAGCACGCCCGCGGTGATCACGAATCTCAAGGCTTCCTCCATCGTCATATCCATCGTGATTGTCTTCTCTTCACAGACATTGATCGTGAACCCGGTGAAGGGGGTCGGGCTGGTGGGGATAAACACGCTGACCACCTTCTGCCCTGCGTGCTCATCGATATCGCGCATCGAATGCCCGGTCAGGAACCCCACGGTCCAGATATCCTTGCTCGGATATTCGACGAGCACGACCTTGGAGAACGCCATTTTCCGATCCCCGAGGATCAGATCGACCACCTGCTTGACATGCGGGTAGACCTGCTTGAACCCCGGGATCCGCGTGATCAGGCGCTCTGTTGCCTGGTAGAGCGATCGCCCGAAGAAGTTTCCAAGTAGCACGCCGGCGAGGTAGATCAGCATGATCGCAATAAACAGCCCGGTGAGGTTGAGGTACCAATGGTCGGCCCAGAACTTGGCGAGGTATCGGGCGCGGAGCTCGTGCTTGAGTGTGGTGTCCGCGATCGCCGCATCGCGGGGCTCGAGCTTGGCACGCGCCTGAACCAGTTCCTCATCGGTCACCTTGAACCATGCGGGCAGGCTTTCCTCGTCGATGGTCAGGGGCACCACCCAGAGCACCCCGAACCGGGTTGCGCGGTTGATCGGCTGGGCGACTGTCGAGTAGATAAACCCAAACGCTTGCCAGAGCAACCAGAGCGTGACCGCTGTGGGCAAGAGAATCGCCAGTCCACGCCCGAAGAATCGCTTAAAATCTGAGGTAAATGACTCGGGCATCGGCTCTGAAGCTCCTTGCTGGACCGCTCAAGAGAGAGACGGTCTTGTTCTTCGCGTGCATTGTACGGATTGGCGGGCAATAATTACGCTGCTCGGGCAGATTTGTGAGATCGAGATCCAGCAACCTCGCGCGCGTGGTCGATGCGGGTGCAGGGCAGCGGCACATGGAGGGTACTGATGTCGATTCTGGTTACAGGTTCCGCAGGATATATCGGGTCACACGCGTGCCAGAGGCTACTCCGCGATGGGCACCGGGTCGTCGGGCTCGACAATCTCTTTCGTGGGCACCAGGCCCCGATGGATTTGCTGTCTGAGGCCCACCCGGACCGGTTCTCGTTTGTCCACGCTGATGTCGGCGACACCGACCGGGTGCTCGCCACGCTCGATGAACACCAAGTCGATACGGTGATGCACTTTGGGGCGCTGGCGTATGTCGGCGAGAGTGTTGAGGATCCGCTCTGGTATTACCGCAACAACATCGCGATGGGCATCGGGCTGCTCGATGCCTGCGATCAGGCGCAGAATGGTCGCGGAATCTCAAGGTTTATTTTTTCGTCCTCATGCGCAACCTATGGCGATCCGCCTGAAGGCATGATCCCCGTCCCCGAGCATTGCCCGCAGGCGCCCACCAGCCCGTATGGGTACACCAAGCTGCACTTCGAACACATCCTCAAGGATTACGCGACCAAGCGCCGGCGTGCTGACAACCCGATCGCGCTGACCATGCTGCGGTACTTCAATGTCGCCGGCTCTGATCGGACAGGAATGCTTGGCGAGGACCACACGCCCGAGACTCATTTAGTACCCGTCGGGATCGAAGCCGCGACGGGCAAGCGAGATTCATTGTCGATCTTTGGCACCGACTACCCAACGCCCGATGGCACCTGCGTCCGCGACTATGTTCATGTCGAGGACCTTGTCGACGCCCACACACGAGCGATGGATCGGGTCGAGATCGGACAGGTCCAGGCATTCAATGTAGGGATCGGCAAGGGGTACTCGGTCCGCGAAATCCTTGATTCGATCAAACGCGTCAGCGGGAACGATTTCATCATCCACGAGACCGATCGGCGGGCGGGCGATGCAATCGCGCTGTACAACGACCCGTCCAAAATTCAGAGCGAACTGGGTTGGCGAGCTGAGATCACTGATATTGATGAGATAGTCTCCACCGCGTATGCATGGCTGCGGACCCATCCGGAGGGATATGGGTCGTGAATGCAGGGGTCAAAATTGGGCATGTATATATGTTTGGGATGCCAGATTGGTCTTGATCGCGGATTGAGATATCTGTAAACTGATATGTTCTTCGGCAACTCGACGCCGGGTGGATAGGTAGATGGGCCCGATAACGCCCCATTCTGTGGAGGGAAAAGATGAAAAGTAGTCTTTGCACGCCCGCACGATGTGCGTTGGCGGGATCTGTGTTCGTGCTTGCGACACAGGCCATGGGCGATGGGTTTGATGGCGCCGTCGACGCAGCGGGATCATCAGCGATGATTACCGGATCCAGCAGCATCCAGAACACCGGGGTGCTCATCGGCGACTTTGATCCCAAGTCGAATCCGGGTGGAACCAGCACCATCCCCGGGCTGTTCGGCGGATCTGGCAACAACCCGATCGGGATAGACCTCACCGGCGCGGTCGAACTTGATCTCAATACCACCCCAACGGGTTCGATGGTGATCGATGTCGACTTTGATGCCTTGACCATTGGGCTTGATGCATTCAGTGTTGATCTGCTCGGCGGTCAGGTTGGATCGGCCCAGCCGATCGTCTCGATGCTCTTCTCGACCTTCCATACCGTGAACCCCTCGTTCATCTACCCCGGCGGAATCCCGTTCGAGATCCCCGTCGGCGAAGGCTCGACGATTGATCAGGCGGTGCTCACGCAGACCGCACCGGGCGCCGGTCTGCTGACCGCAACCGCGGACCCGGATATTTTTGATTTTACGATCGTCATGCCGGGCGAGATTGCACTCGCCTTTACGCTCAGCCTTCCCGGTGATGTTGCTCCGCCGGTTGGTGACATCGATCCGATCGCATCGCCAATCGCGCTTTCTGGCACCATTGAGCGGCTGGTGAATGGTGATGTGGTGCTTGTTATGGGTGTTGATGCGCAGGAAATCATCGATCAGACACCGATCGAGGGCGTGAGCACGCCTGAGATCCCGTTCGAGCTTCCGACCTTTGGGGCCGAGACCGCGGGTGTGCTGATTACACTGACACCGGATCTCGTGAGCACGGATGTTGATTTCGTTTGGTCGCTGACGGTTCTTGGCACGCCCGCGAGTTGTGGCGTTGATCTTGCCGAGCCGTTCGGTGCTTTGAATCTGCAGGATGTGTTCGCCTACCTGAACTTGTTCAATGCTCAGGATCCTGCTGCGGATCTTGCCGAGCCGTTCGAAACACTGAATCTTCAAGATGTGTTTGCGTACTTGGTCTTGTTCAACGCCGGGTGTCCTTGATCGACTCTGCGGTACGCGAATCAGGATCGTGATACACAAAAACGCCCGCATGCTGCGGGCGTTTTCAATGGGCCTGGACAGACTTGAACTGTCGACCTCACCATTATCAGTGGTGCGCTCTAGCCAACTGAGCTACAGGCCCGGGGGCGTAGAGTATAGCCCCTCATCGACGAGCCGTCGAGATTGGAAAATCTCAATTCGTTCATAATTCGACCGCGCAAGGGTGCTCAAGAGACGCTTATCGCGTCGTCGAGCGGGATAGTGAACAGGAACTCAGCCCCGTGCCCTCTTCGGGAGACGAGCTGCAGATCGCCGCCCATCTCGCGGGCGAGACCACGCGAGAGCGCCAATCCGAGCCCAAGCCCAGAACGGTTGAGGATCTTTCGGCGTGCGCCACGCTGAAACTCGCCAAAGATCCGGGCGCGTTCACCGGGCTCGATCCCAGGGCCGTGGTCGGCGATCAGCAAACCGAGTATCCCATCGCTGATCGTTGCATCAAGGTGAATGCGGGTATCGAACTCCTCGGCCTTGCTCGCGTCGAGGTCTTCGGGCATCGAGGCGTACTTGCATGCGTTCTCGATCAGGTTCATCATAATCCGCTCGACGGCTTGCGGATCGACCGTCAGGGTCCGGTCCTCGAACCCCATGAGGTCGATCGAGGTCACCAGATCCATGTTGGATTGCTCGGCCCTGCGCGACAACGCCGGGCGGAACCTGACCAGCAGTGCGTCAGGGGTGAGTGACTGAACCCCCGCTGCGGTGTCCTTCGTTGATCGACGGCGAGAGAGCCTCGCGTACTCGAGCACATTCTCAACGATCCCGGTGAGTCTCTCAGACTCGCGTTTGAGGGTCGTCAGGTATTGCTCGCGAACGGTGTCGTCTGGCACCATGCCGTCGGCGAGCATCTGGGAATACAGCCGAAAGGTCGTCAGCGGCGTGCGGAGTTCGTGGGTCACCGCGGTCACAAATCGCCCCCGGCGTTCAGAGAGCTTGATCGCGGCGCGCAGCACGAAACCGATGGATGCAATCGCGACAATAATCGCGATCCAGGTCACCATCATCGCGATCATCGCGGGCGTGAGGCTTTGGGCCGGCAGCGAGAGGGCCCCGCCCGGGATGAACACCGCGGGGATGGTCGCCAGCGGATAGGACTCACGCGCGGAAGGCTGGGCAGATGGAATAAGCTGTGCGGTCGGTTGGATATCGTGCACCGCGGAGAGCAGGTCCTCGCTCATCGCGGCCCAGTCGAGCCAAACGCCCTGGGTGTAGGTGTTGCCGTCGACGGTGATTGTGCGGACAAGAACGAGTTGGTTTGATCCATCCTCGCCGATCATCCATTGTGGGGTGAGCCCGCCGACAATTGCTCCGCTCCGGTTGGTGATGGATGGATCTTGCTCGATTCTCTGGGCCCAGATCGCGGTATCCGCGTCATCGGACCTTGCATCATCCGCGAGATCGGCAAACTCGTCCGCTTCGGGTTCGAGTTCCTTTTTCGCTCGAGCCCGTTCGGTCTCGGCGCTGTTCTCATCGCTTGAGAGCATGCCTCTGTTCTGATTCGCGATGTCGGCGATCGCTTTTCGAGCTTCGAAGTCATACCCCCCGTCTTTGCTTTTTTGCTCGCTTTGAGCAGCACCGCCGCCTGCTGAGCCACTGAGTGTGATTTCGCTTTGGTCGTCACGCGAACCTTCTGTCAGTGTTTCGGAGGTGAGCAGCGTTTGCGTGGGTTGCGGGCTTTGCTGGCGTTCTGTTGCGGCGACAAGGCCCACGATCGATGCGGGGTTCTCGTACTGGAAATACTGTCGGGCGAATGATTGAGGCTGCCCTGCGAACCCGGTCTGCGACGGCGCACTCAGACCGGCGTTTCGGAAGAGATCGTCGGGGCTGATCTGCAGCTGCTCGTATTCGGTGTATGGACGCGAGGCTTCGAGTGCGATGATCGGGGCGATGCGTGAATCGATCCGCCACAACGCGAGCCGGATGAGCTCTTGGCGTTGGGCATCTGCCTTGACCATCGCGTTGCGTTCTTCGAGCTCGTACACCGAATAGCTTGCCCAGCTCAGTGTGCCCACGACGATGCATACGCCGGCCCAGAAGATTATCCATGTCCATGCACGCCGAGGATTCATAAGTTGCCCTTCTCAACTGGCGAATCCGGCTCGACGAGCATGTACCCCTTGCCCCGTACGGTGCGGATTACATCCGGGCTTGAGGGGTCATCGTCGAGGGTTTCGCGCAGGCGTGCGATGGTCATGTCCACGGTGCGGGTGTGGGTGCCGCGTGGATCGAGCCCCCAGACATTCTGCAACAGCTCATCGCGCGAGACCGCGCGCCCCGCGTTGGAAGACAAAAACACAAGCACCTCGTGCTCACGCTCGGTGAAAGTCCGGCGTGCACCAGATTCGAGGACCACTTCGCGGCGCTCAAAGTCGATCGACCGACCCGCCACCGTGAGCACGCCGAGCGTGGTCGGGCGACCGGGCGAACGGCGGAGCACGGCCTCGACACGCGCGAGCAGTTCATCGATGCTGAAAGGCTTAACTATGTAATCATCCGCCCCGAGCTTGAGCCCGCCGATGCGGTCGTACTCTTCTCCTCGGGCGGTCAGAAAGATTACGGGCTGTGCCGGCTTTGATTTTCGCAGCTCGGCGAGCACCTCGAGCCCGTCCATCTTGGGCATCATGATATCGAGCAACACAAGGTCCGCGTCCATCGACAACGCGAGATCGAGCCCCACCTCGCCGTCGGGCGCCTCGGTGACGCTGTAGCCCGAGTATGACAGCGCATCGCTGAGCCCGCGGCGGATGGCATCGTCGTCCTCGACAACCAGAATACTCCCGATCGACATCGCTGCACCTTACCAATCGTACCGAACGGTGTAGGTCACCACCGCTTCGCCATCGGCATCGACAGTGACGGGGATGTGCATCGTGCGTGCATCGAGCATCTCGTGGTTGTGCGAGATCATGGTGATCTTGGCGTTTGTCCAACGATACAGATGTTCCTGGATCTGCACCTCGACCGGCTGCTCTTTGTGGTTGCGGATCTTGACCTCGAAAGATTCGATCACCCAGTCGTCGCCGCGGCTGAACGAGGTCTGCCGGCGTTCACCCACGACATCAAACGCGTTGCCGAGCTTGATGGTGATCTCTTCGTCCTTGGGTGTGTGGTCGATGGTGTCCTCGCCGATGAACTCGAACGAGCCGTCGGCGGCATCGAGCTTGCTCACACGGATGCGACCAGATGGAAGGGGTATGCCGAGCCCGGATTCTTCTTCGTTTTTGAACGAGAGGAAGACCTCGACCTTGGCGTTGGAGCTGACGCCGAAGTTTTTGTCGTTTTGAATCCCGCCGTAGAATGCGAACATCTTTGAGCCGTCGTAGAGCAGTTTTTTCTCGACGGGCACGCCCTTGGCCGCGTCAAAGAGCTCGATCTGTTTGGTCGAGCGATCGGGGATTGTGGTCGGACGCCCCAGTGTGTAGAGGTGGTACTCGAAGAACGCTTTTTCCTCGAACCCTGGAGCGGACTTCATCCGCATGTCCGATTCCCTGCCGCCGCTGAATGTAGACCGTCCCGCCGTTGCTGGCTGCGCCCGATGGACATCTCCGGCGATGAGTTTGAGGGTTGCATCTTCGTAGCTGCCGCCGGATTGATTTAGGATTGAAACCCACGCGCCCAGATCCATCGTGCCGTGGTTGGCGTCTTCGCCCTCGTTGTACACGAGGTTGTAATCCGCCCACCAGGTGATGCCGGTGGTCTGGTATGAGATGCGGGTATCCTGCTCGCCGCCAGCGTTCGATTCGATCATCCAGTTGAGCGTGGGCTTGGTGATCAGCCCGTCGGCCCGCGACGGGAACCGCACGCCGTGGTACCCGGTCTGAAACTGGATCTCCCCGTTGTCACGCTCGATAAGCATGCCCCCATTGGACACCGAGAGGAGCTTGACGCTCTGTTCACCAAGGATGATATCGCGGTCGATGTACCGCTCGAGCATCTTGTCCATGCTGAGCAGATCGAACCGGTAATCCTGCTCGAGCACCGTGGTGCCCGCGGGGTCGGAGAGCGATTCAAAGATCACCGTCGTCGGGTCGAGCATCGCGGCGACACCCGTGAAGTTGATCTCGGACACCCCGCGTTGGATCTCCAAGGATCTCTGCTGCTTGACCACCGCGTATCCGGGGATCTGGTGGTTCCAGGTGTACACATTCCGCGGGCCCTGCCCGGGGATCGGGCGATAGAGATCAGGCGAGATCGCGCCCGGGCTGGCGGAAGAGTAAATCGTCAACGCGGTCTCATCGGCGCCAACAGCACACGCGCACATCGAGAAGCAACAGGCAGCAAGAATCGGGGCTGTGAAACGGGTCATGTGGAGTCTCCTTGTGTTGGGTCTTGCAAAATGGTATCCGAACCGCGGGGTTTATTTCGGGTTGCGGACCAGAACCCGCTTGGAATGGTTCATGAAATACACATCGCCACGGTTGGCGATGATCCACTGGCGTCCCTGCGCGGCGAGGTCATCAACGAGTGCCCAGTATTCATCGTCGCCAAAGGCGATGGTGATCTCTGGTTCTGCATCGGCGTGCACGCCGAGACCGGCATCCACCCATTGGTTCATTTTTTTGTACATGGTCGAACCGTGCCCGCGTTGGATGGTCTGAATCTGGACCCGATTCATTTGGTCATCGTACAGCGTATTGGCCTTGATCGCGCCACCTCCGCCTGCTGCACCGCTGAGTTGGATCGAGTAATCGCTGTACTCGCTCTCGTCTGCTTCGAGCGAAGATTGCACCATCTCGGCGTCAGCGTTTTTTCGGTTCGCGGTTTGGGCAAACGCTGATTTGCCGGATCGCTGACTGTTCATGACCTGAATCTGGCCTGTTGCCTCACCCGCCGCGCTCGACCGTCCGTCCTCCATTGGTGCATTGGCTGTCTCGATCCCAAAATCTTCCTCGGCGAGGAAGGCGGTGTATTCGCTCATGATGCCGTGCTCGAGCGAGAGCCGGACGATCTCGTCGACGAGTTCCTTGTCTGGCTCGGAGCCATCCGCACCGGCGAGCCTGATCTGGTAGATCAGCGAATCCATACGGCGCTGCGCCCAGAGCCGCGCAACAAACGAGTTTCGCACCGATGCCTCGTTTGGGTGGTACCGAGCGGCGAGGTTCGTGCCCTTTTCGGATTTATCAAGCTTGATCTGCCCGGGCTCGGTATCGCCGACCCACATCAACGCGGGCTCGTCGAGCATGTCGTTGTACCGCCCCACCACAATCACGCGCGACCCAGAGAAGAGGTCGCCAATCTCGGTTGGCTCAACCATCCAAAGATCGGGTTTGGTACCCCGGATCTTCGTGTACATCGAGCCGAACTTCGGATCGATCACCACCGGGCCGTCGAGCTTGTCGAAAACCTGCCCGACTTTCATTTCAACATCTTCGTCGGGTAAGACAAAGGTCGATTCGCCCTTGGTGTCCATTGAGATCCCATCGAGCAGCGGCACATTGACATCGTACCCGACTCCAAAGGCGAACACCCGCCGCCCCTGCGTGTTGGCGTCTTTGGCGTGCTGACGGATGGTTGCTTCGTTGGTCTCGCCGATTGTTGGAAGACCATCGGTCAAGAACAGCACCATCGGCAGCGTGTTCTCGGTCACGGATGCGCTCATCGCTTCGACGAGTGCATCGTGCAGGTTGGTGCCGCCACGGGACTGGATGTTGTCGATGTACGCAAGAATATTCGGGCGTGACTGCTTGGTGATTTCTACCGGTCCATCGGCGAATGAACGGACATCCTCGGCGTAATCAATAATATGAACATACTCACCCAGGCGCATGCCCGACACGATCTGCTTGGCCGACTCGCGGGCCTGGTCCATCTTTTCTCCGCTCATCGAGCCCGAGCGATCCATCACGATCGTGACCTCGCGGGGCATCAACTCGCCGGCTGACGGATCAACCAATGGCGCGTCGGCAACAAACATGAAGTACCCGCTGCGTGGGTTGTCCGCATCGGGGTAGAGCAATGTGGTCGCCGCGTCATCTGTCCCGAGCACCGCGTAGAGCCGGAACGCACCCGGCTCGTTGAGCATCGGCACCCCAACCTTCATCGAGCGATCGCTGACGATCTTGGACACGATCGGATGCGAGGGCGAGAACACCGGTCCCATCGCGCCGACGGATTCAAGATCAATATCAACGCTCCACTTGATCGACGAGTTGGTGTACGATGCCGATCGTGGCAGCACATACTCAACACGCCCGCGGTGGGCATCGAGCGATTGCTCGTACACGATCGTCATCGTCCGAGCCTCGCCCGGTTCGACAGGGAACACGGACGACTGGATCATCGCGTTGCCGACAAACTCGAGCAGCCCCGGATCAATCATCTTGCGGACAATCTCGTTGTACCGCTGCGTTGCCTCTTCACGGGGCAACAGCTTGGCGGTCGGCTCGTCGCCGAGCCCGTCGATCCCGAATGAGCGGATCGTTGAGCCCTCGGGAACCGGGAGCACCAGCCTTGCCTGCGTTGTCGAGCTGCCGTGGTTCTCGACCATGATCTCGATGTGTGTGGTCGCCAGCGTATTGCTCAGCCGGACATCGACATCGACAGCGCTGATAGTGGTGACCAGCGCCTCACCCGCCGGGCGGATGCTTCGCTGGGGCATCAAAACATCGATGCCCAGATCTGGTTCGGTCGAATCTTGGGCGGCCGCCGATCCCGCAAACATCAGCGTTGCCGCTGCGATGATCTGGAGGGCGCGCTTGGCCGGACGGGTTTGTGCTCTATGTGTTACCAGCATTGGTGGTCTCCTGTGATATGAATAGTGTACAGAGAATCCGGTCTTGAATCAGTCGTGCTTGGTTTCTGGCTCGAAGCTGATCCCGACACGAGCGCCTTGCTCAATAAGTGCTTCGAGCACCTTCTGGTCGAACCCGTCAGGCTCGGCCTGGGGGCGATGGTCGATGAGGTATTTTGCCCGTTCGTCTGCCAAGGCGCGGATCTGCGTGCTGATCTTGTCTCGCTGAGCCCGGCGTTCTTCGATCAGCTCATTCATCTCTTCGATGCTCAGCTCGCGGAGATCCTCGGGGAGGTGATCGTTTGGGACATCCTTCAGATCAACGCGCCCGTTGGTCACATCATCGACCAGCTCTTGCAGCCCGAGCACATTCTTTCGCCCCGCGTCACTCTGGTTATAGACCGCCCGATCCGCAGCAGCCGACGGGGCGGCTTCAGCAGTGATGGTCTTTCCTCGTACGCGTTTGCTCTCTTGGAATCGGAACACTTCTGCGTCGCCATAATCGATCATGG
Organism: Phycisphaerales bacterium; assembly: GCA_029260265.1. Lineage (GTDB taxonomy): Bacteria > Planctomycetota > Phycisphaerae > Phycisphaerales > UBA1924 > UBA1924. The sequence goes on from JAJDDO010000019.1 coordinate 33,892, forward strand.
TGTCGCCGAGTTGAGCATCAAGCCGGGCGATCTCATCATCGAACGGCGTTGAGACCGCCACAACCCCGCCGTTCTGCTCGATCGCGGCATACATGCCGTTGGCGAGCTGTGCAACTTCCTGCCAGACTCCCCGTGTCTCATCCATCGTTCCGCACTGGATGGTGTTGATGTTGATCCCCTGCTCATAGGCGAGCCTGCACGATGCTTGGTACTTCACATCATCTTTGTATTCCATCTTGGGCGGTGCATCGCCGACGAGGTAGATCAGCTTGAGCGCGTTCTCTTCTGTTGTCCACTCGAATCGTTCGACGGCTTGAAAGAGCGCTTCGTTGACTGACTCGGGCGTGTCGCCGCCGCCTTGTGCCTGGTAACCCATCAGATCGGCGTAGACCGTATCGATGTCGTCGGTGAGTTCGGTGAGGGTGGTGACATACTGGTCGCCGCGGTCACGGTACCCGACGAGCCCCATCCGCACCTTGGGCTTGGGATCGGCCAAAGCGATCTGATTGGCGATGGCCCAGATTTTTTCTTTCGCTCCCTCGATCAGCCCGCCCATCGAGCCGGTGGTATCAAGCACAAAGACGACATCGATCGAGGACTGTTGCTCGGCCTGTCCAGCTGTTTCGACGGTGCCGCAGAACTCACCGTCAGGGATGATCTCGTGCGCAATCTGCGCCGGCGGGCACGCGAATGCACCAAGCGTTGTTCCTGCGAGAATGGAGAAGAGGGCGGCGGCGGGGATTCTGGTCATGGCTTTGTCTCCTAGTGAGGGGTTGTCTTCACACTAAGGAATACAAGACCAAACCGCGTTTGGCTGTCACGGGTTTGTCACACACAAGCGAGCAACTCAAATGTCACAACGATGTCACGCCCGATTCTCGGCAATCGCCGATTCCGCGCTCGAACAGAGCACAATCAGTTTGTGCGGCAAGAAAAAAGAAATGCATCCAGAGAAAAAGAGCACCCCCGCGGTCACGAAAAATGCAACCTCCAGCCCGGCACCGTTCATACATGCCTCCGCGATCCCCTTGGGCATCGCTTCGACGAGGCGGACAAGAAAACCGGGTGTGTGCGGCTTGGATGCCAGCCCGAACTGCACAATCTCCGCGGCGATCGGGCCAACGAACGAGAGCATCCACGCCCCGCCGAGCATCAACCCCGATGCCAGACTCGTGCGGTGGGGAAGCAGATTCTGTGCAAGCGAGATGCTCACCGGGATCAACGCCCCAAACCCAACACCGGTCAACACCGCAGCCCCCATCGTCACCGCGACCCCCGACCCAGGTGCATACCGATCAATCATCGGGATGGCGACAACCGCGAGCGAACCAAGGATCGGGAACATGATAAACGCGAGTTTTTCAAACCTCGGTGCAAGGAATATCCCGAGCAAGATTCCGCCCGCCCCCATCCCAACCTGCATCGAAGCCTGGAGATACCCGTTCGTGCGAGAGGCTTCGATCCCGATCTCCCGGATTCCCAGCCCCAATCCCTGCGACTGCACCCTCGCGTAACGCTCGGCCCATTCAGAGAACAGGTACACGAGCGCCATGTTGACGCTGAACCGAAAAACATTGGCGCTGTACAGCACCCAGACTGAGAACCACCTCATCCATCGTTGACGCCGGTCCCAAGAACATCTAGCCGTGTGCGCGTCGTGCGTGCGATGCCCGACCTTGTGGATCGCCACCGCGAGCAGCACCGCGAACGCGATACCGACGGGGATAAACCAGCGGATGGCATCCAGCCCCGCCGCAGTATCTATGGTCCCGTCGCTCTGCACGCTCATCATTTTTACAAACCGAGGCGTGAAGATATTGCCCGCGATCCCGCCGAGCATCCCCGCGAGGAAGAAGTACGCGATCCAGAGCGATCGCCGATTGCCGGCGAGGTGCCCGACGGTCGATGCGGCGGTCGGGTGGAAGGCACCGATGCCCATTGCCCCCACGCTGTAGAGCACGAGCAACTGATTGAAGTTCTCCGCAGCGCCAAGGTTCCCGATACAGGCGATGGCAACAAAGAACCCGAGCGTCCCGACGCTTCGGTTATCAAATCGGTCGCTTATCCACGCGACGATCGGCTGGATCACGCCGCTGGCGACCGAGCCCATCGCGAGCAGGAACGCTTTTTGATAGGTCTCAAGCCCCAGCTCAACAACCAGCAGTGGCAGCAGCGAGATGCCCACGAACGAGAACACATCGACCACAAAGTGCGTCCCGATCGTCGAGGCCGATCGCCATGATGCGCCGGCGATCGTTCCGTGATTGTTCTCAGGCTGTGTGGTTCCGCTCTGCATAGAACAGAGTTGTAGGCGCACCACAGCCCGCGCACGCACATGCCCCGATGGTCAATCCTAAACTGAGTTCCGTCGGTTTAGTTCCCGCCGCCGCGGTAGATCACCCTCGAAGCAAGCTCGAGGATTCCGTAAACCTCACCCCAGGCATCCTCGGCGGCGATCTCGTTGCCCGGATGCAGGTTCATCGCATCGAGAAGGAACTCTTCATTGAAAACCTCGCCGCCAAATCGGTTGAATCCGGAGAGGGCCAATGCCGGGATGCCGATTTCGTTGAGGGCCTTGACCACGCCAAGCATCTCGTCATGCCGCTGTGCGTTCATGTTTGCACCAACCCAGGGGATAAACACGAGCACTCGCGGCATCTCACCATTCAGGGATTGGAGGTCATGGCAATCCTGATAGATCAAATCAAAGAGATCGCCCTGAAAAACACTTGCAGCACGCGGATTATTAATCTCTCGCTCTGGGCCGTTGTGCCCGAATGAATACATCAATGCGTTTGGGCGATCATAGTTTCTCCACATCCAGTTCCGGATTTTGGCGGTCGATCCATGATTGGTAAGAACCAGATTACCATTATCAGCCCCGTGGAGAAAACACTCTGGATTCCGCCCGGCCGCCGAGCGCACAAGGGGGATCCCGAAACCGGTATCGGGCTCAAGCGGGCTCTGAAAACGCTGGACCCACCCCGGAAGAACAAAAACAGATGCGTCGTCGGCCGTATCAAACTCACGGGCGATCCACTGGGGCACCCAAGAGTTTGCATCATTCCCGCCGCACTCAAAGACACCAGAAGACATCATCGTGAGCTTTGCCCCGCTATTGGTGTCGTCATTCAAACTGACCTGAACAACCGGTCCACCCGGGCTGGTCACAACCTCGTCGTTATTGCTCAGCCCATCTGAACCTGGCATGAAGTGCTGGAATCTCATGGAGAATGACCACGCTCCGGTTTCATCTGCCATACCGGTCTCGCCGCCCTGCACAAAGCAAAGGTGCATCTGCAGAAAAACCCCACCCTCATCAATCCAGTTCTTTGGGTTGTACATCACCCTCTGCTGTTCATCCGCCTTATAGATCCTTCCAGAGAATATGTTCGCATCGAGAGGACGCGAGAGCCACATGTACTGCATTGGGATTTCTGAGATATCGTTGAGCCCGCTGTCCCGCTGGATCCTGCTGTTGAACACTCCAAGCTGGTTGGTCTGCGTGAGCCTGTTGTGCCAAGAAGAGCTGAGCAGAAAATCGGTCGGGTTCATGCGCTGGATAAAAAACGGGTCACTCGATGTTGTGCTTATCGGTAGCGAAGAAAAAGTGAAGGGCCAAGACTGAACCATCCCCATCAGCCCGCGATTCGGGCCGCCGCTGAACTGAGAATCCGAGGTAATCGCCAGGCGGACATCATCGCCTTGGACTAAAAATCTCGCCACAGATTGATCGCCATAGTACAGCCCCTTGAACTTGGTCACAGCCTCAAGGCTCTTCCCAGTATCGTATCGCGGCTCGCCGGATTCTGTATACTGCACATCGCCACCAACAATCACCGGCAAACGAGGAAGTTCGGCAGAGCCCTGGTCCCCGTCGAGCGGGCGCTTGGTGTCGGTCTGAGCGATCTTATCATTGCTTAGTTGGTGCGCCTTTGGCTTGATCGCAGGCCGGGTCTTTGGACCCGCCAAGGCAGATGAGCCTATCACTACCAAGCAAAATGCGATCGTGACCACCGAGCATGCTCGCTTGCTGAACACACAGATACCGCGCCGATCCCATTCTTTGGATGATTTCATGGGTGGAAAGTACTCCCAGACCGCCCTCATCGCCACCAAAATGCCGATTGAACGGTCAGATCGGGATGAGATACCCCTATTTATCTATACCGGCGGGTCGACCACCCTTGCGGGGGTCGCTGCAGGCCTGCCAACCCGCTGCATCCGGATCTCGGAGGATCAGCTGAGCGTTCCCAATCGCGTCAACCAACTCGCCGCGATGCCCGGTCATCTCCGCCGATGATTGCTCAACACGCAAAGTATCCGGCAGCCACTGGTGATGGATCCGCCCGGCGGAAACCGCATCCTCAGCGTTCATCGATCCCATCGCGTTGAGCAGCACCTGGATCGTTGCGGTGATGATCCTCGGCCCGCCCGACGCGCCGGCGACCGCGAACACCTGACCATCGGAATCAAGCACGATCGTTGGCGACATGCTCGAAAGCGGACGCTTGCCCACCGCCGGCAGGTTCCGATCAGACTGAACCAAGCCGAACGCGTTGGGCTTGCCCCGCGCGGTCGTGAAATCATCCATCTCGTTGTTGAGCACGAACCCATACTCATCGACACCGACCAGAGACCCAAATCCGAGGTTGATCGTCTCCGTCATCGCGACCGCGCCACCCCATTGATCAACCACCGAGACATGGCTGGTCCCGCCATCGGTCGGCAGCACACCGCTTGTGCCATAATACGACGGCTCATGCACGCCCCCGTCAATCCTCGAAGCCATGCGAGCAATATTCTCTTCATGTAGCAACTCATCAATCGGCACATCCACAAACGCCGCGTCCGCAAGATACCGCGATCGATCCGCAAATGCGTGCTTCATAGCTTCGACCAACACCAAGGCCCGTTGTTGACGCACACCACTGTTCGTTTCGAGGTGCCACGGAATGTCAAAGTTATAGCCGTAGGCTTCAAGGATCTTGAGGCATTCGATCATCGTCACCCCCCCGCTTGAAGGCGGCGGCATCGAAACAAACTCCTTGCCCGCGATCACACCGGCAACTGGTTCCAGCACTTGCACCTCGCCAAGCCCAAGGTCATCCTGTGTGATCTGCCCGCCCGCGTTGTTTACCGCATCGACAATTGCCCGCCCGATCGGCCCGGTCGTCATCGCTTCATCGCCCATCTTCGCGATCAGCTGCAGCGCCCGCCTTTGACCTGGATTGGTGATCCGATCGCCGACACGGACTTCGCCTCGATCGAGAAAATGCTCCCAGACCAGCGGGTGTCGTTGTTGCATCAGCGTATCGCCGGCAAACTGCTCGATGAGCGCTGAGGAGGTGCTTGTGTAGTGTTTGTCCACTACAAACCCGTTTTCTGCCGCCTCGATCGCGGGCGCAAGCACCGTTTCGCGACCCAAGGTGCCGAATCGGTCGAGCGCAAAGAGCAGCCCGCGAACAGTTCCCGGGATGGCAACCGCGGACCCGCCGGTGGTCGAGGACAACCCCGTGCGTTCGTAGTAATCAGGTGCATAAGGTGAGACTTCGCGGTAGTTGATCGCAACACGGACCGAGCCGTGCGCGGGATCGTCATCGAGCCGAATCACCATGAACCCGCCGCCACCGATGCCGCATGAATACGGGCGGACGACCGAGAGCGTGAACGACGCAGCCACCGCAGCATCAACCGCGTTACCCCCCAACGCAAGCATGTGCGCGCCCGCGTCCGACGCCACCGGATGATCCGCGGCCACCGCAGCAACCCGGAAGGTGTCCGAGTCCGTTGTCGCGCGTCGGACGCCCGAACCCGTGCACCCACACATCGAAGCGATCAGTGCACCCAGCAACATCCATTGAGCAATCTGTTTCATGCCATGAGTGTACAGCACCGAACGCTGGTGTTCACCCACGAGGAAGATCGAGTTTTCGGCGTCTGACCACCCAGAACCTTGGATCATGGAGATCCGGCGCGGAGTCTGAGTCGAGCTTGATCGGGCCGTGGAAAAAGGCGCGAGCAAAGGCGCCGATCCCCCGGTAGATGCGTTTGATCCCTCGTCCGCCGTCGCGAGCATCGTGTCTCATCAGACGGTATCCCAGCAGATGAAACACCTGCCGCTTGAGGAACGCCGCGATATCTGCATCGACGAGCAGTTTGCCGTCGGGCATCGGGTACATCCCGGGCAGCAGCGCGATCAATGTGTGCAGCCACTCCTGACGCCTGAGCCTCGCTGAAAGCCCGAGCCACCCGGTTCCAACCCGGCGGACAATGAAGAAGCCATCGTCGCCCGGACGCTTGGTCAGCTGATGATTCGGCAAGAAAACCAGCCCGGACACCGGCGCGATCAGCATCTCTGAGCCTTCAAGAGCGACCAGTGTCTTTCCCGCATGCACCGGTGTCCCCCACCCGACGCCGGGAGCCATTCCAAAGTCTGGCGATGTGATGGTGTGCAGGTGACGGATATCAAAAACGCTGCCTTTGCCATCGCCCGATGCCTCTGCAAATACCGATCGCGGATCGCAGGGATGCACCATCGCCCCGATCGGCAAGATCTGTGCCGCATCGAGCGCGGTCCAGATGATCGCCTCGTGCGCCAGGATTGAGTTGGGATCTTGGTGTTGACCGCCCTCGATCACACACGCCACGCATCCGAGTTCTTCGGTCACCCGATCACTGACCAGCCCCGGAAGTTCCTCCTCGAACCCCAGGTACCTCGGCAGCGGAAAATGGTCCGCGAACCGGCGAGCAGGGATCGAATCCTGCAGCACCACCACCGGCGAAGAGTTCGAGCTCGTCGTGTGCAGATCGATCACAATCATCGTCGAAGACCGCGCATGCTCGGCTCGGATCGCCGCAAGCAACTCGTGCATCTCTGCATGCTCGACACTCGTGGAACTCGGCTTGGCAAGCTGCTCGGGTGTGCAGAGCCGGTTGAGGTCTGAATCAATATACCGCGCGTCCGGATCGTTGCTGTTGAGCGCACTCAGGTTCCCCGCGAGCACAACCATCCGTCCACGCATCGCAGTCGGCTGATCTTCAACGATTGCATCGAGCACCCGCTTGGCCGCGATCAATCCCGCCGGCTCGTTGCCATGAACACCACCGATGACCAGCAGAGTTGCCCCATCGACAAGCGAATCGACACGCCCAACCTCTCGCGATGTCCAAAGAGATGTCCCGGATTGTGTTGATGCTGAACTCATGCACGAAGACTCCATCACCTAGATGGTAGCCTCAACAATCTACTCGATGCTCTTTTCCGAACACCCCGTGCGGAGTTGCTCCTCGAGCAGCTGCCCCGCGATCCGCATGTAATCATGCTCGGTCACAATCCCCACAAGCTTGCCATCATCAACCACCGGCAGGCACGAGGTGCCGTGATGGCGCATCAACTCGATAGCGACCAGCGTCGGGGTATCGGAGGTGACGGTCACCGGGTTGCGGTTCATAATGTCCGCGACCGCGATGGGCTCGTCGGTCTGCTTTCTGGATGGATCCGAGACAACCCGAAGCAACGCCCGATAACTCAAAAGCCCAACCAGATTGTGCGACTGATCCTCGACGGGAACATGGCGGACGCGTTTCCATTCCATAATCGATGCCGCCAGATCGATCAACTCATCCTCGCGTACGGTGTACAGATCTGTTTTCATGTACTGCCCGACGCGCAGGTAGTGGTGCTGCCAGATCCCGCCCTCATTGAGCTCGGCCAGTGACCATTCGTGCACCGGCTGCCCTGATTGTTGGCGGGAGATGGTCGCTGCGGTCAACGAGGCCAGCCGCTCGGCCCTCGACCCGAACTCATGGATCTTGGCAACAGAATCAAGTGTCCAGCGTGCTCCGTTGCGCCCGGTTTCTATACGATTGGTGACCACCCCGAGGTAATGATCGATATCCCCGCGATCAATCCCGCACTCTTCAAGCCCTTCTCGGGCCATCGGGATCAGCTCACCGAGCAGCAGATCGCGGGCACTAATCGCGACGCCATCAATCCAACGCTGCTTGCAGTCGAGCCCGTTTCTTGCCGCGGTAACAAAGTTGGATCTCGCGTCCTCGAATGACATCCTGCTGGTCAAATCCGGGTACACCGCGGGCATCCGTTTCATCAATCCAAACCAGAGCGCGGAACTCGCGATCTCATCAACAACCGTCGGACCCGAGGGCAGCACGCGGTTCTCGATCCTCAGGTGAGGCTTACCATCCGTGATGCCATAACACGGGCGGTTCCATCGGTAGATAGTCGAGTTGTGTGTCTGCAGAGCGTGCAGCTTGGGCACCTGCCCCCGTTCAACCATTCCCAGGGAATCTTCCTCTGATTCTGGGCTGAAAAGCGAACGGAATCCTGCGATGTCGCCCTTATAGAGCTCGAGCACCGATGACTTGACCCACTGTTCACCAAAGCGGACGCGCTTGAGCATGTCGCGGTCGTTGGGCACATCGCCACGGGTGTCGACAGCCTGCTCAAAGATCGCGATGCGTGTCTCATGCCATAGGCGTTTGCCGAAGAGCACCGCCGAGTTGGCCGATGCCGCCAGCATCGCCCCGGTCACCGCTTGGGCGGTGTTGTACGCCAATGCGAAGTCGTCAGGATCAACCTGGTAGTGCAGCTGGAATGAGGTATTGAGCGCTTCGACCATGATGCTGTCATGCTTGGAAACCAGTTCATCGGTTCCCTTGATCCGTAGCTCATAGCAGCCTCCCCGCGCAGCGGTGATCAGGTCATTGAGCGCGAAGTACCGCGGCCTAGGAACCATGAAATCGGTCGAAAGATGCTCTGCGCACAGCGTAGGAAGAATCCCGATCAGGATCGGCTGAACGCCCATCGATTCCGCAAGCGTGGTCGCCGAACCCATCAACTCCTCGATCTCACGGTGCACATCACGCAACGCCGATCCGCTCAGCACGCAGGGCGAGCAGTTGAACTCGAGGTTGAATCGCCCGATTTCGGTGGTCGCGCGTTCGTCGTTCATTTTGTCAAGCAGCTCGGGCCCCACGGGCGCGGGCTGGTAGGCTTCATCAACCAACGCGAGTTCTTGCTCTGCCCCGATGCGGGTGATCCCGGATTCGAACATGCCCTTGTCGAGCATCATCTCCATCGCGCGCAGATCGGTGAGCAGAGCCTGCATGTTGGCTCGATGCCGGTGTCCATCGCCGAGTTGTTCGATTTCTTGTGTGCCCACGCGAACATACCCCTACCTGAATGCTGCCCAAAATCGGGTCCACCCTGATGAAAGGATACAGCACGGTCCGATTGTGCCCTTTATTGACCCAAAACGCAAGCCCAGAGTTGATCGGACGCAACAGTTCTTGTATTCGTGCGTAAAGAACATCGGTGATCAGCCCGTTTTGTAGGGCTGAGCGGGTATCGTTTTCTTTTGATTCCCCGCGTACTCGGCGATTTTTTTCCCGCTGAGGATCATCTCCCGCCGCTCTCGATTCCGAGGGTTTTTGAAAAATACATATCCATCACACGATGTGCCCAGAGCATCGTTCAACCCGGAGTACCCAATCATATGAACCGCTCAATGCTGAGTTTGTCCCTCGCCGCCTTGTCACTCGGTGCATTCAACACCCACGCTGCCCCCCCGGCCGGCGACGCAGCGCCGTCGGCGATTGACCTCGCGAGTTTCACTCCACCCAAGCCCTACCAAGGTCACCAGGTCATCCGGGTCACCCCGAGCACCCAGGCCCAGCTTGATGCCGCCCTTCAACTCGCTGAAGGGGTCTGGTCCGAACGCATCGGCATCGGCCCGATCGAGCTGCAGGTGCACGAATCCAAGCTTGACGCCTACCGCGATCTTGGGCTTGAGCCCATCATGGTGATCGAAGACCTCCAGGCGAGGGCTGATCTTGATTGGCAGCGTGTGGTCACCACCGAGGCATCGCTCGCCAAGCATGCCGACGAGCACGCAATCCAGCGGGGCGGCGCGATCCATGATGACACCTGGTTCGCCAACTTCAAGCAGGTCAACCAGATCCACACCTACATCAATGACCTCGCCAGCGCACGCCCGGATATCGCGAGCATTTCAAGCATCGGCACCTCGATCGAGGGGCGAGATATCCCCGCGATCACCATCACCGGACCAGACGCCGTAGGCAACGCCGCGGCAGATCGCCCCGTGATTATCTGGAACGGATGTCAGCACGCCCGCGAATGGGTCTCACCAATGACGGTCACCTACCTCGCTTCAAGGCTTGTCGACGGGTACGGCAACGACACCCAGGTCACCGACCTGATCAACACCGTCCGTATCATCATCGTCCCCGTCGTGAACCCCGACGGGTACGCGTTCAGCTGGTCCGACCAGCGGTTCTGGAGAAAGAACCGCCGCGATATAGTGAGCTCATCGGAGTTCGGTGTCGACCTCAACCGCAACTGGGGGTACGAATGGGGCGGCCAGGGCGCGTCGCCATCACCCTCCTCTGAAACCTACCACGGCACAAACGCGTTCTCTGAACCGGAAACCCAGGCGCTCAAGAATCTGGCCGAATCTTTCGGTACAAACCTCGTCGCGCATATTGACTACCACTCCTATTCCCAACTCATCCTCTGGCCCTACGGATACGCATCCGGTGTCACGACCCCAGAACCAGACCGCACCTTCTTTGATAACCTCTCCAATGATGTTGCAGATGCAATCTTTATGGTCTCGAGCACGAACTACGACCCGATGCAATCGGTCGATCTGTACCCCGCCGCCGGCGATGCATCGGACTGGTTCTATGGCAACCTCGACGCGGCGAGCTTCACGATTGAGCTCCGCCCGAGTTCGTCATCACCGGGCTTTGATCTGCCGCCCGCAGAGATCCTGCCGACCGCTCGCGAGAACTGGCCCGGAGCATTGCTCTTCGCGGCGCAGACAACGCAGCTGATCCAGTTTAATGGCAATCAGCCGACCGCTCTCGAACCCGACACCGCGGTCTCGCTCACGGTCTCCATCAATGACGGCGCCGCCCTGCTCGACCCCGCAACACCAATGATGCATTTCCAGGTGGATGCCGGATCTGAGTCAGCGGTCGCCATGACCAACCTTGGTGGCGGGCAGTTCTCGGCGATGCTCCCATCATTTGATTGCGGTTCTGCGGTTTCCTTCCGCTTCTCTGCACAGACCACCACCGGGAACACCCGCAGCTTCCCCGCATCGGGCACCTTTGATGCTTCAGTCGAAGAAGCCACCATCGTGTTTGAGGACGAGATGGAGTCGGACACCGGCTGGAGCGTCGGCGCATCGGGCGATACCGCCACCACAGGCATCTGGACGCGCGCCGATCCGCAAGCCACCGATGCCCAACCCGAAGATGACCATACTGCAGCGGGCACGCTGTGCTGGATCACCGATGGGCAAGCCGGGGCAAGCCTGGGAGCCAATGACATCGATGGCGGCGCGACGACACTGACCAGCCCAACGCTCGACGCGAGCGCAGAGGGCGAGCCCGTGCTTGTCTACCACCGGTGGTACTCCAACAACTCAGGCGCCTCGCCGGATGCGGATTCGATGCTTGTTCAAATCTCTGACAACAACGGCTCTTCGTGGTCGACCCTCGAAACCGTGACCGAGAACCTCTCGCAATGGGTAGAGAAACGCTTCACCATCTCTGACTTTGTCACGCCTTCGGCAACCGTGCGTGTTCGGTTTGTCGCATCCGACTTCGGGGACGGCTCGATCGTCGAAGCGGGTGTTGATGACTTGCAGATCGTCTACCTTGGATGCGACGCATTCGATCCGGATCTGGACGGCAATGGTGTATTGAATCTGCAAGATATCTTTGCCTTCCTTGACCTTTACAATGCAGAAGACCCGCAGTCCGATTTGACCGAAGACGGGATTTTCAACCTGCAGGACATCTTCGCGTATCTTGATCTCTTCAACGCGGGCTGATCCATCCCGCTCACACATCCGCTCTTGAGTCCCCGCCTGTGTGCGGGGATTTTTTATGCCCGTTCGCATAGACTGAGAACCAGTCTCAACAAGATATTTTGTGTAAAGGAGCGGCTCATGCCTACCCCCCCGCTGACGCCAAGGCTGAAAAACGACAACTGGAACCTGCACCAGATCGCTGAAAAAGGGCAGACTCCATCGACCATGATCAAGGGCACCATGGACCGATCGACATTCGCCGCCGCGCTCGCACAGACATTTGTCATCGCCGGGGTGTTTGACGAGATGGTCAAGACCATCGCCCTTACTCGCCCAGAGCTCGGAGCGTTGATTTTCGATGATCAATACTTTGAGCCGTATCTCAGTGAGGATCTGGACTTCTTCGGCGTGGACACAAACACCATCACCCCCATCCCAGGCGCGCAGCGTTTCATTGATGCGATCAATGAGCACCGCGACGATCCGTGCTTCCTCTTCGGGCTGCACTATGTCCGGCTCGGCGCTTGCAATGGCAACCGGTTCGTCGCCCGCAAGCTCCGCATGGTATACAAACTCAATGGCAGCGAGGGCACCCGGTTCCTCGATCCGTTCGGTGATACGCAACGCAAAAAATGGATTGATTTTAAAGAGGGCATCGACGCGCTCGATCTCTCGCAAGATGATCAAGACCGGATCTTTGCCGGCACCCAGGCGGCGTATGTTCTGACGATCAACCTCGATTACGACGAGCACCACAGCGCTGGGCAACTGCTCGACATGTTCGGAAAATCGCTCGACAAAGAGGCGTTCGACGAGAAACACTCGGTGCATATCTCGCCCGAGGAAGCGCTCTGATTAGCCTTCGGGCTCTGGGGATTCCTGCCCCCATCTCTTGAGCACCTCGGCAACCTGTCGCCCCACCTTGGCGAATGATGAACTCGGCAGAAGCCCCAGAGGGTTGCCAATCACCGCCAGCCGATTGTTGCGAACCGCGTTGATATCGAGCTCGGCGATCTTGCCGAGCATCATTCTCGCATGGGCCAGCGGATCAGCTTCGGTTTCGTTGGATGCGAACCGATCGGCCTCGGTGGTAACTCTGGGTGAAAAAAGCAGGATCGCGTCCGGGTTGAGCACGACGATGTCCTCGAAGTCCAGCTCGATCCACATGCTGCCCTCCGTGATCGCTGGATTGGCGCCGAGGCGTTCGATGAGCTGCGCATGAAACGACCTTGGCCCCATCGCACCTGGCGGCTCCACCGCGCCAAGCACCAAGACCCGCCCACAACGATCAGCGATCGGCCCGAGGTCATCCCACGCGGCGGCGAGCGCGGAGCTGGGCATCGACATCTCTTGGAACCGAACGGTCGGGTCGATCTCGGTTTGCGATTTTTCACGCACGCCGACGAACTTGATGTACAGATCATCGAGCCCGTTGGCGATGTCATCAAGCGTGTCGAGCGGCATCGTGTGCACCGTCCAGCCGTGCTTGTCGGCCAATGCCCTAAGCCGTGAGGGAACGCCCGCGCTTGTTCGTTGATAAAACACATGCGTTGGGTCCGCGTGGATCATCGCCTCGTAATCAACGCCGATCTCGGAGCCCACGATCGGCACCGAATCGCCGAGCACCATATCCCACGAGTGTTTGCCGACGATCTGATCCTCGAAACCCAGGTCTCTCAGCATGACCGCGATCGCCGGCGACATCACGGCAAAGCGATACTCGTCTTGCTGATTTGCGCTCGCAGCCGACGCACTGGGCGCACGCGAACACCCAACGATTGCAACGAAGAATATCAGAAACACAAGCAAGGCGGATCGTCTGCTCAGCATACCAGAGGGTATCAGCTCATCGACGAGCGGACACGCTCCATCAATGCGAATCCTGATTCGGCATCGAAGCACACAAATGGCCATGTGCGGTCCATTGTGAGCTTGTGCTGCTGCACGCTTGCCTGAGCCTCCGCTGCTTGGGCATCGAGCGCCGCGATCGCGGTCGAGTTTGTCGTCCGGTGCCGTTCGAGCAAATCGAGCAGCTCGCGGTAGCTCGCTCTTGGGTTCTCGCCCATTTCCTTGCGTCTTTGTATGCGATCGACCAGTTCTTGTTTGGTCTGTTGAAGTCGATCGTCACCGACCAGACCCGGGTTGTGCTTGGCCGCCTGCGCCAACCACCGAGCGCGGGCTGGGGCTGGGAGATCAGCAGCTTGGTCGCCTAGGTCAAGCACCTGCGTCGCCGTGACATGGGCCATCGGCGAGAGATCAGTCCCGCGCCAATGCTTGATCCAATGCTCAGTAACCCGGTCGTAGTTCCATCCTCCGGTGCCATGAATGAAGAGCTCACAGAGCGATCCGCGGACCAACGCGGTCATGGTCAGCCCGCGTGCGATCAGTTCGTCATCGGGAATCATCTCAATTTGATCCGCGTACACAGGCATCCGTTGTTCGCCCGGGCGAATGCGCCATAGCGGGAGCTCGATCCGCCCTGCTTGGACCTCCAGCATCCGAACACCCGCATCGGGGAACGCACGCGATGCGTCGTTGTACGCCTGCACGCAAGCATGCGGATCAGAACGCATAGATTTAATCAGGGATCTGAATGCGTTGGTTTTCGAGAGATCGCTGGCGAGAAGAACGATCGGCATCTCTCGACCAAGCCACTGGCACGCCAGTGCAACGACCGCGTTGCCGAACTGCCCAGCCAAAGATCCCTCCGCGCTGTATCCAGAGAGATAATCGACAAGCTCATCGAGCACCGCGGGCATCTCGGCAGCGAAACTATGCGACGGCTCGATCGACGCCCCTGCAATACCAGCCCTCGGCGGATCGGCGATCTGCACGGTTCGTTCGCCGAGCTTATCACCCGTCCATTCAGGGATGCGAATAGTCATCGGATCAATCGCGTCCTGGTCGGGGATGATCCAGACTGGTCGGGCTCCTGTTTGCTCTGCAGCGTGCATCAAGCTCGCGATCTTGGCGACGATCCCCGGATGGAACACCATCGCCTGGTGCCCGCTCATCACGATCGGCGCATCGACTGGCAAACCAAGAATCCGACGATCGTGCTCAGCGTGCTCGGAGATTGATCGTTCGCTGAGCGCATCACGCCAGCGATCGAACCCGGGCTCGACAATAATCTGTTCGATCTTCGATGGATAGAGATGCTGCTCTTGCTGCAATACGAACCCCTCATCGATGCAACACCCCGAATCCACGCCCTTATCCCAAACAGTCTGCGTTGATATCGGCGTACGCCTCATCTGGGAGCATGGAAGCGTATTGGTCGAGCGTCCGGTGCATCACGCATCGGTAATGGCGGAGGCGTTCCGCGGGAACATCGAGCCCGCCGCCAAAGGTGCGAGAGAGATCATTGTAGATCAGGTCCACTGGAATCTCAGAGATCCGCAACCCGTTGGCGACCGCTTGCACCCAGAACTCCATCGGGAAGGCGTACCCGGTCTCTTTGAGATCCAGCTTGTTCATCGCCGAGACCCGGTGGGCCTTGAACCCGCAGAATCCGTCTGTCAGCGTGAGTTCGAGCCGATCGTTGAGCTCGGTCGTGATCTGCATATTGATCGACCGCCGATCCTCCGGGGCCGCGTCGCTGGGTGCATCAAGATCGAGGTACCGTGAGCCGGAGATGATGTCGTGCGTGTCGTCTTGGATCTTTGCGAAGAACTCGGGCAATCGTTCTGGTTCATGCTGATCGTCGCAGTCCATCGTGATGACCCAGTCGTATCGGTCGCGTTGGGCTCGGCGGAATGCATCAATCAAGGATTGCCCATACCCGGCGTTGACGCCGTGCTGGATAATGTCCAGCCCCATCGGTCTCCGGAGATCATTGAGTATCCCGGGCGTGCCATCGGTCGAGCCGTCATCAATGACGAGGATCTGTCCGGTGTATTCACGGATCCTCTCGATCACCGAGCGGACATGGGCAGCCTCGTTGTAAACAGGTATCGCGATCAGTGTTGACATCGAATAGATCTCCATGAATACCGCCCAAGCGTCGGGCCTTGATCATACGGAACGATCAGTACGAAACCTTTATTCCTCTTTCGAATCTGAATCTTGAGATTCTTCGCTCTTCGAAGCCGCCTCCGCACGGGCCAGCGAGGTGTACGCAGCGAACCCGAATGGGGCACCATCAATATGGTCCTGGTCGATATGAGAGCCCTCCTCAGCGGCCCGCTCGAGCTGCTCGACGAGCTCGGCGGACAATGAGTGCACGCCAGAAATCTGAGAAATCGGCAGGGTGTACGACTCGCCCGTCGGGGTCTTGATCCGAAAAATGGTGCATTGGACATCCGTCGCGACCGATCGATCAACCCCGGGCACCACGGAAGAGCAAGAAAACACCGGGTAGATATCCGCGATCGGGATCCGCTGCCCAAGGGTTGTGATCACGCCCACCCGCCCGTCAAACATGTCGTCGATCGGTTCAGGGCTTGCTTGTGCGCCGGTGACGGTGGGCGAAACCCTGCCCGTGGTTTTGGTGGCTGCGGTCGCCATCGCCATCAATATATCGCGGACCACATTGTTCCAGAACACATTACGACGAAGGAGCACCCGCTCGGCGGGGATCTCGCCCATCGGTTGCCCGCTCCCTGAGCTGGGGGTATGCCCCATCGCCACCGAGTTGGGCGATCCGCCGCCCAAACTCGACGGGCATACATTCAGGCTTTCAATCGGATCGTTCGTCATCACTTGGCTCCTCAGCGGATTGCGTGGGTCATCAGTTGGTGAACAACCCGTTTCAGCACAGGATTCTTCGCACCAAAGTCGCGAATTGAAACCCAAAGAACCTGAAACCCCGGCTACACGCCATCCAAAGCCGGTGATGCGGGTTGATCGTGCAATGATTCAACCCGAACAACCGAATCGGCCAGCGCTGCAGCGGCCTGTTGGCGATGGGTGGCGATCAGAACCGTCGTCGGCGTGTCATTCCAACGCCCCCGAAGAAGCCCGCAGATCGAATCAATCCGGTCCGCGTCCAGCCCCGAGAAGGGCTCATCGAGCAGCAACAACGCCGGGCGGCGAACCATCGCCCGAGCCAACGCGACGCGCCGTCGTTGCCCGCCAGAGAGCGCCGCGGGCTTGCGCCCCAAGCACCCGTCAATCCCCATCGCCGAGGCAATCTTGAAGGTCTGCGCCCGCGCCTCAACGCGTGTGCCCCCCTGCGCTCGCACCGCGCGTTCGAGGTGTTTGCGTGCGCTCAGGTGCGGATAGAGCGCGTCATGCTGGAACACCATCGCGATGCCGCGTTTATCTGGACGCACGCCGAGCATGGACCGTTCGCCGAGGGAGATGGTCCCGCTCGTGGGCGTGATGAGCCCGGCGATCATCATCAGGAGCGTGGTCTTCCCGCAACCAGAATCGCCGATAACCGCGAGGACCTGCCCGCAGGAGAGTTCAAACGAAACCGGCGGCAGCGCAAGAACCCGGCCGCGTGATCCGTGGGCGTAAGTCTTTGAGAGGTTATTGATCTGCAGGTGTGCCAAGTTGTTTCTTTCTGATTCTGTCCTTACACACGGTAGCACACCTTCGGGGTTCATCCAAACCACACAACCGGCAGGGACGCCCACCAAACACGACGGTCCGCTCTGTTGTGTACCAAGTCTGGGGATTGATACGCCGATGATTTTATCACACGGAGGAGATTGCTATGGATCAGGACAAGAAGGCATTTAATGAGGTTCGCGCCCTGCTGGGCAAGCTCGATCGCTCGATCGACGAGGCCCGCTCACGCAGGCTCGGACCGCCCCCGCAGGATGAACAGAGCTCAAAGCCCGCTTCATCAGATCAGCCTTCGAACGCGGATCTTGACCAAGAAATCGGGCAGTCCTCTTCAAGTGCACAGCAGACCGAGCTCCAACGCCGCGGCGCCCTCTTCGGGCGTGCCAAGCCGCTCAACCGTGACGCCGGATCTGAATGGAAGAGCACCAACAACAATGACGACATTCAGATCGGGTGATCTGCACACCCGATCGTCCTACTCCCCTAGTTGATCTTTGATCCATTGTTCGATCTTTGATTCGAGCACCGGCAGCGGCAGTGCGCCGTCGCCCAGCACCACCTCGTGGAATGCGCGGACATCAAAGCCCTCGCCGAGTTCTTCTTCAGCGCGCCCACGCAGCTCGATGATCTTGAGCTCACCGATCTTGTACCCCGTTGCCTGCCCGGGCCAACCGATGTACCGATCAACCTCCGCCTCGATGTTGTGCATCGACAGCGCGCTGTTGAGCTGCATGAAACTGATCGCCTTCTCACGCGACCATCCCTTGGCATGGATTCCCGTGTCGACCACCAGCCGCATCGCCCGCCACATCTCGTAGCTGAGCCTTCCGAAGTTGTCATACGGATCGACAAACAACCCCAGCTCGCCCTCGCCCATTTCGAGCCCGAGCTTTTCTGCATACAACCCCCACCCCTCGACGAACCCGGTGAATCCCATGCGTTTGCGGATCGGATGCTGATCTTCGGCTTCCTGCGCGATCGCAACCTGCAGGTGGTGCCCGGGCATGGCTTCATGCAGGGTCAGCGCGAGCATCTCGAACCTGGGACGCTGATCAAGGTGCGAGAGGTTGGCCATGAAGTTGCCCGCACGCCCGGTCTTTGCTGATCCAGGATAGTAATACGCCGTCGGCCCAGACTCCGCAGAATAATCGGGCAGCGGACGCACGCCATACGGCAAACGAGGCAGCACCGAAAACAACTCGGGCAGGTGCCCGTCGATCAGCTTGCCCATCGCACGGTATCCATCAAGAAGATCCCGCGGCTCAGAGTAGTAAAACCGCTCGTCAGTGCGGAGAAACTCGGTAAACGCATCAAACATCGCGTATCCATCATCCCACTCTATCCCGGCGTTGAGTGATTCATCTGTGAACCAATCGGATTGGAAAATAACTTCCATCATCTCTCCACGAATACGAAACACCTCCATCACGCCGCGATCATGGATCTCGTCGGCGGTCAACGCAAGCGTCGTGTGGTGCGCCAATGCCTTGTTGTACCCATCAACCCCGTCGATCCCCGCAGAGGCGCCAATCGATTCGCGGCAGGCAGGTATGTACTCGTTCTGCAAGAACAACGCAAGCTCGGTGTAGACCGGGATGATCCGCTCTGCAATCACTCGGCGCGCATCGACTGCGACCGGATCGTTCTGGTCGAGTGCCCTGTATGGCAGATAAAAGGGTGACCGGGTGACATCGTTGCGGATCTCGGCGCTTGCCTGCGCCAATGCCTGGGCGATCGCAGGCTGAACGATCACCCTTGGCGGGACACGCCCCGCGTCCATACCCAGCCGCATGTTGTCGATCGTGTCGCCCACCACGATCGGGACACGCTTGAGCCGGGTGAGGTAATCCTTGCGGTCTTGCTCGCCCTGCATCCGAGCCCGCGAACCGAGCTGAGGCAACCAGACCTGAGGCCCGGACATCGAGCTGATCGGCATCATCCAGCGGTCCAACTCACTCATCTGGATCCGGTCATCGAGCCAATACGCCAGCAGGTCCGCATCGGTATGGTCTGCCTCGGTGAATCCGTGGGTATCAAGCTCGCGGAGATCCTCTCGGATCATCTTCAACAGATCGTCATGCCTGCGCTGGGCGTCGGCGGTCACCTCGCCGAGCTGCCCGTTGCGTGAATCATCATCCAAAAGCGTGGCAACACCGATCGGATCGGTCTCAAACTCGATCAGAATCAGTCTGTTCATGATGCTCCAAAGACCGGCGTCGCGGTCTGGGGGACAATCGGGCACGCCGGCATATGAAAACGAGGAGCCGAGCAGGGTGAGGATGACAAAGACGAGGCGTGAGATGGGATGATTCATGCCATGAGGGTACGGCGATCATGGTCATTGGGCTTGCCCTTGGCGATGATCGGCGTACGATACTTGTCCGCCGACGCCCTGATGGGCGTCTGGGCGGGGGAATGGTGTAATTGGTAGCACGAGGGATTCTGATTCCCTTAGTTCGGGTTCAAGTCCCGGTTCCCCTATTTCACGCGATTTACACGCCCCGACGGGGCGTGTCTTTGTATCGTGTCTCTGTCAACCGACCTAACCGCGGAGACCGCTCATGACCGACAGTGCAATGCTCACCAAGCTCGATATCGCCCGCAACTGGCTGCCGCGATACACCGGGATGCCGATCGATAAGTTCGGCGACAACATCCTGCTGACCAACTTCGCCAGCTATGTCACCACCTTCGCCGATCGGTTCGGGTGCAATGTCCAAGGCGAGGGGCGACCGATGCAGGCCGCGACGAACAACGACGGGCTCACGATTGTCAACTTCGGGATCGGCTCGCCCAACGCCGCGATCATCATGGACCTGCTCGTTGCACGCAACCCGCAGGGCGTGCTCTTCCTCGGCAAGTGCGGCGGGCTCAAAGACTCCACCGAGATCGGGCACTTTGTCCTGCCCATCGCCGCCATCCGTGGCGAGGGCACGAGCGACGACTATTTCCCGCCGGAGGTCCCCGCGCTGCCGAGCTTTAAACTCCACAAGTTTGTCTCCGACAAAATCGTCGAGCATCATCTCGAATACCGCACCGGCGTCGTCTACACGACCAACCGGCGTGTTTGGGAGCACGACAAAAAGTTCATGGGTCGGCTCAAACGCATGACGGCGCTCGCCATCGACATGGAAACCGCGACCGTATTTATCGTCGGGCATCACAACCAGATCGCACGCGGGGCGTTGCTGCTTGTCTCCGATGTGCCGCTGACACCCGACGGCGTGAAGACCGAAGAATCGGACCAGGCGGTGACCAAAAACTACGCCACCATGCACCTTGATATTGGCATCGAAGCGATGACCAAAATCGGCTCACAGGGCGAACCGATCAAGCATTTCACCTACTGAACCGCTGCCCATTCGCACCCCGGCTCTTCGCGGACGCTGTGATCAAGAATCCGATGGGCATCCGTCGTTGTAGCTGCGGATGAACCCGAAGATATCCTGCAAGTTGTGCTTGGCGTTTGCATCAAGATCCGCGGCCCGATCGCGGGCAAGGAACGCCTTGATAAACAGGTCGAGATCATCCATCGTGACGACTCGATCATGGTCAAAGTCACCATCGCACGCGGCGAGCACATGCTTGGTATCCGCCGCAAGATTCTCGATCACCCGCAACGAGCCGTTGGACCAATGAATCTCTACACGATCGACCGTTGTATGCTCGCCGAGCCCGGCGTGGATAACGATTGGACCCTGCGAGAGGTATCCCGAGTTAGCCTGCATCCATCGGTGCTGGACTGTGCCGCCGGCGTAGATCACGACATGAGCGCCGATGCCATCGGGCGTGTTCGAGGGTGAAGCGCTCGTATCAAGCCTGATCTGGATCCAGTGATTGGTGTTGATTTCTGAAGCGTCGTTTCTGTAGAGCGCAAACCTGATGTTCGAGGAAACGAACGCCGCATCGAGATCGCCGTCGTTATCATGATCAAAGAGAATCGTGCCGCGTCCAAGCCCATTGTTGGTCACGCCGAGCGCAGCAGTGCTTTCGGTGAAGTGCGTGCCATCGCCGTCGTTGAGGAAGATGTAGGAGTGCTCGCCGACCCAAGTGCCGCCGGACCACCCGTTGGTCTCAACGATATCGACATCTCCGTCATGATCGAGATCGCCCATGCCAACTCCCCACCCCCAGCCGCCGTCATCGACGCCGGCCTCGAGCGCGGTCTCTTGAAAAATCCCATCTCCAAGATTGATGTACAGCTTGTTACCATCCTGAGCCGGCACCGCTTCATTCATGATCGAAGAGACATACCAATCAATCAGCCCGTCATTGTTGACATCCGCCGCGCCCGCACCCATGCCATTGGAATCTTGATTGACCCCCGCCGATTCGGTAATATCGGTAAAATGACCGGTGCCGTCATTGAGCAACAGCTTGCTCGAGTTGTAATCTGCCGCGATGAGGATCTCCGGGAACCCGTCGCCGGTGACATCCACGAACTTTGGTGTGAACCCGTTGGTCTCGATCAGATCAATCCCGATCGCCTCCGCCGTGACATCGGTAAAGGTGCCGTCCGCATTATTGCGAAACAGCGTGTTGCCACCGGAGCGCGCGACCCATCCCCCGACCATGAGATCGAGATCCCCGTCGGCATCAATATCCCCCCACGAGCTTGAATATCCATCGCCGTGGTTGATGGCGGTCGTGTGCACCCCTGCCTGCTGGGCGATTTCCTCGAAGCGGAACTGCCCAGATTCATCCGGCCCGGTATTGCGATACAACCGGTGCTGCCCGGGTCGTGTAATAATGTGATCGCCAACCGCCGTGATGAATACATCCAGGTATCCATTGTTATCAAAGTCGGCAACGGAAACCCCCGCGCCCATCTGCGGGCCCAAGATCCCCCACGCCTCACCCTGATCTTCATACCGAATAGTCCCGGATTTGTCGGGCCCGGTGCAGATGAACAACCGGTCCGCCGCGCTTGCCCCCCCGAGGATATAGATATCCATCCACCCATCTCGATTAAAATCTTCAACCGCCGCGCCCGCGATCATGATGTTCACAAACCCGCCCCCACCGGGGCCGGTGTAGCGGACATCGATGCCGCAAGACTGGGCGATCTCGGTCATCGAGAAAAGATCAGCGTCTGCGCCCTGTGCCTGCGCACCGAATACCGCGGCCAATGAGAGTGCGAAAGAATGTACAAGACCCACAGGATACCTCACGAACAAAGACCCGCGAACAAAACCGATCACAGCAAGTCTACCACAATCCGAGATCGGTGCAAACCAAATAATTCGATGGCTTTATGGTCCGGGAATGGACACATCATCGCCCTCTAACTGCATCTGCAGCAGCTGAGCGTACCGACCGCCCCGGGCGATCAGGTCATCATGCGTACCGATCTCCATCACCGTGCCTTCCTCGATCACCGCGATGCGGTCGGCGTGGCGGATCGTGCTGAGCCGATGGGCAATCACAAAGCTGGTCCGGTTCTTCATCAGCGTGCTCAGCGAGCCCTGAATCAGCCGCTCGGATTCGGTATCCAGGCTGCTTGTTGCTTCATCCAGAATCAGGATCCTTGGGTCCGCCAGAATCGCCCGCGCGATGGCGAGGCGTTGCTTCTGCCCGCCGCTGAGACGAACGCCGCGTTCACCGATGACCGTCTCGTACCCGTGCTCGAGTTCGGAGATGAAACCATGCGCGTTGGCCGCATTGGCCGCACCCTCGATGTCATCCCGCGTCGCGTTTCGTTTGGCGTATCCGATATTCTGGGCTACCGAGCCGTCAAAGAGAAACACATCCTGCTCAACGATCCCGAGCAGTTTGCGGTACTGCTCGATCTCGATCTCGCGGATATCAACCCCGTCGATCATGATCGAGCCTTCGACCAGATCATCAAACCGGGCGATCAGATTGCACAGCGTGGTCTTGCCCGCGCCCGATGCACCGACCAGGGCGATGGTCTCGCCCGGCTTGGCATCGAGGTGAATCCCCTGAAGCACAAGCTCTCCGGCGTCCTGTGCTTCACTGTCCTTTGACTTGGACCGCTTTGGATATCGGTACCCGAGATCTTTGATGGTGATATGCCCACGAACGGTTGCCGCGTCGATCCCTCGCGTGGGTTCTGTTTCCGCAAACTCAACGGGCTCTGCGAGCAGATCGAGCACGCGATCAAGCGCGGCCAGCGCGTTCTGCACGCTCGTCGCGCTCCCGACGAGCGATTCGAGCGGGCCGAGCAAGTAGATCAGGTACATCGAGAACGCTGCGAGGTCTCCGATGGTCAGACGCCCGTCGATCACCGCGCTGCCGCCATAGATGAGCACCCCGATCGAAGCGATGGGGATGAGTATCTCCCAGACCAGCTCGACCGTCCGCGCACGCCACCAGGTATGCAGCTCTTGACGCGCAAGCATGTGCCCCTCGGTGGTGAACCGCGCCGCTTCCGCCTGCCTTCGCGAGAACGCACGGACCACACGCATCCCGCCAAACGACTCGGCGCTCATCGCATCGATCCCCTCTCGCCGAGAGCGGATATCACGGTAGAGCGGGCGGATCCGGTGGATCCATGTCCGATGCGTAAACCAGACCAGAGGCAACAACAACAGCGCCCCCGCCACAAGCAGCCAATCGATCCAGATCAGCACCACCAGCGTGCCGATCAGCTGTGTAACCGCACGCCACGGGTTGTACACCAATGAGAACACAAGTTCGCCCACCGAACCGGCGTCCTCACGAAGGATCGAGGACACCCCGCCGCTCTTGAGCTGATGAATCCGGTGCAATGGCAACCGCGAAGCATGATCAAAGACCCGCTTTCGCAACGAAACCTGCACCCGCTTGGTGATCCGCGTGCACTGCCAACGACCCCAGATCCCCACCGCGACCGAACTCGTTGCAACAACAAACATCACGCCGCTGAGCGCCCACAGCAGTTGTTTGCGATCACCCGGCGCATCCCAGCTCTCGTCGTCGGGTCCGATCAAAGCGCCCAACTGTGCGGGGCCGGGGTTATCTGAGAGGATGTAATCGAACGCGATCTTTGTGCTCAGAGGCATCAAAAGCCCGAGCATCACCGACACGCTCAGCGTGCACAACGCGAGCACGATCGTCTTGTGATGCCCGCTCAGCAGCTGCGAAAACGCGCCGAACAATCCGTAGAAAGAACGCTTAGCCTTCGCAGCACGCTTAGATTCAACAGATTGATCAAGCGATTCATGGATCCGATGGCGAGACGATGATGCCTGGCGCTTTCGAATATACGCATCAAACCGTGATCGGCTGGATTTATTGCTCTTTTTCACAGATGGATGCTACCCGTACAAATCGAGCAGGGTTCACTTCCACCATCAATCCTAGCGATTTGTCGGACTATCGACGCCGGCGTCCGCCCATCATCAGCATCCCCGCACCAAACAACGCCGCAGGACCAGGCGAAGGCACATGGCTAAAGGAGACCTTGAACACCGCATCGTTGTAATCATGATCACCCCGTGGCAGGCGGATGTCCTCCACATGCACCAAGACCGTTGCACGATCAACCTGCTCTACCCAGAACTGGCCCCAGTCCGCCTGGACATCGGTGCGGTACACCTCGCCGCCCTGCCCATACACAGCGTACTGAAAATCGATCCGCTCACCGAGCGCGAAGGTCCGATCAAGCACCATCTTGTCTCCAATGCCCGCAACGCCCGAGTCGAACAGTTCTGGGGTGGTGTTGGCGATGCCCGTGTTGATCCATGACAGCGTGCCGTCGAGACCGGCATTGTGACCGATCCACTCAACCGTCACCGTGGCATCGTCGCAGGGTGCGAGCACGCTCGGATCGTCGAATCCAAGGACAGGTGTTGCGCTCGCCAATGAACTCAAGGCTCCACAAACGGCCAGAGCGGTCATGATGGTAGTGCGTGTCTTCATCTTTGGATCTCCTTCTTGATATTTCCGATCTTCTGCACTTCAACATGCCCGCATATCAATCCCCCAGCCAATAGGTGCCCGATGACAATCACAGATTCCTCCTCAGAATCAAGCCACCCCGCACAAACCGTCCGCATCCTTGGCGTTACCATGGTTCTTTCGAGTCCGGTAATCCAAGGAGCCCATTCATGGCATCATCTCCACGCATCGCCCTGCACTGGCAGATCCTCATCGGGCTCATCGCCGGCATCCTCGTCGGGCTCGCGATCAATACCATGTGGAACGCGGAAACTTGGGCATCAATGGGCATCGATGACCCCGCGTCATGGATTGACCATACCAAAGAACCCGCAATCGAGAATGCCAACGCCAACCCATCGTTCATTGCCCGCACTGCACTCTTTGTCCACAACCTCAACAACTTCGTCGGCGACCTCTTTATGCGCGGGCTGCGGTTCATCGCTGTGCCCATCGTCGTCTTCAGCCTCATCGTCGGCGCGTCGAGCCTCAACGACCTCGCCAAGCTCCGACGCATCGGCACCAAAACCATCGCGATCTACCTCGCCACCACCGCGATCGCAATTTCCGTCGGCTTACTCTTCGCCAACATCATCAACCCCGGCTCGTTTGTCTCCGAAGAAACCCGTGACGGGTTCGCTGCCCAGTTCGGCGATCAAGCCAAAGCCAAAATCAACGCCGCCCAAGCGCCCGACATCTGGGACACCGTCCTCAACATCGTTCCCAAAAACCCGTTCAACGCGATCGCCGAGGGCAACATGCTGCAGGTGGTGTTCGCCTCGCTGCTCGTCGGCATTGCGCTAACGCTCATCAAACGCGAGAAGGCCACGCTCGTCATCTCATTCTTCGATGCGATGACCGATGTCATCATCAAGGTCGTCGAGATCGTGCTCATCATCGCGCCCTACGCGGTGTTCGCACTCATCGTTGAACAGATCGCCCAGATGGGGCTTGATGTGCTCGGAGCCCTGGCGGCCTATTGCCTCGTCGTGGTCGCCGGGCTGCTGACCATGATGCTCGTTGTCTACCCCATCGGTTTCAAGCTCATCGCGGGCGTAGGCTACGGGCGATTCTTCAAGGCCATCAGCCCCGCCCAACTCCTCGCCTTCAGCTCCGCAAGTTCATCAGCCACCCTCCCGGTCACCATGGAATGCTGTGAGCAACGCCTCGGGATCAAAGAAGAAGTCAGCTCGTTCGTTCTCCCGATCGGCGCAACGATCAACATGGACGGCACCGCCTTGTACCAAGGCGTTGCCGCGGTGTTCATCGCCCAGCTCTACGACATGGACCTGAGCATCGCCCAGCAGCTCACCATTGTCCTCACCGCGACCCTTGCCTCAATCGGCACCGCCGGCGTGCCCGGCGTGGGCATGATCATGCTTGTAATTGTGCTCCAGAGCGTCGGGATCCCGCTGCATGGCATCGCTGTTATCCTCGGCGTCGACCGCATCCTCGACATGTGCCGCACCAGTTGCAATATCACCGGCGACGCCATGGTCTGCGCCGTGGTTGCTTCGAGCGAGGGCGCGATCGAATCTCCCGAGCAGGTCGCCGCCAGGCTCGCCCATCCGTTCGATGAAGATCCCGTTGACAAGGGGCGGCTGGACAACTGATTGCACCTACACTTGCTCATCATGAGCACGAACACACCATCCGCCAGCATCACCGACCCCTCCGCCCTGCTTGATGAGCGGTTTCGCTCTGCAATAGAAGCCGCCGTGCCCGAGTTTGATCCATCGCGGATCAACACAAGCATCACCGCATCACGCCAGCCCAAGTTCGGCGATTTCCAGTGCAACGCCGCGATGGGCATCGCCAAACGCATCGGCAAGCAGCCCCGCGAGGTCGCCGCGGCGATCGTCGCCAACCTTGATGTCGAGGGCATCGCCAACCCCATCACCGAGGACGACATCGCCGGACCCGGTTTTATCAACATTACCTTGCTCCCCGAGGCGCTCGCCGCTTCGCTCGAATCACTCGACACCCCCGAACTCGGCATCACACCACCCGTCGAGCCCAAGACCATCGTCGTCGATGTCTGCGGCGTCAACCTCGCCAAGCAGATGCATGTCGGGCATCTTCGCTCAACCGTCCTCGGCGACGCCCTCGCAAGGCTCAACGAACGATCCGGGCACACGGTCAAACGCCAGAGCCATGTCGGCGACTGGGGGCTGCCCATCGCGATGGTTGTCGAAAAACTGATCGAACTCGAAGACACAGGCGAATCGGTCGCCACCATCACCCTCGATACGCTCAATGGCTACTACAAATCCGCCCAGGCCAAATGCAAGGGCGAGCACATCGCACTCAAAACGATCATCAAGTACGGCGGGCACCCGAAAGCACTCGCCGAGTGCGAACTCCGCATCGAAGAAGCCGACGCGGCAATGGAACGCGCCAAGTCACGGCTCGTCGCGTTGCAATCGGGCGACGAACGCTCCGTCGCGGTCTGGCAGCGCATCTATGACATCACGATGACCGAATGCCTCGCGACCTGCGCCCGATTGAACGCCAACATCACCGACGAGCACTCCGCCGGCGAGAGCACCTACCGCGACGAGCTCGCCCCGCTTGTCGATGATCTGATCAATCGCAAAATCGCTGAAGAAGACGACAGCGCCCTGATCGTCCGCGTCGACGGCATCAAGGCCCCGTGCATCATCCGCAAACGCGACGGCGGATTCCTCTACGCGACTACCGACCTGGCCGCGATCAAACGACGCGTCGAAAAACTGCAAGGCGATACCGTTGTCTACAGCGTCGACTCCCGCCAGGCGTTGCATTTTCGCCAGGTCTTTGGCGTCGCCCACAAGGCGGGCTACGACCTCAAGGCCGATGGCACACCCGCCAATCTCGTCCACGCCGCCTTCGGGACCATCATGGGCGACGACGGAAAACCCTTCAAATCAAGATCCGGCGGCACGGCCAAGCTCTCCGATCTGCTCGACGAAGCGGTCTCTCGCGCCAACGCATCGGTCGCCGAGAAAAACCCGGATATGCCCGAATCCGAGCGCGCACCGATCGCCGAGGCCGTCGCGATCGCCGCGATCAAGTACGCCGATCTATCGAACGAATCAATCAAGGATTATGTGTTCAACTTCGACCGCATGCTCGCCTTCGAGGGTGATACCGGACCATATTTGCTGTACGCGCTTGTCCGCATCTCGAGCATCTTCCGCAAAGCCAACGAAGCAGGCATCGACACCAAGGAAGCGTTGACCGCACCATTCTTGCTCAACGACCCCGCAGAAAAATCGCTCGCCCTCGCCCTGCTCCGCTACCCACGCACCCTCGGCGGCGCAAGTGATAACTTCGAGCCCAACCGCTTGTGCGCGTTCGCCTACGAACTCGCATCGAGCTTTAGCTCGTTCTTTGACAAGTGCCCCGTGCTCCGTAACGACGACGCGGAATCACAGGCATCACGCCTCCGCCTGTGCGAGCTCACCCGCCGCGTGCTCAAAGACGCCCTCGACACCCTCGGTATCCCCACCGTCGAACGGATGTAATCATCTCTCATCCCGCTCCGGGTGCCACTACTCGCCGTTTTCGGCGCAGTAGTAAACTCGCATGTTTTATCCACCGGTGAAAACAACACGACTGCGCCCCACGGGCGAGCAGTGGCACCAGAGTACAACTAGTACAGAATCTGCATCTGCCCAATCAGCCCGATCTGCCCGTCCTCGGAATCAGAGAGCAGGTTATGACCATCGGATGTCTTCACGATGCTGGCCCCAGGCGCATCAAGCGAGAAGGTCACCGCGAGGGTGAACTTGGCAGCATGCGATTCGGGCATGAGGTAATGGTTCCATCCAACCGTGACATCGTTGTAGTCCTCATCCGAACCCACGCCATTGTCCTCGTCGGGCATCACGGATGACCACCGGGCGAAGATCTCGTCCTGATCAGAAACAAACGCGCCGCCCTGGAGCACAAGCCCGTAGTCGTTCACCGTCATCACGCCCATATCCATGCTGCGCCAGATACCCGCAGCAAAGACATTCCATCCGTCACCCGCCCACGAGAAATCAACCGTGCCGGTCGTCATGTCGGTTGTTGGTGTGAACGACGGATTGGTGTCGCCCATCGTCTCGTGATGGAGCGCAACCCCAACCATGCCGCCGGAGTTGGACCCGCGGAATGAAGTAAACTGCTTGAACTGACCAAACTCGCCGCCGCCCACAAGGAACTCGGCACGGGCTGAAACGCCAAAGTCCGCCTCAGACGCCGAGTTGAACGCGGTGTTCCCCGCTTTGAAACCGTCATTGAGCGAGACGGTGCCCCGCCACTGATCGCCGCCGAACTTCAGCTCAACGCCCTGGGTGTAATCCTGGTTGAAGGTCTCGTTGGTTGCCGATCGCTCCGCCGAGAGTTGCTTCTTTGATGAGACGAGCTCTTCGCGGAGCACGCCCGGCTTGAACTGACCGACGCGGATCGTGAAATCGTCATTGACCTCCCAGCTGAGCGCCGCGTCCTCGAGCTTGGCCGCGCCGCTGCCACGATCGAACGCAAACTGCAGCTTGCCCGTGATGCTCTCGGTCACATCGCCGGAGATCGCCACCTTCGCACGCCGAATCACAAAGCCCTGGGTGAAATCATCGTCAGCCATCGCCAACGCGGTGCTTGCGTCATCACGCGAGTTGATCTGGTATCGCCCCTGGATCTGGACGCCGACCTTGATGTTCGAGGCGTTCGTATTCAGTGCCTCGTATTCCGCGGCGCCCTCTGCGAGGGTGTACGAGCGGATCAACTCGTAATCGTTTGCGAGTGCTGCCGTGGGAATCATCACGGCTGCGCCGCCCAACATCATCAACTGATTCTTGTTCATCTGCATCTCCGTGGATAAATGACAAAGGGGTATGGTATCCGACAACCCGAGGATACCCGCCCTGATTTACTTTCGGGGGACGAATGCCAAGTCTTCATAAATGCTTCATACACCGCACGCACAAAAAAGAACCAGCCGACCCCGAAGGGTCGGCTGGTGATTGAATCAGAGATTCAGGTATTCGATACCCCGAGGGGTATCAAGCACAAGGATCAGTAAGTGATCCGGATACCGCCCGAAGCCATGATCTGGCCATCTTCGGTGCCGGTGTCGGTCAGGAAGCCGGATGAACCAGCGCCTGCACCTGAAGTTGCACCGAGTGGGGTCACACCGGTGGTTGCTGTTGCAGCACCAAGGCCTGCGGTCTCGTCAAGAGCGACGCCGATCTCGAAGGTGAAGACTGCAGCGTGTGACTCAGGAACGAAGTAGTAGTTCGCACCGAAGCCGATGAAGCTGAAGCTGTCTTCAGCGCCGGCTGCGATAAGACCCGCACCGCTGTCGTCGAGCATAAGCATGTCGTAACGACCGAACAGTTCCCACTGATCGCTCAGGAAGACCGAGCCGCCGACTTCAAAGCCCAGATCATCGAATGAACCACCAGGGGTGCCTGGATCTGCGGAGTAACCGAAGATTGCTGCACGAGCGGTCCAGCCGTCGCCTTCGAATGCACCATCGACATTCCACATGAAGAGGTCTGCGCTGGTTGCTGCCGATGGGTTGGTGTCACCCATGGTCTGGAACAAGATGCCACCACCAACGCGCCATGCGTTGGCCGAGCCACGCCACGATGTCTGATCATCAAAGCGGCCCTGATCGGAATCGCTGTAGTAATCAAAGCGGCCGTGGAATGCGTAGTCGGCTTCTGCCGAGCTGTTGAACGCGCTGTTCCCGGAGTTGATGCCGTCGGTGAAACCGATGGTACCGTGCCAGTTGTCGCCACCGAAGTGACCTTCAACACCCTGTGACCAGGACGGGGTGTTGAGGAACTCGTGGGAGACCGAACGGTAGAGCGCGAGGGTGTTGCGCTCTGAGGTGTTTGCTTCAGCCGAGAAGTTCGGGACAAACTGGCCGAAACGGAGGGTGAACGAGTCGTTCACTTCCCAGTCGCCGAATGCGTCTTCGAGGTTCACAGCGCTGGCCATGCTGCTGCCGGCATCGTCTGGACCGAAGTCAAACGAGACGGTCGCGTTGATGTTCTCGGTGACATCACCGGAGATACGAACCGCGGCTTCGCCGAAGCTGAAACCGATGGTGGTGTCGTCATCGCCGAGTGCGGTGCCGCTACGGCTGTTGTAGCTGTAGAGGAACTTGAGGTCGACTTCGACTTCGATGTTGTTGACATTGCCAACATTGAGGCTGCTGCGGGTTGCCGCGTCTGCCTTGAGTTCTGATGCATACGCACGGTCTGCATCGAGTGAACCCGCCGAAGCGAGTCCTGCGGTGGTTGCGAGCAGGATTGCTGCACTGATTTGAGCGCTCTTATTCATGGTGTTATTCTCCGGATGACTCTTGAGGTCGGGTCGACGGTTCCGTTATACATCCGACGACCATAAACACTTGTGAACACCGACGGGACCTTGCACAGTTGCGAGGAAACATTCCCCGTTCGGATGAATCACTTATCGGCGATCACCCGAAGCCTCGTCAATGTTTGCTACCACTATTTTCCCATTCTCATTCACTTTGTCGCCTCAGAACGAAAAAAAAGTGCCCTCAACCCCGTTTTTGGGGCTGAGAGGCACATTATATACGGAAGAAAATATTAGCAACCACCCTACAAAGTGGCGCAAATCACGCTCAGAAGACCAGTGTCATCTGCCCACGAACCATAGTTTCGCTGTCTGAACTACCCAAAAGCCCAGTTGTGGTCGCATCTGCACTGCCGACTGTGCCGCCCGCAGCACCAATCACGGTGTCGCCGACAAGGCTGTTGTCCAGGGTGTGAACAATGTCAAAGGTGAACTTCGCCGCGTGGCTCTCAGGGATGAAGTAGTAGTTGCCACCAACGGTGATCGCGCTGCTCGTGCCATCCGCACCTGCGCCCGCTGCGGTTTCGAGGACATCGTCCCAGAAAATCGCGTCGTAGCGTGCGAACGCTTCGAACTGATCACTCATGAAGTAGCTGCCCTGAACAACCACGCCGTGGTTGGTCAGATCAAGGTCATTGCCCGCGGTGACACCCTCTGCATCGAGCAGGTGACCGATGTATGCCGCGAAGACACTCCACCCGTCTCCCTCAATCTGTGCATCAATAGTCCACAGGGTGATGTTCATCGTGTCGACGGCTTCACCGAGCAGCGCAGTGAAGATCGCGTTGCCGCCACCAGCGGTGGTCGATGGGTTGGTATCGCCCGCGGTCTGGTAATGGAAACCCGCACCGATCTTGGCGCCGTAGTTCGAACCCTTCCAACTGGTCATGTCCGCGAACTGATCCCAAGTACCTGCTGCGAGGTAATCAAACCGACCAGTGAAACCAAAGTCGTTCTCTGCTGGCGAGTTGAACGCCGAGTTGGTCGGAGCAGGGTTGCCCGCGTAGGTCGCACCGTCTGAGAACGCACCGACGAACTTGAAGTTGTCGCTGCCGGTGTAGGCGAATGCCACACCCTGGGTGTATCCAGGATTGAACCATTCGTTCATGCCCGAACGCTCGACAGCCAAGGTGTGCTCAGGAAGGAATGCTTCTTCAGCAACAACCGGGTTGTGCCACTGACCGAACAGCATGGTCCAGTCATCGTTGATTCCCCAGACACCCATCGCAACGAGCAGTTGTGCGGTGCCGTCGGCGTGGCGTGCGTTGTCAGTCGCGTTGCCGAAGTCGAACACAACCTGCCCCGAGATGTCGGTGCCCTCAACCGCACCGCTCAGGCGGACCTGCGTGCGTGGGTTTGTGAAACCGATGCTGGTATCGCTGTCGCCGAGTGCGCCGGCGGTCAGTTCATCGCGGAAGTTCGCGGTGTATCGCATCTGGGTCATTACTTGGACGCTCAGACCGGCCGCATTGGACGAGCCGAGCAGGCTCGAATGCGTATCGGCATCGGCACGAAGCTCGGCCGCGTACGCGCGGTCAAGATCCAAGCCCGACTGGGCAACCGCCATCCCGCTCAACGCGGCAAGGGCCAGACCAGCAACATTCATTTGATTTGTGGTACGCATTTAGTGCCTCCTCTATATATGGCAGATTCTACGGTGAACTCGATCATTGTTGGCCCGCCGAACAGTGTTCGACAAGCATCCGATATTATTGACCATATCGTCCGAAATCGACCCTGAAGCCAAAAAAGTTTGCACTTACTACAGGAAATATCACGGCGTACCAAGAATTTTCAGCGTTCCAATGCATGAAAAAACCGCCCGGCTGTGTGCTCAACCGGGCGGGCAAGTCATCCGGATCACGAGTGATTCCGGTTTAGTTCATCATAACACATTGGCTCGTCAACAGTTAGAACAATATCTGAAACTGTCCGCGTACCGCGATCTCGCCGTTCCCGCCGCCCAAAAATCCGGTGACCGTTGGATCGGGCAGCAGATCGCTGCTCGTCACGCCAGAGAGGAACGCCGAAGTTTCTTCATTCGCGTAGCTCACATCCACCGTGAACTTGGCTGCGTGGCTCTCTGGAATCACAAAGTAGTTCATGCCCACGGTCAGCACGGTCGCCGGCTCGCCCTGAACCGCACCGAACCCGTCGGTGATCTGGTCATCAAAGAAAATCCCCTCGAATCGGGCGAAATACTCTGTCCGCTGGGTCGCGAAGAACCCGCCTTGAACCACAAAGCCGTAGTTGGCAACCGCGAATCCAACACCGGTCGTAAACTGCCAATCGATGTAGTTGCCCATCGCCGCAGCAAAGACATTCCAGCCGTCGCCCTCGTACTGGGCATCGATCGTCCAGCTGGTCACCTCGGACTGTGAAATTGATGGCCCAAAGAGCGGCGGCGAATACCCGCTCGGGTTCGTATTCCCATGATGCATCCAAGACACACCCGCACCGACCCGAAAACCGGTCTGGCTGCCCTGGAAGCTGGTGAAATCAACAAACTGCTCCCAGCTGCCCTTGAGCTTCCAGTCCACCCGCGCATCGATTGAGAAGTCCGCTTCAAAGCCGTTGACGATCGAAGAGTTGGCGATCTCTGGAGCGGACAAGAACCGCCCGCCATCGTTGATGCTGAGCTGCCACGCGTAGTCTCGTTCGACTCGCCCGAGCGCAACGCCCTGGGTGTACCCAAGCGAGAAAAACTCATTGGTCAGCGAACGATCCACCGCGAGCTGGTACTGGGCATCCACCGCTTCTTCAGTATGCATGATGTGTCGAAACTGCCCGGCCTTGAGGTAATACCCCGACCGCTTGCCCTCGAAGTTGTATTGGGCATAAGCATCGAGCAGCACCGGGGTCCCGCCGCCGGCGGGGACCAAGGGTCCGGTTCCCCGACCGCGCCCGGTCTCGGCGTCTCCAAAGTCAATTGTCAGCTTGTAACTCAGACGCGAGCTGACGATGTTCCCCTCGAGGCTCAGCTGCGTGCGGGGAAGCACAAACCCGACCGCCGTCTTGCTTATCCCCGGTGGCACGCCGTCTTGACGATTTGAAACCATGTACCTTGCCTGCATAAGGACCGTCATCCGCAGCGATGAGTTATCCCGGCGCACAATATCAGGAGTCCAGCCACCCTCTTCATGGGCCTGGTTGCGGAGTTCTGCGGCAAATGCCCGCTGCGAATCGATGGAACGGGTCTCGTTGCCAACCGCTTGGGTGGTCACGAGCGATCCCAACACCATCGCTGCGACGCCTGATCGGGCTGAGATACGAGAAACACGATTAAGCACTGTCATCATCAAGAACCTCTTTTACCGGGATATCCCCGTGCCGACACCTTACCCGGCTCGGGGCGTGCGTGCCCATGATTCTGGGTGCGCACCTGCGCTCTTTTCGGCTTTGCATGTCCGGATCAGCCATTTTTTACGCCGGCGTCGCTCGCCGCGCTCAGATTCGGTCAAGATTCACGAACCAATCATGCCCACAACCAGATCACGAATACCATCCAGCAACAGGTTTCCTCCCCTCGATCGGAAGAATACTCCATGGCATTGAAAATCCTCGTCGTCGATGACGAACCGGATCTGCTCGAGCTGATCGAATACAACATCGCGCAATGCGGGCATGAGGTCATCACCGCAACCGACGGCGCCAGAGCACTCGAGCTCGCCAAATCACGCATCCCCGATATGGTCATCCTCGATGTGATGATGCCCCGGCTGACCGGGTACGAGGTCGCCAAGCGGATGCGATCGCAGAGCGAGACCGCCCGCATCCCCATCTTGATGCTGACTGCCAAGGGCGAGGAAGCCCATGAGCTCGAGGGGTTGGGCGCCGGCGCGGACGACTACCTCACCAAGCCGTTCTCGATGAAAATCCTGCTCGCCCGCATCGACGCATTGGCGCGAAGATCAAACCCGCAGACCGGCGACATGAGCACCATCACGCTCGGCCCGGTCACCATCGACCTCACCAAGCACATCGCGCTGGTTGAGAATGAACCAATCTCGCTGACCATCACCGAGTTCAGACTCCTCAGCGCCCTGATCAGTTCTCCGGGGCAGGTGCTCTCTCGCCCGGCGTTGATCTCCGCCGCGATCGGGCCCGGGGTCGCGGTCACCGAGCGGACCATCGATGTCCATATCACCGCGGTTCGGCGCAAACTCAATGCCCACTCAAAGATGATCCGCACGGTCCGCTCGGTCGGGTATCGAGCAGATGCCCCGGACGAAGCGTCGGCTTGTTGAAACTAGAGCCTCTCGGCTGCGAGCGACGCCAGATCACTCCGCTCAGACTTGGCGAGCATCACATGCGCAACCAGCCCCACGCCCCGCATCTTCTCGACGGTGTAGCTCAGCCCGTTGGATGATTGATCCAGGTACGGGTTATCGATCTGTCCGATGTCGCCGGTCAGCACGAGCTTGGTGCCCTCCCCGACACGCGAAACGATTGTCTTGACCTCGTGAGGCGTCAGGTTCTGGGCCTCGTCGACGATCATGAACTGGTGCGGGATCGAACGCCCACGGATATAGGTCAACGGCTCAAGCACCAATCGACCATCCGAAACCAGCTTGTCGATCCGTTGCTCGGATGACTTGGACTCGGCCGACTGGTTGGGCGACCCGCGCGTCGACATCAGGTACGAGAGGTTATCAAAGATCGGCTGCATCCACGCGCCGAGCTTTTCGTCCTTATCACCCGGCAGGTACCCGATATCACGCCCCATGGGCATGATCGGGCGTGCAACGAGCAGCTTGTCGTAGCGTTCCTCCTGGAACACCTTGGCCATCCCCGCAGCGATCGCGAGCAGGGTCTTGCCCGTGCCGGCGCTGCCCAAGAGCGTCACGAGCTTGATGTCGTCGTCGAGCAAGAGGTCCAGGGCCATCGTCTGCTGCACATTGCGTGCAAGAATCCCGAAGGTCGGTTTTTTCTGCGGCGCAACCGGGATGAGGTGGTCCGTATCCGCCAGTCGGCGTGCAAGCCCCGAGTGGGCAGGGTCCTGGACATCGCTGAGAATCATAAACTGGTTGGGGGTTACCTCGCGGACATACGGGTCCTCGCCCTCGACCTCGACGGTCAAAAACGGTTCGAGCTTCTCGGTCGCGAGCATCCGGTTCTGATAGAGCTCGTCGATCAGATCACGCGAAGCCTCGATCTCGGTGTACCCGGTGTACAGCCGCTCGCCGTCGACCTTCTGGTTGAGAAAATCCTCTGTCCGGATCCCGAGCGCATCAGACTTGATCCGAGCTGCAAGATCCTTGGAGACAAACACCGCCTTGTGCCCGGCGTTCATAATCGCCCATGCCGAAGCAATAATCCTGTTGTCCGGCGCTTCCTTGGAGAGGATCGGCGGGCGCTCGTGATCATTAATATCAATCCGCAGCGTCCCCGTCGCGCCCATCGATTTTGTCCCGAGCAGCGAGATATCTACGCCCTTCATCAGGTCCCCGAACCCACGCAAGCGATCGAGGTTGCGGATCGTTGTGCGTGCGCTGCGGCCGACATCATCCTCGCGGCGTTTCATGGTGTCGAGCTCTTCGATCACCGGATAGGGGATCACCACATGGTTCTCTTGAAAGACAAACATTGCCTGCGAGTTGTGGAGAAGGACATTGGTGTCGAGCACATAATGCTTGATCGGAGAACCGGATTTTGAGCCATTTGAGCCTGATCCATGCGCATCGCCTTCGTTGGTCATATCTGTAGATACCTCTCAATAATGTTCTGATCCTGTTGACTCTATCGGATCATTCTGACCATTGATACCGCAAAGCCGGGTGATTTATTCAGCTCATCCATGTTCAGAACTGAACAATCAGCCCTCAGACCAGCAGAGCGATCACGATAAATCCTGCCGCACCCATCGCGAGCACCATCTTGACGACGACCGAAACAGCCCGCCCGAGCGCTGCCCCGCCGGAAGATTTGGCAGAGTCTTTCCAGGTCCGCTGGGCGATGGTGCGCTCGCAAGCGAACGCGCCGGCGGCCGCCCCCACGATCCCACCGACAATGGTTCCGATGACCGGGATCGGGATCAGCCCTGTGCCCACGATCGCGCCGATGATGGTCCCAACGAGCGAGCCGATTGCCCCGGCCCGCGACCCGCCGAGTTTTTTGACCCCGGCTGCGGACGCGATAAACTCGATGATCTCGGCGACCACGCCGAACGCGATGAGGACCGCGACCGCCTTCCAGCTCAGAAGCTCTGGGCACCACCATGCGATCACGATCGAGGTCGCGACCATGAACCAGATCCCGGGCAAGGCAAAGATCACCATCACCACGCCGAGCAGCGCAGAAACAACCATTATCGAGCCCGCGACCCAGATCATGGGCGGCCCGCCAACTTGGTGCTGGAATCAGTTGTCCGGTTCATCATTCTCGGGCGGCTCGGATGATTCTGGCTTGCTTTGGGTGTCATCCTCGTCTTCTTGGGCACCGAAGGCTTCGGTTTCCATCTTGAGGATCCAGTCCTCGACGAACTTGTGCTGATAGGTGTCGACACGGACCTCTTTGCCCCCGAGCGTGCTGTGCTCGCCCTTTATCTTGAGGAACACAATGAACTTGTCCCATTTGCGCTTGTCGACTTCTTCGAGGTCGGATGGCGTGATGGTGTCGCCGCTGGGGAGACCGAGCTGCATGCTCGATTCGACCCAAGTGTATTTGAGCCTCTTGACACGCAGGTACCGCAGGGTGACATACAACGCCAGGGGCAGGCACACAATCATGATGACCCACTGCATCGGGATGTCGTAGCTTTTCAGAGGGCTGGGCAGCGAGGTGCTCGTGCCCCACTTGGCAGCCAGCTCGGTGTAGGTGTCGTTGGGTGATTCCATCGTGGTGCGGTCGCTGACGAGCTGCCCGATGACTTCGAGCCCCTCGAGCCAGTGAAGCCTTGCCATCTGCATCCCGGCCCGCAGATTCCGTGGGCTGGACTGGTTGCCCGAATCGCGTTGGTTGCGGGTGAGTGTGTCGACCGATTTGAGTCGAACGAGCTCTTCAACCGGGTTGTCGATGGAGGAATCTCGCTCGAAAACGCCGAAGTCTTCGTTGTTGGCCGAGCGTGCCGCGTCAAGGTATTGCCACTGGGCCCACGAGGCGTACCGCTCGCCTCGGGCGGGGTACTTGATCGTCGCATCATAAAAACCCAACGCCCCGAAGAGCAGCAAGGCGATGATAACAACCACCATCTTCAGGACCCATTTGGTGTTCAGCGGCGCGCGAGTCATTGATTCTTCAGACATAAGTACACTTGGCTCCTGTGATCATCCCAGCCCCCTCCATCGGCCCGCCAAGGCGATGGCTGACGCCCGATCAAGAAATCGGGCAATTATGCGGACATCAGAACCTTAGTCGTCCGAATCGAACCAAGCAGACCAGCATTGGACGAGCAGTCTGGATGGACCCCGATGGGATGGGCTGCCATGCTTCTCGGCGGATGCCGGGCCTAGGATGGGTGCTCAACCCGCTTTGATCGGTGCCCGGGCTCGATGCACGGGTGGCCTGTGAACCTGGTCAGGGCTTGACCGCAGCAGCCATAAGCAGCCGTCGCCCGGTGCCGTCGGTGTCCTGGGCACCGATCAAGGCGGGTTTTCTCTCCTCACTCTTTCGCGGGGCCATACACTTCACACATGGCTTACACCGCGCTCGCTCGCAAGCATCGTTCTCGTACATTCGACGAAGTCGTCGGGCAATCGCCCATCGCCAAGACCCTCAAGGCGGCGATCGATTCCGACCGGGTCCACCACGCCTACCTCTTTACCGGGACGCGGGGCGTCGGCAAAACCTCTATGGCGAGGATCTTCGCCAACGAGCTCAACAACCCGGATCGCAAGGACGATATCGGCGATGCCATCTTTTCCGGGCAGGACACCGATGTCATCGAGATCGACGCGGCTTCCAACACCGGCGTCGACCACACCCGCGAGTTGATCGCCAACTCCGCTTACCGACCCATGCGCGGGCACTACAAGATCTACATCATCGACGAGGTGCACATGCTCTCGATGCAGGCGTTCAACGCGCTGCTCAAAACAATGGAAGAACCGCCCGAGCATGTCAAGTTTATCTTGTGCACCACCGAATCACACAAGGTACCCGCAACGATCCAGTCGCGGTGTCAGCGGTTTGATTTCCGCAATATCCCGATTTCTCAGATCGCCGATCACCTCGGTTCGGTCATCAAAGCCGAGAAGTTCAATGGCGACGACGAGCTGGTGTTCACGCTCGCCAGGCTTGGCAACGGGTCCATGCGTGATGCGCTCTCGCTGCTCGATCGGCTGATGGCATCGGGTGAGAACACGCTGACCATGAGCCTGCTTGAAGAGCTCCTCGGGCTCCCCGATCGGTCGCTGCTCTCGGGGTTGATCGACGCGATCGCTGA
The DNA here is from genome assembly GCA_029260265.1 of Phycisphaerales bacterium. Lineage (GTDB taxonomy): Bacteria > Planctomycetota > Phycisphaerae > Phycisphaerales > UBA1924 > UBA1924. The sequence continues at coordinate 73,888 of JAJDDO010000019.1, forward strand.
AGGAGAGCCGGCGGTCGTCCTCCGCTCGACCGCGGCCCTGCTCAACAAGGGCATCTCTGGTGAGCAGCTCTTTGGATCATTGCTCGAACGGTTCCGCGACCTGATGGTCCTCGGTGCGTGCGGCAAAGAAACCGATCTGGTCGAGCTCTCCGACAATGCCCGCGAGGAAGAATACAGCCGATCTCAGCGGTTCGACGCTGCGGGCGTGGTGCACATGATCGCGCTGTGCGAATCGGTGCAGCGTGCGATCAAATCTTCGCCCGCGCCGCGTGCATTGCTCGATGCGTGCATGGTTCGGCTCGCGATGACCGAGAAGATCGCCGATGTCGCGGCCTTTGTCGCCGGCGGGGGGAACGCCGTAAAAAAAACCTGAGGGCGGCCTCGGCACCCGCCGAATCGCTGCCCTCTAAGACCCCGCATCCCGCACCCAAGCACCAGTTCGCCAAACGCGAGACCGAAACAAGCGATCGCACTCCGGGGCGGAGGATCAATCGCCCCTCGCCGACCAAGACAGCTGAGCCGGAACCGGCCAGTGCCCCCAAACCACCGCCGCCACAAACGGTGCAGATCAACTCCACGGATGTGGCCAACGACCCGCTGGTCAAGGGTGTGCTCGAAGTGTTCGAGGGCGAGATCAAGCGTGTCCATCCCAAGAACTCTTAAGCCGAGATTCAATCATGTTCGACAAACTGAAAACCATGCAAGCCCTCGGGTCGTTGATGAAGAACAAAGAGCAGCTGGCCGAGGCGGGCGAGCGGATCAAGTCCAAGATGGAAGCGATGCGCGTCGACGGCGAGGCCGGCGGCGGGGCGTGCCGGGCAATCGTCAACGGCAAGATGAAGCTCATCGACCTCACCCTCGACCCGGCATTACTCGCCGGGATGGCTGTCGATGAGAAGACCCGTGACCTGGCGACCGCTCTGATCAAGGATGCCATCAACGACGCGACCAAGAACGCCCAAGAACGCGTGCAAGAACTGATCGCCAAGGAGGCCGCCGAACTCGGGCTCGGCGAGCTCGCCCCGCAGCTCGGCGGGTTGCTCCAGTAATGACCGTGCGGATCGAGCCGATGAGCGAGACTGTCCGCGTGGTTGTTGACCACCAATCAGCTGAAACAACTGAGCAACAGGATGCCCAGATTGAGATCGCATGGCGCGATCTGTGCGCACGCAATCCACGATACTTCAACGGCACTATGCTCGCGTTTGATTCGTACGATGCGGGCACCGGCGTCGTCCGCGCGACCGTCGAGCAGTACAAGCGTCACGCGGTGCGTGATGTGGTTGATGTTGGGATTTCGCTGCTGGCCATCACCGGGTTGCTTATTGCAAGAGATGACCAAGGGTGCAAAAATATTCTGCTTGGAAAACGATCGCCCAACACCCATCGGTACGGGAACCTGTGGGAGTTTGGACCCTCCGGCGGGATTGATGTCCCCGTTCAGCCAGCCCGCACGCTTGGCCTGAAGGCGATTGTTCGAGAGATCGAGCGCGAGACCATGGAAGAATGCGGGATCGCGATGACCCAGCATCGGGCGACGCCGATCGCGATGGTGCACGACGAGGCGGTGGGCTCGACGGATCTGGCGATCATGATCGAACTCGGTGGGATCCCGCCGATCGAGCACGGATGGGAGTATCTCGATAGCCGATGGGTGGATGCTGACGCGCTCGAGCGTTGGGCACAATGCACGCCGAACGAGTTGATCCCTACCACGCTCGCCCTTGTGCCTGCGGTGCTATCCTTGATGCGATGAGTGCACCAAAGCCAATATCTGGATCGACGATCGACTCGTTTCTCTCTGCGCTGGCATCCAAAGCACCAACGCCCGGCGGCGGGGCGGTGGCGGCGATCACGGGGGCCACCGCAGCGGCGACCGCGTCGATGGTTGTCGAGTACTCGCTTGGAAAGAAGAAGCTTGCATCGCACGAAAAGACCAACACGAATGCACGCGATTTCCTCCGCCGAGCACGCGCGATGTACCTCGCGCTGGGCGACGAGGACGCGATCGGGTACGCCAGGCTCAACACGCTTTGGAAACTCGATAAGGATGATCCGGTGCGGATAATGGAATGGGATGCTGCGGTTGAGGGCGCGATCGCACCGCCGCGCGCGATGGTTGCCCTCGGGGTTGATCTGATGCGTCTGCTTGACACATTGTGCGCTGCAACCAACCGAATGCTCAAGAGCGACCTGGGCATCGCGGCGGTGCTGTGCGATGCGGCAACGAGGAGCGCAGCGTTCAATGTCCGCATCAACCTTCCGATGATGCCCGAGGATGCCCGTCGACCAATTGCTGAAGAACTCAATGGTCAGCTTGCACAGGTTGCTTCTTTGTGCGCACAGATCGAGAAGCGGTGTTCATAATGGCGGGCAAAGCATGGTACGATGCGAAGGACCCGACCGGGAAGACCACAACCGAGGAGATCGGTCTGCGATTTAGCTGCACGCAGTGCGGCAACTGCTGCACCGGGCCGACGGGGTATGTGAAGTTCACCGATCAAGAAGCGGTAGCAATGAGCAAGGATCTGGGCATCACGCTGGTCGAGTTCACAAAGACCTACACCCGCGACACCGAGGCCGGCCGCTCGTTGACCGAGGACTACAAGCGCGGGTTTGGGTATGACTGTGTATTTTTAACACGCGATCAGAACGGGAAATCGGGGTGCAGCGTGTACAAATCTCGCCCGGCGCAATGCCGGACCTGGCCCTTCTGGGAAGGGAATCTCTATTCCAAAGCCGGATGGGAGCGAGCCGCAAAGGGGTGCCCAGGGATAAATCAGGGCGAGCTGCACAAACCCGCCTATATCAAGCTCACCTGCGAACAGGCGACACTCTCTGAACACGACAGCATGGAATAGATTGGACGAATATCGGCTCTTGTGCTTGTTGGGGTACCCCGCGGGCACCTGATGCCCAATGATACTGCATATGGACGCGTTCTGGAAGTTTGCAAAGTTGATGCTGCGTTGGCGAGTATCGCTCACGCTTGGGTTCGTGTTCGCGATCCTCAGCGCGGGCGGCATGGCAGCGGGCGTTGCAGCGATCCAGCCCGTGCTCGATACGGTGCTCGAGCCGAGCCACAACGGGCTTCAAGATCTCTGCAATGAGTACATCCCCAAATCGTGGATCGGCTCGGTGATCTCCCAAGACACCATCGACTCTTTGCCCGTTGGACAGTTCACCGCGATCGTGTGGATCATGAGTGCACTCGGCGTGCTGACCGTGCTCGGTGCGTTTACCAAGTTCATGCACCAGTACATCTCGCTGACGGTCGTTCATCGAACGATCACGATGATCCGCCGACAGGCGTTCGGGCGTGTGGTTCATCTGCCGTTGAAGACCGTGGTCTCCGAAGGCCCGACGGACGCCATCTCTCGGATTGTCAACGACACCGAGGCGCTCGGCGCTGGATTCATCGTGCTGCTCTCCAAGGCGGTCGCCAAGGTGCTCCAGGGCGTGTTTATGCTTGTCGTTGCGTTTGTGATCAACTGGCAGCTCTCGATCGCGGCGCTGCTCTTGCTGCCCGTTATCGCCGGCGTCATCGGGAGCCTGGGCAAGCGGATCCGTCGCGCATCCGGGCGTGTGTTGACAAGCCGGGCCGATCTCTATCGCGCATCGACCGAATCACTCCAGGGCCTTCGGGTTGTCAAGGTGCACACCGCTGAACGGTTCGAGATAGGGCGATTCAGTAAAATCAATAAAGAGGTCCTCCGCCAGCAGCTCAAGGTGCGGACTGCACGATCATTGGCGAGCCCGCTCGTTGAGATGATCACGGTGCTCGCGCTGGGCGCATTGGTCATCGCGGCGGTGAAACTGATCATCGACGGCGTGCTCGACAAAGAAGAGTTCTTGACCACACTGACCGCGCTGGGGTTTGCCGGGTCGATGGTCAAGCCGGTTTCAACGATGGTCAACGACATCCAGCAATCCGCGGCCGCCGCCGACCGGCTTGACCGGCTTATGGCGGAAGAAACCGAGCCGGGGCACGAGCAGCGGATGCCCAAGCTTGCCCGGCACCACGAATCAATCGCGTTCGATAAGGTCTCGGTGCTCTATCCGAACGCGACGCACCGGGCAATCGCTGATTTTTCATTCACGATCAAGCACGGTGAGACCATTGCGTTTGTTGGACCAAACGGATCAGGCAAGACCACGCTGCTCAGCCTTGTTCCCCGATTGTTTGACCCGACCGAGGGAAGGCTGCTTGTCGACGGCACCGATACCACCCGCGTGCGGGTGCGTTCGCTTCGCCAGCAGATTGGCGTGGTCACCCAAGAGGTTATCTTGTTCAAGGGTTCGATCCGCTCGAACATTGCGTACGGGAATCCATCGGCTACCGATGATGAAATCCTGAACGCAGCCGAGCAGGCCCGGGCGATGGACTTCGTTGAGAATCTGCCCGACGGGCTCGACACCGCAGTCGGCGAGCAGGGGATGACGCTCTCTGGCGGGCAGCGACAGCGGCTGGCGATCGCCCGTGCGATTCTGCGTGACCCATCGATCCTCATCCTTGACGAAGCGACCTCGATGGTCGATGCGCACTCCGAGAAACTCATCGGCGAGGTGCTCAGCGGGTTCTGCAAAGACCGCACCTGTCTGATCGTTGCCCACCGATTGAGCACCGTGCTGGGCGCAGACCGGATCGTGGTGCTCGACGAGGGGCGTCTGGTCGGCACCGGGTCGCATGAAGAGCTGATGAACTCTTGCCCGGTGTACCGCAAGCTCGCAACGCATCAGCTGATGCCAAGCCCCGGGGATGACGCCCATGCATAATCCAGAAGCCGAGGGCGGCGCGTATTTCGTGTGTGATTTCTGTTCCAAATCATGGAGCGATGAGCGGCCCATGGTCGAGGGGCACCGCGGTTCGCTGATCTGTTCGCAATGCCTGTCGATCGCGTACACCGAGGTTGTCCATCTGCGTACGGGCTCGGCGATCAATCCAGACGAGATGTGCATCATGTGCCGAGAGACCGAGCGACCTGGGTTCTTGTGGCGATCACCGGTCAAAGATGACGGGCTGATCTGCACGCGCTGCGTCAAGCAGAGCGCGGGTGTTCTGGTGAAGGATCCGGAGTACGGATGGTCAAAGCCAAGCGATCCGAGCGCCGAGTAGTTACGCGTTTTCGTCAGATTCAACCGGGCAGGCGACATCATAGATATGCGCAAGCTCGCCGATGAGCACATACGAACCGTTTTCCTCGTGGACCAAGCCCTTGAGAAACTGCTGATTTTCCGCCGACTCGGGCAGCGGCTCGATCGCGCTGGGGAGCACATCTTTGACGGTATAAACGGTATCGACCAAGAGGGCGGCCTTGCGATCGCCGTACTCGGTGATGATCATCATCGGCACATGGGTCTCGGCGATGGCTGACTTCACACTCGCGAACAACTCGCGCATGCTTGCCAGATCTGTCCGCCATGCGCGTTGGATGACTTCCAGCGCCTTGCTTTGCTCGCCGCCTTGCGCCATCTCGAGTGTTCTGTTGGCGATCCCGTGGATCCGCTTGTGTGGCGCGTCAAACTGATCGATCAGCGCCTGCAGCGCCGCATCGCCCTTGGTGATGTGCTCCAGCTTTGCACTGTTTGATCGCAGCTCGTTGTACCACTTGCCAAATGCACACATGTTCGGGTCGCGCCCGAGCTTGAACTCTTCGTCGTTGGTTACACACCGCTTGAGCTCGTTGAGCCAGTTGACATGGTCTTGCTCACGCTGATCAAGCATCTCGAAGAGTCCGCTGATCTCGCAATCCATCTTTGGGAAGCCGAGCAGCGTGCGTGTGTTGATCACGGGGATGATCGAGCCCCGGTGATTGATCACACCGGCGACAAAGTCCGGCGAGTGCGGGACCCGCGTCGCTTGGAACGCTTTCGAACCGATCAACTCGATGGTTGAATCGGTGCTGATCCCATACTTATTCTGGTAGACCCCAACAACCACATACCGGTCGAGGTCTTCGACCACTGCGGCTTGGGTATCGGTATCAAGGACGGTATCGAGGACTGCGGCGAGGCTGGATTCGTTTTCAGGCATGTCCCATCCATCGTCCAAGCGGAGCACTCTTTTCAGCACATCAGCAGATTTCTCGCTCGAAATCAGAAATCCGGCTCATCAATCCCGCTCCACGCACGCAAAGCTGCCGGCGAGAGTTCTTGGGCGTCGCAAATCGGACCGGGCGAGAGGGTCCCGATGAGCTGCCTTGACCCATCGCCCCCCGAATTTGGTGGTCTGTGCGAGACACCGCCCATCTCGTTGAGGACCTGGATGATCTCTTCTGCACCTTTGCCCATGTGGACAAGTGTGGGCATGATTTCGATCGTCCCCAGATGATTGGCGAGCCAGTTTCTTGCTGCGGCAATGCCCACAAACCGGTCCCACTGTGCTTGGCTCATTTCTTGGCGGGGCTGATGCCCGATGGTGGCGTTGAGTTCAACAAGCCCCGCCTCGAATCCCACCATCGAATCTTCTTTGAGAGCGATCGCTCTGTACCGAGCCTTCATCCGCTCGAGGGCGTCTTGCAAAAGATGGTGCGGAGCGTACCGCGCGATGACCCATCCGTTGTTGCGGACAAGCCGATGGATGATCCGAGAGAATGATCGCCCGTGCGCCGTCTTTCGGTGCTCAAACTGCAATCCCGAATGATGAATCACGCGCCCGGATTTGAGGAGAATCTTCGCGCACAGATCATACTCCTCCGCATAAAAATCAAAGCTCTGGTCATATCCGCCAAGCTCAAGAAACACTGATCGGCGATACGCACACCCACAACCAATCACCACCTCGGGCAGCCCCCCCGATTCATGCTTGCCCGAGGGAAGATAAATCTCTCCGCCAACCGCATGAACATCCTTGGGCATTGAGCGCAGGGTGTAAATCGCGGGCGAGCGAAGCAAGGACGAATCGTCATCCAGCATGACGATCCAGTCGCCCCTTGCACGCTCGACACCGGCATTCCTTGCTGCAGCGCCAATGTTTTCAGTGAGTTGGACAAGAAAGACCGGCATCCCGTTGGGGAGGGCTTTGGGGACTTTGAGCCGCGGTGTTGAGCTGTTATCGACCACGATGAGTTCGGCGTCATGCCCGATGGTCGCGGGATCGAGCTCACCCATTCGTGAGAGTGTTTGGGCGAGGGTCTCTGGGCGGTTGTGGGTCGGGATTACGAAGCTCAGGTCCATGCCGACGACTTCGTGTGATCCGCGGGCGGCTTGGGCTCGAGCGATTGTCCAGCGCGGATACTCGATGAGAGTGTTCGTCGGATATCACTGAGCAGTCGGGCTCGCCCGATCGATGGGTTGCCCATCGTGCCCGCCTGAATAGAGGCGGCGATCGACCCGAGGACGATCGATCGGCACGGATCGGCCCCGCTCGCCAGGGCCGCGGTGGTGCTTGCAAGCAGGGCGTCGCCGCACCCGAGGGTGTCAATCGGGTTGGAAACAAACGAGGGGATATGCACCGAGTTGAGCCGGCTCGACCACGCGTTGTGATCATCGCTCGATGCGTCTGGTTTGCGGGTAAAGAGGATGACCCCTTCCTCATTGAGCGTCACCGCGATCGAACGTGTCCCGGTGGATTCGAGCACCCTCCAGACAACTGCCGGCAATGATGAATCGTAATCACCCTGCGCGAATCTGAGCTCGTGCTCGGACGGTGTGAGCAGATCGACCCCACGCATAGAGAGCAGCGATGATCGCCGCCCGGAGACATCGCCGGTCACGATCGGCGCGTTGGCTCTGGCTGCATCGGCGACCTGGGCCAGTGTCTTTGGCGTGAACATCCCGAGCCCGTAATCAGCAAGGATGCAGGCATCAGCCGCGAGCGTGTGCTCGATCACCAGATCAACCATCCGAGATCGTGAACGCGTATCGAGCGTGATATCTGCCGCGTGGTCGATCTTGACCTTCTTCTCGCGCCCCACGATGTACCGATCCTTCGCGGGGATCCGATCGCCCGCGCGGATCGCGTGAATCTCTATGCCCGCAGCGTGCATCCGCTCGATAAACAACTCCGCCTGATCTGATTCGGGCAGCGTGGTCACAAAGACGGGCTCCGCGCCGAGCGCAGCGAGATGACCCGCGATCACAGCAGCGCCGGCATCAAAGCTCGTCTGCTCGATCGGACGCAGCGAGAGCATCGGCGACTCGCTTGAGACCTCGGGCCAGGTGCATCGGAGATAGGTATCGATGATTGTTTCACCAACAACCACGATCCGCTTGCCCTTGATGCGTGCAAGCGTGGATTCCATCGCGGATGCGGAGAGATCGTACTCGCGATCGAGCAGCCGCAGCCTTGCACGCACAGGGTCGCCCTGGGCATTTTCTGGGACATCGGCGACCAGTTCGGTTGACGAGAACACAACATCGGAGGATGAAAACACGATCCGCCCGCCGGAATGCTCGACAATCGCACGCTCTTCCGCGAATCGTGCGTCCTCGTTGGCTTCGTATTCGGCGCCTTTCACATAGACATCCGGGCGGGTATGAGCGAGCAGATCTGCAGCGGTCTCTTGATCGTTGATGTAGACCCAGTCCACGAAGGAGAGGGCCGCAAGGTTATCGGCCCGCAGGTCTTCGGTGAACACCGGACGCCCCGCGCCCTTGTTGACAAACCGATCGGCGGTGATCGACACCAGCAGGCGTTTGCCCTGGGCAGCAGCGGAGCGCAGATGCCGGATATGCCCCGGATGCACGATATCAAAGCACCCGTGGCACTGGACGACGGACTCGCAAGCATCGCGAGCTGCTGCACGATTGGCGATCAACTGCTCGAGCGTGAGGATCTTCGTCGCGGATTGCTCGTGGTGCTCGTCCATTTCTTGGGGCATCATACCATCTCGGGCGATGGGCTGCCCCGCCCATGCACAACAAGCACGCCAAAGCATGAGCAGCCTCGGATCTGCGGGCCTATTCTTGTTTGTTGGACGGGCCATGCCCGTTCGCATTGGTGCGGTGGCTGAGCGGTTGAAGGCGCTCGACTTGAAATCGAGTGACCCTGAAAGGGGTCCGTGGGTTCGAATCCCTCCCGCACCGTTTTTTATACTCTTGCTCATCCAAGAGAAGGAGCATTCGCTGGTTGGTCAGCGATCGACTCCTTGGCACTCTCGGCGGCGGTTTGAATTCCGGACCGAGCTGTACTCCGCGGTGCTCTCTCGGCTCACCGGGCTGCACGCGCGTGCTGAAGAAATCGACTCGCAACTCACCTCCAAGCAACGCACACACCCGATGTCGGGTGGTCGACACCTGCGTATTCTTCGCTGACACGACGATCATCACCTCGCGTGATCGAGATTCTCCGCAGAGAACCCGGGGAGCATTTACCGCAGGTCGAAGGCGTGCGTTCTTAGTCGGGCCAGTTTGCCGGCCACATGGATGAGAACGCAAAGTCGTCAAAGTAGACTTGGGCGACGCCCCCGCGATCGCGGATAAAATGGATCATGTTGTCACTGGAATAGAGCTTCTGAGGGTTCCAGTGTGTCATGGTCACGGGGCCCGTGCCCCCGATCTCATCGGCCTCCGGGTCGTAGGTCCAATCGGACTCATCGAACATCAGATCCCGTTGGCCCGTTTTTTCAGTTGTCACAGCGATCACCATCCGCCCGTTTTCCGCGTCCCCGGATTTGTATCCAATTTCAAGCATGAACCATTCACCCACGGGCAGCGAGATATCCAGCTGCGTTTGGTGCCAGATCGTCTCAAGTTCCGGCATCGCTTGATGATCGAGGCCAAGATACATCTTCCCCTGGTACGGGAACATGAGGAGGCTTATGCGGGATGGGTTTGGATGCCCTTCCCAATCCGCCCCCATCCAGAACTCTTGGAGTGTCATGCTGCGCCACCAAGGATCAGCGTCCGGCGGATACTCAAGCAAATGGTTGATGTCCTCATGCAAATACACGCGCTGGCGTGAGTACACCTCGACCGCGCCGGCGAGTTGCCCCGGGAACCCTGTCTGGATCCGTCCTTTGGTGTGCTTGCGAAAACCGGACGGAATCACCGCGTTTTTGAGCCAGTAATGCAGCACACGGTTGGGCTGATCCGTCGTTGGATCATCAATCACTCTTGCGTATCGATCTCCGACCGTTCCCGGAACTTCATAGAACACCGACATCGCCCACGGGGAAGCATCCGGGTGCCTGCTGGTGTTCTGAAAGGTCATCCACCCGACCTCGCTTGCCGAGTTCGTGGTTGTTTCGCCCTCTTCGTAGCCCGTGGAGAACTGCTCGATGAAAACCCTCTCCATCAGTTGCGAACCCTCGACATGCTGAGGGCTTTTCTCTGGCTGCTCAGCCCTGCCTATCTGCACACCGGCGATGCCACAGCAGATACCGATTAGACAAACATGCGATCGACGAATCATCTAGTATCTCCTTCAGCCAACCCTTCTTTGTTCACTCCGCGAAATCATGCTCGTTGAGCGTATTGGGGTTGGACATGTACATCTGGATTTGCGGGTCCTTGAACGCCTCGTTGAGATTGTCGAGGGTTTCTTCGATGTACTTGATAACCGCAGCGTAATACAGCTCGGTATGGAAAAAGTACCGCGCCACATCAGCATCAACCACGGAGACCTTGTCCTCGTCGCGTTCGGGGACATGGAGGATCTTGCCGATGCTGAAGTTTTTCAGGGACAGCGATTCTTTGCCGCCGTTGAGAAGCACGATCAGCTTGAGCATCATCGCCCGCTGAAGCCGAACGATATCGTCCGGCGAGTTGATGAGGATGGTGAACCGCTGGATGCCGTCTGTGCTCGGCTGATTCATATCCCAGAGCATCTGCTGCCATGCGTCCCGATCTGGGCAATCAACAATACGGATCTCGGGTATCGGCTCAGAAGCGAGCCGGCTCTGATCCATTGAATCACGGTCGTAGTGGAAGGTAATCGCGAGGGCTTTGCCTTCGTGGGTCTCGAAGAAGCTGTCCATCGAGTCGCCGCCGCCGAGCCGGCTCAACGCCCGACCGAGGAACTGCACATGGTACCCTTCGACATCTTTTTCTTCGAAGAATATGATCCGCTCGGGATTCACGCGTGCATCGACCTCGGTCCGTTTGATAACCTCGTAGATCATCCGGTGGACGAGGATTGATTCGCCTGGGATATAGTTTTCGGCGAACTCGCTGAACGGGCTGACCTGGGCGAGGTGGAAGTTGTTCTTGATCACCTCTTGGGCGAGCCCGCGATAGAGGCTCAGGCGTTTGTTCTCGGCAAGGAATCGCAGATCAAACACATCCTCGGCCCGGATGCGGTAGGCATCACGGAACAGCTTGTTGCCTGTGTTGTCGAACAGGTCGGCGTCCTTGGGCAACGCACGATTGATCGCGCCGTACTCTTCGAGTACATAGGGCGTGAGCACAATAATCACTTCACGCTTGAGGATCTTGGTGCTCTCCGAGCGGAACGCGGCACCGATCCACGGGATGTCACCGAGCAGCGGCACCTTATCCTGCGAGATTGTGCGATCGCGTGAGACCAACCCGCCGATGATGAATGGTGTTTTGTTCTTAATCCGTGCGTAGGTCTGCACACGCCGCGTTGAAACAGTCGGCGCAGAAGCGAGCAGCTCGCCGGAGGTTGATCGGATCTCCAGATCTCGCCCGGCGACCGGCGCCGACACGATGGTATCAACGAGCATGCTCACCTCATCGCCCGGCTCGGCGATCCGCGGGCGGATATTGAGCAGGATGCCCGTCGCGAGGTATTTGAAGTTGAACGCGACCTTATTGGAGTTGTTGCTGAACCCTTCCGAGCTGGTTGCGATCGGGATATCTTCGCCCACTCGAATCGTCGCCTGGCGGTTATTGATGGTCAGGATACTCGGGCGAGAGAGCACCTCGGCCTTGCCATCGCGGACGAGCGCCCGGATCTCGGTGCCCCAGTCCCGAGGCACATCACGGGAATCGAGACCAGAAAAAGTCACGGTGTCGGTGATGCCAGTTGGATCGAGCGAGCCGATGATCAGATCGGTCGCTCCGTCCTTGAATGACCACTCGACACCGAGCTCTTCGAGCCCGTCCGAGCTGATCTCTAGCACGAGCCCTTCGACAAAGACCATCCGTGCCGGGATATCGATGTACTCATCGAGAATTGATCGGACCGTTGAAAACTGTTCGGGGTGCGCGGGGTGATAGATCACCATGAGCTGAGAGGTCGGCGCCGCGTTGACTTCCGCGTTGAGCGTGGCGGCCTTCGCGGGCGTGCTGGTCTCGCCAAAGGCGCCGCGCGCCGTGCCTTGATCACCAACCAGCCCGATCTGAGATCCGTCGGGTGAAGGCATCTGGGTCACGAGCGGCAACTGATCAAAGTTCATCGTTGCCGGCAATCCATCGACGCTTGCCACCGTGTTGATCCCCAGCCCCTTGAGCGTGCTCAGCGCGCTCGCGGTGTCTGTGTAGCTCAGCTGGATCAGCTCACGCGAAACCTCGGCCTGCGTCAGCCCGGTCCGCATCTGATCGATCTGCCCCTGGCTCGCGTCGATGTGCGCCTGAATACTGTCAAGGTCCGGATTGATCGCCAGATTCTGATCCGCATCAATCGTTACCCCCACCGCCCAGAGCTGCGGCAGCTGCGAGAGGTATCGCGTCGAGCCAAACCGGATCAGGTGCAGCACGCCGTCCGCGCCCTTGCGCGCATATACGGGACCGGGCGCGACACCTTCTGGTGCACCGCCGAGCAGGGCCGAGTCGGATTCGCTCGCCGGCTGGTACCCAAGCTCGGTCTGAATCCGCAGCCCGATCGACCCCATCAGTTCTTGCACTTCATACCGGCTGAGTTTTTTGAGGCTGATAAGCTTGCCCGAGTTTGGAGGCAACGCCACCGCCGGCGGCATGTGGGCCGGTGGAGCTTCTGGTTCCACGCTTTGGTCTACCAGCTCGTCGGCTTTGCGGGATTCTCGATCTTCGATCATCGCCAGCACGCCCGGAGCAATCTGGGGCATCCCCGCAGAGTTCGCAGCCTGGGCAACACGCCGGATCGATTCCGCGTCCGGCTCATCGACAAGGAAACCGACCGAAGTACGGGGTGTGTTCATCTCGATCGCCTGAACAGATGCTTGCGATTGCAAACACCCAAGCGGGAATGCAGCGATCAGCACCCCGATGGAGACCAGCCCGACCGCTGCGGCCCAGTGACGATCCCCAGTCAATCCAGCCGATCTGGAGGGGTCGCTGGGCATTCGCTCGTCGCTGGTCTTTGGCATTTTTGGCTCCTCGGTCAGGTCTCGTCTTTGGGATGCGGCGGAGACTGCTTGGTCTCGCTTCGCTCGTCCAAGTGTACCGCGCTGGAAACCTGGCGGTTCACCTTCATTGTCGGCTCAACGAGCCGATCGTCTTTGGAGATCGGTGAAGACAGGAAGGCGGCCGGTTCATACCGGGCGTACGCATCGGGTGTGCCCTCGAAACAGACCCGCCCATCTCGGACACAAATCACCCGATCCACCATATCCAGCAGATGGGTCTCATGGGTCACCATCAGCACCGTCCGCCCCTGCATCCGCTGGAAGACCGAATCCATGATCGCCCGCGATGATCCACGATCAATCGAGGCGGTCGCCTCATCGAGGATCAGGATCTCGGTATTCTTCAGCAAAGCACGGGCGAGCGTGATCCGCTGCTTCTCACCACGCGAGAGCTCGGCGCCAAAGTCGGCCAGGTTGGTTTCGTACCCCTCTGGGAGTCTGGTGATGATCTGATCCGCGCCGGTCAGCCGGCAGGCCTCGCGGACCGCGTCGATATCTGCATCTTCACGCGCGTACCGGATATTCTCATAGATGGACGCGTTGAACAGGAATACTTCTTGGAATGCGATCGCGATTTCCTTGCGGACAAGCCGAGATGGAATATTGGCGAGATCGACCCCGCCGAGTTGCACGCTGCCGGTGCTCGGCGTGATGAACTTGGGCAGCAGCTTAACCAGGGTGCTCTTGCCCGACCCGCTCGGCCCGGTGATCGCGATGCGCTCTCCGGGCTTGATGCTCAGGCTGATGTTGTGGAGCACCTGCGGGGCGTCTTCATAGGCAAACGAGATGTTCGTGAACTTGATCTCTCCGCCATGAATCGCTGCCAGGTCCTCAGGCGGGATCGTGCGAAGCCCATCACGCACGGGCTCTTCGAGCATCTCAAACACCCGATTGACCGAAGCGACCGCTTTGGATGAGTGCCCAACGCCGGAGATAATTTCGAGCACCGACGGATAGAGCATCATGACATACCCAAAGAACATCATGAAGTCTCCACCCTTCATGTTGCCCTTGATCACCTCAAACGCGCCGTATGCAATGAGCAGAATGGTCCCGAGCCCCACGAGCAGATCGGCCGCGATTTTTTGTACAAAGTGGAACCGCTGCGACTTGATCTGGCTCTTGCGTGATTCATCGATCGCGCGGTTGAATGTCTCGCTCTCACGCGCTTCGGCGTTGAACCCCTTGACCACTTCCATGCCGAGGAACTTCTCGACCAGGTTCCCATATGCGAGCGACAGGTTTTCTTGTGCTTCAGAGTGGCTCTTGCGGATCGGAGTGCGGAAATGGCGATAGATCACAAACTGCAGGGGCAGAATCACCACCGCCGCCAATGCAAGCCGCGGATTCATCAGAAAAATCACCACCACAAGGATCTGAAACTTGAGCAGGTTCAGCATCAGCAGCGGGAACTTGTCCTGGATAAAACTCTGGATCTTGTAGGTGTCGTCCATCACCCGCGCACCAACCTGCCCTGGCTGATGGGCGCGGTAGTACCGCAGGCTGAGTTGCTGGAGATGATCAAACAATCGCTTGCGAAGCGAGAAGCACACATCTTCGCTCACCTGCAACGAGCGCATCCGGCTGATATAAAAAAACGAGTTGCGTGCGACATAGCTTACGAACAATCCCGCCAGCAACGCCGCGAGCAGACGCCCGCGCCCGCCGAAGGACAACGCGAGCGGGGAATCCACGAACACATCGTCGATCAGTAGCTTGATTGCGAACGGCGGCATCAGATCCGCGACCACCAGCAACACCAACATCACCAGCACCGCAACAAGCCTGCTTGTGTGCGGACGCAACAAAGAAAGCACCCGCCCGTTGCTGCTCAGGTCTTGTGTTGGAGCATCAAAATCAGCGGCCATCGCACTCCTGGTGGAAGATAACTTGCTCGATCAACTCTATTCAAGGGAGAACACAATGCCCCTGAAGGTGGTAGGTCCGAGAATACAGAAGGATGCACCCACACCGCTGCATGAATATGCAGCCGGACATACTGTACCAAACATCGGAACAAATCGGAAGAGAATCCCGCCGAGGCCGGCAGAAAACATCCACCGTCTACATCATCGTTTATTATTGATCAGGCGATGCAACAAACTTCCGCACGCAGACTGTATCATTCTGCCCGCCAAACCCGAATGAGTTGGACAGGCAGACATCTACGCCTCCCGCTTCGTTGAGATCGCGAGCTTCACCCGGCACATGATCCAGCCCGCAAAGCGGATCAACATCGGTCAGATTGATCGTTGGCAGGATCACACCGGTACGGATCGCCTGCACGCACGAGATCAGCTCCACCGCGCCCGCTGCCTGGATCAGGTGCCCCATCATCGACTTGATACTCGAGAACGGAACATCACCTGCACGCTCGCCAAACACCCGGCGAACCGCGGCCGATTCTGTTTTGTCGTTTTCTTGGGTGCCCGTGCCGTGGGCGTTGATCCAGTGCACGCTCGGGCGTCCTGTATCATCGGTCGCGGTCGCATCGAGCCCAGCCTGCGCGAGCGCCGCGTTCATCGCGCCCGCGCCGCCCTTGCCTTCGGGGTGGATGTCTGTAATCCGGTACGCGTCCGCGGTCGATCCAAACCCGGCGAGTTCGGCCAGGATCGTCGCTCCGCGTGCTTTGGCGTGCTCGAGCTCTTCGAGGATCAAAATCCCCGCACCCTCGCCCATGACAAAGCCATCGCGTGAGCTGTCAAACGGTCGTGAAGCGGTCGCGGGATCATCGTTTCGGGTGCTCATCGCGGTCAGACGCATGAACCCGGTCATCCCGAGCGGATGGATCATGGAATGGGACCCGCCGGCCACCATGACATCGGCATCGCCCCTCCGAATGATCTCGGCGCCCTCGCCGATCGCCTGTGTGCTCGCGGCGCACGCGGTCATGCAGCACAGCGTCGGGCCACGCATCCCGAACTGCATCGCCAGGTGCGACGCGGTCAGCTGCGGCTCTTGCTCAACCTCTGCCTCGGGGCGCATCCCCTCGAATGCTTTGGTAGCCCATGCCGGCGCATCGAGCTTCCGATCTTCGTGATTCCATCCGGCGAAGTTGGCCGACATGTACGGATCGTAATCGAGCACGCCCTCGCCCGCGCCCAGGTACACCCCAACGCGATCAAGATCGACCTGCCCCTCCAGCCCGCTCTGATCCCACGCTGACTTACAGGCCCCGAGCGCGAACCCGGTGCTGAGCCCGGCACGCGCGTGCATATTTGCACGATCGCCAAGGTACTTGGAGAGATCAAAGTCTTTGACCTCCGCAGCAAAGGTCGTCATGCAAGTCGAGGCATCAAACCGAGACACCGGGCCGATGGCGCTGTGCCCCTTGACCAGACGATCCCACACGGCATCGATGTCATCTCCCAGAGGCGTCACCCACCCGATACCCGTGATGACCACCCGACGCGATGCCATCAGTCTTCATCCTCGTCTTCGTACTCTTCATCATCGCCATCGTCGTCCTGACGCAAGGCATCAGGATTCAGCACCCGCACGAGCCCGTCCTTCAGACGACGCTGACCGAAGTTGATGATCAGACCGAGCTCGAGTTCCGCTGCACGCAGCTGGGCACGCAGGACCGAGCGCTCATGCCCGCCGACCTCGCCATAGAAGTTGCACAGCATCACCAAGAACCGATCACCGGCGTAGATATCCGCGACCACCTCGCCGATGGTCTCGCCATCAAACTCGACCTCGATCTTGAAATCCTCCTGGGCCGCGACCTCCTCGGCCTTGAGCTCATACATCAACGCCTTGCGGTAGATCTCGATCGGGTACCCCGGGCCAAGCTCTTTGTGGACCTCGATCGCACACCCGATGACCTTGCGGCTGACCTCGGTCAGCGCGGGGTCGAGTTCAGCGAGCGGGGTTGAGCGTCGGCGTCCGGATTGTGCGTGGTTGTGCATACAGTGAATCTCCAAATCAATGCAATGAATAGATCTCAAATAGCCTAAGCAAACGGGATGAATGTTTCAACGATCGGCGGGATCATCCGTGGTTTTCCCCGATCGTTCGGGCAAGCACAACGGCTGCTGCCTGCCCCCCAAGTGAACCCGTGCAGACCAATATATATTCGAGCGATGCGTCCCGCGAATGAACCGCGCCCGCGTCTACCCCAGATCGCGGGGCGCCGCGGTGAACTCGCGCTGGCAACCTTTGATGATGCAGGCACAACGCGCCGGCGGCGACCATCAGCCCGCCATGCCCCGCCATCGTGTTGCCGACCATCGGGCAAAGCGTCACCATCGGGATCGACCCGAGCCGACCACCGAATACCTCGCTGAGTGCGCCGAACTCAAGATCATCGAACTGTTTGACGCCGAGCCCCATCGGGACCACCGCGTCGATCGTGTCGGCTTCGATCCCCGCGTCACGCAATGCCCACCGGATAGCCCGCTCAAGCCCCGTATCCACCGGCTCGGGCATCGGTTCATCGAAAACGCCCGGGAATATCGGCGGCGGCATCTGCGCTGCCCCAAAGCCCGCGATCCGAGCGTACACCTTTGCGCCGCGCGCCTTGGCGTGAGACTCTTCTTCTACAACGACCATCCCGCCCGATTCGCCCATCAGCGATCCGCTCGCGTCTTCGCTAAAGGGCAGGACAATCTCTGCGCCGTCCTGCTGATCACCCGTGGGTGCGAGCCTGCCGGTGTAATCCCACCGGAGCATCCCGAGCGGATTGAGGCGTGATTCTGCACCGCCGGAAAAGCACATGTCTGCGCTGCCGCGTTCAACGACTCGTGAGCTCTCGCCGATGCTTAAGAGCGCTGAAGCCTCAGCGCCCATGATCGTGTTTGAAGGTCCTTCGCAACCGTGGATAATGGTCACATGGCACGCGAGCATATTGGGCAAATATTTGAGCAACCACAGCGGCGGCAGGTTATTCATGCCCCCGCCACCACCTTCACCGGATCCCCATGCACGCATATCAAACCGCGCATCCTCGCCCTCGGCGCTCACAGCAGCGCGGGCCAACTCTTCGGTCTCGGCCGCGATCAATCCCGCGCCGATCTGGCAACCCGTCCGCGATGGATCGATGGCGAAACCCTCTTCATCCTCATCTGATCCGCGGGTCAAGAGCCCGGCGTCCTGGGCGGCGAACCGGGCGGCCATCACCGCCAGTTCGGTATCGCGCGCCATCACCTTCGTGGCTTTGCGGTACCCCTTGGGCACGCAATCACGGATCTTGATATCACGGACCTCACCGGCGAGCTTGGAACGAAACCCCGAAGCATCGAGCGATTCGATCGCCGAGAGCGCAGAATCGCCCCGCATGATCGCCTCATAGAACGAATCAACCCCATTTCCGATCGAACAGACCGGACCGATACCAGTAATCACAACTCCGCGGCGCATGGGTGATCGTATGCCTCATACATCGCATTCCGCCAGATCTCAGGCGGATCCTCGTCGAAACCGCAGTATTGAAAATGGAAATGGAAACCTGGATTGGATTCAAAAAGCCCCTTGCTCGATCAACCGAGGCAACAATCCCTTGTGCCTCTGCCCGATCCCACCCCGACTCACGCCCAAGCCGTCCAGACGGGCAACGCCATTCTGCCCACGGTGCTGATCTTCGGATCCCTCGTGCTCGGGTTTTTTCAGCCGGCTGCTCTCCTCGTTTGGCCTTTCGCCCTCGGCTGGCTCGCGCTGGTGCTCTACAGACGACGCCTGCAGTTCACCAGCCAGCACGATGCTCTGGCCCACTCGAACCGCGAGCTCATTGCAAGCACAGCACATGCACGGCTGCTTGAAATGATCCTCAACGCTTCGGACATCCCGATGATTGTCGTTGAGGGCAAAGCCATTCTCCTCGCCAATCGGGCTGCGGAAAAAATCTTTGGCGCAGAGCGATCATTGACCAATATCCAACTCGACGAGCTGTTCACCCACCAAGGCGTGCTCGCCCTTGCCTACCGAGCACTCGACGGCGAGAGCGGGCGGTCGCGGTTCCAGATGCCTATAAACGGGCAGAACCATGACTTTGATGTCGCGTGCGATCCACTCGCCGATTCACAAGGCAGCGTGTTCACCTTCCGCGATATCACCGAGCTCGCCAACGCGGTCGCGCTCAAGGCCGACTTTGCATCCAACGCGAGCCACGAACTCCGCACCCCGATCGCGTCGATTCGCGGCGCGATCGAGACCATCGAATCAGCCAAAGACCAGAACGAGCCAATCAACGAGCGGATGATCACGATCATCGCCCGCAACGCGTCCCGGCTCGAAATGCTTGTCAATGACCTGCTCGATCTCTCGAAGCTCGAATCCCCCGAATCACCGCCCAACCGAGAGACCATCGGCGTCCCCGATCTCGTCGGCGAAGTCATTGAGCACCTCAGCGCGATGTGCTCAAGGCGATCGGTCACCATCAAGTCCATCCTTGATCCCGGACTTGAGTCGATCTCCACCGATCCGGGGCTGATCGAGCTCATCGTACGAAACCTGGTTGAGAACGCGGCCAAGTTCACCAAGGAAGGCTCGGTCGTTGAAATCAGCTTCGCTCCCCGATCGGTCACGCCCGACCCAGAATCTATGGTCACCCGGTCTTCCGCCAACCCAACCGGGCTGCGCCTGAGCGTCAAGGATCGCGGAATCGGGATCCCGCTCGCCGAACAGCAGCGGGTGTTCGAGCGTTTCTACAGGGTCAACGATGCCCAGGTTTCATCATCCGAGCGAGGCACGGGGCTCGGGCTCGCTATCGTGAAACACGCGTGCCGACGACTGGGCGGCACGATCAGTGTCAACTCCGTCTATGGACAGGGCACCGAGATGATCGTTGATCTTCCTTGGTGCGTCGGCGAACAGACAGATCATGCGGACGGTTGATTTCCATCCGAGGATCTAATCCTCGTGCTCGATCCGGTGCTGCTCAATCATCGCCCGCCGAATCGCATCGAGCACCCTTTGCTCGGCTTGCTTATCGCCTGAATGACGAATCGAGCACTCGATCACCAGCCCACCCGAGGGGTCAATCCCTAATCCAACATCCTTGCGGACCACCGTCAGCGTCCCCGGATTGCCCTGCAGCGTCCGCAGCGAATAGGTCCGCGTGTGCACGCCTTCGCGACCGATTGCCCGCGCGATCACCAGTTCTTCCAATGAGCCGTTGATAACACCTTGGTCAACCGCATCCCACCCGTGATAGGGGGTCCTGGCGGGATCGAGGGCTTTGGTCGATGATCCCGCATCTCGAAACAGGTGCGGGGTCGATATCGGCGGGGCATTACACCCACCCATCGCACCGAGAACGAGGGTTATCGCCCCTGCGCACCCCCATACCACCTGAATCGGTGATCGCTTGCAAAATGATGCTCTGGTTCGGCTTGGCGTGGTCATATACTCCATTCTACCGATCTCGCTGTTGATGAAACAGAACTGATCGACAGATGGATGCCCCAGACACGAGATAGACCGGACGGACACCATTAATTGGCCGATACGACCCCCGCCGGCACAGAACCAAGCCAGACCAAACACACAGACACACTATTCCATGCCCAAAGAGCCCACCAAACCAGTCGCCAAGATCACCCCCAAGAGCAAGCAGGCATCGCCTCGGCGGATGGTGGTTCGCATCGGCGAACGATCGCTGAAGCATCGGCTTGCGGATTGGGTAGCCTCGCCGACGCTCTTCTGGGGCGCGCTGGTGCTTGTGCTCTTTGTTCTTTGCTCGTCGGCGCTGGCGATCTGGACACGATCGCAACCGCTCGTCGCCGTCGGGCAGATCGCCCACGAGACCCGGATCTCGCGCGTCGAGTTCATCGCTGAGGACCTCACCCAGACCGATCGACTCAAAGAAGACGCCCGCCAGAACATCCCCCGCGTGTACAGCGCCGATCTGCCCGTGCTCGAGGACATCCGCGCTTCGCTTGCCAACCTCCCGCGGACGCTCTCGGGCGTGTCGCAGTTCGACAAGGTCGACCGCTCGATCCGTGTCCAGTTCGGGCTCAGCGAAGAAGCATTCAACGCGTTGCACGCGATGCCCGAGGACGAGGACTCGAGCGCGGCGTGGGACAAGCATGTCGAAGAGCTCGATGTCATCCTCCGCCGGCGACCGATGATGGATCGCCAGAGCTGGCAACGCGCGACCCAAGAGGGGCGAAACTCACAGATCGAGCTGCGTTATGGCCCAGAGATCGAGAACATCGCCGACCCACAACGAATCAGCCGCGATGATGCCATCAACATCGAGAAGAGCGACCAGCTCAAAGACGAGATCGAGCGGATCGTCCGCATCGCGGGCTTCGAAGAACCCGTTGCATCCAGCGTGCGCCAGCGTCTCTTGCATAATCCCCGTCCGACTTTCAACGCGGATGAGTCCGCAACGATCGAAGCCCAAGCCCAAGCATCCGAGCAGGTCATGCCCGTCCGTCGGACCATCACGGTCGGGCAACGGCTCTACGCCCGTGGCGACATCCTTGAGCAATCAACACTCAAGCTCGCCAACCAAGAAATCCGCGAGTTCCACGCCCAGGGCAGCCTTGCCCGCAGGGTGCTCCGCTGGCTCTCGATTGTCGGGCTGATCGGTGCGGTGATGATCGGTCTCAGCGGATACCTCTCGATGTTCAGCACTAAAATCGCCCGACGACCGGCGCGATTCGCGTGGCTCTCGCTGCTCATGCTGATTGCCGTGATCACCTCGTCGCTGCTGGTTTCGCAAGACCCGAGGCTTTTGTGGCTCGCGGCGCCGACAGCGGTTGTGCTTGTCGCGGTGCTTGTGTGTGTCGCCTACGACCAGCGGACCGCGCTGGTTGTCTCGTCGGTCGTTGCGTTTCTGATCGCTCTGGCGCTCAAGCTTGATGTCGGGATGATCATCGTGATGCTGATCGGGATCGGCTCGGCGGTCGTCCAGCTCAATGAGATCCGCGAGCGACGCACCCTGATCCGGATGTCGATCGTGACCGCGATCGCGCTGAGTATCGGCACCTTTTTTAATCTGCTCATCACGCTGCCCACGGTCGGCGCGGGCGGCACCGCGGTCGCTGGGACCGTGATCTCCGCGACGGTCCAGTCGCTCATCGCCGGGCTGCTCGTTGGCGGGATCGCGCTCTTTATCCTCCCGTTTATCGAGAAGGTCTTTGACATCACCACCGGGATGACCCTGATCGAGCTGAGGGACCCAAAGCAACCCATCTTGCGGGAGCTGCAGCAGCGTGCGCCGGGGACCTACAACCACTCGCTGAATGTCGCTTCGATCGCCGAGAGCGCCGCCGAATCAATCGGTGCCGATGCGTTGCTTACTTATGTTGGGTGCCTGTATCACGACATCGGGAAGATGAACAAGCCCGACTACTTCATCGAGAACCAATCCGGCGGCCCCAACAAGCACGACAAGCTCAACCCGGCCATGTCGCTGCTCGTTATCATCGGGCATGTCAAGGACGGGATCGAGATGGCGGTCGAGCACAACCTGCCCAAGACGCTCCGCCACTTCATCGAGGCGCACCACGGCACGACGCTTGTGGAGTACTTCTATCGCCGTGCACGACAGCAGGCCGAGGGAGCAGACGAGGAACGCACCGCCGAGCAGATCCTCCAAGAAGCCGCCGAGCAGCTGCCCGACGAGGTCAACTATCGGTATCCTGGGCCGCGCCCGAGGACCAAAGAGGTCGCGATCACCATGCTCTCGGACGCGGTGGAGAGCGCCACGCGAACCCTTGCCGAGCCTACCCCAGCACGGATCGATGCCCTCGTCCGAAAGCTGGCCAACAAGCGGATGGTCGATGGTCAGTTTGATGAATGTGATCTGACATTCCGCGAACTCAACACCATCTGCGAGTCGATCACCAAATCCGTCGCAAGCATCTACCACGGGCGGATCAGGTACGCGAGCACGGCGGAGGACGAGAAGCCCAAATCAAAGGACGCTGCCGACCCCGTTTCAGCGGAAAAAAGCGCCTAAGGATCGCCCCGGCTCTGAATTTTTCACTTCCGTTTTTTGGTCCCGCCTCGACCCGAGCCCTTGTTTTTGCTCGATCGGTTTGATTTCATCGTCCCCGTTGAGCGTTTGACGCCCATCTCGGTGAACACCGCAATCAGCAACAAAACGGTGCCGAAAGCGGCAACAACCAAGATCAATATCAGCAACCAGTTCGGCATGAGCGAGCTCTCCTAGCCAGAGTATACCAGAAACTCGTCGTTGCACAAGAGCCGAACTATACTCCTGCATGATCGAAACCCTGCGGCTTATCCAGCGGGCCCACCGCTACAAACACCGGCACGACCCGGCAGAGATCGCCGAGATGCGTCGGCGTATCCCGCTCGGCGGCTCCGTCATCGATATCGGCGCCCACAAAGGCGCCTACACCTACTGGATGAGCAAGGGCGTCGGACCAAAGGGGCATGTCGTCGCGATCGAACCACAGCAAGAACTCGCCCTCCGGCTTAAAGAGCTCTACCACAAAAACACGCGCGTCCGGGTCCGCCACAGCGCCGTATCAGACCAGACCGGAACCATCACCCTGCATATCCCCGGCGAGGGCCCCTCGCACGGTGCAAGCATTCATCAGATCCACGACGACCAGCCCGTTCGTGCTGTCGAGGTGCCCTCGATCTCGCTCAACGACATCCCCGGCGAGTACGCCCTCAAGCGGATCGATTTCATCAAGTGCGACACCGAGGGCGCGGAGCGAGAGATTTTCAGCGCCGGGTACCGCACGCTGGACAAATACCGACCGAATGTGCTCGTCGAGTGCGAGCGCCGGCACGCTGGGGACGATGATGACCCGGTCGGCGATCTCTGGAACATCTTCCGATCACTCGGATACACCGGGCACTGCTTCCACGCCGGCGGGTTGATCGATATCGAAGAGTTTGATTACGACACGCATCAATGCGATCCGGACGACAAACCCAACTACGGCAACAACTTTCTCTTCACCCACCCGCCACGCATCACCACCTTGCTCGGATAACTCATTCACCCATCAGCTTGGCGTTGAATGCCTTGGTGCCGCCGGGCGCGATGGTGAACCATTTCCAGTTTTCGGTGCCGACGAGCTGGCGAGCGATGATGTTGATCTGCCCGATGTGAAAGCTGTAATGATCGATCTGGCGGAGCACCGCCGCGTTGACACTGTGCTCGACGCCTCGGATGGTGACCGTCTTGGTGAGATCTTCGGACGAGAGTGCATCGATCGTTGCGAACAACACCGACCAGCCCTGCTCGAATCGCTCCATGATCCGCTTGCGCTCTTCGGCGGTGTGCTCGATCGGCACATCAAACTCGGCATCCCGATCGCGGGTGGGTTTCTCGCCATCGGTGGCGAGGAAATCCGTCCATCGGCTGAGTATATTGCCCGCGAGGTGATTGGCAATGATCGCACACGAGTTGAGCCCAGGCGCGAGAATGGCGAAAAACTGCACGTCGGAGAGTTGGTCGAAGGCGTGATCCGCGAACGCGCGTTGGCGCTCGAAGAACTGCCGCCACAACGCGACGCTGTCATCCGGCGGCGGGGTGGTGTATTGGACGTTCATTTGTGCATTCTAAGAAAATCGGTAATTGATCGGACCCGGAGTTGTTCGCCGTCTGGTGCACTTGATAGTGATCTCGCGAGTGAACCCCTGAATCTTGCAAGAGGAAGTTCGGGAGCGAGTACATTCCCAATGCCTTCTGACTCTTTCATGACAAAGGGGACTAACGGCGCTAATCGATACCCATATGGGATTTCGCCATGATCCGAAATCCAACTTATCGCGAGAGAAGCACCAACCTCTCTAGAATCACCACAAATTGATTCCGCCCATGCGTCAACAGACTCAGCAATCAACTCAACAACTCCTTGCTCGGGATCAAAGAAGTACACCCTGTGATCCAATCCGAGGCAGTAGGAGAACCCAACCACATCTTCAGCGAAGAAGACATAGTCTTCCAGATTCAATTCGTACTCGCATTTCCAGAGACTCGGGTCGTTCCACTCTACAAGCCCTCGCACGCCTCGAACTGATTTATATGGCCGGATCAACAAAGCACGATTAAAGACGAACGCTCCATCATGCAAACTGTAGAAACTCCGAAGCGGTGTTGGAATCGAAAGACAACCAACCCTCCGCCCCATCGTCTGGCTACATCCGATTGCTTCAGTAGTAGAAAGCAACTCATTCAAAGAATGGAACATCATCAAATCTCTTTCCCATTCCACTGCTCAAGCACATTCCCCCACTCCTCGAGGTTCTTGACATAGATGAATGCCCGCTTGACCTCATCCCAGAGCTCGTTGAATCATACCAGCACCCAGATTAACTCGGCGATGCCTGCTGTTCTTTCACAAATCGGATGCTGTTCGAATCTGCGTCCTCCACATACACCTCGCGATTGCCCCAGGTCTGATCAACCGGGCCGCAAGCGATCGGCACGCCTTTGGACACGAGTTCCGCGTGCAATGCGTCGACATCGTCCACCACGATGTACGCCACCGAGCACGGCTTGCCATCACCCGAGAATGAACTCAGATGCAAAAACACGCCGTCGCGTTCGATGCCCATATAGCACGGGTCGGGCAATGACTCATCAATCCGAAACTCGAACCGACGCTCGAACCCGAGCTTTCCGCAATAAAACGCTTCTGCAGAGGCAATGCTCTTGACCGCAAGCACGGGGATTGAAACCTTCAACATGTCACTGCTCCTTGCCCAGTTGCTCCTCATTATACCACATATCGAGCACCTTCCCCCACTCCTCGAGGTTCTTGACATAGATAAACGCCCGCTTGACCTCTTCGCTGTTGGGATGATGGGCGGCGAACTTGATGCCGAACTTTCGCATGTTCTTGGAGGTATGCAACTCCGGGTCGCGGGTCCGCAGGTTCACCGCGAGCGCCAGCTCGAAGTGCTGCTCCAGAACTTCACGCTGCTCAGCGATGGTCGGCCCCTTCGGCTCACGCCCCGCCAACAGGTCACGCGCCTGGCGGAAAATCCACGGGTTGCCGATGCATCCTCTCGCAACGCTCACGCCCGCGAGCCCGGTGTGCCCGATCATGCGGAAGATCTGGTTGACATCCCAGACATCGCCCGAGCCGAAGATGATCCGTTCGGGGTTTCGCTGCACAAGATCGCGGAGCGGGTTCCAGCGGGAGGGGCCGAGGTATTTTTGTTGCACGGTGCGGCCGTGCACGGTCGCCCAGGCGATGCCGATGTCGTAGGCCGCGTCGAAGAGCTTATAGAAGTTCTCTTGCATCTCGGGCGTGTCGTCGAACGATCTTCTTATCTTCAGCGTGACAGGAATGCTGGGGGGCAGGACCTCGCGGACGGCCTCGATGATCTTAATCGCGCCCTCCGGCTCGCTGAGCCAGTGCCCGCCACGCGCCTTCTTGGAAATCTTCTTCACCGGGCACGCGAGGTTGATATCGATGGCGGCGAAGGACTCTTGCAATGGCCCGCTCGGTCCATCGACCCCGTCGTCGACCATGTCTCGGTACGCCTTGGCGGATCGGTGCCCCTGCTCGATCATTTTGATCGCCCCGGCGGCCATTTCGTTGGGGTCCGAACCCATGATCTGCCCGATCAGCGGGTGATCCTCGGCGGCGCTGGGCACATTGCCGGCGATCTCCCCCAGATCCGCCTTGGCGAACCCGCGCCCGCCGGCGAGCAGGGTTCGGTCCAAAAGGGCCTCGGTCACGCAGATCGGGCAACCATGCCTGCGGGCAATGATCCGCATCGCGGCATCAGAGTACCCCGCCAGCCCGGCTTGGTAGAACGGGGCATCGAATGCCGGAAGGATCTCGCGGACTCGCGGATCCATCCCGCCGGGTCCAAATCGGTTGACCAAATCCTCTGCCACCCTCCTAGGATCAATCTCTTGGGCTCCGGGCGCATCTGCAAAGCTCGGGGGTGTCGCGTTGTTGCCATCACAGCTCATAGGTGGGACGATAGGAGGGTGAAGACCATGCCATACATATCCAGAAGCGTCCGCATTGCGACGATCACGGCCCTAGGCTCGCTGATTGCCTTCACAGCAATGAGCGGGTGCCAACTTTTCAATGAGAAGCTCACCGCTGACCCGGGCCCGGCGTACCCAGAAACCATCACCCGCGGGCTGGTGTTCGATGTCCAGGTCTTCCGCGATGTGGACAAACTCACCTTCACCAACTCGACCCCAACCGATTTCGGCCCGTCGGTGATCTGGCTCAACAAACGCTTCTCGAGCCCCATCGGCTCTATCGCACCGGGCGAGACCATTACGATGGATCTGCATTTCTTTGTCGATGAGTGGGGAGAGACCTTTCGAACCGGTGGTTTTTTCGCCCAGCGTGACCCCGCTCCGGTCGTTCTTGTCGAGATTGAGACCATCGAAGTTCAAGATTCAGTCATGCACGGCTTTGTGATCGTCGAAAACATTTATAACTGACGAAACCTACACGCCAGAGCCCCCCATGTGTACAACAGAACCTCCGCCGCCCAACCGGTCATACATCCGAACCTTTGACACAGTCCGGGCGATCGCGGTGCTCTTGGTCTTTGTTTCGCACTCGGGAGTTGCCTACCTGCTTCCAAGTGACAGCAAGCTGCATGTCATCCCGACCTCTTCACTCGGGCACTTCGGGGTGATCTTGTTCTTTGTGTTGTCCGGGTTTTTGATTACCCGGATCTTGATCCGTGCGAAGGGGAAAAAGAACGCGTACAAAAACTTCCTCATGCGTCGCTCATTGAGGATTTTTCCGATCTATTTTTTGACCATCCTGATCCTGCTGTTTATCGAGCCAGGACGGTACCTCGGTGAATGTGCGGCGTACATCTCAAACTACACCTTCGCCTTCAACAGCGAAGCAAACCCTCTGCGTCATACCTGGTCGTTGTGTGTTGAAGAGCACTTCTACATCATCTGGCCTCCGATCGTGCTGTTTCTGGCAACACGGGTGAGCAAGGTGTGTGTTTTCGTGGGATTCCCGCTCGTTTCTATCGCCAGCGCGATTGTGGTCTATAAGCAGTTTCCCCAATACGCCGATGGACTCTTTTATCGCGGTACCAACTTCCAGGTCTTCTCGCTCTCGCTCGGCTCCGCCCTCGCCTACTCAGAGCCTTGGCTCCGTGCAAACTGGATGAAAACACTTCTGGTCGGTGGGGCACTCCTTGCATGCGGGCTTGGCGTCGCGGGGCTGCTCATCAGCCGCGATGCCCCTGAACTGGTTGTCAAGATCTACCTCTTCTCGTTTCTTTCCGCGGGCATCGTCTGCGCGTTTCTTGCAATCAACGACCGTGGGGGCAAGCTCTGTGATCTCGTATCGAACCCGGTGACCAGCTACATCGGGCGCATCAGCTACGGGCTCTACCTCTATCATTATCCGGTGTACTACTTCTTTGGAATCATCAACAGAGAACAACTCACCGCAGGAAATATCCTGCTCTCGACCGCGGTTACCTTTGCGATCTCGATCTGTTCGTTCCACTTCTTTGAGAAGCCGCTGCTCAAGCTCAAATCGCGGTTCGCCTGATTGGCACCAACACAACACCCAGAAGGCAATACATGACACGCATACTCATCGTCGGCCCGCATCCGGACGATCAAGAACTCGGCATGGGCGGCACAATCATCAAGCTCGCCAATCAAGGGCACGACATCCTGATCCTTGATGTCACCAACGGCGAACCCACGCCGCTGGGCGACCCAGAGACACGCAAGCACGAAGCGGCCGCCGCCCTCGAAATCCTCAAGCGCAACGCGACCGGGAGGGTCGAACGCTGGCTGCTCGATCTGCCCAACCGATTTGTCGAGCACACCATCGAGAATCGACACGCGCTCGCCGGCGTCATCCGCGCCTGGCAGGCCGAGATGATCTTCACAACCTTCCCCATCGATGCCCACCCCGACCACCGAGCCGTGACCAGATGCGTTGAGGACGCAAGGTTCGATGCCAAGCTCTCCAAGATCGAGATACCCGCACCGATCGACGCGTGGACCGGCGAGCAAAAAAAACTCGGCCCAACCATCTATCCCAAATGGCTGATGTACTACTACGCGACCCATCTGCGTTGGGTCGCCGACCCGAGCTTCGTCTTCGATATCTCGGGCGTCGTTGATCAGAAACTCGATTCGATCAAGGCCTACCGCACGCAGTTTGTCCTCCCCGAGAAGAACCGCAAGGTCCTCGATTGGATCGAAGCATCCGCGACCTACTTTGGCTCTCGGATCGGAGTCGACGCCGGGGAACCCCTCTTCACCAAAGAGCCGATCGGGCTCAACGGCTTCGATTCCCTCTGTATGTAAATTTGTTTGGTTTATATTCGGAAATTCCGATAAAAAAACTGGTAATTGAATCGGCTGCCGGCGATACTGGTGGTGCCCCCTGATGCAGGACCACGGGGCAGACCCAGAACTCCCTGCTGATCACTCATTCCACAGGAGAATTACCATGAATCGCAAATCGATACTGACCTTCGCCGCTGGCGCTGCGTGCACCGCCGGGCTGACCTTCTTGGTCGCTGCAGGCCCAGAGCACGATCACGGTGCAGACTCCCATGATCCGATGCATGAGACCAAGGAAATGCAGGAGATGTCGCCCGAAGAGATGATGGCTGCGATGGAGGTCCTCGCCACGCCGGGCGCACATCACAAAGCGCTCGAGATCATGGTCGGCAACTGGACCGCCAAAACCAGCTTTGTCATGGACCCCACACAACCGCCGATGGAGGGCGCGGGCACCATGAGCGTCAAGTGGGTGCTCGGCGGACGCTATCTCCAGTCCAACTTCAAAGCCGACTTTATGGGCGAACCCTTCGAGGGAATCGCCTACTCCGGATACGACATCGCCCACGAGGAATATGTCTCGGTCTGGATGGACACCATGTCCACCAAGATTCTGAATATGACCGGCAACGAAGAAGCCGGCGATGCGCTCGTCATGCGGGGCACCTCCACCACGCCGATGGGCGACAACCCCATGAAAATTGTTACCAAGTTCACCGACCAGAACACATGGGTCGACGAGTTCTACGACCAGATGCCCGACGGCGAATGGATGAAGTCCGGCACCATCACCTACACACGCGACTAAGCCCACATAAACCAGCTTCTTTCGCGACCCACGCCGAGGCGTGGGTTTTTTGATAGAATCAAACCATGACCAAAGAACAGTACATCTGCTTTCTTGACCCAACCCGCGCCGCGATGCCCGATGATCCCACGCCCGAAGAAGCCGCATCCATCAGCGCTCACTTCGCTTATTATCAGGGTCTCCATGCCCAGCGCACGCTGATTCTTGCCGGGCGGACCAACGAGCCGCCGCATGTCGGGATCATGATCTTTGCAGCCGAGAGCAATGCCCACGCGCAGGCAATCGTTGATGCGGACCCCGCCATCGCTGCAGGTGTTTTCACCGCACGCGTGCAGCCCTACAGCGTCGCGCTCATCGCCGAAAAAACTCCGCAGTGGTCGCCCGCCGCCGCACAGAATCACTCAACAGACACCAAGAGGTACCGGCTGCTTACCAGGCTCACGCTCTTGTTCCTCTCGCTGATTGCGATCGTCCAGATCGTCCAGACCCTCTTTTTCCTGAGCATGCAGATCTTTGTCTGGGAGAACTTCTGGATTGAGCACACCAAGGTGCTCAGCACAATCCGGATCACCGAATCGTTCTTCTGGCTCATCGCGCTGATCGCCACCGGGATCTTCTGGTTCATGGCACGCGGCTCCAAGCCCACAGCACCCATTTGGATGCCCATCGTCGCCCACGCCTTCGCGCTGTTCTTGACCGTCGTGTTCCCGCTCGCATGGATCATCCGCGAGCTGAGCTACCTGTAAACACACAGCCAAGTGCCAACAAGAAGCAAACCCGGGCACCAATGACGAAGCCGCTGCCGTCCAGTACCTCAAGGGTCGCGAGGTACCATGCCCAAGGCGAGCGGGCTTGTTGAATCAGATCCGCTCATACAGCGGCAGTTTACCAACCAGCGGGCGGCAGTAATCGAGGAACTTCTGGCTCACATTGTTGTGGCCTTCGATGAACTCGGCCGGCATGTGCTTGGTCTTGGCCGCGACATCCGCCAGCTCGATCCGCTTGTACTGACCGGCGTAGGGCTGACCCTCGCCGAGCGGGCTCAGCCGGATGATCGCGACCGACCCATCAACATCGCCGCTCGTCGCCAGGCGCGCCGCATACCGCCCGACGCCGCGTGCTTCGCGCTGATCGATCGGCGATTGATCCGGGAAACACCGCTGGACATAGCCGAAGGTGTCGGCGCGAACACGCGGGGCCTTGCCGCCGGTAGGTGTGAGCCGCTCCTTGAGCAGATCAGACAGCCCATCGCCGATTGCGCCCGAGCCCGAGAGCTGCACATTGCCGTGCGCATCGGTCTGCCCGTGCTTGATCAGCTGTGCACCGATCGAGTTGCCGTCCTTATCGCAGATCCCCTCGGAAACCGCGATATGCACACGCTGGCGTTTGTCGTAGATCTTGGCGACATCCTGCACAAACCGATCCATATCAAAGGCGACCTCCGGCAGGTAGATCAGCTGCGGCCCGTCGGTCGATCCGCCCTCGTACTCATACCGGTCATCACGCCTCGCCAATGCGCTCGCTGCGGTCAAGAACCCGGCATGACGACCCATGATCACATTGATCTTGATCCCGGGCAACGAGATGTTGTCGAGGAAGTCGGCCATGCACGCCTTGGCAACAAACCTAGCCGCGCTCGGGAATCCGGGCGTATGGTCGTTGATCATCAGGTCGTTGTCCACGGTCTTGGGCACATGGAAGCATCGCAGCTCATACCCCTTCTCATTGGAAAGCTCGTTGACAATCCGGCAGGTGTCGCTTGAATCATTCCCGCCGATGTAAAAGAAATACCGGATGTCATGCTTCTGGCACGCCTCAAAGATCCGCTCGCAATACGCCGCGTCCGGCTTATCGCGTGTGGACCCGAGCCCGGCGCTGGGTGTCTGGGCGAGCAGCTGCAGCCGGTCGTGCGGGTAGTCGGTCAGGTCATACAGATCATCGTTGACCAGACCCGTCACGCCGTGACGCATCCCGAGCACCTTGCGGATGGCGTTGCCTTCGGTCCCCGCCCCGGCGTGGCGGAGCCCCTCGATGATCCCGACGAGCGATTCGTTGATGACGGCGGTGGGCCCGCCGGATTGCCCGATGACCGCGTTCCCTCTGACCAGATCGACTGCCATTGCTGAGTCCTCTTCTTCGCTGAGCGTGGTGGTGATCCGTCGCGCGTGCCGACGGATGTAAATCAGACAACACGGTAGGGTGACTGGGCTCGAATGTGCAGCATTTTTCGCCACTTGACGACTGATCCTCGGTACCATCTTGACCAAGGAGCCCCGTTCATGAATTCTCTACCGATGATGATCACTGTTGCCGCCTCAGCCGTCGCCCTCGCCGGCTCCCCCGACCCGCTTGCACCCCGCCCTACCGGCATGGCCCACGCACGCCCGACACGCCACATCCTCATCGGAGGCACCGTCCACACCGCCCCCTCCGCCAAACCCTTCCCGAGTTCGTCCACCCCCGCGATCGTCATCGAAGACGGGCTCATCACCCAGGTCTATGACGACACCCGTCTCATCGACCTCAAATCCAACGGCTACCAGATTCACCACCTCGACCCTGACGCGCATATCTATGCCGGGTTCATCGACAGCTATGTCCCCATTGAATTGAGCCCCCCGCCTGCAGGTGCTCCCGGCACGCATTGGAACTCCTTCGTCGCCCCCCAACGCGACGCGCTCGAAACCGGGCTACCGACTGACACCGCCAGCGACCTCAGGGAGCTCGGGTTCACCACTGCGATGATCGCCCCCGACCACGGCGTGTTCCGCGGCTGGTCCGCCATCGTCTCCACCGCCGAACCATTCAGCGAACCGTCCATGGGCACAACGCCGATTCACAAAGCGCACGCTGCACAGTTGCACGGGTTCGACAAAACCGGCTGGCAAGACGCGGCGTACCCAACAAGCCACATGGGCATCATGGCCCTGCTCCGCCAGACCTTCATCGATGCCGAGCACCGCAACGCTGATAAGTATGCCCCCGATCACAACGACAACTCCTGCCTCGACCATGTCAGCACTGAAAACCTCAACATCTTCGACACCGACCATGAACTCGAAGCCCTCCTCGCGGCCAAGGTCGCCAAAGATTTCGACCATGATCGCACCATCATCGTCGGTAACGGCGCCGAGCACCGCCGACTCGAAGCGTTCATGGATATGGGCTACCCGGTCATCGTCCCATTGAACTTTCCAAAGACCCCCAATGTCTTCTCCATCGGTGCGGCCGATTCGGTGGATCTCGCTGCGCTCCAATCTTGGGAACGCGCCCCCGCCAACGCCCGCTGGCTTGCCAACTCAGGGCTCGATGTCGCACTGACCTCAAGCAAACTCCCCGAAGGGCAAGATTTCTGGGACAACCTGCACACCGCGATCGAAAAAGGGCTCGAGCCGTCGGCCGCCCTCGCGATGCTCACCACAAATCCCGCCGAGATTCTTGGACTCCAAAATCACGCCATGATCCGCAAAAGCAGCCATGCCAACCTCGTCATCGCCGACGCCGACCTCTTCGACCCAGCCGCCGACGCAAAGATCATCGACCTCTTCATCGACGGGCGACCACACCACATCAACGACACCGAGAACACACGCTTCGACGGCACATGGTCTTACCAGCCCGTCAACGGCTGGATCGCCGCACCGGTCACCATCAGCGCAGGCTCACTCACCCTGCACGATGACGATATCGATCACAAGGCACGCAAGGTGACAATCGACGGCAACTCGATCTCCTTCATCTTCGATGTCGACGGCGAATCGTTCCTGCACTCAGGCACGCTCGGCCCCGACAATACAATCCGCGGCACCGTCATCATGCCCGATCAATCAGTGTTCCAATGGTTTGCACCCAGAGAAGCCGACCGCGCAACCGCCAAGGACTTCGCGGGCACCTGGGACGCGAAACTCAATAACCGCTTCGCGCTCACCTTCAAGGTAGACGGCGACAAGGTGACCGTCATCGAGCACACTAAAAACGACGACATCACCCAAGCCGCCATCGAGATCCGCATCGAGGACAACCAGCTCAAGTTCAACTTCGAGCACAAACCCTTCGGCATGGAAGGCGTCTTCCGCGTCGCACTTACACCACCAACCGGCGACGCGCTCACCGGCGACGGCGAGATGCCCGGCGGCAAAGCCTTCCCACTCACCGCCGTCCGCGCGACCAAAGACGCAGCCGAAACAGAACACCTCCCGGACCTCCCAACCGCCCCCTTCGGGCCCTACGCCTACACCGAACCACTCAACGCAGGCATCACGCTACTCACCAACGCCACAATCTGGACACAAGCCGACGAAGGCATCCTCGAAGACGGTTGGATCATCCTCCGCGACAACAAAATCATGTCCCTCGGCACCGGCGGCATCCCGCGCATCGCCATCGATCGCACCATCGACGCCGAGGGCTTGCACATCACACCCGGGCTCATCGACGCCCACTCGCACACCGGGCTCTTCCGCTTCGGCGTCAACGAATCCGGGCAAGCCGTCACCTCCGAAGTCCGCATCGCCGACTCGCTCGACCCCGCCCACCCCGGTTTCTACCGCGAGCTCGCCGGCGGCTTGACCACCGCCATGCTCCTGCACGGCTCAGCAAACCCCATCGGCGGACAATCCCAGACCATCAAACTCCGCTGGGGATCCGACAAACCCGAGGACATGCACTTCGAGGGCGCCAAGCCCGGCATCAAGTTCGCCCTCGGCGAGAATGTCAAACAATCCAACTGGGGCGACAAGCACACCACCCGCTACCCACAAACAAGAATGGGCGTCGAAACCCTCATGCGCGACCGCTTTACGAGAGCGCGTGAGTATGACGCTGAGATGAAACGGCGAACAGATATAGTCACGATGCGAGAAAACGACACGCTCCCTCAGCCAGGCATCGGCGATCCGATTTCCGAGATTCGAGCATACAACGAACTCATGCGGATGACACCCCCTGCCCGCGATCTCGAACTCGAAGCCCTCGCCCAGATCCTCGCCGGCGAGCGACTCGTCCACTCCCACTCCTACCGCCAGGACGAGATCCTCATGCTCTGCCGCATCGCCGAGGAGTTCGATTTCACCATCGGCACCTTCCAGCACGGCCTAGAAACCTACAAGGTCGCCGAGATCGTCAAAGAACACGCCATCGGCACCTCGATCTTTTCCGATTGGGGCGCGTACAAAGCAGAGGTCCAAGACGCCATCCCCTACGCCGGCCCGATCAACCACGAGGTCGGGCTGCTCACCTCCTACAACTCCGATTCCGACGATGTCGCCAGGCGCATGCATGTCGAAGCGGGCAAAGCATACAAGTACGCCAAGATGTCGGGCATCGAGATGTCCCAACAAGACGCCCTCAACTTTGTCACACGCAACCCCGCCATCCAGCTCGGCATCCTCGACCGCGTCGGCACCCTCGAACCCGGCAAAGACGCCGACCTCGCCATCTGGACCGGCAACCCGCTCTCTTCATTGTCCCGCTGCGAGATGACCTTCGTCGACGGCAAGCTCATGTTCTCCCGTGAGCTCGACGCCGAGATGCGCCAAACCATCGCCGCCGAACGCCAACGCATCATCCAGATGATCTTGAGCAAGGGCATCAAAGCGAACAAAGAAGTCGCCGACGACAAAGCAGACGAACACGACCATCCCGAATACACCACCTCCGATTCAAACTCAGAGCAAGGCACCTGCGGCTGCACCGTGCACACATCCAACTGAAAGCTGAACCATGATTCTCAATAAACCATTTCTCGCCGCCGTTGTACTCGGGTTTATCTCCTCGACGACTCACGCCCAAGACCTCGCCCCCGCTGCACCGCAGCAAAGCCACCCCATCTTCCTCGTCGGCGCAACCGTCCACACGGTCTCAGGCGACACGATTGAAAACGGCGTGGTCTCCTTCTCCGATGGAATCATCGGCATTGTCGCTGACGCCGAGATCATGACCCGCATCTCACTCGCCGAAGATACCGAGATCATCGACCTCACCGGCAAACACATCTACCCCGGGCTCATCGACTCCGTCACTCGATTAGGGCTCGAAGAAATCTCCGCCGTCCGCGCAATGAACGACTACAACGAAGTCGGCGACATCACCCCCGAAGTCCGCGCCTATGTCTCCGTCAACCCCGATTCCACCGTCATCCCAACCGCCCAGACCAACGGCATCCTCACTGTCGGCGTGTTCCCCACCGGCGGGCTCATCCCAGGACGCGCCTCCGTCATCCGCTCCAACGGGTGGACCACAGAAGACATGGCCATCTCACGCGATGCCGGCGTCATCATTAACTGGCCAAACATGCGAGCCCCCGCCAACGCCAAAGACAAATCCAAGTTCAACGAATCCCGCGATAAACGCCTCGCCAAACTCAACACCCTGATCGACCAAGCCACCGCCTACGCCCAATACCATAACAAAACCGATCTCAAACTCGAAGCGATAAGGACCATCCTCCCCGACCAAGGCGAGAACATGCCCCAAAACCAAGTCTTCATCAACGCCAACGACTACGACCAGATCACCGCCGCCGTCAACTGGGCAACCGCCCGCAAGCTCCGCCCGGTCATCATCGGCGCCCGCGACAGCGACCTCTGCACAGATCTCCTCGCCTCCACCAACACCCCCGTCATCCTTGGCGGCACCTTCAACTTCCCCAAACGCGCCGACTCCAGCTACGACCAGCCCTACACACTCCCGGCCAAACTCGAATCCGCCGGCGTGCGATGGTCACTCACCATGTCCTCACGCCACGCCCACGAGCGCAACCTCCCCGACGCCGCCGCCATCGCCGTCGCCCACGGGCTTGATCATGACGCCGCCCTCCGCGCAATCACGCTCACCGCCGCCGAGAACCTCGGCATCGAGGACCAACTCGGATCGATAGATCCCGGCAAACTCGCCACCCTCCTCATCACCGATGGCGACATCCTCGACATCCTCACCATCGTCGAATCCGCCTACATCGACGGCAGATCAATCAACCTAAGCAACAAACAGACCGATCTACGCGATAAGTACCAAGAAAAATACCGCCAACTCGACATGATCGAATCCGACGATTAATCACTCATTTGTTGCCCTGCTCGTTTTCCGCTCTGCTGATCTTTCACCGCAGCACATACTCATCCTGCAGCACCACCGGCTCGCCATCGGCCATCGCTGTGCGAAACAACACCCGGATGCGCCCGCTCGATCCATCCCCATCTCGCACCGCACGATCAAGCCATCCCGGCAGCCCACCAAGAACAACACGATAGGTCCGCGTCGCCGAATCAAAGTAGCTCACATTTGCATCCAGCGTCCGCAGATCAACATCCCACCGCACCCGATCTCCGCCATCGAGCACACCATCACCACGCAGATGCACCTGGATCTTCCCCACACCCTTGACCGTGTCGCCCCATGCGTCCTTCAACTCGACATGCAGCACAATCCGTGTCGTGTCTTGCTTGTCCACTTCGGTATGCGTCAACGGATGCACCCGCATCGCCCTGGGCGCGAACGGCCCGGGCACAGCAAAGCCCTCCTCCGCACGCACAACCTGCTCACGAACAATCTGCACACGAGAGCAAGATGCAAGCGAAACACCAACCGCAGCCAGCATCATCATCCGGATTGAAGGCATCAAGGACATCACCCAACTGTAGCCTTGCCCCCAAGCCGATCAATCACCCCAACCAACCCACGCTGCCCCGCCTCCAAAGAAGCCATCGCACGGGTATTCTCGCGGACCACCTCGATCACTGCGCTGTGCTCATTACCGATCTTCATCAGATTCACATGCGCCTCGGTCAACTGCCGCTCGCGATCCGCCGACGCCCTCCGCTCGACAAGCCACATCCAACACACCATACCCGCAACCCCAAACTGCGCGGCCGCCGCCACAATCTCTGCATCCATCCTTCACCCCGAAGCAAGCTGCCCAAACTCAACAACATACCCAACCGACACCTTCCGCCCATGCTCAACCGCCCCACCCGGTTCAAAGTTCAACAGCTTCATCGCTGTCCACTGACGCCCGTGCGTGTCTTCGAGCACCCCAGATCCGATCGAGCTCTCCGATTCTGCAACAATCGCATCCCTCAAATCCCACAAAGCCTCGTCGGTATCCGCAATCAATCGACCGCGCACTTCAACACGCGTTTCATAGTCCCCAAACTCCGCCGTCCCCTCCGCAGTGACATCCCCGCTCAACGCAGACAACGAGACCACCCGCCGCCCACGCCTCAACTCAGTCATCGTGTGAGGCCCAGATCCAAACAAATCAACATCCTTAAACAAACTCCCCATCGCCTCACCCCTTACACAAGATCATCCACACGCACCGGATCAACCACCCCGTCACTCGACACTCCAACAAGCGAGATCACCCGCTCATTGCGCGAACCGCCGACCGGATATGAAACAGACTCCACCACCGCATCAATGTCCACCCGCTTGCGTCCCGCGTCGCTCCCCGCTGACACATCAAACTCAAGCTCTGCAAACTCCCCAGGCATCGGCGTCTGCAAATCATCCGCCTCAAACTCCTGCACCACCCGAATCTTCACCCGCACCCGAGAAACATCCGCAAACATCAGGTGCGCTCCAACCGCTCCCCATTCTTGAATCTCCCTCATCCCAAACCGATCAATCGAGATCCGAACGACCCCATCCCAATCATCATCACCAAACCGCACCTGACTCGGCCGAAGCACAACCATCCCAACCCCCTTATCCTCGAGAAAGCACAAACACATTCGCCCGCCGCGCCGTATCCGCAATCCCATCGCCATCAAGATCAATCATCGCCACCACGCGCTCTCGCTCACTGGAAAACCGCTGCTTGTACATCTCAGCACGCTGCTCAAACTTCGCACCACCACGCCCAGGCGCTCCCGCAGCCGCATAAATCAGATGCAACGCCCCCAATGCCTCCAAACGCGCAAGCGCACCAGGATTGGTAACCGAATCCTCGCTCAGCTCCCCGCCGCCATCCGGATCAATCCCCAACATCGCAAGCACCTGCCGATGCACAAGCCCTATCTGAGGCACAAAGCTCCACACTTCAACAACGCCGCCGCCCTGCACTCCCGCAACCGCCGCGCTGCTCAAACTCCCCCGCATCAACGAAATCGTCGCACTCGTCGCGCTCTCCACGCTGACAACCTCATGGGCCGTGCCTCCAAACACAACAACATGTCCCGCCTCGACACCCGCATCAAAGAACGACCCGCTCGAAAGCGTCACGCTCGTCCCCGCAACCGCCGCAGTCACATACAACATCCGCTGACCGGCCCACGCAACATCACGAAACAACCCCGGCTCGAGCACCAAAAGATCACGATCATCTGCAAACATTTCTCACCTCCAGTTCATTCACCAAACCCGGGGCGCCCGTTTCCAAACGCCCCGGGCACCCCGGCTCTCCCACCAGGTCCCGCAACCATCACACGCATTCAG
The DNA here is from genome assembly GCA_029260265.1 of Phycisphaerales bacterium. Taxonomy (GTDB): domain Bacteria; phylum Planctomycetota; class Phycisphaerae; order Phycisphaerales; family UBA1924; genus UBA1924. The sequence goes on from JAJDDO010000019.1 coordinate 113,549, forward strand.
ACCCCCAAGCCGGTGATCATCCCATGCGCATTCTCATTCTTAAACTCAACCGTGTACTCCCCGATCACCTGCCCGCTGACCGAATCCCCCGTCGCCGCCAGAGGCTTGTACTGGAAACTCCGCCCCTGCATCGGCATCACCGAAATCCTCGATGAATCAAGCAGCAACACTGAATCACTCGGGACCCACCGGCTCATCACCACCCGGCACACGCCAAAGTCACTCTCGTACACGCTGATCATGTCGGAAAAAGTCTGATCCTCAGGAAGATACGCCCGGCTCCCCGTCGCAAACCCGTTGATCTTCCGCTTCTGTGCACCGCCAACTACAATCGTGTCCACCGATCCACTCGACTGATCCCAAATCGATTTAAGCGCCGCATTGATCACCGCCTCATTCAGCTCATCATTCCCGCCGCCATCGCCATCAGGAATCCCGCCCTGCCCTGGCGCAAACGCGTTGGTCTCGATCGAATGAATAATCCCATTCATCGAACGCCGAACAGTTCCAGATCCCTGCGCTGACGAGATCGGCGACACCCCATTGATCACACAGTTCTCCAGATCACGCAGCAACTCACGCATCCGTTCCTGCTTCTGATAATCAACCTCGTCCGAAATCCCATACGCCCGGCTCGCCTGCAGTGAACCAGACACATCAATCGACGATGTAAAAATCTGCGTATGATTCGAACGACGCACCCGGTTCGTAAACCGAACCTCAGGCGCAACATCCCCCTCAAGCGCAGCATTGCCCAAGATCGTCAACGCCATATTGTCCGCCAGCGTCGCCGCCACCGTTCCGCCATACCCACGGATCACGCCAATCTGATTACTCCCAGGCACAACCGCACCCACAAGCATCACCTCGCTCGAGTTCCCCGGACGAACAAGATCACCAACCCGGAACACGCCCGCATCATCAACCGCCATCGAGCTCGCAGTCTCGGGATCAGGAGAAAAACTCCCCTGATTAATCCTCCCCACATTCGCCAAAAGCGTATCCTCGATCCACTCATGCACCGTCGACAACGCAGAACGCTTCGAGTCCCCAAGATGAGCAAGCAACGGCACCTCAAACGGGCTCACAATCCCAATGATGTCGCTCACATCCTCAACCAACTCTGGCAGATCCGCACCCGCCGAATAACTCGCCTTCCCAGTAAAACTCATCTCATCTCCTTCATTCTCGTGTATCCAAAATCAAAGCCAACCAATCAAACACCCCGCCGCGCACGCAGGTACCGAAGCAACTCCGACCGGTCCCCGCTCTCGCGCGCACTCCCCGCCATCGCACTCAGATCACCGCCCCCTCCCCCCTCGACCATCGCGCTCATCGACGACCCACCCCCATGCCCCGTCTTGCCATTGCAAAACAAGAACGGCTTACGGCTCCTCAACTCACGAACCGCCAACGAAACATCAGGCTCATCCATCTCACCAATCGCAATCTCGGTCAACAAACACGCAGTCTCCAAATCAACCGCATCCGCTCGCGTAACCTCTTGCTCGATCTGATGCCGCCGCTCTACAGACGCCACCATCTCCCTCGCCGCAGACAACTCATCTCTCAGAGCCTCAAGCTCACCGTTCAACCGGGAAATCTCATCCTCAGATTCTTCCGCCCGCTGCTTCCACACCACCTCCGGGCTCAACGCAACCCCATCGCCCGCACTCGCCGCCTCAACACCTCCGCCAAAGCCAACCAAGCCTTTATCAATCACACCATCCATCTCAAACCTCCTTTGTTTACACAATTCCCGGGTCCGCACGCTCATAACCAAGCTCAGACACCACCGTCTCGATCGGAATCCCAAGGTCAATCTTCCCCTTCGCCGCCGCAACCTGTTCACGCTCATCCGTGATCGCAAGCTCGGGCCAGACAACCCGAACCCCCCGATCCCCCGCCGACGAACCAAGCACGCCCGCCCTATCCATCGCACCAAGAATCAACGCGCACACCGATTCGATCCCACGCCCATACCCCACTCGCTTCCGGTTGGTCTTGGCAATCAGACCCATCAGTGTCACCCGCAACGCGTTCGCACTCGACAAGTTCCCAAGCTTCGATCGCACAACCCCGCCCGCCAACGGCGGCACCCCGCTCACCTTGTCCATCGCCTCGCGGATCTCATCAATATGACGCTCCTCGCTCGGGCTGCTCATGTCCCCGCCAAACCGCTCGATCGAAGCATCCGGATTATCCGTGCTCCACACCACCCCAGGACCAACCCCAGTGCCGCTGAAACCCTCGATCCCCTTCGCCAAATACATCTGAAAACTCTGCAGCGTGACCCGATTCGCACGATCGCTCAACCGAGTATTCAACTCGTCCTGCAGTCCAACCAACACCTCAACCTCACCGATCCCCTCATACACAAACGGCTGACGCATATTCTGAATATGAACCACCGGCACCACGCCCCCAAGCAAATCACTCGATCCGCCCGCGACAAGCTCATCGTCCTCAAACCGTTTCCAACCGTGTCGATCGAACACCTCTGTCACAACCGATCGCTTGCGCTCAACACCGCGCGGCACCGATCGCCCGCCACCGCCAAACACCCGCGAAACCCGCCCGCCCCGTTCGCGCCTCGCAGCCACCGTCTGATTCAGATCACGCTCAAAGTGCACCGCATACCCGTCCAACTCGCGATAGTCCTCCGCAGAAACAATCGCAACCCCTCGCCGAGCATCAATCGGCTCGATCGAAATCGCCTCGTGCGCATCCTCTAACGAAGACCGCATCAGCAACTCCTCATCAATCCGCACCAGCAAATCAACATGCCCGTACACATGCCCAAGCGTCGCCAGATCCTGCATCAACTCGATCCCACCGCTCCGCTCCCACACACGCTCAAGCAACCCCTCAACCGAACTCTTCAGCGCCTCATCGCCCGAGGTTGACTCAATCCGCACCGGATTTCCAAACATGAAATCAACCATCGTCTGCACACGCCACCCGATGTCGTTCTCAATCACTACCTCGCGCCGCCCACGCTCACTACCCGCGAGCCCGTCGCCTCGCCCCTTAATCCGCACCGGCAAACCCATCTCCTGCGCCGACCGGTACCACCCGCCGCCAGCCGTACCCGACAAACCAACCAACTCGAGCGGGTTTCGAAAATACGCCCACAGTTTCTCATACCGGGGAACATCCCGGTTCGCGTGCTCCGCAATCGCAAGCCGCACAAGCGCCCAATCAGGGTCAGCGTCAAACCTCATCTCGAGTTGGTTAGCCATCGGTCCTCCTCCACTCCCAGCGTGTCACATTCGCACGCCCTCACCCCATCGCACCCCCTCCCCTAACCGTGCGCACAAAAACACAACACCAAACGACAAAAATCGCCTAACCCCTTGTCATTACACACGAAAATTTAATTACAAAAAAACAACACCATCCACCCACCAAACCAATCCCGTGCGCACAAACCATGCGCATACAAAAACCGACGCCCAAAGCGTCGGCTCATCCAATCACAAACTCATCTAACCTAATCAAATCACTTCAACCACCGAATACTGATCCAGATTCACCACCACCATCTCCCCATCATCCTTACGCAGTTCCACCCGGTCCAACCAAAGCTTCTTGTCACGCGCATGAGCAAACCAAGACCCCGTCTTCTGCTGCCCATACCGAACAACCTCGCCCTCAATACGCATGCTGCTCGATTCTTCCCCGCCCCGCGCAAGCCTCAGCGTCACCAGAACCCGCATCCCAACATCAACATGTATCGTGTCACTACTCATGCCCAACTATAGATCCTTTCCATCACCCACGCACCTTCTCAATCTCCTCATTCACCCGATCAACCGTCTCCCGAGCCAACCCCTCCGTCGGCGCTTCCACAATCACCCGCATAATCGCCTCGGTGTTGCTCGCCCGCACATGCGCCCAGATCCCCAACTCGTCCCAATCCACCCGGATCCCGTCCTGCAGATCAACCCGGCATCCCTCTTGCCCCTCGTACACCTTGCGAAGATGCTCAACCACCGGCTCCGCGTCCGCCTTGCTCGCCAACGACGCCTTCTCCTTGACAATGCAATACCCATGCCCCCCAGGACCCATCGCATCAATCATCTTGACCAGCTCACTGACCGTCTTGCCCGTCCTCGCCATCAGCGACAACACCAACGCCATCCCTGAAAGCGAATCCCGCACATAAGTCACCTCCGCCCAGATCACCCCGCCATTCCCCTCGCCGCCGAGCACCACATCACGCCCCTGCGCCTTGAGCGATTTCATCACTTCAACCACATTCGCCTCGCCCACCGCAGCCCGCACAACCTCTCCCCCGTAATGCTTCGCCACATCATCAATCATCCGCGAAGTCGAAAGGTTCACCACAAACACCGGCTTCTTCCCGTCTTGGTGGGATGGACTTCCAGCCCGTCTCTTCAACCCCTCTTCTCCACCACCCATCCGCCCTTCCATCAACGCCACCGCACACAAGACCAGCGTGTACTCCTCGCCGATGTACCCGCCGAACTCATCAACAATCGCCAACCGATCCGCATCCGGATCCTGCGCAAACCCCACAGCCGCCTTCACCCCAGGCACCACATCACACAACCCACCCTCACCCGAAAGATTCTCCCTCGTCGGCTCAGGGGTATGCGGAAAATCACCAGACCCATCACATGCAATAGGATACAACTTCACACCAAGCCGTTCAAAGAAAGGCACCGCCATCGTCGATCCTGAACAGTTCACCGAATCAAGCACCACCGGAATCTTGCTCACCTTCTTCTCAGGCTTCTCCCCCATGATCCGGTGAAACGAATCAACCGCCCATGAAACATGCACCCCAGTCTCACTCGAATGCGCCACCACAACCCCGCGCTCGCGAGTCTGCTTTGGCTCTCCCTCACTCGCGTGAAACCCAGCAATAATCTCGTCCGCCTCCAAAGCAAGCGGCGCCCGCGAAGCAGACCCCGACACTCCCCGATCAGTAACGATGCACTTAAGCCCGTTCCACTGTGCAGGATTATGACTCGCCGTAATCACCATCCCCGCCTCACAACACGGCGAAGAAGCCGCGAATCCAACCGTGGGGGTCGTCGCCACACCCATCCGCACCACATCGCACCCGCTCAGCAACAACCCCTCAATCGCCGCCTCCTCAATCGCCTCACCGCCGCGCCGCCCATCGCGACCAACAGAAACGGCCACCGCATCCCCATCATCGCGGCTCTCCCATAGCCACTCCCCAAACGCCGCCGCATACCGCATCGCCACCTCTGCTGTCAGACTCTCCCCAACAATCCCACGCAACCCACTTACACCCAAAATCAACGGCGAATCACCCATCACATAGCTCCTTATACCTCCCACACACTAGCCCGCATCACCCCGCCCTACCAATCACCCCCCATACCCCCTATCCTCTTCAGCTATGCTCAACCAGATCCTCAACTTCCTCGCCCTCGATACCTATTACGGGCTCGACTGGGCCGCCGCCGTCTTCATGTTCCTCTCGATGCATCGCCTCGGGCACCATCACAAGGACGGTTTCGTCTTCGCCGCCCTCGCCTCGATCTGCTGGATCGCCTTCAACCTCATCGCCGAATCACCCGCCGGAGTCCTCGCCAATGGCGTCGTCGCCGCCATGGCCTTCCGCTCGTTGCACAAATGGAACGCCACTAAACCCACAGAGAAACCAGAACCCAAAGATGTTTGAAATCACTATCCAAACCGAGTTCTGCGCCGCCCATTCCATCTCCATCCTCGGGCACCAAGAACCCATCCACGGGCACAACTGGCGCGTCACCGCCTGCATCGTCGGCGACACCCTCGACCCCGACGGGCTCCTCTGCGATTTCCACACCGCCGAAAACCAACTCCACGAAATAACCGCCCCATTTACCAACAACAACCTCAATGCCCTCCCCCCCTTCGACACGATCAACCCCACCGCCGAGCTGATCGCCAAGCACATCGCCGACCAGCTCGCCGCCCGCCTCGATGGACCCCTCGCCCCCAACGCCCGCGTCGCCTGGGTCTCGATCACCGAAGCACCCAACTGCACCGCAACCTACCACCGCTAATCCGCCCTCTTCCTTTTTCTGTCTCTCGGGTGGGACGGGCTTCCAGCCCGCCTCCTCAACTCTTACCTACAATCCTCCCAAACCACGGAGGACCCACAATGACCGCAACAACCAGCACCAACCCATTCGCCATCCGTACCCGCGAAACCCTCGAGATGCTCGAGTCCTCCGGGCAAACCAAGGTCCTCCAGATCCTTGATTCCCCAATGGATGCCGTGGTCAACATGATCGACCCCGACGGCTCGACCCACCAACGCATCTGCATGTGCTCCAACAACTACCTCGGGCTCGCCAACCACCCCGATGTAGTCGACGCCGGCATCGAGGCGCTGAGAACCTACGGCGCGGGCACCGCCTCCGTCCGCTTCATCTGCGGCACCTTCACCCCCCACCTCACCCTCGAAAAAACCATCGCCGAATACATCGGCACCCAAGCCGCTTACACCTTCGTGAGCTGCTGGAATGCGACCGAAGCACTCTTCCCCACCGTCTGCGAGCCCGGCGACATCATCATCTCCGACGAACTCAACCACGCCTGCATCGTCGACTCCATGCGCCTCTCCGCCGTAATCAAAAAAGGCGTCAAGAAAGGCATCTACAAACACTCCGATATGGACTCCGCCCGCGAAGTCCTCGAAAAAGCAAAGAACAACCCCGAAGTCACCGGCCAAATCTGGCTCATCACCGACGGCGTATTCTCCATGGAAGGCGACATCGCCAACCTCCCCGCACTCCGCAAACTCTGTGACGAGTACAACGCACTGCTCGTCGTCGACGACTCCCACGCCCACGGCGTCATGGGCAAAACAGGTCGGGGCACCCACGAACACTACAACATGTTCCCCGGTGGCTCAGGCTTCCAGCCTGAGAACGGAGTCGTCGACATCTTCACCGGAACCCTCGGCAAAGGGCTCGGCGGCGGCGCTGGCGGATTCATCGCTGCATCGCAAGACCTTATCGACCTCATCATCCAACGCGGGCGCCCGACCCTGTTCTCCAACGCCCTGCCCGTCACGGTCGCTGCCAGCGCCAACGCAGCCATCCGCACGCTGATCAACGAACCCCAGCGTGTACAAAAGCTCCGCGACATCACCGCCTACTGCCGCCAGCAGATCAAATCCGAAACCAAGTTCGAGGTCCTCGAATCCCCAACCGCCATCTGCCCCATCATTGTTGGCGAAACCGCCACCGCGATCGCGATGTCCAAGAAACTCCTCGCCTACGGCATCTTCGTCATCGGCTTCGGCTACCCCGTCGTCCCCGAAGGCGAAGCAAGACTCCGCATCCAAATGTCCGCCGCCCACACGAACAAACATGTCGACCAACTCGTTAAGGCATTGAAAGAGCTTTGAACCATCAGAAAATCATTACCGATGATCTATCAGAGAACGAACTCAAATGGATTGAGGCTGCGCGGCGGCGCGCGCGTGATCTCGTTAAAATTTATCTGCAAGAATCATGTGCAAACAGACCTACAGTTGGCCAAATCCATAGGACTTACGACTGTTGGCTGGCGGAGTTCAATCAAAAAATGAAGAGGCGATTCTTCAAGAAAAAATCCCCGCCAACTATCGACCCGAACAATCTTGTCATATCACTCGGAATCGCCTTGGGAGATCGGTTTGTGTCTCAGACAAATCTGGAATGGAAAATTATCACAGACTCCTTCGGCACAGATATGGGATTGTTTGATCCAGGTACTCCGGGGAAGCTAACTGACATTGTAATGTATCCGATGAACATGGTCGCTAAGCGGGTTGAGGCTCGCACGGCCGATTGGATTCATCCAGTATACGACAAAACAATCCATTCGCTCAATATCAAAAATGACAAATCCCCATAATCCTCGATCCAAACAGGGCAATAAAAATCCGCGGCCGCCCGCGGATTCATCTTTCAACACAGACCCTACGCTCAATCCTCAAGCATTGGATGTCGTTGAGTAATCATGTTGAACTAGGCCCGGTGCCCTGCTTTGACCCGAAGGGCAAAGCAGGATCTTCATTCAACCCAACGCCCCCTCCTCCACTCGCAACCGCTATACGAGCAGAATACAAAAACCCGCACCAATCACCCCCTGATTCCGGCTTCCCATCCCCATTTTTATTCCAATTCAAAACACCTATCTTGATCTTCCCTAGAACTGTGGTATATCTAGAGGTGGTCGCATTCTCGGACCTCGTGCACTTATCTACTAAAAAACAGAGGAGAAAAATCATGAAGACTTCGCAAATCGCAATCAGCACAATCATCGCCGCGGCGTTCACAACCACCGCGATGGCAACCGATGAGTACCGCCTCGACGACGGGGTTAAAGAAACCGGCATCGGAATCCAGTCCGCCGGTAACAACTCATTCGCGTGGCTCAACACCTTCACCGCCCAAGCCGGCGACGAAAACATCACCTCCGTAAACCTCTCTTTCGGGTCCGGCCTTCTCGGGAGTAACATTTCCAACGGCACCCCGGTCACCGTCTACATCTGGGGAGATTTCAATCAAGACGGCAACCCGAACGATGCCTTCCTCATGGAATCTGGAAACGGTCTCGTCCAAGGATCGGGCACCAACGCCTTCACCTCTTACGCACTTACCAACCCCGTCAGCTTTGTCCCCGGCACCACATTCTTCGCCGGCGCCATCGTCAACTACACCGGGCAACGAGAAGTGGCAAGCCTTGATACCGACGGCACCGACGACTTCATCAACTACCCCGCCCAGAATCACAGCTGGATCGCTGGAGGCTCCAACGGCTCCGTCGTCGACCCTGCCTTTTTGGGATTCGCACAAATCCCGCTTGACTCGGTCTCCAACGCGATCTTCCAAGGAAACGACGACGCCACATGGATGATCCGCCTCAACGCCAACGGCATCCCATCACCCGGCACGCTCGCAGGATTCGCGATCGGAATCCCGCTCCTCACCCGTCGCCGCCGAGCCTGATTCGTTTCTGCTCTCGATCAATCAACGCCTCTTCCACCCGGATGACATCTCGGATGGAAGGGGTTTTTCTATTGAATGATGGTTCTTAGCCCAACTCATCATCCGCCACATGATAATGCGGGTCTTCGAGCACATTGACCTCGACCATATCCCCCGCCTTATGCAGCAGCAACTGGCAGTCCTCGCTCAGATGCCGAAGATGCAGCGTCTTGCCCGCCTGCCGATACTTCTCCGCAAGGTTATCAATCGCCTCGATCGCAGAATGATCCACCACCCGCGAGTTGCGGAACTCAATCACCACATCATCCGGATCGTTCGCCGGGTCAAAGAAATCTCTAAACTCATTGATACACCCAAAGAACAACGGCCCATTCAGCTCGTACACCCGTGACCCGTCCGGGTCATCGCGTTTAACCACATGAATATGACGCGCATGCTCCCACGCAAAGATCAACGCCGACACAATCACCCCGACCACCACCGCGATCGCCAGATCCGTCATCACCGTCACCGCCGAGACCAAGATCAGCACAAACGCATCCTTCAGCGGCGTCTTCTTCAGGATCCGGAAACTCGACCATTCAAAGGTCGCGATCACCACCATAAACATCACACCAACCAACGCCGCCATCGGGATCTGCTCGATCAAGCTCGAACCAAACAAGATAAACCCAAGCAAGAACAACGCCGCCGAGATCCCCGACAACCGACCGCGCCCGCCCGAGTTGATGTTGATCATGCTCTGCCCGATCATCGCGCATCCGCCCATACCCCCGAACAGCCCGCACACCGAGTTGGCGATCCCCTGCCCAACACACTCCCGATTCCCACGCCCACGCGTGTCGGTCATCTCATCGATCAGCGTCAGCGTCAACAATGATTCGATCAACCCCACCGCTGCAAGGATCACCGCATACGGCAAAATGATCCCCAGCGTCTCAAAGGTCCAAGGCACATCGAGCGGCAGGAAACTCGGGAACCCGCCCCGAATAGATTGCCCCTCGTCAAGCATGTCAACCACCGTCGATGTATCAATACCAAACCCAATAACGAGTACGGAAACAACGAGTATCCCCGCGAGTGCAGACGGGAACGCCTTGGTGATCTTCGGGAGAACATACATGATCAGCATGGTCAGTGCGATAAAGCCACAGAAAATATACAAAGGCGTCCCGCTCATCCATACCTTCTCACCAACAACCGAGCCCATCCCCTGCTGACTCGTGTAAGCCATAAACTGACCCACGCCGCTCCCAATCACGCGAGGCGTCTCCGGGCCCGCAACCTTGAACTGCGACAACTGCGCCAAAAAAATCACGATCGCCAAGCCATTGACAAACCCGAGCATCACCGGGTGAGGCACAATCCGGATAAACTTGCCCAATCGCATTACGCCCACGGCGACCTGAATCAACCCCGTCAGCACCACCGCCGCAAAGAGATACTTCACACCGTGCTCAGCAACAAGGTGCACCATCACCACCGCCATCGCGCCCGTCGCCCCGGAAATCATCCCAGGGCGACCGCCAAACAACGACGCCAGCAAACCAACCATAAACGCAGCGTACAGACCAACCAGCGGGTTCACCCCGGCAATAATCGCAAATGCAACCGCTTCGGGAACAAGCGCAAGCGCAACTGTGAGCCCCGAGAGCACCTCTACCCTCAAGCCCCCGCCCCAAAATCCCTTCGAAGAAAAATGACCCAAGCCCGCAGGCGTCGCAACCTTCCCATCAACACTCTGCATCAATCACAATCCTTCCGCCGCCAGACCTGTCCACACCCCCCGTGTGATTCATCCGCACAGGCCGAGGGCGATCGTAGCATCCCTACCGCCTCGGGTTCCTCGCCGTCCCCTTGCTCGGACCGCTCCCTCCACGCTCACGCTCCCCATGATCTTCATCATTCGGAGAACTCTCCGCCTCTTCATCCATCACCGGCTCATGCTCATCGTCAACCATATTGACCCGCGCAAACAGCAGCCGCCCCGCCGCCGTTTGCATCGAACTCGTGATCACCATATCTACAGTCTGCCCAATATACGCATACCCGTCTTCCGCAACCACCATCGTCCCATCCTCAAGATACCCAACCGCCTGCCCATGCTGCTCGCCCGGCTTAATCAGCTCCACCCGGATCCCCTTGCCCGGAATCACCACCGGCTTGAGCGCATTGGCCAGCTCATTAATATTCAACAACGGAACCTTCTGAATCTCCGCGACCCTCGCCAAAGGCATATCCATCGTCACCAGCATCGCGGGCATCCGCATCGCCAACTCGACCAACGCCGAATCCACCGCCTTCTTCTGCACCGCGCTCTGATCAATCACAACATCCACGGTCCCCATCCGCTGCAACGCCGTCACAATCTCAAGCCCCCGACGGCCCTTCGCTCGCTTCATGCGATCGCCCTTGTCAGCGATCAACTGCAACTCCTCGATCACAAACTCCGGAATCACCAAGGACTGCTGGATCAACCCCGTCGCCGCAATGTCCGCAATCCGCGCATCAATCAACGCCGAAGTATCCAACAGCAACGGCATCGGCCCACGCATCTGCTTGGCAAACTCAACATACGGAATCACCAGCCGGAACTCATCCTGCGTCTGCAGCACCGTCGTGATCCCCAAATAACTCAGGCTGATCCCCAGCAGCACCTTGAGCGCCGTCACAACTTCGACAAACTCTTCAAGCTCCCAGGTCCGCACGACCAGATCAATCACCACCCCGAGCACCCACGCCGCGACCAATCCGCCGATCAGCCCGATCACAATCCCCGATACAATTGAAATCTTTTTATGAGGCGTCAACAGATCAATCGCAAGGAACACCCCCGCCAACACCAAAGTCGCCGCCAACGGAATCCACGGATAAATCCCCAGATCAATCATCGACTTTGAATCCCGGATCGAGATGCTGATCACATACAACAGCGTCACCGCAATCATCAACGACACAAATCCGATGCGAACTGCACGAAGTAAAAATACACTCTGCCGCTCATCGTTCATAGAATGACACTCCAAGAGTTTGAAAGCCCCGATTCAGCCCCCGATTCTACACCAAAGCTCACCCAGACCGCCAGTTCCAACACGAAGCAGACCATATGCCACGCCAAAGCCGATCCAACCCGGATAATCCCCACGCCAAAGACCGGTTTATCAACCGAGACACCTCTTGGCTCGAGTTCAATGCCCGCGTACTCAACATCGCTCTTGAAGACCGCACCCCGCTGCTCGAGCGTGTCCGCTTCCTTGCCATCTTCGCGGCGAATCTCGATGAGTTTGTCATGAAACGCATCGGGCTGCTCAAACACCGTAAAACCCAAGGCATCACCCACGCGCCAACTCGACCCGACGAGATGCCCCCCACGCAAACCCTCCGCGCATGCCGAGCAAGAATAAAGGAACTCGAAAACACCCTCTCTCAATGCTGGCACGAGAACCTCGTCCCCACACTCAAAGATCACCACATCCACATCCTCAGCTACAAAGACCTCACAAAGAAGCAAGCCAAAGCAATCTCCAAGTGGTACCGCTCCGATGTCTTCCCCATCCTCACACCCCTCGCTGTCGACCCAGGACACCGATTCCCCTTTATATCCAATCTCTCCGAAAACCTTGGCATCCTCCTGGAATCAAAGGACACCAAAGACCAGCACCAGCCGCGATTCGCCAGAATCAAAGTCCCGGATATCCTCCCGGGGTACATCCGTGTCGACACCCTCACCATCGATGACAAAAATAACCAACCCTCTCCCAGCCAAGACTCCCCGGCCTACTACATCACCCTCGACGAGATCATCACCAACAACCTCGCAGAGCTCTTCCCGGGTATGCGCATCATCGACATCCTCCCCTTCCGCGTCACCCGAAGCGCCGCCATCGAACTCGACGATGAAGAAGTTGACGACCTGCTCGAGCATGTTGAGGAAGAACTCCGAGCGCGCAGGTTCGCAGACCCCGTTCATTTACAGACCCCACCGGACCCCTCGCCGAAAATCCTTCAAATCCTGCTCGCCGAGTTGGGACTCTCGCCAAATGATCACTCCATCAACATGCCCCCGCTCGCCTACGCCGACCTCTTCACCATCGCCGACATTGATCGCCCAGACCTCAAAGACACCCCGTGGAAACCAGTCCGCCCCCCAGCGTTCGCGGACCCGGAAACCGACATCTTCGCCCAGATCTGCTCGGCAGACATCCTCGTTCACCATCCATACGAGTCATTCACCGATTCCGTCGAGCGTTTCATCGCCGCCGCAGCCCATGACCCCAATGTCCTCGCGATCAAACAAACCCTCTACCGCACATCCCGCGACTCCCCCTTTATCAAATCATTGATCCATGCCGCCGAAGAAGGCAAGCAGGTTGCCTGCCTCGTCGAACTCCGCGCACGGTTCGATGAAGAAAAAAATGTTCATTTCGCACGCCAACTCGAATCCGCAGGTGTTCATGTCGCCTACGGCGTGCTCGGGCTCAAAACACACTCCAAATGCTCGATGGTTGTTCGAAGAGAAATGATCGACGGCTCATGGGGAATCCGCACCTACGCCCACCTCGGCACCGGCAACTACCACCCCCAAACCGCGCACCTCTACACCGATCTCGGGCTGCTGACCGCCAACCCAGCGATCACCGCAGATGTCGTCTGCCTCTTCAATCGCATCACCGGGCTCAGCGCCGGACAAGACTACAACGAGCTGCTCGTTGCTCCAGATCACATGCGCACCCGCTACCTCGAACTTATCGAAACCGAAATCAACAACGCCAAGGCGGGCAAGCCCGCACGCATTATCGCCAAGATGAACGCGCTCGAAGACCGCACCACCATCGAAGCCCTCTATCGCGCATCAAACGCGGGCGTGCAGATCGAACTCATCATCCGCGGGTTCTGCTGCCTACGCCCGGGTGTCAAAGCCATGAGTGAAAATATCACCGTCCGATCGATCATCGGACGCTTCCTCGAGCACTCTCGCATGTTTGTTTTCGCCAACGGCTCAACCGACCCCGTCAACTACACCTACTACTTTGGTTCCGCCGACTGGATGTCCCGCAACCTCTCCGCTCGCGTCGAAGCCGCCTGCCCTGTTCACTCGCCAGAAGCCAAGGCCAAGCTCTGGCGCATGATCTCGGTCATGCTCGACGACCGCCGAAACACCTCGATACTCAACAACGACGGCTCATACACCCACCTCACCATCCCCAAGGACGCCCCCGACGATTCACCCGCAGCCTTGGGCACCTTCCAGACCCTGATGAACGACACCCTCCCCGGCCCATCGAGCCCCGTATGGCATTGAGATCACCCCTCTAAACAAGCTTCTGGTCATGCCAAAGCAAAAAAATGCTTCGCCCAAACAGAGCGAAGCATTTTTCATTTGGTCGTGTTGAGCTGGAATCCCATGCCCAACACCCTGACCCACCGTCCAATAAGAAACACCAAAAAACCACCCCACGCCATGAATCTTCAAGTTTTCCTCCACAATTCTCTTCTCTGCCCGCGTACGATCGTAAATCGTCGTTTTCTGTCGCTTCAACCCCAACGCCGGGACCCATTAAAATGCCGAACCTCACAATTGATGTCGCCAAAACCCTCCAAGATGACGCCCTGCTGAGCTTCGACTCGCCCGCGATCTCCAAGGATCGCCTGCACCTGCCCGGCGGCGATTTCGTCGACCGAGTCATGGCCATGACCGATCGCAACCAGAATGTCCTCAACAACTACCAACGAATCTTCAACACCGGACGCCTCGCAGGCACCGGGTACACCTCCATCCTCCCTGTCGACCAAGGCATCGAGCACTCCGCAGGCGCCTCCTTCGCACCAAACCCAGACTACTTTGACCCCTCCAACATCGTCGAACTCGCCATCGAAGGCGGATGCAACGCCGTCGCCTCCACCTTCGGCGTCCTCGGCGCAACCGCCCGCAAGTACGCGCACAAAATCCCATACATCGTCAAGTTCAATCACAACGAGCTGATGACCTACCCCAACACCTTCAACCAGATCCCCTTCGGCTCCATCAAGCAGTGCTGGGAGATGGGTGCCGCGGCCGTCGGCGCAACGATCTACTTCGGGTCCGACGAGTCCGAACAGCAGATTCAGTATGTCGCCGACATGTTCCACGAAGCCCACGAGTACGGCATGGTCACCGTCCTCTGGTGCTACATCCGCAACTCCGCCTTCAAAGTCAACGGCGTCGACTACCACGCATCGGCAGACCTCACCAGCCAAGCAAACCACCTCGGCGTCACCATCCAGGCCGACATCATCAAACAAAAACTCCCCACCAACAACGGCGGATACACCGCGCTCAACTCGGGAGATTCCTCCTACGGCAAGTTCGACACCGGGATCTACACCAAACTCGCCGGCTGCGACGCCAATGGCCAAGGCGGGCACCCCATCGACCTCTGCCGATACCAGGTCGCCAACTGCTACATGGGCCGATCACCGCTGATCAACTCCGGCGGCGCATCATCAGGCGCGGGCGACCTCAAAGAAGCGGTCACCACCGCCGTCATTAACAAACGCGCCGGCGGCATGGGTCTGATCTCTGGACGCAAAGCCTTCCAACGCCCCCGCAACGAGGGAGCCGCCCTCCTCAACGCCATCCAGGATGTCTACCTCGATGAATCAGTCACCATCGCATAACTCCGGCACACCCGCCGACAACTGGGCTTCCGGGCATGAATCACCCAAGCGTGATTCATCTGTCTGGATCATGGGCATGGTTGTCGGCGCAGTGATCTTCGCGGTCGGCTGCGGGTCCGGATTCCTCGCCGGCTGGTTCACTGGTACATCGAATAACTTTGGCGATATTCTCGGCGATCTGGACTTCGATGCCAAGATCACTGTCCAAGCCTCTACGCCTGATCTTGTCATCGTCGGCGAACCGTTCTCGGTCACCATCACGGTCACCGACACATCTGGCGAAGACCGGATCTTACAGGAGATCGATTTCACCGGCACCCTCGCAGACAACGCCGAGTTCGCGAACATCCATCCAAAGCCAATCTCGATAGACAGCTACACAGATTACCGCGAGTTCTACTATCAACAGCCCCTGCTTGCGAACCAAAGCACCCAGTTTTCATTCGAGATTACACCAAACCAAGCAGGTATCTACAACGCCAGCATCAATGTCTACATGGAAGACTTCGATGTCGAATCCACAGAAATCAGCATCACCGCCGCCTCCAAGTAGCATCGAACAATGCTCTTGCCGTCTTGCTCAAGGCATCGCATGATCTGGAATGGCCCCGCCTAGCCGGTATCGGTTGAGTTCTTCGATCGTCCAGTTCTTGATCGGAAAAACAAGATCGCCGATCAACACCTGCTCCGCCTGAGAATCAGAGAACACGATCTGGTTATGGCTATCAGAATCAGCACGCACACGGAGAACAAGCCTGCCGGCAGTGTTCCTATATTGAATAGAGTATCCGTTGTCTTCGAATGACACACCCCAAGCATCATCCGTATTACTGTCCGCCCAACTAGCAATCAGCGCCCCGTCATTGAACAACTTCCAGAATTCCCCCTCTTTCTCATCCATGCCCTCTGGTGGTCGGGTTGGCGGCTCCCATCGCCACCATTTCTTGGGACCACGCAATACGCGCGAATACGAAACTTCCTTCCCCACCCTGCGCTGCACTTCTATTGAGATATCGCCGCCGAAAGTCACCGACTTGCTCAGTTGAAGACCATTCTTTTTTAGATATGCAACCATCTCCCATGTTGAGCTTTCCCGATTGAATCGAAATCCCAACTCAGCTCGAATTGCCCCTTCAAGAATATCGGAAAGCTTGGGATCCTCAACAATCCTCGGACCCGCGTCCGGATCTGCAATAAAGCGATAAGACACATTCACGCTTGCAACCTTTTCCCATTGCACACCGAGTCTTAGATCACCAACTCGCTCATAAATCGTCACCGGCACCGATCCCGTCTGAACGCCGGTTGCGGACGGGTCAAGCCAGTACCGAATCACCGTCATCTCCCCTTGTGACGATTCACCATAGGGGATCCGAGGGAGACGCCGCAAGCGATCCCATTGCTGTCCTAAATACATTTCTACCGATCGAATACCAGGTCCTGACGAAATGCGTATTCCCGTTGTGTCCGAATCATTAGCTGTCCTTGCCTCGAACCATGCTAAATTCATGCCAACATCCGCCCTGTATACACCCTGCATTAACCTCCGAATCTTGAGTTTGCCGAACACTGTCGTCCCCGGTGCTACTCGTTCATTTGTAGGAAACTCCGCGTACAACACCGATCTCGCCCATCGCTTCTCAAATCCATAGGCCGCATTGTTTCGTATCGCACTATTGATCCAACCCATGTAGATTGCACCGCGATCAGTCGTGCTGTCGGTAATCACCCTTGATGATTCAAGGCGTGCGAGAATAAATACCAACCGATCTGCGACCCAGCTCCGCTGCAGATTCAGTGACTGATGACTTACAACTTTCGCGATGCGACCAGATACCGTAATCTGTCCACCGCCCCACATTGTCATATCATATGAGGACCCCTCAGTATCGTCAAAAATTGGGATTGCCAGTACCAATACGGGACGAGGGATCATCATCATCCACCCTCCACGCTTGACCATTGGAATCGAGCGAACAGAATCTGCTGACAAGAAGATCAACAACGCGACCACAATCAGCTTCTTCGCCCGCCGCGTCTTGCGCATCGCCCGCCGGCTCGCATGCTTCTTCCCGCATTCCGGGCACACAATCGGCTTGACACGCAGATCCCCGCTCGCCCCCGTCAGGTCATACCAGCACTTTCTACACCGCAATGCCGCCCGCCCGCGGAGCCCCGCGCGATCCCACAGCAACGCCCGCAATCCCACAAGAACCGCAAGCACCAGCAACACCCAATACAAAAAAGACCAAATCATCACCAGACTATACCAAAGCCCGCGATGATCTGATCCAATGTTCGATCACTATATTTGATTGCACTGCTTGAACACCCAGTACGATCACCTTGAACTTTGAATCACCCGTCAGCCTTCTGGTCAACCCAGAGTTTCAGCACTTCCTGCTCCTTCTTCGCATCAAGCCCGCCGCGGATCGCCTTGAGCCATCCCGCGTGCTGCTGTTCGCCGTGCTCGGCCAAAACCTCAGGCCCACGCGTCAGGTAATAGTTCAGAGCACCCCAATGCGTCTCTTCAAGCGAACGCGTCTTCAGCCCCGCCTTGATCGATTTGGCCGTGCTCAGCTGCCCCTGCCCCTCGTACCCGGGCGCCGAACCGGGCACCCACGCGGGCATGTGCTGCCACGCCTGCACGCCGTGCTCTGCAAGGAACTCTGAATCCACCCACTCAATCTTGGTCTCCGCGCCGAGTTTCTTCTTGGCCACGCTGACCGCGCTCTCGACCATGTCGCGTGCGGTCATTTGCCCCGCCGGCGAAATCCCGTTGAAGATCCCCATGTGCTTCTGCTCGATGCAATGAATCGTAAAATCGCCAAGGTCACGCACATCAATCACCTGCACGAAGTCATCTCCTGACCCCGGCCCGATCATCGTACCGCCCTCCGATGCCCGCACACTCCAGTAGGTAAACCGCCCCGTCGTGTCACGATCACCGACGATCAAACCCGGGCGGATCACACACACCTTGCCCGCCATGCGTTCCTCCGCAGCCCGCTCCACCCGCGCCTTCATCGCGCCGTAGTGCATCCCAACCTCGCGATGGCTCGTGATCCCCGCCGCGATGTCATCGCTGATTGTTGCCAACTCGCCATTCTCATCCATACCAACTTCCGTTCGGGCTGCATACACCGAAGTCGTGGAGATCACCACATACTGCCCCATCGCGGGCTTGAGAACATCCATCGTGTCTGTCACGGTCTTGGGCACATAGGTAAAGGTGTCGATCACCGCATCGAATCGGCGTCCATCCCCAACAAGTTTCTCGAGCCCGCTCAGATCAGTGTACCGATCGCCCTGCACATGCTCGAGATCCGGGAACATCTCCGGCGCGGTCTTCCCCCGATTGAACAGCGTCACCTCGTGCCCGTTATCAAGCGCCCGCTGCACCATCTTTGGCCCCGCGAACCCGGTCCCGCCGAGCATCAGGATCTTCATCTTCTTCGGCTTCAGCATCCCCATGCCCGCCAAAGCGCTCGGCGTCAACGCCGCCCCGATGGTAATCGCCCCAGCCTGCCCAATAAACTCACGCCTGGTTGTCATCTGATTTCTCCTGTGGTGCTATCAAAGTTCGCGATGACCCGAGATCATGTTCTACCGGTCCGGATCGCTTATGTTGCATCATCGCAAGCCAGAGCCCCACCGAGCCCCAGAGCACCGCCAACGGCGCCGCTGCAAACGCCATCCCCGCGAGCCCAAGCCCCGCCGCCGCGACAATCTTCTCGGCCCCCGACCCCGCGACATCGCCCCCACGATACAAGAACACATCAATAATCGGCTTGGCTTTGTACTTCTCACTCTTGCCCACCACGCTGAACAGCGTCTCCCTCGCCGGACGGATCACCGCGTACCGCGTCGCACGATGGATCGCGTTGAAGACCGCAAACACCGCGAACAACTGCCACCCTTCGATCCCATCGCGTGCACCAACAACCGCAAGCACCGCGAACCCAACAACCGTGACCACCGGCAACGCCGCCAACGCCACACCAACACCAAGCCTCTTGACAATCTGCCCCGTGACGAAGATCTGCACCAACAGCGTCGCGACCTGCGTCCAAAGATCCAACTGGGCGAAGAGCCCGATTCGGGACTCCAACTCATCAGAAGCGTCTACCACGATCTCGGCGCCGGTAAAGTACACCAGCGTGTTGGCCACAGCCATCAACGAGATGTATGCACCAATCCCCAATAAGTACGGCGACCCCAACAACGCCTGCAACCCGTCCGTGAACGAACCGCCGATCGGCATCGCATGATTTGATTGATCCGATTGATCCGCCGGGCCCGATCGATCAGCCGAACCCTTCGATACCCGATCAATCACCAGCATCACCCAGGTCGCGATCTCAAACAAAGCCGCCGCATACACAAGCTGCCAGCTTGTCCCGATCTCCGTCGCCATCCACCACACAAACCCGGAACCAAGTATCGCACCCAGCGTCCCTCCCACACCGATCACGGGGAACAAACGCTTGCCCTGCCCAAGCGTCCAGATGTCGGCCATAAACGCCCAGAACACACTCATCACGAACAAGTTCACCACGCTCAGCCAAACATAAAACACATACCCGCTCGCGACGCCAACCTCGTCTCCAGCCATCCATCGATACAACGCAAAGACCAGAATACACCCAACAACCACCCTCTGGGCGATCGGGATAAACCGCCTGCGATCGAGTCGGCTGACAATCCCGCCAAACCCAACGCTCACCACCAGCGACACCGAGCAAGTCACCAAGAACAACCAGCGAAGATCCCCCATCCCACGCTGCACGCCCATCCCCTCTCGGATCGGGCGGAGCAAAAAATAACCCGTCAGCAAGAAGAAAAAATACAACCCGCACAGCGCAACCATCGCCCACTCATCAACAATCGGGCTCTCGCCGGTTCTCCGTTCGTCCCTCTTCTGCATCCACCGATCTACCGCCCGCCGACACACCGGTTGCAACCACCTATCCTTTCCCATGCCCCCATCCCCACGCAGAGCCATCTTCCTCGACCGCGACGACACCGTGAATCGAAACGCCGACCTCCCCGATGCCGCCTGGGAAGGCGTCAAATGGGGCGACCTGCTCAAGCCCGAGTTTGCGCTGCTCATCGAAGGCTCGCGCGATGCGCTCATCGCGCTCAAAGACGCCGGGTACCGGCTCATTGTCATCACCAACCAGGGCGGCGTCGCCCGCCAGGGCGGCACGCTCAGCGATGTCAACGCTGTCAACGATCAACTCCGCACACTGCTCAACCCAACCAGCGAACCCGCTTCGATCTTTGGAGACCAACTGATCGACGCGTGGTACGCCTGCCCCTTCCACCCCGACGCCGATTCAGAACCATTCAACACCGAGCACAACTGGCGCAAGCCCAACCCCGGCATGATCTCCGCCGCCGCAGAAGAACACAACATCGACCTCGCAGTCTCGTACATGATCGGCGACAAACAACGCGACCTCGATGCCGCCACCAGCGCAGGGATCCCCGTATCGCAAACCATCCATGTCGGTCCAAACGCACCATGCCCAGACCTCGCCCACGCTGCCCGTGTGATACTCAAACTCAATCACCCAAGCAAGGCTGACCAGCCAACCTCAACGGTGACACTCTCAACTATCAAAGAGAACACCGCCCCGCTCGCCGACGAGCGTATCCGAAAAACCGTTGAATCCGCAGCAAACGCACTCGCAGAACGAACCGGTATCAAACTCACCGCCCTCACGCTTGTTGACTCTCAGATCACCGCAACACTTGCTATCCACCAACTCGGCGCGCTCGCATTCATGGCCGAACTTCGCCGATCAACAAACGCATGGCACATGCACACCCACGGCTCGCTCCTCTGGCCCGAGCACCACTGATGCCCATATCGCCCTCAACCAAACCCCTCCGCCTGCTCCTTGTCCTCCCCTCCTGGGTCGGCGATATCACCATGGCCACCCCCACCATCACCCGCATCCGCGCCGCACTCCCCGGCGCGTACATCGGCGCACTGCTCCGCCCAGGGATGGATCAACTCCTCGAAGGCACCGACCTGCTCGACGAGTTGCATGTCTACCAACCGCAAGGCATGATGAGCACCAAAAAAGCCGCCGCCAAAGTCCGCCCCCGCAACTACGACACCGCCCTGCTCTTTACCAACTCATTCTCCACCGCGCTCATCACCCGGATCGCGTTCATCCAACGCCGGATCGGATACGATCGCGACACGCGCGGGCTTCTGCTCACCGATCGCGTCACCCCCCCCCGCGAGAACAAGTCCCACAAGCTCACGCCCGCTGTCGATTACTACTGGAACCTCGCCTCGCACCTGCTCGCCCAGCCGCTCGTCGACTGGTCCATCCACACACCTACCGCCTGCACCCATGTTCCGCTCGCAATTCCATCCGATGCCCGCCTCCGGCTGCCCATCACCAAAGCGAACACCGCCAAGGCCAACGAGATCCTCAACGCCGCCAACATCACCTCTCCCTACGCCATTCTCAATCCCGGCGGCAACAACCCCGCCAAACGCTGGCCCGCCGACCGATACGCCAAACTCGCAGATCATCTCCAAACCAACCACAACCTCCGAGTTCTGATCAACGGCTCGCCCGCCGAAGCCGACCTCATCAACGACATCATTGCCCAGTCACAAACCGATCCCGTGTCGCTACCCAAACTCGGCAACACCCTCGGTGCTCTCAAGCCACTCCTGGCGAGCTCCAGCATCATGATCACCAACGACACCGGGCCAAGGCACATTGCCGCCGCCATGTCCACGCCATTGATCACGCTCTTTGGTCCCACCGACCCACGCTGGACCACCATCCCGGTCGATCGTTTCCACGATGGATCACCAAAGGAGACCATCCTCGTCGCCGACCCAACGCTTGATCCATCGCAGTCCGCCAACAACCACCCCGAACGCTGCGCCATCGAACACATCACCGAGCAAGCCGTTCACGCAGCAACCCGAGATATGCTCAACCATACCGAGAACCCATCCTCAAACTAGTTTGCACGCCGTAGAGAACCGCGACCAGCCTATGTATTCACCGAACGCACCGAACGCATCGGCACACACTCAGGCACATCACGCACCCACCATCGCACACCCGGGAAGTACGCGGTCAACTCATCGAGCAACCCACGAGGCAAGCTCCCAAGCGTTGCCGGCTCGCCCCGGTACACCGAGATCACACCACAGCCAGAATCCGGCCGCACCGTCCCACTCGCCATGCTCCCCGCATCACCCGCGGGCGCATCTGAACCGATGACCATGCGCCATTCGCTCGTCATCCACCAGATGGTCTCATCGTGCTCAAGCATCGGTACCCCGTACCGACGAAATCGACCCAATTCTCGCCCCACTCAACCACAACCCCCCGAAATCACCTCAAGAAGGTCCGAGAGCACGCCAACCACACCATTTCCCCTTGACCCAAGCATGTTGGCATCTACACTCAACCTCGGCCTCAACCGCCGAAACTCCCAATCGCGGGGACGTAGCTCAGTTGGTAGAGCGCTTGCATGGCATGCAAGAGGTCGAGAGTTCAAATCTCTTCGTCTCCACTTGAAGAAAACGCCTTTGGCATAATGCTAAAGGCGTTTTTTGATGGAGTGACTGGGTTGATGATTTGTGGGTTGACCCGCTCTGACCCGTTTCTTGACCCGCTAGGTCAAGCAAACAAGTTCATTTGGTACATATACCTCTTGTATTCGATACGGATTTGTAGATAATGGCAGATCGAGGAATCCACCTCGGCTTTATTGATTTTGAAGAGGGAAACCACACATGCGTTTTGATTTCTTTGCCGCCGTTTTGGGTACTGCTATCGTTTGCTCCGCTCCGGCTCAAGCTCAACTTGAGACAGTCTTCGTATACCAAGGGAGCCTGATGGAGGCTGGGGAACCGGCCAATGGTGAATACGAGTTCCAACTCCGTCTCCTCGACGACCTGAACTTCCAAGTCGGCACCACGCAGTTCTCATCAGCGGTCATCAACGAGGGCATCTTCCAGATCGATATGGACTTTGGTCTAGGAGCCTTCGACGGGTCCACACGGTATTTAGAGATTTCTGTCCGTTCATTCATGGATGGCGGTCCGTACATCACGCTTTCGCCGAATCAACTGATTACCTCAACCCCTGTTGCCCAGTTCGCACTCTCTGGTAACGAAGGACCGCAAGGTCCACAAGGTGTGCAGGGCCCTCAAGGCGACGCAGGTGCAGCGGGCATGACCGGAGCTGATGGATCTCAGGGTATCCAAGGGGAATCTGGAAACGACGGCCTCCCCGGTGCAGAGGGCATGCAAGGTATTCAAGGCGCCCAAGGTAATCCCGGAACCCCCGGCGATTCGCACTGGACACTCAATGGCTCAGCAACCTACTACACCACAGGTAATGTTGGAATCGGAACTGCTTCGCCGATCTATCCGCTCCAAGTGCAAACCAATGGTGAGCGTGCGGTACATGCCTCGACAAGTAGTACCTTGGGGCGCGGTATCTATGGTGAAGCGACGGCCGCTTCTGGTTTCACCTACGGTGGTCGGTTCCTGAGCGAAAGCACATCGGGGCGAGGCGTCTTCAGTGTTGCCAACGCCTCCACTGGAACCACCTATGGTGTGTACGGCCAGAGTTCCAGCACATCCGGACGCGGCGTGTACGGCAGGGCCGTCGGCTCCACTGGCACCACCTTCGGTGTGTACGGCAACAGCTCCAGCCCATCCGGACGCGGCGTGTACGGTGAAGCTACTGCTTCCAGTGGCGACACCTTTGGCGTGTACGGTCAAAACTCAAGTACATCTGGGCGCGGTGTCTTCGGAGAGGCCACTGCTACCAGCGGCTCCACCTATGGTGTGTACGGCCGCTCTTCCAGTACTTCAGGGCGCGGCGTCTTCGGCTGGTCCTTCGCGAACACCGGCGTCAACTCCGGCGTGCAAGGCCAGAGCAACAGCACATCCGGGCGTGGCATCTTCGGCTTAGCAACCGCCGCCACCGGCGCCTCCTACGGCGTGCTGGGGCAGAGTGACAGCACATCCGGACAAGGAGTCTACGGCGCGGCCACTGCCGATACCGGCGAAACATACGGCGTGCACGGTCTGAGCGAGAGCTTATCTGGGTTGGGCGTTTACGGGGAGGTCACCGCCGTCGGAGGCACCCCCATCGGTGTGTTTGGAAAGAGTTCCGCTCCGTTCGGGCGAGGCGTCCGTGGCTGGGCAAGCGCTGCTACCGGCACCTCCTACGGCGTGCAGGGGCAGAGCGACAGCACAAACGGACGCGCACTTTATGGCAGTGCCACAGCCGGTACCGGCGTCAACTACGGCGTGTACGCTTCAACCAATAGCTCAGATGGCTATGCCGGCTTCTTTTCAGGTGGAAAAAACTACTTCGGCGGAAATGTCGGTATCGGAACCAGCTCACCAACCTTCAATCTTTCAGTCTCTGGCAGCGCTGGTAAAACCGGCGGAGGCTCATGGGCGGTGTTCTCTGACCAACGCCTCAAGAAGAACATCACTTCAATGGCCGGCTCGCTCGATACGATCTCAGCATTGCGTCCTGTGAACTTCGAATACACAGCGAAAGATCATTTCTCCTACACCCCCGGCGTGCAGTCGGGCTTCATTGCTCAAGAAGTCCAAGGGGTAATCCCGCAATGGGTAAACACCGCTGATGATGGATACTTCTATCTTGATCAGGTTGGCTACGAAGCATTGATCGTTGATGCGATTCAGGAGTTGCGGGCTGAGAAGGACGCCGAGATTTCAAAGAAGGATCAGCAGATTTTGGAACTTCAACTTCGTCTAGATCGTATTGAGCGGATGATGGTTCTCATTGCAGACAAATAAATGCATGCAAGAGGTCGAGAGTTCAAATCTCTTCGTCTCCACTTATAGAAAACGCCGCTGGTTTGATGCCAGTGGTGTTTTTTGATGGATACTGAGAATTGGGGAGATATGGACTGACCCGCTTTGACCCGAATTCTGACCCGCTAAGTCTGTCTAAGTTGAATCTACTTGCCTGCATGGGAGAAGTCGGTGATGTCTTTGCCGTCGTAGCGATAGAGTTGGCCGTGGTTGCCTCCGAACCAGATGTTTGAATCATGATCTTCGATGATGAAGTTGATAGCTTGGAATGTGGTCCCGTCTTGATCGATGATTGTTACGAATTGCTTTCCATCAAATGTACACAAATCTCCGTTGACAATGCCTATCCAGAGGTTGCCGGTGGAGTCTTCGAAGATTGCCGAGATGCTTGTGCTGCTTGTACCGTGGGTTGAATGGAAGTTGGTGAAAGTTTCGCCATCAAAACGATCGAGGCCGCCTTTCTGGTTTCCGTTGCTCCCGATCCAGACATTGCCTGATCTGTCTGCGTGTATAGATCTGGTCGTGTAGTCGCTGAGTCCGTCTTCAACGGTGAAGTGCTTCATGCTCGTGCCGTCGTATCGGCTGACTCCGCCACGGGTGAGCGATGTGAACCAGATGTTGCCCTTGGTGTCTTGGGTCAGTTCAAGGACAACATTGTGGTAGAGTCCATCGGTTTGTATCAGGCCGTGATTTGCAAGATGGCTGGTGAAGTTTTCTCCGTTGTAGTGGTATGCTCCGAAACCATTGGTTCCGATCCAGAAGTTCCCGTTGCGGTCTTGGAGCATGTCTGTGACCTGATTGGGATTGACGACGGGGTAGGCTTTGTCGAGCCAGCTTGAAGAAATTCTGACGTGTGGGATTTGGATGTGTGCAAAGTTTTCGCCGTCGTATCGGCACATGCCATCGGGCATCCCGAACCACATGTTGCCTTCGCTGTCTTGCATGATCGAGGTGACTTGGTTGTCGCTCAGGCCGTCTTTGGTGGTTATGTTGGTGAATGACTCGCCGTCGTAGCGGTAGATGCCTTTGCTGTTTGATGAGAACCAGAGATCGCCCTTGTCATCTACAAAGCCGTCTCTGAATGTGTTTGCGGATTTGACTGCGGCGATGCGTTTGTCAATCGCATTGCGGGTTGTTGCGTCAGTGGTGTAGTTGTCTTCTGGACGCTCGATTGTCAATTCGGGTGGTGCTATGTAGTTGCCTGAGAGTCGTGCGAAGTTCGGTGTTGGAAGCAGAGTCTGAGCGAGAAGAACGATCGGGATGAATGTAAAATGAATCATGCTGTGCTTTCGGCTTCGTGGTATTTGGGATTAGTTTGTAGGAGAACGCATAGTCAGACCATGGATTGCATGAAGCCAGTGGCGATATTTGGTGTAGTGAGAGCGTTGGTGGGTTTGGGCTTGACCCGCTCTGGTCTGATTGCTGACACGCTAAGCCATAGCTGGAATAGCGCAATCTCAGGAAACGAGGGAGCATCAGTATTGCTCGAATTGCAACTCGTCATTCCTGGTGATGTAGACCTCATATGCGCACAATCCCATTACTGTACATACCCGCCGTCTGTCTCTTACTCATCCTGACTGGAAATCAGGTTTCAGCTTATCATGCACCGCATTCAGACGTGTCTACTTCAGACCATGATCTGGATATTCCATCTGTGTTTTTGATGAATCGGGGTGCCATTTTTTCTGAGAATGAAGAGGTATCAAGTTCGTTGCATGATGCTGTCGGAGAACTGATCACGGCGATTCACAGCGGGGATATCACAGAGCGACTTGTATCTAGAGAAGATCGTGAACGGTATTCATTCTTTATGAAGGCGTTGAGTCGACTGAAAATTGAATCTGATACAGAATCTCATCCACCAATGGTGTTGAAGTCTTTCTCTCCAGATGGAGGCACAAGCTTCCTCATCACGATTGCATTCAAAAGTCAAGGCGTGAGCAGCGATCAAATCGAGAAGATTATCGAGTTTCACGCATATCCGGACAAGGAAAAATTCAGTTTCAAAAGTCCCTTTGAGTATCGAACCCGAGCGCTCAGTACTGTTACCTTTGGTGATGTTCAATACTACTACTCAGGATCGATCAATCATGAACTGGCACAGCATTTCGTGAGCTTCAAACACCAACTCGAATCTGATCTAGGTACTGCGAAAAGACCATTTCAATACTACTGCTTTGAGATCCTCGACGAGTTACTCAGGGCATACGGAATTGTGTACGACTGTACACGGTGCAACTGGTTGAAGGAAGATCTTGGGTTCATGGATGACAACGGGAGTGTGTTCGTGACAGGAACCGGGAATGAGAGCTTCATCTTTGATTTTCTCGTCGATTACATGAGTATGTATTGTGATCAGGATGGCGATCTGTACCCGCCATTTGTCTACGGAATGGCTGCCTATTTCGGTGGATATGGACTCAGCGGAGATGATCTTCAAACACTCAAGGCGCAGTTCAGAGACGAGCGAAGGCGAAACCCAGAAATCAACTTCCTCGATGAGTATCGGAAAGGGCGGAGGTCTTCAATCCAACGTCATTTCACGCATTATGTCATCGGGGCATTCATCTGTGAAGAAGTTCTGGATCGCCATGGATTCGAGAGTGTTATGAAACTCGCACGTTCTGGCCGAGATGGCGAGCAATTTTTCAACACGTTAGAAACGCTTCTTGGTGTGAAGGAGTCGGATTTCCACGATATGGTCACTGGGCAGATTCGATCGGAGTAAATGTCGTCAAATAAATTTACACTTACGGTAGCGTTTTTTTGATGGAGTGACTGAGTTGGTGAATTTGGGGGTTGATCCGCTCTGACCCATTTCTTGACCCGCTAAGTTGGTATATTCTCAATGAAGACTAGAAGACCTAGAGGTTGACTAACACGCATTCAATGCAGATCGGGGTATCGAGAATGATCAAGTTTGTTATGTGTTTGACTCGTCACGCAGAAATGACTCGTGAAGAGTTCAGAGATTATTGGGTGAAGAAACATGGACCATTTTTCATGAGCAACGCTGATGTCATGGGTGCAAAGAAATATGTGCAATCACTCACTTTAGACACACCATTGAATGAAGGGCTCAGGAATTCTAGAGGCATGCTTCCAGAATTCGACGGTGTTGCAGAAGTCTGGTTCGAGTCTGAAGAAGCACTCATTGCTGGAATGAGTTCCGTAGAAGGGCAAAAACTCAGCGCAGCATTGTTGGAAGATGAAGGCAATTTTGTGGACCACTCCAAGTCATCTGCGTTCATAGTTAAAGAGCATGAACTCTCGTAGGTCTGCGTGGAATGTAATTTTGGGGCAAATATCGAAGGAGATGTGAGTTCGACTCTCATCGTCTCCACTTACAGAAAACGCCTTTGGCTTGATGTCAAGGGCGTTTTTTGATGGATTGAGGGAGTTGCCGATTTTGGGCTTGACCCGCTTTGACCCGTTTCTTGACCCGCTAGGAGATTGAAACCAGGATCTAGAATGAGGATATGGGAAGATTGGTCATCCGTATCTGAATTGTTTCAACTTGCACTATGTTCAAACACCGCCATCATCGGTGTTCAACTCGTTGCCATAGGAGTAGTAACGGGTAACATATTCTGTGAGTAGCAAATCCAAAATACGTATTCAGGACATGCCCATACTCGATGTGGTTTTTGAAATGGGAGGCGGATACGTTTTGGATTTCACAAACGCCTCTTTCGCCTCGTTCTTTGCAGAAGAGATTGGTGTCAATATCGATTTGCCTCAGTTCTCTGTCGAAGGCGGAAGCAAAGGTAAGCGACTACGGTATTTTCTTCGTCAAGCAAATCAGAAGACTGCTCTTAAGACATTGCAGGCACTGTGGGAGTACCGAAAATCTATTAAAATTTTAGCTAACGATGAAGAGCTTTCCCCAAAAGTGGAATCTGCATTTTTTGACATTGTTTGTCGTCTTGGTGGAGATCGACCTGCAGTCAAAGATTCTCCAAAACATGTCTCCCCGCAATTCAACAATGATGATCTGCAAGCGTTAGAAGCAAAGCTGATTGAGGTGAGTGAGCTAGAGCCTCATCCACGTGGGTATGCATTTGAGGTATTTCTGAAGGAACTATTTGATGTATATGGATTGGGTGGTCGAGCGAGCTTCAGGCTGGTCGGAGAACAAATCGATGGCAGTTTCGTTCACTGCAACGACACTTACCTCCTTGAGGCCAAATGGACAAACCTACGAGTTGATGCAGCAACATTGAGATCATTCAATGCGAAAGTTGAAGACAAAGCAGCATGGTCTCGTGGGCTTTTTGTAAGCCAAAATGGTTTTACTGAAGACGGTTTGACAGCTTTTGGGCGTGGAAAGAGTGTCATTTGTATGGATGGGCTGGATATATACGACACTCTAAATCGGCGACTTAGTTTTCCAGATGTGATTGCTTTGAAAACTCGGTATGCAGCAGAAACTGGGAGCCCGTTCGCAAGAGTTCGAGAACTTGGTTTATAAGAACCCATAGATATCAGCACCATTCGGTGCATAAACGGGTAGTTTTATAGTTACGGTACAATGAAACTGAACACAAATATGTGTTTCTGACAGCCGTTTATGCTCAAAAATGTGTGGTTTCATATTGCTGATATTGGCAATCATGTTCTGGTGTATAATTTGCTATAGAGCAAGTGTGAGAATTCAAAGTGGGAGGCAATTTATGCCAACAGAAATTAGAGTTGATTATTTTTGGTTTGAGACAAACAGTGGAACTACGGACGATCTGATTCAAGCGTTGGATCAATGGAGTGAAGGGTTTGATGGCACCTATATCGAAGGCTCATTTGATTCCCATGAGTTCCGAATGTCAAAGATAAAATGGATCAAATCCGCTGGACGCTTGTCAGGGGTTATGTACAAAAAGCGACCCACAAATCTTCCAGACGAACTTGACGATGAAGGTGAACGCACTGTCGATATTGGAGAAGATGCTTCGATTGGCGATCCTGTTTGTTTTTGCTATTACCCAAGAAAAAACGCAGCAGCAATCCAGTTCAATTCGGTTGGCGCAAGGCATTCAACATTGAGGAAATTTTTGAATCGCAATTTTGGTATCCAAGATATCATTCACACATCGCCAATGTTTAGCGATGAAGCTATCGAGCGTTTAGAGAATATCAATATCATCCGCTCTCTAGATCTGACACTGCGTAACCCAAGGCAGATTGAAAATTTAAGTGAAGAGTTGGGCGAAGGGGGACTAGGAGGGGATATCGACAACTTGTTGACTAACTTGGGAGGAGTCAATATTTCAATTTCTATTTCTGTTGGGCAAGATCCCAAAGGATCAATGGATAGAGGGAATGTCATGGGTTTCATTGGCAGTCTCTTGAGAAAAGAGGAAGTTTGCACAAAGCTCCAGTTAAAAGGACGGCCTGGAGCAGGTGATGAAATCGAACCATTGGATCTGCTCAACGACACCATCAAGGAATACATGGAAATTCCTGATATGCCAAGTGGTCGTTCCATCGATACGAGTAGATGTTTGACGAAAATTCATACAGCATTCACAAAATTGATGAATAACGGGTAGAATTAGCTCAGGAATCAATGGAGACTGCAAATGACTGAGAGTCTGCCCGATCCATCAAGGCGAGAAAAGTTAAACAAATTCCGCAAAAATAAATTGCGAGGCATTATTGAACAATGGTGCCCATACCTATTTGGAATTTCAGCCTTTGTTTGCTCGTTGTCATTTGTACAGATATCCCTTGTGCAGTATCAGGCATTTGTAGATAATGTTCTTCCGATCGCTGTTACAATTGCATCTGTTTTTGCTGGATTCCAAATGACGGCTCCAGCTATTCTTGTGGCCATTGATGATTCTGCTTCAATTTTGTATTTGAAAAAACGAGGGTCGTACAAAAAATTCGTCCACTATATTCGAGAATCAATAATCAGTACAATTCTATTTATACTCCTTTCCACAGCGCTAATACTAATCCACGCATTCGATTCTAATCCACCGGTAAATCGGCTAACCCTTTTTTCTCTATCTTCGGGCTTATTTGTATTGATGATCGCAAGCAGTGTCAGAATAGTTTGGTTTATGCTGCGGATACTTTTGGTCGAAGTAGAAAAGGTATGAAGCGTATCGAGGCCAAATCAGTTTTTAGAGCAGGTGGTAGTTTCTGATAAGGCAGAGTTCTTCGAACATTTTGGTCCGACTAGTCTATACAGTTTCATTATCACCTCATCCAATCGCTCCCAATCACGCTCAGCATAATGACGCTTCAAGCCCTTCTCAGAATGACCCAAGAACATCTCAGTAACGGCAGGATCAATGACCTCAATCTCCGACGCAGCAGTCTTCCTCAAGGAGTAGAAGCCACGATGATTTGATATCTTGGTCTTCTTCATCAATCGAAAGAAGGCTGAACGGATGGCATCAGTTCGCTTGAACTTGTCATCAACAAAGTATTCACGGACGAGTGGGTGACCTGATTTGGACAGGAAGACTCGGTCGTTTGGCTTGCTATCAAGATTGCCATGAAGCTTCAGCATCTCAACAGCCATAGGCCAAAGTTTGAACTCGCAATGCACGCCGGTTTTCGTTCTCTTCCGAACGATTCTTCCAGGTTCGATTGATACCTCTCCAACCCGAAGATCCGAGATATCCGCTTGACCCATACCGCAGTTGAGACCAAGCAGCATGAACATCTTGGTTCTCTCGCTTGCTGCTAAGTAGAGGGTGTGTATCTCTTCCCGAGAAAATCTATTGACGATTGGTTCTGGGATTGTGATTCTTGAATATTGGCCTAGGTTGCGAGGAAGATTCTCTATCAAGGCCATCTGGTATCCCCACTTGATCATCAGCTTGACAATGTCCAATCTTGACTTTGCTGTCCAGGGCGAAATCGATTTGTCGGTTGCCGCTGATATCGGTAACGACAAGGTGTAGTTCCTGTAGTCATCAAGATGCATCTCATTCAGCTTTGTCAATGGCAAATCTGTTTGGAGATAGTCAACGAAATGGCAAACAGAAATTCTGATCTTCTCGAACCATGTCGCAGAGATGTCGCCTCGTTCATATCTGGTAAAGCAACTTTGCAAATACTTCTCGCCGAAATCTTCAACAGTCAGCTTCGCTACTTTGATCTCGATTGGTTGTTTGGTTTGGATTTCCTCTACGAAATTGAGGTATCGCAGTTCTGCATCTTTGTAGGATCGGTTCACGCTCTTTGGATTCACAGATCCGAAGTATCGCATCTTGCCATCGATCTGCTTGCGCCATCGCATGTCGGTTGATTTGGTGAGGATTCGTTTGGCTGGCATTGGGTTCTCTCGTATTGGTCGGGCATTCACAGGAGTCATGGAGTGATTCAAAGTCAAGCCAGATTTGCGGCGATCATTTCTTTGAGCGCATAAATCTTCGGCCATTGATGGTCACAGAAGGTTTGTGAGCATCTGGTGAGGCCACGTGAACAGTTCGATGTTCCTCTATCCATGTGTCAAGGTCCTTGCGAGCAACGAGCGTCATGGGGCGTGCGCCATGCCCCTGAGGTCTGATGGTGGGGAGTTTCTCAGACTCAATCCAACGACCTACCGTCTTCCGACTGACGCCGCAAAGCGCAGCCACATCAGGCACTGTCAGCAGGATTTGCTCGCCGATGCTTTGGCATGGCTGGGGGCCATTCTTTCGGTAGTCGGGATGCATTGCGGCGGAAGTCATAGCGAGTTCTGAGCGTCAGTTCCTATAGTGTCTCAAACGGCGGTTTCGGCTTATTGGAGTTCAAATCATGGGTTTGGTCTGCGCCCAGCCATAGCCGCATCGCGTAGCGATAGCGGCTGGCCAAAGAGAACGACTCTCTGGGGGCTGGAAAGGAAAACAGTGATTTGGACTAGCTTGGACTAGGCAGAGACGGATGCATCATCATCTTCAGGCTTGATGCCAGCGACTCGTTCCATGACTTCGCCGATGCGGGAGACACCGAGGTTGTAGTTGGTCTCATTGGATTCACAATAAATCCATCGGCGGTTGAGTTCGATACAAGCTTCAATCATGGAGCCCGTGCATCCGCAGACATCGATGACAGTGTCGTCTTCGAATGTGAGTTTCTCAAGGAGGAACTTGCAAATATCTACGGGCTTTTCAAAGAAGTGCCTATCGCCATACTTCCGCTCACCTCTTTGAACCTCTCTGTAGAATGACCGCGAAACAGGCTGCTTTTCGTATTCCATGTTGTATTGGAGGGCATTGGCTATGACATTGTCATCAAGGACATCGGTTCGACCTTTGCCGTTGTAGAAACCTTGAAATGCCTTTCGATTTCGGCCAGCGATCAGGATGCGTTCGGTTTCGTGAGAGAAAGGAATCGCAAAATCTGATGGCTGGGGCTGAGACTTCTTCCAGTACATCGGAAAAATCGTTCCAAGACCGAGTTCTCGCAATAACGAGATGACTTCTGGGCGGTCGGGTTCGGTTGATGCCTGGAAGAGTACAAGCTTACCGTTTGGTTTGAGGACTTTGGCGGCTTGACGGATGATATCGAGGGTTAGCGGGAGAGCCATATCTATCGTACTCGAATCACAAGCTGTCTCTAATCCCTTACTCTCAGGCTCCGCGCATTTACGGTTTTCATTCTTGAAGAATGCTGCATATGGTGGATCAGCATAAACGACATCAATGGATTCTTTCTCAAGTTTTTCCAGCACATCAAGGCAAGAGAGATTGTGGCAGTTGTTCATCCAATTTGGGTATTCTTTCTTGAGTTGCTCAACTTGCAGTGCACGAGTCTTTCGATTGTCAACTGTCGCTGCATTTATCCGATCTCTCATTAGTTTTTTAGGGCTTAGCGTTTTCCCCTTATTGATGTGCACGTAATCGATGTAATCGTCTAAGGAATCTTCTTTGGTCGCAACTTCTGCCTTGATGCAATGATTTCGGCTACGTCTTGCGATTTCGCATTCGTGCCAGGTGACGCCCTTCTTGAGGTGCTTCTTTCTCTTTGCCGGAGGAAGCGCCTCTGCGGTACTTCTGAGTTGGCTCAGGTAGGAGATGGCGAAGTTCGGTAGGTATTTCTCTCTGAGCTGCTTGAGCGTCAGAGTTTTACCGCCGACCTTGATAGCGGAGGCTTTGACGAGCAAGTCGCCCGCTTTCCATGCGCCAGATTCGTTGACGGTAAGAAGAGTGTTGATCTCTTCACAGAGTTTGAGGACCTTGGCCTCTTGTGTTGCTTTGTCAGCCATTGGAAAAATACCTTTTTCAATATCGCCACTATTGGCAGTATACCGGAGAATCGATTTTCACTGGATGCCGTGCCGGTCCATGGCACCCAATATTGGGGAGCATCAACAGATGCAGAGTTTTGAGCGCTCAAATATCCCTTTCAGGCACTATTCTGATTGGTTAGCTGGGCGCAGATGAGTGATATTGCCCGTAATGGGCTGGTTTTGGCTATTCATGGGGTACTCAGAAACGGGCGCACATCGATAGCTCAGACGCATTTGATGCGAATTTGCTGCCTCTATAGAAAGGATGGATGCTTTAGACACTCATAGGCGATCCCGATGTTGTATTCAGGACGCGGATCGGTCAATCCGTAGAGTGCCTGTTTCGTCTGTTTCTGATTCGTAGCTGATGAGGGGTATTTAGTGAGCCCTATCAGCGACATGAAATGGTCCGCTGAGGACAGCGTCAGGGCCATTCTTCAGCATTCTTGAAGTGGCCTATAAGGATGGCTCCAATGAGTCCAAATACAGCGTGTGCTTCATTCATGATGGAGTTGGGATTGGTAACCCGAATGCTCTCAAACAATGGTCTGAGACTCATCTGGTATGAGTCTGAATGGTTCGTCGGGTTGTACTCGGT
The DNA here is from genome assembly GCA_029260265.1 of Phycisphaerales bacterium. Taxonomy (GTDB): domain Bacteria; phylum Planctomycetota; class Phycisphaerae; order Phycisphaerales; family UBA1924; genus UBA1924. The sequence continues at coordinate 148,876 of JAJDDO010000019.1, forward strand.
GTTGTACATTCTCATAATTCGTTGCTCCTTTGTGAGCTGTTGAACATGGATTGTACAGGATCGAAAAATGGCTTACGGGTGAAGAAAAATGCGGGATAAATATTTAGGCTGAGTAAGTTCAGGAATGCTGGAGCTACCTCATCAAGAAAATGGATAGTGTCTGATTCCTCTGTCGGGAAACATGAATTCCATTTGAGCGCGCAAATTTATGAATAGCACCAGACATGATTCTGAGTAGATGTACCTTGGCATTGGCAGGAGGAAAGTAGTTTCAATATTCGTGCTCGCTTCGCTCGCATAGCGTTTCCAACTTCGTTGGATCCACTATTTACATTTACTTAAAACTTTATAAATCAGTCATAGCCATACCCGTTTCACTTCAATATTGATTTTCCTCTGTTCACGGAGCGAAGCGACTCTTTGAAGAAATCCAAAGGTGAAATATTATTAGTGGCTCCGATGAAATCGGGGACGATTCGAGTGAGCAAAGCGAGGGAGATGAACCGTTGTACTGATGAGTCATTTGAGCAAGTGATTCACTAGTCAGTTGAACAAGAATTCCAAAGGTACAGTAGGTATCACAGGGAGTTCTCCCAGAATTAGAGCCACATCACCCTCTGATTTCCGATTTGGTAATTTTTCATGAGGGGATGGTCATCATCCATTGTTCGCTAAACCGTAGCCTGTATTGATTCCATGTTGTGCGCCAGGCGCGCTAACCCCGTTGCATGGTGGGGCCGAGGGTGATCTTTCCTCTCGCTTTGCCATCACTGATGATGGTTGCGGCCCCGATACTTTGCTTTCGCTGGTAGCCCTCGGTGCCAAAGGCTGAGAATTAGTTGTCTATGGTCTTATCGACATCGGAGTACAAAAAAATTATTCATACACTCGATGACTCATCGCATAATAAAAACGCCCGTTGGGTTTTTGAAGGCTGCAAACCATCTAGTCCCAAGGGCGTTTCTGGATTCAAGAGTTGTTGGATGGATGCAGCCATATATACACATTCGATATTCGACTCTGGTACTCCTTCTTGGCATTTGAGTAATCTGAAATAATTCCGGAAGAGATAGAAGTGGGTGCCAGAAAGGGAGCCAAGTTTACAGCGTATGAGTCCCTTGAGACAAATACGGGTAGGGGTATGGGTACCGGGTAAGGCTTTGATATCGACAAGGACTCGGATGTGTATTTTCGTTGTTCAAAAATTAAACTGCTACGACTCTAGGCAAACCTCTACTCAACATTGCTCTCGTAATTGATCGGTGCACATCAAACGGTGTATCCGTTTTCAATATTCTCAAATCTATTATTTCCTGGTCAAACAAATCATCACGGAGAACAGAGACGTAGTGGGTTTGGTGGAATTTTCGCATCTTTTTTTAACAAACTATTATGTTCGGTGATTTGAAAAAATGTTCGGTCGTTCGCTTGTCAATCCTTTCTGTGATGAAAATACAGCTGATTAATATCAGTTGTTCACTTCGACAGTGCGAACAAAAGTCGGTTGCGCCACAGGTAATACACATGCAACTAGATGAATGTATTGATGCCTTTAGGAGCCACCATGACAAGTAGAAATTATGATAGTGATGTCTCTCCACAAGTTTTGGACCATTGTATTGGTCAGAAAAAATTGCTCGCCAAGCTCAAGGTTGCGGTCGAATCGTCCTTCATAGATGGATTGGCTTTGCCTCATACTTTGTTGACTGGCCCTGCTGGAGTTGGAAAGACAATGCTCAGCCAAGTGCTGGCGAAGGAGATGGCTGGAGAGTTCTTCGAAGCGCTAGGGCAGACCATTACCTCCGTTCAAACACTAAATGGCTTATTGATGTGTCCCGTGCTGCCCAACTCTGTTCTCTTCATTGACGAAGCGCATGAACTGAATCCATCCATCCAAGTAGCCCTCTATAAAGCTCTTGAGGAGCGTTGTGTGTTTGTTGCCAATGAACAGCGGCAAACAGTTCAAAAACTTGATCTGAGACCGTTTACGCTCATCCTGGCGACAACAGATCCGCAGGGGTTATTGCAGCCGCTTCGAGACAGGATGAAACTTCACTGTCAGCTCCGAAGATATTCAAATGAGGATATCGAGCAAATTCTCGCGCAGAAAATAAGCCAACTCGGATGGGCAGTAAGCAGGGACGTTCTTCATCAGATATCTGTTCGCTCCTTCGGTACGCCACGACTTGCACTGAGACTCATGGAATCTATTCGTCGTACTTCGAGGTCACTCGGAGATACGAATCTGAGTGTCCATCATGCGAAGGTTACATTCGAGGTCGAGGAACTCGATGCGGTTGGGTTGAGTGCTGATGAACGACAGTATCTGTCAATCTTATCAGAATCAGGGCGACCGATGAGATTGGGAATTCTTGCTTCAAGGCTTGGACAATCTCCAGAGGCAGTATCGAAAGTTCTTGAGTCCAACCTTCTATGGCTTGGGTTTATTGATAGGAGTGACCGGGGCCGTAGCTTGACAGCCAAAGGTATCGAGCATGTTCAAGCTTCAAGACATTTGAGCGCTCAAATTCAAGAAAGAGAATCACAATGAGGACTTCAATTCCGAACCGAGCAGGTTTGCTGGATCCGAATCGGCGTGTTGTATTGACCATCTCGGATATGGCTAGGTTCGTGGGATTGTCTAGGTCGAGGTTCTATGCATTGATGCAGCAAGGAGTATTTCCGATGCCCCTCTATTTGATTGCGACGAAGAGACCATTTTTCGATGAACGACTTCGAGATGAGTGCCTGAAAGTTCGGCGAACTGGACTTGGAGTTAACAATCAGCCCATTCTGTTCTACCCACGGCGGGCGGGACCACCAACTACTCGGAGCGGTAAATCATCTTTGCGCGGAAAAAAGAAATCCACCACAATCAATCCGAGAGTTCTGAGGCTTATGGAACTACTCAAAGGGTTGGGGATTGAGAACCCATCGCCTCAATCGGTGACCGCTGCTCTGTCTGAATGCTTCCCAAATGGTGTTGATGACAAAGCCGACCATGAACTCGTTGGTTCTGTTTTCAGGCACTTGAAGCAGCCACCATGACAAGATAAGCACGCCAGATAAGAGTCATTATCTAGGGCAACTCTGCTCAATGTCTGCGTTTCTTTTGCTCTATGTCTGTCTCTAAATCTGTCTCTTTACACCACATAAGGCTAGGAGTAATGCCATGTCAAAATCCGAAAGCGTCCTGTTCGCCAACTTCTTGAGCGTGAACGACTTCTCTGATCACACCTTCAAAGCCCTTGGTCATGATTTCAAGAAATGGGTTGTGTGGTTTGAGCTAATCAATGAAGAAGAATATGAGAGTCGTCGAGTCACCATTCGAGATGTGACGGATTTCAGGAAGCATCTTCGAGAAGAACGAGGTCAAGCTGTGGCGACGGTCAACCGTGCGTTGGTAACCCTGCGAAGATACTTCCAATTTCTGGTGGAAAGAGAAGTGATAGAAAGCAACCCCACCAAGGGTGTGAAGGAACTTCGGCGTACTCCCATTGCACCGCAAGCCATAGAACGAGCAGCAATCCGTAGACTACTCAGAGAAGCCTTCGTCCGTGAAGACCACCGTTCTTCCGCAATCCTCGGATTGTTTGTATTCTGTGGCCTGAGACTTAGCGAAGTTGCAGCACTGCAAATTGGAGACATTGACCTCACGGAACGCCGTGGGTCACTGGTGGTGCGTCATGGCAAGCACAACAAGGAACGTACAGTGCCTGTTCCCATTCAATCAAGACGGATGCTCATGGACTATTTGATGAGCAGGCCACCAGCAGACGTTGATTGCCTCTTTATTGGTAGAGGAATCAAACCGCTGGGCATCGACGGTGTCCGTTACACAGTGGAAAAGTATGGAATCGCCATTGGTTTAGATATCCATCCTCATGCACTACGACACACCTTTGCGACTCAGTATTTGGAGGCAAACAACAACGATCTTGTTGGACTGGCGCAGATACTGGGACACGAAAATATCCAGACGACGAGTCGATACACTCAAAGAGGGCAATCACAACTCTCTGCTTCAAGCGAGTTGATTGCATTTTGAATATGCAGAAATCAATCGAAGCCCGATTGGCCTTTGCAGTGGGCTTCTTCGGAGTCCCAATCATCTACCTTCTGACGAGTAGCGGCTGGTCTGTTGAAGAAGTTGTTCGTGTGCTTGAGATACAGTCATCGTTGTGGCTGTTTGCGTCCAAGTTGCGCTGATGGGACAAAGGAACGCCACTGACCTAACATAGCGAGTGGTACAGAATATGGGGGCAGGTCACATTCATAACTCGACTTTATTCGAATCGTTTGACCGGTAATGATAATCGATTCATCTCGTTCAGACCCGCTGCCTGACCCGCTTTGAGTCCAAACGAGTCCACCACAGTCCCTCCGAACCCTCAATAACAGTCTTCAAACGCTTGTTTTGAGGTATGCACAGGCCGTCACATGGCAGAAGTCGTAGGTTCGAGTCCTATTACGCCCATTTATGTATTCGTTGCAATCCAAATGGTTTGCGGCGTTTTCTGTTTTTGATAGACAGAGTTGTCTGACCCGCTCAATACAAAAGTCTGACCCGCTAGAGGAGCGATTCGATATGCTGGCAACTATCCGCATGTGCTTGAGGAGTTGGTACCCAGTTCTTGATTACTGCTTCAGGCTATTTCATTTCCCAGTTGAGAATCACGCGGAGGTCGGGTGCTTGGTCGGCGGCGTCGGATGATTTCAAAAAGATGAACGAGCCATCAGGCATTGGTACGAAGTCGGCCACCCCGCGCATTTCGGCAGAGATGGTGCGCCGCTCAGAAACCTTTAGTTCGGGCTCGGTCTCGATGGTGACGGCGAAGAGCGTGTCCTCGTCGGCGTCGACGCCGGAGTAGTAGAGAGTTCGCCCGTCTGGAGACCATTTCGGTGACTGACCACCGAGCGTTGTCACCGGGTAGATTGGGGTGCTCTCTGGATTCATAGCATCGAACGGGCGGAGGTAGATCTCTTGTCGTCCCGAGCCGTTGGCGTTGTAGGCCACCCAGCGACCATCGGGGCTGAAGCTCGCGTCGCCTTCGGATGATGGGGTGGCATAGAACGGGCGGCCGGATTCGCCGTCGCCGACATCGAAAAGATAAATTCCGGGTTCACTCTTTTCCACTGCCGACGAGATCAGCACATGCCGCCCGTCAGGACTGAATGAGAGATCCTCGCCAGAGATTACATGCTTGCCGGATAGTAGTCGTTCGGGGGGGGCACCGGGTACAGCGTCCTTGACCATGATCTGGGGAGGGCTTACCTGAAAGTATGCAATACGTCCGTCTGGGGTCCAGTTTGAATCGTAAAGAAGGTCAACCTCATTTGAAAACGGGCGTGTGAGCCCTGAAGTCATGTCACGCACCCAGAGACTGCTTGATTGTTGATTTCTGTAGTTGAAGAGGAGCTTCTGACCATCTGGGGAGAGCGTAATTTTAGACCAGTTGCTAGCGCTTCCGGGTACATCGACTAGCGTGTTCGCCGGGCGACCTGACGAATCAGAGGCGACAACAGTAACCCGATCTTTGGACATGTCCTGCGCGAGGTAGATGGCGCGGCGTCCCGTTGGTTCTATGACAAACTTTGAGATTCCAGAGAGGATACCTTTGGCTGGTCCGGTCACTTGGATCTTTTCGCTGTCGAATGGAGCTATCCAAACTGCATCGTCTCGTTTGAATATGATGTGACCGTTAGACAGGATTGTTGCGTCATATGCATTATCGAGAAGCAGGTCCATTTTTTCAGTTTCGAGATCAACTCGGTAAAGCCCCGTTTGATCCGTCTTTGTTTTCCAGAGCTGAGCAATGAGTGTCTGGCTACCGGGAGCAGGTCGAATGATTGCACCCATGCGCAAGTCGTCCATTCCAGAAAGATCCGCAATCACTTCAGGGGCTCCGCCAGAAGTGCTGATGCGGTATATTTTTTTGCCATCCTGTGAAACGATCGCGATTGCATCATCGGATAAGTAGCAGAATCTTTCTGAGAATTGTCCATTCTGAAGGATCTCAAAGAGCTTTGTTGATGGGCCGCCGGCGATGGGAATCGATCGGACTTCTGATATCGGGCGAACTTCATCTGCTATTTCGATAAGTACATGCTCACCATTGGGCGAAAATGCCATCGTGAACCGCGAAGCTTTGGTGTTTGATGATCTCTCTGTGCCTTGAAGCTTGCGGAAGTTCGTGTCGGACCATCCTCGCACATAGACCGAGTCAAGAGAGACCTTGTTGTCTGCTGGATGTTCCTTCGCGATGATGGCGATGGTTTCGCCATCGGGAGACAGGGCGATTTGATCGATCGATTTAAAGCGGTCCGCCACGGGGATAGCGAGGTTCATTAGGACGGGCTTCGGGCTTGGCATAAGCAACCACATCGCCCCCGCACTGGCGAAGGCGATGACCGCTGCAAGTACGAGCATTGCAAACGGAGATCTTCGCGTTGGGTTGGCGGTCGCGAGTGATTCTCCTGAATCATGTTCGAGTTCAATGCGGACATCGCCAATATCGCGGAACCGCTTGTTCTTGTCGCGTTCGAGGCATCGGGTGAGCACATGGTGCACATTGCTTGGGGTATTGCTGGGAAGTCTTGCGAGATCGATATCTTTGTGGATGACCGCACCGATTGAGTCTGTTGCGGTCTCGCCTTTGAAAGGATTCGATCCAACGAGCATTTCGTAGAGAAGTACACCGAATGCCCAGATATCGGTGCGTTTATCCACGCGCCGGCCACGCGCTTGCTCCGGGCTCATGTAGGCGGCGGTGCCGAGGATTGCGCCGGCGATAGTGGGTGAGAGCTTCGGGTTGTGCTGGGTAAGGGTGGCGGCATCGAGTTGTACGCTGGTTGTGCTTTGCCCATCGTCAGACTTTGCTAACCCAAAGTCCAGAACTTTGACGACTCCTTCGGAGTTAATTTTGATGTTTTCGGGCTTGAGATCTCTATGGATAATCCCCGCCTCGTGGGCTGCTTCGATCCCTGCGGCGATCTGAACAGCAACCTCGATTGCGTCTTCAACCGGTAGTTGCCCGGCATCAAGACGATCGGCGAGTGTCAGGCCATCGATGTACTCAAGGATGAGGTATTTCGCGCCGTCTTGTTCTTCGACGCCATAGATGCTGGCGATATTTTGCTGACTCAGCCCGGCAATCGCCTTTGCTTCTCGCTCGAATCGTTCGAGACGCACGGGGTCTTGGGCGAGGTCTTCAGGCAGGGCCTTGATGGCGACATCGCGGTCAAGCCGGGAATCTCGGGCGAGGTACACCACACCCATCCCGCCACGGCCAATCTCACTCTGGATTTTGTATGGGCCGATTTGATCATGCATGGGCAGATGATAACACATGAGGCTAATACACTGGCCGATGAGTAGAGGTATTCATTGGTTTTATACACTCGGGACAGGTAAATGAGCCATTCGAGGCACGAAGCGCGATCAAATGCTGATGGATATGGTATTCTGTGGCTGCACTCTCATTTGTAGTGCTCGACTAAGCACATCTGTAATAGGAACCCACTATGCACACACTGACAATCATGACTGGCGACCAAGCTGGCACCACTTTTGAACTCGCAAACCGTACTCTATCAGTTGGGCGTGATCCGTCTCGAGATATTCAAGTGATTGATAGCAAGGTAAGCCGCAAGCATGCGGTTGTTCGAACGGGAGATACTGGCCATATGATCTCATCAACTCAATCGAAGAACGGGCTGCTGATCAACGGAGAAGAGATCGTAGAAGAGACTTGCCTTGCTGATGGAGACGAAGTGATGCTCGGTGATACAGTGCTCCGGTACCGCGTTGATTCTGGAGGCGACTACACCAACGCGGTTCATCATCGGAAGGTCGCTGATCGGGATGCCCGTGATGCCAAAACAATTGTATGATGAGCGTCCGTAGCAAATTGGTTCTGTCTATTCAACTTCCAGAATTGGCAGAAAATTAAACAATCAGAATCGCATCTTATCTACGCAAAAGTTATTGAGTTTGGGCAGCTGCGAGCCAACAGACTGTGAGTTCTTTCTCACGTATGAATGTCATGAATTGGTCTGAAATGGAAGCCGGACAAACGGAGTCGTTCACAATACTGATAGATCTTACTCTGACCCGCTCGCTGACCCGTTTCGAGTCCAAACGAGTCCATCACAGTCCCTCAGAATCCTCAATGGCGGCCTACAAACGCTAGTAATGGGATTAGTGCATTGCATGGCATGCAAGAGGTCGAGAGTTCAAATCTCTTCGTCTCCACTTACAGAAAACGCCGCTGGCATGAAACCAGTGGCGTTTTTTGATGGATTGGTGTTGTTGATGAATTTGGCATTGACCCGCTCTGACCCGTTTACTGACCCGCTAGGTGAAGAGTTTGGCTCAAAGGAAGGCATTGGTTCTTGTAACTGAAACCAAATGCTCGATAATACTTGTACCGAGGATCCTGCCTCAGTTTTTTATTCACAGGAAAGAGGGAAACCACATGCGTTCAGATTTCTTTGCCGCCCTTTTGGGTACTGCTATCGTTTGTACTGCTCCAGCAGTAGCTTCGCCAACAACTTTCACCTATCAAGGGCAACTTGTCCAAGACGGCACGCCTGGTGAGGGGGCGTATGAGTTTGAGGTTCGGCTGCTTGATAATCTCGGTGTTCAGATTGGAATGACCCAGACTGCAAGCGAAATCGTGACGGCCGGGGCGTTCTCGATGGAACTTGATTTCGGCAATGGTGCCTTCGATGCAAATGCTCGGTATCTCGAAATCTCAGTTCGCTCGGTCGCTGATGGCGGCAGCTATGTTGTGCTTTCGCCAAACCAGTTGGTGACTTCTGCGCCGGTGGCCCAGTTCGCACTCAGCGGCAATGAAGGCCCGGTCGGTCCAGTTGGCCCACAAGGTGATCAAGGGATACAAGGCAACGCGGGAACTGACGGCAGCGATGGGCAAACCGGTACTGAAGGGCCACAAGGAACCCAAGGCCCGCAAGGTATCCAAGGGGACCCGGGTACCGACGGTACCAACGGCGCACCCGGCGATTCACATTGGTCACTCAATGGATCAGCCACCTACTACACTGCGGGCAGCGTCGGCATCGGGACAAACTCGCCGGTCTACCCGCTCCAAGTGCATTCCATTAGCACCCGTGCAATATCTGCATCGAGCAGCCACGCATCCGGTACCGGCGTCCAGGGCATAGCCACCGCAAGCGCCGGCACCACCTATGGCGGGCGGTTCGAGAGCTACAGCACAAGCGGGGGGGCTTGGAGTTCGGGGCTCGTGCTTGGCGAGGTCGATGGTGTTGGCGCCCTTGCTGATAAATGGGCACTTGTTCGCCAGAGCGTGAGTTCAAGCTCGCGGCTCCATCTGACTTACGGCACATCGGCAAACTACTCCGCAAACTCACAAGTTATCTCGATCAATAAAACCGGCCAGGTTGGGCTTGGCATTGTTCCGTTCTTCCCTCTGCACATGTCGAGCGGTGCGCATGTTTCTACAGGCGGAACATGGACCAATGCATCGAGCCGCACATTGAAGGAGAACTTCGAGCCCGTTGACCAGCGTGCGATCCTCGGGCAGCTCATGGAAATGCCGATTTCACGATGGAACTACAAAGCCGAAGGCAAAGAGGTCGAGCATATCGGTCCGATGGCCGAAGACTTTGCGGAGGCATTCAGAACGGGCGAGCACGATGCATCCATCGCCACAGTCGATGCCGACGGAGTTGCGATCGCATCAATCCAGGCCTTGTATGAGATCATTCAAGAGAAGGATGAAGAGATTGCTGATTTGAATGCTCGGCTCAAGCGTATCGAGGAGATGCTGGCCAAGAACGCTTTGTCAGAGTGAAGAGGGACATACTCGGTCAACACTAGGTCTGTTCTGACCCGATGGGGAAGGTGTCATCACCTAGCCTAGTTCTCTGAGATCGAACGGCGTCGGCGCATCCCCGCAATCGCTCCTGATCCAATGAACGCGAGCGTGCTTGGAGTTGGAACGGCGAGAACACCGGCCATAGTCGGGTCGGCTTGTGGGTTTCCGGAACTGGTGTCACTGGGACCACCGCGGAATCTAATGGCCTCCGCGCTGGTCACGCCGTAGGAGGCTAGGTCTATCTCGATGGCCCACACTATTGCGGCGCCTGCGTCATAACTCTCGCCCGTATTGACCTGCGAATCAAAATCGAACACCATGAACGCGCTCTCTATGCCGCCGGTGATGACGGCGATCTCGTACGTGTCCCGGCTGTAACGCACATCAAAGAGAACAATATCGGCTCCCGCATTGTCAACCGCAGCAAGGTCGTCAAAGTAGAGAGTGAAATCATTGGAATTTCCAGTCCTATCCATATTATAGAGACCCGATAGGGGTGTGAATCCCAAAAGAGCTTCGTCGAGCGTAGTCGCATTGTTGAATGAATACGTCCCACCGTCATTGTCTTCGACACGGTCTGCGAATGCATTGTCGTTAAAGGTGTATCCGCCGTAGCTGATATCAGCCGCAGCCGGAACGACGACAGTTGAAACGAAAGCTGTGGCAGAACAGATGGAGATCATGCCGATTGATAGTCTGGAACCTCTGTGCGATTTCATAAGTGTTCTCTTTCAGGATATGGGGTCTCTCACGCCCTTAGTCTCTCGATAGCTCTCAAACCCATGAGGTGGGTCAACAGGACAGCATAAAAGAAATGGACGATAATTGCAATATTCAAAGTCAATTCGTACTGCTAGGCACTCAAAAATGATTTTGTGGTCTATGCCTTGCATGGCATGCAAGAGGGCGAGAGTTTGATTTTCTTCACCTCCAAATACAGAAACACCGCTGGTACGCAACCAGTGGTGTTTTTTGATAGATTGACTGGGTTGATGACTTTGGGTTGACCAGCCCTGACCCGTTTGCTAACCCGCTAATCGAAAGAAATTAAGGGGCAGTCTTTGATTGGGACTTGCGGTTGCGGGTCCAGCGGATGTCTCTGGATCTGGTTTTAAACATGAGCGCGATTACTTCATCTGATTCATCACGCTCAAACTCGATCTCGATGAGTTGCCCTTCCATCTTGAACTGATCGGGAGCCATTGGAATCAGATGGAGCCCCATGCCTCCGACTCGTTGAGAGTAGAGGCGGCCGTCATTGATTCGGATGTGTCGTTCATTGCCACTATGGTCGGTGTAGGTTCCGATGAAATCCTTGAGATTTGAAACCTCAATGTCAACTGCCTTGGTATCGCTGTATGGTTTTCCGAGCGCAATGGCGGCGAGCCGTGCCGAGAGGTCTTCGATCCCTCTGTGTTGAGCATTGCAGAGAATGGCTACAAAAATTTCTTCGCTTGGGATGTAGAGCACATGCGAGACGAATCCCGCAATCCCGCCGCCATGCTCAACCGATGGGCGGCCTTGTACTTCGAGGATGTCCCAGCCATAGCCATATCTCATCTCTCTACCGTTAGGAAGTGTTGTGACTGTGTGTGCCCTGCTGAGCGATTCCGGCGTGATGAGTTTTCCAGAAAACAGCGCTCGCATCCATTTGTGGAGATCGGCAACGGTGGTTTCGATGCATCCAGCGGAGTAGGGCCAAGTGAGGCTGATGTAGTCTGTGGGTTCAAATCCGGCTCGTGTTCTGCGGTGGCCTGTTGCAAACCCGGTTGTATCCATGTGGTCATTTCCCGCGAAAGCTCGTTGCATGTCTGCTTTGGCGAAGATGTTTGCCTGCATGTACTCGGCGTAGCTTTGCTTCGAGACTCGTTCAATGATGATCCCGAGGAGTGCATAACCCGAGTTGCTGTACGAGTGGAGGGTGCCGGGTTTGAAGAGAAGCTCTTGGTCGTTGAAGAAATCCATTATCTGCTCAGGAGTGACATCTGTAGCTTCAAGTTCTGGATTGAAGGCAGGCATGCTTGTGTACCCTCGGATACCTGAGGTGTGGTTGAGCAGCATCTCGATGGAGATGTAATCGCCTCTTGTATCAAACTCAGGTATGTGCTTCGTGATATCGTCATCGAGATCAAGCTTGCCTTGCTCTGCAAGCTGGAGGATTGCGACTGCGGTGAACTGTTTGGTGACCGATGCAACTCGGAAGATGCTGTCGATTGAAAGCGGCGGGCCGTCGGTTTCGCTGATGCCCGTTGCCGATTGATAGAGAACTTGTTCTTTATGGGCAACGAGAATAACGCCTCCGGGGAGATCGTGGTCGAAAGCGCTCTCGACCAATGATTCCAGTTGGCTGATCTGATCATCTGAAATTTGTGCGAAGGCTGTGCTGATGAGCAGAGTCTGTGTGATGAGTAGGATTCGCAAGAATGAGGGTGTCGACATGGTGCCCCTTTGGATTGATTGCCCTGTTGGTTTCATGTTTAACCCGTATGACAGCGAAAGATTGCATGGGTTTGTAGTTGACGGCGCAAAACCAGAGATTTTAGCCCAGGAATATGGTTCTAAGGAGGGATTCGTTCTTGTGTTTTGATTCGAATTGAAAGACAATACTTGCGTCGAGGATTCCGCCTCGGCTTTGTTCTCAGGAAGAGGGAAACCGCACATGCGTACTGATTTTTTAGCCGCCCTATTGGGTGCCGTTGTTTTTTGCTCTGGTCAGGCATTCGCCCAAACCGACACCACTTTCACCTACCAAGGCGCTCTCAATGAAGCTGGCGCCCCGGCCAACGGCTCGTTCAATCTGGAGTTTTCACTCTACGATGCGCTCAGCGGCGGGGCGCAGATTGGATCAACGATCACCATCGCCGCCCAATCGGTGAGTGACGGGGTATTCAGTTCTCAGCTCGACTTCGGCGCGCAGGATTTCTCGGGCAACTCGTACTGGCTCGAGATTGTGGTCGATGGCAACACGCTCTCGCCACGCCAGCCAATGACCGCATCGCCATTCTCAATCCAAACACGAGGATTATTCGTCGATAGCAACGAGAATGTCGGGTTTGGAACTACCAACCCGAGTTCTCCAGTCCATGCCGTAACTTCTAACTTTTTAGGTCGAGCGGTCTTCGGCGAGGCCACCAACACGACCAACCTTTCCTATGGCGTGTACGGATCGGCCGCCAGTTCAATAGGATACGGCGTCTTCGGTATAGCCACCGCCACCGTTGGTGATAACAACGGCGGTCGGTTCTTGAGCAATAGCACCTCAGGGAGTGGAGTCTTTGGACATGCCAATGCATTCACTGGAGGTGCTACCGGCGGAACATTTCAGAGCAACAGCACATCCGGGCACGGTTCATACAGCGCGGCACTCGCCGTCACCGGCGTGAACTATGGTGTTCGGGGGAAAACCAATAGCCCCTCTGGCTTTGCCGGCTATTTCGAAGGCGGCAAGAACTACTTTGAAGGGCGTGTTGGTATCGGTGAGGATGCTCCTTCTGATCTACTCCATGTCAACGCCTCTGCTGGTGTGAGTGCATTCCGTGTTCAGACAGATGGCTCTACACGCATCCGTGTCAATGATCTCGGCGGCCTCTCGCTCGGTGGCAACAGCAGCTTTGTGGCCGATGGAAATACCTATGTCGTCAATAATCTCGGCATTGGCGATGCCACTCCGGATGAGAAACTCGATGTGATTGGGAATGGCGTGATCTCTGGTCGACTCACGGTGGGAACCGGGACGCCTCAGGCAACCTTTGGTCTCGCTGTGGCCGGTACCGCTGCCAAAACCGGCGGCGGCTCATGGGCCGTCTTCTCCGACAAACGCCTCAAGAAAAACATCGCCCCGATGACCGGATCACTCGACACCATCTCCGCGCTCCGCCCTGTGAACTTTGAGTACACGGCAAAGGATCATTTCTCATTCACCCCGGGTGTCCAATCCGGTTTCATCGCTCAGCAAGTCCAAGCTGTGATCCCGCAATGGGTGAACACGGCTGAAGACGGTTACCTCTACATCGATCAAGTCGGTTACGAGGCCTTGATCGTTGATGCCATTCAGGAACTCAGGGCAGAGAAGGATGAGGTCCAATATGAGGTGAATAGCCTTCAGCTTGAGAACGAGATGCTCAGAGCACGGTTGGAGCGTCTTGAGCAGATGATGTCAGTCCTTGTCGATCGATAAGCACTTGAGATGACAGACAAGAGTTCGAGCGTTCGGCTCTCATCGTCCACAAGAACAAAAACCGCCACTGGCCATACAACCAGTGGCGTTTTTTATGGAACAAGCGTGTTGGCCACACTGGCGTTGACCAACCCTGGCCCGTATTCTGCCACGGATGGCTGAACAACTGCTCGCCAAGAAATGTTCATTCCGACCACAATCTGGCGGCTCCACAGATCAGGTAAACAATCACCCAGGACTGCCCAACTCAGCAGCCAAATCAATCACCTTGTGACTGTTGCTCACGGGTCCGCTGTGCTTGGATGAGGAGTTGTTGCACCTGCGCTTTCATCTCGTCGAGTTCTCGCTGCTGGCGCTCGGCGTTCGCACGCAGTGATGCGTTCTGTTCCATCACAATGTCGTAGTTGCTCATCGGGGCACTGGTCGGGCTCTGGGCATCTGGAAAACTCGGTCCGGCATCGCGCACGCCCGAGCCGTAAGCGGTCGGGATAAAAATCGCTGTGAGCTGGGTGTCAAAGACACTCGAAAGCCCCCCGCCGGAGTTCTCATCACCAAGCAAGTAAAAGGTGTTGGACCCGGCGCTCACTTCAAAGACCGAATGAACCGTGACGGCATGGTCGTAGCCCCCAGTGGAGATGTTCGAATCGATTCGGGTCTCCAGATCACCGTGGCTTGGAATTGATGTCGTGCTGGCCGACACTCCGAGATCGACGCTAGAGGTTGTGCCGGTAACATGACTGATTGTAAGCTCAGCGCTGGCGATCACGAAAACATACCCATCGGTCGGAACATCCGTGGTGACCGATCCGACAACATCGATTACAGCCGGGGAGGATGAAAGGAAAACGGAGCTATTCGATGTGTACTCCGCAAAGCCGGTCTCATTCAGAATCTCGCTGGAACTGATCGCGTCCACCGGGAGTTTCACCGCATTATTTCCGGCCGATTGTGTGGAAAAAACAATCGTGCTCGCGGTACCAACGATCGAGACCTGTGTTGATTCGGTGCCAAACGCATTCCCATCGACGAGCAAACCTGACGGATTAGAGTTGCTGCTTGCAAGACTGAGAAACCCACCCCCCACACCATTAATATCTTGTTCAACACGGAACATGGTGCCGCCGGTTGGGCCGTAGATAAAAAGACTCCCCTCGGATTCGCCCCCAGCGTTGGACCCGAGATTCAGTTGGGCGGCGCTCGCTCCGGTTGATCGGATACTCACCGCCGAATCGCCGACACCCCGGAAGATTGTTGATCCGTTGTCATACGCGTCCTGCAACGAGCTCCCTGAACGCAAGGCGTAGTTGGCGAGTGGCGCGGGCGCCATGCGCTGCCGCGGAGCGAGCACGATAGATCCAGGCTGCCCCGCATTATTCACATTCAACTGCAACCACCGCGCCTGGTCAGAATCAAAGACAATCCCGCTCACACCAAAGTCTACAAACGCTTCGAACAAGCCATCGACAACCTCCACATTGCCCACAAACTGAATACCACTTGGCACAATCACCCCACCAACAGCGCTGTCGTAGACAACGAAGGTGATGTCATAGAACCCATTGGCAGGTGCCCCGCCATCCATCAGGCTCCCTTGATAGGTAAACGAATCGGTATGGGTCTGTGCAGAAGCGATTGATGTGGCTGCAAAGACAATACAAGCAGCGAGCGCGCGAATAATCATTGGTGTTTCCCCTCTCCAAACTTTGAAACTGATCCGCATCCTACTGGATTGAAGAACTCAACACAAGCCATGAACTGCTATCCGCGGACAAAACAACGGCACCAGAGTCACAGGCATCCGCGATGACGCATGGGCAAGCCAACCTGAATCTCAACAGAGAGATTGAGCATCGGATACATACAATCCCGCGAACTCAATCCATTTCAAACAGCCCAAACCCCCATCGCCTTCCATTTAGAAGACGGCGATACCAACACATCAGCCAATTCCGCGAAAAGAAGACGCAAGAATCTGAATTGCCCCTTGTATCTGTACCTGAAGTGAGGACAATGGTTCCACCGAGGATTCCGCCTCGATGTTCATTCTCGAAGAAAGAGGGATTCTTATGCGTTCAGTTCTCTTAGCCGCCCTGCTGGGCACCGCTATCGTCTGCTCAAGCACCGCCCAGGCCCAACTCGAATACATCTTCGTCTACCAGGGCAACATCATGGAAGACGGTGAACCGGCCAACGGCGAGTACGAGTTCCAACTCCGCCTCGTAGACGATCTCAACACCCAGATTGGTTCAACACAGTTCGCCTCAGCGATCGCCACCGATGGCATCTTCCAGGTTGACATGGACTTCGGCCCGGGCGCATTCGACGGCTCCATCAGATACCTCGAAATCTCCGTACGCCCATTCTTAGACCCCAACCCCTACACCCTGCTATCTCCATCCCAGCTCATCACATCCACACCTGTCGCCCAGTTCGCGCTCTCCGGAAACGAAGGGCCGCAAGGAGACCCCGGGGAACAGGGTGAGCAAGGCCCGCAAGGAAGTGTTGGCCCTCAGGGTGTACCCGGTGCTGATGGCAACGATGGTGCTCAAGGTATCCAGGGCGAACCCGGAAACGATGGCGCAGAAGGTCTGCAAGGCATTCAAGGTGACCAAGGCACACCGGGTGATTCGCACTGGGAGCTCAATGGATCAAGAACCTACTACAACGGCGGCAATGTCGGTATCGGAACCGGCACTCCAGGCGCAAGGCTCGATGTAATTACAGATAACTCGATTTCGGTGCGCGCACTGAATGCTGCACCGGGTGGCATTACGTTCTATGGTATTTCTCAGGCTACTGAGGGGATCGGCGTTGGTGGATTATTCGGGTCATCGAGCAGTTCTGGAACCGGTGTTTCAGGAAGAGCCTACAGCAGCACCGGAACCACTACCGCTGTGTCTGGGATCGCTGACAGTACACAGGGTACAGGCGTCTCAGGATTCGCAGTTTCCAACACGGGAGTAAACTACGGCGTCCGTGGCCGAACGCTAAGTACCGTCGGTTACGCAGGCTACTTCGAGGGCGGCAAGAACTACTTCGAAGGCAATGTCGGGATTGGTGAGAATGATCCTCAATTCGCGCTCGATATTGTGACCGACACAACGCGCGGAGCGTCGGTGTTTACTACGGGGGAGATCGGAACGATCGCATACAGCAGCCACCAGTCCGGTACCGGCCTTTTTGGATATGCGCTCAATCTCACCGGTGTAAACTACGGTGTTCGAGGGCTCACACAAAGCCCGAATGGTTACGCGGGATACTTTGAAGGCGGCAAGAACTACTTCCAAGGCAGAACCGGAATCGGGACGAGTTCCCCGAGCGATCAACTTCACATCAACGCCCCCGCCGGGGAGTTCGCGATGCGTGTACAAACCAACGGCTCAACCCGTTTCCGTATCAACGCCAATGGCGGCATCTCGCTCGGCGCCAACAGCACCATCATAGGTGCCGGCGATGTCTACATCGCCAACAAACTCGGCATCGGGACCAACGCGCCGACCTTTGATCTTTCGGTTTCAGGCACCGCTGCCAAAACCGGCGGCGGCTCATGGGCGGTGTTCTCCGACGAACGCCTCAAGAAAAACATTACCCCGATGACCGGCTCACTCGATACCATCTCCGCGCTCCGTCCGGTCAACTTTGAGTACACCGCGAAGGATCACTTCTCATTCACCCCGGGTGTCCAATCAGGTTTCATCGCTCAGCAAGTCCAAGCTGTGATCCCGCAATGGGTGAACACCGCTGAAGACGGCTACCTCTACCTCGATCAGGTCGGCTACGAAGCACTGATCGTTGACGCGATTCAAGAATTGCGCGAAGAAAAAGATGCAGAGAACGCCCAACTCAGAACAGAGCTCCTCCGGAGAGACACCGAACTCAAACAACTCAGAAGCAGGCTCGATCGCCTCGAACGAGCGCTGCTCAGCTCATCGAACACCGACTGAGAACGACAACTCTCGCAAACACAACCCCAGCCGATCGGCATCGCCACCGGCTTCGCCCCTTGTTTTCTCGGAAAACTACACATCTCCATCCCCATCGCTATACTGCTTTGTTCATGCCTGATCCCAGCCGAACAAACAAAAACCATCCCAAGACCAATGTCAAGTTCTGGCGTGCGCGATGCAAGCCGACCACGAAGGGCGCGATGCTTGCGGTCCTTGTTTCCGCTTTTATCGCCCAAACCTTCCTCGTGTACGCCGATGAAAGCCCATCAATTGTCCTCTCTCAGGAAGCGATACAAGGACGCCGCGTCTGGCTCGAAAACAACTGCCAAGCATGCCATCAACTCTATGGCTTCGGCGGATTCCTCGGCCCAGACCTCACCAACATCGCCTCGCGGATCGAAATCACACAGCTTGTCGATCAACTCGCCCTCGGCAGCGGACAGATGCCAAAGTTTGACCTCACCGATGACCAAACCGTCGACCTCTGGACATTCCTCCAGTCAATGAACGAATCCGGCACCGGGCAAGCACGAAATCCACAGCTCGCCCAGCCCGGCAACCTCAAAGACCGCCGAGCCGCCGCCCTCGCCTCCATCATCGCCGAATCCGCCTCGCCTCAGGCAGCCCACGGATTCGAAATCTACCAATCCTCAACATGCACCGAGTGCCATTCCCTGTTCGTCGAATCAGCAATCGGCGCACCGGACCTCTCACGCACAGCCTCCACACTTACCCAAGATGCAATCCTGGATGTCCTCGAACACGGCCGCCCTCCGAGAATGCCCCCCACCGGGTTCTCCGAAGCAGACCGCAACGACATGCACGCGTTCATCGACTTCATGGGCGAACACCGCCAAGACGCGCTCTCTCGCGTGGACGATCTCCCCGCCGCACAATCGTTCTGGTCATCGGTGCCATGGTGGGAGTTTGATTGACACAACTGCTCGAATCCAAACCAGCCACCACCGCTGATTCAAGGGCAACCTCACGGTTCAAGGCGGTCGATCCATCCCGCCGGTACGCGACGCTGACATTCCTGCGGGGCTCGGTGGTCTCGATCGCGATCACACTGATCGCCGGACTCCTGGGCGCACTCTACTACATCCCCGTCCTCTCTCCCTGGATGCAACGCCTTGGGCTCCACTTCACCGCACTCCGCCCGATCCACACCACCTTCGCCGTTGCGTTCATCTTCCTCGGAGGCGTCGCCGTCGTCCACCGATACTTCGAAGATGTCGCCGGACCAATGAAACAGCCCGAACGCATCCGGCTCCGCATCCAGGTGATCGCATGGGCCATCGCCGGCGTCGGCATCATCGGCTCCTACATCGCTGGCGTCTTCTCAGGTCGCGAGTACATGGGCTTCCACCCGATATTCTCCATCCCCATCCTTCTCGGGTGGATCATGTTCGCATGGAACTTCTACTCGCACCTATGCAAAGGCATTTTCAAACAACCGGTGCACATCTCGATGTGGAGCGTCGGCGTAGTCTTCTTCATCTACACCTTCATCGAGCAACACGCCTGGCTGCTGCCCAAGATCTACAGCGAACCCATCACCGACCTTCGCATCCAATGGAAAGCGACCGGCACCCTCGTCGGAAGCTTTAACCTCTTCGTCTACGGCACACTCTATTATGTCGGCACGAAAGTTTCAGGAAACGCCGCCTACGCCCACTCCCGCCTCGCCTACGCGCTCTTCGCCGTCGGGCTGCTCAACTCATTCACCAACTTCGCCCACCACACCTATCACATCCCACAAAGCAACACCATCAAGTGGATCAGTTTCATCGTCAGCATGGCCGAGATCATCCTGCTCGCCCGTGTCGTCTGGGACCTTGCAGCGATGGTCAAAGCGAAGCGCCCAAGCCCGCCGTGCGGCATCCAACTCTTCATGGCATCAGCCAAGTGGTGGACCGGCTTCATCTTGGTCACCGCCCTGCTCATCTCGATCCCGCCGCTCAACACCCTTGTCCACGGCACCAAAGCTGTCATGGGGCACGCAATGGGCGCCATGATCGGCATCGACGCGATCGCACTCTTTGCCGCCACCACATGGATCCTCATCGAGATCACCCAACGCCGCGGCCAGAGCGACCAAAGCCTCTCATGCCGTGCCTATCGCAACTGGATCATCGGCTTCAACATCGGTGTCGCAGGACTCGTCGGCTGGCTTACATTCTCCGGTACAGTGACCGGCATCTACCGCTACAACGAACTCGCCACACCACGATGGATCACCATCGCCGGTCCCTACATCTTTGTTCTCTTCGGGCTAATCACCGCAAACTACCTCGGGCGCTTCATCAACACCTGGCTTCAGGTCCTCTTCGCCCGCAGATCATTCACCGCCGACAACCCTCTCCGGTCGTCTGATTAACATGCTTGGGTTCCGCATTCTCACCCGGTGAAAGCGAATCGGCAACCTTTAGAATCAATCCGAGCATCTCGTCAACATCCGCGACCGTCAACTCGCCATTCACGAACGGCACCCTGATAATCCGCCGCCCGCCAACCACCGCATGCCCAACAAGCAACTCGTTCCGCGCCCGCAGCGTATCGCAAATCTCCCGGCTCGATTTCCCATCAACCTCAAAGCACACATTGACAAACTCCGGCTCACAAGCAAGCGCCATCCGAGGGTGCTCACCAACCGCATCCGCGCAATGCCGGGCGAGGCTCATCAGAAGATCCATCCGTTCGCGGTACCCATCATCGCCATGATGTTTCCACGCCGCCCAGATCTTCAACGCGTCATTGCGCCGCCCGCACTGGATCGACCTTGTCCCCGGGTTGTACGCATCATCATCCCCCTGAAAAAGATAATCCGCGGTCTCATCCAGACTCCGCCGCAGCCTCTCCGGCTCGCGCGTGATAAACGCCGCCACAGACAGCGGCGTCCCCATCACCTTGTGCGGATTCCAAGCGACCGAATCTGCCCGCTCCGTCCCATCAAGCAGGTGCTTATGCGTCGGGCTCATCGCCGCAGATCCGCCAAAGCTTGCATCAACATGAAACCAAATCCCGAATGACTCCGCGATCGTCGCCATCTCCGCGATCGGATCAAAGGATCCCATTACCGTCGTTCCCGCCGTCGCAAGAACAACTCCGGGTATACACCCGCCACTGAGGTCAGCCTCGATCGCACCGCGCAGCTCGTCGCACCGCAACCGCCCGCGTTCATCCGTCGGGATCAGGCGAACATTCTTGCGTCCCATCCCAAGGATGCCCGCATTCTTCACGATCGAATAATGCGCGTCACGCGACACATAGCATGTGATCGGCTTCCCCCCAGCCCCATCATTGCGAAACCCCGGCTGCGCCGAGTTCCGCGCAAGCAGCATCCCCAGCAAGTTCGAGATCGATCCGCCAGGCGTAAAAACCCCCTCCGCGCCGGGCGTCTTATACCCAATCTTGTGCGCCAGCCGCTCGATCACGATCCTCTCAATCATCGCCATCGGGCCCGCCGCCTTAAATGTATACAGCGATGTGTTCACCACCGACGCGAGCATATCGCCCGCCGTCGAAACCGCATCGCGCCCGCCGAACAACTGGTTATAGAACCGCTTGCTTGTGCTGCGAGGTGTCGCGTTCATCAACGCCTCCACAGCAACCATCGTTTCATCAACCGTACAACCCGACTCCCCAATACCAAGATCGAGCAACTCGCCAAGCTGCGCAGGCGTTCGATACGGGTTCACCGGATGAGTGCCATCCCCCGCAACATACCGCTGGGCGATCTTGCCAGCAAGCGCAATCGGGTTCGTTGAGTTCTCTGAATCGGCTTGTGATTGAGTCATAAGGCATCGTACGGGAAGCACCGCCCGATGTCGCCCTCATCCGGGGTCGATGCTCATTTCGGTGCCGCCCTCGATGATGCCCCCCTGGCGTATCCATCAATCAGCCCGATCAGCTTGGCACGATCAATCGGCTTGGACGCAAAGTCATCACAACCGGCATCGATACATTTCTCCCGATCCCCATCCATCGCGTGCGCGGTCAACGCGATAATCGCCCCGCGATAACCCGCCTCACGAAGCTCAGCAACAGACTCATACCCGCTCATCACAGGCATCTGCATATCCATCAAAATCACTTCAAACCCGGCCCCCTCCGCAACCGCCTCCAACGCCGATTCCAATGCA
Source organism: Phycisphaerales bacterium (assembly GCA_029260265.1). Lineage (GTDB taxonomy): Bacteria > Planctomycetota > Phycisphaerae > Phycisphaerales > UBA1924 > UBA1924. Next base: position 171,005 of record JAJDDO010000019.1, read on the forward strand.
ACCTTCCCATTCTCTGCAAGCGAAACCTCCGCCCCCGCACGCCTGAGAATATGCGAGATCAGCCGCTGATTATCAACGCCATCCTCCGCAAGAAGCACACGGCAATCAAGCCTTGATGCCTCTCCGTGCTGGGCAGTGATCGTCTTCCTCGCGCGAGTGCTCGCCGCAGGATCTTCGATCATCTCCACACTCTCGATCGAGCCCGCGTCCACCACAACACTCACCGTGGTGCCCTCACCGATCGCGCTCTTCAGCGTGATCTCGCCATTGAGCATCTCGCATAATCTCTTGCTGATATCGAGCCCAAGCCCCGTCCCGCCAAACCTGCGTGTTGTCGAGCTGTCCGCCTGCGAGAACGCGGTGAACACCTTTTCGATCTGCTCCTCGCTCATCCCGATCCCCGTATCCACCACATCAAAGCAGACCCGCGCACCACGCCCGCCGACCCCGGGCTCAAACCGGGTCACAATCTTGACGCCCCCCGTCTCGGTAAACTTGATCGCGTTACCGACCACATTCATCAGGATCTGACGCAGCCTCGTCGGATCGCTCTCAATCACCTCCGGAATCGCCCCATCAAAGTCAACACCAAGCCAGAGCCCGCTCTCCTCCGCACGAATCCTCAACAACCCGTGCACATCAGAGACAAGCTCAATCACCGAGAACGGTATAGATTCAATCTCCATCTTCCCCGATTCAATCTTTGACAGATCAAGAATGTCATTGATAATCGCAAGCAGATGATCACCGTTGCGGAGTATCGTATCGACCGCATCGACACGCTCAGACGGCGCAAGCTCAAGGTTCCCCTCGCTCTTCAGCGTCTCGGCATACCCCAGAATCGCCGTCATCGGCGTGCGGATCTCATGGCTCATATTCGCCAGAAAATCACTCTTCGCCCGGCTCGCAAACTCCACACCACGATTCGCATCATCCAGATCCTGCAGCACCGTGTACAACTCGTTCCGCTGATCCGTCAACTCCTCATTCGTATCGAGCATGGCCTGCTCAGTCTCTTTCTGCTCAGAAATATCCGTGCTGATCGCGATGAACTCCTTGATCGACCCCGTGTCATCCTCCAGTGGTACCACCGTTTGACGGATCCAATACGCCGCCCCATCCTTCGCGCGATTCTGAATCTCGCCACTCCAAACACCACCATCCGAAATCGTCTCCCACAGTTCCTTATAGGTCTGATCACTTGTCTCATCCCCCTTCACCTTTCGATGGGTGCCACCCACAAGCTCTTCCTGGGCATAGCCACTAATATCAACAAACCGATCGTTCACATAGGTAATGATCCCGCTGGTATCCGTGATCGAAACGATCGCGTGCTGATCCATCGCGTACTTCTGGTTTCCAAGATCCTTGAAGAGCCGCCGAAGGTTCGTGGTCATCACATTGAACGACGCACCAAGCCCTCCGATCTCATCATCCTGCTCAACCAGGCACCGCTGCGAAAGATCACCACACGCCACACGGTTCGATGCCCGTGACAACGACTCGATCGGACGAACAATCCCCCGCGTCACCCGCCCGGCCAACGCAACCGCCAAAACACCCGTCGCCAACATCATCCCGAGCAACATCCGCCACAAACGCCCCGTTGAAGCAAACGCCTGGTCAACCGGAATCTCCGACACAACCCCCCACCGAACACCCGCAACATCAATACCCCGCACGGTCCCAAGCACCCGCTCAGAGTGATCCCCACAATCACATCCATACCCGCCCACCGGCGAGTGGGCGTACACCATCACCTCCCCATGCGATCCGTCTCCATTCAGAGTGCCCATCCATCTCTGAACACGCTCACCCTCAACAGACTCTTCAAGCGCGAACGACACGCACCCCGTTCCGCTCTCATCATGACCAATCGAGACCTGTATCGCTGCTCGCCGATCCTCTTCGTGGTACCGGACGATGGAAGACCGGACCGTGTGCTTATGCTCAGCAATCGCACTGAACACATACTCAAGCTGCTCCGTTGACAACTCCACCGCCACCACGCCGAGCAACTCACCCGTATCGCCCATGCAAGGCGAGCACAGATACCCAACAACATCCCCGCTTCCATCAAGAGACACCTGCAGATCAGAAAAACGCGTCTGCCCGCTCAGCATTGTCTGCTCGAACACCCCAGCAATTCCAGAGCCCGCAGCCCGCCCGCTCAGCAAGCTTGACCCAAGCTCGGCGCCTCGGCTCGTTGAATACACAACCGTACCGCCCGCATCGACAAGCAGCACATTGCTGTACCCATACGCCTCCTGAAAGACATCAAGCCCATCACCAAGCTCGTTGACCACCGCTCTCCATCGCGGCGTACCAACAAACTCCGTCGGCGTCTGCTTCCCCGCCCGGCTCGATGCATCAACTCCCTCGAACAGCCGCCGAGTCATCGTCATTGAGGCCTGCGATTCAAGCTCAATAGCACGGTACTGAAACCAGTTCTCGAGGAATGCGCCCTGGTGCTCTACGCTCCTCGAAAGCGCTTCAGCCGCTTGCTCATGCAGGCTCTCTCGCGCCGTGTAGTAACTCACCACCCCAACCAAAACCATCGGCACCATCGAGACCACCAAGAATCGTCGCAGCATCCGCCGGCCAAGCCCTCCCCAAGCCCGCTCACCTGTCCCGATTTCTGGCTGCCCGCTCTGCGTCATCTCAATCCTCATGCCAAACCACAAACTCTACCGGTTCCTCCGGAATCCCCAACATGTTCATCCGACACCCGTTCATCGACCCGCCAAATGCGCCGAATCGGCCCAATTCTCATGGTCACCAGCGATATCAGCACCCACCCCCCCTAACCGAGCCCCCCGCCAAACCACACAATCCAACCACTCCACACAAGCCAAAATCCCACTCCTGCTCGCAGCGCATAAAAAAACGCTGGGGATCCATATCCCCAGCGGTCCATCGTTGTTCAGCAAACCCTACTTAGTCGCTCGGCAAGGCGCACGATCCGCCATGCTTGGCGTGGTAATCCTGGTGGTACTCCTCCGCTCGATAGAACGGAGCCATCGCACTGATCTCGGTCGTGATCTTGCGATCACGGTACTTCTCCGACCTCTGCAGTTGATCGACATACGCCCGCGCCTTCTTCAACTGCTCGTCATCACTCGCGAACACCACACTGCGATACTGCGATCCGACATCGGGGCCCTGCCGATCCCCCTGTGTTGGGTTATGGATCTTAAAAAACCATTCGAGCAACTCGTCATACGAAATCTTTGATTCATCAAAGACCACCTCCACCGATTCCGCGTGACCTGTCGATCCCGAGCACACCTGCTTATACCCCGCGGTCTCGCTCTTCCCGCCTTGATACCCGCTCGCTGCACTGAGCACCCCGGGGATCTGCTCGAACGCATCCTCGATACCCCAGAAGCATCCGCCCGCAAAGTACGCCCTCTTTGTCTCTATCGCTCTGCCCATCTCAGGCAACTCTTCTCCCTCCTCAAAGAACGAAAGCGACACCGAGTTCAAACAAAAACGCAGCCCGGTTGGCGCGGGTCCATCAGAGAACACATGCCCGAGATGCCCGCCGCACCGCTGGCACTCGATCTCCACACGCCTCATCCCCAGCGAGTTGTCCTCGATCTGCGCCACATGCGATTCATCAATCGGCTGAAAGAAACTCGGCCAGCCCGTCCCGGAGGTAAACTTCGCTCCCGATTCAAACAACGGCAGATCACAAAGCCGACACAAATATTTCCCGTCCTTCTTATTGTCGACAAGCGTCCCGCAGAATGCCTGCTCGGTCCCGCTCTTGAGGATCACACGCGCTTCCTCCTCTGTCAGCTTGCTCGCCAACGCTTCAATCCGCTCATCGCTCAGCCTCGATATGTCGTGACCGCTCGCAGAATACTCGCTCTTCATCTGTTCATTCCTCTCGCTCAATCCGCCATCCTTCGCCCCGCCGTCCAACGGACCCATCGCGATCCCCATCAGCGTACCAACCACCACAGCACCGATCACCCCAACACGCACTGCATTCTTCATCAACATGGCATCATCCTCCGTACGAATAGGCACCCGCCCACAGCACACCAACCACCAAGCCCCTCACATTATTCGATACCAACACCCATCTAGATCACCGAATCAGTAAACTCCGACTACTTATCCCCGCATACACCACACCCAAGTCCAAATTACCAAAGAAAAACCCCACGGGCGCTCGGCCGTGGGGTCTTCCTGTATAACGCGTATTTGTTTCGCCCGCCCAACCAGCCGCTCATGCAGCCTGATTCACCCGCTCGGCGAGCACCCGTGCAATGGCATCAGCAATCTCTGATCCCTCTTCCGGATGAAACACCCCCGAGAGTTCGCTCGCGCTGACCGCGATCCGCGCCAGCACATCGTCAGGCTTGGGTTCTCGCTCGACCGAACTGCCCTCGTGTGTATTCATGCCCCAACCATCGGCACAACCCGACGACCGATTCACAACCACGCCTCGCGTTCATGCAAGTTGTCAAACTTTCTTCGCGATCGCACGCCGCCGAGCACAGATCCACTCTAGTCGTTCACTCAACGATCAACCCGCTGCCCCCGGCCCGATAGTTCGGCACGCCCTCCCACGCCTCGCCCAGATCATCCGCCTCGCCCGGCGACCAATCTACCTTCTCCTGCCCCAGAAGCGTTCCCGTCGCCACGCCAAGGTCAATCTGGGCAATCTGATAGTCCACCACCGCACGGATCTCGGCCAAACGCGCGCCGGCCAGCAGCGAATCCGCGTCGAGCACATCCCGGCTCGTCCTCAGCCCCGCACCAAACTGACGCTGCTCCGCCTCGAGCACCCGCGCATTGAGCAGCACCGACTCGCGGCTTGCCAAAATCCGGTTCCACGAGTTCGACAGATTCGTCACCGCGTCATACACCTCACGCTCGATCGATTGACGCCTCGCATCACGCGAAGAAAGCCGCTGCAAACGCGTGAGCACCGATTGCGCCAACGAGGATTTCCGCTGCTCATTCCCGATCGGGATCTCGGCATTCAGCCCCACCGACCAATCCTCAAACTTGTTCCGCCCCAACACCTCGAGCGAATCATCCAACGATCCGCCAAGCCCGTTGATCCGATAAGTGTACTGCATCGCCACCAATGGCAGCTTGTCGTTCTTCGCAAACGCGATATTGGCCGCATCACGCGCAAGCTGCAACTCCAACTCGAGCATCTCCATCCGGTTCTCGACCGCCGCATCCGCAAGCACCTCCTGATCAAAGCTGTACGCAACCGGATCCGGAACAGACTCGACATCAATCCTCGTCGTCGAGCTCACATCAAGCCCCGGAAGGTTGATCATCTCCTTGAGCGAACGCTGCTGAAGCTCAACAGCGTTCTGGGCAGAGATAATCTGCTCAACACGATCGGCGACCCCCGACTGCGCCCGAACAACATCAACATCCGTCCCCGTGCCGCCCTTCTTCTTCCGTTTGGCGCTCTCGTACTGCTCAACCGCCACCTTGTGCTGCTGCTCGACCACCTCGAGCGCCTTGACCGATGCGTACAGCCTCCAGTACGCTCGATCAACCTCCGCCAATACCCTGATCACCTCGAGCTTCGCCTGCGTCTCAGAAATCTGACGCCCATACTCCGCCAATCGGATCGAATGCGTCGCCACCCGCCGCCCCGCGCCACGCAGCAGGTTGTGGCTCAACGAGATATTCAGATCAGAAGTAAACCCCGGATTGGGCGAAATAAACGCACTGTCGGACGCGAACCGATTCAGCGGCGCACTCACCGAGATCGACCCCCCCGTGTGCAGCGGGATCGTCACACCCGGTGTCAGGCTCTGCGACTCGGTCTGCGAACCCACCAGGCTCGACGAAACCGCGTCATCGCCCTTGCTGTACAGCCCGCTGAGCGTGAACAACGCCTCAAACTTGGCCTCTTCGCCGCTGAGCTGCTCTTGGGCAATCGTCGGCGACAACAGCGTGACCGACAACCCAAGGTTGTTGGTCAACGCCGACGCCCGCGCATCCGATATCGAAAGCTCGATCGATTCAACGCCCTCAAACCGTGCCCTCGCCTCATCGAGCTCCGCCTTCCCGTCGACGACCTCCTCACGCTTGTACCGCTCGATCATCAGCCGATTGATCGATCGGACCTCATCGGCATTGATGATCGTGTCCTTATCAAGCGGATCCGCGCTGAATGGATTGCTCACGCATCCGCCCGCAGCAAAGACCATCGCAAGCGTCAATGAAATCCCTACCTTATGCCGTCGTGTCATCGTGTTCATCCTGTGAAGCGTAAGCGTTTTCATATACGCGAGTTCATGATTATTCATGCCGGAGCGCATCGATCGGATTCAGCATCGACGCCTTGATCGCCGGGAACATCCCGAACACGATCCCCACCAATGCAGAGAACCCAACCGAGAGCCACAACGCCCATTGAGGGATCTCGAACTCATTGATCGGCAGATTCGGAATCAGCCCAACGCCCGCAACAATCCCAAAACCAATCAACAGCCCGATCGCCCCGCCAAACAAGCAGAGCACCACCGCCTCAACCAAGAACTGCAGCAGCACCACAAATGGCTTGGCCCCCACCGCCTTGCGTAAACCAATCTCGCGCGTCCGCTCAGAAACACTCACCAGCATGATGTTCATAATGCCAACCCCGCCAACAATCAGTGACACAAATACAATCGCGCCAACGATCATACCGATTACACGCGCGACCTTATTGAAGTTCTCGATCTCAGATTGAAGCACAAACATATCGAATGTGTCCGCTTCCTCCGGATCAAGATTGCGATGGTTTCTGAGAATAAACCGGATCTCATCCTGCGCCGCCTCCGATGCATCGGCGCTGATGGTCTCGAGCACAAAGTGCGTGCCGCTGTACGGGTTCATCATCTTCAGCGTATTGAAGGGCATGTACACCTCAACACGCGATTGCCCGCCGCCAAACATCCCGCTCGCTTCCTTGGTCTCGATCACCCCAACAATAAGAAACCGCCGCCCACCAACCAAAAGATAGTCCCCGGTCGGATCAATGCTGAGTTTCAGATCCTCGATCGCCTGCTCATTGATCAGGCACACCTGATGCTTCTCTTCATTGTCGGCCTTCGAGAACGGACGCCCCAGGACCACCTGCCGATCCTCGATGTCATGCCAAGTATCCCAGATCCCGGTTATTCGAGCGCCCTTGGCCATCGTCTTCCCATACCCAACATCCCAACCCCCATAGGTCAGCGGCGAGAGCGACTCAATTGACGGAGCATACTGAAGAATAAGCCTCGCTTCATACACGCTCATCTTGACATCGCTGTAACTCATCACCTCTTCTTTGTCCTCAGGGATGTCCCCCCAGACCCACATCTTTCGCGCACCAAACTTATCAAACTCGTTGAGTACAAACCCCTGCATCCCATCGAGCCCCGCAGCGACGATCGTCACGCTCCCCACGCCAATAATGATCCCCAACGCCGTCAGCACCGCGCGGAACTTGTTCGCCCACACCTGCCCGATCGCCAAAAAGACCGACTGCCAGATCAGCCTGCGCACCATCCCGATCGGCGACAACAACATCCTCAACATCGCATCACCGCCCCTTCCGCGCAAAGATTGATCGCCCCTTGGGCTCAGCGCCCCGCTCCTCGAGCAACGCCGAGTCCGCCTCGCTGTTCAGCTCGATCTCCGCCGCCGTCACCTCGGCAAGGTTCCCCCGCCCCGCGGCCATACGCTCAACCCAATCCAAATGGATCGGATCCTCGCTCGCCGAATAATCAGAGATCACCCGCCCGTCACGCAGCCGCACAATCCGCTCGGCGTGCCCCGCGACATCCTCTTCGTGTGTCACCACAATGATCGTTTGCCCCTCTGAATGCAGCTGCTTAAAGAGATCAATGATCTCCACCGTCGTCTTCGAATCAAGATTCCCAGTCGGCTCGTCGGCAAGCAAAATACTCGGCTCATTCACCAACGCCCGCGCGATCGCCACCCGCTGACGCTGCCCGCCGCTCAACTGGTTCGGGCGATGAGTCATCCGATCGCTCAGCCCAACCATCCCCAGTACCTTCTTCGCCCGCCGCCGCGAACCCAAAACCCCACGCTTGGAATACAGCATCGGGAGCATCACATTCTTGAACGCCGTCGCCCGTGACAACAGCTCAAAGCTCTGGAAGATAAAACCGATCTCTTGATTGCGAACCTGCGCAAGCCGCCCCATCCCCATCTTGTGCGTCGGATGCCCGTTGAGCACATACTCGCCGCGTGTGGGCTGATCGAGGCACCCGAGAATATTCATCAGCGTGCTCTTGCCGCTACCCGACGCGCCCATGATCGCGACAAACTCGTTGGGGTAAATATCCAGATCCACCCCGTCAAGCGCGTGCACGCGCTCATCACCAACCCGAAAAATCTTCTTCAGACTTCGGATCTGGATCGTTGGCTGATCAGTATCTCCATGACCCGGTTTCAAGGGCTCGCCTCCGCCCCTTCGTCGTCGGCTGCGTCTTCCACAACCGCATCGTCCCCGGGCTCATCATCCGAAGCCTCGCCGACTTCTGCGTCTTCCTCAGGCGCGTCCACATCGCGCACCGCCTGCTCGTTGCCCATCGAAACCAGCTCGCGGTACGGGCCGGTGACCACGATATCGCCCTCGGAAATCCCGCCCGTGATCACCGTTGTCGTCAGATCGCTCGGCCCCACCGTCACCGGCGTCACCACCGTCTTCCCGTCAACAACCCGGTACACCACCCGCACAAAGGTCTTCTCCATATCCACAAACTCGTTGCCCTCGCGGATCTCCTTGGGCAGATCCTCGACCCGCCGATCAACCACCGATTGCGAAGGCACAATAAACTCATCATAAAAATGCTCCACCGTAATATCCGTGCTCGCCGTCAGCCCAGAATACAGCGTCTCGTTCTCACCGAGCGCGAGCGCGATCTCAACCTCGAAGGTCCCCGTCCCGTCGCTGCCCACCTGCCGCTTGAGCCCGATCTTGATCACCTTCCCGGTGTACTCGCGATCGGTGTACGCGTTGAGGAATACCTTGGCGTCCTGCCCGATCTCGATCGGTGCGATGTTGGATTCATCAACCGCCGCCTTGAGCAGCATCCGCGACAGATCAGCGATCTCCATCACCACGCTGCCCGGGTTGTTGGTCGTGCCGACGATCACCGTCTCGCCGACTTCAACACTCCGCGAGGTGAGCACGCCGTCTATCGGCGACTCGATGACCGTGTTGTCCAGATCCTTCTGCGCCCGAACAATCTGTGCCTTGGCCTGCTCGATCCCCTGCTCGATCACCAGCATGTTGGACTCGGCCTGCAAAAACGACGCCCGCGCACTGTCCAGATCCGCCTGCGTCGCATCCCCGGTCTCGAAAAGACTCTCCATACGCTCAAAGTTCAATCGCGCATTAATCAGCCCAGCCTGCGACCCACCCAGCGATGCCTGCTGCGCCTTGAGCCCCGCCTTGGCCGAGTCCATCAACGCCACCAGGTCCTGCGGATCAAGCCGGATCACCACATCGCCCGCCTTCACCTGCTCGCCCTCCTCAAAGGGCAACGCCAACACCTTGGCTGAAACCTGCGATGAAATTTTGACCAGCACCCGAGGCTCAATCGAACCCGGAGCACTCACTGTGCGGGCAAGATCCCCTTTCCCGACCGTCTCCATCGAGACCGCGGTCGATTGATCCCCCGCATCACCGCCCCCACGCAGCTTCTGCCCGATCGGCGACGCCATCACCCCCACGCCCCCAACGACCACGACACCCAGACACACCGCACCAATGACTACGACCTTGACAACACCCATCGGCCACTCCCCAGATTGACAGTCCGTCGCGGGGTGAATGCCCCGCCGTAGATGGTTGTATGGATTTCATAATCGCAAGTTTCGCCAATTCGGACCAGAAATCGAGATTCGACCCCGATCCGGGCAAGTTCTGCCTGTTTGGGAAGCACTATCCGCCGACAACCGCCGCAAAGACATCTCGCCACCCGACCTTGCCGATCTCGTCGTCCACCACGCTCTGCACCTCATCGAATGACCGAACCTCAGGCGGAGCCGACAAACTCACCACCTCATCATCTTCCACCCTTGCCAGCCCAAGCGCTCCATCGCCGCCCGCCCGGACCACCCAACGCCCCTCGCCGAGCATTCGGTACACCGCCTGCCCAACCAACGCCCCCTCAGATTCCCAATCCACATCCGCCAGCTTCGGATTGATCACCGTCGCCTTACTCGGTGGCGTGTCCGAATCAAACACCCGACGAATCCAGAGCCGACCATCGACAAGCGCGAAGTCCACATAGATCTCCTTATCCGCATTGCACGCCGTCTCAATCGCCTCTGATTCCCCCTCGATCGTGCGCACATGGACCGTGACCGATCGGTCCTTGACCACCAACTCGGTCACCGCCGTCTGGCGGACCGCGCTGTTGTACTGCGTCCGGAGCGTCTCGTACTCGCCGGAGAGCTCACGAAGCCGATCCTGATACACCTGCGACGCCGCGTCCGCCTTGGCAAACCGAAGACCAACCGCGCCGATCAGCACCACCCCGCCGATCCCCGCGAGCCCAACAACAATCCCTTGTACCGCTCCTAGCTTGGTCGTCATACACGATCCATCGACATTCAGGACGAATCCGCTCGAATACTCGTTCAAAGCCTGTTCAATCCTGCAGATAAAACCGTTTCCAAGGACCCAGCACCGCCGACCGCTCTTCTGGCCAATCACGCGATGGCTCGATCACCCCGTCGGGGTCGTAATACACCCCGGCTTCATGAAACAACCCCGGAAACACAGTCGTCATCCGCACCGCACCCCCCTCGACATGGTCCGACCATTTCACATGAAACAACCCGACCCACTCGCCATCAATCCCCCCGCCGTCCGGCTCCGCGATCAGCTGCTCACAACGCTCAACCAGCGCCCGCTCGCTGAGCTTGAGCCTGAACAGAAAATCCAGATCGGTCCACAACAACCACGCACCGATCATCCCCAGTATTGGCGTCGCCAAGATCACCGCCGCCCGCAAAGGGGTCAACCGCCCGAACCGCTCTCGCTTCACGCACCAGATCGATCCCGCGCACAGGAATGAAATCACCCAGGCAACCGCGACACCCAAGCCCCAAAGTAATAGCCCCATCCCCACAAACATGTCGAACTCAACATTCGAGAACACGATCGCTGCACACACCAGCCAGCACACGCTCGCAAGCAACATCAATACCCACGCCCAACTCTGCACCGCTGATCGTCGGCTCTGATTGCTCTGCCCTGTATTCATACCGCCCCTACGCCGACGGACACCCCAAAGTTCATCCGCCCGAACACCCACATCCACCCGATGAGCAGCACCCGCCCGCCTTGGGCTTCTGCGTGGTCCCCCACCCCTTCTTGTTCATCCATTGGCGCATCTTCATCCCCAGCGCCCACGCCATCAGCAGGATAAAGACCACCGCCGCACCCTGCTTGAGCCCGAACCCGCTCGCCGCCATCTCGTGGTTCATGTTCATATCCGCGATGTGGACAAACCCCTGCAGGAACGCATCGAAGAGCAGCCCCGCCACCAGCGCCGTCGCCGCGATCGTCGCGAGATAAATCACCAGCGCCCGCACGCCGAGGTCCTTGATCAGCCAACTCATCGTCGCCACATTCGTCGCCGGTCCCGACAGCAGCATCACCAACGCCGCCCCGGGCGACATCCCCGCGGCGACCATTGCCCACGCCAAAGGCGTCGAGCTCGTCGCACAGATATACAACGGGATACCGATCAAAAGCATCGCCAGCATCGGAACGATCCCATGCCCGAAGTTCTGCTCGATCCATTCCTTGGGCAACGCCGCCGAGATCACCGCAGCCAGAATCAGCCCGACCGCCAACCACCCCGCGAGATCGATCAGCATCGTCCCGAACCCATGCTTGAACCCGATCTTGATCTTCTCGCCAACCGTCGCATGTTCCTGCGCCGGCGTCGAATCACAACAAGAAACCTCTGCCTTGGACGCCTCGGAGGAACAACACGATTTCGCCGGCACGGGCGTCTTGGACGAACAGCACGGCTTCACCGCCGCATCCGCATCGCCCGCGTTGACAATCGTCAACCCAACCGCATCAGGATCATCAACCGCATCTTCGATCTCATTCATCACCCCATCATTCTTCGCGCTCGCGTCAATCAACAACCCCGCGATCAATGCCGTGATCACCGCGACCACCGGGCGCGTCAACGCGTACACCGGTCCGAACAGCGCCCAGGTAATCGGGATTGATTCCTCGCCCGTCTGAGGCGTAGAAATCGCGAACGCAGCGCTCGCTCCCTTGCTCGCACCCTGCTTGCGCAGCCCCGCCGCCACCGGAATCACCGCGCACGAGCACAGCGGCAGCGGGATCCCCAAAAGCGACGCCTTGGCCACCGGCCAGAACCCGCCGCCGGACAAATGCCTGAGCATCCACTCTCGCGGAATCAACGCATGCACCGCGCCCGCGATCCCAAAGCCGAGGATCAACCACAACGATGATTCAACCAATATCGCCCACAACTCGTGAATAAACAGTTCCATAGGGCAAGTGTAGCAAGAACCGCCCCCGGCTTATTCCCTACCGCCGACGCCTTCGCCCGCACACCATCGCACCGCCAAGCATCACCAGCCCGGTGCCCGGTGTGGGCGTGATCGTTGCACTCTGAGCAGAACCCAACACAATCGGGAGCAAAAACTGATTCAGCGACGAATCCGCATCCAACTCCCCAAACCCGCCATCAGCAAGATCAAATGAACCCGGCAAAGCCGTGGAAGCAAACGGATCAAGACCAACAAAGTCCATATTCGCCGAGAACCCGAGCCCAAGATTCATCGCGTGGAACCGGATGAAACCGCTCGTGCCCACCGTGATGCTCAGGGTTTCGATGCTGGTGACATTCTGCCCCATCTGAAAAAACGATCCGCCTCCGAGAAACTCGTAGGTGGCAACCAGCCCGTTATCCGAAACCGCTGCTGCGTTGGCATCGAACTCCATATGAAAAACAATGGCATCCCCGTCGCCAATCCCGAAGAACGGGGCCGAATCCGCCCCATCAAACCCCGACCCAAACATGTCCACTGTCCCGAGCCCATCCAGCGAATGTGTCCCCGCTGCAGCACCCCCCGCGGACAACACCAAAACCGCACCCATCATCATTGATCGCATCATTATTCATCCTCCCATGGCGTTCTACAAAGAATCTGTACCAACCAATGTAATCCGTTCCCGAGACCGATACAACCCAATTTAATCCCGCTTCATTGCGGCTTACAAGCTCGACAAGCCCCTACCATCACCAAGCAATACACGCCAAGGAACCCGATATGCCGTACACACTCTCTCCAGACCAAGGCATCACGCCAGATTCCGACAACATCGACTACCTCAAGGACCATGTCGATACCGGCGATCGGTGGGTCCTCAACTTCGGGCCCCAGCACCCCGCGACCCACACCACCCTCCGCCTCGTCCTCGAACTCGACGGCGAGCGCATCGCCCGCTGCACACCCCACATCGGGTACCTCCACTCCGGATTCGAAAAACTCGCCGAGCACCTCGACTACAACCAGTATGTCTCCATCGTCTCACGCACCAACTACCTCTCCCCGATCGCCAACGACATCTGCTGGCACGGCACGGTCGAAAAACTCTTCGGCATCCAGATCACCCCACGCCAGACCGTCCTCCGCACCATCCTCACCGAGCTCGCTCGCATCCAGGACCACCTTCTTTGTGTTGGTGCCGCTGCGCTCGACCTGGGCGCGCTCACCGGGTTCCTCTACGCCTTCAATCCGCGCGAGAAAATCTACGACATCATGGACTATGTCTCCGGGCAACGGTTCCATCCAGATTGGACCCGTGTCGGCGGCGCGATGAAGGACCTCCCCGACGAGGAAGTCTTCAAGCGAATGGTCAAAAACTTCATCCACCAAGACCTCCCCACCGCGATCAGGGACCTCGAAAACCTCGTCGTCCGCAACCGCATCTTTATGGACCGCACACAGGGCATCGGGGTGATGACCCGCGAAGAAGCCATCAGCTGCTCGCTCTCCGGCCCGCTCGCCCGCGCCTCGGGTGTCAAACGCGATGTGCGCAAGGCCGAACCGTATCTCTGCTACGAAGATAACTGGGACGGCGAGGGCGCCGATGCGGTCAAGTTCTCAATCCCTGTCGCCTACGACGGCGATGTCTACTGCCGATTCATGGTCCGCTGCGAAGAAATCAAGCAGAGCATCAAGATCATCGAACAGCTCATCGACCGCATCCCCGGCGGCCCGCTCGATGTCTTCGCCGATGAAAAAATGACCAAACCACCCAAGTCCGATGTCTACGGCTCGATCGAAGGATTGATTCAGCACTTTGAGCTCATCATGACCAACCGCGGGTGGAAAGCCCCGATCGCCGAGCTCTACAACGCCCACGAATCCGCCAACGGCGAACTCGGCTACCACATCGTCGCCGACGGCACCCCCCGCTCATGGCGTGCACGCACAAGACCACCAAGTTTCATCAACTATTCAACCGTCGCCAAAATGACCGAAGGCCACATGCTCGGCGACATCGTCGCCATCTTGGGCTCAATCAACATCGTCGCCGCGGAACTGGATCGATGAAACCGGCATTCACTAAGCGAATAGCCATCGCAACTGTCATACTTCTACTACTCATCACAGCCGCACTCGTCGCCCTACCGTACATCTTCTATCCCGGTGTCTACAAACCTATTCGCACAGTATTCATCACAAACAACACCGATCGCCAAGTTCAAGTTGGCTATTACCAATCATGGGACAACACATGGCACACCACAGTTGTGAGCGGCAGCAACCTTGATGCGGGCCAACAGGCCTCTTATCACTACAAAACCGACGATCGGATCACTGTAGGTAGATTTCTTCCAAAGTTTCAACCCGATACAGATTTCAACGAGTACTTGAAACTTAAAGAAAGCACTGATTCCATATCGCTTTTAGATCATACCAAACTCACAATCATCATCGACCCTGAAACTGGCAATCCGGTCATCCATGAAGCACCTGTCGATCAATAGGCCAATCCCACACTCGCCCCCTACCATTCGAGCGAACCCATGCACAAGAGGAAAACCATGGCCTGGATCACCAAAGACTCCGCTGGAACACAGATCGAAACACGCGCGAAGCCCTACTTCACCGCCGAGATGGAAAAAACCATCCGCGATGAGTACCTCCCCCGCTTTGAGAAGCCCAAAGGCGCGCTCTTCGCTGCCCTGCACATGGTCCAGCACCACTACGGGTGGATCCCCGCGCAGTCGATGAAAGAGATCGCCGATGTCCTCACCATCGCGCCCTCCGAAGTCCTCGACACGGTGAGTTTCTACGAAGAGTTCTGGGAAGAGCCCAAGGGCGAGCACCTCGTCGCGGTCTGCCGATCCATCGCCTGCGAGTTCTGCGAATCGACCGCGTGCACCGAAGCAATCAAGGCCAAGCTCGGCATCGATGTCGGCGAGACGACCGAGGACAACAAGTTCACCCTCGTCGAGCTCGAATGCATCGGCTCATGCGACACCGCCCCCGTTGCGCTGATCGACGAAGACCTCCACGAGAACCTCACCCCCGATCGCGTCACCAAGCTTATTGATGATGTCCAGAACGGCACCTACACCAAGGGCGGCACCGGAGCCGTCAAAGAAGACCTCTAAACACCTTCTTGGTAGAACGGGCTTCCAGCCCGTCTCATTGGTAAAACCGGCTTCCAGCCCGTCTCCCATACTTCTCCAAAACAAAGTTGCAACGGGCTGGAAGCCCGTTCTACCAAGATTCACACTTGCTTGTGCCGAAAACAATCGACCGTGTGGTCATTGACCATCCCGCACGCCTGCATCATCGCGTACAAAACCGTCGGCCCCACAAACCGGAACCCCCGCTTCTTCAGATCCTTCGAGATCTGTTTCGAGAGCTCAGTCTGCGCAGGCACCTCCGCCATCGATCTGTACCGGTTCACGATCGGCGTGCCATCCACATACGACCACATCAGCTCAGCGAAGCTGGACCCGTCTTGATAGAGTTGCAAAATCGCGCCCGCGTTGTTCACTGTCGATTCAATCTTCAGCCGATTGCGAACGATCGACGCATCGAGCATCAGCCGCTCGATATCGTCTCGTGTGAACTTCGCTACCCTCTTTGGATCAAACCCTTTGAAGAGTTTGCGGTACCCATCGCGTTTCTTCAGGATCGTCGACCAACTCAGCCCCGCCTGCGCCCCCTCAAGCGTCAGCATCTCGAACAGATGGTGCTCATCGCGATTCACCACACCCCACTCTTCATCGTGGTAGCTGATATCCAACTCGCCTTTGGCCCAACTGCACCGCTTGGTCTTCTCGCTCATGCTGTTCTACCATCCTGTATGAAGGACCCCAAGGACATCCCGGTCACCCGCGCCATTGGGCAGTTCTTCGGGCACATCTTTCATGCGACGACCAAGCCCGTGCCGACCGAGTCCTCGAAATCAGCGATCTCTCAGACCACCGAGCAGGGCGAAGGCGAGATCGACGGGCAGAAAGTCATCCTCCGCAAAACCACGATCGAGGAGATCGAGTTCCGCGAAGATGACCAGTCGCCCCTCTAATATACGGCACATGGTCGGGTGATTCTCCACCAACTCCCCCTTTTTCGCGGATCCCAGGAACCAATCGTTGCATTGATGCGAATATTAGTGTATACTATGTTAGTAATTGCTATCTAGGAGTCTCGTCATGCTCAACATCACCTTCGGCTGGATCTGGATCACCGCGGGCTTCGCCACCGGCGCCATCCTCGGCAAGGGCTTCCACAGAGAAACCTTCATGGGCGGGTACAACTCTTGGGCCCGCCGACTCACGCGGCTTGGGCACATCGCCTTCTTCGGCACCGGGCTGCTCAACATCCTCGTTGCCCTCACCGCCACCATGCTTGATCACGAAACCACCCACACCGGTATCTGGTGGATTATGTCGCGATCTTTCATCATCGGTGCGGTCGCCATGCCGATCTGTTGCTTTCTTGCGGCGAGATGGAAACGCGCCAAACCCGTCTTCGCGATCCCAGTGATCGCCCTCACGCTCGGCGGGCTGATGCTCTCGGTCATCACACTCCGAGCATATCTGCAAGGAGCCCCGTAATGCCCTCAATGCGCATCGCCCTGATCGCCATGTCCGGCGTCCGCGTGCAGGACAGCGAACTCATGAAACTCGGGCTCACCCTCCCCGGGTTCGTCGAACGCTCTGAGGTCATCGCCTCGCTGCCGAGCCTTTCGCTGCTCACGCTCGCAGCGCTGACACCGAGCAACATCGAAGTCACCTACCACGAGGTCGATGACCTCGACCGCGACATCATCCCCGATCTCGGATTTGATCTCGTCGCCATCTCGACCATGACGGCCCAGGCGTTCGATGCGTACACACTCGCCGACCGTTTCCGAAGTTCAGGAATCCCCGTCGTCATCGGCGGGCTCCACGCCACCTGTGTTCCCGACGAATGCGCCAAGCACGCCGACTGCGTCGTTGTCGGCGAGGGCGAGCCCGTCTGGAACCAACTCCTCGATGACTTCCGCGCGGGCAACCTCAAACCGCGCTACGAATCCGACGGGTCATACCCGCTGGATCGATCACCCATCCCCCGATACGACCTGCTCGACATCAAGAAATACAACCGCATCACCGTGCAAACTGCACGTGGATGCCCGCACAAATGTGATTTCTGCGCTTCGTCGATTCTCTTGACCAGCGGTTACAAAGTGAAACCGGCCGAGCAAGTCATCGAAGAAATCCACGCCATCAAAGCCATCTGGCCCCGCCCATTTATTGAGCTCGCCGATGACAACTCCTTCGCCATGCGCTCCAAAGCCTATGAGCTACTCGAAGCCATGATCCCCGAAAGGGTCCGCTGGTTCACCGAGTGCGATGTGTCGATCGCTAAGGACGAAAAACTCCTCCGGCTGATGGCCAAGGCCGGTTGCCGCCAAGTCCTTGTCGGGCTCGAATCACCGGATGTATCAGGGCTCGATGGCATCGAAACCAACAACAACTGGAAACTCGCTCAGTACCCCAAGTATGAACAAGCCGTGCGAACCATCCAGTCCCACGGCATCACCGTCATCGGTTGCTTTGTGCTCGGGCTCGACGGGCACACGCCGGCAATCTTTGATTCCGTGTTCGACTTCGCCGCTCGCACAAACCTGTACGACATCCAGGTCACCCTACAGACCCCATTCCCCGCCACGCCCTTATACCACCGCCTCAAACAAGCCGGGCGATTGACACACCCCGGGCAATGGGACCGGTGCACACTGTTTGATCTCAACTACGAACCACTCGGCATGAGCGCCGCCGAACTCCGAACCGGGTTCCGCGATCTGGTCGCTCGTCTGTACCACCCAGACTTTGTGCAACAACGCCGCGAAGGCTTCCTCCGCACCCGTAAATCGGCGAGCGAACTCTCTGCTTCACGGTGCCACTACTCGCGCTAACCATTTGCCGCTGCACAAACCCCGCGGAGTTTTTCCAGATCGAGCCCCGCCTTGAGCTCGGGTTCGCCGCGGGCGACATCCCACGCCCGCGTGTCGACTGTGGTTTCTTCAAGCGGGCGGCGGACAAGCCCGGCGCTCAGCGCACGATCACTCGACACCCGGTGCATCGTCTGCCCGTTCTTGGGCAGCACCGCCGGCAAGCCCGCCCACATCTCGACGCCGTGCTCAGTCAACCACTCGTGCTCCATCTCCAAGAGCTCGGTCGTTGACCCGAGCGCCGCCCGCGCACGGTGCACAAAGTCGATCGACTGCAGCCCGTCCTCCGGGCCCGTCGCGTTGAACACGCCGGTCGTCTTCTGCTCGATGCATGTCAAGAAGAACCCTGCCAGATCACGCGCATCGATAAACTGCGTCAACCCGGCGGGCTCCTTGGGGAACACCACCGCCGACTCGTTGGTCAGCACCCGTGTCCACCAGGTAAACCGATCTGTCGGATCGTTCGGCCCGGCGATCACACCCGGACGAACCGTGCAGAGCTTGCCGCCCACAACCTCGTTGAGCACCCGCTCGCACAGCACCTTGAGCCCGCCGTAGGTCTCGCCGGTGACCTCCTCGACGCTTGGATCATCGAGCTCAATGAGCTTGGAATCCTCATCGAGCGAATCCACACCCTCGCGGTCATAGACCGAGATCGTCGAGATGAAGACATACTGATCGACCGCTTCCTTGAGCATCAACGCGCTCGCCCGCACCACCCGAGGGACATACCCGCACATATCCACAGCCGCATCAAACCGCTCGCCGCCATCGATCAACGCCTGGATCTGCTCGAGCCCGCCGCCAATGTCCGGGTCGCGGTCTCCAACGAGCCGCCGAACGCCCGTGGGCAACCCAGGATCTTCCTTTGACCGATGCAACACGGTGACCTCATGCCCCGCTGCAGCAGCATGTTCTACAAACGCCCGACCGCTGAACTGGGTCCCGCCAAGTACAAGAATTTTCATGCCTGAGCATACCCTCAAATCATCGATTTGATGCAATCTGCACGATCTCCTTGCTAGAATCCGCGGATCAACGCCCCTCGATGGAGTTTTCGATGCCCAAGAAAGTCTGGACCAACACACTCGACGAGCACATCCTCCTCAAGCGCATCCCAACCGCGCCCTTCGGACACATCCGCGATCGCCACATTGTCTCTTATGATGAGTATGTCAAAACCGGCGGGTACGAAGCCCTTCGCAAAGCCCTGTCCATGAAACCGAGCGAGGTCACCGCCGAGGTCAAAGACTCCGTGCTACGCGGACGAGGCGGCGCGGGCTTCCCATGCGGGCTCAAGTGGACATTCCTCCCCGATCCGGACGGCGGGCAACGGTACCTCGCGATCAATGCAGACGAATCAGAACCGGGCACCTTCAAGGACCGGCTGTTGATGGACTTTGATCCGCACATGATGCTCGAGGGCATCGCCATCGCGATGTACGCCTGCCGACTCAACCGCGCCTTTATCTTTATCCGCGGCGAGTACCACCACCAGGCCCAGGTCCTCGAGAACGCCATCAAGGAAGCCTACGCTCATGGCATCTTCGGCAAGGACGGGCTCATCAACCAATCAAGCGCATCGGGTGACCCCTTTGTCGCCGACTGCCATGTCCACCGCGGCGCGGGCGCATACATCTGTGGCGAAGAAACCGCGCTGCTCGAAGGCATCGAGGGCAAACGAGGCTGGCCACGCATCAAGCCGCCCTTCCCCGCGCTCAAAGGGCTCTTCGGCCGCCCGACCATCATCAACAATGTCGAAACACTCGCCGCCATTCCGTCGATTATTGAACGAGGCGCCAAGTGGTACAACGAGCTCGGCGTCGAATCATCTATCGGCGGCCCGCCCTCCTATGGCACCAAACTCATGGGCGTTTCCGGGCATGTCGCCAAGCCCGGATGCTACGAGCTTGAACTCGGCGTTCCATTACGCACGCTCGTTGAAGAGTTCTGTGGCGGGATGCGCAACGGCAAAAAATTCAAGGCCGCCATCCCCGGCGGCGTCTCGATGGGCATCCTCGGGACTGATCAATACGACGCCTGCATGGACTTCGACATCGGTCGCCAGCACAATGTCCTCGGGCTGGGCACCGCAGGCCCGACCGTGTTCGATGAGGACACCGACATGGTCGCTGTCGCCCGCAACATCGCGCGATTCTTCAAGCACGAATCTTGCGGGCAGTGCACGCCCTGCCGCGAGGGCTCGGGCTGGCTGTACCAGCTGATGACCCGCATCGAAGCCGGCGACGCCAAGTCCAAGGACCTCGATCTGGCGATGGAAGTCGCGTGCTCGATGGGATCCATGCCCGGGACCACCATCTGCGGGCTCGCCGACGGCA
Organism: Phycisphaerales bacterium; assembly: GCA_029260265.1. Classification (GTDB taxonomy): domain Bacteria; phylum Planctomycetota; class Phycisphaerae; order Phycisphaerales; family UBA1924; genus UBA1924. Next base: position 191,858 of record JAJDDO010000019.1, read on the forward strand.
ACAACTGGGCCATGCGCACCATCATGGAAAAGTTCAAAGACGAGTTCACCGACCGCGTCGCCCGAACCTTCGTCCCCGTGACCGTCAACATGGGCGAACTGGCCAGCAGCTGACCACCAATGGGTTCTGCCCACCCTCCGATTGCTCACTAAACGAAAAAGGGGACTGCACCCTTTCGGAATGCAGCCCCATGCGGAATCGGGGTCCGTGTTGTCGTTGCGTGATGATTCACACAACGATTCAATAGTTCATACAACCTCGCGAACGATCATCCGTCGTTGTCCTCGGGCGCCTTGCGCTTCCCTTGTTTCTGACGAGGAGCTCTCTTCTCGCCGTCTGCATCCTTACCGGCTTGTGCGCCGCGCTCACCACGCTCGCCGCGAGCATCGCGTGCGTTTGCCCTGCGATTTTCTACGCGTTCACGCTGTTCTTTCATGGTCTTGGTGACCATCTCGCGTTGCCCTTCGGTCAGCACCCCCATGATTGCCTTGCGGGCTTCCCCGTCTGCCGGGGCGTCTTTCATGATCGCCTTGATTTTCTCGGCGGCAGCCTTGCGCGCCTCTGGGTCTGGGCGTTGCCCGCGATCACCGCGTGCTGCGCGATTTCCACGATCACCATCTTCACCCTTGTCGCCACGCTCGCCGCGCCGGCGTTCGGGCTCATCGCCCATCATTTCTTCCATGGGATCCATGCCGTCGATCATCGGATCACCCTGCTGCCCGCCGCCGCGCCTGTTTGCACCCTCGGGGCGGAGTGCTTCGAGCTCTTCGCGATGCTCTTCCATAAATGCCTTCATGGCTTGGCGCTGTTCTTTGACGATCGCACGAATCTGCTCATCCTGCTCTTCGGTCAAGGCGAGATCACCCTCCGCCTTTTTTAGCGTACGCATCGCCGCGATCATCGAACGCAGTTCCATCCCTGGTCTTGCTGCAGCACGCTGACTGTTCTGCTCGCCGGCTTTCTTGGCGTTGCGCTGTTTGCGATCAAAGCTCTGTCCGTTATCAGTGGATTGCCTGACATCCGGACCCCGGAGAACCTGTTTCTCGTCGGCGGTCCCGTCTGGGCCCGCGATTGCGAGCCCGCAGAATCCGATCAGTGCTGCCGCGGCGATGTGTGATGTTCGTTTCATTGAAGTTCTCCTATAAAGAGGGTGCTTGTCGTACGCCGAGCCATGCCCGTGCGGTCCCGCTTGTTCCATGGTGCTCAACGCGGATGTTTCGGGCGTATTGCACCGCCAAATGACAAAGATTGACGACTACCATAGTTCTTCCGGCTGATGCCTGTTTTCAGTGCGAAGAATCCAGATCACTCCGATCTACGCCTCGATACAACCCTCACAGATCAACCCATGCCCATCCAAAAAGACCACATCCGCGAAGCGCTCAGCACTGTTCTTCTCCCGACCGGCGAGGACCTTGTTTCCGCCGACGCGGTGCTCAACATCGCCGTCTGCGACGAGCACGCCTCGGTCCGCATCTCGATGACCAACGACGCCCACACGCCCCAGCCTCCCAAGGAAACACTGACCAAGCTTGGTGCCGTCATCGACTCGGCCGTCCGCGCCCAAGCAAAAGAAGTCGGCATCGACAACCTCACCCTCATCATCGACTTTGTCGACCACGCGGGGCAGGTCCTCATGAAACTCAACAGCAACCACAAAGCCGCCCCCGAGCAAACAAAGACCCCCGGCGCACCCAACGCCCAGAACGCCGCCACCGGCGTGCCCGGTGTCAAGCACATCATCGCCGTCGGCGCAGGCAAGGGTGGCGTGGGCAAATCCACCGTTGCCGTCAACCTCGCCATCGGGCTCGCCCGCAAGGGGCACAGCGTCGGAATCCTCGACGGCGATATCTACGGCCCCTCGCTGCCCACCATGCTCGGGCTCGCGAACCTCGACCAGGTCGTCATCGAATCCAACATGATGCCCTTCCTTGTTCACGACATCAAAGCCATCACGATGGGCAAGCTCGTCGAAACAGACAAGCCCCTCATCTGGCGCGGCCCGATGGCGCACGGCGCATTCCACCAACTCATCGAACGCACACAATGGGGCGAGCTTGATTACCTCATCATCGACCTCCCCCCGGGCACCGGCGATGTCCCGCTGACCCTTGCCCAGACGGTCCAACTCGCCGGCGCGGTGGTCGTCTGCACGCCTCAGCGTGTCGCCCAAGACGATGCGGTCCGCGCTGTCAACATGTTCAAGTCCCTCGGAGTCGAGACCCTCGGCGTTGTCGAAAACATGTCCTACTTCATCGGCGATGACGGCAAAGAATACGATATCTTCGGACGAGGCGGGGCCCAACACATGGCCCAGAGACTCAACCTCCCATTCCTCGGCGCCATCCCCATCACCATGGCGCTACGCGAAAACTCCGACAACGGCACACCCTCCAACAACTTTGACTCAGCAACCGCCGGCGGCGACCAGCTCCCCGCGGCCCTCGAAGCAATGACCAACCAAATCATCGCCCAGGTGACCTTGGCCACCATGCAGCAAGGACAAACCAAGCCCACGCTGACCATTAGTTAATACCAAACATTTTCCGCACACACCTTGCGTTGACCCGCTCACTCTGATACACTCAGCAGCCCGCCAACGCGGGAGACCACCCAAACCCAGATACGGAGAACACCATGACCACCACCACCCCACTCGAAACCATCGCCCAGATCGCCAATGACCTTGTCGAGCACTGCAAGGCAGATATCCCCGCCGACCAGTTTGTGGCCCATGATGCCAAAATCTGGGATAAGCACTTCGCAGAATCATGGACCTCCATCGAAGGCGACGGCAAGACCTACACCGGACGCGAGGCCGTCGTCGCGAAGTACAACGAATGGGCCTCAGGCGTCACCATGCACGGGTGCGAGGTCACCGGACCATTTGTCGGACCAAACGGGTTCTCCGTCATCTTTGATCTCGATATGGAATCAAAGGACGGCAGCTTCCCACGCATGAACATGCGCGAGGTCGCCAACTACACCGTCGAAAACGGCAAGGTCACCCAAGAAGAGTTCCGCTTCCCGCCCATGCCCGCCGGCGGCTGCTGATCACCTCCGCCGACGCGATCCCGCGAGCAGTGCAAACCCACCCAAGACCGCCGAAACCCCCGGCGCGGGTACCCGCGACGCGGTGATCACATGAACAAACTGTTCCTGTGCGCCCGGTTGGCGTCGGGTCTGTGTGAGAAAGGTCGCCGAGAACGCATCCGCACCCGTCATCCGGAAATCACCAAGCAGGTTCATGGTCAGGCTTGATTCGCTGCCCGCGAATGATCCAAACTCACCGCCAAGCCCGCCACCGGGGAGCACCACGCGGAATCCGGCGTGATCCGACTCCTCAAAGACGCCCTGAAAACTCGTCCCGTCGGCGTAGGTGAGCATGAGCAGATCCCCATCAACCGTCGTACCGGCCGTGGTCATCTGCGTACCGACAACCTCGCCGGTCTGCGCGTTGAGTTCTTGTATCTCAATGTTCCATTGCCCATTGACCGACGAAGCGCCGTTCACCCTTGAATCGATCTGTGTGATGAACCCCGCGTCCGTTCCCGGTGCACGCCTCAGCGTCGAGTGGTAGGTTCCGCCCTGATACTGCAGCGTCATCGTTGCATCGTCCTGCGAACTGAACACCCCGGCGCCGGACTGCAACGCCGTCGTGTCCCAGGTAATCTGCCCGCCGCCGAGGATCTCACCTTGATACGGCGCGATCCCGCGTATGTCCGAGAACTGATAACGATCCTCCCCGTCGAGTGCACGGATATCAATCCACTCGATCGCCGAGAACGGCCCGGTGTACGAATGAAAGTACACCCCCCGCGGATCAATCACCCCGGCGTCCGCCCCCGCAAACACCCCGAAAACCGCACAAACAAGCCCGCATGCTACCGATTTCTCTCTCAAACGAATCATCACAAATCCTCCTCGTGTTTCCGATCTTGAACTCAACGATGCAGACTACCCCCGCCCCTCGTCGGATGCTTTCAATCTCTTGCGCGCTCAAATACAAAGTATGAAACCAACCTTCCTCCGCTGCGTATCACTCAACGCGATGAAGAGCAAACTGCAATACCGGACAGAAGGGTGCATCACCACCGCCAGCACTTCTCTGCTCCGTTTGGGCACCGAGACACGCCCCACCCATGCTGAAGGCTGGTCCGGCGAGCAAATCACCGGATCCCAACCCGCCCTGGCTTTTTCGCTGCTCCCGGTGCATGTCGCGTTCGCAAACGACGCCCCCGTTGTTCTCTCCCCCGCGACGGTCGCCATGCCATCAACCGAGCTGCACTATGATCGCGCACCGGCATCGCCACGCGGGCAACGCACTGTTTTTCTCTGCATCTCTAAGGATGTTCTCTGTCAGTCCATCGCCCGGCGCGACCCCGCTGCGATCGACCGCCCCGACAACCCGTACCCAGAACGCCACGCCCCCGCATGTCCACGCGCCAGCGCCATGGCGAGGCAACTCGAACGCCTGGTCTTTCACACCAGCCTGCCCAGCGATCCGCTCTTCGTCGAAGAATACGCGATGCACATTATCAACCGCTCAATCGATACCGTGTACGATTCCATCTTGCCGACGAGGCGAGTACCAAGGTCTGAGCCCACCCGGCGTACGCAAAGAAACAGCATCAACCGGGTCACCGCCCTGCTGTGCGCCGATCCGAGCCATCCCTGGTCACTGAACGAGTTGGCCGATCATGTCGAGCTCTCACCCGGGTACCTCTGCCGCATTTTTCACGCCCACACCGGGCACACCATCACGCGGTACCGCACAATCATCCGCGTCATGCACGCCCTCGAGCGCCTCGCCGACGAACGCGGCAACCTCACCCAGCTCGCGCTCGCCTGCGGCTTCAGCTCACACGCCCACATGACAAGTATTTTTACCAAACTCTTAGGTGCAACCCCGTCAGCGCTCGCCCGATCAACCCCACGCGGCATCACCGAATCACTCCGCCGTCTCAATCGACTTACCCAAAACCTCAACGGGCAACAACGCCGCTTATGACCGATCAAGCCGCCTGGATGCACGCTGAACACGAACCGCATCGAGCGCCTCGCGGATGGCGTTATCCAAATCTTCGTTGATGATGAACCGGTCGTACACGCTGCACGCATGCGCTGCCGCGATCTCATTCTTGGCTTCGGCGAATCGTTTATTGATCAGCTCATCGCTCTCACGATCGCGGTCTTTTAGCCGCCTCAAGAGTTCGTCCTCGCTTGGAGGCAGGATAAAAATCCCGAACGCATCGGGCATTTTTGCCTTGACTTGCTTGGCCCCCTCAACATCGATCTCAAGAATCACCAGCCGCCCGCGTGCGAGCTGTTCATTCACCCACCGCCTGCGTGTCCCGTATCGCTTGCCGAACACATCGGCCCATTCCAAGAACGAATCCGTATCAATCATCTCGTCAAACTCTTCGCGGTCGATAAAGTGGTAATCAACACCCTCAACATCCGCATCGGTCTTCGCGCGTGTGGTGCACGACACCGAAAAAACCGAATCCGCGATCGAGCGCTCTACCCCTCGCGTAATCGTGGTTTTTCCCACGCCGCTGGGTCCAGAGATCATCAACAACAGCCCGTCATCAGTGTCTGTTGGCAGCCTGTGATCCGCCGAGATGTATTCACCCTCATCCATGCCAACACAATAGACCAGCAACACACATCGCGCAGAAAAAACCCGGCGGGCAATCCCGCCGGGTGAGTGCTTCATACACGCGCTACCTGCGCCGTCGATGCCCAACAGATACAAGCACACCTATCACCGCCGCCGTGCCCGGCGTTGGGACCGGGCTGCTCGTCCATATCCTGCTCTCGCCTACCCCGTGAATCCGGTGCCGGGGCGCATGATACTGGAAGTTGAGCTCAATAGCCCCAGACAGATAACCATCGAGCGGGTTGCCGAACTGATCGCCAACGAACACTTCATATTCAACAGCATGATGCCCCCGCACCCGTGTTGAATACCAGTTATGCGTCATGGTTCCGTCCCATTGCCAGACATCGCTCGACCCATCGGTTCCCAGGATCGGATCAAATCCGGATTCGCTGAACACATCAAGATACGGCGAAGAGTTCGTCCGGTGCACATAGATCCCCGCAGCCGATGGCAGCGAGATAAAACCATTTGTTACCCATCCAAACTGGGAGTTGTACCCGGTGTTGTTGAGCACAGACGCCGCCCCGCCGTAGGATTCGCTGTGGTCTTGCAACTCAACCGTTGACATGTTCGGGGATTCAAATGTCAGGTAGATTTGATTCTGATGAAGGGTCACCAGAAGATGACTCATCCCCCCGCCCATCTGCGGGACCGAGCCCAAGGCCGATCCGGCAAACACTCCGAGCATCAGTAAACCACTTGCAGTCATGCGGTTTTTCATGATTCACCCCGCTTACGCCGCATCCCCGCAAGCCCGGCGAAACCAAACAACGCAGCGCCGCCAGGGGTCGGCACCGCGTCGAAGTACAGCGTCACCGATGCCTCGCCAAAGCCCGCCACCGCGTCGCCGAACTGGTCGCCGACAAAGATCCGGTAGCTTGCCTCATACTCACCGAGCACCGACGCGCTGTACCAGTTGTGCGTCATCATCCCCGACCACTGCCAGGCATCATCCGAGCCGGCGGTTCCAAAGATCGCATCGTATGTGTGATTCTCACGCATCATCCGCATCCCGCCCTCGTAGGCATCCAACCCGAGAGTTGAGCCCACCCGCTCAATCCAGATCCCGTTGCCGGCGCCGGGGTCAATAAACCCGTCAGCGACCCACCCGTACTGATCCGAGTAATAGGTATCCGTCAGCACACCGGCGCCGCCGGAATACTCTTCGCCCGCGAACCGGTTCAACTCGATCCGATTGCTCGCATTGGTGTTGGCGTGCGCATGCAAATCCGTCCCGTCCATCGAGATACTCACATGCTCCATCGGCCAGTTCTGGCTGTTGGGCCAGACACCCCCGCCCATTGCGGCCGAGCCAATAATCATCAGGGCACTCATTGATATCATGGTATTTTTCATTGTAAATCTGCTTCCATATCTATTGAGCCGTCGCGGGATTCCACGAATCGGTCTCGGTTTCTTCATGAAACACTTCTCTAAATGCACGCTCGGAGGCGTGCCCATCGAGGAACGCGTACGCCGCGCTGTCCCCGTGCCTTTCAATCGCAACACCCTCGCCGTCGGGCGTGTTGCGTGTTCGCCAAAAATGCGCCATGATGTGATCGAGCCCCGGTGAATCAGGCAGCTCGCCATACAGAACCGTGGCCGATGCCCTCGGCACCGAACTCACCTTCCTGTACACACGCGCCTTCTGCCCGCCCCACCGTTGCGGGTCGATCTCTTCACGCCGAAGCTCAAAGTACACATTCATCCCGTAGCTCAGGGCGACAAAGCCGAACGGCAAACCCTGCTGAAGCACCGGGCTCTCTCGCCGATCATGCGGGCAACGGTAATGCGTATTGGACGCATCCCACCACCCATCATCATCCCACGAATAGCTCGTGCCCTCAAACGGGCGATCGGTCAACGGCTCGTACATCACCGCCGCCCAAGGCAACGACCCAAAGCCCGCAGAATGACCCGACCTGGGCAACTCCCCGTCCGAATCCTCCGCGTACATCAGCGTAACCATCGACAACGAGCGCATATTGGCCATGCACGCGACCGATCTGGCCGAGTCCCTCGCGCCGCCCAGAGATGGGAGCAATATCCCAATCAACAATGCGATGATCGAGACCACGACCAGCAACTCGACGAGCGTAAAGCCACGCCCATCAGATAAATCTGCCTTCATCTGTTCGACTCCGTACAGGCGCACGCAAATGCGCTTCAAGTGTGTTCATCATCACGCAATCGGATTGAACAACTCACACCCGCGGAGGAGGGGTCGGCACACCAATGTCCGGGCGGCTGCACATCGACCACCCGTCGGACCGTGCGGCCGGATTCTGATCGCACAGCACAACCTGCTTCTCTTTGTCCCCTGCGAACACAACAAGAAACGCCGCGACGACCATGGTGTCCGCAGCGTACCCGGCATCCGCCATCTTCTTCATGATCGGCGCACGCTTGGCGTGACGACTTACCGCCGATGATTCATCGCCGGTCTCGCACAACGGGCAATCAGGCTCCGCATCTGGAATAGGCGTGCATGCACACATATCCAGCCCACACACGGACCACTCCGGGCGATCATCAAGCAACTCACCAATCATCCATCCCCACCCTGACCCCGATGCAACGAATCCGACCGTAAAGATCCAGCATCCAATCAGCATCAAGATGGATTTGTTCTGCCTCATCAGAATTATTCTAGTCAGGCCGTGGATGCCCGGACAGTGCATGCTGAAGAACCGCCCTGCGAATCCGCACGCCCGCACTCACCTGGTCGCGGACTTTGGAAGCCCCGCCGTCCGCTGCAACACTGGCGATCTCCACCCCCCGGTTCATCGGTCCGGGGTGCATCACGATCGTGCCGGGCTGCATCATTCCAAGCCGCCGTTCAGAAAGTTGATAGCCCTCGGCGTACCGATCTTCAGATTCGATCAGCGCCCCTGCCCCGCGTTCAAACTGCACCCGCAGCATCATCACCGCGTTGACCGAGCCGATCACTCCATCAAAGTCGCGCTCGATCGTACATCCCCGATCGGTGAATGAATCGGGCACCATTGGCTCAGGGCCCACGAGCACCACCTCCGCGCCCATCGCGGTCAGCAAATCAATATTCGAACCGGCAACCCGCGATGAGACGACATCACCCACGATCGCCACGCGAAGCGAGCCAAAATCCCAACGCCCAACCTGATCGAAGCACTCTCCGATCACCAACGCATCGCCGAGCGCCTGTGTCGGGTGATGCGATGTCCCCGAACCCGCGTTGATCAACGGGCATCGGATGCTCTGGGCGATTTTTTCCGCCGCGTCATCATCTTTCTGGCGTATCACGATCGCATCGAACCCCATCGACTCGATCGTCCACACCGTATCCATCAGCGTCTCGCCCTTGCTCATCGACGAGCCAGATTCAACCAAATCTATCGATGACGCCCCGATCAAGTCGGCTGCAAGTGAAAAGCTCACCCGTGTCCGCGTCGAATCTTCAAAGAACAGATTGGCAACTCGGCAGCCAGAAAACTCCTTCGTTGCCCGCACATCCGTGCTCGCCACATCGAGCAGCGCCCGGACCTGCTCAAGGTCCGCGCCCTTGACCGAGATGAGATCCCGTTTGCCCGTCCACATGCTCAGCCCTCGTTGAGAGGCACTTCTCGGATCGAGCCCGGAGCATCGAAGCCTTCTTCAACAGCTTCTTCAACGCGCTCTTCGTCCGCCGGCTCTACCGCTGCCTTTGGCTCTGCGATCTCGACCCTGTCGCTGCTGTTGTTGCTTTGCGTGTCCTCGATCAGCATGTCGGCCTCATTCCATGGAACCGCCACCCCCGGCACCTCAATGGTTCCCGGCGCCCAATACTGACCCCGCACCGCACGCCACGGGCGAACCCCGCCGTGCAACCAAACAGTGACCCCTCGATGCTCGAGGATTCCCTTGTGGTTCACCATCGGGAAAACGACATCAACCTTTGCTTCCGACGAACGGATCCAGACCCGCGCGATATGAAACATCCCGGCGGGATCTTGATCAACCGAGCCCGGCCACACCGCGCCGTCCGGAAGCCGAGCAAAGATCTTCATCGCATTCTCTTGGGTGATCCCGGCGGGCAAGTTGACCACATACCCATCACCATCGTCCGGGCCATGATTGGTCAGCACCCATTCGAGCGCCTCGCCGGTCACATCGACGGCAGCAAAGTGATTCGGGCTTTGGAACGAAGGCGGGCTCTCTGGTCCATTCACATTCGTGTAGCTCACACACCCCGTGAGTGCCAAGATTGATGCCCCCGCCGCCAAAGCTGCAAAGGTCACGAGTACTCGGGAAACTTGTCTATTTCGCATCGAAGGATCCTCCCTCATCGGTGTCTATCCTGCCCATACTCTAAGCACCCCGTCGCCCTCACGCTTGCCAAACCCCTACCATCCTCTCTATGACCCCCAACAACCCATCCCGCCCGATCAAACCGCTGCGGATTGTGGTCGGTATTTCAGGCGCATCGGGCGCTCGGTACGCCACCCGGCTCGTCGAACAACTCCTCCTCAAAGGGGCCGAAGTGCACCTGGTCGCCACCGACTTTGGCAAACGCCTGCTTGCTGACGAACTCGGCATCAACGCGCTCAAGTTCAGTACGCTCTGCCCTTCACTCGACGACCAGCCCGATCGTGAAAACCATGAATCCAGGCTCATTCTCCATCCAAACAAAGATGTCGGCGCCCTGATCGCTTCGGGCTCCTTCCTCCACGACGGCATGGTCGTTATCCCCTGCTCGTCGACCTCGCTCGGTGCGATCGCAACAGGCAGTGGCAACAACCTGCTCACCCGGGCTGCCGCGGTCACCCTCAAGGAACGCCGAAAGCTGATCCTGATCCACCGTGAAACCCCGCTGAGCCTCATCGACATCGAGAGCATGCGCTCCATCACCCTCGCCGGCGGCATCATCTGCCCGGCCAACCCCGGGCTGTACCTCGACCCGCAATCCATCGATGACCTGATCGATTTCATCGTCGGCAAAGCGATGGACCTGCTCGATATCGAGCACGATCTTCAGACACGGTGGAAGCCATAAGCCCTGGCAAATGAACGAATAGGACCTAAAACGAATAGGATCTAAAAAGTAATATAACTCCGCTTCACCGCGATCTTGTCGCCCCGCATGGTAAAGATATCCGCCCCAGCGCCGAATCCCCTCGAGCCGTCGGGTAAATCCCATTCGATCGTCCACTGGCATGCTGCCCGGTCGCCATCTGCGACCACATCGATCATCTTCAGATCGAACCCCGGGAAGTGCTCTTCAAACGAGCCAAAGACCGCCCCGATCGCCTCATGCCCATCAAACCTCCCGAGGACCTTGTCCGCGGGACCAACATGCTCGAACACCGCATCCTCGGTCATATCCGCGAGCAGAACCGACACATCGCGTGCGTTGAAGTTCTGCTCAAATCTCGTGACCACCTCTCTGGTGGTTTCTGTTGCATTCATATCTATGCCCCTCTCTCAAACAATTACGAATCAACGCTCCCCTTGAGCGTCACAAACTCTTCAATGCCGAGCCCGGAGATCGTGCCCGCGTACATCGGCTCGCACGCCGCATTCAGCTCGCGCACCCCGAAGTCCACACCGCACACGCTCCGCAGCGGGCGATGCCCGGGATTCATGTTGATCAACTCGATCATCCGATCAACCACGATCTTTGGATCCGTCGGCACGCCCTCGTCTTCGAACATCTCGCCGAACCCCGCCTTCATCCCCTCCAGCGTTGCCGGTACGCCCGGGTCGTACCCCGCGGTCCGCCCGTCTGCATCGGCGGGCTGGGGGCTTGTCTCGAACAAAGAAGTGGTAAACGGCCCAGGCTCGACCATGACCATGTCCACGCCGCTGGACGCAAGCTCTTGCCTCAACGCCTGGGTGTACCCCTCGATCGCCCACTTGCTCGCGTGATACACCCCAAAGAACGGCATGCCGAGCCGACCCGCGATCGAGCTCACCGTGATCACCAGTCCGCTGCATTGAGCACGCATCTTGGGCAAGAACGCACGATTCACACGGTGTACACCGACCACATTAACATCCAACTGGCGCGCAAGCTCATCGGCAGAGAAACACTCCGTGATCCCCACATACATCTGCCCTGCGTTGTTGATCACAACATCGGCCGCGCCCGATTCCGCCTCAACCACCGCCGCCGCCGCGTTCACTGAATCTTCACAACACACATCGAGCTCGAGCGGACGCAGATCAAGACCGTCGGCCTCGGCGGCCTTCTTCATCGCCGCCGACTTCTCGGCGTTGCGCCCATCAATGCCGCGCATCGTCGCGTACACCCGATGCCCATCTCTCGCAAGCCTCTCGGCTGCCTGCTTGCCGAAGCCCGAACTACAACCCGTAATCACAATCGTTTTCATCTGTTTCTCTCCCGATCACAAAATAAACCAACTCATCTAACTCTTCGCGTATCGCTTGCGGCGCTCGTCCTCGGGATTCAGTTCAATACTCACCCCGCCGGCCAGTCGAACAGAATCTGCACCCAACTCGCCCGCGATCTGCTTGACCAACTCAGGGCGTAGCGTCACCTTGCCCACACCCTTGGCCTCGACAAGCACCCACGCCTTCTCGGTTTCGACGATGACCTCCACCGGGCGAGCCGATTTGCCGAGCGATAAATCGCCCGGATCCGGCGGCGACATCAGCAACCGCTTCGCTGATTCCAAACGATCCCCCGCCGACCCGTTCAGCTTGTCGGGCCGAACCATCACCTGCACCGTGCCCTGCTCAAGCGGGTGCCCGTCAACCGGGACAAGCCGATCGACGATGATCTGTGCATCACCACGCGAGTGATCCAGCCGCCCCATAAAGAACTTGGGCTGATCATCCTCGAGCAGGTGCGAGAACTGCTGATAAACATTGGAGAACATCACCGCGTCGGCCGTGCCCGTCGCGTCCTCAATGGTCAAGATGCCCATCTTCTGCCCGGCGTTACGCCCGTTCCGCATCACAATCACGCGGGTGCTCTGCACCATCGCCGCAACGATCACGCGTTTGTCCTGAGCGAGGTCCTTCAGATCGCCCACCCGCGTATGCGTAAACGCCCGGACCCACATCGCCCATTCTTCCATCGGATGACTGGATACATAAAACCCGAGCGTCTCTTTCTCTTGACGCAGCGTTTCCGCCTCGATCCAAGGCTCAATCTTTGCAAGCGTGATCGCGGGGGCGGATTTTTCGACCGCTTCCTCTCCACCAAACCCGAACAACGCACCCTGCCCCGCCGCTTTGTCGGCCGCGATGGACTGCCCAGCGCTCACCGCCTGCTCGATCGTCGCAACCAGCGCCGCACGATCATCACGGCTGTGCACACCATCGAACGCGCCCGCCTTTACCAACGCCTCGATCGTCGCCTTGTTCACCGTCGCAGAAGGCACCCGCTCACAGAAATCAAAGATACTCGTATAAAGCTTGCGATCCGGGGCGGCTTCCTTATCCTCAGATCCGTGATCGCGCTCTTTCACGATCGCGTTGATCGCCTTGGCCCCCGCGCCCTTGATCGCCTTGAGCCCAAACATGATCTGCCCGTTTGTTGCGCCGGGTTCTTCGTCGTTGGCATACACAACCGCGAAGTCCGCCATCGAGCGGTTCACATCCGGCGCGAGCACCTCGATCCCCGAGCGGATCTCATCGCCCGAAGCAGCATCAATAAACTTGGTCCGCTTGCAATCCTCAAGATACGGGATCCAATCGCTCACCTTTTGAGCCTGCGATTCAAAGCTCAGGAACGCCGCCATGTAGTGGCTCGGGAAGTAGGTCTTGAGGTACGCCGTCTGGTACGCCACAATCGCATACCCCGTCGAGTGCGATTTATTGAACCCGTATCCCGCGAACTTGAGGATCAACTCAAACAGCTCTTCGGCCTTCTTCGCCTCAAGCCCTTTCTCAACCGCGCCCTCGACAAACTTGGGGCGATTGGCGTTGATGATTTTTTCCTTCTTCTTACTGATCGCCTTAATCAACGAGTAAGCACTGCGCAGCGGAATGCCGCCAAGCTCGTGCACGATCTGCATAACCTGTTCCTGGTACACCATCACGCCGTAGGTTTCAGCGGTGAACCGATCAACAATCGGATGCACCGTCGGCACCGGCTCTTCGCCATGCTTCCGCCGGTTGTAATCAGGAATCAGATCCATCGGACCCGGGCGGAACAACGCGTTGGCCGCGATCAGGTCTTCGAGCCGGTCGGGCTTCATCGCGTTGAGCAGCTTGCGCATCCCCCCGGATTCAAACTGGAACACGCCCGTCGTGTCGCCACGCTGGAACATCGCAAACACATTCCGATCGGTAAACTTCAACCGCTCAAGATCAAGAGGGTGATCCACACCCTTCTCCTTTTTCTTCCCAACCGCAGCCCAGATCGTCTGCTCATCAAGCGAATCTCGGATCAGCTCCTTGGCCCGCTCGATCACGCTCAGCGTGCGCAGCCCGAGAAAATCCATCTTCAGCAGACCCATCATCTCGCAGGTCGGCCCGTCCCACTGGGTGATGATCTCGTTGTCGCCGCCGTCGGCGGGCTTGTACAAAGGCACGACCTCATGCAGCGGCCGCGTCGCAACAATCACCCCCGCCGCGTGCACGCTCGAATGCCTCGCCTGCCCCTCAAAGGTCCGCGCGGTATCAATCACCCGCTTGACCGTCGCGTCAGTATCATACAGCTTCTGCAGCTCCGGCTCTTGCTTGAGCGCCTTCTCAAGCGTAATCCCAAGCTCCTCTGGTACCAGCTTGGCGAGCTTGTCCGCCTCTGGCAAAGGCACCTCGAGCACCCGGGCAACATCGCGGATCCCCGCCCGCGCTTTGAGTGTCCCAAAGGTGATGATCTGCGCGACATGCCCGTACTTCTCGCGGACATAGTTGATCACCTCGCCCCGCCCGTTCTGGCACAGATCGATATCAATATCGGGGTACTCTGTCCGATCCGGATCCGTGAACCGCTCGAACAGCAATCCATAATGCACCGGGCACGCGTTCGATAAGCCAAGCACATACCCCGCCATCGTGCCCACGCCCGAACCACGCGCGTTCGACGGGATCCCCCGCTGACGCCCCCAGTTGACGAAGTCCCACACAATCAAAAAATACGCGCTGATCAGCTTGTCCGCGAGAATCTTGAGCTCACGATTCAACCTCGCCCATTTCTTCCACCCCTCCGCATCCTCACCCTCAAGGGCGTCGGGGATCTCGTCAATCCCCTCAATCTTCGTGTGCTGGTGATCAAGGATCCCGCCGCCGTACCGCCAGACCATCCCCGCTTCACACAACATCCGCAGCGTCTTGTCGCACTCCACCTTGAGCGAAGCCTGATCAAGATCCGGATCGTTCGCGGGATCAAGCTCAAAGTTCGTACAGAAATCCTTGAACCACGCGGTCAGATCTCCCTCGTATTTCTTCGCGTTGTGCTTGGGCAGCTTGCTCTTTGATGGCGCCTTGACAATCACCACCGGCGCGTGGTTCGCCCCGATCGGGAGTTCAACATTACACCGGTCAGCGATCGCGACTGTGTTGTCCATCGCCTCGATGCCCGCGTCGCCGAACTCTTCGTTGTTGTACTCATCGCCCGAGAACAACGCACCCATCTCATCGGGCGATTTAATATACAGCTCCGTCGGATAACGCATCCGATCCGGATCGTTCTTCACCTTCCGCGTCGAGATACAGATCAGCGTGTCGTGCGCATCGTGATCATCTTCGAGCAAGAAATGGCTGTCATTATCACAGACCAGCGGCAACCCCTGCTCGCGGGCCAACCGGATCACATGCGGATTGATCGAGTTCTGCAGCCCGATGTGATGCTGAAGCTCAAGATAAAACCCCGGTCCGGAATCCGTACCCCGAAACACCTTGCGGTGCCAATCACACACCTCGATCGCGTTGTCCCAGTGCGACTGATCACGCGTCTGCTCAAACTTGACCATGTGGTGCGCGATCTCAGAACCAAGGTGCCCGTTGATCGCGATCAACCCCTCGCTGTGCTCTTCGAGCAGACCACGGTCCATCCTCGGCTTGTAGTAAAACCCGCTCAGATACGCCTCGGAACACAGATACAACAGGTTGTTCCACCCGGCGAGGTTCTCTGCCAGCAGCACCAGGTGGTGCCCGCCCTCTCCACCACCGGTGTACTTCCTCTCTTGCCGATCACCCGGAGCGACATACGCCTCTACCCCCAGGATGGGCTTGATCCCTGCCTTGCGAGCGAGATTGTAAAACTGGACCGCCGCGTGCATATTGCCATGATCGGTGACCGCGACGGCATCCATCCCGAGCTCTTTGACTCTTGAAACCAGCTTATCAACGCGGTTTCCGCCATCAAGCAGCGAGTATTCAGAATGCAGATGCAGGTGAACAAACCCATTGGCCCGGTTCCCATTCTCCGACTCTGGCATCCGCCCACCCTTGATCTCATCTGCATCGCTCATGAAACAATCGTAGAACAGATCCCTCGCCCGCGATACCTCGAGTTTCACCCAAAGCGAATCCTCTTTTCATCACATTCAGCACCCAGTGCCCAAAGAACACCCCCTAGACAAGGCGTCTAATGGCCCAAATTCCGATTTGCAACTCAATTTATGAAAATTATGTTCTAACTTTCTAAATTGGGCTTTGGGCCGAGCTTTTCTCCCGGTATTCTCAGCATATGGACCGAGAACTATCAGGTCCTGAGAGAACAGAGAGAGAAAGAGAGACCAATCATGTCCAAATCAACGACTGTCTTTGCACTTGCGCTTATCGGGCTTTCGAGCACCGCACTCGCCGGCGGCCCATATGTACTCGGAGACGGGAACAGCACGGCCACCTTCGCCGTCGACTCTGGTCAGATCGCCTGGGAAGTCGACGGCGTCTCCCAGCTCTTCGCCCAAGAGTTCTACTTCCGCCGTGCATCAGACACCCGCGAGCACCGGGTTGATTCAACGAATCTCTCGCTGGACGGCGTGTTCACCACAGACACCAACCCGTTCACAGACACACGCCACGACACCATCGGGCAGCTCTACTCCGACGGGCTTGGGCTTGAGATCGAAACACGCTTCTCGCTCCTTGGCGGCAACGCCGGCTCAGGCATGTCCGATCTCGCAGAACAGATCATCTTGCGAAACAACACCAACGCGACCATGTCCCTCTCGTTCTTCCAGTATGTGGACTTCGATCTCGGTGGCGACACCTTCGATGACCAAGGCAGAATCGTCGGCGGGAACACCGCCCAGCAGACTGATAATGGTATCTTCCTTTCGGAAACCGTCGTCACCCCGCTGCCCACCTTGTTCCAGATGGGATCATCGAACGACCTGACGAGCCTCTTTGATGACAACGCCATCAGCAACCTTGATGGCACCGTCTCCTATGCCGGCGATGTCGCTTGGGCGTTCCAGTGGGACATCACCATCGGTGCTGGTCAATCCTTCAGCATCTCCAAGGACAAGCTCATCACCCCCGCTCCTGGCTCGCTTGCCCTGCTTGGTGCCGCCGGACTGATGACCCGACGCCGCCGGCGGTAATCCGGATCCCTCTCAGCAATCTCCTCCGCCCCCCGCCCGTTCGGCAGGGGGTTTTTTTATGAAACCATCGCCCCCCAACCCCCATAGAATACATTGATGAACCAGCCAGGAGCCGCACAATCCAGAACCGTCCGCTACACCCCCTCTGGATTCTTCGCGCGGTTCCTGACACTCTTCGCGGTGATCACCCTGATCGTCATCGGGATCATTCTCATCATCCCGATCATCCTCTTACTTCTTGTTCTCGGGCTGGTCTTGTTCATCTACATCAAGGTCCGCTCGCTGTTCGCCCGAGCCCACAAGCCCAACGGCCCCCTCGACGGACGCCGCAATGTCAGAGTCCTCGATCAGAACGAATAACACAGAGCACAAGCAATGACGAAAAGATCAGCATGCATCATCTGGCGACTCACCATGCTGACGCTGACAATCGCGCTCGTTGTTTTCTTCGTGATGCAAGTCCGTCATAAATACGCGACAAGATACGACGAACGGATCCAAGGCCACAAAGAGGACATCTTCGAAATCCTCAGCGAGCATGATCCGCAACGCGCTCAGTACGACGCCTATGAACAATACAAAGCGGAGGCCCTCGAAGAGAAGGCCTATTGGGCATCCGAATGGGACGCCCTCGAGCCGGGCACCGTCATCGGCAAACGCCGGGGCGCATCGTTTCGGTACACCGGCTACCCCAAAGTGATTCAGGAGAACCTCGAACGGATCAACACCAAAGTGAACTATGGGTTCATCAAAAAACGAACCTCAATCGTGCTCGATCGCCTCAATGCCCAAGGCTCTGTCGTCGACAGCCTCTCGCTCGACCCCGGCTCGCAGATCGCCCAGCAACTCACCGCGTTGATCACTCAACACGACGAAGTCGTCCATCAAAGAGACACCGATCCCCAGGTACTCAACAAGTTCTGGATATTCGTCACCTCGCTCTCCCCGCTCTTCATGCTCGGCTACGCCATCGTCCTCTTCGAGCCCCCCGCCCTTTTCCGAAACCTCTGGTCCGAATAATCGAGAGCATGCCAGCGTGACTCACACCGACCCCAAAGACCCCACCTCTCCCGTCTGCTCGGTTTGCAACTACAACCTCGCCGGCATCATCCCTACAGACAAAGAGCAACTCCTCATCTGCCCAGAGTGCGGCCAGAGCCTCCGCCCAAAGCATTCCAAATACATCTTCACCAAGAAACGCCTGCACAAACTCCTCTTCCGCAATCTTGTGCTTTCTCTCTGTGCTGCGCCTGTTCTCTGCCTCGCGATGCTCGGGCTCGCGGATCTCTTTGGGTTTGCATCCGAACTCTTCAAGTTCACTTCCATCCTGCTCACACTGGTGTTCACCACCACGACGCTCCCAGTCGTCTTCATCACCACGCTTGTATCTGCCATCGAACACGCTCGCCCACACCCGCGCCCGATTCCCCTTCGCTTGATCCCGGTGTTGGCGATGCTCTACCTTATCCCGATTGCGATCCTCTACATGAGCGTCATTCTCTTGTATGCAAAGGAGTTCCTGTGATCACTCCGCCACAACTCCGCTGCCCGAACTGTGGCTACGACATCCTGTGGCTCATCGAGAATGAAAAGACGCGGATCACTTGCCCCGAATGTGCTCACACCGTTGATCCCTGCTCACCACACGCCATCCGTGCCCGCGAGATGCGATCCGGCATCGTCTTGATGCAAGTATCCGCTGCCGCATTGATCCCCGGCCTCTGCATCGCCCTCGCGTTTGCATTCGGATCTTTCCTCTTTGGTATACTCGCATTTATCGCGTTGCTTCCCGCCGGCCATATCTCTGCAAACATTTCCGACCGCGCACTGATCACCCAACGCAAGCGAATCTCCAACGCAATCGCCTTCGGCTGGGGGCTCGGCCTATTCCTCGGCCTATCGCTCGTGATCTTCATCGCCAGCTTCCTCTAGCCAAAGTACAATGCACCAGCCGTGAACAATCACACCACTCCAACTTGCCCCGCCTGCGGCTACGACCTCACCGGACTCATCGAGCCCGACACCTCATGCACCTGCCCAGAATGCAGTACGATTGCCGATTGCAACTCTGCAACATCCCGCAATCGGCCGGCCCCGATTGCCACACTCTCTCTTGTATTCCTACTCGGCATCCCATCGGCATGGGCGGCACTCTCATGCGCTTTGCTATACTTCGGCCCACCCGTTCAAGCTATCAACTTCATCTTCTACACGACCTTACTTGCCCATCTCTTTGTTCCGGCCCTGTCCCTACTTTTTATTGCAATCGAGTACCGTTCTCGAGCCCGAGTTCATCGAGACAAATTCAGAGTCTCGGGTCAAGCAACCATCCTCCTGATCATCATGAGTGGTGTAGTAGCCGAAACCCTCTCTTTCCTCAGCTTGATATACTTTTTCATCAAGGTGCCCGTGGTCTAGGCAAATGGAATCCCGATCAAACCGCCTAACCTCCCGGATGCAACTAAAACCTCACCGGCCTTACCGCGGTGCTTCATGATCGAATCATGTAATCAGAACTAAGACCACACGCGCCTTTATCCCACAAACCGCTCACGCAGTTTCTTGCTCACCTCGCCAACCTTCCCATCCCCCACCGCCTCGGCCTCGATCCGAACAATCGGCAGCACTCGCCAACTCGAGTTCGTCAAAAACACCTCGTCCGCGTCGAGCAAGTCATCGATCGTCATCATCCGCGTTGTCGTCTGGATCCCCATCGAACTCGCGTACTCGATCGTCTTCATCCGCGTAATGCCCGGCAGCACCGGGCTCGGCACCGTGTACTCGCCCTCGATCTCGACCTCTTCGCCCTGCGCGATCGGCGTGATCAGCTTGCCGTCCTTGACCACAAACAGATTCGACACGCAACCGCCCGCGACATGGTTGCTCACCTGGAACACGATCGATTCCGCAGCACCCAACGCCGCGGCCTCTTGCAGCGCACGCAATCGCCACCAGTAGTTCAGCGTCTTGTGCCCCGCCGTCGGATCAAGCGGGTTCGCACGCGCGCTGGCAAGCGTTGCCATCACACCCTTCTCGAACATCTCGTCGGGGTAAGGCGTCGCCGGCTGCGCGTGGATCATCACCGTCGGGCGATGGTTTGATCTCCCCGTCGATTGCAGCAGGTTCAGATCCCCGCCAGTGATCGTCAGACGAACCCGTGCGTGCTCATACCGAGCATTCTTCACCGTCTCGATAATCGCATCACCCAACGGCCCGGTCTTGAGATCATCGCTCAGCCCGAGCTTGCTCGCCGACGCCTGAATCCGATCAAGGTGCTCATCAAGGTACTCAACCACCACCCCATCGACGGTAATCAGCGCGCTGATGGTCTCGAACAACCCAACGCCGTGCTGAACCGACGCATCAAAGGCCGACACACGCGCATCGCTGCGTGCAAGAAACTCGCCATCGAGAAAAACGGTGTGATGTGGATTCGTTTCTTCGGTGCTCATTGCCAACGGTAGGTCGATGGTCCGAGAGGTTCATCCAAAAAAGAAGCCGGGCGAAGAGGGGACATTCTCCGCCCAGCGAGTGTCGTCGGTCATCCACCCCGACGACATGTGTCCTGGATTGTTCCGGCCGCTGTCTCTCCCCAGGCAGCAACCCAATCACAGAACAAGCGTTCAAACGGCACGCAGAAAACAAACACGCACCGCTGGAACCGCTATTCCGAACTACCCACCCGGCGTCGGCTCCACACGCTACCCTCTCTCAATGCACCGATCCCGGGGACACAGGATCGGTACGAACCGGCCATGCTCTGATGACTCGCCGCGCAGAGACCACACATCCGCTCGGCTCGCTCCTCCTGAGCACCGGATTATCTTTTTCTCAACCTAAACTGCTTTATGTTCCTCGAACGGAACCAGATCGTGCAGTTGCTTTGACCAGACATGGTCACCCTTCTTTTCGCACCCACACACCCCACGGTTTCAACTGTACGAGAATTGTCAACGAACCCCCAAATTTCCCCCCACACAAGGGCACCATAAAAAGACCGCACCAGGGGACCCCTGATGCGGCTTCTTGCCTATTTTTACAAGCCCTGTCCGCTGATTAGGCGCCCGTTTTCTGGTCAGAAACAGCGTGATTGAAAACAAATCGCCCGCTGTCCGCCGTTACTTCAACAGTATCGCCCGCAGCGAACTCACCGCCCAAGATCCGTGTCGCAAGCGGGTTTTCAAGCCGCTTTTGGATCGTCCGCGCCAACGGCCTTGCCCCGTACGCCGGGTCATACCCCTCCGCGATCAACTGCTCAAACGCGGAGTCCTCAATCTTCAGCAGGATCCCCCGTTCCCCCACGCGCCGAACAAGCTCGGCAACATGAATCTTGGCAATCCCGCTCAGCGTGTCCTTACCGAGTTGATGGAACACCACCACCTCGTCAATCCGGTTCAAGAGCTCGGGTCGGAAGAAGGGTTCTCGAACCCCAACATTGAAGTTCGCGTTCAACTCACCAGACTCCAGGTTCGGCTTCATCCCCTTGCCTGCGATATCCGCACCCGGACCTCGCCGGATGATGTCGCGCACCGCGGCGTCGATCTCCCAATCCTCCGCGCCCTGCTCGGTCATCGAGAGGATCTGCTGAGAACCAATATTGCTCGTCATCACAACCAGCGTATTCTTAAAATCAACCGTCCGCCCCTGCCCATCGGTCAACCGACCATCATCGAGCAGCTGCAAAAGCACATTGAACACATCCGGGTGCGCCTTCTCGACCTCGTCGAACAGGATCACCGAATACGGACGACGCCGGACCGCCTCGGTCAACGCCCCGCCCTCGTCATACCCGACATACCCGGGAGGTGCACCGACAAGCCTCGCAACAGCGTGCTTCTCCATGTACTCGCTCATGTCCACGCGAACGAGCGCATCCTCGGTGTCAAACAAAAACTCCGCGAGCGCCTTGCATGTCTCGGTCTTCCCGACACCCGTCGGGCCAAGGAACAAAAAGCTCCCTATCGGCTTGCTCGGATCACCGAGCCCCGCCCGCGAACGGCGAACCGCATCAGACACCGCAACCAATGCCTCGTGCTGCCCGACGACCCTGCCCTCAAGCTGCCCTTCCATATGCACGAGCTTGTCGCGTTCAGACTCTACAAGCCGAGCCACCGGGATCCCGGTCCACCGTGCAACCACATCGGCGATCGACTCGGTATCAACCTCTTCCTTGACGAGCAGATCGCCCGATCGCTGCCTCGCATCGATCCGCACCTCCGCAGCATCGAGCTTCTTGCCCAGCTCAACAAGCGTGCCATACTGGATTCTTGCGGCGCGTTCAAGATCGCCCAGCCGTTGCGCCTGCTCGAGCTCGATGCGTTGCTCTTCGATCTCAACCTTGACCTCTCGCACCGCATCGGTATCTTGTTTTTCTTCTTCCCACCTCGCCGTCAGGGCCCGGTTCTGCTCTTCGAGCTCCGCGAGTTCTTTCCCGATCCGATCGAGCTCTCCGGCATTGGATTCCGTCGCTTCTTCGATCTTGATCGCCTCGCGCTCGATCTCGAGCTGCATGATTTTTCTTCGCAGCTCATCGAGCTCACGCGGCATCGAATCGATTTCCATCCGCAGCGCACTCGCCGCCTCATCGATCAGATCGATCGCCTTGTCGGGCAAAAACCGCTCGGTGATGTACCGATCGCTCAATGACGCCGCCGCGAGAATCGCCGCATCCTGAATCCGCACACCATGATGCGACTCGTACCGATCCTTCAGCCCGCGAAGAATCGCAACGGTCTCTTCCACACTCGGCGCATTGACGAGCACCTTCTGGAATCGGCGTTCAAACGCCGCGTCCTTCTCGATGTGCTTGCGGTATTCATCCAGCGTCGTCGCGCCGATCGCACGCAGCTCGCCACGCGCAAGCGCGGGCTTGAGCAGGTTGCCCGCGCTCACCGCGCCCTCCGCGGCGCCCGCTCCGATGATCGTGTGCAGCTCATCAATAAACAGAATCACTGCGCCGTCGCTCGCGCTGACCTCGCGCAGCACCGCCTTGAGCCGGTCCTCAAACTCCCCGCGGTACTTTGCGCCCGCGAGCAGCTGCCCGACATCGAGGGCCATAATCCTCTTGTCCTTCATCCCCTCGGGGCAATCGCCGTTGACAATCCGCAGCGCGATCCCCTCGGCGATCGCCGTTTTACCCACGCCGGGCTCACCGATCAGCACCGGATTATTCTTCGTGCGACGGCTGAGCACCTGCATGCACCGCCGGATCTCCTCGTCTCTCCCGATCACCGGATCGAGCTTGCCGCTCTGCGCACGCTCCGTCAGATCAATCGCGTATTTGCTTAGTGATTCAAGATTGCTCTCGGCCCCCGCATCAGTGATATTCGATACCCCGGAAGATTTCCGGATCGCCGCCACGGTGTCCTTGAGCAGCTTGGTCCCGATGCCATTGACGCGCAATGCTTCCGCAGCAGCCGTTCCAGAATCGGAGATCGCGATCAGCAGGTGCTCGCAGCTGACAAACTGATCGCCCATCTCCTTGGCCAACGCATCGCCCTTGCCCAAGATCAGCATGATCTCTCGCCCGGACGAGCCCGCCCCCGATGATGTTGTCGGCAGCCGCTTGATCTCGCCCGCGACAATCTGCACGAGTTGTTCGATCGGCGCCCCCGCCCGCCGAAGTATCCCAGCCGATGGCCCTGATTGATCTTCGATCAATGCAGAAAGCACATGCAGCGCGCTGACCTCGGGGTGCCCGGCGGCAACGGCCTGTGATTGAGCCTCAGCGAGTGCCTGCTGGGCGAGTGTGGTTAGTCTGTCCATTCTCATGGTGATCTCCTATCTGAACCTCTGATTTGAGATTCATCAAGACACCGTGCAATCGGCGCGCCGCACATAAAGACCGATAACAATTCCGTTTATGCGTAAAAAAAACGGGGTCTTGCCCCGATGATCATTCAACACCCTGCCCATCTGGCAGGAACTCAACCCGCCTTGGCACCCTTAGGCGTACCCGTCAATACCACGCGCAACATCCTTCGAGAAGTCCGCAGCCTGCTCGAGCAGCGAGACCGCAGCATCGCCTTGTGACTTCTGAACATCGAGCGTTTTCTTGGCCACCGCGAACGATGCTTTCTCTACAACAACACTCTGCTGCAGGTTTGAGAGAGAAGAAACGGAGATCGAATCAGGCATTTGAATAGACATGCCCCACCCATCGGCCAAACCAGTGCCCGACACAAGCACGATGAGCGAGGGCGGGTAAAAACGCCGTAAACAGGCGAAAAATGGTAAAGAAAACGGGCCAGTGCGATCGGCAATTTTGTCCGAAACCCTGAAAAATCCAGGGGGGTACCTGCGATCCGGAGCCCGGCCTTCCACTCGTTGGCGGCTTGCCCATCGTCCGGTGTGCGTCAGGAACCCATTTCAGCGCTCAAAGGAATCGAACTTGATCCTTGCCGATCGCATAGGCCCGTTTGTCTTCCCTGAACATACCACATTTCTGTGCCTCCAGTTTCTTCAATTCACCAGAGAGCAAGAAATTGGGCACCCCTGTGGACAACCAAGTCCCGATCACATCCAATTCAAGTGTTTCCGGGCCTTTATGCAACACCATGCCCCCACGATCCGTATGATGCGTTACCATCCACCCTCTCACGCCGCCCACAAGCGGAATCGGCGTGCGGGGGCACCTATGCTCAACGCATCGGAAACATGAGCTTTGCTTATGCTCGATCGGAACAGCACACTTCGCCGAACCACTCAGGCGCCGAATAAGACTTACGCAAAAGGGATCACCACATGAATACCAGAACACTTCTCCGCAACTGCTCGCTCCTCGCCCTTGCTGCAAGCTCGTGCGCTCTTGTTGGTTGCTCATCGGGCAGCTCAAGGCACGCCGGCGATATCGACATGATCCGCTCGGATCCATCCCCTGCTCTCAGCACCCTCTCTCGGCGATCAACCGACCGGTACAACGACATCGCCGCGACAATTGACACCGACCTCCGCATGATCGACAACGATATCGATAAGCACATCTTGTTCCTGGATCACCCCTCACACCTGACGAGCTACCCGTCTCGCCGATGATCCACTCGCGACCTGGGCGAAACGCTGCCGGGTCATCCAACACCACACAAAAACACCCGTCATCGACGGGTGTTTTTCTAGGTTGAATCAGGAATCTCAGCGTGCGGTGTATTGCCCGCGTGAGATCTTCTTGAACTTCTTCTTCTCACGGATCAACGCCTGATTGACGATGGTGCGGAAGTTGGCCGCGGTCGTCATGTACCCGTCTTCCTGCACCGCGCGTGTCGCGTCGGTGACCGACATGGTCTTGCCGTTGAGTGTGTCCAAGAGCGAATCGACGAGGTTCTTTTCATTGCGTGGACGCCTGAGCACCGCCCCGCTGCTGCCCAACGCGCCGTAGGCTGCGAGCGCCGTATCAATCTCCGCGATCTGCGCGTACATCTTCTCACGCTTCCGCTGAAGCTTGCCGACCTCGCGCTCGCGAATACGCAGTTCATTTTGCAGCTCGGTAATGGACATGTTCTTGACTGCACGCCCGGTGCCCGAACTCTTGCGTCCGGACTGTTTCTTCTTCGAAACCTTCTTCTTGGTTGCCATATCAATTTCCTTCTTCGGTATCCGACCGACTCCTCAATCGAGCGGATACACAGTAAGAGAAGCCTGATTCTGAGTCGTACCAAAGCTGGCACACCCCAAATCAGTGTGAGACCTTACACTAGCCTTTCTCAAATAGCATATCAAGCAGAAAACAAACACCCGCTTACATAGATCGTTTCTAGGTACTACTACCTTGCGCTCACTTGGAAGTCAGCCTGCCCAAACTAAGATTCTTCCGCGGTGAACCCGATCTGGCTCATCAGCCCATCGAAATGATCCAAATCGTAAAACTCGATCTGAATCCGCCCCTTCGTTCCGGCCCGATTGGTTTTCAATCCAACCTTTGTTCCGAGGTACTCACCAAGCTGATGCCCAAGGTCTGATATCACCGATTCAACCCGCCCGTCTGGAACTCCACCCGGAGCAGGAGTGGGGAATTTTCCCTGTCCTGACGATGCAGAAGCCTCGTTTTCAAGTTTTCGTACGCTCCATCCGCCTGCAACCGCTTGTTGGGCGAGTGTTCGTCTGTAGGCATGGTCAGGGCACTGGAGAATCGCCTTGCCGTGCCCTGCGCTCAGCCGCCCATCAACGATCATGCCCTGGATTTCTTGATCCAGGTCAAGCAAACGGACCGTGTTGGCGATCGAGACCCGCCCCACCCCTAAACGCGTGGATATCTCCATCTGCGTCAACCCAAACTGCTCACTTAATATTTTGTAACCTTCCGCCTTTTCAATTGGGTTGAGGTCTTCCCGCTGAATATTCTCTATCAACGCCCACTGCGCGGATTGCTTATCATCCACATCGCGTAAAATCGCGGGGATCGATTCAAGCCCCGCCAACCTCGACGCCCGCCATCGCCGTTCGCCCGCGATGATTTCAAACCCGCCCGCAGCACGCGCCCGCACCACAATCGGTTGCATCAAGCCAGATTCCCGGATTGAACTGGCCAACGATTCGAGCGAGTCATTCTCAAATGTTGTTCTTGGCTGGTATTTGTTTGGGTACAAATCTTCCAGAGACACCTCAAACACCCGTCCTTCCGGATCCATCTTCAATCCGTCGTTCATGAACGAGCCCGCAGCAGCACCAGTTTCGGATTGCGGGTCCGTTTTCGTTGGCGACCCAAGAATGCCGCCGGCAACCGGCAACCCTCCTTGGGTGTCGACCAATGCGCTCAACCCTCGCCCGAGCTTGTTGCGTGATCGGCGTGTTCGTTTTTCACTGGTGCCCATACCATGCCCTCCTTGAATGTATCCGCCCATCATACCCGTTTCGCCCCGTGCCCAACAACCCTGACGGGCATACCATCCTAAAATGCCCAAATCCTCATCCATCGAACTCATCGCCCGCGGACTCACGATCTGCCAGAACAAGGTGCTTTTGTGCCGAAACATTAAGCACGGCTACCACTTCTTGCCCGGTGGGCATATCGAGTTTGGTGAATCGGCCCGCATTGCCCTTCAGCGAGAACTCATCGAAGAGTGTTCGCTCAAAACAACCGTTGGCCCCCTGCTGCTCACCACAGAGCAGGTTTTTCAGGTCAAAGGCAAGATCCATCACGAAATCAACCTTGTGTTCCACATGGAACAACTGGCAACCAACGACTCCTCACCAGCTGATATAGCGAGCAACGAGAGCAAAATCGCCTTTGACTGGATTGACCTCGCTGCCATCACCGGGATCGATCTGCGCCCAGCGGAGATCAAAGCATGGCTCGCCAGCGATGGAGGGGTTCACCCGCAATCAGGACCAATGATCACCGGGATTGAATGCTGAGCGATCCATCGCCAATCTCTGTTTTTCGCTGATTTGATGACGAGCTTGGTTCGATGCCTTAGGCATGGATTCTTCGCCTCCGCCACCCGCAACGCACCCAACCGATTACGCAGACCAGGCTTCCCGACTGGCCGAGCTTGGCTCGCTCTGGGCCATCCTCGCCCACGAAGTCAACAACCTGATGACCAAGGCCCAAGGGCACGCCCAGCTCGCGCTTCAACAACGCCCCGAACCGAGCACCCCACCGCTATCGCTCTCTCAAAGAGCCAATTCTGATTTCAAATCATCTCAACAAGACCCCTACTCCACCATCGAGCAGCTCCTCTCAACCATCAAACGAACCAACCACCTCACGGAATCGATCATGCGGTACGCGGATCCCGATCCGAAGCCTGTTGATATCCAACTGCTCTGCAATGTCCGCAATGCCCATGAATCAGCGCTCGGCTTTGTTTCTCAGCCGACAACTGGATCCAACGCGGGCCAAGACTCGATTGAATACCTCGCCGCCTGGAACACCCAAGATGCGCTTGCTCTGATCGACCCGGTCGCGCTCGAGCAGATCCTCATCAATCTGTATCTGAACGCCGAGCAGGCGATCAATCGCCGCCGGGTGGATGATCCCAAGGCACCACGGACGATACTCGTCAACGCCACGCGAGAATGTTCCACATGGAACACCCACCACGATGCACGGGTTCGGCTGACCATACAAGACACCGGCAACGGAATCGAAGCGGATCAACTTCAAAGCATCTTCAACCTCTGGAGCCAAGGCGAACCGGCGAGTTCGCGCACCCAGAGGGGGCACGGGCTCGGGCTCGCGGTGTGCAAACGACTCGTGACGGAAGCGGGGGGGACCATCCGGTGTGAATCCACACCAGGGATGGGTACGACCTTTACGATCGTGCTGCCCGGACACGAGGCAGAGAACGCTTCGGAAAAAAACGGCCAATCACAGGCAGCCTAGCAATCAAAGCTGATACGACCGCCGCTCGACAACTATTCGTCAGCGACCGCAACAATATCGCCAGGCTCAAAGATCACGCCGACCTCATCACCCACGCTTGGATGCACACGCGACGAAGATCCGAAAGGATTCATTTCGGTGATTTTCACAGGATCACACCCCTTCACTTCTACAAGGTGCTGGGCGGTTTCACCGAGATAAGTGGTATGTAAAACCTTTGCGGGCAGGCTGTTTTGGCCTCCGGCTTCCGTTAAACGGACTGCCTCGGGACGAACGGAAATTAAGATTTGTTTGTTTTCTGTTTGGCTTTTTAGTCCCGTCGCAAATCGTCCGGCCTCGATTTCAAAGGTGGTTTGATCAGGCTGTGAATCGACGGCCTTGGCTCGGATGAGGTTGGTTTCACCAAGGAACTCGGCGACAAATCGTGAGTTGGGCGACCGGTACAGCTCACGGGGCGACCCAACCTGCATGATCTTTCCATCACGCAGCAGCGCCACCCGATCAGCCATCGAGAGCGCTTCTTTCTGATCATGCGTGACATAGACCGTGGTGATCCCGGAGGACTTGCAGACCTCGCGGATCTGAAGCCTGAGATCATTGCGGAGCTTGGCGTCAAGGTTTGAGAGCGGCTCATCAAGGAGAAGTACATCTGGGCGGATCACGATGGCCCGCGCAAGCGCGACGCGCTGCTGTTGCCCGCCGGAAAGCTGGTTGGGCTTGCGTGACGCGTATTCACCCATCTGGACCGCATCGAGTGCTTCGGCGATGCGCTTTTCTTTGTCCGCCCCGGTGACTTTGCGGATATTGAGCCCGAAGCCGACATTCTGTGCGACGGTCATGTGCGGCCAGAGCGCGTAGCTCTGGAACACCATGCCGGTGTTCCGGTTGTTGGGAGCTTCATGGGTCACATCCCGCCCGTCGAAGGCGATGGTGCCCTCGGTTGGATCAATAAATCCGGCGATCATGCGGAGCAGCGTGGTTTTGCCGCACCCGGAGGGCCCGAGCAAGAAGAAGAGTTCGCCCGGCTCGATGGTGATATCGATGCCGTCGACCGCCCTCGCTGCCTCGCGCCCATTCCCGAAGACCTTGACCAGTTGTTCGATGCCAATTCGCGTTCCCATAGGGGCGATGATAGCCCGGAGAGCCGATAGACTCTTGTGTGAGCATCAACCGCGAGCAATCTTCGTCGAACCCTCAATCGCGTGCCCGCACCCCGGATGCGTTGTCTCGGCTGCGCAGTTTCCGGGTGTACCCGGATCGAGCGAGGCAGATGGGCACAGATCTCGAGCGGACCATGCAATCGCTTCGGCTTGTATCCAAGAGCGAGCAGGCCGGGATCGAGGCGTGGAACACCGTCGTTCCCGATGATCTCAACGAGCAGACCGATGCCCTCGGGCTTGATCGCGGGAGATTGATTGTCCGCGTGCCGAGTGCGGCGATCCGGTACAAGGCGGACAACTGGCTTCGCGGTGGGGGGCTTGGCGAGCTTCAGGCCCTCGCCCGTGTGCCCATCAGAAGCGTCCAAATGAAGATCGTCGCCCAAAACGCCGATCCAAAGACCGATTCCTCGCGTAGAACAAAGTAGCCCGACGAACCAGACCAGCCAACGAGACCAACCATGCCAACCTATGTCTACGAATACCTTGACAACGACGGGAACGGAACCGGAGAATCATTCGAGCTCATCGAGCCGATCACCGCCGATGCGTTGACCGAGCACGAGGGACGCCCGGTTCACCGCGTGCCGCAAGCTCCGAACATCGCGGGCAAATGGTCGGACATGAAAGAGAAGAGCACGCTGAGCAACAAGAACCTCGAACGGCTCGGATTCACCAAATACGAGAAACGCGGCGACGGATACATGGAACGCGTCGCGGGCAAAGAAGGCCCAAAGACCATCCGCGGCGGCGACGACCTTCCATCCTGATCACACGCTTCAACTCATGATGCTTTTCAATCGGTGCTGATCGCGGCTTTGCTTTTCATGCCCGGCGCATACGCGGGGCTCAAGGCTGCAAGCACTCCAAGCAACGCCGAGGTCTGCGCGTTGATCAGCACCGCGTCGGTCATGGAAACCATCGCCAACCCGATGATCGCAAACATCGGCCCGATCGAAAAACCATACCCTCCCGAATCGCCAGCGAAATGCGTCGCGGCTTTGAAACTGTTGCGAACAAGAACAACAAGAAGCAAGCACGCGAGCCCAAATCCAACCAACCCGGTTGTGGCCGACAGGTGCAACGGAGTATTGTGAGCATGGTCATGGATTGAATCGCCCTGCATTGTTCGCGAGCTTGCCCAATCTTTGTACCCGCCGACCCCAACGCCGGCGATCGGGTGGGCTGCGGTCGCTTTGGCCGCCATCTTCATCATCAGGATCCGTGCGCCCGTGTCGGTGTTGTACTGCCCGTCGATCGCATGAGAGAGATCGGCTCTCGCGAGATCGATGCGATGACGGATGCTGTTGCCTGCTAGGAACACCACCGCCGAAAATACTACCGCTGCGACGCATCCGCCGAGGACGATTGATCTGAATCGCACTCGCCGAGCAAACACTGCAAAGAGCGCAACGAACATCATCAGCGCCACCATCGCGATCCATGCGCCGCGAGAACCCGTCACGACGATCGATCCCATCATGAGTAACGAGCCGATGATTCCGAAGAGTCGCATCTTCCCGTGATCAAACGCTGCGATCGGGAGGACGAGCCCGAGCCCGGCAACAAGCACCGACCCACCGACCACCGGCTGAAACCAACCCGAAATACGGGCGGGATCGTGCCAGAAGTACTCCGCGAGCACCGGATTTCCAAACCCATTGAACGCGTCGATGACCTGGGCGAGCATCACGAATAGATACCCAACCAGCAATGCCCAGATGAGCACGGTTCGCTTTTCGATCACCGGATAGAGCAACCCGGCGAGCAGCACCCATCGCAGCTGGGCCATCTCATGCAGCCCGCTCAAAATATCCGCGGACCAGAGCAGGGTTCCCGCCATCCATGCCGCGAGGGCGAGCGCTGTGAGCACCGCCGGCTGACCAAAACCGTGAATCCAGATCCTTGAGGTATTGAGCACGCGAACGAAAAAAAACACAAACACCGGCGCCATCGCGATCTGGGCGATGGTCTGTGGCCCGAGCAGCCCAACACACCCGATCCAAGCAAAGATGAGGTGCAATCGGTCACCAATCTGGTCTTGAGTGTGCATCCGCTTGAACGCTTCATCGCACGCGCCGGTGGATATGTAGGAACCATCGATCAGCCCGAGCACCGCTCTACCCGCCCTTCGTGGCATTGAAAGAGGTGTTGTGGCGTGGGGGATCATGGTCGATTGTGGGCCGAGGATTGTGCTCAATCCACCAAATTGGACAGCAACCCACCATCGCGGGAGTGGTACCATTGGGTGGGCATGGGCCTATTTGGTAAAAAATATTGGAATCCGCGTGCCAAAGCACACAGAATTCCGAATATTTAGAAGGCCACGACCGGTTGATCCAGGGGATTCGTCATGAATGAGATCAAACATATTTTGGGGTTGGCGGGCAAACGATTGTTCCTAATCGATCTGCTCAAGACCCTTGCGATCACCTTGTTCATCGTGGTCGTTCTGATGGTTGCTGCCCGAATTACGCAGAAGCTTGTGCCGGTCTTTGAGATTCCTTGGATGATGAGTTTCGGTATTGGCGCCGGCGTGGCGTTTGTCAGCGCGTGCATCTGGTCCTTTTTTCGGCGCCCAAGCACGCTCAAAATCGCCCAAGAAGTCGATGAGCGCGCAGACCTGCGCGAGTCGCTCTCGACAGCGCTTTGTGTTGATCAGGCAGACGATGCATGGTCGAAGACGATCGTGAACGACGCGGCGGACAAGGCCAAGCGTGTCGAGCTCCGCAGCGCGCTTCCGATCTCTGCCCCCCGGCTGTGGCCGATGCCGTTCGCTGCCGGTCTGGCCTTGCTCGCGGTGTGGTACCTGCCGACAACAGATGTGACCGGGCTGCTCGCCAAGCAGCAGGCCCAGCAGGCCGAACAAGCGCACATCCGCGAAGTGCAGGCGAGTGTCAACGACATCAACCAGAAGATGGAAGCGATCGCCAAGAGTGTCGAGATGGATCTTGAATCGCTCGGCGATGAAGCCGAAGAAGACCTGCTCAACCCGACACGATCCGAGATGATCGATCCGGACGAGATGGTCCGCGCAACACTGAAAAAACTCACCAAGCTCAATGATCAGCTCGACGAAAAACGCAACGACGAGGATGGCGCGACATTCAACGCCATCCGCGACGCGATGCGGAACCTGTCGTCCCCTGAGCCCGGCGCTGCGTCAGAGATGGGGCGTGCGATGGCTCGCGGTGATTTCAAGGATGCCAAAGAGCAGCTTGGCAAGCTCGCAAACCAGATCAAAGACGGTGCGATGTCCGAGAGCGAGAAGGCGCAGGCGTCCAAGGCCCTTGAGGACATGAAAAAACAGCTCGAAAGCATGGTCGCCAACAATCAACAACTCGAAGAGCAGCTTAAATCCGCCGGGATGAGCGAATCGCAAGCCAAGCAGCTCAGCGGCGACCCCGAAGCGATGAAAAAAGCGCTTGACAAACTCGGCACGCTCTCGCAAGAGCAGATCGAGGCGCTCGCCAAAGCCGCCTCTTCTCAGCAGAACGCATCCGACGCGGCGAGCGCCATGGCCGAGGCGATGGGGCAGATGGCGCAGGGAATGCAGCAGGGCAACATGCAACAGACCGGCGAGGGGCTCGAGCAGATGGGCGGGCAGCTAAGCAATATGGAACAAATGCAAGGCGAGGCCCAAGCGCTCGACCAGGCAATGGCCCAGGCGCAGCAACAGATGGACCAACTCGGGCAGGGCCAAGGGCAAGGACAAGGGCAGGGCCAGACCTTCGGCGAGGGCTCGCAGTGGGGGCAGGCCGGCGAGTTTTCAGAAGGGCAGTCAGTGAATCAGCGAGGACCGGGATCGGGCGGGCCCGGGCAGGGTATGGGGGCTTCGCCGAATGCGCAAGCCGTGGATTACACCATTAAAAAAGAGCACGCCAATATCAACACCACCGACGACGGTCCTGTAATCTCATCGACCTTTGTGTATGGCGAGCAGGTCCGGGGCGAATCGACCGCCGCGTTTTCTGAAGCAACTTCGAGCGCTGCAGCCACTGCATCTGAAGCGATCGAGACCAAGCGTGTTCCGCACGAACATGAGGCCGCGATCAAGCGGTACTTCGGGCGCCTGGAAAAGGCTGCCAAGGAAGCGAGCGGCGAGAAAACCGAAGCCGCCGAATCGGGTTCTGATGCCGGCGAAAAGAAAGACGCTCCAAAGGATTCTGACTGATGAACCGAAGAGTGATCACCGGGCTTGCCCTGTTCGCGATGCTGGTGCTCGGTGGGTGCCCAGGCCCAAACCAGGCACAATCACCGGAGGGCACGGTGGTGCTGTACACGAGCGCCGATGACCAGCTTGCAAAGCTGCTCGCCGATGCGTTCACTGAACAGACCGGTATCCGGGTTCAGATCCTCGGCGACACCGAAGCAACCAAGACCACCGGGCTCGTGGCGAGAATCCTTGCAGAGCGGGAAGATCCTCAAGGCGATGTCTGGTGGTCGAGCGAGCCGATGGGCACGATCTTGCTTGGTGATTCTGGCGCGCTCAAGCAGACCGGGATGCAGGGAGCGGCAGCCGAATACTGGCCCGCCGAGTTGGTCGATGAGGATTGGCGGTGGATCGGATTCGCCGAGCGTGCACGGGTCATCGCGTACTCGACCGATCGCGTCGTCCACCCGCCGGCCACCATGCGCGCACTCATCGAGCCCGAATGGAAAGGACGCATCGGCATGGCTCGCCCGCAGTTCGGCACCACACGCGGACACATGGCGCTCTTGCACGCGCGGTGGGGGGGCGTCGCGTTCGAGCGGTGGATCCGCGGGCTCAAGGCCAATGGCGTTCGGCTGTACGACGGCAACGCGAGCGTCGTTCGCGCGATCGCGATGGGCGAGATAGATATCGGGCTGACCGATACCGACGATGTGTTCGCCGGGCAAGCAAACGGGTGGGCGGTGGATCTTGTGTACGAATCACATGACCCGCCCGGAACGACAAGCAATCTGCCAAGCGCTGGACCGACCACCATCCCCAACACCGTTGGGATCATCGCCAACAGCCCTCATCCGCTTGAGGCGGTGCGCCTTTCCGAGTTTCTTGTATCCCCTCAGAGCGAACGAATCATCGCGATGAGCGCAAGCAAGAACTGCCCGGTGAATCCCGAGTTGGGCGAAGAGTTCTCGGGCTTGATTGATCCCCTCAGAGAGGTGATCAGATTTTCGTACCCGGACGCGAGCAAATCCGTGGGCGATGCGATGGATATCTGTGAACGGACCTTGCAGGGTCCGTAGAACCCCGCGCGAGCCATGCAGACCCGCCCAAACCGTCTGGAATGGGAGATCGCCGGGCAAAAGCGTTTGCAACACACAAACTTGCCCGCGGTTGCGCCGATGAATGCGGTGTGACCGAAGCAAGACCCAAGCTCGAACTGCAGTACCGCCCCCAGAATCGGCGAGCGCTGTTCATCAGTATTCTGCTTGTGCAGATCGCGGTGGTGCTCGTCGGCGAGCTCTTGATCAACGCGTGGATCGGGCGTGCGTTCGAGCTTGCTCCGATTTGGGCGGATCGCCTGTTTATGTTCCGCATGTCGATCGCCCTGTGCGTGCTTACGCTCAGCGGGCTCACGATGTACATCGCATCCAGACGCTACAGCGATGTGCTCGAAAACTCCAACAAAGATCTTCAACGAGAAGTCCAACGCCAGGTCTCCAGCGGGCTCAAAAAACGCAACGCGCTGATCTTCGGGCTCGCCAAGCTCGCGGACTATCGCGACACCGATACCGGTGCTCATCTTGAACGCATCGGGCTGTATGCGAGGATTCTCGCAGACGAACTCAGCGGATCGTACCCGCAGATCGACCACGCATGGACCGATCGCTTGGTGCTTGCCAGCTCGTTGCATGACATCGGCAAGGTCGGCATCGCTGATGCGATCTTGCTCAAACCCGGGCGGTTCACGCCCGAAGAGCGTGCAGAAATGGAGAAGCACACGCTGATCGGTGCCGACACCCTGCTGGCGATCCGCACCAAGCTCGGGCCCGATGAGTTCATCGACATGGGCACCGAGATCGCGCTGCAGCACCATGAAAAATGGGACGGCACGGGCTACCCGTTCGGGCTCGTCGGCGAAGATATATCCCTGGCAGCCAGGATCGTCGCTCTGGCGGACTTCTACGACGCATTGACGAGTGTCCGCGTCTACAAAGAAGCGATGAGCCACGAGAAGACCAAAGAGCTGATTGAGTCGCTGCGAGGTTCGCACTTCGCCCCCGATGTCACCGATGCGTTTTTAGCCAACGAAGACCTCTTCAACCGCATCCGGAATCGGATGCAGGGGCGACATTCTGATCGCCCACAGATGACCCATCTCGAATCTGCAGCCAAACGATACATGCAAACACAGAAAAATGACGATGGCGAGATGAAACAGGCGGCCTGATCGGCTGTCGGCGGGCACTACAATGCCTCATGCCCGCAGACACCACCATCAACTTCATCGAAACAATCAAGCAGAACCTTGGCGAGCTGGTCTCGATCCGCCGTGATCTGCACGCCCACCCCCAGCTGATGTTTGAGGAGACCCACGCCAATCGCGTGGTCTGCGATCAGCTTGATTCGCTCTCGATCAAGCACGCGACGGATATGGGCGGGATCGAGCCGAACACCGGCACCGGCGTGCTCGCCCATCTGCCCGCAACCGTCGACCGCCCCGGCCCGTGCATCGGGCTTCGGGCAGACATGGACGCGCTCCCAATCCTCGAAGCGAATCAGACGGACTATTGCTCGACGACGCCCGGGGTGATGCACGCGTGCGGGCACGACGGGCATACCGCGATTCTCATCGGTGCGGCCCGCGTTTTGAGCTCGCTCGAACACCGCCCAAACCCGGTGAGCTTTGTGTTCCAGCCCGCGGAAGAGGGCGGGGCGGGAGCAGAAAAAATGATCCGCGACGGGGCGCTCGATGGCTCAAAGATCGGCCCGCCCATCGAACGCATGTTCGGGCTCCACGGCTGGCCAGGGAACCAACTCGGCGAAGTGTGCACCAAGCCAGGGCCGCTGCTCGCCGCGACCGATACCTTCATCGCGACCATCCGGGGCAGGCAGGGGCACGCGGCGTACCCGCATCTGTGTATTGATCCGGTTGTTGCCGGTGCCCAGATTATCAGCGCCGCCCAGAGCATCGCATCGAGGAACACGATGCCGACCGATGCGGTGGTGGTGACCTTCGCCTCGATCCATGCGGGCAGCGCGTTCAATGTGATCCCCGAGGCTGTAGAGCTCAAGGGCACCGTGCGGACCCTCACCGACGAAACGCGTGAGATGGCCAAAGAGCGGTTTTTTGCGATTGTCGAGCAGATCTCCGCTGCGATGGGATGCCGAGCAGAGATTGAATGGAGGCCGGGATACCCCGTGACGGCCAATGATCCGGATGCAGCGGCATTGGTGATGAAAACGGGCGAACAGGCAAGCTTTGCGCGTCGTACGATCACGGTGGAGGCCCCATCGCTGGGCGGTGAGGATTTTTCGTACTATGGGCGTGCGGTTCCGAGCTGTTTTTTCTTGCTGGGGCTGTCAAACCCCGATCAAGAGGAGTGGCCCGGGCTTCATACGGACGGATTTGATTTCAATGATGAGGCAATCGGGCTTGGGGTCGAGATGATGTGCAGATTGGCGCTATCCTAAACTCAACGAAACTGACCGGCCGATATCAAGCCGACGCACACGATAACCGATGGAGTGACCATGAACCTTCCGATCAAACGAATCGCCGTCACCGCCTGTGCCCTTGTGGTCTTGGCGGGATCATCCGGGTGTCGCGTCGAGCGAACCACCGGGCAGCGTCACCAAGCCCGAGCGATCGACACGATCCTCCGCGCTGAAGCGATGCGCCTCAATGAGATGCCCAACTCCGAGCAGACGCTCGAGGACTATGCCCATCTCAACGCGATGTATCAGGATCTTCTGCACGCCGCGATCCGTTCGGGCGAAGCCGAGCCCTTGACCGTGCAAGAGGCCGAGGACCTGCTGAGGGCGGTCGCGTCCGAAGCACGCACCCTGCCTGCGTTCATGGAATGGTCGCCCGAATCCCAGAAGA
Organism: Phycisphaerales bacterium; assembly: GCA_029260265.1. Lineage (GTDB taxonomy): Bacteria > Planctomycetota > Phycisphaerae > Phycisphaerales > UBA1924 > UBA1924. The sequence continues at coordinate 229,516 of JAJDDO010000019.1, forward strand.
ACTTCGAGGAGAACTTCTGGCGGTTCCGCCTGAAAAAGTGGCAGCAGTGGCGCGGCCCAGACTACATCTACGACTAAGCCTTCTTCGCAAGAATGGGTTTGAGGCGTGTTCTGCTGAATACTGCATGATCACCCGCCCATCTTGGGCGGGTGTTTTTCATATACTCTCCTGATGGCAGACGATCCGGACACTCCGTTTCTTGATGATGATGGGCACGCGCCCGCGGGCGATCCGCCGCCTTGGGGGGCGGAGACGCGTGAGGTGCGGATGACACGGCTGCACAACGACGCACGGGCGCTGCTCGCCAAGCCCGGCGTCTACCTCATGAAAGATCACAAGGGTGTGGTGATCTATGTCGGCAAGGCGTCCAAGCTGTGTGATCGGGTCGCGTCGTATTTTCTGCCCTCGACCGATCTTGGTCCTTGGAAGAACAAGCTGCTCGATGAGGTGCACTCGTTCGACACCTTCACGACCGAGACGCCTTGGGAGGCGCTGCTCGCGGAGAATCGGCTGATCAAGGACATCCATCCGGCGTACAACGCAGCACAGAAGGACGACCGGACATTCCCTTACCTCATCATCACCATGCGCGAAGACTTCCCGCGCGTGTTTGTCTCGCGCAACCCAACAGGGATCAAGAACGACGGCGCGAAAGATCCGCGGTACTCGGGCGCGACGATCTTGGGGCCGTTCACCTCGCCGGGGGCATTGCACCGGGCGGTCGATGCGTTGCAGTCAGTGTTCAAGTACCGGACATGCTCGCTCGACATCCTTGAAAACGACAAGAAGAACCGGTACTTCCGCCCGTGCCTGCTCGCCGCGATCGGCAAGTGCTCTGCCCCGTGCAACAACTCGATCACCAAGGCCGCGTATCGTGACGACATCTCGCGGTTTGTGCGGTTTATCAAGACCAAACGATCGACGATGATCCGCGAGCTGCGAGCCGAGATGGAGGACGCGTCGGGCGAAATGGATTTCGAACGGGCCGCCGCGTTACGCGATCAGCTTCTCGCGATCGAGAAGCTCGACCAGCGCGCAACAACCAATGATCAATGGCAGCCCGAATCCGAGATCGGGTACCAGGACCCGATCAAATCTTGCCAAAGCCTGCAGCGGACGCTCGGGTTAGACAAACCGATCCGATGCGTCGAGGGCTTCGACATCGCCCATCTGCAGGGGAATGAAACGGTGGCGTCAAAGGTGTGCTTTGTCGATGGGCGCCCGTTCAAACAGGAGTACCGAAGGTTCCGGATCAACTCGTTCCAGAACCTCTCTGGCGGCCGAGCGAACGATGATTTTCAGTCGATGCGCGAGGTGATCAGCCGCCGATACCGCGAGGCCGGTGCTGGGCACGAGCTGTACCCGGATGTTGTGTTGATTGATGGCGGGATCGGGCAGCTGCACGCCGCGATGGAAGCTTTCGAGCAGCTCGATGTGCAGCCGCCGATGGTGGTGTCACTGGCGAAGAAGGAAGAGCTGATCTACACAATGGGATCATCTGAACCTATGAAACTCGGCAAAAACAACCCGGGTCTGCGGCTGCTTATGCAGGTCCGCGATGAATCCCATCGGTTCGCCCAGCATTATCATCATATTTTGAGGCGAAAGAAAACACTCGGCGAAGACTAATCGTCCACACGCTCACACTTGATCTCTCGCCCATTCTGAAACAGCGTAACGCTCGCGGCCACCGCATTTTCTGCAGCATCGAACTCAAGCTCGGCATCGACAAGCTTGATGCGGAATCTGTTGCCTGAAAGGAACACGAGCTCGAGCGGCTGCTGACCCGTGATCTGCACGAACACCTTGCCGCGTGCTGCGGTGATGAACATGTCAAAGCCCAGTACCGAGTGGTAGGTTCCCACGAGTCGAGCGGTGAACTCCTCGTCGAGCTTTTCGGATTTTTCGATCTTGATCGGGGCGGGGTTGAGCCCGAAGACTCCCTGGATAATTTTCTCGCCGATGATGGTTGTTTCCTCGGCGGCACCGTTGGTCAGCAAGACAACCGCAGCATCAAAGGCGGGGTTGACCGCCATGTACGACGAGTATCCGCCGGTCATGCCGTTGTGCCAGTAGGTTGATTGGTCCGACGCCCGGAACCACCCGCTGCACACCCTTCTGCCCATCTCAAGATCAAAGAGTGGTGCTTGCGAGAGCTTGATGGATTCATATACTTCGCCGTCGTGCTCGCCAAGGCTGGCGATCGCGAACCCGAGCAGCCCCGGCGCGTCGGTCACCCACATCCCCGCAGGATCGATCGGCCCTGTTTTTCCCCAGTGCTTGGTCGCCCGCCCACCGGTGGTCGCCGGAGCGAGCCGGTCGAGCTGCTCATCGCTGAGCGTGATCGTAAAATCATCAAGCCCGAGCGGGTTGAGCACGCGTTCCTTGACGAGCGCTTCGTACTCGCCCTCGGCGTTGAGCGATACCAGCGTGCCGAGCATGCCCACCGCATAGTTCGAGTATTCAAACTTCGTGCCCGGCGCCTGCTTGAGCGGCATCATCTCGATCGCGTCGAACATCATTTTCTGCGTGTACCCCGTGAATGGGCGCTCGCCGTCTTTGGGTGCGATATTCGCCGGCGCGGTTCCCCAGCCCGAGGTGTGGGTGCTCAGGTGCCAGAGCAGCAGGCTCTGCTCGTCTTTGTCGGGCACCGAGTACCCTTCGGGGAGGAGTTCGTTGACGGGCGTGTCGCGTGCGAGCTCTCCGCGCCTGACCGCATCGGCAAAGAACACGCCCGTGATAACCTTGGAAATTGAACCGATCTCATAGAGCGTTTCGACGGTGGGGACCTGATCTTGATCGAAGTTGAGCGTGCCGACGGGATAGAAACTGGTCTCGCCGTCTTTATAGATCCCCACAACCCCGCCGGGGATCAGCTCGGCATCGATCGCGGGCTGAACCTGCTCGGAGACAATATCGGCGTAGCTGACATCATCGGCGAGTGCCGATGAAGCACCGAGCGTGAGGGCAGCCGAGAGAACGATCGGAAACGGTAGAGGTGTACATCGCATACCCTATCTTACCGATTTCGGGGTTCTGTGTTTCACCTAATCGGAAGCCTGCTGTTCGGCAAGCATCTGCTCGAAGGTCACATGGTCGACCAACTCAACATGCCCGTCCGCAAACCCGACGATCACGCCACTCGGCCAGTGCTTAGGATCCTCATAGATGACGATCTGATCCGCGTTGAAGGTGTTCTCGCCGCCGAGGTAGATGTAGGAAACGCCGTCGCCGTCCTCAAGGGGCGAAATCAGCGTCAGCGGATCAATCATCCGCTGCTCGATAAGAATCTGCTCCCATGATTCGACGGGCGGGTACATCTCAGCGTTCTCGCCAGCGTAGATGATCGCTTCTTGCAGAAGCGTTCGGACCTGAGTGTGGCTCTTCAGCGAGTTCGCTTGCTGCTTCGCACTGGCGAGTGCGGGTAAGAAAATACCAATCGAGAAACAAGACCCAAGCAGCCCAACACCGCCCAGCGAGACGCCCGCGATGGCCAGGCCCATGCCCTTGCGTGGCCCGTTGGTCCCGGTCTGGGTGATCCCGACAATCCCAAGAATCAGCGGCACCAATGCCAACGGGCCAAGACACAAGCACAAAATGCCGAGCACAAGCGAGCTCACAGCGAGCCCCGAAGTCGGGCGAGATTCGATATCGTTGGCAAAGCCACGCTGCGCTGAGTGGGGTTGGTCGCTCACTGGTGTCTCCTGCGGGTTGCTTGAGTATACCACACTTTGATAGACATGGCGGTTGCGTGTGGTTAGGGTTCGTCGGCTTGTTGCGTTTGATCTGCGAGCATCTGCTCGAACTCATCGAACTCCATAAACTCGGTGTGGTTGTCTGAGAAACCAACGAGCACGCCGTGCTTGGGCCAGTGCGCGGGGTCTTCATAGATGAGGATCTGTGTGGCGCTCTGCGTGTTTGGCCCGGGCACATAAAAATACGAATCTCCATCGCCGTCCTCAACGGGCGAGACGAGCAGGTCCATGTTCATCCATCGCGCCAATGAGTCCGGCCATTGGTCCTGCGTTGGAAGGACCCCGCCGTTGGCGTTGTTGGCGAACGACTGCACGCCGATCATTAAGCCGCGGATGTAGGTCTTGCTTTTGAGCATATTGATGTTTTGGGTCTTCTGCGCGGCGAGCATCTGGTCGAACTCGTCGAACGGTACAAACCGAACTTCGCCATCCGCAAACCCGACAAGCACGCCCTTCTTCGGCCAATGCTCGGGGTCTTCGTAGATCAAGATTTGATCGGCATCAAAGGTTAAAGGACCCGGGACATAAATGTAGGAGACAGCGCCATCATCTGTTTCGACTGGTGACAAAAGCAAATCGGCATCAATGTCGTTCGATTCAAGCAATGCATGTGGCCAATGTTCTTGGGCCGGGTATGCATAACCATGATGTCCCGCAAAAATGGTTAAGCCTAGGACATGTCCACGAAGCTTTGTCTTTGATTTTATCTCGTCGAAGTTCCTATGAGGATGGCGCGATCTTTGTAAGTAGAAAACCAGCCCGAGACCGAGAATAGGTAGAAGAACTACAAGCATGGCAATATCGGGAATCGGAGTGGCCCAAACACGCTTCATTCTTGTCTCATTTATCCCCATACTCATGTGTACGCATCCTGCACGGATCGGATGCGTTACCCCTCGTCAAGTGCTTGCTGGTACCGTGCCATCAGTTTGGCGCGGGTGATCAGGGCGATGGGTTTAGAGCCCTCGAACGCATCGACCAGGCACAAGCTGGAAACATCGTTCGTTGCGAACTTATCGAGCACGGTGTCGAGGTTCTCACCAGCGCGGATCGTCGGCAGATCGCTCCGCATCAGCTCGGCCACCAGCAAGAGCGGGATCGCTTCGCGGTCGATGAGGGCAGTCCGCATGTCCTGCCCGGTCACCATGCCCATGTACCGCCCGTCGGCGTCCACCACCGGGAAGTCGGGCACATTATGATACGCGTGCAGCGTGATCAGCTTGCCCAGTGGGTCAGACGGATACACCGGCTCGCTCGGCAACCCGGCGTACTCCACGCTCGTCACCGGCACATGACGCAGCAGCGAATGGTCACGCATCGTGCCGATCCGCACGCCCTGGCGGCGAAGCTTGGCGGTGTAGATCGAATCGGGCATGAGCTTGCGGGCCAACGCGGTCGAAACAATCGCGGCGAGCATAATCGGCGCAAGCACATGCGGCTCGCGCGTGATCTCGAACAATATCAGGATCGCGGTCATCGGCGCAAAGGTTGCCCCCGCGACCACCGCTGCCATTCCAACCAGCGCGTACGACGCGGGCGAAGAGGTATCCGCGATGAGCCCGAACTTCTCGAGTGTGATCCCGAACACGCCGCCGATGGTCGCACCGGCAAAGAGCGAAGGGGCAAAAACGCCTCCGGATCCGCCCGACGCCAGCGTGCAGGTTGTTGCGATCATCTTGGCAAGAACCAGCAAGGCCAGCACCCCGACCGCCCCCCACACCAGCTGTGCCGCTTCGTAAGAACCAGGATCAACAAGATGAATAATGATCGAGTACCCGTTTCCAAAGAATGCGGGGATGGACTCTTGCTCGCCGAGGATGTGCGCATCATCGGGCCTGTTGAAGACCACTATCCAGACAATGCCGATCAGCCCGAGCATCAACGCGCCGAGGACAGGCTTGGCGATCTGATGGATCGGCAGCCACGCAAAGAAATCCTCGCCCTTCTCAAGCACCGTCGTAAAGGACCACGCCCCGACGGCGCACAGCATCCCGAGCACAATGTAGCTCGGGAGTTCATACAACGAGAACACATAGGTCGGCAGAGCCGTTGCGAAGATCGCCTCGTTATCCCCGAGAACAACCTGGGTCATGGCCGTCGCAAAGACCGACGCGATCACGATGGGGGTGAATGCTTTGAGTCGAAAATCTCGCAGCAGGATCTCGAGCGCAAAGAACACCCCGGCGATGGGCGCGTTGAAGATGCTCGATATCCCCGCCGCGGCGCCGCACCCAACCAAGATCCCCACATGCTGTTTCGGTACACCGATCCTCTTGGCAATCACCGAACCGGTCACGGAACCGATCTGGACAATCGGCCCTTCCGCCCCCGCCGATCCGCCCGTGCCGACCGTGCAGATCGAGGCAATCGCCTTGACAAAACCAATCTTCGCAGGGATCTCCCCGTTCTTTCGGACGATCGCATCGAGCACCTGAGGCACACCATGCCCACCGGCCTCGCGCGCATACCGGTAGACCAGAATCCCGGTCACCAATGCACCGACCATCGGAATCACCGGGAGCAACCAGATCACCCATTCACCCTGCAGGTGCTCGGTCCAGTGTTCGAGCGACCCGAGCCCCTTGGCAAACAGCACCGCGCCGATCGCGGTCAACGCACCGATCACCGCACCGATGACATTAAGCCATCCATCGGGATGATCGTGAACCATCGCCCCGATGCGATTGGCTGCCCGTGATGTGGTTGAGATCACGCTCATCGAAAACATCGTACGCGCGTGTACCAATATTCCAACGCCGAGAATCGATCTTTACCGGAATTAGACCGCGGCTCTTGGATCTTCCTGCAGCACCAGCTCGTCTACCGTCGGCGCTTCGGCGACCGGCTTGCCCTTGGTGTCGGTCAACGCGGTGCCGTCCATGCGGGTGATTGTCGCGATCGGGTGTTTCTTCTCGTGGGCTTCGAGCTTGGCTTCAAGCCCGGACTTGATCTCTTCATCGAGCCCCGCCCACTTGCCGCGCCCGCGGCACTTGGGGAATCGGCTGCACCCAAGCCAGGGCCCACGCGCACCGTTTCGCAGATTCAGCGGGCTCTCGCAGGTCGGGCAAGGCAGCTCGGTCTCCAGCGGCGGAACACTCGGCGCATTCACAAAGCCCTTCTTATCGATGTTGAGGATCAACCCGTCGTCGTTCGTCTCGCCCTCTTCGAGCGGGGTAGTCAAGAACGGGCCGAACCGCCCGGTCTTGCGGATCATCGGGCGACCGGTCTTGGGACACTTCACATCCACAAACTCGGCGTGCTGCGGCTTGCCCTCTCGATCACACGGGCACGCATAGTTGCAATCCGGATAGGTCGAACAACTCAGGAATCGCCCGTTTTTGCCGAACCGGTACACCAAGGACGAATCACACTTCTCGCACCGATACTCCTCGGGCGCGGGCTGGATCTCTGCCTTGGCGTGAGTCATCTCTTCATGCGCCCGCTCGAGCGCGACCGAGAAACGCCCATAGAAGTCTTCGAGCATCTCGATCCAATCGAGGTGCTCTTCTTCGATCTTGTCGAGCCGCCCTTCCATCTCTCGCGTGTACCCAAGGTCCATCAGTCGCGGGAATCCCTCGATGAGTTTGTCGGTAACAACTTCGCCCAGGTCGGTCGCCCAGAACGCGCGGGTGATCTGCTCGACATACTTGCGATCCTGGATGGTCTGGATGATCGCGGCGTAGGTTGACGGGCGTCCGATCCCCTCTGATTCAAGCGTTTTGATCAGGCTCGCCTCGGAAAAACGCCCGGGAGGCGCGGTGAATCGCTGGCGTGCACGAACATCAATGGGAAACATCGGCTGTTTCTCTTCGAGCTTGGGCAGGTTGAGCTCATCGCCCGAGGTCGGCACGCCAGAAACACGGAAGTGCCCGTCGAAGGCAAGCGTGCGCCCCGTGGCGCGGAAGAGGGCCTTGGCATCTTCGCCGCCACGGATAAGCACCGCGGTCGCGTCCCACTGCGCGGGCACCATCTGGCTGGCAACAAAGCGTTCCCAGATAAGCTGGTACAAACGGTGCTGATCAGGCTTGAGCGCGCTCTTGACCGAATCGGGTGTGCGCATCACGCCGGTGGGGCGGATGGCTTCGTGTGCTTCTTGGGCGTCTTTGTTGCGAGACTTAAAGAAGTTTGGTTTCTCGGGGAGGTATTTGTCGCCGAAGGTCTGCTCGATGTATGTCCTGGCCATCGAGACCGCTTCGGGTGCGATCATCGTCGAGTCGGTACGCATGTAGGTGATCAGACCCGTCAGCCCCTCGCCGGGAATATTGATCCCCTCGTAAAGCCCTTGGGCTGCACGCATGGTGCGCTGCGCACCGAACCCGAGCCTTGAAGACGCAGCCTGCTGCAATGTTGAGGTAATAAACGGTGCGGCGGCCCGTGAGTTGGTCCGCTTGGTCTCGATCGATTCAATCTGGTAGTTCACCGATGCATCGGGCGAACCCTCGATCGTACGAATCCATCTCGATACCCCTCGCCCTTTGGGATCCTCGGTGGTTTGCACACTCGCAGCGTTGAGCCCACAACCACGAACAACCTGGGCGACCGAACCCGATATATCAAAGGTGTCCGCCGTCGCGAACGCATCCGCAATCTTGCCGAGCCGGTCCTTGACCGCGTCTTTGTCCATAAAATCTGGCTCGGCGACAATCTCGGCGCTGACAATGCGGGGATCGAACTTCTCGCCGTCGTATTCGATGAGCTCGGCGCGGATCGTGCCGTGCTTCGACAACCACCCATTGCGTGCCTTCTGGGTTGGCTGCTTGTTCTTTTCGTCGCGTTCTTCAAGGAATGCACGCCACTGCGGGCCGAGCTTCTTGGCGTTCTCGCTGTCGAGCGAAAAGTACCCGTTGACCGTCCAGTACTCATCGGGCACAAACGCCGAGATCGCACGCTCGCGTTCAACGATCAGCCGCACCGCGACTGACTGCACACGCCCCGCGCTGAGCCCTCGCGCGACTTTCTTCCAGAGCAAAGGGGATACCTGGTACCCGACGATCCGATCCAAAATTCGGCGTGCCTGCTGGGCGTTGACCCGGTCCTCGTCGATGGTGTGCGGATTGTGGAACGCCTTGTTGATCGCCGACTTGGTGATCGCGGAGAAAATCACCCGCTTGGCATCCTTGGAATCAATCCCGAGTTCCTGCGCAAGATGCCAGGCAATCGCCTCGCCCTCGCGATCGAGATCCGTCGCGAACCAGATGTCTTCCGCATCTTTGGCTGCCCTCTTGAGGTCTTTCATCACCTGCTCTTTGCCCTTGAGGATCTCATAGGTGGGCTTGAAGTGGTTCTCGATCTTGACACCTGGCACCGGGTCCTTGACACCCTTGGGGTTTTTGGACGGCAGATCGCGGACATGCCCAACCGAAGCGAGCACGACGAACTGATCGCCGAGGTGCTTGTTGATGGTCTTGGCTTTGGCGGGCGATTCGACGATGACCAGCGACTTGCCCTTGGCAGCACCGGCCTTGTACGCGCTCTTGAAGGTTCGCGGGGCCCGCCCAGCCGGCGCCTTCTTGGCGACCTTTTTGGTGGTTGCGCTGGAGGACTTTTTGGTGGTCTTCCGCGTGGTTTTCTTTTTGGTGGTCGTTTTCTTTGCCATGTGCCCAGCCGTTTGTTCGCCCGTGTATAAATAGTTTCGTCGGCATTCAGCGAACGCTTCCTATCCGCGATTGTCAAGCAATGACCCCCGGATCTGGATCAGATCAACACAAGATCATCGGTTTTCGAGCCCCTCACCACGAGAAATCCGCCAAGACAATCCTTTGGCGCACACTCAGGAATCATGCCCTCCCATGCGTCCGATAACTTCTTTGCCCAGATCATCAGGCTCCCGTTCTGATGCCTGAACCCAGATCGACCCGTCGCGAGGCTTCAGTCTTCGCAGCCAGGTCCGCTGGTTTTTGGCCAATCGACGCGTCTCGATCTTCACCCGCTCAATCGCGTCTTCGATCGAGCATTCGCCCTCAAAGTGTGCGATAAGCTGTTTGTATCCAATCGCTTGCGCTGCCTGCTCGCCGAGCTTCCCGTTCAAATGAAGCTGACGGACTTCATCAACCAGCCCGAGTTCCACCATCTGCCTGACCCGCTGATTGGCCCGTGAGCGGATCTGCTCGGGGTCCCAATCCAGCCCGATCAGCTTGGCGTCCGGGCGTGCGACGCGTTCGGATTCCCACTGCTGCTGGAGTTCCGTGATCGGTATTCCGGTTTGCAGATACACCTCGATCGCCCGCGCGGTTCGGCGCTGATCAGAACTGTGGATTCGTTCGTGGGCTTGTGGATCCGCCTTGAGCAGCATCGATCGGCGTTCATCCTGCTCCATCGCCCGCACACGCTTGCGGATTTCAACGCTGGGCTCGGGAGCCTTGAACATGCCATCGAGGAAGGACTTGATGTACAGATTGGTCCCCCCAACGACGATCGGCATCACCCCACGCACTCGCAGATCATCGATCATCGGCTCGGCAAGGGCGAGCCAGTCATGGACCGTAAACCGCTCGGTCGGCTCGACCAGATCGATCAGGTGGTGCGGGATCCCCGCCTGCTCATCGCTCGTCGGCTTGGCGGTCCCAATATCCATGCCGCGGTAGATCTGGAACGCGTCGGCCGTGACGATCTCTGCAGGCGTGCCCATCTGGGCGTACCGCTCGGCCAACGCCACCGCCAGCGAGGTTTTTCCCCCCGCGGTCGGGCCGACAATGACTGGGTAGTTCTTGGTGAGCACGCATGACTGTACGCCCTATCGTTGTGTATGCCGGATCAGCCGGGCAAACTCGTGTTCCGCAAGCGGCACCGGCTCTCGCACATCGAAGAGTTCAACGCGGTCTTTGCGCATAAAATCCGCAAGTCCCAAGGCCCGATCACCGTGCACATCAAGCCCAACTTGCTCGATCAACACCGGCTCGGGCTCTCCATCGGGCGTCGCGTCGGCGGCGCGGTCGCCCGAGGCCGACTCAAGCGGATGATCCGCGAGGTGTTTCGCCACAACCAGCACCGCATAGCGACCCCAGAACACGGGCACTACGACCTGATCGTCTCTGCCCGCAAGCACAAAGCCCTCTCGCTGGGCGAATACCAATCCGCGATTCTGAATGCCCTCGATCTGGCCCACAAGGTCCACGAAGGAAGAGCGAGGAAAGGAGCGGATGATGGATGACCCGCCCGCCCCCGATCGCGCAGCCCCGATACCGATGCCCGGGATGATCGCGCAGGCGTGCTCATTGCCCTTTGTGGGGTTGATCTGGTTGTACCGGTTCACCTTGTCGCCGATCATCGGCGGGCAGTGCCGATACGATCCGACCTGTTCGCGGTATGGGCTCGATGCGTACAAATACCACGGCCCGATCCGCGGAACCGTGATGACCATCCGGCGGATAGTTCGATGCCACCCCTTTGCTAAGGGCGGGTATGACCCGGTCCCGATCCCTGAAGAGAAAGACGACCTACCCTAAACGGGACGCCAATTTCTTTTACCACGGAGCATCCACGATGGCCCGACTCCCCGCAACCAAACGACGAGAACAACTCCTTGATGTGGCGATGGAGCTCTTTGCCAAGCGCGGATACGCCGGCGCAACGACCTCTCAGCTCGCCAAGGAAGCCGGCATCACCGAGCCGATTATTTATCGCCATTTCAAATCCAAACGCGACCTGTTTGTCGCCCTGATCGAGCGCACCGGACGCCAGACCCTCGAGCAGTGGGAGCAGGAACTCGCCGATATATCTGATCCCGGTGAACGGCTCGCACGGATCCTCAACGACAACCCGATGGTCTCCGAATCCGGACGCGACGGGTACCGGGTATTGCTTCAATCGATCTCCGAGATTGACGACGAGTTGATCCACAAGGCAACCAGCGAGCACATGACCAGGCTGCACGCATTTATCACACGCGAGATCGAGCGGGCTCAAGAAACCCACAAGGTCACCGCGAAGTTCAGCGCATCGGTCATCGCGTGGGTGCTTGTCAGTGTCGGCATGGGCTACGGCGTGCTCAGCGCGATGGCGGTCCCCGGGCACGGGTTCGATTCGTCAGGCATGCACATCAAGGATGTGCTCGCACGGGTTCTTGTTGGACCCGAGCACGGGTAAGCCGCGGTGATCTACCTCGACAACAACGCGACCACCAAGCCAACACCCGAAGTGGTCCAGGCGGTCAACGCTGCGCTGACCGAGACTTGGCAGAACCCATCGAGCGCCCACCGCGCCGGGCAGAACGCCAAGCACACCATCGAGAATGCGCGGATCGAACTCGCCAGGCTCATCGGCGCACGCCCCAGAGAGCTCACCTTCACCGGCACGGGCACCGAAGCGATCGACCTAGCGATCCGAGGCACCCTGGCGACAACAACCAAATCACGCATCGTCACCACCACCATCGAGCATCACGCGGTCTCGGCGTTGTGTGACCGATTCGAAAAATCAGGCGCCGATATAGCACGCGTCGCGGTGAATCGATCCGGCGTGGTTGATGCGGCAGCGGTCGCCGATGCGATCGACGAGCAGACCGCGATGGTCTCGGTGCAGTGGGTCAACAACGAGACCGGCGCGATCCAACCGATCGCAGAGATTGCACAAGCCTGCAATGAACTCGGCGTGGTCTTCCATTGCGACGCGACACAAGCAGTGGGCAAGATGGAGATCGATCTTTCTGATTCATCGATGCCGAGGATCGATTTGCTCAACTTCGCGCCGCACAAGTTTCATGGTCCCAAGGGTGTCGGCGTGCTGCGGATGGCGCGATCAACCAGGCTCGTGCCGACCATCATCGGGACCCAAGAACTCGGAAAGCGCGGCGGGACCGAGCCCGTCCCCGCGATCGCCGGTGCGGGGGCTGCGGCCGCTTGCGCCACGGCATGGCTGGGCGATCGTGGTAACCGATCACGCGTGGAAGCACTCAGAGATCGGCTTGAATCCGGGATTCTCGCCCGATGCCCGAGCGCCAGGGTCAACGGCACGACCGATCAAGACCAGAGGCTCTGGAGCACCACCAATATTGGATTCCCGCGCCTAGAAGCCGAGGCCTTGCTGCTGCTGCTGTCTGAACGCGGCGTTTGCGTTTCTGCCGGCTCGGCGTGCGCGTCGGGCTCGCTCGAGCCCTCCCCGGTGCTGCGGGCGATGGGGATTGATGAGCAATTCGCCCACGGGTCGGTGCGTTTAAGCCTCTCTCGGGACACGACCGCGGACGAAATTGATGAGGCGACACGGATAATTTATGAAGCGGTCGAGCGGCTCGGGGTCACACTGCCGGGGAAATGAGTGGTTTCGATTGCCCCGATCGGCTAGGCTGGGGGTATGAGCCAAGCACAGTTTGACAATTCATCGCCCGTTGACATGTACGCCGAACCAGAACGCACCAGCATTTCCGCGATCCTGAGCCTCGTGCTCGGGCTGCTCGGTTGCTGCGGCGGACTCACGAGTATCTTCGCGATCCTCCTCGGGATCTTTGGGATCATGAAGATCAAGAGCAGCAAGGGGCGAGTCGGCGGGATGGGTCTGGCGATCGCCGGGCTGATCATTGGCTTAATCACCCTCGTGATCTGGATCGGGCTGTTGATTGGCGCCAGCAAGGCATGGGGCGGCTTTGACTCGACGGTTATCCAGCCGAACGCGATGATCTTTGTTGAAGTCCAGAACGACGACCTCGATGCAGTCCGAGGCGCATTCAGTTCAAACCTGAGCGGCGTGACCGATGAGCAGATCATCGAGTTCCGCGAGGCCTATCGCTCATCGCTCGGCAGCTTCACCTCCCGCCCGGACGGCTTTGTAGATTACTTCAAAGGTCTGATGTCGATGGGGCAGCAGATGCAAGCCTACCAGGGAGCATCGAACATGATCCCTATGCCGTTCTACTTCGAGAATGGGAACGGGCTTGTTCTGGTCTTCGTCGATCCCTCTGCGAACTCGAACAGCCTTTCCGTGACCAAGATTGTCGTCATCGACCAGAATGGCGACGAGTTCATACTGCCTCCCGAGTAACCATTGGCTGGGTATTCAACGCGGATTGTTTCTGCCCCGATCCATCGCTGAACCACTGATCGTGGTACGATGGGTCTATGGCTGAACCCGGAACCAAAGAGCCCATTGTCCGATGCACCGAGGTCGTCAAGCGATTCGGATCGCAGACCGTGCTCAAGGGCGTGACCTTTGATGTCGCAGAGGGCGAGATCATGGTCATCATGGGTGGGTCTGGATCGGGCAAATCAACCATGCTCCGATCAATGATCGGCACCCACACAATCAATAGCGGCTCGATCGAGCTCTTCGGCACCTCCATCTGCGGGCTCTGCGAAGAAGAGCTCAACGAGGTCCGCAAGAAGTTCGGAATCTTGTTCCAGTCCGGCGCGTTGTTCAACTCGATGACACTCGCCGAAAATGTCGCGCTCCCGCTGCAAGAACACACCGATCTAGATCAAGAGATTATCGATATCCAGGTGAAGATCAAGCTCGAGCTGGTGGGGCTGCGTGAGCACGCCGACAAGTACCCCGCCCAGATATCTGGCGGGATGAAGAAACGCGCCGGGCTCGCCCGGGCGTTGGCGCTCGATCCCAAGATCTTGTTTTATGACGAACCCAGCGCCGGGCTCGATCCGGTGACCAGCGCCGAGATCGACCAGCTGATCATCGCACTCACCAAGCAGCTCGGCGTGACCAGCGTCGTGGTCACGCACGAGATGGACTCCGCGTTCACCATCGCAGACCGGATGGCAATGCTCGACCAGGGACGGATGTTGTGTGTCCAGGAGCGGGCATGGTTCGAGAATCTCCGTGACAGCACCTCCGAAGAAGCAAGAACTATGGACGAAGACCATCGACTTGTCCGACAGTTCTTGCGGGGCGACCCCGACGGGCCGCTGACGGCCCGGCGCGACGATTCTGGATACGAAAATGACCTCTTCGGCATGACCACCGACCGCGTCACCCGAACGCCGAGTGTTGAACCCACCCGCGGATAATCCCAAAGAACCATTCCCTTCGGGGCACAAAGGATACAGATATGAGCGTCGCGGTGATCAAGAAAAACAATGTGATGGCGGGATCGTTCCTGATCACAAGCTTTATCCTCGCACTCGTGATCGCGTTCACCCTCGGCGATGTCCTCGGCAAACTCGGCGCTAAAAACCAATACATCGTCCGATTCCCGACCACCGTCGGGGTCTCGGGGCTCACCGAAGGAGCCGAGGTCACCTTTGCGGGCTTGCCTGTCGGGCGAGTGGTGGGCGTGGCGCCCTATATGGAAACCAACGAGCTCAGCGGCGTCACCGTGCCGGTCGCGATGGATGTCACTATCAACATCGACACCGATTTCAAAATCCACGAAGACGCCTACGCCGACCTCTCTCCGCCGATCTTGGGCGGGATTTCACGGATCAACATCCCCAGCGCGGGCACCGGTGCATACGACAATGGTCCAAGCGATACCAATACCGTTCTTGATTCCGGAGAGATCATCCGGGGGCGATTTGCTCCGAGCATCCTCGCCCAGCTCGGGTTCACCACCGAGCAGGCAGACCAGATCAAAGCGGTTATCGCACGCTCTGACGCGATCTCTGCGGACGCTGAAGAAGTCTCGGCATCGGTCCGCCGAATGATTACCCTGCTCGAACCGAACTTTGAAACCGGCGTCGATGACGGGCGGGCAACCGTCGCCAACATCCGCTCATTCAGCGATAACTTTGCCCACGATGGGCAATGGTCAAACCGGGTGGACACCGTGCTGACCAAGGCGGAAACGGTTGTTGATACCGCCCAAGGTATTTCCACAGATGTCAAAGAGACCACCGGATCGATCAATAGCTTGATCAACGACAACCGCGGGAAGATCGACAGCATCATCACCAACGCCGACGATGTTTCGACCAATATCCGCAATCAGATCACGCCGACCACCGAGCGGATCAACAAGCTGCTCGACGAGGGCGTGCTCGCGCTGGGCTCGTACCAAGACATGGCCGACAATGCCAACACGATCCTGCTTGATGCTGGGCCGAAGATTGATTCGACTCTCGACAACATCCGCATGGCCAGTGCACAAGGGAGCATGTTTGTTGAGGAGATCCGTTCGCAGCCTTGGAGGCTGCTCAAGAAGCCAACGAAAGAGGATCTTGAGCGTGAGCCGCTCTATGAAGCCGCCCGGATCTACGCCAGTGCGGTCGGCGATCTGCGTGCAGCGTCCGAAGCACTCGACGCGGCGGTGTCGGGGCAGATCCAATCAGTCAACGCCGCGGACATCGCACGGATCGCCGATGTGGTTGATGCGGCCTACGGGCGGTTCGAGCTCGCCGAGCAAGGGCTGCTCGAAGTGCTCAGACAGCCCGCGGCGCCATGATCCGAAAATCAGAAACCAGTCCACTGGCGATGCTCGCCGGCTTTGGCGCCGGCGCGGTGGGCGTTTGCGCGATCTGGCTCGGTGCGTTCTTCGCCCAGCCGGCGCGTGTGGGCAATGTACAGGCCGAGGCGCTCATGCAGGTATCTCGGTGGGCCGCCGATTCGCTCGATCTGGTTCTCGGCTCGTCGGGCGAAGGGTATGAGCCCTGGCTCGGTATTCGTTGGTACGAAGAAGACGCTGAGAACCCGGGGGATGCCTGGACGCTCTCGCCGCCAATAGATGTGCCCCGCCAAGTCGTGGTGTTGATTCACGGGCTCGACGAGCCCGGCGGGATCTGGGACCAGCTCGCGCCGGCGCTGAGCGCACAGGGGCATGCGGTGGTCCGGTTTGAATACCCCAACGACCAGCGGATCTCGCCCTCTGCGAACTTGTTCGCCAAATCTCTGCACGAGTTGCACACTCTGGGCGTGCAACGGATTGACATCGTCGCCCATTCGATGGGCGGGCTGGTCGCCCGCGAAGCCCTCACCAATACAAACATGCACGCCGATCCGTTCCCGATCACCGATCGGTTGATCACGCTGGGGACACCCCATCTCGGATCGCCCTGGTCGCGGATGCGGGCGGTCGCCGAGATCCGTGAGCAGATTCAGCGTTGGGCCGAATCGTCTGATCGAGACCCCAAGCGATTGCTCGGCTTCGCCCGCGACGGCGTTGGGCAAGCGGGGACCGATTTGCTGCCAGATTCGGATTTCTTGACCACCCTCAACGCCCGCCAGATGCCTGCCGGTGTCCGCGTCACCTGCATTATTGGGCGAGCGGTCCCATTTCGGCAAGAAGACACGCGGGTGCTCGCGAGTTCGGGGCTGCTCGAGCAGCTGGTCGGCAAGCGAGACGCCGAGGGGATCGAACGCGGGCTCGAGCACATGAAGACCCATCTCGGCGATGGCGTTGTGCCCGTCTCGTCGGCCGTGATGCCCGGAGCAACCGATATCGTGATCGTCGAGGCCAATCACCGCTCCATGATCCGCACCGTGGAACTCGACGAAACCATCCGCAAAATCCGCGGCGCCCCACAAGCCCCCCAGCCTCCTGCAATCGAGATCGTGCTCCATCGGTTGGCAAACACCCCGGCGAACACCGATTCTGACTAATCGATCACAACACCGGACACAACCCTTCCAAGGGCTCGCAATTCTGATATACTCTTGGCATGGCCCAGCGTCGACATCATTACGAATGCGCCTTCGAGCACCACCTTCGATCTTCGCGGATCCCGTATGTCGCGGTCAACGAGGCGCGAAAGGCGCTGCTGCCTCCAAAGTCCAGGCTCACCACCACCACTGCGGATCAAGACCCGCAGACCCTCAAAAACTTTGATTTCGTCATCTACGGCGACACCCCGAACCTGCTCATCGAGATCAAGGGACGGAAACTCCCCGAGATCAACCCCCGCAAAGACGGCTCGCTCCCCAGGGCCCGGCTTGAAACATGGGTCACCATGGACGATATTGACTCGTTCACACGCTGGCAGAAACTCTTCGGCGATGGGTATGAAGCCGTTTTTGTCTTTGTGTACTGGTGCCCGCAGACCCCGCCAGATGGGTTGTTCAACGAACTGATCGAGTATCAGGGACGTTGGTACACGCTTCGGGCGATTACCCTGAATGATTACACCAGCGCGATGCGTGTCCGCAGCCCACGCTGGCGAACGGTGCACCTGCTCAGCGGCGACTTTGATCGTCTCTCCGGTGCGTTTGCTCCGACTCGGTTCGGGTCTGACCCCGCCCTCATCCCCGCCTTTGATCCGCTCGGCGAAGACAATCACACCACAGAATCGGTTTTCGCTTGACCCGATCACCATCAGGCGTGTAGCGTTGGGGATGATGAACACCCAAACCACCCTCCAACGCGAGTCCGCACCGACCCACAATTCGATCGGTGTGCTCGTCTGGATTGCCCAGACCCTCTCTGCCAGAACGGCCCCGATCGCGGCCTTTGCTGTGTTCTGTGTTTTCCAGGCTGCAACATTTGCACAAGAAAACCCGCCTCCACGCCCACCCAAGGTCACCGAGGCGCCAACGGCTCCCAAGGTCATGATGTACTTGGTCGTGGTGCTGCTCGTCGCCGGCGTGGTGTTCGCGTCCACCATGAAGGTCAAGCGCGGCCATCAGGACTGATCACCATGCAGATCACTCGCTCCGCGGGTCGCCCGCGAGCACCTGCCCGGGAACCGTCAAGAGATTTCGTGCGGATCTGAGAGCGCGGATGCATCAAGAACGCACACCAGCGATAAACCGATGGCCCGCCCTATGAAAGGCAACCGAATGCGATATGAAACCAAGGCTCTTCAACCAAGGCGCAACGCCCTCGTCGTGCTCAACGCGGTCTTGCTCGCAGCGCTGGCGATTCTGATCATCGCACCCAAAGCAAAGGCGCAGCTCGACACCGATGCTCCTCAGCGCGCCCGCGGCGACTACACCATCGTCGGCGGCGAGACCTCCTCGGGCAACTCCAACGCGCTTTACATCCTTGATACCTCCAACCGCGAGTTGATCGCCGTCCGATGGGACCAGAGCAACAAGCGCCTCGACGGGCTCGGTTACCGTGACCTCTCTCGTGATATCTTCGCCCAATCAGACCGCTAAGGAGCCCGCTATGAACCCAAATACATGCAATGAGACAAATCACGGGCAGAGCACGATCGTCAACGGTGTTTTCCGTGGCGGATGGCTCTGGGTCAGCGCGGGGGTGCTGGCCGCGATGATTGTCGTCCAGGGCTCGGGCCTATTTGACTCAATCGCCAACGCAGAGATGAGCACCACCTACCAGTCCTACTCGATGATGACAACCGATGGCGGGACCGATGAGATCCTTGCGGTGCTCGATTCGCGCCAGGAAGCGATGCTTATTTATGCGGTTGATTCGACCAACACCCTTCGGTTGCTCAAACGCGAGCAGCTCGACACCATGTTCGCACGCGCCCGTGCCCAGCACCTCCCGCGTCCCTAGACTCTCCGGCGGGTGAGAACCATGCCCCGCAGGGGAAATCCGTGCCTATTTATCCGCTTGAACAGTTCGAACAAGACGCCAAGGCCGCACTCAAAGAGCGCGAGGACCGCGAGGCGTATGAGCGGCTCAACGCTCCGAAGACCATTGTCGTCCGGTTTGGGTACCTCCGCATGGTCGGTGAGTTTCCTTACACCGGAGACGCCAAGCCCGGGTGTGGATCCAAGCTGGTCGTCAAAACCCATCGCGGGACCGAGCTCTGCGAGATGCTCACGAGCACCTGCCGCAACGCGGGGTGTTCAAAGAGCGTGACCCGCAAGGAGATGCTGGAGTACATCCAGAACTCCGGGGGCAAGCAGTATCCGTTTTATGACCAGGGGCGGGTGCTGCGGATCGCAACGGGCGATGACCTCAACGAGATGTCACGGCTCGAGCAGAAGAAGAATGAGTACAAGCTGATCGCCAAGCAGATGATTGAGCGCACCGGGCTCAAGATGCAGATCATCGAGGCCGAGCCTTTGCTGGGCGGCGATCGGGTGGTGTTCTATTTTTCCGCGGAGGAGCGGATCGATTTTCGCGATCTTGTCCGCGATCTGCAGGATGCCATCGGCACCAAGGCCGAGCTCCGCCAGATCGGCGCGCGCGACGAGGCCCGGATCACCGCGGACTATGAGCGCTGCGGACAATATTGCTGCTGCAAGAGTTTTCTTAAGGTGCTCAAGCCGGTGTCCATGAAGAGCGCCAAGATCCAGAAGGCGACCCTTGATCCACTGAAGATCTCTGGGCGTTGCGGGCGGCTGATGTGCTGCCTGCGGTACGAGGACGAAACCTACGACGAGCTGCG
Organism: Phycisphaerales bacterium; assembly: GCA_029260265.1. Taxonomy (GTDB): domain Bacteria; phylum Planctomycetota; class Phycisphaerae; order Phycisphaerales; family UBA1924; genus UBA1924. Next base: position 249,446 of record JAJDDO010000019.1, read on the forward strand.
CAAGAACCTGCCCCACCGAAAATCACGCGTCGGCACCCCCGATGGCGATGGCATGGTCATCAGCACCCAGATCCTCACCCAGCTCGCTCTGATTCGGCTCGACTCGGGGATCGAGGTTGCGATACCGATCGAGAACCTCACCGAGCCCGGGCTCGCGAAGGCCCCCGATCCCGGCGAAGCGCGGGCGGTGCGATCGGCACGCGGCGGCGACGGGCAGGCAGGCGAAGATTCGCGATCAAAGGGCAGACGGGGCACCCGTCCGAAAAGCGGGAACCGCACCGAGGGTTCTCGACAATCTGCAGAGAACACCTCGGGTTCGCAATCCAGCACTGATGCGCCCCCAAAGAAGAAACGCCGAAAGAGAAAACCCCGCAACCGATCAAACACACCCGGCGGCGACGGATCAGCCAACCCAAAGACCGGGCAGGAACCCTCATACGGTCCCGGTAGCGAACGCGGTACTTCAGGAGCAGCAGAGGAAGGGTCTGCGGGACCGAAGAAAAAACGCCGAAGAAGAAAGCGCAAGCGTGGTCCGCGGCCCGAAGGCGGCAGTCCAGAGAGTGGTGGCGGGCGTCCTGATTCGCCGAACCAAGAATAAGCAACAGGCGTCGTGATCAACGAGCAACCCCACGCCCGTACACCGAGACACCCAATCTATGAGCACAACCAAGCACCACAAGCCCGCGGGCATCAAAGAAACACTCACGAGCCTGATCATCGCGTTCATGCTCGCGTTTTTGTTCCGAGGCTTCGTCATCGAGGGCTTTGTTATTCCGACCGGGTCCATGGCCCCGACGCTCATGGGCAAGCACATGCAGATCACCTCGCCGGTCAACGGTTACAAATGGGCTGTTGGTCCGTGGGACTCCGTGAGCCGAGGCGGACCGCCGCTGCGGATACAAGGTGTGAAGCGCCCTATCAGGGTCAATGATCCGATGAGCGGGCAAGCGATCAGCAAGACGAAGGTCAAGCTCTCTACCGGCGATCGCGTGTTCGTGCTCAAGTACCTCCCGGTTCTGCACTCCCCCGATCGGTGGGATGTGGTGGTATTCAAGTTCCCGGGCAGCCATATCAACTACATCAAGCGGCTTGTTGGGCTGCCGGGCGAGCAACTCGTCATTGTTGACGGCGATGTCTTTACACGCCCGTTTACAGAGGGCACCGCCAAGAGCGGGTGGGACACTTGGGAAGAAGATTCGTGGCAGATCGCGCGCAAGCCCGAGCGTGTTCAGCGGACGATGTTCTTGCCTGTCTTTGATTCAAAGTATGCTCCGCTTGTCGAGGATCCGAGTTTTCGGTCTCCCTGGGTCGGTGATTCCGGCGCGTCATGGTCTGGGCTGCACACAACCGCGTACACCTACTCTGGATCGGGGTCGACGGTGCTCAGCTGGTCATCCTCGCGTCCGATTACGGACCATTCGCCATATAACCAGGTCAACCCGGCGTTCAAGCTCTTCGCGAATCCTGAGGAAGAGTTGAGTGATGCCAATGCCCCGCGTCCGTTCCCGGTCTCGGATATCGCGATGGCGCTGAACATCAAGCCGACCGATGAGCCGGTCACCGTTATGCCAACCATCAACGCACGGGGCATGCAGATGCGCGCGGTGATTGATCCGGTCTCTGGTTCAGCGAGCGTGCAGATCAGATCTGATGAACTCGAGAACGACAAGTGGGAGGTGCTTGATTCGAGCAGCGTTCAGCTTGCAGGCGATCGGTACACCCATATTGAGTTCTGGCATGTGGACCAGTCGCTCTGGCTGTATGTTGACGGGGCGCTGGTCTGCGGCGGTCCGCAAGCCGGTGCGTATACACTCACCCCCGCCCAGCGCGCCCAAGCCGCGACCGGGATCCCGTATGCCGATCTTCAAGAGGACACCTCAGTCGGTGACGGCGTGCACAACGCGGGCGTCTTTTCTCGCCCGGAGATCTACCGCCAGCCAACCGTCCGTTGGGCATTCGAGGGCGGCGGGTTCACGCTCAACGCGGTCAGGTTAGATCGCGACATCAGCTACCAGATCAACCCGTACTCTGGGCTGGGAACAAAGCCAACCCGAGGCGGGCACCCTGATTTCTTCCCGACGCTGACGCCCGATGAGTATTTCATGTGTGGCGATAACTCTCCTCGCTCACATGATTCGCGTTTCTGGACCTCGGAAGAGATCAATCCCTGGGTGCGCAGCGAGATCAACGCCAACCCCGGCGTGGTCCATCGAGACCTGATCGTGGGCAAGGCGTTTGTGGTCTATTTCCCCGCGATGCTGAGCGATGGGCCCATCCCGACCCCAGATGTGGGCAAGATCCGGTGGATCTGGTGAGCGATGCCGCCCATAAACTGGGATTGATCACGAAATGAATGCCCATCGTTCTTGACACAGGATGGTGTTTCTGGGATGCTGGGTGTACTGGCGTCGTGGCTGGTGACATCTGAAATCACCGGGAAGGCTCTTATGCGTGTTCTGTTGAGCCAGAATCTGGGTCTCTGGCTCGCGGTCGATGCACCATTTGGTGTGTCAGCATCTGATTCTTCCCAGTGGTGTGTATTGTGCGATGTTCTGCTACTCTTCCTCCTGAGCAGCTTCGCAAGGTACATGCAAAGGGCGGCATCCTCTCGTGGGTATGCCGCCTTTCTTTTTGGCTCTGCAACACCAGAATCATCGCTGTGCCGGGCAGATTGCACAAAGAACACCACAAGCCAGGACCGATAACTTTCCGCGTGTCCCCATAAAAAGGCACCAATCGGGCTGGGCGTGGGGCTGGCGGAAAATACTGCGCGAACTTGATGTATATCAAGCACTTACGGGTTGTTTGTGAATCAGAGTGGTGTATTCTCCACCTGTCCATCACGGGTGTGTGCAGCACCCTTGGACACAAGTGATAGAACCCAAAGAGAGAAGCAGCCCGCACAACCGCGGGGAGGAGAGGAAGAGATGAAAACACGAATCGCAATGATTGCTGTATGTGCTTTGGCCGCCACCGCTGCGGTTGCCGACACCATTGATGCCCAGTACATCGAGGTTGCCGGCGGAAGCAATGCATCACACCTCCGCGTAGGCGGCGGGACTTACTACGCCGGGCATATGGTCCACGAGTACACCAGCGGCCCACGCCAGGGCGAACGGTTCTCGACCTTCTGCATCGATTTTTCTGAGTACGCCAACACCGACAACGCGACCTACGACATCATTGATGTCGCATCGGCACCTGTTGTTGACGGCGGGGCTACCCCATACGGGCAGGCAACCGCGGATCGGATCAACGCAGTAGTCGCCAACGCGGCAGCACTCGGTTGGATCGACGGTCGCCTCCAGGCTGACACACAGCAGACCGACTACATCGCCAAGATGGGCGCCATCCAGGCCGCGATCTGGGAAGCCTTTGGCAGCCCGGTCCACCTCAACTCAAGCCGCACCCATGACGATCTTGCGGACTACTACGCGATCTTGACTGATCCACAAACCTACGACGAGCAGGCACGCCTGCAGGGCTTGCGTGCGATGGTTGCACCGAATCAGCAGGACATGCTCTATGTTGTCCCGCTTCCCCCAGCAGCCTTCGCTGGTGCGGGGCTCCTGATGGGCATCGCAGGCGTTCGCACTGTTCGCCGTCGCCGCAACGGGTGATTCTGCAACCCGGTTGATCCCTCCCGATCGACTGATTGCACGCAAGGTGAAAGCACGACACAAACGAACACCCCGGTTGCATGCCGGGGTGTTCTTGTAGAGAGAGCCTGATCTGCTTTACTCTTTGGATACGCTCAACACAACAGCCTGCGGATGAAACGCGCTGAACGAGCAGTAGAACGGTTGGACGATCTGAACGGCGTAGGGTGATCGGCGGTGAACTGTGAACAGTTCATAATCCTGACACGACCGCGGCGGCCTTGTGAGGATTCAGGATTGAGAGGGGGCGCCGCGACCGAGTCGGTGTCTTCGGATGCGATGAGCGCCGGATCTGCCCTCTCGGGATGGTGATGTTGCTCAGGTCGTGTGCTGTATCAAAATCAACTGAGCCGCCGCGCTGTACCCGGAGGATCGACGGCGGAGCATCGGTCTCTGCGGGCTGGGCCAATCCCAAAGGGCGGAGGACGGCAAGGGGCGAGCAGGGCGACAGCAAGAACTGGCGTGTTCACAGCACGCTCCATGCGGGGTGGATTCGCGTCTATTTGTCGGTTGCGAGAATTTGACGGTATGAATCGCCCTCGATGATCTCGCCGTTGATCATCAGGAATCGCCCCTCGAAGCAGGCTTTGCAGTTTCCCAGACAGTCTCGGCAGTCAAACCCGCGGGCAATGAGCTCGTTGCGTTCCGCAAGCGTGCGCGGGTTGTTTACACAGAAACGGATTGTGGGCCTTTCGGGATCCATACCAAAGGGTAGCCGGGGAGGAGCGGGGCTTCATCCATCCGGCAGCACAGTTGACGGTGCCCGCAGCCGCGATCAGTATTCGGATTGGGTATCGCTCACGAAAAGCCTCGGCAACTTTGCCGTGCTTCTTGATCGCTCCCGAGGAGGGACTGTGATAGCGAGCACACTCTGTCCTGCAAGTCGATCGTGAGTCGCCGCTTGGCGCATAAAAAAGCCGGGTTTTCACCCGGGCTTGATTGTTTATAAGATGTCGAAAGCTTCTTCGACGAAGGGATCGCCAATCAGCTCCCTTGGCGGCGGCGGCGGAGCATGCCCGCCAGCCCAAGAGTCAGCACGCCGGTAAGCGGCGCTTCGGGTGCAACGAGGGTGACATTGTCCATGCCGCCTTCTGGGCCAGAGCCGGTGATCACATCGCCACCCAGACGCATCGCGGTTACATTGCTGATCAGGTCTTGCCATGTTCCCGAGACCATTTCCCACTCTGTTTCGATGATGTTGACATGAACTGTTTGCCAGACATCTGTTGGGGTGTAGTCTGCGATGATCCGTGCTTCTGAACCGTTCGCACCTTCGAGTCGCATTCGCTGGTAGTTGAGCGGCTCACCCGGGACTGTCGGTGGCGAGCTGAGGATGATGTCATACTCGATGTACCCAACACCTTCATAGGCTGTGTAATCACCAAGAAACTGTGCGGGTGCATAGCTCCGTGGCGGCCCGATCTGTCCATCAACTCCGTCGACAAACTGAAGGAACCCGCCGGGGTTCCCCCCAACGATTGGAGTTTCGTATTCGCCGCCACCGGTTCCCGAGGTGTATGTCCATCCTTCGAGTGTGCCCGAGTCCCATGTGGTCTGGGCAACGATTCCACCCGCGGCTGCGAATGAAGCGCAGCCTGCGATCGCTGCCAATGTGCTTACTTTGTACATGATCCGTCTCCTCCAGTTTGCTACCAGTCAATCTTTGCCTTCGGGCAACATCGCCCATATTGGCTTTGTATCGACGAGCATCGTTTGGTTTCTCTGGTTTATTCTAACCGAGCATGGTCGCCTTGCCAATATTTTTTTCGCAGGGAAAGCGGGGACTGTCCTTTTCAGATGGACAAACTGAGCCCAATTGGGCTTGCGTTCCGTTTGAATCAGGTGCAGCAGAGAAAACCCACAGAACTGTCCACAATAATATTTTTCTCAACCCCGGCTCATTCGGTGGTAAACACACCATCTGATGCCGCGCCGAGCGGTCGAGACTGGATTACAGGCGAGTGGGATGACGGTCGTGGGTTAGCCGTCCCACCGCATGATGTAGTCCATTACCGACGAGAGCACAGACATCAGGTCGGTGCCTCGCTCGGTCAGTGTGTACTCCACCCTTGGCGGGGTTTCGTCGAACGCCTGGCGTTCGATCACGCCGAACGATTCGAGTTTCTTGAGCCGATCAGTGAGCACCTTCGAGGTCAGCCCCGGAAGTTGCCTCTGTAACTCTGACGGGCGGCGGGCCCCGGTGCTCACCGCGTTGAGAATCGCGATGGTCCATTTGCATTTGAGCACATCGGTGATGCGATGGAACGATTCGGTGAGCTCGTAGCCGGTTCGGTTTTCGGCTTCTTCGTTCAGAACTTGTGATTCATGGCGTGGATTAAGAGACATAAGCGTTGGTTTCCACTTTGTGCGTATGGCATACACGAGTGCTGAGAAATAGCGAAGAGGGTCGCGGGGATTATACACACATCGTGGATTTCTCACTCACAAAAAGGAGATACAAATGTTGAACTTGAACACCATTGCACTTGGGGCCAGCGTCGCGGGATTGCTTGGCGCATGCTCGGGGTCTCTGGCCATGAACACGACAGAACCCGCCATCCCCGGCTACACGCACAGCTCGAACATCATCGAGCCCGCGCCGATCACGCTTGGTGAACTTGATGAGATTATGAAATCGCTCCTGATGAGCGAGGAGGATATCAGATACCTTCGCATGAGCCGCGATGTACTCGAACCCAATGTCGAAGAACTTGTCGGTGTGTGGTACGGGTTTGTGGGCGGCAACGAGCACCTGCTCAAGTACTTCTCGAACAGCGCCGGCGAACCGGACATGGAGTACCTCGGGCGGGTTCGCGCACGATTCGAGCAATGGGTGCTTGATACCGCCGATTCGGAGTACGACCAGGACTGGCTTGATTACCAGTTCGAGATCGGTCGCCGCCATCATCGCGTAGGAAAGAACAAAACGGACAACGCCTGGGCGGTTGACCATATCCACTTTCGGCACATCTCTGCACTAACGATCCCGGTGACCACAACGCTTCGCCCGTTCCTCGAACGCGGCGAGCATTCCGCTGAAGAGGTTGACAAGATGCACGCGGCGTGGGTCAAGAGCGTGTTGATGCAAACGATTCTGTGGAGCTACCCATATGTCCACGAAGGTGATTTTTAATCGCCGTGCCAGATACCAAAGCAGGATCTTTTACGAAGGAGATACCAATGAAAAAAGCAGTTTTTTACCACGCCGGTTGCCCGGTGTGTGTCCAGGCCGAAGAGACCGTCGCCAAGTCGTTGGACACGGGTAAGTTTGATATCGAGATTGTGCACCTCGGTGAGGATCGGTCCCGGATCAATGAAGCCGAGGACGCTGGGGTGGAATCGGTCCCGGCGTTGGTGATCGATGGGCACCCATTCCATATCAACTTCGGCGCATTGCTCGAGGATGTGAAGGGCTGAGCCCGATCCGAAACTTGAAGCGAGCCTCTATACGCCCTCGCCGTATTCTGTTCGCGGCGGGGGCGTTTGTGCGCTCAGCCCCGCCCGCTGATTGATCGGCGGAAGCACTGAATCACCCCAGCGTCCTCGAACCCGAGCGCGTTGTGGGCCCTGATGGATCCGGTGTTGTCCGGGCGGGCATCCGAGGCGGCTTCCTTGCACCCGTGCTCGCGCCCCCACGCGAACGCCGCGTCCATGAGTGCACGCCCAACACCCGTGCCCTGATGACCCGGCTCGACATACCACCCCTCGATGTACAACACGGGCGAGGTCATGCAATCTTCGGCGGACGATCGAACGGTCATCTCGATGAAGCCCACGGGTGTCTCTGTATCGTCGAACGCGAGCAGGCATTGGAACGGCTGGGACTTGAGGGTGTTGGCTTTGGTGATCTGGCGAACTTCTTCTTCGAGGAGCGCCGGGTCTTCGTCATCAAAGAGCTTGGCTCGCATCGCGAGCCAAGCGGGGAGGGTGAATTGGGTATAGGGGATGATCTTCATAGTCTAGGGTTGTGAACTCTCCGGTACTTCAAATTCGAGCTCTCTCACAACTGGTTCAATTGTGAACACCCTCCTTACCCCGCCTGTGGTAATCGATTCACGGTCAGGAAATCCGTCTGCCCCGCCGTCTGGGTAACCGTCAACAAGAACATGTCCTGAAAATGAGTTTGAAAAATGCCTCTTCGCAAGCTCAGGAGTGCCATAATCTGCAACATGCAGCCTCCAGCCTTCTCCCTCCCTGCGATTAAAGTTCCACACACTCTGTGATCCCGGAGGAGCAACACAGATGTATTCAACACCAAACGGGCGATCAATTATTGAAACTACTGGATCTCGCATGCCATCGTGCATGATAAATCGCATCCACTCGTCAGGCCTGTTGTCATACTCGGTCGAAAGCCGAGATCCTGGCAATCGTTGTTGCATCTGAAACCTGCGGCGGAGTTCGGGGATCGATATCAATACAAAGAGTATCGCAAGATGCACGATGATAAGATAACTCCACCAGAATAGTTTTCGGATACTCATCAACTACACCCTCGCCTCGGCGTCGTAGCGATTCGCCTTGAACCACTCGATCGTGCGCTTGAGCCCTTCTTCAAATCCTACCTTCGCTTCCCAGTTCATCAGCTCTTTCGCCTTTGAGACATCAAGGCATCGGCGCGGTTGCCCGTCGGGCTTGGTGGAATCCCAGCGGATCTTCTGCTCGATCGTATCCTCGGTGGCGAAGCCGGTGAGTTTGGCGATCAGGTGGACGAGATCGCGGATGGTGATCTCCATGTTGGTGCCGAGGTTGATCGGGGTGGGGTCGTCCATCTTCTCGGCGGCGGTGAGCAAGCCGTCGGCGCAGTCGGTGATGTACAAGAACTCACGGCTCGCGCTGCCGGTTCCCCAGACCTCAAGGAACTCGTCGCCGCGGTCCATCGCTTCAACGCATTTTCGGATCAGCGCGGGGATGACATGCGAGGATGCGAGGTCGAAGTTGTCGTGCGGGCCGTAGAGATTGACGGGCAGGACAAAGCTGGACTTCATGTTGTACTGAAGCTTGTAGGCATCGAGCATCTGCCACGCGGCTTTCTTGGCGACGCCGTAGGGCGCGTTGGTGACCTCGGGGTACCCGTTCCAGAGGTTTTCTTCTTTGAACGGGATTGGGGTCATGTTTGGATAGGCGCAGATGGTCCCGGTCTGGATGAACTTGCCTCCGCGTTCGATGAGCCCGTCGACGCGTGCTTGTTCGATCAGGTGCAGGGCCATCGCCATGTTGGCGTAGAAGTATCGGCCCGGGTTTTTCATGTTCGCGCCGATGCCGCCGACCTCGGCGGCGAGGTGGATAATCATCGTGGCTTTGTCGGCGCCAAAGCAGTCGTTGTAGAGCGCGACGCAGGCGTCTTTTTCGGTGAGGTCGTACTTGGCTGAGCGCGGGATAAAGATCTGGTTATCGGCGACACCTCTCGCGTGGAGCCCCTCGACGATGTGTCGTCCGAGAAAGCCCGAGCCGCCGGTGATGATGATGCGTTGGTCGGACCAGTTGTTGAGGCTTGATTGGGGCATGGGAAGCGGTTCCTGTTTGGGGGGCGAGGTGGATGATAGAAGTGCTTTGAGCCGAAGAATTGCGGGCAATGACGAAGAATAGGCTCGGTGAAACCCCGGTGTCTTTGGTAGCATGGATGCAACACTTCAACGAAGGGGAATCACCATGCTCAACCGAATACTTGTTTCGATAGCTTTGTGCGCTATGACATCGCTGACTGCTGCCGAGCCGTTTACTTATCAGGGACAACTCAACGATGGCGGAACCGCGGCCAACGGGATGTTCGAGATGGAGTTCACGCTGAGGCTGACCTCGGATTCATCAGTCGTCGCCGGACCGGTGGCGATGGTTGTTGATGTGAACGATGGGCTGTTCAGTGCGGATATCGATTTTGGCGACGGCGTGTTCGAGGGCGCTTCGCGATCGATGCAGATCAAGGTGCGCCCCGACGGTGTTGCGGGGAGTTTTACAGAGTTGCTGCCTTGGGTTGAGATCCACGCCGCCCCGGTGTCGCAATATTCGCTCGCAACGCGCGGGATCTTTGTGAGCTCGACTGACCGGGTGGGGATCGGCACCACGGATCCGGGCGATGTCCGGCTTGTGGTCACCCCCAACGGCGCGAACCTCGCGGCGCTCTTTGATGGCGGCGTTCGGATTGGTGATGCTGAACTCGGCACCACCGGGACCCTGAATGTCGCCGGACCGGGCGGCGCACCGGCGATCCAGGCGACGAGCGGCTGGTATGCCATCCGCGGGACACACAGCTCCACAACCGGGACCTTCCCCGGGCTCTGGGGTGATACCAACTCAACTTCGAGCAGCGCAACGGGCGTGCGCGGGTATGTGAACTCTGCATCTCCGGGCTCGGCGTCTTCGGGCGTGCGCGGGATCAACAACGGCAACAATGGCAACGGCTACGGCGTGCATGGGTCGCACGCCGGCGGGGGGTACGGGGTTTATGGAACCAGCGTGAGCGGACGCGGTGTGTACGGACGATCAACCGAGAGCACGGGCACCAACTACGGTGTGTACGGGGCGAGCAGCGGCAGCACGGGCAGCGGCGTGTTTGGCTGGGCCACCGCCAACAGCGGCATCAACTACGGCGTGCACGGCATCAGCGATAGCTCAAGCGGCGCAGGGGTCAATGGGTACTCCGGCGATGGGTGGGGGGTCTCCGGCGCGAGTGTCACTTCTCGCGGGATGTATGGATCGAGCATCAGCGGCATCGGCGTGTACGGAAAAACATCCAGCAGCCGCGGGGTCTTCGGTTGGGCGACCGGCACCGGCGTGAACTACGGCGTGCGCGGAAACACGAGCAGCAACTCCGGCTATGGCGTGTGGAGCGACGGTGACTTCGGCGGATCGGGCGCAAAGTTCTTTGTCCAGCCGCACCCGGAAGACGCATCGCAAGAGATCCGCTTCGTGTGCCTCGAGGGCAACGAATCCGGAACCTACTTCCGCGGATCGTCACGCCTTGAGGGCGGGCGGGCGTACATCGAGGTGCCCGAAGAGTTCCGGCTCGTCAGCGAGCAAGATCAACTCACCGTGCAAGTCACAGCGATGGGGCCAGACGCGGGTTTGTGGATCGAGAGCAAGGACCTACACACGATCGTTATCGCCGGCAATGGCGATGTTGAGTTTGATTACTTCGTCAATGGGATCCGTCGCGGGTACAAGGACATGCAACTCGTCAGAGAGAACAACGCGTATGTTCCCGAGATCCGTGGCGTTGAGTTCGGAAGACAGTTCACCAAGGGGCAACGCCAGATCCTTGTCGAGAATGGGATTCTGAACGCCGACTTCACGCCCAACGAAGAGACCGCGGCCAAGATGGGGTGGCCGCTGCGTGATCCGACTCCGGAAGAACTCGTCGAGCACAACCAAAGCCGGCTTGCAAAGATCGCGGATTGAATGGGCGGCCTCTCAATCACTCCATGTTTTACGGGTGATCATTCATCTTACCGATACAATCGGGCATGACCGAGCCAACAGAGAACAGACCGTCAACCCCGACACGCTCAGCCCCGAAAGGTGTATCCAGCTGGCTGCGGCGTAGAGTGCTCCCGACGGGGGCGAAGCTTGCTGCCCTTGGCGGCGCAGGGCTGTTGTTCATCTGGATTCTCGGCAGGGTGCTGACGGATCAATACCACTGGTCGCAGTTTATCTGGTGGGTGCCCCCGATCATCATGATCGGATCGGCTTGGGTGCTGCTGCTCATCTCGGCGCTGCTCGGCAAGCTCTCTCTACGCACCGGCGGGATGATCCTCCGCCCGATCCTTATGCTCGGGTGCATCGGGTGCAGTGTCTTTCTGGTTTTCGGTGTGTGGCGAATGCATCGTGTATTCGATATCGGCACGCCGATTGCAAAGACGAACATCAGTGTGCTGCACTGGAATCAATCGGCGTACAACCATAAGGAAAAGGGGAAGGAAACGATCCCACCGATCGGCGCTGACCTGGTGCTGATCGTCAACGCAAGGCGGAATGATCACCGCACCGAGCTAATCCGCGCGCTCCAAGACATGGCACCATCCGAGGAAGACCACAAGCTCTATCCCGGCATTCGTGCGAATATGAACCCCGAGCATGTTTCTGTCCAAGGGGATTCGCTCGTGGTCTCCAGATTCCCGATCATCCGCACGGGCACCGCGCGCCTGAAACAGGGTGAACTTGCGGAGACCGATACACGAGAGACCGGCAAACGCGGGTGGGTCATGTTTATTGAGCTTGATCTTCGTGAACGATTCGGTGATGGGCCGGCAACGATGATTGTCTGGCTTGTTGATCTGCCGAGCGAGCCAACCCTCTGGCGAGAGACCAGCATGCAAGCCGCGGTCAAAGCGATCAATGGGTGGAACGGGATCACGAGTATCTACGACGGCGACGATCGTTGGCGAAGCGAACGCACAGATGATCCCTTCCCGGAGCCCGATCTGATCATCGGCGATTTCAACACCATCCGCGGATCAAACTCGCTCGATACTCTTGCACCCTCAACAACCGACGCGTTCGCCCAAGCCGGGCACGGGCGGGCGGGCTCATGGGTCCCGCGGATCAACAACACGCTCCTCCGCCAGGTGTTTAAGCTCGGCGAATGGCACATCGATCTTGCAATGACCGGATACCGCTGGGACGCAACCGATTACCAACTCCTCGATCAGCCAGCAGGCCCGCACAAGATGCAACTCGTCAAGATTGCTCCGTCGCATGTTGCCCAAGACTGAAAACGAATCCCAAGGCTTAAGAACACCCGTTCTGATTCACAAGTGATTCGGTCGATCGATAATGCGAATCCGGGTCTCGTCGCGTATTGCGATTCGGTTCCAATATTCAAGGATTCGTCTTGCAAGCTCTCGGAGATTTCTTTATCCTGTTGGGATTACCAACCAATCAAACGAGGGGAGAAGAAATGAAACTGATCAGAACGAATATGCTCGCCGGGCTTGCCCTGTGCTTTGGGCTCGGCGTGTCACCTGCGGCTGCTCAAACCGGCGATCGGGGCTTTGAGGTAGAACTCGGGTACGAGTTTACCTACCAGGGGCAGCTGAATGAGGGCGGCGCACCGGCCAACGGGATCTATGACATGCGGTTCTCGGTGTATTCCGGCTCGGGCGCGCTGCTCAACGCGCCGGTGTCCTACTTTGGGATCCCGGTGGTTGATGGTTTGTTCACGGTCGACATCACCCTCGACAACGCGCTGTGGGAAGAACACGCCAAGCTCTTGAAGAGGCTCCAGATCGAGGTCCGACCAACCTTCGAGGGGTCGTTCATCCCCCTCTCTCCGAGGGTAGAACTCTTGGCAGCCCCGCATGCCAATGTCTCCCAGGTCGCGCATCGGCTGAGCTTTCCCTATACCGAAACGATCACCGACATGATCTCTTCGGACACCGCGATGGATATCTCAGTCAACGCGGGCACCGCATTGAGGCTGCAATCTTCAGGGATCGCCAGCGCCCCGGCTTTGCTGGTAGAGGGCACCTCATCCGGATTAAGCTTTGCTGAGCACACAAGTCGCTTCGATGATAGCAACGCATATCTTGGGCTGGTCTCGGTTGCCGATGGATTCAGCCTTGTCGGATTCAACAACTCGCCATTCGGAATCGCAGCGGTGCTCGCTGAAGTTTCATCCTTCGGCGTGCCGACCGCGAGTGCCGTTCAGGCGAACAACAATGCCGCAGGGACTTACGCCTACCTCGCTCGCGACAATCACGCCGGGCTCTTCGATGGTGACCTGCATGTTGATAATGGTCAGGTTACCAAAGACTACAACTCCTCTCCATCGCCAATGTCGCCGGCGGCTTACGGGTTTGTGAACAGTACGGGCACCATCGGGTCGGGCACCGCGAACATGAGCTCAACCTGGAACGCGGCCCTCTCGCGATACGAGATTACTCTCAGCGATCAGGTTCCCTCGTTTAACACACACACAACAGTGGTCACGGTCGTGGACACCGACGAGGCTCGCGTCGCGACCACAAATGTCATCAGCGGCAAGATCGTGGTGAAGATCTGGGATATCACCTCGGGGAGTATCGCGGTCCAGGACAACTTCCAGATCGTAATCTTCAACCCCAACCCGAACGCGGTCGTCAACCGCAGCCCTGTCCCCGCGGGCATGGATCCGGAGTATTACTACCAAAAGACCGGGACGACGCCTACCCCGGTCCAGTACGCCAACCCGGTCGAGATGCCCGAACCAAAGTCTGCACTCAGCAAGTAATCCGTTCCAGCATCCTGGCGATCGAAAAAGCCCCCACCGGTTTGGCGGGGGCTTTTCTTATATCGGTTTGTTAAATAATTACTGGTCGTGCCCGGTAAACTCAGGGAGTTTGTGCCCCGCGTCCTTAAGTGTTTTCTCGCGTGATGCCAGCTCCATGTCGTGCTCGACCATCATCGCGGCGAGCTCTTCGACGGTCGTCTCTGGAACCCAACCGAGCTTCTCTTTGGCTTTGGTCGGGTCGCCGAGGAGAAGATCGACCTCGGCGGGACGGAGATAGCGTGGGTCAAACTCGACATGGTCGTTGAAGTTCAGCCCGACAGAGTTGAATGCCATCTCGGCGAACTCGCGAACAGAAATCGTCCTGCCAGTCGCGACGACATAATCATCGGCCTCTGGCATCTGCAGCATCATCCACATCATCTTGACATAGTCGCCGGCGAAGCCCCAGTCACGCTTTGCGTCGAGGTTTCCAAGGTACACCTTGTCCTGCATGCCCAGCTTGATGCGTCCGACCGCGCGGGTGATTTTTCGCGTCACAAATGTTTCCCCTCGGCGCGGAGATTCGTGATTGAACAAGATCCCACACGACGCGTGCATCCCGTAAGACTCGCGGAAGTTGACCGTCGCCCAGTGCGCCATCACCTTGGCGCACGAATAAGGCGAGCGTGGCCAGAACGGCGTGGTTTCTTTCTGGGGTGTCTCGATCACCTTGCCGTACATCTCTGACGAGCTCGCCTGGTAGTACCGAACCTGTTGACCTGATTTGTCCTGGAAATCGCGGATCGCTTCGAGCAGCCTCAGCGCGCCCATCCCGACGGTGTCGGCGGTGTAGATCGGCATATCGAAGGACACACGGACATGCGATTGAGCGCCGAGGTTGTACACCTCGTGGGGCTGAACCGTGTCGATCACTTTATTGATGTTGTTGGCATCGCAAAGGTCGCCGTAGTGCAGCTTGAGGCGCGCGCCGTCAAGATGCGGGTCTTGATAAATGTCGTCGAGGCGTTCTGTGTTGAACGACGAAGCACGGCGGATAATCCCGTGGACCTCATAGCCCTTGGCGAGCAGAAACTCGGCGAGGTAGGATCCGTCTTGTCCGGTGATGCCGGTGATCAGTGCGCGTTTGGTGTCGCTCATGGTGTGCCTTGGGTGTTTGGGTTTCGGTTAGACCTTGCGGGAATCGGATGGTGATGGGATCCTACGACGCTCGGACCCGTGAAGTTCATCGGCCCGAACCAATAGTGAATCCATCCAAACCCGAACGAGATAGGCGAGCATTATGGGTTCTGAATTGTGTTCTGGGAGGCTTTTTTGGCCCGCAGCGCGTCCACTCGTGGGTCACTCGAATCTCTTGATACCTGCTCGGTCAGCTGGGTTGCGGTCACGAAGGCGAGCAATGCGGTGAGCGCCACAGAGCCAACAAGAACCGATCGACGCCGAACCGTTTGGATATCAGAACGAGCAAAGATGATGCAGATGAGCACGATGAGCATCGGCTCGTGATACCGCTGCCAGCTCCGCTCATTGATGGTCTGCGAACAGACAAAGACCGCGAGAATCGACCCGAGCACCCACGCATCACGCCGAGAGCACAACGAGCCCCAAAGCATGACACACACACTTCCGGCAACTGATCCGATCAAGAATATGGGCGATCGGCCCATCGCTTCTGGTGTATGCCGAACGAGATTCCACCACCCCCCATATCGCCCATCATCGACCGAGAAGGAGGACACCGGACCAAGCCCAAGCAGGAGTCCTAGACCGACAACAAACAGGAAGACCGTTCGGTGGCCTTGCCAGATTCCCCTCAGCCGAGCCAAAAGGATCGGCGAAAAGAAGACACTCAGTACCGAGATCTGGAGTAAAACAAAGCCGGGAGTTGCAAGATTAATCCCCGCGTGTTCGTCTTGAAAGGTGGGTGGCACCAGCCCGCCCCACATCCAAACAAACCATCCGAGCAACCCAAAGGCGGGCAGGGTACAGATCAATGCAATCAGCCCCCGATTCGTGCGTGAACCCAATGATGAGAAGAACTCGACGGGTTTGGCGGGGACCTGAGCGCCCGAACCGATCCATGCCGAGAGCCAAATCGGCGCAGCCGCCCATATATGCACCTGACGCATCCAAACCAGCCCAAGCAAGCATGCGCCCATTACAACAAGCCGAGTATTCGAAACCCGATCATTCAGGCACAAAAGCGTGATGAGCACCACGCCAAACCACCCCGCGTTGTCAGGCAAGAGCCAGATCCCGGGGAACAAGATGTAGTTGGTTATGAGAACAGGCATGGCCACGATCAACGCGCCATAGCCAAATCGGCGAACACACACTCCAATCAACGCCCCCATAATTGCGATCGTCCAGAGCGATCCCATCATCCTGATGGTGGTGTAACCGAACCCAAGCGAGCGCGGGATTGCGAGAAGCGTGTGATACCCCGGAGCGGTCGCTGCGGGATAATCATCGTAGTGCGGGCTTGGCAGTTCATCGGCGAACTGCTCGATCGTCGGGAAATGGTACAAATGATCCGCTGACGATCCCTGAATCAGATAGGACGGATTGATCCACATCACCGGCCAAAGAATCATCGCCACCAATATCATCCCAAGTGCGGTCGGCAACAAGACCCGCCGAAATCGGGCGCTCGTTGACATCGGAAGATTGGGGCAGTTATTCGGATCGGACATCGGCAACAAGTTTCCATGAACCGGCATATCTGCGGCCCAGTATGCAATATGTTCGGATCGTCCGAAAGACCCCTTGAGGACGACTGTGAGATCGGTCGATACCCACTGTACCCATGAGTGATGAACAGAATCAAAGCGATCAAGCACCGATGCCAACCCCAGACCAGAACGGGGGACATGATTCTGGCCCAGATACCACCAGCAGTCGTGGCGGGCTCATCCGTGGGCTCATCCGACTCGCACGGGTGAAACAATGGACCAAAGGCATCTTTGTGCTCATTGGCCCTGTTTTCGCGCTCTCCGATGGCACACTCGATGCGGTGGGGATTGCGGATCTGGTCATCTGGGTTGCCCTTGCTTTCTTTGGATTCTGCCTGGCTGCCAGCGGGTGCTATGTGTTCAATGATCTGGCGGATATTGAGCGCGATCGCACCCATCCACGCAAGAAACACCGCCCGCTCGCCTCAGGCGTTGTACCGATCGGTATAGCAAAAATCTTTGGGGTCTCTCTTTTGGTTGTCGGCTTTGGTTGCACGCTGTTGATCCCCGGCAACACCAAATGGTGGGTGGCGGGGCTGGTATTGGCCTATATTGTCAATGTTTCCGCCTATTCTGCCGGGCTCAAGCACCTCGTCATTATTGATGTGCTCTCCCTTTCAACCGGGTTTGTTCTGCGGGTTCTTGGGGGGTGTGCTGCGGTCAATGTTGCTCCGTCGACCTGGCTTTTGAACGCCACGCTGTTCTTGAGTATGTTCCTTGCCTTCGGCAAGCGGCTCGGCGAACGCCGATTGATGGGCTCTGATGAGTCCGCCATCGCAGTCCGCGATGTCCAGTTGTCCTACACGGACCAGCTCTTGCGAATGCTTGTGGTGGTGACCGGCGTTGCAACTCTTTTGACTTACACAGGTTACATCCAAAGTCGCGAAGACGATCTCACGATGTATTTTGTAAATAGACCAGATGGTCTAGGCAATGGGTTTGGTATCAATCTTCTTTGGATCAGCGTGTTGCCCGCGACGCTGGCGTTGTTGCGCACAATCACGCTTTTGATGCGCGGAACCTATGACGACCCGACCGAGTTGGCATTAAGGGATCAGGTCGTTCGGATATCTGGTCTTCTTTTTGTGCTCACAACTGTAATTGTGCTCTTGATTGGCGGGAATTCCTGAATCTTTTTGACGAGTTCATGGTAATTGTGTCTGTGGGCACGGGCGCATTGATTGCGCTCCAACCGGGCTGGATATTTGGGTTCATAGACGCGAGCGCCGATAGAGGCGAACCACGAAGGGGTGGTTCAGGGGCTTGTGGACTCTGACCCTGGCGTTGAACCGGCCGAACAATGTTTCGAAATGCGGGCACCCCGCGCATCATGGAGTTTTTTTGATGAAGAGTGAACCAAGAACACGCACCTCGATCCAGAGGCTCACCGGAATCGCCGGAGCATTGATCGGGCTGACCGCTTTGGCGGGTGGCTCGGCGATGGCGCAAGAGCCAAACGATGTCAACAATGCGAACCCAACCATCGAGCTCGATCTCGCGGCGCTGCAAGCCATGGCTGCTGCACGAGGCGGGGGCGGGAAGAGCTCGCCGGCATCCAATATCAAGAACTGGAAGGACATCTCCAATGGTTTCGAGCGTGTCGTCTCGACCGCGGATGGCAACTCATTTTATAATGTGTACATCAACGCCAAGACCAACGATGTCTACGCGGAACTCCCCCGAGGCTACGCCAACCAGAAGCACTTCTTTGCGATGACCGTCGCGGGCGGCGAGATCTTCGCGGGTCTTCAGTCGGGTGACATGTACACCCAGTGGCGTCGGATCGGCGATCGGCTTGCGCTGATTCAGCCTCAGATCGCGGTGCGCTCAACGGGTGACCAGGAATCAAAAGATTCGGTGGAGACCGTCTGGACGGACCGGGTGATCCTTGATGTCCCTATCGCAGCGACCGGCCCCAATGGCCAGCCGATGATCGATATGGATAGCCTGCTTGTTGGCAAGGCGAGCAGCTTCTTTGGTGGCTCAGCGCGTGGGCTCAACAAATCGCTCACCACCGTCCATTCGGTCAAGGCATTCCCGAGCAATATCGAGATCGAGTTTGAGGGCCCTGTTTCGGGCGGCGTGATCAAACGCTTCCATTACTCCATCTCGCACATCACCGGCTCAAAGGGCTTCAAGCCCCGTGCTGCGGATCAGCGTGTTGGGTACTTCGTCACCAACTTTACTGACCTGGGCAAGTTCGATTGGAACGACACCACCCAGCGTTACATCAACCGTTGGAACATCCAGAAGGCGGACCCGAAGCTCTCGATGAGCCCGCCGAAGGAACCGATCGTTTACTACATCGAGCACACGGTCCCGATCCGGTACCGCAGGTATGTCCGCGAGGGCATCGAAGAGTGGAACAAGGCCTACCGCGCCATCGGGATTGACGGCGCGATCGAGGTCCGGTACCAGGACAAAGCCACCGGCGCAAACATGGATAAAGATCCTGAAGATGTGCGCTACAACTTCATCCGTTGGATCTCCAACGATGTCGCGACGGCAATTGGCCCATCTCGCGTGAACCCGATGACCGGCGAAATTTTGGACGCCGATGTCGTGCTCACGGATGGATGGATGCGCGTGTTTACCTACCGGTGGGAAGACCTGCTCGGCGATCTCGCGACCCAAGGCATGAGCCCACAGACGCTCGGCTGGCTCGAATCGCACCCACAGTGGGACCCTCGTCTGCGGCTTGTATCGCCGGCACGCCAGGAAGAGATTCTTGTGCAACGCACTCATGACTGCGAATCATCGAATCTCCTTGGTTTCAATCAGCACACCGCGATGATCGGCGACGATGAGTTTGACGGATTGATTGATCGCACCAGCCAGGTTTCTGGCATGTGCCAGGCAGCCAGCGGCATGGCGTTGAATCTTGCGTCGATGCGGATGCACCTGAGCATGATCGACATGCTCGATGTTGATATGCCCGCGAGTGTTTCCGCGATGGGCCCAGAAATGGATCCAGAGATGATCGAGATGATCAAGAAGCAACTCGAAGAGAACCCGGAGCTTCGTGCGATGATCCCTGCCGATGTGCTCGCTCTGCTTGATACCCAGGCAGAAGAGGCAGAAGAGCCTGAAGCCGAAGATTCTGATGATGCTCCAGAAGAGAAAAAAGAGAAGGTTGAGTTGATTGATGGCGTGCCGGAATGGTTCGTTGGACCGATGCTCGCCGAGCTTGTTTCTCATGAGGTTGGGCACACGCTCGGTCTCCGTCATAACTTCAAGGGTTCGAGCCGGTACAGCTTTGATGAGATCAACTCTGAAGAGCTCGGTGATGAATCATGGTCAACGAGTGTGATGGACTACACCGGGATCAATATCCGGATGCCAGAGTTCGGCGAATCACAGGGCAAGTACTCTGCCGATGGCATTGGCCCTTATGACTACTGGGCGATCGAGTATGGATACGGCTCGGGTGATCTCGAAGAGATCCTCTCGAAGTCGGCAAATCCAGATTATCAGTACGGCACCGACGAGGACGCATTTGGTCCAGACCCAACCGTACGCCGATATGACATGGGTTCTGATCCGCTCACCTTCGCAGAGAACCAGATGGCTTTCGCGGCCCATATCCGCGCTAACCTGCTGGAAAAATTTGTAGAAGACGGCGATAGCTGGTCACGCGCTCGGCGCGGGTACCTGATCTCGCTGAGTCAGCAGATGTCTGTTGTTTCGATGATGGGCAACTGGGTCGGTTCGGCGTATGTGTACCGCGACAAGAAGGGTGATCCGGAAGGACGCGCCCCGATTGAACCGGTCGCTGCACAAGATCAGCGTGATGCGATGAACTTCGTGATCGAAAACTCGCTCAACGATGAAGCCTACGGCGTGACCCCAGAACTGCTCACCCATATCACGAGTGATAAGTGGTGGGACCAGGGCACGAGCGTGCTCGCGGATCCTGCGATGCCGATCCATGATCGGATCCTCGGTATGCAAGCTTCTGCGTTGACATTGCTCATGAATCCATCCACGCTCCAGCGTGTGTACGACTACGAGTTGTTCGTTGAGGCCGATGCGGATGTCTTTACCCTCGCCGAGTTGCTCGGTGCGGTGACCGAGGGCGTCTGGTCCGAGCTTGACGAGCCATCGGGCAAGAAGTTCACCGAGCGCAAGCCGATGATCAGCTCGATGCGGCGCAATCTGCAGCTCGAACACCTCGGGCGGATGATCGAGCTCTCGATGGCCACCGACGGATTCAGTGCTGCCCAGAAGGCTGTGCGGACGCTCGCGGGGATGCATCTCCGCGAGATCAAGGATCACGCGGACAAGGTGCTCGAAGGCTCACCAAAGCTTGATGTGTACACCAAGGCGCATCTCCAGGAAGTCTCGATTCGTATCGAGAAAGCACTGGACGCCGATTACATCTACAACGCCAACGCGATCGGGGCGGCTTCCAACCCGTTCTTCATGCTCGGACGCGAGAACTAAAGGCGGAATCTCAATATCCCAGCCCAACCCCAGACAGGCGTCCATACGGACGCCTGTTTTTTCGTGCCCTGGCGGGCAATTCATGCCCAGAATCCGTGTGGATGAGCCGATAAGAGTCATCGCATCAAGTTCGCGCGAACCGATCGCGCAGAGTGGACATAGAGTGGGGTTGCCAAAGCCGACCCGGAGCACCATTTGACGCAAGAGAAAAGCAACAACTCGCTGGGCAAGGCTGTTGGGATCGGGATGGCCTGGATGCTCATCGCCGCGATGGCAACCAAGGGCGCAAGCTTTGTTTCTCAAATCATACTCGGCAATACCCTGATCCAAGAAGACTTTGGGATCTACGCGCTCGCGGCGGGGGTGACCGTCTTTGTCTCTGTTATCCGTGATGGCGGCGCTCGCAAGGTGCTCGTTCAGAAAGGTGTACGCCGGTTTGATAAGCTTGTCTGCCCGGTGTTTTGGCTTGCATTTTGTTTTAATCTGCTCTCTGCGGGCTTGTTGATCATCGCGGGTCCGGTTGCAGCAAGCATTTACGACGAGCCCGCGTTGACTCAGATCTTATTGGTGATCGCGATAGGGATCGCGGTTTCAACACCCGGGATGATCTACCGATCCAAACTCGCTGCCGAGCTTCGTTACCGGGAACTTGCCCGGCTTCGGATGATCACAGAAATCTGTCGGAATCTCTCGCTGATCGCGTTCGCGTTGCTCGGCTTTGGCGCCATGAGTTTCGCGTGGCCCTTTGTTGTCATCCCGTTTATCGAATGGGGTGTTGGCGTTTGGATGTGCGGTTCGATGAAGCTCTTCCGATCGCCAAGAATCCGACTCTGGCCCAAGCTCTTCGGGGTGAGCTATTGGATGCTGGTCTCTGCACTCGCGTTGTCTGTGGTCAATATGGGTCCTTACGCGATCGTCGGCTACTTTGTCCCTCCCGCCGTTCTTGGCGTGTATTTCTTTTCTTCACAGCTTGTGCTGCAGATCCACAACATCCTCGCGGTCAATCTGCAAGATGTGTTGCTGCCCGCGCTCAGCAGTCTGAACTCTTCACGCGCACGACAGGGTGCCGCGGTTATCCGCACCCTCCGTATGCTCTCGTTTGCCAGCAGCCTCGCCGCCTTTGGTGTGGCGACCATCGCGGTCGAGGTTGAGCGGATTTTTTGGGCAGATAAATGGCTTGACGCGATCCCTGCGATTCAGTGGATGTGCGTCTTTGTTCCATTCCGGATGTTGCAGAGCGTGATCGAGCCTTCGCTGGTCTCGCGAAGTAACTACAAGTTGAATGCTCAGCTCATGATTATCCGCGCGGTGATTCTGGCTGGATTCTCGGTGGTCGCGGGGGTGTGGTTCACCGAGCCTTGGCAGTTTGCCGCGATCGTTGGTGGTGCTTATGCGATTTCGATTCTTGTGGTCGGCCCGATTGTATGCCGTGTGCTTGGGATTTCATGGTGGAAATGTGTCGGCGGGTTTTTTCCATCGTGGGTGCTGGGTGCGGCGTGCTTTGCGGCGGTCCTCTGGATGAAGTCATTGGTACAGATCGATTTCAACTCGCGGATTGAGTTGTTGGCGATGCTGCTCGCAAGCGGCGCTGCGTACACTGTTCTGTTCGCACTCGTTTCGAGGATCTTTCTTGTCAGTGTGCTCAACGAAATTCTAAACTTCTTGCCGCCTCGCGTCCGCGGGCTCGCTCGCAAGATCACCCTCCTCCCGGCACCATGAATCGTGCAGTTGCCAACTTAAGAGACCCTGACGGTGCCGCCAGCAGGTTATCAGAAAGAACCGCGAAGACACTCGGGCTCTTGCCGGTTCTGGTGCTCGTCGCTCTTGCCGGAATCCTGCTTGGGTCGCGGTGGTGGTGGGTGTGCGATCTGCTCATCGCCGGATTCTGGTGGGTGTGGACGCCGCTCGCGTGCACTTTTCTTGTTCGTCTTGTTCGCAGACGCACCTTGTTCTCCGCAGTGCTGATGGCTGCAATGGTGATGGTTTCTTGGCCGTTTTGGAGCGGTCGAGAAGTTTTTCTTCCGCGCAATGCGTCAACACGAACACCAGAGGATGTCAGCATTCTGATCTTCAACGCGGACATGGGCAATCTTTTCCATGACGCGGTCACGCCGTTCGTTTCAAAGCAAGGGGCGGATATTGCGGTCATTCTTGAGCCCGTGTGGGAGTTTTACATTGGGGTGATAAAGGATGGAATTTTCAAGGATGAGTATCCCTTTACAATGGTGCGCGAGAGCGATGGTGATCTCACGCCTCGGATTTTGGTCATCTCTCGATGGAAACTGTCTGGGCTCACCGAGTCGGGGCTCCGAAATGCAGACGGGATGGCGTGCCTTGTTGATCGGCCCGAGGAACTCGGTGGGCGTTTTACGCTCCTGGTCGCCCACCCCCCCTCGCCAAGAAGCCCGGCTCGATGGCGCGACGGCAATCGCTCTGTTCGACACCTTGCGGCGTTCGCTCGATCACTGATTGAGGCAGGTGATCAGGTGCTGTTGGCAGCCGATCTCAACGCTGCACCGGGGAGTGTGCGTGATCGAACCCTTCGGTCTGAATCGACGCTGACCCGTGCGAAGCCGGTGGTTGGTCGATGGGGCAGCTTCCCTGCATCATGGCCGATCGCCCGGATCGCAATCGATGATGTCTGGTGCCCATCTACGGCTTCTGTCCGGTCATGGAAGACGGTGCGGTCGGTGGGGTCTGACCATCGTGCGGTTCGAGCCGTGCTCTGGATCCCTCGATTGGAGAATGCCCCATGATCAGCCGAAGTCCGCTCCAGACTCAACGCGGAACGACCGATAGGATGTGCACCATGACTGTCAGGAAAGGATATCTCGAAAGATGAGCACTGTACTGGTTGCACTTGTCGTGCTCGGCATGCTCTATCTGATGATTCAGAGCATCCTGAAGCCTCAGTGGGCTCTTCTTTTGGTATTGTCTTTTTTGCCGCTCGAGCAGCTTCTCGCTTCATATGTGCCGCTGTTGCATCAAAAAAGCTGGATCATCAATGTTGGCGTTGGCATTATCGCGATGACCGCGTTTGGGTTGGAGTTCCTCCGAGGCAAGCGTCCCTTTGCTGGGTATTTTAATCCAGCTTGGGTTCTCGTCATCATGCTGTATGTGTTCACGGTCTTTGGGGTGCTCTGGTCGCCCATCCCTGAGGCCGGAAGATACTTTATCAAATCCGGTTTCCCGTACTACATGCTGCTGCTTGTGATCCTCCCGGGTCTGATCCGAGATCTAGAGAACATCCGCAAGTTTATGCTCCCATTTATGATCATCGGATCGGTGATTATCCTGCTCATTCTGATTAGCCCCAACTCCGATCTTTACGCCGGCAGGCTGTTTGTAGATCTTGGGAACGGCGAGCGGGGCAGCCCGCTTGCAACCGCGGAGCTCGGCGGCGCGCTCGTGATTGTCGCCGCACTCTATCGCCCGGTCCGGTATGCAAATCTGGTCTTCATGATTCGGGTTGGCGCGATCTTTGCCGGGATGGGGATCATGGTGCTCAGCGGTACACGGGGACAGCTCTTGTTCGCGATGGGGCTATCTGTTCTCTTTTTCCCGGTGGCCAATCGTATCAAAAATACCGCCCAGTTCCTTCTGACATCTGCCGCGGGGGCGTTCCTCGCAGGGATTCTGTTCCTCGCTCTCAAGCTTTTCCTTGCCGGTGGCGGATCCGCGGATCGATGGAGCACCGAGGGTGTGAATGACGGCATCTCGGTGCGTATGTACTACGCCACAACCATGCTTCAAGAGTACCTTGGTGATCCCGGCTCCTTCCTCGGCGGGCTCGGAACGGGCGCGTTCAACGCGTATGTCCGCGGCAATGGAAAGAACTTTATCTACCCGCACAACCTTCTGGTTGAGATCCTTACCGAGCACGG
Source organism: Phycisphaerales bacterium (assembly GCA_029260265.1). Taxonomy (GTDB): domain Bacteria; phylum Planctomycetota; class Phycisphaerae; order Phycisphaerales; family UBA1924; genus UBA1924. The sequence goes on from JAJDDO010000019.1 coordinate 274,368, forward strand.
GCTGATTGGCTTTGGTCTGTTAATCGCCATTTGTACGCTCACCTTTGCCGCAGGGCTCCGGCTGTATCGTGCACTCTATGACGATCCGGCGTATCGATCTGTACTGGCGATTTTGCTCGCGCTCTGTGCGTATGGAACCTTGATCTCGATGAAACAGAGTTCCTTCGCGATTATCCCATTGCCATTCTATTGGTATCTGGTGCTCACCAAAATAAGCAGCCAGCAATCGCGTACCGTGGTTTACGCGGACGACTACAGCAACGACTGGTCAGAGCCCGAAGACTACTCCTACGACAGCGAGCATGACGCATACTGAACCGGTTGTCCTTAGCTTTGATCTGATTGCTGTTCTTCGAGCAGATCACAGTACCCGCCTTCGGTTGGCGGGCGGTTGAGCATTGCTTCGTGGGTATCGATAGCTTGTTGTGAATCAAACCGGTCTTTAATTTTCTTCGCCGGTACTCCGCCGTGAATCTCATAGGCGGGGATGTCTTTGGTGACCACGGACCCGGCTGCGATGATCGCGCCTCGCCCGATGGTGACCCCTGCGATCACGATCACCCCGGCACCGAGCCAAGCGTCCGCGTGCACCGTGGTCTTCTGAAGATCGGGGCGACCAGAAAATATAGTTGGCGTGCCGGGGATATCAAAGACATGATCCCCGCCGACCACCATCACGCGCGGGCCAAACATAACATAGGGCCCGATCTCAACCTTCGGGCCGACCACCGAGCCGTGACCGATGAACGAGTACTCGTGAGCGATCAGATCGCGGCTCAAAATCACCCCGCCAGGGGTGTAAAAGGTGGGGTGCACATGGCGGAGCCCATAGCGAGTGCGCCGATAGAACATGAGCGATCTGCGGGCTGTCTTGTAGATCAGCGGTGATTGTTTGAGTGATCTGATGAGTCCTGAAATCATGATGCTGTCCCCGGCTTGGTTCCCTTGAAGAACTCTTCATCCTTGTGTTCGGCCTGCTTTCCATCAACCGCGCGATCAATCAACGCGACCTGGGCTTGCGGGTTATAGAACCGGTCGATCATGTCCTTTGCCTGTTCTTTTCCGCCGGCAAGCTTTTTTGGGCTCTTGATCCATTGCTCGATCGCGGCAGCGAGCGATTCGACGCTGCCTTCCTCAAAGAACCCACCGGTGACCCCTTCGATGATGGCCTCCGATTCTGGTCCCTGGTTATCAAAGTTGTTATGGGTGATCACCGGCGTGCCATACACCATGCTGTGCATAACCAGCAGCCCAATCGCTCCGGGCATGATCGTGAGGTCCGCCGCCTTAAACATTCGACCGAGCGCCCGCTCGTCGTAGATTGCTCCGGTGAAATGCGCACTGACGCCCGCGTTTCTCGCTCTTTCCTCGAGTTGCTCACGGATTGGCCCGTCGCCAACGATCAGAACATTCACATGCTGTCCTCGGGCTTCAAGCTCTGCGGCGGCGTCAATCAGCATCTCGATTTTTTTGTCCGGCTGCAGCCTGGTGACCGTGGTGAGTATCGGGCAGTCCGCACGCTCAGGAAAATACTCTTCGCGTGCGGCTTGGGCTTGCTCTTGTGAAATCGTATCGCGAACCCCTCGCTGGGCATCGGTGTTGAGGCTGTTGTATATCACATGAAGTCGATCCTTGTCGAAACCGTGCCCAACACCAAAGTCTTTGGCGCGATGGTTGTAGAGCAACAGCCCATTGGCAATTTTGTAGAAAGCGTCGCGGAATCGACGCTGGAGACCGCGTTCTTCACGAAGCCACCCGTGTGTCCAGAAGAAAACGCGCTTGCCGCGTGCCCTTCCGATGATCGCTGCCAGCCATGTTGTCGGCCACTTTGAATCGCCCAGCAAAATGAGCGTGTCGTATCGGGTGCCGATCGCCGCGATGACCGCAGCGGGCTGGATCAGCATCGGGCCAATCATCCATCCGCGAGTCTTGCGGAATCGTCCTTCAGGAAAGTCTTCGATGATCTTGATCCCTGATCCGAAGGAATGATCGCACCCAAGAAACTCGTAATGATGTTTTCCCGCACTGATCAGATCAAAGACGACCGGACGGCGGTAGTGGGCAAAGTAGTGGTACACCACCGCGACACGCCGAGATTGTCCCGGCTTGTTACCCATCGGCGCGCTCCCCGCCGCGGCGGATCTCACGGACCTTGAGCACAATCAGGTACTCATAGATTGACTGGATCGTGCAATAGGTCAGCCCGGCGCGACCATCGAGAAAACCAAACTTCAGCAGGTACATATACACAAACTTGAAGTACGGGCGAAACGGGAGCCGGAATGAGATGTTCTTCATCTCCAGCCTTCGGGTGTTGCGATCTGATGAAAACAGGTTGCCAAGCTTGACCGGTGTTTCTTTCATCGCGCGGATCGTCTCGTGCGACTCCATCGTCGCGTACCGGTTGTGGCGATCGAACCACTCACCAATTCCTTTCGAGAAGTTGTAATGATCAAACATGCCCTTCATGTAACCGATCGAGCCGTCAACGATCGGGACCTGGTGGACCTCGCGCTCAAAGCGGATCAAGGGCGGCTGGAAGAACCGCATGTTGTTGCCCGGGCCCATCGAGTACTTGATCCATTTTCCCATAAAGAAGTTCCGCCGCCCGCAGTAGTACGCGACGGGGTGATCTTTCTCGTTGTGCTCGCCGCTCTCCCATTTGGCAGCAATCGATTCGAGCTCTTCTCGGAGTGTGTCCGTCATCCGTTCATCCGCATCGAGCATGAACACCCACCGGTGTTTGTATTCGATGTTCTTGAGCCCCCAGGTCTGGTGCGGGCCGAACGAATCAAACTTGCGTTGAACAACACGGGCACCCATCTCCTCCGCGATCTCTGTTGTGCGATCGCTGGAGTAGGAATCGAACACCACAACATCGTCGCACCACTCCAGGCTCCGCAGCGCACCGGGCAGGTTTGCCTCTTCGTTGAGCGTCATGATCATCACAGAAACACTCATTGTTCATCCTCCGGCTTTACAGAGCCATTCTTCGTTCCTAGGTTCCGCGGCCCCTTCGGCTTGGCGGGCGAACCAACACATACAGTCCACTCTGGAAGATCGCCGAACACGCTCGATCGGGCGCCAACCACGACGCCGTCGCCGATGGTCACCCCCGGCGCGACAAACACATCCGCCGCGACCCAAACATCCTCACCGATGGTGATTTCCATCGGGATCAGCGGCAGCCTTGGGTCTTCATGATCATGGGTTGCGCCGCACAAATACGAATACTGACTCACGGTCGATCTTTTTCCGATTCGGATCGGCTTGACACAGTAACAATCAACATCGTCGGCCAGCGTTGCAAAGTCATCCATGATCAGATTCCAAGGCCCCCAGACCTTCGCCCGCGGATACACCCGCGCCTTGGTTGAGATCTGTGCGCCGAATAGCTTGAGCAAGAACCATCGCCAACCGTGAAGCGGTCTCGGGCTGAAGCGGAAGAGGGTTGCCTGCACCATGCCCCAGAGCATGCGCATGAGCTTATTTTTGAAGCTGTGCGAGCTCGGGATCGGGCCGCTTGAGTCAGGGGTCGCGGATGGGTCTTGATCGGCACTCATGCGTTCCTCTGGTCTTGGGTTGCGGCCCTGTTTTATCGGTCCAATGATGGCGTGTATGACTGCCGGTGTTCACTTTACGCTTGATGCCCAAACAGGTTCATCGTATCGGTCAATTATCTGTTCTGATGAACGAAAAGCACCGCCAACGCTCGACTTGTACGAGAGTTTCGCACTTGGACGAATCAGGATCGGGATCTGGTCGACTATGCTTGTTCCCCGCCTTGAATCGAGGAGCATCCGTGAAGCCGACCCGTGTTGTGATCTTGAACCAGTATTATGTGCCCGATGTCGCATCGACCGGGTACCTGCTGCATGAACTCGCGGTCGAGCTGGTCAAGCTCGGGTTCGAGGTCGAGGTGCTCACCGGACGCCCAAGCTACGGCCCCAAAGACACCTGGAAGGATTGCCCGCTCAAGGAAGTCGTTGATGGTGTCAAGATCCACCGGCTCCGCGTCTCGCGCATCGACAAAAACAACATTCCAGGGCGGCTGATCAACTACATGACCTTCGTGATCCCGATGACGCTGCGGATGCTGTTCGGATCAAGGCGAGACACCGTGTACCTCTACACCACCAGCCCGCCATTCCTCGGCTCGATCGGGTGGTTCGTGTCGCTGTTCCGCAGGCACAACTATGTCAACCTGCTCTACGACGCGTTCCCACAGATCGGCGTGTGGATGGGCAAGTTCAAGAAAGATTCGATGATTGATCGTGTCTGGATGGCCTTCAATCGCGGGAAGTACAAACGCGCCCGCGAGGCGATTGTTCTGTGCAGCGCCGCCAAAAAGCTCGTCGCTGATTCATACCCGATTGACCCCGAGCATATCCACATCATCCCCAACTGGGCCGACGGCGATGACCTGTTTCCGATGCCCAAAGAAGAGTCGAAGATCGCCCAAGAGAACGGGCTGATAGAGGATTTCGTGCTGCTCTACTCGGGTAATATGGGATTGTACTACGACTTTGACACCATTCTCGGCGCCGCCGAACTGCTCAAGGATGAACCGTTCAAGCTGGTCCTCGTCGGCGGGGGTGGCAAACGCGATGAGATTGAACAGATTGTCAAAGAACGCGGGCTGAGCAATGTGCTCATGCTCCCATATCAGCCATTCGATCTGCTCAATCACTCGCTCAACGCCTGCGACGCTTCGCTTGTCACCATTGCCAAGGGGATCGAAGGCATCAGCTTCCCGAGCAAGCTCTATACCTCGCTCGCGGTCGGCAAGGTCATCGTTGCACTCTCTGAGGACTGGTCCGAGCTCCGCCAGATCGTTGAAAGCAACAACTGCGGCATCTGGTCCGCGCTCGGCGATTGCGAAGGACTCGCGGAGAAAATCCGAGGCTTGATCCGCGATAAGCAAGGCTCAACCGAAATGGCCAAGCGTGCACGCGATCTCTTCGACAATGTCTACACGCGCGAGCTGTGTGCTGCCAAGTACGCCGAGGTGCTTCAGCTCGCGGACGAACAGTTCACCAAAGAGCAGACCGCAGACCGCCGGGCCAAGCTTGCCGAGCAGCTCGCCGGCGGCGCGGCGGCTGGCGCGAGCACGAACCGGAACAAAGCAGAGCAAGATGAACCGCCCCGCTCGTGAGTTATGATGTGTTGGTTTTTCAGAATCCGCCGAACATCCGCGGCGCCAACAGCACACACAGCACGCCGCAGAGAATCGTCAACGGCCCACCAAATCGCGTATAATCCAGCCATTTATACCCGCCGGGGCCCATGACCATCAAATTCGTCTGGTACCCGATCGGCGTCGAGAACTCGCAGCTGGCAGCGATGGTGATCGCCACGATGAAGGGCAACGGGTTGAGTGATTGCTCAACCGCCACCGCGATCGCGATCGGGAACATCAGCACCGCCGCTGCATTGTTGGTCATCGCAGCGGTGAACACGCTGGTCATGGCATAGATCACCGCGAGCAGACCCCACGGCCCGAGCACCTCGATCGCCGACACGACCGAATGCGCGATTTCATCCGCCAGCCCGGTCTTCACCATCGCTTGGCCAATACCAAACGATGCGCCGATCACCGTCAGAATCTGAAAATCTACACCCCGCCTTGCCTGCGGCCCGGTGCAGCACCGTGTGAGTACCATCAGCCCGGCGGCGAGCATCGCCGATGTCATCGGATCAAGCAACCCGAAAGAGAGAACGACCACAAGCACTGCAAGCACACCAAGCGCGGTCCAGGCCCGCTCGTGGCGAAGTGTCGCAGGCGTACCTCGCTCGTTGACAAGATAAAAATCACCCGTGCTCGCAAACCGATCGGCGAATCCCTGGGGTGTTTCGAGCAGCAGCGTGTCGCCCGCCCGCAATCGGATCTCGCCGATCTTCCCGCTCAACTGCTGCCCCTGCCGGCGGACCGCGACCACCACCGCACCAAATCGTGTGCGGATCGATGATTCGCGGATTGTTGAGCCGACCAGTGATGAGTTGGGCGAGATCACCGCTTCGGAAATACGCAGGTTTGGGCGATAGACCGGCGCGCCCTCGGCGTTCTCGTCTTCCTCGTTTGCAAGATGATCGTGCGAACTCGGCACAAGCCCCTTGATCTGTTGCAGATCGACAACCGAATCAAGCTCGCCAACAAATACAAGCACATCGCCCGCCCGGACCAGCTCGTGGGGCGAGACCGCGATGATCGCGTCGTGGTCACGCTCGATGCGGGCGAGGAACAACCCGGGCAGGTTCCGTAGGTTCGCCTGCTCGACAGATTTTCCAACAATCGGCGATTCAGACTCAACCCGCAACGCCGCGTGGTAGCCCTCTTCGTGCGCCGCGGCGTCTTCGCTCTGCGTCAACCGATCAGGCAGGAGTCGGCGTCCGAAGAAAAGAATGTACAGCACACCAACCACCGCGATCGGGAGCCCGACCTTGGCGAGTGTGAACATGCCAAACCGGACCGCTTCGCCGTCGGCGTTGACGAGTTGCTCGTCGGCGAGCAGCTTGGCGATCACCACATTGGTCGAGGTGCCGATCAGCGTGCACACGCCGCCAAGGATGGAAGCAAACGACAACGGCATATACAACTTGCTAGGCGCGATCCGGCATCGTCGAGCAACCCCGGCAAGCGTGGGAAGGAACATCGCAACGATCGGCGTGTTATTGATAAACGCGCTCATGACCGCGACCGGTAAAATAAGCTTGGCCTGGGCGCTGCGTTCACTCTTCGGACGCCCGAGCAGCACCGCGGTGATCCGGTTCATCGCGCCGGTTTCTTTCATCGCTGCGGCAACAACATAGAGCATCGCGACCGTGATAAGACCCTGGTTGGCGAATCCGCCGATCGCCTCATCGGGCGTGAGCACGCCGGTCACAAGCAGAACCAGCAGCACGCCCATCATGATGATGTCGGGCGCAAACCGGCCGATGGCCATGGTGCCGATCATGAGCACCAGCATCACCGCGGTTAGGATAGATTGCCAATCGCCCAATCAAAGCTCCGAAACAGGACTGTTGCAGATTATTGGGCGATCCCCAACGCCTCGATGGCTTTGAGCATCAACCCATGCACGCGAGGCGGGGCACACACAATGCCCTTATTCTTCTCAAGCCCCCTGCCGTGCGAAAAATCGAGGTTCCGACCATTGATATCGGTCACAAACGCCCCCGACTCGCACGCAATACACGCACCGGCCGCATGATCCCAGATCCGCTCGACATACCCCGCCCGGGTCGGCAGGCGGAGATACGCGTCGGCCTGCCCACGGGCGACCACAGCATACTTGCACTGTGAATCAAGCCTCGCGGGCTCGCCGGCGTTGCCAAACCCGTTTTCCTCGATCCAGGTGAGGATCCGGTCCATATCCGAGATATTCGTGTGGGCCTTCTCGACCGATCCGCACACCGTGATCTCCTCGCCTTCGGCGTGGTCGAGCCGGGTGATCCGGATGCTCGATGCCTTGCCGTCGTCGCATCGCGATTCGTAGACTCCCTCACCCTTGAGCGCATAATACAGGCACCCGTGCTCGTCGCGATCATCAAAGGGACGCGACATATTTACCGGTAGGTTCGGGCACCCCATCACCCCGATGGTTGGGGCATCGCCTTCGATGTACCCGAGCGCGACCGCGTACTGCTGGTTCCGCAAAAAACCCTTCGTGCCATCAATGGGATCAAGCGTCCAGAAGGAATGGTGATCGGTGTCGCCCGCGCCGATGTCGATGGCAGCGAGGATCTTATCCGCGTCGGCGTTGTCCCAGACCCCGCGTGCCGCCGCGACCACCGCATCGAGCACGACCGCGTTATCCTCGTCCCGGAGGAAGGTCGAGGATTCTTCCGCCACCAGATGGATATGCCCGAGATGCTGCTGGAGCACCATCGCCACAACCGCTTGCGATGCGTAATCGGCGACCGTGACCGGGGATTTATCGTCTTTGGTAATCTGACGGATCTCATTGAGGTTATCTTGGACTTCTCGGCACACGATGGATGCTGCAACCACCGCCTCGCGTGCGGCATCGATGAGTTTGGCAGGGTTGGACATTCGATTTTCCTCTGTTTTTAGTGCGTATATGGGAGTATATGCACCAGGATCATTCACCCCTGAGCACACTGTATTCAATCAAAGCATCGATCAAGTCTTGGGCGGACTTCTCTACCGTTGACTGGTCGGTCTTCAGGTGAACCTCGGGATTGGCTGGCTGTTCATACGGATCATCAATCCCGGTGAAGCCCTTGATCTCGCCCGCGCGTGCCTTCTTGTACAACCCCTTCGGATCGCGTGATTCGCAGACTTCGATGGGGGTATCAATAAAGACCTCAAGAAAAATCAGCCCTGCATCTTCATGAATCTTGCGGACCCGGTCGCGATCCCGTTGATAGGGCGAGATGAAACTAGAAATGGTAATCACACCCGCATCGGTAAAGAGCTTGGCGACCTCGCCGACCCGGCGGATATTCTCTTCGCGATCGTCAGCGCTGAACCCGAGGTTGGCATTGAGCCCGTGGCGGACATTATCGCCATCGAGCCGATACGCGAGCACCCCTCGCCCGATGAGTGCATTTTCGAGGGCAACGCCGATCGTTGATTTTCCTGAGCCGCTCAGCCCGGTGAGCCAGAGCGTGCACCCTCGATGCCCGAGGACCTTGGCCCGATCATCCCCTGTGATCTCGCCATCGTGCCAAACGATGTTGGTTGGTCTTTGGTCAGCCATGGTCAGTTATCCTTCGCCAGATCATTGTTCTCGGACATCACGCGTCTATGCCGTGTCGTCACAACAGGATAGACCGGTTGCGTGTCTATACTTCGGTCGATTGGTGCCCCGTATCCCTGTTTTCTGCTTGTGGCGGGGGGAAAAGGTGCCGATGACCCGCTTGCCAAGGGTGGACCTTGGTGTGATGATTTCTTCCTTTGGACTTGAACCGCGGAGTTCCCCGGCATGACGCAAACCGCCGATCCATCCAGCGCCCATACGCCCTACAAACTCACCCACCTCAAGGCCCTCGAGGCCGAGGCGATCCACATCATGCGCGAGGTCGCCGCCCAGTTTGAGCGCCCCGCCCTGATGTTCTCTGGGGGCAAAGATTCGATCGTGATGGTGAGGCTCGCGGAAAAAGCCTTCCGCCCGGCCAAGTTTCCATTCCCGATGCTCCATATCGACACTGGGCACAACTTCCCAGAAGCCCTCGCATTCCGTGATTACCTCATGGACAAAATCGGTGAACGCCTCATCATCCACAAGGTCCAGGACCTGATCGATAAAGGGCTGGCCACCGAGGACCCGGGCCCGTTCCCGAGCCGAAACCGCGCACAGATCCCCACGCTGCTTGATGCGATCGACAAGTACCAGTTCGACGCTCTCTTCGGCGGTGCCCGGCGCGATGAAGAAAAAGCTCGCGCCAAAGAGCGCATCTTCTCATTCCGAGATGACTTCGGGCAATGGGATCCAAAGAACCAACGCCCCGAGTTGTGGAACCTGTACAACGGACGATCCCGTATGGGCGAGAATATCCGCGTGTTCCCGATCTCGAACTGGACCGAGATGGATGTCTGGCAGTACATCATGCTCGAAAATATCGAGATCCCGGATCTGTATTTCTCGCACGAACGCGAGGTTGTTGAACGCCGAGGCCAGCTCGTGCCCGTCGGCGATGAGCCGTTTGGTGCCCGCGATGGCGAGACCATCGTCAACCGCACCGTGCGTTTCCGCACGGTGGGCGATATGAGCTGCACCGCAGCGACCGATTCGCCCGCAGCGAATCTCGAGGAAATCGTCGCCGAGGTCGCCGCTGCCCGGGCCTCGGAACGGGGCGCACGAATCGATGATAAGACCAACGAAGCCGCGATGGAAGATCGTAAAAAAGAAGGGTACTTCTAGGACATGTCAACCAAGACACACACTTCAGCAACAGACTTCTCCGCCGATCCAAACGCCAACAAGGGCATGGAGTTTTCGACCGACGCCTACCTCGATATGGACCTGCTCAGGTTCCTTACCTGCGGCAGCGTCGATGACGGCAAGTCCACGCTCATCGGGCGGTTGCTCTATGATTCCAAGTCAATCTTTGAAGACCAGCTCGAAGCCGCCGAGAGCGCATCGCTCAACCGCGGCGACCAGCGTATGGATCTTGCGTTGCTGACCGATGGGCTCCGCGCCGAACGCGAGCAGGGCATCACGATCGATGTTGCCTACCGCTACTTTGCGACACCAAAGCGCAAGTTCATCATCGCCGACTGCCCCGGGCACACCCAATACACCCGCAACATGGTCACTGGTGCATCGACCGCCAACCTCGCGTTGATCCTCATTGATGCCCGCCACGGCGTGATCGAGCAGACCCGCCGCCATTCCTTCATTACCTCCCTGCTCCGCATCCCGCATCTTGTCGTCTGTGTGAACAAGATGGACCTCGTGGACTGGTCACAGGAAAAATATGAGCAGATCCGCGACGACTTCGAAGAGTTCGCCGCTCGCTTCGAGATCACGGATATCACCTTTATCCCCATGTCCGCGCTCACCGGCGACAATGTCGTCAATCGTTCGTCGAACATGGAGTGGTTCCAGGGTCCATCGCTGCTGCACCATCTTGAGAATGTTCACATCGCTGGCGACCGCGACATGATTGATCCTCGATTCCCCGTGCAATGGGTACTGCGCCCGCAGGGCGACGAGCACCATGATTACCGCGGGTACGGCGGACAGGTCGCCTCGGGTGTGTTCCAGGTCGGCGACGATGTCATCGCCCTGCCATCAGGCATGGAATCAAAGATCAAAGCCATCGATATCGGCGGCGAAGAGATGCCCTCGGCCTACCCGCCGCAGTCGGTGTCGATCCAACTCGAAGACGATATCGATATCTCCCGTGGCGACATGCTCTGCCGCCCGAACAACAAGCCTATCTCGGGCCAGAATATCGACGCGATGGTTGTATGGATGGCCGACACCCCCATGGTTGTGGGCAAAAAATACACCATCCGGCACACCTCCAGCGAGGTCCGCTGTGTCGTAAAAAACCTGTACTACCAGATGGATATCGAGACTCTCCACCGCATGGAAGATGCCGAAAGCCTGAAGCTTAACGAGATCGGGCGCGTGGCGTTTCGGATGACCAAGCCGCTCTTCTTTGATCCCTATCGCCAATGCCGAACCACCGGCAGTTTCATCATCGTCGACGAGCAGACCAACAACACGGTCGGCGCGGCGATGATCATCGGCGAAACAAGCTAAACACAAGCCCACCTACGAAAACTGCCCGACGCATTGCAGCCATGCGTCGGGCGGTTGTTCTTTATCGAGTGAGCCGTCTTATCGTTTCCGACGAAGCCCAATTGTGGCGCCGAGTCCGAGCAACGCCAATGACCCAGGGGTTGGCACACCGTTGAAGATGATGTTATCAATCCCCATCGACCCGCCAAAGTTGAAGATCGCGCGGTCGTACCCGCTGTCGACGGTGAACTCGCCGATACGATTGATCGAGTTGTTCCCAAACAACGCGGCGTTATCGTGCGTGCCGCCAGCTTCAAACTCTGTGAAGCTGATCGATTCAACAAGACCACCATTGAGGTAGAAATCGATCGAAGACGCCTCGGTTGTTGAAGACTCGACATCAACAATATCAAAGCCCATGCTGGTCGCTTCGTTGTCAAAGTCAAAGATCAGCTGCCCCGCAGGACGGCTGCCCTCGTCATCCGGGTCACCGTTGTCGTTTTCTTGGATGATCAACACATTGCCGAGCTCGGTACTCAGGGAGATGTTCCCCAGCGACCATGGATCCTCAAGATCGCCATCGCTCGTGCCTGTCTCGGCGGTATCAAAGATCCCAGCAAGATCATGTGGACGGTTCGGATTGACCGCCGAGATGTGCACACCCATTGATGCGTACTGCTCGGCAACGATATCACCATGCGAAAGATCTGAAAAATCCAGCGTGTCAGCGCTCGCCGCTGATACACACCCTCCCACGATCGCAAGCATACAAATTGCTCTCATTTCTCTCTCCTCATTTCGAGAAACATACTCTCCGCGGCCGATTGCCGCAGGGGCAACTTACCCGTTGGGCATGGGAAGAAAAACAAGTTTGTAGCAAATTCAAACAACTTGTGAACTTAGGGTGCACAATTCTTGTTTTCGCGGTGTTTTCGGGCGTTTAGACGACCAAATAAAGACCGATAACAATACTATATATCGCTATCTTGTATTAAACTGAATCTCAAATCAGCTTAGATGCCGGCGTCAGAAGATCGAGCACATGAGCGGCCTGTTCGCGACCGATCTGGATCGCGGCCATGGTCGCCTGCTCAAGAATCTGAGAACGGATGAGCTCGGCGGTTTCCTTGGCGATGTCCGCATCTTCGATCATGGAGATCGCTCCAGAGAGTTCCTCGAACTCGACCGCCAACGCCTTCTTCTGCGACTCAATCGACTTCATCCGATTTCCGATCGCAGCCCGCTGCCCGGTAACAGCTGATTTGGCTTCCTTGGCGATTTTCTGTGCGAGCTCGGGGTCATCAACAATGAGCCTCGCAAGATCCGCCAACGACCTCTGTGGGGTCTCCGTTGTGGTGCCATCCTTATGCTGTTCCGATCCCACAGGCTGGATGCCGAGTTCATTGGTGTTGAATCCGCTCAATAATCGCTCGCCGCCGAAGGATGACGAGTTGGCGATGTGGTCAATCCCGAGCAGGATGCTCTTTACTTCCTCGACGATCCCGTCTCGTTCGGCATCGGTCATTCCCGCGTCGTTCGACGCCTGAACGACAAATCCCTGCAGCTCGGTGAGCATGTCATCAATCACCGAGACCGCGCCTTCACGGGCACCGAGCCACCCGGTTTCTCTTTCAAAGCCTTCTAGCCGTTTTTCGAGTGTGTACCGCTGAACCTTGAGCGAGTCGGTTGCGATCAACCCCGACGGGTCATCGCTCGCACGATTGATCCGTTTGCCGGTCGAAAGCCGTTCAAGCGAACGCTCGATGGTCTGCTGGTGAGACTGAAGCTGTGACAGCCCAAAGCCTTGCAGGAACCCAAGATGTGAAAGACCTCCTACGCCCATACCTTGGCTATCGGAGCATCCAGACTGCATCTTTGCCCAGCTCTTGGATATCCTTGCATGTATGCCCCGCTGGCCGATCCAACCCGACCCAGATGACACCCCATTGCCCGAAGATGGCGGGTGGGATCTGGGCGAGGGGCTCGACCCTGATGGTCCGTCGGCGGCCGATCTTGACCGGTTCGGAGATGAACTCACCCATTGCCCGAGTTGCCGCCGTGCGATCTATGACCAGATGGCAATCTGCCCCCATTGCGGGCATGCCCTCGAAGAGGAGTCCTCATCCATCTCGCTCTGGGTGGTGGGATGGGTGATCGTTCTGATAGTCCTGCTGCTTGTTGTTGTGTTGTAAGGGATTCAAATCAGTCCATGATTTCGCCTCAGGCGTGGATAACGGGCATCCATCACCCCGGATGCCCCGTATAGTGACGGGGTTTTTGCGCACCCGTCTCGCGATCGGTGCCACCATTTCGGGCTTGTTTGAACAGGGGACACCGCCGATTCATTTGATCGGTTATCTCGTTCGTCAAACCCACGCCGCACAGCATTGGAACAAGTTATGTCAACGCACACACCAGCGTCAAACACACAAAGCGCCCGCCAAAATCGCGGGTTCACACTGATCGAGCTCTTGGTCGTTATCGCGATCATTGTGGTCCTGATCTCCATCCTTCTGCCTGCGCTTGGCGGCGCGAGGAGGGCGGCGAGAAAAGCCACGACCCAGGCATTGATGAACGACCTGAACAATGCCGCCGAATCATTCGCGAACGATAACGCCTCGCGGATGCCCGGATACTTCGCAGAGTCTCAGATGGGCTCAGCAGACAACGGCAACACCTTTGGAATGAGCGCGATGGAGAATGTCATGCTCGATCTCGCCGGGCAGGGCGCGATTCTTGGTTCACAGAATGATTACAGCTCCGATATTGATACCGCTGCCGGGATCATCTCGGTCGGCCCAATGAATGATCCACTCCAACGCGTTGTGGTCAACACCAAGCTGCTGGGTTCAAATGAGTCTGGGTACTTCATCCCCGATGAAGAGCAGTTTGTCGTCTTGGACCAGATCGATGACTCCGGCCAGTTCGGCACGCCACCGGACGCCAGCCAGGTCGGGATGCCGGACCTTGTTGATGCCTTCGGCACACCCCTGCTCGCGTGGATTCAAGACCAGACCTCTCGCGCCTCAATCGATCCGAGTCTGGCGCCTGATGATGTGTACAAGCAGTTCGTCAACACCAACTTTGACGATGCCCCCGCGATGTTCTATCTCGCGTCAAACGCGGCATTCCTCAAGGCCGACGCCGTCGGGCTTGGTGGATACAACCAGAGCGTTGACCCCATCCTCAACCCGGGTTCAACCATCGGATCTGGCAACGCGGACCCCGAGCGTATCCGCACGCTCGCCTCACTGCTCGCCAGCCCGTCATACTTCCTGACACCGCCCGGCTCTGATCTCGACAACGCGAGCTTCGAGAGCATCTTCCCCTCTCGCGCACGCGGAGGCTTTATCGTTCAGTCGGCAGGCGCTGACGGATACTACTTTGGATCAGGCGACAAAGGCTGGAAAGAAAACGCTCACACCGATAGTTCCGAGTTCCATCTCGACTTTGGAAACTCGTACAAAACCCAGAACGGCGACCGGTTCACCGATGACAACGGCGGGTTTACTTCGATTGACCTCTCTGAGGGCTTTGATGACATGCTCACCTCTGGGAGCTGAATGACAACACCCAACATATCCACTCCACCCCGGATTATCCGGGGTGTTTTTCTGCGCCCCGGCGCGATCCATCGTGTACAACACAGGGATGGAGAAAATGCCCGAACACATCAAGGCCCGGCTTCGAGCGTTGATGGTGTTCGCTGCGGCTTGCACAGGAATCATCTCCGCACGGGCGACAACACCCATCAGCCCTGCCCTGTGGTTGGGCGCGGGCGGATTGGTCCTCGCGGTGGGCGTGCTCGCACGAATGCGAGGGCGATGGTTCGCTGGCATGATCCTTGTGACCGTCGCGCTGCTCTCTGCTGGTATCAGTTCGAACCGGCTCCAAGTTCATCCATCTCGGGTTGACCAGCTTGTTCGCGCTTCGACGAGCGAGCCGAGCGTGCCTATCAGGTGCAGGGGGCAGGTGTCTTCTCGGATCACAACCACACGCACGCGCCCGCTGCCGACCGATCCGCCGCGGATGGCTTCCACTCGCCGGACGCTCACCATCTCGGTTTCGTCTATTTATACATCAAACAATATATGGGTACCCGCAACCGGAAGCATGCGCGTTGTGCTCCCCGAAGAGGGTTCAATTGATATCCCCGCAGGAACCCTGGTGACGCTTCTTGGCTCCTACCGGCGACCAAGCCCGCCACGGAATCCGGGCGAGCCGGACTGGCTCGCGCTCTCCGCACAGAGCGGGCGCGTCGGCACCATCACCATCCTCCATGATGAACAGATCACGCTTGCGACCCCGAGCACCCTTGGCCAACGCACAGCGGGATGGTTCTGGCGTGCGAAGGGTTCTATCCGCTCGCGAGCGATCCATGCGCTCGGGATCGAATCCGCTCCGACAGATGCCAAGGCGGTTCTCGGGGCGCTCATCCTCGGCGTGCGCGACCCGGGGTTTCAGGAAATCTATCATTCATTCCAACGCGTAGGCGTCGCGCATATGCTCGCGATCTCGGGTTTCCATGTCGCGATCATGCTTTGGCTCGCGGTTCTTCTTGTTCGCCTCATCGGCGAGCACCCGAGGCTTGAAGCACTGATTCTCGTGGTGATCATCCTTGGAATTTTAGCATTGCTCCCGCTGCGCCCCCCGATTATTCGAGCGATCCTGATTGTGATCGTGCTCATGGGCGCGGGAGGGCTTGGACGCCGATACGACCGCGTCACCCTGCTGGCATGGATAGCAACCGCGCTCGTGCTGTTTCGTCCGCTCGATCTATTCTCGCTCGGGTTTCAGCTCAGCTTCGGCATCACGGCCCTGCTTCTTTTCTTGCCCGCTTCCAACCGATCCGACCAGCAGGCATTCGTAAAAGCAAAGCACCGAGGCATGCCGGCCGCCGCGATCAATCACCTCTGGAAAATCCTCAAGGTCAACACCGCATGCTGGCTCGTCGCGACGCCCGTGATCATGCTGAAGGCCGGTGTGCTGAGCCTGCTCGCACCTGTCGCTGCGCTCATTCTCATCCCCCTCATTCTTCTCCTGATGATTATCGGGTACACACAACTCATCGTAGGGATGGTCTCGCTGCCGCTTGCCCGCAGCATCGAAACACTCACCCTCGGGATCTCTCGCCAAACATCTGGGCTCGTCAACTCGTTCGATTCCATCCCCGGCTCCTCAGTGAACGCGCCAAACTTGGGTACGCCCTGGACACTCTTCGCAACCACGATCATTGCAATTTTTGTGCTCCGCCCGAGCAGAAGAAAAAACACCGCGCTGCTTGCCGCTGCAGCGGTGGTTGCTACTTGGGCGGGCATCATCGCGGGCACCGGCTCGCGCGTTGACGGGCTGCGAGTCGACATGCTCGATGTCGGTAATGGCTCGTGCTTTGTCCTTCAATCCGGGTCGCAATCCGCGATCTTTGATCTGGGCTCGCTTGATCGTCGCGTTGCCCAGCAGATCACCCAGAGCGCCCATTCGATCGGGGCAAGGCCCGTCCAAACGGTGATCCTCTCGCACGACAACCTTGATCATTTCAATGGTCAGACCAACAACACCAAGAACCTCGGTGTGCAGCGTGTCTTTGTTTCCGAAGCAATGGACCATGAACCCTCCGATGCCTGGGTCGCCATCCGCAATCAGCTTGTCGTATCGGGAGCAGAGATCACAACCCTGCGTGCGGGCGATTCGTTCGAGTTTGGAAACTGCACCGCCGATGTTCTCTGGCCGCCACGCGGACATCACCTCATCGCGGGACAAGGCGAGAACAACTCCTCGCTTGTCATCCGATGGACACTCCACTCGCATCGGTCAACAACACCATCGAAGAGTTTATTGATGACCGGCGACATCGAGCCCGAGACCATGACGGCCCTTCTAGATCGCTATCCAGATCTTCGCGCCAACGCCATCGAACTCCCGCACCACGGCTCGCCGAGCCCGGCACTGATCCGATTCGTCGAACACCTCAACCCTTCGGTCGTGCTTCAGTCCACCGGACGATCACGCCTCGATGATCCGAGGCTCAACGAGATCCGGACGCCAGACCGATACTGGTACACATCCGCTGATCGGGGTTCGGCGTGGGTTACAATCGATCCGTACCACGGAGTCAAGTCAGGCTGGGCGATGGATGATTAGGATACCGACAACCGCTTAGTTCTCGCGTATACGCTTGATCGCGCGATCAAGCATTGTTCTCTGCCCTTCGCTCAGCGTGATCCGCAATGATTCAAGCACCGCCACCGCATCCGGGACCGATCGCCGGCGGATAAACCGCGCCAACTCCTCAGCGTCCCCGAGTTCTTGACCCGCCCGAAGGTTCGCTCTCAACAAAGCTTCTACGCGATAGTCCTGCTTTCTGGCGAGCAACGCCCGCGAAGAGAACCACAGAAAATCCTGCATACGCAGGCTCAAACGATCCTCCGGCTCGAGCCGCTCGAAGGCGCTGACCACCTCTTCGCTGTTCCAGTCGCGGAACAACGCGGGAATCGCCGCCAAAGCGCACCGGCCTGTAAAGACCTCCGGACGATCGGCCATCAGCGCCTTGGCGAGCCTAGCCGCGTCGTGGTCACGCCCGAGCATCACCAGATCCGAGATCGCTCCCTCGAAATCTTGTTCTTTCACTCGCTCAGAGACTCGCTCCTTCAGATCAACAAAGTCCTTGTTGTCGATCGTTATCCCGAGCCTTGCACCCGCAACGCCGGTCGTAATCAGCGGATCGCCGAGCACCGCGATCTTCCAGACCTTCCCGTTGTCGTATCGCACCGCAACCCCAAAGTTCATCGATCCAACAAGCCGCCGTGCAATCAGTGGCGACGGCACAAACGCGTTCAGATAAGGCTCGTCAACCGAACCGGCGTATGCGTACACGCCACGCGCCAGCAATCGCCCACCGATCGTCCGCTCGCTCGTTGGAGTTTGCATCGAAAACGAATGCACCATATGGATCATGACCGGGTGACGAAAAACCGGCAGGTCGCCGGGCCACGCCGGGCCGTGGGGGAGATCAAACCGTGTCTGCGAACCCTTCGAGTTGATCATCACCAGCGATGCGTCAACCGCGCGGAGCATCCGCATCCGCCAGTGATCAATCTTGTAGTTGGGCATGTCGTGAACCTCAACGCTCAAGTTTGCGCTGGCAAGCTCGCGTGCGGTAGCCGTCATGTCATAATCGACCCAGGGCTTCTTGTCGGTGTATCCGTCCCACAAAAAAGCAGAATCGATTTCGAGAAACAACGCGCACATCGCCTGGTACACACACTGCTCGGTCGTTCCGATGATCTGCCCCGCGTACGCCCACCGCGCGCCGCTCCCGTCGCGATCCATCCTGCCGATCCGGTCGGTGATCGCGACGCTGTCGCGTGCTTTGGCTCCGGTTTTGATCCGCGTGCTTATGTTGAGCGCGAGCGTGATCGCGTCGACCTCGTCACCGATCTCTCGCCAGCGGAGTTTCTTTGACTCCACCGCCTGCTCAATCGTCGTTTCGAGCAGGTCGCCCTGCTCGGGCGTGAGGTTCTTCGCCCGTGGTTGTTGAACATCTTGCACAAACACGAGCTGCTGAATCCGCCCCGCCGCCAATGCCAACGCCCCGGCCCAAGCCTTGTCGTTCGCGTCGGTCACCACAACACCCGGGCTGTACACCCCATCGGCGTGCAGCTCGTCAAAGGTCTCTTCCCAAGACCCCGAATGGTCCTTGAGCGCCAACGCGTAGGCTTTATGAATCTGCACTTCTCGACCCGCGCGTGTGGGTGCAAACGATTGCGTGTTTCTCGATTGGTGTTCAAGCACCTGCTCGGGCTTGAACTTGCGGACAAATCGCCCGATATTCTCGCGCGCCTGAACTGTTCCATCATCAAAGAGTATCGGAAACCGCACCGGCCCTTCCCATGACGAAATGGCATCCAGATATGCACCCTCATCACGCACGATCACCACCACCGGCACGATCCGCTGTGTCTGGCGCATCAGGCTCGCCCGGAGCCCCGCCCGGCCGACCGGGTCCGCCTTCTCCAAGCCCGCCATCGCATCGCTGACCGATCGCCCGGTTGTTTGTGGGGCGGCTTGTGCGGCGGGGTCTGGGGCAAAATCATCATCAGGCTGCCCAAGAGCAACAATCGGAGAGAGAAAAACCATCAGTGTCAAGAATGTATGCCGGAGTATCATCCTCATACTGTACGGACCAAGCCAAGCAAAGTTCACCCCTACACTCGTCCATGCCAAGTGTCGATCGTGAAGAGTTCACCCAAACCGTCGCCGCCGCCCGTGCAAGCGGGGCCGAGATTGTCGTCGTCCCGATCTCGATCAGGGTGCTCGCCGATCAGCTCACGCCCGTGCTCGCCTACCGACGGCTCGTCGCAATCGACGAACGAACCGCACCCTCGTACCTGCTCGAATCAGTCGAGGGCGGTGACCACCAGGGACGATACTCCCTCCTCGGCGCCCACCCGATCATCGAGATCACCAGCACGCAAACCGAGATCACCCACACGGATCATCGTACAGCCACGACGACAACCAGCCCGACATCAGACCCGCTCGCCGAGATCCGCGAGCTGACCGCCCAGTGGCACCAGATCACCCCACAGAGCACCCGCGACGATGGGCTGCTGCCCGCATGTGTGCTCGGCGGCTGGTTTGGATACGCAGGGTACGACTCGGTCCGGTTTGCAGAACCCGGAAAACTCAACCCCTCCAACGCACCGGCTGATGATCGGGATCTGCCCGTCGTCAGCTTCGGCTTCTATGACGAAACGGTCATCTTTGATCATGTCGACAAGGTTGTGCACCTGGTGAAGCTCTGTATCATCACAGAGCATGACGATCCGCCTGAGCGATACGACGACGCGATCAAGGCGCTCGATCAACTCGCGAAACAGGTCCAAGAGCACTCCAAGCCGTTGTCACTGGGGCGCGTCGATCGCAAGCGGGCAACATCAAACACCGCGATGCCTTCAAACACCACCCCCGCAGAACATGAAACAATGATCGAGCGATGCCGTGAATACATCCGCGCAGGGGATATCTTCCAGGTGGTGATCGGTCAGCGCTTCGAGCGAAGAACCAACGCCGATCCGTTTGATGTTTACCGCGCCCTGCGGGCGGTCAACCCAAGCCCGTACATGGTCTACATGCAGACCGGCGGATGCATGCTGGTCGCTTCAAGCCCAGAAATTCTTTGCCGAGCGCGAAGAAATGAAGCAGGAGGATTATCCGTCACCAACCGCCCGCTCGCGGGCACACGCCGACGGGGGCGAACACCCGACGAAGATCTTTCGCTTGAAGCAGAGCTGCTCGCTGATCCAAAAGAACGCGCCGAGCACTCCATGCTGGTCGACCTTGGAAGAAACGATGTTGGGCGCGTCGCGGTTCCTGGGTCCATCTCCCTCGATTCACTGATGGATATCGAACGCTATTCGCATGTGATGCATATCTCCTCGACCATCACCGGGACCATCCGCTCCGAGCTTGATTGCTGGGATGCGCTCCGCGCGGCCTTGCCCGTAGGCACCGTCTCTGGGGCACCAAAGGTCCGCGCCATGCAGATTATCGACGAACTCGAAAAAACCCGGCGCGGTCCCTACGGCGGCGGGATGGGCTGGGTCGCGCTCAACCATGAGATGGATATCGCGCTGGCCCTCCGCACCATCGTCATCCCGATCAACCGCTATGACCCGGCGAATCCAAACGGCGCATGGGAATACCACATCCAAGCCGGAGGCGGGATTGTCGCCGACTCGATCGCAGAGCTTGAATACAAAGAAACCGTCAACAAAGCCGCCGCCCTCGCCCGCGCGATTGACCTCGCCGAACAAGCGTTCGCCGCTCGCTGATACTGTTTCAATCACCAATATCAAAAAGGGAACACCCCGCACGGTGGCGCGGGGTGTTGGGCCAGCGATTGCTCGCTGGGTGGGTGGATCGTTCCCGTCTTTTCGCAGTCGCTTGTTTCGCTTTAGACTGCTGCAGCTTGTTCTGTATGCAGGTTCTCTTTGAGCTGCTGCGAGGGCTTGAATGAACAAGTGGTGCTCTCAGAAATCTGGATTGGCTGCTTGGTCGCCGGGTTCATCCCGACGCGTGCTGCACGCTTCTTCTTGGTGAAGGTCCCAAACCCAGAGATCGCGACCTTCTCTTCAACGAGCAGCCCGTTGGAGATCGCGTGAATCACCGCTTCGATTGCTTTGCCCGCGTCCGACTTGCTGCTCTCGAGTTCAGAAGCCACTGCTTCGATCAGGTCTGATTTGTTCATCGGTACGCCTCCGTGCGTATGTTCTTTGTGTCCCGTTCCGGGGGCCCCATCGGCCGATAACCCGTCTGGACTCTCCATCGGCCTGAGCTTCCCAAAACCATAAGAATTTCAGAAATCTTTGTCCAGAATCCGCCCAACCGCCCGTTTTTCCTCCTGTTCGCCCCCATTCCAGCCCTGATTCCGAAGGATACGATCACCGAGATGCCCCCCGCCAAGCTCCCAATCGTCATCGAGACCGAACCGCTCGCCCATGATCCACGCCGATGGCTCAACGATCGCTCAAATTTGGTCCACTGCCCCTACGACGATCGCCCTGCCCTCTTTGAACAGCTCTCAAACGCCTCCGGGCTTGTCGTGCGGACATACACACGCGTGGATACCGAACTGCTCGACCATGCCCCAAACCTGCGCGTCGTTGCACGCGCGGGCGTCGGGCTCGACAATATTGACCTCGACGCGTGCAAAGCACGCTCGATCTCGGTTGTGCATACTCCGGGCGCGAACACCCATGCGGTTGTTGAGTATGTCGCCTCGACCATCCTCAACGCTGTCCGCACACCGAACACACTCGATGCACGCTACGCCGCCAGCCGGTGGCACGAACTCCGCGCCCAAGGGATCGCCAAAGATTCTTGCGTCGGAAAGACCCTCGGCATCATCGGGCTCGGGCGCATCGGCTCGCGCGTGGCTGACCTTGGCCATGCCCTCGGCATGCGCGTGCTCTTCAACGATGTACGAAAGATCCCCAGCAATCAACTGCAAGGATCAGAGCAAGTAACAATAAATCAACTGCTCCAAGAGTCCGACATCATCAGTGTTCATGTCGATGGCAGCCAATCAAACACCCGACTCATCAATCAGGGTGCATTCGCACAGCTAAAGCCAAACGCCTTGTTTATCAATACCTCACGCGGTTTTGTGGTTGATCCGTCCGCTGCTCTTCGGTTTGCCAAATCAAACCCGGCAAGCCAACTCGTGCTCGATGTCCACGATCCAGAACCGATCGAGACCGGCTCTGCATTCTTTGATGCCCGCAATATCACCCTGACAGCGCACATCGCATCGGGCATCGAGCAGGCAAAGGAAGCAATGAGCTGGGTTGTAAAAGACCTTGTCCGCGTGCTCAACAACGAACCGCCAGAGTATCCCGCGTTCTGATATTCGCATGTAGGCACTGTATCAGTGAGCTGAAGTTTCGGTATGCATCGCGAGCAGCCCTGCGCCGACCACCCCCGCGTTGTCCTTCAAAATGCTCGCTTCAACCGTGATCGAACGCAGCGACGCGGGGAAGACCTCTCGCCGGATCGCATCGCGAACGACATCAACATAAGGCTTGCCGATCGCTTCGACCAGCCCACCGCCAAGCACCACGCGATCAAGGCTCAAAAGCGTCGCTGCCCCCGCGATCGCGGTGCCGAGCCGATCCGCTGAATCATCGATCACGGTCCGCACCAGCTCGTCACGCTGGTCGTACGCGGTTGCCAGTGCCTTCGATCGGATCCTCGAAAGCTTGCCTTTGGTTAGATCGGTGATGATCGAATGATGATTCGCTCGAATGAGCTTGACAAGCTGATGAGCGATCGCCGTCCGCGAACAGTTCTGCTCGATCGTTCGTGAACCATGCGGCGCGCCAGGAAGAAAAACCATATGCCCGATCTCGCCGGCGGAATGATGCACACCTCGGCGGAGCTGCCCGCTAAGAATCAACCCCGCACCAACGCCGGTCCCAACCCACACGCCAAGCAGATCGCTCGCTCCAACACCCACGCCCGCTGCCCACTCGCCGTACACCGCGACATTCACATCGTTGTCCGCATGAACCGGCAGGCTCAACCGTTCAGACAACGACTCTGCAACAGGCTCGCTGTCCCACCGAAGGTTGACCGCCTCGTCAACAATCCCCGTCTTCGGATCCACCGGCCCCGGAACGCCGAGCCCCGCAGCGCACAGCGTTGAAACCTTGACCCCCGCGTCCTCGCACGCCTGCCTCGCTGCACTCGCAACGCGGTCCATCACGACCTCGTACCCCTCAGACGCATTGGTCTTAATCTTCGCAGACCCGAGCACCTCGCCACACTGATCCACGACCCCGGCTTGGATATTCGTCCCACCAACATCAATCCCCAACGCCATGCCCTCGGGGACAACTTCATCGCGGACATCTTCAATAACTTCAGACGAGTTGATCATGGCGGGCTCCTTGAATCCAGTATAGAACACGCTTTCGTAATCTGAAACACAATTCTTTCGCCCACACCAAAGAACAGCATACTCAGATCAACGCGGTCTCAATCACTGTGCACCCCGCAGCCGCACCGCCGATAACCTGCGCATCCACCTCGCCGAGCACAAAGAGCGTTGATCCGCTCCCCGAAATATGCACCGGGCTAGACAACACCCCCTGCACACGATCGCGGATCCCCCGCAGCCGCGGCTCAACACTTATCGCAGCAGGCACCAGATCATTCCCCAGAACGCTCCCCGGCTCCAAGCCCAGCTCGATCATCTTGCGCACCATACCAGCATCAAGCCCTTGAGCATCAGTCTGATCAAAGGCGTTGTACACCGCCGCGGTCGAACACCCGAACGCCGGCGCGACAAGCACCACACGCATCGCCGACCGATCCACACGCTCGATCTGGTCCCCAACCCCGGTGACCAACGCCGGGCGTGGGGGGGTAGAGGCTTCATATGCCTCCAAATCAAGGAAAAACAAGACATCCGACCCGATGCCCCGCCCGATCTTATGCAGCTGCGCTTCATCCATCCCCAGCCCATACAGGTCGTTGAGCATCAAAAGCGTCATCGCCGCGTCCGATGATCCCCCGCCAAGCCCGCCGCCAGCCGGGATGTGCTTCTTGATTTCTAGCTCCGCGCCAAGCCCTCGCCCGCACGCCTGTTCCATCGCTTGGTGCGCCCGTACTGCCAGGTCATCGCCCAGATCCCAATTAACCGCCCGCCCGTCGCTCCACCTGACCGCGTACGAAGAGCTCTGCGAACGCCGAATCGTGATCTCGTCGCCCAGAGCAACCGGATGCATCCAAGAGCAGATCGGGTGCAAACCCGATATAGGATCGGGCGGATCAACCGCAAGCCCGAGATTGACCTTGGCGTGGGCGATCCGCCGGAGAATCTGTGTGGAATCACTCTTCATCATCGAACCATAGCCTCGCCGGGATAGTCTTCTAGAATAAGGCGCACAGTTGTTTGTGTTGATATGGAGGTGCCGAGTGCTTATTTCGGATCTGGTAGATGCAATGGAGTTGATTGCCCCGCTCAAGGCCGCCGAGCCCTGGGATAAAGTCGGGCTTCAGCTTGGGGTCCCTACACGAACAATTGGCGGCCCGACACTGCTCACCATCGACCTCACCGAAAAGGTCCTCGCTGAAGCCATGGCCATGCGCGCCGGCGCGATCGTCGCCTACCACCCGCCCATCTTCACACCGCTCGAAAGACTCACCAACGCAACCCACACCGAACGCATCATCCGTGGAGCCGCTGAAGCGGGCATCGCGATCTATTCGCCCCACACCGCGCTCGACGCCGCAACCGATGGTGTAACCGATTGGCTCTGCGAAGGGCTCAGCACCACCCCGGGCAGAGCAAAGGAGGGCGTCATCAAGGGCGACTGCCGCGCACTCCAGCCAAGCATGGGGGGCGATCCAGAACGCGAGGTCAAGGTCATCACCTTTGTCCCCAAAGCATCGCTCGACCATGTCCGCAACGCCCTCGGCACCGCAGGCGCGGGCGGAATCGGAAAATACCAGCTCTGCTCCTTCAACACCGTCGGCGAGGGCACCTTCCTCCCGCAAGAAGGGACCAACCCAACCGTCGGCGAGGTCGGGCACCTCGAACGCGTGAATGAAGTGCGCCTCGAGATGGTGTGCTCGAAGCACGCGCTGCCGCTCGTCGTGCAGACCCTCCGCCAGTTCCATCCATATGAAGAACCTTCCTACGACATCATCGAACTCGTCGCCGAACCACTCCGCAATGTCGGACCCGGACGCCGATTGGTGCTCGATCAGCCCGCGACAATGAGCGAACTCGCCGATCGCCTCCGCTATCACCTTGATCATTCGCGGATGCGTCATGCGCTGGTAGATGACGATCGCCCATTCCGCACCATCGGGATTGTCCCCGGGTCTGGAGCATCACTGATCAACCTTGCTCAAAATGAAGGGTGCGAGGTGTTCATCACCGGCGAGATGACCCATCACCAGATCCTCGCTGCGACCCAAGCCGGGATCAACATCCTGCTTGCCGGTCACACCAACACCGAGCGAGGGTACCTCCCTAGGCTCGCAGCCAAGCTCCTCGAACACCTGAAGGGTGCCGACATCCGCATCAGCACCACCGACCGTGACCAGATCGTCGCTGAATAGTGATTGTTTATTGGTTCAGTCGCCCAACTCAAGCGTCCCCGAGGTGTGCATCTCTGCTTCGGGGATTTTAAGATTCGAGTCGTACATCACTTCGGCGAAGACGCCCGGGCGGTGATAGATCACCGTACCATCGATCGAATACGCCACCGAATGCCCCGGACGGATCAAATCAGAATCCACCACCGCGGGCAGCTCAAAGATCATCGAGCTGAAACCGGGCAGCGTCACCTCGGGTGATCGGAGCCCGGAATACACCTCTTGCCCATCAAGCAAAACGCGGTACTTCACCTGTTCGAGCGGGATCGGCTGCTTGTTGGCGTTCTTGGCGTTCATCACAAAGACCATCTGAGAGCGCCCATCGACCTGCTCCACCTCGCGGATACCTTCGGTTGTGAATGTTGGCGGGAGAAGCTGGGAACACCCACCGAGCGTCACGCCCAGTGCGGCCGACAGCCCGATGATCGAAATCGGTTTGGCTCTGCTCATTCCCGAGAATAGCACCAATCAACCATCGCGGCACGCGACCGCGTCAGTCAATCCGCAGATTCCCGATTCCAGCATCCGCCTCGATCAGAATCCACGAAGAATCAGTCCGGTCCACCATCTGCACAAGCTGACCGGCGGTCTGTTCAGATACCTCAACAAAGCCCACCCAGTGCACCATCAACCACCCAAGGACGAAGCACTCGATCCACGCACCGACTTCAGCGCTGCGTTTTTTACGGATAATCACCAAAATACCAAGGCTGAGGACCACCGTGCCGAGTTTCCACGCCGAAAGCACCGCCGGCGACTGAAACTCCATCACTGCACGGGCAAACGGGTTCATCTCGTTCATCCCCGAGTTGGTCACATACAAAAGCGTGAAGTACAGGTCCGCAACACTCATCACCGCGACCATTGATACCAGGGTGATGACCCTGAACGATCGGCGCTTGGCAAGCCCGATCAAGCTCGAACGAACCCCAGCAAAGAAAAAACCCGGGTGTGTCTTTGTTGATACCATGATCCTATCAGATCGTGCACATCGGATGCCGGATACACCTCCCGACCCCGCTGCCCGCCAAGCCCTCTTGTTTCTGGGTACGCATTCGGAAAATCCCACCCGATCGCACACCCTGGATGCAACATTCACGCCCGAGAACCGGTTGGACCCCATGGAGACCCGCGTGCAACGAACCGAGCAATCAACACCCAGCCCAACACCAAGGCCAACCCCCAAAGTGAACACACCCACACGGATCAGGGTGTTTGCCCTCGCCCTCGCTGCAACGCTCAGCCCCCTGACCGCGCTCGCCCATGCCCAAGGGTCCAACGAAAACCCCGCTTACATCGCCGACTCCCCGCGTGCCCGTGATTCAATCACCAAGATCCCCCAGCTGGTCGCGCAAGACAACCTCCCAGAAGCGACCAGGCTCGTCGATGAGATCATGCGCACGCTCGGCGGTCAGCTTGTCGAATCCAAAGAGTTTGATTCCATCTATGTCAAGGTTCGTCAGCGCCTGCACACCCTTCTTCATGATTCCCCCTCGCTGCTCGAGCATTATCGAATGATCATCACGCCTCAGGCGCAGAGCCTGCTCGATGATGGTGAATACATTCGTGTTCACCGCGAGATGTGGTTCACCGAGCCCGGGCTGGTTGCTTCCCTGCGCGTTGCCCAGATGCAGATCGAGAACGCACGGTTCTTTGACGCCCGCCGAACCCTGGTCGCGTTGCTCGATCACCCGGACGCAGAACACCACGCTTCGAACGCGGCCGCCCTTGCTACAGAACTCAGCGGGTACATCAAGCCGCTCGCCTTTCCCCAGCACATGTCAATCACCGGATTGATCTCGCAATGGGCGAGGCTCGCCAACATCGAGCCGGTTCGTTCGCCGGTGTTTCATGCCCTCCCTGAAGTTGAAAAAGAGCACACCTCCCTCCAGTGGAACCCGCAACCCTTCGGGCTCGCCTCGCCGAGGCTCGATTCAGTTCTCCCAAGAAAGATGCAGCAGGCCGACCTGACCCCGATCATCGAAATCAACACAACTGATCCGGCGCGCGTGCTCCAGCGATCCGGCGCGATCCAACGCACCGCCCCGTGGACCCTCCCGGTCGCGTACGGAAAAAACATCTATACAAACGACGGGTTCACCATCTCGTGCTTCGATCGTTTCACTCTTCGGCTGATCTGGCGCCACACCCATGATCCGGGTGATTCGACACTCGAATCCTCAACCCTCACCCGCGCTCGCCTCGGCAGGTTGCTCGAAGACTCCTCAACCGTCACCGTCGATCGCGGCGTCGTGTTTGCGTCTCCCGGATTCGCACGCACCGGCAATACTTCAAACGAAGGCCAGATCATCGCCCTCGATGCCTCCACCGGCAACAAGGTCTGGTCCAAAGACCTAGACATGCTCGACCCAACGCTCGTCGGCACCCGCGCCCGCGGCGCCATCCTCGTCGATGGTGACACCGTTATCTTCGAAGCAAGAAAAAACATCCGCCAACAGCGCCTTGTCTCCATGATCCTTGTGGGGCTTGATCGGTATTCGGGCGAACTCAAATGGACCCAGCCTATTGGCAGCGCCGGCGCGCTGCCCTTCCAGCAATCCGGAACCATCGCCCAGTCCGGGCTGCTCGCAAACGGTATTGTGTATTGGTCTGATTCAATTGGGCTGCTCACCGCGGTTGAGACGGACACCGGGAACCTGCTCTGGGTGCGCCGGCTTGAATCGCCCGAGCTCTACACCCGCAAGGCGAGCCCCGTCTGGGCCGCCACCGCTCCGCTGATGATCGGCGGAAAACTCTTTGTGCTCTCGCCCGACAACCGCGTCCACATGATCGACCCGCTTGATGGACACCTGATCACATCGCGAATTCCGCAGCCCGCCGGGCAGGTTCAGTACATTGTCGCGGTGGGCAAGTATGTCGCGTGTGTTGGCGAATCGGCCATCTCGTTCTACCCGTCAGATAACTTTGTCACCGGTGAACCACTGCGTACCGAACCCTTGGTTGTCAACGAATCGAATATCCGTGGGCGTGTCCTGCCGATCGGCAACGCGCTCGCGGTACCCATGGAGTCGAGTGTGATCATGCTCAACTCGCAGGATCTCGAGGCCTCGTGGTCGATCCCGCTTGACTCCACCGGCAATGTACTCGCCCTCGACGGGCAGCTGATTATTGTTGACGACTCACACCTGCACAACTACCTCTCGTGGGAGACCGCTTCGCAGATTCTCACCGAACAAATCGAAGTGCACAACGATGCCCACGCGGCCATCACGCTCTGCGAACTCGCCCGCAACGCCAACCAAATCGATCAAATCCTTCCGCCAGTAGACATGGCCATCCAGATCGCCAAATCCAGACCCCTTGATGAGCGCACCGCGATTAGGTCTCGACTGTTCGATGTACTGCTCGCGATGGTTGCGCCAAAGGACTCAAACGATCGCTCGGTTCTCGACCGCACCGTTGTTGACCAACTCCTCAAGCGGATGGGCACGCTGGCGTCATCCAACGAACAACTCGTCGCCCACCGCATCGCCCTCGGGTCACAACACACCGTGCACGGCGATTACGCACTCGCGATCAACGCCTACCAAGATATTCTGATCAGCGACGCGCTCCGCGCCACCATGTGGGAAGGCAACGGCCTGAGCGTTCGCGCCGAACTCGAAGCCGCCAAACGGGTCGGTGCTGCACTGAGTGAATCTGCCCCGGGATTCTATACGCCGTACGACGAACTCGCAGCACAAGAACTCGCCTCACTCGCCGGCACCGTTGACCCCGCCCCATTTGATATGCTCACACGCAGGTTCCCATGGGCGATCGCGTCTGCTCAAGCGCGCGCAATCGAGGCCCGGATCCATGCCGAAAAAAAGAGGCACCAAGATTCGGTCACCGCAGCACAAGACGGGTTGCGGATAATCAATATCCGAAGGCCCAACGCCGCAGACGAAATCACCAATCAGCTGGGTGTGTCTGTCGCTTCCGGGCTGGTCACCATGAATCGAACGAGCGAAGCCGTCGCGTTCGTCGAGTCCTTTCAGACCCAATACCCCGAGCAAACGCTCATCCGTGAGGGTGTTGAGTTCACGCCCGAGCAAATCCTCGCAAGCGCAGCTGGCGCACCAGCACCGCACCCGGTCATCGGGCCAAGATTCATCCGCACACCAACGCCGACACTGGTCGCCGGCTCGCCGATCACGCCCACCCATCGGCTAGATCCTCAGGGGCTCACCTTCTTTTTACCCCAGTACAACGAGACACGATCGCTCGTCGCCGAGCCTGCCGGGCTGCGTGTACGCTGGTCGCGTGTTGTTGAATCACCAGAACCACCGCTGGTGCTTTGGCAGAGCACCGAGAGCACCATCGCGGTCTGGTCGCCGCTCAACGCCACGATCCCCGGCACAATCGAATCGGTCGACACCGCAACAGGGCGGTCACGCTGGATCAATAAGAACCTGCGAGGTTCGCTGCAGAACACCCTCGATCGTCAACCAGACGGCATCGCTCTCATCGACGGACAGTTTGAAACACCAAGCGACGGAGCGGCCCCGATCGACCAGATCCTCGTCGTCACCGATGGACTCACAATCGTTCTGGCCGATCGGATCGGGCGGGCGATGGGTCTGGATATGGACTCTGGGCGGGTGCTCTGGCACGCCACGCTCCCGGTCAACCGCTTGTATGACCTCGATATCTCCGGGGGAACACTCGGCGTGTGCGGCTCGATGGTGACCGACATCCAACCAGGAACAGTCATCACCCAGGTCGCTGCCGCGATCAACGCAAGAACCGGCGAACCGATCCAGTCACTCGACCAACTCGGCAAGGCCATGCCAAGGTGGATCCGCGTCTCCAACGGCAACACCATCGTGGTCTCCGCCGGTGCTCGGATCTTGTCCATGAACCTCGCCCAGAGCGGGATCAACTGGGCATACTCCACCACCGATACAACGGGCACGGGCAACGCCGCGTGGGTGGTTGATGATTTGATCTTTGTGCTCGACGATATCTACAACAAGGTGTTCTCGATGGATGCCACCACCGGCCTGGTGGCCGCAGAGACCGTTGCCTGGGTCCCCGATCGCGGATGGATCGACATCGAATCAAACCACGACCAGATCGTGCTCGCCCACGCAGGCGGGGTAACACTCGTGGAGCACAACGGGAACATAATTGGTACCGATCCGCTGAACACGCAGCGAGGATTCGTCGGTGCGGGCTTCGCCAAAGACCGGACCGTGCTCCTTAAGCGCGCAAACATCAACGCCGACAACAAGGTCTCGTCGACCGTCACGATGATTGACTCCCAGACCGCCAAAATACTTGATCTGATTCACCTCGTTATTCCCAGCTCAATCGACCGCCAACCAACGAGCATCGAGGTTGCCGATGGCTTGGTCGTCATCGGGTATGGGGAGGTTTCTATCGTGCTCGAAGCGCCGCCTAACGATTTATGAAGCGCCGGCGACCGGATCGCTCGGATTCCTGCCCGCTTCAATCTCGCGGATCTTGTTCACACGCCTCAGATGCCGACCGCCCTCGAACGGCTCGGACATCCACACCCGGACGATTTTGTCTATCAATCGTTCGCCAAGCAAATCCGCGGATAAACAGAGCACATTGGCATCATTGTGCGATCGTGAAAGCTTGGCCGTCAACTCGTCGTGAACAAGCGCCGCCCGCAGTCCATTTATTTTGTTGCTCGCGATCGACATCCCGATCCCGGTGCCACAAATCAGTATACCCCTGTCTGCCTCGCCCGCGGTGATCGCACGCCCAACCTCCCAAGCCTGCTCAGGGTAATCACAGGGCCCGGACTCGCACCGTTGCACGATGCTCGCCTGATATCCAGCGTCATTGAGCATGCCAAGAATCATCTCCGCGGTGGAACTCCCGCGATGATCCGCCCCGAGCACAACACGCAGTGGTTTGGTCGTCATACTGCAATCTCCATGAGTCGTTTTTCGATCATTTTCTCGAGTTGATCCGCGGTTTTGCGATACACCTCAATCGATTGCCCAAACGGATCATCCACAACCGTGTGCTCGCTGAGTGGGAATATTTTATGCACCGAGTTGGGCGCCAATGACATCGCCCGCTGGGCGTGCATGTGCGTCATGGTGTACACCACCTCCGCACGATCGATCATCTCGGGCGTCAGCATCCGTGAACGGTGTGAAGACAGATCCAGCCCCCGCTCGTGCATCACCGCGATCGCGTCTCGTGACGCCGGGCTCCCGTCATCGGTCGCGATGCCCGCGGATTCGATGATCGTTGATATCCCGCGTTCGTCGTGTTTGTTCAACAGAACTTGTGCAATCACAGACGCCATCGGCGATCGACAGGTGTTGCCCGTGCACAGAAAGAGTATTTTCCGCTCAAGCATCGCCATCACATCATCCTGCAAGACGGGCCCATAAGCCGCCACATCAAACCGCCCGTCCATAAACAGAGTAACGCTCGTCGAGCCAACCCCGTGCAGCGTCTGCCCGTCATCGACGACACACCCCGGCGCAGGCTGGGGGTTCTCAGGAATGCACTCGATCGTTGTCCCAGGGTCCTCGCCGACTGCCCAAGACGCGGCCCCGAGCCGGCGCGCAACCGCAGGCTTCGATGATCTGCGCAAAATCTGTCGCGTAATCGGGTGGTCTGGTATCCGCAACACGAGCAGGTTATCCTCGCCAAAGAACCCATCCGGCAGCCCGAGCTTGGTTGCAATCGCATCAAGATTGGCCCTTGGCTGCTCGATCAATGCCCTCGTCGGCCCGGGCAACAACTGATCGACCAACCGACGCGACACCGGCGTACGAAGATCCAACTCATCACGAATCACATCAAGATCAGACAGGTGCAGCGTGTACCCGCCGCCCTGATGCTCCTCGCCCGCAGTCAATGAACCCAGCTGATCAATCGACCCCCGTTGTGCAGCCACAAAGACCCCGTATAGCGTCTCGGTCGGCAACACAACCACCTCGCCAGCGTCCAACGCCTCGACCGCGCGATCCACCAACTGATCGCGTTCGTCCGCACTCATGGTCGTGATTGGTCGCGAGAGGTTCTTCACGCTCTCACTCTATGCGAAAACACGCCCGCATGGAAACCGAAGGCAGCCTTATACACCAAGGTCCGTCTTTGTAAAGAGCGCCCTGAACTCAACGCCCGCCTGAGTGATATTCTCGCGGGCACCCTCTTGGCGATCAATCACGCAGACCACCGCACAAACAACCGCACCCGCGTCGCCAAGCACCCTGATCGCCTCGATCGACTGCCCGCCCGTTGTCGCAACATCTTCCAAAAAGACCACCCGGTCCCCATGCTCGATCGTGCCCTCGAGCTGATTGGCCGTGCCATAGTCCTTTTTGGCGTTGCGGATAAAGATGCTCGGCCGATCCGCCGCGATTGACGCCGCCGAAACAAGCGGAATCCCCCCAAGCTCCGCCCCGGCGAGCCTGTGAATCGTCCCATTTTTCGCTTCGATGGCTTCGATCTCCTCTCGAAAAAGCTCCGCAAGCTGGATCAGGATCTCTGGCCTGGTCGAAAAACGGTACTTATCGAGGTAATACGAGCTCTTTTTTCCGGATCGGAGCGTGAACTCGCCCCGCAGAAGGGAAACATCCGCAATTTGGGCCGCGAGGGCCGAACGATCAACAGGAGCATTGGTGTTGGTCATGGTTTCTGAGAATAGCTCTGATCCCGCTGATGCATGGAAATTATGAGTTGTCGGACCAAATTGTGCGAAATTCTGGAACATTTCACCACTCCAAGCGTCATATCAAGTACGGATATTCGTTGAACCATTGTCCTCTGCACCCCCCGTCAAGAACGGGTCCAATGCGGACGATACTGGGTGCAATCTGGTATACAAGCACACTCGACACGGAAACAATGCCTCGTTGAGACATAGATGAGGGCGTTATCTCGCCCCAAACCGGTGTCCTCGGACGCCATGAATCGGGAGAATCAATCATGAATAACAAGATATCAACCATCGTCCTTCTCGCCGGGCTCTCGCTCGGTTCGTCCGCCACCTCCGCACTCGCCCAGGTCGCCCCACCACCAAAGCCCGCGGAAAAACCAACACAGGCCGATCCAGTCCCCGAAGCTACACCGCAGGAAACAGCGCCAGCCGCAAAGGACCGGAACGGTGCGCCATCCGGCATCGGTGAAGTACCCAACATCCCACACCCTCCACTCGCGATGAAGGGCGAAGACGGGCGGATTGTTCGGCTTCAACAGCTCCCCGATATCCTTGCCCTGCGATCAAACCCGCTCGTTGGTCCCAAGTCTGTCGACGCGATCATGCCGGTAATTTACGGGCGGCGTGCACGGTTCGAGATGCTCACCATCAACAACATCGACCTCTACTGGGAACTCACAGACGGGGCCCTCGAATCGCTTACGCTCGGCGATATGAAACGGATGAACGAGATCGCTGAGATGGTCAAGCCAATGGTCGGCAAAACCACCCTCAGCGAAGAACTCACCAACCGAGGAATCCTCACTCGTGTACAAGGAAAGATGAACCAAAACATTGTCGCCGACTATAAAAAAGCCGTAGGCGATGAAATCCAAGTGCTCGACGGCGACGACTCGCTCGACGAATACCTCAAGTTCATCTTGAACGATTCATTCCTCGAAGCACGCCTCGCATACCGAGCGCTGATCGCAGAACTGGTCGGACAGGTTGATGCGGTCATCGCCAAAGCCGAGATTGATTCCCCGATCGCAAGCGAGCTGCTCGCGTTACAATCGCCTCTCAGCGCGGTAAGCGATCAAGCCTCCGACCAAATCGATGCATTTGATAAGATCTTCCGCACACTGAGTGTTGAAGACGCGATCAAGGTCCTCGATACCATGAGGCAGATGCGAGCCAACCCGAATGTCTCGCCAACAATCATGAAAATCGATGTGTTGCGAGAAGGAAAATCAGTTCTAAACAACGATTTGGGCTTCGAGATGAAACGCAAGGGCAAGGTTGTCCGCTCGAACCTGAAAGAGGACAAAGAGAACGAGCAATCCGCTCAAGAAGATTGAATGAACCCAAGCACGATAAACACACCCGGCATCCGCCGGGTTTTTTTATTGCCAATTACGATTCCACAGATCGCATCATCGGAAACGGGAGAACATCACGGATCGACCGAGAGTTGGTCATCAGCATCACAAGCCGATCCATCCCGAGCCCGAGCCCGCCCGCCGGCGGCATTCCGACCTTGAGCGCCTCGACAAAGTCCGCATCGAAAGTCCGGAATGTAGATTCTTCATCATCGATCCCTGCGAGCTGCTCACGGAACTTTGATTCTTGAATATCCGGATCATTCAGCTCGGTGTACGCCGGCCCGATCTCCATCCCCGCGATAAACAAGTCCCACCGTTCCGCAAGGGGCACCGAATCATTCTCGGTGCCCGCTTTCGGTCGCGTCAACGGCGAAAGCGCCGCCGGATAATCAAGCACGAAGGTTGGCTTGCTCGGATCGATCGACCGCTCGGCGACCTCCTCGAACAACTCGTTGATCACAAGAATGTCATCAAAGGCAACGCCGTCCTCGCTCTTTGTCTTCAATCCTCGCTTCTCCGCCTCGGCCCGCGCCCGTTCGCTGTCGCTGATCTCAAAGCCAAGCGAAGAACGGAACAGCTCGGCGTAGGTGATCTGTGCAAACGGTGATTCGTAATCGATCACCCAATCGCCGAACTCCATCGCGGACAACTCAACGCCGCGCTCGCTGCCCGCGAGCGACGCCATCTCACGCACCAAGCCCTCTGCGATCTCTCGCATTGTTTCGTAGTTCCCAAACGCCTGGTAGAGTTCCATGCTTGTGAACTCCGGATTGTGCGACTTGTCCACACCCTCATTGCGGAAGTTCCGCGACATCTCATACACGCGAGGCATCCCCCCGACCAACAGCCGCTTGAGGTACAACTCGGGTGCAATCCGCAGCGACAACTCCATATCAAGCGCATTCATGTGCGTCCTGAACGGACGCGCCGCTGCCCCGCCGGGCTGGGTCTGAAGCACCGGTGTTTCGACCTCAAGAAAATCGAGCCCATCAAGGTACCCACGCACCGCGCGCATCAGCTTTGATCGCAGCATAAACACACGCGTTGTTTCCGGATTCACCCACATGTCGATATACCGCTGGCGATATCTGATCTCGGTGTTCGTCAACCCCGCATGCTTCTCGGGCGGCGGCACCAAACACTTGCTCGCCGGCGACAACGACGACGCCCAACAAGTCACCTCGCCCGTCCGCGTCATGGTCATCGGTCCCTCGGCGACAACAATATCACCAAGATCCAGCAGCTTAGCAAGCTTGAACCCAGCCAGTTCACAGTCACGCTTCGAGACCGCAACCTGAAAAGAATCGTTCGAATGGTCGCGCAGGTTCAACCACACCAGGTTCCCGTTATCTCGCTGGAGCACCACCCGCCCTGCCACACGGACAATCGGGCGATCATCAACCAACGCGGGCAGATCGCCCTCGTCGATATCAGGATCCGCCCGCTTTGATTCTTTGCGGGCCTGCAGGGATGCCTTGTTCGCTTCATCCGCCGATTCGTCGTATCGCCCGCTTGCTTCATTCAGTGAAAGAAGTTCATCCTCGCGGTGCCCATACGGCGAGAACCCAAGCCCGATCGCTTTCTCACGGTTCTCACGCCGTTGCTGTTCGAGATGGTGAATATCCTCAACGCGCTCGGCGTCGCCGCTCTGGGTGGTTTGTTGTTCTGTCATCACGGACGATCGTACGCACACGCTCGGCTTAGCTGCCCGATTTATCAAGGGTCAAATGAATCTTCTTCGACATCTCTGCGTTGCACAGCGGGCGAACACTGCCAAGCTCGCCGAGAACATCTGAAAGCGAGATCCCATCAAAGACACCGATCATGGTCCTGGCCGCCTCGTCGAGTTTTCTGTGCAGCGGGCACAAGACCCCCTTGTGCTCAACCAGCCCGAGCGGGCACGCGGTAATCGGGGAAATCGGATCAATCGAGTTGATCACATCGAGCAAGGTAATCTCGGGTGCCGGACGCGCGATCCGATACCCTCCGCCCACGCCCCGACGCCCAATCACAAGATCGGCCTTGGCAAGCTGCTGAAGAACCTTGGCGAGGTAGTTCGAAGGCACCTTCGTGTTCTCCGCAATCTCACCCGTCGCGATCAGCCCCTCCTTCATGTACGCGAGGTAGCACATCGCCCGCAGGGCATATTCTGTTGTTTGTGATAGCATGGGAAACCTCAAATAGGATGAAGAAGATCCAGTATAGTTGAAATGATACCAAGTCTCAATAAAAGATGATAACCGAGGACGATATCGTTCTATTTCCAGTTTTTCCGGGTTTTTATCGCAGAACACGCTGGCTCATCGCCCGCGAATCGCCATCCATCGAGTCCTCTGGAATGGACCCAAGCAGATCATTGATGACCGAATCGGTATCGATCTGGTCTGCCTGGGCATTGAAGTTGAGCAGAATCCGGTGTCTGAGCACCGGATGGGTGATCGCCCGGACATCATCAATACCGACCGAGCCCGATCCGACCAGCAGCGCGTGGGCCTTCGCCCCCGCCACCAATGCTTCACTCGCCCGCGGACCCGCGCCCCAAGAGAGGTAATCGCGAACAATCTCGGGCGTGTGTTCCCCATTTTCACGCGTCGAACGCACAAGCCTCAACGCGTACTTCAGAACATGGTCGGGCACCGGGGCGTGCTGAATGATCTTCTGAACCCGCAGAATCCGCTCAACACCAATCACAGGACTTACCTTGTGCTCACCCTTTGTTGCCGATCGACGCATCACCTCGAGTTCTTCGTCCGCCTGCGGATACGAGACAAGGATCTGAAACATGAACCGGTCGAGCTGGGCCTCGGGCAGCGGGTAGGTTCCCTCTTGCTCAAGCGGGTTCTGGGTCGCCAGAACAAAGAACGGAGCGGGGAGGGTGTGCTTCTTCCCCCCAGCGGTCACCTGCCGCTCCTGCATCGCTTCGAGCAGTGCAGCCTGGGTTTTGGGAGGCGTGCGGTTGATCTCGTCTGCAAGAACCACATTGGAAAAGATCGGTCCATGCACAAAGCGAAACTCCCGCTGGCCCGTCGCCTTGTTCTCCTCGATCACCTCGGTCCCCGTGATATCGCTCGGCATCAGGTCGGGGGTGAACTGAATCCGTGAAAAATCCAGCTCCATCGTCTCGGCGATCGTCGAGATCAACAGCGTCTTGGCAAGCCCGGGCACCCCAACAAGCATCGCGTGCCCGTTGGAAAAGATCGCCATCAGGATCTGGTCGATCACCTCGCCCTGCCCGACAACAACCTTCTTGATCTCCGCACGCAGCTCGTCGGCCGATTCGCGGACAAAGGCCAGCATCTGCTCGCCGCTCATATTCTCGATGCTCTGATCACCCATTGTGTGCTCCATGGAAGAAGTATCTGACTTCTCTCATCATACCGGAACACCGCTGCCGGGTTTACATTCCGTCGAGAGTAAACAAGAACGCTACCGTCAAAAAAAGTGGCAGCTGCACGGGGTCTCGTCGTGCAGCTGCCGGGGTCGACCTCACGAATGAGGTCGGCGTCGTGGTTACTGTTGTACAAATCTAGTTGGGGCTCGGATGCACAAAGTTTCATCGCACCGAGCAATTCGGATGAAATACCAACTTATTCGTCGTCTTCACCCATTTTCTCGAACATCCGTTCGAGCAGCCCGGTCAACTGCTCCATCCGCTCTTCGAGCCGCGATGCCTGTGATTCGATCCGTGCTTCGAGCGTATTGAGACGAGCTTCGAGCGCTTCCATCCGTCCTTGCGCCTCGCCTTTCAACTCCTGCAACTCCACGGCACCCCTCTGGTGCAAGCCTTCGACCATCTCCTTGAGGCCCTTCGCTTCGTGCTCACGCACAAAGAGCTGGCCGTCTCGCAGTTCAATAATCTGTGCCCTCGCATGCTCGAGCGCATCGTGGGCGCGATCGGTCATCTCTTTATGCAGCCGGATCTTCGATGGAAGATCACGATCACGCATTTGCTCTACAAGAACCTGCAGCTCCCCGTCATCTGAAATCCAGTGATCCTCATCACCCGCTTCAACATCCACCCTCACGCTGATCTGCCCGAGCTTCTCGTTGTCATAAGCGACGAGCTCGGGCTTCAGGGTCATCTTTTTTCCGGCGCGGATCACGATCATTTTGAGCTTGTCACCCGGCTCGAGCTTCATCAGCGCTTTATGGAGGATCTCGCCGCTCGCTTCTTCCGATCCATCGATCGAAACAACGACATCGTACTTCAGCATTCCAGATGCCGCCGCGGGCAATCCATCCATCACCCCGTCGATCAGGATTGCCGCCCGATCACCAAGCCCCAGCTGTGCACGCAATGCCTCGCTTGGTTCAGAGAGGTTAATCCCGAGCATCACCTTGGGCTGCTCGACATTTTTCACCGCAGCGAGCTCAAAGTTGCCGTGCTCATCAGCCCCGGTGTGCGCCCTCAGGGTGATGGCTTTGGGAGTAGAAGCAAACAGCCGATTCGTGTGCGCTGCGTTCACCTGCGGGAGGGCTTTAAAAACAAAGATGTTTTCGCCATCCCCGTTAATGATTTCGAACGCCCCGTTGTCGGCTTCATGAATCCACGAGCTCGGCACCTGCTCGTCGTCGATCTTGACCACAAACACGCCGTCTGTTGATTTGAGCTCATATACATGCTCGCCATCGCTCACCTTCTGGGTCCAGCTTGACTTGTGGTCATCGTCGTTGGTTGCGATCTGCACAATAGTGTGCTCCGCCTTTGTGGTATCCTTTTCGTCCGAGACGAACTGGGCGCAAGCGGACGACGCGGGTACAAGCCCGGCAAGAAGCAAAATCGAAAGCGGTTGAATCAGTGGGTTGCGTGTCATGGTGTTCTCCATCGAGTGTGGTCGGTTTGTAAAAAGTGTGTGGTTTATGTGTTCGGGCGTTTACAGAGATGCCCGCCGAATGATTTCCTGTCAAAAAGATCGAACTTGCTTTGGCGCATCCTGAATCGGCACAGGAATCGAGTTGCCAAACTCGTCATTCGTCTCACGGTAGACCTCGTCAAGGATTTTGCGCTCGAGAATCTGACGGATGTAGAGCACCTCGAAGGTGCCGTCGTCCATCGGACGGGTCTCAACCAAGATCGGGTTGGGGATCTCGCCCACGACCCGCCCCGCCTGGTATCCCGCCGCGATGTACTGGTCCATCGCTTGCTCGGGGGTCGCCGACTGAAGCATGGTGTTGCTCCCGATCGGCACCATCCCCGCGTTCTGTCTCTGGGCATCGGGGTTTGTCTGAGAGTTACCCATCGAGGTCACCCAGACAAGCAGTATCGCCGCGGCCGCAGCCCAACCGCCCCAACGAGAAACAAACTCGAATCGTTGCTGATGCTGCGCGTGTCGAATCATTCCCCCAGGCAGTTCGACCGAATCAGCCGTCGCCGCCGCGGAGTGCATTGTCTCGCACAATCCCTCGTACTGGCTCTGGGCCACCGCGAGATCAGACCAGATCTGCTGGTCCTCAGCGGCGATCTGCCGGAACTGATTCCAATCGTCCGCGCCCGCGCATCCATCAACCACCCGCGAGATCAGCTCGTCGCGTTGATCATCCTTCATCGCGCCCCCCTCTCGCTGTGGGCGGTATGAATCGTCAGATTGATGGATTTCTTTATTCATCGGGCACCTCCGCTGATCGCCGATGCAGATGCGTCAGACATTGAAGATTGTTTGTTCAGTTCTCGTTGTTGTTGTTTTTCGCTCTGTTGATCGTTGATCTGCACAATCTCGCGGAGCATCCGTCGCCCGCGGGCGATGCGGGTCTCGACTGTTGTCTCCGGCAACTCAAGTACCGCGCTGATCTGTTTGTAGCTCATGTTCTTCAAACACCTCATCAAAACGGGCTCCCGGTAACTTTCTGGGAGCTGCAACGCCGCTGCGAGCACCCGCTTGGCATCGTCAGAACACCCGTTGGCGTGCGTGGCGTCGGATACACCCCGCCGATTCGGGTGTTCAAACCCGACAAAGCGAAGCATCCCACGCTTGCGGGTATTCACCTTCCGCCCCTCGCCTCTCGCAGCATTGATCGCCACCGTGCGGAGCCAAGGGCGGAACAGATTGGGATCTCGTACTTCACTCATTTTTCTGCACACCTGCATCGCGACAACCTGCAATAGATCTTCCAGATCGGTCTCGCGTGGTTTATGGGCGATCAGGATCGCCGCGACCCACCGCCGATGCTCACGCCAAACGGCACTGAGCGCATCGTGATCGCCTCCGATGGCTGCCTGGATTTGTGACCCATCGGTCGACCACTCATTCACAACCCGGTCTCCACTTCCGCCGGGGATCAATCCCCTTGCTACTAGATGCTTACCATACCGATGTCCGTCAGGTTCTGTGGTATTTTTAATTCCAAACGAATCCCGCACATCCGACTTCTTCCACCAGAGACCGATCCATGCCCAAGTCATCCCAAATCCCAGGCAGAGACCTCAACAATGGGCTGCTCGGTTCCGCCGGCGTGATGTCCTTCGGCGATCACCTCGAAGACCTCCGAAAACGCGTTTTTCTCGCGGTTATTGGTCTTCTTCCGATTTTCGCGCTCGCCTTTTTCTTCGGACGCCCGATCCTGTCCATCCTCATCAAGCCCGCACTCGTCAAACTTCACGAAGGCGGTCAGCCACCTGTCCTCCAAGCGACCAGCCCCTTCGAAACCTTCGGCACCGTCGTCCAGATCGCCATCGTGGCCACCGTGCTCATCGGCGCACCCTGGATCCTCATTCAACTCTGGAAGTTTGTCTCCCCCGGGCTCTACACCCACGAACGCAAAATCGTGTACCTGCTTGTCCCCTTCTCTGCATTCTTGACCGTGATGAGCATGCTGTTCCTCTACTTTGTGATCCTCCCTGTGATCCTGACCTTTTTCATCGGGTTCAATGCCCAGGTCGCCGGCGAGCAGTCAATCCGCAAGGCACCGATCCCCGAGGGCATCGTGCTGCCCATGATCCCGACCCTGCAGGCGGACCCAATCAACCCGCCGATGGGGTCCTACTGGATCAATGAGGAGCACATGCAACTGCGCGTCTATGTCGGCGACAAGGACGGCAAGCCCAATATCCAGGTCTCCCAACTCACCACCCAAACCGGAATCCTCCAGCAATACAGGATCTCTGAGTACATCAAAACGCTGCTCAATATGGGGCTCGCCTTCGGCATCGCGTTCCAGACCCCCGTGGTCATCGTCATGCTCGGGTGGATCGGGATTCTTGACCCCAAGACTATGGGCAAATGGCGCAAGCACGCGGTCGCGGTCTGCGCGGTGCTCGGTGCGTTGCTCACCCCCGCCGATCCGGTGTCGATGGTCCTGCTCGCGGTGCCCTTGTACCTGCTCTATGAACTCGGGCTCTTTATCCTGCGTGTGCTCCCGATCGAGCGGGTGCTTGGTCAATCCAAGCTCAAGCAAGACCAAGACGCGATCACACCCGATCAAGATCCGGATGATCACCCAGATCCAGACGAGCAATCAAATGAGTAAAACCACCGAAGCTGATCTGGAGATGATGCACAGGGCGTTGAAGCTCGCAGAGCACGCTTCGCGGCTCGGCGAGGTGCCCGTCGGAGCGGTGGTCTACGAAACCGCGACCGGGATCATCATCGGCGAAGGGTTCAACACCCGCGAATCCGGGTGCAACCCCGCCGGGCACGCCGAGTTCACCGCGATCCTGAATGCATGCCAATCGATCAACGATTGGAGGCTGAACCATTGCACGCTCGTCGTGACCCTCGAACCATGCCCTATGTGTGCTGGATTGATCGTCAACGCCCGTGTGGGGCGTGTGGTGTTCGGAGCCTCGGATCCCAAGGCCGGGGCCGTACGGACGCTCTACGGGCTGCTTGAAGACAGTCGGCTCAACCATCGGGCAGAAGTTCATTCGGGGTTGCTCGAAGAAGAGTCCGCAATCCAACTCAAGGAATTCTTTAAGAACCTCAGAAAACCAAAGTGATTGTGCACCCCTGATCGTGCGTTCTTTCTCTCCCCCAATTCAAAGAGAAATTATGATGACGGTGGTAATTAGGGGCGCCAATTGGTGGATCCGTTCTCTAGACCAAACGATAACCGTTTGAAAGAAAGACACATAGACACAGAGTTCGTATGTGTGCAACCTGTCGGCTCGATGTCAAGTGCGCCTCATCGCGCTGCGTAGCAATGAGAACCAACAGGCTGTGCACAGCGACGGCGGAGCCAACTACTCGGCTTACCAGCGCGCAACCGACAGGCTTTGCAGACGCCCTCCACCTGCTGATGTCAACTGCGCAACCAGGGAACAGCCAGAATCGCCAGGGCGGTTTTACCGCACCGAGCGGATCTTGGTTTCGAGCGTGCGGACCGCAGCGTGCAGATCATCATCATCGCGGCATCGCTTGCGGATCATCCGCACCGCATGCATCACGGTGGTGTGATCCCGCCCGCCAAACTGGGCCCCGATCTCTTCAAGCGAGTGGCGGGTGTTCTCGCGGGCAAGATACATCGCGATCTGGCGAGGAAGGGTGATGGACTTGTGCTTGCGTTTGCCAAGCATCTCGGTCCGCTTGACCTGATAAAATGCGCTGACAACGGTGATAATTTGATCGATGCTCGGGTCGGCGCCGGTGGTTGTGGTCGATGATGCGAACTCATCGCCGAGCGCGTATCGGGCGAGTTCCAGATCAATCGGTTTTCGATCAACGGTCGAAACAATCTGAAGCTTGGATATCGCCCCCTCAAGATCACGGATATTGGTGTCCATGTGCAGCGCGATCTCGCGGGCGACATTCTCAGGAATGTCCACCTTGCGCTCGCTCGCCTTCCGCTTGAGGATCTCCATTCTGGTCTCAAAGCCGGGTTTCTCGATGCACGCAACCAGCCCCCAAGTAAACCGAGAGACGAGCCGGTCTTCAAGATTCGGGATCTCTTCCGGCGGCGCGTCAGAACTGAGAATGATCTGCTTGTTTGACTGGTACAGGGCATTGAAGGTGTGGAAGAACTCCTCTTGAGTCCGCTCGCGGTGGGTCAGGAAGTGGATATCGTCGATCACGAGCATATCGATATCCCGGTAGATGCGCCTGAACTCGGCCATCTGTGAGTTCTGCACCGCGTTCATGTACTGGGTCATGAACCCATCGCACGAGACATACCGGATGAGGTAATCCGGATGCTTGAGCTTGATCTTCAAGCAGATCGCCTGGAGCAGGTGGGTCTTGCCCAGCCCAACCCCGCCATGTATGAACAGCGGGTTGTACGAATGCCCCGGTGAATCAGATACCGCGATAG
The DNA here is from genome assembly GCA_029260265.1 of Phycisphaerales bacterium. GTDB lineage: Bacteria > Planctomycetota > Phycisphaerae > Phycisphaerales > UBA1924 > UBA1924. The sequence continues at coordinate 318,506 of JAJDDO010000019.1, forward strand.
CCGCAGCGTGCGCAAACCGATTGTTCGGGCCGATGACAAACTGCTCAAACCCGTAGTTAGGATCAATCGGCAGCGTGTCGTCTGTCCGGATTCTCGATCGTTCACTCGGGACGCTCGGCGCGGGTTTGGCGATCGGTTTGATCTCTCGGCCCTGGCCCGCCTTGGCTTTGGGCTTCTCATGACTCCATGGATCGGTTGGTCCGAGGAGCCGAACCGCGATCAGCTGCCCGGTGATATCGCGTATGGCATCATTGAGCGGGTCAAGGCATGATCGGCGGAGGTAATCGCGGTGCAGATCGGTTTGTGTCCGCACACCAAAGGTCCCCTCAGAAAAACCCAACGGTTCGAGCTCATCGAACCATCGGCGGGTGACAGTGGGGTGTTCCTTGGCGATAAGCGTAAGAACATCTTCCAAGACCTTGGAGTCCGGGTCCGGCATGGTGCCGATTCCTTTATTCGTCTTCGGGTGAAAATCACCACCCGAATAATCAATAAAAATTCTGAACGAACCAAACGCGAGTGTGTCCCCTGCGTTCAGGCGCGTCCCCGAAGAACAAAGATAAATGCTCCGCCCCCCTTATGTCAACTCTCAACTGGATGATCGGCGCGCAATTGGTGTTTTCTGTTCGCTTAGGGTTTATTTTGTTCCGCTTCGAGCTTGCGAGCCTCTTCTTCTTGGATCTCATACCGCGCCCGGTTGCTGCGGTGATCCATCAAGAAAAACACCTTCTGGGCGAGCTCGTTGCCCATTGCTTCAATAAGCTGTTTGCGAGCAACGCCGAGGTGCGTCCGCCGAGAGATATGCCCGACCACCATGTGCTCGCACTCGGTGACCCGCAGCCACTCGGCAAGATCATCAACATGCATGTGCATCCCGACCTTGGCGCGCTTCTTGTGATCGGGCTCAAAGAAGGTGCATTCTGTAATAATGATCTTCGCTTTGCGCACATCATCGTTGAGCAGGTGCGGCCCGGGCAGGGTGTCGCCGGTGAAGGCGATCTGGGGGATCTCGATGTGGTTTACAATCTCGGTCCCGCGTTGTTTGAGTTCGCGGAGTTTTTCTTGGGGCAGCCCGACATATTCCTCTTTGAGCTTGGTCCGTTTTTCGAGGATGACATACCCGGTTGACGGGCATGTGTGCTCGGTGCGAAAGGCGCGGAGCATGATGTTGTTTTTGATCTGAATTTCTTCGCCATCACTGAGGGTTTTGATCTCGTAGGGCGTTCTTTGGCGTTCAAGCGCGTTGTAACCATCAAGCATCCCGCGGACATCATCCTCGATGCGAGCGTCGCAGATGATGGTGCCCGGGCCCATGCCCTGGAAGTTGCGTTGCGAGCACCAATACGCCAGCCCGCCGACATGGTCCATATGCCCGTGGGTGAGCGCACAGAACTTCGCAGCCAGCGCCGACCTTGGGCAGCTGCCCATATCAAAGCAGACATCCATCTCCGGGATCTGGATTGAGGTTGCCTCGCCCGCGATCGAGACGCCCTGGATGCGGTAGGGCGGAAGATAGAGGTAGCCGAGTGCCCCGTCGCGGGGCGGTGGTCGTGGGATCATGTCAGGACTCCGTTGGCAGCGATTTCACGCTGCTCAAAGCATGGTCGGCGCCGATCGGTCGACGCGCGACCAACTCTAGGCCTCTGAGCCATCGGATCTTTCCCGATTTCGCAGATTCCAACCACACCGATGGGTACACTCCGGCGATGGAAACAGATGTAGTTGAATCCGAGTCTCAACAAGATCCTGTGGACCCAAAGAGTGATCCTCAAGGCGACTTTGAGCAACCAGAGCATGAATCAATCACGCAGATCGCCAAACGCCTCGGCCCCGCGGCCTGGCTCGGCATCGCATGGGCGGTTGTTCCCGCGACCAGTTGGATCTGGTTCGTCGCACTGATCCCCGCAATTTCTGGATTTCTTCAGGGCGACGAGAACGCATCCGCGGGCCGCCAGGCGATGGGCATCAGTGCCTACATCACGATGTTCGCTTTGACCGCTGGCTTCGGGATTGTCCCCACCCTCACGCAGGCAGCGCTGGGCGGGTACGCCTTTGGCGTTGGTATCGGCGGCAGCGCCGGGCTGGTCGGGATCACCATCGCCGCGATCATCGGGTACGCGCTGGCCAACAAGATCGCCAAAGATCGAGTCGAGACCGAGATCCATTCGCATCCCAAGGCCGAGATCGTCCGCGATGCTATTTTGTGCGAAAATAAGTGGCAGGCACTCGGGATTCTGACGCTGCTCCGCGCCACGCCGACCTCACCATTCTCGTTGACCAACTACGCGATGAATGTCTTTGGTGTGAAGCTCTGGATGTTTATCATTGCGACCGTGGTCGGCATGGCGCCACGGACCTTTGTAGCCGCGTGGATCGGTTCGCAGGCGAGCGATTTTTCAGAAGTCGACAAGCCCAAATGGATGATCGTTGCCGGGATCGTGATGACACTCGTGGTGCTCTTTATCATCGCCCACATCTCGAAAAAAGCACTGCACAGAATCACCAATGGTGATTCATCAAGCAACGCCGATCCGGTCTCGCCGTAATCAACCAGAGATCGTCCACACGAGCAGAATTGTAAACGAGAGCACGGTGAAGTTGTGGATAAAGTGTGCGGTCATCGGGGCGATCAATGATCCACGCCAGTGACGCATCACGGCGAACATAAAACCGAGCGCGATCAGCGGCGATACAAACAGCGGCCCATAGCTGTGCATAAACGCGAACAGCACCGCGGTGCCCATCGCGGCAACCAGCCAATGAACATATCCACGCATATGCCGGTACAGCGCGCCGCGGAAGATCAACTCCTCGCACAGCGGCGCCCAGATGGTCGCCATCGTAAACAGCAGGACAACGGTGATCAGGTCCCCCCCCGCGATCATCTCAAAGATCGGATTCGTCGGCAGGGTTGTTTCCTCCCCAGGTGCGCCGCCCATCAACCCGCTGAAAATCAGCAAGATAACGGTGATCGCGACGCCAATAAGGAAAACGGGAATCGCTGCGAGATACCCCAGCACACCACACCCGATCTCGCGGAAGACACCCTTGCCCGAGTGCATACCGATGGCCTGACGCCACTTTGACAGGTTCATCCCGCGCAGCAGACCCCAGAAGACAGTTGTGAGCAGCAGCCATTGAATGGGAAGCACCAGCATCGCGTATTTCTTCAGGTGCTCGTGGTCAGATATGATCCGTCCGCCGATGGCAATCAGCAAAAAAGCGCCGACAAAGAGGGCGTAGGTCTCGATGAACACGCTCCCGCCGGGCGTTGGTTTGTGGTCGGCAAACCGTAGCTTCTTCGTTGAAAACAGCACAATGCCCACAATCAGTGTTATTAGCCCCAGCAGCGGCACCACAAGCAACCCAACAATCACGATCAACTCGATCAGGACGATTGAGCCCATCCCGGTGATCAACGGCTTGCGCTCCGGGTGATCATCATCAAGCCCGAAGGTCAGGGCGACTCTTCCGAGCTTGGAATACCGCGCTGCGATCGAGGCCCGCGCCGAATCATCGAGCGTGTCAGCCTGCCCCTCATAGATTGTTCTGAGAATCGCGATATCGTTTTCGAGCAGTGATATCGAGTTGAGCTCAGCATCGCTCGATTCAGAGCTCATATCCATTTCTTGCAGGCTTTCGCCAAGTCGATGGTCAAGATCGTCAAGCCGGGCGAGGGCCTGCTCGCCGCCCTCGTATTCTGCGCTGATGATCGCAGCGCGGACACGGTCCTCGTTGCCCTGAATCATCCCGTCCACCTGTGACATAATGGGGAAGGGGCTTTGAGCTGCGCCCGCGCCTTGCCCAAAGAAATGGCGCATCTTAATGAACATCCTCGAGACGATGTCGGTCTGGCTGTACATGCCCGGAGCGGGATCAAGTTCGGTCAACTCGACCACGGTCGGGGCCGGCGAGCGGACCAGAGATCGCTGGAGATCTTCTGGGGAGTTCTGCCAGAAGATCACCAGCCCCGCAAGCACCAGGGCGAGCGTCCAGCCGAGCACCCGCGAGATCGGCGAGCCTTTGTCCGGCGGGTCGATTGGCGTGCCCGACGGCGTCACCATGGGCTTGTGCTCAAGGACCATCGCCTCGGCGAGCGGGGTGTGTGGCAACGAGGGGCGGGTTTGCCGGGGTTCTGGGGTGTCCATGTGGCGGATTCCGGGCGGTGTGTATTCAAGAACTGGGAATGATACGGGCAATGAGATCAGGAATTACTCCCCGTTTGCACCCTTGTTTCGGGAATCAGTCCGGAAGGTTGCGTGAATTGTGTTCTTTCGGCTTGACCGCCGGGATTGAATGTCTAAATTCATACCCCTGCACTCTTTGTGTGGGCTGAAAATCACAATCCTGCTTTGGATACCAGTTGGTGATCCGGAGCCCGCCCTGCCCGGTAGGCAGCGTATTGATCACGCATCCAGCGCCGCGAGTGTTTTTTAGGCGGCACCGTGAAAGATTGAGGAGCATCATCATGGCTATCAAAAAACAATCCGTTCACCTCCGCCGACAGACATGGGTTGCCAAGAACGGTGATGTCGCCAAAATGTGGCGCACCATCGACGCGACCGATGTTTCCTTGGGACGCCTGGCGTCTGATATCGCAACCGTGCTGATGGGCAAGCATCGCCCGGAGTACACGCCTCATGTCGATTGTGGCGACTTCGTGATCGTCACCAACGCATCACGCGTTGGTCTGACCGGTCGCAAGGCTGAGCAGAAGCTCAAGACCAGCTACAGCGGATACCCCGGCGGCCTCAAGGCGGTCACCTTTGGCACCACCCGCGAAAACAACCCAGAGAAGCTGATCCATGACGCGGTGCGTCGCATGCTTCCAAAGAGCCGACTCGGTCGCCAGATGCTCAAAAAGCTCAAGGTGTACCCGGGCACCGAGCATCCGCACGCGGGTGTGAATGCGATCGAACTCAACGGGTAATCAAATCAACTCCTGCCTAAAGCGGCCCGGCGCGTTGCCAGGCTTGTGGATGAGGGCAGTTACGAAGAAGGAATCAATCTATGGCAGGTTACGAAACCACCATCACCAACCCCGATCTCGCCGGCGAAACCGTCGCGGCGGGTGAAGCCACCCAACAGATGACCCGCGTGGTCCCCGATGCCAAGCCCGCTGACAAGCACGGCTGGTGGTGGGGCACCGGACGACGCAAGACCGCGGTTGCCCGCGTTCGCCTCCGCCCGGCATCGAAAGAAGGCGAGGGATCGCTCAAGATCCAGATCAACCGCAAAAAATTCAAAACGGTTGACGAATATTTTTCAGAGCCACGCGATCGCAACGATGCCAACGCAGCGCTCAAGCTGACCGATACCGCTGGCAAGCTCGATGTCTTTGTCCGCGTGCACGGCGGCGGGTACATGGGGCAGGCGCAGGCCATCCGCCTCGGCATCGCCCGCGCTCTCGTCGGGTACGAGCCCACGCTCGACGCGGCTCTGCGTGATGCCAACTACCTCACCCGTGACGCACGGAAGGTCGAACGCAAGAAGTACGGCCAGCCAGGTGCTCGCGCACGGTTCCAGTTCTCCAAGCGTTAATCTGCCTCTGGCGACAAATCTTTGTTTCTCATCGCAGCCCGGATTCTTCCGGGCTGTGTTTCTATGGTCATGGTGCAGATGACGCGATCGCAGCCGACAAAGCGAGAGAGATACACCGTTGCAGCGATCATTTCGCTGATGGCTGTGGTCGCTTTGGTATGTGTGGTCCTGGTTGTCATGCTCAGCCGACTCGATCACCAGCCGCGATGGTGGCCGGGCGGGGTTGAATCCGCGGAGAAGGCGGTGCAACTGGAAAACGCGATCAGCACACAACTCACCGCGGTTCGCCCGCCCGAGTCTCCTCGCTGGACGGCAGCACTGTCTGCGAGCGAGATCAACGCGTGGCTCGAGCACCGCCTCCGCCCGACCGTCGAGACCCACGCGGGGGCGGACGCCTGGACCAACGAAATCGATGCCATCCGCGTTTCGATTCTCGATGATCGGCTTGTCGTCGGCGCATTGGTCGAGCACGGCTCGGGGCGGGCGTTCATCTGGTCGGAATGCGTGGTGTCGGTCGAGGACGATCAGCTGGTGGTGGGTGTCAAAGACCCCCGCATCGGCGCGACGCGTGTGCCGATGCGGGTGATCCGATCTGTTTTTCCAAAGAACGGCAGCGCACGGTTCAATGCCTACATCGATCTCGAAGACGGTCGAACCGCACGCGTGGTCGCCCTGCGGATACACGACGGGCGGATCGAGCTGGTGATTGAAACCGTGAACAGCGAATGATTAGCTCTTGCGCTGGGCTTTATCAACGAGCCTGCGCGCGAGCGGCGTCTGGATTGTCCGGATCGTGTTCGCATTGGTCGCAAAGGCGTTCTTGAAGTTTTCGTCGTTGGCGATCGCGTGCTGAATCGAACGGATTATTGAGCTGGTTCCATCTTTGAGCTGCTTGGAACGCACGAGCGTTGCGATGAATGCAGCGCCGAGCAAGGCGGGCGCCTGAATCGGCGCGGGCAAAAATGGTAACAGAACCTGTGTTGTGCTCGTGATTCCATCGGTTGGATTCGTCGCCTCAGCGATCACCGAATCCGCGTGGGCAATCGCGGCGTCGAGCGCAGCGAGCTTCGCTCGGGCACTGAGTATCGAGAGATCGATCTGCTCCGACTGCTCGGTTCCGGCGGGGAAAGATTCACGCTGGGCCTGCAGGCTAGCGAGATCAGACTCGGTACCCGTTTTCGCCCTGACCGCCCGATCCTTCCAGCGTGTGGTTTGCTCGATGGTCTCTCCAACCGAAGCGCAACCGGGCAATGGGGCAAAGAGGATTGAGGACAGGATTACAACTCCGATGATGCGATACATGGCATTCTCCCGCGTTCGATATGCACAACCATCGGCGTCGAACGCGCACGCAGATGGATCGCAAGATAAGCAGGAGAGTTCCGGAACACACGCCCCGGGTGCAGGTACATCAAGGATACATATGCCGAGTGAATGTTCAAGCGCAGCGGCGCGGGGTGCGGCGAACTTGCGCACGAAGCGGGTTAGTCGGCGATTTGTTCGACGATTTTTCGAGCTGCCCGATGATTCATTTCATGCCCAGATCTGATCGCGGTGACCTTGGCGATCAGCGGACGGGCGACGAGCGCAAGGTCGCCGATCAGGTCGAGCAGCTTATGCAGGGCACACTCGTTTGGATGACGGAGGGCGTTGTCGATCGGTCCATCGGGCCCGATGACGAGCATCTCTCGCGGGGTGAGGTGTGTAAACAGCCCGGCGTTGTGCATCGCATCAGCCTCGTGCTTGAGGCAGAAAGTACGGGCATTAGCGATTTGCTCAATGTACTCTCTGGTGTCGCCGCTCCAGTTGACCGTCGCGCTTTGGATCGGCGAGTCGTTCTCATATTCGAGGGTGTAGGTGTACGAAGCAGCCGTTGCCGGCTCGATGGTGATGGACGCATCGCCCGACGCAATCCGGATTGGGGATCGGACAATGATGGGCTCGACCGTGCTGTCCGTGGTGATCGGGCGAGTTTGAACAAGCTTTTCGATAAACGGGAAGGCCGAGCCATCGAGGATGGGTATCTCTGGGCCTTCAATCTCGACGAGTACATCGGTGAGCCCGAGCCCAACCAGTGCGCTCAGCAAGTGCTCGACGGTGGCAATGTTGGTGTGCTCGTTGCAGATGCTTGTGCAGCGGGGGGGCATCTTGGCGAATGCGGGGTGGGGCGGGGTGCTGGAGAGGTGGTTGATGTTCGCCGGGATCAACCCGTTGTCGGCCCGGAACACGATACCGGTGGACTCATGATTCGGGCGGATGGTCAACGAGGACTGCTGGGCGGTGAACAGCCCGGTGCCCGTGATGGTGACATCTGAAGCGATTGTTTTTCGGTGGATGGGGCGCATTATTTTTCAGCGGTTAGTTTTTTGAGTGTTCGCTCGGTGGTGCGCATGAACTTGGCAAGATTTCGCATCGCGCCGTGGTTGGCAAGCGCGACCCGGGCGGGCATCCCCGGCATCCCCGCGTAGGTTTGCTCGTCGGGAACATCGTCCATAATCATCGCACCGCCCGCGATCTTGGCGTAGCTGCCGATGGTGACCTGGTCTCGGATGGTCACTGATCCGCCGACCAGGGTGCCCTTCCCGATCGTGACGGTGCCGCCGAGCGCGGTGCATCCGCAGACTACAACATCATCATGGAGGATACAGTTGTGCCCGACATGCACATGGTCATCAAGCTTGACATGGTTGCCGAGCGTGGTTGCGCCGAGTTTGGCGCGATCAACGGTTGAGCAGGCCCCGATCTCGACATGGTCGCCGATGACGACGGTGCCGATCTGCGGGATCTTGATCGGATGCTGATCTTTGGTTGCGGGGATGATTCCAAATCCGTCCGCGCCGATGACGGTGTTCGCAAAGATCACGCATCGTGAGCCGACAGCGATCCGATCAGCGATCGAGACATTCGGATGCAGAATTGTATTCGATCCGACGGTGCACCCGGCCCCGATATAGACATTGGCGATGAGGGCCGAAGCTTTGCCGACCGTTGTATTTGCACCGATCACACACCCGGGGCCGATGCGTGCGTCGGGGTGAATATCGGCGCTCGGGTCTACGCTTGCCCGCTTATCGATTCCTACCGGCGGAAGGGTATTGGCGGGGTCAATCGCCCGGAGCACACGGATAAGGGCCTGGTCCGCGTCTTGGACATAGATCAGCGCACGCGCGTCGGCGTTGTGGTCTGGGATCTCAATGCCTTGGGTAACAAGGGCGGCGGAGCACGCGCTTGTTGCCCAGTTGCCCGAGAATGCATCAGAGCGGATAAAGGTCAACGCACCGGCTGCGCCCTCGTCAATTCCGGCGACGGTGTTGAGCTCGACATCGGGGTTGCCGACGAGCCGACCTGCGACAATCTCTGCCAGTTGCCCAGCGGTGATCGAGACTTCGATATTGGCATCAGAAGCCGGCATGCTTACGGGGCGCTGAACTCGTTGTTCATCAGGGTGATGATATCGGTTGTAATGTCAATCGTGTCGTGGCGGAACATCACGCTTTTGGTGATGATCGCGCGGTAGACATCCTGGTCCAACGCGTTCTCTGGGAGCGGAAACTTTGAATCATCAAGGAGCACAAGGTCGTACCCCTCGCGGTCTGCGATCGCGTTGATTGCTTCGGCGACCTTGTTGTACATCTCGCGGCGGACCGTGCCCAGGTCAATCGAGACGATCTGGTTGAGGGCCTCGCTGCGTGCTTTGGCAACCGCGCGAAGCTCCATCATCTGGCGGACCTGCTCTTTGTAGGAGTCGGTCGTGCGATCGCCGGATTCCTCGATGTTCTGCTGCAGCACCTTGATCTGGTTGACGACCTCAGTGAGCTGTTCCTGGCGCGCGTTGGTGCGGACATTAAGGCTCTCTTCGAGAACCTCTCGCTCTTTGAGCCCGTCGATCACCGCGACGATGTCAACGGTTGCGATCGCGGTTGGTTGTGCGGGAGGCCTGGTCGAGGTCGCGTCTGCACGCCATGCGAGCGCCGAGAGGCTGAGTACCAGGATCGAGGCGGCAAAGAGCAGTGTGTTTTTTGATGAACGCATCAGTGGTCCTTCCTATGGATGTGGTGCGATAAAGGTCTACAAGATCGTATACCGATGAACCGCTCAAAGTTTTCACATGCTGACAGATGATTTAGAACGGGAGATCGACGGTGAAGGTGAAGAGCCTTGTTTCGTCGTCGTCTTCTTTCATGATCGGGAAGCCGAAATCAAAGGCGAGCGGCGCTGGGGAGAGTGTCGGGATGTGGAATCTGAACCCAAACCCGATCGAGACGCGGTAGTCGTCGAAGCCTGCATCAAAGGTAACCGTGCCTGAATCAACAAAGGCGACCACCGAGAGGATGTCCTCATAGATTGGTTGCTCAACCTGGGCACCAAGGAAGAACTGCCAGTTGCCACCGATCGGATCGTCCGAAGCCATCCCGTTGTCGTTGCGGATACCCTTGGGGCTGACTGTTCGGAAATCGAAGCCTCGGAAGTTTTGGCCGCCAAGATAAAAGCGTTCGTAGGTCGGCACATCGGCCCGCCCCTGCGGGATGTATCCCAGAGAGGTCACGATATTGAGCACGGTTGCTCGCCCGAGGTAATCCTCGCGGATAGGGATGAACAGCGAATGCTTGGTTTCAACTTTGGTGAACTCGAAATCGCCGGTGACCTGCTCGATGCGGAGCGAGGTTCGTGAACCCTTTGTCGGGCGGATCCGATCGTCGAGCGTGGTTCGATTGAGGCTTGCCGATATTCCGAACAGGGTCTTTGAATCAGCAACCGCGAAGACATCAACAGGCCTGCTCGCTTCGATATCAGAGAGCTGGATCTGATCGATCCTGAGCGAGACATTCCCGGTCCATCGGGTTCCGAATCGGCGACCGACCGCCAGCCGTGCGCTCTTGCGGTCTTCGTCAAACTCGGTGAAGTTTCGGTTGCGGATCGAGACCGATGCAGACCCTGAATAGTTGGACTCAAACAAGTACGGCTCAGTAAGCGAGATCGCGTAGGTCTGGACCTCGTTGCCGGGGAGGACCTCGACGCTGAAGGTCTGCCCGCCACCACGGAAGGCGTGCCCGGAAAACAGCTCGCCCAATGAATCAGGTGTATCGCGGATATCGAAGTTGCGTTGGGTCATCGAGACCCGCCCGATCACGCCAGAGTCAGACGATACCGCGCCGCCGATATCAAACCGCCCGGTGTTGGTCTCTTCAATCTCAACGAGCACATCGCGGGCGTACGCCTCGTCCGCTGCAGCGATGGTGATGAGATGGTCGGCTTGGTGCTCGGTGTCCCTTTCCCAAACCTCCGAGAAGAACTCAACACCCGGCGATTGGGGCGTGACCCGAGCGCCTGTGCGAGGGTTGAACAGCGAGGTCTGTCGCAGACGAATCTTCGATTGCCCGATCGCGTTGGTATCCAGCGGCCTTGTTGGGCGGATCTCGAGCTGCCGGCGGATGATGTTCTGTTTAGTGAGGTTGTTTCCCTGGATGATCACTTCGCCAACCGTGTACTGCACGCCTTCGGTGACCACGAGCACAAGATCGACAAGCGGATCGGTCGGGTCGCGTTTCTCAACGCGGAGCACCTCGGCGTCGGCGTAGCCCATCTGCCCATAAGCAAAGCTGACAATCTCGACAGACTCATTGACCTCTCTGTCAGAATAGCTGTCGCCGGGGTGAAGCTTCATCAATCCCGCGAGCTGCTGTTTGTTAAACACCGGCGGCGCACCCTGCTCGGAAATCACATCAATCTGCACAGAGCGAAGCTTGTACAGCGGCCCTTCCTCAATGAGGTAGGTAATGATCGCTTCGCGTCCGTTGGGTGCCGGCTGGATTAACCGATCAGCGCGTATATCAAGGTACCCGCGGTCCTTGTAGAAGGTGATCAGGTTGGCCAGGTCGGTCGCGAGCTTCTCGTCGTCAAGCTGCCCCTTGCGGAAGAAGTTTGCTTTCTTTGTTTCGAGTTCTCGGCGGAGCTGCTTGTTGCTGAACGATGCGTTGCCATTGAAACGGATCGCGGTGACCTTGAGCCGATCGCCCTCGAGGATACGGAAAAGGACGGCACCCGAATCGGCGAGTTCTGTTTCGTCGACGCTGACGCGCGCGTAGTAGTACCCCTTTTGGCGGTAGAGGTTCTCGATCCGCCTCGCCGAGCGGTCAATCTGGAACCGGTCGACCGGAGTCCCGGTGAACACATCGACCACACCTGCAATTTCGGCGTCGTTGATCTTGGTGTTCCCGGTCACCTGCACATCCGCAATCAGCGAGCGTTCGGCGAGTTCAAAGACAACCTCAACCATGCCGTCAGCGTTGATGCCGACAAACAGCTCAACGGTCGCAAAGAGCCCGAGCCGGTTCAATCGGCGAAGATCGTCATTGATCAGGTCAGCATCAAAGATTGTGCCCGGCGTCGAGCGGATGTTGTTATACGCTTCTTGCTGCGCGAGCTGAGAAATCGGGATAACCTGGTCATCTGTGTTTTTCAGATTGCTCCGAAGCACAATCGTGGCGATCGGGCGATGCTCATAGATCGAGATGTCGGTCTGTGAAACCGGAGCGGGTGCAGGTTGGGCAAGCGTGGTGGTTCCAACAGAGCCAAGAAGAACCACCGCACCAACGAGGGTCAAACCCCTTCTCTGGCGATGCAGGCGGTTGAGTTGAGCGATTTGAGAGATATGAAACTGCACTGGTGGGACGATACCCCGCTTAGCCGTTGAACACAAACGCGAGGGGCAGGATTCCTGAGAGTTCTTTCTGCGGTGGTCTGGGTGGAACTCCCTGTCTATCCTCCACCCCAACCCGGGTGTACACGGGCTGGTTTTGTGACCACCAGAGGGACATGGATGGACCTTGCATCAGAAACACAAACGAGGCATTGGGCGTTGGTCCGACGGAGCGTGCTTTTATGCACTGGGCTCTGGTGCGTTGGGCTCGGGATCGGCTTGGTGGCGATTCTGGTCGATGCAGATATGCTCGCTTCCACCCACACCGCTGCCCTGTTTATGATCATTGGTGTGATCGTGCTTCCCGCGCTGACCCTGCTCGCGGTTCGCCATGACACCAAGGCGAAGAGCCAAACCGCCAATACGCAAGGGTTTGACAATAATGTGTTTACAGATCGCCTTGTGGTTTCGCACTCCAAGCATGATCGCTTGACAAAGCACGGTGTGCATGTCAACGCCCGTTCATCGCGTACCGATACACACACCAAGGTCGCATGACCTCGCGGGTTATTGCGATAAAACGTTGTGCACAACGTGTTTATGACAGATTGACCGGCATCACCACATACAAGAAATCAGAGCCTGCTTTGAACAGGCCGGGCTTGTTTGATGCCTTGAGCTCGATCATGATCTCCGGATCATGGATGACCTTGAGGGCATCGGTGATGAATGTTGGGTTGAACCCGATCTCGATGTCATCGCCGGAGTAATCCGCGAGATCGATGTTGATCGTTGCCTCACCCATCTCTGGTGCCCGGCTCGAGAGTTGAAGCGCCTTGTCTTTGCCATCAAAGGCCAGGCGAACACCCCTGGACTCCTCATTGGTCAGCAAGGCAGCCCGCTTGACAGCCGAGGCAAGGGTGTCACGGTTGAAGGTTACCTTGATATCCTGGTCCTTGGGGATCACATCGTCGTAAGGAGGGAAGGTGCCTTCGACAAGGTTGGTTGCCATCACCGCACGCGAATCAGTAGGGTCATCACCAAAGGCGATGACCGCTTGGTTGTCGGTGATCGCGATGGTGATCGGCTCGGAGTCATCAGCACCGAGTTTCTGGATCATCGAGAGCGCTTTGCTCGGGATGATGCACTGGACGGGGTCGCCCTTTTCATCCACGGTCGCCGAGCATTTGGCGAGTCGGCGTCCGTCGGTGGCGATCATGTCGATCTTTTTATTCTCCCGGACCAGGAGCACGCCGTTGATCGCATAGCGCGAGTTTTCGCGTGCCGCGGCGAAGAGCGTGCGAGAGATCAACCGATCAATGGTCCCCGCGGAAGACGAGAACACCGACTTGGCGGCTGCAGCGTTTGCCGAACCACTCAAGATGGCCTTGAAATCGGTCAGGGCGGGGAAGTCCGACGGATTGAACCCGTGGAGCTGGAAATGGGCATCTTCACCCCGGATATGGGTTGTTTCAGCGACGGTTTCAATTACGAGCGTGGGCTCGTTGTCTTCTGCGGAGATGATCTGGCGGAGCTTGTCAGCCGGAACAAGGGCGGCGCCCTCTTCAACGACTTCAACACGCCCGATCCGGACGGTCAGGGCGATCTCTGCATCGGTCGCCGAGAGGGCGAGCTCGGCACCTTCTGCGGAGTTGGTCGCCGAGAGATGGATGCAGGTGAGCTGCGGGCGTGGGGACCGCGAGGCAACAACGCCCGAGACCTGGTTGACTGCTTCGAGCAGTGCGGCGCGTTCACAGATTACTTTCATCGGTAGGCTCCCCATGCCGCACGGTTTATGCGGTCAATGACCCGTATATTGGGTGTTCTTTCGTGACTTCAATAGTAGCCGATTGGGTTGATGGGGTGGGTGTTGATGGGGGGGATTCATTGAGGCGTAGCAATTTGGAGGCCGAGGCGTGAATTGGTGATGAATCAGGGGCGATTGGGTCACGGGGAAATGCGGGGCTGCTATGATTTGGTCATCAAATCTCGAATGTACGCGACGCCGCGCTCCGGACCCCCTTTTTTCCTCTTGTAGAGGCCGGTGATGAGGGGTCCCTTGGAGGCGGCGTTGGTCGTTTTGAAAGGACTGAAATATGTCATATGAAGCCGCAATACACGCGCAAGCGATCGAACTGGACCGGTTGAGCCTTGAGATGACCGCCGCTGCAGGCTCCGGGCACCCGACAAGCGCCATGAGTATCGGGCACCTCGTCACCACGCTGATGTTCTCGGCCATGCGATGGAGCCCGGACTATCCCAACTACCCAACGAGCGATCGGTTGGTGCTCTCCGAAGGTCATGCGGTGCCAGTGGTGTACGCGGCGATGGCGTCATTGGGCGTGATGGTCGGTTCAGAAGACGAGCGTCGAAAACTGGAACTCGACGATCTGAACACGCTGCGCGAGTGGGGCTCGGTTCTTGATGGGCACCCGAACCCGATGGAAGGCGTAGATTTCTTCGACGCCGCGACCGGCTCGCTCGGGCAAGGGCTCAGTGTCGCCGCCGGTGTCGCCAAGGCTGCGCGGATTGACGGCAATGACCGCCGTGTTTTCTGCATCATCGGCGATGGCGAAGCCCGCGAGGGGCAGGTTGCTGAAGCACTCGATTTCATCATCGATCACAAGCTGAGCAATGTGCTCCCGATCTTTAACTGCAACGAATACGGGCAGGCCGATCGCGTTTCATCACAGCAAACCCCAGAACGGCTCGGCGACAAGCTGCGGGCGACCGGATTTGAAGTGATCGATATCGATGGGCATTCGCCCGAGCAGATCAAGGATGCGTTTGTGCGCTTCGCCGCGATATCAAACGACGAAAACACAACACCGATCGCGGTGGTCGCCCGAACGGTCAAGGGGTGGGGCGCGCCAAGCATTCAGGGCGGGGGGTGGCACGGCAAGCCGCCAACCGGCGACGCGCTTCAGAACGCACTCGCCGAGCTCAGTGAGCGCCGTATCGAGCTCACCAGCGCACTGGCCGGCACCGACCAGTTCACGATCGACCCGCCAACAGAAGCAACCGCACCGGCAGAGCCAACCGCGGAGATGCCGATGCTGAGCGACGCGATGCGTTCGATGGATATGGAGCATGTGCTGCACTCGGGCAAGTTTGCAACCCGCCGCGCCTATGGCGTTGCATTGCGTGTGCTCGGGGGCATCAATGAAAACATGGTTGTGCTTGATGCGGATGTTTCCAACTCAACCTTCTCCGAGAGCTTCACAAAGGAAGCTGAACAGGCAAACCGGTTTGTGGAATGCAAAATCGCCGAGCAGAACATGGTCAGCGTCGGGGTAGGGATGAGCGCGGGCGGCAAGATTCCGTTCTGCTCGACCTTTGCCAAGTTTATGAATCGTGCGTACGACCAGATCGAGATGGCGATGAACTCGGGCGCGAATATTAAGCTCGTCGGTTCACACGCCGGGATCACCCTGGCCGCCGACGGGCCAAGCCAGATGTCGCTGCCGGATGTCGCTTGGTTCCGCTCGCTGTCGACGGCGACTGATCACCGCGGGAATCCTGGGTGCTATGTGCTCCAGCCCTCGGACGCATACGCCGCGTACGCATTGACCGGCGTGATGGCGGAGTACGAAGGAATGTGCTACATGCGTACCCTTCGCGCTGAGACCGAACTGCTCTACTCTGATGACCATGTGTTCAACCTCGGCGGGTTTGAAACCCTCGCCGAGGGACGCGATGTGGTCATTGCGGCCAGCGGCTACATGGTGCACGAAGGGAACCGCGCTGTCGAGATGCTCGATAAAGCGGGCGTGAGCGCGACACTGCTGGATATGTACTCGATCCCGTTCGACACCGACAAGTTGCTCGACATCGTCGCCGCCAACGGCGGATTCGTCATCAGCCTCGAGGACAACTACGGCGGCGGGCTCGGCTCAGCAATCGCCGACGCCCTGATGGAATCCGGCGACGGGTTCGAGCTCTCCCAGATGTTCGTGAACCGGATCCCCAAGAGCGCACGCACACCCGAGCAGATGCTCGAGATGTGCGGGCTGAGGGCAGAAGATGTGGTCACCCGCGTCATGAACCTGCTCGGCGTCGCCGTCTGATCAGGTATTCGTAAAATCAAAGAACAGGGCCAAGACTCATGTCTGGCCCTTTTTTTGTGCACATAAAGAGCCACACCGTGTTGATGCAGCAATGAATACCCGGATGCCTGCCCCCGGCAGAGGCCGGTGATGTGAACTACGGCTTACGGACAGCCGGCATTGAACAGCGAGAGGTAGGCAAAGACATCCTGCAGATTCAGTGTGCCGAATGGTGCTGCAAGGTCCGCAGCGGGGTCCTGGGCATTGAACATCGCGAGGTAAGCAAAGACATCCTGCAGGTTGAGCACGCCGTTGAATGGTGCGGCGAGATCCGCTTCACACCCACTCAGCGAGATCAGCAAGGAATCCATCTCGACGATCGGGCTCTTGCCGTGCAGCACCCACTGGTCGTAGGCGGTCTGCCCTGTGGTGTCGGTTACATTCTCGTCGCGGAGGAACTCGATGTACTCTTTACTGATCGACTGGTAGTACAGACGAACGCGCGCGTTGGTCGAACCCTTCGGTGCTGGGAAGACTGTGTCATCCCAATACTGACCGTCGGGATAGGAATAGGCAACAGGCTCGGACTGGATGGCGGTAAAATCAGTGTTGTTGAATCCACGCGGTGGAATCCGGTTATCCTTCAGGCGGACATTGTTGATCGCGAAGTGGAAGCTCACGCCTTCGGGCACACCCGTGAGGGCCGAGACCGCACTATCAATGCCGAGGTGTGCTTCATAGACCTTGGTGTCGAGCATGCTGAGCACCGCGGTTGCTTGGTCATACGCGCCGTGCTCGCTGACCAGGTTGTTGGCATCATCGAGGAACTGGACATTGATCCACATCCGTCGTCCCTCGGGGTAACCCGATGGAAGCTTGTGCCCGGTCTGGTTGATGATACGAACATTCAGATCGGTGCCGTCCATCGAGAGCTCCATATCCGAAGCCCGCTCGAGCATGCTCTCTGCCCGTGCAATCGAAGCGGCAACATTGTTGTCGTTGAGTCTTGTATCATCGTCCGAATAGAGCGAGCGCACCGCTTTGATCACCCAGTTGTTGCCGCCATTGAACTGATGCAGTGGGGCTTCGGGGCGGGGGTCGGCAAAGCGACAGGTTTGTGCTTCGGTGGTCGGCATGTGGCAATCTTGACACGAGGAAACCGCGGTGGTCAGCCCGCCGAATCGGCCGCCCATCTCGATCGGTCCATCCGCAAAGTCGGACATCAACCACTCGGAGTAGGTCCGCTCAACAGGGAACTGGTCGTAGGAGTTCTGGGTCTGGTGAGGCTCGTTGAGCGTGTTGAGGTCGTAGGTGTTGTCTGGCTGACGATCGAACGCGGGATTCGAGACATCGTGGCAGGTTGCGCACATCTGTGACTCTGTATGGAATGGCGACTGCTCCCACTGATGGAAGAAGAAGTTTTCGCCAAGATCCTGCGGCCCTCGTCGGCGATCAAAGTGATCAACAATAAAGGTGCCTGACCCCGATGTTGGCGAAACAGCGGGCACGCCGGGCGCGACCGGCGTCAGGTTGTTGATGATTTCTAGGTCGGCCGATGGGCTGACGCCTACTTCATAGTTCGGATCAACCATACGATGACAGAAGTTACAGTTGACGCCATCAAAGTCAGCCGCTTCTAGGGCAGACCCATCTGTTGGAGTTGATCGTCCAGCCAACCAACCGCTCGGGGTGTGACAACGCAAGCAGAGATCGCCGGCGAAGTCGGCGTCTTGGTTGGCAACAGTCATCGCCGCCAAGAAGATCGGATCACGCATAGATTGAGCCATCATCGAGGCGGCCCAGTTGGTTCCGGGCTCATGATCTTCGTCAAAGTTGGCGTGGCACGAGAAACACTCGCTCGAGTTTGCAATCGGATGCAACAGCGTGTCTGGCTGCGTGCCGGCCATCTTAAAATCTTCAAGGGTGGTCGGGACCGGGGTGCCCGCGAAGGCAACCGCGACAAATCCAATCGTGAACAGCCCGCCCACGAACAACCCACAACCCTTCAAAGCGGCATTGACAGAAACCTGATGCATGATGATCTCTCCGATTATGCGTATACAACCCAAACAAAGCACCATAGATGGTGCGGGTTCTCCGATAGTATTCTCGTCAAACCGGGGGTTGGATGCAAGCAATCAATGAGAAATTCCAGATCATTCTGTCAGCAAATCAGCCCATCGAACAAGCTCGATGGGCTGATGCTGTTCTCGGACTCATGGACGGCTTATGGGCAACCGGCGTTGAAGAGCCCAAGGTAGGCAAAGACATCTTGCAGATTGAAGGTTCCAAACGGGGCGGCAAGGTCCGCCTCTGGGCTCTGGGCGTTGAACATTGCCAGGTAGGTGAATACATCCTGCAGGTTCAGCACACCAAACGGCGGGGCAAGATCAGCCGGGCAGTTGAGCGGCAACGCATCGTAATCCGCAGGGCCGTGGAGTTCGGCACCAGAAAGATCGTTGAGCACAATCAGATTCGAGTTGGCGCTGATGGCGACCCATTGGTCGATCGCTGTCCATAACCCGCCGACGACCGCCTCGTCTGTTCGTTCGTCCGCATTCAGATTATTCTGTCCATTGAGGGAGAACTGGACATGATCTGCGATGTCGGTGGGGTCGCCAAAGCTGACGACACCATTGGTGCCTGGAGCATACAAGGCGATCGCGTACGCGGACAGGTCCATCGGTGCAAAGACGCCGCCGAGCGCTGAGGCGTTGGTGTGATCTGGATCTGCGGGGGCATCGTTATCCAGATGAATAAAGAGCGACTCGCCCGCATCAAGGCTCACGCCATCGAGCCCGGTCGTGCTCGAGTATCTTCTTAGCTGCACCGTGTTGTGTGAACAGAACCGCCACCCGTCGAGCGCGATGGTGGATCCTCCAAGGTTCTCAATCTCGATCACCGCGTCATCGAGGTCGATGCTGGTGATCTGGATATCCCGATCTGCGCCCAGAGCGCCCGTGGTGAGGGCGGTGATTGCGATCCCGATGACGGTCGTGTGCAGACTCATTATTCTTCTCCTCAATACAAAGTGGAAACGGCTCATTGCCAGCAGCAGACACTCGAAATCGAACGCCTCTGCTCTAATGTATAGTCCGCGAGAATCAGCGCCGATCGCCCCCACCAAACAGTGGGTTGACAGAAAAAAAGCCATGCACAGTGTGCATGGCTTTGAGGACACAAAGGTTCAGTTTATGGATTGCACCCGCCGTTAAAGATCGCGAGATAGGCGAACACATCCTGCAGGTTCAACACACCGAACGGTGCAGCAAAGTCTGCTTGTGGGTCGCCATCATTGAAGTACTCGAGGTACTTAAACACATCTTGGAGGTTCAACCCGCCAGAGCCGTTGAAGTCCGCGATACAAGTGAGCACAGCAAACACACGATTCGGCTCAACAATCACGCGGTAAATCTGAGGCGGCGCGATCGCGGGCACACTGACCGAGCCAAAGTCACCGATGACCGTGCCGCCATCGATAATGTTCCATGTATCAAGGAAGTTTGGCGTGTATCCGCTGTCAAGGTTCACTTCGACCGAAGCCCCGCCAAGGTCGATGGTGTCACCGCCGGCAAGCAGCACACGATCAAACTCGCCCGCGAGCAACCCGCCGAGGTCGGCAACGATGCCCGAGGTTCCGGTGAGCGTCATCTGGTCAACATCTATATGACGGAAAGGGACGCCGTCGGGATCAATGGTGCCCTCAACGGTCATGATGCCATTGAGGTTTCCTGAACCTGTGATGGTCTGCCCAGAGCCGATGGTGAGCGCGAACCCGTTTGGGTTGATGGTTGCATCACCAGTATTGGAAGGCGACTGCATGGTGATGGTGCCGGTGCCATTGACGCTCACATCGGCCCCGGCGCGGAGGTGGGCATTGAAGATGTTGTTGTTCGAGTTGATGTTGATGGTGCCGTTGTTGGTGAAGTTGGTGAGCATCTCAACAGTGGTTCCGCTCCCGCGGATACCCATCTGTCCGTTGTTGGTGATGTCTTTGATCGTTATCAAGCCGTCGAGCGCTTCAACCGATCCGGTGCCCAAGGAATCGAAGATGCCGCCATCCATGATCACGCCGTTGGCCAGCCCGAGCACGCCGTCGTCGCCCATGTACACACCGGTGCCGGCGTGATTGCCATGCATTTCAAGGGGCAGAACAGGATCATTCGCGACAAAGATGCCTTCGTTGTGAATGGTGCCGGTGAGCCCAAGCCCATTGACAATGCCCGCGCCTTGAACTGTTTGCCCAGGCCCAAAGACCAGGTCAGACTCGTCATACACACGAACAACCGCGTCGCCCGTGTTGCTCGGCGAGCGAAGGGTCGTGGTTCCTGTGCCCATAACGACGACATTGGTGTTGGCATCATAATGGGCGTTGAAGATATCGTTGTTCGAGTTGACCGCAACATCACCGTTGTTGGTCAGCGGGCCATCAAGCACAAGTGTTGCCCCGCTCCCACGGATACCCATCTGTCCATTGTTGATCATGTTGTTGATGACAACGGTACCAGTGATAGTATCAACGATCCCGGTACCGGAAGTGTCGAATGTCCCTCCGACCAATGTTGCTCCGTTCCCGAGCCCAAGAATACCGTCATCCGAGCGGTAGGTGCCCGTGCCAGTGTGGTTTCCAAAGAGGACAAGTTCTGCGCCCGAGGCATCGTTGCCATTGATTGTGCCGGCGTTGTGGATGTTGCCGGTGGGGGCGGTGCCGGTGATCTGTCCTGAGCCTTCTACTGTTTGGTTCGAACCGATGGTGCCGGTGATCCCGTCGGGCGCAAAGATGATGGCATCGTTTGTGTCGGTCGCGGTCTTCATCAGCACAAGGCCGTTGCCCTCAACAGAGGTGCTGGCATCAAAGCGGAGGAATGCATTAAAGACCTGATCGCTCGAGTTGAGCGTGATGATGCCATTGTTGGTGACGGTGTCGAAAACCGCAAGCGTGAATCCGCCGCCGGGAACATCAAGATCTCCAGAGTTGAGGATGTTCCCAATGCTAGCAACTCCGTTAGCGAGCACAATGCGCCCGCCATTGATGGTGTTGAGTTCACCACCGGAAATTGATGATCCATTCATAAGGAGTGCGTTGCTGCCATCGGCGCCGAACTTTCCTGTTGCGGTCTGGGTGATGGTGCCGTTGTTTCCAAGCCCGGCACTCGCAGGAACATCGGAAACAATGATCCCGCTGTTGGTCATGGTTCCGACAACCTCGCCGGCACCATGAATGGTGTGCCCGAGCGCGTGTGTCAGGGTGAAGCCGCCATTGGCACCGACGGTCGCATCGCCGGTCTGTCCGCCGGCGTTGAGAAACACAGAGCCAGATCCCATCAGCGTGGTGTTGGTATCGAACCGGAGCAGCGAGTTGAAGGTGTTCCCGTTGTCGTTGACAATAAATGTACCTTGATTGAGCATGGCGCCGTTGAGCGTGAGCGAGTTGCTCCCGAGCGAGGCGATCGCATCCGCATTGGTGATGTTCAACGCACCAATCGCGAAGTTATTCGAGATAAAGGCGGTGTAGACCCCCGCCAGCCCGAGGTTCGCGTCTTCGAGTATGGTGTTGGGGATATCCATCGGCGACCAGCTGGCCGCGTCATTCCAGTTGCCATCGGCAGCAACGGCCCAGTCGGCACCCTGTGCTGTGGTGGCCAAGCCAGCCGCAGCAATAAATGCCGAAACCGACCAAGTACAAGTTCTGCGTGTCATCATTACTCTCTCCCCATTGAATATCGAGTTGTGGTCAACTCCCCAACACGGGGATACCCATATCAGGATAGAGAAAACCCCCCATGTGAATCAAGGGGGATTTGGTAAGTATCTACAGAATAAAGGCGTAAGAGGGGAAGTTATGGGCAACCGGCGTTGAAGATGGCAAGATAGGCAAAGACATCCTGAAGGTTCAGTGTGCCGAACGGTGCAGCAAGATCGGCAGCTGGATCACTCGCGTTGTACTGATCAAGGTAAGCGAACACATCTTGAAGATTCAATGTGCCGAGCGGCTCAGCAAGATCAGCGCCGTTGCACCCGAGCGATTCACACGAATCAGCAATACCGTTGTCGTTGTCATCTGGAGCGTTTGGATCGATGATTTTGTATACCCGACCAGCGAAGAGATCCGCGACATAGAGCTCGCCGTCCTCGCCCTGGCCAAACGATGACACAGCAAAGCCTGAGTTGAACTCGGTTGTGCGTGCGTATCCGTTCGCGGGGTCAAGCGTCCAGATCTTTCCGCCGCAGTAGTCAGAGAAGAAGTACTTGCCCTGGTACGCTTCGCCGAGCTCGCACCCGCGGTAAACATACCC
This sequence comes from Phycisphaerales bacterium, assembly GCA_029260265.1. Lineage (GTDB taxonomy): Bacteria > Planctomycetota > Phycisphaerae > Phycisphaerales > UBA1924 > UBA1924. The sequence continues at coordinate 341,029 of JAJDDO010000019.1, forward strand.
GCCGGTGATCGAGCATTCCGCGCCATGTCCATACTCATGGATTGGTTCGTAGAACGGCTCAGATGAACCGGCACAGGTTCCAACCGCCGCATGGAACCCCTCGCGGCATCGCCATCCGTAGTGATGCCCGCCCGCATCGCCCGCGGGCTCAAAGTTGACCTCTTCCCAGTTGAACTGTCCAACATCCGCGATCCAGAGATCGCCGGTCATCGAGTCAAAGCTTGTCCGCCAAGGGTTACGAAGCCCATAGTTCCAGATCGATTCAGGGATCCCCGGGTCAGCGCCAACAAACGGGTTGTCAGCGGGAATGGCGTAGTTGTGATTGCCGTCGCCAGGGAAATCATCCGCACCGCTGACATCAATCCGGTGCAGCTTGCCAAGCCGCTCAAACAGGTCGCCCGCACGGTTCCCCGGGTCATTGCCCGAGCCGCCATCACCGGATGCGACATAGAGGTATCCATCAGGGCCGAAGCCGATCCATCCGCCGTTGTGGTTGGAGAACGGCTGAATGATCTGCATGATCTGTCGGCGTGTGCCGATGTCCGCCCCGGTCATGACATCCACGCTCGGGTCCGCGAGTGTGTACTCGGCGACCGAGGTATGCCCGCCGGTGCCGGTGTAGTCGACATACAGCTTGCCGTTGTTGGCGAAATCGGGGTCGAAGGCAAGCCCGAGGAGCCCGCGTTCGTCGCCGCCGCTCGTGCCGCCGGTAACAACAGTGTCGATGTCCATAAACGGAGCAGCCAGCAGCGTGCCGTCGCTCTCGAGGATACGGATCTGTCCCTCTTGTTCAATGATAAAGAGCCGGCCGGATCCATCACCCGCATGGGTCATAAACACCGGGCGATCGATGCCCGAAGCCACCAATTGGCTGGTAAGCTGGGCATTGGCAACAGTGCTCAATGCACCGACGAGACACGCACACGCAAAGCGATTCATATTGATCTCTCCTCAAGGTCAATTTTTCAGAAACTCAACTCACACAGGACACAGCAACTGCACCCGAGATTGATAACGATCCAAAGGCGAATGCCTTCGATGAAGTATTCGCTCAAAGAAACGCCCGGGTTGCCGAACATTCCATCAATTCATCGACTTGATCCAACTGAGCCATCTCAAAAATACCCAGATTGACAAAAAAGCAAAAAAACACAACATCGCCAGGCTCTGACAAGCCTCAAATGCTTGAGAACAATCGGATTACGGGCACCCAGCATTGAACAGATCCAAGTAGGCAAAGACATCCTGAAGGTTCAGGGTCCCCATCGGCGCCGCTAGATCAGCCGCAGGATCCCCAGCATTGAACAGGTCGAGATATGCAAAAAGATCCTGCAGGTTGAGGTTCCCCTCGCCGGTGATGTCCGCAGCACAACCGGCGGGCGCATCGTCGATCACGAGCGTGACCGAGTCCCAAGTCAGGTCGCCCTCAATCACACCAAGATCAGTCGCGGCCCCTGATGCGGTGTCGATCGTGTAGAGATGGCTCGAAATCTCGACAAACACATCCGGCGATACCTCATCAAAGCCCTGGACCGCCGCGTACAGGGTCCCGTCTGGTGCAAAGTCCAGCCCGGTCTCAAACTGGGCCTGGAATCCAATGCCAAAGACCGACTGGGTGCCAGCGACCGTATTGGTGTCCAGGTCGAGCTGCACAAGCCGCAGCCCGCCAAACGCGGTCAACGCAAGCCCGTACAGATCTCCCGCCACGAGCGTCGGGTGCGCCTTTGGAACAACCGCGAGTGAGGAGACCGCATCGGTCAAAATATTATGAACACTGATCGGCATCGCGGTCGCAGCGTCCACCTGCAGCACGCGGACAAACCCGCCAACCGTGGTCGTGATGTATGCGATAGAGCCATCGTTGGAGTACGCCATGCCTGCAACGCCCGATTCCATAAATCCAGTGGAATCAATCAAGGTGTTGCCATCGTTGACCAGATCAAGGATGCGCATCGCGTTGGTGGTGTTCTCAAACCCGACGAGTTCGCCGGTGCCCGGGCGGATGTCCGCGCCGCCGAACCGCAGGTCCACCGCAGCCTGAGAAAGCACGCTCACCTGAGACGGGTCGGCGAGATCAACAACGCCAATCGCCGCAAACTCGATCCCGGGTGCTCCAAAGAATGCAGACCCCTCGATGATGTAAGCACGCTGCGGCGTGCCGCCCAACGCCGCCGAACATGCGAGAATCAGTGGTAAACATACAGCCTTCATTGCTTGGCTCCCTTCGGCGATGATCGAACAAGCCCGAGCTCGTCGCCCATGATCTCGTCTCTCGCCCTTTGGTCCGCAGCAGGAAACTCAACCTCGGGCGCATCCGGATCGACCGTACTTCTCAACTGCATGCCCACCGGCAGCGAGAACCGGGTGATGTACCGGAATCCGCTCCCGCTCGCATGGGTTTCGACAACAATGCCTGTGCGGGTGACCTCAAAGACCCCCGTGGTGGTCGTGACCAGCAGGTTCCCGTTGTCCAGCTCAGCAACCCCCCGGTAGAGTTCAAGCGTTCCCGGATCGTATTGCCCGACCAATGTGCCGCCAGCATCAAACTCCAGAATAAACCCGGACGAGAACGCGCACACCAAAAGATTCCCATTGGCAGCGACGGCCATCTGTTGCGGGAAATCAAGCTGAGCAACCTCAAAGGAGCTGGTGAATCGCTCATGAAACTTGCCATCAAGGGTGTAGCGAACAATCTTGTCCTGCACCTCGTCAGCGACAAGCACCTCGCCGTTGTACTCGATGACATCAAACGGCCCGCGGATCCCGCCGTACCGATTGAACGCGAAGTCCGTTTTCTCTGAGCCATCCGCGGGGCTCAATCGCTTGATATTCTTTTGGGAAACAACCAGATCATTGAGCGCCCCCGAGTTGGCCACCAGCACATCGCCCGCGCCGGTGCCTTGCGTGAGCACATGCCCACCACGGATATTGTTCATGATGCTGGTGTCTTCGATCCCGCCGAGAGAGAACACGCCGATGAACGAGCCATCGCTCGCAAACTCGGAAACCACATTGGCGAACTGATCAGTGATCAGAAGTGTTCCACCCGCCGACAGCAGCACCTCCATCGGACGATCAAAGACATCAACCCCACCGGCCGATCCCGGATCGGTGATGAACTGATCGTCAACGAGTGACCCGTCAACAGCAGAGAACATCCAGACGCGATCATTCTGTGAATCTGGGATCAGGAAAACATCCTGCCCGAGCGCCTGCATACAGCAGCCAGAAAGAAGAAGGAGCGGAATACTTCGCATTGCGGACGACCTCACAAACCAGTTGTTTATTGGCGCGGCTCTGCTGATTCACAGATCACATGCCAAATGAAAAAGCCCCACAGTGGAGGCAAAGATCAGGAACCCATAACGCCCCTCTTACGGACAGCCGGCGTTGAACAGGTCCAGATAGGCAAACACATCCTGAAGGTTGAAGACCCCTACAGGAGCCGCGAGGTCCGCCGCCGGGTCCATCGTGTTAAACAGATCGAGGTACGCGAAGACATCTTGAAGGTTCAAGATTCCTTCGCCGGTGACATCCGCCTCACAGGGCATATCGCAATCAACCGAGCCCGGGCCGCCCCATGTGCCCCCAACCGCGTCGCAAGTCGCCTTGTCAAACTGCAGGCATTGCTCGGTCGCGGGGACAAAGCACGCGCCGTTGCATGTAATGGTCGCACACTCCGAGCTCTGTCCGCCCCAGAGCCCGCCGAGGTTGATGGTGTCTTCCTCAGTCATGTTGTCAGCACATGAACCATCGGGCAGGCACGCTGCCCCGAGCGGCGAACTGGTGCAATCAACAACAGCGCGGATAATCCAATCGCCGCTCACGCCCGCAGCACAGGCGTTGATCCAGCCTGTTCCGTTTGCCCTGATGCTGTTCTTGCCAGGCTGGCAACCATCGTTGTCGCTGGCAACACTCGCGTTGAGCAGCTGCCCGGCATTGGGCACGCCAAAGCGGAGCGAGACGACAAACTCTTCGCCCTGACTCACCGGGATGCTGATCGGAATAGTCTGGTTCTCGTCGCGGAACTGGAAAATATTCAGCCCGCCGTCTGTCATGACCGGGCCGAGCAACTCGTCTTTGAGCAGCCCTGGGTTCGGGAACACGCCGCCCTCATACACGCGTATGGAATCTTCAAGGGTCTGCGCGGCGCCGCCGAACTGGGATTTCCAGAAGATCTGGAAGGCAACAATATTGCCGTCGCACGGGCTCGTCAGCCAGACCGCCGCCTCCTCATTCAATGCAAAGCACGGGCAGATAATGGCAGTACCGCCATCGGCCAGCGAATCATTCTGCAGCGTCACCTCTTGCCCAAATGAGCTCGCGGATAAGAGTGTGGATGTCAAAAGCCCCGCCAGTAGTTTCAGTTTCATCTCTCTTCTCCTCGATAGAGCGCATACGACCCCCGGCTCATCCGGGCGTCGCGGTACGCACACTGTACACGAAACCGGCACACGCCCACAAGCCAAAAACAAGGGTCCGAGAAAAAACAAACACCCCCGTCATCACTGCCTATGGGCACCCGGCGTTGAACAGGTCAAGGTAGGCGAACACATCCTGAAGGTTGAATGTCCCGAACGGCTCAGCAAGATCCGCAGCCGCATCCGAACCGTTGAAAAGATCAAGATACGCAAACACATCTTGAAGATTCAGAATGTCATTGTCAACAAAGTCCGGCGGGGCGGGGCATGGGTCTACTGTCGGCGTGGCGACAAATATCCCAATGGTGCCATTCCGCAAGAACGCCTGAAAAGCAACCTGCCCGTTCTCATTGAAGTCAATCACCCCGCTGGTAACCTGTTTACCGTTGAACCCGCCAAAGTCGAACCCGAGCGGGATCATCCCCAGATCGGTCTCGATCAGCTGATCAAACTCGATAAGTTTCACCAAATCCGTGCCGTCGCCGATCCAGAGCGCGGTGGAATCATTGGCGATATCAGTCGCCCGGAACGCCACAAGCCCGTGAGAGTTGACGACCGGCGGAAAGTTTGCAATCGAAGAGTTACTGATATCCGGATTCGTCCCGTCCGCGATAACCTTGGTCGTGATGCCGTCAGACCAGACCACTTCCCAAATAGAGTCCGCATCTCTGCGTGCGCTAAACGCGACATCGCCCGAATCGGCGATCGAAGTGGAGTTCACAAAGGCGTTCCACATCGCGCCGGTCTCGGCGATCGTGGTCGCCGACCCGTCGGCTTCCCACCGGACGATCCGCCTGCTCGCCCCGGTTTCTGGAATGGTGTTGCCCACCACCTGGCGAGCTTCATTCATCCGAGGCGTAAACAAAAACGAGTACTGCCCGTCAAAGGTATTGGAAAGCTGCACCGGTGTGCGCACGCCCGCAACAAACTCATCAATGATGTTCTTGTCCTCAGATCCAAAGTCCCCTCGATAACAGATCGCCCCGAGCGAATCCATTGTCATCCCGTTGAAGTTGCTGACACCTTCAGGGCCGCCCGGCGGGTAATCAATAACGGTGTTGCCGCCGGTATCAATCACCAGCCCGCCGCTGTCTTCAATCGCGATCAAACCATTGCGGTGATCGTTCGAGACCGAGAACGCCGGGCCGTTTGGGCTGTTGACCGAGAAGATCACCGACCCGACACCACCAACACCATAAAAGAACCCCTCTGTAGCGCTCCCGGTGCCAAGCACCACCCGCGTCACCACCGAGCCGTCGCTATCAAGGCTGACATATTGCCCCGAAAGCGAACTCGGGAATGGGAGATTGAGCGGCACAATCCCCGGGTCCAGACTTGATCGCGCCTGGATCTGAAAGGTCCAGCCCGTAGGAACCTGGGCCATCGCGACCGATGGCACAATCAAACCGAGATAGAGTACACACTTCGATTTCATACAACCGACCCTTCATCTTTGACCTGTCCGCAACCAAAGGCGGGCACACCAAGACTCTACCGGATTGTGTGTATCCAGATCCAATAAAAAGCAGGAAAGACTCGCACCAATCCTACTCAAGCGGTGGGTGTACAAAAACAGAATCCACAGAGATTGCAACCCGTGACGCTTACGAGTTGATCACACGCCCCTCAGACGCCAGCGCGGCCTCGTGGATCGCCTCGTGCATCGTCGGATGCGCATGCACCGTCGCGATAATCTCTTCGGTCGTGGCTTCAAGCCTGCGGGCGAGCGACATTTCCGCGATCAACTCGGTCGCACAATCGCCAAGGATGTGCGTGCCGAGGATCTCGCCGCGCGGCAGCCCGCGGATGATCTTCACAAACCCGTCCGTGTGCCGTGTAGCGATCGCTTTACCCAGTGCGCTGTTGTTGAACACCCCGACATCATAGTCCACACCTTTTTTGAGCCCCTGCGCCTTGAGCGCCTGCTCGGTGTACCCAACACTGCCCACCTGCGGATGGCAATAGGTGCATCCCGGGATAACGGTGTAATCCATCGGGATCGGTTCATGCGCGAACTTGCCGTCTTTCCATGCAAAGCGTTCAACACACAGCACCGCTTCTTCGCCGGCAACATGCGCCAACCAAGGCGGGCCGATGACATCGCCGATCGCATAAATCCCGGGCAGGTTCGTCGCGTAATCCAGCGGCTTTGGATCACTCGGCGTATCCGAACTCAACGGCACATAATCAGTCTTGATATGCCCGCGCACCGTCTCAAGCCCGAGCGATTCATCAAACAACCCGTCGTAGCGTCCGCCGACACCGATCGCAAGAAGCACCTTGTCGCCCTCGATGACTTCTTTCTTGCTCGCGTCCGGCTTGCCGTCCTTGCCCATCGGCGCGACGGTCACCTTGACGCCCTTGCCCTTGGTGTCGACATCCATCACGCCGGTCTTGACGCGGACATCGTACCCGTGTTTTTTATAGATCTTGGTCATCTCCTTGCCCACCTGCTCATCCTCAACAGGGACAAGCCGATCAAGCATCTCGATGATGGTGATCTTGGATCCGAAGTTCTTGTACACATAACCGAACTCCATACCGATCGCGCCGGCCCCGACGATGATCAGGTGCTCCGGCTTCTCTTTATTGTTCATCGCCTCGCGTGCGCCCCAGACCTTGTCGCCGTCAAACTTGGCGAATGGCAGATCGCGCGCAACCGCGCCGGTTGCGACGACAACCCGGTCACAGCTCACCGTCTCGCGGACCTTGTTGACCTTGACCGGCGAAGGCGTGAACTCTTCATTGAGATCACAATCACGGATCTCGATCTCGCACTTCGGCCCCGCCTTGGTGATCTTGGCGTGCCCGTTGATGAACTCGATCTTGTTCTTCTTCATCAAGTACTCAACACCCTTGTTGAGCTTGGACGCCACATCACGCGATCGCCCGATGACTTTGTCCCAGTCGAACTTCAACTCGCCGGTCGAGATCCCCCATTCTTCCTGCTCAGCAAGCTTCTCCATCAACTCGGCGTTGGAGATCAGGGCCTTGGATGGGATGCAACCCCAGTTGAGGCATACCCCACCCATTTTGGCCCGTTCGACCACAGCCACCTTGTACCCGAGCTGCGAAGCGCGGATCGCTCCGACATACCCGCCAGGTCCACCACCGATTACAACGACATCAAAGTGCTTATTGGCCACGCGTTGGGTCCTCTCGAAAAGGGCATTTCAGTCCCCAGAGCCATGATTTGCTCCGGGGCTGGGACTATAGGTATCCCGCCCGAGTTCGTCGCACGCCACCAAAAACAACAGCAGCCCTGGGACCTACCTCTCTCCACAGAAGAGTCCCAAAGCTGCTATTGATGAGCAGCAAAAATACAGAGTTCTGCTCCCCGTTGCAACCGAACATCGAGCCTCGCACACAAAAATCATCGAATCTTCGTGGGAAAACTACCCAGACCCCCAAATCCCCTCTTCGAGGCCCATCAACCCGAGCACAAACCACAACCGCCAACCATCCAAGAACAGGATTCTGTGGATACCATCTCGAACACATGCCGAATCCACGCCAGAGCTCGAACGCCTACCCACCCCCGATGCGGGCCTTAATCGAAGAACTGGGCAAAATGCCCGGCATCGGCGCTCGATCCGCCGAGCGCCTTGCCTTCTATATCCTCAAAGCAGAGAAACCAGAAGCGATGAAAATCGCTGAAGCAATCGCAGCGGTCAAAGAAACCCTTCGCCATTGCGATTCCTGCTTCAACCTCTCCGACACACGCCGGTGCGCCCTGTGCAGCGATCCGGGGCGAAACCACACGCAGGTGCTCGTCGTAGAACAACCCAAAGACCTCATCGCACTCGAACTCACCGGGATGTATAAAGGTCTGTACCATGTGCTGATGGGCAGACTCTCCCCACTCGACGGGATCGGCCCGGGCGATCTCACCATCTCCCACCTGCTCGCCCGGATTGACAACGAGCCTGCGGACGATCGCCCGATGGTCAAAGAGGTGATTCTCGGGCTGAACCCAACTGTCGAAGGCGATGGCACTGCCCTGTACCTCGCCGACGAGTTGCGGAGTCGGCGTGTAGTGGTCAGCCGGCTTGCGCGAGGGCTGCCCACCGGGGGGATGCTCGAATACGCCAATAAAGCGGTCTTGGCCGACGCAATTCAAGGCAGGCAATCGGTCGAATAGCCGAAGAACAATCTCGCAGGTGGTTTGATCCGGATGCTGATAGAATGCACCTTGGAGTAGGCAAGGAATCCTACCAAACCGCCGACGGATCGGATGCTGTGTATGCGCTTTGAGACCTCACAACACATGAAGCTCGGTCAGCAGATGAAGCTGACACCCAGGATGATCCAGTCGATGGAGATCCTGCAGATGCCGCTGGCAGAACTCCGCGAGCGCATCGAGCAAGAGCTCGAATCCAATCCGACGCTCGAGATCACCGAGATCGACCCCGAATCACGCCAATCATCTGAATCCGAAGAAAGCCTCGCCTCGTCCGACGAGCTCAATATCTCCGAGGACGGCGCCTCGGACTTTGCCCGCCTCGATGAATACTCCGCAACCAACCCAGATGCCGTCGAGAACACTTTCGACGCCCGCACCAAATCAACCGATTACGCCGACCGTGCCCCGCGTGCCGCTAGCTCAGGCGACCGGGATGCCAAAATGGACGCGATGTCCCAGGCACCCGCACGATCGGCATCGCTGATCGAACAACTCCTCGATCAGTGGGCACTCTCCAGCGTCGACGACCGCATCCGCGTGCTCGGCGAGGTCATCATCTCCAGCCTCGATGACGACGGATACCTCCGCACCGAGATCGAACAAATCGCAGATCGTGCCCCCCAGTCGGTCAAAGAAATCGAGCCCACCGAAACCGACTGGGAGTTTACTATCCAGGCCATCCAACTCCTGCTCGAACCCGTCGGCGTCGGCGCCCGCGACGCCCGCGAGTGCCTGCTGATCCAGATCGACGCGCTCGCCGACAGGGCCGGCGATGATGACGAGACCGATATCGACTCCGAAGCACTGGCGATCGCGAGAAAACTCGTCGCCGAGTTTTTCGAAGAGTTGATCAAGAACAAGCTCCCAAAGATCGCCGCGGGCTCAGGGCTCGGGCTTGACCAAATCAACACCGGGATCGACACGCTCCGCCGGCTCAGCCTCGCGCCCGCGCGCCGCCTTGTCGACGATGCCCCCCGCGCAATCTCGCCCGACGCGGTGGTTGAATACGACGAAGACGACGATCGATACCTGGCCTACCTCACCGATGGGCGCCTGCCCGATGTGCAGATCAACCGCGAGTACGCCAAGATGGCAACCGATAAAGCGGTGCCCAAAGACGACCGGTCATTCCTCCGCAAAAACCTGTCAAACGCCCAATGGCTTATTGACGCGGTGGGGCAGCGCCGCCACACGCTGCTCAGGGTGATCAACGCCGTGATCGACGAGCAACGCGACTACTTCGACTTTGGCCCCGAAGCACTCAAGCCGCTGCCCATGAAAACCATATCCGACCGGCTCGGCATCCATGTCGCGACGGTCTCCCGCGCGGTCTCCGAAAAATACCTGATGACCCCGCGAGGGATCGTGCCGCTCAGAAGCTTCTTCTCCGGCGGGCTCTCAACCGAATCCGGAGAAGATGTCAGCGCCAACGCCGTGCGAGCCGCAATCGAGGACCTGATCGAATCCGAAGACAAAGCCAAGCCGCTCAGCGACGAGGCAATGGTGCGTGCACTCAAAGAACGCGGCATCGAGATCGCCCGCCGAACCGTCGCCAAATACCGCGACCAACTCAAAATCCCAACCGCCCGGATGCGCAAGCAGTTCTAGAGTATTCTCGAACCATCGAATCCGATGCCGCAACTCGCCGTACTTGGCGCAGTCATGTCATAGAGAACCGAGCACTCACAGCATCACTGTGCACGCCGCTGACCAATGGCATCATGTGTTTGAATCTCAGGCGATTGATGAGCACACGCTAGCTGTTCCCCGCCAGCTTGCGCACCGTGAAGTCAAAGTTGCGTGTCAGCGCCGAGCGCACGCCATACACGATGCCGATGTACACCGCCGCAGCGACGACGGCTCCGATCGCCATCGCAATACGCGCAACCGCCAGCCCGCTCGTTCCCTGGTCGACCGTTTCTTGCAGCCGTGTCGTTGGCGCGATCGTCGCATCGAGCAAACTCGCCGGGCTCAATGAAACCAGCGCCGGACCCACGGTTGGCATGTCAGAGCCTGATGCCCACCCGCACAGCCCAAGTATTCCAGATGCGATGCCCACAATCGCGACCGTGCCAACCACGCTGCTCAAAGTGCCCTTGGATTTGAGCGACCAGTGCAACCCGATCATCACGCAGAACGCAATAAACGGAATCAACACCACCGCCGCAAGCAGGCCCGCCTCGGGCAAGACCGCAGGCACGCTCACGCTCACCCCGTTCGGCATTGGGTATTGGAACGAAGCAGCAGGGTTGCCAAGCCCGCCGACAAGCGAATACAACCCCGCGATACCGACCGTAAAGATCGGGATCGCAATCAGCGGCAGCAGGTAGCTCACCAGCCCGCGAAGCTTGCCCGCAAGGTACATCCCGGGGGTGATGGGGGTGGTCAAGATCAGGTCGAGCGTGCCGTCCTCGCGTTCGCCGCTGATCGCCGTCGCCGCCATGTTGATCCCGATCAAGGCGATGACAAAGACCTCCGTGAACACAACAGAGCGGATAATGAATTGGTAGTCAGTCCGGCTGATCGCGCCGGTATGAAACAAGATCACAATTGCGATCGCGGCCAACGCACCAAGCCCGATGAACGACCATCGAGCGAGGATCCGCCCAAAGGTCGCGTTGCGAGAGGCAGCCTCTCGCCAAGCGATCGGGTTGGCCCAGACTGATCGCGGAGCGCGGTGCTCCTCATCCGCGCCGGGCAGCCCGAGCATCTTTCGGTACCACGGGCGCTTGGCGGTGCGTTGCTCGGTGATCTGGCGAAGCCCGCCAGAGCGGACGGTGAGCGTGCTTGCAAGCACAAGGATCGTGCTCAGTGATAAACTGCCAAGGTTCCACGCCAGCGCGGGGCGTTCAAGAATGAGGGCCTTGAGCCCAGAGTACGAACCGGCGGTGACTGCGGGATACGCCGTTGGGCTGAGCAGCGACCGCAGGGCCAGAAACGGGTTGCACGCCGTGATCCATGTCACGCCAGACCCATTCACCCCCGCGCCAAGCCCGCGGAGCCGGAGCCAAGCGTCGATCGCGATGGTGATCGCGAGGTAGCTGACGACGGATATATAAAAGGCAAAAACCGCTCGCTGCCCCACAAGCCGAGAAACAGACAGCGAGATCGCCAACGCCCCAACAAGAACCGCCGCCCCCGCCGCCACAAGGTAGCTATTGATAATCGAGCTGCCCGGAACACCACCAAAGAACTGGGTGAGGGCGAACAAAGGCAGCGAAGCAAAGAGCAACGCAAGCACAAAGAACAACCTGCCGAGCAGGTTCCCGAGCACGATCTCAAGCCGACTCATAGGCGTGGTGAGCAGAATATCCCAAGTCTTGGGGTTGGCCTCTTGGGCAATCGCACCCGCCATAAACACCGGTGCAAGGATACAGATCAAGGCGACCTGAAGATAGGCAATCCAGGCAAAGCTGGTCGCGCCAGACGAAGCCAGTTCGCGATAGCTCACCGCACCCGCAGAGGTATTGCCAAGCATAATCCAGAGCAGGACCAAGATAAGCACCGCGAGGTACGCCGAGCGGACATAAAGGTGCTTCTTGCGTCTGGACGCATTCTGGACAAGCCGAACCGCGATGGGGTTGGACGGGCCGAGCCGCAAGAGCCAACGAAAGATAATGGGCATGGGCAGAGTATATCGGTGTGTGCAAGAAAAAAGGACGCCCAAACCGAGCCGATCATCGTTCCATACCGATCACCCCACCCGCTTGCGGGGCGTGCGAGACGGCGAATATTCCATATCCTCACGCTGCGGATTCTGTCGCCTGAATCGATTTTGCTTCCAGACCAGCAAATGTTCGAGATTTTTATTCTGAATTCGACTTGCACCGAAATCCTCGGTTGAACCGACAATTTGGAGCGTTGCACAGAGATAACCATAAAATTATCGGACTAAGCGCCGCCAGCTCGAACCGGGTTCAGGTTATTGGATCAAAAAATGACCCACTTTCTAAGCAATTGGCTGGCAAAGAGATAGATGCGATGTACTTTCCAGCCAGATTGACCAGATGGCTGTTTCATCGGTCGACGACATTCTCGGAAAAAATGGGAGATTACAAAATGAAAACTGCTGCATCACTTATCGCTGTTCTTGGACTCGCAACCGCTGCCAACGCTGGTGGAAGCCTCTCGGCTCTCTCCATCGGTACCCTCAGCGGTGGCGATTCCGTCTCGGGTTCAACCATCGGTGCTTCCGATGACCTCGCTGGCGCTGATGGCTTCGTCCTCGGCGGCACATGGACCGGCGGCGACGATGTGTACTCGCTCGACTGGGCTGGTGGCGATCTCGTCGCAACCTTGGACTTCATCACCGCTAACGGCGACATCGACCTCTATGTCTGGGGCGATGACGGCGCAACCGTCCTCCTCGGCTCGTCCGAAGGCACCGGCGACCAGGAAGTCGTTGAAGTCCTCGGCCTCGCTGCTGGCAAGTACTTCATCATGGTTGACGGCTGGTTGGGCGACGAAAACCGCTACGACCTCTCGGTCAACGGCATTCCTTCACCTGCTTCGGCAGCACTGCTCGGCCTCGGTGGCCTCGTTGCTACCCGTCGTCGTCGTGCATAATCAAGCCCCGGCTTGAACAAGCACTCCGATTACGGAGTACAGATTCGCAAGAATCAACGCACAGCACCCTCAAGTAGGGTGCTGTGCTCTTTTTTGCCCTTCCACCACATTCAGGGTGCAGAGCAAGGGTGCCCCAGGTCCAAATTCAATGAACAGGACAATAACTCGAAAAACCCCCCAAACTCACAAAATGCCGTGTTCGACGAGAACATTGTCCGAAAACCAACAGTGTTTTATCGGAATGCCAACGGAATTGGAGTTTTTTTAAGAATTCAGAACCAATTGGCTTGAAACGACCTACGCGCCTGGTGTATTCTCCGCCTGAACAAATCAGTTGGCTGTTTCTTCTGATATTCAGAAAATAAACGAAAGAGAGATTTACCATGAAAACTGCTGCATCACTTATTGCTGTCCTCGGCCTCGCTACCGCTGCTAACGCTGGCGGAAGCCTCTCGGCTCTGTCACTCGGTACCCTCAGCGCCGGCGGTGCTGTTTCGGGTTCAACCATCGGTGCTACCGATGACCTCGCTGGCGCTGACGGCTTCGTCCTCGGCGGCACATGGACCGGCGGCGACGATGTTTGGTCGCTCGACTGGGCCGGCGGCGACATGACCGCATCATTGGCATTCACCACCGCTACTGGTGACATCGACCTCTACGTCTGGGGCGATGACGGCGCAACCGTCCTCCTCGGCGCATCCGAAGGCACCGGCGACCTCGAAGAAGTTGAGCTTCTCGGCCTCGCTGCTGGCAAGTACTTCATCATGATCGACGGCTGGTTGGGCGACGAGAACGATTACGATCTCTCGATCAGCGGCATCCCTTCACCTGCTTCGGCAGCACTGCTCGGCCTCGGTGGCCTCGTTGCTACCCGTCGTCGTCGTGCATAATCAAGCCCCGGCTTGAACAAGCACTCCGATACGGAGTACCGATTCGCAAGAATCAACACGCAGCACCCTTTCGAGGGTGCTGCGTTCTTTTTTGAGACCCACCAACACCGTCCAGTGACCACACGAAAAAGCCCCGCACGAATGCGGGGCTTGCTTGTTTCTCAATTCTTTCCGATCAGGTCGACTGCGTGCCGGCTTCTTCCAGAGGCTCGTCGCTCGCCGCGTCGTCAGCGGTCGACTCCTCCGCGTTCTCCGGCTCGCGGTACGAGGTGGTGAACACCAGCTCCTCGTCGTCTTCGCCACCATGATGGGTCGCGGAGATGACATTCTTCCCGTGCAACTCGCCCGACAAGAGCATCTCGGAAAGCGGGTCCTCGATGTAGCTGCCGATCGCTCGACGAAGCGGGCGGGCACCATAATCAGGGTTGTACCCCTTCTCGATCAGGAAATCCTTCGCAGGCTGATCAAGCTCAAGCACAAAGCCCTGCTCTTCGAGCCGGTTCGTGACCTTCTTGGTCTCAAACTCCACGATGGAAACCAGGTCCTGCTTGGTCAACGGCTGGAACACGATCGTGTCATCAAGACGGTTGATGAACTCTGGGCGGAAGAACCGCTCGACTTCCTTCATCAGCACACTCTTGATGTTGGTGAAGTTGTCATCCGGGGCGTGCTTGCCGAACCCGAACCCGCCGCCGCCCTTGATCAGGTCAGCGCCAATATTCGAGGTCATGATCAAGATGGTGTTGCGGAAGTCGACATGACGCCCGAACGAGTCGGTGAGCCGACCCTCTTCCATGATCTGCAGCAGCATGTTGAACACATCCGGGTGAGCCTTTTCGACTTCGTCGAGCAGGACCACCGCGTACGGACGACGACGGATCTGCTCGGTGAGCTGACCGCCCTCTTCGTACCCAACATACCCGGGAGGGGCACCGACGAGTCGGCTGACGGTGTGCTTCTCCATGTACTCGCTCATGTCGAGATGGATCAACGCATCCGAATCACCAAACATAAACTCGGCCAGCGCCTTAGAGAGCAGGGTCTTACCCACACCGGACGGGCCGATGAAGATAAAGCTGCCCATCGGACGCTTGGGATCCTTGAGCCCCGCGCGTGCACGCCGGATCGCCTTGGAGACGGCCTTGATGGCTTCGTGCTGAGAGATGACCGACTTGTGCAGCTCGTCCTCGAGGTTGAGCAGCCGTTGGGCTTCCTCTTTCTCGAGCTTCTGCAGCGGCACGCCGGTCATGTTCGAGACCACCTCGGCGATGACATCCTCATCAACCGTGCCCGCGTATTCTTGCTGCTTGGCACGCCATTCGGCCTGGATCTCGTCCTTCTTCTTGCGAAGCTGCTCCGCCTGATCACGCAGTTCGGCGGCCTTCTCATAGTCCGCGTTCTTCACCGCATCATCCTTGGCGATGGTGAGCTTCTCGATATCGGCCTCAAGATCCGCCATGTCCGGCGGCTTGCGCATCGACTGGATCCGGATACGAGCACCGGCCTCGTCGAGAACATCAATCGACTTGTCCGGCTGGACCCGCCCGGTGATGTATCGCCCAGAGAGCTCCACCGCAGCAGCCAAGGCATCATCGGTGATCTTCACGCGATGATGCTCTTCGTACTTGTCACGCACCCCCTTGAGGATCTCAACGGTTTGCTTTGAACTCGGCGGATCAACCGCGATCGATTGGAATCGACGAGCGAGCGCCGAATCCTTCTCGATGTACTTGCGGTATTCATCAAAGGTCGTCGCACCGATGCATTGGATCTCGCCTCGGGCGAGCGCAGGCTTGAGGACATTGGACGCGTCGATCGCGCCCTCTGCGCCGCCCGCACCAACAAGGGTGTGCAACTCGTCAATAAACAGGATGACATTGCCCGCACGGCGGACCTCATTCATCACCGCCTTGATGCGCTCTTCAAACTGCCCGCGGTACTTGGTGCCCGCGACCATCATCGCTAAATCGAGCACAACGAGCCGTTTTTCATGCAGGATTTCAGGCACATCGCCCGAGATCACACGCTGGGCAAGCCCCTCGATGATCGCGGTTTTTCCGACGCCGGCCTCGCCAAGCAAGACCGGGTTGTTCTTGGTGCGCCGGCACAAAATCTGGGTCAGCCGCTCGATCTCGTCCTGACGACCGATCACCGGGTCAAGCTGACCGTCGATGGCGTATTGGGTCAGGTCTCGCCCGAAGCTGTCCAGCGCGGGGGTCTTGCTCTTGCCCTTCGGCTTGCCCGGGTTGCCCGATTCTGCCGACGGGCCGCCAGCGATCTCGGATTCGTTTTCTGCACCCGCGCCGAGGAGGTTGAGCACCTCTTCGCGGACCTCTTCGAGCTTGAGCCCAAGGTTCATCAGGACCTGTGCCGCCACGCCGTCATGCTCGCGGAGCAGCCCGAGCAGGATATGCTCGGTGCCGACATAGTTGTGGTTGAGGTTGCGTGCTTCCTCGATGGCGTATTCGATGACCTTCTTCGCACGCGGGGTCTGCGGAAGCCGACCCATGGTGACCATCTCGGGTCCCGCGCGGACGAGCTTCTCGACTTCAAGGCGGACCTTGCGGAGATCAACATCGAGGTTCTTGAGGACATTGGCGCCAACGCCCGAGCCCTCCTTGACGAGCCCGAGCAGGATGTGCTCGGTCCCGATGTACTCATGGTTGAATCGTTGGGCCTCCTGGTTTGCGAGGGCCATGACCTTACGGGCTCGATCGGTGAATCGTTCGAACATAATACTCTCCGCAGCCGGATCCGTATCCGGTCTGCCAATGGACGCCGAGGCGTCGTGAATCCTGCCTACCCACCTGTGTTCTCCATAAACAACAAGCGGACCCAGCAATTTGTTCGCAAAAGCACACCGTTCGGATCTGCGGAGCTCCCCGCGTGGACGCCCGATGCGCTCTCTGCTCTCTCTATCGGCTGCATCGGGTGTGCCAGTTGGGTCTGAGCCCAAAAGTCCCGCACAATCCATGAAAACACACCCACACAAGGATTTACGATCCAAATCCCCGCCAAGATTACGGGCGATGAGCCCGGCTTGTGTCATTCTGGCAGCGGAGAATATCGGCAGCGAGAAATCTGAAAGATTATCCAGAAACGATCTCGATCGCGATGATTGCCTCGGCAACCTGGTCACTCACCAGGTCCCGCATCAGAACTTTGAGGGTATATTTCCCCACGCTGAGATTCGCGGGCAGGGTGATCTGATTGATGAGGTAATAGTCTCGCAGCCGATTCCGGCTGGTTGTGTTATCGGTCTCTGCTGCTCGGTTCCAGATATTCAGATCATCCGCGACATGGTACAGCTCAAGCCTCTGGGTGAGTTCAACGCCAAACCGGGGCAGCCCGTCGGTGCCCGTGGTCTCTCGCTGAGCGAACCGCTCGACCTCAGCGTACACAATCGCTCGCTGGGCACGCCCGGCGACAAAGGTATTCGTCGGAAAAGGCTCAAACTGCCCATACCCAGAAACCCGGGTGCAGAGCTGAACATTCGAGATCTTCAGCCCCGCCTGCGCGTTCAGATCCCGCTGAACACGCTCGAGCATCCCCGCGATCTCGCTCGGGCTGGCGATTGTCGTGGATCCTGATCCCGAATCAGTCGCCATCGAACGGAGCAATTGCCCGACCGCTTCGAGCGACGCCTGCTCGGCCTCAGATAGCAGCCCCTGATCAAACAACGCATCGAGCGTATCAGGGCGAATGGTTTCGAGCCCCGCAAGCGCAATCGCCGAGGCGCCCGGGTCGTCCTCTGATTGCGCAAGCTCGGTCAGCACCGTGATGAGCTCGTCAACAAGCTGCTCCTTGCGGGTGAGCGGGCTGATCTCCACCTGCTCAACCACCACCTCCGTGCCCGGCTCGGATTGCGGATCCGGATCCGCTTCAGCGGCTTCGACGGGCTCCAGATCGGTTTCCGATTCAACCGGCGAATCGGCGGCCGCGTCCGCCAGCGAAATTCGCACCGCAGACCCGTCATCCGGATCATCCGTGGTGGTGATGGCGCTTTGAGTTGGCTCGCCGATGCGTTCAACAACCGGATCGGGATCAGCAATCGCAACCGGATCGGCGCCCGCCGGCTCCGTCTGGTCGGCCGCATCGGCAAAGTATTCATTGAGCAGGTTTGCAGACTCGATAACCTGCTGGCGTGTGGCATCGAATGGGTCTTCGTCAGGCTTCTCGCCGATGGTCACCGGGGTCGAATCATTCGCCAGCTCATTGAGCCCGGTGTTCACGCCCTTCTCCTTCGGCGTCGAACGATTCCTGCGGAGTCGCTCGCCGCACCCGATATTGGGCAAGAGCAGCCCGCACACCACAACGACGACGGCGGCGGCCTGTAGACTGGTGATTGATCTGGTCATCTGAATCATGCTGAGCCTCCTGCTCCTTGATCCCTGTTTCGCAAGCACAGGATACCACGCAATGGGCGACGGTGCAGTCTAGTGGCCCCGCAGCGCAGCGGTATAGGCCACCGCAAGCCTCTCAAGCCTCTGCACCGGGTCCGCGCCCGAAGATTTCATCGACCGATCGGCATCAATGCATTCATCAAACAGCACCCGGGCACGCGCCGGGCCAATGGCACGCGCCGCATGCAGGATCGGGTCACGGCTCGCGCCCCAAAGCTTCATCTCTTTGGCGAGCGTCTGGGTCGCCACCCCCTGCTTCATGCCCTCCGCGATCCCCAAGATCTTTCGAGCCAGATCAGCACACGCGAACGAGACGGGCACATGGGAACCTCGCGGGCCGTTGGATAAGATGAGCCTCAGCTCTTGAAGAATCCGCTCGGTGTTGCCACAGAGCAAGAATGATTGGATCGCCCACGCGTCTTCTTCGCGCGTCAGCCCGACGAGCTGCCCGACCAACGCCGAGTTGATCGGGTTCCCCTCACCAGCAGAGATCGCGAGTTTGCCTAGTTCTGTATCGATCCGTCCGAGGTCGGTGCCGAGGCGTTCGACGAGCAAGGCCGCAGCCTTGGGCTCGATACTGGATTTGTGATGCTTCATTGTCCGCGCCTGGATCCAACGCGTCGCGGTGGGTTCATCAACCGCATCGCACTTGGTGATGATGCCGACCGAGTTGATCGCCTTATCAAGATTGCCCTTGGTCCACTTTGGGCCGCGGAGGACGAGGGTTGCTTGCTCACATGGAGCACCGGCGTAGCGTTCGAGCAGCGGACGGGTTTCCGCGTTTACAAACTGGTCCGCATCGTCCACAACAATCAGCTTGTGAGAAGCCATCAGCCCGAAAGATCGGCATTCATCAAGGACTTCGGCGGCGCTGACGGTCGAGCCATCAAAGGTGAAGGTGTCAAACTCGCCAAACTTGTCCGCCAGTGACTGGCGGAGCATCGAGGTGTATTGCGAACGCAGGAACAGCTCTTTGCCGACAATGGCAATAACCCGATCGTCACCGGTGGGGGCCCTGGATGCGGCTTTGCTCGCCATAACACACAAGGATAGGGGCCCAACAGGATCCATCCATCCGGGCGTACGAACAAGAATAGAATAGGTGGGATTGTCTGCCAGGGGATATATGAAATGCTTGTTCTGCGAGTAATAGAAGGCCCGGACGAGGGCACCGAGTTCCGGCTTCCGGTCGACGAGCCTCAACTGATCGGGCGATCGAGCGAAGCCCTTGAGATCACCGACAACACGGTATCACGCCGACATTCAGAACTGACCCCAGACACCGGGCAATGGTTTATCCGTGATCTGCAATCGCAGAATGGGACCATCGTCAACGGCGTGGCGATCAAGGACCGCATCCGGCTCGAAGATGGCGATCAGATCCGAGTCGGCTCCACCGTGTTCCTCTTCGGCAGCGACGAAGAAAAAATCAAAGCCCGCTCAGCCGTCCAGGTGACGACCGACTTTGATCTGGGCACCGAGATCGAAGCGCGGATCCAGTCCAACGAAGACTCATTCATGGGGACCGGGCTTGACCCGAGCGAGGCCGCGATCGAGCACCTGCGTGTGATCTACACGCTGACCGAGCTGACCGCCCAGATCATGAACAAGCGCGATCTGCTCGATGAAGTCATGAACTTGGTGTTTTCCGAGTTCCGCCCCGAGCGTGGGGTGGTGATGATCCCGGGCGCAACCGAAGACGCCCCGCTCGTGCCCGGGGTGATCCGCTACGAGCACCCGCCTCAGACGGAAGAGGACGCCAAGATCCGTGTGTCGAGGACCATCTTGTCCGCCGCGATGCAGGGCGAAGGCGTGCTGAGCACCAACGCGATGAGCGATCCAAGATTCGAAGCCGGGGATTCGGTGCAGCAGTACCAGATCCGCAGCGCGCTGTGCGCCCCGATCATCTTTGGCGATCAGGCATTTGGCGCAATCTACATCGACAGCTCGACCGTTCACAACGCATTCACGCGTGATCAACTCGCGTTGCTCAACGCCATCGGTCAGCACACCGGGCTCGCGATGGCCAACGCGGACGAGCACCTCAAGCGGGTGAACTCCGAACGGATGGCCGCAATCGGTGAGACCGTTGCGTCTCTCTCGCATTCGATCAAAAACATCCTGCAGGGGCTGCGAGGCGGCGCAGATGTGGTCGAGATCGGGATGAAAAAGAACGACCTCTCGATCGCACGCAACGGGTGGGGGATACTGCGACGCAACCTTGATCGGATCGTCGGGCTGACCATGAACATGCTCGCGTTCGGGCGCAAGCTTCAGCTCGAGCTCGAACTGACCGCGGTCAACAAAATCGCAGATGACTGTGCAGAACTGCTCGCAAAGCAAGCCGCGGAAAAAGGCGTTGCCCTCATCGTGGACTCGGACCCAGAGATGCCGCCCATCGCGGTCGATTCCGGGCTGATTCACCAGGCGATGATGAATCTGATCGCCAACGCGATCGACGCGGTCGAGGTCGGCGACGGGGTGGTGACGGTGCGGGTGGTGTTCCATGAGTCTAAGCCCGATCTCAACAAGCCCGGCTCGATGACACGCCCGTTCATTGAGATCGGCGTGATCGACAACGGCCCGGGCGTGGAGCCCGACAAACTCGGATGGATCTTTGTGCCATTCAACACAACCAAAGGCCTCAAAGGAACCGGGCTCGGGCTCGCGGTAACCAAGCGGATTATTGACGAACACCACGGCGCCATCCGTGTTGATTCGCCGCCAGGCAAGGGCGCAACCTTCCGCGTGCTCTTGCCCGCCGATCTCGATGTCCAACTCGATCCGTCCGCGACCACCAACAAGCAGGGCGATAACTCAGAGAGCATCGGGCTGCGGATCGGTTTGTGATGAGCCCGCAAGATCGCACGATCCTTCATGTCGATATGGACGCGTTCTTCGCCTCCATCGAGCAGCGCGACCATCCGGAGCTTCGCGGAAAACCGGTGCTGGTCGGAGGCGACGGCCCGCGAGGTGTGGTGGCCGCAGCGAGCTATGAAGCAAGGGCGTTTGGTTGCCACAGCGCGATGCCGAGTGCGATCGCCAAGCGCCTGTGCCCCCAAGCGATCTTCGTATCAGGATCACACAAGCGGTACCGAGAAGTATCGAAGGGCGTCTTTCTGATCCTGGAGCGTTTCACGCCCATGGTCCAGCCGATCTCGATTGATGAAGCGTTCATGGATGTCACAGGAACGGAAGGGTTGTTTGAATCGCCGAGCGATATCGCCGTGCAGATCCGATCGATGGTGCTCAATGAGATCAACCTGACATGCTCGGTCGGCGTTGCGCCCAACAAGTTTCTCGCCAAGCTTGGCTCAGAAATCAACAAGCCCGACGGGATGATGGTGATCGAGCGTTCACGCATCCATGAAATCCTCGACCCGATGCCAGCCAGCGCAATCCCAGGGGTTGGCCCCGCAACCATGACCACGCTGCACCGGCTGGGCGTGCGCACAATCGGCGATATCCGCAAAGCTCCCATCGAGACCCTCTCAAGCCGGCTCGGTGATTATGGGCAGACGCTGCATCGGTACGCAACCGGGATCGATGATCGCCCTGTCCGCGTCGATCGCGGTGCCAAGTCGATCTCCCACGAACAAACATTCCGAGAAGACCTCACCAATCCCGAGGATGTGCGGTCGATGATCGCGCGCCAGAGCGAGGATGTGGCCTACCGGCTCCGCCGCCAAGCGAAATATGCACGCACGGTGACAATCAAAATCAGATTCGGAAACTTTGAGACGGTGACCCGTTCGGTGACGCTCGATCGCCCGAGCGATCAGACCGCAGAGATCCATCGTGCATCGCGCGGGTTGTTCGATGTCTGGGCGCGAGCGTACCGACCGGTGAGGCTGATAGGTGTTGGGGTGTCGCAACTCACCCAACAGCACGACAACCCCGGACTCTTTGATCAACAAGAGAGCAATAAGCAACAAATGGTCGACCGGCTCGGCGACAAAATCGCAGAACGCTTCGGCAAAGGCTCGGTGATGCGAGGGTCATCCATGCGCGCACAGCCCAGGCACGGGCACCACGGACCCGGCTCAGACACCGGAGGGCTCGACGAGCACCAAGGCTGAACCACTCATCAGACTAGATCTTGTATTCGTACTGCGGTTCTTCAGCCGTCTCGCCCAGCAAGATCCGCTCGTCGATCGAGCGGATCCGCCGCTCATCCACACCAACCGCTTCCTTCTTCCGCCGGGCCAATGGGTACCAGGTCCCCGCGATCATGCACGAACCAAGGATGGTCAGCACGCGACCGGTCGCCGTCGGACCCATCGCCTCAACCGCATTCTTGGCGGTTTGTTCGATGGTTGAAGACCCGGACTCGCCAGCCACTTCAGACATCCAACGCAGATACGGCGAATGATCACGCATCATGTGGATGCCGACGATCGTGATCGCAATCCATACGAATGTTGCAAGCGAACGGATGATCATGCAATGCTCCAGAGTGTGTTGCCCACACAGAGTGTCTGATATCACTCGATTACGAGCAACCGAATCTTCGAATCACCACCGGGCAACACCGTTCTGGCGTGAAACGCGAGGCTAGGCAGCGTTGATCGACGGAGTTATCGGATTGATGTGCCGCCGCAGGGTGCTAATCATCCGCTCGCGGTTGATCGGTTTCGTGAGAAAATCTGAACAACCGGCAGCGATACATTTCTCGCGGTCGCCGTGCATGGCGTGCGCGGTCAGGGCGATGATCGGGGTTTGAACACCAAGCTCGCGAAGATTGGCAACCGTTTTATACCCGTCTTGCACCGGCATCTGCATATCCATCAAGATTACATCAAAGCGGGCGTCATGCTGAACAAGCTCTTGCGCAACTCTTCCGTTTGACGCAAACTCAACGCTCAGCCCCGCCCTTCGAAGGAAATGGGAGATCAATCGTTGGTTGTCGATCCCGTCTTCAACAACAAGAACTCGCCCACACAAATCGGTCCGCGTTGTCTTTGCATGAGACGCAACAAGCGTGCTCGAGATAGAGTGTAGATAGACCGTTGACTTGTCGACATCGACCGGGAACGAGAACGAGAATGCGCTACCAACTTGTGGAGTGGACTCCGCCGTGATCTCGCCATGCATGAGCCGAGCGATTTTTTGAGAAATGGTAAGCCCGAGCCCCGTGCCATCGAACGACCTTGCCGGCGAGTTGTCAGCCTGCTCGAACGGTCGAAAGAGCTTGTCCATCGCATCATCCGGAATCCCGATCCCCGTGTCGCGGACGCAGAAGATCATCGAGCTGTTCTTATGTGCAAGATGCAGCGTGATAGACCCCGTGTCGGTGAACTTGATCGCGTTGCCAAGAAGATTGATCAAGATCTGACGAAGCCGAAGCTTGTCCACCAAAAGAGTCTCTGGGATAGGCGTGTCGACCCGCACATCGAGATCGAGCCCCTTCTCCTGCGCTTTGACCTGCAGGCTCTCAATGACTTCGGTGATGATACTGGGCAGCTTGCATTCGCTGAGATGAAGATCAATTTTCCCGGCGTCAATCTTGGAGAGATCAAGGATGTCGTTGATGACCGCACGAAGATGTTCGCCAGATCGATCAATGCAATCGAGGGAGTGACGCAAGTCGTCCTGCCCGCTGTTATCGTGGATCTGATCACGGAGCACTTCAGTATAGCCGAGTATGGCGGTCAGCGGCGTGCGGATCTCATGGCTCATATTCGCCAGAAACATAGACTTGGACGAGTTCGCCGCATTCGCCTGCGCGACCAGAATCTGATGCTGACGCTCCTTACTCCGGAGCGTTTGCGTCATATCAAGCGCGATTCGCCGGGCGTGGATGCCGGTCCGCGAAGAAACAAAGACCACGGCGGTAAGCACCAGAGCAAAGAATGTCGACGCCAGAGAGACAATCTTTGCACGGGCAAGCTGAGGCTGAACGAAGCCCTGCCCGCAGCGATGGATGCCGAGCATGAACGGCTGACCGCCAAACTCAAAGTCGACCGCTGCACGGTCGAGATTTTGTTCAATACAATCCGTATAGCTGGTTTCCGAGTTGTAGAGCACGGCGGAATACCCAGACTCAAACTGAGTGCTGAGCGTGATGTGAAACCCGTGGTAGTCTTCGTCGGCTTCGCTCTCAAAGAACGAGTCGAGCTCGAGCGGGCAGGTCACCCACCCTTGGCAGTTTTCAAGGAGCTCGTCCGGGCTCATCCCACGAGGATCTTGAGTGTACAGGGGCATCGCAATAAGCAGCCCCCATTGATCTTCCATGCTCGGATGAATTATGAGCGGCTGAGAGATTGCAAAGCTGTTGTTTCGCGCAGCATAGTCAAGGGCGTCCTTGCTGACGCTCTCTGCAGCGAAATCGAGCCCGAGCGATTGTGTATCGGCAGACTCTGGATAAAAATACTTGACCAGGTAGTGGTCATCCATGTCATCGAACTTGTTCGCACCAACCGGAAGGCGGATGGCGTAACCCGGCGTGGTTTCTTGGAGTTCCTCGACAATGGAGATTGACGAATCTCGCGGTATCCTCTGAACAAAGCCAAACCCCGTCACGCCGGGGTACTGCTCGTGAAGCGAGGAAGACTCAAAGAAGGTAACCCACTCGTCGTGAGAGATAGAGTTTGATGCCGCAGCAAACCCGCGTGCGGTCGTCAATGCCTGCTCGTACTCCCGCAGGTCTTCGATAACCTCTTGCCCGGTGCTCTGCATCATCTGCTGGAGACGACGCTCGGATCTTACATCGGCGGCGTGAAACTCCTGGAGAGACACGACCAGCGTCGCACCCATCAACAAACAAAAAACAAGAATCGTCGCCCAGTAGAACCGGATCCGCGCAAACAGCTTCAAAGAGACCGATTCCCCGCTTGCATGGTTGTTCGTTTCGTTGATCATCACTGGCACACCAATCGGCCTGTGGTGCACAGCGACTAAGCGAGGGCCCAAAATAAGGGAGAAATAGACGGGGAAAGAACAACCCAAACACAAGCGTCCGAGAATATGGCGACCGAAAGGTCCCTATTAGATTAGACCGTGGCGTGCTCGATCCCCATCGCCTTGCCCATTGCGATGCCCATGTCGGCTGGACTCATCGCCACGGTGACACCGGCGTCTTGCAGCGCAGCGATCTTTGTATCCGCCGTGCCGGTGGGCTTGCCGCCCGCTCCCGAAGAAATAATCGCGCCGGCATGACCCATCCGCTTACCGGGAGGCGCCGTGCGACCGGCGATGAAACCGGCCACCGGCTTGGTCACATGGGCCTTGATGTATTCGGCGGCCTGCTCCTCGTCCTCGCCGCCGATCTCCCCGATCATCAAAATCCCGTCCGTGTCCGCGTCCTCTTCAAAGAGCCGCAAACAGTCGATATGGTTCAGCCCGCGAACCGGGTCGCCACCAATACCAACACAGGTTGATTGAGCGAGACCGATCTGCGAAGTCTGCCAGACCGCCTCATAGGTCAGCGTGCCCGATCGCGAAACAATACCGACGGACTTGCCGATCTTCGATTCAGAAATATGGGTGTTGATGTATCCGGGCATGATCCCGATTTTGCACCCGCTCTCGGTGTACTTCGAGTTGCCGGTGCCTTCGCCTGTCTTCGGTCCTGGGGTGATGATGCCCGGGCAGTTGGGACCAATCAGCGTAAACAACTCGCGGGCATGCCCCGAATCGGCCCCGCGTGCCGCAGCGTTCCGCTGATCCATCACAGCACGCGCCTTGATCATGTCATTCACCGGGACCCCCTCGGTGATGCAACAAATCAACCGAACGCCCGCGTCCATCGCTTCAAAGATCGCATCAAGACAGAACGCGGGAGGCACAAAGATCATGGTCGCATCCGAGCCCGTAGCCTCAACACAATCGCGGACGGTGTTGTAGATAGGAAGCCCGTTGGGGTCTTTCTGTCCGCCCTTGCCCGGGGTGACGCCCCCGACCATCTTGGTGCCATACTCAAAGCACCCCTTGGTGTGGACGGCTCCGAACGAGCCGGTGATGCCCTGGCAGATGACTCTGGTGTCTTTATCAACGAGGATGGCCATGTCATGCTCCGCTTGGTGTGCTTGTGTTCGCAGGATGATAGCGGGGATGTGGCGCAGAAAAAGGGTACGACGCCATGTGCCGGACTATGATGATCCCCTAAGACTTTTGGAGGCAATACCATGCGCGCGATTGTGACCGGCCAGATCGGGATGGACAAAAAATCATACCTCAAAGATGTTGCAGACTTCGCAGCCTCGCAGGGCGAATCCATACCCATGTACCATGTAGGCAACATGATGTATGACGAAGCCCTCGATATCCGCAAAGGCAGGATCCTCGACCTCCCGATCTCACGCCTCAACTCGCTCCGCCGAGCAGCGTTCAAGGACATCATCGCCGACTCACGCGACGAAGAAAACATGCTCGTCAACACCCACGCCACCTTCCGATGGCGTCACGGGCTCTTCTCCGCGTTCGATTTCGACCAGATCACCAAGCTCAAGCCAGACCTCTTCGTCTGTCTCGTCGACAACATCGAGGTCGTCCACCAACGCCTCCACGCCGCCCATGACGATATCGACGCGACCCTCAAGGATTGCATGGTCTGGCGGGAAGAAGAAATCCTCGCGACCGAGCTGATGAGCCAAGCAATCCCTGGGTCGAAGTTCTACATCGTCGCACGCGGGCGTCACGGGCAGACCTCCAAAACCCTCTTCCAGCTTATCGCCCGCCCAGAAATGAAGAAGGTCTACCCAAGCTTCCCCATGTCCCATGTCATCGACATGCCCGAAGTGATGGCAGAGATCGACGCGTTCCGCGCAGAGCTCGCCGAGCACTTCATCACCTTCGATCCGGGTGATGTCGACGAAAAACTCCTCCTCGACCGCGCCATCGAAGCAGTCCGCGACGGCAAGGACACCTTCGAGCACATGCCCCACCAACTCGGAGGCGTGCAAGACGAAATGGAATCCATCCACATGAAGACCCGCGAAGTCCTCGATATCGGCGGCGACATCGACGGCCAAATCTACATGCGCGACTTCAAACTCATCGACCAGGCAGACATGATCGTCTCCTTCGTCCCCGAACTGATCTCCGAAGGCGGCAAGATCATCCCCGGCCTCTCCAGCGGCGTCGAACGCGAGCTCCAGCACGCCTGGGAGCACGCCAAAGAAGTCTATGTCGTCTGGAAGCCCTCAAAAAACCCCTCGCCATTCATCACCGAGACCGCAACCAAGGTCTTTAAATCAACCGACGAAGCGTTGAGCTACTTTGAAGAAAAAGGCATGTTCGCCGAGAAGAATCTGTTCGGGAACTAATTTCACGCCATTGTGGAGCGCCTCGTTCTATTTTTAACGCTTTTTATAGATTTACGAATCAAAAGGTTTTGTTTTCATGTACGATCGCGGATATGAACAGGCTTTGTGTGTGGGATTGTGATAGCCAGCATGCTTGCCATCTTTGTGAGGAAGTTTGATATGCGATCCATTTATGCACTCTTGATTTCAGCCGCGTCAGCATCGCCCGTGATGGCTGATGTCAGCTTCTATGATTTTTACAACACCGGCGGAAATGTCGAGCGAGTTGAACACAGCACGGCTGGACACAACGGAACCCTTGGGTTGTTCGGCGACGATATTGCGGGTTTTGGTGTCAACTCGTTCAGTGAATCCTTCGGGACTGGCCCGGGGGCGAATGCTCTCAATGTTTCCGTTATGGGTGATTCTCAGGGCGTTCTCTTTGATGGCGACCTGCGCACAGAGGGCACATTCTGGACAGATGGATTCCGCGAAGAGTACACCGAAGGATCCGCCAACGCATTCTTCTCTGTCCATTTCCAAGTTGCCCAATCGACTGATTTTTTGCTCGACTCTTCGATGAGTGTAACAGCCAACGGGTTCGCGAGATTTGCGGTCAAAGACGGGCTGAATAACCCAATACTCACCGGGGATTCGAGCCAGGGTGATTTTTCTAGTGTTCTCACGCTTGGCCCAGGAAACTATGTCTTCAGCGTGAGCATGAGTTCCCAAACGCCTCACGATCGATCGGGCGACACGCTCTTCGATACGGTCGACGCGACCGTCGGCCTGACCGTCATCCCCGCTCCCGGCACTTTCGGTGTCATGTCCCTCGGGCTGATCGCCTGCACCCGCCGCCGGCGGTGAAATTGAATGGGGATCATCCCCAATCACCCCTCGCGGGGATGCTCCCGCTGGGGAATGATGGTCTTATGAACGGATCAAATCAAAATCAGAATTTCAAGAGCCCCCCGGTCAACGCGATGGGCCGGGCCTTTGATCCCGACGCCACCAGCGATGAGCGGACCTACGCCCTCTTCATGCACCTCGCACTGCTGGCCCACCTGGTCATCAGCATCATCGCGATCATCATCCCGATCATTATGTGGGCCGTCAAAAAAGGCGAATCACCCTTCCTCGATGACCACGGACGCGAGGCCATCAACTTCCAGATCTCACTCTTGATCTGGTCGTTTGTCTTTGCGATCCTCGCCGTCCCGATCGGGTTCATGACCTGCGGCGTCGGCTTTGTGATCGCGCTCGTGCCCTATGTCCTCGGGCTGGTCGGCATGATCCAGGCATCGATCGCCGCCAACCGTGGCGAGTTCTACCGATACCCGATGACGATCCGATTCCTGCACTGATCGCCCCGCGCCCCTACAATCCGCGGTGCCCCTACTCGAAGCCATGAATCTAAAGAAGTCGTACAACGGGCGGAGCGTCGTCGATGGCGTTTCACTCGATGTTCAGCACGCCGAAATCGTCGGATTGCTCGGGCGCAACGGCGCCGGCAAGACCACGACCTTCCGGATGACCATCGGTATGATCGAACGCGATGCCGGGCGCGTCATCTTCAACAACACCGAGGTCACCGGGCTGCCGATGTACAAGCACGCCCAGTTCGGCATGGGCTACCTCTCCCAAGAACCAAGCGTGTTTCAGCGCCTCAGCTGCGAACAAAACCTGCTCGCGATCCTCGAAACCATGAGCATGACACGCTCGGAACGAAAGAGACGCGCCGCCGAGCTGCTCGATCAGTTCGCCCTCTCGCACAAAGCCAAGCACCAAGCGCGTACCTGCTCTGGCGGCGAGCGACGCAAGCTCGAAATCGCACGCGCCCTGGTCACCAACCCCAAGCTCATCCTGCTCGACGAACCCTTCAGCGGCGTCGATCCGATCGCGGTCGAAGACCTGCAAAGTGAGATCCGCAGATTGACCCAGCGGGGGATCTCGATCCTGATCACCGATCACAATGTCCAGCAAACGCTCCAGGTCTGCGATCGCGCATACATCATGACGAGCGGGCAAGTACTCGCCGAGGGAACGCCAAGGGAGCTGATTAACTCCGACCGGGTCCGCCAGGCGTATCTCGGCTCGATGTTCAAAGGCGACGAGTTCGACGATCGAGAGACCGAGTCCGCCCGCCAGGCACTTGCTGAGGAGCGAACGCATGGGCCGTAACCGTGTATTGAAGATTGGAATGCTCGCACTACTCGCCGCCACCCTCACCGGATGTGTCGAGAGGCAAATCCGCGTCACCTCCGAACCAAGCGGGGCGCGAGTCTGGCTCAATGATCAAGAGATCGGGGTGACGCCGTGCGACGCAAGGTTCACCTTCTACGGCAAGTACGATGTCCGCATTGAAAAAAGCGGATTCGAGGCGATCCACGAGCTCCGACGAGCAAAGGCACCAATCCACGAGTACCCCGGGATCGACCTCGTCGCCACCGCGATGCCGACGACGCTCTCCAACACGGTGCTCTGGCACTTTGATCTCGTGCAGGTCGCCGAACAGACAGGAGACCCCGACGCGGTGCTCGAAGACTTTATTTCAAGGGCCGAGCGATTCCGGGAGCAGGCCAATGATCCAGGCACCAACTAGCCCCGTCGGAATCTCGAATATTTGACGAATCTTGATACTCAGCCTTGTGGTATGCCGAGTGAATACTCCACAATGGGGTACCATTCAGCTGGAGGTCGTTATGGCGTCGATTGTATTCTATTTTCAGGTTCATCAGCCCCACCGGCTCAAACCATACTCGGTCTTTCATACCGACCCGTTCTACTTCAATGACGAAGCGAACCGCGAAATCTGCGAGAAGGTCGCCAACAAGTGCTACCGGCCAACCACCAAGCTCATGCTTGATCTTGTCCGCCGCCATGAAGGCAACTTCCGTATCTCCTACTCCATCACCGGCACCGTCCTCGACCAGTTCAAAAAATACACACCCGATGTGATCGAACTCTTCCAACAACTCGCCGAGACCGGCTGCTGCGAGTTTGTCGGCGAAACCTACTACCACTCGCTGAGCTTCCTCTACTCACAAGACGAGTTCCGCCACCAAGTCGATATGCACACCAAACTCACCGAAGAACTCTTCGGACAAACCCCAAAGGTCTTCCGCAACACCGAACTCATCTACGCCAACGAACTCTCCCGCGCCCTCTCGCAAATCAAAGACGCCAACGGCGACCCGCGATTCCTCGGCACCATCTGCGAAGGCACCGACCGACACCTCGGCTACCGCTCGCCAAACTACATCTACACCCCGCCCGCCGCCGCCGATGGACCGATCAAAGCCCCAGACGGGCGAGACTTCGGGCTGCTGCTCAAAAACTACAAACTCTCCGACGACATCGCCTTCCGCTTCGGCAACAAAGGCTGGGAAGAATACCCGCTGAGCGCCGAAAAATTCGCCAAGTGGGTCCACAACATCAACGGCGATGGCTACCTCTGCAACCTCTTCATGGATTACGAAACCTTCGGCGAACACCAGTGGGAAGACACCGGCATCTTCAAGTTCCTCGAAAAACTCCCCGAAGCTGTCTTCGATGTCGCGCACCGCCAAGACGGCACCACCGAAAACCATTTCATCACCCCAACCGAAGCCTTCCAACGCTTCGACCCCGTCGGCGAATACGATGTCCCCGAGTACATCTCATGGGCCGATACCGAACGCGACCTCACCGCATGGCGAGGCAACGCCATGCAGCACAACGCCCTCGAAGAAACCTACCGCCTCGAACGCGCCATCAAAGAACGCATCGTCGAATCCAAGCCCACCGCCACCGCCACCCAGCAATCCGAGATGGACCACCTGCTCAACGACTGGCGCAAGCTGACGACCAGCGACCACTTCTACTACATGTGCACCAAATACTGGGCCGACGGCGATGTCCACAAGTATTTCTCGCCTTATGACTCGCCGTACGATGGGTACATTAACTTCATGAATGTGCTCGACAATGTGCGGACGCGACTGGCGGGGATAGAGTTAAGCTAGCTCAAGTATGGTTACAGTACTGAATTTCTAGAAAGTTATAATGTCGCCGGTTCATTACCAAAATACACTGTTTCCGCCCGAAAACATTGTGTGGTCGCAATTGATACCATTGCTTGGCCCCGCCAGCGCGGCCGTTGCTCGTTATGAGAGTACTTTGAACGCAATCCCAAACGCGAGTGTATTGCTGTCTCCACTTTTTACCCAAGAAGCCGTGTTGTCCAGCAAGATAGAGGGTACCCAGGCGACCATGGTGGAGGTGTTAAAGTATGAGGCTTCAGAGGACTTTGCTATTGGTGATGAAAAGTAGAAGGACATTAACGAAGTCCTTAACTATCGAAAAGCGATGAGTTTTGCAATCCGCAAAATGAAAACAATTCCATTGTCCCAGCGGCTCATGAAGGATGCGCATAAGGTATTGATGCAAGGGGTTCGAGGAAGGAACAAGTCGCCGGGTGAGTATCGCAAAGTACCAAACTGGATTGGTCCTCAGGGCTGTACTATTGAGCAGGCAAGCTTTGTTCCACCTGGGGCAAACAAAATTGTTGATTGTATGAGTCGTTGGGAAAGGCTAATTCATGATGATTTTGATGATACATTGGTTCAGTTAGCGCTTTTACACGCTGAGTTTGAAGCCATACACCCATACTTAGACGGCAATGGAAGGGTGGGTCGCTTGCTTGTTCCGCTTTTTCTTGTGCACAAGAATATTCTGAGCAGTCCAAATTTCTATATCAGTGCATATCTTGAAACAAACCAAGAGGAATACTACAGCCGTTTGTCATTGGTGTCTAGCCAAAATGATTGGACAGGTTGGTGCAAATTTTTCTTGCAAGCCATCACTCAACAGGCTATCGATAACGAGGCACGGGCCAGAGCTGTTCTCAAATTATACGATTCAAAGAAATCTTGGATTGTAGACGAAACACATTCGCAGTACGCAGTTCAGGCGCTTGATTGGTTTTTTAAGCGCCCTGTGTTTAAAACCCCTGACTTTATCAACTCCACAAAAATTCCTAACGCCACTGCGACAAGGATTGTAAGAGTTGTTCGGGATGCAGGATTGTTGTCCGAGATACAATCGTCAAGTGGTCCTAGGCCTGCGATTCTCGCCTTTACCGAACTACTGGATATAGCCGACGGACGGTTGTAGTCGCGGCTTTGACAGCGTGTCTTAGTCGATCAAATTTTCCATTTAATGATTTACTGAGCAATTAGTAACTCACCGGTGAGTCGCTGATTTTCTGAAACTGCTAGGCCTACATACGGTAGGGCGGGCAAAGAAGGCCCTGTATATAGCGATTGTGCATCTGGGCAATGTGCGGCAGTCGAGTAAAACGAGAGCAGTGGTGTTTGACATGGTGGACCAGTAAAAGAATGTCCCTTTGAGTTGTCTCGTGCGCAAAATCCACGCCCTCCCCAACCCAACCCCCCTTTGTGTCCCCACCCACAACCAACAAGAATACCACCCCCATCCCCCCGCTCCGTGCGCAAAGTCTCCGCACTCCCCAACTCCTCCCTTGTGCCTCCACGCTGTTGTGCGACAATACCCGCATGATGAACAATACAACACAGCCAGAGCCGGCCCTCGCCGACCAACTCCTCGAAGACCTCTCCAACCCCTCGATCACCGCCATCGACCTCTGCCAGATCCATTCCCTCAAGCTCGCCGAACTCGCAGACATCCTTGAATCAGACAGCTTCCAGCGAGCACGCGTTTCCATCGAACGCATCGCCGCCGCACGCCGATCCCTCATCGAGCCCGAAGCCCGCGCCGTGGCAACCGCACGCCTCGCCGATCAACTCAAAGATAAGCCCGAATC
The DNA here is from genome assembly GCA_029260265.1 of Phycisphaerales bacterium. Classification (GTDB taxonomy): domain Bacteria; phylum Planctomycetota; class Phycisphaerae; order Phycisphaerales; family UBA1924; genus UBA1924. The sequence continues at coordinate 374,561 of JAJDDO010000019.1, forward strand.
ACCCGCCCACGCCGAATCCCAACGCAAAGCCGCCGCAATCCTGCTCAACCGCGAGCAGCCACACCAACTCGCGCCCGCCTCTCCCCCCATCTCACACGAAGGGGAGAGGTCCGGGGTGAGGTTCTTCTCCAGCACAGGCTCTACCCGCCCCGCCCCGCATCGATCCCCGCCCGGTGCGCACGCCGAATCTGCCGGACCGCCTGCACGCGCGTCAGCCCCAACTCTTCAGCAACCGCCGCGATCGTGCGAGGCATCGTTCCACCAAACCCGTGACGCATCCTCAGAATCAACCGATCGGTCTCTTCCAGTTGATCAAGCACACCCACGAGACGCGGGTCGGGGTCCAGCCAAGGCTGCCAGGGGGAAACCGATCGGGTCCAGTCCGCGATATCGAATCCGGGAGAGATCCGCCGGGCGGCCTTGCCCTCAGCGACCGGAACCGCAACATCACGCTGCCGAGAAGCAAATCGCGAGAGCGCAAGCGAGATCGGCGCAGCAACGCGCCCGCCGTGCTCGGGGTTGTAACGATCGAACGCAGAACAAGCGACCGAGATACCCTCAAGCAAAATCTCCCCAGCCCGCTGCGGCTGCAGCGTATCGATCGGGCCGCCGATTTGATTTTCAATCGTGGATAGAACCAGATGCAGCTGCGTGCTGAGCAGCGCCGCCTTGAGCTTGGTCGCCCAGCGCAACGATGTTTCAATCTCATCGAGTACAATCGGCGAGAGCCTGGTTGCAACAAGCTCGCCGATATGCCGGTGGGCATCCATGAGCAGCGATTGGTACCCGAGCGCGCGCGATTTCTCTTCGTAGATCACAGTCGGAGCCTTTATCCGCATTGCATTGATGAGCGTGTTGAGATCCATAATCCGGGGCACATCCAGCCCGTTTCGTGCCGGCTCGGTGGCCAGGGCGTGCTCCGCGTCCAGCGATTGTCTTCTCTCATCAAGCTGCGAAATCACCGTGCGAATAAGAAGGCGGTATCTTGCAGCGTTGATCGCTCGGCGGATCGCGTTCGGCTTTCGATTGAAACGATCCGCGATGACACGGACGGGGATTCCGCGCCTGAATGCCCGCAACGCAACGCGCTGCTCGCGGGTGCCCGGGGGGCCGGGCTCGGCGAAGATTGGTTTTTTTCTGTTGCGATCGAGGCGGAGCAGGATTTGCCGGACGCCCTCGTGGCAGCGTCCGGTTCTCTGGGCGATGCGGTGGGCGGTTCGTGAGCGGGACCATCCGAGCCGCTGGCGATACATGGTGGCCCAGCGTTCGATGCGGTCTGTTTCCCGTTGATCTGTTCGCGAAAAACCGGCAGCGTACCCGAGCCGATCGGCGTTGTTGTGTTCGAACCATTCGACCGCTTCTGGCTGGAACGAGAGTGTGCGGACGCCCTTGCCGCCGTCGATCCTTCTTGCGATGAGCCCAAGCCTGCGGTACCGGTCGATTGTTTTTCGGCTCACGCTCCACCGATCCATCAGGGTTGTGATGGTGAATGCGTCTTTGGAGATGTCTTGTTGACGGAGGGTTGCGGCTTCGCTGAGGCGTTCTGCGAGCGCGGAGAGATCGCCGAGCAGGGCACGTCCCGGGATGAGTGTGGGGGAGTTGATCTCTGGGCGGTAGCCGGTGACGCGAAAGATGATCCAGTCTTCTGGGTAGACACCATCGGGATCTACATTGGGGGCCAACTCGTCTATACGCGAGAGGTGGCGTAGGAGCGTTGGCTTGGAAGCAAAGCACAGTTCGCTGGCGAGGCGGGAGATGCATTCAGTTCGTGGCGTGGAGACCGCGGGCATGGATTAGTTTACGCTGACCGGTGCGTACTCGATCCAGGCTGGATTTGCCGGCTCAACGAGCCCCGCAGCTGCGGCTTTGGCGAGGAAGAGTTCGGCGGCTTGGCGGGCCCGATCATCGACATCGAAGCGGAGCAGTTGGCCGATGTATTCTTTGGCAAGGTCGGTCGGCCAGCCGCGGTGCGACGCTTCAGCAGCGACAAGATGATCGAGGCGGAGCCGGTTGCGACGGTAGACGCGTTCGAGCATGGCGCCCGCGAGGTGGATTTGTGGGTCTTGGGCGCGATCGGCTTTGCACATCCAGACGGCGTATACGAAGGGGAGCCCGGTCATGGTTTTCCATGCTTCGCCGAGGTCGATCTGGTATGGGTAGTCGGTTTGGGTTGGTGAGTTGGTGATGACCTTATCGCCGATCATGAGGACGGTTTCGGGCGAGTCGGGTGTGTTGAGTTGCGATGATCTGATATCGCAGTCCACGAACTCGGCGGTGGTGTTGTGCAACTCGCGGAGCACGAGGTCGGCGAGCACCACCGAGGTGTGGCTCTCGGTGTCGGCGTGCACCTTTGTGATCGAACTGGGCTCGACCTTTGAGAAGACGCGGACCGTGAGGGTTGGGCCGTCGCATCCGATCATTGAGCAGGGGACGATGGCGAGTTGGTCTTTGTATCGTGCGGCGTCGATCAGCGAGATGAGCCCGAGGTCTGCAGTTGAATCGAGCACCATTTCGGCGATCTGGGCGGGGGCGGCGGTGGTGAGTCGGCAGCCGCTCCATTTGTCGATTGACTGGATCAGGGGGACCGCGTTGAGGTAGCGAACAGCGGCGATGGTTGTTGGGGATGTGTCGGGCATGTCGGGTTTCTTTCAGTCAGAAAATGAGACAACAAGTCTGGAAAGGCCCAAAGAACGGGGAAATTCTCCGGACGAAACCCCAGATTGGGTGGCAAAGTTCGCTGGTATCCGTACATTGAACTCGGCTCGGAACTATATCGCATTCAGTGAGCCCCAGCGAGGGTTTGTGTGCCTGAGATACCGCAGGCGGGCACAATCTTTTGCAGATGCTTTCCCAAGCATCGGGGGTAGGGCGGATTGAAGGCGGGTATTATCGGGCTGAAACATCATGGGTGGGACACCTATCAGTGTTCCGTATGTTCTGGAGGAGCAGCCCGCATGAGAGAATGAGTTGGCGGCTTGGGTTTTCCCAGGCGGAGGGGCCGACTCGTTTGCGGGCATCACCGTTTACCTACCCACCCGGCGTCGGGTTGCGCTACAGCCCGGCGTCGCTTTGCAAGGCCGCACCTGTCTCACTTGGTGCGGTTTTTGCATGCGCGAATCGAAAGGCTTCTGTCAGAAATGGGCGCAGATACCCGATAGAAAGACCAATGTCGACCGGGGCTCTTATTCTGATTGGCGGGGGCGGGCACGCCAAGGTGGTGCTCGACGCTGCCCGGCTGCTTGGGTTTCAGATCGCGGGTGTGCATGACGAGAACCCGCGTGCCGCGGTTTGTGAAATGGGTGTTGAGTACCTCGGAACGATTGATGATTGGTGCGTGAGCGAGTCGGTGGTTTCCATCATCGCGGTGGGGGATCTGAATATTCGACGGCGGTGCATCTCGCGGATTGATGGCCGGGGGGTCTGCCCGGCGTTGATTCATCCGGATGCGATTGTGAGCCCTTCTGCGCGTCTCGGTAGAGGTGTGTTTGTTGGTGCGGGCGCGATTGTTCATGCGGGTTCAAGGATCGGCGAGCACTGTATTCTCAACACGGGTTCGATTGTCGAGCATGACTGTGTGCTTGGGTCCAATACCCACCTCGCGCCGAGGGCAACGCTTGGCGGCGGGGTTGAGATCGGGGCGGAGACACTTGTTGGTCTGGGGGCATCAATCCGTCCTGGGCAGCAGATCGGCAGCGGGTGCACCGTTGGCGTTGGTGCGGTGGTTGTCGACGATATTGCGGACGGCGCGTGCGTGGTGGGGAACCCGGCACGCGGGATTGCAACGCGCATCAGGTTTTGAGCGAGCTTGTCTGCGCGACGGCGATGACCGAGAGGATCATGACCGGGATAAATACTCCGATCGCTGCGGGGATGCCCGGGATACTCGCGGAGGCGCCGAGCGCTCCTCCGACAATGGAGATGATGGCGACGGGGGCGCACTTGACTGATTGCATGACCATGTTGCGGGGCTCGCGGGCCAGATAAAACGGCGAGGCGATAAGCAGGCTGAGCAACCCTGAAGCCATGATTGAGAATCGGCCCCATTGAATCCGCTGGTATCTTGCCCGCTTCTTTGGGTCTTTGAGGGTTTCGCGGGCGAGCATCCGCGAAGCCTGAGAGAAGCTCATGGATTGGGAGTAGGACTCAAACCGGTTGATCCGTAGTTCATTGGGATCGAGCGAGGATTCGAGGCGTTTGATTGTGGCTGGTGGAGCGATGCTTGTCGGGGTGCGTGTGCTTGCGAGCCCATCCTCGAAGACCCATGCGCCGTCGGCGTAGGTTGCGCTGGTGGCGGTGATCACCCGGGAGGCTTGGCCGCTGGTATCGCGTTCAAGGATGTACACGCCTTGGATGGTGTCGGTGTCTGCGTCAAAGGAGGCGGCTCGGAAGAGTCTGCCGAGCCCGTCGAGTGTGAGCGGCACCGATGAGGCACCGAGCTTGTGCTCGCCGGCGTCGCGGTGCTCGCGGACAAGCAGGGGGGCGATCTTTGGGAGGATGATTTCTTGGTTGATGAGTTGCAAGCCGGTGAAGAGCATCGCGATGATCATGACCGGGCGGATCACGCGTCGCAAAGAAACCCCGGCGGCCATCATCGCAACAAACTCTCTGTTGCGGGACATTTGTGAGAAGGTGAAGCCCATCGCCCCGACCATGATCATTCCGAGGAGGAAGCTGAAGAGTTGGATGAGCTTTGGCCACCAGAAGTCGGCGATGAGCACGACGGTGACGAGGGATCTTCGGATGGTGCCGGGCGCATCTCCGCCTTCGGGCGTTCCGATTTGCTTTGCGAGCCGGTAGAACTCATCGAGGTTGAGGCTGGCATCGATTACGACGACAAAGCTGAAGAGGATCACAAACAGCGAGAGGATATTCGTGAGAAACTGTCGTGCGATGTATCGGTCGAGGGTGCTCATGGGCTGATCGATGGTACGGGGTCGCCGGCATGGATGCGAGTTGCCATCCCGCGAAACATCCGTGCGACGGTCCATCCGATGACCGCGCCGACAAAGACATCGGTCGGGAAGTGGGCGCCGGTGATGATCCGCGAGAGCCCGCATCCGATGGCGATCACGAGGAGCAGCGGGCGGAAGCGGAGGACCAAGGCGCCGAGGAGAAAAGCGCCCGTGAAGGCGACGGCTGCGTGGCTTGAGGGCATTCCGAGATTTGATCCGTCGTTGAACCCTGCGAGCAGGGGGCGGAAGTGGTACCACCCGTCGATGAGCAGCCCGTCCTCGACCGGGCGTGCTCTGCCGACGAGGAGTTTGAGCAGTTCGGCGATGCTGCCCGCGGCGAGCGGGGCGAGCATGGTGGGTACGCCTCGATGAAAGCCGCGGTCAATGCAGATCAGCACAAGCCCGGCGACCGCCCAGGTCCATGCGGAACCCGCGTTTCGTAAGGCGAGGAACAGCCATGTTTTCTCGATTGTGTGCGACGGGTCAAAGGCGAGGTGCAAGAGCCAGAAATCCAAGAGTGTGAGTATCACGAACGCGGCGATGAGGGCGGCGGCTTGTTTTCGTTGGCGGCGGTGGACCGCTGTGCGGTCATGGGCGGATTGATAGATTGCGGCGGACCTGATCATGGCGATGCCTGTTCGCGATTGGCGGGAGAAAAATTGAGGGCGGTCATTGTGGTGGTATGGGCTTTGGGTTCGTTTTCGAGTTTGCCGATGATGGTAACTTCAGAGAACCAGTTGTTCCATGGTTGTTGTGGTTGCCCAAAGATGACGGCGGGCCGGCCGCGGAGGTGATCGAGGAGGGTGGGATTGGCGAGGTTGGTTTCGTTCCAGAGGTCGTACTGTGTTTTTCGTCCGCCGAGGCGGACAGAGTTGCAGTACACGGTTGGGTGTCCGTCGAGGTAGTAGGCGAGTTGGCTTGCGCGGCCGTAGTGATCGGTGATGATGATTGGGTCGAGCCCGGTTTGTTCGTGGAGTTGGTTGATGATCCGTTGGGCATCGCGGGCGTGTTCGCGCATGCCGGTGATGCGGTGGATGGGGATATGGAGTTTTTCGAAAGAGGCACTCGCGAGCAATGCGGAGAAGGGGAAGAAAGCGAAGAGGATCATCGCACCGCCCGCGCTGATGCGCCAGATCCATTTTTCGATATTGTGGTTGTGTGCGAATGCTTCTCGCACGCACCATGCGCCGGGGGGCAGCAGGGTGACGAAGCTGCTCATCACCCAGTTTCCCTCGGTTTCAGCCTTGAGCGAGACAAGGAGGTAGAACACGATGAGGGGAAGGGCCATGCAGAGAAGCAGGTCGCATGCGGTTGCGGGTGATCTTCTTGAGCGAAACCAGCCCAAGATCCCGAGGACGAGGGGTGCTCCTCCGACAGCGAATAGCAGGGCGATGTAGTTTATTGTCCAGGTGATGGAGTAGGGTTCGTTTGTGTTTGGTCCTGTGTCGCCGCCCGGTGCGCCGAGGTGCCCGAGCAGGTGGCGAGCGGTTGCCCATTCATTTTGGGCGTTCCAGATAAGGATCGGGATGAGCCCGATCAGCACGGCGGAGATGCCGACGAGCATCCACGGGGTGTTGATCTTCGGGCGTTTTTTTCGGGTGACCAAGACCGCCAGCAGCACGCCTGGGATGAGAAGCAAGATGGTGTACTTGAATACAAAGCCGAGCGCGAGGATGCATCCGAAACGGATCCAGTCTGATTTTTTCCCATTCATGATCGCACGCGCCGCAAAGAACGCGGCCCATGCCCAGCACGCGATGTAGGGGGCGTCAATGGTCATCATCATTGATGACACAAGGAACCCGGGCACAGAGATATAGAGCAGGGCGGCGATGAAGCTGGTGGTGTGATCGGTAAAGAGAAGCTTCGTCATTCGCATGCAGGCGATGGCTCCGAGGAAGAGCGAGAGTGCTGCGGGCGCACGGATCGCGAACTCTGATTCGCCCAGCAGAGCTGTGGAGGCCCGGATGAGCAGCGCGATTCCTGGGCCTTTGGAGTAGTAGGACCAGTCGAGCCGGCGTGACCATTCCCAATAATGGGCTTCGTCCTCGATCAGGGTGAACGGCGAGAACCACTGCCACACAAGCGTGAGCACGAGCACCGAAGCAAGGAGCAGGTAGGGGGCGAGGGGCTTGGCGGCGATTGGGTACCACCAGAGGGTTTGGGTGGCGTGATTGCTTCGATGGGCGGGCATGGTCTAGTTCTGCACCACTTTGCGGTATGCGCTGGCGGTGTAGACACAGAGCAACGCAACGCCGAGCCATTGGAAGGGCAGCCCGATCATGGTGTTTTCTTGGGCGACTTGTTGACCACCCGAGATCAGCATGATGGTGCCGAGTGCGGGGAAAAAGCTCCAGAGGTACACGACGAGTGGCTGGGCGTAGCGGAGCCGCAGCGCGGTGATCGCGCCGGAGATGACCATCATGAATCCAGCGGCGGTGAATGCCCATCGCTCGTTGAGCTTTGAGGCGATTTCTCGGCGTAGGTCAAGGATGGTGCGTTCGAGGGAATCTGCTGCGGCGGCTACCGGTTGGGCGTAGTCGAGTGAGGCATCTGAACGGTAGACCTGGGCTTCATCGAGCATCTGCTTGCTTGTGAACCCAAGCAGGGGGGTGAGTGGGTCATTTTCAACACGGAGTGAGGTGAGTTCGATCTCGTTGCGTTCTGTTGGAGGGATGGCGCTATCTGGAGGGCCGAGGACGAGCACGCGCTGCATTGTCAGGGTGAAGTCGAGCCCGGGTGTGAGCGACTTGACCGAGAACGGGTTGACCGATGGTGATTGGGTGCCGAGGGTTGCGTCTTGGGCTTGGAGGCGGTTGACGCGTCCATCGGCGGAGATGATTTCGACTTCAACGCTTCCGGTTGCAGCGATCGGATCGAGACGCCAGGTGCCACTTTGATCGCGGACGCGCCCGCTGAGCACGGATATTGTTTCTCCTGAGGGTGAATGAAACACTAGGGGTTTGGAGTCTCTCGCCTGGGCGCCGAGCGTGGTGCGTGCCCTGTGGGCGGCGATTGCGCGTGCGAGGTCTTCGCGTTTGCGATCGACAAAGTTCATTTCGTCGGGGTTTTTTCGAAGTTCGGCCATCTGCTTGGAGGTCATGAACTTTGGGTTGTCTTCAAAGACATTGGGGATGGGGATCGCGGGCGAGGTGAACGATTCGCTTGTGCCGAGGCTTCCGCTCCGATTGACGCTCATGTCTTGGAACTTCATGATGACGACCATCGCGTTGTCATCGCCGATTCTTGTGCGATCTTCTGCATCCAGCGACCAGACGGGGCGCATTTCGATCCATGCGCGTTTGGCGGTGCCGTCGATCTGGACGACGCCTTGTTCATCTGCTTCGACCATTGCGACGCCGCCGAGGAGGAAGAGGTCGCGGACGGGGGAGTTTGGTTCGGGCTTGATTTCTTCGACGACATCTGCGTGGATCTCGGTCTTGCCTACGGTGGCGGATTCACCGCGGCGGAGGGAGTTGACAAAGATCTGTGCGAAGTCTCGGGTGACCATCTCTTGCATTCGGTGGAGGAAGCCTGGGATGACCCAGTTGTTGAGCGCGAAGAGCGAGCCGCCGATCATGACGCCTGAGACGAGCATGGGGAAGAGGAATCGTTTGTGTGAGATCCCGCTGGCGTAGATCGCGGTCGCTTCGTTCTCGCTTGAGATGCGGTGGTAGGTAATGGTGGCGGAGAACCCGGCGGCGAAGGGGAGGGCGTAGGCGAGCATCGGCGGGATGGCGAGCCCCATGAACTTGAGGGCTTGGGTGGGGGTGATTTTGCCGTCGGAGAGCGGCTTGATCGTGGTGGCAAAGACAATGGTCGCGGCGACGACGGCGGTGGTCAGCAGCAAGAGCTTGAGGAAGTCGAACAGGATGGCCCGCCAGAGGGTCCAGAGCATGAACTGATAGTAGGGGGGCAGGGGTGATGGTCGTTGAAGAGATGATCAGTTCTTCGGAGCAACCTCGACCTTGCCTCCGGGTTTGTCCATGATGCTCAGTCCCATCTCGGAGAGTTGATCGCGGATGGAGTCTGCGGCGGCGAAGTCTTTGGCCTCTTTGGCTTGGCGGCGCGAGGTGAGGAGGGACTCTATTTCGTCTGAGGGGGTGACGCCGGGTTGGTAGAGGGCGATGTCTGTCACTGCTGCGTCTAAATGTTTCAAAGACAACAACCCTAAAACCGGCTCGATAAACTCAAAGAGGTCGGGGAGATGATTGTCGGGGGATAAATTGACATTTCCATCATGGCCATGTGCAATCCTATTTCCCGCAACCGGGCGGGTGGACCAGTAGTTGTCGATGGCAGAATTATCAAAATTTTCAACTCTTTGTTCATCGAATGGTTTGTCAAGGATGTGCCGAATAGTCGAGTTGATTGATCCAATCATGCCTGCAATATTCAGATCGTCGTTCATATATGCAGCAATCTCTTTGTGAAGGAGGCGAAAAGTAATGCGAAAATCGGTACCCACCAGCGCGTAAGCTCTGCGGGCGATTTCATAACGGGACTCCCGCCACCGTTTTACCATTCGTTCTGAGTCTTTGAGCCCCTGCATAGAGAAGTCGGCATTGGCGCGGTAGTGGGTTTTGATGAGTTCGAGGCGGATGGCGGCGGGGTCGATGCCTTTGGCGACTAGTTCGCGGACGGTGTGCATGGTGCCTTTGCTTTTGGACATTTTTTCGCCTTCGACCATGAGGAACCTTGGGTGGAACCAGTGGTTGGCGAAGCGGTCGTTGGATGTGAAGCAGCAGGATTGGGCGATCTCGCATTCGTGGTGGGGAAAGATGTTGTCTTCGCCGCCGGAGTGCAGGTCTATCGCGGCGTGTTTTTTTGCAGCGGCATCGAGCCCGCCGTCGACGAGTCGATCGAGGGCCATGGCGGTGCATTCGATATGCCAGCCGGGGTATCCTTGGTCCCAGCCTTGGCAGGAGGGGTGGTCGGGGGCGTCCCATTTCATGGTGTGCGAGGGGTCTTCTTTCCAGAGGAGGAAGTCGGATTGGTGGTGTTTTTCTTGTTGTTGAGAGTCGTCAACGCGGCCGCCTGCGCCGCTCTGGAGTGCGTCGATGGTGTTGCCGGAGAGTTGGCCGTAGGCGTTGAACTTGAGCACATCAAAGTAGACGGCCCGGGATCCGGGTTGGCCGGCGGTGTAGGCGTATCCGCGTTCAAGGAGGTCTGCGATGACGGTTTTCATGCCGGCGATGTTGTCTGTTGCGCGCGGCATGAGCGTGGGGTCGTTTTCTGCTTCGATCGCGACCTTGAGCCCGAGCATGCGTGCATCTTCTCTGAATCGTTGTTCATAGAAACGAGCGATCGCGATGGGGTCTGTCGGGTCGATCTGTGAATCTGTAGGGAGTTTACCTGATTTTTTGGATTCGAGGATTCGCTGTTTGGCGAGCTCCATTTTGTCTTGTCCAGCGCCGTCGGCGGTCGAATCTTCGGTCATGTGGCCGACATCGGTGATGTTCATAACATGAACCACCTTGCGGGGGCCGCTCTGATCGTTCTTTGCGTTTACGAGTGTGCAGAGGGGGGATTCGAGCCATCGGCGGAGGAGGTCGGCGGCGAGGAATGAGCGGAAGTTTCCGATGTGGGCATCGTCATAGACAGTTGGTCCACAAGTGTAAAAAGTAACGGTATCCGGATCTTGAGGTGCAAAATGTTCAAGGCGATTGGTCAATGAGTTGTAGAGATTCAGGGTCATGTTGCATCATAGGATGGTGGTGATGGATCGTGCATTTGAAAATCTCAGCCCGAATGAGGATGAGCCTGCGTTGGCGGGATCTGCGGAGGATCCGATTCAGAAGATGGAATCGGACAGCCTTCTCTGGGGGGCGGTCGTGACGGACCCATCAACGGGCGTGTCGGTGATGGATCGCGATGGATTGATTTTGTACATCAATCAGCAGTCTATACGGATTTTCTTTGAGGACGATCGCACGCCAGCGGATGTCGTTGGGAAGACGCTTTCCCAGCTCGGATTCCCCGATGAATGGGTGGCGGAGCGTATTGGCATCGCGCGGGATCTGATTGATTCGCGTGAGTCGATTCTTTTGCGCACCGTGTGGCACGGGCACCAGCAGTTTAGCTGGATGAGGTCCATCGAGGGTGATCGCCCCGGGCACAACGGGCGGGTGCTGGTGATCACGCGCCGGGTTGTTGCGGGCAATGAATCTGAGCACTTGCTGCAGGGTGAGTATGAGGTGATCAAGTCAAATGTCGTTGGGCTCGGGAAGCTTGATACGCTGACTACGCGCGAGCTTGAAGTGCTTGCGCTTGTGGGGCAGGGGATGAGCACACGAGAGATTGCCGACACTTTGTTTCGATCTTCCAAGACGGTCGAGAATCATCGCGAATCAATCTCGAAGAAGCTTGGGCGTGTCAAGGGTGTCGAGTTGGCGCGGATCGCTCGTGAGGCCGGGCTGCAGCCGTCGGATCACGATCGCACACGGGTCTAAGTGGTTGCAGGATTATTTGGCGTTGAGGTCCACTTCTGGATCACCCTCTGCGAGCGGTTTGACACGGAGGCTGGTGACCCGGGTTGGTTCGGCATCGAGGATTTCTATCGACATTGTTTCGGTTGCGATGACTTCGCCCGCGTCGGGGATGCGTCCGAGGGTGGTGTTGACAAAGCCGCCCACCGTGTCGTAATCGTCTGACGCTGGCAGGTGGAGTCCGATTGGTTGGAGGTCATCGTTGGCGTCGTCGATTTCTGTCCGCGCATCGAGGATCGCGGATCTTTGGTCGAGGTCGAGCTGTGTTTCGTCTGGTGCGTCTTCGGGGTCTTCGTATTCGTCTTGGATCTCGCCGAAGACTTCTTCGATGATGTCTTCGATGGTGATGAGCCCGGAGGTGCCGCCGTATTCATCGAGGATCATGGCGATATGAACCTTGTCGGCGAGCAGCTGTGTGAGCAGTTCGCGGACGGTCTTGGTCTCTGGTACGAGGGTTGGTTCACGGAGGAGGTCTTCGAGGTCGAAGCGAAGCCCGTTGTTGCCGTGCTCGGTGATCCAGCGGAGAAGGTCCTTGGCGTAGAGGATGCCGCGGATGTGGTCCAGGTTGTCTTCGTAGACCGGGACGCGTGAGTGGCCGTGCTCGTTGATGAATTTTTGGATGGCGGGAAGGTCATCGGAGTATTCGAGCGCGTCCACCTCGGTTCTTGGGGTCATGACCGATTCAACGAGTGTTGTGCGGAACTTCATCACCGCTTCGAGCATGTCGCGCTCTGACTCGTCGATGTGTCCTTCGCGTTCGATCTCGGAAACGACCGAGAGGATTTCGGAACTGACGGCGTCTTGGGCCTGCTCGGGCTCTTGCCCGGCGAGGCGTCGGCAGACTTCATCAAAGAATCGGACAAGGAAGAGCAACGGTGTTGTCAGGAGGCGAACGAGGTGGATTGGGGCGGCGAGCATCGCGATCGTGCGTTCGCCTGCGTGATTGGATATCCCGGCGGGCACCACGACCGAGACCAGCCAGATGAGCATGGTTGAGAGCAGCATCCCGATGATGATTGAATCGATGCGGGCGTATGGGTGGTTGAGTACGCCGACGACCCAGTACACGCCGCCGAGTGCGATGAGCATGTTGATGAAAATTCTGGCGATCGCGAGTGCGGCGGCGTGCGCATCGGGATCGTTCTCGATGGCTTCGAGGAGCGCTCGTCTGCGTTCGTCGCCTTCGTCGATCAGGGCGGCGAGCTTTGAGCGTGAAAGAGTGCGCAGCGAGATCACCAATGCCGAGAGCAGCCCGGAGACAACGCACAGTGCGCACAGGATGATAAATATCCAGCCAGGTCCGGGGATGTTCATGATTGGTCCCCGCTGGTCTCGCGAGAGTAGACCCGTCCGTATCCGCTCTCGTCGAGCAGTTCGTCTTCGCGTGCGTGCATACGGGCGAAGGATTCGTCGTCTTGATCATCGTACCCGAGGCAATGCAGCACGCCGTGCAGGATATAGAGCAATGCCTCATGCCCGACGGGGTGCGTTCGGGCTGCGGCTTGTCGGGCTGCTTCATCGATGCAGACAAAGAGATCGGTGTCGAGCACTTTGTTTTCGATTGGTTCGCCGTGAGCGAGATCGAAGGTGAGTACATCGGTGGTGGAGTTGAGCCCGCAGTAGCGTGCGTGCGCATCGCTCATAGCCTGATCATCAACCAGGCGCACGCGGACTTGGCCGCGGTTTGCGAGGTTGTTGCAGACTTGGGTGCTCGCGGCGCGGAGCCATTCAAGATCGTCGCCCGCGAGCAAGCCGTGGGGATCGGTGATCTCAACATCGAGTGCGTTGGCGTTGTTCTCGGCTTGGCGAGGCTTTGAGGGAGGTTCGTCGTCCATTGGGTTCGCATAGAGGGCGTTGACGGCGGAACACACACGGTTCCGGCGGCACGCCTTGTGGTGCTGGTCCTGATTTTATCGTCGTGAAACAGGCAAAGGCGGAAGTGTATCCACAAGAAGAGCGCAGGAATATAAGCAAATAAACACCAAACATGACGGGTGGGGCGTGAATTTAGGTAGTTTTTCGTCTTCTAATGAGGATAGTTCAACAAAATGGATTGAATGATCGTACATTATATGTATCTCTCTCTCCTCCAGCGGGGTGCCGTGGACCCATGGCACCCTGCTTTCTTTTTGCGCATTCTTCCTAGATGAGAGGTTGCTAGGCTTGGGGATCATCGAGGAAGGAAGCGGATCAATGGGTACAGATCGGATCGTGGTCACCGGGGCGGCGGGGTTTATTGGGTCGCATGTCTGCGAGGCGTTGATCGCTCGCGGGGATCATGTGCTTGGGATTGACAACTTTGATGCGTACTACCCGCGGGCTCGCAAAGAGCGGAACCTTGCATCGGCTCGGTCTTCGTCATGTTTTTCATTCGAGGAGTTGTGCATCACGGACGAGTCTGCGTTGGTTTCGGCGATGAGTTCGTTTGGCGCTACGGGTGTGATTCATCTTGCCGCCAAGGCCGGTGTGCGACCGAGCATCGCGGACCCGGTGGGGTATGCAGATACGAATGTTGTTGGCACCCAGTGCGTGCTCTCGGCGGCATCGAGGTCTGGGTGTGCCCGGGCGGTGTGCGCATCGTCGAGTTCGGTGTATGGCAACAACACCAAGACGCCGTTCGCGGAGACGGATCCGGTCGAGCAACCGATCTCGCCTTACGCGGCGACCAAACGCGCGTGCGAGTTGATCGCGCATACGCATCATCACCTGACGGGCTTGCCGGTTGCGATGCTGCGGTTTTTTACGGTGTTTGGTCCGAGGCAGCGTCCGGATCTTGCGATCAGTTTGTTTCTTGACAAGGTTAGTGCTGGGCAGCCGATCCGGATGTTTGGCGATGGGTCGATGAGTCGCGATTTTACTTACATAAGCGATATTGTTGCTGGGGTGCTGGCTGCGTACGAGCATGTTGCGAGCCATGGGTACCGTGTGTGGAATCTGGGTTCAGACCGTCCGGTTCGGCTCGATAAGTTGATCAGCATGGTCGGCGAGGTCGTTGGGGGCGAGCCGGTGATCGAGCGGGCGCCGATGCAGCCCGGCGATGTCGATCAGACTTGGTCTGATCTGACGCGGTCGGAGTCGGAGTTGGGGTACCGCCCGACGACGGAGATTAAGGAGGGCATCGCCCGCCAGTGGGCGTGGATGCAATCGGGGCTATCCTCTTGTGATCATGGGTAGCAAGCCGACCATTCGTATACTGCGCAACATGGCTCGATCGGGCGGGACGCTGATCGGTAAATGCATCGGGTGTATGGATTCGGTCGTGATGCTCTCGGAGGTTCATCCGAAGAACCTCAAGGTGACCAATCCGATGAAGCAGGCGTTTGAATGGTTTGGGTTGATCAGCGAGAAGGATCTTGCTCGCTGGAAGCGTGCGGGGATGCCTTCGGCGTTGCAGTTTCTGACGATCTGCCATATGCGTGCGCACGACCGGGGGGACACGCTGGTGCTGCGTGACTGGTCGCATCTGGATTATATTGGTGTTCCCTTTGTTGAGCCCGGATACGGGTTTGAGCTTGGCGGGTTGCTCTGCGATGCGTTTGAGGTTGTGCAGTTTTCAACGACTCGGCACCCGATTGACCAGTACCTCTCTTTGCGGTCATTTGCCTGGTTGAAGGACAGGCTGACCGTTGGGGGTTACCTCAGGGGGTGCGCTGAGTTTGCTCGCTACGCCAGTGAGCACGGGTTTGTTCGCTATGAAGACTTTGTGAGCAATCCGGATGGGGAACTCGAAAAGATTTGTAAGGCATTGCAGATCGAGTTTGATCCGTCGTACGCCAGTCGTTGGCACACCTACACAACAATCACCGGCGACAATCTCAACGCGGGCGGACGGGCATCGGATGAGCAAAGGATTCAGCCCATGCCCCGCAAGCCGATTGACGATGATCTTCTGCGAGAGTTTCGTGAATCAGAGGATTATGCGGTTTCGTGCGGGCTGCTTGGCTATGAGCTGTAGCCGTACTGCTCGAGGGATTCTGCGAAGGCGTCTTTGAATCGGTTATCGAGCCCGGGGGCGAGTTCATCGAGTGATTGGTTGCTCTTTCCTTTGTTCATAAAGAAGAGCCCTTTGCTCGCAGATTTCTTTGAGCCTACGAAGAGTCGTTTGGTGAGGTCATCATTCTTTGCGGCGTTTTTCTCGCGGATCTCCATCGCGCGCATCTCGTCGAATGAGGAGTGTCGGACTGCTTGTTTGATTTGTTCGGGCGTTCGTTCGATGCCGACAAAGTCGAGGATGCGGGTCAGCTCATTTTCTGGATCTGCTTTGATGTCCTCGTAGCGGAGTGCGAGCACAGGGAACCGGTCGGTGGTGCGCCATGATTGGGCATGCGAGACCCAGGTGCCGAAGCCGAGGCTCTCCCAGCTTGCGTCGCCCCTGGCGTGGATGAACTGCTCTGCGTAGCCGGCGGGGTTTGTCTCTCCGCTTGTCATGGCTCGGTAGTTGAGCGAGCTGAGCAGCACATCGGCGGGGTTGCGGATGATGTGCAGTGCACGGACGGATTGGTCGAGCATCGGGTGCGTGCTGGTGAGTTGAAGATGCGACTTTGCAAAGAGGTTGCCGTCCTGCGGCGGGTCGAAGGGGAGTTTGCGGTGGATGTCGGGGATTTTGCGGGTGACATCGATCGAGCGGTTCGGTTGTCCATAGACCGCGGCGTAGATCATGAAGCGGATCCAGGTGTTGCCGCTCTTCGGGTAGGAGGCGATCCAGGTGACATTCATGGGGTTGCTCCATTGGCGGCGCACCAGTCTGTCCACATTGCGGCGCAGGCTTTTTCGTATTTGGAGGCAAACGCGGCATGATCACACAGCGGGGATTCGGCAACGCGCAGCCGCAGCTTTTCTCTGCTTTCGCGGGGCAGAACTCCGTTGTTTCCAAGCTCAATCGCACGCTGGATGAAGCCCTCGATATTGGGCGTGCAGAGGTCTTCGCGCCCGATTGTACGCAGGATCGAAGCGCTCACGCGATGGGCATGGGTGTTGCCCTCGAAGGTGAGCACGGGCACGCCCATCCACAAGGCTTCGCAGGTTGTGGTGGTCCCGGTGTAGGGGAAGGTGTCGAGCGCGAGGTCGATCTCGTTGTACATCGCGAGGTGCTCGCTGATCGATTCGGTTGTTCCTGCGGCGACGATGCGTGAGCGATCGATGTCCAGGTCTGTGAATCTTCGGATCACTTCGTCGCGTGTCTCGTCAAATGACATTGGTTTGTTTTTGATCAAGAGCCGCGAGTTTTCAACACGAGAGAGGATTTCTGACCATGCTCGAACGGTGCTCTCGGTGAGTTTTTTGAGGTTGTTGAATGAGCCGAAGGTGAATGGGCGGTCCGTGCTCGGCTCGGCTGGGGCGGGCGAGTCACGGTACGGTTCGAAGGTAAGGAAGCAGCCGTCGAGCCGGATTAGTTTTTCGGTGTTCAACTCATCGGCGTGCGGCGAGGGGTCGGTGGTGTTATCGATCACCCGGTAATCAATCGTGTCGAGCCCGGTGGTGTTGGCGTATCCGAGGTAGGTTACCTGCACGGGGGCGGGCTTGGCGGCGAGCATGGGCAGCGAGTTGTTGGCGAAGTGCCCGGAGAGTTCAACGAGGATGTCGATCTTATCGTGCAAAATGGTATTGATCGTCTCGCGGAGCTTGCTCAGTCGGCAGGGCCTCCAATGGTCTGCGGCGGCTTTGATCCGCTCGGTGATGCTGTCCTCGTATTGGTTTGTTGAATAGAGGAATACCTCAAAGCGTTCGTGGTCGTGATGCTCGAGGATTGGCAGTAGGAATGAGGAGTTGGAGTGCTGATAAAAGTTGTTGGAGAGGTACCCGATGCGGATCCGTCGGGAGGCGTCGGGGTCGTTTGGGTGTGATGTGCGGGGGCGGATATGCCCGCGGATGACTTCGCCAAAGCGTTTGTGAAACTCAAAGGCTTGCTCGGGGGTGATCTGGTCGTCGTAGGTTGAGATCAGCGCTAGGTTGTCGTGGAGAATAGGGTGGTTGTTGAATCGATTGCTCGCCGAATCGAGCAGGGTGACCGCTTCGTGGGATCTGCCAAGATCGACGCTCAGCATGGCGCGATTGATAAGGAAGTCGGCGTTTGCAGGATTGAGCGAGATCAGCCGATCGAACAGGGCCGCGGATTCGGCGCTCCGTCCGGTTTCTTTGTACGCGATGGCGAGCCCGTTGAGCCCCTCGACAAGCTCGGGCGATTGATGGAGGGCCTTGGTGTAGAACGCGATCGACTGTTCGTGCTTGTGTTGCCCGGTCAGCACGCTCCCCATGGCGAGCTGGTAATAGGGATTGTTGGCATCGAGCAGAAGCGATTGCTCGGCGTGGTACATCGCTCGATCGTGCTGAGCAAACGCGAGGTGAATCGCGACCGCGATGTTGTGGGCCTCGCCAACCCGCGGGTTTTTGGCGATGACTCGCTGGATCAGTGTCAAGGCTTTTTCGCGTTGCCCGCTCTGGTAGAGTTCGCGGGCGGATTTGATCTGTGCGAGGACTTGGGGTTTGAGGGGTTGCTGTTTCATCGGGCGCCTCCGACGCTCGAGCCGACGAGGCGCTCTGCGTGCTCGCGTGCTTCGGTGTCTGCGTCGAGTACATCGGCGACCGAATGAACAGTTTGTGTATGGACGGATTCGGTGACCCGTGCGACAAGCTCGCTGATTCTGGGGAAGCTGATCCGCCCGTCAAGAAACGCGTGGACCGCGACCTCGTTGCTTGCGTTGAGCACCGCGCCGGCGGTGCCTCCCGCGCGGATGGCGTTGAACGCCAGGTTCACGCCCGGAAAACGATCGGGGTCGATCTCGCAGAAATCGAGCTTGGTGAGCGATTTCAGATCGAGCGATTCGCACGCGCCGATGCTGCGGCGAGGGAAACTCAACGCGTGCTGGATCGGGCACCGCATATCGGGTGCGCCCATCTGGGCGATTATCGAGTGGTCAGCACACTCAACAAAGGCGTGCACAATGGATTGCGGATGGATGATCGCGTCGAGCTTGTCCGGGGCGATCCCAAAGAGCCAGTATGCTTCGATCAGTTCCAGCCCTTTGTTCATGAGTGTTGCACTGTCGATCGTGACCTTGGCGCCCATCGACCAGTTCGGGTGAATGAGCGCATCGCTCGGTGTTGCGTGTGCGATGTTGGCGGCTGACCAGTCGCGAAACGGGCCGCCAGAGGCGGTCAGGGTGATGCGCTTTATGGAATCATTGATTGGCATGGGCGGCGTGTAGTTGTTCCCAAGAACACCGAGCAGGCATTGCCATACGCCGCTGTGCTCGGAATCGATCGGTAGTATGTGAGCGCCCGATGCCTTGGCGGCGTTCATGACCAGCTGGCCGCCGGCAACAAGGGATTCTTTGTTGGCCAGTGCGATATCGATCCCGAGTTCGAGTGCGCCCAGGACTGAATCTAGCCCGGCGTTGCCGACAATCGCTGCAACGACGAGGTCGGGGCGGATGTCTTCGATTAGTCGGCGAGCTGCGCTTGGCCCTCGGCGGAGCCTGAGCTGGGGTGCATTGATGCTCGCGTCCGCGTCGCTCAGAGCGAGGTCTTGGACCATGTGCGCAGCGCCCTGTTTGCTGAGTGAGGCAAAGTCTGATCCCGCGCTGAGCCCGACGATCTCTAAGCATGTCGGGGACAGTCCTTGTTGATGCAGGGCGTTGATGTGGGCGATGACCTCGAGTGTTTGCGTGCCGATCGACCCGGTTGAGCCGAGCACGACAACCCGCCTTGGGCGGTTTGAATCTGCCGGGTTGCCCTGGTCGTTCTCCATCGCGGCGGCTCGTTAGGACTCGATTCCGAGCTTGGCGATTTCGGATGCCGAGAGCTTGCGTCTTGCGTTCGAGTACAGCCCCTTTCGTGCGGGCTTGGGCTCGGGGGTTGGTTCGCTGTGCTTGCTTGTTTCTGGCTTGGGCTTTGAGCGTTTTTTGGGCGGGGCCTTTTCTTTGGTGGCCGAGGGTTCTTTTTCGCGTGGTTGTTTTTGCGATGGTGCGGGCTTGGTTCGCCGAGATGGGCGGCGTCGGGGCTTGCCGCCTTTTTTGAGCTCGATACCGTCTGCTGCTGCTTCGGGTTTTGGGGTGGGGTCGTCGCCTCGCTCTTCTTCTGCCGCTTGTTCTTGGCTGGGGGCTTCGGATGGGTCGGCTTGTTCATCGCCTTCGGCGTATTCGGTTGATCTTGATCGTCCGCGTCCGCCTCTGCGTCGACGGCGGCGTTTTTTCTTGGTGCCCGAATCTTCATCCTCGTCGATTTGATCTGTATCGGATTCTGTAGGCTCGATCAAATCGGTGTTGGAGTCGGCATCCTCGCGGGGCTTGGAATCGACGCCATCGGTTGTACCGGCGGATTGTTCACCTTCTTCGGATCGCCCCGAGCGTTTGCCGCGGCGTCGGCGTCGGCGTTTCTTCTTGGTTCCGTCGCCGGAGTCATCATCGTCTTCGTGCCCGATTGATTCGGCGGATGACTCGTGCGTCTTGGCTTCTTGGGCCTTGGCAAGCTTCTCGAGGATTGACTGGGCGGTTGTTTCGTCTGCTTCATCGAGCGGGTCGATCGCCCATGATCCGTCGACTCCTTGTGTGTCGAGCCAATCGACAACGCTGGGGGCGCTGTTGGTTCGTCCGGGCTTGAGCCTCTCGATGCTGATGTCCGCGCCGTGCGCGTCGTAGGCATAGAACGCGAATCGGTCGATCGCCAGCGTGTCGGAAACGCGTACATCAAGGAGCTTGCCGCTCGAGAGCTCGATGCGCGTCAGGCTCTTGCGCATGGTCGAGAGCAGTGAGCTTGCGACGCGAGAGTTGACCACGAGCTCGGCGCGGTGGACCTGAGGGTAATCGATCAGGGCGGCAAGGTCCCGTAGGGCCGAAGCGGCGACCGATTCTGGACGCTGGACAAGCCCGCGGCCGTGGCACATCGGGCAATCAGAGAAGTGTTGCGACTCCATTGATCCGCGCATGCGTTGGCGCGTCATCTCGAGCAATCCGAACGGTGAGATCGGGGCGATGGTTGACTTGGCTCGGTCGCGTTTGAGGCGTTCGCGGAATCGTTGCTCGATTTCTTTGCGGTGTGATTGGAACCGCATATCGATCATGTCGTTGACGACCAGCCCGCCGAGGTCGCGGAGCCGGAGTTGGCGACAGATCGCGTCGACCGCTTCGAGGTTGGTTTTATACGCGTTTGTTTCGGCATCTTTGGCGCCGCGGGATTTTCCGCTGTTGACATCGATGGCGACCAGGGCTTCTGTCTGGTCAATGACCAGCCTGCCGCCGGAGGGAAGGTGGACCTCGCGGGAGTGGATCTCGTCGATCTGGGGCTCGATCTCGAAGGCGTGGAAGATCGGCCTGGTGCCGATGTAGTGCGAGAGCTTGGCGCCCGAACGCGGGGCCGCGATTTTGAGGAAGTTGCCGACCCGCTTGAGCGCCGATTCTGAATCGATGACGACCCGTGAGACCTCGGAGGTCATCAGATCACGGATGGAGCGCATCAGCAGATCGGATTCGGTGTAGAGCAGGCGGGGCTTAGATTTCGACCCGCCCTTGCGGCGCTTCTCCATATCTTTCCACAGGCGCGTAAGGTAGGCGAGGTCTCGCTTGAGTTCGGCCTTGGTGCGGTCAAAGCCCGCGGTGCGAAGGATGAATCCGAAGCCTTCGGGGAGTTCAAGATGGGAGAGGATCTCACGCGCTGCGCGGCGTTTGTCGTCGTCTTCTTCTTTTCGTGAGACGCCGACCTTGTCCATGCCGGGCATCATCACCAAGAACCGGCCCGGAATGGAGAGGTAGCTTGTGAGCGATGGGCCTTTGGTCCCGACGCCTTCTTTGAGCACCTGCACGGTGATCTCTTGCCCCTTTTTCAGGCAGTCCTGGATCGGCGGGCGCGATTTTCGTGGTGTCTTTTTGCCGACCCGTTCGGTCTGCTCATCGCCCTTGGCGAAGTACTTTGGGTGCAGGTCCGAGACATGCAAGAAGCCGTTTTCTTCGGAGCCGAAATCCACAAACGCGGCTTGGATCGCCGGCTCGATGTTTGCTACTCGCCCGACATACACATTGCCCACACGCGAGACCTGGTTTGTGGGTTCGACGGAGAACTCTTCGAGCTTGCCGTTCTCGAGCATTGCGATCCGGCATTCTTCGCCTGGGATGTAGTTGACGATCATCTCGACAACGGGGGGCTTGCCTGCGGCGGGCTTTGGCTTGGATGTTTTTTTGGCCGGCTCTTTTGAATCTGGCTTGGATGCAGCTTTTTTGGTGGTCCGCTTGCGTCGAGTCTTCTTCTTGACTGGTTCGGCGTCCGCATCGGTGTCGGAGGAATCGGCGGGCTCGATTGCCTCTTCGTCCTGCTGGCTTTGCGCTGGCTCGGCTTCGGGGTTAGCTGTTGGCGCGACATCTGCTTCGGGCTCGGCTGTGATTTCAGCGGGATCCAGATTTGCTTCGGGCGCATCGACGGATTTTGACCGGGTGGTCTTCTTTCGTGTTGATTTCTTCTTTGTTGTTTTTTTTGCAGCGGTTTTTTTGGTTGATTTTTTTGTAGGTCGGCGGGGAGACTTCTTCGCCGGTGCTTCGCTGCTGGTTGTTTCGTCAGATTCGTTTGTTGGTTCGCTTTGAGGTGTTTCGTTGGATTCGTTGATTTGATCTTCGGACATTTCGGTGACCCTTCGGTCAGCGTCCGGGTGCCTTGTTTAGTACGCAGCCATTCCACATCGCCGGTGTCGGTCGATGGTTGCAGCGGTTGATCCGCAGCGGGTTTGGAGTTGGCATGACGCGCTGTGTCTGTGCACGCGTGGGCTCGCTGACAATGTGCAGGTGCGGACACTCGACCCTCGTGGGTGTTCCAGACGCTGCGTTTTCGCCATTGTTTGGCGGCAGTCGATCTGGGTGATGAGTCCGCCGCGGAGCATCGCTCACGCTGCACGGTGTATGTTGTGCCGAGGGTCCGCGGCGGGCAGATGGATGGATCTATGATCGACCATCGGGCACCCACGCGGGTTAGTCGAGAGGACGCCTCTCGAAAACCTCGGGGACAAGTTTTCTGAGCCGATCGCGGACATAGCCCGCTGCATCGGTTTCGGAATCGTAACTGATCGCCTTTTTGACGATCCGTTCGCAGTGTTCGACGGTCAGCCCTCTGATCGCCTGCTTGAGCAACGGTATGCCCGATGCGGTGACCGAGAGGGTTCGGATGCCCAAACCGATCAACAATGCCGCGAACTCGGGCTCGCCGGCGGAGGCCCCGCAGCACGAGATCGGGACCGAATACCGCTTTGATGACCTTGACACATCCCGAACAAGCTTGAGCACTGCCGGGTGGATCGGGGTATACAACGACGCGACCTGTTCATTTGTTCGGTCCACAGCGAGGGTGTACTGCACCAGGTCATTGGTACCGACGCTAAAAAAGTCGACTTCTTGCGCAAATGCGTTGGCCATCAGTGCTGCTGCGGGCACCTCGACCATCATCCCGACCTTGATATCGCGGTCGTAGGCGATGCCTTTTTCGTCGAGTTCTTCCATTTCTTCTTTGAGGAAGTACTTGGCGGTCCGGAACTCGCTGATGTTGGTGACCAGGGGGAACATGATCTTGATCGGTCCGTGGGCGCTTGCCCGCAGGATCGCCCGGAGTTGGGTGCGGAACAGGTCCAGATTTTGGAGGCAGTACCTGATGGATCGAAGCCCGAGGGCGGGGTTTCGCTCAGGGTTTTCAGCTTGGAGTTGGGTGTATTTGTCCGCTCCGAGGTCGATGGTACGGATGGTGAGATCGAGCCCGCCGAGCCTGTTCACGCAACGCATGTAGGCGTCGTAGTGATCTTCCTCGCTGGGCATGGTGGTTCGGGTGAGGTAAAGGAACTCTGTTCGGTAGAGCCCGATTCCTTTGCCGCCGTCGTCGAGCACCAGATCAACTTCCTCGGGGAACTCGATGTTGCCGAGCAGGGTGATCTCTGTGCCGTCGGCGGTTACGGCGTCCAGCCCGGCCAGTTCGTGCAGCGAGACTTTGGCTTGGCGGACCTGCTCGACGCGTTTGAGGTATTTATCGAGTGTTTCATCATCCGGGTCGAGAATGACGAGCCCTTTGGCGCCGTCGACGATAATGCTTTGCCCATCGCGTGCTTCGCGTGAGAGTATCCGCGTGCCGACCACGGCGGGCAGCCCAAGGGCACACGCAATAATCGCGGTGTGCGAGGTTTTTCCGCCGAGATCGGTGACGAATCCGCGGATCTTGTTGCGATCGAACGCGGCGGTTTGCGAAGGTGTGAGATCGCGTGCGACGACCACGGTTTGGTCATCTGCGTTTGAGACCGTGGAGATTTTTTGTCCGCCAAGATGACGGAGCAACCGGGAGGCGAGATCGCGAAGATCATCGACCTTGGACTGGAAGGTGGAGTCTGGGTGTTTGGCGAACTTGTCGGCGAGTTGCCCGAGCACTGCGCTCGAGGCGTATTCGGCCGTCACCAGCTCGTCGGTGATCATCGCGCGGGTTGGGTTGAGGATCGCGGGGTCGTTGAACGCACCGATATGGAACAAGAAGATCTTGGCGGCTTCTCGCCCCATCTCGTCGGCTGCAGTTTTGTGCAGCTGGTTGAGTTCATCGATCGCGGCGAGCCTAGCGAAGTCGAATCGTTCGACTTCTGCAGGTGCGTCGGCTTGATCGATTGATCGTCTGGGTACGCGGAGTGATACATCGTCCTCGATGAGGAACACACGCCCGATAACGACGCCATTTGAAACCGGGATGCCTTTAATCGTTTGCATTGGTATCCAAAAAAGGCCCGTACATGGGTTCTTGATCGTCAGAGCAGGCGATCATAGGGAAACGGGTGATCGAAGTCGCCCGCGGGTGGTCATTCCATGTTGACTTGACTTTGTGCTCTGGATGGCCGACGATTGAAGGAGAGGGTTACGGTGCGGTGCATCGACCCGCTTCTCAGACCGGTGGTTGGGTATTTGACCGATCGCTGAGTTGAAGGCAAGAAAATACATGTCCACCAAGACGCTTACCGGCATTCTGCAATGGCCGCAGCGCACCGAAGGCCGCATCAGACAGGTGTCAGATGCTTCTCAGGTGCTCGAAGCCCATGATGATCCATTTGTACCCGTTCGATTCGGCGAGGAATATCCCTTGCGCGATGGGCTCCATGTTCAGGTCGAGGTTGTAGAACGCAAGCCGCGGCGGCGTCGCAAGGGCAAGAACCAATCGGGCCCTCGCAAGCCCCGTCCGGTGGTCGAACGGTTCATCACCATCGAGGGCATGACCCCCGAAGAGTTCGCCAACCGTCCGGTGTTCTCAGAGCTCACCAGCATCGACCCTGCGCCGAGGCTCACGCTCGAGTATCCGGGATGTGCGCCGGCGTGCAGGTTGATTGATTTGTTTTGTCCGATCGGTCGCGGGACGCGGGGCATGATTGTTTCGCCGCCAAAGGCCGGCAAGACCACGCTGCTCAAGGATATCACCACGGGGGTTCTCCGCAATCATCCAGATGTGCATGTGATTGCCCTGCTGATTGATGAGCGACCGGAAGAGGTCACTGATTTCACACGGACCTTCCTCGGCACGCTCGCCCAGCGCAAGGGCGACGCCGACTGGGACAAGCCCTGGAGTTCGGATCAGATCGAGATTGTCGCTTCGAGCAATGATCACGATGTCAAACGCCACATCGAGATCGCGCTCGATACCCTCGAACGATGCAAACGCATGGTCGAGAACGGCAAGCATGTTGTCGTTGTGCTTGATTCGCTCACGCGACTTGGACGAGCATTCAACCGATCAAACAGGCATGCCAACTCTGGGCGGACACTCTCTGGCGGGATTGACTCAAAGGCGCTCGAAGTCCCGAAGCGGATCTTTGGCGGCGCACGAAACACGGAAGAGGGCGGCAGCCTGACGATGATCGCTACCTGCCTCGTCGATACCGGATCGCAGGGCGACCAGGTGATCTTTGAAGAGTTCAAGGGCACCGGGAACATGGAGCTTATCCTCGATCGCAAGATCGCAGAGAAGCGTGTGTTCCCCGCGATCAACCTTGCGGCCTCGGGCACGCGCAAAGAGGACCTGCTTATCGAATCGGGCCCGCTTCAGACGATTACCGCGCTGAGGCGTCGGATGCTCAACATGCCGCCGGCTCAACAGGTCGAGCAGTTGCTTGTTGCCTTGAGCAGGTTTGAGACCAATGACGCGCTCGTGGGCTCTGCGGGCTGATTGCGGAGCGTTTGCTTCTTCAAGAGCTGTGGTGTCAACAAAGAAAAGCCTAGTAACGGCGGGCGGTTGTGTTGCTCTGTTCTGAGGCGGATGTTTTTACGGGCATCCCGCGTTGAACAGTGACAGGTAAGCGAAGACATCTTGCAGATTGAACGAGCCGATCGGGTCTGCGATATCTGCTGCGGGATCCTGGGCGTTGAACAGTGCCAGGTAGGCGAAGACATCTTGCAGGTTGAGTGTTCCAAATGGCTCGACAAGATCGGCGTCGGTGCATCCCGGCGACAATGGATCAAGCCCGATCGAAATGTCATCGACAAAGAACGCGCCGGTTGCGGCGGTGTCGCTGAAACGCATCCGGAAGCCGTTGTGCAATCCGAAGAATGGAATCGGGTATGAAAAGCCTGTGCGGACGGTCGTAGAGAGCGAAGAGCTGTCGATGGTATCGAGCACGACCCACGAGCCGAGGAAGTTGTGGTACTCGATACTCAGCGAGTCTGACCCGCCTGAGGCGTCATTGGCCGCGTAGAAGTTGATGAATCCGCCGTCGTCGGTTGCGGGCGTGACATCAATGTCGCCGGTCACGCCGATCGTGTTGTCAATCCGCATCGCGGGGGAACCGATTGAGGGTTCGATCGGGGCTGTTGTTTGGGTAAGGTCCCATTGCAGCGCGGAGAGGACATCGAGATCAAAGGACTCCATGTAAGGGATGCCCACGGGTCCGATTGGCTCGATCCTGAAATCATCAATCATCCAGACATCACTCGCGTCCGAGCCATTGGCGAGGATGCGGACGCTCGTGCTGTGGTATCCAAACTCGGCATCGAGCACGGCTCCAAAGAAGGTATAACCGGATGCGTTCACACCCGATGCGCCGGTGGAAACAACCGAGACCCAAGCGCCGGTGACATCGCGGTACTGGACCTCGAGTGTCTTGCCGGCTTCAATGCCCTCGCCCTTTACTTTCATCGAGATCCCGTATGCGGTCGCCGAAGCGGGCGAGCCGGCGAGCGGGACGGACTCGACGATATCGGTGCTGTCCATGACGAGAACCGAGGGGCCGTCTGGTGCCGATGGATCGTTGGCGATGGTGACCGATCCGCTGGTGGCGCTCAGCAGGTCCATCCATGAGGAGTCCTCGAATGATTCTGCGAGGGGGATGGGGAATCTTGGTGTGTAGCTCTGGGCTTGCACGATGGCGTTGAATGTATTGACCCGCCCGTGCCCATAGAGGTTGTCTTCTCCGGGGTCGCCGATGTCATCGACGCTCGCGTAGAGGATCTCTTGGACATCATCTGGACCAAAGTCGGGATTCACCGAGTAGATCATCGCGCAGACGCCGGAGGCGATCCCTGCTGCGAAGCTTGTTCCCGACCCGGCTCCGTAGGTTACGCCCACACGGGTAGAAAAGATGCTGACCCCCGGCGCGGCGACATCGATCGCCTCGCCGTGGTTGCTGTTGCCGGCTTTGATGTCAAACTGATCGGTCGATGAGACAACGACAAAGCTTGGGCGATCGGGTGCGATGGCAACATTGTCGTTGCCCGCAGCGTAGACAAGCAGCGCGCCGTTCTCTTTAAGGTCGTTGCCCAGGGAGATGTTTGATGCATTCATCACGCCGGCGAAGCTGATGTTGACTACTTTGGCGCCGTTCTCGCCCGCCCAGCGTGCGCCGTCACCGATTGAGATCACCGAGGCAGATCCGCCGTTGGAGACAACGCGGACAGGCATAATCGAGAAGTTCCATCCGACGCCGGTGACACCGACGCTGTTGTTTCCTCTCGCGGCAGCACACCCGGCAACAAAGGTGCCGTGGTTGACAACATCTGTAAGATCCGCGCCTTCGGCTTGGGTCAATCTCTGGATTGAGTTGTAGCCGGGGACCATCGCGTTCTGCAGATCTGGTTGGGTGATATCGACACCGGTATCAATAATCGCCACGATCACGGACGGGTCGCCCGTGTTCAGATCCCAGGCGGCTTCGGACTGGAGGTTGATGTGCTGTGTGCTTGAGGAATAGAACGGGTCGTTTGGGGTCGCGGTTGGGTACAGGTTCCAGTTGGGCTGGGCGAACTCATAATCGCCTGTGCTCATCAGCATCGCGGCCAGTTGTCCCTCGTCGATGCCTGCGGGAACGGTGATTGCGTACTCGTCGACAAAGAGGCTCTTCTGTGTGATCAATGATTCGATGCGGGCCTTGCCGGCTTTGAGGTGTCCGTCCTTGGTTCGAACGAGCAGCGTGCCGCTGAACTCTTGGACGCCTTTGATCGAGACAAACCGCATGGGATTGGCGAGCCCGCGGGCGTATGCCTCGTCATCGCCAGGCTGAAGTTCGAGGTGGGTCCGGGCGATCTGCATCGCGTGGACAGGTGATTCTGTTTGTTCGGATGCCGCAACGGAGCCGCTGGCGAGAAAGAGCAGGGAGGCGCTGAGGAGGGCGATTGGGCGATGGCGATTGGCGAATCGGCTTTGCATAGACAAACCTTCCTCGGTCAGCAGGCGGCAACACTGAATACAGCAGCCAAAGATCGAGATACGAACAATGAACAGGCTAGGGCACGCCTCAGAATCGGCACGCACAACACAGGATACAAGGATCTCAACGCCCGAAAAACCCGGCCATAAACAGAAAATCGCACAGTTCGGCGAGTTGATACCCGCAAGAGGGTACGCATCAGTGTTCGGGCGGGTTCCGCGGGCTCATTCGGGATTGGGGATGAAAAACGCCAACCGTGCGGCTGGCGTTGTGGTGGGATCAGGATGAGATGGGGGCGGCCGCCTTGGCAGCTGTTGAAGAGGGGTTAGCCGTCGTCATCTTTTTTCTTTTTCCCGAAGATGTTGCCAATCCCGTCTTCGAGTTCTTTTTTGATATCTTCCGCGGCGTCTTCGGCTTGGTCTTTGATATCTTCGATTGCTTTTTCGCCCTGCTCAGTGAGGTCGTCGACTGCTTCTTGGGCTTGCTTGCCGATATCTTCGCCGATGCCATCAAGCCCGCCGATGGCGTCGATGCCGAGGTCGCTGAGGGAACTCAGGCTGCCGAGTCCTCCGGCGAGATCACCGAGCACATCGGAGGGGAGGATCCCACCACCGTTTTCTATGGCTGCGCTGAGGACGGTTTTGACGACGAGCCCGACGATGTCGCCGATGCTCATCGCCTCTTTTTCACCGATGTTTTTGAGCTCAATTCGTGGAATGGTGACCGCGACATCGCCGGTGAGCATGGACACGCCGGGCATGTTGGCAACATGCACCGAGATGTCTTCGAGCACAAAGGATTCGATCACGACCGGCTTGCTGGCGACATCATCCTTCGCGGTGTCCGTGGGGGGGGCAGTTTCGTCGGATTCGAACCGCTTGAGGTTATTCAGGATCGCGTTGTAGTTTGATGGGTTGTTGCCCTTGTCGAGGTAGACCTCAATCCCGGAGAGGTGCACCTTGGGGACGATGATTTTGTCTTGGCTGATAGATGCGAGTTTGATCTCGACATCGGTATCGCCGAGGGTCATGAAGTGGGGGGTAGAGAATCCGTTTGGATTATCGATTTGAAGGGTGTTCATGGTGAGGGTGCCGCTGAAGAGGGCGACATCGACCCCCTCGACGGTGGTCTCTACCCCTGTGGCGTAGGTGCCTCCCTTTTCGATGCCGGCTTTGACCAGCCCATCGATATTGGCTGCGGCAATGATCACCCCGCCCACGAGAAGGGCGATAATGAGTACAAATAAGACTGCGAGGATGATGAGGATTTTCTTCATGGGTCACTCCATTTTTGAGTCGATTCGGCTGGGCTGCACACCCAGATCCGAGCGACCGGTCATTTTAGCCCTTCTGAGTGAATCGGGCGTATCGCGATACCCAAACAGGGCACAATCAATGGCGGTATCGGGTGGTCATCGAGTCTTTGGTCTTGGTGTTTGTCAGAATTGTGAGGAATCGGGGGTCGGATGATCTTTGATGTTCTCAACCCTCTGCAGCGTAATTGGTTGACAGGATCTGTGGTGGGGGTATCATCCCGTCCCGCTCGGTCACCAAGCCGGGCGGTTTTTACTCTCCGGTGTCTGGAATACCGGGGTCGCCGCCGCTGTAGCTCAGTGGTAGAGCACACCCTTGGTAAGGGTGAGGTCGTGGGTTCAAGTCCCACTAGCGGCTTTGGGATTTCCGTTGTGCGGGGGTCTCGTCCGGGTGTCCAAGGGGGCGTCGGGGCATATGATTTTCATGCGTCGCGGGCAAGGTCCCGGGGTGTGTGAGGATGACAAATGAAAGAACATGTCGGCCGCGAACGGTCGACGGAACAATCGCGGTGCGTCTTGGAATCAAGGTTGACTTGAAGGGCGCCCAGAACTCTGTTGAAGTAAGAGGTATTTACGATGGCCAAGGGAACTTTCGAGCGGAACAAACCGCATGTGAATGTCGGCACCATCGGGCACATTGACCACGGGAAGTCCACCCTGACCGCGGCCATGGTTGCTCGCGCTGATTCAAAGGGTCTGGTTCAGGGCGCCAAGACATACGCGGAAATCACCAAGGGTGGTACCGTGCGTGACGCCAACAAAACCGTGACCATTGCGTCCGCACATGTTGAGTACGAAACTGAAGGGCGTCACTACGCTCATGTTGACTGTCCGGGTCACGCGGATTTCGTCAAGAACATGATTACGGGTGCAGCTCAGATGGACGGCGCGATCCTTGTGGTTGCTGCCGACTCGGGCCCGATGCCTCAGACGCGTGAGCATGTTCTGCTCGCTCGCCAGGTGGGCGTGCCTTACATCCTCGTCTTTATGAACAAGGTTGACCTTGTTGACGATGACGAGCTGCTCGACCTGGTCGAGATGGAAATCAGGGAGTTGCTCGACAAGTACGACTTCCCCGGCGACGACACCCCGGTTATCCGTGGCCAGTCCAAGGCCGCGCTCGAGAACCCGTCCGACGACGCCATCTGTGCGCCGATCGACGAGTTGTTCAACGCGATCGACACCTACATCCCCGAGCCAGAGCGTGAGGTTGACAAGCCTTACCTTATCTCGGTAGAAGATGTGTTCTCGATCAAGGGCCGCGGTACCGTGGCAACCGGTCGTGTAGAGCGTGGTGTGGTCAAGGTCGGCGATCCAGCCGAGGTCGTTGGGCTCGTGAAGGATAACATCGCAACCACCGTGACCGGTGTTGAGATGTTCAACAAGAGCCTTGATCAGGGGCAGGCGGGCGACAATGTCGGTATCCTCCTGCGTGGTGTTGAAAAGAACGACATCCAGCGTGGGCAGGTTATCTGCAAGCCTGGTTCGATCAAGCCTCACACCAAGTTCAAGGGCCAGGTCTATGTCCTGACCAAGGAAGAGGGCGGTCGTCATACACCGTTCTTCGCAGGCTACAAGCCTCAGTTCTACTTCCGCACCACCGATGTGACCGGTCAGGTCCACGAGCTTTACGGCGACGGCGGCGCGAAGGCAGAGATGTGCATGCCCGGCGACAATGTGACCATGGAAATCGACCTCGGCGAAAAATCCGTGGCGATGGAAACCGGTCTCCGATTCGCGGTGCGTGAGGGTGGACGGACCATCGGTTCGGGCACCGTCACCGAGATCCTCGAGTAACTATCGTTGGGGTTGCCCCTCGTCGCTGGCAACAGCAGATGAAGCAACCCCGGCGTGTAAGCGTCCGGCCCATCGGTGAAAGCCGGTGGGCCGCTTTTCCGAAAGAGGTTCTTTAGGAACCCGATGTCAATAGAGCACCAACGACCCGGTGGGCGGGTCCTTGACGAAGATAGGAGCCTGAGATGGCCAAGAAATCACAAGCACGCGAGTATGTCTGGCTGCAGTGCACCGAGACGGGCGATCTGAACTACCGCACCTCGATCAACATCAAGGGTGGCATCTCGGATCGGGTCAAGGAGGGGTACAACAAGTTCTCCCCGCGCCTGCGTAAGCACACGCTGCACAAGATCAAACGGAAGTAATCGCATCGCGATTGTTCCGGCTACGGCAGTAGCTCAGTCTGGTAGAGCATCGGATTCCAAATCCGACGGTCGTAGGTTCGAATCCTTCCTGCCGTGTTGAAAGTCTGATAGACAACGCCCGCACAAACACGCCGCGTCAACCGCGTGAACAGTGGGCACACCGAGAGGTTCAAGGCGAACCATGTCGTTTGGCATTTATAAACAGGGTCAAGGATACTGGGTCCGTGTGATGAGCGCCGCTTTTCTGGGTGTGCTGATCCTCGCGGGTGCGGGATGGGGCTGGGAAGAGGCGGAAACCGTCCGCCTCCCGATCCGGTCTTGGTCATACGCGGTTAACGGCACGCAGGGCGAGGGGGCGGTCGGTGACACGATCAATCTCTATAAGATCGCTCCGCGGAAGGATCTTGAATCGGATCAGGAGACTTACGAAGCCTTCGGCAGCGCCCTGATCGAATCGTTTGAGGTCGGCAAGGGCGGCAACGCCAAGGTCGTGATTCACTCGTTCAGCCCACCGGAAGTTGCCAAGCAGGGCGGCGAGGCGTTGCGTGTCGCGGTCGAAAAGACCGGCGAATCTGCAACCATGAGCGCCTCGGTCATCGGTGCATCGAGCACGCCGATCTTTCCCGTGCTGTACCTGCAATCGGGTGCAGCCGGTGTGGTGATGCTTCTCGGTGCGATCGGGCTGTACATCTTTGTGGGCTCATACCGGAAATCGGTTGGGTTCTTGATCGCGACCGACGGCGAGATGAAGAAGGTCAACTGGACCTCTTACCGCGAGGTGAAGGGGTCGACCATTGTGGTGATTGCCGCGACTTTCTTGATCGCCGGATTCCTCTTTGGTGTTGATACGATTTTCGCGAAGATCTTCTCTGCGATCGGCGTCCTTCAGAAATAACACACGCAGCGTTTCTCGCTGCACAGGCTCAATGGAGCACTCCCGTGGAAGAACACAACCAGACTGAGCAGAACAACGCCGAGCAAGCGATTGAGACACCATCGAAGCCAAGCTCGACGATCGAGGGCATGATCGGGCATGACGAGCCGTTGGTTCAAGAGGGCATGCAATGGTTCGTGCTGCGTGTTGCGTCGAATAAAGAGAACTCGGTGCAGAATACGCTTCTGCGGAAAATCCAGATCGAGGGGATGACCCACCTTGTCGGGCGCATTCTTGTGCCGACCGAGAAGATAAAGACGATCAAGGGCGGCAAGGCCAAGATCAAGGAAGAGAAGCTCTACGCGGGGTATGTCTTTGTTGAGATGAAGCTCGAAGACGACGGGCGGATCCCGCAGGATATCTTCTTCCTCATCAAGGAGACGACTGGCGTGGGCGATTTCATCGGCACCGCCGGGCGTCCGACCGCGATGGAGATGCATGAAGCCGAGAAGATGCTCCTCGATTCGCAGACCCCCGAGGATGAGCCAACGATCAAGCTCTCGTTCGAGAAGGGCGAAGCGGTGATGATCCGCGAGGGCGCGTTCGAGAACTACGAAGGCACCGTCGACGAGTTGTTCCCCGAGAAGGGCACCGTGCGTGTCTTGGTTTCGATCTTCGGACGCCAGGCTCCTGTGGATCTCGAAGAATGGCAGATCTCGAAGGTTGAAGACAGCTAATCACAGCCCGAGCCCCGGACCTGATTCGATCCCAAATCCTGTGATTTGGCGGATGCCTCGGCGGTATTTTCGCCGGTGTGTGATCCCCATGATTCCGGCGATGCTCTTTCCGATCGTGTACGGGTTTGTGCTTATCAGGATATTCGATCTCGATATCATCTCGCCGGCACAGGTCGTGGGTGCCAGCTTTGCAGTGTCATTCACGGTGATGATCGGCGGGGCCTTGATATCCATGGTGTGGATTACGATCTATAGCGTCCGTGGGATGCGGTACATCAAGCGGTTTAAGCAACGCAAAGGCATGCTCTGCTTTGTGTGCGATTATGACCTGATCGAAGGGCAGGCCCAATGCCCCGAGTGCGGCTCGCGATGGGAGCCGGCGCGGCTTGGCAGAAAATGGAATGGGTGGATGGATTGATAACCCGCGGGCATTGGTCTGCGGCCTGTGTCGCCAAGGCGGTTTGCCGCAAGGTGACTACACCAATCGCTGTCCGGGCAACAACGGGGGGGTCGGTATGCCGAGGGTATCGGCGATCGCACGCAGGAGTTCGGCCTCGGTGGTTGTGATCTCGCGATCGGCGCCGATGACCACCGCGCAGGCGCGGAGCAGCGATTGCTTGATTCTGTTCGAGCAGGATGCAAGCGGGGGCAGCGCCTTTGCGAGCGGATCCAGCCCGGATTGATCTTTGCTCAACAGATGAAGATCGATGCCGGTGATCGTTGATGAACCAAGCTCGAACGCTTTGGTTGCGGCGTCTGGATCTTTGGCGCTCGCGTGCGCAAGCACCGACAAGAGCACGCTGGTCTCGTGCCCGAGGCTCGTCAGCTTGTAGTATTGAATAACCTGCGGCTTGGCGAGACCGAAGCGTTCGTCGAGGTGCCGCTTGATGACGCCGATGGTGACCCATTCGAAGAGATCGACCGCTCTATCCATCTGGATAAGCGCCTCGATGTTGGCGCGGAAGCTCGTGTGTTGCTCTTGGGAGAGTTGGGCGAGCGATCCGAGGGTCATGTCCAGCAGCGGGAGGCGGAGCTCGGGCTTCATTGTTGATGCGCTGGCGGAGATTCTTTGTACCAGGTCCGCGATCGCGGGGTCGCCGCTGGTTTCCAGGTGTTTGATTTGTGATTCATGAACCGCGGCGTCCTTGCGATCGAGCAGCAAGGCGTAGACCACCGCCCGCCCGCTAAAGGTGTCGTGGGCGGCATCTTTGAGCTCCTGCGGGATCTCGAGGATGAGATCGCGTGCATGGCTGATGTGCGCCGGCGTCATGGTACCGGAGAGTGCGAGCAGCGGGAGGATGCCCTGGATCGATTCGGGGAGGACACCTGCTCGCATGCCGGGTGTTCGGGCTCCGGGCATGATCCGGTTGAGCCTTTGTCGGGGGGATTCTTGCGGACGACTGGGCGCATCCTTTGCGGCCAGCGGCTCGAGCATGGTGCCGTCCCATGAGGGGTCGATCCGGATGATTCGTTCTTTGAGCGGCGGGTGCGACGAGAGGGTTGAACGCAGAGAGGACGAGCCGACCGCCTTGCCAAAGAACATGTGCCCGGCTTCTTGGGCGCGCGGGTGAAGCACGCGGGCGCGCTTTGGGTATCCGCCGATGCGACGCAGCGCATTGGCGATCCCCGCGGGGTTTCGGGTGAACTGCACAGCGGAGGCGTCGGCGAGAAACTCTCGTTGTCGGCTGACGGATGCCTGGATGATGCGGGCAGAGAGCGCGCCGATGCCGCCAATAGCGATCATGGCAACAGAGAGCGTGAACATCCCAAGGATGACCGCGGTCCCCTCTTTCCCGCGTGCGGACCTTGGTGTAGCCCGGAGCATGATGTACCCGCAGACAGAGAGGAGCACGATGCCGTTGAGCATGCCGATCATCCGGATATTCAGGCGCATGTCGCCGTTGAGGATGTGGCTGAACTCGTGGGCGATGACGCCCTGCAGTTCATCGCGTGTGAGCCCATCGACGCAGCCCTTTGTGACGCCGATGACCGCGTCGCCGGGGGCGTATCCTGCGGCGAACGCGTTGATCCCGCGTTCGCCGGGCATGAGGTAGACCGGGGGCACCGGCACGCCGGAGGCGATGGACATCTCTTCAACGATATTGAGGACTTGTCGGGAGCCGGGGTCTTTGGAGGAGGGCTCGATCAGTCTGCCGCCGAGCGAATGGGCGAGGACGGACCCGCCTCCACGGAGTTGGGCGATGCGGTGCAGGCTCCCCAGGATGATAAGCAGGGCCGTGATCGCAGCGGCGACCGCAGCGACGGCGAGCACTGGAGAAACACTTTTGCTGTTTGGGTTCTTGATCGTGAACAGCGCGATCAGGGCGATGACGGCGGAGACCGCGAGGCAGATCAGGATGACCGCGCAGATATACATCAGCACAAATCGGCGCGTGTTTGCTTTCGCACGGTCCTGATGCTCAAAGAAGTTCATCGCGTGGCTTGTGCTGCTCATGGAGACCCGGTCCGATCAGGAGATGTCGATCTTTGGTGCGGACTGGATCTGCGCCGAGTCTTCGAACTCGAGCATCGCTGCGTCGGTGGCGTGCCCGACCATCGGGGCGATGACCACCTGGGGGAATGATTGTCGGCTGGTGTTGTACTGGGCGACAGAATCGTTGTACGCCTGGCGGCTGAATGCGATTTTGTTTTCAGTGGAGGTCAGCTCTTCTTGCAATGTGGACATGGCTTTGTCGGCCTTGAGATCTGGGTAGGCCTCCATCACCGCGAACAGCCCGCCGACCGCGCCGCCGAGCGCGCCCTCGGCGCTTGCGAGCGATTTGATGGCGTTTGGGTTGTTCGAATCTTGATGCGCGGACTTGAGCGCGCTGGCTGCGATGTTGCGGGCGCTGATGACGGCGTCGAGCGTTTCTTTCTCGTGGCTCATGTATCCTTTGACCGTTTCGACGAGGCTCGGGATCAGGTCATGGCGCCGTTTGAGCTGGACTTCGATCTGCGCGAACGCGTTGAGGTACCGATTTTTGAGCACCACCAGCTTGTTGTAGATGCCAACGACGAAGAGCAGCAGCCCACATGCCACCACAACCACGATACCGATTCCAATCCATAATCCCAAAGCGAGCCCTTTCAGTCGGCAATCATCGCATCGCCCCACGCGGGGCGGCTCTGCAGATAATACCTGTTTTCATGGGTTTATTGGGATTCGAGGGCCTGAATTCCGTTTATTCGATCATCGCAGCCCCGCGAGATGGCTACTGGATCTGATCGAGCAGGTTCCTCGCGCTCGTCGGGTCGATCTTTGGCTCGGGGTACTGCGGATTCATATCCTCGAGCGCGGCTCGGACAATTTCAGAAACAACATGCACGCGGTGCCACTTGCGGTCTGTTGGCACGATGTACCAAGGGGCGTCATCGGTATTGCACCGAGAGATCGCAACAGAGTAGGCGTGCATGAACTCGTCCCAGTGCTCACGGGTTTTCAGATCGCCGGGCTCAAACTTCCAGTTCTTTTCCGGGTTAATAAGCCGGTCGGCGAGTTTTTCTTTCTGGCGATCCTTGCTCAGGTGCAAGTAGATCTTAACGATCTGGGTGCCGTGGTTGACCAGCCCTTGCTCGAAGCTGTTGATCAGTTCGTACCGCTTGGCCCATATTGATTCAGGAACAAGGTTGTTGACGCGTGCGACAAGGACATCCTCGTAGTGCGAGCGGTTGAAGATGCCGATGCATCCGCGGCCTGGGGTATGGTGGTGGACACGCCAGAGGAAGTCATGCGAGAGTTCTTTCTCGGTTGGGCGTTTGAACGGCATCACATGCACGCCCTGGGGATTGACGCGCCCGAACACATGGCGGATGGTGGAGTCTTTTCCGCCCGCGTCCATCGACTGCAACACAATCAAGAGTGAACGCTTGTCCTCGGCGTAGAGCTTGTGTTGAAGCTCGGCGATTGCCAGCGTGTTCTCTTCGGTCTTGGCTTCGATCTGTTTGCGTTTGAGCCCGTTGGTATCGTCTGTCGCCCAGTCGGCTAGGTCGATCGTGTCGCCGGGCTTGGCGTGGTACTGTGTCGCGATGCTCATTCGGTTTCTCCAACGACGAACCGTTTATCGACCCAGAGTTTTTCAAGCCTCTGGACGAACCCGGGCGAGCTTGGCAGGTCCATCCCGCATTCGATGAGCAGGTCAATCATCCCGTGGTAATCATCAATGCCGATGAACTCTCTGCCAACCCGGGGCACGCCATCGTGGGTGCCTGCTTGGGCATCTGCAAGCCTAGCCATGTTGTGGTAGTTGCCCAACGGCAGGCACACGCAGGTCGCGCAGTATCCATACGCACAGTACACGCTTGCTTCGCATGCGCCGCCGGCCATCAGCTTGCGTTGCCATTTCCACTTGGGCATATCGGAGGCCTTCTCAGACGCCTTGGGTGTTGATGCACCACCGGAGATCCGCTCGGCAACCTTGGCAACCGCCCCGGTGAGTTCGGGCGAGAAGATGCTGATGCGGTCGCCGACGCGGACGATCGGACCGCCGTGGATGGGCGAGTCCGGGAACGCCCGCGAGTTTTCCAGTGCGATAATCCGCGAGCCCTTGGGCATGAACCCGTCCTTGCTTGCGCCGATGGCGCCGATGAACCCGATCTCCTCGGCTCTTGTGAGAAGCACGCGAACATCGCCGATGGGCTTTGCGTCCGCTTTGGCGAGGCGGAGTTCGTCGATCGCGGCCAGCGCTGCGGCCAAGGCCGCGAGGTCGTCGCATGCGTTCGTGTGAAAGATCCCGCCAAACTCATCATCGACAACGCCCGCGTCCGGGAGATCCCATGTCGCGATGGTCCCCTTTTCAACTCGCGATGGTGCATCGAGTGTGCAGGAATAGAGCTTGAACGGGTCTGCGGACCTTTGTTGTCCATCATCGTCTTCGTTCATGATCTCTTGACCAATGGTTCCCATGACGAATGAATCGTCTGTGTTGTGGACGCGGACCCGGGCATCGGAAAAGTAGTCCGCCATCACGCCGCCGCGGAATCCGAGCACGAGTTGTGTCTCTGACTGGGCTTCGTCAACTACAAACGCCGGGTGGTCGAGGTGGGCGGTGAAGTAGATCGGGTGATCGGTCTTCGGGCAATCGGCGATGCGGATCTCGATGTTGCCGTGCGGGTCGTGGGTTGTGGAGAAGCCTGATCGTTCGTTGAGCCAAGCGTTGACCCATTTGACGACCCGGTGTTCATATCCGGCAGCGGTGGGTATGGTGCTCACCGCGTTGAGCCATTCAAGATGGACTTGTTTCTGAGAATCGGAAACAATCGGAGGCTTGGGCATGTTTTCATGGGTGGTCATCTCGGATCGTAGGTGAAACACTCGCGGTGTGCGCCTACAAATCATGTTGGAGTTTGCTTATGAATGAACATACAACGAGTCTTCCGCTCGCCCACAATGGCGACGATCAGGGTCCGGATTCATCCATCACCATCGCCAATATTCGAAAGATGGTCGAGCTGTTTTATACACGGACCCGTGAGGATGATCTGCTTGGTCCGATCTTCAACACCAGGGTCGCCGATTGGGATGCGCACTACGAAAAAATGACCCGGTTCTGGTCTTCAGCGGTACTCCGCGCGGGGACCTATTCAGGGCGTCCGATCGAGGCCCACCAGTTTGACGAGCCGGGGCTCTTGACCCCGGTCCACTTCCAGCGTTGGGTCCGGGTGTTCTCGGAGACGGCCAAGGAAGTCTTTGCGGCCGACGACGCGGGTGTTTTTATCGAACTCGGCGGGCGGATGGCCACATCCATCTCTGCCCGGCTCGGGGTGCGGGGCGTTGCCCGGTTGCTCGATGGGGCTGCCCGGGCGTAATCGCCCATCGGCATTGAGATTCAGTCTCCGCTTGAGAATTGGTTGCCATTCGCCCGATGTGATTGAATACTGTACCGATCGCCCAGAGGGGTTGGGTTACACCAGACGAGGAGTCCACATGACACACATCATCGCCGAGCCATGCATCAAGACCAAAGACACCGCTTGTGTGGATTCATGCCCGGTGGACTGCATCCACCCGACCAAGGATGATCCGGACTTCGAGACTTCTGAGATGCTCTTCATCGACCCGGACACCTGCATCGACTGCGGGCTCTGCGTAGATGAATGCCCGGTGCAAGCGATCTTCCAAGACGAGGACCTGCCCGATGAATGGTCGAAGTATGTGCAGATCAATATTGATTACTACAACAA
This sequence comes from Phycisphaerales bacterium, assembly GCA_029260265.1. GTDB lineage: Bacteria > Planctomycetota > Phycisphaerae > Phycisphaerales > UBA1924 > UBA1924. The sequence goes on from JAJDDO010000019.1 coordinate 413,890, forward strand.
GTAAACGGCGTCTAGCGATGTAAAAACCGCGGAGCATGTTTGGGCCCCGCGGTTTATTTTTTGCCTCAATGTTTCACGCGGCTTCGGTGAAGCCTTCGTCTTCGAAGTCTTCTTCGCCGAACGCAGCCTCGAAGGCTTCGAGGGCCTCGTCGGTCAGATCCGCTTCGGATTTGTTCGGATTGGATCCGAACTCGCCGGCGGACTTGCCGCCAACGGCGGGGCCGTCGCCGAAGCGTTCGGCCCAACGATCAGGGCGCACATTGGCGTTCGCGTCTGAAGCCTCAAGCCAGTCCTCGGCGTTGGTCAGCCCGAGCTCGCTGGGCATCGTCTTGCGGTACCCGAGCAGGCGCACGACTTCGAGCACATCGGTCCAGGTGGGGAACATCTTGTCGTTGGCCTTCTTGAAGCCGTCGATGGCCATCAGGAACAGGAACTGCTCGGTGTTCATCTCGCCTTCTTCGGCGGTCTTGGTGAAATCGCTCAGGCGCCGCCCGCGTCCGCGTCGGCGTTCGAGCGCGGTGGTGTCGGCGCTTGGTTTCTTTTTGCCCTTGACGATCTTGCCGTGGCTTGGTGTATTTTCTGGGCTCTGGTGCTCGCGGGGATCGTCTAGGTCTCGCCGATCGACTCCGAGCCTGCGATCAACAACAGTCCCGGGCGGCGGGCGACCGGTGGACGACTTGCGTCGCTCTGATTCAGAGTTGTTGTCATTTGCTCTGCGGCTTTGATTGCTTGTACCCATCGATGAATCCTCCCATCGAGCGGTGCAAACTGCACGCCCGCTCAGTAGTTGTCATCGTCGGAATCTTGGTCTTCATCGACTTCATCATCGTCATCGTCTGCGAAACCGTCGTCGTAATCCGAATCGGTGTCCGAATCGTCATCGCCGTCCTCATCGTCTTCATCGTCAAGAAAGTACCGCTCGTCCTCGTCTAGGTCATCATCTCGCCCGCAGGTTGGATAATCGGACCATGGTTGGTCCGAGAGTTCGCGTGCGCCGGGATCAAGCGTACTCATCCCGCCGGTGTTTTCCCATGGATTGATCGGTTCGTGCTGCCAGTGATTTGGTTGAATAGATGAGTCAATCATCGCTCGGTCCTTCAGTCTCGGGGGCCAATACGCTCGTGGGCTCACAATGCCGTCCGACTGTACCCGCCAAAGGCAGGGTGTCAATCAGGGATCACCACCAAACACGATGGTTTTGTATCCGTCCGTGATTCCGGGCTTCAGCGTCGATACACTCTGCATCTCTATGCACCGATCAACCCCCCAGAAAATCGATCCTGTTGCCGGGCTTGCCGCCGCGGTCTTCCCCGGCGCGGGGCACCTGATTCGCAAACGAACAAGCCGAGGGTTGCTCGCCTGCGTGGGTGTTCTTGGGCTGTTCTTTTTTGGGCTTCTTATCGGAGGTATCGACGCGATTGATTCCAAGGAAGACCGATTCTGGTTCCTCGGCGAAGCGATGGTCGGGCCGCTGACCTTTGCGGTTGACTATGCACACCAGAATCACTTCAAAGCCTATGACCACGCGATCAAATCCACCCGCACAGGGAACCCGGAAGAGCACCGTGTACAAATCAACGGGCGATGGGAATGGGAACCATTGTCGCGAGCCCAGATTGAGCAGGGGATGGGGCCGCCGAATGTGAAGGGGCTCGGTCGGCTCAACGAGATCGCGATGCTCTCGATCGTGCTCGCGGGGATGTTGAACCTGATCATTTTCCTCGATGCGTTGATGCCGCCAACTGGTCAAGCCACCAAGCGATCGTCATCGGGGCGAGCTCCAGCCACCAAGGAGCCCAGCTGATGACTTTGATGATCGCACCGGTTCTGGCATATACGCCGTTTGTTGACGCGTTGGCTGTTCATAACGAGTGGTATCTGCTGATTATCCCGATCGCATTCTTTATCGCGATCGGGTACAAGGCGGTGAGGTGCTACGACATGAAAAACTATCCGCGCGAGGTCTTCATCTTCACGATGCAGATCTTGATCGGGCTCGGCATTCTCGCAGTGATTGCTACTGCGCTGATCACGGTGCTGATCCCGATGATCGCACCGGTCCCGTCTTGAGCACTCACGGGTCAAGCAGGTAGGACCCTTTCTTGGTCTCGAAGCGGTGGTCCAGGTTCTGGATCATGTACCTCAGCGCATCGACAGCGTGGTCGCTGCCGTCCTTTTCGGGCATGGGATTCTCTGGCTGATCGCGTGGGTAATGGTACTGCTCAAGCGAGCGGATGAGCTCTTCGCACCCCCGATGGATATACAGGCGCACCGCACCGGAGGCGGGGCGTAGGCGCGTGCGGATCATCTCGATCCCTTTGTGCAGCCCGAGCCGGGAGTCATGCACCACAAGCCCGCGTCTGCGCATCGCTTGTACATCAGAAATACCCGATTGCAGCGAGCGCTGCCGCCCCGCCGGATCCACTCCAATCCATGCTGGCAGCGGGTCCATCGCACGGATTGCGTCGATGTGCTCATCGAGCGAGCGGTCGCTGGCGATGTACTCTCTCGACACCCACACCGCACCCGAATCATCCACGCCCGCCCAGATCATGACCGTCGGCGAGCGGATCCCAAAGTCCATCCCGCCGATCCAGCGATTGATCCCCTCGGGCAATGCTTCGACCACATGGACCCGCGGATCAAACTCGGGCAGCACACAGTCGCTGCGCTGCGGGCGAAGGCAGAGCATTTCCGCGTCCCATGTGGAAGATGAGACTCTGGATTTGAGCATCAGCGCATCATCAATAGAAATATGACCGGGTGTTTGTCCTCGCTTGTCGCGCCCCTTTGCCTTGCCGCAACACTCCGAAAGCAGCGGGCACTTCGAGTCTTCGCCGATGCACTCGTAGCGATCGGTGCATTTGTCGAGGACATCAACAACGCCCCACCGAAAGACGCGCCTCGTCTGGTTTTCGTCCGACTTGGCGTTCTCGATGAGCTCGTGCATCAAGCCGTAGGGGACATGCATCGTTGAGAGGCATTCGATCGAGCCGCGAACGCGTTTTCCGCCGCAGATTTTCTCGCGGGTCACAAGCTGTGCAGCTTCCCAGACCTGCGGATCGAAGAGTTCAACCTCGTCGCATCGCAGTTTTTGTACGCGTGTCCCGCGGACCGAAGTTTGCGACTGGGCGAGGAGTTCGACGACCGAGCCGTTTTTGAGCCTGATACGGCGCTGTGTGATTTTTCCATCGATGAGCCCGGCGAATGGTTCGGGGGTGAACAGTGTTCTGAGGTGCGCGTGCATCCGCATGGACTGCTCGAGCGACCCGCCAAGGATCCGGATCTCGATCCCCGGCTTGAACACCATGTCGAGCAGGGTGGCGACGGCTGCGAGGAATGTTTTGCCCCCTCCGCGGTTTGCCCAGACAATGCAATCTCGCGGATCGCGGTCCTCAAAGAACGCGTGCTCGATGTACGCGAATGGCGCATCATGGGCATCGATCACCGGTTCGCGGGGGATGGCGATATCCATAACATCGATCAGCCATGCGTGGAGTTGGTCGCTCGTTTCGGGGGTGGTGCCGATGGAATCAAATCCTGAATCGTCGGGCTCGCTTATTTGTGAATCGTTGTGGTGATCGGTGCTCATTGGTGCTCGATCTCCAATGCTTTGAGCAAGGCTTCCTCGCGGGATTGATCGAGTTCGCGAAGCGTGCGGAGCACGGCTCGGCGTTGTCCGCGCGTCAGAAAAAAGACCAGCACCTCTGGGAGCGATGGCTCGGGCGGCGGGGCTTTGGGCTCCGGGGCGGTTTGGTTATTGATCTGTTCTTGGTTCTTCATCGTGCTCTCCTTGGTTTGTCCACGCGTACGCGCGGGGGCGGGAGAGCAGTCTGCACGCGGCCATCAACGCGATGGTGTGCGGTGGTGTTTGAGGATCTCGGAGCATGCGGGTGCTCCTTGCCCAGTGCATCAACTCGCGGTGAAGCAGCGGGGAGTCCTCGATCGAATGTTGTGTCAGTTCGCTCGGGTCGGTGCCGAGATATGCGATCGCATCGAGCAGGCGTGTATTGGCCGGCGGGGTAGCGATGGTGTACTGCGTCATCCCCGCGCGTGCAAAGAAAGGGCAGACGCTGCCCATCGCAGCGATCGCTTCGGTTGCGTTTGTTTGGGGGCATTGGAGGTACGCGCGGACAAGCCCGGACGCCACACCGAGCCCGCGGCTTCTTGGCTCGACAATCACCCGTGAGATGCATCGAAGCTCGCGGTTAATCCTCAGGGCGGCGGCTCGCTTGTCTTGGTTGGAGTACCGGTCGCCCCACGCCATTTTGCGCCATGCGCCGTTGAGGGTCGGCATGCTGACGATCAGCACGCCGGCGAGCGTGTCGCCGATGATCTTTGATTCTCGCACCGCACGAAGAACGAGCGTGCGGGTTGCGGGCTGCCCGCCGAGATAATGCAGATGGCTGAGTCTGTTGTAGTCGTTCATTGTGCCTTGTTCATAGCGGATCGTGTCGAGGGTTGATTGTCCGTCGAGCGTCTGTATTTCGCCCGTTGATCCGTCGATGAGTAGCTTTGGACCGAGCATCGGCTCCAGATCTTCATGGGCGCTGGCAGCGACGAGGTGGAGATGTCTTTGGTCGACTACCCTGCGGATTGTCGCGCACAAGGACATCGCGCTCACCCGGTCGAGGGCGGTGCAGAACTCGTCGGCGATGATCACATCGTTCTCTTTGGCGTCGTGGATTGCGATCGCGATCTCGAGCCTCGCCCGTTGCCCGGCGCTGAGCAGCCCGGCGGGGAGCGACCAGAGCCGGGGTTCGGCGAGCCCGCAAGCCGCCAGCGTGGTGCATACTTTGTCGTGGTCCGAGTTGAATACATCGAACACCGCAGTTTCTGTATCTGCCATCGGTTCGACCCGTCGGGTGCGGAATCCTGCCTCCGCAAAGCCTTGTTCGAGCCCGGCGAGCCGGCGAGATTTCCCCGAGCCGCTCGGACCCCGCACGAGTGTGATCGGCACGCGGAACACCGCGCGGACCAGGTCGGGGGACGGGGTGATTGCGTGCGCGGGCATGTTTTCTGATTGTGGGTGTACGCTGATCCCGAATGCTGCGCATGCATGGAGCGCTCTTGTCGAAATCGGCGCGGTTGTATGGACAACCGCCGGCATCCGAGGCGTGGTCATGATCCGCGATCTCATCGCCACGCCTGGGCATCCTTGCGTGCGGCGTGGGTTGTTCGTGCCGATTGGCGTTGGGCATCGAACATGGCCTCGATTGCTTCACGGTGCCGACGCACGAGGTAGAAGCTCATCTCGAGCTCGTTGGCGGTTTCCCGCAGCGACAACCCGCGTACGAAGATTGCTCGCCCGATCTCTCTGCGGGTCCGCGACCATTCTCTAGCGTTTCGGACGACATAAGCGGTGCGTGGGTCGCTGAGTCTGGTGACGATGCGGTGGATGCGAGCGCGGATGGTGCGGACGGGTGTTTCGCTGAGTCGAGCGATCTGGGCAGCTGAATATCCGTCGGCAAACATCGCCTGGACCATTGCTCGATCATCGGGTTCGAGCCAGTCTGCGCGTTGGACGATTCGGTCGTTGAGGGCATCTGCACGGCGTTTTCGGAGGTCCAGATCCTCCGATGCGTTGTCCAACCAGTCCGCGGCGTAGGTTCTGTTTCCCATAATCTCACTCCTTTGAGGCATTTTTGCTTGACTTGACACATGATTGTGTTCACAATAATGGGGAAGTGTGTACCTATTGAAACCCATCTGAACGCACCTACAGCCCCCAAATCCACGAAATCGCGACTATAGGTAGCTTCTTCGATCAGTCCTGTTTGGGCTTCTCATCCTCGTCATCCGCCGACTCTGGCCGTGTCTCTTTGGGACACGGCTTTTTCAGTGCATCGCCAACAGCGTCCTCCCAATCTTCATGGGGGAGGGAGAGGCGTTCTGGTTCGGGGCCGGGTGTTTGTTTTGGGGATTCTTCAACCATGTGTGCATAGTAGCAGAACGATGGGCGCGAAACCGACAATCCATACACAACCCGAACACTAACAAAAACTCTGTGTTTCCAGTCCGGGCCACAACTATCGCGCCTTTTGGTTTGGGTTGTGGTATTATAGCGGCATGTCCATTTCAACCATCTACTCGCAAGCCGTCCCTGTTTCTGAACTCGAATCCGAACTATGCAGGATCGAGAAGCAGATCGAATCGCTGAATGTGCAGAGAGAAACGATCTTTTACATGATTGAACAGTATGCAAAACCGTATGCGGTCGAGCCCAATACAGAAGAAGGATTGCGGTTGACCGGTCCCGGTGCAAGAGAAGGTATTGCGAATCTCCTAGACGAGCATCCAGACCTAACCGCCACCAAGGTCGCCGAGGCTTTGGAGAATCAAATCGCATCCCGCGCAAAGGACAAAAAGAATGTAATTCGCACGACCTTGGCCAAAATGGTGAACGAAGGGGTGGTCATGAGATCAAGTGACGGCAAACACAGTTTGACAGGAGGTGAACTATGATGCGACCCCCGTTAGATCACAGGCACTTGGGACGACCGGAGGTCATCCGCCCGAGTGTCCATAGCAGCGCATGAAAAATCCAACTCTAGAGAAGTTGGATCTTCATGCAAGATGACCGAAGGTCAATCTAACTCTTTGCCCGGCTCGTCGCCCGAAGGGGCGGCGGTCGGTTTTGAGGGGTCGCGTACGGGTGTACGGTTTCCGCCTGGAATGGAAACAAGAGGGTTCAACTCCCTCCGGCTCCAGTAGTTGACAATTGTACACTACCTTCGGCGGTCAAGTGCAATTTACGCGATCGAATCGTCGCATTTCAGCATCTTGCCTACGGTAGCGTCCAATAACGCTTGTGCCCGCTCGCCGTCCGGCGTATGCCGCGCCTGTACTTTGGGTCTCTTAGGCAGGCTTTTTGATTGGTTCGGCGTAGGTCAGCCGTTTACCTACGGCTCGCTTGATCGCTGCCTCGGTACGGGCTCCGTCGTCCATATGGCGGTGGTTGTAGATGAACGCCGCTTCGTGGACATACCGATTCAGATGGGCCTTGCTGACCGCGTGGTGTGTCCCGTAGAGTTTTCGTTTGAGCAGGCCAAAGAATCCCTCGATCGTGTTGGTTGTCACATCGCCTCGGGCGTATTCCTTCTTGCTGTGGTTGATCGTTTCGTGGCTCTTGAACTCTGGTCCGATCTTCTTGTAGCCCTTGTACTCGTCTGTGATGAGCCGTGCGGTGGTGTCCACATTGTCCATGACGATCTCCCGCAGGTTCTTCGCAGTGATCGTGGGTGCGACTTGTGCCCGCACTTCCCCGTCCCGCTGTACCATGCCGACCACGCGAGTTTTGGTACTCCACTGTGCGCGACGGTTGGGGTCGCCAAACTTCCAGCCCTTGTTGCGGGGCTTGCCTCCGACATAGGTTTCATCGACCTCAACAGTGCCATCGAGCTTGGGATCTGGTTCGGTGGGTGCCATTGCAAAGCGGATGCGGTGCATGAGAAACAGAGCAGACTTGTAGCTCAGCCCAGTTTGACGCTGGATCTGCTTTGCGGACACGCCCTTCTTGGATGAACATGCTGCCCAGAATGCGAAGCACCAATGGCGGAGGGGGATACGGCTGTCCTCTAGCACGGTGCCCTTGCGGACGGAGTATTGCTTCTTGCAATCTCGGCAACGCCAACGGCAGTGGGCCTCACGCTTGGATTTGTCGGCGTTCATCTGCTGATAAACATTCTCGCTATCGCAACACGCACACTTGGGAGTATCACCCCAGCGTCGAGTCTCCATGAACTCAATCGCCGAATCCTCGTCTGCACACGCCATTGGAATCTGTGCGACGATCTCGGATCGTGCCTGCCCTACTTTGCCTTGTTTCTTATTCATACGAACATGATACCTGATGAAACCATCCGTGTCAGCCGGTAGCGGTGTTTTACAAAGATTATTTCTTTTATTGTTGAACCTAGGGCCTAGATTTGCGATATAGTGATATATAGAGCAAGCCGCCGCCGAACAGTGACCGTACGGTCTGCGTTCCCCGCAACGGGGATAGGCGACGGCGGTTCTATTTTTGGGGCCAGAATCTGAAGGAAACGAAGCGGTTTGAGATGAGTTGATATGGCTCCCTCGCATTGGGCTTGTCTGAATAAATCCTCGCAACTGAGCCTGCGACTAAATCAGCAATTTGTAATCCGTTCGACTTGCGAGAATCCATCGCAACGAAGCTCTTTGGGTGATCGAGTCGAGCTTGCTGGCACGCATGATGAATATGAGACTGGATGGCAGCGTAGAAATCACGATTGCCACACCGGTCAAAAACAAGATCAGACTTTGGCATTTTCAGTATTGCGTTCTCTAGCAGCCATGAAACTGCGCGTTGGTACATATGGTGTTTTTGCCTAAGCGCGCCGTCCCAGAGCTGGGCCTTATTCAGTACAAATGAATACACCCAGAACTCGCCCGCCAAGGTGGCCTCTAATGCCTCTAGTTTGCGCCTTCTATTTAATGCCGAAAAGTGAAACTCATGATCTTCGTCGCGGCCCCATCGCACACGGAGTGCATCTAGCGAATCAGAAGATGCTTTGTATTGTTCTTCGCTATCAAATCCCACAAGGCACGCAACCAAGTATCGCGACGACCCCCGCTCAAACTTGAACCCTGTATCTCCAGATTCATCAACGAATATCACGGCCATAGATTGATAATAGACGGCGGTTTCAACAAGTACACACTTCCCCAATAATGAGAACGATACTTTTTGAATAGTACTCCAGATACAGAACGATATGCAAGGGTAATGTATGGTAGTTTCGCAAATCAGCGCACAGATCCCGTACCCCATCCCGACCAGATACCGGAACCGGCAACCCCTCTTCTCATCCGGGCCTCAAGGAATCCACAGCATGCCCGCCGAACACGATCAATCAGTCCTTCAGGCGGGCGCTTGGTTCGCCTCGACGCTCAAACAAAGACGAGCCATGCTCAATCTCTCTTTGGCGAAGGTCGCCGAGCGGGTGGGTTGCGCCAAGTCGTACCTCTCGAGTATTGAGCACGGGCATCGCGGACCGCCGAGCGACGAGTTGATTACGAAGCTCGAAGAGGCACTCTCGTTCACTCCGGGCGAGCTGATCGGCTGTGCCCGGTGGGATCAGACGCCCGAGCCTATCCGCGCTGATCTTGAAACCCTGCGCAAGCGCGAGCATTCCGCGATCGAGCTTGCCCGGTTGCTGTCGGCCAGTGCTTCCAAGGGCGGCTCGCTCGACGAGTTGTACAAATCGGGCGAGCTCTCTCGGTTGATCAGCGCCATCAGTTCGGACGGTGCTACAGACGAGGATTCCGCAAGAGTTCCGTGCGAACAACAGGGTGGAGGGGCGTCAACTGTCTCCTCTGTATCATTGGTGCCCTTGCCTCGCGAGATTCCATTGATCAATCGTGTTGCTGCCGGGTATCCGGTGGAGTTTACCGACCTTGGGTATCCTGCGGGGGTTGCTGATGAGTATGTCCGTTCTCCGGATATCGATGACCCCGACGCGTTCGCTGCTCGAGTCGTCGGCGACTCGATGGAGCCCGAGTACCATGAGGGTGACATCGTGGTGTTTTCGCCGATCCGTGATATCCGTGATGGGATGGATTGTTTCGTCCGGCTTGAGCCTGATCATGAATCAACTTTCAAGCGGGTATATTTCCACACGGATGAGGAAGGGTGCGAGCAGATCCGGATTCAACCGATCAACAACGCCTATCCGCCGAGGACTGTCCCGCGTGATCAGGTCGCCGGGTTGTTTGCCGGGGTGAGTGTCATCCGTCCAATCTGATCGTCGGCGCACCGTATCGCCCGCCCCCAGCTCCGAGCTCGCGGAGCAGCGGGGTTGTTGCATAGACCAGGACGGGGTCGTGGTCGTTGTTCTGCATGATTGAGCAGGTCGCGATCCCCGGCGCATCAAGATGCAGCCAGCCATGCGTGGAGCGGACAATGCCCGCGTGCTGGGCATCGGTGCGAAGAATGCGATGGGTGTTGCTCGACGGATCAGCCAGTTGGATCGCGGTGTGGTTGCTGAAGAGATCGAGTTCGATGCGTAACTCGATCACGGGGCTGTTGCCGATTGGTGCTTGATCATCTGCAAGCACGGTGCGCGCGATGGGAAAAATCAATGCGAACCGATCGGGGAGCGCAGGCGTGGGCGAGCAGGGTGGGGGTGAAGATGAGGCATGGGCGGTCATTGTGAGGTGCCCCCTCGTTTGGAGCCGTGCTTTTTCGTTCGTCCGATCGGGGCGCGAGCGAGGAGTTTGGCTGCGGTCTGCAATCCCGCCCCGCGTGGGCCGGCGAACTTGTGCGATAAGGTTGTGATGATGCTGAAACCATCGCGGACCGCCTCGATGCGCTGCTGGAGATCTTGTATCTCGGTGGAGGATCCCTTGGACGCCTGCGGCGCGAGCTCGCTGATCTCATCGAGCGCATCGAGCAGCGGGTCGACCTCGCGTTTGATCCGCTCGCGTGCGATCGCGCGCAGCATCGACCAGACATCCTGCTCAGCCTGGTAGTATTCTTTTCGATCGCCCGCGATGCGTACCTTCTCGATCACGGACCACTCGAGCAGTGAGCGGACCGACATGGAAACATTCCCGCGCGAGACACCGAGCCGACTCATGATTTCATCTGTGCACATCTCGGTGCCTGTGATGTAGAGCAGGGCGTGCACTTCTGCCATGGTTCGGCTGATTCCCCAGACGGAACCCATCCGTCCCCATGAGGCGATAAAGCGATCCTCGGCCTCGATCATCTGGGCGCGGGCAACGACATCTGGTTTCTTCGGCTTTGCAGGCATACCAGAGTATGCGCCATCGGAATCATCGTGTCTACAGTGTTTCAGAAAAAATTGAAATCACAAAACATCGAGGATTACTAAATCACAAGATCCACGCACCCCGCGATCCCGAGCACCACCGAAACGACCCCGTTGAGGGTGAAGAACGCCATCGGGATCCCCGCTCGTCCTCTGCGATGAAGCACGACATGCTCGAGCACCAGCACCAATCCGATCAGGGTAATCCCGATCCCAAAGAGTGCCCCAAGCCGATCGTTGTGATTCCACGCGAGCACGAGTGCCACGATCGCCATCAGGTGCAGCCCCCGGCTGAGCCATGCTGCAGTCTTGTACCCGAAGCGGGCCGGGATCGAGTTGAGCCCGACCCGTTGATCGTATTCGATGTCCTGCATGGCGTAGATGACATCAAAGCCCGCGACCCAGCAGACCACCATGGCGGCGATCCACCAGATTGTTTGCGTGTTGGGGAGCAACTCTGGATCGACCGCGATGGCGGCGGCAATGGGCGAGGCGGCGAGCGCTCCGCCGAGGAAGATATGGCAGAGCCAGGTAAAGCGTTTGGTGAGCGAGTAGAACCCGATCCAGATGAGTACGGGGATCGACAAGATTGCCGGCCACCAGTTGGTAAACAAGAAGCCAAAGAAAGCACAGGTGACGATGAATCCGAGCGCAGAACCGCCGAGCAATGCCGAGCCATCCCGGATGCTCAAGAGCCCCGAGGCGAACACCCTGCGTGCGGTTCGTTCGTTGGCCGCATCGATTTTTCTATCGACGATGCGATTGACCAGCATCGCCCATGTGCGTGCAAAGAACATGCAGATGACAATCAGGACCAGCTGTGGAAGAAAGTCGATCCAATCGATCGGGAACGGGAGATCGTTCTGTCTTGGTGCTGCAAGGAAGGCGCCCAAGATCGCGAATGGCAGCGCAAAGACCGAGTGGGCAAGCTTGATATCGCCGAGTGCCAATGAAAACCGCCCGAGCGCGGAGAGGTGTTCCGGCTCGGGCGGATGGATGCTTGTCGAAGGTGTCGCGTCGTGGTTCTTCACGACACACCATAGGTCTTATGGGCAGCCGGCGTTGAAGATGGCGAGGTAGGCGAATACATCCTGAAGGTTGAACACACCGAACGGTGCCGCGAGATCTGCTGCGGGATTCGAGGTGTTGAACAGGTCAAGGTACGCAAAGACATCTTGAAGGTTCAGGGTCCCGAACGGCTCGACAATGTCCGCCGGCGAGCATCCTGCGATTGCTTCATTGACATCGCCGGTGACCACCAGAGCGAAGCCCTGCGGGCCGTTGTTGACCGCGGTGCCTTTGATCCGGATGGTGTAATCGCCGGGGGGCGCGTTATCAATCAGGACCATCTCGACATTGTTGAGTGTGTCTGCGCTCCCGCCGGTTGCGGATTCACCGCCGGCAAAGACATTGCCTTTCACGGTGCCAAGGATCGGGACATCAATCTCGATATCAAGATTGTTGACTGGTGTGAACGCGGCATTGGTCGACGCGGGGGCGTCGTGCCAGACGAGTGTTGCCTTGAAGTGCTCGCCGAAGCTCTCGACGGTGAGCGTGGTCTCCCACATATCGCCGGTGGAAAGCGCCTCGTTTGCGTTGTTGCGGACATCGTGGACAAAGTTCATCTTTGAGTCGCCGTCAAAGAACAGGGCGTTGTCGAGCAGCACCCGTCCCCAGCCCTCACGGTTGGAGGGGAACCCGCCGATCCCGGTCATATCAACCGATGAGTTCATGAGGGTTGCTTTGACCAGTGGCCCCGATGGCGTGAACTCGTCTTCGAACTGGGCGCTCCCTGTTGGGTAGAACCCCTCGGTGTAGTACTGCCTGACCAACGCCGCCGCTCCGGCGACCGCGGGGGCGGCCATTGAGGTGCCGGTGAGCGAGGTGGTGCCGCATGAACTGCTGGAGCTTGAAGATTGCGAACCGCAACCTGGGGCGTAGATTTCTGGCTTGCGTCGTCCGTCGGCGGTTGGTCCGGTGCCGCCCGAGCAGTGTGCGTGCTGCGAGTTGGCGTCTTGTGAAGCGCCGACAGCGAGGCAGTTCTTTGCGTTCTCTGGGTTTTTGAGCGAGCTGCCGTTGGTGACCGCGAAGAGCACAAGGTTGTCGTCGTTGTTGTAGCTAAAGCTGTCGATGGCGCGTGCGAGCCCGTCGTAGGAGGTGGTGCCGTCGTTGCCCCAAGAGTTGGTGTGGATGGTCGCGCCCTGCCCGTAATGGGTAGTGAGGCGCGCGTTCATCTGTGAGAAGGTGAACGCCGGGGTGGTATCGAATACAAGGCGAGCCGCGTACGCGATCCCGCGGGTGTTGTTGTTGACGCCGTTATCTCCGAGCGCGGTGCCCGCGACATGGGTGCCGTGGAAGTCGGATCCGGTGGACGAGTTGTACGCCTGGATTTTTCGATGGTTGTTACCGAATGGATCGCCTTCAGGATCAGAGAACGAGCAGTGCGTGGCGCGAACTCGCCCGTCCATCACCGCGATCAGCTGGTCTTCGCCGTGGAGACCCTGGTCGTAGATCGGGAAATCGTTGGTGACATTGGACTGGACAATCCAGCGCGTGGTGGAGTTGCGGAAGGTGATCTCTGGCGCGGGCTCGACCCACTGCACCGCGTCGAGATCCGCGAGCGAGCGGAGCGCGGCTTGGGTGCCGGAGACTTGGATGAGGAATCGGTCGTCCTCGAGCTCGGTGTGGGCGATGTTGAGCCCGTTGATGGCGTTCATCTTCGCGGATGTATCGGTAATGCTCGACGAAGGGAACAGGTAGACATGTGATTGCAGGATTCCCTGCGATGCCAGATCAATCCGCTGGGGTGTCTGCAGGTTGCGTGTTGTCAGCTCGGGGTCGATCTTCCAGTCGCTCTGGTACGCCACTACATGGGTGACATAATCCAGCGCGGTCAAGGCGTCGATTCGTGCGTGCTTCATATCGGCGATGTAGGCGAAGTCGGGGAGGTAATCGCCGAGCGTGACACCGGCGGCCTCGATTGCTGCGCGTCGGTCGGCGTCGATCGGACCATCGAGTTGAATTACCGCACGCCTGGGCATCTCAAAGGCCTGGCGTTGGGCAGGGTCGGCGGCATCGACAAGGGTGGAGAGATTTACATCGCCCGTGACAAGCCGGAGCGGGCGATCGCTGCTCGTGATATCTGCAACGGAGACGGAGCATCCGCAGGCGAGGACAACTGCAAAGGTGTGACGACAAAGCCGATTGATAGCCATAATAAATCTTCTCCCTCCGGTGCGCAGGCGTGCAACGGAATCTGGTTGTTGGTGTGCTGTTGGTTCAACACCGAATGGAAACTCGGGGACAAAAAGCACCCGTGGACCGATATCCGAGTGGATATCCACGGGTGTATACGAACTGGACACGGTCCTGATCCACAATTCGTTGCTTGCATCGGCAAATTCAGGCGGCGGATTCATGCCCAGCGCCATGATGTTCAATCCGTTGCGGTTTGAGCAGTTTGTAGGCCGATTCCGGGCTCTTTGTGATCGGGAGTTGTTTGTGAAGCTTCAGCTTCTTGAGCATTTTCGCGATGTCCCGAGGCACCTCATAGAGCACCAACGACCCGTTGATCGGGACCAGTGCGTTGGAGAACTCGACGAACATGCCCATACACGCACTCGAGAGCATGTTGACCCGTTTCAGGGACAGGGCGATGAGCGTCTGCTCGCCCGGCTGATACAGGGCGCTGAGCTCAGTGCGGAGCCGATTGATGTCGTGTGTTTTCAGCTCGCCGATCGAGAGCCGAACATAATGCACCCCATCACGGGTGCTCACCCGGGTGATCTGGTCACTGCCCGGGCGGGTCTTTGTCGTCAACTGCATGGCGCGTTTCCCCCTGAACCATCCGAAGAACTGATGTTCAGCGAAGGGTTCAATTCGGAGCGCCCGATTGCATCCCACTTTGCGTGATGGGCTCGAGCGAAGCCAAAGATAGATGATCTGAATCGATCGGGCAAACGGGCTGTTCAGCTATCGGACGCGTGAGGAATCGTTGATGCTCGCGGTCAGTGTGCGGAGGGCAGCGAGTGTTTCTTCGGAGACATGATGCTCGATGCCCTCCGCGTCGATCCGCGCCTGCTCGAGCGTCACGCCGGCGGCGATCAAGAACCGAAGCACCGCCTCATGGCGTTCGCGCGAAGCATGGGCAACCCGTCTGCCAGCATCGGTGAGGTTGATCGGCTTGCGCGGTTCGGTTTCGACGAGCCCCTCGCGTTGTAATCGTGAAATGATCCGCGTGACGGTGACATGGCTCACGCCCATCAGCTCGGCGAGTTCGCCCACGCGGGCGCATCCGTGCTGGGCGATGAGCTGATCGATTGCTTCGGTGTAGTCCTCTGCGGTCTCATCTCGGTGGGCCCTGCGCGTAGAGACAAAGCGTTCGGATGCTCCAAGATCGGGCTTGTTGTTCTCCACGGGTTCCTCCGCAGGAGTGTAGTGCCCATCAGCACTCGAAGAGCGTGGCGAGTGAGTCGGCGTGAACCCCGAGGATCTCAATCCGTTTTTCGGGGCCGCTCTTGCCCGCGATCACCGTTACCTGCGAGCGTTTGATCCCGAGGCGGTTGGCGATCAGGGCGCAGATTGCTTTGTTCGCTTTGCCGCCCTCTGGTGGTGCGCTGATGCGGATTTTTAGCCGATCTCCGAGTCGCCCCGCGATCTGGTCGCGTGATGCACCCGGGACCGCTTTGACAAGAACCGTGACAGGCTCACAGGTATCCATGCTCATGGCTGCTCATGGCTGCTCATGGACACCCAGAGCCGAAGACCTCGATGAATCCCATGACATCATCAAAGTCGAATGATCCATCCTCGTTGGTGTCTCCGGCGGGATCTTGCTTGTTGAACAGCTCAAGGAACGCGAAGATGTCCTGGAGGTTAATCAGTTCATCGCGCGTGAGATCGGCGGGGTGGTAGACGAAGATGTCGAGGATCTGATCGGCCGCTACATTCTCCATGACCGTGTTTCGCCCGTCGGCCCACTCAAACACGAGCCGATCAACCTTGTCGTGATCGCCGAGCCCGAGATGAATCATCATCTCTGATTGCCCGAGGTAGGTCGTCGGCGAGGCGAGTGTTTGGTATTGTACCTGGTCGCCGGTGTACGCGATCACACGGGTGCCGGTGCCCATCGGGGCGAGGCACTTGTTGTGGCGGGTAACGAGCTTCAGGCGCAGCCAATGATTGGTGCTCACGGTGTCATTGCGGTAGATGTGTGTTGGTCCTGGCTCTTCGATAAACACAAGGTCAAGGTCGCCATCGTTGTCCATATCAAGCTGTGCCATCCCGTGCCCGCGGATCTGGAAACCGAGCCCGGCATCCGTGGCGCCATCGGTAAAGTTCCCCTCGGAGTCATTGAGATAGAGCCTCGTGTCGACCAGCGGCGCGGTGCTGTATCCGTTGGTGGCGATCAGGTCAGCATCGCCATCATTGTCATAATCTCCGGCGGTGGTGCCCCAAGCCCAGCCTGCATCATCCACACCGGCCTCTTCAGCACGATTGTCGAAGATCGGTGTCCCTGATTCATTGAGCCCGGTGCAGAAGAACATGGT
The DNA here is from genome assembly GCA_029260265.1 of Phycisphaerales bacterium. GTDB lineage: Bacteria > Planctomycetota > Phycisphaerae > Phycisphaerales > UBA1924 > UBA1924. The sequence continues at coordinate 430,235 of JAJDDO010000019.1, forward strand.
GTTGCCGCAATCATCTGCGGGAATGTAGATATTGGTGATGAACCAGTCGAGCAACCCGTCGCCGTTGAAATCGGCGACCGACGCGCCCATCCCGTTGCAGTCCTCGGTGACATTGGCGGTCTCTGTTTCGTCTCGGAAGCTGATGTTGCCCTGCTCGTCTTTGCCGTTGTGAACAAAGAGCCTCGATTGCCCGAAATCATTTGCGAGCAAGAGTTCCGGGTACCGATCGCCGTTGATATCGATGAGCTTGGGTGTGAATCCGCGCATCCACCCGGTGTCGGGGAGTACCGCGAGGGTGATGTCCTCGAAGGTGTTGTCGCCAAGATTCCGGTAGATCCGCGTGCTGAACGCATGGCGTGCCCATGCGCTGACAACCAGGTCCATGTGTCCATCGAGGTCGACATCGCCGAAGGTTGCGCCCGTGCCGTCGATGATCTGATCGAGGATGTAGTTCACCCCGGCCTGTTCGCCAACTTCTTCGAACGAGAAGTCGCCGTTCTCGTCTGGACCTTTGTTGAGATAGAGCAGGCAGTTGCCAACTTCCGCAGCCTCGTCCCCATTTCCAAATGAGACTACATAGAGCTCGGGGTACCCGTCTTTGTTGATGTCCCCGACCGCCGATCCCATCGCGGTGATTGAGCGATCGATGCCCCATGCGGCGGCTTGGTTTTCGAAGGTGCCGTCTTGCATGTTGATCAGGAGTTGATCGGGCTGTGTTCCTCCGCCGGGGAGGTACAGGTCCTGCCATCCATCATTGTTGAAATCGCCAACGCTGACGCCGCCCGACATCAGGCTGTGCCGACCGACATAGCTATCCACCGCGGGGATGAACGAGGTCGAAGCATGGTCCTCTGGGCTCAATCGTGAGAACGAGAGCTCTTGGGCCGAGGCGACCTGAGGGGCGATGATCGCGACGAGCGCACCAAAGGCGCACACAGACAGTGTGGATTGCTGGGTCTTCATTACCTAAAGGATGCCACGGTTTGGGCTCCGTGTCAAGGAATCCACGGTTTTCGGGATAGAACAGACCGGTTGTCTGGATGGAAAATCGCGCCTGAATACCCGTTTATCGGGCGAGCTGGGTGTGCGCTCTCTTGGGATGGATCGCGGTGGATCCGCCTCTCAATGCTCCGAGTTCACGAACCGGGCCGCTCGCGATCCGTTCGAAAGCCATTTCCGCGTTTTCTTTGGAGTACTCGGTTGCGATGAACCGCCGCCCCATCGCGTGGGCGACGACCCCGGTGGTGCCGCTGCCGAGGAACGGATCAAGGACCAGGTCTCCGGGGTTGGACGAGCAGGCGATCACGCGATGGAGGTAGAGCTCGGGGAGTTGATTGTCGTGCTTGGGGCGTCGCTCTTTGTTATTGCCCTGGATGCGTCCGAAGTACTGTCCGTACCAGACATCCATCGGCACGCGCATCCCCGCGGGCATCCCGTCGCGTTTGGATTCGGTGCGTTTGTCGCCGTAGATGGTCCGCCGATCAGATTCTTCGAGTACCGGGTCCGGGTTCCATGTGCGGTTCTTGGGGTCTTTGCAGAAATACAGCGCGTGCACCTTCGAGTTGATGAATCGTCCCTTGGTGTTCTGCCCAAACCGGTAATGCCAGATGCACCAGTTGACCATGTGCATTCCGCGTTTCTTGAGGTGCACGACGATCTCGGCGGCGCTGTCATCAGGGATGTTGACCCACATCGACCCATGATCGGCGAGCGAGTCGACACAAAGATCGAGCCAATCGGTTGTGAAATCGAGGTATTGCTCGCGCGACATCGAGGAATCATCCCAGGCGTTGCCCGTTTCGTGGCGGTCGTAATCGCGGTCCCAGTTGAACGGCGGATCGGCGAAGACCAGATCGACCGAGCTTGTTCGCACGCCCTCGAACTTTGCGAGCTGCTCGCGGCAATCTCCGATGCGGACCTCGGCGGTGACTCCTGTGTCCGGGTGCGCGCGCGACAAGAGGGACGACGAGTTCTTCTTCTTTGGGGGCATGCGCTACTCTAGCAGATCGGCGCGAATGGCGCAAGCGCGGATCAGTATTTCTTTAGGGCCGAGCCTTGCAAACAAGCACGCGCACCGGGCGCCCGCCGAGCTTGCCGCCGAGCAGCGCGATCGGGCGGCCTGCGCCCTCGATGGTTTTCTTGCATCGTTTGGGGTGCTTGAAGAGCGAATCAGAATAGGTTTTTCGGAACGCCGCGTAGATCATCGCGGAGACGCCGGAGACGAGTTCGATGCGGACAACCACATCAATCGCCCGCATTTTGGTGATCTGGACCCCGATGCGTTGGGTGTGTCCGTCCGCGATCGGGGTGTTGAAATCGATCGTTGCGAAGGCGCGTTGCCACTCGCCGGGGGCGAACCCGCCGTCGCGGGCGTACCGGATGACCTTGGTCTGCGTGAGCCTTCCCCTGTTCATCGTGCTAGCGTAGTGCATCGTGAGCACCAATGCGAGCCAACCCGATTCCTGCGATCTTTCGGTCATGATCCCGTGCAGGAACAACGAGCGGACGATCGGGCGGGTGCTCGAATCGGTGCGTGGGCTTGCTTCCCAGCTGGTTGTGGTTGATTCGGGCTCGACGGATTCGACACTGGATCTGGTCAACGCCTGCCGATCATGGACGGGCAGCGAGCGCTGCGAGGTGGTGCTGATCCAGACGCACTGGCGCGGGTTTGTGCGGACCAAGCAGCTTGCGCTCCAGGCGTGCTCACGCGAGCACACGCTCTGGCTGGATTCCGACGAGCCGGTTTCAGGTGAACTCGCAGCGTCGATCCGCACGGCGATCGCCGCCGGTGTCGATGCGGCCCGCGTAAACCGGATGATTGAATACAAGGGCAAGCTTCTGCATCATGCGTGGCAGCCCGAGCACCGGCTCCGTCTGGTCCGCACCCGGCTTGTGCATGAGAATCGCGCGCGGTTTGCGGGTGTGGATCCGCACGATTATCTTGAGGTGGACGCCGGGATCGATGCGGGGTTGCTCAATGGCCCGCTGATCCATGATTCGTTCGAGACCTTTGCCGAGCATTTATCGAACCAGTTGCGGCTCGCGCGGGCGAGCGCCGATGCGCTGCATAAAGCGGGCGTTCGTTCATCTGCCTTCAAGCTGATGACCTCGCCACCGGGTGCGTTTTTGAAGCAACTGGTGCTCAAGCAGTCGTTCCGCGACGGGCGGGCCGGTTGGCTGGCAGCAGCAACGAGCGCGACGCATGCGATGTGCAAACACATGATGCTGTATGAGCGAGGGCAGATCGAGAACAGCAAGACATGAAGCACAAGAAGGAGGCAGGTTGTGCTCTTCTCGCAGTGATATTCATTGGCTTGATTGTCACCGCCGGTCTTTCGATCCGAAGTGGTGTCAACTACGCATTGCAAGTCGAGATGGTTGGGCATGATAGTTTGTTGTTTTTTCAAGTTTTGGAAATGTATACGGATCAAGAAGGAAGAATGCCCGCATCAATGTCCGAGTTGCAAGTGATTGATGAAGTAGTTGTCGGCGGCGATTTTGAGTGGCCTCGGGACGCAGAGGATCTCGAGCAGATGATGAAGCCCAATTTTGGATTGGTGCCAAGCGTGGACAAGATCGAGGAGTTTGCTCCGGGTATTCAAGAGGCACCTCCCTGGGCAAGGCGATACGCTCAGGGCTATTGGGAGTCGGCTCTTGAGCATTGCCGAGCCGACGATTGAAGCAGTTCTCCAAGCCTTTGAAAACAAACAGGCTACAATCCCGCTCTTACCGGTGATGTACCGGTGGTTTATTCGGAGCCGAGGGCAGCATGGATCGCCCGGTTCGGCAAGCGCCCTGATTCGGGGCAGAACGGTCATTCCATGGGCGACAACTACAGAGAAAACGACGGCGGGGGCAGGCGAGGCGGGGGGCGAGGGCGATCTGGCGGCGGCGGACGCGGCAAACGACCGCCACGCGACAAGGGCGCCGATCGCGAGCCAGAACGCAAACGCACCATCAAAGAACCCGAGGGCGGATGGAACGACGAGAGCTTCGAGGTCTCCAAGACCTTCAAGGATCTCGAACTCCGCGAATCGGTGATTCAGGCAATCGACGAGCTCGGCTTTGTGCACCCGACGAAGATCCAGGCCGAGCTGATCCCGCTGGCGATGACCGGCGTGGACATCCTCGGGCAGGCCAAAACCGGCACGGGCAAGACCGCAGCGTTCGGATTGCCGTTGCTGCATCTGATCGAGAAGGGCGACGCGGTCAGCGCGATCATCCTCGCGCCAACACGCGAGCTCGCGGTGCAGATCAAGCAGGACATCGAAGAGCTCGGCACCCACACGGGGCTGAGGGTCTGTGCAATCTATGGCGGGCAATCGATCAACATTCAGGCCGAGCAGCTTGCAAAGGGACCAGAGATCATCGTCGGCACGCCCGGGCGAATTTTGGACATGATCGACCGCAGGCATCTAAATCTGCACGACATCGAGTTCGCGGTCTTGGATGAGGTCGATCGGATGCTCGACATCGGTTTCCGCGACGACATCCGCAAGATTCTGGGGCACTGCCCCGAGGATCGCCAGACGATCTTTGTCTCCGCGACCTTCACCGACGAGATCGAGAAGCTCGCCCGTAAGTTTATGTACGAGCCAACCAAGCTCGAGGTCTCTTCGGGGGCGCTCACCGTTGACCTCGTTCAGCAGGCGTATGTGACCGTTGAGCCCTGGGATAAGCGTCGGATGCTGGCCCATGTGCTCACGCACGAGGAGCCGGCGCTGACCATCGTGTTCTGTCGGATGAAACGGACCGTTGATTCGGTGGTCCGGTACCTTGAACGCAAGGGCATCGAGGCGACCGCGATTCATGGCGATCTTTCGCAGTCCAAGCGGAACTCGGTAATGACCAAATTCCGATCGGGCAAGCTCGCGGTGCTCGTCGCGTCTGATCTCGCTTCTCGCGGGATCGATGTCGAGGGCATTACGCATGTGGTGAACTATGACCTGCCGGACGATCCGGATCTGTATGTCCACCGCATCGGGCGGACCGCGCGTGCGGGCAACAAGGGGCATGCGTGGTCGCTGGTGACCCCCGCGCAGGGTTCGCTGTTGACGGAGATCGAGCTGCTGGTGAACTCGGAGATCCCATCGCGGACATACGAGGATTTCGATGCGCGCGATCGCCCGAGCGATTGGAAGGACGAGCCGTCCGGCGGGCGTCCTGTGTACGAAGTCAAGGGTGCGCCAACAGAGCAGAAGAACCGGCACAAGGTCGAGGCGCCGCCCCAGGCCAACAAGCTGAGCGATAAAGAGAAGGCCGCCAAGTTCCCCGGCGGGGTGGTGCCCTCGAAGATGCCGCCGCGATCAATGGGTGGTCGAACCAAGACACGCGGGCGATAAAACGCTGGTTTTAGAGGCTCGAGAACAACTCGTCGATGATCTGTCTGCGATCAAACCCATGCCCGCATTCCGGGCATTTTCCTTGCATGGGCAGCCCGTCGAGCGAGTAAGAACACCGCGGGCAATCGAGCGCGTACGCGAGAATCTCGTCGTCGGTTACTAGTGAGAGCGGGTCGGTTTGCTCGTAGCAAGAGGCGAGCGCTTCGGGGCCGTGCTTGGCGAAGATGAGCTCGAGCAGGTCGTACTCTTTTCTGCAGGCGATGCACGGGCCGAGCGGGCGAGAGGCGTGAAGCCGGGCGCCGCACCCCGGGCAATCTGGAATCAACGCGCGATCAAGCCGGGTGAGATCTGGGCGGGCTTCATCTGCCCAATCATCAGGCAGCGAAGGCGGGTCGGTGAGGAACTCTTCGATGTAGGCTTTGGCGAGCTGGTCGAGTCGCTTGGAGCTGATCACAACTTCGAAGAAGCCGCGTCCGAATGTCAACGCGCCGTTGAGCCCGCCGGTCATGTCGGTGCGGTTACCGATCACGGTCGCGAGGATGCCGTGGGTGCGGAGGTAGGCGGCAACTTGGGTCGCGGTCATCTCGTTGTGGAAGCGCTCGACGGTGTGCATCAGCGTGATCCCGATGGAAACACCGCGTCGCGTTGGTCCATCAGTTCGGCGTATGACCTGATGACCGCGTGAGCGCCGGCGGCTTGCAGCGTTTTCGGGTCGGTCAGATCCGCGAGCCCGATGACACGCATCCCCGCGCTCACCGCGGCGAGCACGCCAGAGACCGAATCCTCAATAACGATGCAATCCTGAGGGGCGTGCCCCATCTCCTGGGCCGCATGCAAGAACAAGCCCGGATCTGGTTTCCACTTGCCAACTTCGTACGCGCTAAACATCGTGACTTGCTCGGCGCGCTCGCGGTGCGCAAAGCGGCCAAAGAGGTTGGCACCGGTGAGCGTCAGCGTTGCCTTCTTCAATGGCGCGTTGGTTGCCATGCAGCGGTGGGGCGATTCAGACCCGCCCGCATCGAGCGCGTCGAGCAGTTGATGGATGCCGGCGATCGGCGGGACACCGTCCGCGTCGATTGCCTCGTACATCCGCTTGCGGTATTCGTCGAGCAGCCCCGGGAGTTGTTTGCCGACGGCGTGCTCTACATCATCAAGAATATCCGCGAGGTTTCGCCCTTTGAAATGCGCGATCGAGTACGCCGTGTCGACCTGCCACCCCGCGTCGGTAACGCACTGGGCGAGCACACGGTTGGTCAACGGCTCGGTGTCCACAAGCACGCCGTCGCAATCAAAGATGATGAGTTCGGTATCAAGCATTCAGGAGATACGCTCGGCTTCTGGCGCGGGTTCTTTGGAATCCGCACGCATGAATAATGCTTCGCCCTTGATGATCGACTGTCCGGGCTTGAGCCCGTGTTTGCCGTTCCACTTCGCAAGCTCGACAAGCGGGGCGACGAATCCTGAGTTGCAGTCATCGGGATCAACGAGGTGATTGCAGTTCCAGTTCCGCCAGAGCTGGGCCATCTTCTCGGGCATCGCGGGAGACAGCAGCAACGATGCGATCCGCAGAGCCTCGGCGCACGAATACAATATCGAGCTGAGCGCGTGCTCGCCATCCTCGAGCGCATCAAGCTGTTTGGCAAGCGTAAATGGGGCGGCGTACGAAATAAAATCATCTACATGACGCACAATCGAGCGCCCGGAATCGAGCATCACCTCAAGGTCCATCGAATCGAGCGCATCGCTTGCAGCGGCCATCGCCTGGTCTGCAAACTCCGCGATCTTGTAGGTGCGGTCCGGGTCATCAACGGGTTTTCCTGCGTTGGCAAGCGCTTGGCGGGCGGTTTGGAGTGAGGTGCCGTTCTCGAAACCAAACTCGCCGTTGCATGTGCCCTTGATTTGGCCCGCAAAGTATTTGTGGACCATGTTCCCGACCCGGCTCGTTGAGTTCCCGATCGAGTTGGCGAGGTCCGCGTTGTACACCTCGACAAAGCGGCTGTGGGCAAAGTCAGAGTCGTTGGCCCCCAGGGGGCCCTGCGTGGTCAGGAACCAACGCATCGCGTCGAGGCTGTACTTTTCGGCATACGCCTGCAGCAAATCAATCTCGATAAAGTTGCCCAATGATTTGGACATCTTCGTCCCCTCGCTGATCCAGTACGCGTGGGCGTACACCGTCTGCGGTGGTTTTTTGCCCAGCGCGTGCAGCATCGCGGGCCAGATGATCGCATGGAACCAAAGAATGTCTTTGGCCATCAGGTGCACGACCTCGCCGTCCCAATATTGAGCGCGCTCGTCATTGTCGACGGTGGTCAGGTAGTTGCACAATGCCTCGATCCAGACATAGATCCGGTGCGAATCATCGCCGGGCATTTTGATGCCCCAGTCCGCATCGCCTTCCTTGATCTGCCGGGAAACCGGCACGGGCCTGAGCCCTTGCTTGAGCCGACCGAGCACCTCGTTCTTGCGAGCTTCGGGCATGACACGGATCGCGCCCGATTCGATCTGCTCCTTCAGCCACGGCTCATACCGAGGCAGATCAAAGAACCAGTTCTGCTCTACGCGCTTTTCGAGTTCTTTGCCCGTCACCGGTGACTTGTAGTCATTCTCCTTGGCGACCATCTCGGTCAAATACTCTTCCTGCGACGGATCGTACCAGCCCTCGTAATCGCCCAGCGTGATGATGCCCTGGTCCTTGAGTTGGGTGATGTACTCGATGGCCTTGGCCTTGTGGCGCTCTTCAGTCGTGCGGACGAAATCATCGTTGGAGAAGTTCATAAACGCAAACGCATCCTTGAACCGCTCGGCGTTGATTGTCGCCCACTCCATCGGGGTCTTGCCGTTCTCGCTGGCCGTCTTACTCACCTTCTCGGCGTGCTCGTCGGTCCCGGTGAGGAAGAACACATCGCGCCCAACGAGCCGCTGGGCGCGGGCCGCGACATCGGCGATCAGTGTCGTGTAGCAATGCCCGATATGCGGGCGATCATTGACATAATAGATCGGGGTGGTGACATAGTACGGCGTCTGATTGGGGTTCTCGTTTGGCATCCGAGGATTGTAGATCATCTGCCGGCAAGAGGTCGGTCATTTGTGGATTCGGGATGGTCAACTGCGCGTGATCCGATGCAACAACACAATGTTGCGTCAGTCTCGTCAAATTCGCACGGGATAGGTGCTTCAATGTGCATTATTTATGACGCTTGCGGCGGAATTAATCTTGTTGTAACATGAGGCATCGATCCCGCGACGGGATCTTGTTTATACACGGAGACAAAGAAGTTGAATACCAGAACACTCCTGTTGCGATCGGTCTCAATCCTGCTCATTCTCGGCACGACTGCCACCTTTCACGGGTGTGGTCCAACGCAATCGCTTGGGTTCGGTTCGGTTCAGAGGGACTGGTCCACCACATTTCGTCAGTTGGGGATCACGCCGGTATTCCCGCCCCGCGAAGACTTCTTCGTTGGCGATGTGTATGTGACCGGCGATGATAGCGGCGGGCTCAGAGGGTACGAGTTGTTCGAGAAAGAATGGGAAGATCTGGAAGACTGGGAAAAGGAGGAACGACTCAGGATGGGTATGAACCCAAGACTCGCGAGACTCAATATCAATGGCAAGATTGAAAAAGAGTACCTCAGAACAATTAGTGCAGCACCAACCACTCCTGATCTGAATGTGGCTATGGGTGATATGAATCCTGCCATCAAGGCGGCAGCGGAAAAAGTGGAAAATGCGAGTAAGGCTAAGGCAATAGCAGAGAAAGCAAAAACGGATCAGAAAAAAGTCCTTGATAAAGCCAACGAAATGCTGGCAGAAAAACAAAGAGACTTGGCCGCTGCGAATGGGGCACTCGCTAAGGCAGAAGCTGACCTGCTTGCTGCTGAAGGTGCCAAGCCCGAAGGCGAGATAGCAGCCGCTCAAACGCGGGTTAATAGTTCGAGAACAGATTTGGCGACCGCGGAGCAGGCCCTTGAAGCAGCAACAATAGCAAACAGTCCTTCTACGCCCCATACGCAGGCTGTTCTTGATTCAGCGAGGAGAGCTCGCGACACACAACTGGAAATGAATATCTGGTGGGAGAAACAACTCAAGGACCACATTGATGCTGGGAAAGCCATCAGTGCCGGCAAGATGAAGGTTCAAGAAGCAAAGACGGCCGTCAATGATGCAACAAAGAATCAGTCAGATTCTGAGCAAGATCGAGACACCGAAGAGACCAAACTCGCCACAATCACTGCCAGAGATAGCAAAAAAATTGAGGCATCATCGAAGGCTCTCATTGATGCCAAGGCGACGCTGGCAGCGATCAAAAAAACAGGTGCCAATATGCTCCAAGTCCAGCCGAACATGGGGAGGCATAGTGTTTATGGAGAAAAAGGGGGCCATGTTTCAGACCACCTCAAGGATCGAGTGAACCGGCTGCGTCTGGTTGCATTCCCCGATTTTTCGGCCGTGAGCTACAAGGGTGCCAATGCCGCCGCATTAATCCCTGTCGAAGCATTCAAGCTCGGTGTGAATATTTCGAGTTCGAGTATCGAGAGTGTGAGTGTCAAGATCCCTGCGGCGGAATCGTATTCAATATCGATCACCGATATTATGGATAAGGTATCGGTAAACAAGATCGACAAGGATGGCAAGAGGGTTCGAGGGCTCACCGAAGGACTCTTTCAAACCGCATCATTTCAGACACAATCATCTGGCAAGTCATCGTGCTGCGACCAGGTGTTCTATATGCGGGTTGTCTCCGAGGTGTTCTACGCCCGGGCGATGGATATTGGCGTCTTCTCTGGGCAATCGAACGGATTCGCCGCCAATCTCTCCAGCCCCCCTCTCCCGACGGGGGGAGATGATAATGACACAACGCCATCACCATTGGCTCCAAATGGGTTCTCCGGCGTGCCCGCGGGCACTGCCACAGGTCTCGGCAGCACCTTGCCGGGAAGCACACTCGCCAGTATCGGTTCGACCGCCAGCACGCCCGGCGGTTCTGTTCAACTCGTGAGCTACAATCAGAGCTCGGTTGGGCTGCGGCGGCTCTTCCATCGCCCGATCGCGATCGGGTATCGAGGTGTGATGCTCACGGTGCATGTTCATACGGATTGTGATGGCAAACCCTTTGGATTCATTTCCGATGTCGGGCCAGTCGCTGGTCCGACTGAGAAACTTAACGACTGATGAAAAATCCAGATTCTTAGGTACCACCACGCTCGCCTCCTCATGCAGTTTCCCGCTACCGGATGGTATTCTGGGACCACCTTCATAACTAACCGTTCATTCTGCGCTATGCTTTGCTGCTGCAGGGAATACACACCACCTATGGACGGTTTGTTCATGCGAAGCGAGAGGGCAGGATAAGTTGGATCGTATCAAGTTCGAACAACTTGCCCTCGAGCATCTGGACGCTGTGTACCGGATGGCGCTTCATCTTGCGCGTCAGCCAGACGAGGCCGACGAGCTCGTCCAGGAGGTCTATTCCCGGGCATTCCGCCCACAGACGATCGAGCGATTCGTCGATAAAAGCGCCGACGATGATCCAACATCGGGCAGCGGGGGCATGCGGTCGTGGTTGTTTGCGATTACCCACAATGTCTTTTACACCCGGATCAAAAAACAGGCACGCCAACCCATGGCCGTCGAAGAGTTCTTTGGTGAATCCTCCGACGAACCGATGCCCGACGAGGCCCCGCCCGTGTGGGACCGCTCGGACCTGGATTGGGAGCATGTCGATGGCAAGCTGAAGGCAGCGATCGAGGATCTCAAGGACGAATACCGCGAGGTGCTGCTTATGTGGTCGGTCGATGGATTGAAGTACCGCGAGATCGCCAACATCATCGAGGTCCCGATCGGCACCGTGATGAGTCGGCTGCACCGGGCACGCAAGCTGCTCGCCGATCGGCTGATGGCCGACGAACAACTGGTTGATGAGCTCGGACTGCGTGTGATCGCATCCGAGACCGAATAAGGAACGAGCGGAACAGGCAGTGAAGAAGAACAGGCTGAACACGAATGAAGAACGACTTTCCAAATCTTGATGAGCTGACACTGGCGGCCAAGATCCGTGCTTGCGCCGATGGCGAGCTCGTCGGCGATGAATGTGCTCAGCTCAAGGCTTACCTCGCCAACAACCCCGACGCTGCCAAACAGCTCGGATTCGAGCAAGAGCTCCGCTCATGCTGCGACCGGGTCATGAACCAACAGCCGTGCTGCCCCGACGCGCTGCGTTCGAAGATCGCTGCGATGTGCGGATGCCCGGCCGACGAGTCTGGGTCAGATTCCGATGCCGGCTTCGCCGAGCGGATGGATGCTTCCAACGAGCAAACCCGCACCAAAGGCTTCTGGATGCGCTCTTCGCTGATCAGTGCCGTTGCCGCGGTGCTGGTCATCACCGCAGGCGTGCTGGTGTTCCAAGCGGCAACCTACAAGCCGCTGACCGTCCCTGCTCACCTCACGGTTCAACAGGCGAGCTACATCAATCGTGTGGGTGACTTTGTGGTCGGCGAGCATAAGCGTTGCTGCAACGATGACTCGGCTGCGGCCAAGCTCATCCGTCACGACATCACCGAAGCGACCTCGTATTTTTCCCAAGCATTCGGCTCGCCGCTTGTATTCCCAGACATGGATTCCGTACAGGGCGAGGTCAGCTTCTACGGTGGCGGGGACTGCCATGTCCCGATGACCCCGCGATCGGGGCATCTACGCTTTGACGTGGTCTCTGCGTCCGGCGATCCGATCCGGCTGAGCCTCTTTGTTTCGCCGATGCCTGAGCAGGACCTGATGCCGATGGAAGAAGGCATGACTTACCTCGTGCAATCAGAAGCATGTGCGAGAGAAGGGTCGCGGCTCTTTGCATGGAAAGCGAATGGGCTGATGTACCTGCTCGTCTCCGAAGCGACCGATTCGATGTGCCAGACGGTCCGTGATCTGATGCAGGCCCCAGCGAGTATCGGCGAACTCTGAATCCGCAAGATAGATCGAAGACCGATAACCGCGTGCGTGTCCGATCTGGATCCGGACGGTATATCTGGGTGCCTTTTTACAGGTTCCGGGCATGATTCAAGGAAATCTCGTGCCCAAGCACCCGTTTGTGCGAACAGATCAACGGGTCAGCCGAGTATGATTGATCGAGCAAAGGAGCAACCAATGGCACGCAGGACATCCTCACAATCAGCGATCGCATTTCTCAGCGGGATCTGTCTGCTCGCCGGTTCGGCGATCGGGCAAGATGCTTTGGGCAACGGCGATGCGCTCGATGCTTCACCGAGCACCCGTGGGCGACTCAACACCCAGCGCCCGAGCTTTGCTTCCGAGCTGCAGTTCCGTAATGCGATCGCGACGGGCAACGCGCCTGGCGGGCTGAGTTTCCGCGGTGATCTTGGGTACCGGGCCGCGGGCGAGTTCTCCGGTGTGCTCGGCTCAGACACGCTGTTCTCGTTCCGTCGTGACTCGCTCTATTCCGGGCTTGCCGGGATGGGCATTCGCGGCACCGAGGCGGTGCAGTATCAGTTCGCGTTGACCACGGGTGGGCGCCCGCCGAGCGATCTCATGGGCAACCTCGCGGTCTCTCGCGACTTTGGGGCTCGCACGGGCACCGCGTCTGGGATGAGCGCCGAACCAATCTCGACCAACACCGATATCACTCGGCTGGATCCACGCGGGCAATCGCTTTCGACCATCCCGCTCGATTCTGATGAGGGTTCAATGCTTGGAACGCTTCGTTCCTCTGCGAGCTATCTCGCCAGCGAAGGGATGCAGCCAATGCTGCTCTCGGTGTACACGCAGGGCATTGAGCAGACTCCTTATGCATTGGTTGCGTCGAACCTCCGCGGGATCGCTGTAACGCCGCTACATTCAAATACGGGCATCAATCAGCCCGGCGCGAAAACGGACGACGAAGACGGCGCGCCGAAAACCTTGACAACGATGAACGATCTATTCCAGGAGCAACGCGATCGGGCGATCGAGATGTCAAGAGAGGGATCTGCTGCAGGCGGAGAATCCCAGAAGCCCGTAAACGAAGACTGGTTCACCGAGCGTATGCAGGAAATTCGCGACGAGCTCTACGGCGTGCCAAAGAGCGAAGACCCGACAACCGATCCATCAACCGATCCCGAAAACAGCGAAGCTGAAGAGGGCATCGCGAATCCAATCACGGGGAATATCGAGATCCCCGATCCGACAGGTGGATCCAACAGCGCCGATCTTCTTGAGCAGATGGAAGCAGATGAGTTGAAAGAACTGGAGAAGCAGGACGCGCTCGATTCAATCGAGCTCTCTCCCGAGCTGCTCTCTGTTCTGCGAGGCGAGAAGCCCCCGGTCGATCGTTTCATTGGGCAGAACGCATCGAGCAGTGATGTGTACGCCGAGCACATCCGGTTTGGTGAGCGCCTGATCCGATCCGAGCGTTACTTCGATGCCGAGGAACGATTTACTCGTGCACTGGCGATTCGCCCCGGTGATGTGACCGCTCAGATAGGGCGCATCCACGCGCAGATCGGTGCGGGGATGGTGCTCTCGGGTTCGGTCAATCTTCAGAGCATCCTGACCGATGCCCCCCAGCTCGCCGGCACGCGGTACTCACAGAAACTTCTCCCCTCTTCAGAGCGAACTCGGTTCCTCATTGATGGGCTTCGGTTGCGTGCGGGGTTGGTGGTGGGAGAAGATCGTCCGCTCCGTGACGATCGTCGTGTGCGGATTTCTTCTGGCTTGCTCTTGGCATACATCGGGTACCAGACCCTCGATGCCGATGCGGTTGCCGACGGGCTCAAGGTGATGAAAGAGGAAGGGTCCGAAGCGGATCAGAGGCTCGCGCGCCTGCTCGAGCAGATCTGGGATGTTTCACTTGAGCTGCTGAAAGCTGAATCGGCGCCGATCAACCCAGAGAAATAGGCGATTTGCCCGAGGATCATGCACGGATGAATAACGCGGACTTGAACCCGGTGAGCGCCTTTGGCGCCTCGATCCGTGACTACTGGACCGATGGGTCGGTGTCCGCATTGTGTGAATCTGTATCGCGATTAGCCGGGGTGACCATCGAGTTCCGCGACGAGCGAGGGCTTGTGCTCCCCGCCGGCTCGCTTGCTGATGCGCCAGGAATCGAGAAGCCAATCGCGAAGGGGTCGGTTGTCTCGCCCATTTTGGTCGAGGGGAATGTGATCGGTTCGATTGTGGTCGATCCTTCCGGCGAGCCCGATGCCGATCGCAGCAGCGAGCGGCGGCTGGTCGAACGCATCGCCGAGTTGATTGCCCAGACCGCGATTGAGCGATGCTCAGATGTGGCCGAGCTGCGAAATCGGCTCGAAGAGATCGGGCTTTTGTACAAGCTCAGCTCGCTGCTTGTGCGGGGCGGACGGGTCAAGGACACGCTGCGCGTGACGCTCGAATCCGCGATCCGGATTTTAAACCTCGACGCGGGCGCGGTGATGCTTTTGCCAGAGGACACCGAGGGGCTCTCTCGATCTGAATGCGAGGATGAGCTCGAACGAACCTCGTCGATCGGTTTGTCGGAGAGCTGGGTTGGTTCACCGATCCCGCTGAGCAAGAACCGTGAGTTTGATCGCTCCTGCCTCGCCGGCGAGGTCATCGCGGTCGAAGACCTCCAGCACGATGATCGCATCTTGGTTCCTGATGAGTGCCGAGCAGAGGGGCTTGGGTCATTCCTGGGAACCGGGATGGTGTTCGACGGACGCCCGATCGGCGTCATCCGTCTGTACGCAAGGTCCAAGCGCGTGTTTACCTCCTCCGAGAAAGCCCTCATCCGCTCGATCGGGCAGAGCTCGGCAGCCGCCGTCGAGCAGGCGCGGATGATCAAACTCAGAGCACGCAAGCGGAGGACAGACCGCGCTCTCAAGGTCGCCGGCGAGGTCCAGAAACGGATGCTGCCCAGGGAGATACCGCAGTATCCAGGGCTTGATCTCGCGGCGAGGTTCCGCCCAAGCCAGACCATCAGCGGCGATTTCTATGACCTCTTCCCGGTTCGCGAAAAGCTCGGGCTTCTCGTTGGCGATGTGGTCGGCAAGGGGATCGGTGCGGGGATGCTGATGAGTTCTGTGCGGGCAACCCTGCGTGCGTACGCAGAGCTTTCAGACGACCTCTCGCGGGTCATGGAGCGGACCAATGACGCGTTGTGTCGGGATACAACGGTCAATGAGTTTGCGACGATCTGGTACGGGATGCTCGATCCTGAAACGCGCGAGCTAACCTACACACTCGCCGGCCATGAACATCCTGTGTTGTTTCGGCGTGAAGGAACGCGATGGACATCGACCATCCTCGGTGGCGGCGGGCTCGTCGCGGGTGTGATCGAGGGACAGCAATACGCGATGGAATCGGTCCAACTCCAGGAGGGGGATCTCGTCATTGCGTACACGGACGGGATCACCGATGCGGTCTGCTATCAGAAGACCCGCTTCGGGCGTGATCGGCTTATTCAAGCGGTGCTGCATTCATTGAACGAGCAGCCCGACCGTGATGCCAACGAAGTGCTCGAGTACGCGTTCTGGTCCTTGCGTCAGTTTAGTGGGCTCGCCGGGCAAGCCGACGACGAGACACTGGTGGTGATCAAGATCCTGCCGAACCAGTCGTGAGTCTTGCAACTGTAATAATCGCCCGACGCGGTCCTTGCGATCGGGCGATGGTGTTGACTCTGTATCGGGTGTGAAAATCGTCTGGTGGAATCAGGCAGCCCACGGGCCGTCGTCGTCATCTTCCATCCAGCTCTTCATCGAGATGGGCTCACAATACTCGTCGACCTGTTCTGAGAGGTCACCAAGCTTGGAATCCAGGGCGGCGAGTGCCTGTTCGGCATGGGCGATCGAGTCCATCCGTGATTCCTCCGTGTGGGGCAAACCGCCCTCAGGATCGGTTGTGCGCCATGTCTGGCTCGGGTTGCGGAACGGGAGCGGTGCGGGTGGTTCGGTCTCCGGCTCATACGAGTGGAGTTTTAGTTCAGGCATGCGTCACCTCCTTGGACAGCACTTGCGGCCATCCATCTTCCAATTAGGATCGTCCAGAGGGCGCATCTGCTTGAACCCAACCGTGCGGTCTGGGTGCGATTGTGCGGGTTGTGGGGGTAGAACGGTCCCATGAACCGAGCTATCGGCGAGATCGGACCGTGTGGATTAGTCTTGGGTGCTCTGGATATCGCCTGTGGAGACAGTATCTACGCCCGGCTTGGGTGAGTCAATCTTCGGCTCGGTGCCGCTGAACACACGCGTGATGTTCGTGCGGTGCTTGTAGACGACCAAGGCAGCCAATGCGGCGGTGATAACAAGGAACGGTATGCCCGTGTAAGGAACCTCGGCCTTGAGGATATTGGTGTGCTCGCTTTGCCACTTGGGATCGCTGCGGAGCAGAACCATCTGGCGGGTTCGGAACTGGGCAAAGGTGTACCAGGTCCAGAATGGCAGGGTGCAGGCCGCGGCGCACGATGCCATTGATATGTATCTCCACATCATGAGCACCACAAGGAAGACCAGGAGCGATCCGACCGCCGGGATTGTCAACGCCGGGAAGACCCCGATCATGGCACCCAACGCGGTCGCGACGCCCTTGCCGCCCTTGAATCCAATCCAGGGCGAGAACATATGCCCGAGCACCGCAGCGACCATAACCAGCAGCCAGCCCCACGCATCGGGGGCATCGATCGAGAGCCGACCGAGTTGGCCCATCATGGAGCCGGCGAGCAGCGTTGGGGCGAGCCCCTTGGAAAGATCGAGAAAAAAGCACGCGAAGAAGAATCTTTTGCCGAGCACCCGCCCAAGATTGGAAGCCCCGATGTTCCCGGAACCCATCGTTCGGATGTCGATGCCGCGAGACTTGCCGATGATCAATCCAAAGGGGATTGATCCGAGCAGATACGCGCCGAAGGCATAGACCACCCACATCATCGCACGAACCGGTCCATCAGCACCGAGACGATGTTGCCGAACACTTCGCCGGTTGAACCACGGGCATCCACGCGGAGGTACTGCTTGGCGTCCGGGTCGTTCTCGATCAGCCCGCGGTATCCTGCTCGGACCCTTGCGTGGAACTCGGCGCCCTTGGCCTCCATCCGATCAAGCAGCGGGTTGAGCCTCGATGCAGCGGTCTGCTGATCGATATCAAAGATCAGGGTGGCGTCCGGGGTGATGCCCTGCATCGCGATCTGGGCCGCTGCGGTGATCTCTGCATCCGGGATTCCTCCCGCAGCACCCTGATAGGCATAGGTCGATGAGACAAACCGATCAGCGACGACGAGCTTGCCCGCGCTCAATGCCGGCGCAACCACCTGCTCGCAGAGCTGGGCACGCGAAGCCATGTAGAGCAGCATCTCGCACCGCAGGCTCATCTCTTCTCGGTCAAGGTGCTCGAGCAGCGCGTCGCGGATCTTCTCGCCGATCTCAGTCCCCCCGGGCTCACGGACCTCTTCGACCGTGATCCCGGCGTCGCGGACCGCGTTGAGGAACATGGTCAGCTGGGTGCTTTTGCCCGATCCGTCTGGGCCGTCGAACACCAAAAACCTGCCCGCGAGCGCCTTGGCCAAAGCCGCGGGCAGTTGCGGATTGGCGTTGGTTTGGATGTTGGATTCGTTCGGGCTCATGCGGTCCGCCGGATGGTTGGTGGAGGCGTTGGTCGTGTTGGTAATGGATTGTGCGTTCACGGCTTTGAGTGTAGCTCATCTGACGCGCGCATGATGCGCTCTTTCCAGGGTGATCCGCCAAGTTGTGGATCAACGAGTGTCAGCCGTGTGATGTGCGCTGCTGCACGGTCTTTGTCGCTCTGCGTCCCCCCGCGAGCGATGGTCTCGAGCATCAAAGCCCACGCCTGCCAGTAAGTATCGTTGCGGTGGTCGTTTGCATCATGGCGTGCCGCGATGGTGTTGAGCAGCCCGAATGCTTCGCCCTTTTTCCCGGCATCGATCAATGCCCGAGCGCGGAGCAGCTCGAGCTCGCCCGTATTCTCGCCCTTGGCCTCGGCCTCTGCAATGAGCCGGCTGAGCCGCTGCGCAGCGGCGGTGGGATCTATGCGGAGCTCGGCGGCCGCAGCACGCTGCGCCCATCCGGGGGCGCTGCCAAGCCCGAGCCGGGCGGCGGTATCCGACATCCGCGAGAGCAACGCCCGCTGGACGGTCTGGTCATCAAAGCGCGAGAGCATCGAGAGAACGGTCTGCTCGTAGAGCTCAGCGCCGAGCACGGCCTCGCGTGAATCGGAAGAAATATGATCGAGAACATCGAGCCTTGCAAAGTCTTCGCTGAGCCGCGCGAGCTCGAGCCTCCAGAGGTCCGCCTCGAGCCGATCTGGGTACCGATCAAGCGCTTGGCGGAGCAATCCCCGCCGTTTGTGGTGATCATTCCTTGGTGCGTTGGCGATCGCACCGGTCAGCGCATCACCGGCGAGCGGATGATCAGGGTACTTGGTCGCCAGCGTTGCCAACGCATCGCCCGCTATCGCCCGTGATGCTGCGGTGTTGTGCGCACGCCCGACAACCCCGATCCGCCAGAGCGCCTCGGGCGCGGTTCGCGGTTCGTTGCGATCGGCGACCACCGAGAGCATTTCAATCGCGTTCATCCGTGTTGTTGGATCGGCACCCAGCGCGCTGCTTGCCGCGAGGATGACCTCGCTGGGCGCGGAGCGGATTTGTTCTTGATCATCGAGCCCAAACCTTGCCACACCCGATGCGATCTTGGCGTCGATATATTGCACGAGCGATTCGTCACCCGATGCGATCGAGCGGACATAGACCAAGGGCGACCACGGGTCTAGAGCCCCGGATGAAAGCCGCCCGCGCGTTTGGGCTTCCGCGAGCAAGATCGCCCAGAGCGGATCGAGCGATCCATCAACGGTCATGAACGGCGGTCGATCGCTGCGCTCGTCGAGATCATCGGGCTCATCGCCAAAGGCGCATAACGCGAGCAATGCGGATCCTCGTGTCAGGTCATCAATCTCCAACTCCTCGGCGTGCTCAAGCACCGAATGGACCATCTCCAAGGCCCGCGCACGATCACCGGTTGCGTGAATCATGCGGGCGAGCACGAGCAGACGGTTGGCGTCCGCGTTCGGATCAGTAAACACCGATTCATCAAGCGTGTTGATGAGCCCTGCGAGCCGAGCTGTCTGATCGCCGCCCTCGAGTTGGATGATTCTCGCGCTTGCCGTGAGGATGCGGGCGCTCGGGTTTTTGGAGGTCAATGGCGACGCGAGCGCATCAATTTGGGCTGCGGCCCCCGTCGCGGCGTTGCTCTGCTCTTCGGTTGGTAAGCCGTAGAACATGGTGTGCACGATGCCCGGTGTCGTGATCGAAGCAAGAATCTCTGACGCGGTCAGCAGACGCTGTTCTTCGGTCGCACCCATCGTTCTTTGGGCGACGCTTTCTCTTGGCGTATCACGCCGGCGGAGGTCCTCATAGGACACCACGCGGTAATCGTTGAGCCCATCGCCGTGCTGCCCGGCGATGCCCTGCATGATCCCTGTTGGATCATCATCGAGCAGCTGGATCGCCTTGATGACGATCTTGCGTTGTCCGGTACGGGTCGATCTCGGATTGAGCTCATTGAGTTCACGGAGGATTCTTTGTCGTCCGCTGCCCCACGCCGCGCCGTCGCCGGTGCGTTGAATGGAACGGGTAATGAGCAGCACGAGATCGGGCTCGAGGTTCAACGCCGCCCGCAGCCCGTCGACCGGGTTTGATCGACCCCGTGCGGTCACCGAATCGAGCCAGTCGGCGACGACCTTCTTATTGGTTCGTGTCGCATAGGCGAGTTTGTTCTTCGCGATCGGGGCAAGGGTCACGAGCGAATCAGTTGACTTGCGGAATAGCACCACCTGAAAACGCTGGGTTGCGCTCAACTCATCGATCGATCGCAGGAGTTGGGTCTGCAGCGAGGTAAAGCTCGCCGCGGTTGCACCGCTGCCGTCCACCACATAGACAACCTTCTTGGCCGCCTGGGTTTGTACACCCGCGAACCGGACGCTCGGCGGGGCGGTGCTGGTTGGCGCGGTGATCGATTCAGCGGATTGCGATAACGCCGCGAGCGAGATGGGGTCCATAGCGGGCGCTTGCGATGGATTCGTGCCCAATGCCGCAATCGCGCGGGCGAGGGATTCGGGGCGGATCTTGTCCTTGGTGAAATCCGGTTCGGGGGTGGTGTCGGGGGCAAGATCGTCCTGGGTGTCAGCAGAATCCTGGGGCTTAGGCTGATGCGGAACCGCGAGCGTGGTGAGCGCTGCGCGCTCTTTGGGTGATTCGATCGCGGTGATGTTGGTCGAGACGACAAGCACCAATCCGATCAAGATCGCGTGGACAACAAGTGAAACACCGGGTGGCAGTGTCCATCGGAGGATCTTGGCCGCCGGGCGTTTCATCACGGCGTCGGGTTCGGCGAACGATCGAAGTGACCGCGATCCGCAACAGGCGGGGCAGCCTTCGGGTCGCCGTGGATGTACTTATCGCGTTTGGACGCCCCAAAGATGACCCGATCCATGCCGATCGGCCCAGAGCCGAGGAACAAGACCGCGATCGACATCGCGGCCAACGCCAGTTGAAGCAGCATCATCGTGTAAGCAGAGATATCCCAGAAATCCCCGTGATTCGGGATAAACCCGAGCAGGGCATCGTCGGACTGTATCGCTGCGGGGCCGAACTGGGTCATCCACATCGCGACGACCATCACAACAAGCGTGCCAAGGGAGCTCAGCCGGGTCATGAACCCGAGGAGGAGCAGCCCGCCGGCGAGGATTTCGACCACCGCTGTCAGCATCGCGAGGTACCGAGCGGTCGAGCCACCCACCCAACTCGGCAGGGTCGGCTCGATCGGTTGTGATTCCGGGGTCAGCCCAGGATTGGCACCACGATCAAGCATCAATGAAACCATGTGGACTCGGCGGACCGCGACCTCATGAGGAAAATCGCTCGCGGTTGCGGGTGTCGTCTGGTCCTGCACCGATTGAACGCCCCATGTTTGAGCGTGCCGAAGCATCGCGATCTGATTGACCTCTGAATCGATCTCGTGATCGGCTTCTGGATCGATCGGAGTCGGGGGTGCGACTTGCTCTGGATCTGGATCCGTTGCAGGTTCTGATTGGGGATCGTCGGTGGTTTCTCTTTGTTCGTTTATCCGGCGTTGGGCTTCTTCGACCAGCTCTTGAAGCCGTTGCTGGTCTTCGGGCGAGACATTCGGGATCGACTCATCGGGCACCGTGGCATCGGGTTCGGGAAGGTTGGTGACCGGTTCTGGAGGCTGTTGGTCTGCGGGCGATCCGATGAGTTGTATATTGAGGTTGTGGAGCCTGGCGGCGTCATCGCCGGTGACCATCGTGGTCGAGGCGAACTTGCCGATCCCGGCCCAGAGGAAAACCACAGCAAGGACGAGCCTGAGCACCAATGCGGGCAGGGTAAGAGCTACTTGGTCGCGGAAGCGCATATCGAATCCCTCTTGGTTGGATCAATGGGCAGCAAACCCATGATGAATGATACGGGTTCTATCGGGAAATTGCATGATTTGGGATGATTCACGGGTCTGCTTGGTGTGTCGGGGTGCTGAGGAGGTTGTTTTTTGGCCCCGCTCGGTTACGCTTGGTGCACGCGGGTGTGGCGGAACTGGCAGACGCGCTGGATTTAGGTTCCAGTGGGGCAACCCGTGCAGGTTCGATTCCTGTCACCCGCATTGAAAAAGCCCGGACCAAACGGTCCGGGCTTGTCATTGAGATTCTGGTTCAATCGGGCTTATGGGCACCCTGCGTTGAAGATGCTCAGATAAGCGAATACATCCTGCAGATTGAACTGCCCAAACGGGGCCGTGAGGTCCGCCGATGGGTCGTTGCTGTTGAATAGATCAAGGAATGCGAATACATCTTGCAGGTTGAGTTGACCAAACGGCTCAACGAGGTCGGCATCGGAGCAGCCACCCGGATTCTCGCATTCAAGCATATCGAGATGGACCGCGTCGACACCCGCCTCGACCACCGAGCCCTCGCCAAGATCAGAAGCGATAAACCGGAGCCGCACCTCGGAAGATGGCGAAGCGAACAGGTCAGCAAGGTCGATCGATCGTTCAACCCACCCGCCGTTTGAGCTTGGATCGCCGGGTCCGATCTCGAACACGGGGATCCATGTATCTCCATCATCGTTCGAGGCTTCAACAAACAGGGAGTCATCGATATTGCTACCAACCGAGTTGGAGTACCACAATGAGTAGGTGAGCACCGGGTGACCTGGGGCGGAGGCATCGAACGCGGGGCTGGTCAAGATGGTGTCGCCGTTGTCGACATCAGAGTTCCCGCTCTCGTTGTCGGTCAGGTAGCATTGCCCGGACCCATCAGCGTCATCCGATGGGTCGCCCCGATCGCCGGCGCCGGCGGGGTTGCCGCGTTCCCATTGCCCGTCGCTGGCCGATCCGGTTACAGACCATCCGGTGTTGGTTTCCATGTCGTCGTTGAAGACGACCGTGGTTGAGCTTGCGACAACCGCGTTGAAGACTTCGGAGGGCGCGTTCTCGGGCAGGGTGCCGACAAATCCAGCGTTCGTGGTGATTCTGAAGTAGTAGCTGACCTGGGAGTCACATGCGATGGCGGGAAGGGCCACCGAGAAGGTGTCGTCCGCGCCGGCATCCATTGCGATGGACTCGAATCCGGATCCGGTATCCAGCATGAGTTCTGCGGTGTCGATGCTGGTGCCGCCGGCACGGGTCAGGACCTTGATGCTCAGCTGATCTCCGCCAGCAGGAACGACCTGTGCGGGTGCTTCAGATTGCATGCTCGTTCTGATCGGGGGGAGCTGGGCATCGAGGCGGACGACAAACAGCCCTCGTTCGATATCAGAGATGATGATGTTGCCGCTCGGGAAGTAGGGGTAGCTCGACCACGCTCCATTGAACGAGGCGGCATCGTCCTCGGGATGCGTGTCAAAGTACGCGATCTCGACGGGTGCGGTCGGGTCAATCCCATCAAGGATGCGTAGCCCAGAGCGGTAGTTGGCTTCAAAGATCAGATCACCCTTGGTGTACAGGTTGTGATCGACCGCCGCCTTGCCCGTGGTGAAGGTGCCAACGAACTGGGCGTTTGCGAGATCAGAGATGTCAAAGATCCGCGTCGTGGTGGAAGGCACCAGCCCGTCGCCCTCGTCGAGCTCATCATTGAGATACAAGTACCGCTGATCGTGGCTCGTCCAGACCTGATGCGAGTACCCGGCGTTGGGATAAAAAAGCGTCTTGATGTCGATCGGGTTGTTTGGATCGGTGACATCGGCAATCCGGAGCCCGGTCTGCGAGAACCCGCCAGAGAAGCCCGATGCGAGGAACGCGATCTCGCGTCCCTGGAATACGCCCGGGCGTGTCCAGGTGGTGACCTGCGCGTCGTGGACATACATGTTGGTCCACCCGCCGTCGATGGCGGGGCTTGCGGGGTTGGAGATATCAATATGGACCAGCCCGCCGTTGCCGACATTGGCGCCCGAGATCCAGAGCGATCCGGTGTCTTCGTTGGTGATGACATTGTGCGTGGTTGAGTACCCGCCGCCGATGAAGTTGGTGATGAGGTTGACATTGCCGGATTCGATATCGCTCATGTCCATCACCTGGATGCCCGAGCCCCCCTCTGAAACACCGTAGGCGTACTCGCCGACGACTTTGACATCATGCCAGAGCGAGCTTGGTCCGCCGACGGTATCGACGATTACCGGATTGGCGGGATCGGTGATATCAACAAACCCATACCCGCCGGTGACACCCATGATGGCGTACTCGCGACCGGAGGGAGAGACATACCCCCAGCAGTCGTTGCCCCCATTGCGTACCAGCGGGGAAAAGTTATTGAGCGGGATGTGCGACAAGAGTGTCATGTTCAAAGCATCGAACCCGCCGCCGCGTTGGACGGGCATGCCTTGCGTCCAGATTTCACCGAAAACCGCGGGCTTCTGGTCGAGTAGTTTGCGGAGATCATCATCGTGGGCCTGGGCGGTGGAGCCCGCGAGCCCTACGAGCGAGCAGGCGGTCATCATTGAAAGCGAGAATGATCGAATAGAGAGATTGAGACCCATTGGGCAATTCCTTTCGGACAACATCACGAGACGAAGACATCTCTTGAATTACGCAGTCACTTTGAGAGCGGTGCCCGAACGACGCAGACACTCCAGTGCCCCGAATGGGGTTCCTTATTATTCGCTTGAAAAGCGTGATCGGTTGCCTGAGATTTGGGAATCTGTTTATTGTCGCGGTGCGTAGAGTCCATCATGAACACGAGAACACGATTTGTTTGGGCGTTGGTTGCTCTTGCGTTGTGCATCATGCCCATCATGAGCCATGCATCAGTTGAGCCCGAGAACGCGGAATCGGTGACCGATGGAGACCAAGGGTCTGAATCGGAAGGTCAGAAGAATCTGCCGCGGATCCTGCTTGCTGAGACCGATTCGATCCCGCGTGTACAGATCGGGTGGATGGTTCAGGGTGTTCACCGGTGGCATGACGGTCAACGCCCCTACGGCCCGCCGATCGGTGGAGAGAAGATCGCGCCCAACCTCAACTGTTATGTCTCGCTCGGAGGCACCCGGATCGAGACCGGAGCGGGGCATCCTGAAGGGGTGGTGATCCGCTTGGGGTTGACCAAGATTGAATCGTCTAAGCCGTTGTTTGAGAAGATCGATCCGAAGACCGATATCACGATGCGCGTCTCGGGGGTTCGGCTCAATCGCCCGGTGAAGTCTCATGATAACACGGGTTTGATTCATTTGAAGTTCTCGCTCGGAGATCTCGAATCTTGCTCGTTGCCGGGCACCGCCCGCAATCAGTACCTCATGACCGACCCCGACGACACGCTCGGGGGGCGTGTCAGCGAAGGGGTCAACGCCACTCCGGGCGGGCTCGATGGGCAAGAAGGGCACGGGGATATCAATGTGCTCGTCAGCGAAGACGGGATGGTCGCTGAGATGACGGTGCGTGTTCCTTATGGGATGCTTCGGCACCTGCAAGACCCGTGGGAGAGTGATCTGCCCGGGACTTTTTTCGAGCCGATCCATCTGCACGCCGAGGCGGAGTTGATCCCGGTGGATACCGAACCGTTTGATCGTGCCCCGATGCCTCCAATCAACGACCCAACCGACCCGATGGACTGATTTGGCGGCGGCGTTGCGGGTAGACTACCGGCATGAACCAGCTCAACACGATTGATCAACTCGGGCTCGACGGGGCTTATGAGCAAGCCTGCAAGGGGCTTGGCGAAGGCGGGATCCCGATCGGGTCTGTTCTGATGACCAGGGCCGGAGAGGTGATTGCGCGCGGGCATAACTTGCGTGTGCAAACGGGTGATTCGACCGCCCACGCCGAGACGGTGTGCATCCGCAACGCCGGACGCCGGCGTGATTGGCATGAGCTGATCTTGGTTTCGACGCTCTCGCCTTGTGCCATGTGCACTGGCGCCGCGGTGTTGCACAAGGTCCCACGCGTCGTGATCGGCGAGCATGAAACATTCATGGGGCGCGAAGACTGGCTCATCAGCGAGGGCATCGAGGTGGTCCTCGCGGATGATGAACGATGCAAAGAACTGATGCGTGTGTTTATCCGCGAGCATCCTGATCTTTGGGATGAGGATATCGGCATCCCGCCAAGCGATGGATGATGTTCGACCCGCTCAGAGCGTGCCGTACATCCGATCGCCTGCATCCCCGAGCCCGGGGAGGATGTATCCGCGTTCGTCAAGTTTTTCATCGAGCGTTGCCGCATAGATGGTGACATCGGGATGATCCTTGGCGAGTCGCTCGACGCCTTCGGGCGAAGCGACAAGACAGATCATGCGGATGTCGTGGGCACCGGCGTTGCGGAGCATGGTGATCGCGGCCGAGGCGCTGCCCCCGGTCGCGAGCATCGGGTCGACAAGGATGACCGGGCCGGCGTCGAGGTCCTTGGGGAGTTTGTTGAGGTAGACCACAGGCTCAAGGGATTGTTCATCGCGTGCGAGCCCGATATGCCCGACCCTGGCCTCGGGCATGATCTCGAGTATGCCGTCGATCATCCCGAGCCCTGCGCGAAGGACGGGAACAATCGTGATCGCCCCGCGAATGCGTTGCCCGACGGCGGTCATGATCGGCGTATCAATCGAGACTGGATCGGTCTCGAAGGTTCTGGTGACTTCATAGACCATCAGCCCGGCGATCTGCGCGAGCGTTGCGCGGAATGGGCGGTGGGCGGTGTCTTTATCTCGCAGTGTGCACACCTTGTGGGCAATGAGTGGGTGGTCGAAGATCACGAGCTTTGGGTTTGCGGGCATGGGCAAGTGTATCGAGCGGAGTGGGTGTAGACAAAAAAACACCCACGCCTGTGCGTGGGTGTCTGGTGTTGTGGGGTTCAACAGGCTGAGATTATGGGCAGCCGGCGTTGAAGTCTGCGAGGTAGGCGAAGACATCCTGCAGGTTGAGGGTGCCGAATGGTGCGGCGAGGTCTGCCTTGGGGCTCCCTGCGTTGAACAGGGCAAGGTAAGCAAACACATCCTGCAGGTTGAGTGTGCCGAATGGCTCGGCGAGGTCTGCGGTGCACTCTTCTTCAGCGCTTGGCATGATGACCGATGCGAGCACCGATGAGGGGCTGCCCGAGCGGAAGAGGCCGATCGTTGCATCGCCGGTGGTTGGCGCAGAGTTTGAATCGAACCAGAAGTTGTACATGGTGCCCCAACGGATCGCGTTGGCATTCGTGTTGACTGCTTCTACCGAGGTGCTCCATGAGAGCGATGATCCGCCTTCTGCGGCGGTCCAGTCGGTGCCGGAGATGTTGTCATCGATCGAGTCGTGGTAATCAACATCCTGGAAACCGTGGTTGGAAGTTCCGCTCGCGGGGACCGAGAACGAAGCAGCCGAGCGGTGCGAGTTCTGGTTGTAGACACCGTACTCGTAGCGCCATGTGCCTCCACCCAGATCGACCGACTTGGAAGCGACAACAAAGCGTCCTTCGCCGGGGACATCGACGGTGGTGATGTTGACGGAAGGATCACGATCCTGCCAGATCTGGATAGCGGGTGTTTCCCGGATGGTTGGGCCGGTGACCTGAAGGACCTGTGAACCGTGGTGGTTCATTGCACGCCAGGAGACATTGTTGAAGTGGTTGCCGAAGGGGACATCGTCCTTGATGACATACGCGCCTTCTGCGTAGTAATCGTCGTCGGTGTCAATTTGGGAAACGGGCACCTGGATGCGTTTATAGATGGTGTTGCCGCTTTGGCCGTCGCTGGAGAATGGCCAAGCGAAATCGCCGGTGAATGCGTTGATCTCGGAGCGTGGGCCGAGCCCTGACTGCTGACCGTTCAGACCTGCACCGTAGGGATCGGAGCAACCCGAACCGAGCGAGTCCCACCCGCCGTTGTTTGAACAGCCGAGTCCACAAGCATTTTCTTGGAGTGCTGCGAACGAGTGTTTCACATGCCCGATGCCGACCTGGGTGAGTCGTCCGAGTGAGTTGTCATAACGCCAGATGGTCTGTGAGATGACGGGGTGATTTGCGGTTTCGCCCTGCCAGTCAGCGGGGGTGTCACCCATGTTACAGGAGGTGGTGCCGACGGAGAACGCATGGATACCACCGGTCTGGCCGTAGTACGCGGAGTCGTGAAGTTCGCCACAGATAACATCTGGGCCGTTATTTGGGCCGCCGGCGAACGCGGCGCCACAGCATGCCACCATTGCGGCAGTCATAGTCATACGAATCATTTTTTTTCCTCCAGTGGGGTATCTTTCGGGTGTAACTGATTTTGCGGACGAGCGTCCCGCTTCAGCGTACCCGGATATGGCAGAATTTGAAAGCGTTTTTTGAAGAAATTGCGCGATTTATAGCCGAACAATACCCGGCCATATCTGAATACGGATAGAATTGGTTGAATTGAGATCAGGTGAAACTGGGCAAGATGCATGTGCACGCGAGGGCGAAATGAAAAGCCGCCTCAGAATCGAGGCGGCTTTGTGGGTTCCAGTTGTTGGCTGGGGTTAGTCGTCCGGATCGATCTCGGGGCCCATCTCGTCAGGCTCGGGTTCTGGTCCGGATTTACAGGTTAGCAGCAGCCCGGCACCGACAACCGCCGAGACGCCCGATGCCACAAGAATGGCGAGCTTGGCATGCTCAAGGTCCGCGCCCTTGAAGGCGAGGTTGGCGATGAAGATGGCCATGGTGAAACCGATCCCGCCGAGCGTGCCCGCACCGACGATGTGCCTCCACGAGACGCCACGCGGGAGGGCGGCGAGCCCGATCTTGCACGCGATCATGCAGGCGATGGTGATGCCGAGCGGCTTGCCGATGAAGAGCCCGAGCATGATGCCCAATGAGGCGGGGTTGGCGAGATTCTCGGTCACGCCACCGTGGATTGGGATACCCGCATTGGCCAACGCAAAGACCGGGATGATCACAAACGCAGCCCAAGGATGCAGAACATGCTCGATGCGGTGCAGGGGCGGCAGGACCTGGCGCGAGTTGTGCATAATCGCGGTGACCGCGGCACGGCGGATCGATGATTGCGTGATGTCATGGTTCGGTTCATCGTGTGCTTCCTGGAAGACATCGAGCGCCTTGCGTGAAGAGAACACAAAGTTGACCGCGTTGACGCGTGCGTGGGCGGGGATGGTCAGCGCGAGCAGCACGCCGGCGATCGTCGCATGCACGCCCGACATATAGACGCAGTACCAGAGCGGGAGCCCGAGGACTAGGTAGAGGGTGATCCATCGGCATCGCATGACATTCAGGGCCATCAGCACCGCGACGATGGTGCCCGCGTACCCGAGGTACGCGATATCCAGGTTTTCGGTGTAGAAGATGGCAATAACCATCAGAGCGCCAAGGTCGTCGACAATCGCCAGGCTCATCAGGAAGACCTTGAGCGAGTTGGGGATGCGAGACCCGAGCATCGCGAGGATGCCGACAGCGAAGGCGATATCGGTGGCCATGGGCACACCCCATCCGCTGATGGTGCTCTTGCCCATATTGAGCCCAAAGAAGATCAGCGCCGGGCCAACCATGCCGCCGAGCGCGCCGAAGATCGGCAGGGCTGCCCGTTTGGGCGAGGCGAGCTCGCCGACGAGGATTTCTCGTTTGATTTCGAGCCCGACGACGAGGAAGAAGATCGCCATCAGCAGGTCATTGATCCATGCAGCGATCGAATGCCCCTGCCACCAGCGTGGGCTCTGGGGCAATGGGTGCCAGGTGTTGTGATCAGCCTTGGCTTCTGCGTGATCGGCGTCGGCGGCGTCTTTCTTAGCGGCACCGTGCTCATCATCTGTCTCATGTGTGTCATGCTCGGCGGCTTGATCGTGTCCAGATCCGTCGGATTCAGTGGAATCGGCGGGCTCGTCATGGGTGGATTCGTCGTCATGTCCTTCGTCCGCATGTGAATCTGGTGCGTGTGCGGGATCGTCGCCATGAACGCCCGCCGGGGCATCGTGGGGGTTGTGGGCGACGGTGATGCGGAGCTCGGTTTCGTTGAAGATCTCGTCGTAGGAGTGGAAGTCCATATTCGCCCAGACCATGGCGATGCCGGTCATGATGAGCAGGACAATACCGCCCGAGCTGGAGAGTTTGGCGAACCGTTGGAATGGACGCGCGAGGCGTTCGCTCGGCTCGGGCTCGAGTTCGTACTTGGCGGTTGGGATATGGTGGTCGTCGGACATCGATCGATGCTCCTCTTGGGGTTCAACACGGGCAAAGCGTCGCCCCGATCTGGGGGTGTGATAACCCGTTGTATCCATCTATCGTGCAGGCGGGGTGGTTGTATTGAGCCGCGGAGTCTGTACGGGCGAGAATTCGCCTGTTCTGGGGGTTCATCGGGCGATGTTTGAGGCGCAGAATATACCGCCCGGCTAAATGCCGTCTCGGCTGGCCCGTTCAACGCTGGAACGGGTAGAGCTTGGGCAGCTCGAGGATCCGGGTAAGTTCATCGAGGGCATCTACACAGCCGCGTGCGAGCACCGGGTCGCGGAGCTGGTCGGGAGCGATGTGATCAGGATAGTTTTTTTCGACCCACGAGACGAGCTTGTTGTAGAGGGAGTCCGTGAGCATGACGGCTTGGTGGGTGTTGCGGAGTTCGTCGTCGGTGAGGACCACCCGCAGCCTCAGGCACGCGGGACCGCCGCCGTTGCGCATCGATTCTTTGACATCGAGGTACTCGACCCGGTTGAGCGGGTTGTCGGTGCGGGCGACTGCCTTTTCGATAAAGGCATGAACGCGTGGATTGTTCTTTGATTCGAACGGTGCAATGAGCGCCATCGAGGAGTCGGGCAGGGTGACGAGCTGGGAGTTGAATAGGTAGCTGGTCACCGCGTCTTCGAGCGAGAAGTCTGAATCGTGGGCTTCGATGAGGGTGAGGCTCTTGCCCAGCGGAGCGGCAAGATCGGTCATCAATGAACGCGAGGTCGCGAACGCCTGCTCGTGGAAGAGGAACACATCCTCATTGCCCGTCGAGATCACATCGTTGTGGAACACCCCGGCGTCGATCGCATCGGGGTGCTGACGGGCGAAGACCACCCGAGCTGGGTCGAGCAGGTGGTTGCGTGCGAGGGCTTCGCACGCGGCGCGGGTTTGCCTGCTCGGGAAGGTGCGTGCGCCCGATGCGGGATCGTCACGATCAACGCCGTATACAAAGAGCTCGACCCCGGGCTCTGCGTGCTTTGAGCAGAACCGGATGTGGTTGGCGGCCCCTTCGTCTGCAAACCTCTGCTGGCTTGGCAGAGCGTTGTGGATCATGAAGCGTGAATCATCAGCGAAGATCATCCGCAACGCGGGCGTTGTCGATTCGTGTTCCCATGAGCGGTGGAAGTTGGAGACAAGGTTCGCCGGGGTCATATGCACCCGATGGTCGGCGGTGTCTGCGCTCGGTGATACCGTCGCGGCGTTGGCGGCCCACATGCTCGATGCGCTCCAGCACGCCGCGAGCAGGGTGGGGTCCGCGTCGTGAGCGGATTGGAGCAGCTTGGCGTCGTCGCCGGCAAAGCCGAGTGCCCGCAGCATATTCAGATCGGGGCGTTGCTGGGGCGGGAGGACGCCCTGCTTGAGCCCGAGACCCATCAGGGTCTTCATTTTGAGGAGCCCTTGGAGGGCGGCTTGTTTGGGGCTCGAGATCAGCCCGGCGTTGGATGCCGAAGCAACATTGCCCGGGCTGAGCCCGGCGTAGTTGTGAGTCGGGGCGATGAGCCCGTCGAAGTTGACCTCGTGTGTTGCCATGGTGGACGATAGGCGGGTTCAGTTCGCCGGCGGTATGGGCTTACCGTGCTGGTCGCCGTGGGGGGCGTCGGCCTCTTTGGGGACCGGGCTCGAGAGATGCTCGAGGCGCTCGGCGACAGGATGCACATGATCGGCGGGCATCCCTGCTTGGTCGACGAGGTACCCCTCCCACATCCGGTGCTTGCGAATCAGTGATGCTGCACGCTCATATCCTGAAACAGTCAGCGAGATCATGCCCGCATCAACAACGACCAACTCGCCGGCGATCGCATCGTCGAGAGCGATTCGGGCAACCCTTTGGTGTCCAACGAGCGGGGCAAGCTGTTGGGCCGAGGCAGCGGGTTGACCGGATTCACGGAACCGGAAGAGGGCGCTAAGCAGGTCTTCTAGGTGGATTTTTTTGGTGAGTGCTCTTCGACGCCGTGCCTTGGAGATCGAGCCGTGGGTCGGCGAGAAGATTGCGGCCAGCGCGACAAAGACGCCGCTCATGACGGCCATCATGCCGGCGGCGTTGACGGACCCACCCCGGACCCATGCCTCGGGGATGTTGGCAGAGACAACATAACCAAACACCGCGCTGGCGACCGCGAGCACGGCGCTGACGATGATCTGCGGGCCCATGCGATCGGTGAGCAGCCTTGCTGCAGCGGGCGGGCAGATCAGCATCGCGATGACGAGGATAGAGCCGACGGCTTCAAAAGAGGCAACTGATGCGCCGGCAACAAACAACATCAGCACAAACCGGATCACCCCCGCGTTGATCCCCTGCGATGATGAGATCCCGGGATCGAACGCGCTGACGCGGAGTTCTTTGAAGAACAACACCATGAACCCGATGACCGCGATGTTGGTGCCCAGCAGCGTCCAGATCTGTCTTGGGATCTCATTGAAAGTGGAGAATGAAAAGAACTCATTCCATTCGCGAGGGGGCGTCCAGAAGAGTGATTCGAGCTGCCCGTAGAGCACGCATGAGGGGTCGAGGTCGACGCCGTCGGCCTGGGCTTGTTCGAGCAAGAGCACGCCAAGGGCAAACATAACCGAGAAAATTACGCCCATCGCCGCGCCCGGTTCGACGCGCCCGAGTTTGCGTACAAGCTGGATGAGCACCACGGTGACGATCGCCGAGCCGGCGGCGCCAAAGAACATGATCGCGGGGTTGCGTGATCCGCTCAGGACAAATGCACCGACAAGCCCGGGGAGCACCGCGTGCGAGATTGCGTCGCCCATCATGCTCTGTTGGCGCAAGATAAGATGGTTGCCGAGCAGCCCGCAGAACAACGCCGCCAGTATCCCCGCCAAGAGCGGGAAGAGATCGCCGGAGAGAAAGAGGTACATGTCTGTACTCATCGGGCATCCCCCGCAAGGGCGCGTTCGAGCTCGGCGATAAGATCATCGGAGAGCACATGCTCGACCTGATCGACCGACCAATCAACATGCGATGGGGCGATGTCGGCGTAGGTGATCAGGTACTGCTCCCAGAGCGCGTGGTTGCGTGCGACCCTTGCCCCGCGGGCGAGTCCAGATTTGGTGGCTGATGCGCGGGTGTCTTTGATCCGCACAAGACCCCGCATCGAGAGCATCAGGGCAAGAATCCGAAGCCGAAGCGGGTGGATTCCTTGTGCATGGGCGAGGGCTTTAATCGTGGGCGGCGTCGCGTCTTGGGCATGCTCGTGGAGCGATTCGAGCAGGTGATCGTTGGCGATTTTGATTCGGATGCCCGCTTGTCTGATGGTGGTTGCAAGCACCCCGCGCGACGGCGCGAGGAACATGCTGAGCAGGAATAGCCCGCCCGAGCTCAGCACGATCACCGAGCCGGCGGGCTTGCGGGGCAAGAGTGCGCTGATTGACGCGCCGATGTATCCGCTCGCAGCACCGATCAGCATGCTGAGCACGACGAGTTTCCAGAGCCGTTGCGTCCAAAATCTTGCAGCCGCAGCGGGGATGATAAGCATCGCGACGACGAGGATGAGCCCGACGGCTTGCAGCCCAGAGACCGTGACGAGCACGATCAACGCAAGGATGATCGAATCAATTACCCAGACGGGGATGCCGGTCACCTGCGCGAACCCATCATTGAAGCACACGAGCGTGAGTTCTTTGAGCATCAGCAGCGCGAGCAGTGTCGCGACGATCGCGATCACGCCCATCGTGATTGAATCCGCGCGTGTCATCGCGGCGGTCTGCCCGTAGATGAAATGGTTGAGCCCCGCGGCGCTGCCGCTTGGGTTGGTCTGGATCACCGAGAGGAGGACCACGCCGGCGCCGAAGAAGACCGAGAGCACGATCCCGATCGCGGCGTCTTCGCGGAGCCTGGTTTTGGTGATCAGTAGGTGGATACATGCCACGCCGATCACGCCGGAGATCGCAGCGCCGCTCATCAGCACCGGCATTGATCGTGAGGCCATCCCGATCGACTGTGCGATCATAAACGCAATGCAGATGCCCGGGAGCGTGGCGTGGCTGAGCGCATCAGCGGTCAGCGAACGCTTGCGGAGCAGCGCGAACGCGCCAACCACCCCGGCGGCAAGCCCGAGCAGGGTGGTCCCCAAGATAACCGAGGTGGTGTTGAACCCGCCCTGAAGCGTCAGCGTGCGGATGATCTCATCAAACGAGGGCATCGCGTCGTGCACATCGGTAAGGGAAGTTGGTGCGCCCATGCCTAATGCCCTCGGTCGCGTCGGGCGATTGCCTCGGCGGCCTCGGCGAGCAGCGTGAGACGCCCTCCGTAGGTTTTGTGCAGGTTCTCGGTGGTGAACACCTCGTCAACCGGGCCGGCGGCAACGACACGCATGTTGAGCAGCAGCGCGTGGTCAAAGTAGTCGGGCACGGTCTGCAGATCATGGTGGACGACGATCACCGTTTTGCCCTGCGAGCGGAGATCACGGAGGACCTCGATAATCGCCCGTTCAGTGGTGGCGTCAACGCCGGCGAACGGTTCGTCCATGAAGTAAAGATCGGATTCTTGCGCCAATGCACGGGCGAGGAACACGCGTTGTTGTTGCCCGCCGGAGAGCTGAGAGATCTGGCGTTTGGCAAACTCGCCCATCCCAACACGCTGCAGGCATTCCATTGCGGCCGATTTGTGTGCCCGCGAGACCGGTCGGCACCATCCGATTTTACGGTATCGCCCCATGCAGACGACATCGAGGGCCGAGACAGGGAAGTCCCAATCGACGCTCTCGCGTTGGGGCACATACCCGATCTTTGCTCGTGCGGATTTGTATGGCTTTCCCCAGAACTCGACCTGCCCGCTCGCGGTTGGCACCAGGCCCAGGCACGCCTTGATCATGGTGCTCTTGCCCGCGCCGTTTGGACCAACGATCGCGACAAGCGCGTTGTTTGGCGCGTCGTAGTCGATGTCCCAGAGCACGGGCTTGCGGTCATAGGCGACGGTCATCGCATGGATTGACAGGGGCGAGTCCGACGAATGCTCAGGGCGTTTGGCGAGTGATGACTGGATCTTGTCGCTCACGGCGAGCCCTCTTTGTGCCCGCCCAGCTTGCCGCTCATGCCCTTTTCAGGAGCGATCCCGCCCAGCGCTCGGGCGATGGTGGTCACATTGTGATCGATCATCCCGATGTAGGTTCCTTCATAGGTGCCCGCCTCGCCCATCGCGTCGGAGAAGAGGTTGCCCCCGATGACGACGGTGTGCCCGCGGGCCTTGGCTCCGGCGATGAGCGCGCGGATGTTTCGTTCGGACACGGTGGTCTCGACAAAGACCGCTTTGATCTGGCGTTCGACAAGCAGATCGACGATCCGTTCGATGTCGCGGACGCCGGCCTCGGATTCGGTGCTGATGCCCTGGATACCGACGACCTCGTATCCGTATCGGCGGCCGAAGTAGTTGAACGCGTCGTGCGCGGTGACGAGCACACGCTGGGATTCAGGCACGGTTGAGAGTACCCGCTCGGCGTATTGGTCAAGCAGGTTTATGTTGTCGATCAAGCCTTCGGTATTCTGTGTGTACGAATCGGCTGCGGACGGATCGTGCTCGATCAGTGTGTCGGCGATCACTTCTGCCGCCTTGGTCCAGGCGGCGGGGTCCATCCACACATGCGGGTCGGGATGCCCGAGGAACTCGGGCGGGGTGAGCAAGAACGATTCATCAATGTGTTCGGTCACCGCGCGTGTCGGTGTGCCAGACTCGGCAACACGCTCGAACGCATCGGTCATCTTGCCTTCGAGCAGCAGCCCAGAGTACAGCAGCACATCAGCCGTCATGATCGAGCGGATATCCGTCCGGGTTGGCGCGTAGAGATGCGGGTCGATCCCGGTGCCGATCAGCCCGGTGACATTCGCGTGCTCGGCGGCGATCTGTCTGGTGAGATCGGTGATCATGCCGGTGGTGGTCACGATGCGGTATCCGGATGTTGTATCGGTGCTCTGGGCATCGGATGAAGATGCGCTCTGCTGGCAGCCAGCGAGGACATTGAGGGCGATGCAAGTGCACGCCAAGAAGATGCAGCGAGTCTGCCTGGCTGCGATGGGTATTGAGGACAATGGGGTGTCTCCTATGTAGTCAGTGCTACATTAGGATATGTTTGATGATTGATCAACCCTCGGCGGATTCATTTCTCGTGTTGGATTTGGATACGGAGGTGACGCCCGGTGGCCATGGATCGGGCGAAATGCTCCTGGATCGATTCCGGGGTCTGGTTGAGGTACGCCTGCTGGATCCCCCAGACATCTTCGACAGATTGCCCGCTCAGCGAGAGCACCGCGAGGCGCGATGCCCAAAAGGCGGAGCTTGTGAGCTGTTGCGAGAGGGTATCGCTGATGAGTTCGATGTGAGGTTTGAGTTCGTCCTCGTGGATTGGTGATTTGGCAAGATCGGTGTAGATGCGTTCGATCTGATCGCCAAGCATTGCGGGGTCCTGGGTATGGACTGATGTCAGCAGGGTTGCCCGGCTTGGGAACTGGTCGAGGAAGAACAATCGGGTCGCAAGGTCGGCGGGAGCGTGATCTGGGATCAAGCGATCGAGCCGGGCATTGATCACCATCCCCGTGACGATCAGTGATCGCACCGTCTCCAGGTCGTCGCGATGGCAGGCAACGAGACCAACGACCACGCCTTGGGTTGATTCGTTTGTGGTTGCCAGGGTCACCGTGCGTTCGGGTGATGCATCAAGATCGACGGTGGTCGCGCATATTGGGATCGATGGTTCCGCACGATCGGGCAGCGAGCCGAAAAAGGTCGCGGCGCGTTGAAGGGTGGATTCGCTCTCGCCCCCGCCGACAATCGCGATCTCGATCGGTGAAGATCGGATGAGTTGATGCAGCGCGATGCCCGCTTGTTTGGAGGTGATCGAGCCGGCAACCGAGCACGGCTCGGGCTCGGGCTGGGCGAACACCTCATCGCAATATCCCGAGATCGCTTCGTTGACCAGCGCGAAGGGCTCTTGTTTGGGTTGCTTAGCTTTATCGGCTTGCCAGTGTTCGAAGCCTTGCTGGTCGATCTCTGGGTGAGACAGCAGCACATACCCAAGCTCGATCGCTCGATCAAAGGCTTTGTCAGGCGCACGGATAATGAGCTGGGAGCTGATCGTTGATTGGACCACATCGATACTCATGTTGTATTCATCAAGGATCACACGGATGTCGGATGCGGAGAGCTCGGAAGTTGACGCGGCACGCCAGCTGCTTATCGCGGCATCGGTGAGGGTCGCGTCGCCCGTTGGGTGATGCAGGGTGATCCGCAGCTCGCTGATTGCAAGCGGGTCGTTCATGGTGCGTTGGTGGACGATGATGTTGTTGTTCAGCGTTGCGGTCCAAACGCCCGACTCGGTGTGCTGGGCGATCCCGCGGATCTCTCCGCCATACGGGATGGAAGAGATAATCGGCATCGCCCCATGATTGAGCCAGTCATCGTCAAGCGGCGCGAGCCGGGTCTGCTTAGCTGCCTCGAAGACCGCACGGACCTCTTGCACGGCGGGCATGGCGTCCTTTGGGGCAAGAATGAGCAGGTTGGCGTGATCAAGATCGAACCGAGCGCGGATCGTCTCGTGGATCTCGGAGTTGGTGATTGTGGCGAGCACATGCGCGGTTTGCTGGTTCCAACTCCGCGGGTTGATTTTTAGCCCGACGGAATCGATCCAGTTGATTGCCGCCGCCTTGCGGTGTGTACTCAGCGCGGGCCATTCGGTTCCCTCGCTCTGCCATTGCAGAAGGCAAGTTCGGCGTGCGCGCGTAAACTCTTCGTCGCTGATCGGGTCATACACCAGCCGATTGGTTTGGGCGACGAGTTGAGTGACCGTCTGGTCCCATTGCTCGGTGGTGATCGCGCCAACGATCTGGGCGGCGCGAAGCGTGTTGTACATGTTGACGATCGAGCCGTCGGTTTCTTCGACACCCAAGATTGATCGGCGGAGCTGGGTGTTGATGCGATGGCGGACGAGCTCGCTGGCGACGCGATCGCGGACCACCCGTCGGACGCCACGCTCAGCATCCATGACCGCAAATGAGATCGGGGTGAATGAGAGCAGCCCGATCTCGGTCCGCTCGGAGTCGATATTCTCGGCGACGGTGACCCGGTCGATGCACTCGAGCGGGTGCGGGTGGGGCGGAGCCTCATCATCGGCATTGATGGGGAGCTGCTCGAATGCTGCTGCGATCTGTGCTCGCATATGCTGAGGATTGAAGTCGCCCACCGCGATCACGGTTGCGTTCGCAGCGCGGTAGTGCTCGGCGGCGTATGCGTTGGCCGCGTCAAGTGTGAGCAGATCAAGATGCTCGATCGTTGGAAGGGGGAGGCGATCGCCGGGCAAGAGCCCATGGAACAGATCAGGGATCCAGAGCTCTCGGTTGTTCCGCGGGCCGGCGGCACGCTCGGCTCGCAGGGTGTGCATCGCGGAATCAAAGCTGGAGCCGTTGATCTGATGCCCGTTGAGCAGGTCCTTGTAGTAGCTGAGGATGTCGCGGGTGGATTCTGCATCGGT
Source organism: Phycisphaerales bacterium (assembly GCA_029260265.1). GTDB lineage: Bacteria > Planctomycetota > Phycisphaerae > Phycisphaerales > UBA1924 > UBA1924. Next base: position 468,659 of record JAJDDO010000019.1, read on the forward strand.
TGCGCCCAGCATGTAGGTGGTCTGATTAAAGTGGGTGAATGCGCCCTGCCCGTTCAATGAGTTGTATCCGCTGATCGCGAAGAGTCTTTCGATCTCCTCCTGATCAAACGACGCGGTAGCGAGCGCGTTGGCGTGCTGGAGCAGGATGCTTGAACCGCGTTGGGCATCGCTCTCCGCGAGTGATCCAGAGTTGATCTTTAGCCAGAGCTGGACCGGGATGTCGTCGTCGGCTGCGGGCTCTACAAAGAGGGCGATCCGCACGCCGTTGTCGAGGGTATCACGGATCGGTTCGGTGCCCGGTGCTTGCGTGGTGATCAGAAGCAGGATCGCCGCGACCAGCATACGCAGGAATATCGGTCGTTCAAGATGGGCGGATGATCGGGTCATGGGGTATCTGTATTCTCTCTACCCGCATCGGGCAGAGATGATGCAGGCAACCGTGGTGCGTGCCAAAATCAATCATTCATCGGGCGGATATCGAGGATACTGCATTCACCCGTGCACTTTGTGCCCTGGTGCCATTGCCCATCGCGGATGCCCTCGATGACCTTATTGATGGTTTTTTCGATCCTCTGCTCATTGATATCGTCGGCCCCGAGCACCCCGGTCGATCCGTCTTGCAGCAGCCAGTACTCGAACTGAGACCCGGAAATATCGTCGCCGAACATCGACCTCAGCGCCATCGCATAGATCCCCATCTGCAAATCGGTGGCCTTGGGTTCGAGCAGGTCTTTTTTGGGATACCCGGTTTTGTAGTCGATCACGCGGTACGCGCCCGAGGCGAGCTGGTCGATGCGGTCGATCTTGGCGGTCAGGGTGTGGGTGATGCTGTCGTGTTCGTAAGGAAGTTTGAGCTCGCGTTCGAGTTCAAGGATCTGTGCATTCTCGTCGTGGAGTGTATCCCAGATGGTGTGCGCCTGGGCGATCGCTTGCTCGAGCCGTGCGGTGTCGAGTTCCATGTGGCTCGGCCAGAGCTGGATGAACGCATTCCGCGTCAGTGATTCGAGCCGGTCAATCCCGGGGGTCTGTGTTCCCTCTGCGTCCGCATCACGCCATTGGGTATAGAACAGTTCGAGCGCTTGATGCACCGCGCTGCCCGTGGTGGAAGCCGCGTGCTCGTCGCCCGGAAGCTCGTGGACATACTTGACAAGGTAGCAGCGTGGGCACTTGAGGTAGGTCTGGATGCGGGTGTAGCTGAGCTTGAGCGGGCCGGCGATCCCGCCATGAATAGGCGAATCAATCGGAGTCTCTTCTTCAAGTGACTCAACGAGCCGATTGCCAAGATCCGAGATGGAGGTCTCTGCGGCCCATTGGGGCACTTGTCCGCTGGCTTGCACGGTTGATGCCAATGCGATGGTGCGAGCGCTGTCTACAAGGATTTGTTCGAGCTCGGCGGGATCGGCGTTGAGCGTGTCGGCGCGGTCGAGCGCTGCGGCTGCGGCGATCCTCGCATTCCTGCGGAGATTGTCGAACTCGTCGCGGATGCTCTTGCGGATCTTGAACTCACTGGCGAGCTTGGCGATCTCGTCGGTGCCCTGATCATCGAGGATCGATCGTGAATCGTGCTCGATGACCTTGGTTTCTGGGCTGGCGATGAGCTCGAGCGCGAAGTTCACCGCCCGGGTGTTCTTGGGGACCTTGGCGAGCATAATTGCCCGGCGCTCGGCGCGGGTCAGGGCGACATAGAACACGCGCCGTTCTTCGTCCGCCCGGCGTTGCTTGGCGTCGCGATCATCACCCACGCGATCAACCATCCCCTCGGGCAATCCCTCATCGGTTGAGCCGCTCATGTGCGGGTAGCCGTGCGGCGAGACAACATTGGGGATGAATACGGTGTCAAACTCGAGTCCCTTTGAGGCGTGGGCGGTCAGGAGCTGGATCTCGCCGGTTGTTTCATCTGATCCGTCTTTGCCGCTGTTGTCGACACGATCCTCGGGAAGCTCGGCCAGTGATTTGTCGTTCTGGTCGAGGTCATCGATGTACCGATGAAACGCGCCCAGATCCCCGGGCTGATCGAGCCTCGACGCTCGGGTGCGGGCGAAGGAGAGCAGCCCGACGACTGCCTGCACGCGATCCGCGCGATCGCGGGCGTTGGGCAGCTCGCTGTGGATCACGCCGGTGCGTTTGATGATCTCCATGAGCGTGTCGGCGGCGGGGGATTCGGCGTTGATCACCGCGAGCTGGTCGCAGAGTCCCATCGCCCGATCCACAACCTGAAGAGTCTCGCCGGTTGTCCGTTGGATCATCCAAGGGAGGATCGCGCCCGGGTCGGTGTGCTCGCTCGGGTCTGCGTGGGCACGCGAGGCGGCGGTCTTCCAGCCGGCGAGCAACGCGCCGATCTCGTGCGGGTCGCCACGCATGGGCGGGCGAGAGAGCACCCGGCGGAGCTCGCTTGTGCTCGTTGGGTTGACGATCAATCGCGACCAGGCGAGGATGTCTTGCACGCCGGGGTCTTCGATGATTGGTCGGCGTTGGATCAGTGAGTAACCGATGCCGGCAAGATCGAGCACGCGCGCAACCTTGGCGAGCTGGGCGGATGTTCGTGCGATGACCGCACAGTTCTGCGGCTTGAAGCCGGGGTCTTGCGATCGCATCTGCAAAAGCATGGTCGCGATCGCCTCGCCCGCCTGATCGTCGTGTTCGAGCCGAACGAGCTCGACCGAAGCGGTCGGTGAATCTGGCTTGAAAGCGTTGGCGGCCTTGTCTGGCGCGAACCGTGAGCCGTCCGGGGCGTTGGTGATGATCGTGTTCGACGCCCGCACGATCGTCGGCTCGGATCGAAAGTTGTCATCGAGCATGATCGTGCGTGTGCCGGGCCAGATCGAATCAAACCGGGCGAAGGCTCGGTCGTCGGCGCCGCGAAACGCGTAGATGCTCTGATCATCGTCGCCGACGACACAAAGGTCGGGGTTGGTCGTTGGTGGGCAGAGCGCTTCGAGCATCGCGATCTGTGCCGCGTTGACATCCTGGAACTCGTCGACGACGAGATGCCTGTTCTCTTGACGGATGATCGCAGCGATGTTGGCGTTGGTCCGCATGAGCCGGGTCGGCCACGCGATCAGGTCGTCGTACACCATCCATCCGCGTTCGATGCAGGCGTGATCGATAAGCTCAAAGAGCTTGGCCGCCTCGCCGAACCGTGAGAGGATCGCTCGCCTTGCTGTTGTCTCTTGGTCGTCAAGGTCGGCGAGGTTGCTGAGCTCGGTCTGGCACCACCTTGAGGCTCGTTGGGCTTCGATTCCCGCGTTGCGGAGGTTGGCGATGGTGCCCAGCGCGTGCTCGATGGCGCTGTCGATCCCCGCGCCCCTCGTCGCTTGGTACAGCCCGTGGGCGCTGATGAGCTCGCGGGTCAGCTTGCGGCGTTGGGATGAATCAATCAAGATCGGATTGGCGGGCAGCGAGAGGGCATCAGAGAACCGATGGATGATCGAGCTGCCAAAGCTGTGGAAGGTCGAGGTCTTGATGCGATGGGCGGTTGATTGCCCGAGCGAGCCGGCGAGTCGATTTGCAAGTTCGCCGGCGGCTTTGTTGGTGAAGGTAACCGCGAGGATCTGCTCGGGGTTGTGCCCACGATCGGTGACCATCGCCGCGACGCGCTCGGTGATGACTCGGGTTTTCCCGGTGCCGGGTCCAGCGAGGATGATGAGCGGCCCGGTGTCGTGCCCGACCGCTTCACGCTGACGATCGGTCAACGGGAATGGCTTGGGGGCGGGATGATCGCTGGTTTGTGCGGTGGTCACGCTGAGAGTTTATGCACCAGAATCAGGGTCGCGCATGTAGAGGTGGATGGCGGTTGTGCCGTAGGTGTGGGTTTCTGGGCCCAGCGCGCCGTCCATATGAAGATCGACATCAACGCTTGGTGCGGCGGGGTTCGATTCAGGATCTTCGGAGGATTCTTGCTGCGCGTCGGCCATCAGGGCGGCTTCGAACGCGTCGAGGGCATCGCCGGCGGCGTCATCGGTGAGGTCGATCTCGATCATCTCTTCGCCATCAATCATCTCGGTCGATGGTTCTGGTTGGGGCTGATCGGATTGGCTCTCTTCGGTCTCGGTGATGTGGTAGAACGGGGCGGGCGTGCGGAGCACGGCGTATCCGGTGTCGTCGAGTTGCTTGACGAGCCGTTCGAACTGGAGCTTGACGCGTGGCCACTGCTTGGGATCACGGACCATCGGATAAGGGGGGTCAAAGAAGATGATGTGCACCGGCTTTGGGCAACGCGAGAGGGCGGCGGGGCCAAGGGCATCGGCGCAGACGATCTCGCATTCTTCTTCAGCGCCGAGCATCTCTATATTGGCCTCGATCGCGCGGACAACCTTGCGGTCGCGCTCGATCATCACCACCTGCGACGCGCCCCGCGAGGCGGCTTCAAGCCCCATCGTTCCCGTGCCGCTGAAAACATCGAGGACCGCTTCGCCCTCAAAGTGTCCTCTCAGCAGGTTGAACGCGGCCTCTTTGACCATGTCCGGGAACGGGCGGGTGATCGTGCCCGTAGGTGGAGAGGAAAGGACGCGTCTTCGGTATTTGCCAGCAATGATTCGCATCGTAAACCCAAGGTCGGCGCACCGAACAAGTCAACCAGAATCCAAAATCAGGTTCAGATCAGTGTTGATTAGGGGTGTTGCTCAGGCGATGCGTTGCCCGCTGCTGGCGATCAGGGTTTCGATCGAGCAAAGGGTCGTCGGTGGTTGATCGAGCCCGGTCACCAGCGACCAGAACGGGATGCCGGGCCCATCGCTTGACCATGTATGCAGGCGAGACTCAGGGGAGCGGGCTTCATTTTCGAGGGCATTGCCCCCGAGGTAGAGGCATCGTTGGAGCAGGGTTGATTCGCCCATGGCGAACTCGAGCTCGCCGGCGACCCCGGCGAAGACTTCAGCGATCTGCCCGAAGAGGTCCGGGTTTGCGCGAGCCAAGATGTCGGCATCGTGATAGATAAAGTACCGCCGGCGGATAGGCGGGTGTCCGGAGATGATCGGGTGTTTTCGCAGGAAACTCGCGACGCCACCCGGGCCGTCGATCGTGCGGGTGAGCGGGGTATCTGAGGGGATGAGGCATTCGAGTTGGGCGCAGAGCCCTTCGATATCGAATATTGACCGCCCATGGAGGATACAAACCTCGGTGTTTGGTTGAGTAGAGAGGAACCTATGGAGCGTGGATGCGAACCGGGTGCGTTCGCGTGGGTCATCGGCGATGCCCACAATATGATGGGTATCCATCTTGGCGAGCACCTCGGGTTGCCAGGTGCTTGGCTCAAAGGTGAATCCAGATTGTCCAAGCGGATAGGGCATTGGCGCAGTCATCAATCGCGATCAGGGTGCGGTGTGCACACACTGACAGCGTTTGTCCTCTCTTCCTGATGTCATGGGATTGGTGGTGCCAGGGCCTGCGGTCTCCCATCGTGACTGCAGACGAGGAAGTGTGCGCCAGATCGGTTGGAAAACCAGAAAACCGGTAATTTCTGCCTACTTTTCCACCCCAGATCAGCCTAGAGAGCCAGAAACACAGTGATGTGGTGCTTGGGCCTTGGTGCGCACGCAACGAGGGATGGGTGTTTCTGGTTCACCTGCGGGCTGTGACCTGCGGCACACGCTCTCGTGCGGTCAGAAAGGGCACCCGTCCGATTAGTGGGGGGCAAATTGCCCTGCTCTAAATGAGGTGTTTGGCGCGCGGGTGTCTTTATAGATTTGGGTGAATGGTAATATTGAATCCAGACCTGAGAGGTTTGTTTTTCTGCAGAATGGAAATATATTACAAACACGCATTAGTCTATTGCAGGGATTAGTCCCTATATTTGCTGATTTGAGCCTGCTTCATGGCCTGAATGCGTGAAAAAATCCGATACGCCCACATGCATGTCTAGTATTCGTGTATTATCATACATCCTGTAGTTATAAGGTTGAGGGGCATGGGCAACAATCCAATACAGAAATGTCCGGAATCAATGGGTTCGTTTTTAATGATGAAATCCATCTACGAGCTCTGCAATGTGCCGACGGTGCCCTTGCAGGATTGGGCGACACGGGCGGCATCGGCGGTGGTGGAGCTGGATAAGGGTTCAAGGGCGTGCGTGATGCTGGTCCGGGGGATCACCGGGCAATCACTGGCGAGTTCCTTCAGGGTGGAAACCGCGGGCGCATCGATCTGCAGTGTTGGCTTTGGGGATGTGGAGCTGGAGTGCACGCGAATGCAGGGGCGTGCTGAGCGTGTGCGAGGGTTTGGGATCTCGCTGAGCGAAAAAATGCTGGCTGATGGGGTAGTCGCACGGATGAGCTCGCTCAGCCCGGGATGGCGTGATACCGGGCTGGGGCGGGTTTGGAGCGGCATCGGGGTCGGCGATGTCTTTGTGGGGGTGATCCCGATTGATTCAGGCTTTGAGCAAGTGTCCTTGGTGGTCATGCTCGGCACGCAGATCGGATCGCCCGTGACGGTGGACGGATTCGCTGCGATCGCAGGCGCTCTGTCGATGAGGGCAACGGCGATGCTTTCGGTGATGTCGGGTGGGTCGGCGACGGAGATGCGTTGGCTGACATCTCGCGAGCAAGATGTGCTTGATGAGTTGATCAAGGGGCATTCGGTCCGCCAGATCGCCGAGCAGCTCGGGCGGAGTCATCACACGGTCCATGATCATGTGAAGAGCTTGCACAAGAAACTCCATGCTTCAAGCCGCGGCGAGTTGGTTGCGGCGGCGCTTGGATCTGCTCGTAATCAGAGGCGGGTGCAATGGGCATCGCCCGTGATTGTCAATCCGAGCAGCCCGCTCGCCGAGATGAAACTCGGGGCAGCAATGCCCCAGCAGTCATCTTCTGCGCGGATGGATCGCTGAAGCGTCCTATTCAATCTGATTGGGCTCGGGCGGCTTGATACCCATCGAGCTTGGCCTGAATCGCATCTGCAATCTTTGATGAGAGTTGCGTGTCTTCGCTGATCGGCTCGCGGAGGACCGCGGGTGCTCTTTGGCCGTTGGTGTCGAGTGTTGCGGCGTGGGTGGAGAGCCGGACGCTTTCGGACTCTAATCTCCAACCCGGTCTTCTCGTGCGGATAATTGACGCCTGCACATGAATTGTTGTTTCAGCATCAGCGCTCTGGTTCGTCTTTGACGCGGCTGGCTTGGTCAAGGTGATGCGGATGACACGGTCTTGTTGGTTGACGAGATCGCTGAGTTCTTGTTGGGTTGAGGATTGTTCGGCATCCCAGGGTGTTGCAAGCCCGGCGGTTTGCTTTGGCAGGGTGGTGATCAGGCCGCGACGAGCATCCACACGATCGATCACGAACCGATGATCGATCAGCACCTGCTTGGCCGCGTCCAGGGCGAGCGAGTAGTCGGCGGCCTGGATCGTGAGCGTCGGCGAGCCTGCGGGGCTGCGATCAGGTGCCGATGTGCACCCAAGAGGGGTGAGGGCGAAGATGAGGCAGCAGGCACAGACGGTGCCGGCGATGGTTCTTGGTGGGGTGTGCATGGGCGTACTCTATGTTGGTGAATCGATCTGGGCGAGGGATGTTGTGATCACCTCGATCAGCCGATCGATGTGATGTGCTTGAGTCGATCCGGCGCCCACGGCTACACGGGCGAGGAGGGTCATTTCGCGTTGATCCCCGAGTGGGACCAGGGCGTGGGAGATCAGGACCGAGCCGTTCGCATTGATCTCATCGATGAGTTTTCGGGTGTGCGCGTTGCCGGCGGCGGAGTGAAAACACACCAGCGCGAGCGAGCGATCGACGGAGAGTTGAAGCGTCGGATGCGCGTGAATCCAGCCCTCGAAGCGCTCGGCGAGGTTGATCTGGTGGCGGATGTGGGCTTGGAGCCCGTCGATCCCGAAGTGCTGGATGACGAGCCAGAGCTTGAGCGCCCGCATCCGTCGCCCGAGCGGGGCGTGCCAGTCCCGATAGTCGATGACTTCGCCGGACTCTGTTGCGCTGTTGCGGAGGTACTCGGGCGTGATCGACATCGAATCGACCAGCGCGGCGCGATCGCGGACCCAGTACAGGTCGCAATCGAAGTTGGTCAACAACCATTTGTGTGGGTTGATGCACAACGAGTCGGCATGGCGGACGCCGGCGAGAAGGTGCTGGTGTTCTGGGCAGACACAAGCCGCCCCCGCCCACGCGGCGTCGACATGAAAGAAAGGGCGACGATCCCCGAAGCTCTCGAGCATGGCTCCTATCTGCTCGATGGGGTCGAACGCTCCGGTCGAGGTGGTGCCCACCGTGGCGACGACCAGGGCGGGGCAGAGCCCGTCATCAAGGTCTTGCTGGATTGCTTTGCGGAGTTGTTGAGTATCCATGCAGAGGTCGGCGTCGGTGTCGATGAGCCGAACGCGGGAGTGGTCGTCGGGGGTGTCGGCGAGCCCGGTGATCATCGCGGCTTTGACAATCGACGAGTGTGCTTGGTTGGAGGTGTAGACGGTGGCCTTGGAGCGGTCATGCCCGCGCTTGGTTTGGATTCTTCTCGCGCTGACAAGCGAGGCGATAACGCCCTCGCTCGCGGTTGATTGGATGCATCCGCCTCCGGCTGAATCTGCTGCGTCGAAGCGGAAGGCTGCGGGGAGGTTGAACATCTCGGCGCACCAATCGAGCATCCGCATTTCGAGCTCGGTTGCAGCCGGGGAGGTTGACCAGAGCATGCCGTTGACATTGAGCACGGCGCTGATGAACTCTGCGGCGATGCCCGGCATTGATGAGCCGCAAGGGAAGTAGGCAAAGAACCCGGGCGATTGCCAATGCACGAGATTGGGAACAACGGTTTCGTCGATCTGCTCGATCAGGGTGCCCCAGTTTTCAAGGTCAATGCCTGCGATGGGCGGGTGGGGCGGGAGCTCGTTGAGGCAATCGCCCGGCTGCGTGTCTGTGCGGACATCCCTCGCATCGAGGGAATCGATGTAGCGTGTTGCCCACTGGGTGAGGGCGTCAAATGCCCGTGTAAACGATGCGCGATCGAGCCCTTTCATCGCGGGGGGCGTGTCGGTTGGCATGAGGTTCCTTCAAATTTCAATAAAAATGCTTGCGGGCAGAAAACGGATCTGGTATACCTAGAGCGTTCGGTTCTCGAACTTTGAGGGTCTCTCAGTTCGCCGATAACAATCGGTCTCGTGTTGCAGCGTTTTCTTTATCGCTGCATGTTGTTGCGTGGAAATGATAGTGCCCTCGAAGCTGGCCCGTGTTTGTGGGCCTGTGCAGATTTTTGATCTGTGTACGAGGCTCGTGGTCGGCGTTGCGGGTCGTGTTGCGCGTTGGCTTGGTCCGTGTGGGGTCTTTGCGATGAACAGCTTGGTTGTTGGTGGTCGGCGTGTGAACGCCGAATGGTTCTCTGTGCGCTCTGGTGTGATCTCGGCGATTGTTTGCGCTTCTGGGGGCATGGCTCTCGGCGGGGGCGGCAACGACGGTGCCATGCGCTTTGTTGATGCGACCGAATCGTCCGGCTTGGTCTTTACCCAGCGGCACGGCCCCTCGCCGCGGTACTCGGCGTTCCTTGGGGGTGGGAGTGTTGCGGATTTTAATAATGATGGATTCAACGATCTGTACGCCTTGGGCAATGGCGGCACACCGGACTGCCTGTTTATCAACAACGGCGACGGTACCTTTACCGATCAGGCTCGCGACTGGGGGATGAACGATGTCCAGTACGCGTATGGCTCGAGCAGCGTCGATTTTAACAACGACGGATACCTTGACCTCTTTGTGACGAGCTACGGATCTGTATTGGGCGGACCGAGCCGGACCGGCGAGTTGAAGCTGCTTATGAACAACGGACCCGACGCGAAGGGCAACTGGTCATTTACCAATGTTGCTCTCGAGGGCGGGGTCAACATGCTCGACGATGAGATCGTTGATGGGACGGGTACCGCCTGGGGCGATATTGATCTTGATGGCGATCTTGACCTCTTTGTCGGGGCGTACTACGCCCGGCGGCAACTCAGCAAGCTCTTTCGCAATGATGGGCCGGATGAGGGGGGGGTGTGGCGGTTTACAGACATCACCGTTGAATCCGGCGTGGTCTCGCAAGACTGGAGCGTGTTTGTTCCCGGCTTCATGGATGTCAACAACGATCGGTACCCAGAGCTGATTGCGATTTCTGATCACGGCTCCAGCTTGCTCTTTCTAAACAACCAAGACGGGACCTTTACAGATCGCACGGACCTCGCGCCGAGGATCAGCGGTCTCAATGGGATGGGGCTTGACTTTGGTGATGTGAACCGCGACGGGCTGGTGGACTTCTACGCGACCAATATCCATTGGAACGGGACCCAGATTGGCAACCAGTTGCTCGTCCAGCAGCCCGATGGTTCATTCGAGGACACCTCACTGAGTTCTGATTGTTACGCGGGGTATTGGGGATGGGGATGCGTGATGGCAGACCTTGATCATGATGGGGATACCGATATTGTCGAGACAAACGGGATGGGCACGGGTGTGGTTTCTTCCCCGGCGGTGCTCTTTGAGAACAACGGCGATGGATCATCATTCGAGCAGGTCGCCGAGCAGAGCGGGCTTGTTCATACTTTGCTGGGCCGCGGGCTTGTCAAGTTTGATGCGGACAATGACGGCGATCTTGACATCGCGATTTACGCATCCGGGCAAGACCTCTCCTTCTATCGCAACGAGATCATTTCTGAGGGATCGTCGCCCAAGGAGCCAACGCACTGGGTGCGTGTGCTGCTCGACACGCGTGATGATGATCGGCTTGCGCCGCAAGGGATCGGGGCAGTCGTAACGGTGCGTGCTGGCGGAGAAGATTGGGTCATGCCGATGCACTCGGGATCGAGCCATTGCTCGTCCTCGCCGGTCGAGGTGCATGCCGGGATCGGTGCAAACACAACGATCGATGTACTCCGGGTGGCATGGGCGGACGGCTCATTCACGACGATGACGGATGTGGATGCCGATCAGATTCTCACGATCGCTGCACCACGATTGCGTGCGGACCTCGATGGGTCTGGGGTCGTCGATTTTATGGATATCGAATCGCTGGTCTCACGGTTCATCGGCGGAGACCTCTCGGTGGATTACAACGGGGACTGGCGGCTCAACTTGCAGGATGTTTTTGCATTCCTCAGCGAGTTCAATAATGAGTTTGGCGGATAAGCACCGACTCATATAAACCACACGGACAGGCGGGCATCGCGGCTTCGGTCGCGGTGCCCGTCGTCTCATTTTGATTTCATCAGCTCTCAAAGTTGTCTAGTGGGCGGATGCGTTCGGAGACATCTTTGGCCTTGCCGCCGGTGCGGAGCTCGTCGAGAAGCCGGAGATAGGTGTCGTAGCGTTCGGGGCGGAGTTGTCCGGCATCAGCGGCGGCCTTGACGGCGCACCCGGGCTCGTGCTCGTGCGAGCAGTTGGAAAACTTGCAGCGATGAATGTACTCGCTGAACTCGGGGAAGAACCAACGCAGGTCTTCGGCGGTGATATCGGCGAGACCAAAGAACCGGATGCCCGGCGTGTCGATTACGCGGATATCCGGGTCAATGAAGTGCATCGTCGAGGAAGTCGTGGTGTGGCGTCCGCGTTGGTCCTGCCCGCGGAGCCGACCCGTGTCGATCCCGAGCTGTGGATCCAGAGCGTTGGCGAGCGATGATTTGCCGACGCCCGAGTGCCCAACAAAGGCGCATGTTTTCCCGCGGAGCAGTTCTCGCAGCTCGGTGATGTTCGGGCCGGTGTCGTTGCCGGGGTCCGCGGCGCAGACCGCGATGTCGATCCCGGCTGCACGGTACGGATCGAGTCGTTTGAGCTCTTCGCTCAGGGCATCTGGATCGAGCAGGTCGGCTTTATTGACCGCGATGATCGGATCGATCCCCCCGGCGTGCAGCGCAACGAGGTACCGGTCGATCAGGCGTGGGTGCAGCGGCGGAGAAACAACAGAAACCACAACGACCACGGTGTCGATGTTGGCGGCAACGACGCGCTCGGCGTTCGGATCATGCGCATCCGGGCGAGAAAGCTTGGTTTTTCGCGGATGAACATGGATCACCTCGTGGTTGATCTCCTCAGCGGGCAGATCAATTTGCGCCGTGTCCACGCGATCGCCGACCGCGATCCCTGATTGCTGACGCCCGGCGAGCTCGGCGCTGAGCCGGCATTCGATCTGCCCGTTGCTCTCGTCATCGAGCACGGTCGCGCGTCGGCGTGTGAGCCCGACGACGGTCCCGGTGGATCGCTCTGCTTCGGTGTGCTCGATGACTTGCTCGGGCGCGTGCGCCCCGGTGTGTTCTTTTTCAACAAGCCTGAGCACCCAATCGATCAGCGGATCGGGCTTGGACTTTGATCGGCTTATCCGGTCGCCTTCGATTGTCTCTCGCTGCTTTAATCGGCGTCGTTTTTGGGCTTCAGAGCGCTGGGCGCGGGCGCGATCATACAGCTCGTCCCGTGTGGGCTTGGGCAGCGACTCGAGGATCTTGTTGAGATTCTGGCGTTGGTGCCTGTTCACTCGGGGAGTTTCTCCAGTTCTTTCTCCACGCGATCGACGAGACGACCAACCGTGTCAGGACCGAAGTCAAAGGGCAAACCCGCAGCATTGAAGAGCTCGGGCAGAGGCTTGGAGCCGCCGAGTGACAAGGATTTTTTGTACGCGGCGAGCGCGGCTTCTTCGCCTTGCTCGAGGCTGGTGAGCCAGATGCCCAACGCACCGAGCTGGGCGATGCCGTATTCGACATAGTAGAAAGGCACGCCGAAGAGATGCCCCTGACGCTGCCAGACAAACTTGCGTTCGTCCTCGAGCCCGGACCAGTCGATGTTGCTGTGCCCCTGGTGCCCAAACCGGTTCTCGATCTCGATCCACTTGGCGGCGCGGTCCTCGCGTGAGTGTGTTGGGTTCTCGTAGACCCAGTGCTGGAAGCTGTCGATGGTGGCGATCCACGGGAGCAGCGAGATCGAGCCTTCCATCTGTTTACGCCTCGCACGGTTGGCGTCACCCGCGTCTGGGTAGAACGAGTCCCAGTAGGGCATGGTGAGCAGTTCCATGGACATCGAGGCGACCTCGGCGTACTCGATCGGTGATTCACGGTACCACACAAGCGGCTCATCGACGCAGTACATCGAATGGAACGCGTGCCCGGCTTCGTGGACCATGGTCTCGACATCGCGGTGCAGCCCCGCGGCGTTCATAAAGATAAACGCCCGGCGTGAGCGGTCACGCATGTATTGGTACCCGCCGGGCGCTTTGCCCTTGCGGGAATCAAGGTCGAGCGATGCCTTGCCGTTGTCGGTGCCGTTGGTGTTCGCGCCGTCGCCCATGGTGGCGAACATCTTGGCGAGCTCGGGGGAGAGTTTCTGGAACGCGGCTTGTGATTTGGAGATCAGATCCACGCCGTTGGTGAATGGCTTGAGCGGGGCGTGCCCGTCCGGATCGACAGCCAGATCCCACGGGCGGAGTTTGTCGAGCCCGAGCTTGTCTCTGCGTTTGGCATCTAAGCGGGCGACGAAGGGCATGACATGCTTCTCGATCGCGTCGTGGAAGGCGTAGCAGTGCTTAGGGGTGTAATCGAAGCGGTGCTTGGCCTTGTAGATGTACTCGACGAAGTTATTGAAGCCGGCGTTCTTGGCGAGGGTATCGCGCTTGGCGATCATGTCGTCGTAGATAGTGGAGAGTTCTTCTTGGTCCTGGAGCCGGCGCCCGGCGACGGTGCGCCATGACGATTCACGGACCGATCGGTCGCTCGATTCGGCGTATTTGCCCATCATCGGCAGCGTTTTTTCTTCGCCATCGAACTGCACGGTCATCGCGCCGCAGACCTTGTCGTATTGCTGGTCGAGCTTGGCGAGCTCGGTCTCGATAGAAACATTCTCGTCGCGGAAGAGGTCAACATCCGCGGCGGTGTCACGGTGGAGCACCGCGTAGTGCCCGCCGGTGAGGTTGAACTTCTCTGCGAGGGCTTTCTGCTTTTTATCCATCATGAAGTTGATGGGCTTGAACTTGGGGATGACATTCTCGATGTAGCTGGTGTAGGCGGCCTGCTTCTCCTTCGAGTCGGTATCGCAGGTCATGTTGATGTAGGTGTTCGCGCCCGCTTCACCAATGGCGGCCTCGGTTTCCGAGCGATCGAGCAGCCATTGCTCGAGCTCATCGGCGGAGTTGATCTCACGATCAAGCAGGGCATTGAGCAGGGGCTCAACATTGTTCCAGTTGGTGGCGTCGAGGGTTTCGGGGACGAAGTCGGTGGTGGCGTTTGGCACGGCGGTGCTCCTTAGAAGTCGAATGAGCTTGATTTGAGGTATCTTATGCGTGTTCTTTGATCAGAGTCTTGGCCAGCTGGCGGGCACCTTGTTGGTCGTCCACGGCCCCTTCGAGTTGGGCATCGTAGATCCCATCGAGGATCCTCTGAAAATGGGGCCCGGGCCGAGCACCAAGCTCTATCAGGGCCTGTCCGGTCACCAGGGGGTCTGGGCTGAGCCCGATGCCGTCTTTGGCGAGCAGCCCGATCACAGATCGAGGAGAGGCCCAGCCTGCGGGCATGATCGCTTCGCAGAGGAGTAGGGCACCGTCGGCGTGCGGGTCTGAAGCCAGACGCTTGCGCTCGGGCGTTTTCATCATTGCCCATTCGCGGATGTACAACCCGGAGATATGCAATACGCCGAGGAATCGTTCGCTCTCGACATTTGAGAGGTTGAGGTTTTTACGCCATTCAATTGCACGGGCGCCAGATTTGGTGAGTATCGCGTCGCCGTACCGGTCATGGGCCCATGCCGCCAGCGCGAGCGGCGCATCGCTGATGTGCTCTGGGAGCTTGGTGAGGGTGAAAAGATCGGGGTTGATGAGATTGCCGCCGAAGATCACGCGATCAAGCCCGAGGGATTGGACAAGCTGGGCAGCCCGTGGTCGCGAGGGGTGAATCATCATCGCTCTGATTTCATCGCCGATCCGTTCAACTGATACGCCGGAAAGATCTGACGCGTGTGCGGTAATCGCTTGAGCGGTCGCGGGCTCGATCACAAATCCGAACCGTGCCGCGAACCGGATGGCGCGCAGGGCGCGGAGGTGGTCTTCAAGAAGCCGCATCGAAGGCTCGCCGACGCACCGGATGATTTTTCGGTTCAGATCATCACGCCCGCCGACATGGTCGATGATCTGGTGCCCATCGGGCGCAGTTGGATCGAGGAACATCGCATTGATCGTAAAATCTCGACGCTCGGCATCACGCTCGGCGGTTGAAAACTCAACCGAATCCGGGCGTCGATTATCCGAGTATGGCCCGTCGGTGCGGAAGGTGGCAACCTCGGTCGAAGGCCCAAAGTCACGAACCAGCATCACCCCAAAGGCCGCGCCGACCGAAGCCGTATACCGAAAGAGGCCCGCGATTTGCTCGGGCGTCGCGTTGGTCGCGATGTCATAGTCCTTGGGCTCGATCTCGAGGATCTCGTCGCGGACACACCCGCCCGCAAGATACGCGGTGAACCCGCCCTTGCGTAGGGTTTGAATGATCTTGATCGCAGCCTGACGAGCCGGCAGAATTTCTCGGTCTCTTTGCACCCCACAGGGTAGTTGGGCGGGCGCAAAAAAACACCCGGACGAACCGGGTGTGCAGAGATTATGCGTGGCTGATTTAGGATCGCTCGATAAGTTCAGCGATCAGTCTCGCGCCGAACCCGCGTGGGCCGGGGCAAATGAAGCCCATGTCCTTTTCGGTGGCGTGGGTGCCTGCGATGTCGAGGTGGACCCACGGAGTCCCCTCTTCGACAAAGTGCGACAAGAACGCCGCACCCTGGATTGGGTGCGCCCCACGGACAGCCGAGCTGTTGACGATATCTGCGATCGGGCTCTTCATCATCTCGTTGTATTCGCTGTGGTGCGGCAGACGCCAGACGCGCTCGCCCGAGGCATCCGCGGCGGCTTCGACTTTGGCGCGGAGTTTGTCGTCATCACACCACATGCCTGAGTAGGTTGATCCGAGCGCCACGACGACGCCGCCGGTGAGCGTGGCCATATCGAGGATGTATTCGGGCTTGAGGTTTTTGCATCCCCATGCGAGCCCATCGGCGAGGACCAGGCGACCCTCCGCATCGGTGTTGGTGACCTCGACGGTGACGCCGTTGAGGAACTCGATGACATCATCGGGGCGGTAAGCATTGTCGGAGACGGAGTTTTCGGCGCTGACGATCAGGGCGGTGACGGGGCGGTTTGGTTTGATGACATTGGCGATGATCTGCATCGCGCCAATGACGCCGCACCCGCCGTCCTTATCGCGCTTCATGCCCTTCATGCCGTTGGATATTTTGAGCGACAATCCGCCGGTGTCGTAGGTGATGGTTTTACCGACGAGCACGATCGGCGCTTTGGACTTTCCGCGTGCGGGGATGTAGTCAAGCCGGATCATGCACGGCGGGTTTTCTGAGGCTTTGCCGACCTCGATGTGCCCGGTGAGCCCCTCGGTCTCAAGGCGTTTTCCTGAATACACGGTGCACTTCATGCCGGTCTGGCGTGCGAGTTTCTTGGCCTGCGTCGCCATCCACATGGGGACGGCAATGTTCGGAGGAGTTTGCGAGAGCGTGCGTGCGAGGTTGGTGCCCTCGGCCATGCCCAGCCCGCGGTTGAAGCCGTCGGCGAACTTTTTGGAGCTGCAATGCATCGCGAGCTTGGGGCGTGAGGGCACGGTGGTCTTGGATCCGCGGAGATTATCGTAGTTCCAAGATAGCATCCCGAGCCCCTCACCGACCATCGCGCCGGCGTCGAAATCAGAGACCTTGTTCTTCGTGGTGAGCTTATCGAGCGCGCCGCAGAAATCGAACAGGACAGAATCACACTTGGCGCGTGCGAGCAGCTTACCCGCGGCCGCCGCGGCGTATCGGAGCGCATCGGCGTTGAATGATTTACGCTCTCCGAGCCCGACGATGATGACACGCTCCAAGAAGCCCTTGGTGGGGAAGGCTTCGACGGTGCACCCGAGGGCACCAACGCACTCGGGGCGTTTGGACGCTCGGACGATCGAGCCGTCGCTGTCGTGTTTCTTGGAGTTGGTGTCTATTGATTCGTCCTTGAACCGGGCGATGACGAGGGTCTTTGGTTTGCCCCGCGAGGTGACTTTGATAGATTCAAACATACAGAAAAGCTCCTGAGAAATCAGTGATTGGTGCGTGGAATGCAGAGAAGCACTCTAGGCGTGCGTACCGCCGGGTTGTCAATCGGTTTCAGGCGGCCTGCTGTGATTGACCGGGCATTTCCATCTCGCCGACCGTCCAGCGGACAACATCACGCAGGGTGATGATCCCGACGCAGTGATTCAAGCTATCCACCACGGGCATGCACGAGATGCGTTGATCGAGCATGATCCGGGCCGCGGCACGCAGGCTGGTCATCGGGCGGACCGAAACCAGCGAGCGAGTCATGATCTGATGCGCCCGGCGCTTGAGGCAAGAGGCATCGGCGGTGCGCTCGGAGAACTTGCCGATGAACGGCGAGAGATTCTTGAGCAGATCTCGGTCAGAGATCACCCCCACACACTCGCCCTCGTCGCCGTTGACAATGATGTGGTGGAACTTGTTGTTCTCGAATGCCCGTTGGATGGTCTCGACAGAGTCGTCCATCGCGATGGTGAAGACCGGCGAGGTCATGATGTCGTTGACATTGATCGGGGGCATAGAGAGTCTCCACAGAAGTCGGTATCTACGCAGGATATCGGTCGGTCTGATGGGCCGCTACACTTGGAGTATGGGAAACAACGAACTTGATGGTCTGGGTGTGCCGTTCGGCAATGACGCGATCTGGGCGCCGTGGCGGCTGCCTTACCTGGAAGAAGCATTCGAGGATGATGGGTCAGATAACGCGTCCGAGAACACGCCCAAAGCCAGTGCCAAAGCGCCCGCATCGACGACAGGGAGTTTCCTGCTTGACTACTGGAACACGCCGGATGACGACGCGATCAACCATGTGCTTTTCCGCAACGAGCAGGGCATGATCCTGCTCAATAAGTACCCGTACTCAAACGGACACCTGCTCATCGCGCTCGGCGATGCCCGCCCATCGCTGACCGATTATGCGCCCGAGCAACGCGCCCAGCTCTGGATCCTCGTCGACCGTGCAACCGCACTCGTCGAGCGTGCGCTTGAGCCGCAGGGCTTGAACATCGGCATCAACCAGGGCCGCGCTGGCGGCGCGGGCGTGCCGAGCCATCTGCATGTGCATGTGTTGCCTCGGTGGAACGGGGACACGAACTTCATCACCACCGTCGGGGGCATCCGTGTGATCCCATCCGCGATCGAGGCGATGTACGAGCGGTTTATGCGAGCTCTCTAGTGTTACAGCAGCACGGGCATCTCGGCTGTGCGATCAGCTTTGGTGTGAACCCATCCGCCCCGCGAGCAGGAACGCGAGTTCGAGGGATTGTTGGTAGTTCAATCTCGGATCGCACAGCGACACATAGTTGCGGCTCAGGTCGTCTTCCGTCACGCCGGCGGCTCCGCCTACGCATTCAGTGACATCTTCACCGGTGAGCTCGAAGTGCACGCCACCGAGGGTGGTTTCGGCGTTGGCGTGGGCTTCGACGGTGCGTTCGAGTTCGGAGAGAATGGCGTCGAAGTTGCGGGTTTTGATGCCGGTGGTTGTTTTGGTTCCGTTGCCGTGCATGGGGTCGGACATCCAGAGGACGGTGCGCCCTTCGCTTTGAACCCTGCTGAGCAATGGCGGGAGCGCCTCGGCGACGCCTTCCGCGCCCATCCGTGCGATCAGCACGAGCTTGCCGGGCAGATCATCTGGGTTGAGCGCATCAATGAGAGCGATGAGCTCGTCGGGGGTGGTCGTTGGGCCGACCTTGACGCCGACGGGGTTGTTGATGCCTCGGAAGTATTCGATGTGCGGACCGTCGAGTTGGCGGGTGCGTTCACCGATCCATGGCAGGTGTGTCGTGAGGTTGTAATACCCGTCCCGGCGTGGGACCTTTCTCGTCTGGGCCGATTCATAGATGAGGTTGAGCCCCTCGTGCGAGGTGTAGAAATCTACGCTGTGGGCGTCCTCGACGCGCTGCTCGCCAAGGTTTTCCATAAAGCGGAGCCCGTCGGCAAGCGTTCGGCTCATGTGTTCATACTCGGCCTTGCGCGTCGCGTCGAGGTCCGCGTTCTCGAAGAATGACAGGTTCCAGTATTCAGGATGGTGAAGGTCGGCGAACCCGCCATCGAGCAGCGAGCGGATGAAGTTGAGCGTCATCGCGGCGTGCTGATAACCCGAAACCAGCAGCATGGGATCGGGCACGCGATCGGAGGGTGTGAACGGCGAACGGTTGATGAGATCACCGAAGTAGCTCGGCAGCTCGCACACCTGTCCGTTGCAGTCGCCGGATTCGGTGGCGCTGGATCTTGGCTTGGCGTACTGCCCGGCGAACCGCCCGATGCGCGTGACCGGCAGCCGGAGCCCATGGATCATCACCAGCGACATCTGTAACAAGATCTTGAGCTTGTTGGCGATCAGCTCGGGCCGGCATTCGCTCAGGGTCTCTGCGCAGTCGCCGCCCTGGAGGATGAAGCGGTCGCCCGATTGAGCTTCGCCGATGTGAGCGCGGAGTTTCTCGATCTCCCAACTCGTGACCAGCGGCGGGAGCTCGCCCAGCCGGGCGCGGGCAGCATCAACGCACGCCTGGTCGGGGTAGGAGTACGGCTCGTCGTATGCGATCGCACGCCACGAATCCGGATGCCAGGCGTCCGGTGTCGTGAAGGTCCGAGTTGTCGGATTCGGTGGGTTCATGGGGTGATCAATCGGCAAAAACGGGGGCGAGGTATCGGAAAGGGTACGGTATCCGCTCACTTTGTACTAGAGTAGCCGTATGGGCAACGCAAACACACCAGGGCACGAACGGGCTGCCGATTCCAACACCGGACGAACGATCGAGCTGGATGTGCTCGATCAGGCAGGCAAACGCGGGTCATCAAGGGCACCGAGGATGGGGCGAACACGCAACGGGCGGATCCGTGCGGTAGTGCTCATCGTGGTCAATCTGCTGATGATCGCGCATCTGGTGCAGTGGGCGATCGCCGGATCGACGATTTCTCCGGTTGAGCCGAGTGAATCGATGGAAACAATCGAGGTGGGTGTGGTGAACGCCGGAGCGATCATGTTCGCCATTGCACTGCTCACGACCGCGATCTTTGGGCGGTTCTTCTGCGGGTGGTTGTGCCACATGGTCTCGCTGCAGGACTTGTGTGCGTACATCATGGTTTCGATCGGCATCCGCCCCAAGCCGTTTCGGGCCCGGCTGTTGATGTTTGTGCCCCTGATGCTTGGGTTCTATATGTTCCTCTGGCCGACTTCTAAGAAGATCATCCTTGCACCGGCGCTCAAGGCGATGGAGATCGACTGGCCCGCATGGATCAAACCCGTGCACCCGATCCAGAGGTGGGAGAACGGGCTGGTCGTTGAGGATTTCTGGTCGAGTTTCCCCGACTGGTACATCGCGGTGCCGTTTTTGCTTATCTGCGGATTTGGAACCGTGTATTTCCTCGGTGCGAAGGGGTTGTGCACCTATGCGTGCCCGTATGGCGGGTTCTTCGCGCCGCTTGATAAGCTCGCCCCGGTCCGCATCAAAGTCAACGACAACTGCCATCAATGCGGGCATTGCACGAGCGTTTGCACATCAAATGTACGCGTTTCGGAAGAGGTGCGTGATTTCGGGATGGTGATCGATCAGGGATGCATGAAAACGCTCGATTGTGTCAGCGCCTGCCCGAACGATGCGCTCTCGATTGGGATCGCTCGCCCGGCGCTCGGGGCCAAGCCGCGATCGCCCGATACAGCAGCAGCGGCCAAGATCAAGCGCAAACGACGGTACGATCTGGGCTGGGGCGAAGAGATCGCTGCGATGCTGTTGTTCCTCTGGCTGTTCTTCGCTATTCGCGGGATGCTCGATCAGGTGCCCATGCTCTTTGCGGGTGGCGTCGCGGTGTGCGGCACAATGATGGCGTGGCTCGGATGGTCGATCGCTACCAAGCCAAACGCGAGGCTCTATTCGATCAATCTCAAATCAAAGGGATCGATCACGCTCGCGGGGTACGCGTATGGATTGGTGTTGCTGGCGTGCCTCGCGATCAGCGCCTGGTCGGGGCAGGCACGGTTCGCGCGTTGGCGCGGGGATGTGCTCTACGCGGGGTCCAAGATCCCCGCGGGTTACCTGATGCGACCGGAGTATCATCCATCGGCCGAGTTGAAGCGTGACGCAGAATCTGCGGTTGGCTGGTTCGCGCGTGCGGATTCATTCGCCAACGGGGGGCTCGGTTGGGACCTCAACGCCGAGCACCGGCTCCGCCAGTCCTACTTCCTGCTCATACTCAACCGCCCAAGCGAAGCGAGCGAAACACTCATCAAGGTGATCGAGCGGGGTAACCCGTCGGATAATCTGGTCTACCAAGCCGCTCAGCTCATGCGGCTCGCCGGCGAGCCGCAAGAAGCCCAACTCGCGATGATGGAGCGGGCGTTGACGCTTCATCCAAACCTGCACAAGATCCGCAGCGATCTGGCGATGCGTGATGCGCGGGCGAATGGGTTTGAATCCGCGGAGGCTTTCTGGACCGCAGAAGACGCCCCGGTCGAGGAACCTGGATTTTTGCTCGAACGGATGCGGTACTATGGCAACTCGGGCGATCAAGAGAAGATGCTTGAGTTTTATGATGCCGCCGTTCAATCCGCACGCGAAGACCGTAATACTGCGGGCTGGCTCGTCGACATCGCAGCGATGGTCGGGCGGTTCCGGTTCCAATCCAAGATGCTCGAACTGCTCAACGAGGCCGTGGAACTCCCCAGCGCAAACCCATCGACGCTCTTGTCTGCAGCCGAGTTGTTCCGCGGGATCGATGACCGAGCTCGAGCACTCGAAGTGGTTGAAAAAGCAATCACAATGCGAGGCGGAGACGCCCCCATGATCCGCGCACGCGCCGCGGGAGTCATCGCTTCCCCAGATACCATCGAGCGATCAAGAAAGATGCTCCTTGAAGCGGAACAGAGTGCTGATGACCCGTTCACCAAGGTTCAGATTGGGCGGGCGATGATGTCCGGCGGAATGAATCTCAACAGCATGGATATGATCAAAGACGGCTTGGCAAGCGTCGGGAGGGTGGTTGAAAAGTACCCGCAGTTCCCGATCCTGCGTCATGATTATGCATCGTTCCTTCAGGCTGCGGGCGAGAGAGAGCGTGGCGCCGAAGAGATGTCCAAGGCTGCAGAGATGGATCCGTCCAACGAGGTGTTCGCATCGCGTGCTTCACAGATGTGGTCGAGCCTGGGGAACACCGAGCGAGCCGAACACTGGCAACAAGAGAGCGATCGGCGCTCAAACATGCAATCTCCATAAGCTTCAGAAGGCTCGAAATGGTGTGTATAGTGCGCGGAGTTTGCGCAATCCGTATGACCCACACTCCATATGGGGGAGTTTGCTTGTTTTTTGAGCTCCAGAATTGATCGTTCTTGTCTTGAATGTCGATTGGTTGCTGACACACCCATCAAGAGGTTGGGTGTGATCGCGTGGTGTCCACCGTGGGCCCGACGCACCAATCGGCCTTGCCCGCATCAACGATGATGCCAAGGCCCACCGAACACCCGCCCGAATACACGGGCATACGGAGACACTTCCCATGGCAGCGAGAACAACCAAGCACGCAGGGCGTAAAGCCACCGCAAAGAAAACCACGACAAGGAAAACCACACGAAAACCCGCCGCCAAAAAAACGGCAACCAAGAAACCAGTAGCCCGCAAGTCAACCGCAAAGAAAACAACCACTCGCAAGCCCGCCTCGAAGATGACCGCGACCAAAAAGCCCGCAGCACGCAAGACCACTGCTAAGAAGAGCCCTGCACGCAAAACGCTCGCCAAGAAGACCACCGCTCGCAAGGCAACCACCCGTAAGCCAGCAGCGAAAAAGACCGCAACCAAGAAACCAGCAGCTCGCAAGACCACCGCCCGCAAGACCGTGGCCAAGAAGACCACGACTCGTAAGCCTGCCGCGAAAAGAACCACCGCACGCAAGACGGTCGCCAAGAAGAGCCCAGCTCGCAAGACCACCGCTCGCAAGACGACCACGCGTAAGCCCGCAGCCAAGAAGACAGCAACTCGCAAAGCCAGCGGCCGCAAGGTAACCGCTCGCAAGGCAACCACCCGTAAGCCAGCAGCGAAAAAGACCGCAACCAAGAAACCAGCAGCTCGCAAGTCAACCGCCCGCAAGACCGTGGCCAAGAAGACCACGACTCGTAAGCCTGCCGCGAAAAGAACCACCGCACGCAAGACGGTCGCCAAGAAGAGCCCTGCACGCAAGACCACCGCTCGCAAGGCAGCGACCCGCAAACCCGCAGCCAAGAAGGCTGTTCGCAAGTCGGCGCCACGCAAGGTTGCTCGCAAGACCACCGCACGCAAAGCCACAGCACGCAAGCCTGTCGCAGGACGCATCGGTCGCAAGACCACCGCCCGCAAGACGACGACCCGTCGCCGTGCAGCGTAACGAGTAATACAACCACAACTCGAGCCGGACCTGCCAGAGCGGGTCCGGTTTTTTTATTGCTTGCGTGCCTTCTCGTGGTCCTGCCAATAGTGCTCAAATGATGCATTGAAGCTGAATCGCTTCATCGCTTCAACGCCCTTGCGTCCCATGCTCTTGCGTTTGGCGTGGTCGCACACAAGGTCGACGATCGTGTCTATCCATGCTTGGGCGTCGTTGATCGGGATGACAATGCCGGTTTCATCCGCATCGACTACTTCTTTGGGGCCGCCCTGATCCGTGATGATCACGGGCAACCCAGATGCCTGCGATTCCATGACCACCTGCCCGAGGGTATCGGTTGTCGACGGGAAAACGAACAGATCGCACGAGGCGTACAGCGTCGCCAGCTCTTCACCATGCCGAAAGCCGAGGAAATGGGCGTTCAGATCGCCGAGCCTGGCTTTCATTTCTTTGCGGTAGGGACCATCGCCGATGATGATGAGCCTGGCATCCTCTCCTGCCCGTGCGCATCGTTGCTCGATGGTCTCCCACATCTCGACGAGCTGAGGCAGGTTCTTTTCCACACTCACCCGCCCGCAGAAGAGCACCTTGACGCTCTCACGCGGGATGCCGTGGATATCCCAGACGGAATCATCACGGAGATCCATCGAAAACTGCTCGTTGTCGAATCCGGGGGTGAGCCGAACGAGCTTCTCGCCCGCGATCCCGAGCTGGCGCAGGCGTTCCGCATAATCGGTGCTCCGTGAGAAGACCGAGACGAACTGCCCATAGAAGAGCGACATGTACCACTTCGTGATTGATGTCAGAATTTTGGGCTCGAACAGCTCCTCCACATACGCCGGGAAGTCTGTGTGATAGACCCCAACGACCGGGATGCGCATCATCTTGGCCGCGATCATGCCGACCGTGCCGATGGGGCCGGGTGATGAAAGATGGATCACATCGGGCCGGAACTCTTCAGCCGCCCGCAGCATTGAAAGTATCGGGGGCAGGGCGGTGTCGATGGTCTCGTACTTGGGCATTTTCATCGCGAAGAGGGGCGGAAAGTTGACAACATTCTCAATCTCGGGCAGCTCGAGCCGCGTCGAGGTAAAGACCCGTAGATCCTTCTCGCAGCTCAGCGCGGTGCGGGCGATGTTCTGGATAAATCGGCACACGCCGTTGATGTCTGCAAGGGTATCGGTAAACACCAGCACGCGGGTTGGTCGGGTCGTCGTCATCGTCGGACCATAGGGAGCAACCGTGCGTCGGGTTTTTTCAGAATGCATGAAACAAAAAATACCCCGCGCCGGGGGAAGGCGCGGGGCGGTAGCGGGGGACGCTCACAGCGGTCTGGCAGTGCTCGGCTTATGCCGACCGCTGAACACCAAAGAGCATCACGCGTCCGCTGGGACTGGATCAAAATTAACTTGTAAACCGACCCAATGCCCCTCTCTCGTCCGAGATGGATCGATTCGCTTCTCCCGTCGTGATGGTTGTTCTGGTTGTGCGTGCGTTTGGGAACATTCTCGGACGAAAAAAAGCCGCCCGGCAGATGCGGGCGGCTTTCAGTGACGCTATTCGTAGACAGTTCCCAGATCGATCTATTCGAGCGCTGCAGCACCCGAGATGATCTCGGTCAGCTCGGTTGTGATCTGTGCCTGGCGGGCGCGGTTGAACTGGCGTTTGAGCGCGTTGCCCATTTTGCCCGCGTTGTCGGTCGCTGCCTTCATCGCGATCATGCGAGCGATGTGCTCGGAAACAATCGCATCATTGAAGCACTGGAACAGCACGGCCTTGATCGCCGCGGGGAGCAGATGATCCAAAAGCGAATCGGCATCGGGCGAGAACTCGTAGACATCCTGCATGCCCGTGCCGGATTCTTCGTCGGTTTTCTCGGGCGCTGAGAACGGCAGCAACTGCATGACCTCAGGGACTTGACGCCCGGCAGAGATGTACCGCATGTACACAACATTGACCTTGGAGATTTCACCAGCAATGAATCGCTCGATGTACTTCGAAGCGAGACGCTCGATGTCCTCGTATTCGGGCTTGTCGCCGAACTGTGTGTGGGTGTGGTAACCCGTGATGCCGTTGAACTTCAGGGCGTTTGAGCCCTTCTTGCCGACAACCTCAACCTCACTATCACCCTTCTCACGGAGGTGGTTGAGCGCGGCCCGGGTGATTGATCCGTTGTATGGGCCGCACAATCCGCGATCGGCGGAGATGACCAGCGTCAGCTCCTTGGCGTCGGCTGCGGGTTCACTGAGCAGCGGGTGCCCCTCGCCTGCGCCCGATGAGCTGATCTGGGCGACCAGCCCAAAGAGCGATTCGGTGTATGGCTTCGACGCCAGCGAAGACTGCTGGGCCTTGGCGAACTTGCTCGTTGCAATCATCTGCATCGTGCGCGTGATGCGCTTGATGTTGCCGACTGCTTTCATCCGGTTCTTGATATCGCGGCTGTTTCCCATGGGTCAGGATCGTAGGCACCCAAAGCCCCAATTGGTTCCCAGATATCGACTCAGATTTCGCTCAGCTATGCGATTCGGGAAAGTGGCAGATCGGCGGGCGGTTGGAGTTCCGCGACGGTGCCTCGGGGGCTTGGCGAGTGCCGGCGGGCAGGGCCTTGCGGGGGGTATCTATGTGGATGGGGAACATGCTTGTCAGTGCCGTGATGGCGGGATGCTGTTCGGGGGTGCGGGCCGGGTTTTCAGATGCATCAGGCATACCAAACTCCTCTCATCTTCAGTTTGTGAGAGCCGACGAAACAACGCCCCGGCTCCATCTTAAAGATGCCACGGGTTTGCCTGTGAACCAGCGACTTACCCGGTGAAGGGCAAAATCAGCCCATCATGGGCCAGCGCAACCCCATCGGGAAGGTCCGCATTCGTCGATGCATGCCCCAGATCATGCGTCATGTGCACGAAGTAAGCCCGAGAAGGCCGGGCCTGACCAACCACCGCCAACGATTGCTCGATGGTCATGTGGGTTGGGTGCGGGCGATGACGCAGCGAATCGAGAATCAGCGTCCTCAGCCCGAGAATCTGCTCCAGGCTCTGCTCGGGCACTTGCGAAACATCCGTGCAGTACGCCAGAGGCAGCAAGCCGCCATCGGTGTCCATCTCCGGGGCGTCAAAGCGGAAGCCGAGAATCTCGAGCTTGCCGTGCATCAATGGGATCGGGGTGATCGTGACACCAAAGAGCTCGATGGGCTCAAGCGGGCGAAGCAGCTTGGGGGTGAGTTTGGCGATAAATGATTTCTGTACATTGGTATGAGGCAGGAAAATATGCTGATACACCCGGTCGAGGCTCTCGAGTGTGTGCGCATCGCCCCAGACCTCGATCGGTTGATCCATCAGATCATTGAATCGGCGGACCTCGTCGAGCCCGAATACATGATCGACATGATTGTGCGTGATCAGGATCGCATCAACGCGTCGAAGCCCTTCTCGCAGTGATTGGGCCCGAAGATCGGGCGAGGCGTCAATCAGGATCACCCGCTCTTGCCCGCCTGCATCGGTGAACTCGAGCACTGAACTCGTGCGTGTGCGGTTGTCTCGTGGATCGGTCGAGGTGCAGACCGCGCAGTCGCACCCGATAAGGGGGATGCCCGCCGAGGTGCCGGTGCCAAGAAATCGCAATCGCATGGGTGACGATACGCAAAAAAACACAGCGGGCTGCCCGGTGACAGCCCGCTGGTATGGAATCGTTATTATCAGTAGGCGGATCAGGCAGCCTGGGTGTTGCCTGCGAACCCGTTGGTGTTGAATGCACCTGGGAATGGAGCGAACCCGAAGGGGGCGCCGCCGGGGAACCCGCCGTTGAACGACGGGCTGAACTCGCCCGAGCTGCTATCCGAATCGGTGTCTGACCAGTTCTGGGTCCAGTTGCCAAACGGAGCGTATCCATATGGCGAGGGAGCGAAACCGTTGAACGGGGTGTTCCAGTTCTGGCTCGATCCCCAGTTCTGATTCTGGTTCCAGTTCCACGGGTTGGCGTACCCGCCGAAGCCCGAGAAGCCGGGGTTGTTGTTCCATCCCTGTGCCCAGTTCTGGTTCCAGCCATTCCAAGGCGTGTTCCAGTTGTTCTGGTTCCAGTTCATGCCCTGATTCCAGTTTGGATTCCATCCCGCGTTCCAGCTCTGTGATGACGAGTTGTTCCATCCCTGTGCCGAGTTCTGGTTCCAGCCGTTCCACGGCGAGTTCCAGTTGCTTGCTTGGGGATTGAATCCTTGGGATCCGTTGTTCCAGCCGAACCCGTTGAATGGGGTGTTGTTCCAGTTCCAAGGGGCGTTTGGTGCGTACTGCATGGGTGATCGTCCTCTGATGCGGGGTGTTGATTCTCTTGAGCAGCGGCGCCGCTGCGTGCGATCAAGAATCGACCCAACACCACCGCGACTTGATCGGGGTTTGGTGATGATGCAGAGGAGGATCCACCCGGAGAGGGAGTTGGAGAGTCCGGCGCGTTATCTGCGCTCCGGTGATTCTCTGGGGGACGGGCTTATTCGGTGATTTCTTCGCCACGCAGCTCGCGGCTCATCAGCATCGAGATCGCATCCACCGGATCAAGATGCTCGAACAGCACCGCGTGCACCGCACGGGTGATGGGCATCTCGACGCGATATTTGGCAGCGAGGTCCATGACCGAGCGGGTCGTGGCGACGCCTTCGACCACGCACATGGATTGTTCGATGTACTCGTCGAGCTTGGCTCCCTTGCCGAGCGCTTCGCCGCATGAGCGATTCCGCCCTTCGGGGCTGAAGCAGGTGGTTGCCAGATCGCCCGCGCCCGCGACACCAAAGAAGGTCTCTGTCCGAGCGCCCATCGCGGATCCGAGCCGAGCGATCTCGGCCAATCCCCGTGCAAGCAGGGCGCTCTTGGCGTTGATGCCCGCCCCGAGCCCGTCGATTATTCCTGCTGCGATCGCGATGACATTTTTGGTCGCCCCCGCGAGTTCAACCCCGAGCGGATCTGGGTTGGTGTAGATGCGGAGCCAGCTTGTTGAAAAGAGCGTCTGGATCTGCTCGGCGAACCCCGGATGATCGGATGCAGCAGCCATGGTCGCCGGCAGGTTGCGGGCGAGCTCGCTGGCGATCGCCGGGCCCGACATGCACCCCAGCGACCTTGGCTTGGCGTCTGGGTTATCTGCGAGCACATCGGCGATAATCTGCGTGGGGCGGAGCAGTGTGGTGTTCTCGATCCCCTTGGCGACCGAGATGACGGCGGCATTCGCCCCGATCGTCGGCCGAAGTCGTTCAAAGACCGATCGGATGAACTGCACCGGGATGGCGTTGACGATGATGTCTGCGCCCTCGAGCGCCTCGGCGTCCGACAACGCGACGCGGATCGGGTCGGGGAGTCGAAAATCCGGGAGTCTGGCGGCTGATCGGGTCTGCGATAAGCTCCCCGCTTCGTGCTCGTCGTGACCCCACATGCGGATATTGGACATCGTGGGGGCTGAATCGAGAGCTGAAGCGCAGACAAGCCCCATCTGCCCGAGCCCGAGGATACAGACAGTGGGAATCTTTTGTGAATCTGGGCGATTGTGTTCCATTGCGGGCTCCCTCGCATTGCTTGCGAACCGGTGGGCGTGCAGACGCGTAAGGGTAGCTTGCAGAGCGGGTGCACGCCCGGGGCGTGCAAAGAGGTGTTCGCGAACTGGTTTGGAGCCAAACGCCTCGGGACGCTACACTTGTCCTCCCCCGTTTTCTCTCACCACGGTCTGATCAACCCGACACGATCAGCAACGGAGCATCAGCACGCATGAGCGCCACGAAAGAACAAAGCCACGAGCATTCATCCGGGATGGATTGCTGCTCTCATCACGATATGGATGTGGGCAACGGGATCATCCTGTATCTCATCGGCGGGATGCTCGCGCTGGTCAGCTGGATTATCCACCTGATGGGCATCACCGATGATCTGATCGCGACCCTCCCCGCGGTGCTCGCGGCGTTGTTCCTCGGCAGCTGGATGTTCTACGCGGCGGGCAAAGAACTGCTCCAGTTCAGGATCTCCTCGAGCTCTCTGGCAGCGCTGGCGATCCTCGCGTCGATGGCGGTGGGTAAGTTCGGCACCGCGGCCTTCCTCGCGTTTATTCTGCTCGTCGCCGATCAGATTGTCTCCAAGACCGCCAAGGGCGCTCAGCGTGCGATCGAACAGCTCGTATCGTTGACCCCAGACGATGCCCGTGTGCTCGCGGAAGACGGGACAGAACAGATGATCCCGGTCGGGCAGGTGCGTGTCGGGCAGAGTGTGCGGATCCGTCCCGGCGAGAACCTGCCGGTCGACGGGCGTGTGATCTCGGGCGAGTCCACAATCAACCAGGCATCGCTGACCGGTGAAGCGATGCCCGTCGAGGTCCAGCGCGGGTCCGATGTTTATGCGGGCACCAGCAACCTGACTGGCGCGGTCGATATCGAGGTTACCCAGGTCGGCGAAGAGACCACCATCGGGAAGGTCTCGAGCCTGATCCGTGAGGCCGAGAATGCCAAGTCTCCGCGGCAGCTGCTGATCGAGAGCGTGGCCAAGTTCTATGTCCCGGTCGCGATCGCGGTCGCGGCGATCGTGTTCTTCCTCTTTAGCCAATCAGACAACGAGGCGGTCCGTGAATCGGCTGCGATCCGTGCGGTCTCGGTTTTGGTCGTGACCTGCCCGACGGCGTTGTTGCTTTCCAGCCCCAGCGCGATGGTCGCGGCATTCGCGGCCGCTGCCCGCCTGGGCGTGATGATCAAGCGGACCGACTACCTTGAATCGGCATCAAACATTGATGCGGTCGTGATGGATAAGACCGGCACCTTGACCACCGGGCGATTTGAAGTCTCGCGTCTCGTGCCCGCAGAGGGTGTTGAGGGCGCGGACCTGCTCCGGGCCGCCGCGTTCGCGGAGGCTCAATCAAACCATCCGCTCGGGCTTTCCATTCTCCGTACAGCCGAGCAGGCCAAGATCAGTATTGATGGTGAGGGCTCGTTCGAAGAGATCCATGGCGCGGGTGTCAACGCGGCGACCTCGATCGGCAAGCTCTCCGCAGGGCGCGGCACTTGGGTGCGTGAGCTGATGCCGATTGCTGCCGACGAGATCTCCCGAATCGAAGCTCGGATCGAGGGCATGAGCGGCGTGCATGTGATCCGCGACGGAAAATACCTCGGTGCGGTCGGGCTCGAGGACGCGGTCCGCCCCAATGGCAAGGCGGTCGTTGATCGCATGCGTGAAATCGGGGTCCGGATGGTTGCGATCTTCACCGGCGATCGGCTCAGCGTTGGTAAGCGCGTTGGTCAGGTCACCGGCGTAGATATGGTCGAGGCCGAGTGCCTCCCCGAAGAAAAACACCAGCTCGTCCGTCAGCTGAACGAGGACGGGTTCCGCGTGATGATGGTCGGCGACGGTATCAACGACGGCCCGGCGTTGGCCGAGGCGGAAGTTGGTGTGGCAATGGGGCTGAGCGGATCAGACATCGCGGCAAACAGCGCGGGTGTCGCATTGATGACCGATGAACTCAACCGGCTCCCGTTCCTTATGGAACTCTCGAAACGGACACGCTCGATCATCACGCAGAACATCATCGTTTCGATCCTGATGGCGGTGGTTGGGCTCGTGCTCGCAGCAACCGGGAGCTTCAACGCGCTCGGCGGGGCGGGGATCGGGGTCGGGTTTGCGGCACTGTTCCACTTTATGCCCGATGTGTTCGTGATCGCCAACTCGTTCAGGCTCTTCCGGTTCGGCGAGGACTTCCTCGAGGCCGAAGCGATCAGCAAGGCCCAGCTCGAAGCCGCATCACGGCGGGTACGCCGCGACGCATCGGTGCGGAATGTCTCCGCACCGGAGCCCGCATAAAGAGCGGTGCGAACCAGAACTTCAGCCGGGCGATGCCCGGTTTTTTTCTGCATCCGTGGAATCGGGTACACTCATATCGGTACAAGAAACGAAGGAGTCTCATGATGAAGCAGTTCGCGTGGATGGTTGGTTGCTTGGCGGTCAGTGTGTCGGTGGTGTTCGGGCAAAGCCGCCCGCAGGAACCGATTGAGCCGTACCCGTACGAGGTGATCGAGGTCACGATCCCGGCGGGCATCGCGGATTCGCCTACGCACACCTTGGCGGGGACGCTGACGATTCCATCGAGTGCGGTGTTCGGCGACGGCCCATTCGTGGGCGTGGTGCTGTTGACGGGATCGGGGCCACAAGACCGCGATGAGACCTTGATGGGGCACAAGCCGTTCTTGGTTCTCTCTGATTTTCTGACGCGTCACGGGATCGCGGTGCTGCGGTTTGATGATCGCGGTATCGGCGAATCGACCGGTGAGTTTCAGGGGACAACAACCAAGCAGTTCGCCGACGACGGGCAGACGGCGGCGCACTTTCTGATGCAGCATCCGAAGATCAATCCGGATCGCGTCGGGCTTATGGGGCATTCTGAGGGCGGGATCGAAGCGCCGTATGTCGCGGCGAGGGATGATTCGATCGCGTTTATCGTCCTGCTTGCGGGCACTGGCGTGCCCGGGGGTGATGTGCTGTTGAGCCAGACCGTGGATCTGTACCGAAGCGGGGGCAACTCAGAAGAATACATCGCGGCAGCGATTGATGCCCGCCGCGCTCTGTTTGATGCGATTGCCGCGGGCGAGGATCATGAGGCGCTCATCGAGTTGATGAAAGCGGTGAACCGCGTCGAGTACGGGATCGAGGATGATGAACAGCTCACCCAAACGGCAACGATGATGATTGAGGCGTTTACGAACCCGTGGATAAAAGGGCTGATTAGTCTTGATCCGCGTGAGTATCTTCGTCAAGTGAAAGTCCCCGTGCTTGCTTTGAACGGGTCGAAAGATTTCCAGGTTCCGCCACGCCAGAATCTAGATTCCATACGCGATGCGCTCGAAGAGGGCGGGAACACTCGGTATACCGTGATCGAGCTCGCGGGGCTCAATCACTTGTTTCAACACGCCGGCACTGGGATGCTCGATGAGTATTCCAAGATTGAAGAAACCTTTGCACCAGAAGCGCTCGCCCTGATCGAAGCTTGGATCCGTGCGGAGATTATCGAAGCCGAGTGATCAGAGTATGGTGCCCTGGAGCAGGATGATCGCGAGGGCAAAGTAGATGGTGAGCCCAGAGACATCCATGAGGGTGGCGACGAGCGGGGAGCTTGAGGTCGCCGGGTCCATGCCGAGGTAGTCGAGGATCAGCGGGAACATTGATCCGATGATGGTTCCCCAGTTGACGATGATGAACACGGCTCCGCCGACGGTAAACGCAAGGGGCCAGTGGTGCTCGGTGTCGATCACGCCCAGCAGGGTCATCATGAGGACGGTGGTGACGCCGAGGGCAGCGAGCATGGCACCGAGGCAGAGCCCGGTGAGCAGTTCCTTGCGGATGATCTTCCACCAGTCACGCAGTTTAAGTTCTTCAACCGCGATGGCGCGCACGAGCAGGCTGGCGGCTTGGGTGCCGGTGTTGCCGCCCGAGGCGATGATGAGCGGCACGAATAGGGTGAGGACAATTGCTTTGTCGAGCTGGTCATCAAAGATTCGCATCACACCGATCGAGAGAAGCTGCATAACGAAAAGCCCCGCGAGCCATCCGCCACGCTTGCGGAACATCTCGGCGACCGGGGCGGTGGTGTAGTCATGGTCGAGCGCTTCCATACCGCCGAGCTTCTGGACATCCTCGGTGAACTCTTCTTCCGCAACATCGGCGACATCGTCGGCGGTAACGATCCCGACGAGCAGCCCGAGCGAATCAACAACCGGCAACGCGGTGCGGTTGTAGCGGGCCATTACACGGACGGCCTCTTCGCGGTCGTCGGTGGCGCGCAGTGCAATGAACTCGTCATCCATCAGCTCACGGATGGTTTGCTGAGGATCGGCCAGCAGAATCGTGCGGATGTGGATGTCGTCGACAAGCGCATTTTCGTGGTCGATGACGAACACCCAGTGCACCGTCTCGGCGTCATCGCCCCACCTGCGGATGTGCTCGAGGGAGGTGGCGACGGTCCAGTCCGGGCGCAGCCGCACATAGTCGGGAGTCATCAGACGCCCGACACTCTCGGGGTCGTATCCAAGGATGATCTGGGTGACGCGCCGGCTTTCTGGGGTGAGCCGGGCGAGCAGCGGCGAGGCGATCTCTACGGGGAGTTCGTCAAGCACCGCAGCGCGGTCATCGGGGTCCATCGAATCGATGACACGGGCGGCGCGTTCATCGCCGAGTTGCTCAAAGAGCGATTCCTGAAAGCTGAACCCGAGCTCGGCGAATGTCGCCGCAGCGAGCTCGCGCGGGAGGACCCGGAACGCGACGACGCCGACCTCTGGCTCAAGGGCCTCGATCAGATCCGCGATGTCGGCGGGCTCAAACGCGGAGAGCGCATCACGGGCATCGCGGTAGCTCCCCGCTTGGAGCAACGCGCGGATATCTGGTTCGAGGAGATGGATCGTGGGCGGCTGCATATGCCAATCGTACCCGCCCAACGCTCGCTGTGGCGTATGAACAGATATCCGGACGACAAGATTCATATGGATGGGCTACGCCAAATCCATCGGCTACACGAGGCCAAATTTCAACCGATTCGAGGAGATAAACGACACCTTGGTGCGGCCCGATTCGATAGATCCCGGGGATCTTGGATAAGTTGAAT
Source organism: Phycisphaerales bacterium (assembly GCA_029260265.1). Classification (GTDB taxonomy): domain Bacteria; phylum Planctomycetota; class Phycisphaerae; order Phycisphaerales; family UBA1924; genus UBA1924. Next base: position 502,655 of record JAJDDO010000019.1, read on the forward strand.
GGAGGAACGGTGATGGTTCGCAAAGCATTTACATTGATTGAAGTAATCGTGGTGGTGATTGTGATCGGCATTCTTGCGGCCATGGTGGTGCCGAAGTTCGCTTCGGCGCAGGGGGATGCAAGACTGGCAGCGACGGCGGAGGATCTGCACTCCATCGAGGTTGCGCTGGGGATGTATTACGCAAACAACAGCACCTACCCCGTTGATGTGAACCCGAAGCTCACGCCCGATACGCTCGAGCCCTACTTCAAGGCAGAGAACCCGCTCTCCAAGCCCGCGCCGATCGGGGGGAACTATGACTACGAGGGATCACCGAACTGGACGCCGATTCAGGTCTCGATCCGCGTAGACGGGCAGAACATGCATTCCGCAGCCGATGCGCTCGCGCTCGATGAATACATGGACGACGGCAACCTGCAGACTGGAAGCATCCGCCGCGATGGCGACCGGACCTATTACATTATCGGTTCGGACTAACCCGCTCGGTGATCGTGAGCCCAAACGATTCGAGGTGCGGGTACGACGCGTCCGAGTTGGTGATCAGCCGCAGGTTGCTCAGCCCGAGTGCGCGGAGGATCTGTGATCCGGTGCCATACTCGATCATGGTGGGGGAGACCGACTGCACGGGTTTGTCGGCGGTGTCATGATCAACAGGACGCGAGAGGACCTGCGAGAGCGCGTCGCCGACCCCGTGCGGGCGGAGGTACACGATCGCGCCGCGCCCGGCGTCCTGAATAAGCTGCATAGACCGAGCGAGTGTTTCGCCCGATGAACCCATGCCCGCAGCCCCCGTCTTTGATGCGGTGCCGAGTTCGTGGAAGATATCGCCGAGCAGGTCCCGCTTGTGCACGCGCACAAGGGTTGGATCGTCGGATTCGATCGGGTTGTGGTATTCGTCGAGGCAGCCGACATCGCCGACGGTGAGCGCCAGGTGCGGCATCGGATCGACAAGCGATTTAAACGCGATCAGATTGAACTCGCCCTGAGGGGTTTGGATCTTGGTGCCGTTGATCGGGTCCATTCGTTCGATGATCGAAGATTGCGAAAGGCGGTGCTCGATGATCTGTTTCACCGAGCACATCTTGATGTTGTGCTCTTTGCAGAGCTTGATCAGATCCGGCACGCGGGCCATCTCGCCGTCATCGCGCATGATCTCGATGATGACCGCCGACGGATGAAGCCCGGAGAGTCGGCACAGGTCCAGCGAGCCCTCGGTCTGCCCGATGCGGACGAGCACGCCGCCGTCACGCGAACGCAAAGGGTTGATGTGCCCCGGGCGGACAAAGTCAGATGCATCGGTGTTCGGATCGATCGCGAGCTGGATGGTCTTGGCGCGTTCCTGCGCCGACACACCCGTGGTCAGCCCGTGCTTGGGGTGCCCGTCGATCGCGACCGTGAACGGCGTCGAACGCACCGAGGTGTTGACCAACGATTGCGGCGTCAGGTCAAGCCGATCACAATCCGCCTCGGTCAATGACAGGCACATGTACCCGCGCGCGATGCTGAGCATAAACGCGACGGCTTCGGGCGTGACGAACTGGGCCGGGAGCACAAAGTCCCCCTCGTTCTCGCGGTCCTCGTCATCGGTGAGGATGACCATCTTGCCGTTGCGGAGATCGTCGAGGATCTCGTCGATGGGGGAGAAGGCGGAGTCGGTTGTCTGGGCGGGGTCTGGCATGGCTGGGATTGTAGATGGCATGGGGGATGGTAGAACCCGCCGGGCGTGTTTTGCCGTACAGTAGAGGGGATTGGAGACTGATGATGCGATTGAGATGCTTGATAGTTGGGATTCTGGCGTGCTTGGGTTCCGTGGGTGTTGCGGAGCCAGCAATCATGGATGAACAAGGGGCGGTGGTAGTTGAGACGGATGGCGAAGTGCTGTCTGCGTTGCTGTATCGTGACGGCTGGAACCCAGCCCACCTCGTTGTTCAAGAATCTGAAGTTGGAAAGAATGAGCAATGGCTCCGGTTTCAATGGCGTTGGAACCTTTACGCAGAAGGTGAAACCCTCCAAGAGCGTTTAGAGAACGCGAGTGAGATCGTCGAACGACTTTGGAGAGATCGTGATACTGTAGATGCCGATCCCAGGAATGCGAGACTTTCGAAAGAGATGCGCTATGTGTTTACTAATGACCTAGATTTTCTTGATCCAGATAAGAATCGTATCTTTGAGCTCGTTGTAGAGATTCGAAACGGTCGCGAGGTCATCACGGTCGAGGATGTTTCGATCGAAGGCAACGCCATAACCATCGGTTTTCCACACTATGGGTCTCGTATTGAAGCGAGCCTCGATCAGAATGGCTGGCTCGAAGGGGAATGGGTCAAAGAGCGAGGTGACGCGGAAGAGGCGAGATTGCCATTTTCTGCCGCGACCCGCAACATGAGCTTCTGCCCAGTGAACGGAACCCCCGCGTCGTTACCTATGAGGGAGCAGTTGGCACAACCGTGGGCGGTTGAGTTCTCTCAATCGGGGAGTGCGATAGCAGAGTTTGAGGTACTTAATCCGGGAGATGACGAGATGGAGAACTCTCAAGTTCTCGGCACATTTCTAACGCCTACCGGAGATTTTCGATATCTTGCTGGGCAAGTCACAGATTACGATCAAGAAAACTATGGAAGGTTTATGCCCCCGAGAATTCATTTGAGTGCGTTTGACGGTGCGCACGCATTTTTGTTAACCGCGAAACTAAATGAGCAAGGCGTCATGAAAGGCGATTTCTACTCCGGCAACTGGCACCACGAAACATGGACCGCTGTCCGAGATGACAACGCCACACTCCCCGATGCGTTTGAGGAAACAACCATCACCAACGAGGACGCGTTGGGTGAGATGGTATTCAAAAATCTCGAAGGCGTTCCGACCCGCGTGCTCGATCTGCTCGATAAATCCAACGCCAAAGCGAGAATCATCGAGATCTTCGGCACATGGTGCCCAAACTGCACCGATGCCGGGCGCGAGCTTGTCTCATTACGCGAGCAGTACGGCGAGAACCTCGCGGTGGTGGGTCTGGCGTTCGAGATTACCGAGGACTTTGAACGATCCGCCGAGCAGGTCCGCCGACACCATGCGCACATCGGCACAAATTGGCCGATCCTGATCGCGGGGCTGAGTGAGAAGGCCAAAGCCTCGCTCGCGCTGCCGGTGCTCGACAAGGTGCGATCGTATCCGACGCTGATCTTTCTCAACGCACGCAACGAGGTGCAGGCGGTCTACACCGGTTTCTCCGGCCCGGCGACCGGTGATGCGTACAAAGAACAACGCCGACGGTTCGAGGTGTTGATCGAAGGGGCGATCAACGAGTAATCAGTCGCGCCACTTCTTGACCACGACGCCGTCGCGGAACTTGATGTGGACCGATTGGTCGACGATTTCTTTGCTTCCGCCCGCGAATAGAAGGAAGACGGTACTGCCTTCGCCTTTGGTATCGGTCCAGTTCCAGGTCCATGTTTCGGAGCCATCGTCGTTGGTTGTGGTCGATGATGGCTGCCCGAGGATCTCTTCGACCTCGATCTGCGTAGTCTGATTGAGCTCAACATGCGAGACCGCGTTGGGAGCGACATACGCACCAGTTGTTTTCGTCGATTTGGCGGAATACACAAGGCACCCCGACATGGTCATCGGGATGGTCAGCAGGGCAGCAGCAGAGACAGCGAGCGAGAGGCGACGGTTCATGGTTGGTTCTCCGGACGGTTGGTGTATGGTGATACCGCAGTGTTGGGTATCTGGTGACCATAATTTTGGATTGCTGGGCAACTTTTGATACCATACCCTCCAGGTCAATGGAGTCCAGATGATCGCAGCACACGAAACAATCACGCTCAACGATGAGCGCAAAGTCCAAATCCGCAGCGCCCTACCCGGCGATGGCGTCAAGATCCATGCTTATTTGAGGGCTCTGGGAGAATCGACGCCCTTTATCTTGACCAATGCAGCCGATATGCGTGAGCCTGAGGTTTACGAACAAAACGCCCAGAAGAGCGCAGATGGATCAATGTATGTGCTCAACGCGATCGATCCTGAGAATGGAAAAATCATCGCTTGCACCAGCCTTCATCCCGGCTCACGGGCCAAGATCGCCCATGCCGCTGGGCTTGGCACCGGGGTCCTGCCCGAATGGCAAGGCGTCGGGCTCGGGTCATGGATGCTCAATCGAGCGATCGAGGACATGAAAAACCGCCCGGATATCCTGCGGCTCGAGCTCACCGTCATGAACGGCAACGATCACGCTCGGAGGATGTATGAGCAGGCCGGGTTTGCAGTTGAGGGGGTGAAGCCCCGCTCGATCCGTCAACCGGACGGATCATTCAACGACGAGATCTTGATGGGGATGTGGGTCGGGGAGGGTGCTGATCATGATTGAGATCGACGAACAGGTAGTTTCGTTACGCGATGCCCGCTCGGTGCGTATCTGTGGGGTGACCGCCGAGCACGCCGCGGCTTTCAGCGAGTTTATGCGAGCGGTCTCTGAGGAATCACCCTGGAGCGGGATGATGCCCAGCGAGGTCCGATCGCAAGCGGATCAGCGAAAGGCCTTCGAAGAACAGGATGAGGACGGGCTGCATTGGAGGCTCGGGGTCTGGGATGACTCGACGGGCATGATCGTCGGCGATTGCTCGATGACGCGGACCGATCGGGCCAAGTTCTGCCATGTCGCCCGGCTTGGGATCGGTGTCCGCGATGGTTGGCGGGGTGTTGGGCTCGGGCGGATCATGATGGAGAGGGCGCTTGATACCGCCCGCCGAGACCCCGATATCCTGCGACTTGAGCTCTTGGTCTTTGCCAAGAACTCGATCGCCCGCAGCCTGTATCTGTCGATGGGGTTTGTCGAAGAGGGCATGAACATCCGCTCGGTCCGACAGTCGGATGGCTCGTTCGATGATGATGTGCATATGGCGATCTGGGTGGGTGATTGAAACCCTCCGTGTTCGGGGTGCGTACAGGGGTGTGCCCGTCGGGCAGTACCCGGCTATCCTTACTGTTCACGCCCGGTGAATGAATCCGGGGATGTTTCATACGATTTCACGCCGACCGCGGAGTTACGCCATGGCCAAAATGTTCTACTCACTCGAGGAAGCCGCCACCAAGCTGAATATGGATACCGATGAGGTCCAGGCCCTCGCCGAGAGCGGGCAGCTGCAAGAGTTTCGCGATCGTGACAAGCTGATGTTTAAGGTCGAGCAGGTCGATCTGCTCGCCGGTGATGACGAGGAAGAAGACGAGATCGTGCTCTCTGAAGACACGGCTGCGGGTATTGATCCGATCTCGTTGAGCGCCTCGGGGAGTGCTTCGGCATTCAACATCAATATGGAATCGGCGTCCGATGGCACCGGGGTCTCGATCTTCGAGCCCGAAGACGGGAACGCGGCCGACGCGAACGCCGACACGCTTGTCTCGGGTGGAGGCATCGGCGGGTCCGGGTTCTCGATGGACGCGGGCGCTTCGGGGTCTGGTCTCTCGCAGTTGGCGTTCGAGCCCGACGATACTTCGCTTGGATCAAACCTGCTCGACGATCTTGCTGCCGACACCAACGCGGGCGACTCGATGGGCGCGACCGGGCTCGGGGCTTCCGCACTGGGCGCTTCGGTTCCCGGCGCGTTGTTCGAGGGCACCAGCGAGTCTGGCGGGTCTGATTTCACCCCCGCGGGTGCGCCGACGATGATGCCGATGCATATGGGTCAGGGGTACGACGGGGCGGCTTCGGGATTGTTTGGCGGGATGGCATTGGGGATCTTTTTGATGCTCGTGGTCTCGCTTGGCGTCATGATCCTCGGGATGTCCGGGGGCACCGCCGGGCTGCTCGGCTCGGTCGATACGAACATGCTCTACATGATCGCCGGCGGCGGGTTCGTCGCGATCCTGCTCTTCGCGGGCATCGGGTGGATGATGCTCCGCAAGGGCTGATTTCGTAAACAGAATTCAACGATGGATCAACCACGCCCGGTGCATCATGCATCGGGCGTGTCCTATTGTGTAATCATGGATGTACGCATCATTTCCATCGGAACCCTCTCTGCCCATCCGCTCTGGGATGAACGCCACCCCATCCGCACGGGGCACGCGACGACCACACTGATCCGCACGGGCAAAGCGAATATTCTCATCGACCCCGGGCTGCCCGCGGTAGCGCTCAAGGCGAGGCTCGGCGAGCGGGTCGATCTGCAGCCCGAAGAGATCACGCATGTGTTTCTCACCTCGTTTAACCCAGAATGCCGACGGGGGATCGAACTGTTCACCAAGGCCGAGTGGTTGCTTAGTGAGAAGGAACGCGAATCGATCGGGATCCCGCTCGCCCAGTCTCTTGCAAGGCTCGCCGAGATGCGAGATGACGCCGAGGAATCCGGTGAACCGTTCGATGAGGATCAGCAGGGCATGCTTGCGGTGCTTCAGCGCGATGTGGCGATCCTCGCACGGTGTCAGCCAGCGCCAGACTCGATCACGCAGGGTGTTGACATCTTTCCGCTCCCAGGGTTTTCCGAGGGGCTCTGCGGCGTGCTGATCAATGAATCGACAAAGACCACGCTCGTCTGCGGCGATGCGGTCCCGACCAGCGAGCATCTTTTGCAGGGCAAGGTGCTCCCAACTTGCGCCGATCGCGAACAAGCGATGGAGAGCTACAAGGAAGCGGTCGAAATTGCAGATGTGCTGGTGCTCGGGCGTGATAACTGGGCCCAGAGCCCGGATTCTCGCCGGGGTATTGCCTGATCGACCGTTTGTCGCAAGGGCGAGTTGGAAAGAGGAACAAAGATGACCAATCCATCCAATGATCCGCCAGCGAGAATCGAGCAGGCACATAACGCCTTTGATCTCGCCCGTGAAATTTCACCTCGGCGACACACGACCGAGGCTTCGGATATCGACGGGCTTGTTGGAGAGCAGCTCTCCCATTTCGGGATTGATCCCGACTCGGAGTATGGCAAGCACCTCGGGGGGTTCGCATCGCATCTGTATTCTGGGCACGCTGATCTGATGTTGATGTGGGCGCAGGGGACCAAGGAACTCGCGGGTCTGGATCGCAAGGACCGCGTCGAGCGGTTCGCTGCGCAGAAGTTTCTTTCATTTCAACTCGCCAAGATTCTCGACACACTTCAGCATCCATCGCGGGCGACCTACCAGTCCATCGTCAGCGACCCCGGGCAGCGTGCGGCCAAGGGTCCGTATCCGATCTTCGATAATGTCACCGCGCTGTTTAGTTCCAAGCCGGTAATCACACGCACCGCGACCTACATCTATGCGTGCGCCGAATGGGTCGAAGACGCGTTCGAGGGGCGAGAGATGCTCCACGAAATCTACTCGCGATTGCTCAACCCGACGAGTATCACCCTTGCCAATCACATCGTGGATATCGAGTGCGGCCCGGAATCTAGCCAGTACATGGCGTGGAACTTTAACTCGGGCATGGCCGCGATTGATGGGGTCCTCTCGCACCTGGTTGGGTACCAGGACATCATTATCTCATCACGCAATGTCTACGGCGGCACCTACCAGCTCATGCACGACTGGTACGCCAAGGCGGGCAACCTCGATGTCGGGCTTGAGTTCTTTGATGGGTACACCGGCGATGACTTCATCGCCGCGTTTGATCGGGCAGCGGAGAAATACAGAGACCGCATCGCCCGTGGGCGTGAGGTGTATGTTTTTATGGAATCGCCATGCAACCCGCACGGGTATGTGCTTGATGTGCCCGCGATCTGCAAGGCTGCCCACGAGCGTGGGCTGACGGTGATCTGCGATTCAACGGTGGGCACCCCGTTCTTGCACAAACCACTGCAGCGTGAAGATTGCATGGAGCGTCCAGACTTTGTGCTTCATTCGTATACCAAGGATATCTCCGGGCATGGATCAACCACCGCGGGTTGCGTCATCGGGCGCAATGAGCGGATGTTCATGAGCAAGGGCGATTCGGTCACAGCGAGGTGCGATGCCGGCCGCGAACGGATATTTACATGGGACCAGACCCTGTTCTGGAATGTGTACTACATCAAGGGCGCGTTCCTTGATGCCGAGAAAGCCTACGAGGTGATCAATGGGCTGCACACGCTCGAGCAGCGGATGCTGCAAAAATGCATCAACACGCTGACACTCGCCGAGGCGTTGTCGATCCATCCGCAGGTCAATGTGTGCTGCTCGGCAACCCCGGGGCACGAGAATACGGCGATCCGCGAAAAGTGCATGCACCTCGCGTTGCCCGTGCCCTTGTTTACCTTTGACTTTGAGGGTGATACCAAGGACGATCTTGATTCGCCGGGGTTATTCTCGCGGGTGGTGTTCGAGCGATTCTTTGACTACCTCGACCCTGCGTTCGGGCATCAGGTCAGCCTCGGCACGCCCAACTCGCTCGTCCTCTGTCCCGCTATCACGAGCCATTCCGAGCTTGACCGCGAGGCGTTGCACGACGCGGGCATCGCACCGACGACCACGCGTGTGAGTGTCGGGCTCGAGGACCCGCGGACGCTGATCTTGCACATTATGAAGGCTGCAGAGGGGACGCTTGATATGGAGATTCCTGGGTTCAGCGATAGGTTTCCATCATGCGAAGTGATCGATCGGATCTATCGCAAGCATTACATTGATGTGCACACTCGGTATGTTGATTCGTTGCCACGCTGTGATGATTTGAGACGATGATGGAACGGGGAGGCATGTGTTGAAGACGCCGAGCGACGAACAGATCAAAGAGCAGGCCAAGGCGATCGCGCAGCAGCTCGCCAAGGGCAACATGAACGGGCTGTTTGCAAAGGCCCAAAGGCTTACCGAGATTGCGCCACGCAACGCATGGGTGCAAGATGTGTTCGGAGCGGTCAATGGCGTGCTCGGTCGGCACAAAGAAGCGATCGAAGCGCACGCGAAGGCTGTCGAGCTTATGCCTCAGAATGTTCTCATGAGATACGGGTACGCGCAGGTCCTCCAGCGCGGCGGGAAGTACGAAGAAGCGCTCCTCGAGTTCGAGCGGCTGATCTACCAGACCAAGGGCGAGTTTCGAGCTCAGCGTGGTAAGGCATCCACCCTCATCGACATGGGCAGGGGGAAAGAAGCACTCAAGAGCATCCGTCAGATGGAGAAGCTCATCCGGGGGAAGAGCCTGCATCCAAGATTCGAGTTTGCAATCCAGGTCGCCAAGCTCCGCATCGCCCCCGAACATGTTGATGCAAATGAGGTCTTGACCGCGATCGCGCCACTGGTCGAGGATGAGCGGGTTGATCCGCTGATGCGCCGAAGTGCCTGCTTCCAGATGGGGCGAATCAACGAGAAGCTCGATCGCTACGACGCAGCGTTCGAATGCTGGAACAGAGCCAAGCTGTTCAGCCGTCCGCTCTGGGATCCAGACAAGCATTCGGAGCGGATAGACAAACTGATCGAGCTTTGGTCGGAGGATTGCCCGGTTCCTTCCGCGTCGCGTGATGGATCACGATTGATCTTTATTCTCGGGATGATGCGATCGGGCACATCACTGACCGAACAGATGATCGCACAGATCGACGGCGTTGTACCCGGCGGCGAGATGAACGCGGTCTCGCGACGGGTGTCAGAAACCGAAACACGCAAGGATCCGATGTTCCGCCCCCTCCCGTTGTCGATTCCAAAGTACACACAATCAACGATGGATTCCATTGCTGCCAAGGCGTGGGAGATGTACAACGAGGTCTCGCAGGCCGGGCGCATCACCGACAAGCAGCCGTTCAACTGTTACTTTGTGCCTCTGATCGCGAGGATGTTCCCGGGGTGTAAGATAATCCATTGTGTCCGGGATGCACAAGACTGTTGCCTGTCCAACTACATACAGGCCTATTCGCGACCGCATCCGCAGACCAATGAGCTGTATTGGCTCGGGCGGTACCACCGCGATTATCAGCGCATGATGGACGCCTGGCGAGGGTTGTCTTTGCCGAGCATGCTCGATCTGCACTATGAAAAACTGGTCGCCGACCCCGAGGGCGAGTCTCGTCGCGTGACCGATTTTCTTGGCGTTGAATGGAACGAAGATATCCTGAGTTTCCACAAGTCATCGCGGTCGGTCCCGACCGCAAGCCGCGAGCAGGTGCGTAAGCCGATCTACAAAAGCTCGGTCAAGAAACACGAGCGGTATACCAAGCACCTCGCCGACCTCCGCCACGGGCTCGGGATCGAGGACCCGACCGATTCATCCGCAGATTGAGAACCAATGCCGCCAAAGCAACCAGCCAATAAACCAAGCCCACAAGTGACCGAGCAACTCCCCGGTTTGACACGCCTCTTTCAGTCCGGAGATCTCCGCGGCGCAGCATCCGGGCTGGTCACGCTGAGTTCTCAGGCGCCCAATGACGCGCGGGTGTTTGATATGCTCTCGACCGTGCAGGCGTTGCTCGCCCAGCGCGAGCCCGCGGTTGTCAACGCCCGAAGAGCACTCAAGCTCAATGGAGATGATCCGCAGCTGATCGCCCGGTGCGCCTCGGTGCTTCAGCGGGCCGGCGAATACAAGGAAGCCCTCGCCCACATCGAACGCGGCGTGTACCGAGATCCCAAGAGCCAGAACCTGCTGAGGCTCAAGGTCACCCTGCTGACCGATATAGGCAACGACGGGCAGGCCCTCAAAGCACTGAAGGCTTTGCAGAAGCTGCTCAGTTCAGCAACGGATCCGAACGCGAAGATGGGTGTCACCGTGCTCGAAGCAAGGCTCGCACCCGCCACGGTTGATGCCCGCGAGGTGGTCGATCGGCTTGACCCGCTTGTGCACCACGCGTCGTGTGCAGATGGGTTCCGTCGGGCCGGTGCGTTCCAGCTCGGTCGGCTCCAAGAATCGCTCAAAGAATATGACCGAGCATTCAAAGCCTACGCACTCGGGAAAACAATCAACAAGCCCCATTGGGATCCCGATTCCCATAGTGCACGCGTCGATCGGCTCATCGAATGCTGGTCGAGCCCGGGCATCGAATCTTCGGGCATAGACGGTTCACGGCTGGTCTTTATCGTTGGGATGATGCGGTCCGGCACCTCGCTTTGCGAACAGATGCTCGCCCAATGCAAGGAAATCACGCCCGGCGATGAGTTGAGCATCGTCGAAAACACGGTGAGCCGCATCGAGGACACGCCCGAGCGCGTCTTTGCGAGCACCCGCGAGCGGTACACCGCCGAGCGGATTGGCCAGCACGCCAAGCTGGCGATGGAGAGCTACCGGGCTCACTTCGCGGATTCGATCGGCACCGACAAGCAGCCGGAGAACTTCTACCATCTCCCGCTGATTGTCCGCCTGTTTCCTGGGTGCAAGATTATCCATTGCAAACGCGACGCGATGGATTGCTGCGTATCCAACTTTGTCCAGAGCTTCGCCCAAACACATCCGCAGACCCATGATCTGGCCTGGCTCGGACGCTACCACCGAGACTACCAGCGTGTGATGCAGGCCTGGCGAGCGCTGCCCGAGATCGAGATGCTCGAGATCAACTACGAGGATCTTGTGTCCGAGCCCGAGCCGCAAACCAAACGCATCACAGACCACATCGGCATCACTTGGACCCCCGAGATGCTCCGTTTCCATGAGTCCAAGCGGATCGTTACGACGGCCTCAAGAGAGCAGGTGCGCTCCGCGATCAATACCCGCTCGATCGCCCGCCACGAACGATTCGCCGATCACCTCGGACCGCTCCGTGATGCATTGGCGAACACCGGATCCTGAGCCCACCGCCGACCTACCCTCCAGCATGAAGATCCTGCTGACCAATGACGATGGAATCAATGCCCCCGGAATCATCGCCCTGCATAAGGCATTGACCGGACCAAGCCCGCTCGGAGAGGTGCACACCGTTGCCCCGCTGACCGTGCAATCCGCCACCTCCCACGGCATCACCTTCCACACACCGCTGATGGTCACCGAGACCACAATCAACGGCGATCCATGCCAGGCGGTCGACGGACGCCCCGCGGATTGCACCAAGCTGGCGCTCACCAATCTTTGGCGTGACCGATTCGGACCCGGCTCGCGTCCAGATCTTGTCATCTCCGGCATGAACGCGGGCGCGAACTGCGGGATCAATGTGCTCTATTCGGGCACTGTTGCCGCTGCGATCGAGGCTGCATTCCTCGGCATCCCCGCGATCGCGGTTTCGCTGCATCTCGATCGAACACTCGAATGTGATCGTCCGAATCCTGATTTCGATTTCGCTTCCCGCGTTGCTCGGCGGGTGATCGATCAGATTCTCGCCGGCGGCTTGCCAAGCCAGCACGAAATCCTCTCCGTGAATATCCCCGCGACCGGAAGGCTCAAGGAACACGCCGAGATCGTGGTCTGCCCAATGAACACGCACGCAATGGTTGATCGGTACGATGAACGCGCCACGCCCCACGGCGGACGCTACTTCTGGGCTTCGGGCAGCGGGCTAGATTTCCATGGAGCGGATGAAGGGACCGATGTGCCCGAACTCCTCGACGGAAGAATCACCGTCACCCCGCTGAGCTTTGATCTCACGAGCTACAAGCGGATGGATTTCTGGAAAGACCGTGTCTGCGGCGCATAAAAAAACCGCACACAGCGGCGCGGTTGTGAAACAGTTTCGATGCCGGATCACATATCGTGGGAATCTTCTTCCAGCGACTCAGCAAGGGTCTTGAGGAGATCTGCGAACATCTCATCGGTGATCTTGAGCTCCTCGCGGACCTCTGGGCACATCTTCTGCCCCGGTTGATCAAGCTTGAATCCGCCCTCGAGCGATGCTGCAAGCACATCGGCGGCGTGGACGACATACACAATCTTCATGCACTCGCTTGGTGCAGCGGTTGGGTTGTGATGGAAACCGGCAGCAGCCGCGAATGGTGCAGGGAACTTCCATTTCTCGCACAAGCCTCGGCCGTAGTCCATGTGATTGGCACCAAAGACTTCTTCTTCGGTCGTGCACAGGCTCACGGTTGGCTCGCCGGTTGAGTCCGCTCCGCACTTGCCGATCGCATCGATCAGGTTGGTGCGGTCGTACTGCATCTCGATCATGATGCCGATATCGTGGATCAGCCCGGCGAGGTACGCCTCGTCGCCCAGTCCCATGCCCAGACGATCAGAGATCAACTTGCAGCCGATGGCAACCGCGTTGGAATGCTCCCAGAGATCCTTGGCACCAAAGACCGGGGTCAGCTCGCCGCCGCGGAACAGCTTGGCGAGTGAGGCCGCGATCGCGATGTTCTTGACCGCGTTGAGCCCGAGCATGACAATCGCCCGGTTGATCGAAGCGATCTGGCCGGGCAATCCATAGAACGAACTGTTGACGACTTTGAGGATTCGGCTGCACAACGCGGGGTCGTTGCTGATCACTTCGTGCAGGTCATGCGCCGTGCTCGATGGGTCTTCGACCAGCTCGATGATCTTCAAAGTGACCTGAGGCAGCGTGGCGATGTGTGAAATTTCACGCAGGGCTTCGCCCACTGATTGCTCGCGTTGTTCTTGTGTTGCCGTCATTGAGGTTACCTCGTGTAAAAGTTGGTGTTCTGCCAATCCATCGGCCGCCCTGGCAGCCAACTTTCGTGCCGTCGGGGGCACGCGGGCAAAGTCCAACTCAACACGGTCCCATAACCGCTAGTACGCGCATTGTTTTCGGAGAAATCCATCCGCATGTGGATCAAGCTCGCCCAAGACCCTCGCGATCTGCACGCCCGAGGTCCCATCGCCGTACGGATGGGCTTGATCTCGGCGGCCCATCGTACCAAGCTCCGCGAGCGTGGATCGGATGGAATCTGTATCCTCATCCGCGTGCTTGGTCCACCCGTCACACCGCTCGCGTCCATTCTGGCGATCACCGATATCCACGCTCGGGCATCCGATGATGCTGCACTCGATCAGCCCCGCGGACGAGTTGCCGACCAGAGCTCCACTCCCGTTTGCGATCCGCTTGAGCACACCGATAAACTGATCGCGTGGCAAATGCTCGCGCACAACGAACCCATCGCGTCGCTCATCGATTGCCCGCATGATCCCGCGTCTGCCCGGGTCGATGTTTGGGAGCATGACGAGCAAGCGTTTGCCCTCGCATGCGTCGAGCACACCGATCATCCCCTCGTACTCTTGCTCATCATCGCGCCCGATCGGATGCATCATGACCACGAGATCGGGCATGCCGAGTTCGGCGAAGAGCGCATCGCCCGCAGCCTCAACCGCCGCCAGCCCATCGCCGGCGGGCGAGCCAACCATATGCACGCGCGATGGGTCTTCGCCCATTCTGATGATCCGTTCTGCGCTGGTCTGTGTAGCGGGGAAATGGATGTGGGCGAGCTTGGTGATCGCATGGCGCATTGCTTCGTCCGCCACGCCCTCGGCGCGGTCGCCGCCGTGGATATGCGCGAGCGCATACCCACCGATACTCGCAGCCGATGCAGCCGCGAACGCCTCGATCCGATCGCCGAGCACGACCACACAATCGGGCTTGTTGATATCCATCGAGCGTCCAAACCGAGAAACCCCCTTGCCGAGCGCATCGACATCCGCCAGCCGACCAACCTTGCCCGCCGTCTGCATCGGTATCGAATCAGCGATCATAAACTGGGCTTTCACCTCGCGAAAGGTCACCGCCGGTTGCACCATGTGCGACCCCGCCGCGACGACAAGCAACTCGAGCTCCGCCCGATCTTGCACAGCGTGCATGACGGGTTTCAAGAGCCCAAACTCCGCCCGCGAACCCGTGACCACCATGATTTTTTTGATTTCTTGAGGCATGATTTGTTCTTGCGTTCCGTGTGTGATTGAAAAAGAGTAGAGTCGCAGTTTAATCCTTCGACGGGTACATCATCTTCAGTAAGGGGTGTATCCGCCTGAATTGCTCGCATTGCCCGTTGGCCAACAACCTTGTCGATATCTTTCCCCCACAGCCCGGTTCCGGGCCGCTTTGTTGTCAGCATCTCGCGCGTGATCGTTTGGCCCTGCTCAGCATCAACCACTAAAACGAGAGATTGGCGAGAGACTCGGCGAACATCAATCTCGCAATCAAGAACCGTTTTCTCAAGAGGTCCATACGCAGGATCAGACTCAAGAATCTCACTCGGCGGATCAACGAGGTCTTCCACAGTCTCAGGAGCAGATGCGCACTCGTTCTTTGTCTGCTTAGCATTCCGCACATACTCCCGGAAGCTCTCGGGTTCGAGGGATGCTGAATGGTCAGGCCCCTTGCGAGTTCGATCATCGGTGAAGTGCTTCTCAAGAATGCGAGCACCGATCCGGACAGCCAACGCACCCGTGTCGATGGCAGAGGTGTGGTCGCTGTACCCTAATGCCCCGTCATACCAAAGAATCTCAGAATCAAGCCGGTGCATCCCAGCTATAGAGGCATCCTCTCGGCTCGTTGGATAACAGCTCACGCACTGGAGCATCGCCGTTCGATTACTGATCGGCTCAAGCAAGTTGTGGTAAGTCTCTTGGATATCGAGCATGTCACTCGCCCCCGTGCTCACGATCATCGGCTTGCCAGTTGCCATCAACGCCTCAAGCAAGGGCCAGTTCACGATATCCGGACTCGCGGTTTTATACGCATCCCATGCCAGCGTCTCGGCGACCTCGACAAGCTCTGTACTAAACACCGTCACGATCGCATGGATCCCGCGTTCGTGCGCACGATCAACGACCAGCGCCATCTCGTCGATTGTCAGCTCTAACCTCCGCAGCATCTCGATCGGGTCCGTCTCGCCCGCGTCCTTCTGATACGCCGCGAGCTTGGCAGCCTTGCTCATCAACCGGTCCGTCTCAAAGAACTGCAGCTTCACCGCATCCGCTCCGGCATCGGCGGCCGCGTCAGTGAGTTCGAGCGCCCGTTCAACCTCGCCGTCATGGTTCACGCCGATCTCGGCGATGACATACGGCGGATGATTGACCCCGATCTCCCGATCACCGATGCGCATGCTCAACCCTTTCGCCCAATATGGCTTCCGCGACGATCTGGTCAATCCGCGAATCAATATCCACCACATCGCCCTCCTGGGTCATGATCCCTCGCCGATCGTTACCAAGAAAACAGTGCGGCCCATCACACGCCCCAACCCTGCGCATCAACGCATCCACGGTCAGGGCAATCACGCCGCCATCGGGAACATGCGCTGCGGGCAGGTCTTGGCGCCGAAAACAGTTGTGATACAACACATCGCCCTCCCAGGGCGAAACCAGCCCAAACTCATCCACCCGGACCGTCCACCACGGATGATGCTTGCCAACACCCGCGTAGCTCTGCACGCTGTCGCACCCTGTGCGCACAAGAAGCGCCGCCGCGTCATCAATCAGTGATGCCGGACGCACCGGCACATTGGCGTACAAAATCACGACCGGAACTTCTGGCGATCCAGAAGCCTCAAACGCATGCCTCGCCGCCGCATCGATCGTTGCCTGATCATCACCCAGTTCCTTTGGTCGCTGAACGCACTCGCATCCGTATGATCGCGCGATCGACAATGCATCTTGGTCATCGCTCGATACAACAACCCGTTCAACTCCATCTGATGCCTGAGCTGCCTCGATCGTCCAGGCGATGCATGGCTTGCCCGCAATCATCGCTGTATTCTTTCCGGGCAATCCCTTGGACCCGGCTCGCGCAAGGATGATGCACAGCGCCCGGCTCATGCAACACCCACGATCGCCGGTCGGTTTGTCTTGGGCTCGGTGAGCCGCTTTGATTGGTTGAAAGCTCGTTCGATCCCAACATCAATTGCGCTGCGTTCACCAAGCCGATGTCCCGATGAATCGCACAAGAATCCATCGCACTGGATCCGGATTTCTCGTGCTTCCATCTGCGATCGCCTTGGCTCGGCGACACGCAGCGGTGAGAGCCGCTGCCCGCGGATACGCCTCGGCAGCGGATCAATCTGCGCCGCACCGCACCGCATGAGCCACCGATCGTAAAAATCAGGGATCTCTTCGTACGCCAGGTCACACCTTGTGATCCTCGGCACTATCCACGGGGCCGATATCCCGCACGCCATCTGCCCGCGCGCGTCGATGATGGATTCAAGCCGATCAATCACCCATTCAAACCGGTCTTGACCTGAGACTCTGGCATAGGTCTCCGCGGTGTTGGCGAGCAGATCAACGCTCAGCACGCCGAGCCCGGATTCAACAAACGCTTCGGGCTCAACGCCCTGGCACAACAGATCGGTCCGCAGTTCAACGCACGAAAATCCGAGCTCGTCAGCAAGCTGAACAAACCCCATCGCATCGCTGTGCATGAGCGGATCGCCCGCGCCGTCGATGACCAATCCCGCATCCGGGCGGATGCCGATGATCTCGCGGAGAAGCCGGTGTGCGTTGGCGATCGAGAGCACCGGGCGCTCGCACGAATCATTCGTGCTGCGCTTCCATCGCCCCCAAGGTCCGTTCGAGAGTCTCCCGGTACAGATTTCGAGGTGCACCGTTGAGGGGAACTGCCGATCTCGCTTTGCATCAACGCGAGCAAACTCGGTAAGCAGAATTGAAGAGTCTCCGTCGATCGGGTCCTCCCCTGTTCGTTCGTAGGCTTTTTTGAGCGCGCCGAATCGGCTCGCCGAATCCGGGATGGCGCGCACACCCGCATCGCGGAGAGCCGGCTTGATCTGCACGCACATCGTCTTCGCAACCGGATCGCTCTGCGGCGCGATCGGGATGTAACCAACCAGCCCGCCGAGTGTCGCGAAGGATCCGGCGTTCGCCTGCCCATTGGCCAGGCTCTGCGCCGCATTGCGATCAACAACAAAGGCCCCGATACCGGGCACCGCCTGCGAGAATGCAACGCGATGCTGATCGGGGCTCGAGCGGTGCCGATCGACAATCGTGTCAACAAGATCCGGATCAACCATTGCCCAGTCCGCGCCCACGATGACCGCCGCCTGCAGCCTGCGTTCCTCCATCACCTGATAAACCATCCGCGGATCAAGCCCTTCGTCATAGCAACTCAGCGTACCGATGCCTCCGCGCCAGCAGTCCGCCGCCTGTATCCGAGCGGCCCCGATCGATCGAACCCGCTCGCGGAATGCATATGGATCAGCGGCCACGATCTGCACATGATCGTTGAGTCCGCCAAGCAGCGCACGGATGCGATCCGGGTTCGGCGTCAGAATGATCACCCCGTCAAGCGATCGGCATCTGCGCAGCCTTCCGATCGTGATCTGCAGCGCGTTGTACCCACCGCTAAGCACACACCCAAGATCCCGCTCTTGACCGAGCCCGTTGAAATCTGGATCGGCAATCACAATCGCATCGACGCGCCCGCGGCGTGCTTGCGATTCTGAGAGACACTCACCCGACTCTTCCGGCTCATCTCGCGTGATTTTCTCCATCTCGCCTACAAGCACCCGCTCGGTGTTGACCATCTGCCGTCCGAGTTCATCGGCCGCGTCTCGGGTCCACCGCACATTCTGGATGTCACGCTCGATCTGCCGTTGTTGCCGCTCGACCGGTTCAAGCCCGCTCTCGACATCGATCGCACGATCAGCGCGAAACCGATTCAGCACCGCGGTCTGGTTCACGAACTCGATCAACGCGTACGCATCGTGCGCCGCTTGAACCTTGTCGCGGATCTTGTTGACCTTCTCGATCAGCCGCCCAATCTTTGATTGGTCCCCGCCTGCGTTCAGCATCTTGTTGAGCAGCTCGATGGTTTCGCCCGAGCTCTTCGCGATCATGTGCGCATCTTGTCCGAGCGTGCGAATCCGATCAATCAGCCGTTCGTCGCTGATCGAGTCATCCGCCCTGGTTGCAGGCAGCACCACCGGATCGCCCAGCTCTGCATCCGCAAGCGCCTCGATCAAAGGCATCACCTCGGCGTGGCGCTTGCGCACGCCGCCCTCGGTCGCGTCGATCACCCGAAGCCCGCGCTCGGTGTCCTTGAGAAAATCAGACTCAAACTGCGCAAGATAGGTCGACATCTGTTCATCCGTGTACATCCGCTTGCCGTGGATATCCTCGCACGAACGCAGCAGCCCCTTCATCCGAGCGATCCGCTGCCATTCCATCATCTCCAGCGTGTTGTGCGCATTGAGCTCGCCGGCCCACACCCGGTGAATCGCCGCGTCCTCAGCATAATAATGCCCGTCGGTGAACCCGAGATCCTGCCCGATCATCACCACCGGATCGCACCCAAGCGAACGCGCAAGGTAATAGCTCAGGTGCGCCACGGTCCCGCCGTTGGGCAGCTCGCCCATCTCCCGCGTCATCTCAGCGCCGAGCACCGAATCGAGCAGTTTCTCTTTGATGCAGATGATCTCGCCAGGGAAGGCGTCAATGATCGCCGGGTTGGCTTTGGGTTCGACCACCAGCCGGATGCCTCGGACATCTTCAGCGCTCAGCCCTTCATAAAATCGCTTGCTCAACTCGTGATAATCAAGCGCAGTCACAAAGTCTGGGCGGATGCCCGCTTCGAGCATGGTCTTGAGCACGGTCTGCACCGCGATAACAACCACGCGCGAGCGGATGGCTGGATCGCCGAGCACCGCCAGGTTCTTCCCGAGGCTCGGCCCGGCCGCAACGATCACCGCAGTGACGCCCGGACACGCACCGCGCAGCTGCCCGACCCCCGCCGATGCTCGGTACGCATCAAGGTTCATCAGCATGTTGCGAAAACTCACCGGCGCGTGCGCAAGCGTGGTGACCACATGCGTCCGCGAGGCGCGCATCACCTCGGTCAGGATTTTGGTAAACCGAGATCTTGAATCGCCGAGCCTCGCGATGCTCGCGGGATGTTCGAGGATCTGCATGCCCAATGCCGCCACCGCTTCAAACCCGCTGAACAGCTGCGTGAGCACCGGTGCATCGTCCGCATCGGTCGAGAGCATGAAATGCCCCTTGCGGATCCATTCGCTGTGATCAATCCTTTCAAACACCGCCCGAAGCATCCGCACATCAGATTCAAAGCACACCACCATCCCCTTGGCGCCGGCCCGCTCTTGGAGCACCCGACAATGGTGCCCGACGCCGAAACCGAGCACGCACACCGCGGCCGCCTTGCTCGGGTCATATCCGCCAGCGAACTTCTCCGCCTCGCTGATCGGGCGTCGCTTGGATGCCAGCGCTCTCCCGTCGAGGGTTCCGCTCACGGCATCTTCATCTGTCTCGACGGGCACGAATCCATCGTGGGCCTTGGCGTCGAGGATCTGCTTGGCCGCCCTCGGCGATCGCATCGCCAGCGTCGCCAGGTTGCGTTCAAGTATGCGTGGATCTGGCTTAAGCTTTGGCTTGGCGTCTGGCTTGGGCTTTGGGTTCAGATGGTTCATCGCAGCGTCCTTTGCATCAAGATCAATCAACGCGCTCTCCGAGCGCGCACCCGATCCTTGTAATTCGTCCAAATTCCCGTGAATTCTCCACATTCTGTCCGCTCATCCGATGATCCATCAACCGCACGCCCGTCGCCGCGTATACCCAACAGGAGAACCAATGCCCAGCCCGATTTTCGAACCCGCAGACCTGCCTCAACTCGCGGCCCCGACTCCGCTCGAATCGATGCTCTTCGAATCCGGCGCCATCTCGGCCTTGATCCTCTTTGCAGCCGCGATCGCGATCGGATTGGTGGTGAACAAAGCCGCCAAACCAAAGCCAGCGATCATCATCATTCTTGCGGGATTGATCGGCGCAATCGGGGTTTTCGCCGCGAGCAAGGTGGTCACCACCGATCGTGAGCATATCGATACCCGGCTGCGCTCCCTGATTGTCTCGGTCGCCGACGCCGATGAATCCACGCTTCAATCCGTCTTGCATGACGCTGTTCAGGTCCGCACGAGATTTGGTTCTGGTGCCGGCCGCGATCGTGTGATCGCCATGGCGACCTCGCAAGCCGCACCCGCGGTGTCGTCCGTCCGTGTGCTCGAAACCCGCGTCGGGCAGACCGGTCCGCGTGTGGCACGCTCGCTGGTCAAGATCAAGGCGGTCTCTGATTCGCCGCTCGCGCTGAGCTGGTGGCTCATCGACTGGTCCCGTCCATCTGAAGACACCAACGACTGGGTCGCCACGCACATCGAGCCGGTCTGGATCCAAGGCATCAAAGACCCCGCCGGGCGACCGTAACCTGCTTTGAGGGCGGGTCTCAGCCCTTGGGAATCTCAACGAGTTGGCTCCGTTGCATCCGCTTGGTTCTTCCTTGTTCGGTCATCACGGTCTCGCGTATCCCCATGCCGTTGAGGGTATTGTGAGGAAACCGTTTGCGGGCATCGCGGAGTGGGCTTGATTCGATCGCGGGGGTGACCGTTGCGTCGTAGTCATCTCGCGAGAACACGCCCACCGTGACCATCGAGCGCGAAGCCCCGTGGTAATAGAACGCCTCGACATTTTCTGCCCTCAGATTGACGACCGCCAACTCCGCCGCCCTGCGGAACTCAGCCAACTCCCCCGCGGTGGGGGTGCTCAGGTTGTCGGATCCGTATACCCCGATCTGGAGCGTATAAACCGCGTTCTCACCCACACGGCTCTTTACATTCCGCAGATCAAACTCCGCATTGGATCCCTGCAAATCAGTACGCGAAGGCGGCGCAAGGTAGGCACCCGCGAACGGCGTGCCCCCGTTGAGCGTCATGGCCCGAACCCGCTTGAGTTCTGATTTGGCACGAGGATCATCTGATCCCGTGTAATGCCCATAGGCGATGACGACGCCGTTGGATCGCTCGTCGATGTACGCCGATCCCAGCCCACCTTGTTGTTGGATGGTTCCGAGCATCATCTCCGCATGGTCTGCCCGCCCGCTCGCAACCCGCGAGAGCACGATGGACCACTCCCCGCCCGCCGCTTTTCCCCCCGAATCTGGGGAGAGCACGCTCTGTGCTTGCTCCCCATACTCATTGAGTGTCGGCGAATCGGTATCGCGTGTGGTGCCCGAGCACCCGCCGATCGCGAGGAACGCGGCGATGCACACGATGTTTGGATATACGAACAAACCCAAACCGCCCTTGTGATGGGTGTTTTTGTGTTTCGGCAAAAATTGTTGATAAACTGTGCTCAGGTCCCACATGGTGTTATTCTTTCTAAGTCTTTATTGAATCTTGAATTAGGTCAAAAAATCTTTTCTTTGCGTTTATTCGAGTGATCGTGATCGGCTCGACGATAGTGATGTCAACGGATGGTTGGAACCGTGTATTGAGTTACCACATATAGTGGATGTCCGAGTGGTGGGCACTGCAGGACACAAGAAAGAAGGAGGCTCTCCGAATGACCTATATTACCCCGTCTCAGTCGGGATCTGTTGCTGGCGTTGGCCGCATTCAACCCGAACGAGCACAACGAACCGACGCTCGACAAGACGATATCCGCCCCGCGGCGTCCAGAGGTTCCGATCAAGCCGAGCTCTCGCCGGTTTCTCGATTCCTCTCCGAGCTCAAAGCCGGGCCCGCGGTCCGCCAAGACCTCGTCGAGCGTGTGAAACAAGAAATTGATTCAGGAAACTACGAATCGCCCGAGAAGTTCGACGCGATCCTCGATGATGTGGCGCAAGATGTCAGCTTCGACGCCGATTCACTCCTCGATTCCTGATTTTTCACCTCCAAACTCTCCTCGAAGCCGCCCTGTTTTTCGGGCGGTTTTTTCATGGATGACCCGCACACCGCAGCATGGTACGATTGACCATGATCCAGCTCGGCGTCAATATCGACCATGTCGCAACCGTCCGCAATGCACGATACCGCGGGCACCCCGCGCTCGGTGAGCCAGACCCCGTTCGCGCCGCGCACGAGGCCGAACTCGGCGGCGCCGATGGCATCACCGTTCACCTCCGCGAAGATCGCAGGCACATCCACGACCGCGATGTCCGGCTCTTGTCCGAGCTCGTCCATGTGAAGCTCAACCTCGAGATGGCTGCGACGGACGAAATGGTTGATATCGCGTGCGAACTCCGCCCCGCGACCGCGATGCTGGTGCCCGAAGGACGCGAGGAAGTGACGACAGAGGGCGGGCTAGATGTCTGTGCCCAGAGAGATCGGCTTGCTTCGGTCGTGACAAAGCTGAAGAACGCCGGGCTGATTGTCAGTGCGTTTATTGATGCGGAACCTCGTCAGATTGAAGCCGCCGCAGCCGTCGGGTTCGATGTCTGCGAGGTGCACACCGGACCTTACGCCGAGTCCTTCGCCCGATGTGGCGGTGACATGCGCCGCAAAGAACTCGCGGATGCCCTGGGCAATATTGCCAATGCCGGAGCGCTCATCGGCGAGGCTTCGATGCGTTTCAACGCCGGGCACGCGCTCAACTACCACAATGTCCATTCGATCGCGGCGTTGGAAGGCATCGAAGAACTGCACATCGGGCACGCGATTGTCTCGCGGGCGGTTTACATTGGGCTGCGCAGCGCGGTCGCGGAGATGAAATCAATACTCCGTGATTCATGCGCACAATGATCGTGGTTTTTACTTTGGTCGAGGGCGCATCTGGTGTAGGATGTGCACATGTCGAGCAATCCCAGGTCGTCGAGTCGACCTGTTTCAGATCCTGAAGCCCAAGAATCCACCGCCGCGTATGAGTTGTTCGTCGACCATGAGGCTGCGTTGTCGTTCCTCAATGCGCAAGAGAACTTCGAACGCGCTCGCCCGAAGGGTGCCGGCGGACAGGAATCATTCAAGCTTCAGAGGATGCACGCCCTGCTCGGTGTGCTCGGAGATCCGCATCTCGCGGTGCCCTGTGTGCACATCGCCGGCTCGAAGGGCAAGGGATCGGTTTGCTCGATGCTCAGTGGTTGCCTGCAGGCGAGCGGATACACCACCGGGGTGTTTACCAGCCCGCACCTCGTCGATGAGCGTGAGCGGATTCAACTCTCGGGCGAATCCGTCAGTGAGCAAGAGTTCGATCGCGCTCTGGCAAAGTGCCGCGATGCGTGCTCACAGATCATCGACGAGCACGGCAGCCCGACCTACTTTGAGCTGCTGACCGCATCGGCATTCGTGGTGTTTGCCGAGCAAGCGGTCGATCTTGCCGTCATCGAGACCGGGATGGGCGGAAGACTTGATTCAACCAATGTTGTTGAACCAGTTGTGGTGGGGCTGACCGCGATCCACCTCGAACACACCGAAGTGCTCGGCGACACCCTCGCGCAGATCGCGGGAGAGAAGGCCGGGATCATTAAACGCGGCGTGCCCGCCATCAGCGTGCCTCAGCCCGATGAGGTGCTCACGGTCTTCCGCCAATCGGCGCAGAATGCCTCGGCAACACTGAAGGTGCTCGGCGAAGAAATCGTGTACACCTACCGGTTTCAGGCATCAGCAACCCGTGGCCCGCACCCGCGGGTGTGTGTCGGGGCGATGCCGGGCGGGTACGAGCACCTCTCGGTGCCCTTGCTCGGCGAGCATCAGGCGGGCAACTGCGGGCTTGTTCTCGCGATTTTACTCGAGCTGATCGAACGCGGCTTTGATCTGCCCGAGCGCCGTGTGATCGCGGGGCTCGCCCAGAGTTCCACCGCAGGCAAGCTCGAGCCGGTGCTTGCTCAGCCTCGGATTTACATTGATGGGGCGCACACGCCGGAGAGCGTTCACGAGACCTTGCGTGCTGCGGGGGCACATCTTGAATACGACTCGCTTGTGGTGGTATTCGGGTGCAATCGCGACAAGCGTGTGCAGGAGATGGTCGACGAGCTCGAACGCGGCGCAGACAAGGTGATCTTTACCCGCTCGTCGGCGACCCCGAGGGCGATGGATCCTGATCAGCTCCGAGATATGTTCCTCGAGAACAAGAAGTATCCGGGGATGGTGCATGTGGAGTCTTGCGTGAAGGACGCGATCAACAGCGCGGCGCGTGCGGTGACGGGGCATGACTTGATCTTGGTCTTGGGGAGTTTTTATCTCGCCGGAGAGGTGAAATCGTTGATTCTCGCCGCCCAAGAGAAGCCTCAGCCCGCACAGAATTGATCCCAATCAGGGGTTTCATGCCCTAAGCAGGGTGATTTTGAGGGTTCGGCGAATACACTTGCGAACCATGGGCGACCAAGAACATCAATCAAACGAACCACCGATCGCGTTCCGGTACACCGCAGAGCTCGCCGGCGAGCTTGAGACACGCTGGCAGCAACACTGGGACAAGAACAACACCTTTCATCAGCCCAATCCGGGCGATGATGATTTCGATAGCACCAAACAGAAGTATTTCTGTATGGATATGTTCCCGTACCCGTCCGGAGCGGGGCTGCATGTCGGGCACCCGGAGGGGTATACGGCGACCGATATCGTGTCGCGGTACAAACGGATGCGGGGCTTCAATGTGCTGCACCCGATGGGGTGGGACGCGTTCGGGTTGCCGGCCGAGCAATACGCCATCCAGACCGGGGTGCACCCAGAGATCACGACCAAGAGCGCCATCGACAACTTCCGTCGCCAGCTCAAGCGGTTTGGATTCTCTTACGATTGGTCGCGCGAGTTTGGAACAATCGACGAAGATTATTACAAGTGGACGCAGTGGATCTTTCTGCAGATCTACCACTCTTGGTTTGACCCCGAGGCCAACGGCGGCGTCGGGTGCGCCCGCCCGATCAGCGAACTCATCGAAGAGTTCAAGGGCTCAAAGCGGACGGTTAAGCTGAATCCAAATGCGGCGGAGTATTCCGGGGCGGGCGATCTGCCCGGGGGGACCGACGCCGGCGCGTGGGAAAAGCTCGATCGTGAAACACGCAAAGCGGTTGTTGATTCGTACCGCCTGGCGTACCTGAGCCAGCAAACCGTGAACTGGTGCCCGATGCTCGGGACCGCATTGGCCAACGAAGAGG
This sequence comes from Phycisphaerales bacterium, assembly GCA_029260265.1. Lineage (GTDB taxonomy): Bacteria > Planctomycetota > Phycisphaerae > Phycisphaerales > UBA1924 > UBA1924. The sequence continues at coordinate 528,280 of JAJDDO010000019.1, forward strand.
TGATTGATGGGCGATCCGAGCGTGGCGGGCACCCGGTTCTCCGCAAGCCGTTGCGTCAATGGATGTTCCGGATCACGAGCTACGCCGATCGGCTGTTGACCGGGCTGATTGATGTGGACTGGCCCAAATCGACCAAGACGCAGCAGGCCGAGTGGATCGGGAGATCCGTCGGGGCAGAAATCGATTTTCCGATCCTCGATGATGGCGAGATCATGGGTGAATCGCTCCGTGTATTCACCACGCGCCCGGACACGATCTTCGGCGCGACCTATATGGTGGTCGCGCCCGAGCACCCGCTGGTCGAGTTTGCGATCGAAGCATGCGAAGGGAAAACGGATGTCGGCAAGCTTCAGGCATATGTCGAGTTGACACGCAACCGTTCGGATGTTGAGCGGATGGAGAACAAAGAAAAGACCGGCGTGTTCACCGGGATCTCGGTCAAAAATCCGGCAACCGGCGAGCCCATCGCGGTATGGACCGCGGACTATGTCCTGATGGGATATGGCACCGGCGCGATCATGGCGGTGCCCGGGCAAGACCAGCGAGATTGGGATTTCGCCAAGGCGTTCGATCTGCCGATCGTGCGCACCGTGACGCCACCGCCCGATTTCGACGGCGAGGCGTACACCGGCGAGGGCGTCGCGACCAACTCGCGGTTCCTTGATGGGCTTGAGATCGAGGACGCCAAGACGAAGATTATTGATTGGCTCGGCGAGCACCATTTCGGGGCTCGCAAGGTGAACTACAAGCTGCGAGACTGGTTGTTCTCGCGCCAACGGTACTGGGGCGAGCCGTTCCCGATTGTGTTTGACGAGCGGGGCGATCATCATGCGGTTGGGATGGATACGCTGCCGGTTTCATTGCCCGCGCTTGCGGATTATGAGCCTGCGGTCTCCGATGAGCCCCAGCCGTTGCTTGCCAAGGCGATCGAGTGGGTCAACACCACCGCCGGCGAGGCAGGGGTTGCCGAGTTGGACCCCGATGCCAAGGTCCGCCGCGAGACCAACACGATGCCGGGTTGGGCGGGCAGCTGCTGGTACTACCTGCGATACTGCGATCCGAAGAACGCTGATCGGTTGATCGGTCAAGAGGCCGAGTCATACTGGATGGGCGACAACGGCGTTGACCTCTACATCGGCGGCAACGAGCACGCGGTGCTGCACCTGCTGTACGCTCGGTTCTGGCACATGGTGATGTATGATCTTGGGATCGTGCACACGAAAGAGCCGTTCGGTAAGCTGTTCCATCAGGGGATGATTACCAGCTTTGCGTATCAACGCAGCGACAAATCACTCGTGCCGATCGATCAAGTCGAGAACCGTGGGACGGAAGAGAATCCAGAGTTTGTCGAGACGGCGACGGGTGAAGCGGTGAAAAACATCACCGCCAAGATGTCAAAGAGCCTCAAGAATGTAATCAATCCCGATGATGTGATCGCCGAGTACGGCGCGGACACCTTCCGGCTCTATGAGATGTACATGGGCCCGCTCGAAGCGACTAAGCCCTGGAATACACGCGATATCATCGGGTTGTATCGTTTGATGCAGAAGATCTGGCGGCTGTGCATTGACGAAGCGACCGGCGAGCTTCGCGTCACGCAAGCGGCGGATGACCAGGTCGAGAAGCAGCTGCACCGGATGATCGCCAAGGTCGGCGAAGACATTGATCGGCTGTGCTTTAACACCGCGATCGCGGCGGTCTTCGAGTTTGTCAACACCGCCAAGTCACTGACCGAGGATCAGATGGACCGGTTTGTGCGCACGATTGCACCGATGACGCCGCATGTCGCGGAGGAAATCTACGCCAAGCTCGCCCGCCCCGGCTCGATCACCCATGCGGACTGGCCCGACTTTGATGACGAGATGCTGATCGATGACGAGATCGAGATCCCGGTGCAGATCATGGGCAAGCTGCGATCAAAGATTTATGCTTCGCCGGCAGCCAATGCCAAGGAACTTGAGGAGGCCGCGCTGGCCGACGAGCGGATCAAGGAACTCATCGCGGGCAAGACCGTGCGGAAGATCGTGGTTGTTCCGGGTCGATTGGTCAATATCGTCGCGAACTGATGCTTTGTTGAGATCGGCTCAGCGTCCGAGCGCGAGCCGGCGGAGGTAGGTGATCGTCGATCCCCCGGTGCGGTTGCTCATAATCGCGACGACATGGAAGGTGCTGATCGGGAGTTTGAGGATCGATCCGAGCACCGCGATGGGGTGGAACCCTGAGCTGATTTTCGCAAGCCCCTGGCGTTTCATCTCGCGTGAAGCGACAAAGTTCATCCAGAAGGTATCCGCGTGCGAGAGATCTGGTCGCTCGCCAACCGGGAAGCTTGTGTTCGTCTTCGTATCGGTATCTTGGTTCTGATCGACAGGGTGTGCGAAAAACTCGGGGTTTGGGATCTGGAGAAACTCTGCAAGCTTGCGCATCAGTGAGTAGTCTTCGTGAAGATCATCAATCCATACGGTGTGCACATTCTTGCGGTTGGTTAAGAGGGCGAGGCGGGCGCTGCGGGCGTATCGGCGCCAGATGATTGCGCAGAAGAGTGGATGGTAAAGCTTGCGGAAGGTGCGTTGGACCTCTGGCTCTTTTCGATCACCCTGGTGCTTGTACGAGATCATGAACGCATACGGGCCACGGAGCATCGCGACGATGCGAGCATCAGGGAAGAACCGCAGAATCCGCGGGAGCATGTTTAAATGGTTCGGTGTTGATTCGATTGCGATCGGCTTGCCCATGTGGGTGCTCACGACTTCGCTGGTCACACGGAGTGCATCTGCTGGGGTCGCGGGGGAGTCACACTCTTTGCTGCGTTGGCGAAGATCGGCGGCGATCGCCTCAAGGGCATCGACCGGGATATGCCCGAGCTTGCTTGATTTGTATCGTTCTTGTTTGGCGGGGTCCTTGGCGTGGGCGATGTAGTCTTCGAAGTGTTGTGCTGCCAGCTTGAGCCGGCGGGCCGCAGCCTCGGGCGAATCGGTGCCATCGGAGCGGTCGGGTTCGGTGTACATCCGCCCGAGGAGCATCGTCTCGCCGAAAGCGATGACCTCTGGATGGCGTGAAAGCTCTGCGGTGATCCATGTCGTGCCCGCACGAGACATACCGACGACGAATCGTTGGGTCTTCATTCTTGTAGATTGGTCGGGATCATTGGGCAATAGGCAAGTGTAGAGCATTCGCGGGTGGCCGACCAGTAGAGAGCGACTAGGCTTGGGCATGACCACCAAGCCCCCAAACCCACACGATACTTACACTTCGCCGCTCGCCGCTCGGAATGCGTCTGCTGAGATGTGCAGGATCTGGTCGCCACGCCACAAGTTCACGACCTGGCGGAAGATCTGGCTGGCGGTGGCCGAGGCCCAGCAGGCCTGCGGCTTAGACATCACCGACGAACAACTCGACGAGATGCGGGCGCACCTCGAGGTGACCGATGAGGACATGGAGGTTGCCGCGAAGTACGAGCGTGAACTCCGCCATGATGTGATGGCCCATGTGCACGCCTTTGGCGATCGGTGTCCCAAGGCCCGCGCGATTATTCATTTGGGGTGTACGAGCCAGGATGTGGTGTGCAATGCGGATTTGATCCAACAACATGAATCGATCAAACTCATCAATGATAAGTGTTATCGAGTGCTGCTCTCGCTGTGGAGTCAGGCTTCAGATTGGAAAACGACACCAACGCTTGGGTTTACGCATTATCAATCTGCGCAGCCAACAACAGTCGGGAGACGGATGGCGGGGTGGGGGTATGATCTGTGGATCAGCTCACATCAACTTTTCAATGAGAATGAATCTCACGAACCTGTTTTGCGAGGTTTTAGGGGGGCGACTGGTACGCAAGCAAGCTTCTTGCATCTGTTTGGTGGCGATTCATTGAAGGTTGACGAGTTTGAAGCACGGGCAGTATTCGGCCTCATGTATCTTGCGGGGGGCTCGGAACTTGATGATTATGACGAGTACATGAAGGATATGAATCAGTTTGCTGATGATGTTGACCAGAATCTTCAAGGTCGTATAGCTGAGAGGCTAAAGGGGTACGACTTGTCGGGGCTGGATATGGATCGTTACCGCTTCAGGCATGATGTTCAGTCATACATTGATCAAAACACCTACAGAATGACAGGGCAAACATATCCCCGTGTTCGTGATGCTCATGTACTGGCTCCACTCGCAGCGGTCGCTTCCGTCCTCCACAAGATCGCGACCGACATCCGGTTGCTCTCCAACCGCAAGGAAATCGACGAGCCGTTCGGCAAGTCACAGATCGGTTCGTCGGCCATGCCGTACAAGCGGAACCCGATGAAGTGCGAGCGGATCTGTGGGTTGACCCGGTTTGTCATGAACCTCGTGGGCAACGCCTACGACACGGCTGCGACGCAGTGGCTCGAACGCACGCTCGATGATTCGTCGAACCGTCGCCTTTCGCTGCCGGAGGCGTTCTTGGCCTTGGACGGGGCGCTCGACCTGATGCACACGGTTGCTGATGGTTTGATCGTCAACGAGGCGATGGTCAAGCGGAACCTGATGGCCGAGCTTCCGTTCATGGCGACCGAAAACATCATGATGGAAGCGGTGAAAATGGGCCGCGACCGCCAGGATGTGCACGAGGCGATCCGCGTGCACTCGATGGCCGCCGGTCAGGTCGTCAAGCAAGAGGGCAGGGACAACGATCTCTTGGAACGCTTGAAGGCCGAGCCGTTGCTTGAAGGGATTGACATTGATTCGCACCTCGACCCGATGGGCTACATCGGGCGCTCGGTTGAGCAGACCGAGCGGTTTATCAAGGAAGTCGTCGAGCCGCTCCGCGAGCGATACAGCGGCGAGCTCGATGCGCTCGGCAGTGCCGATCGTGGCGTGTGAGCAATCTTGGTAGGACGGGCTTCCAGCCCGTCTCTCTTGAACCACCATCAGAAGCAAGAAACGGGCTGGAAGCCCGTTCTACCAGAGCAGAGTGACTAATCCGAATCGATGTCTCGATCGTCGGGCACTTCGTCTTTGGTGATGCCGTAGTACATCCACGGGATCAGCAGCGAGGTGAACGAGATCGCGGAGATCACGATCGCCAGCGCGTACTCACCGAGCCCGGATGCTGCGCCGATGGCCGCGACAACCCAGATCGAAGCCGCGGTGGTGAGCCCCTTGACGGATTTCTTTGAGTGCAGTATGGCGCCCGCGCCGAGGAACCCGACTCCTGAGATGATGTAGGCGAGCACGCGGGTGGGGTCGGTGCGGATGACCTCGCCGGTCATGTTAGCGTCCATGACACGGCTGCCGAGCATCGCGAAGGAGGCGGCACCCATCGAGACGAGGACCATGGTACGGATGCCGGCGGGTTTATCCGATTTTCCGCGTTCCCACCCGAGAAACGAGGCAAGCACGGCCGCGAGCAGGAGCTTGATCGCGATGTCGGCCCAGTCGGTCCCGCTCACAGACCAGTCGATCAATGGTTTGGGGTCAATGGCTGCAAGATGAAGAAGGGGGTAGGTTTGCATTGAGACGATCTTCGCGCAATTTTTTCGAAATAGCAAGCGATTGACGGGACATATTCGGATCGAGGGATGGAATCGGGATGTTTGGGAATTATTCAAGAAACCAATCAATTCATCGGTACGAACCGAATCGGCGGGCTGAGTGCACTATCATCAGACCGCGCGTGACCGGGCAACCGGCGCGATGTTTCAATGTTCATGTACCTGCTTTTCTCCGGGAGCATCACTTATGGCAGCCCGCACAGGAGCCAGCGTCGGCGTAGCCGTCACCATCACCATCCTCGGGGCACTCGGCCTGGGGTTGTTTGTCACCACCATGGTGTTCTACGGCAAGTCCCAAAAGGCGCTCAGCGACCTCAAGGCGACCAACGAAGACAACGCCCGATTTGTCAGCCCGTCAGAGCGCGATAATGCGGTGGTCCGATCGATCACCGATGAAGCCCAGAGCGAGCGTATGAGCGCGATGGGGTTCTTGATCAAGAACCGCCGTGAACTGCTCGAGGCGTCCACCGGAGACGCGGATATGTCGATCCGAGAGTTCAAGAACACCATCAGCACCATCGATGGTGCTGAGGGGTCGTCGCTCGCGGATCTGATCGCGAATAAGAATACGGTGATTGATTCGCTGACCAAGCAGCTCGCGGTCGCCGACGCCGAGCGGAGCGCCGCCCAGAAGAACGCACGCGACGAGGCCGATCGTGTCGCCACGATCGAGGGCGAGTTTAACATGAGCTCCGAAGATCGCCAGCGAGAAGTCCAGGGCATGCGCGGGCATGTGATGGTGCTGGAGAACAAGATCGCTGAGCTCGAGGGCAAGTACGGCTCGAACATCGAATCGGTACGCTCGACGACCGACGCGAAGCTCAAAGAGATGCAAGAAGAGCTCGACAGTGTCAACGCCGACAACACCTCGCTCCGGTACACCGTTGCGCAGCTGCGTGGAGAAGGCCGCGAAGATCGTCCACGCCCGATCAGCGAAGAGGCACTTGTCGACGGCATCGTAACCCAGCTCAATATTGTTGATAATGAGGTGCTTATCAGCATCGGACGCGAGCACAAGGCCATCCTCGGGATGACCTTTGCGATCTACGATTCACCTACGGACATCCGCGAGGATGAGCAAACCGGGCAATACCAGGTCGGCAAGGCGGTTGTCGAAATCGTCCGTGTCGAAGACGGGTTCTCTCGAGCACGGATTATTGAATCCTCGCAGGGCAACCCGATTGTCCGGGGTGATGTCATCGCCAACGCGGTTTATGATCCCAATAAAACCTACAAGTTTGTCATCGACGGGCTGTTCGATACCAACGGCAACGGCGTGGCGACCTTCTTCGAACGCGAAGAGCTCGAAGCGCTGATCGAAAGATGGGGCGGCAAAATCGTTGATGATATCGACGGCGATGTCGACTTTGTCGTGCTCGGCGAGCGCCCGGTCCTGCCGCCCGAGCCAGGGTTCGCGGCACCGGTTGCGGTGATCAAGGAATACAACCGTCTGCAGCACGAGATCGAGCGGTACAACAACCTGATGGATGGCGCAGAAGCGACCTCGATCCCGCTGCTCAACTCGAACAGGCTTCAGACACTGATCGGCGCATTCCCGAACTGATCACGCGTCGGGGTTGTACACACGACGCGAAGGGGCATGGATGACGAACCCGGGCTCGGTATCCTCGCGGGGTTGGCTGAAATCATCGGTGGTTGATCCGATGTTCTTTGCCTCGCTCCAGGCGGCGTTGACCCCGATGCAGGTGGTGCCGTTGCCCGTGGCGATGGGTATGGCCAAACGGTTCGGGCGATCATTTGGTGGCGCCAAGTTCAACAGAACACGCGTTGAGAAAGCCGTTGAACGGCTCCGCGTCGCGATGCCCGATATCGATGATGAAGAACGCTATGACCTCGTGCTTAGGAGCTACGAGCACCTTTCGATGCTCGCGATCGAGTTTATCCGCACCGCACGGTTCCTCACCGACGATGGCTGGCCCGACTACATCGAGCTCAGCGATCTGCGCAATGCGATGCGCCCGATGATCGAAGACCACCCGACCCTGCTGCTCACGGGTCATTGCGGCAACTGGGAGATCCTCGGGTACACACTCGCGTTGCTCGGATTCAAGCTCAACGCGCTGTACCGACCGCTTGATTTTCAGCCGTTTGATCAATGGGCCCGCAACACCCGATCGAGGCGGGGGCTCGAGCTGGTTGACAAGTTTGGGGCGATGAAGCGGATGCCCGAGCTGCTCTCCCAGAACGAATCGATCGCGGTGGTCGCCGATCAGAACGCCGGTGCCCGCGGGCTTCAGGTTCCGTTCTTTGGTCGACTGGCGTCGACCTATAAGGCAATCGGGTTGATGGCGATTCAGCACAACGCGCGGGTGCTTGTCGGGCACGCAACGAGAATCTTCCCTGCTCCCGACTTCGCTTCGGGGGTGCGTTACAAGATCGATATGGTCGATTGCATCTATCCAGAGGATTGGGCCGACCAGCCGGACCCGTTGTTCTACATCACGGCCCGGTATCGGCGTGGGATCGAGCAGATGATCCGCAAGGCGCCCGACCAGACGCTTTGGATGCATCGGTTCTGGAAATCTCGTCCGCGTCATGAAAAACTCAACAAGCCGTTCCCCAAGAAACTCCGCGAGAAGCTTCTCGAGCTGCCCTGGATGGACGAGGCGCAGGTCGATGCGATAGTCGATCAGTCGGATCGTGATCGTGGCATGATGCTCAGCAAAGGGATCACGGAGTTTCGATAAGGGCTCTGCGGGACGAATTTTGCCCAAAGGGCACCAGAACATTGCACCCGCATCCGCCTGAGGCACGAACATTCCCGTGCAGAATAATGGAGGCAACCATGGACGAAACGCAAGAAATGATCGAGGGGAATGAAGAGTTCGAGCTGGGCAGGCTCGAGAATGTGCGTGTGCTGATTGTCGATGACGAGCGTGATGTGCTCGAATCGATTGATGCCGCGTTTCAATCTGAGGGCGCGATGACGCTGACCGCGATGGATGGCGACGAGGCGGTCAGGATATGCCTCGAAGACCCTCCGGAGATTGTGATTCTTGACATGATGCTGCCCAAGAGGTCCGGTTTTCTCGCGCTCGAGAAGATCAAGGGGCGTGAGGACTCTCCGATCGTTATTATGGTGACCGCCAACGAGGGCAAACGCCACCAGGCCTATGGCGAATCGCTCGGGGTCGATGCGTATCTCCAGAAGCCCGTGCCGTTATCGTTGCTGCTCGACAAGGCCGTGGCCTTGCTTGATGAGTACGATGATATCGAAACTGAGGACGATGACTAAACATGGCCAAGGGCAAGAAACGAATACTGGTGCTGATCAAGCCGCGAGATGCGGCGGATCCCAGCGCGGGCAATGTCTCGCTCGGTTCACCCAAAGAAATCATCGGCACGCTGAGAAACTACAACACCGCGCCCGACGGATCAGAATCCAAAAGGCTTGGCACGATGGTCCTGCACGGTCCGGGCTTTGTCGTTGAATACGCGATGGGGCACGATGAACTCATGCAGGCGATGGTGGTGGTCAATCATCAGGACTTCGCGTGGCCCGTGATCTCGAAAATGTGCCGCGACAACGGGTGGAAGATGCAGGATACGGAATCCGGGCAGATCTTCGGCTAGTTTGACTCCGCCGGCGTGTGCCCGAGGGCATCGGGCTTGTCTTCCAGTGCGGCTCCCAATCCAAGTACAATCCGGTTGGCGTACGCAAAGTAAGCGATTACCTGGGCGACATCGAGCACTTCTCGATCGGTCAACCCTGCGCTGTGTAGCGAATCAATATCCGATTTGGTGATTGCGTCGGGGGACATGGTGAGCTTGGTGCCGTAGGCGCACATCGCGCGTTCGCGAGCGGTCAGGCTGGCCTCGTCGCCGTTGAAGAGCTCGTCGGCGACATGCTTACGCCCCGGGGGCAGGAGCTTTTTCAGACCCGCAGCATGGTGGGTCTGGCAATAGGTGCAGCCATTCAATCTCGATACGGTGACGCCCACCATCTCGCGTTCCGCCCGTGAAACCGGGCTCGGGCGATGGCAGGATTGCACATACAACGCGCAGTGCGCCTGGAGTGATTCAGGATTCAGCGAGTGCACCCGCAGCACATTGTCCACCGCGCCATCGGGGTTGGAATACCGTTTGTAGAGTTCGGCGAGTGGTCCGGTTGCGTTGGGCTCGGGGATGATCTCTATGTAGCTCATGCCCGTTCGCCGATTGCCCGTCCCGCGTAGCCTGGATTGGCTGGATCGATATGGAACGAGCCCGAAGTTGAGGTGAGTGATTCACGGGTGTCCATGTTGGTGATCTCGACCTTGTCGTCGCCGTGGATCTCGACAAAGTACCGCGCGTGCTGTTTCTCGGCATCGGCGCGGAGCTTACCGAGGTTGCGGGTAGACTTGTAGCTCACGCGGGCGTGCACCGGGGCGACGGCGTACCGGTCGGGCTGCCACGGCTTGCGGTCATCGCGGGCGAGCCATTCCTCTGATTCAATCCCGCGGCGCAGGTTGGCGACCAGGGTGTGGACGAGCGGTTCGTTGTCCGGATCGCCGTTGGGCACGACAAAGGCGACAGGGCGGATGGAGGCTTGCGGGCGCGCGACCGCTTCCATGAGTTCAACACCCTCGGGCATGAGCCCCTTGTCGTCGAGCAGGTTGCCGAGGACGACATCGCCGAGACCGAATCCGCATGCGGGCGTTGGCGGACCGCCGAAGAGTTCGATGAGGTTGTCGTATCGCCCACCACCCGAGATCGCGCGTTCACCGTCGGCGATTGCTTCAAAAACGGTGCCGGTGTAGTATGCAAGCCCGCGAGCAATGCTGTGGTCTTTGGTGATCCAGGGTGACAAATTGAGCCTTATACATTGTGTGCAGAGCGCGTCGAGAGCCGGGGCATCGAGATCAAATGAACCCGAAGTAACAGAGCCAGTGAGGAACTGGACATACGCTTGTGGCAGCCCCGCGTCTTCGGCCATGGTCGCGAGTGCATCAGCGGGGAGTTTGGCTTGGCGATCGAGGATGCTAAATGCCTGTTCGAGTTGATTTTCGGTGACATCCAGTGAGTAAAAAAAGCGAGCCATGGCGTCGCGGTCGTTGATCCGTAGCTTCAATGAGTCAGCTTGAACTCCAAGCGATTCAAAGAGCCTCACGCTGCACTCGATGACCTCGGCATCCATCTGTGCCTTTATTTCCGCCGACTCTCCGGGCAGCCCAATCACATCGATGTTCCACTGCAGGAACTCGCGGAGGCGTCCGCGTTGGGGTCTTTCGGCGCGGAAGTAGGGGCCGGCGGTGAACCATTTGCAGGGTTTGGGGAGCTGCTTGGCCCTCGCGGCGTACATGCGGGCGAGGGTGGGGGTGAACTCGGGGCGGAGGGCGAACGGAGCCGTGCCGGTTTCTTGGACCTGCTCGACATCTTTGGGGGATTTGCCTGAATACGCCTGAAAGAGCTCGGAGAGGATCCCTTCGCCGGATTTGATCGAATAGAGGTCTGTGGTCTCGAAGGTTGGGCCTTCGATCTCGTCGAACCCGCAGCGGAGGGATGCATCTCGCCAGGCGTGCTGGATGTACCGCTGGCGGAGGAGGTCCTCGGGGTAGTGGTCGCGTGTGCCTTTGGGGGCCTGGAGTTTTTTGGATGATTTGGTCTTGGTGCCCATATGTGGTAGGGTACGCATGGCACACGCGAGCGGCCCGGTTGGGGCCGCGAACAGGAGTTTGGCCCGTGGATAGACCCATTCGAACCCTTGTATGGATCTCTGGGGTGCTGGCAGCATCGAGCTTTATCTACATCATGGTCTTTGCGCCCGTCACCGCGGTCCCTCGAAAACGAGCAGCGACAAGCCAGCGGGCAGCACCGGGGCAGAGCATCGCGCAGTTGGACCAGTCGTTTCGGGCCGCGCTGGCGTCCGGGGATGTGCACGCTGCGGCGGAGGTCTCTCGCAATATGATGCGGTTGCACCCCAAAAACCGAATCACTTGGTTTTCTCGTGGAGTGGTGCTCGAACAACTCGGCGAGCATGAAAACGCAGAGATCGCTTGGAACAACCTGCTGCAATATGCAGATGCCCGAGGCGTGGGCGGAGCCCGAGAAGTTTCCCAGCGTGACTATTTTGTCGGGTGGGGCGTCTGGGGGGTCAGCGGCGAGCAGGCTTCTCGGGAGCACTTCCGCAGAGCCGCGGATTCGTATGTTGAATCGCTCGCCGAGGCGGTTGCGGGAGCCGCCGATTCATACAACCTGGCGTGCTATCGGTCGATGGCGGGGCAGATTGAACTCGCGTTGGGGCATTGGGAGGACGCGCTCCGCCTCGGGTTCGCCGATCAGACCAAATGGTGGGCAAGGGACCCGGATCTGGACCCGATCCGCAGCGACCCTCGGTTTGCTCAGATTGCTCAGCGGTACGGGTACAGCGAGTAGTTCGGGGGGTGCTCGCCTACCATGAACCATCCCGCATGGGCGGGAAGAGACTCTATTTTGATAGGTGAGCGATCGATGCCGACCATCACGATTAACGGGACAGCGTGCGAGTTTACCAAGGGCGAGCGGATTATCGACATCGCCAACCGCAATGGGACCGAGATCCCGCAGTATTGCTACCACCCTGGGCTCAGCGCCCCGGCCCAATGCCGGATCTGCCTCGCCGAGATCCACGCGCCCAATCCACGCAACGACGGGAAGATCGAGCCGATGATGGGCGGCAAGCTCTTGCCCACCTGCGTCACCGAAGCAACCGAAGGCATGGTGGTCTTTACCGAGAACCCCAAAGCCATGGCCAATCAGAAAGCGGTCATGGAGTTTCTGCTGATCAACCACCCGCTTGATTGCCCGGTATGCGACCAGGCCGGCGAGTGTGGGCTGCAGGATTATTCCTATGAATACGGGCGCGGGTATTCACGATTTCAAGAGCAGAAGGTCAAATCGCCCAAAAAGAACATGGGCCCGAATATCTACATGTATTCCGATCGGTGCATCTTGTGCACACGTTGCGTGCGGTTTACCGATGAGGTCTCCGAGACCAAGGAGCTGATGATCGACGGGCGTGGCAACAAGGCGACGATCGACATCTTCCCCGGCGTGCCGCTCGACAACCCGCTCGCATCGAATGTGGTTGATTTGTGTCCGGTGGGGTCGCTGCTCGACAAGGATTTCTTGTTTGCCCAGCGTGTGTGGTTCCTCAAGAAGACCGCAGGGATTGATCCGTTGACGAGCTCGGGCGACAATATCTGGATCGAGCACAACCAGGGCAAGTTGCATCGGATCAAGCCGCGTGACAATATGGAGATGAACACCTGGTGGATGACCGATGAGGTTCGGTACGGGTGGAAGTTCGTCCATAGCGAGGGTCGGATCAAGGCGCCGGCGCGCCGCGAGCACGGGATGATGGTGCCGACAAGCTGGATTGGTGCATACAAGCAGGTTCTTTCGACGCTCCGCGACGCGAAGGGTGCGGGCAAGAAAACCGCGATCTCGATCTCGCCCATGCTGACCATGGAAGAGGCGTTCGAGCTGTGCACCATGATCCGGGCGATTGATCCCGATTCGGCGTTGTTCCTCGGTCCTGTTCCAATCAGCGGCGAGGACAAGTCATACGCCAATCCGAACGCGACCAAGCCGTTCGTTATTCGGGCAGAAAAGGCACCGAACGCACGCGGCGTAAGGATAGTGCTCGAGGCCTTTGGCGGGTTCAAAGAGTTCGGCACGCTGATCCGTTCGGCGGGCGAGTACGGCGCGGTGGTGCTCACGGGCAACTACTCGAGCGATTGGGTGACCGATGAGACGGCAGGCGCGTTCAAGGACACGCCGATTGTGTTGATCGACACCCTGTCAACACGGCTGTGCGCGTCCGCCCAGGTGGTGTTGCCCTCGTCGACCTTTGCTGAGAAGAGCGGATCATTCATGAACGCCGACGGCGTTGCCCAACACTTTGACCAGGCGCTGCCAACACAGCACAGCTCGAAGAATGAAGGGCAGATCGCGAACGATCTGATGCAGCTCGCTGCCGGCGATGAGCTTGATGAGCCGATTGTTGCGGGCGGAATCCAGATCGTCGACGAACAGCCCGGACAGGTTCCCGCTGCTTCCGATGCGATCGCGATGGTCCGCGGCACACTGTTCGACGATGGGCTTGCCCGAGAGAGAATGAGCGAGATGAACGCTCCGCTCAGAGAGGTCGCCCAGGGTGTTCGGGTGCTCGAAGCAGAAGCCGCGGTCGAATCCGATATGCCGATGGTCACGCTCTAGAGAGTAGAAGCTGTGAAGTCAACGACCCCGGCGTCGGGTGCCGCCCTTGGTGGTGGAGCATAGAACAACGCGGGTTTCTTTGGGGGCGTAGAATGCGTTATGCTTCTCTGGATCGTTCTCGGCGTCATCGTCGCTATCTTGGCTACCGTCTTCACACTCGTCTGGTGGTGGGTCGGCGATCAGTGGGCGAATGACGAGCACAAGAAGTTTCATCACGAGGATGGCGTTCGCGTTTCGCAGCACACGCAGGTGATCCGCGACCCTCAACCGGATGAGGCATCCGCAGAGAAGGGCGCGGGCGTTGAGTGAATCATTCCCCGACAGCCTGAAGGATCAACCTCTGCCTCGGTTTGTGATCTCGCGCATTGCGGTCGGCATCATCGCGTTGATGTGGATCGTGTCGGGGGTGATGAAGACGCTCGATCCATCGGGTTTCCTCGACACGCTGCAGCAGCACCGGGTGATCGGCGACATGTACCGAGGGTATGGGATGTTTGTCGGCCCGGGCGAGATCGTGCTCGGGCTTCTGCTTGTGTTCGTGCTCGGCTCTGAGCTCCGCAAGATCTTTGGGCGCTCGGTGCTCGCGGTTTCATTGATGGTGCTCATCGCATTCACGGCGTACCTCAATATGGTTGACCCCGTGGTGCTCCAGGAATCCGGCTGCGGATGCTTGAGCGATTACCGGATCGCGTCGGGGCTTGAAGGATCGCAGTACTTCATTGCGATGGTGCGGAATGGATTACTCGTGGTGCTGCACGCCATCGCGGTGGGCGGGCCGATCGTGACGATGCGGAAGTTGCGTCAGCAATCTTCCATCGCGTCGGCGTAGACCTTCTCAAGATCGTTGATCATTTTTTGGGCGCTAAACATTGTGGCGCACATGGCCCGCCCGCGTATGCCCATCGCGGCGCGTTCGTCCGGGTGGTCGTGCAGCCAGCGGATTGACTTGCTCAGGGCATCGGCATCGCCGACGGGGAAGAGCACACCGGTCGCATTTGGTGCATCGGCCGCGGGGTCGATGCAAACCTCAGGCGTGCCGTCGGTGTTGGATGCCGCGACGGGGACCGAGCACAAAAGCGCCTGGGGAACCGTCCTCGGCAGCCCCTCGCGGTAGCTCGGATGCAGGAGCACATCCATCGCCCGCATCATCGACGCGACCCGCATCTGTGGGACCAGCCCGGTCGAAATCACCTGCCCTTGAAGCCCGAGATCTCTCACCCGTCCGAGCAGCCGATCGCTCCACCAGCCATCGCCGACCCACAGGAGCTTCCAGTTCGGGTTGGCTCTCAGGTCGTCGGCGAGCCCGTCGAGGATATCGTCATGCCCCTTGTGCTCGGCGAGCCTGGCGACCGTGCCGATGACAAAGTCATTGTCAGCAAAGCCGAGTTGGGCTCGCATCTCGGCGCGTGATTCACCCGCGAACGGATGAAGGAAATGCTCGACCTCCATGCCGGATCGCACGGTGGTGTACAGTGATTGGTTGCCGATCTTTGCATCAAGGAACTGCTCGCTCATCGCGTCGGCGACCGAGACAATTTGGTGACAGCGTTTGGCTGCAAACTGCTCGCTCGTGATGTAAAGCGTGTTCTTCCAGGAGGAGAGGTACTTGTGGAACGGCGGGCCGTGGATGGTGTGGATGACGGCGGGGCGTCGGTGCTTGGATTTTTTGTACACACTCCATGCCGCCGCCCGCCCGATGATCCCGGCCTTGGACGAATGGGTGTGCACGATGTCGGGCTTAATCTCCCCGATGAGTTTTTTGAGTTCAAGATAGCACTTGGCGTCCCGGATGGGCGAAATCTGGCGGACCATGCTCGGGATCTCGTGTGCATTGATCGCGCGGTTGTCCTCGGTTCGGAACGCCTCAACACGATCGAGCATTGATCCCTCGGGCCCATAAATCGGTCCGAAAGCGAGATGGACCTCGTGCCCAAGGCTCATCTGCCCCTCGCATGAGAGCACGGTGTTCTCTTGGGATCCACCAAGGATGAGCCGCGTTGAGATATGGAGGATTCGTAAGCTCATCGAACCAGATCATACGGCAGGCATTCGTGCAAAAGGGCATGCACGCCGTAGTACACATCGCTCTGCCCGAGTTTGCGGAAACCAACCTTCTTGAGCACCGCGCGCGAGGGCAGATTCTGCTCATAGCACACCGCGACGAGCCGATCGAGGTTGAGCGCATCGAATCCGTACGCTGCGCTCGCGCGTGCGATCTCGGTCGCGTACCCCTTGCCCCAGTGGTCTTTGCCGAGACGGTACCCGAGCTCGATCTCGTCGCCGTTGAACGAGATGGGAACGAGCCCACCCTGCCCGATGATGGTGTCTGTGGATTCTTCGACCACGGTCCAGAAGGTCATGCCTTTATCGGCGCAAAAGCCGATCGCTCGCTCGATGCGTTCTTGAACCTGCTCGCGTGTCCAAGGAACACCGCTGCCGATGTACCGCATGGTTTCGGCATCCGACCAAAGGGCGCTAAGCCCGTCGAGGTCATCCATCGTCGGCACACAGAGCTGGAGCCGATTGGTCTCGGCGATGATCTCACGCATGGGCTTCTCCGCATTCGGGGCAGGTTGGTGTATCGATGTTCGCCAAGTTGTAGCCGCACACAGGGCAGTGTCCAGCGGGGAACACCTTGATCCGGTTGAAGATGAACCATCCTGAGAGTCCACACAAGATGGCGAGCACATAGACCAAGGGCACGCCGCCGCGCATCGGGGTGATTGTGGTCGTGGTGACTGCTGGCGCAGGGAACCGCGCGAACTCGGGCGGCGACCACCAGCCAACATTGATCGAGAGTATGGCTGCACCGATGCGTTGAACCTCAAAACGCTTTGACCCTGTCGAGGGAAGCACCGGCGATTGCTCAAAGCTGAGCCGAGTGTCCGCAAGTTCGAGAATCACAATACGATCAGATTTTGGCCCGGTGGAATGCTGGATAACGATCGACTGCGGCAGCCAAATCGAGAATGGCACCGCGATGACCAACACAACAGTCGCAGCGTAGACGATCGCCCTGATTGCAGTGTATCGCTTTGGGCCGAAGATTTTCACGGTGTGGCATCCTCGCCGCATTCGGGGCAGGTGGTCGATTCGAGCCCGTCGAGGCTGTAGTTGCAGTTGGAGCAATGACCAGCAAGCGTTCGGCAGCGGTTTCTCCGCCAGATCCACCACGCTACTCCGCCGAGCAAAAATACTGAGTACACCAATGGAACGCGAACCATCCGGCGTGTGACGACCTGCATGCTCGCCGAGGGAGATCGGCCGTAGGAGGCGGTGGGTAGGCTCCACCACTCTGCATCTGTGTGGACATATTTTCTCGGTGCGAAGCGGATGTTGGAGGCAGGTTTGGCGTACATGTGATACACATCGGAAACGCGGATGCTGAGTTGGCAGTTGACGAGTTTGATCTCTGCGATCCACCGCACCTTGGACTCGCCGGTAGATTCCATGATGAGTAGCTGTGGTGTGAAGATCGAAACCGGGATCCCGATGAAGCAGATCATGGTTGCTGCATACACCAGCCCTCGTAGTGCTCTACGCCGGCGTGTGTGCTTGGTCTTCATACCGGATCCATTCTAACCGCAATCCCTGCGGCGGGAGGGTCGGGCCGGCTTGTTTGCGGTCGCACGATTTAATGATGCCGATGATCTCGTCTGGATCGATCTTGCCTCGCCCGACCTCCATCAGGGTGCCGGCGATTATCCGCACCATGTTGTACAGGAACCCCGAACCACTGATACGGATCACAACCCGCCCTGGTTCTGGTTGGGGTTCAACGCTACAGGAATAGACGGTGCGGACGGTGGTTTTTCGCCCATGGGCGATCTGGGCGAAGCACGCGAAGTCGTGCTCGCCGACGATGTGGTCCGCGGCCTGTTGCATCAGCGATGCGTCGAGCGGGTGCCAGGTGTGGAAAACGGTGCGTCGATCCCACAGCGGGCGTACCGGCCCAGAGACCATTGTGTAGCAGTATTCTTTTTCGATCGCGCCGCCGATGGGATTGAAATCGAGCCCCGCCGTCTCGGCCTTGGTGATGAGCACATCGCGGGGGAGCTTGCTGTTGAGCGCGCGCACAAGCGCATCGGTCCCGCGCTCGATGGGCCACCCGACGCCCCTTGATTCATCGGGGATCGAGGTAAACGCCGCGACCTGCCCGAGCGCGTGCACGCCCGAATCGGTGCGTGATGCGCCAAGAACATTCACCGGCTCACGGATCGTTTCGCGGACAGCCTGCTCGACAATGTGCTGCACGGTGCGAAGCTGCAACCGCTTGGGCTCCTCGCCCGGCGGCGGTGGCGGCGCATCAGGGTCGGGCGGCTCTTGCTTTTGCCACCCGACGAAATCGGTCCCGTCATACGCAACGGTCAGTTTGTATCGGTGCTGGGTTTCGTTGGACTCAGCAACACTCATGGGAACAGCAGCGAGCGTTTGCCGAACCCGATCTTCATCGCGTCCTTGGCGAGGTACAGCGTTTCCTCGGCAGCGTCGTTGGCCTTCTGCGTGTGCTCGCGGAGGATCTCGAGGATCTTGGCGTCACCCGCTTCGCCCTCGTACGGTGCTCGGCGTTCACGCATCGGTTCGAGTAGTTTGTCGATATGCTCGGCAACCTCGACCTTGATGTGACCGTCGCCGATGTTGTCGCCCTTGGTGTACTTCTCTTCGAGCTCTTTGATTCGTGCATCGTCGGCGATAAACGCGCGGACATACTGGAACAGCGAGTTGTTGATATCGCCCGGCTCATCCATCGCCACACGCCCGGTGTACAGCCCGCCCATCTTCTTCTTGATCTTCTTGAAGGTGTCGGTGAGGAAGATCGCGTTGTTGAGCGATTTGGACATCTTGTTGACGCCGTCGGTGCCGATGAGGCGTGCGATACGCCCGACCTTGCCATCGGGGATCGGGAACAGCCCGCCCTGGCTGACATAGTCGGCGTCTTCTGTGTGCGGGTTGACGCCGCAGTACATCTGGTTGAATCGCCTGGCGACCTCGCGGCACGGCTCGATGTGCGCAAGCTGATCCTCACCAACCGGCACGAGTTCGGGGCGGAAGATCAAGATATCGGCGCACTGCCCGACGGTGTACATCGGGAACCCGAAGCTGTAGTTGTCCCCGAGCCCCTTGGTCTCGAGCTCGGTCTTGAGTGTCGGGTTGCGCATCACGCGGTTGAAGGGCAGCAGCATCGCGAGGTACCAGCTCAGCTCGGCGATGCCCGGGATCTCGGTCTGCAGGACGAAGGTGGATTTCTCGGGGTCGATGCCGCAGGCGATCCAGTCCTTGACGATGTCGAGGGTCGATCGGCGGATCTCGTCGGGCTTGTCAGCCCGTGTCGTGAAGGCGTGCATGTTGGCGATCAGGAAGAAACAATCGTACTCATCCTGGAGCGCGACGCGGTTTTCGAGCGATCCGACCCAGTGCCCGAGGTGGAGCTGCCCAGTGGGGGTATCGCCGGTGAGAATGCGTGGTTTGGTGGTCATATTGCTCGGATCGTAGCGCGGCCGGAGCGGTTATGCCCCGGTATCGACCGGGCTTCCGGGCTGGGTGGTCAATGCGATGATGACCATCAGTGCGTTGAAGCACATGTGCATGGTGATCGGCACGCCGACGCGCTTGGTGCGTTCGTACGCGACGCCGCACCCCATGCCGACCGCAAAGATCGTCAGCAGCGCATACCACGGGACCACACCGCCCACCCTGTGCATCATCGTAAAGGCAAGCGAGGAAAGGATGATCGCGAGCCAGGGGGTCTTGAGCCATTTGATCAAGGCGCCCTGGAGGAACACGCGGTACATGAGTTCCTCGACGATCGGTGCGCCGATGACCGCTCCGCCGATGATGACCCACATCCACGGGTTGTCTGTGTGGTCGAGCAGCTGCTGGAGGGTGCCGTGGGCGGGCTCGTCGGGGATCGCCTGCTGCTGGGTCTGCTCGTAGATGAACTCGCCGAGCACGGACATCAATCCAATAAATGGATAGGCAAGGACAAAGCACCCCAGCCCGACAGGGACATCGAGGAAGCTGACCTTGAGCCCGCAGGTGGGGGCGCTGCGAGCGAGCACGAACAGCATCCCAAATCCCGCGATGATCCCGAAGAGGTAATACGCGGCCGAGTTGATCGCCTGCAGCTGCAACTCGTCATAGTTCTGGTCCTTGATCCATTGGATTTCTCCGATGACGGTCGCCGCGGATGATGTCGCGAGCATGACGATCAGGGCCGCGAAGATCCAGACAATCGCGGGCATGGTCTCGACCTCGCGGAGCCCGGCCTCTTTGAATCCGTTTGGTTTGAGGAGCCCGCCCGCAAACAGCAGGGCGATCACCAAGACCGCCGAGATGCCCAGCAGCGCCAGATTCCACTTCTTCATCGTTTCGACCACATCATCGACCCGCATAGACTGCACATTGCTGGTATCAACCGCTTGGGCGATCGCGGGCGTGGCGATCAGCCCCAAAATCAGTGAAACAATCAACCACTGCCCCCATCGGGTCGATCGTGGAGGTGTTATGTCTATCGAATCAAACGAAGCATCAATCCCAGAGCTCCCCGCGACGCTCCGCGAGATCATCGAGCACAAACGCGTCGAGGTCGAGGCGGCCAAGGCGGCTGTCCCCCTGGCCGAACTGGCGGGGATGATCCGTGATACCGATCCCGCGAGAGACTTTGCCGGCGCGATCATGGCGCGGGCGGCGACCGGGGCGACGGCGGTGATCGCGGAAGTGAAACGGCGCAGCCCGTCGGCGGGCTTGATCCGTCCTGAATATGCAGATGGCTTTGATCCGGTGGTCATCGCGCAGGGGTACTCCAAGGCTCAGGCATCGGCCATTTCGTGTCTGACAGACGAAAAGTTCTTCGGAGGGCATCTTTCGTTCTTGCAGCAGATACGGGCGGCGGTCGATCTGCCCGTGCTCCGCAAGGATTTTTTGATTGATCCATACCAAATTCACGAGGCCCGGGCACACGGCGCTGACGCGGTGCTGCTGATTGCAGAGTGCCTTGATGACCGCCAACTGGTCGATCTGATCACGCTGGCCGACGAACTCGGGCTGGCATCGCTTGTGGAGACACACGAGCCCACCAACATTGATCGGGTGGTGCAGGCGGTCAAGAAAGCGAAAGTTGATAAGCATTTGATAGGTATAAACAATCGTAATCTGCACACCATGACCACCGATCTGGCTCATTCGACCGATCTGGTCGAAAAAATTCCGGATCGGTCTCGTCTGGTTTCAGAGTCAGGAATCCGCACAAATGCAGATATCCAGCGGCTTTGTGGGCACGGGATCCGCATTGTGCTTGTCGGCGAGCACCTGATGAGCCAAGAATCTCCAGGCGATGCGCTCTGCGAGCTGCTTGGGTGCAACGCAATCGACGATCAAGAGAAACATTAAGCCCTCAGCAAGGGTACATATCAGAGCCGGATGCCAGATGGCAGCCTGCTTGGAGGAATCGATGATGATGAAGAAATTGATGTATGTGGTGATCGCGGTGGTGCTCGGGCTCGGCTCGGGCGCGCGTGCACAAGACGACGCGATGGCAATCATCGATGCGTCGCGCAAAGCGATCAAGAACACAGAGGGATTCACCGCCCAGTTCCGCATGTTCGGCGAAGGGGGTGCTGCGATCAAGTCCATGCTCCCCACCATGAGCGGGCAGATGGTCTTCGGAGACCTGCCCGAGCATGGACGCGCGATTCGGTTGCTCGGCGCTGCGCGTGAGAAAGAGGACTCGGTCTCCAAGCCGCTCGATATCCTCAAGACCAATGACATGATCGCCTGGGTGAATCATGATCTCAAAACGGTCAACGAGCATCCGAGCGATACCCGCGTGCGCGGGGCAGCACCTGAGCTGAGCACGATGATCTTTGATGTGCTGATTCGGGATGATCCCTACGGCGAGCGTCTCGACACGGCAACAAGTATCGTCATCGAAGAATCGGAAGAAATCGCAGGGGTCATGTGCGATGTGATCCGCGTTGATTATGCAAAGGCAGCCGCCGGACGCCGATCGGGCGGGGCGCTGCACAACGCGGCAAGATGGCACATCGGCAAGGATGATCACCTGCCTCGCAAGATCACACAGATCACCACCGGGATGCTCAAGATCCGCATGATCATGGAGATCAGCAACCTCAAGCAGGGGGCTCAGCCAGAAAACGAACTCAATGTCGATCACCCGAAGGGCTTCGAGGTCAAGTCAACGCTCAAGGCGGACGAGCCCGGAATCGATCCTGAACTCGAGGGCAATGCAGCACCCGCAGGCAACACCCCGGCGAACAACGGAGCTTCGACCCAAGCCAAACCGCGTGCCAAGTATGCGCCCGCGTTCGCCTTTGCGGATGCATCCGGTGCCAAGGTAAGCAGCGAGACCCAGAAGGGTCGGATCACGGTGCTGTATTTTATGGGTTCGTGGAGCCTGCCTTGCAACGAGATCTCTCCCAAGGTGAGCGAGCTTGCAGACTCACTTACCGACTTTGATGTCGATGTATTTGCTATCGCCGTCCGCGAGCGTGACGAGGACAGCGTGCGATCGGGGCACGAGCGTGCAGCGTACACCCACCGGCTCGTCACAGGCGCCGACGATACAGCGCGTGATTTTAAGATCAGGCTCTACCCCACAATCGTGATCGTGAATGCCAACAACGAGATCGTCTACACCGGGCATCTGGCGAAGGACTTTGGCGCGGTCAACCTGCTCGAAGCCGCAGCATCCAACATCAACGAAGAACTCAAGACGATGATCAACGACGGGTAAACGCGCGAGCGATCAAATCACCTGAGGCACACGACGACACTCCGGACACTCTTGCAAGAGTTCCAGCCCTGTCCTGTCATACCCACACCCGCGGCAGTGCCCGGGTGTTATTTTGTCACGCTCGGTTTGCGAAAGCCCGAGCAGCCCGCTCTTCGCGCCCGCTAGTTTGAGCACGGTGGTTGCCTGAGAGATCAAGGCAATGCCTACAAGCCAGGGAAGAAAAATCGCAACGATCGCCCCGAGCACGATGGAAAACACGCCCGAGTTCAAAGATATCATGATCAGCACACTCGCAACCACCACCCAGATACTCAGCAGCCCGATGAGCGTGTTCATCACAAGCAGCTGCGCCACCCCGGCCTGCCCAGAGTTCACCAGCAAAATGATGTACACCACTATCGAAAGAAAGAAGCAGGAGGTCGCAATGGTCAGGTGCTTGCGGCATCGAGCGATCGAAAGCAGATCAAGATCGAGTATGGTTTTCATCTTGGGCGGATCCCTTCTGTAGGACTTGGGCAGATTCATGCAAGCGATGGAACTCATTGCATCACAGAGACTGGTAATCATAGTGAATGGCGTATAAAAAAGCCCGGGATCATCCGGGCTTGGGTGTTGGAACTGTTCGTCGTTGATCACTCGTCCATGATCGCGGCCTGGGCTGCAGCCAAGCGTGCGATCGGCACACGGAACGGTGAGCAGCTTACATAGTTGAGCCCGATCTTGTGGCAGTAGTGGACGGACTTAGGGTCGCCGCCGTGCTCGCCGCAGATGCCGATCTTCAGATCGCTCTTGGTTTCGCGTCCCTTTTTGAATCCCATCTCGACGAGTTGCCCGACACCGGTCTGATCGAGACTCTGGAACGGATCTTCGGGGAGGATGTCGCGTCCGAGGTAATCGGGCAAGAAGGTGTTGATGTCATCGCGCGAGTATCCGAACGAGAGCTGGGTGAGGTCGTTGGTTCCAAACGAGAAGAAATCGGCATGCTCTGCGATCGCATCGGCGGTCAGCGCTGCGCGGGGGATCTCGATCATGGTGCCGATCTTGATATCAAGCTTCTTCTTGAAACCAAGTTCCTTCTTGACAGCCTTGATCACGCCCTCGGCCTGCTCACGCAGGATGCTCAGCTCCTGATGGGTGCCGACGAGCGGGATCATGATCTCGGGCACCGCCTTGATCTTGTTGTTGGCGCACTCGATGGCCGCCTCGACAATCGCGCGGACCTGCATCGAGAGGATCTCGGGATAAGTAATCGCCAGTCGACAACCGCGATGACCCATCATCGGGTTCGACTCGTGCAGCAGGGCAACCTGCTTGCGGACCTTATCCACCGAAACACCCTGGTTGCTCGCAACACGCTGGATCGCTTCTTGCTCGTGCGGCAAGAACTCATGCAGCGGCGGATCAAGCAGCCGGATGGTCACCGGGAGCCGGTTCATCGCGGTAAAGATCCCCACGAAGTCCTCACGCTGGAACGGGAGAAGCTTGGCGAGCGCAACCTCACGGTCGGCGGTGGTTTCCGCGAGGATCATCTCACGCATCGCCGTGATCCGTGCACCCTCAAAGAACATGTGCTCTGTGCGGGTGAGCCCGATGCCCTGGGCACCAAACTCGCGTGCGCGAGTCGCGTCCGCGGGCGAATCGGCGTTGGTGCGGACACCCATCGTGCGGAACTTGTCGGCCCACCTCATGATCTTGGAGAAGTTGCCGCTCAGCTCTGGCTCGACAGTCGGCATGGATCCGGCGAACACCTCACCGGTCGTGCCGTCAATGGAGATCAAATCGCCCCGCCCAAAGGTGTCGGCACCGATGGAGAAGGTGCCGCTGGCCTCGTCGATATGCACATCGCCCGCGCCGGCGACGCAGCATTTCCCCCAGCCGCGAGCGACAACCGCTGCGTGCGAGGTCATCCCGCCGGTGGAGGTTAGGATGCCGACCGCGCTGTGCATGCCGTCGACATCTTCGGGGCTGGTTTCCTTGCGGACAAGAATAACCTTCTCGCCCTTGTGCGCGCGTTCGACGGCTTCGCTCGCCGTGAACGCCGGATGCCCGACCGATGCGCCCGGCGAGGCAGGAAGCCCGGCGGCCAGCGCCTTGCTCGTCTCCTTGGCCTTGGGGTCAAAGCTGGGGAGCAGAAGCTGGGTCAGATCACCCGCCGGGATGCGCATGATCGCTTCCTTTTCGGTGATTCGTTTCTCTTTGACCATGTCACACGCGATATTCACCGCCGCGGACCCGGTGCGTTTGCCGGTGCGGGTCTGGAGCATAAAGAGGTCGCCTTGCTCGATGGTGAACTCGATGTCCTGCATATCGGCGTAGTGGTCTTCAAGGATCTTCTTGATCCCGAGCAGTTGCTTGTAGATTGCGCTATTCCACTTGGGCATCTCGTCAACCGGTTGAGGCGTACGGATACCGGCGACCACATCCTCGCCCTGGGCATTAACCAGAAACTCGCCATAAAACTTGTTGGTTCCGGTTGATGGGTTGCGTGTGAAGGCGACACCGGTGCCGCAATCATTGCCCATGTTGCCAAAGACCATGGTTTGCACATTCACCGCGGTGCCATTGAGCCCAACCATGCCCTCGATGCGCCGGTACGAGATCGCTTTATCCGCGTTCCATGAGCTGAATACCGCGTTGATGGCAAGCTCGAGCTGCTTGAGCGGGTTCTGGGGGAACTTGGATCCGACATGCTTGGCGTAGACCTCTTTGTACGCAGCGCAGAGCTCTTTGAGCCCCTCGGCCGGCACATCGGTGTCGCTGGAGACCTGGTACTTGACCTTGATGACATCGAACGCATGCTCGAAGTGATGATGATCCACACCCATCACCACATCGCCGAACATGTTGATCAATCGGCGGTACGCGTCGAATGCAAACCGATCGTTGCCCGTCTTCTCGGCCAAGCCCTTGACCGACTTATCGTTGAGCCCGAGGTTGAGGATGGTGTCCATCATGCCCGGCATCGATACGGCAGCGCCCGAACGGACAGAAACAAGCAGCGGGTCGTTTTCGTCCCCAAACTTTTTACCCCGCTGTTTTTCAAGCGAAGTGAGTTGCGTGGCAACTTCTGCCATGAGAGTCTTGGGGAGCTTCTTATTGTTCTTGTAATATGCAGCACATGTATCGGTTGTGATCGTGAAACCCGGAGGGACAGGGAGCCCGATAGAGGTCATCTCGGCGAGGTTGGCGCCCTTGCCGCCGACGAGTGTTTTCATTGATCCGTCTGCTTCGGTCTTTTTGCCGAAGGCGTAGACCATCTTGCCCACAACTACGCGCTTCTTTGTTGCACTCTTCTTTGCGATCTTCTTGCCCGTCTTTTTCGCGGTGATTTTCTTGGCGCTCTTGCGCGCGATCTTGCGGACAGATTTCTTTGTGCGCTTCTTTGAAGCGTGGACTTTGGCAGCAGCCGAAGTTGCCTTCTTTGAAGTTTTCTTCGCAGACTTTTTCGATGTCTTCTTGTGGGCCGAGGCGGTGCGCTTGACAACTTTTTTCTTTGCTGTCTTTTTCGCAACCTTTTTCGCGGCTTTCTTAGCGACCTTCTTTGTGGTTGATCGGCGGACGGCTTTCTTGGATGGTTTTTTCTTTGCCATGGGCATTGATGTATCCCTAAGGTTGAAATGAATGAATGTTGTTCAACAAGTTTGACTGTTCAGAAACTGCTTTCCCATCGGGTCAGGCAGGTGCCCATAGATTCCCTTTGGGGAATATAGAGTGTAGAGCCACATATTGGCTCAGGCGCGTATTCTGGGCGATGGAATCGTTGGGAGCACTCTGTCAATACAATCTGAACTTTCATCTACCACAGGCGATACCATCGCATCAATGACCCCTTGCCCGAGCGCCAATCCGACCAAGCCAGACTCGCCAGTCATGCCGATCACGGGGATGGGGTCGGGAGTCTTGGCAGGGCTGGGCATCGCCAGGCCTTCGATGCACCCCAAAATCATCGGCTCATGGGTCATTGATCAAACTGATACCGATCCGATTGGCTCGATTGAGCGGATCATCAACGGGCTCGCAACCCCGGAACCCTCCTCAGATTCAGGGTGGTTGATCATGCTCAGTTATGAACTCGGGAGGACAATCGAGCCCAAAGCAGGTCACGATCGAGGGACTCAAATTGCCCATCTTGACGGACCAACAGCCTTCCCATTGGCGGTTGCACAGCGGTGGGTGGTGTGCGATTCTGCGGAAGAACACAGCGAGCAGTTGGGAAAGATGCAATCGCAAGACTTCGGGACAGATCAAATAAGCTCATTCAGCATCGGGGCGATGGAATCCTCTCTCGGCAAGGCGGGGTATATCAAAGCGGTGGAGCGCACAAAGGAGTACATCCGTGCGGGCGATATATACCAAGCGAACATCGCCCATCATCTGAGTGGATCTTTTGTAGGATGTGCGCGGTCGTGCTTTGAGGATCTGAGAAAATCGGCTGATCCCAAGTTTGGATCGATGATGATCTTCGATCATGATGGTCATCGGCACGCGGTGCTCTCGATCTCGCCCGAGTTATTCGTTGAGTTTGACCCCCAATCACGGATCATCAGGACTGAGCCGATGAAGGGCACGCGCCCGATTGGCTCTGATGAAGCTGAGCTTCGAGATTCGGTCAAAGACAGGGCGGAACTCGACATGATCACCGATCTGATGCGCAATGATCTCGGACGGGTGTGTGATCTCGGATCGGTGAGGGTGACCGACCCGCGTCGGATCGAATCACTCCTATCGGGTGTGCTCCATGCGAGTGAAGTGATCGAAGGTATGCTTGTCGGCGGCGCAGATTTGAGCAAGATCATCAATGCGACCTTTCCGCCCGGATCGGTAACTGGGGTGCCCAAGGTCCGGGCGATGCAGGTGATCGATGAACTCGAA
>JAJDDO010000020.1 GCA_029260265.1 Phycisphaerales bacterium
ACCGCCACTACTATTTCACCGAGTTGGTCGTGGAGACAGTGCCCCAGTCATTACGCTATTCATGCGCGTCGGAACTTACCCGACAAGGAACTTCGCTACCTTAGGACCGTCATAGTTACGGCCGCCATTGACCCGTGCTTAAGTCGTGAGCTTCTCCGAAGATAACCCACTTCCGTGACATTCGGGCATTGGGCAAGCGTCACACTGTATACATCCTCTTGCGAGTTAGCACAGTGCTGTGTTTTTGATAAACAGTTGCCAGGGCTTTTTCTCTGCGCCCCGAAGGGCCTCCTTATCGCGAACTTACGGAGTTAATTTGCCTAATTCCTTCACGACCATTCTCTCGAGCGCCTGAGGCTATTCGCCTCGTCTACCTGTGTCAGTTTTAGTACGGGACCTATGTCGCCCACACAGCTTTTCTAGGAACCCCCTCCCCTACCAACGGCCCGAAGGCCTGGACATCTAACAGTCCTGGTAAGCTTGGCGATCCGCACTGTGCTTTGATCTTCATAGGTGCGCAGGAATATTAACCTGCTATCCATCGACTACGCCTTTCGGCCTCGCCTTAGGACCCGGCTAACCCTGGGCGGATTTACCTTCCCCAGGAAACCTTAGACTTACGGCGTGAGGGATTCTCACCCTCATTATCGTTACTCAAGCCCGCATATTCACTTCCATACGCTCCAGCACCCCTTCCGGAGTACCTTCAACGCTGAATGGAACGCTCTCCTACCACTTCTTACGAAGTCCACAGCTTCGGTACACGACTTATTCCCGATCATTATCGGCGCCAGATTCCTCGACTAGTGAGCTATTACGCACTCTTTAAATGGTGGCTGCTTCTAAGCCAACATCCTAGCTGTCACGGCAATCTGACTTCCTTAAGAACTGAGTCATGTTTAGGGACCTTAGCTGGTGGTCTGGATTATTCTCCTTTTGACTACGGATATTTTCACTCGCAGTCTATCTCCCAAGCCTTGGCTGTTGGTATTCGGAGTTTGGTTGGAAGAGGTACCCTAGGCGGGCCCGCCTTCCATCCAGTAGCTCTACCCCCAACAGTTGCCACTTGAGGCTAACCCTAGAGTTATTTCGGAGAGAACAAGCTATCTCCCGGTTTGATTGGACTTTGACCCCTCCCCACAGTTCATCCCACAACTTTTCAACGTTGACGGGTTCGGGCCTCCAGTAGGTTTTACCCCACCTTCACCCTGACCATGGGTAGATCACACGGGTTTCGTGTCTGGCCCCTGCGACTGAACACCCTATTCAGATTCGCTTTCGCTACGCCTCCGGACCGGTAGTCCTTAGGCTCGCCGCAGAGACCAACTCGCGGGCTCATTATGCAAAAAGCACGCCGTCACCCCGAAGGGCTCCGACCGCTTGTAGGCACACGGTTTCAGGTACTCTTTCATCCCCCTAATAGGGGTGCTTTTCAACTTTCAATCACTTTACTGTTACGCTATCGGTCGTCAAGTAGTACTTAGCCTTGGAAGGTGGACCTCCCATGTTCAACCCGGGTTCCACGAGCCCGAGCCTAATCGAGGGCTATGACACTACACCCTGTTACCGGACTTTCACCGTCTTTGGTTGCGCATCCCAACGCATTCGCAGGTTCATGTCTATCCGCTTTCGCTCGCCGCTACTTACGGAGTCGCATATTGCTTTCCTTTCCTCTGGGTACTTAGATGTTTCAGTTCCCCAGGTTCGCCTCGTACACCTATGCATTCAGTGCACGATACCCTTGCGGGTGGGTTTCCCCATTCAGATATCTACAGATCACAGCTTGGTTACCAGCTCCCTGTAGCTTTTCGCAGGTTCCAACGTCTTTCATCGCCTCTTGACGCCAAGTCATCCGCCGTGTGCCCTTTGTGGTTTGATCAATCTGACCGGACGCCGACCCTTGCCTTCGCAACAACCTGCTTTCACAGCTCGCTACTCTTACAACAATCAACACCGACCAGCATTCACTATGACCGCCCTTCCCTGCCAGGATGAGGACGACCAACTCACCAACTTTGAACTCGTGAAGGGAGATTCAAAGCAAGGTGAGCACCATTTTGGACGCTCAAACGAGATTCTCGTTTGTTGCCATATCCAGTCTTGAAGACGCCTCCTGTGAGACATCACAATCTGGATACTGCTCGTCGTAATCCACTTGTCAAAGAAGCGGAAATCATCGAGATCAACCCGGTGATTTCTGTTTCAGCCCCAAATAGGGGCGAGGGAAGGATAGGCTGCAAGTTCTGATGGTCAAATTGCTTGGGTCACAATTCTCAATCTTTCATCACAATTCTTACCCCTGGTTCCCAACCCAAAGGCCGATCATGCGCCCATCGGATATCAATCATCCATCCAGACGACTCACATCAAGGGACTTAAGGCTCTGAATCGCTCAAGAAAAGCTCGTACGATGCTGAAACCGCAGATTCTCCCGTCAACCGCATCGGGCTTCGTGATGCTTGCGAAGAAGAGTCTGTGACCAGCTTGTAGGCTGCAGATTCTGTATCGCCAGAGACCGTCTTGCGAACAATGAGCTCACCACGCGGACCACGGAAAACCACCTCGCTGGGCTGTACGGCTCCAACGCCCGACTGGGCATCGGCGAGCGGGTCTGGAGCGATCTCAAGCACATACGCTCCCAGATCAATCACAATCCGCCCAGAGACTTCGTCAAACCCTTCCGGGACCTCTGCCTTGCGGTCGGTGAGCAGCACATTGAGCTGTTCACCCGCGGCCGCGGATTCAACCGCATCGGTATCGATCGTCAACAACCGCCCGCTGACCGCCGCCTTGGACTGAACCCGGGCACCAGGCTCGATGGACGCGATGGTCGATCGGCGGTAATGCCCATAGTACATCTTGTAGACCTCGACCTTTGCATTCGAAGTTTCGGCGTGTGCGCCCGTAGATTTAGCCGAGCTGACAAAGAAGTATTCCAGCTCACCAACCAGCACCGTGTCTGACCATGTTGACCACTGCGCACGGGCATAGGGGTCTTTGGTCAGCGCTTGCTGAGCCTGGTCTTCTGGGTCCATCTGGGCGCCCTTGCGGAACAGCGGGTTGTTCACCACAACGCGCGAGCGGTAGCGGTACTGCCCGCCCGGTTTGACGCCGAGATCATGCGCCCAGAGCTGGATATTTTCCTGATCGAGCACCCCGATCGATTGATCGCGACCCGCGCGTGCTGCATCGTTGATGGCCTCGTCGTCTTCGCCGAGTTCTTTGAGCTCATCGCGGTACTTCTTGATGTCGTCCTTGATCTTGTCGATCTTGATGCGAAGTTTGTCCGCTGTGGTAGGACGGCTCGGCGTGTTCCCGCCACCACCACCGCCGGTGTTGGTGACTGATTTTCCACCGCCGCCACCACTGCGCGGGTCTCGTGAGCCCGAGTTGCGGTTGGCGACCCCGGCTTGTTTTTCAGCCTTGGCGAGATCGCTCTCTTTGCGGCTCAGCTTTCTGCGGACGCGGTCAACCTCGCTCATCGCAGAGGTATCGACTTCGATGTGCTCGCTTGGCGGGACCCACTCGACGCCTGCAATCGTTGGCGGGAAGAACGGCTGGGCGATGTCATCAAACGCGCTCGATGCGTCGCTGACCAACTCAACCAGACCAGAGAGCCCGCTCTCGGGTGTCAGCTTGCCGGTGGGCATCGCGGTCATCGGAGGCGTGTCGATCGGGGTGCTTGCCCCCCACCGTCCGTCGGGCATCAGCTCTTGGCGTTCAACCTCGAAGCCGAGGATCGCGATCCCGGTGCGGACCCAGAACTTGCGGGGGACACCGTTGTTGCCCGACTCGCCGTCGAGTGATCCCTGGAGATCAAGCCCGTTGAACGAGGCTTCGATCGAGACCGAAGGGAAATCAAACGGCTGGGCATCGGGCATGTAGCTCGCATACTCAGGGACTTCCTGCAGAACATATGGATCGAGCGTGCTCCATGATGAAACCGCGATCGGCTTGTCGGTCAGGGGCACCCGCAGCGCATCGACCGGGCCAGAGTTGACGCTGGTTTTATCGACCTGCCCGAACACTCCTTCGAAATCGACGCCCCGCCCGAGCGCGGACGAGAGCTGCGTTGTATTCTGCGCTGAATCGGCGAACGCCTCGTTGTATTTCGCGACCAGGTCCATCGGAGCGACCTCGGGCAGCTGCGGGCTCGGGTCCTTCATCTGGCTTTCTATCCGTTGGGCCTCGCCCTGGAGTTCGGTATAGACATTTTCGGGCGCGACGGAGCGTGAGCCGACCTCGACATTATTGGGCTGGAGCACAAACTGTGCGCCCAGCACGCCGAGCAGGATAAGAAGGACAACAGCAAGAATGATCTTCTCGATGTGCTGTTCGAGTGTGTTGACACCTTTGAGTTTCATATTGATCTCGTTTCGTTTCAGCATGAACGCCGAGGATCGCACCCCGGCGTGAATCATTCGTGATTATCCGTCCAACCCGTCGATGGCAGGATCCGCCTCGAGCGGGACGCCCAACGCGGTGCGGACCTCATCGGGCATGAAATCCGTTGTCCACGATCGCAACCACACGGTTTCGATCTGCAGCACCGCACGCACAACATGCTCCGAGCCATAGAAATACCCCTGGCGGAGATCTCTCCAGACATCAACCTCGCGGAGATCAACATCGGTCACGGTCATGTAGTTGGTCTTGCCCAAGGCATCAAAGAGCTTGGGGAGTTGTTTGGAGTTCACCACCACGCTGAGTTCGACCATGCGGATGTCGTAGCTCGAGCCGGCAACCCCGCCGCTGTGCCCGGTGTAGGTTTCACCCGTTTCAGATCCCGATGCAACCGCCGCCACAGGATCATTCTGTGAACCGCCCCGGTCGTCGTACCCATCATCGTCGTCGTAGCCAGTTTGGGGGTTGCCCCTCCAGACCACAACGGAATCGTCAGGTGAACTCGACGAGTTCGATGAGCCGGATTTTTGATCGTCCTTGATAAACCCGAGCTTTGAAACCCGGATGCTATCGACACGCTTGACCGGCGCGTTGGGGATAGAGATCGCGCCGGACGCCGCGTTGGTGTTCGTATTAGCAACGGCTTCGAGCACATCGGTGATCACCCAGTAATCCCACAGCCACGCGAACGCTTTGGCCGCCGAGATCGTGCTTGGTGAAGGCGCTTGGTCGGGCACAAAGCTGTACTCGCCGCCGCCGCCGAAGATCGCATCGGTTGTGCAGTAGAAGGTGAGCTCTTCGGCGCGTCCCTTGTACTCACCGAGTCGTTTGCTGATGAGCATCTGTTCGAGTTCAGCCTCTTGCACCGCGGTGAGCTTATCGTCGGCGCTCCCCGCTGCGAGGCCATCGCGTGTGCGATCACGGAAATCAGAGAGCGATGCGCTGAGGACGCCCGGCTCGATCGGCGCATCGGCATTGAGCCTTCTGAGCAGCCGGACATAGACCGATTGCTGGGGCTCATCCATCGTGCCCGCGATCTGCTCGGCCATCTCGAGCCCGAGCCTACGCAAGACCCGATCATCCGCCGGCTTGGGCAAGAGCCCGTCGACAAGGTGCCCGTGGTCTCGTTTATTCAATGCCACCCCGCGCTCGATGACCTCGTCAACCTGCGCGGCGCGATCCGCTTTTTGCTGCTTGTAGAACTCGGTGACCACCTTGTTGGGCACGCGAGATTCCGAGAGGACCTCTTCGCCCTCGAGCACCGCTGGCAGCGAGTAGCTCACTTTGCTTTTGCCCTTGAGCTCGCGGTCCTTGCTGGAGTACGCGTCGTTGGCTTTTTCTTTGACCGCTGAGTTGAGCCCGTTGGAAAAATAGAATCCCGCGGGGAGGAACAACACGATCATCACAACCGAGATCACCACAAGCAGGTGTCCCTTGATCCATCCAATGATATTACTCATCCTTCACCTCCCTCGGCGTTCGCGTTATCAAGCACCGCATACCAGGTCACCGTCACAATCGATTTCGGCGCCCCCGGCAGTTCCGGGCTTTGGAGCGGCGCAAATGAATCAAGGTTCGTCGAACCCGATTGGCCACCCGGGCGTGGCCGCGGATTCCCGCCCGACACAACGCGTCCGCCGCCGGGGCGCGGGTTCGGGCGACCGGCGTTGCCCATATTGCCCCCCGCTGGTCCAGAGGAGACCCACGGGACACCGGCGACTGAAATGGTGTACTCTGCGCCGTCGCGTTGAAGCTGATCGCGGAGCACGGGCTCAAAGATATCGAGCATAAACACATCGATGTTGTTGGCCGAGACCTTGAACTTCCCGACCATTTCAACCCGGCGGAGCGGGGCGATCTTGGCCATCTCGGCATCCTGAGTCGCGGATTGCCCGCCGCCCTTTGAGACGCCGCCCGGCGCGATGTAGTTTGTATCCAGGCTCGTCATGGTCACCGCCGGCCCATCACCGATTGACGCTGCGAGCCGCTCGTCGTTCTCTGCTTCCATGTTCGCTTTCGCGTTCACCATGGTGAGCAACCGTGCGGTGTCCTCCATCATCTGCGTATAGAGCCCGCGTTTGTCGAGCAGGCTCACGATCTGGGCAGCGGCAAGGTTCGACTCGCTCGAATCGGTCACCCCAAACTCATTGGCCTCGTTGGCGAGCATGCCCGCTTCGCGGATCACACGATCAATGACGGCGGGTTTTTCCGCGCCCTCAAATGCTGTTGAATCAAGCAGCGGTCGGATGAACATCGCACCCGCCGCGGCGGCGGCGACCCCGGCAGCGGCAAAGAAGTACGGCACCTTCTTGGACCACATCGCGTCCTTGAGCACCTGCACAGGCATCAGGTTCGCACGCAACGGAGCCTGATCGAACGCCTGCAGCACACATCCGTAGGCGGTCGCCATGTTGAAGGTCGACGCCTGGAACTCTCCGGCACGCGGGCCCTCGAAGCTCAGGTTCTTAAACTGCTCAAGCCGGTACACATCGAGGTGCAGCTGCTGCTTGAGGTACTTGCGAAGCCCGGGCAACCGGAAGGTTGAACCAAGCCCAATCAGACGCTTGAGATCACAATCGGCGTGCACCGACTGGTAGAACCCGATCGAACGCTGAATCTCTTGTACAAGATCAGAGAACACCGGACGCATCGCCTGGAACACATGACGGGCGTGCTTGGATTGCTCGGCCTCGCGCTTGAGCTTCTCGGCCTTGGAATAGCTCAGCTTGAACCCGTTGACCAATGCCTCGGTGAACTGGTGCCCGCCGATCGGGAAGGTCCGTACCCAGACACGACCGGCCTCGGCGATGATCAGATCCGTCGCAACGGAGCCGACATCGAGAATAATGGTGCCCGGGGTGTCGTTGGTGAATCCAAGATCGGATGCCAACGCGTTGTACGCCGCGACGGGCGACAGGGTCGCCGTATCTGGTGTCAGCCCGACATCGTTGAGCATGGATAACTGCTCGGCGATCCGTTGACGGGTCGCTGCGAAGATGCCGACTTCGATTTCGGGAGAGTCGGGCGAAACAAAGGTCTGGTAGTCCCATTCCACTTCTTCGAGCGGGAACGGGATCTGCTGAACCGCTTCGAACTTGACAATATCGGGCACCTTTTTGGGCTCAACAGGCGGCAGCTTGGCGAAGCGGGCAAAGCTCTGGTGACCGGGCAACGACACCGCGATGCGGGCACCGGAGAGGTCGTACTGGCTCACGAGTGTGCCGAGCGCAACACGCATCGCTTCGGTCTGATCTAGCTCAGGCGTGGAGAGAACCTTGGGGTGATTCACGATCGCGAAATCGAGCACCTTATTGTTCTGCCCATCCGTCTCGATCTTCAGGGCCTTGATCGCCCCGTAACCCATCTCGATGCCCCAACATATATTTGACGATCCCATAGAACCTCCAACTGGTCAACTTTATTCCGAGCGTGCGGGTATGCCGCTGCGGGAAAGGATGGTACCCGTCCCGATGATCGCTCGCAGAACAATACGGCGTGCGAACCCCCGAGTTCCGCATCAAAGGGCGGTTGTGACATCCGTGTGACATTCCACACCCCATCACCCCCGCCACACAACTCTTCTCTCTTAATACATCGCCAAGGCGGCACTGGATACAAAGGTCGTGCCCTGCGGATCCATCGCGGCCGCGTAGTTGAGCAGTTCAACCCGCTCGGGCTCAACGGTCCGCATCGTCGCGGTCATGTTCCCGATCGAGCACCACCGCGTTGGGTTCTGCTGCCAGGACATGGACCCGATCAGGTCGTCCATCCGACGCTCGACCACCATATCGAGCATTTCTTGATCATGCTTGGCGATTTTCTCTCGTGCCTCTTGGGCTTCGGCCGTATCTCCGGCCAATGGCTGCTGATCTCCGAATGCCGGTCCGGCATGGCTGAGATCCGCCGAGCTAATCACAAGCGTCTTGCCGGGCAAAGAATCAACCACCTTCTTCAAGGCCTCTACAAACGGCTCAAGATCTAAACCATTGTCATCATAGGATTTGCCGTCATTGACAACCGGATCGTGGATGAGTGCACCGAACACTTTGGGAGCATTCCCCGCGTCATCAACGCCGAAGATGTGCTGAATCCACGGGATGTGTAGTTCGATCGAATGTTCATTCTCGTGATCGAACCGGTTTTCGAACAGCTTGACCGCGTTTTGTTCGCCGAGTGCCGATTTGAGCCCGTCGATCACCTCTTGATCTACCTGACAGACCCCCAGAGGCGATTCGTACCCTTTATCACACCCGCACACGCCCGAGGACATCCCGAAGTGGTTGGTCCCCAGGATGATGATCCGATCTGGACGATCGACCACACGCATCCGTCCGTAGACATTGGCGTAGTTCATCCACCCTCGGATGTAATCAAGGTGCGGGGCGATGACGGCTTTGGGGAGTGTGTCGAAGCTTGGATGCTCGGCGTCCTTGAGGGCCGCCTCGATCCATTGATCCATCGCCGAGCGGAGCGCATCTGGAGCCTTCGCCCGGCGTTCTTCCTCGGGCATTTCGACGCCATCCTCTTGTGGGACAAGGTGCTCTGCGAACTGAGCACTGACACCGGGGGGGAGGAGGTCCGCCTCGTCATAATCGGCGTGCATCCGCTCGAGCAGGGCGTCGTAGGTTGGACCAAAGATCAGACCGGCATCATCAAGCTGGGCGATCAGTTGCTCGAGCATGGATCGCTGAAGCCCTTTGCCGACCTGTGCAACGATTTGATCGATATCCCTCGAGCCATCCATCATGGGCAAAACACCCTGGAATGCGGGGTGGGTGACGACCATTTTGGATGAGATCTGCTGCGCGTCGGCAATGCCGATCATGACCATCTGCTTACCATCGGGCCCTTGAACAGGCACTGGGGTGCCTCGGACTTTACGAAGTTTGGGTTTTTGTTGGTTTTCGGCGGTCGGATCAAACTCAGGTTGAGGGGGCTGAGGGGGTTGCTGGTCGCTCATGGCGTGCTCCTGGCGGTGCGGATACAAATCAATAGAACGGGATCATAGGACGAAACACTGGGCGATACCCGGGTTTGGAATTTGAACAATGCGAGAAACGCGCTACACTTCCCTCTCGCCAAACCCGGCGGGGTTCATGGATGAACAGAACAACAAACCCGCACGCCCAATGGATTTGCGGACACACCAACCGACCGCTCGCGGCGTGACCACGCTGCCTAGACATTCGACTCATTGATCGATAAGGAACACGCCATGCTCGACACACTCTCAGCCGGTGACAACATCAAACTGACCATCACCAGCGTGCCCGGCAACAAAAGCGCTCGCGACACCATCGTTCGCATGATGCGCCGTGATCCGGACATCAAGCGGAACCTCTCGCGTGCCCAGCGGCTCCGCGCCAAGCGGATGCACTCGTACATCCGAGGCGGACGCATGTGGTACGCCCGCGAGCGAGCCGCCCGTGTTGCACAGTGTGAGAACGGAAGCGCGTGGACCATGTCCTACACCCATGACATCCGCCCGGATCTCGCGAGCATCGAAAAGTACCTCTCGTTTGAGAAGGCATAAGCCACAACCCAAGGAACAATATGAAACCCAACAACCGATACATGCCGATCGCACTTTGCGCCTCGGCACTGATGCTTCATGCGCTCACCGGATGCTCCAAAGAAACCCCTGCCCCGGTGTCTACAGCAGCCGCCCATGCAGAGGAAGATCACAGCGGGCATGACCACAGCGATCACGCAGACACAGACGCGCCAGAAAAACTGGTTCGTTCAGATACCTATGCGGATATCAAAGGCATCATCACCGCGATACCGGTCGAGGGCATGCCTTCGAGCGAGTTGATGATTCATCACGAGCACATCCCAAGCTTCCGCAAAAAAGACGGCGAGATCCATGTCAATAGCTCAGGGGTTTCCGGCATGCGGTCGATGACCATGGAGTTCCCGCCCGCCGAAGGGATCAGCCTTGACGGGCTCGCGGTTGGCGATAAGGTCCAGTTCACCTTCGTGGTCAACTGGGGCGGGCTGCGTGCATGGGAAGTGACCAAGATCGAGAAGATCGATCCTGCGACCGAGATCAGCTTCGAAGACATGGCGGCCGCTGATCCCCACGCCGGGCATGACCACGGTTCCGACGACGATACTGATCACGACGCCCCGTAATCATCGCGGACGATCCACAAATGACCAAACACCCGCAATGATCATGCGGGTGTTTTTTATACAGGCTCAAGAAAAACCCGGCACCCAGCGTAAAGCCGAGTACCGAGTCTCGTGGGGGTCAAGTTGAGATGCACTCTGGGCATCTGGATCGTGCAAAGACATGCACAAGTTGAGGTTGGTTTACTCGCACGAGTGAGAATCACCCGGCATCTTGCAGACACCGACAGATCCGCACACGGCGGACAACGGTTTCAGTTGAGTTTGCAAAAAGAAGGGAATCGATCCAAATCCGCCTGAGAGGGGCGAATTCAGCCCAGCCCGAGCTTGCCTTGCACCATCTGCAGATCCGACCAAACCCGTCGGCGGTTTTCCTCGGTATACGAACGCAGCAGGTACGCCGGGTGGTAGGTCGGCATGATCTCGATCCCCCCGATGCCGATCTGCTCATCAAGTGCGGGCGGCAGCCCGTGCCAACGCCCACGCAGCGAACGCATCGTGCCCTGCGTCTGCAGCAGCGTGTGTGTTGCGGGCAACCCAAGCGTGACGATGACCTTGGGCTCAATGATCCGGATCTGCTCGTAGAGATACGGCGCGCACGCAAGGGATTCCTCGGCGGTCGGCGTCGCGTTGTTCGGCGGGCGTGTTTTGAGCACATTGCAGATGTAAACCCGCTCGCGGCTGAGCCCCATCGCAACAATCATTTTTTCGAGCAACTGCCCGGCGCGCCCGACAAACGGGCGTCCGGTCTCGTCTTCTTGCTGTCCGGGCGCCTCACCGATGAATACCAACTCAGCCTGCGGATCGCCCTCGCCGAACACAATGTTTGTAAACCCTTGTTCAAAGCGCGCGTGCGGTGCGTCGGCCTCGTACTTGGCACGCAATGCCGAGAGCCGATCTTCAGCTCCTGCAAGCCCGTCGTAAGAAGATCGAATCTCCTCGATCGAAACCGCCGGCGGGGGCAGGCGTGGCTCGGATAGCCCTTGCGCGTGCGTGGGTGCGGGGGTGGATGATGAATCGTTGGGGGTGCGGGGCGATGGCGTGCCCTCGTTCTTTTCGATCTTCGGGGGATTGCCGAGCGGCAAAAAATCAACGCCGAACAACCTGGCGGTCTCGGCGTGCTGGGCGATCAGATGTTGCGCATCGGTGTTCACCGCTGACTATAGGATCATCCCCGCTTGTGCAGCGGATGAACCCATCAGATGATCGTCAGAAGGGCTTGCGGATAGGTATTAGCCGTCAGACATCATGTCGTCGACTTTTTCCTTCGCATCATCGAGCAGGTCTTCCGCTTGTTCTTCGGCGTTCTCGCCTTGGGCTTCTGCCTCGCGGATGGCGGCATCGATGATTTCTTGCTCACTCGGGCCCTGCTCGTCTTGGCTCTCATCTCTTGAACTCGTCCCGGTGTGCTCACCGGTCGGTGCGGGGAGTTTGCTGCCGCTGAGAAGATCGGGGAGCATCGCGCCGCATACGCCGCCGATGATCAGCCCGAGGATCAACCCTGGGAGGAATGCGTGTGAGAAGTTGCTGGATTTGCCTTCGCTCATGAGAGACTCCAAGTCAAGAGATAGGCCGTCGAGAGACCCGGTGTTCTGGTCATGGTACACGAAGAAAAGTGCACCGATGGCAACAATTCGGCAACTCAGCCTGTGCTCCTTGATGAATCGGCGTTTTTTGACCGAAATCGGCGGATCTTAGCGCAGATGGCGGATCCGCGAAACCCACATGAAATACTCAAACAAGAGCCTCATGCTCCGCTCGCTCTTCCCGCCCGGAAACGCGGTCTCGGTCCGCCAACGCCAATACCGACCACCGAGCCGGAACCGCGAGAGCAATCCCATCCGCATCATCTCATACATTCCGCCGATCAGATTCACGATGGATCCGATCATGATCAGCGATCCCGCTCGGCGTCCGCACCCGAGTCCGCGCTGTCAGAGCCACCACGGTGCGCCGAGGTGTACCAATCAAGTGTTGCGCTCAGCCCCGTCTGCAGATCGGTCACCGGCTTATACCCGATAACCCGATCGGCCAAGGAAATATCCGCGACCGAATCACGGACCTCCCCGATGCGTTCGGGTTTGTGCTCTGGCGCGATGTGCTCGACGCCAAGGATGCTTTGGATCCGTGTGACGAGTTCGTTGATGCTGGTGCGAACACCCGCGCCGATGTTGACAACCTTGCCGTTGATCGGTTCGGGATGGGTCGCTGCGAGCAGGTTGGCGACCACCGCGTTGGAGACATGGGTAAAGTCGCGGGTTTGCTCGCCATCTCCAAAGATGGTCGGCGGCTGGGCTTCGAGGAAACGCGTTGCGAACGCGGGGATCACCGCGGCGTAGGCCGAGTCGGCCGCTTGGCGAGGCCCAAAAATATTGAAATATCGCAGGCACGCGGTATCAAGCCCGTAGCTGCCCGACCATGATCGGCATAATGATTCGCCCGCGTGCTTGGCAGCAGCGTAAGGCGACATGGGCTCGGGCGCCATTGTTTCAACCTTGGGCAACGCCGGCGAATCGCCATAGGCAGAACTCGACGCCGAGTAGACAACCCGTTTGACCCCGTGCTTCTTGGCCGCCTTGAGCACCCGCATGGTCCCCGTCGCGTTCACCACCCATGTCCGGTCCGGATCTTCAATCGAGAGCGGCACCGAGCCGACCGCAGCGAGATGAAAAACAACCGATGCACCATCAACTGCTTCAGCGAGCGCGGACGGATCAAGAATACTCCCCTGGAGAAACCTGATCTGATCGGGTGACATATCCATCAACCCCGCGATGTGCGCTGGCATTGAGTTGGAGAGATCAT
Source organism: Phycisphaerales bacterium (assembly GCA_029260265.1). GTDB lineage: Bacteria > Planctomycetota > Phycisphaerae > Phycisphaerales > UBA1924 > UBA1924. The sequence goes on from JAJDDO010000020.1 coordinate 13,342, forward strand.
CAATCACGGTCACGCGTGCGCCAAGGGAGATGAGCGTATCGACCAGATGCCCGCCGATGAAGCCGGCCCCGCCGGTGACACAAACCGGCTGCCCCGCGATCCGCGGGCGGAGCTCATCAACAATCTTGGCGGGGAGCCTGGTCATGGGTCAATGGTATGGCATCCCGATGCCCAAATCCGGTCTAGGCTTGCCCTGATCAGGATACAAAGACCATTCCTCATTGATCGCACCGGATACCCAAGGCATTCATCCGCGATTGCATAGAGGCAAAAGAAAACCCGCCGAGGGGCGGGTATTGATTGAATCTCATTGAAACCTGCTCATGGAGATCATTCCTCCACGCTCAGAGCCCTTATGGGCACCCGGCGTTGAAACTATCGAGGTAGGCAAACACATCCTGAAGATTGAATGTGCCGAATGGTTCTGCAAGATCGGCGGAAGCATCTTCAATGTTAAACAAGGCCAAGTAGGCGAACACATCTTGCAGGTTCAGTGTGCCGAACGGTTCAGCGAGATCCGCTGGGCCGCACCCGCCGAACTGCCCGGTGATCGGGATCACAAGCATCGGCGTGTCGATATCATTCGAGTTTACACGGACCTCACCAACGATCGGCCCGGCGAAGAGCCCCGGTGAAACAACCAGCGTGTGGGTGTTCATCACCCCGCCTGCGGCGTCTGTGAATGAGCCGGCATCCACACCGAATCCGGCATCGGTATCGAGTGAATAGTTGATCGTGTTGATCCCGTCGGCGCTCCACAGCACGGTGTCGCCATTGTTGCCGACATCAAACTGCACATTCACGCCGACACCAATCGGAATAATCCCAACATCGATCGAGCCGTCTGCACCGATCACGCCGGGCACAACAAGATCCGCAATGACCGGCAGGTGCCCGCCGCCCGCGGCCATCGCCTTAAGCGCGTTGGCGATCGTCGGGCCAACCATCGTGTTGGTGGTTGTTGCGAGTGAAGCATTGTATGTTGAGCCGTCATTGCCCCATGAGCGATATGAATGATTCGGATCGTTCCAGGTCGAGTTTGAATAGGGGACACCAAAGCTGCCCTTGTAATCCAGCCCGTCCCCATCGCCGAGATCGAGATCAAAGAGCAGTTGATCATGGCGATCATCCATCCCCCCTGCGCCCGAAGGATCCTGTGTATGCACATACCGGAAACTCGAGTTGTTATTCCAGCTTCCGGGGGTGTTGATGGCGTCGGCGAATCGGCCGTTGTTGTTCGCCTGCGAGTTGGTCATGTGCTGATAGGCAGCCTGGTTGGAGGACTGGATATTGAAGTCTCCGCCGAGAATAAAGTTCCATTCGGTGTTGAGCCCTTGGGCATCGGTGCGGATTTTTTGCGCTTCGATAAGCCGGCGCGCCTGCGAGGCCGAACTCGAGCTGGCCTTCATGTGCGAAGAGTAGATCGCGATGACCGAGCCGGGCGCGTCGTATCCAACGAGCTGCAGATCATACCGATTGACATCACGCGGTGCGCCCGTGGTGCCCGGGTCGGCGGGAAGAATGGTCGTGCCGAGAAAGACGAGCTTAGACGAGCGGTAGAACATGGCGTTGTCGGTGTCCTGCCCGTTGGTGAACGGGCCGGCGACATAATCGCCCGGGCTCGACGGCGCCGAGTTCAGAATCGAAACCAGCGAGTTGACCGCGGACTGCGAGAGCACCTCTTGAGCCACGAATAGGTCCGGGGACATCGTGCGTCCCTCGAATGAACCGAACATGGCGTTGTGCAGGTTGGTGGCGTTCCCGCCGTTGTAGTTGGAGATGTTCCAAGTCACCACACGGAGCCCGGAATCAGAGCCCGTAGTGGAACCCGCGCACGCAGCGAGAGCAAGGGATGTACAGAGCAGTGCGGTTTTGAGTCGGTTATGCATGGCGTTCCTTTTTCGCAGTTGGCCGGGGATATCAGGTGGTCGCGATTGTACTCGAGCAACCGGGTCCATTGCCCAAACCATCGGGTATCCGGGCGGAATCGGCAAAATCGCAGGTCCGATTACCCTCACAAACCAGTAAAAAACGGGCTCTCGCCCGCTGATGAATCTCCGTTGGCAGCGCCCTTCCATTCGTGGTTACGGACAGCCCGCATTGAACAACGCAAGATACGCGAACACATCTTGCAGGTTCAACACACCGATCGGCTCAGCGAGATCCGCCGCACACTCCGCCGATGCCAGTGCACCAAAGTGAACGCTGACGAATCCGCTTGCTTGGGCCACAACGATATCCAGAACCCCGTCCTCGTTGAGATCTGCGGTGTCAAACAAGTTGGGGAGGCGTCCGACGAGGTAATCGCTTTCGTGCGTAAAGACGCCGCCGCCATCATTGAGAAGGATCGTGTACCCCGCCACGCCCGGGTTGGTGATCAGCATATCGAGATCACCATCGGCATCGAAGTCTGTGAGTTTCACATCCTCCGCGTCCGTATCCATGGGCACATCTACGCGTGAGCCGTAGACACCAGCCCCGTCGTTGAACAGAATCGTGGCTGTTTGAGGGAAGGTGTCGTTCGCCGTCACCAGATCAAGATCTCCGTCCCCATCAACATCACCTAACGAGAGTGTTTGCGGGCGTGAATCGGTTGTGTAATCAACAGGTGCCGCGAAAACACCAGAGCCGTTGTTCATGAACACGCTCGCTTCCGTCCCAAAGAGCCGGGGTACAACGAGGTCCGGGCTCCCATCGCCATTCACATCACCGACTTCGAGCCGGACGGCGAAGTTCGTGATGGGATAAGTTGTCGGCGATCCGAAGACGCCGCTCCCGTTGTTGAACAGGACCGCGATGTTTCCCATCGCTGTACTCGTCGCGGCACTGGAGACATAGTCAAGATCGCCGTCGCCATCAAGATCCGCCAACGCCGGGTACTGTGGCCCGTCGCCAACTGGATAGCTCGCCGGAGCATTGAAACCGCCCGCGGTATCATTGATCAGGACGGTCATGTTGTCCGTGCTGAAGTTTGACATGATAATATCGGGGAATGAATCGCCGTTGATATCGCCGGCCGCCACGCGCGGCACGCTGCCGACGGCAACGCTCACCTTGGTCGGGTAGGTCCCGTCGCCGGCATTGATCAATACCGCGACGCCCGTGTTCCCACCGGCGGTCGCAATGTCGATCTTGTTATCGTTGTTGAAATCCAAGAACGCGAGGGATCGGGGATTGGACACCGCGGAGTAGTCTCTGCGATCGCCGTCGAGCCCGTCGGGGGTGTTGAGTCGTACGGTGTATCCAGACCCAAACCGTATATTCGCCATGCCGAGGTCGATCAGCCCGTCGTCGTTGATGTCTGCAACCGCGATGTTCCCCGCACCACCTGTGTTGATGATCTGCCGAGTCCCAAAGACACCCGTGCCGTCGTTCAGGTGAAGGTTCATTTCCCGGTCTTCGCTCGATGAGGTCAACACATCGAGGTCGCCATCATCATCAACATCGGCGAACCGAACCGCATTGGGACTATCCCCTGTCGCGAGCACCTGCGGCGCGCCGAACACGCCCGCAGAGTTGTTGTGGAAAATCTCGAGCTGGTCAGAAATGCCGGTCGTCACTGCGATATCAAGATCACCGTCGCCATCGACATCCGCAATATCGAGCCCGCTCGGGTTGGTCCCGCCGACCGCATAGGCGACCGGGGCGGCGAAGGTTCCACCGCCGTTGTTGAGAACGATATCTAGGGTGTTGGAACTCAACTGGACGACCGCAATGTCGATGTCACCATCGCCATCGAAATCACCCGTGTCCACATCGGTCGAGAAGAGCCCCACGAACACCTGCTGGCGGGGTCCGAAGACTGCTGATCCGTTGTTGAGCCAGTAGTACAGCCCGGTGCTGTTGACGAACTCGGTGAGAATGGCATCGAGATCGCCGTCGCCATCAAGATCGGCGAGCGCCATATCTCCGGCATCAAACAAACCTGCAAGGGTGGTCAACGAGCCGAAGGTCCCGTCGCCGTTGTTCAATCGGAAATGAATGCCGCTGTCGGCATAGGTGGTCGGTCCGAACTCGCATTCTGGATCCTTCTCTGGATCACACTCTTCATTGACAAATCCATACCCCACGGCGACGATATCAAGATCACCATCGCCGTTCAGATCACCCAACTCCACCCCATCGATTCCGAACTCGACATCGGGAGTCCCCGGGCTCATGACATAGTCCGTACGCGCACCGAAGGTGCCGTCGCCATTGCCGACATGGATGCCCACGCCGAGATCTTGGTCGGAGGTCACCATATCGAGGATGCCGTCGCCATCAACATCGCCAAAGGTGATCCCGTTGGAGCCTTGAATATTCTTGTTGTAGTTTGCATCGGTGTACAGCGGGGTGTCCGCGATCGCACACGCAGAGCCAATCACCAACAACACCGCGCTCAGTTTCCCGTAAATCAGCATTTCAAACTCCCCGTTTTTACTCCACCATGATGCCGCTGCTCTCCAGAAGCTGGGTGCGACCACTCCATGATAATGAAACGGGGATAATCGCCCAATCAAATTGTGCGATTATCCCCATTATTTTCTCAATATTCACGCCTTGCCCGGATATGCATCATTCAAGATCTGCAGCATGAGCCCCAGAAAGGCATCCCGGATAGCCTTATTCGTTACGGACAACCGGCATTGAACAAGTCAAGATAGGCAAACACATCCTGCAGGTTGAACACGCCGAATGGCTCGGTCAAGTCCGCTGAAGGATCCTGGATATTAAAGTACGCGAGATACGCGAACACATCCTGGAGGTTGAGCTCGCCCAGCGGTGCAACCAAGTCGGCATCAGAACAAGGGCTGTTCGACTCTTGGGATATCAACACCCCATCGAGCACGCTCTCGGCCATGCCATCGCCGTTGATGGTCGCGATCAGCCCTGCCCCGCCACCGGCCTCGAAGAACTCGATCCGGATCGGATGCCACCCTGCACCCAGAGGCGTAGAACCCCCGGACTTGACCATCCCATGAAGACCGTCATTGTCGACAACAACTTCTTTGCCGATCAACAGCTTCGAGCCATCGTCCGATTCGGTCGTGAAGGTGAAGATCCCGTCGAACGGTGCGAAAACATACCCCTCGAGCACAGCACCAACATTGTCTGCTCTGCCCGAGTTCATGAACTCGCCGCCGGTCGACGCAAACGAGACACCCAACGCGGTGTCCGTGCTGATAGGTGTCAGCGAAGCGAAGTCTGGAAGCACCGATGGATTCGACAACGCGTAGTATTCAACCGCAAGCCCGTCGATTGGGTCGATCCTCGTTACCGGTGTACGCAGGGCACGCACATTCACAGAAACCGTGGCTTCCTGGGTGCTGCCCGAATCTGTCACGATGTAATCAAATGAATCCGCACCATCAAACCCGATCGGCGGTGCATACTCGAACAGATCACGCCCGCCCGGCCCTTGTCCGGCGAGCAGCGTCACGACCCCGCCTTGGGCAGAGCTCGCATCGAACGACAAGAGCGAGATCGCATTGCACGAGCTTGCTTCATCATTCCCGATTGCATCGATCTCGACAACAGTGTCCTCAAGGGTCTCTACGAAGTCTGGAAGAGCGCTCAAGCCCGAGCCATCCAAATCGCATCCAGACGAATCCATGAACGCCGTGATCACATCTCGAACCCGTGGGTGAAACTCGAGCACGATGTTGCTCATCCCGCCCGAGCAGCCATGGCAGTACGACATGATCGTGCCTCCGAATGCTGCTGTGCAATCTCCGTTGCCGCATCCATCAATCACGGGCTCGTAGTTATGGGTATGTGAAGTGCCGAAGTTGTGCCCGAGTTCGTGGCTGACCACAACGAGATCCCAGTTCCCGCCGTGATGATCTGTAAGCGGATACGGGAATGACCCGTCAAGATGGGCCGAAACACCATACCCTGCGTCCCCATGACAGAGAACCGAGAGGTAGGCAACTCCGCCGTACGAGGTATCCTCACGCCCGGTGAGGAAATGAACCACCGTACGATCAACGCCACCCATGTTTGTATTCCACTCCGCGCGGACTTGGTCGAGCGGGTCGCCCGAGCTGTTGTACGGGTCTGAGTTGTCGCTCCACACACGAAGGAACGGGATCGAGAGCCGGACACCAAGGTCACGCTCGTAGATCTCGGAAACCGCACCCATCAGAGAGACCGCATAGGCGGCCGCCGCGTTCGCGTTGCCACCAAAAAGCCTCTGCGTGTAATCCCAATCGGTCTCGATCGCGATCCCCGCAATGCGGCAGCTCGGAGCCCCACGATTCGTGCTCGGTACATATTCAGCCATCGGCCCTGCGGGCTCAAGCACCACATCGCCCGGCTCGTAACCACACGCGGGCGGCTCGTTCTCGGGATCAATCACATCCGACAACCGCGCCGCCCTCAATGAATCGGTCAGGTTCTTTTCCTGAGCGTAAGGCCCAGTCGAGATGGAAAGCAGCTCTCCGCCCGTTTCAACAAACCCGTTTGTTCCATACTTAGAGATGGCGATGAACGCCGTCGAGCTCGGATCACCCGCGACAAAGCCCGAGAGCATCACCACATCGGGGCGGAGGAGTTCATTCATGCCCTCTTTCGACCCGACAAGAATCTCGGCATCCTCCGCCAAGATCGACACCCGCCCGAGGATGAGATCAACGCTACCCTCAGGAAGCTCGAACTTCTCGAGCCGGACATACTCTCCGATCGCCATCCCCTTGACGGCATGATGACCGACCTGCTTGCCATCGATCTGAGCAATCTGAGATTGTGCAAACGCCGGTGATGCCATGCAGCAGACAATGACCGCGCTACGAACCAGTAGACTCAACATAAAAACCACTCCTCTTCACCGCCAAAGAACTTGGCGATGCATACTCAATGGAATGAGACCCATTCCATCTATTCGGATAAACACACAGACCCCAGAAAGGACCTGGCACATCCCACCGCCGCGTATCGCTCAAACAGTCCGAGCACCCCAGCCGTAGAAACAAGTTGATCTGGGCAAAAATCCAGATCAACCCCTCACGAATCAAGAGTGTACCACATCTCACAAGCCCTGCCAAGAGCATTTTTCCGCTTGAAACGAGGATCGACAGATCAACACGGGGTGTTTGCACAAAAAACCATGGGATACAACGATCAGATCGTGTATCCCATGGTGGTGCTTTAGTGGCGTATCCATCAACCGCCCCGCTTCCCTCAGGAACGGGTGCAGCCGGTCAGTTATGGACACCCCGAGTTGTACGAGGCAAGGTAGGCAAAGACATCCTGCAGATTGAATACCCCGAACGGCGCGGCAAGATCAGCCGCGGGATGCTCCGCATTGAACAGATTAAGGAATCCGAATACATCCTGCAGGTTCAATCCGCCCGAGAGGTCGATATCGGGCTTACAGGTCATCCCGATGAGCATTTCAGTCCCGGTGTTGTAGTGCCTGAATACCAAACCGACCGGAGGCGTCGGCCCGTTGACCGTGTCAAAGTCACCGGTGATCTCGGTTGCTTCCATCACCGTCCGCACCCAATAACCCGCGGGGACAAACCCGTCGATCAAGGTAACATCCAGATCGCCGTGGACCTCGATAGTGCTCGATGAATCAAGCAGGTCGGCGGTCGAGGCGTTGACCTCGACCTCGAAGGTTGCCGCCGAGGAGTTGAAGATCGGCTGGGTCGCGGTCATCGTGCCGATGCTCAGCCCCGGGGCGATGGTGCCGTGGTTGATCAGGTCGATCGCGATCTGCCCGATCCCCTCGAGGCGCTGCCCGGTGCCGAGCCCGCCCTGCGTCACATCCACGCCAGCAACCAACCGTGAGAGTGTATTGGGCCTGGTCAACCGGATGGTGCCCGTCCCACCGACGATGATCTCTTCGTCGAAGGTGAAGCTCGTCGTTGCCGAGGTCAAGGTGGAGTTGACCACAATCAGCCCGTTGTTCAGCGTCCCGAAACCAACGCCGAGGGTTGCCGCGTGCGGCATGTTCAGCGTGCCGAGCAAATCAACATCCGTGATGTGGCTCGACCCTTGAATCTCAAAGAACCCGCCGTTGATCGCGGTCATCTTTCCGCCATCAACCGTGCTGTTCGTGAGTTCCACCTCAGAATCCACGCCGTCGGCGACAAGCTGCGCGGTCGCGCTCTGCGTCAAGGTAATCCCCGAGACATCCATGATCGCACCGTTGACGGCCCGCATCATCAGGTTGTTGGTCTTGTCGTTGGTGAACACCAGCAGCTCAGAAGTAGCGATGTTCGCCTCGATGAGCCCATCGTTGACCATCGCGGCCAGGATCCGCCCACGGCCTTCGATCGTGTGCGATGCGCTGTTGGTCATGACCATCCCAGGATCGGTGCGGATCTGCGAGAGCGTATTGAGGCTCGTCATCATCAGCGTGCCCGTCCCGTTGAACGAACCGGAATCTACAAAGTCGATGCTTGTCGTCGCCGCGGCACCCGTCGAGTTGAGCACCATCGTCCCGTTGTTCTCGATCGAGTTGGCGATGTTCAGGGTCGCCGCGTGCGGTATATTCATATCGCCAGAAAAAACCACACCGTCCATCGTGTTGTTGCCGATGATCTCGATGAAACCCCCAGCAGTCGTCGAGACATCCCCACCAATGAGCGTGCTATTA
>JAJDDO010000003.1 GCA_029260265.1 Phycisphaerales bacterium
TGCGGTGTCGTAGGTGACGGTGGTCCAAAGCGGAGAGCCTCCCACTTCAAAATAAGGCAGACTGCTACGATTGACCGCGCCTCGGACATCGTATTCTGTTTTGGATACGATGATCTTGCCATCGGTGCCCGTACCTTTGGCAAGAATCTTTCGTCCCATACCATCGAAGTAGGACCAGGTGGACAAACCCAAAGCACTGTCGCTTCGGACATGCTGGCTGTTAAGAATATTTTGGGTGTCCAGAGTTCCGAAATTGTTGTAACTCGTGGTGGTGATAAATCCATCCGGTTGCGTTACTGTTAAGACCCGGCCCAATGCATCATATGTTGTCGATACGTTTGCGCCATTGGGGTCGGTGACTTGCTTGACTTGCCCGTATATTCCGTTGTTTGCCGCGATGCCACCCACTCCGTAATATTCAGTGGTGGTCACAAAGTTAAGAGAATCTGTGAAGGTGGTTTCAAAGAACCCTTCACTGTCATACGTCATGCTGGTGATATTGCCGTTGGCGTTCCTGGAACAAACGGGATTGCCAAAATCATCATAGGCGATGCGGGTTTCAGGATCGGCGCTGGCACTCAACCATTTGACCGTGCGGGTGAGAAGGCCCTTGGTCGGAAGTTGATTGGTCGAGGCAATATCACAACTCGTTGTACCGTCGTAATAAAAATCTGTTAGCGTCTTCTGAGTTCCAGCCGACCCGATGCCTTCATAAATGGTTTCTGAGGTCGGGAGCCCTAATATCCAAGCTGACGTGTTGGGAGAAAAAGTGCGGACGATGGTGAGGTCATCCGATAACTCGGCAAGATCTTTATGCTGAACTTCCTGAATGACATTGCCATAAATGTCATAAGTAAAATCGGTTTGGGTTTGGGCGGTACACGTGTTGCCATTACAAATATCGGTGACAACTTGAGCCGGTGGCGTATAGAACGGTGCCAGACCATCGTCGTCAGCCGTGTAAGTCGTCCGCGTTTCTGAAAAAATATTTCCTAAACTATCCGAGACTCGTTTTCGATACACCGCACCTTTGAGATAACCGTCCGCCACACTGGGATCGTTGACATCCACCGCAATATCGTTGCCCTGATGAAACCAGGTTTCCTCTAACGCTTGTTCGCTGTTCGGCCCCACCGGTCCTGTGACCCTGGCGAAATCAAACCCACGAAACTCTCTATCTGTAAAATGGTGGTAGCCGCCGGAAAACTCATAAGTGGATGTCGCAACATTGCCATTGCCGTCGTCCGTGGTGATACTCTCAACCGTTTGCACAGGATACGGCAATTGTGTGTTGCTGTACTGTGTAGAAGGCAAATAAGCAATCGTAGCATTACCGCCAAATCCATTCGTCATGGAGGTGAGAAGATCGGGGATTTCTCCGTTTGCAATGGCTGTCCATGAGTACTCAGGTCCCGTTGGGTGATGACTCAAGTGAAACATATCTGGCAGCCCATCCCCGTTCCAATCTCCGACCACAATTCCTTTTTCATAATATAAATGGGAATTTGTAGCTTCGGAGGCTCCAGGCAGATTTTCTTGGAAATTAAATGTGCCATCTCCATTTGACAACGCAACCCATGAATATTGCGGATCTGCACTAGGGTGCAAATGAAGAAGATCGGCCAATCCGTCGCCATTCCAGTCCCCAACATGAATCGCTTTATTTCCATCAATATAGGAGTTGGTTGCTGTAGAAGCTCCCGGGAGGGATTTTTGAAAATCAAACGTTCCGTCTCCTTTTGACAGAGCAACCCAGGAAAATTGTGGGTCTGCATTGGGATGCAAATGAAGAAGATCGCTCAATCCATCGCCATTCCAATCTCCTACTGCAACTTCAATATGCGGATCTAAACTTTCATTTGGATCTAAATAGTTATTAGTTGCCACGGAGGGTCTTGGCAACGAGTTGTCGAAAGTAAAAGTGCCATCCCCGTTGGACAGAGCTACCCAGGAATATAACGAGTTAGAGTTCGATGAAAACTGTAAAAAATCTGTTTTCCCATCGCCATTCCAATCTCCTACAGCAACACTTTCATTAGCATCAACATTATGTTGACTAAAATAATATGTATTGGAGTTAGGAAACTGTTGAGAATTGAAGGTGCCATCGCCATTTGACAAAGCGACCCAAGATAATAAGGGGTCATTGTTAGACTGAAATTTCATCATATCTGTCAATCCATCGCCATTCCAATCTCCAACTCGAATGCTGGATGGGGTGGGTTTGGGTTCTGGCATTGATTGAGCAAACGATTGATCCAATGTAAACGATCCGTCTCCATCGGATAGGCCAACCCAACTATATTGTGTACCACCGGCGCTGTATGAAAACCTTACAATGTCTGTTTTTCCATCACCATTATAATCCCCAGGAATATTGAATCGTATGTTGCCAGTATATGGTGTGATGTCACTATTATAATAATTCAAATAGGGTGTCATATCCTCAGCAAAGGGTTGAAAATCAAAAGTACCATTTCCATTTGAAAGAGCCTGCCATGAAGGTGCCTGATTTGGAATATGGAGAACATCCATTAGACCATCGCCATCCATATCCATAGGTAATGGTTTTACGCTTGGGTTTACAAATGAGTTAGTAGCGCCTGAAGATCCAGGAAGGGTATTCTGAAAATCAAACGTCGCTGGTGCATTGGTTCGGTAGCCTAGGTTGATTGGCGGCAACGACGTGCCTGCGGTGATGTCCTTATTAGCATCAATCGTGGCATCTTTCCCAAACTGCTGAACAGTGTTGAGAAGAGACCTTTTGGTACTGGGGCTTGAGGTATATGTAAGTTTATACGCGCGCACTAGATTGCCGTTGGCACGAATTTCAACAGTCTTGAGTCGTTTGGCGACTTTGGTTAAAAATTTTGTATAGTAGAGGGGCGGTGCATCAGCACGGTCTTCCAAATGAAATTCCACACTATGTGTGGGGGCCAGGCTTTGAGCGCTATTGCCGGTATAGTCGATGCGGGATAAATAGGCTTGATTCTGATCGACTGCGTAACTGATGGTCATGTAATTGCCATGCACATCTTCCACACGATCCAAACACCAGCGAAAGATTAGACTGGAATCCGCAGGATCGGCCATACGAGTTGCTGGCACCTGACCAAAAATATATTTTGTCCCGGTTTTGTCGGTGGCTTCAAAATACAGGTTACCATCAACAGCCGTGAGTTTCTTTACTCTGGTAAAACTGCCTTCAATCTCAGCACGATATTCGTCTGCCCCTATATTGACCAAGTCTGCGTTAATACCGGACAAGCTAACCCGAAAGTCATCTCCTGAATAATCCAAACCAAACTTGGTCTGTCGATCAATGACGCTTTTTTCCAGCTTCCAACCCATGCCCACCCAGCCATTGCCATTGGCGCTGCCATAGATCAGAGCCAACTGCGGCTGAATGCCTTTTCGTCCTGGTGGAACTGCAATGGGGATACTTGTAGTTGCGGTTCCAGTAAATAGATCGGCACGGACATTGCCACCGACGGAGCCAATGGGCATGTCAACCTTCTCTTGCGCAACCAACATTGTCGGTTGACCCAAAAGTACTATGGATAGAAGAAGGAGAGAAAAGAAGACACGACAAGACTTCTGGGCGAAGGGGACAGGCAACATGGGTGAATCTCCGGTACAGGTTTAATTCTGTGAATAGAAAACAACCAATTTGGAACTTCAGTTTTCAGCGCTCGCAGTAGGCCTTTCTAAAAAAATATTCACGCCCGAGCGCCTGTTGTTGAAAAACAGGGGCGAGCCTGGCTAAATTTCTCAGGAGAAAAAAGACCTGGAACAACACTAAATATCGGTATTCCTAAATTTAATACCTACAACAATTAAAGTCAATTAATTCATTGTAATTCTAGTAAATTCATATACTTTCAAAATATTTAAAAGTTAATTTCTGTATCGTTATCACCGCTGGGATTACATCTGAAGAAATGGAAAGTCCAGAAGCTGGAGATATTATTGATAAAATGGAAAGTCCAGAAGCTGGAGATATTATTGATAAAAAGGAAAAGGATTTTCATGAAAGGCGGGAAGAGGTCATTAATAAATCAAAAGTTCTTATTCAGGAAGCAGTGCAAAGAGGATATTCGAGTGAAGCGATTTCTGAATTTAAGGAGAATCGCGAACAAGCTTACAGCGCAGTTGCTTATGCTGCTGCAATGAACCAGGATTCGTCACAAGAATTGCAAAGTACGGCAGCGTGGGGTGGAGTTTCAGGTTGTTAATCTCAATGTGGATACAGCAACCCCGACCGGGGAGCTCATCTATACTGTCATGGCTGCCTTCGCGCAGTTTGAGCGCAAGAATCTGATCAAGCGTACCAAGGAAGGCATGGCTGCTGCCAGGAGGAGGGGGAAGCATATTGGACGGCCCTACAAGCTTATTTCCGCTCAGGTAACCTTTGCTCATACTGAAATCCTGTCCGGGCGGGAAACCTTCACAGGCATGGCTCTAAAATTAAGCTGTTCAGAGATACGCTGACCAAATCATTCAGACGGCTCAATCTAAAAGCCTGAATTCTTCAATTCATTCCCGTCATTTCTAATTTCCGCATTTCGTTTGTCATTCCTTTACGTCCTGTTTTTGGAACCTAACCATCTCTGCCTTTCCTATGGCGTGGCGGGTGAGAAAGGCACCGATGGTCGGTCCTGAAAGAAAATAAAGAAAAGAAAACTCATCACAACCAATGAACTAGCAAGACTGAATGATCTTGAATTACATGGGCTCTACAGAATGATTTTTAACGAATTGGTTCAAAGCAATAAAGATACGGCCAATAGGAGAAACTCTTTGGCCTCGCTTGAAAATCTACAAAGAGAGATTAACCTGCGCTATTCCAATTCCTTTCTAGTACCAAAACTTTAGTTCAACTCATTAATTTTCATCATTGATGATAAAAAGGCAAAATATGAATCAGGGTGTTTCTTTTGGACGGGAGTTTACCGAATTTTCTATCGAGGAGAAATTAAAGAGAAAGCTTTTAGCAACCATTGATCGAATGAAACCCGCAGATATATTTAGAATGACGGCTGACACGGATGGGAATGTTCCTGATAATCTCAAATGCTTTATTTCTCAGTTCACGGGGAAACTTGACTTCTAGGACAAATATTTGCGGCATATTGGTTTTAAAAGAATAATTAGGGTAAGATTTCCGAGTCTGATCATAAACGCGAATAACAGTGTCCAAGGTCACACGAACCTTTTCATATTTGCATCTAAAGTATTTTCTTCGATAACGGTTCAATAAAATTGGTACGGAATGCGTATCCAACCATTTTTGGGCCTCGCGGGGAAGATGGCGACTCAGTTTTTTCTGAATCTGCTGCCAATTTTTTTCCTCCGGGCCAAGAGTTTCTTTAAAATCGCAAATCAACTTCCAGCTGTATTGATTGCGCTTGCATTTTATTTCCAATGCCCTTTGGGCAAGTTCTACCGAAGAACCATACCATCGATAACGGACTTTTAGGCGAGAGCTTGCACCGGAAATATTGTCCTTATAAGATTGAAAATCCAGGGAGTCGAAATAGATGTTGTTTACTTGCCGATCTGGATATTCTTCATAGAAGCAAGATGAGTGCTGTTTTATCCAATTTAGAAGTCGATGGTATTCTAATTCAGGGGCAGCAAATTTGATTTCGCAACGGGTTTCAGCTGGAACTGTAAAATTCAATTCTTGGCTCTCGGTTTCGAGAACCTTTTAGTTTCCTTCGATTTTTTTTCCTAAATAAGGACCAAAATTGGCGGGATGCCCGGATACAAAACCACGAATGAGCCAATATCTTGCAGGTTCATAGTGATTTTCTGCCGTGAACGGTCCCTCAAAATGGTTGCCCATAAGATCGTTTCTAACAAAGAAAGCATTGACTCCGGTTATATTACATCCAACAAGCGAGTATCCCTTTTCATCGAACAGCCGCTCCAACGATTTTAAAGAAACTCCAAGGTAATCTGTACCATCCCAATTATGCTTGGGATTATATTCCATGATCCACTCTGTTGGTGGAGCAAATTTTGCATTGTATTCAATGACAACAACACGCGGATTAATGGAATTTATCGCCTGAAAAAGATGGTAATCATTCCCATCAATATCAATCCCCAATAAATCAATTTCCTGGGGTAGAGAAAAACCTTCAATCAACTTATTAATATTATCTATATCAACAAATGCACATTTAAACTTCAGCTTTTCTTGCTTAATAATTTTGTCGAACTTTTTTTCAATAAATTGGGCGCTTTTCGGACTGCCCTCAATCCATCCTCCCTGCCAATCTTGAAGCAATAAACTCAGGGTATTATTCTCCAAACCATTACCCACTCCAATCTCTACAAACCTGAGATTTGTTGTCCCGATTCTCCGAAAAATCTCCTGAATAATTCCATCCTCGTCCGCTTGTGAATAAGCCTTAAAACCAAAGGGGATCAACCGTTTATTATCGTGGAATTTTGGATGCTTCAAAATATCCTGCCTTGCTTGCCATGCAAACATGGTTGGTAAATCTGCAACTCCCTTTAATTTTCCAATAAAATTAGTTAGATGAGTAGCGGTTTTCGGAGATAACAATCGCCCAACAAAAGACATTAACTTTTCTTTCATGCTCTTAACCTTTATGGGTATAAATGAATTTTGAAAAATTATTCGATTCACTTTCGGAAAGACGGTTCCTAGCTTCTTCCACTAGAGGAAACTCCTCCCACGATGAATCCGATGGGGTCCAAGTCAATGCCCGATAAAATACTCTTTACAATTGCACCTATCAAGGGGTTTTTCACAATTCCCCACCTAAATCCTGAATAGCCCTGTAAATAGGTATCGTCGCCACCTGATGTCCATAGGGGTTCCAGTGGCCATCGGTTTTAAACTCGAATTTTTTATGATTCTCCTGATAGTCCTTGAGGAAAGTTTGATGCAGATCGATGAATTTCCCTCCACTATTTTCCACGATTTGTTGCATGGCCGCATTAAATTTTAAAATATTGTTGGGCACTTCGCTGGCATTTTGATTATAAATTGACTGAGTGTCTCCATTCATAACAAAGATGAGTTTAGTATTTTTTTCTTTTGCAGCGGACGCGATATTTTTCACCACATAGTCCGCAACCAGCAGATCGTTTTCAATACCACCTTCCAAATCCTTGACACTCATATTCATTTGATACTGCTCGTTGAGGACCAAACTTTTTATATAATTGATTTTGGTTCTTAGTTTGTATTGATAAAACATGAACCGGAGTAAACGTATGTCGAGGAGGCTGTCCCAGGATGGATCATAAGGTTTCGGAGGGATTTCTTCAATTTTGTTCCCCGAAAGGGAAAAGGTAAGAAAAGTTCCTCCATACCTTCCAGAAGCCATGAGATCTTTTCTATACGAGGGAGCAAAATCGTTATGGATGATTAAGAAAACCGCAATGTCTGGGGCATATTTCAAAACTACGTTTCTAAACATATGCAGGTATTGGGCAAGATGCGCCGCTCCGATGCCGAATCCATACACCTCGGAATGGTCCGGCCCCAACCGTTGTTCCAAAACATTGGGAATTGCTTTTAAATAGCCCGGTTCCAAACCCGCTATGTAGGAATCGCCAATGACGGCGATTCTGGTTTTATTGTTTCTTTTTTGAATGTATTTGTCGTGATGCGAATTCCATCCATCCTCATTTATTGAGAAAGGGGCGGAATATTCATTTGCCAGCCGTATGATGCCTTTCTGACGGGCTTTGTAGTGGGTGATGCCTTCCTCATGGTCGACGCGGACAACATCTGTGGTGGGTATAAAATATTTTAAAGCGACAAATTCGAGGACAATTAAAACTAAAATGAACGTGGTAAGTGCTAAAAGAAGGTTCTTCAATAATTTCATGCGTCGACGCGATTCTCTTTATTTGGTTTTAAATGCGATTATTTATTTAGCAGTTTAAGTTCTTCTTTTTACCTTAATTTGTCTAAACAATGGTGAAAAAATTTTTCAATTTCTTAATGCAAAAACTGTTACAGGTTTCGTTATAAAAAAAACCTCTCACCCAGAAAAAACTCCCAGAAAATTACCCTCCTCAACAAAATCCCAAAGAACAAATGCAAGGGTATATGGAATCGGCACATTATAAAAACTGGGTCGGAAACCAGATTTTAGGTCGGATATTTGACCACAACAACACCAATCAGAGAGTGCCGGAAGATTTTGGGATTCAATTAAAAAATGAAAATTTAGAGGAACATTTGGCAAAGATTCG
>JAJDDO010000021.1 GCA_029260265.1 Phycisphaerales bacterium
TGGGTGCTTATTCTGTATTGTACATTTTTTGGCGTTAGTGATGTATTTTTGAGATATGTCCTAAATTCACCGTCTCTCTGGATTTCTACAACTCTGCAAGTTGCCATGGTGTTATTGGCATGCGTGGGTGGAATTTATTCATTAAATGACAACGCCTTTGTCAAACTTGACCTCTTTTATGCGAATTTCTCAGCGAGGAAAAAGGCAATCTGCGACATAATCACGGTTGTTTTTACCTTTTTGTTCCTGGCTGTTTTGGTATGGAAAGGTCACCAAGCTGCCATGCTTTCCATCAAATTGAACCAACACACGCCGACGAGTGTGCCAATTCCAATTTATCCGCTTAAGGTGTTCTTTCCGATTACCGGCCTGATTATGCTGCTGATCGTCATCAAAAAACTGGTGCATGATGTTCGGACCTTGATCACTGGTGAGGACGCCGCAGCCTAAACTGAGGCATTGAAAGTTCCTCAGCCCGCACTTGTTGTGCGGAGCCGGTCTGTACCTACCGCTCGTTTGAAGTGTCCTCGTGTTTGATATCTGAGTTCGCCCGAAGAAAGCGCCGTCAGGCGAAGTCTTATGGCGGCAAATTCGTAATTCGATTAGCCGGATAATCGGCGAGGCGCGACAGCACGTCACGTAATCAGAATTTCACACCAAAGCTGTCGAGCTTGGCGGTCTCAGTCGGCGTATAGAAGAATGCTACTGCCTGGCCGCCGTCTTCAATACCGATGACCTGGCAGGCTTCCGAGACGTTCGCCGTTTTGTCGGGCAACTGCGTCGGCGACGACTTGCGCAGTGCGACGCATTATATTCGTGCTCAAGTCTGCGGTTCGATAGAACTAAGGGGCAATCCGACCTTGCTGTCTGAAGGCAGCATGGGCCATGTCAAACATGGCCGAAGTGTCAGGTGATATACCGTATCAACGCGCCTAATTGGTCGCACAGCGCTCTAACGCAGCACGTGCACGGCACACTCGGCGTGTCGCACGACACGCGACGAAGTTGAACCAAGGAAAAAGTCTTGCAGTCCCGGTTTATGGGATCCAACGATTATGCAATCTGCCCCGACCTTCTTCGCATAGGCTGGTATTTCGCTACCTGGATGACCTGTGAGTATCACGGGCTCGATGCTTTGTTCGTCGCGCAAACGGTCGGCCATCATCTCTTTGATGGTTTCACGAGCCTTTGATTTGGCTTCTTCGGTCACGAATGACTGGACGACTTCATTGGTGGGTTGAATGACATGCAAGGCAATGATTTCTCCACCCTTCGACATCAGCTTTTTGGCCGTTTCTATCGCCTTTGGGCCGAAACCCTGATCCAAGGCGCTGGCAATAATTATCTTGCTATACATATTTCCTCCGCAAGCTTAGTCGGTCTAGATACTGACCAACGGATAACCGCTGTTATTTCTTTGGATACCTCAAATACCCCGGACCGCATTACGATGGCGCATTTGAACCATAATAAAAAGTCCAAGAAAACCAATCGTTTCACACCAACCTAACGGGTGCCAATCCGGCTTTTTCCAATTAGGAAACTGCGCCGAACAAGTATGAAACAGGCCCAGGATTCTTTCACCCGGGCCTGTCTCATTAGTTTAACGCGCGTTGATCGATCGCAACAACAATTACAATTTCCCTTTGTCCTTCAGGAATTGCTTCCAGAGCTCCACGCCCTTTTTATTGCCTTCCGATTTTGCTGCGACCAACGGCCATACTTCTGCAATGGATTTTTCGCGCATTCTCTTGTTTTCTTTATCGGAGAATTTGATCACTTCCCCACCAGCATCCGTCAAGGTTTTCAAGGCGTGGGCGACGCCGTCCTCATGCAATTTGCTGGTTTCGAAATAGGTGCTCTTGAAGACACCTTGAATGCGGTCTTGCTGCCACTTGGTCAGCGCGTTCCACTTTTTCAGGTTCACGAAGGTTTCCTGATGTTGAGCAGGACACCAACCCGGCTGAGCGGCGTATTTGATGACTTCATGGAAGGCCATATCGTCGATTCCGCCGGTGTCCCAATAGGTGCCGTCAATCGTACCCAGCTTGATTGCCGTATAGATGTCACCGCCGCCCATGGCTACGGGCGCTCCGCCCATGGCCGTATGGAACAGGGACTGAGGACCGCCTGCCCGCATCTTCTTGCCCTTCAGATCCTCCATCTTGCGAACGGGGAACTTCGTGAACATGGCGTTGGGGCCTTGGTTGGTCCAGCCGATCCACTTCAAGCCACGTTTCTTGGCCGCTTCCTGGATCAAATCGCCAATCTTATATTTGGGGTTGCCCCACATGGCTTCCCACGCCTCGTCCGTACTTTCGGCACCCATGGCCATACCAAACGCCAGCATCCCCTCGGGCATGTCACCGCTGTATACGGAACCCCAGCAGGCAGTCCCGTCGATCAGCCCGGCTGCTGCCCCACCGAACGATTCGGATCCGCTTGTGATAGCTCCAACTGGTTCCAGTTTGATTTTGACCGTACCTTCGGTTGCTTTTTCAACCGCTTTGACCCACGGCACGACGCCACTTGCCCATCCGGCATCAGATGAATCAAAGCAGGGCTGAAAGACCCATTTGGTAATTTTGTCTGGCTTCCCGTCCTTAGCGACAGCAAAACTGGCGAACATCGCAACAGCCCCCGCCAACAGCGTCGTGCGAATTAGATGGTTAGATTTCATGGTCTATCCTCCCTTTATGATGGTTCTTGTGTAATGGTTTCTCTAAATGCGCTCACCCGCTCATCTGCCTGTCGGATAAGCGGGTTATCTCGGCAAAATGCCTATCCACCGG
>JAJDDO010000022.1 GCA_029260265.1 Phycisphaerales bacterium
TTACTGGGATTAAAAATTTGCCTATTAAGGCTAAAATTATGATTATTTTTTTCATCATCTAGACCCCGCAGAAAAGCCAGAAATAAAAGCAAAAACCAAAAGTATTGCGGCAAGATCACCCTCAAGAAGGAATTCGTTCAACGCTTCAATTGATTGCGTATTCGAATGCAAATCAGAATGATCCGCAAAAACAAGACTTGGAAATATGAGAAAGCCAATGAGAACAAAATAGAAAATGCGGGATCGATAACATATAATATTAAGTCTCATTGGCTTTCAAAACCTCTTTAGAAATTTACGTTTTTGTTATTAAGTTCCGAAAATTCGCTTGATGAACTTAAAGAGAATCCAGGCACCACCGATGGCTAAAACAAAATCCCGAAGGACATCCATGTCAGCAATTAATGCCGTCTCATCGATAGCCGTCAAAGCCGCATGCGAATCGGTTACCAACAGTGACCATGTTGCTGTTACAGCTCCTATAGCTGCAACACCAGTTTTTTTCACGATGTTCCAACCTGAGGAAACATACTCCAATGCTGTTTGACCATAGCTTTTCAATTTTTTAAACATGATAAATACTCCAAATAAAAATGAATGATCCCTTTATTATCGACTGATATCTAAATTGATAATCAGTCACCTCAAATGAAAAACATCATTCATAAAAAGCTACGCTTGAGGTAATAGGCTTACGAACAGAGTGGATTAAAATTTTAACTATCCAAAAATACGGTTCTCTTAACTACGCCTAGAAAAAAGCCTCCAGCCCAAATGCCTAGAACTGTTTCCCATAATTCAAAATTAACCATGATTAACTACCAGGACGAACAGATGTCTTTAAAGATGCCTGGACATGCTTCAAATAGTCCGCAAATAGATAGACTTCCGATTGCTTAGTACCTTCAGGAACCCGTACAGATTTATCCTTGCCTGATCCGCTCACATAGCAAGGAAAGACATAAGTTTTACCCACACAATCAGGAAGTTTCCCAAAGTCTTTATGAGCACGCATATCAAAACGTTCGAGGAAAGGTTCACCATTTTTTTCACCTTTCGTCGTGATCTGGTAAATCACGCATTCGTCAAAAACTTCACCTCTGAACTCTGTTTGAGGTTTTATGGCAAAATTATCAACATGACCCACAACAAAAAAAGAAGACTTCATAATATTTATTCCTCCTGTTCGATCAGCGAATCAAGCCAATCTTTAAAGTTAGGGATATTCTCGATTGAATACCCGATCATTCCAGCCTTTTCCAACCGTTGAATGCTTCTAACAACCTCTGGATCAGGGTTAGACGCTTTCAACATTTGTTCCTCGACATTCTGTTGAACGGAACCAATACTTTCCCATTCATCAGTTGGTTGTTCATCATCCTCAAGGAGCAATTCATCCTCTTTAAGAACCTCACGATACTTTTTTGAAAAATCACCAAATCTTGTACATCGAGTAACAGCAAAGAGTTCTTCCATTTCACTACCCTCATATTCCATTGTTTTTGTGTTGTACTTACATAGCTCCAAGAGATAGTTTTTATCGGGTTCTGTAATCCATACCTGGTGACCCAAACCGTTCTTTTTAGCCAAGCACTGCAACATTATGCGGGGGAGATATCCCTTCTTTAGCCTTCTCAGGCAGTCATCCAGAATGCCTTGTTTGAACACGTAATAATGGTCTTCAGGAGATAGAGTTGAATCAATTGAATCTTCAATCAGAAACTTTCCAAAAGATTTTTCCCAGTTATAAAGACCAATGATTTCATCATTGAAAATTTTAGAATTGAGCATTTTTTTAATGCCCGTAAGTTCTGAAAGGTCCATTTTTTTAAAGTGCATAAGATAGGCCACGTGAGGGTGAAGTTCATTTAATCGGCGTTTGGTAAACTCTAGAGCTTTATAGTGTCCAACACGTCCAGAGAACAGGTCGGTTCTAATCATGTTCGACATAGCTTTGTTTAACTTTCTTACAGCCTTTTTGAAGTCAGCTATGGTGCAATTTTCTTTCATAGTGAAAGTGAGGCCCAATGCCATAAGGTCTTTATCGCTTTCAAGTTTTTTTATTATTTTTTCTAACTTGTAACGATTGCAATTCGCTTTAAAACGAGCGCACTTGCAACAAAGACGACTTTTACAGAAATTGGCAAAGACTTTGACCTTGCCTGTACTCTTGTTTTTATAAAACTCCATATAACCAGCGCAATTTTTCATTCGTTCAGCATGTTTACGAATCGATGGATCAATATTCTGAGATAAAATCTCAAACCATCTTTGATTTTCTTGTGTTCGAAATCCGTCTGACTGAGTTAGAACTTTCATCGTTGCCTTTCAAATTAGAATGCAGAAATGTTTCGTATGTATTAAATTAAGAGAATTGATCGCGCGTCGCTGCGCTCCGCGCGACAATTCTTCTTTTTCCTTCCATACGTTCAACAAGGGAATCAGCATTCTTTTTGGATCGACATAAGCCCTGAGTAATTTTTCTTAGAGTCAAAACACAGCTTTGGCCATAACGAGGGAATCCGCAAAAAGAGCGAGGTTTCAATTTTTCGTTTATTAGGCTGGAGCTTAAAACTTGGAAGAAACTTGGTGGGAGAAGTCTAAATTTCAAGGGGGTACCCTTTCTCAAAATGTTGTGCCGGGTTTGTGCACAATCCAAAAAGGAAAAGTACAAAAACCGAGACTCGGTATTTTTAGAAAGGAATTGTTTTTAAAGGAGATATAAGAGAGGAGGTATCAATAACTAGGAATTATTGATATAGTACCTTGGCCTCTCACGCCGGAAACAGGGGTTCGATTCCCCTTGGGGCTACCATATTTTCAAATAGTTACAGTATTTTTCTAGTATTTTAAATTCATAGTGCGGGACTTTTGCGGAACTCGGTTTTTTCATCAAACACAGCCATAGCCTTCCTTAGCGTTTCATCTCCGTAGTGACCATAACGTTCTTTTAACAAGCTAATCGATTTATGGCCTGATAATGTTGCAACGGTCATATGATCGACTCCCTTGTTTAGTAAATAAGAGCAAAAGAAATGCCTCAAATCGTGAACCCTGACCCATGAATAACCACCCTTATCTCTAGCACGCTTCCAAGCCTTTTGAAAAGCTCGGTCGGTATGTTGAAATAAGCGATCATCATGCAAAGACCGCAAGCGATTCTTGTACCGAAGAACATCCATTAATTTTTGACAGATCGGGATGTTCACACGGTCGCCAGTCTTTGTTTGCACCACTCGGATAAAACTTTCTTTTAAGTCAATTTCCTTCCAAGTAATTTTCAGAGCATTGGAAAGTCGAAGTCCTGTATAAGCCATTAATAAAGCCAAAGCTTGATACTGCTCTTCAAGGCATCCAACGATTTCCAGTAGTTCGTTTTCCCTTAGAAATTTAGTTTGATAAAAACCCTTATTTCGATAAAGAATTGTCGGCAACTTAAAATCCTTGACCACACGCTTTATAATGTCCTTCAACACTCTTGCGTGCTTTTTCAAAGATGACTCCGGCAATTCACCGTTGATCTCGAAATACTCCATTACTTTGTTTTTGCCCGTGGTCTGATCGAACTGGATGATTTCCCCAATTCGCAATCCCTTAAAAAATGGAAGTAGATTAACCCGAACAATTATTTCGTAACGTGTTTTTGAATGATCCGATTTTTTCGGCAAGTCTTTATCTAGATAGTCCTGTACTACATCTTCAAACTTACCCTTCCAAGCTTGATACCTCCCTTCTTCAGTTTCAACCATGTACCGGGCTAGTATCCTATCTGCAACGCTCTTATTAGTTGAATAAGTGCGTTCAAATATACGCTGACCCAAGTACTGTTTATCAAGCACCCAGTTGCCGCCTTTGTCGCGGTGCATTCCTTCCGCCATAAAGCCTCCCTTGGTTATTCCCAAGAAAGGACGGCTTCTCTGACGGACAGATTTTACCACGGTTTGATTTTTAATGGTTGAAGACATAATCAGGTTTTTGGAGCTGACATTTAATTAAATTACTTTCCCCTAACTTAAGTATTCCCTTCCGGGCAATTCCAACAAATAATTCCAAAGCAAACCTCACGATGCATTCTTCCCGTTGTACGCATTTTCCCCTAGAACAACCGGAGGTTCTTACGCCCTTAATTCGCTCTATTTCAAATGTCACATCGATTCTCTTAGGTAGCGATTGACGGTGGTGCGTGATACTCCCAGGGCCGCTGCAATCTCGTGCTGGGTCAGACCCTTGTCGCGTAGTTTCTTGGCACGTGCTGGCTTCGCCTTTGTGGTGCCGAGCTTGCGGCCTTGGTAAATGCCGCGTTCCTTTGCCGCCTCGATGCCCGCACGTTGCCGCTCCTTCATCGTCTCCAACTCCATCTCGGCTACAGCAAACAACACACCCGCAATGAGGCGGCCTGTTGCACCCGAGAGATCCAGTTGTTGGGTAATAGAAACTACCCGCACACCTGCATCGCACCAGTTGGCAAGTAGGTTGATGCCATCTCGCTGTGTACGCGATAGCCGGTCCAGTCTCCATGTAACAACTGTTACATGGAGACCCGTAAAAATGGCCGCCTGAAGTCGGTCCAATTCAGGCCGGGCTATTGTCGTGGCCGTGTGCTTGTCCACGTACCACGTTGCGGTGGTGAGGTCGTGGCCGTGGGCTGTAAGCCACTCGGAGATAGCCGCTCGTTGGCCCGCTTCATTTTGGCCAGTGGTGGAAACGCGTATGTAAACGGCAATTGTCTTCTTCATAGCATCCCTCTGGAGGTTGATGTGTTCCACTTAGGGTATACCCAAAAAAGCACATCTGCGAGCAGAAAATTTTCCCAGTTAGACTTGCTGCTTTTGTGGAGGTGCCACCCTCCACCCTATCTGGCACACTGGGTGCACGCGTTTGTAATGCAGGGAAATGGTGATACAAGGCGGGGTCCTTTCGCTATCCACTATCAAAGTATCGTCCACCAATGGTTAAAATCCTCCCATGTCAAACGGCTTGATATGTCATTACCGCGACGTTGATACATTTCTATAAGACAGTCCGCTATTTGCCCCCTCTCTTCACACCAACCCAATCCAAGGTGTTCGATGAGATGGTAAATATATGCCCGTAACGCAGGTTCACCGATAGCGGCAAAAAGCACAAATCCGTCCAAATTAATGATTTCCTCGGCCAAATCTACACAATGAAGGTGTTTTCTGGAATCGTATTTTTCCTCGGGCAGATTTTTGACGTCGTTACTCGCCATCAAGTGCATTATGACCAATAACCCATTGGAAGTACCGGCTGGTATGTGCTCATACCCCACTTCCCGTTCTTCCTCATTTCGTTCTCTAAAGTACTTGAGGATCGCATTCGGTCCTAATGAGGCAAATGTATTTAGTCGCAATTTGTTATTTTTGATACGTCTCCGTCCACCGGGACTCCCCATTTTTTGTAAGTCAGTCATTGCTTACTCCTTATGTTTGGTTTTAGTTGCGGCAGAGCCTCTGCAGAAATCTACAACGAGATTGCCTTACGCCAAGCGATGATAGAGGGATGACGAGAGAAAGTCCGGACAAACCTGTCCTTCTTTTGTCCGTTTACTTTCCAGCCACGTTGTCTCGTTTAAAATGCACAAGTGGCCTCTTAAGAAAGATTTTGATGTGCTTCTCTTGTGGGTCGCATAGATGGGATTGCAATCGGTTGATCGCTTTACGCAACGCATCGGGTTGGGGAGTTTTACCGGTTTTCTTGGTGAGATATGATTCTAACTTTTTGACGTTGGTCGTCCCTCGATTCCATAAGTACTCGATGATCATCCGCTCCTGTGGTGTTAACTTATCCATAAGCGCTTTCGGGGGACCGTCGTCAGCAGATTGCGGCTCGTCGGAGTTTGACCTTACCCCCTTTGCGACTGCTTTCTGCATCCAGGAGATACGTTCCGATTCGCCTAAATCTGCCCATATCGCCGGTGTCATGGCCGTGCGATCGCAAACCTCGCAACAAAGTTTCTGATCGTCCACATTCGTCAGATCACCAATATTGACACGTGGTGGATCGCCGAAGGTATCGGGCAGCAAGAGCGGATCTTGTTCGAGTTGTTCGACCGAAAGCAATATTTTGGCCAATTCGCAGTATTTGTTTAGTGGCTCCATGGTCTAATACGTTCTATTCACTTGCAACAGGCTCAAGTTTTTCTTAGTCAGGTCAACGGCGGCGCTACCTAAAAGGACCTTCTGGAATTCCAAGTAATTTGAAATTAGTATCTCGTATTTTTCTTCCATTGCCTGCCACTGTATTCGCGTCCTACGCTATGTCTCTGTAACCACGTACAACAAAGTAGTTTTCAGTCAAAGTACTTCCTTTGTTTTACCACACCGGAAACCTGGACGGCCTGACAACAGAAGTCCGTTACGAACTTAAGAAGAAATCCCTGAAAAATAGATCCAAAGGATTGTAGCTTCTCCAATGCCTGTTGTTTCTCCGGGTCAGAGTGAAAGAGATCTGCATTCAGGATGACGTCGCAGGCTTGTCGCGGGGTATATGGGGCTTTGTCATCATCGGTGCCTAAGTTTAACTTGAAAGAATGCCTCTCCAGTTTCTGCAAAATTTTCCTAATTTTCTTGAGTTGCTCCCGTTCGCTATAGGAAGTATGCCTACTGAGAATGTTGAGGATCTGGTATATGTTTGTTGGTTCTTTGTTCAGAAGCAGTTTCCTGAAGATGGCCATGAAGGATCGGAAATCGTCACGGTCATATACCGGGGCGTATCCGTCCCACAACCCGTCCGGGTTTCTCCAAGAGCGGGTGGTGTGGTCCTGCTTTGGAAGGTCCTTGACGAATCGGCATTCGAGGATCTCATCGCATGTCCGGCAGTACAATTTGAGCGCCGTTCTTTCCTTTTCACTAAAGGCTGTCATCACATGTGCGTGCATTTCTTCCAACGCTCGACATAACCGGCTGGTAATGGATTGCAGCGGAATTGCCCGTCCGATTTGTTGCGATTGTTAGGCAATTTATTATTCACTGTTTTACTTGTCCCATAGTTTGATCCATTTGGGCGCGGGTAAGCACTGCACTGGTTCTTATAACTGCCTCAATACTTCGGAATGCTTACCACCTTTGCCCTTGTTGGCCGCGAGCTGTTGTTGCACAGCAAGGAACACTTCGATCTCAACGATGGCGGGGTTGCCGCGTTTTCGGTTTTCGCTTTGCCATTGCTTGCTATCCTCTCTATTATTTCAATTCTCGCATCGCATCAATAACCAACGTCGGTTCAATGTGGTCGAGGTAGCGTGCCGTGGTGGCGATGCTCGTATGTCCCAACGCTTTGCTGATGATACCAATGTCCACACCGGCCCGTCGCATTTCGCACGCCCCGCTGTGACGCAGGCCGTGGGCATGGACACGTTTCGCGATGGCAGAGCGGCGGGCTAGCCGGGGCAGCATGTTGCGGACGTAACTATCCTGAATTAGGGTACCGTCCAAAGTGCAGAATAGCCACCGATGGTTATTTATACCGAGCTTTACCCGGCGATCTAGCCAGCGGGCCACCAGGGCCGCCGATTCGGCGTTTAACGCTATCGTCCGGGCCTTACGACCCTTTCCATTGAGCACACGGACTGTGCCTTTTGTCGCGTTGAAATCGGCGGGCTTGAGATGCAATGCCTCATTGATGCGAAGCATCCCACGCCATAGCATCACCACCAACGCACGGTTTCGGATGCCGGTTGGTGCCCGGTTACTACACGCCGCCATCAATGCATCGATCTCGTCACGCTCAAGCGGCTCGGGTGGCAACTTCGTTCCCTTGGTGTTGCCGGTGTGAGTTGGGGTAGTCATTGCTTTGCTCTCCTTATTGTGGTGCCTTGCAGTATTAGTAACGCTTTTGCACAAAAGCGCTACTCTATGCCCCCATGCCGGGAGTCTGCAAGCGAAATCGTTACTATTTCGGCAGGTTCGGCCCATCGTATCGGAGTCTGGTTGGTGTTTTGGCGGGCAGCAGATTATTTCCGTATCAGAAATGCTAACCTTAAAAGATTCACCATTCATCGACTCATGACAATTCCAAATAGCTAGATCTAGAAGCGGACAACAATATGAAGGTACAACTCCCAGCGAAACGAAAAAAACAGGTTGAAAAACTGGGAAGTCCAATAACCTTCTTATAACTTCTCTCCGGCAAACTTGAAATGTTTTCTATTTATTTGGAACGGTGGGAGGTAGTGGATTTCGGGTAATTGTGGATGAGTTTGGTTTACTCGGTTGCTAGAGAGTGGCCAGAGTGGTGGTTCGATTTAAAATACTAATGAAACGAATTGGAATATTTCCAAGCATCTGTTGGATATAGAATAATCCCCGAAGCTCGGCAAATCTTCCCAAGTCAAGACTTGCCCCCTTTAGACTCTACGGTAAATTCAGCCGCCGCAGACAACAAGCCTCGCATGCGAAATATGTTTGCAGCTATAAAAACAATCAACAAACCAAGTCATTAACCTGTTTATGAACCATCGCATTTGCAAATCTTCCACTTTTGACTGTTTCAACTATTCCGCTCTTAGACAAGCATCCTTGAAGAATAGGCAGCGCAATATCCTTAATTAATCTTGATGCTTCCTCTTTGCGGTGCTGGTTGGACAACGATTCGTTTTCCAAGTCGAATACCGATACAATTTCTTTTTTTTCTTCCTCAGAAACAACACCGGTCAATCGAAAGCGAATATGACAGTGATGCTCTTTAGGAAACTCAACCGCTCCTAATAACTTTAAAGCTACACCGCCATTCACATAGTATTGGTCACCGTATTGGGATTTCTGGAGATTAATCAGCAAAACAACCTCGTCGTTACTCCAATACCAACTGTCTGACCTTTTCTTAAAGCCCGCTTTTTTAAGAGGTTCACTAAGTGCCTCTATAAGTAATTTTAAGTCCGCCATCAAAGCCAAAGAGTTTGAACTCAGGGTTGGTATTTCCAGTAACATTGCCCCACTCTTCGTAATTCAATGCCTAGAGTTTTCCGGAAACCATAGGTCGTCTAAAACTCTCGCTTCCGATGCGCGACTATGACGATTTTTTTGTAATATTAAATTACAGGATCACGCTTCAAAGAACACAGGTCAGGGTCCTTCTTCTCCAGCAAATCTTCAAAACTTTCCCAACCATTAGCCTCAATATACTCAGCTTCACTTTGGTAAATGGGTATAACCCAAACCATTACCGTAGATGGTGACGAACCATCGTAAGTACAAAATCCATCATCGAAGAAAACTGGAATTGTACAGTAAGCCGCATTAAATCCAATTCTCTCCTCAAGTTCGGCTGACAAAGGAATTACCTCACCACGAAGTACAGCTTTCCCTCGACCTAGAATTGCCTCGCTTAGGGAAATTAAAAAGGAAACAACCATGCCGGAAATAATCTCTGAGTAAACAGAGAAAACAATCTCTTGCCGTACCTTCTTATTTTCAGAAAGGTCAAGAATCTGGTTGCTCATTCCTAGCGAAAGGAAAGTGGTGACTGTTTCACTAGGACTGTCTTTAAACGAAACGATTTGGAGATCTACGTCAGAATCATTGTCCTTCCAGCCCTGCTCGACTCTTCCAAGATATTTTTCTGCGTGCTCAACGATTGTCATGATAGATTCCATTAATTATCTGATCGGTTACAACTAGGGCATCGTAGCCGTACCAGAACTTGCTTTCTGTCCATACCTATTAGATATCTATCTTTCCATTTTGGCTGATGATCTATGTCCCAATCTCGACGGCCTTGACATGGAGCAACCTTAACAGTCGTCTTCCTGAAGCTGGTAGGCCACTTCGCTACACCCTTTGTAACAACAAATCGTTACGGTCGCCGCCCAACATACTCCTCCGGAATTTTCGCCTCCCCTCTCATATATGCAAGTGCTTTTTCCAATTCACGCATAGTTATATCATCACCTTCATGTTCACCATTACATAGATGTTGCACCTGCCAAATTGCGTACCAAAAAGTTTTTTCAAACTTCTCTTCCACAGGTAAATCTCCAGTTGGCGTATCAGTGAAGTAATCTATTATATCCCAAGCAAATGATCGCAGTTCTGAACGCGATGTCCGACCAGCTATATAATTATCAAGTAGTAGCAATAGTTCATTGAATTTGGCTTTTAAATCCACTACTATCCCCCCTTCAAGAAAAAGGGTCTATCTTTATAAAAATTTGTTGGCAGATCGCGCTTTCTAATATCTATGTGGGGCTTACCACCTCGGTGTTTCGGGTCTTGATGTAAGTTATATGTTCGCTTTGTTTTTTTATTATAGAACGACTTATTATACTTGCCTCCACCTCTTGGTTCTCCAAACTTCTTAGTGAAAGCCTCTTCAGCTTCTTTATAAGTTTTATTGTTAAAATATTTTTTAGGTGTTGTTAACCCCTTTCTAAGATTTTTTAAATACTTACCGAATAGTTTTCCAGAGATGCCGCCACCCAAAGCCCCGGTGGCGCAGGCAGCAACTGCTCGACCCCATTGAATGCAACTAGGTTTCCCACCATTCTCGAAGAGTTGAAACCCAATGTCAACCGCAGTTCCTACTCCGCATCCGATAGCAAAATTCGCAACAAGACCCGACGGATCTATTTCATTGATCGGGTCATTGAGCACATACCCGTAAAGATTGGTGTCACCTGCGGAAAACTCGATCGGGTCTTTGGCAGTCCAGCGACCTGATTCTGTGTCGAAATCTCTTGCGCCAAAACGGACTAGCTGGGTATCCGTGTCGTACAATCCACCCGCGAAACCGAACGGCTGGAACTCAGGGTTTGTATCAGCAATGACGTTACCCCACACGTCGTAGTCCATTGTCTGAGCAACAGTGCCATCCGCTGTATTGATGACCAACCGGGGGCTACCTAAATGATCGCTGATTATTCGATAAGTGTTCCCTCCTTTGATTAAATAGTCAGGAATATTCGATGAGGATGCATAAACAAACCGCGCTGTGACATTCCCACTGGCACCCAACTCCGCTATCGGGTTCAGACCGTCTTTATATAGCCATGCCCTCTCCAAAGTGCCGTTGACTTTTTTGCCAATCCGGCGGCTTTGGGCATCCACGATGTATTCTATCTGTGTCGCATCGGGAAGCGTGACGGAAATTAAATTACCTAAAACGTCGTAACTGTAACTGGTTGTCTGTCCCGCGACGGTTTTAGTCAGAAGTTCACCGTCTCCAGTATACGTGTATGTATTTCCTCCATACGTTAAAAGCCGGTCCTGGACATCGTAGGTTCCATTGGTGGTTCCACCGCTGTCCGTTTTGCTCTGTCGATTGCTATTGGAATCGTAGGTGTAGCTGGAAAAATCCGTTCCATCTCGATCCACATCGATCAACCGGCCCACTAGGTCGTAGGTATAATCGTAGACATGCGCCACGCCCTGCACGGTCTCGGTTTTTTGGGTGATACGCCCGAGTTTGTCACGCACGAAAGAGGTTGAGAAAACGGGGGCAGCGTTGACGTTTGCTGTGTAGGAATCCACTTCCGCGAAACCGCTGTAGCTCAAAGTGTCGGTCACAACGCCCAGCGTGGTACTAGTAAGGAGACCGTTTGTTGGATCATACGTCAGCGTTTCTGTTCCGGCACTGGTCAACAGACTGTCGTTGTCATAACCAAAGGCAATCGTATTCGCTCCGTTAACGCTTCTGGAGGTCACTCGGAAATCATTATCAAAAGCAAAGTTAACATTTCCGGTGATGGAACCTGCGGGGCCTCCCCAAGTGGAACCGGTGCTCAAGGAACCATCATAAGTAAATGCCAATGTCCCGAAATCCGGGGCTGTTAAAGATGAAAGCACTCCGGTCGCCGGGTCATAATTTAAGGTTGTGGTTCCTCTGGGTATGACCAAGCTCGAAATACGTCCACCGCTGTCATAATTCATGGCAATGGTCTTGCCATCCGGGCGGGTGATTAGAGTGGGGTCCTGATCCAGATTGTAACTGATGGTTGTTGCATGTTGGGGCAGCCCGATATTGGGAGGCGTGTATTGGGAATCCAAATCCACTGTGGTGTAATCGTAACTGTGGACAGGCCGTCCCGGCGGTGTGATGGATGCCACATTGCCGTTGGCGTCGTAGGCGAAATTGATCTCTCGCAAGTCGGGCAGAGTTTGCCTGGTGATCTGTCCAATGGAGTCGTATTGGAAGCTAAATGTTCTGTTTTCTGCATCGGTGATGGAATCAACAAATCCTTCTGTGTTGTAAACGATGGTGTTTGCTCTAGCCGTCGCTCCGGTGCTTTGCGTGACCGTAGTCAACCGGCCGCGCGTATCGTAATCAAAATCCGAATCGAAAATCCCCGGTATCCTGTGCTGGCGGATTCGGCCCTGCCCGTCGGTGAACGAGGTTGTTGTGCGCGTCGCAGGAGAAGTGCTGAAAAACTGGAATTCAGAATCGTTGTTGGAGGGATCGGGTGTCACCTTATCAAACACACTGGTGAACGTGCGCCCATTCAGATTGAGAGTATCGGTCTGTGTGAGCAGTTCCCCGGTGGCGGGGACTGTGGTGACTGCCCTGTTCGGAGTGAAGGTG
The DNA here is from genome assembly GCA_029260265.1 of Phycisphaerales bacterium. Taxonomy (GTDB): domain Bacteria; phylum Planctomycetota; class Phycisphaerae; order Phycisphaerales; family UBA1924; genus UBA1924. The sequence continues at coordinate 12,532 of JAJDDO010000022.1, forward strand.
GAGGTGAGTCCGCCGGGCGTTGCTATCTCTAATCCCGACAAAGGAGCCTGCATATTGAAACGCGGGTCCGGAGTTTTGGTGATCTTGATAACCGTGCCATCAGGTGTGGTGGTGGTTGTGATTTCCTGCTCGGTGTGGAGGGAAGTGGTCTCAAAACCGCTGGCGTCGGTGGTCTTACGGATGGTTTCTCCGTTGGCGTTGCGCTCTGTTAGAAAGTGGGAGACGCGGCCTTCCGCCGTATTGCGGCTGATCGAGAAACCGTCCGCCGTTTCCGTTCGGGCCAACTGCTGAAACCCGCCGGCCGGATTGTCGTCTTTTTCCAACAGTCCTCGGATGCCATACGTGAATAAATGGTTGTTGCTCCGGGCGTCGGTGGTTTTCGTCAACAGACCTTCCGGGGTGTATTCGAAAGCCATTGTTTCGTTTTCCGGATTGATTATGCTGGTCAGCCAGCCGTTGGCGTCCACTGTGAGGGTGGTCACCTGGCCATCGGCGGAGACGACCGACGTGGGATTGCCGGAGGCATCGTACGTGAAGGTGGTGACATCACCATCGCCATCAGTGATGGACAGGAGGCGGCCGTCGGGATCGTAATTGAAGGTGAACACCGTTTGTCCGGTCAACGTGTTTGTGGTTTTCAAATGGCGACCTAAAGAGTCCATTTCAAAAAGCAGAGAACCTTCTTCGGAAGGAAGCCGAATGTCCGCCGCTGAAAACCGGGGGAGGTTTGACTCCAGGATCCGGACATCAATAGTATTAGAGCCACCGACACGAAAAAGCTCAGAAAGAACGATATTTCCATTATTCATCATCCAAATATCTGAGGGAAACAGTGTGGTCGATGCCACGGGTTTACCCGGAACATCGAGTCGCTTGAACCCGCTTACATAAGGATCAGAATAATCACGGACGGAGCCATCGGGGGCGATCAATTGAACAGAATTCCCCTCGACCACGAAAATATTTCCGGATTCATCAAATGTAATACTAGCTATATTTAAAATAGTAGAAGCATGGAAAGTTGGGTTGCCCTCATTGTCTACTTTGTATATCGCGTTTCCGCTAGTTAGGTACAAATTGTCGTGGGAGTCCACAAACAACTTTGCAAACTGGATAGGAAGGTTGATATTCTGGAGTATAGGTTGGGAAACCCCTGACGAATCAATCTTTGAAAATGAATTCGAATGTGAAACATAAATATTGTCCTGGCTGTCAATCGATATTGCGCTGGCTCCAATATTCCAGGTCTGGAGCAGGGTACCGTTTGGGGAATGTTTATAGATTTTAGAATCGACGATGTAAACATTGTCCTCAGAATCAAACGCAATATCGGAGGCACTACCGGGAATGGAAGGAATACCTGAGCCGGCAAGCTGCCCATTGGCCTTAATAACATGTACATTGTTATAGAGAACGAAATTCAATCGCTTCCTTGTCTCTATAAAATAAATGTCACCCTTGGAGTTTTCCCCAACAGCCACTATTCGTTTACTACGATTTCCAGGGGAGGATGAAAAGGCCGTTTTTACAACGAGGCTTTGGTCCTCGACATTGCGTTGGGAACCATCGCCGCGCAACAACGTTTTGTACTCTTCAAAGGGAGTGTAATGATGAACGGGGTCTACTGTCCAACCTCCTAACCCTAGTGGACGCAAATCTCGTCGGCCCATAATGGGTGAAACGATTTCGGTAGTTAAAGAGACGGCGTTCCGGGTGTCCGCAAAAGGACCTGTCAAACTGGTAGTGAAAGTACCTCCACGTTGACCAAACCTTGGTGAGGTCAACAGGCGTCCCGGATATATATAGCTCAATTTGATATCAGCCTTCACAAACCCTGGAACTACGCGGCCATAGGCATCCAGTCCATCCCATTCAAACTCCTGCTCCATATTCGGAACAATATCCGGTTCGGGCGTTGAGGGATCGTTATCGTAAATGAAATTGAACGTTCGTCCCGCTACGTTTACTTCGAGTTTAATGCCCAACATACTGGCAGGGATGATCGAGTCAATGACCGGGATTGTAATTCGTGATAGAGCCTTGAAGCCTGGGGTTCTTGGACTCCTGTAATTTAGGGAAAATGGTGTTCCAGCAATAGGTATGGTTTCCCCAAGGCTCTGAGCTTCAACCCCAACAATGCAACCATGGCACTCTGTGCCGTCTTCGGGGGGAAGTTTTGGTTCCGTGTCCTTCGGGTTGAGCGATGCTAGTATGGCATCTAACGGTGCTCCAAAACCCCAGTTACAATCCCAGGGAGTGAAGTGATCCATGGGGACGCGCCACAAGGTTTTACCGGTGGTATAAAGGGAAGCTAGTTTCTCCCTTTCTTCGTCGGTAACTCCTAGTTGGGTAAGTGCATCATCTGCTATATCGTCACCGTCCAGATCCAGGTCGGCTTTTCCCTCAGTGATGCTGACGACCTTGATGACCAACCCGTTTTCGGAAGGAACCCAGGAACCTTTTTTCCGGTCGTAATAACCTGTCGGAACCGATTCCCCAACTCCTATCTCCAGAAAATTGTCGAGATAAAAAGGTTGCGGCTGACTGAACACTACGTCACTGGCTCCCGCAGCGATAGCCTCATCGGCGCTCAACTCAACCGCATAGGTATAAACTGAAGTGTTTGGCAGTGGCCCCGGCATTGCCATCGGACCATTGGGACCAACCGTATACTCCGTAGCACGAATATTCAAATCTGAGACTGATTGGGTGGTGCCATCCGGCATCATCAGGGTCGCGGTGGTCCCCGGCATGAAGAGCACCGTGGCCTGCCGTGTTCCGTCACTGTCGGTCACCACACTACCGCGAGCTTCTGTGACCTGTGTTATGGCACTCAAATCAATATTCGTTACCTCGCTGTCAATCGGGATGAGAGCGACATCGTCCGTAACCGCAAACCTCTGCCAATTGGCCACAGCTCCCCGTTGCGCCGATAGATAACCTGTTTTTTGAAAATTGACCGTAATATTCCCCCCACCATTAATAGCCATGTCATAGAACCCATCGGAACGAGTGACTGTCTGACCGAACTCAGTATGATCCAGAATAGTAACGATGACATCTGGGAGAGGATCACCCGAACCATCAAGCACTCGCCCCCTGACAATGGAAGCGCGTATCGGGTTGATAGCGGTCGGGTCCATGCCAGTCTGCACTGGATCAGGACCGGTATACAAAAATTCAGTACTCGATGCCAGATCGTAACTCTGGCCACTCGTGACTGGCGGGGCATCGGGAATGATTCCGGGAATGGGATTTAAAGTATAAACTGCACTGGTGATAGAGCTATTAGTAAAATCCTGCTTCACAGCAAATGCAGTGACGGTCGTGTTATCGGTCAACGTGATCGCAGTTGTGAAAACTGGTGAGCTTGTCGTCGGCGTGGTCCCATCCAATGTGAAATGAATCATTGCATCTGGCGTAGTTGTAGAAAGTGAAACATCGACGGAGGTTTGAAACGTATCTGGAGCAGGATCAAAAGCGACTGGGTCTACCTGTGGCATCGGTTGTACGATGAAATCTGCTGTTGTAACCGCGCTGTCAATGAACCCATTACGAGCGGCGACGGCACTCACCGTGGCGTCGTTGGTTAAATTGAAAGGACCGACAAATAGATTTGAAAGAGGCGTTGGCGTGGTGCCATCCAACGTATAAAAAATAGACGCACCGGTCGTGATGGTGGACATATTCACCGAGACCGAATCAAAGAACGAACCGCCATTGGGTGTGATGATGGGAGCCGCGACTTCCGGGTTCGACGTTCCCGTTTCTTCACTGACATCGGTGTTTTGCCCGACAATGACGTTCTTCCCAAAGAACGCGCCTGAAGCCACGGTGCTTTTCTTCAACCAGATGGTTCCGTTTGGAACATAAAGATGCGAGGTCACTGTGTTGCTCTGCCCAAACTTTGCAGTTCTTGGTGTAGAACCGTCATCAAATCCTTCAACGAAAAACTGAATGTCTTCTGCATTCATATTGGACCCTGCGCTTGGACCCACGAAGACAGCTCTTTTTGTTCTAAGGCTTTGCTCTATTCTAATTTCACTGGCGGCATCAAAAGACAGAGACGAATCTCTTTTCGCAAAGATCGAACGAATATGATAAACCCCACCGCTGAATCTAAGGTTGCCGGTCTTATTGACGGTAATATCACCGTATTCTCCAGGAGCCAATACCAGTTCCTGACCGTTTAGAACATCAATGTCGATGGCACTGGGGCTGATTACAGCAGAACGAAATATTGGAAGAAGATCGGACAGGGGCAATGCCAGGGGATTAATGGTAGGACCGTTGATCGTACCTTTGTTCGTCAACAGATTGGTGAAGACACTGCCGTTCACCACCGCATCTTTCTTAATTTTGACGCTATCGGAAAAAAGAGAAATCTCAGCTGGTATCACCACGTTCTTGCCCACAACCAGTTGTGCCTGCATGTTGACCCATGGACCCGCAGTGACATCGTTGACTCCAATGTTCCCTGTGGACATGGAATTTTTCTTCAGCCAAATACTATTCGTCGCCAGAATGGAAAACGATGTGATGTCGGGAGGAATGTGATACCCCATATCCACCGTGGTGTTGGATTCAATAGATTTATCCACATTGGTGGTGTAATGAAACAGTCCTGCATCCGCAGAAGTTTTACTTCCTGCATTGATGAGTGGAGAAGCTTGATCGATGAAGAAGTCTGTCAATAGAGGATCGGAAGCAAGAACCAGATCATTGGCCCCTGAGCCATTCTGTGGAGTTTGAAAAAAAGCGTTGAAGTCTTCGACTCCAGGGACACTTCCTTTAAACACATCGGTTCCCTCGATATCTACAAACACGCTGTCTGTCACACTGAAAGTAGAACCTGCCGAGGTGAGAATCGTATCGAAACCGTTCCCGCTCAGAGTATAAAAGGTGAGATTGTTTGCCGTGACGATCAGAGGATTGATGCCATCGTCCACGATAATGGGACCATCGTTACTGAACGCCACAAGGACATTATTTAAAGTGACGCTTGAAGCTGAAGTATTCGGCACCGCATTTAAAGGACTACCTACAGCGAAGAACTCACTGTCTCTTAATGTAAAAGCACCGCCTCCCTGAAACTGGATGCCCACGTCCGCGTGCCGGATTTGCACGAACCGGGCTTCACTTGCCCCCAGAGTCAAGGCGTTGGTGTATTGAGCCACTCCAGGCGAACCCGTACTTCCACTGATAACCTCCCCTGCCGTATTGTCATGTTTGGATGTAAAGACCGCAAAATTTGAAGAAGTCGTTTGAAAAACAGGATTGGTGACGTCCAAAGACGCACCAGTCACCGCATCGTCAAACTTGATGATGGCCCCTCCTTCGATGGTGACAGCACCTGTCATTACCGTAGGTCCAGAAACTAAATAGGTCTGCCCCGCTCCAAACACAAAATCATCCGTGATGGTTCCAGGAGCAACAGAAACCGGAGCACCCTCTGCTAAAGACAATGAATAGATTGTTGGGAAAGAAAGGACAGACAGGAAAAGGACAAAAAAAGCCAGGAAAGCACGGGACAGCTTCATCATCAACTCCTACAACAAGGGTGGAAAGAAAACTAAAAAGAAAATGAACTGGAAATATTCAGTTGTGAACTTCTAAAGAAAAATCAGAACCCGGCAAGCAATTTGATGAAGGATGGGTTCTTAAAAAAATGGCAACCCGGAGCTGAGGGAAATTAAGGTTGCTTTGAAGAAATACAGGCGAATATCTGCATTCCGAACCACAAAGTAATAGATTTTGATAATCAAAGTCAATTTTAATGTCACTTTTTTTTAAAAATCAGTAGATATATACAAAATCTACTATGGTAGAAATTTCCCTCCAGGATAGATTTAATAGAATCAACGGAATTCCTCAAACCATCTAAAAATAAAGCAGGTAAGTGAAACCAGTCAAAAATCGGATACTTCCAAATATTGTTAATATCCCGCTTCTAATCCGTAGCGACGGGGTCCCACACAATTCTACAAATTCTTTCGGCGTTTGGTACCCTAATGCTGAATGCGTACGTTCTTCATTATAATGCGTCTTCCGCAGTGCCACTGTAGCCACGTACCGTATGCCAGGCGTTCTTTAAGCAAAACTGACTCTCGGTGGGGTTTGGTTTGCCGTAGGCTTCGTCCAGTTCGGCTACCATTGCATCAGTCACACCGATGGCCAGCCCGTGCTTGGCGATGATGGTGCCCGCAAGGTAGGGCCGCGTTCGTATTGACCGCACGCCGGGTACCGTTGGCGTCTTTGAGGCGGTCTTCTTTGTTGGCTCCTTCGTCTTGTCCTTGGTGGCGGGGGCCGTTGCTGGTCCAAAGTCAACTTCGGTGGCTGCCCTAACCTTGGGCTTCGCTTCATCCTTGTTTTCCGCTTTCAGCATCTTGGGTCTTTTACCAACCTTCTTCCTTGCCCAGAAGAACTTCTTCGCTTCCTTGGCGTCCTCGAATTCCTTTGTGCGGCGTTCGCCCTTGATGCCGAAGTCGTACTCGATTTGCACGGGGGGTGTGGGTTTGCTTCTTCTTGCAGTTTTTTTCGTGGTGGCCATCGTTCGGTCTCCTTTGGGTGAGTAAGTGTTACAAACGTTACAGCCGTAATGTACGGAGATACTCCGAGAGAATGCAACTCCTTTTTATGCAAGAAGTTGTGAGAAACTCGAACTCTACAATTCTTGGACAAAAATTATTAAATATGCAACGGTTTGTGTATAGTATGGTCTGTTCGCGGATCGTAGTGTCAGCGAACTACATTTTAATTTGGTTTTGCGGATCCCGATAAATCGCCAGTTTTTTTCGTTGAGCGTCTGCAAGCGACACCTCCAAAGGTTCTCCTTTGGGGGGCGCTTGTGTTGCGTCGCTCAACGGGCTCTGGCGAGCCTTTCGGGGACAACGTGCAGGCGTCTCCTTTTTTCTAATACACTTGTACTTCTCCGGCAAAGCCGCACTTTAGGCATTTAAGTTGGAGGAGAGAATGAGCGACACACATGAACCATCCCAGAATAATCAACCCCGGCGTAAGCGTTCCGGCTGCCTGATTTTTGTTGGCGGCTTCCTTGTCTTTACTTTGATCATGGCCGGTTTAGGCGGCCTCCTTGAGTACCAAGGCAAAGGCGAGTTAGCACGTGCCGATGAGCTTTGGCTTAAGGGCGAAAAGGATGAGGCCACCGGCATCTACATTCAGGAATTGGAGTATGTAGAAGAAGCCGATGAACCTGAGGTTTACAAGCGAATCATCACGCACCGGCACGACAGTGGTGACGTCGAGAGTGCAACCGAGCATTTCATCAAAGCCATCGAGGGAAACATCAACGTTCGGTTTGCCCGTAACGACCTCCGCCGCATGCTCGCAGATACACGCCGGGCCTTTGAGGACCACAAAGCAAGGGAGTTAGCAGAAAAACAAGCAGAGGAGCGGCGGCAAGCCGAAATGCTTGCCATGCAGGAGCAGCTACAGGCCGAAGAGAAGTCAAGGCAGAAGGAAGAGTCGCAGGCTTTGGTCCAGGCGAACCTCGACGCATACTTGGCTGTACTTAAAGCTGCGGACGTGTCTGTAGTTCGGCAAGTTGAGGTGAAGCTGAGCGGCGATATATGGATGGCTACGCTCACGGTTGACAACCTGTGGCATATGAAGCTTTACCAAGTGCGCCTTCAAGATGCCCAGTCGTTGTGGGAAACATGGGCACGTATTGCTTCGCCGGACAATCCGGACTCAGCGCATATCGTCATTGTCGATCTGCGCGGGAATAAGGTCGGAGGTTCACGTGTCCTTGCCGGTTCGTTAATCTGGGTGCAGGAATAGTAGGCTTCGCGGCATAACCATGCTGTAAAGCTGTAAACGGAACGTGTCATAATGTGGGATAGATACCATTTGCGTGTACAGAGTTTGTGAACTGTCTTAGCCATCCTTCAATCAGCCAGTATCAAAATTTCGAATCTGGAAAGACCGCTATTAGCCATTAGCTGACGTTCATCCGCTGTCAGGATTCCACATTGTGCCCTTCAATGCTGACGCTGGATTCGCTTTGGAAGATTTTCCATTGAGCCTGCCCTCTTCAAGAAGCTCAATCGCATATCTGTTATGTTGGCAAGCTAGATAGAGTTTGTTCCAGCTCTATCTGGTTGCTAATTCCAAGCGTTGGAAGGATAGCAGACAAAAGATCAATGACCTTAACTTGGGCGGAAACATTTTTTTGATCTACGGCTGCTTCGATTGCGGATTCATGCATTGACGGGTGACTCAACAAAAAGCGTTGATGTTGCTGAATGAATTCCCATTTTTGCTCTAACCAAGGCAGCAAGCTCTCAGAAAAAAGCCGATAATTTCCCGTTGTTTGAGCCATCTTCAAAACATTAAATGCCAATTCAAAAACCTGTTTCGGAGAAACTTTCTGAGTCCCTGATAAAGCGTTTGCATGTGCCAACACTAATTGCGCAAAGTTAGTATAGAAATCATCAGAAGGGCCTATACTTTGTAGGCGGTCAAGCAGTACTGGGCGTACTGAAAATCCGCTTGAAACAGCCAGTTTCCGCACAGCCTCTGCAATAGATGCGGTGTCTTTTAAAATATACATGACAAAATAAAGCAGAATAAATTGCTCCGATAGGTACCTGAGTTTTTCTTGCTGGTCTACGGTAGCCAAAGGAAAAGTACCATAAGTCAGGTTCTTAATATCAAGCCCTCTAGAACGATCGCCGCTCGCCTGCGCGAACGCGAAATGAGATATTGTGTCCTTTAGGGCATCAATAAATAGTTCTGCATCAAGCCGAGTCATGGCTTTATGAATTTTGGCTGAATTCAATAGTACCTGGCCTTCAAGAACAGGGCCGTTAGGCAAGAACCGCTCAAGATTTTCAGTTATACCCGCATCAAGAGAAGCATAGTTTTCTACATTAGCCAGCATATACCAAGCCATCTCAATCGGTGCAACGTCACGCTCACCTATCTCTTGATGAGGCTCTGGGTTGCTTACACAACCGGGGTAGATTCTTATCTCTTCGCCATTTTCGAGTAACCGAACTTTACCAGTGGCGTCTTGATCCAGCCAAAGCAACACATGTCGAGTAACAGCATGGCAATGCGAAGTACGTAACGTCTCGTCCGGTGTGAATTGGTTTAACTCGCTGAGAACAACTACGAAGTCCTGTAAACAAGTAAGCCGATCACCATTATTCCAACTTGCGAGGGCAGCATCTGCTAATAGCCCAACACGCATCGCTACCATATCTGGAAGTTGGGATTTTTGGGCGGCATTACTCCCATAGAGATAGTAGCGCCGCGCCGTCTCAAGATCGCCCTGCTTTTCAGCGCTGATCGCGGCATCTCTGCCTAGGAATGCTTTCTCAACCTCGCTTAATGGCGCATCACTTTCGATTAGTGTTTTGGAGAGGGCAAGGCTGCCCTCGTGATCATCAGAGTGATACAAAACCTTAGCCTTGGCGCGGACAAGCTCGGAATTGGTTTGTCCATAAATCGCAATGCCTTCATCCAGAACAGCGAGTGCGGATCCCTTGTCGTTGCCATACTCATCCAACATAATTGCCTGAAATTTTCGACAACAAACGGCAAGATCAGCTTGATTCCAACCTACAGCTTGCTTCTCTAGACAGGAAAATATGGCGTTATGATGAGGTGGGTCGATCGTGTTGTTTTCGTGCTCGCTCAGCCATGCTCCTGTAACCAGCATATCTACTTCAAAGTCATCGCGACTAAAAGGTGCCAATAGTCTTGAACGCAGCTCGGGGGAGGAATTATCTAGAAAGTCGAAGACAGTTGGAAGATCTTTAATCTTAGAAAGCTGGCGCGCTTGGTTCAAGAACATAAAACCAATTGGGGTCATGCCATCTTCCAGAAAACTTCCGAGGCCTTCTAGAACTTCGGTCGGTATCGCACCATTCTCGTTCTGTAGAAGTTGGTCGAGTTCGCGAATGATATCAACAAAGTTAACACCCAGTCCTGCTTTCGAAGTTATAAGCAATAACTTCGAATACACTAACAAGTTCATCATATTGCGTATCGCTTCGTTCTGGACATTTCCGGCCTCCTCGGAAAAGCAACGCAGGGCATCTTCTACCTTTGTGGAGGAGTCACTCTCTTGGTTCACAAGAAGCAACTGAACACCCCGAAACATATGGCTGATTGTAGCATTGCTTGGGTAGGTGATGGTGTCAGTCCTGAACAAGGTGAACATATACAAATGAGGCGCCAGCATTTCAAGCTCATCAAAGTCAGCACTAAGCACCGCCATACACAATTTTAGGATTGCTGTATTATTGCAACTGCTCCAAGCTGCCAGAAGCGCAGAATTCATGTCAATTGCGTCGAAACTACGTCCTTTAGTCAACGAGTCAGCAATAGCGCATTCAATTATTTTCTTTTCATCGGTAGTCAGTGTCTTGACAGCGTAGTTGGAAAGCAACGGAGAAAGGCTAAATCTGTCGCTCTCGTGTTGGTCAATCCACGAACCTGTCAGACTGTCTAACACGATCCCCGCGCCTTGGATCGGGGGAGAAACTTTGCCAAGATCAATTGCTAATCCTCTACTAAATCCCCCGGCCTTCAAGGATAAGCGTTCAATGAGTCGACGGGCTGCATCTGGAAGGTCTCTTAACAGTCGCTCACGAATACGTTTTCTTACCTCATTCACTGCTGAAGAACCTTCAAGCAGGCCATTCAATGTCTGAAATTCTTTAGGATCCCAACCTGATGCAGCCATGCTCTGGATGAAAGCGATAGATAGTTGGGGATGGCCACCACCCGATACCAAATGAGTATACTTTGCCCAAATTGCGTTTTTTACTCCGATCTTCTTAAGTATCTCCTCAATGTCTTTCTCGGTGAATTCAGTGAGGGTGTTAGTGATGTCTACTTGCAGATTAGACGCAAATAGAAACTCGCTTGTAGGTGGACTGGAGGAAGTGACAACTAAAAATACATCCGATCGGTTGGCGGAGTGAAACAGGTAGTGCAAATTGTCCAGAACAGACGGTCCCAATGAGTGATCGAGGTCATCAACTATCAGGCCTTGCAATCCAAAGCTTGGCATCGCATTGGCGGCTTCGGACAAGGTCAACGCCACCTGTTCACCGACTTGACCTCTCAAGTTTATGCTCGCCCAATCACCTTCATTTTTGTGTGCAAGAACGCGGGCAGCAACTGTCTTTCCCATACCGGCAGCCCCGGATATCCAGCAGATGCCAGAGCGTTCCAGGCTCTGCAAAAGTTGTCGGACATTTTCGCTCCGATTTGCTAAGGCATTTGGAAGTGGTACTTCTGAGATTGGACTCGGTTTAACACCTTGAGTGCCTGAAAAATCGGTGCCCGCAGTTACAGAAGCCGATAACGCTTTCTCCATCAACCGGTTGTTAGTTTCAAACAGAGCCCTGTTCAGAGTAATCTGTGTCGCAGCTTCAAGGTGCTTTTCCAAGCCTGCTCGGTCCAAGAAGCGGTCATCACGGTTCTTGTTTGTCGATAGCCTCAAGAGAGAAAGTAGAATGTTGGCTGTACAACTTGCCGCCTGCGAATGCACCCCACCCCTTTCTATTACAAGCTTTGAGACTCTGGAGTTAATTTGTCGTTCAAGGAATCGTGAATCGAGTGCTCCACAATCGAAATGGATTCTTTTCAAGAACTTTTCACGAAGATTGGTATCATTAAGAGTCTTAATATACTTTTTGGATTTGTCCGATAGTTTTGAAATCTCGAGAATTCTGCGTAGATCAGTTAACTCTCCTGCCTTCGCAAGTTTTCGCCATGCAGTCAGAGTTGGCGTTTGTCCAATTCGATGCTTAGGACTTTTTTCCTTACTTATGGTTGAGGTTGTAAGATGGCGTAAAGAAACACTTAGGCTGGGATTTTTTTCTTGTAGCTCAATGAAGCTATCTATTGAAGCAACAATGTCATCTGAAACAATAGTAACAGGACTAGCAGTTTCTTTGACCTGAACAGCTTCAAGCGCTTTATTAGCTAAGACGGCAAAATCTTCCGCTACCTCCAAGTATAGAAATTCGTCGTCTTTGATCTCTGTCCACGCGAGGGCCGACTGATAGATTTGATATACATAACCTCCAAGGGAATCGATTGCCTCTCTTGCCGGATCCCCTGATGGTGTTTCGTGTGGAACTGACATCGGCACTCCTTATTTTATGCCCCCCCAGCCCCACTTCCGAGACGCTGACAAGGCACCGTGTAGAAATGAAGAGCGTCTGCTTAAGTATCTTCCTTAGATGACCTGCGCTTGCAATAAAAGTCCGCTTTGGGTCGAACCCGGCGTTTGATATCTGACACAGTCTATCCGGGGCAATCTCCACCTCGTCTAGTTTAGAATAGTTTTTACTAAACTTGTAGACCCAAATGTAGCTCAGTGCACGTAATGTGCCCGTGTCGCCGCCCTGTCGGCCCGCTGTCGCGTGTTCGGGGTGTCTTTGGTGTGGTGGTATGGACCACTGGCTTGTGTAGCGTTGTCTGTGCCCGAGTATGTATTGGTCTTGGCATTGTCGGAAAGGAGTGTTCAAATCGAAGACAAACTTGCAAAAGAGTTTCAGCGCATCAAGGATAAGCACCCTACCGCTATAAGGGCGCGTCTTGCCCGTGAGGTACTCGGGGCAACTGTGATCCGGGTGTACGTCAAGCGAACTATACCGGGCCTGCTACAAGCACTTCAAAAGGTACCAGTCGACAAACTGCTCGAGGTGGTAAGGCAAGGCAGCTTTGACAAATAGTACGAAGTACAGCTTGAGCTGGTTGCGTCTGAGATTCGGGCTTTGAACTCGGACAACCCACGTATCCTGCCGGGGTTGAAATGAGGGCACGCCGCAAAGGTTCTAAGTATCTTCCTTCTGTACCTCGTTGAGCATTCTCGGTATTTCTCGGACAGTGGTGCTAAGGCGATTGTCCGGACTCTCCACGTTCCCATTGACGGCATCGTGATGAACCAATTGCGAAAGTTGCAGGTCAGGATACCATGCAACAAAATAAAGGACATCGATTCACGCGAGTCCTTTCATAAATTCCAAGAGATCCTTGAGGTTGCAGCCAAGGCTACTGGTGTACCCCGGACTTGGTTTGATGACAAATGGGCGGACCGGCAGTAATGTGGGTTAGCGATGTTGATTTAGTGGCGGGGCTAATATACCTATAACGGTTTACAGTGGGGTTATGTACTTCCATTACATACGTATCACCACGTTTTTAAAAGACTTATCAAAACCATCAGTCTTGCTGCGTTGCAAAAATGTGTACAGCCAATTAGCGGCCCCTCAGCTTGTTTCGCCAACGTTGTATTTGGGTCGTGTGTTGCTTAAGCATGGCGGCAATATCTCTCACCGAGAACCCGGTTTTACTGAGCCAAAAGACCTTTGAAAGCATTAACCCCTGGCATCGTTTCTTGTAGCCGGGTATGGGTTTGGTTGGGCGGCCACCCCGGTTACCCTTTTGCAGTTGCCCGCGTTTTGATTGGTGGGCACGCTCATCTTGCCATTTAGCATCTGGATCAAGCATAGTCACCAATGTCACGTCACCGCATACCCAGCACAGGTCACGCAATATGTTGGCCCCGGCTACAAGGTGGGGCCGAAGCTTAGGGTGGTAGTTCGGGTGCCGCACAAATCGACTTGTTGATTCTGCCAGCAACACGGCATCGGAACGGCTCGCCATGTTGGCCACCTTACACAGTTGGGCTTCGGCTTCACTTACTTTGCCAGCGTGGGCCGTCACGCCAACAACGATCCCGCCTAGGCCCTCCACGGCAGTAAGCAGTTCGACCTCCTGGTCGGCGTTGTTGCCGTTAGCATCCTGTAGACCACTTGATACCCGGCACCATAGCCACACCTTGGTGCCGGGTTTTATTTCATCCATGCTCTGGATGTAAGTGCTGGGGCAGTGGGCTTTGCGTTGACTTCTGGACCGTCGCATTCCGCGTTTTAGTTTCATGTTTGTCATCCTTATACGTTGAGGCGTCCACCGGCTGCCACCGGGGGATGACGCCCAGGGCAGCCGGTGTACCACGGCGGTAGCTACCCGCCTACCCGGTATCGCTATAGTCGTTGTGAGTACCGGGTTCAATTAACCTTTTATATGTTTTTTAGGATCAACTTGTTTGAGTTCATCAAAAATTGCAACTAGAAGTGCGTCCCGCCAAATCCCTCGAACGTTGTGCAATTTTATTTTTGATCCAAACATTTTCTCCCAATCGGGCTACCATTCTTATTCAAACTTTTTATAAAATTCTGGTGGAAAAACTAAAACACCGTCTTTTTTTCCTTATTTTCCTCAAGAATGGACAAAAGAAAAAAAATGCGCTTATCAGAGTGGGATCAAGTTTTTCAGCATACGAATGGATTCTCATAATCACACTGGAGATAACTATTGATTTAATTAGGTTGTTATTGCAATATTGATAACGATTTTCAAAATTAAACAGGTCCAGCTGAACCTATTCAATTTCAAAAGAAGGAAGTCTTATGAAATCACCGTTGGATGGGCCTCCACTACGAAACCCCGGTCAAAAATTAGACGAAGATATTCGAGATTATTTTGATGATAGTGTCGCGATCTACTTGGTAGCGTCTGGCTTCATTATTGTTGCCGCCATGACTGAGTGGATATATTGGTATCGTGAATCTCCACCTAATCCAACAATTATTACAATAACCGCAATTCTTGTGATTACCTTTTCAGCATGGAAAATAAAAAGAGCTTTAAAAAAAATAAACGCTTTAAAGCTTGGCCGTGATGGAGAGAAATCTGTAGGGCAAAAATTAGAAGAACTACGAGAAAATGGAGCAATGATTTTTCATGATATTCAGGCCAATGGATTTAATCTTGATCATGTAGCAATCACAAAAAGCGGCATATTTGTGATTGAAACAAAATCGTATAGTAAGCCTTCAAAAGGGAAGACCGAAATAGTATTCAACGGGAAGTATATTTTTCGAAACGGAGTCCAATTAGACTCCAATCCCATTATCCAAGTTAAAGCTGCTGCTAACTGGTTAAAAAAGACTCTCAAAGAATCGACAGGGAAACATTTTAATATCCAGCCAGTTATCCTCTTTCCGGGTTGGTATATTGAATCAACTCCGGAGGCTAAAAAAAGTGGCGTTTGGGTTTTAAATCCTAAAGCTCTTCCAACGTATATCGCAAATAACAAACAACGAATTGATAAAGAGGACGTATACCTCGCCTCTTACCATCTATCTTGTTATGTAAAAACTTTTAAAGGATAAAAGGGAAAGGTTATATGACACTTTTAATTACCGCACATTACTGCGGGACTATTGCGGGACTTTCAAAATCCAACACATCCTATTTCTATTTGAGTACTTTTACTGTAAGATATTATATCTAGGTAGGTTATCAGACAAGCCGCCCGATCTTGAGCGGTTAAAGACGTGAGGTTTGCTGGCCTCTCACGCCGGAAACAGGGGTTCGATTCCCCTTGGGGCTACTCTTTTTCAAACACTTCCAATCTTTGGAAACTACTTTGTGTACAACTTGTGCACATTCTCAACTACATCAAAAACTGAAACCGCTTTTTTTAAGGTCAAATCATCAAAATGACCATAACGGTTTTTCAAGATATCTATAGATTTATGCCCAGAAAGAGTTGCGACCGTCATATGGTCCACACCATGATTTAGCAAGTAAGAACAAAAAAAATGCCGTAAATCATGCGGGCGGGGCCATTCTATTCCAGCCTTAAGCCTTGCTCTTTTCCAAGCTTTTTGGAACGCTCTGGGAGTAACAGTAAATAACCTGTCATCCTTTATATTCCGAATACGATTCTTTATCTTAAAAATAGGGAAAATATTAGACGAAATCGGAAGTCTAAGCTTGTCCCCCGTCTTACCCATTACGGTATTAATCATCATCGACTTTAGATTTATTTCTGACCATCTCAAATCCAAAGCATCACCTAAACGCAAACCAGTATATGCCATAACAAGCGCA
>JAJDDO010000023.1 GCA_029260265.1 Phycisphaerales bacterium
CGTAGTATGCACAAAGAAGTTCGCCGTGACTGACAGAAATGAGGCTTTGATTCTCGAGGATTCAATTTACCAGGGGTTCAAAAACTCTATCCTCGCCCAAGTTCGATGCGACAATTGGTTTTTGGAGCTTCCGAGGTAAAAAGGAAGCTCGGGCTCGCTTGATTCTATCATTTCATGTAAACTCGTTCAACTGTTCGAGGGCTGATCGGTCCAAAGCCAACATTTTTGGCAAACGTGCGGCATTCATCCCCAATCAAAGGCGCGGATAGGATTTTTGCACCCCTGGGAACGCGGATTTTTCGACAAATCAGGGCTCAAAACGAGAGACGGTTTGCCATATCTTTGAGCACACTCCGGAGACCAGATGCCATATGTTTGAACACACTCCAGTGGTTGATGTGGACGAAATGTACGATCAATGCAGCGAATTATGGCCGCATCAATACTGAGAATTGGTTTATTCAAGCCCAATTTGCAAATACTAAAAATATTGTGTAGCATAGACCCTCAAAGGGGAAGAATTTTATGGTGTTAAATACGAATATAGTTCTCGTTTCGCTCGTCCTAGGTTGTATGTTTCAATGCGGCTGTGAATCATCGCCATCGCGCGGAGATGATGGCGGGCGGTTAGATCAGTACGATACCACAGCCGCTGATCGCAGCAGTCCGGCGGTTAGTAGTGTGACGCTTTTAGAGTTCGCAGATCAGGTTGCCGAATCCCTCGCGTTGCATATCCCGTCAATCCCTGAAATCAAAGAGAAGCCGCACCGGGTAGTGATCGAACTGGGAGACATTCTAAACGACACAAATACACAACCCAGAGACTTCGCTGTGATCAGGCGTCGAATCTTTCTCTCTATGGTAAACAACCCTCAGATCAGATATACAGCTCAGATCAACGAAAGCCCATCGCGTATCGCGAAGCAGGGTAAAAAGTACGAACAGGATACACCGCCCGATCTACTCGACGAGGGAAATGTTCCTCGAGAGTCAGGTCCACGGAGCTATCAACTGGGCGATGTTTATTCGCTCAATGGGACCTTTGGCGAAATTCGCCGTGGCGGGGATAGTACATATATCTTTGACATGACCCTCGTCAATCTTGAGAGTGGCGAGATTGTGTTTGCAGAAATCTTTGAAGCGAGGCAGGGTCGATGAGGAAGCAAATCATCACGAGCGTGGCTCTCATGTCGTTCACTGGTTGCATAGCTCTGACGGGTTGCGGGCCCACAAGGGCGAGGACCTCTACCTATACAGCGGCAGATATGGACATCGCTGTGGTGGAGATCAGAGATAAGCTGGCATCGAGCCCCTTCATGTCAACGCGGAGTTCGGACTCGCCCTCTCTTGTGTTTCAGCCCAATCGCATGGAGAATCTGTCGAATGAGCGGATCTCGCGGGTAGATCAGTGGGCGGTCGTCAGTCGGGTTTTGTTGGATCCCAGTATGCTCGAGATGCTCGGCTCCAAGAACATTACGGTTACCCTCCCGCCTGTAGGTGAACGGATAACCAACTCATATTTGTCTGCTGGTACAGATGCCGATAGCGGGGCGAACTTGACTTTCGCCCCTCAGTCCAACCTGCTTCCTACACACATGGTCGACGCCCGATTCAGTTCCATCACACGAGCCTCGTCCGAGGATGAGGACGGCGGACTCGCAGATGTCCGCAAGGATCTGTTCCTGATGGATTTTACAATTTTCATGGTACGCACACGCGAGATTGTGTGGGCGGGTTCAGTTGAGTTCGCTCGCGTCGCGGAAGGCCTGCTGGCAAACTGATACTTTCGATATACAAATGATCTCTGGGGACACACATGCACAAGCTTATTCAGTTCTTTTTACTCGCGGTTGTGGTCCTGATTGGAACTGGGTGTGCCAGTTACAAGTCTGATACCTCGCTCATGAGTGCGATGCAGACTGGTGAGTTTGGCGCAGCTCGCAACATCGCGATCGACTCGGCACCGATGAATCCTTCGGATAAATCCTACTTGCTTGGGCGGGCAAAGGTACTCCTCTCAAGCATGGCTGACGGTGTTCCTCAATCAACCGAGGGGAACGCCGATCGGCTCTATGATTTCTTACGCACGCAAGGCGTCAACAAGGGAACAGGGTTGTCGAGTGTCTTAACTTCAGAGTCCAGTGCGACCTATTGGAAGGGCGAGCCGTTCGAGCAAGCCATGGGATACTCTTATATCGCGGCATTCGATGGCACACAAGGCGATTGGGGTAATGTCCGGGCGTCGTCTGCCAACTCTATTTTTCTTATTCGGGATTTCAGTGACGCTATCAAACGCGGCTCTGAGTTTGCGTCGGAAGAGAGCGAGCAGACCGATCAGCAGCGGGCCCTAGCAGAGCGAGAAGCAATCATCGCCGATGCGCAGGACCGTAGCACCGGTGCAGACTCAGAAGGGGAAACCGGAACCGATGATGGGTTTGAGTTTGACTTGATCGAATCTGACTTTGAACTCGGCTACGCACTCCAGGCACTCGCATCAGATCAGCTGGGAGATATGACGGATCGGGACGCAAAGATGAATACGCTGTCGGGAATCTCATCGCGATTTAACAGCTTCGTCAATCAGATCCGCTTGGGTGATTACAACACCGTGGTGCTCGTGAGCTACGGGCTCGGGCCGGAAAAATATGGCGCCGGCTATGATCAAGTCATTGAGATGTATCGCCCCAGGACAGCCTCGGGAAGTCAGCGGCTTCTTGTCAGGCAATCCGGCGAATCGCGCCAGTTCCCAGTTATGACCGATGTCAATCGCCTTGCGATTGATACTCGATGGACAAACTTTGAAGGGATGCGCCGGGCCAAGAGCATCGTTGGTACGGTCATGGTTGGTGCCGGGGTTGCTGTTATTGGAACCGCTGACAGTGCAGATGAAGCTCTCGTTGGTGGTCTGCTTGCCATTGGTGGTTTAATTGCCAAAGAAAACGCAAAGGCGGATACCCGACACTGTGAAATCCTCCCACAAAGGACATACATCGCTCTGCTCAACCTGCCTGAGGGCAGAGCAACTTCTGTAGAGTTTGAGATTGAAGGCATGCCGCAGACGCGGGTCGTACTTCCCGATGTTTCTGGTCCTTCCGACAATGCCGCGCGGGCGGCTTTTCACTATGTGCGGCTCACCGATGGAGACGATGCTTGGCGGACAATGGCTAATCCGCTCTATGCCAACGATACCCACGAGCTCCCCGAATCGACTCTGCCATACATTCTGGGTGGGCGTTGTATGCGAACCCCCACGCCAGAACTGATGAGTGAGTATCATGACGCGGGTCTTCCTGCCGAGATTGATTTTCATGATCTGATGGCGATCTACCAAGATGAAGGCATCGTTATCGCAAGCCTGGCGCGAGGCGTTGAGCTCGGGCGACACATAAGCGAGGGCGGCAACACTCTGTACACTCCTGATCCGTGCAGCGTTGGGTACGCGAGACTGTATTGCCAAGATCACCCGCCGTATTCACCGAGTGGGAGCCTTCTCCCTGCGTTGCTAGCACAAATGAATCCTCAGGCAGAATGAGGCCAGGCTTGATATCAACCCCAACCCCCATTTCATTGTAATGAGAGAGATCAGAATGCCTATCAAAAAAACCATGCTTGTCACCATGCTGTTTGCATCTGCAGCAACGAGTTTTAGCCTACTCGGATGCGCAACGACGCCCGCTCGCCCCAATCCTGCTCAGCCGGATCCGTTGGCTCAAGACGGTTATCCGGCTGTTACGGTTGAGCAGTCACTGCGAAAGGGAGTGGTTGTCGACTATGGACGCATTGTGTTTGATGAGCCCACAAGGTCAACGCCTGCGGTTGTCCAGGTTCCGCTGAGATCAAACACAACAGCCACGCTCAATATTCAATACCAGTTCAGTTGGTTTGATGCTGATGGGCGGTTTGTCAGAAACGGCGGGTGGAAGTTCGTTTCATTACCGAGAGGTCAAGAGCGGATAATGCAAGCCAACGCGATCGACGCGAGGTCAAGCGCCTATAGGCTTGAAATCCGCTCCGCCCAGTGAATCAGAGACCATTCGAGGATATCAGATATGCGCAATCAATTTTTTCATGCACGATCATTCAGCATCCCAGGTTTGCTTCAGTTCGCAGTTGTGGGCGTCATGCTTGGCTTCAGCTCAACTCCCGTCTTTGCTCAAGATCGCAAGGCTCCGCCTCCCGAAAAAGAGCAATACGAGTACGAAGCGCCCGATATTGAACTCTGGGCCAAGGCATACAACGACTTTAATGCGCCTCAGATCTTGGTCATGTGTGGATGGAGCAAGGGCATCCCCACAGCGGCCGCCGGAGAATCGACTTACTTTTCGCTGAATGAGTCTCCCTTTGCGGTCCAACTTCAGGGTGCTTTCATTGATGTGATTAACGACCCGCGTGCAAATGTTTACCTCGTCGACAATGGTGCGGTCCGCGATACCATACTGCGACTACAGAATAATCTACTCAACAACAGCGAAGCTGGGGCGATGCGTTTGTTGGGCAATGAGCTCGAGGCGGACCTGATCGTGCAGATCCAGCTGATTGATAAGAAGAGCAATGACACCCCGAACCGGGTCCGGTTTCAGGCCATCGACCCGACAAACGGACGGACACTGACCACCAAGGTGTTCGAGTGGAAGCTTGGCAGCTCCACCGCGGATGTGAAGCAATACGCAGAGCAGATCGCGCGTTTGTTTATCAATGACATCGCCGGGCGTACGCAAAGTGTCGCCCGGTACAACCTCCGGATATTTGGTCCGATGGGAGATGCCCGCCTCGGGAGTATGTTCAAGTATGAGATCGGGCAGATTATGGGTGTTGAGCGTGTGAAGAGCCGCAGTAACTCTACGGGGCGACACCCGGTTTCCGGTGATCTTCAAGCCATTGCCCGGTTTGATGTGTCTTACACAGGTGATTTCATGGATCTCTCGGCGGAGGTCGCCAATGCGATCGGCAATATTGATGATGTTGATGTGAGAGTCCTCCAAGCTGCGGGCAATCAAATCACGCTAAAGGTCACACCCATCGTTGAGGTAGTTCCCAAGGCCAAAGAAGAGCCTGTTGAAGAGCATGAAGATTTGCCCGTCACGACATTCAAAGGATGCATCGACCTCCTGCTCGACCCGACCTATCGGGGCGAGCGGTTTCGCGATGAGCTACAGACCCTCTATAGGAAGCAAGATTCGCCAAGCATTGCGGTCTTGGTGAACCGAGAGCCGTCGGTCGAGGAGAAAGAGAGTTCTTCGGGTGACGGAGGCAAATCCAATCGGACCCGGGCCAACACAATCGTTATGGTCAATAGCGCTGGGCGTGATGTCGATAACAGGGACTCGGCAACCGATTCGGGGCAATCCAATGAATATGAGCGCGTCCGTCGAATTTCTCAACTTGAACGCCAGACCAACCTCGTCGAGTCAGCTTTGTTCAAGCGTCTTGGACCCGAACTGCTCAGCTTCGAGCGCAAGGATGCGTCGACCGCACGCAGCAGCCTTATCAAGCACATGGAGAAGCAATCCAATGTTTATGGGCAGGATGAGCTTGTCCAAGTTCTTCGGCAGCTAGACATTGCAGATGTGGTTATCTTCGGGTCAGGAGCGGATCTTCCGGAAAAAAATGGTCTTGTGAGCGTCACTTACACATTCCGAGCTATTCAGATTTCCGACGCTGGTGTGCTGGGCGTCGCGTCGGCACGAGAGATGCTCGATGGACGCTCCGAGTTTGATATTGCCGAGGCGATCGCGGACCGAGCTATCAAGGATCTGATATGTGAAATGAAGCAGTCTTGGTCACCGCCTAACGAACTTGACATTATGCTGACCAGCATGTCCAACTCTGACGATCTCGCCCTGTTCCTCCAAACGGTGGAGGGTCTGGACCCGGATGAGGAGGGTGTAGTACCGCTCGAGATCGTCGGACGAACAGCGTATGAGGGCGCTGAGGGTCAGGGCCATGCCACAGTGACCATTCGTTACAGGTGCTCATTCAACGATCTATTCGGTGTAGTCCGTGAACTCGCAGGACAGCTTCCCTATGACTTGGATATTCAGAGCATGGATGCAAGTCAGGCGAAGCTCATGCTCGTTCGGTGATTGCATTCTCAGACCGGGAGCAAATCATGGGAGCACTGAGATCTTAAAATCACCGGTGTCAAGTATGTGTTGATTGAGAGTTTGTTCAACACGAGTCCGGGCCGACTCGGGCGTGCGGATATCCAGATAGGCAGCGCCCCAGTTCGGGCGTCGACGCACAAGTATTCGGACGGAATCGATATCTTGCGCCGCTAGATGTTCGAGCACAATGTTTCGAACACGATCCGGAGCGACTACGAGTTCATCTTCCAGTTCGACCGGAGCAACTTGGCGCACCCGGCTCAATACGGCATCCCGTTCCTTTTCATTCAAGGTAAAACCACGGACAATCCAGGTTTCACTCGACAACGATATCGCGATCTGAATGTGGGCCAAGGGTGCTGTGGGCGGCGTGATCTCTGGGCTGATAGTGGGCAAGGTCTTTCTGCCGCTCGAGAAGGGGGCAGCTGGATTGGTTTCTGCAACCTCATCGGGGGAGGCGTTCAGCCCACCTCCAGTCATAAATCTGAACAACAAGAATAGAAGTAGGCCTGCCGAAACAGTTCCGATCACCATCGCGCTCATCCAGTGTATTGATGACCAAACGCGGGCGTCAGTTGTATTTGATATTGGCGCCGGGTGTGGCTGTTTCTCGCTCCGTGTTAAGTCCTGCTTCGAATCTGAACTGTCGAATGCTTCAATGAACCGCGATACCGATCGGGTCAGCTTATCGTAATGGGCTTCAAGTGGGGGGGTGAGGGCATCCAGCCAATGTACGCTGCCGATGTGCAGCATAATTCCAGGGCTTGGTTCTATATCCTCGACTCGTAATGGGATGATCGGCACACCGCAGCGTACCGCCTGCTCGACTTCTCCTGCCACTGGTGCCGAGCAGTTCGCTGCGTCGGTGAGCACCAACACCAAAACCCTACACTCTTGAATGGCTTTGATAATTGAAGCGCTGTAGTTCATGCCGGCATAGAGGTCACGCGGCGAGATCCAGCATCGGATTCCAGCATCCTCCAGCCAATGCGCAATGCCATCGGCGATCTGTTTGTTCTCAGAGCAATGGCTTATGAATACATCGTGCATGCTGTTTATATTGTATCAAGCTTTGGCGCGACAGTATGGCTCCATGCCGGAGTGGGCAAAACTTACCGACGAAGGCGGAGCTTGAGCGTGGTTGATCTTAATGAGAACAGAATTTGCTTGTGGTTTAGAATCTTATCGCCACTCGGTAGTGGATGCTATCACTGGCTTTCCCCCGTTTATCAGAGTATCCCAGTCTTTGAGTCACACAAGGTATCACATATATGGATCGTGCAACCTGAGTCATCGATCGGCCCAAAGCCAGCATTTTCGACAACTGCGTGACATTCATCTCTGGGAGCGAGGATATCTCTAAAAATCAAGATCCAGAAGGAGAGACTGTTTTCCATATCTTTCAGCATACTCGACAAGAAAAGAAGAATGTATCTTCTCCCTGGCAGAGGTTAAATCCCATCTGGCATCCAAGCCGGCAGGTCTTTTAACTCCTGTTCGACAAAGTTTGACATTGGCACTCCCCACACTTCAAAGTACTGCTGGAGGTTGTGTCCTACCGCTTGGCTGAATCGTATCACGAACTGGTCCCGTTTTTCTTGATCTTCCTTTGGATGATCAGCACTCGGAGTTGCATCGTATGAACGGAATGTATCTCGGAATGCGTCCCATCCAAACTCATGCCAGAGCAATGCATAAGTCTGCAATGCGAGGAAAGGGTCGGATTTCCATTTGTCGAACGGTGCGCCCTGATCGCGATGCTTGATCATTGTGGATAGAGCATGCGCCGGATCTGTCCTCATTCCTTCGTAGTTGAAAGGATAGCCATTCACAGTATTGAGTGACAGCACCGTGAAGATGTTGACCGTTACTTCTCCGGTGCCTCCGAATGTCCAAAGCGGGTTCTGGTGGCTGTGACCCATCTCGTGATATTGCCCCCAGAGCTTGTTGGATCCCTCGGCATCAAAGTTCGCGAGTTCGACCATTGGTCGCGATTCACTCATTGGAATGACAATCGGTGCATTACTTGGGCAATACATGTAGCCCCACGAGAGCCGTTTTTCGGCGACATACCGGTATTGCCGATCTGGCCAGTGTCGCGGTGATCGCGGTTCGAGATTCTGCATCGCCTCGTGGACTCTGTTCCAATGCTCCATCACGAGGTCAGGCCGCTCTACATCGCGGATTGCATCTGTGGGCAGTGTCAACACCAACTCATCGGATTCAAGTTCCGCCCATGGAGCACGGAGATGGCGAATCGTATTTTGCCATTCAAGAAGACTGGTGTGCCCTAAACGGAATCGAGGCATCTCGATTGCACCGATGATCTCCAGCGTGACTTCACCCTCCTGAGCAATATTGGATGGAAGGTCAATGTACAACGGCCCGCCGATCGGCGAAGCAATCTCGGCTACCCGGTCAACCACTGGTACCCGAAAAACCGCATGTGGCATACGGTACCGATCGTCAAAGTCCTGTGGATCCAGCCACGATCCGATTTGGATGAATATCCCTTCGGTACGCTGCGACATGAATCGGATCTTCAAAGACTCACCGGGGGCGGCGTACATACCTGTAGATCGCCAGCCGGGGATCGCATCGGAAAATGTGAGTCGATGAGTCACGCGCGGTGCGCTATCTGGAACAGTGCCAGGGAATGCTGCGGCGCTCGGGTGTGCGTGTGCGGTTTCTGGATGAAGCGACGCTCGGCGTGAGTCCAGATCAAGCAATGCGCATGCGAGCGGATTCTCTGCGAGTTTCAGTGGCTGCTCAGCCATGGAATGGAAAGCTTTGGTGAGTTTTTTCCTGTAGCGATCGCGGAGTTGATCCGCCCCAATCACGAGTGAACTGTCGAGCGGCACAATAGCAAGTGCTCCACGCACGATTCGTGCTGCCAGCACGCGATCTCCCTGTTCCTCACCTGCCAGTGCGCGGAGTGCTCTTTCAGCGTTGGCCAGCCTTGCTGTGGAATCATCCAGCGTATACAACCCGTCGCGACCTGGTGACAACGCGCGATCTGTGTACATAATCCCATGCTCGCTGAGCAGCCTGTTAGCTGCAAGATCATCGACATCTGATGCGTGTCCCAGTTGGATCTGACCCCATGCCGTTTCCACAGACATCATTGACCCGCCTGCCTCGATCCATTTCAGAAGATGCTCAAGTCGCCCCGCACGCGCGAATGACTGCGGGGAGCCCACGATCAGATCGACTCCGTCCAAATCGACTTCGCCGGATGTGCCACCCACAACTGTGAGTTCTACATCGCGATCTTTCAATGCTCCTTGAAGAGCGTCAGAGATGCCCCATGCGTGTTGTGCTCCATGATCTGTAAGCCACAAGAGTTCGTCCACGATGAACTGGCGTGTATTCGCTCGGTCTTCAGTCAAAAAACCGCCGTGCCCGATCGCGGACACACGCCCATTCCCGACCGCTGCCCGTGCGCCGAGCACTGTTCCATCGGGCATAGATGCAGTCGCTTCAGCTGATCCGAACACCACAAGCGATGATGGATTGCCAGCCGTGTAAATGGCATCGTGTGAAGTCACAGCGCGGGCGATCTTGGGGCTAACAATCAATAGCAGAACAAACATGTGCAGTAGATTTGTTTTCATGATTGGAAGTATATACGGAACTCAGTACGGGATCAGTCCAGAGTGGTTGACCAGCAAGCTTGTGTGGTATGCATGGGGCTTAGCGTATGGCCCGCTTGCAGTTCCATCTTGTTGCTTCGTAGTGATTTTACTGAACCGTTTCGTATCGGGCTGGGAATGTCGATAGCTCGTATAATCAAGGCTCAGAACCAGAGACTGTTTGCCAAATCTTTCAGCTCACCCCGATTTAGAGCATTCGCGAGCGCATCTGCTTCCGCAGTTTTGCCGCGAGACGAGCACCTACAAGCTGTTCCTCGTCGAGCACTTCGTGTGCCCCGGCCTCATAGAGCTCTGGGACATGCCGGTGGTAACGCCCGCGAGCGATTACATGAACAACGGGCGTGCTGTTGCGGATCTGCTTGATCACCGCAATCGCCGCGAGCGGGTCGGGGATCGTCACGATGGCGATGTCGGCATGATGCATCCCCAGGTGCTCGAGCACATCCGCGTGCGACGCGTCCGCCGTGTGCGCATGAAATCCCATCGTGCGTGCTGCCCTGATCGTTGATGGGCTCATGTCCACAACATCCACCCGGATGGGCAGTTTGATCGCTGCCGTGCCGATCGCCATGCCCGCGGGGCCGAACCCGATGATTACGAGACGCTGACGATGATCGGCCGATTCACCCATATCCAAAGAGGTCCTAGGCGATTTTCCAAGGCCCAGCATCCGATGAATCCGATTCGATGCGCGCGGCGCGAGCATCACGAGATAGGGCGTAACGAACATTGATAAGATCGTTGCAGAGACGATCAGGGTGAACTCATCATCGGAGATCAGCCCACCCGTCGCGGCCGCCGCGGCGAGTACGAAGGAGAACTCGCCCACTTGCGCCAGACAGATGCCCGACGCAAGCGATGTCCGACTCGGAACGCCGAATGCTTTGAGCACACCCCAGATCACGAGCGCCTTGCCCACGACAATTGCTGCGAGCAACGCGATGACCGAGCCAAAGTGCTCGACGAACCAAGCAGGGTCACCGAGCATTCCGATCGTTGCGAAGAACAAGGTGACGAGCAGGGTTTTGATCGATGAGACATCCGCACGGATCTGTGTTGCGAAAGGTGACTCCGCGAGGATCATCCCAGCGACGAATGCGCCCAGTGCGGGGGACAGCCCGAGCTCGTGTGATCCCCACGCGGCACCGATCCCCACGACGAACGCGAGCAAGATCGGGAGGTCCCGGTTCTGACGAAGCGCGTCCATGCCGAGCACGAGCGGTGCGATCTTGTTGAGCAGGAGAAGCAATACTACGACAAGCACGCCCGAGAGTGCGAGTGCTTTGAGCATCCCGATGCCCACCTCGCTCATGGAACCCTCGCCTCCGAGCACCGTAACGATCAAGAACAGTGGCACCACCGCGATGTCCTGCATGAGCAGGATCCCCAACGCATAGCGCCCGTGGACACTCTCGATCTCTGCGCGAGCGATGAGTAATCGCAGAACACAGGCCGTCGAGCTCAACGAGACGATCGCGCCGATGGAAACGGATGCAGCGGTCCCCAATCCGAACGCTTTTGCGCCGATGAATCCGACGCCCATTGTGACGAGGATCTGAGCAGCCCCGCCGCCCAGCGCTGCAACACCGAGACGCTTGAGGCGAGGCCAAGAGAACTCAAGCCCGATTGCAAAGAGTAGGAGTGCTACGCCGAGCTCTGCAAGGTGCTGGACATGCTCTCCGTCGGATACCAAACCAATCGAGTTGGGTCCGATGAGTGTTCCGGCTGCGAGGTATCCGAGTATTGCGCTCTGTTTCAGTCGTTCACAGAGCACGCCCAGTACAAGCGCCCCCCCGAGCAGGATGAGGATCTCCATGATGGTGTGCCAGAACTCGGAAATGTTGCGGCCCTCGCCGTCCGTTCGAAGATCGATGTACGCCAGTACCCGCCTATATTGATTCTATTCACCCGAACTGTTCCTCGCGCATATCCACTCCAGTTTCAAACTGATGTGTTAGAATCAAGATAATCGCGTTCACTCACTTCTGAATGGATCAATATGAAATCGATCGCCGCTCAGATCATCATCCTTACCCGCCAACGCAGCTCACGCCGGAACCTCAAGGCATTGGCTAAGTTTATTGTGGCGCTCGTGGTGATGATCGTGGCCTACACATTCATATTCCACCTCATCATGGATTACGAGGACAAGGAGCATACCTGGCTGACCGGTTTGTACTGGACCCTCGTGACGATGTCCACAACGGGATTCGGTGATCAGACCTTCGAGAGCGATCTCGGCAAGGTCTTCACCATCGTGGTCATACTCTCGGGCACTCTTTTCCTGCTCGTGCTGCTCCCGTTTACATTCATCCAGTTTTTCTACGCACCGTGGGTCGAGTCGCAAGCCCAGGCGAGCACGCCACAGAGCCTCCCTGAAAACGAGCGAGATCATGTTCTACTCACCCAGCTCGACCCAGTGACCGAAGCGCTCATCAAGAAGCTCGAGCAGTTCGGGCATAGATATGTGTTGATCGTAGAGGGGATCGATGAAGCACGCCGATTGCATGATCAGAACTACCGGGTCATGCGTGGCGATCTCGATGACCCAGAAACATACATAGCTGCCCGACTGAATCAGGCATCGATGCTCGTCTCCACACTCAGCGATGCCGCAGATACCACCGTGTGCATCACGGCTCGTGGAGTGACTGATATCACGCCTGTGGTGACAACCGTCGAAGACCCTATTTCAACCAAAATCCATGAAATGGCGGGCGCGAGCAACACGATCCGACTCCCCGAGATCATGGGTCATGCGCTCGCGCGTTGCAGCTCGGGCGGTGACGCGATCACGCATACCGTCGCGACCTTCGGCACTCTGCAGCTCGCTGAGGCAAACGCTTCCAAAACCCCCCTCGTCGGCAAGACCCTTCGGGAAAACCGATTAGGTGATCTGGGAGTCAGCGTAGCGGGGCTGTGGGAAAGAGGTCAGTTCAAGCCAGCACGACCCGATAGTGTTGTGAATCCCAACACCGTCCTCATGATCGTTGGATCGGAGCAGCAGCTCTTCAACTATGACGAACACTTCGCAATCTACGCGGTCTCTGGCGAACCCGTTATACTCATCGGATCCGGACGCATCGGGCAAGCTACCGCCGAGGCGCTTGAGGCGCGCGGCGTGAGCTATCGCGTCATCGAACAAAATGCCCGGCGGGTCATAAACTCCGAAATCACGATTGTCGGCAATGCCGCAGACCCGGCAATCCTCGAACAGGCAGGGATCGCTATGACGCCCACCGTCATCATCACCACCAATGACGATGACACCAACCTTTATCTGACCCTGCTGTGCCGGCAATCAAATCCCGATGTCGAGATCATCGCACGATGCACCCTCGACAAGCATGTGAAAGCGCTGCACAAAGCTGGCGCGGACTTCGTTCAATCGTACGCGTCGATTGGCGCATCGAGCATCTTTAATCTGCTTCAGAAAAGTCGGGTGGTTACCGTCACGCAGGGGCTTGACGTCTTCCGCGTGAATGTCCCCGGGGAAGTCGCCGGCAACACCATCGCCGAGTGCGGTATCCGTGAAAAGACCGGATGCACGATCATCGGCTATCACAAAGACGACTCGCTCGAGCCCAATCCACGCCCAGACACAATCCTTGTGGAGGGGCGTGAGATGCTCATGATCGGCGATTGGGAATCCCGCAACAGCTACTTCAAAGCATACAACATAAAGGGCGGAAACTGATCGACCGGAAAACGGCTGCCTGAGCGTTGGGCGAGCAGATTGCGACACAGCGGTAGACCAGTGTTTGCGGCATCCACCCGTACGGCGAGTTTTATGCTACAGATCAATTTTCCGGCTTCACCTTGATCACCGGATACAGTAATCGCGGATCGTCACCGACATGATGTCGTCTGATCGTGATCTTGGGTTCGAGTTCGCCTCCTTCGGTATAGCGTATTGGTTCCGGTCGACGCAATCCGAGCTCAGCCTCGCATGGTGTCAGCATACCAAGAGATGCGTGCGGGCGGTAGAGATTGTGCCAGATCACGAAGCTCTCCAGTCGTTTCTGAATCGAGGTGAGGTCGGGCGTTACGACTGATACCCGCCACCATCGTTTAATGGGCAAAAACTATTCTACGAGAACGATGACTGATCGCGGTTGGATTTGAAAAGAAATCGGTTTGCCAGGGGTTCAGAAACTCTAACCGGTCTTCAATTGAACCAGAAAAGATCAGCGAACTCGATTGTGTGAGAACAGCAACGATTCAAGAGGCCGTGTTCGATGAACACAGGTGGTGTTTCATGATTCGTCGATACACCGGATCTCATCTTCTCATTCCACAGGTTCCTCACACCCGGCATGAAACAAATCCAAGTATGCGAAGAGGTCCTGAAGATTGAACACATCAAACGGCGCCGCGATATCGGCACCCGGGTCCTGGTCATTCAGCAAAGTGAGGAACGCAAAGATGTCCTCCAGATTGAGGATCCCCTCGTAAGGCGGCGCGAGGTCTGCCACGCATGAAGTGCGTGTGATGCGGAGTGTCCCGATTCTTGGGGCTCCGGCGAATGGGAACTGATTGGAGAGATTAACGATTGGGATGTGGGGAGCGATGTTTGAGTTTGATGAGGTGTAGTTTGTGCCGGCATCAGTCCCAGAATCATATGCATCGAGGTCGATGGTAACTTCTTGGATCCATATGCCGTCTTGCCGGAGGTCGAGATCGTAAATTCCTACGAACCAGTCTGGGCTCGGTGCGATCATCGTGACAAGTGAAAGCAGTGGGTAGTCTCCATCCACTTCAATTGTCCCCGATGCCGAGCCTGGCGAGAGCGGGATCGATCCGAACAAGAGGAACTGGTCGGCGGTTTCGTTGCTGATGTGTGCAAGAACTTCTGAGCGGAGCGCGTTGGTGCCTCCTGTTTCAGCCATGATTTCGATTCCATTTGTCGCGATCGCATTGGGAGACCAGAGGCTCAGCTGATCGTTGTGGGTTGCACCGACGATGGGGGAGAAGTGTGGATTGTTGGGAAACCCAACGGGATGAGTCACTTCACTCCACTCAGCAATGAACTCGAACTGATAGGTCGCCTGGTCCTGAGCAATGGTGGTGTTCACGAATCCCGCAGATAATGCAAGCGAGAGCAGATTACGAGCGGCATTCCGAGTACGAATAGTCATGAAGATATCCAGTTGGGCGTGTGATTGATGACACTGGCATTTTAACGGCGATTGTCGTGAAAGTATTCCAGGTATTGAGAATATTCTCTCTGAGTTGTTTGGTGTGCGGATGGCTTGAGCGTCAGAAACTCGACCACGATCCAGCAGTTGATTCATGCTCCGATGAGGATCCGATTTGAGATCGGCATGGTCGCATTGTTTCGCGTATTGAAGGCAGTGCAGAATGCCATTCACCAGAGATCTTGTCTACCAGTGTTCTGTTGGATTCCAACAGAGTGGGGGCGCAATGCATCAATAATGCGCCCATTCTATGCAATCGGTCACATACAGAATGGGCTCATTATTGGGGGAAGCTCGTGGAAACATGTTCGGAACAAGAGTGAAATCGGTTCATTTTTGGAGCAAAAATAATGGGTTTCCAATCTGAAATGCTCTGATGCGAAGACGGAGTTGATATGCTTCATCTCGTCTTCTGCTTTGAACCTTAGATCGAAGGAGACTCTTATGCCTCAGGCGATTGAGCAAGTACTTCTGAACGCCCTCGCAGTGGTTGTATTGCTATCGCTGCTCTGGATGCTCTTTGGGGGTTGCTTGCCTTGGTTGCGTCACCGAGCAAGGGCGGGTAATGGACCAGTGTTGCTGTTCTATGGCTTGCTGGCGTTCATGATGGGGCTCTATGGATGGTCCGCGAATGGAACCGCTGAGGGATACATTGATGCGATGTATTTATCAGTGCAGCATCTCTATCTGAATGCGCCCCAAGAAGGGGCAGATCATTGGGCTGTGCAGATATCGAGACTCTTTGCCATCGCATCAGTAGTGCTGATCGGTGCCGAGGTGATTCGGCGATTGTTTGAGGATTCAATACAGAGTTTGGCGCTCTTGCTGGCACGAAAGCGTGTGGTCATCATCGGGTTCGGCGACACGGGTGCAACGCTGTTTCGAGAGATAGTGGAGATGAACAATCTACTTCCCGCCGAGTTCGCTGGAGTTCGCAAAAAACACATCGTTGTCATCGAGCTTGATGGTGGGAACGAACAGATCGGGACAGCGAAGACTCGTGGCGCGAGCGTGATCGTGGGAAACGGGCTAGATCGTGCAATCCTGAAGCGAGCGGGGGCTCATAGGGCAAGTTGTGTGTTTTTTACGATGGCATCCGATCAACGGAACACGGATGCCGTGGCAGCTATATCTGAGCTCAGGCGGGAGAGGCAGGTGCAGTCTCATGTATCGTGGTATGTTCATCTGCGGGACACTGGGTTGGAGCGTGTTTTGGCGCGTGTACTCAGAGTTAAAGGAGAAAGGAAGTGGGTTCATCTTCAAACTTTTAATGTGCTTGACCTCGCCGCCCGTGATGCTGTAGAGCAATGTTTGACGGATCTGAGGCCGGTCGAGGATCGGCAGGTGTTCCACTGTATCATCGTGGGCTTTGGCAAAATGGGACAGCTGCTTACACGCAGAATAGCAGAATCCGCACACTTTGAGAATCTGAAGCGGACTCGGATCACCGTTGTGTATTCGGCGAACGAACAGGATCAAATCTCGGATTTCTGCGGGCGGCACCCGGCAATCTTTGGTGAGCAGTGCGGTCATGATCCCTGGAATCCCAATCCCGATCGAGACGAGTGGTCGTATGAGGAATCGGGATCAGGTGTGTCCTTCGTATGTAACGGCGGCTTTGTTCGTGATGGAGCCGCCCCGCGAAGTCGAGTATTCATGGATCAGATCATGGCGGTAGCAAAGACCAATGGTGTGCTTCCAACGGTTTTCTTATGCGCCGATTCAAATGAGGATGACTCGGCGGCCTTTGCTCTGCGTACAGAACTCGATTCAAGGTTCAACGCCAACGATGCCCCCGGCGAACCCGCTCACCCAGTGCATATCTTCTCCTATATCCCAACCCGCCCCCCGATCGCGTACGCAACGGAGCGCCTGGGGCTGACCATGTTCGGAGCAGTTTCCACGGTGTGCACACTGGAAGCATTGGCGGGAAGTCTTGATCGAAAGCTCGCAGAAGCATTTGCACGACGATACAACGATCGAATGGCTCAAGAGCAGAGTGAATCAGATGATCTCGATGGGTGGGAGATCGCATCGAATCTTGCTGCAGCACGCCATGTGCATGCGAAACTCGCGGTGCTTGGACTCTGTGTCAGTTCAGTTCGAGAGGGTTTCACTCCGACACCCATTGTGGTCGAGGTTTCCCAACAAAATGGAGGCGGACCGGATCATTCTTTATCAACAACGCTGGCGAAGATGGAGCATAACCGTTGGATGGCGGAGCGTTTGATGGACGGTTGGCGATTTGGTCCTGGATCAAACGAACTTCGGCTCCGTGCGTCCATGCTCGATTGGAGCAAGCTTCCAGAAGCGGAGCGTAAAACGGATCAAGATCAGATCAGCGAAGCCCTTCTTGTTTGCTCGGATTCAAATCGATTCGTGCTCAGTCAACGCGAGGCAAGGCTCAAGTGGGGCGCAGGACATGCTGCGTTGAGCTTCATGCAGGACCATCGCAAGCAGAGTTTGGTGATCGGATGGACCGGACCGCACAAGTTGGAGGACAAGGAAAATGGCAGGGATGCGTTGGGTGCTTTAATCGGGACATTGGGGAAATCCCAGCGAGCGAAGATCGGTGTCGCTGCTGAGATATCAGCGATTGGATCGATTGCAAATGATGTTGATCTGATGGTCATAGATATCCTTGTGGAGCAAGGTCTGCCGTATGATTTAGAGTTGCCCATGCATACCCAACAGTCGGATAAGATCGAGAAAATGATCAAGGAAGCCCGGTCTGTGGAGCGGAAGAAACCAACGGTCGAGCAGGATCAGCAATGCAACCTGTTGGGAGAACAGATCGTGACTGCGTGCGATGTGCTCATTGCGGTATGGGACGGGGAGCCTTCGCGGGAAATGTGCGAAACGGCAGCGGCTGTTCGATTGGCTCGTTCAAAAGGGAAGCCTGTCATTACCATTTCTCCAGACGACGGATCTGCATGGTATCAAAAACCGGATCTTGGCGGTGGTGGTGCGTGAGCGAGGGGCCGCGGTGTACACCACACTCTCGAAAGGAATAGAGTGTATTGCCGACGCGTCCATCAGTTTCCCTTGGTCGTCATTTGAACTCGTATGACAGGCGAGTGGTAACGGATTGAGCATGATGCGGGATTGGGTTGATTCCGTTCGAAGAGCACACTGAATAGAAGTGGTGCGCTTCAATACCCAATCGGATTTTCGTTCGAGGCGTGATTTCATGGATTGCCTGTCGTTGCTCCTGCTGACCGCCGGAGCACTGGTGTACAGAAGATCTCGGAATCCACGCAAAAACGCATCAAGGATTTTACATGCCACTCGTTGCTGAATCCGATTTTAAAAGTTGCTATATGTTCAAGATTGGCATCATGCGCATTTTTGTTCTGCGGCTAAGTGATTCGGCAGAAATGATTTAGGTATGTTTGTTGTGTCAAATCTCCTCAGTTGATATACTATTCAACGCGACAGCTTAGGGGCCAATGAACATGGGGTCAGTCAACTTTATCCAGCCTGTCTATTGCCCGACATGCGGAGTGGTTGCGCGGGTACCAGTTCCTCAGGTAGGGTCGGTGGTCAGATGTTCACTATGCGCGTCGCAGATTACGGTGAATGCGGGAGAAGATGTCTT
This sequence comes from Phycisphaerales bacterium, assembly GCA_029260265.1. Classification (GTDB taxonomy): domain Bacteria; phylum Planctomycetota; class Phycisphaerae; order Phycisphaerales; family UBA1924; genus UBA1924. The sequence goes on from JAJDDO010000023.1 coordinate 18,554, forward strand.
TGTTTCCTACTCTTCATGTGACGACGAACTGGCTCAATGCATTGCTGCTGAGCTTCATAAGAGAAACATTCGGTTCTGGCTGGCGCCCCATCTTATCAATCATGGAGAAGCATTTCCCGATCGTATTGAGAACGCTCTCCATCAGGCATCCGTAGTCATTGCGTTGGTAACGCAAGACGCTGTTGAGTCTCCGTGGGTTGGGCATGAACTTTCAATCGCGATCAGCGCCCGCAAGAAGGTTGTTCCGGTATTGTTCGACGATGTTGTCCTCCCGAGTGGGTGGGGTCTTCGTACTGTAGAATCGCAGCACATCTTGACCAATCGCGATTCTTTGAGTGATGCTTTGGCATCGCTGGCTTCAGAGGTTGCAAAGCAGTTGGGGCCCCAGGTCGCTCGGGAGTTGCGTGTTCCAGCAGCTCGGCAAATACAGCGGGCGATCACTCCTGTTGGGATTGACCGGAGTCTGAAACTCTTTGTGGGCCCTCAGCAGTACACCAGCGAGTATCGTGACAAGTTCTTCGGCCGCGAACTCGAACTCGCCGAGCTCATCCGGAGGCTCAAGGATGAGCGAATCATTACAGTTGTTGCTCCGTCGGGTGCGGGGAAGAGTTCCTTGCTCGCCGCGGGGCTCGAGCCGGCGATCAAGGGTGAGGGTTGGCAAGTGATATCCGGTGCACGCGTTGGACATCCGCCCGATCCCAATCTCCGCTTCCCTTTTAGCTCGGTGTCGAATGTGTTTACATTCTCCGCGATGCGTGGGGTATCAGAGGCAACCGAGGGGATTGAAGAGGTCCGCAGTGGATTGACTGCTGGGCGATCAATCGCCGAATGCCTGAGGAGGTATCCGAGGCAATCGAATACGCGAAGGCTACTGATCCTGGATCAGTTCGAAGAGATATTCACGCAATACCGGCACCGGCATGAGCATCGTGTGGATTTTGGCACCCAGCTTGAGCAAGCTCAACGAGAAGATCCCGATCTTACCATCCTGATTGCGATGCGCCAGGAGTATGTCGTTGATCTCAATCACCTCATGGAGTCGGTTCCGAAGGAGTTGAGATCCTCTCGATTCGAGCTCCGGCGGCTGGGCAACCAAACATTGGAAAGGGTGATCTCAGACATTGCTGCACCCCAAGCGAGATTTGCGAAAGGGGTAGCAAAGCGGATCATCGATGAGCTGAACACCATTCATGTTTTGACAGAGAATGGGGATGTTGAAACAAAGGCTGGCGAGTACATTGAGCTTGTTCATTTGCAAATTGTGTGTCAACATCTTTGGGAAACTCTTCGACCGGGGCAGGTCGTAATTGATCACCAAGATCTTGACAACGCGGCAGAGCAATCAGGACAGTTGAACTTTGATATGTTCGTCCGCAGCGCTCTTAATCAGTTCTATGCAAAGACTGTTGCGGCGGTTGCAGGAAACCGTGGAAACACCGAGCCACGCGTGGGTGATGATATTGGGCAGCCTCAACCCGCAGATACTGTAAAAGCCTACCCAGAAGAGCTCATCAGGCTCGGGTGCCGAGGATTCGTCACCAGAGAGCATACACGGAGGCAAATCCACGAAGAGGGAGGCTATGTCGGAAGGCTTCCGAGTTGGGTGGTTCAGCAACTCGCCGATCGGTACCTTCTAAGGCTCGATACTGCGGGCTCGGTTCGGTATTATGAGCTCTCACATGATCTTCTTGCGCCGATCGTCGCGAATCAGAGCGACCCACGGGCGGAGAACTTGCTCTATGCTGCCGAGTTACTCAAGAAACGACTTGACGGAGTGTTGCTCAGCAGAAACGGGTCCCTCACAGGATGGTTCGAAGAAGCAGACGAACTGCTCACACAATGCGAAGTTTATCTCGATGCTCCAGGCTATCTGCTCAAAGATGAGTGTGAGATCCTCTTGCGAGCAAGCATCAAGTCCGGCAAAGAACTTGCACGATGGTCACAGCGTGTTTTCGAAGACGCCCCTGATCTTTACGAAGTTGTTCTACTTGATGCGATTGATGCGGACCAACCTGAGATCAGAAAGCATGTCATCTGGATGCTCAGGGACTGTCAAGATCCGGATGTGGTTCCCAAACTTCTGGAGCTGCTCGTCAATGATGTCTCGCAGCCGGTCCGTTTCGAGGCGGCTCTCGCCCTGTTGAAAATTGATGATGAGCAACTCTTCGATGAACTCTTCCGCCGAAGCCGGAACGATCCATCAAACCAACAACTCTCCCGTGCTGTTGCGATGCTGCTCGCGTTAGCTGATGAGTTGGCTGAGTCGAAGTTCAATACTGCATTCGATGCCCTCCGCGGGCATGGGAGATGGAACATCCGAATCATGGCATGGGGAATTCGGATGCGCGAAGCGGTGGCGATTCTCCCCACAATTCTCTTGGTCACCGCGGTTTTTGCGGGCGGATTCGCGGCTTGCTACAAATGGATACCCGGCAACTACAACTGGGGACTGGTTCAAGCAAGCCCAGGGGCTTTCATGGGGGTTTTTCATGGGCTCATCGCGGGGACTATCTGGGGCGGTGGGATCTCGGCAGGTGTAGCGATCCATAGGCTTGTGTTCTTCCAAGCCCGGCATCGTACAGGAGTGCTGCGCCCATTCGGCTCGATCATCGCTGGGGGCGTTGCGGGTATTCTCAGCAGCATAGTGGTCGTGCTGGTCCTCACCAATACATATGAACTTCCTTCTTTGGAACGCATGGGGTGGATAGGTTCCAGAGTAATCGAGACAGAAATCGAAGGCGGATCCACAAAGCTTGAAGTCTTTGTGCCAAGCCGCCTAGAAACCGAGTTCTACGCCGATTTATTCTTACATACAAGAATGGGTTGGGCACACCTCATCCTTGGCACTTTTCTCGGGATTGGAATCGCGGCAACCACAAATAGTGCTCGTTCGAGCCCCGCTTGGGAGCGATTCCTAGATCAACAATCCGCATTCGTTGGACTCAGGCAGATCGCATTGAGTGCGAAGCAAATTTTCACACTCACGCTCCGTCATCTTTGGCCTGTGTTGATTACACAACTCATCGGCGGTCTGATTGTGTACAACCTGGTTCGCCCTGGGCTCGGTGCAAAGGGGCGGAACAACTCGCCGTTGTACGGAATTATTGGTGATGCGTCCACACAAGTGATCGGGACCCTTGGTGCGGTCGTTGGCTTAGGCGTTGTCACGATCATCATCAGGCACGGCATGGTCATCAAGCCGCGGAGCAAAGCCCGATGAATCCGCACTCGCGAGACCAACAAACTGGTTCAGTTCACGGTCACCTGCCCGAAGAGGTGTTTCGTTTGATTGCCCACAGGCGGACTCTGCAAAGCGATGGAGTTCCGTCGGACGATGGATTCAAACTCGGGCTTGTTGTCGAGGGCGGTGGGATGCGAGCAGCGGGGTCTGCTGGTGCGGTGGTGGAGTTAGCTGAGCTTGATTGTGTTGATGTGTTCGACTCGGTGTACGCTACCTCTGCTGGGGTTATGAACGCGGCATATTTCCTGAGCGGGCAGCATCAGATGGGCATCACGATCTACTTTGACGATCTGACCAAGCGCCAGTTTATCAATCGTTTCCGATTCTGGAGAATCATGGATTTGGATTGGGTGTTCCGTGAAGTGATTCAGCATTCCAAGCCGCTTGATGTGACCTCCATGCTCGATTCCAGACCAGAGTTTCATGTTGCAGCGACTGACTTTGATTCGGGAGAGAGAACACTGATCAATGTGAAAGAGCCAACTGTTAACCCGTTGGCGGCATTAAAGGGAGCGATGGCCATCCCGGTCCTCTACAACAAAGCAGTCGAGGTAGATGGGGCGAGACTCTTCGATGGTGGACTGCTCAATCCATTTCCAATAGCCGATGCCATCGATGCAGGTTGCACGCACATCCTGGTTCTGCTCAGCAGAGGAGCATCTTACCAAAGAGATGCCACGCACCCGTTGATGTCTATGCTGTTTGATTGGTACTTTGCCCGAGGAGCAAAGTGCCTTCGCGGCATGTTCCGCCGCTACCCTGAGCTCGACAGAGCAGCAAGAGATCTCGCGTTTGCCAGGAAGAGACTTCCAGATGGTGTCCATATAGCGACAATTTGCCCACCATCAGATTGCCCGCTGCAGCGGAGTACTGTTGACAAGGAGCGATTGATCGCTGCGAGCCGCTTGTTTGGAAAAGAGATAAAACATTCGCTGGCGAAGATGTGTGAATCGTGAGCGCGTTCAATCCCGGAGGCGGGATTTCTGCTAAAATCGAAACGGCTCAAGAATGATTGCTTGCCATAGCTTTGGATACATATCGCAACTCAGCTTGGCAGCGGATCGTAATTGAATACAATGCGTGTTCTAAAGGGGTACAGCGATGAGATGTAGTACATGTGGGGCTTCAGGATCCGGGCGGTTTTGTTCATCGTGTGGTGGCGCTCTTTCCGCCCCATCGGGGTGTGCTGCGTGCGGGCAGGCACTCTCGCCTGCCGATACCTTTTGTGGCTCTTGTGGTCATCGGGTTGAGGGGCAGCAGGTTTCGCGTGGCGCTGTTCACGCGTCGCCGCCTCCGCGGACTGCGCCGCAGCCAATGCCACGCCATCAATCTCCGGCGCCCGTTCGGCATGTGCAACCGGCGATCGGTGCGACCCGATCATGGACGGTGGTGGTTACGCTGATTGCCGCGATTCTCCATATACTCGGTTCGCTCGTGATCGCGCTCGAGTTTGCGCTCTGGATTGTGAATACTGGTGACGACGGGACCAGGATCATGCTCGGCGTCATGGCCGGTTTGTTGGTGTTGGGAGCCTTGTTCTCGCTGATTTGTGCGATCGGTATCATGTCGGGCAGCAGGTTCGCTTGGGTTTGTGGGATTCTGGCGTGTGTGTTCGGGATCGTTGCGGCACTCCCGACGATCATCTTGTTTGTGTTCTTGCTGGTGCCGCCAACACGGGCATGGGTGCGTGCCCGCTCTGGCTAACGGTCTCGGTACCGGCCATTCGCATGAACCGCGATAAAAACACTCCGCCACGGGTGGTCGGGGGCTTGGATCTGATAGATACCAGGCGACTCAAACTGGAGCACATGCTGTTTGCCCGTGTCGAGTGAGAGCGGGATGATTGTGTGTCCCCCCGGCATTGGTGCCCGCACAAGCACTTTGATTTCAAAGCCATTCGGATTCGAAAGCGTGAGCGAGTCGGTGATCGCCAGATCACTCCATGTTGGTCTGATCGAGGTTGGACCGATGATGGCGTGATTCGGTTGCGATCGTTGAATCCCAGCATACTGGAAGAGCACAAACCAAAGGCATACCAGCGCGTTCCCGACCCAGCCAACCAGCCACGCACGAGCACCGAACGGGCGCCAAGTTCGTAGCCTTTCTGGTCTTTGGCAGAGGATTCCAAGGGGGATTCCGTACCAGATATGCCCCGTGTACGCGAGCAGTAGCCCATAAGATGCTTTGCGAATCGCGAATACCTCGCCGAATGGAGAGAGTACGGCGAGTGTTTCGAGCATCAAACCCCACACAATGGCCCAAGCCCAATGGCGACGAAAAACGACCAGAGCAAAGATCCATCCGAAGGTGATGCCGTTAGAGAGGTGGTACGCGAATCCCACCAAATCAGTAAAGAGTGTTGAACTCGATGAGCCCGTTGCCCACAAGCCGTACACGCGTATCGGCGAGAGTGTGTTGGTCCCCGCGATATCAAATGGGATCCGGAACATGTCGTATCCGATTGTGCCGAGAAGCCCGCCGACGAGCCCTGCTTTCAGGCGCAAGAGCAACTCGGCATCTTTCTCCAATCGTGCCCAAATCCAGCAGAAAATCATCACACAGCTCGCAAGCGGAACGACGAATACCATCCAAGTCAGCATCCTCGGGCCATCAGAGAGATGACTCAGCAGCATGGTAATGCTGACGAAACAGCTCAAGAGAAAGAGTGTCTTGCGGATCGCACTGCGAGAAGGCTTCATGAAAGAAGTATAGGTGTGCATCCAGGGGGCAATTCCACTATAGTAGATGGATGAATACGGGACCACAGTTCTGCACTCACTGCGGCGCAAGCACTCAGGCGGGCGCTGGATTCTGCACGGCTTGCGGGTCTCAACTCGGAGGCGCGGTTGCCGCCCAGCCTGCTCATCCTCACCAGCCCCATCTGAGAGCGGTCTATCGCCAAGCAAAGCGTACGAAAGCCAAGCTGTTTTCCTTCCGTCGTTTCTTCGCTTTTTCCGGTGTTTCACTTCTCGGCATCGGGCTCGCGGACGGATGGAAGGAAACGCTCAATGGTGTTGCTCCATTGCACGCGATCCTTGGTGTACCCACTCCGAGCAGCGCCATAGGAGGGAGCATTTCGCTTGCGTTTCACGGGTTTCTGGCTGGAGTCGTGATCGGGCTCATCCGATCCCTGTTGTCTGGGCAACTTTTAAAAGTCTTTCAATCGCCGGCCAAGCCAATGATGATGTTTTTCATGTGCGCGATTGTTGCTGTTCTTGCGCCTGATGCGATGGGTGACGATGGGGGGATTATTGAGCTGGCACGAGGTGCCGCGATTGTGCCAAATCTCACCGTGTTGATCGGGAGTTCTGCAGCCGCGGGCGCCGGGTTGAGCGCTGGAGTGGGAGTGGTGACGGTTATTGTGAACGGAGCCGTTTCTTCGGTGTCGCGCCCACCGACCGCTCCAAGCTCGGGCAGAACCGGTAGGGAAACGGGACCAGGAGTGTCAAATCCAGCTCAGAGCCAAAGTCCTCCTGCCCAATCGCCTATAGGCCGAAATGACAACCAAGGAAATGAACAGGAAGAAGAGGAGCCACCAAACTTCACGCTCGATATTCAGACCGATGGCGGGCGGACCAATATCTTGGCCGATGACCGAGATGAGCTCGGAGTTTCCGCAACCGTGTTCTGTGACAAGCCAGAAATTGACACAAGCCAGATGGCGGGTTCGATTACCTTTACCGCCGGCGGACCAGCAGTTGATTGGGTCCAACTCGGTCAACGGATGACGAGCGGGAGCACAGCAATGATTGATGTGAAGGCTAAGCCACCTACGCCAGAGAGCGTGCTTCTTGAATCCGGCGCGATTCTGACTGTTCGACTGACGCTCGGGCGGGCGGTTTTTTCTGGTGTTGTGAATCTGACTGTAGAATCGTCTGACTACCACCTTGAGATCGTCTATGACACAGAGTAATCCAGACCGGGCACCAATGCAATTCCGCATACAGGATGACGGCGGATACGCGCCGCAAAGAATCACGCTGCGCGGATGGAAGGGGAAAGAAGGAACCCGCGAAGAGCCCGCGAAGTTGAACCGGGCGGAAGTTGAATCCGAGATTCCAGATGTTTTTTCAGCTGTCGATTTCAGCCTGCTCGAGGATGGATCTATCGAAGGGTGGATCGAACTCGAGCAGAACTTTGTCATGGCACCGCGGTTCTTTGAAGTGATCAAGGATCCCATTGAAGTGCAGGTGAAGGCATGGATCGAGTCTCCCGACGATGCCACAGCGGAACAGCCCGAGATATTGATTAAACAGCAACTCACCGTGAAGATCGAAGATGGATATCAGGTGGTGGTGGATAACCCCGAAGAGGGCTTGCTCGATCTTCAGGAGGGGCCAACGGAGATCCCGTTTACACTCAAGATCAGTACACCGAACGCAACACCAGCAGCCAATCTACGGGTGCGGTGTCGTATCTCTGAAGGAGAGCAGCCGACGCTTCAAGGTGAACTTATGGTCGATGGAGGGACGACGGATGATGCAGGACTCGTATCGATGCAGTATCGAACTCGTGCAAGCGGGTCAATGCGTGGGGGGGAGGCACCTGGCGTTTCTCTGCAGGTGACACGCGTCAGTGAATCTGCTGATCAAAATGAGATTGAGATCGGGAAAATCACGCTCGTCGCGGCTCCGCGTGTGACACTCCGAATCGAGAAACCATCGCTAAGCGAAGAGCCCATCAGCGGAGCCGCATTGTCTTACCCGCCAGAGTTGGCCCTTGGCGGGACATTCCTGCTCAAGCCGAGGGCGGTTATCGAGGTGGAGGGCAAACGGTATGAGAGCGAGAAGGTCATTCGTGATGCGAAGATCTTTGTTGTTGAATCGGATACGGATGACCCGCTCGCATGGAGCGAAGAGCATCAAGCATACGAGTTCGTTCTTCGATCTCCGCAAGGCCCAAGCTTGGTGTCCCAGTCAGCGCCAACACGAGAAGGAGTGATCGGCGAGCCAAAGTCATTCCTCGTAGCGATTGATTCGGGGACTGGGAGCAAGGATCTGAGCGGGGGTGCGATTGGGGCTGCGCTGGGCGATGTTATGCAAGACTCCAACCGGCTTGTTGGGCGGTATGGACCATTGACGGGACCCGCGGCAGTTGCAGATTTTATTCAAGGGCTCGTCGATCGTGCCGCAGAAGCACCCGCTGATACACTCGGAGAAGAGATCAAAGAGTGGCCGCAATGCGCCGCTCGCGCTGCGGAAACATATTCGAGCACAATCAACACGGCGGATGCCTTCGAGAGATCGCTCACGCTGCACAAGTATTCGTATGAAATGTTCCTGACCAACTGGATTGGATTTTGCGTCGAGTTGTTCTTTGGATGGTTCCTCGATGCTGCGGGTTATCTCGCGCGAAGCGGCTCTGAGTTTGCATCAACGGGTGCAGAGAATGTTCGCAAGAGGGTTTCACGCACGGTCGGGGACGATGCGGTCGATGGGCTCTCCGCAAGGATCAGAAAGCAGCTTGGCGATGTGCAAGATTTTTTCCGGCGCGAGGTGGATCGGGCGGAGCGAACGATCAATGAACTGACAAGCAAAATCCAAGATCACCAACGCCAAAGAGTGGACTATGAAGCGGCACGCGAGGCGACGAAAGAAGCCGCGGACGAACTCGCTCAGTTGCAGCGTGTGTCTGACCCCCTGAAGGAGGCCTTGGAGCAAGGCAAGCAGAGGAAGGGGCGAATCCAGTATATTGAAGATGAGATTGCCCGCCTGGCCGAGGAGTGGAGGCCGGTCGCCGGTGAACACCTGCGGCTCAAGGATCAGCTCGACCGTGCAAGGCAGAGTCTTTCGGAATATTCTCAGAGTGCAAAGAGAGAGACCCCCGCGGTCCAGAAGCTCATTGAAGAAGCACAGGCGATTCTCGATGAGGGCGGCCCAAGATTAGAGCGCCTTACGGAGCAAGTGGAGTCCGCCAAGAGAGAGATCGACGGGCTGACTCGTGAGAGCGAGGAGATCAAAAACAGTCTCGCGACCGATCCACCGCCCTCCGAGCAGGCGGCTGCCGAGGCGATAGAAAAAACACGATTGGCCGAGGAGGCGGTGAGATCCAAGGCTCAAGTTGCACATCGGGCTCAGATTCAAGATATCAGGAGCCAAGCTAAGATTGAAGAGCTTGAGCTGCAGCGAAGCATCGCTCAAATCGAGCGAGATGAGCTGAGCACACTCTACCGCAGGAGCCAAGATTCGTCGAGCGAACTCACCGCAGAGCAAACCAAAGAGTTGCTCGATGACATGCACAAGAGGCAGACCAAATCCGTTGAGGCCCGCCTCAGGCAGTTCGAGCCGGTGATCGAGCGTCTATCCGGTCAACTCGAAGAACTCCGATCCAAAATGGTCGAGTTGTTCCATCCTGGTCACAATGTGTTCAAGGATTATTTTACTGCTGTTGAGGAAATTCGCCGCACAAAGCTGCGATTAAGATCCGGGGACTCCTTCAGGCTGCCATTAGTATCCGGGCTGCACGGCGAAGCCGGAGAAGACGCGGCCAAGGGCGCGGTCAGCCGAGACGATGCGGCAGAGCAGCTCGAACAAAGGCTCAAAGAGCTCCAACTTGAAATCCGTAACGCTCAGCAAGGAGCTGCGACTCACACCGGCGGCAAGCTCGTGCCGGAGGACGAGGGGTATTTTCGGTGGTTCCTTGACAGCGCTGCCTCGGGCGTGTCGATGCTAATTGGGGTGCTTGTCAAAGTGGTGTATTGGACACTGGTTGTTCTTTCGCTTGGCGGTGTCATGATCCTCTTTGAAGCAGCAAAGGCTATTTTGTCGCGGCTCATGGCGGCAGCCTTTGCAACCTCGTTTATGACAATCCGTTATCTTGCAGATCAGTTTTCCTTCGAGGCCGGCAAGGGGCCGCAGCACAAACATTCAGCCCAGAATCTTGATCGGGTCAAGGGCCGCTTCGCGAATGATCCAATGTTCACAGGGTTCTTTATGGATCCGCGAACCAATCGGGGTTCGAAGGGCGATCTTTCCCGGGTGTTATTGATCGTTGCTGCGCCAGAGGTGTATTTTCAGGGCAACAAGGATCGGGACAAAGAGTCGTTGTTCAAACGATTCGGCGGGGCGTACAACGAGTACTACACACGCCAGCGACGCACATTCGAGCTGCTCGTGCAGCGTTTTGCAGCCGATGCGCTTGACCCCAAGGGCTGGGCGAGGCAGCAATGGCCCACTGTGCAGACCGTGGCTCCAAGCCTCGATGGATTACTCAGTGAAGCACGCGACTACGAGGGTGATTTTCTGGCGGCAAGGGATGGAAAGTTCACCTCAAGCGCAGCCAGATTGCTTGAAGGCGGCGAGTATACATGGCAGGATATTGATCAACTGATCGATTGGTTTGTGTGGATCTTTGGCACCATTGTCCGCTTGGGGGCGTTGATCGCTGCGATCGCACTGCTGGCTGGTTCGTTGGGAGCATCCGCATTTATTCTGCCGGGAGCGCTCGTGGCGGCTGATATCGTCGAGGTGATCTCAATGTTTGTACGATCCACCTTTATCAGCATACTGGTGCACAACCGGGTAATCGGAATACAAGAAGATGTCGTCGTCACAGCGGTGCTCGAACACGAAGAAAGATACGGCCCACAGGGTGGGGGAGCCAGCGATGGATAAAACACTCTCCGACATACTTGAGGGCGTAAAGCTTACGGAATCGAGAAACGCGGACCGCCGTAGCGAGCTTGACTCTTGGAGCGACCAGCTGATGCGTCGCGTTGTTGAGCAGGGCGAACGCCGAATCCGTCGAGAAGCCGCCAAGAAGGCACGCCAAGTCGTCTCAAAGTCATTCGGCACGCCCAAAGTGCAAACTGCTGTTCAGAGTGAAACAAAATCGAGTACACTCATCCTCCTCCCATTTTGCACCCGCTGCGGGAACCGTTGCAAGGATTCCCACAAGTTCTGCACGAACTGCGGCAAGGAGCGGCGCAAAAAAGAGTAAGCAACCAGATTTTTCTAGCACCGCCTTGAGAACCGAATCGCTGCTCATGCATTTGCCTTGTGAACAAAGGGTTGTTCTCTGCTCAGACTTACGCGGAGGCAAAGCTATCGGGTGATGATGTTCTTGGCTCGGTGTGGAGGACAGGGTAACTTCTGATTCCCTCTTGAGATCGAGTAGGCGACAAGCTACCCGTTGAGTGGTTTGAAAACGCGGTCCATCCGGCTTGCGATTTCTGAAAGGCGATCCTCGTCGCCGCCACCCACCTCGGCCGTTGCCCAGCCCTTGTAGCCAATCTCATCGAGCGCCCCGCATACTTTGGCCCAATCTGCATCTCCGTCGCCAATCTTGACACTGAACCCATTCCAGAGCCCTTCGTCATTGCGTTTCTGGCGGGAGAAATCTTTCACATCAAGCTTGAGGATCCGTTTGCCAAGAGTTCTGATCCATTGATCTGGGTAGCCGTAGTTGACAATGTTGCCGATATCAAAGTACCAGCCGACGCGGTCCGAGTTGAACTCGTCCACATACCGGGCGGCTTCCATCGGCGAGAGAAGGAAGTTGTTCCAGACATTCTCGAAAGCGATCGAAACACCGAGCTCTTCTGCGGTCGGAACATGCCGAGCAATCTCTTCAACTGATCGGTCGTAGGCTTGGGCGTAGCCCATTGTTCCATTGACGACAGCGGGCACAACGAGTACCGAAGTCCCCCCAAGGGCTTTGCAGTCATGGATTGCAGTGTTGAGCGATTCGCCTGCTTCCTTTCGGACCTGGGCATCGGGGTGATTGAACGGCTTGCTCCAATGGGATGAGAGCACAACGCCGTGGATATCGAGCCCGGTTGCTTGCTTTGCAGCGAGTGCTTCGTCGAGATTCCATCCGGCGGGTGAGTCCAACTCTACGCCATCGAACCCGCATGACTTGGCAATCGCGAACTTCTCAAGCATGGTGTTCTTGGTTTGGATCATGCCAAACTTGAGCGCCATATGGATGGGCTGCTCTGAGCGATTGCTATTGCCAAACGAGCTTGCGATGCCGGGCATCGCTGCCATGCCAGCAGAAACAATCGCGGCCTTTTCTATGAACTCTCTTCTATTCATATCACTCATCATCGAACCTCAAATCGTTTCATTGGTGCCGGGGATTGCAAGCGGTGGGGTTGTTCGTGGTCCGAATTCCCAGGGCTGGGCATTCATCTCAACTTGTGAGTTCATGGCTTGTTCCCAGGTAACCACCCGCCCCGTGTAGGCCGCCATCCGACCCATGATGGCAAGCAGTGAGGTGTGCGACATGAATCGCCCATCATTCACTGGCTTCGCATTTCGGATGGATTTGAAGAGTACATCGTGCTCACGCTGGTACATATCGTTGCTTCCCGCGGCGCCTTTCCACGGGCGAGAGCCCTCGATCGTATGGGTCCCGTTCCATGGTTGCATCGTGCAGTTACCCTCGCTGCCAATGAAGTAGGCAGAGTTGTCCGAGGGTGTGTTGGGCCAGTGGCGGCACATGTGATACGCCCGCACACCGTTGTCGTACTCATAAATCAATGAAAAATGGTCCCACACATTCCCGGTCTCGGCGACATCCGGGCGGGTTTGTCGGCCGCCAACCCCGAAGCAACGCGCCGGCGTGCGGTCTTGCATCGCCCATGCTTGCCAGTCAATCGCATGCACCGCTTGCTCGGCGACATGGTCGGCGGAGAGCGGATTAAAATATTGCCAGTTCCTCAGTTGGAACTCCCCGTCAGACCATTCAGATTTGCGTTTCTTCGGCTCGACCCACCCAGTTGTGTTGTAGGTTGTTTGGATGGTGTGCAGATCACCGATTCCGCCCGTGTGAATCGCCTTCATGGTCTCGCGTACCTGATCCTGGTATCGCCAGCAGAAGCCCGACATGAGGGACAACGATTTTTCCTTCGCAACCTTGGCAGACGCAAGCACTGAACGAACACCCGGAGCATCCACAGCCACCGGTTTCTCGCAGAACACATGCTTGTTGGCATCGATTGAGTAACGCAGGTGTTCGGGGCGGAATGCCGGGGGCGTAGTGAGGATCATCACATCCACACCCGAGGCGAGCACCTTGTGAATCGCATCGAAACCAGAGAACTTCCGGTTGTCGACCTGGATTTTCTTTGCCCAGGTGTCCGTGCTTTGCTCGTCATCGAGATCAAGCATCGCCTCTTTGGCATAGTGCAGGCATGGCGCCAGTCTCTCTTCGAAGACATCGCCCATCGCCCAAAGCACGGATCCTGGGTCGGCCTTGAGGGCTTGAATGACCGCCCCGGTGCCTCGCCCGCCACAGCCAACAACACCGACCTTGAGTGTGTTCTCGGCGCGCAGCCCGGCGATTTTGCCGAAGCTCGGATGAGCAAAAACCGCGGCAGCACCGATCGCAGCGGTTGATGCGGTGAATGATCGCCTCGACATCAAGAGGTTGGGATCAATCGGTTTGGTTGGTGACATTTTTCAATCCTTCTAGGGTTTGCTGGTTTACACCATCTGCTTCGATGACAAAGCGGAATCCGACCCATGAGCAGTCCGCGAGCCACCATTGGCTTTTAGGAATCTGTGGGTCTGATTGATTCCACGAACTTGTTTGTTTCTGGAACGATTCCCCTGTGCAGTCGTTCGCAGAATCTCTGTATCCGCCTCCGAATGCGATGGGCCGTCTTGTCTGGCTCATGACCCATTCAGCCGCATTGCCGTGGGTATCGTACAGCCCGAAGCTGTTGGGGACTTTTAGTCCAACCGGATGGGTTGACTGTTCGGCGTTGTCCGCAAACCAGGCAATGGAGTCGAGCGATTCGGCATCAGTACCGCAGCAGAAGCTGCCGTCCTCCCCGCTGAGGGCGAGGTAGGTCCATTCGTCTTGGCTCGGCAGACGGATTTCCAGACCGGTCTTTGTCCCGAGCCAGTTGCAGAACCCTTCGGCGGCCTGGCGGGTCATCCCAATCGCAGGATACGCATCATGCCCAAAACCACGATCAGGAGGGACATAGGGCTTGCTGGGGCGTGATATCGCATCCGCACCCGAGCCCTCTTCGGGCTCGTCGAGCCTGTACATGTAGATGTCATAGAGATCCCAAGTGACTTCCGTCGTCAGAACATACAATGCGGGGATCGAAACGGCCCGATCCTCGTGCTCGATTGTGGCCTCTGGGCAGAGCACGATGGTAAAGGATTCAGTCATCCCCGGCACACGCAACTCGATTTCCTGAACAGGCCGAGTTGGAGGAGATGCAAAAATGAATGGTGTCACAGAGCCCATGCACACAGCAGCACCACATACTCGTAAATGGGTTCTCTTCAAGCTTACCCTTTATCTAGGAGCAGCCTTTGCCCTGCTTTCGTGCGCATCAATCAACAGCCAGCCCGCGATCGAACCAGATGTTACACTCAACCGCTATGAGTACGCAAGCATCCATATGGGATCTCGTTGCTCAATTGTGCTCTACGCTCCAACCGAGCATGAGGCTGCCGCTTCCGCACGGGCTGCATTTGATGAGATCGCAAGAGTTGAAGAGACCCTGACCGATTATCGTCCCGACTCGGAATCAATGCGGGCAACTTCTCAGCCAAGGGGCACCTGGGTGATTGTTTCTCAGATCCTGTTCGAAGTGCTCGAGCGGTCTGCTCTTTTCTATGAGTTGAGCAACGGCGCGTTCGATCCAACGGTGGGCAGGTTCATCCATCTCTGGCGTCACGCGCAACTCGAATCCAGAACGCCGTCACGAGTTGAGTTGGTGGATGCAGCGTATGCGGTAGGGTTTTCATCGATCCAACTGGATAAAGCAAACAACCGTGTTCGGTTTATGCGTGCTGGGATAATTCTGGACTTCGGAGCAATCGGAAAGGGATTCGCCGCAGACCGAGCGCTCGAAATTCTCCGTTCTCATGGTTGCGATGCGGCTCTCGTTGATATTGGTGGTGATATTGCGATGGGTGATCCACCACCAAACAATCCTCGCGGTTGGGATGTATCAGTGCAATCGGGGAACGGGGCTGAGTGGTCCACGCCGCTGCATTCATCGGCCATCGCGACTTCGGGGGATCTCGAGAGGCATTACGAGCAGAACGGCATCATTTATTCACACATACTCGACCCCCGCACGGGCGTTGGAGTTACACATCGGCGTGCGGTGACGGTCATCGCCCGCGATGGGACCACCGCGGATTCTGTTGCCAGTATCGTCTCTGTTCTTGGTGAGCAGATCATCCCCGTGCTTGAGGATCGTTTTCCTGGAATCCGGATTCTGATAGAAACCAGACCACGATATGATCAGCAACCATGAGGAGTGCCAAACTATGCATTGCCGTGGAACAACGGGGCAGGCCAAATCAGCCGGCGAACAATAAGCCGTTACTCTTTGCGTAGTCGCCAAGCGTCATCTGCAAGATGGCGGTAAGATAGAGGATATGAGGTGATCGCATTGAATACCACAATCCGTGTCTAGGCAGGCTGGATCCCCGCGAGGGCGCGGAGACCATTCGAAAACTCTTGACCGCCGCGATGGCGATCAAGAACAGAAAGGAATCGATACACGATGAAACTCTTTGCTGCAAGCGTTGTACTGATGGGGATTTCGATGGGCGGGTGCGAGGTTCTTCAGGCAGGCGAGAACGCTGGTGAAGACGGATGGGTTGAACTCTTCAATGGCAAAGACCTGAGCGGTTGGGCGTGCGAGGGAGATCTGGACGCATGGGGGGTGGTTGATGGGGAACTTGTCACACTCAAGCCCGGCGAAGGGTGGTGGATCCGCACGGACAAAATGTATCGGGACTTCGAACTGACGCTGGATTTCTGGATGCCCGTGGATGGCAACTCGGGTGTCGGGCTCCGCGGATCATCCAACGGAGACCCCGCGTTCACCGGGTTTGAGGTGCAGATCCTCGATACCTATGGGCAAGATCCCGAAGATCACACCTGCGGATCAGTCTACACCGCGATCACGGCTTCAGAGATGGCGGTAAAACCCGCGGGGCAGTGGAACACCTA
This sequence comes from Phycisphaerales bacterium, assembly GCA_029260265.1. Lineage (GTDB taxonomy): Bacteria > Planctomycetota > Phycisphaerae > Phycisphaerales > UBA1924 > UBA1924. The sequence goes on from JAJDDO010000023.1 coordinate 34,728, forward strand.
CCTCATCCGCGTAGTTGGCGATACGATTGATGTCACTCTCAACGGCGTAGAGATCATCAAGCACGAAGCACTCGATGAGCGGGGGTACTTCCGGTCGCCAGACAATCCGCTGCCGCTTAATAGACGGGCAACGACAGGGTACATCTCGCTGCAGGACCATGGGCATCCGTTCCGGTACAGAGATATCAAGATCAAAGACCTTTCGGTTGATCCCGAGCCCGACGGGATGGTGGCGTTGATTCATGAAAACCTAGATGGCTGGTTGAGCGAGGACCAAGCAGAGTGGGCCAATGAAGGAGGATCAATCGTGGGGCGGAAGGGTCCTGGGCATTTGTTCACCAAGACCGAATATGCGGATTTCGAGATGCGGGCGCTCGTGAAAGTCAACGACCGAGGGAACTCGGGGATGTACTTCCGTGTCCAGCCGAACCCGGATCCGAACAACCCATGGCCGATCGGGTACGAGGCGCAAGTGGATAACCATGATCCAAAGAACTTCACCGGGGTGGTGTACGACAAGGCGTGGGCTGCCGCACACGATGCACCGATCACGCGTGATGATGCTTGGTTCGATTATCGAGTGCGGGCACAGGGCGATTGGATCCGCACATGGATCAATGGGGAACGAATGGTGGATGCAAAGCTGAATGAGTTCGATCGGGGTCGGTTTGCGGTGCAGGGGCACCATGATGGAAATGTCATCGAGTTCCGTGATATCCGGGTGCTTGAACTGGATTGAGCATGGCTTTCAGATGCAGACCACGCGGCCCTTGGCTGCACTCTCGACGCTGCACTCGACGAAACGAACTCCCCGTCGCCCGTCCTCAATGGTAGGGATCAGCCGCGCCAGCCTTGATGGCTCGCCTGCCCCATGCATTGAGCGGATCGCATCGGTCACGCCACGGTAAACATTCGCGAACGCTTCGAGGTACCCCTCGGGGTGTCCTTGAGGAATGCGCGTAGAGATAATCGCGTCGTTGTCAAGCCCGGGCCCTCCACGCGTGTAGGTGATCGGGTTGGCATCGAGGAGGGTGACCACCAGTTCGTCAGCGCATTCCTGGTTCCAGATAAGTGAGCCTTTGTCGCCGTAGACGCGAAGGCTGAGCCCGTTGCCCTGACCGATACAGATCTGCGACACAGTGAGCACCCCGTGGGCACCGCCCTTGTAGTTGATGAGCACGCTCGCGTCGTCATCGAGTTGACGCCCTGGGACAAACGAATGGAGCACAGCATAGACCGATTCGGCTTCGAGCCCGGTGACAAAGGCACCCAGATTTTCGGCGTGTGTCCCGATGTCTCCAAGGGCGCCACCGATCCCCGCGCGGTCAGGATCAACTCGCCACGCGGCCTGTTTTTGACCCGTGGATTCAAGGTCGGACGCGAGCCAGCCCTGATGGTATTCGAGAAAGACCTTACGGATGGTGCCCAGTACCCCGCCGGCGATCATGGCTCTGGCTTGGCGGACCATCGGGTAGCCGGTGTAGTTGTAAGTGATGCAGCAGAGCAGGTTGTTTGATACGGCGAGATCTGCGAGTTCTTGGGCTTGGGCGCTTGTGTGGGTTGCGGGCTTGTCAAGGACGACATGGAACCCGTGTTCGAGGGCTGCTTTGGCGATTGGAAAATGTGAATCGTTGGGTGTGACGATCACGACGAAGTCGACACGGTCCTCACGCGTGGCTTCTCGCTCGAAGAGTTCCTGAGAAGTTGAATATGAACGATCTTCGGGTAATCCAAGCATTCGAGCAGATTGGATTGATCGATCGGGCGTTGACGAGAGGGCTCCAGCGACGAGCGTGGCGCAGCTGTCGAGTGCAATGGCGTGCCGATGGACCTCGCCGATGAATGCCCCGGTGCCGCCACCGATCATGGCGTAGGTGAGTGGCTTGCTCATGCTTGATCTTCCTTGTCAAATGAGGCATCGAACGCGCGATCGGACGATGGGAAGTCGATGCTTCGGACAAAGTCCGCCGCCTCGCGGGCGCCGTGCTCGCGATCCATCTCGCTGTCCTCCCATTCAACACTCAGCGGACCCTGGTAGTTGATTCGGTTGAGCGCACGGATGATGGATTCGAAATCGACATTCCCCCGCCCGGGCGATCGGAAATCCCATCCACGGCGGTGGTCGCCAAATGGTCGGTGCCCACCGAGGATCGAGTTGGTGCCATCGAGCGTTGTCGCGGCATCCTTGATGTGAACATGGAAGATGCGGTCGGGGAACCGGGTGACAAGCTTGGCCGGGTCGAGGCCCTGCCAGATCAGGTGCGAGGGATCGAAGTTGATGCCGAAAGCGGGGTGCCCGTCGAGTGCGGCGAGCGCGTGCTCAAAGGTCACGATGTCGTAGCTGATCTCGGTGGGGTGGACCTCGAGGGCGAAGCGGATGCCGTGCTCGGTGAACGCGTCAAGGATCGGTCTCCACTGTGAGCCAAACTGTTGGTACCCGGCGGCGATATCATCTTCCGAGGTCGGGGGAAAGAAATAGAGCTTGTGCCAGATCGGCGAGCCCGTAAACCCGTTGACAGTGTTGACACCCATTCGGCTTGCAGCACGGGCAGCATCGATCATGTCTTGGGCAGCTCGATGTTGCACGCCGGCGGGGTCTCCATCGAGCCAGATGCGGTCGGGGAGGATCGCACGGTGCCGATCGTCGATGGGGTCAGAGACAGCTTGCCCGACGAGGTGGTTTGATAGAGCGTAACAGTTGAGCCCGTGAGCACCAAGGATATCGAGTTGAGATTGGCAGTAGGCATCTTCGCTCAGGGCGCGGTCGATCTGGAAATGATCCCCCCAGCACGCGAGTTCGAGCCCGTCGTAGCCCCACGCCGCGGCCTTCTCGGCAAGTTGGGCAAGGGGCATATCAGCCCATTGGCCGGTGAAGAGGGTGATGGGTCTGGTCATTGCACGCTCCGCTTTGATTGGATCGGTGGGCATTTGGGATCCGTTTCTGATAGACTCACGCTCTCGATCCCACAGTTTCTATACAAGAGGATACACCAGAATGGCACAGAAGGATCAAAGGCTCGGCGGAATCGTCGGGATACAACTCTCGGCGATGATGTTTCTCCAGTTCTTTCTGTGGGGGGCGTGGTATGTGACCATGGGGCCGTTTATGGGCGAGGTGAAGATGTCCTCGGAGACCATCGGGTGGGCCTATTCGGTTGGTCCAATCGCGGCGATTGTATCGCCGTTCTTTCTTGGGCTATTCGCGGATCGGTACTTTGCGACCGAGCGGATCCTTGGAATTCTGCATCTTCTTGGTGGCGGGTTCTTGTGTCTGGCCCCGTACGCTGCGGAACAGTCTTCGGATCTATTTTTGATCGCGATCCTGCTGCACATGCTGTGCTACATGCCCACACTCGGTCTGACCAACACACTCGCGATGCACAACATGACCAACGCCGAAAAACAATTCCCATTGATCCGGGTGTTCGGCACGCTCGGGTGGATTCTCGCCGGGATCGCGATCTCTGAACTTGCGTTTGATAAATCGCCCAATATGTTCTACCTCGCGGGTGGGTCGGGGGTACTTCTTGGGCTGTACAGCTTCTTTCTCCCGCACACCCCGCCGCCGGCGAAGGGGCAGAAGTTTTCGCCGAGGGATGCGATCGGGCTCGATGCGCTATCACTGATGAAGAATCGATCATTCGCGGTCTTTGCGGTTTGTTCGTTTTTGATCTGCATTCCCTTGGCCGCGTACTACAGCTTTGCTGGTAAGTTTGTCGGGGATATGGGTGTAGAGAATATTGGGCAGACGATGTCTTACGGGCAAATGTCCGAGGTTGTGTTTATGGTGGTGATGCCCCTGTTCTTTGCTCGCTTCGGGGTGAAATGGATGCTTGCGATTGGGATGCTTGCTTGGGTGGCGCGGTATGGATTGTTTGCGGGGGCTGCGGATGAGCAGATAAAGTGGATGGTGCTCAGCGGGATCATCCTGCACGGGATCTGCTACGACTTCTTCTTCGTCACAGGGCAGATTTACACCGATCAGGTTTCGGGCGCCAAGATTCGAGGACAGGCACAGGGCTTCTTGGTGCTGATCACCCAGGGGCTGGGGATGCTCATCGGGGCGCAGCTGTCGGGTAAACTGGTCGGGCATTACACAACCAAGGTCGGCGATGTGAGCACCACGGATTGGGGTCAGGTCTGGATGTACCCGGCGGCATTCTCGCTGGCGGTCCTTGTGGTCTTTGTCATCTTGTTCAGGATAGAAGATTCACCAAGATCTGAAACAGAAGAGGTGACATCATCGGATTGAAACGCTTGCTCGCTGGATCATGCTCCGCTGCTCGGCGTCGAGAACTTTGGCGACAATCACAGCATCGAGTATCGGGGCGGTGCAGTCTTCGGCTTGGTTTGCAATCTGATCGAGCATCCACCTGATCTCTCCGTCGTATCCGGTGAGCGGGCTCGTTTGGATCGGGGTTGATTGATCGCCCTCGTGGATGATGAGCTGGTCATCACGGTTGAAGTCAAAGTCGATGGTGGCTTGATCGCACACCACTGCGCAACGCATCTGGAAGCCGGCGGCGGGCTGATGATCCCATGCTGCTTGGGCGGTGACATGGATCGGGGCGGCTGGATAGTGGTACAGCGTGGTCAGGTGGAGGCCATCGCCAGAGGTGGTCACCGCGGCGGGTTTGCCGAAGCAGTGGACGATGAAATCCGTGTCGTGGATGTGCAGATCATAGAGAACGCCTCCAGAACGCGAATCGTCGGCGTAGAAATCGGCAGACCACTTTGGCCTTGACCCAAGCCGATGAAAAACGGCGCTGCGGACCGATCCATACCTGTGCGATCGGATCAGTTCCCGGATCTGGACCCATGCGGGCCAGTGGCGCATGCACATCGCGGGAATGCAGAGGTGCTCGAAGAGCGCCGCGGCCGATGCAAGGCGTTGGACCTCTTCAGGATGAGTTGCGATTGGCTTTTCGATGAGGACATGCTTGCCGGCCTTGAGAGCCGCGATCGCGAGCTCCACATGCGTGTCGGTGTGGGTGCAGATCGAAACAAGATCAAGAGCGGGGTGATTGATGATCGCGTCGGCGTCCTCGTACAGCTCGATTCCGGCGGTGTCGATTTCATTCTCAGGATCGCCAATGTTGCCCGAGGTTTGACCATCGTTGATGCTTTGAATGTTCCTGTCGGCGATCGCGAGGACCTTGCAGCGGTGCCCGTCGCGATGGGCGCTTTGGTAGGCTCTGGCGTGCGTGCGGCCCATGAAGCCGAAGCCGATGATGCCGATCTGAATAGAATTTGTGGCGCCGGTTGGTCTATTCATGCGGACACCCATTCTTGCAGGCGATTGTCCGTGCCTCGATGACATCCTTGATCCGCTCATCGCCCGCCTCGCGTTCGATCACGGCATTGATCGGCTGGGGCAACGCACGGATGGTGCGGAAGAAATGGGTCCAGTCGACCTCTCCATGCCCAACAGGGACCTCGGCACCCCAGTTGCCCGGAGTATCAGTAGTGTTCGAGTCCTTTATGTGGACCTGAACGATCCGTTCTTGGAGGAGTTCGATGGCGCGGGCGGGATCGCCCATGCCGTACAGGATCATATTCGCGGGATCGAAGTTGATGCCGACGGTTGACATGTTCGGTTCGTCGAGTAGTTCAAGGAGTGACTCCGCACGCTCCTGCCCGGTTTCGAGCGCGAGGTTGATGCTGTAGTTTCCGAAGATGTCTGCGATTGCTTTGATCCGATCGATCATCGTTTGGTATTCGGTTGTTCCGGGGCTCGGGACAAAGCCGGCGTGAAGGGTCACGAGTTGAAGCCCGAGTTGGTGCGCGACCATCGCTGCGGCCCGTGCCCGGCTTTGATTCTCATCCCAGTGCTGATCGGGGCGGACACCTCCGGTGGCTCTGATTGAGTTGAGAGAGGAGTAGTCCTCGCCAACAGTCGTGATCATCCCCGAGCAGATGCTGAGTTGTGACTGTTCAAAAGCGAGGATGACTGAGTCAAGATCCCATGTGCCTGAAGCGATCGGGTCCAGTGCCAGTTGCGTGGTGCAGAGCCCGCATTTCATGATGGATCCTGCGAGATTTTCAGGCCCGGTTGGTTGAAGTGACCATGAGCAAACGCCAATATTTTTTACCATCGATCAATCCCTTCCGGTTTGCAAAGCCGACGGCATCATGGTACGCTGGCACGCTCTCAGGCGCATCTTGGTCGGTCTGATCTTGGAGGTTTCCACAATGAGCAACGATAACGATTCCCGCAGCACAAATGGTGCGGACGGCTCTCGTCGTATATTTTTGGCACAAACCGCGGCCCTCGCAGGGGTTGCAGGCGCTGCGATGCTTGGAGCCGGGCACACTACCAACGCGCACCAGAGGCTCATTCCGTCTGTGAAGCCCGCAGCGGGGAACCCGCCCAAGGATGGAGAATCCGTTCGGATGGCGATCATCGGGACCGGCGGGATGGGCGGCGGGCACCTGAACTCGATCATCTCATTGGCTCAGGCGGGCAAGACCGATACAAAGATTGTCGCGCTCTCTGATGTATGCGATTCGAGGCTGGAAGGCGCCAAGAAGGTTGCGAAGGAGCGCCAGGGAATTGAAGTTGACACCTACCGCGATTACCGCGAGTTGCTCAAACGGGGCGATATCCACGCGGTGCTGATTGCATCGCCCGAGCATTGGCATGCGCAGCACATTGTTGATGCGCTCACGGCCGGGAAGGATGTCTACACAGAGAAACCGATGACATTGCGCCTTGAGCAGGCGATGGAAGTCCGCAAGGCGGTGCTCGATCACCCCGAGCGGATCTTCCAAGTCGGGACCCAGATGATCATGCTGCCCAAGTACAACAAGGCACGCGCAGCGATCAAAGAGGGGCGAATCGGGAAACCGGTATGGTCTCAGACGAGCTATTGCCGAAACTCAACAACGGGCGAATGGAACTACTACGGGATTGACCCCCAGTGGAAGCCGGGCGTGAATCTTGATTGGAACGCATGGCTTGGGCACCTCGCCCCTCGCGAGTGGGATCCGAAGGTGTACGCCCGTTGGCGTCGGTACAAGGATTTTTCGACCGGGATCATCGGGGACCTGCTGGTGCATGTGATGACGCCGCTGATCTTCGCGCTCGATTCAGGTTGGCCGACGCGCGTTGTCGCGACGGGGGCACATGTGATCGACCACGAGATGGAGAATCACGACCAAGTGAATCTGACTGTGCAGTTCGAGGACGGACACACGATGGTGCTTGCGGGATCGACCGCAAACGAGGTTGGGCTCGAAACGATGATCCGTGGACACAAAGCCAACATGTACCTCAACTCTCGTCACTGCGAGATCCGTCCTGAACGGCTCTTTGTCGATGACATCGACGAAGAGCGGATCGAGTGCGAGGATATCGGAAACGATCAGGACCAGTTGCGGCTCAACTGGCTCGAGTGCATCCGCACACGCGAGCCCGCCAAGAGCAATATCGACCTCGCGTCCAAGGTGCTCGTCGCGGTGGATCTCGCAACCCGATCAATGTGGGAAGGCCATGCATTCAACTTTGACCCCGGCACCATGCGTGCATCCAAAGCCTGAGAATAACCTGGATTCGTACTCACCGCTGTCATTTGAAGCGATGGGGTGCCGATTCGAGATGTTGATCGGATCTGAGCACGCATCGCTCAGCCGGGCAGATTGTGCCGCAGTGTGCGAGCAAATGCGGGGACTGGTCTTCGACTGGCACGCCCGCTTGTCGGTGTTCGAGCCCAACTCGATCGTGTCTCAGTTCAACAGGGCCAACGCCGCCAAGGAACTGCCACTCGACGATGACTTGTTCGACTTGTACTCCTTATGTGATCGCTTGAGGACGCGGACTGAGGGCGCGTTCAACATCGCTTCGGGAACATTAATGCAAGCGCATGGGTTCCGGGAGGGGGCGGCTAGATGCCTCGATGGGCTCTCGATTGAGGAGCCCTTCGTGCTGGATGCAACCCGTCGAACCATCACCAAGACCGATGATCGGATCATGCTCGACTTTGGTGCGATCGCCAAGGGGTTCGTGCTGGATCTGATCCGCGTTGAACTCGATGATCTAGGAGTGACCGACGCGTTTGTCCATGGGGGGACATCCAGCGTGCTGGCGATTGGGCAGGATCACAATCTGCAGGCGTGGACTTCACGCATCGGCGACGGGATTGCGGTGTCGCTGCAAGGTATGGCGATGGGTGTATCGGAGGGTGACTCACGGGTGATCAGCGAAAACGGGCGGGTGTATGGGCATGTGATGGATCCGCGGACAATGTGCCCTGCAAGCAACTCGATCAGGCGGGCGGTGTGTGTGCATTCGAGCGCAGCGGCCGCGGATGTGTATTCCACCGCATGCTGCGTTTCTCCGGATTTGATCGCACGGCTGAGCACTGATCCGTGTACACTGATTCTCTTTGAAGACGAATCATCACCTATCTTGCATGACCCGCTCGGGGTTGTGCACATCAGTTCAGAGGATCACCATGACAGAGATTGATCGACGGATGTTTCTGACGCGTACAACGGGGGGGTTGGCCGCGATGGCACTCGTCCCCGAACTCAAAGCCTTTGGTGGTGCTCATTTATTGGATCAAACGCTCCGCGTTGGTGTCGTGGGCGTCGGACGCCAGGGGCGCGAGATTATGGGCGAGCTTGGGAAGATCGCGGGTGTTTCGGTGGTCGCGGTGTGCGATGTCGATGAACGCCGGCTCAACTCCGGGCTGCGAAGGGCTTCGGGGGCCAAGGGGCATTCGTCGGTCACAGAGTTACTTGCCTCGGGGACGATTGATGCGGTGGCCGTCGCCACGCCGACGCATACGCACCGCGAAGTCGCGGTCGAATGCATCAAGGCTGGTGTGCATGTGTATCTCGAGTGCCCGCTCGCGCACACCAAGGATGATTGCATCGCCATCAGCGAGGCGGCGCGATCGGCTCCAGGCGTCATCGCGGCTGGGTTGCAGGGACGGTCCAACCCGGTGTATCAACTCGCACGCGGATTCTTTCGGTCCGACTCTGTACGCAAGCTTATCTCGATGCGGGCGCAGAACAATCGCAAGACGACATGGATCACACCTTCAAACGATCCGGTGCGCAAGGCGGCGCTCAACTGGAAGCTCGATCCGCTCCGTTCCAACGGGCTGGCGGGCGAATGGGGAACACAGCAGTTTGATGTATTCCATTGGTACACCGGGAAGTATCCAACCCGGGTCGTCGGCAACGGCGGGGTGCGGTTTTATGAAGATGGGCGAACGGTGCACGATACCATCGCGTGCTCTCTGATGTTCGAGAACGGAGAAACGCTGGGATATGACGCGACACTGGCCAACTCTTATGGCGGGAAACACGAGAAGTTCTTTGGATCCAACGCAGCGATCAAGCTCGGGTGGTCACACGGGTGGTTGTTCAAGGAGGCCGATGCACCCACACAGGGCTGGGAGGTCTACGCAAACCGCCAGCAGTTCCACAATGACGAGGGGATCACGCTGATCGCTGGGGCGACAAAGCTCGCCGAACAAGGGAAGCTGAAAGAGGGCGTCGGGCTGCCGAACCCTTCGGTGTATTACGCGCTCGAGGACTGGGTGGCGTCGATTGCTTCTGGTGGATCGCCAGCGTGCTCGATCGACGAAGCGGCGCGCGCAACGGTGGTCGGGATCTCAGCAAACGACGCGATTGTGACAGGGAAGACAGTGGATATTGATCTCGGTGGAATCTAGAACAGGTTTCAAAAACCGATACAGAAGAGAGAATCACGATGTCGAACACCCCGCCGATGATGCTGCGATCGCTCCCGTATCTGTTCCGCCTTGGGATTGCGGGGTTGGTCATCACACTACTGGGCGGGTATGTCGTTTCGGGGCTTCATCTCAGGTGGCACTACGACAATCGGGATGAATCCCCCGGGCTGACGATAAACGACATCATCGGCGCGTACCACGGCGTGCAAACGCCATCACCCTTGATTTCAGCATTAGAATCCGGGCATCCTGAGACGATTCAAGACTCTGAGCGAGCCGCGCTGCTGGACTGGCTGAGGGGTGATCGTGTCTCGCAGGACTACGACAACCTTGATCTCGGAGACGAGGCGCCGTCAGAAATCATCGCGGTCAGTTGTCTGGAGTGCCATACCCGCGGGGGGGCGGATGATGGCACACGCTCGCAGGTGTCGCTGGAATACTGGGACGATATCCAGAAACTCGCCGACTCAAAGGACATCCAACCGGCGGGGCCCGAGATCGTGGCAACGAGCCAACATGTCCACGCGCCGATGATGGCAATTGTGATGCTCACACTCGGGCTGCTCGGCGTGATGACGCGGTTCTCGAATCGGATGATCGGCGTTGTCGTGTTCATCGCGGGATGCGGGCTGCTCGTGGATATGGCGGGCTGGTGGATCACACGCGAAGTCGCGGGGTTTGCCTATGCCATCGTCATCGGGGGCGGGCTGTATGCGATCGGGACCGTGCTGATCGGGTGCTTGATTGTGCTCGACTGTGCCTTGCCCGCCGGCAAACGCCCATCAGCCTGAGAGCTTGGCGCGGACCCGTTCGAGGAGTGCCTTGGTCAGCTTGCACCCGTCTCTGGGGGTATGGCTGGATCCCTCGTACTCAACGCCCACCCAGCCACGGTACCCGGCATCGGTGACGATCTTGAGCATTTTCTTGTAATCGGTCTTGGTCTCGTTCCCATGCTCGTCGAACTCATGGGACTTCGCGCTGACCGCCATGGCGAACGGCATCAGTTCGGCGGTGCCCTGGTAGCGATCGTACCACGCGTCGGGCTGGTCTGATCTGGACCAATCCATGCAGAAGTTACCAAAGTCGGGCAGCGTGCCGCACATCGGATGGTCGACCATGTTCATGACCCCAGAGAGCCATTGCCCGTTGGAGGAGAATCCGCCATGGTTCTCGACGATGACATTGATCCCGAATGGCTCGGCGAACTCCGTCAGCCTTCGCAACCCGTCCGCTGCGAGTGTCTGTTGTTCTTCGTAGCTCCCAGAACTTGAGGCGTTGACACGGATAGAGTGGCATCCGAGTTCTTTGGCCGCGCGGATCCACTTCTGATGATTCTTGATGGCGGTTGTGCGTGCATCTTCATCGGCGTCTCCCAGCGCGCCCTCACCGTCGCACATGATGAGGAGCTGGGAGACGCCCTGATCGGCAGATCGTGCATTCAGCTCGCGGAGGTACAGCTGATCCTCTGCCTTGTCCTTGAAAAAGCTGTTGACATACTCGATGGCATCGAATCCCATCAGCCGGGCTTCTTTGGCAAAGTCGTTTGTCGTGATCTCATTGGCAAAGAGAAGCTTGTGCAGCGACCACTGTGCAAGAGAAATCCGAAAGAGCGGCTCGCTTATCCTTGGGCGTGTTTCGGATCCAAGAACAACACGCGAAAGCAGCATGGTTGCCAAACACCCAGCCCCGGTGGCTTTCAAGGCTTCTCTTCTGGTGATCTCATGTTTCATGATCTGAATATAGCAGATAAATGGAAGCTGTGATCGGGCAAAGCACTCTTGTTGGTAGAGAATGCGAGAAGCAGATTACTTCCACACGATGCTTCGAAGTGTCCAATTAGTACACACGCTCGCTCCGCTTCATTGAAGACCGAGAGCGAACGGGGTTGAGTGTTGTTTGCTACAAATCAACCACGAGGCAGACGATGCGCCATCTCGAGACCGGGCAGCCCGTTGACCATTGAATGCAACCAGCTTACAAACTCTTCATCCGATGCGTATCCATTGCCGAAGGTACGCTGAATCTGGATGCAAATCTCAGATTGCTCGAGGATCTGAGCGGGATCAATGTAGCCATGTTCGTCGAAGAACGCTCGAAGTTTTTCGGTGTTGTTGGCTCTCCACCTCGGCACAGCCCCGCTCGAGAGGTCTTTGAGCAAGGCGGTGCCATCGCCGTTGTATCGTGATGTGATCTCAAGCACCCTGTCGAGAAAGGTCTCGCTCACTACATCTGAGTTCTGCAGCGCTTCTCGATCGACAGGTTTGCCCCGCCCGGTCCTCCACGCCAAAAAAGCCGCTTCAACTGCAGACGCACGCACGGACGCCTGATTCACAATCTCAGGTGGAATGCCGGAGATCACCGATCCCGCAGTCAGGCTCTTGAAGGCGCCCCAGTTCCAGATTCGCCGTTGAAGCAACTCGAAAAGCATGTCAGGGTCATCGAGCAGGTGCCAGAGATGTACAGCACCAATTGGGCCGCGAGGATTGAGCCCCGCAACGCCAAGCCGAGCCCCGTAGCTCTGGTGGTCATGCCCATCTGGGTTGGGAATGCCAGGGAGCTCAGGTCTCTGAATCGAGAGCGGTGTTCGTTCTGTTTCGCGAAGTCTTCGCAGTTCAGCGAGATCAAACAGCCCGATCTGCACATCGGGTTCTGTCTCGACTCGATGAATCCACTTGCCAACCTCATCGGGCTGAGCAGTGAGATAAAACACCTGGCGTCCGGTTCGGCATATCTCAATGACCGCGTCGATAATCGCACCGGCGCGTGCGTCATCAGTAGTCCCGAGTGTTTCATCGAGCACTATTGGGAGCTTGATCTCGGAACTCTCTTGTTCGAGGAATCCGAGCCGGACGGCGAGCAACAACTGAACTGCTTCGCCCGCGGAAAGGGCATCAAGCGTTTTAACAACTTCATCGCGCGTGTCATACGCGGCAAATGATTGGGCGTCGTCGGTATCCACTAGCCGCAACTCAAACCGCCCATGAGTAATCCGTTGAAAATAGGAGTTGGCATTTCGCAGAACGGCGGGCTGGGCGTGGATGGTTGACTCTTCTCTCATCCACCCGATGATCGCATCGCCAACCACAGCCTGCTCGTCTGCAGTTCGCTTTGAGAGCAACGCGTCGCGTGCGTTTTCTACACGCCCGCCGGCGTCCTCGATGCTGTGAGCGCTCTTCGCGCGATTGACCTCGGATTCGATCGCACCGATTTCTGTCGTAAAAGACTCAAAGCGGGCTGCGACCGACTCAGCTTGCTGAAGCATTTCTTCAAGCGTGTGCAAATCACATTCGATCCATTGCGGATGATCACGAAGCTCGTTTCGACATGATTCACGCAGCACACACGCCTTCTCGGCTTCTTTGCGCAATGCACAGAACGCATCAAACTGACCCATCCACGCAATGAGCTTAGCGTGCTCATCCGACTCGATGCCGAGTTTTTCATAGAGCGTCGCCCGCTCTCTCTGAAGCTCTTCGAGATCAGATTTAGTCCGGGCGAGTGCTTGATTTGTCGATGAGATTTTCTGGCTGAGCTGGTTGTGCTGCAGGGAACGGCTTGCAAGATCCGCACGCAGCCCGACGGCACCGCTTATATCGGTGGCCGGGCTATCGGCGTAGGGGGCGATGCGTTGGTTGAACTCAACGAGGAGCCTCTCGATCTCGCGTTCGCCCTGCTCGCCCTGTGCTCTGGCTGCAAGTGTCTTTGCATTGGAATCTTGCCACGCGGCGAGGTTCTGCCCAAGCGCATGCAACCACTCTTGCTGGAGTGGATCGATCTGAAATCCGATCTCCGCCTCGATCGTGTGTTGACTCTCACGAAGCGCAGACTCCGCAGCTTGAAACTGCTCACTGACTTGGTCGCGAGTCTTTTTTAACTCTTGGAATGCCCGCTCATTGGCCTCGGCAGATTCCGCTCGCCCCCGCATTCGCAAGAGCTCTTCAGAAACCTGCTCAACTGCTTCAACATTCCAATCGGCCGGATCCGGCAGGTCTATCTTGGCATACTCCCGCTCGTAAACTAACCGGTCACGATCCGAATCGGAGTACGCCGCCGCAGATGGTCGAGCGAGAATCCAAAAGACCGCTGACGCAAGAATCCCCGCATACCAAGCCGGGTGGGTGAGGATTCCAATGGCAACGAACAGCGCAGCGATGAATGCCGCTGCGACAATCAAGGCAAGGTTCCAGCGAGCGTCGGTATCTGGTTGTGATGCAGGTGCTTTGAACCACCGGTTCAGAATATCAAGACCCTGACGGATTTCATTCAGTGACTCTATAGAAGCCTGGAACTCAACGCTCTTTGGCTGTGCTCGAACTTCATTCTCGATCAACTCAAGCCGTGCTGCGGCAGTGTGACGCTGCGCGATCTGGATCGCGAGCTTTCTCATGCGCTCGGTTGGTACAGATTGAAGCCGACTCAGATCAGCATCCGTGACTGATCCCCCAATCGCGGCCCGGCGTGCGTTCTGTTCGGCTTGGCTCGCGTTGATCAACTCTTGTGCACGATCATAGCTGCTATGCTTTTCTCGCATGAGATCAACATCGGTCATGGCGGCATTCAGTGTGTCGCCCGGAATACCCGTGCTCGGAAGCATCAGTTGATCAAGCTCTGCTTTGTATTGATCGCGATGCCGAATGGCCTCAGACTGCTCTTGTTCCCTTGCCTTGATCTTTCGGTTGAGAGTCTCTGAACGGTCCAACTCATCTCCGCCCAGCAAGGATACCCCTTCGTCAAACTGATCCAGTTCTCGGTTGATCTCGTCGACCCTTGATGCGGCCTTCCGATACTCGAGAGCACGCTGCAATATTCTGGCGTTTCCCTGTGCAGCCAGCGCGGCCTTGCGATCTGCCCTCAGCTTCGACAACTGAGTTGAGCGCGTGCCAAGCTGCGATTCAGCATGCTTGGCCTCATCAAATGCCCTTCTCGCTTTCTTGTATTCTTCGCCGAGCCGATTTGGCTTCGTCGGGCTTGAAGTAAGTTTGAGCTTCTTTTTCGCATCCTCAAGGTCATGCCCGCCGAGCATCTCTCTCGCGATCTGTCGAGCAAAGACATCCGTTTCTTTTTCAGATCCTGCGTTCTCAACCAGCAGCTCCCGGAGCCCGAGCCAATGCTGGGAGCGTGTGTCGACCGAGGGAAGCGATGGCGGGCCGCTGGGTGACCCGTCTTGGAACCAGGACGGGTGCCCGTGATCGAGGTCGACCCTCCAGCGCTGATCGCCAAGTGTCCATGACCCCGATAGGCTGGCCCGCTCGATCTTCGGATTATTCGCCCAAACCAGCGACAGCAATGCTTTTCCGGCCGTGGTCTTGCCAGATCCGTTTGGACCGTATATGAGATTCAAAGCAGGGGAGAATCCATCGAACGAAAATCGTCCGCCTGCGGTTATCCCCGGAGCTCGCTCGATGGAAAGATCGGTAAACCGGAGTGCATCATTCATGATTTGGCTCCAGCAGATGCATCAAAATTGATTCGGCTTGGTCCCGGACAACTTGCATGACCTCGGATTCGCTCACCTCGCCGGCTTTCGAAGATGCAGGGCGGTACACGCTCAGATTTCGTTGTTGCTCGATGCGTGCGCGTGCTTCGGCTATGAGACGGCGCGACGACGCTTCCATCTTGTCAACGGGTACTGATTCCTGGATCTCAAGCAACAGCCTCGAGAGCATCCCCGGTGGGGAGTTCGAGCGTGCATACTCATGCAGGTCAATCTCAGGGAGTACATTGAGCCGAACGGTGTCAATGGAATATTCCAGCCCCTTGTACGGCTCATGATCAATCTCGATCATCTTCGGAGCATCGTTGCGGATCATAGTCGCGAGACTCGTTCGCCCAATAAGATGAAGCCTCAGCGAGAGATGACGGAGCATCCCGTTGTCAGTCTCAAGCACAGCCGACGCATGGGAGTGGATTGCATCGAGGACACGCTTGGTATAGCCGCTTTCATACTCCACGCCGGTGAGATCGATCTCGATGGTGTCATATCGAACGCTTGAAACAGCGATCCGATCGATGGAGGACAGCACGCCGCTATCGATCGATGCAAGAACAACACCATGCTCGCCAGATTCTCCAGGGTCGAGTGCCTGCGGCGAGCCCGGGTAAAGAATGACCGGGTCATCGCCGCGATTGTCGCACATCGGTGCATGGATATGCCCAAGCAGCCATCCCGCGATCGGGATCGAACGCAGGTCTTGGCGCCGAAGCGGCGCGTATTGGCTCGTGGGCACATCAAGATCGCCGTGGACCATCGCCAGCGTGGGGATCAAAGGGTCAACGGGCAAGCCGTATGAATCCACCGGCGAGCTGCGGACACAGCGGTGGGGGTAAGACCACCCGTCGATGTGAACAACAGGGATCCCGTCTTTGTCATGATGGGTATAGCGTTCCCACTTTCCGTTTTTTCCCAACAGCCGAAACTGTTCTGGATCCATTAACTCCGCGAATCGTGGGAGGGCTTCGTGATCATGGTTCCCGCTGATGGCGACGGTGAATATTCCATGCCGATCAAGCCGCTCGATCCCCGCTTCAAGCGTACCCCGAGCCTCCCAGAACTGGTTACTCTCGTCCATGATATCGCCGGTGAGGCAGACCAGATCAGCTTTTTGTGCAATCGCCGACTCGACAATTCTCACCCAGCAGTCGCGTGAGCGGAGTTCGATGCCAATCCCCGAACCCACCCGAGACGAACTCCGCCCGATATGCAAATCGCCGGCAATTAAAAGCTTGACACCGCCCATACAGATCAAATCTCCTGCTGCACCGAGTATACGCGGAAACTCTCGCGCTTGGGCTCTCGTGCGAGGATCCAATGCACCCATTGTTTTCAATTCCAAGCTGATTTGACCAATGGATTGGCCTTCTGAGCGGGGCTTGCGAATCATCAAAGAGATGCATCAATACACCATTCTTCTCTTTGGACCCTCCGCCAATGCAATCGGTGCGGACAGGATCCAGATTGATTGCGATTCAGAGCTCGACGCGGCCGCACTCAACCAGGCGATCGTGGAGCACAACGCCAAACTCGAGGAACCTATCCGAGTCGGTCGCCTCGCGGTCGACAACGGGTTTGTGTCGGATACACAGGTCGTTGATCCCCGCTCTGAAATCGCATTAATCACCATGGTCTCTGGGGGCTAAAGATGAGTGTGCAAGCGAGGTTGATCCAGGGCCCATTGAGAGCGCACGCAGCGGCTGATGCAATCAGAGGATGTGGAGCGAGATTCGTGTTCGATGGCATCGTTCGCCCCACCGAAGCCGGGCAGAATATCGATGGGCTCAACTACGAAGCCTACCAGCCGATGGCCCAGCAGCAACTCGAAAAAATCGGGCAAGAAATCCTCAAAAAACACGGCTTGGTTTCGATGGATATCGAACACTCTGTTGGCCATGTGCCCAACATGGGTTGCTCATTCCGCCTCATCATCGGCTCCCGTCATCGAAAAGAAGGCATCCTTGCAATGGATGAGTTCATCGATCGGCTTAAGCAAGATGTTCCTATCTGGAAGTCCACCAACAACTTAGGTTGAAGTTGTGGATTGAGATCCTATCGCAATCCGGTGGGGCAAGAAAAAAGAGGAAAATATCCCATATACAACTCCTCATTTCCGCTCAGAGTGGAAATGGAGACTAGTATGTCCTGTTTGATTCGCAATTCTGCTAGGAGATGGGCATGGCAATCGTTGGAGCATTCGCAAGAGTCGATTCCGAAAACACCGCCTCGTGCAGCGAAGAACTCAGAACCATCGATGGGGTCACTGACCTGCCCCCATATTCTGTACCACTCCCTATGTTAGGGCGGCGGCGTTCCTCTGTCCCATCAGAGGGCTGCGGAGCGTAGCGGAGCAGGCCTCTGATGGAGTGATCCGGGTTTCGGGTGCTGGTGGTCGATACCCCAGAGATGAATGAGGCCTC
>JAJDDO010000024.1 GCA_029260265.1 Phycisphaerales bacterium
GCCCACCACCCCGGGGTCCTGGGCGGGGTGGGGGGTTTCTGTGGTGGTTTGGGCGGGTGGGGGTGTATACCCCCCCCCCCCCCCCCCCCCCGTATCAGGGCGAGTAGTAAGAGCCTATAGGTCATCTACCCGAAAGAGGTAGAGTGGAATAAGTACCGAGTCTTTATCAAGGCGACTGGCAAACAGGCTGTCTTGCTACAGGAATCTACGATGAAACAGAACAAGAGCGCTCTTCGAAACTCCTTGGCGATCGGCGCACGCGAACTCGATGCGCTGCTTGATCGGTTGGACTCATCCGCAAGCAAGAACACGGATCTCGGGCGAGAGTTCGTGAGGATGAACTTCCGCAACCTACGCGTCGTGTTGACGCTCGAGAACTCAAGCGGGGGAACAACCATGATCCCCGTGGTCGCCAAGGATATTTCCAGAGGCGGGATATCACTGCTTCATCGGGCGTATGTGTACCCAGGCTCGCTGTGCACGGTCTCGTTTGTTGGATCTGATGAGGAGAAATACCATGTCCGCGGCAAGATCGCACGATGTACACACCGGGGCGGAAAGGTCCACGAAGTTGGGATCTCATTTGATGAGAACCTTGATGTGCAGAACCTACTCGGGCTTGATGCGATGGACGGCGCTTGCGCGTTGGAGAAGGTGGATCCGACACTGCTCAGAGGCTGGCTGCTTGTGGTCTGTGCAAGCAGAATCGACAGCGATCTGATTGTCCGCCAGATCGAAGATACCAAGCTCTGCACGCGTGTGGCAAAGACAATCGATGACGCGATCGTCCAATCAGCCAAGGGCTGCGACATCATCATTGTTGACCAAGTTGTTGGCGAGCAAAGCGGGATCGAGATCATCGCCAAGCTCCGCAGCCAGGGGATCAACGCTCCCGCGTTGCTCATGACAACCGACGAGTCAGAAGCAACTAAACACGCGATGAGGCTGGCGTTGGGCGACGGCTGTTTTCATGAGCCGATCGAGCAGCATCGATTGCTCCAAGCATTTGCAGAACAGCTCATCATTCGCAAGCAGAGCAAGAAATCCGCATGATCGCACCCTGACAGACCATGGGAGTTGTCCCCGTCCTGATCTTCTCGGACGCTCGCGGCCGCGATGACCGGCTGTGCGGACGGTTCGGCGGTCAATGCTCTCGCTCGCGGACCGATCGATTGAGCGTATACACCATATAGACGATACCACACGAGCAGAACCGGGGTTGAAATGGGCGAAGCGGAGGAAGCTTCGTCCAGTATGCTCGAAAGGTGCGTGATGGCTGAGAAGAAACAGAGACTGCAGAACTCACTCCGGCTCGGGCCTCGTGAGCTCGATGCGTTGGTTGATCGGATCGAATCTTCATCCGGCGCAAAGAGCAGCAAGGACCGCGAGTTTGTGCGTTGGGATTTCCGCAATGTCACCGTGGTGCTCACGATCGAGAATGCGGGCGGGAGCACGGTATCGATCCCGGTGGTTGCCAAGGACATCTCGCGGGGCGGGATTTCGCTCCTGCACAGCGCGTATGTCTATCCGGGCGGCCGGTGCACAGTGTCATTTAAGGTTCCTGATGGGCGTACATTCCATGTGCCCTCAAAGATCGCCAGATGTACGCATCTGGGCGGGAAGGTTCATGATATTGGAATCGTGTTCGACGAGCAGGTCAACACGAGGGATCTGCTCGGGCTTGATCCGATGGAGGAAGCCTACAGCCTTGAACGGGTTACACCCGAGCTGCTGATGGGCACGGTCCTCGTGGTGACGGGTTCAGAGATGGACCGCGAGTTGATGATGCGTTTCTTGCAAGAGACGCAGCTGAATATCCGCGTCGCCGATTCGATCGAGCAGGGCATCGAGCGTGCGCACAAGGGGTGCGATCTGATCTTCTCTGATTTGCATATCGGCGAGGAGAGCGGGCTCGACTTCGTGACGCAATGCCGATCCGAGGGCATCGATGTTCCATTTCTCATGATGACATCGGATAACTCTTCCGAGACACGCGACGATCTGCGTATGTCGGGGGTCAATGGGTATTTCTCAAAGCCGATCGAGCAGCAACGCCTCTATCAGGCGATGGCGGAGTTCATGCTCGCCGACGGCGACGGGGGCCCGGTCTACACCACGCTTGATGAGGGCAGCCCGGCGTTTGAGTTCTTGGGCAACTTCTATTCGAGCGTGCCTCAGATGGTCGTCGGGCTGGAGAAAGGGCTGCAAGAAAGCGATCTTGAGGCATGCCGAGGGCTGTGCAGAACGCTCGCGGGGACCGCGGCACCGCTCGGCTTTGAAAGCGTCGGGCATCTGGCGATCAAGGCGGATCGGGCGTTGACAAAGGGATCGGCGGTGCGGGATGCCGCGGCAGAAATCAGGGCGCTGGTCATCGCGTGCAGACGAATAAGAGTCAAACCCGCGGCCTAACCGGGGCGTCGGGGTTCATCATGATCGAGAGGGATCGTTGAATGGGACATTTGCGAATGAATGAAACCGCGGGGGCAAGCTCGCGCAACTCGCTTGGCGTGCACGGGCAGGTGTACAAGCGCCTGCTTGAAAAACTCAATGATTGCCGCCATGGCACCAAGGCGGACGGGTGCGGGCGTATCCATTCGAGGCTGGATTACATCGATCCGCACATCATGATGGTCATCGAGAGCGAGGACACGATTGATCGCCCGATCACCGTGGCGGCGAGAAATATCTCACGCGGGGGCGTGGGGCTTCTGCATTCCAGCTTTGTGTACCCAAAGACCCGAGTGACCATTCACCTGACATGCAACCAAGAGAATCCCCGCCCGGTGCGCGGGATTGTGCAGCGGTGCATCCATCGCGGCGGCGTGGTGCACGAGGTGGGCGTGAAGTTTGACGAGGAGATCAGCATCCAGCAGTACCTCCGCCCGGATATCAGTGATTGCATCCAGAGCTTTGAACAAGTGGAGCCCCGGGATCTAAACGGCAAGGTGCTGCTGATCGGCAAGAACGCCGACTTCGCGCCGCTCTGTCGAGCGATGCTCCAGGAGACGAGCCTGGCGTATAAGTTTGTCGCCACACCCGAAGATGCCACAGAGCTCGGCATCGATGACTTTGAGATGCTCGTGGTGCTCAATGATCTCGAGGACTCGGAGGGGACTGAGTTTGTACGCGAGCTGCGTGATTCGGGCAATAAGGTGCCGATCATTCTCGTCGGGACGATTGAGAACGAGCTCGAGATGAAGAAGGTGCGTGCCTGCGGCGCAGACATGCTTCTCCCCTGGCCGACGAAGCAAGAGACAATGCTGTGCGCCATCGCGGAATACCAGATGACGGAATGGACGACGGAAACGCTCGAGAAGATCCGTGCATGCATGGCGCTCGATCAGGAAACCGTTGAATCACTCCGCGTGGAGATTTCCAAGTTCGGGGTTGTGCTCGATCAGAAACTCCGCAAGGGCGACGCGATCGAGATCTTCGCGGTTTGCGGGCAGATCCGGGCGCTCGCGCCGTTGCTCGGGATGAAATCCCTGCGTGACCTCGCGGCGGGTGTCGGCGAGAAGGTGGCCGATACGGGTGATCTCGATTCGCTGAATGAACACATCAGTACCATGGTGGCGATGTGTTCGAGCGCTGCCCGGGCGGCGTAATGATTGGAGACCAAGGCTTGATCAAATCATTCCCACTTCTCAAAGGCAAAGCACCCCGCCAGCAGCTCTGGAAGCGTGCCTGGTTCGCGTGTGCGCTGGTGCTCTGTGTCGCAACCATCAGCCATATACATCGCGGGCGTACGCTGCCGACGAGCAACGATGATCTGCTCTCGATCGCGTTTGAGCAGCGTGTGACCACCGGGCAGATTGTCCGCGATGCGCTGCGCCTGGACGCAGCGATCGGCGGCGGCAACTACGACGAGATTGATCCCGCCCTCGAGTCGCTCGAACAACGCGCCAAGCAATGGCAGCAGTCGCACGAGATCCTTCATTCGCAAACCCAGGCAGGTATCGACGATCCGATTGCACGCCTCGTGAATCCGCATCTGCAGATCGAACGAGGGCTTGAGGAGCTGCTGCTCTTCGCGAAGAGTGCGCAGCGTCGTGCTCCCTACCTCGACCAAAATACAATCGACCGGGTCAGCCACGCCCGGTTGATCATCGGCTCTGGTGAAGAGCAATATTCATCTGCACTTGTGCAGATCACATCGCTTCGCCAGCGGATTATTGACGAGCGGATCAACGCGTTCGCTTCATCCTCTCGCGCTGGGCTCTTGGTGCTGTTCGCGGTGACGGTCATGTGTGTGCCGATTGTGGTGTTCCCAACACGGTCGCCCAACCTGGATGCGGTATCATCGGCAGCGGATGGGCGCGAGCCTGATCCATCGCTCAAGATATGTAAATCAAATGTTGAGGTTGGGCACGCGGAGCCTCAAAGAAAACGGGCTGCCTGACCCCGCGTGCACGGGTGCTTGCGTGAAGGGTGACCGACGGGACTTGAACCCGCGACGTCCTGGATCACAACCAGGTGTTCTACCGACTGAACTACGGCCACCATCAAGAGCGGGAATGTTCATTCCTGCTCAAGGATGAAAATATAGCACCAACATGGGCCGAAAGTCTGCGTCTGGCTCTGCAGAATTGTTCAATATCCGGCGTTCAAGGGCTATTATTGAGTGCACATCCAGTATCTTTTTCGCATCTGTTGTGGTTCAACAGGGCGGAAGACCTGAGGAGTTGAATATGTCAGCCGTGATTGATCAGTTGGACCTTTCCGAGAGCCGCACACACACCAACCGTCCGCAGGCGGATCTGATGGAGCGGGTAATTCTCCGCAACGAGGGTAAGCTCGTCGCCAACGGGTGTGTCGTTGTCAATACCGGCGATCGCACGGGGCGCTCGCCAAAGGACAAGTTCTTGGTCGATGCGCCGCAGAGCCGCGACAACATCGATTGGGGAAAAGTCAACCAGCCGATGACCGAAGCGCAGTTCGACATCGCGTTGGACATCGCGACCAAATACATCAACAGCCAAAACGATGTGTTCGTGTTCGAGGGTTTCACGGGGGCGGACCTGAGCCACCGATTGGGCGTCAAGGTCATCACCACAATGGCGTGGCACTCGTTGTTCGCCGAGACACTTTTTATCCGCCCGGGTTCGGCCTCCGACGCCGGCGACGGCTCGTGGAACCATGACTGGACCGTGATCAACGCGGGCGTGCACAAGCTGACCAAAGAAGAGCAAGAGGCACTCGGGCACAACGGGGAGACTTACATTGCCCAGTCGCTCGAACGCAAGGTTGTGGTGATCCTCGGCACCGAATACGCCGGCGAGATGAAAAAGAGCCTGTTCTACGCGATGAACTACGACATGCCCGATGTCGGTGTGTTCCCGATGCACTGCTCAGCGAATATCGACAAAAATGATCCGACCAATGTCGCGTTGTTCTTTGGGCTCTCGGGCACCGGAAAAACAACGCTCTCGGCGGATGAAAATCGGGCACTGATCGGCGATGACGAGCACGGGTGGGGTCCGAAGGGCATCTTCAACTTCGAGGGCGGTTGTTATGCCAAGGTTATTGGTTTGACCCGCGAAAAAGAGCCCCAGATCTGGGACGCGATCCGGTTTGGATCCGTGCTTGAAAACACCATCGTGGACGACGACACCCGCGTACCAGATTATGACGATGTTTCGATTACCCAGAACACCCGCGTGACCTACCCGGTGGACTTCATCCCCGGCGCACAGATCCCTTCGGTCGGTGGGCACGCCAAAAATGTCATCTTCCTGACCGCCGACGCGTTTGGCGTGCTGCCTCCGATCTCCAAGCTCACCCCCGAGCAGGCGATGTACTACTTCATCAATGGGTACACCTCCAAACTCGCCGGCACGGAAGAAGGCGTGACGGAACCGGTCCCGAACTTCTCTCCATGTTTCGGGGGCCCATTCATGCCCCGCCGTCCGAGCGAGTACGCCGGGATGCTCTCTGATCGTATGAAAGAGCACAACGCCCATGTCTGGCTGTTGAACACCGGTTGGTCCAAAGGCCCGGCTGGCGAGGGGGGCGAACGGTTTAGCCTGCCTTATACCCGCGCGATGGTCACCGCCATCCTCAGCGGCGCGCTCGATAACGCGGAGACCGTTGAGCATTCGGTCTTCGGGCTCCATATGCCGACCGCTGTCGAGGGCGTGCCCTCCGAGATCCTCAACCCGAGGAACCTCTGGGCAGACAAAGCAGCCTACGACACGCAGGCAGACAAACTCGCCAAGCTGTTCCGCACGAACGATGCAAAGTTTGATCTCTCCGACGCGATCCGCTCGGGCGGGCCAAAGGGCTGATTGACAGATCAAATCTTGATTCCCCAATCACCCTTCGCGGGTGATTTTTTTTAGATCTCGGATGCCGAGGAGTCGAATGGTCGAAGAGAGGGGCATGGTGTCAGACAACGGTATCGGTCAGTTTCCAACCGCCCAGGGCATTCGGCTCGTACTCCCGAGGCGCGTTGCACCCCATCAGGTCAAGTTCGGGCTCGCGATCGCATTGGTGAGTTTGATCATCATCGCTGTGATTCTCATACTTACGCGAGGATTCTGGCTCGCCCCGGTTTCACGCCTGGCGCAGAACGGCACGGTTGATCTGAGAACCCTGATTGTGGCCCTGCCCTTGCTTGTCTTTGTGAGCCTTGGAAGAGGAATCCGGTTCGGGCTCCTTGTGGCCTTCGGAAGAGGCGAGGTGCATATCACCAAGGAGCGCATCATCGGGGTTGACCGATGGGGGATCTTAAAATCAAAGCGGGGAGCAAAGATAGATGAGATCACAAGGCTCGTCGTGCAGCCGGGGGTCGCGGCGCGTTCTGATAAAGAGTTCAAGGACGAATCATGGGCGGATGGAACAAACCTGTTGGTCGAGCGCCCGCACGACAATCCCAACCGCGATCATGTCGGTCTGGCTCATGGGTATCCATCAGCTGTGATCAACGAGCTCGCCGAACTCGTCGGGTCACGCATCGGGCATGATCCGGTCTTTGAGGATCCCTCTGAACTCAAACGCCAAGCGGCATTCGACAAAAATCCTGCGCCGGTGTCTGGTATCGATCAGCCGCCCAAAAGCTCCGCGGGCTTTGTGCGCACGGATGACGGGTTCTCGATCACGCTGCCCGCACGCGGGTACTTCAAGGGCAGCCGGGGGCTCGGGTCGTTCGCGATCCTCTGGTGCGGGTTTATGGGTATTTTCTCGAGCGTGGTGGGCGTCAGCGTGATTCAGGGAAAGTCCAATACGAGCGACTTGATTATGTTCGCGTTTGTTGGCGGGTTCTGGATGATCGGGCTGTCGATGTTCTTCTTCGCCTTCCGGGCTGGGCGCAAGCGTGCGATGATCGATGTGCTCGAAGGCACGCTGTTGATCACCCGCCAATCAGTCGGCAAAGCACGGGCCGACACGATCGATCTGCGCGAAATCGATCGGGTGATCGTTGCCAACAGCGGCGTCGAGATCAACGATGTCCCTGTCAAGGAACTTCAGATCTGGACACACGACGGCAAAAAGCTCGGGCGGTTCTCCGAACGCGAAGACAAAGAGCTCGACTGGATCGCGTCGCTGATTCAAGCGGCGATACAGGATCTTGTTTCATGATTAGCATCGCTCCTGGGCGACAGACCTTCGCTGGAGATGATCGAATCTACAAAGAAGGCCATTGAGATTGTTCGCAACAGCGAACAATCCGAGCTCCGTGAACTCTATTGCGAAGGGCAAGACGACGGCAACCCCGACCGGAATGGCTCGCATCGATCGACGACCTGCTCAAACGCCTTGGCGCGTAGCCCTGACTATTCCGCGGCGTCGGCGAACTTGATGGAGCCCTTGGCGTGCTCCATCGCCTCGCGGGCTTCTTTTTCTGAGCGGATCTGGCGCCCTTGCCCGGCTGCGATGTTCATGGTCTGCTTCTTTTTGTTCAACTTGCCCATGATCCATCCGTCGGTGAGCATCGCTTCGAGCGTCTGCAGGTAGGTAAAGATGCCCGCGCCCTGCGGGCCGGCTTGCAGGGTCTCGACGATGGTCTTCAGATCGTTCTCTTTGTTGAGCAGATCGATCATTCTCTTCCATGTGTTGGTGTAGGGAAGGATGGTCTCGCCACGCTTCCAGCACTTGACCGGGAGAATCCGTCCGCCTCGCAGGACGCCCTCGGTGATCTCTTCTGCATTGGCGAGGTTGAGCTTGAACTCGTTGTATTTGGCGATCTCAAACTTGGCGGCCTTACCCGAGAAGATCTCGACCAGCTTCTTGGATGAGCCAACATCGAACGCGCCGAACCCAGCGCTGTCGATGGACTGGTTGGTGAACCCGCCCTGGGCGAGCCATCGCCACGCCTGCGATGGCGAAAGCTTGAGCCCGGATTCTTTGGCGATGTTCTGGCAATGCTCTTGGAGGTCGGTGAAGTTGCCGTTGGCTGCGTACCAGTACTCTGCAAACCGGATGTGCTGCTCGATGTTGCGTCGCCCCTTGGTGTCGTAGCGGTTTTTTACCCATCCGGCGTCGAGTTCGGCGCGTTCGACCTCGAGGATCGAGTAGGCAACCTCGCGGGCGGTGCCGTGGGCGAGGGTGAGCCCGGCGGCAAGGATGGGGTCTGCGAATCCGCCGGCCTCGCCGCAGATCCACCAGTTCTCGCCCACCAGACGATCGGCGAGGTGCGACCAGTTTTTGGTCGAGAGCACCTTGCCACCGGTCGAGCTCTTGGCTTCCGACAGCAGGGCGCTGATTTCTTTTTGTTCTTCGACGGCTTTGAGGAAGAGTTCCTTGGGGCTGAGCCCGGTTTCTTTGTAGTAGGCACTCGGGCAGATAAACCCGACCGATGCGCGAGATGGGCTCAGCGGGATGAACCAGATCCATCCGTAGGACAACGAGCGGACCTGCACGCGTGTGCCTCCGATACCGATCTCGACGGCCCACTTGGCGTTGTCGTAGTAATCCCAGAAAGCGACATTGCGGAGATGGGTGGGGGCCTTGCTCTCGACGCCCATCGCTTTGCGGAGCACCGCGACATCTCCCGAGCCATCGACATAGTGCCTGGCGGTGATGAGCTGCCCGTTTTCGAGAACGAAGCCGGTGACCCGGTCGCCCTCGGTGGTGATCTCGCGGACCATGGTTTCTTCGCGGACCTCGGTGCCGAGTTCTTCGGTGTGGCGGAGGAGGATCTCGTCGTACCGATCGCGTTCGACCTGGAAGGCGGTGTACTTGCGTTGTCCTTCGAACTTGGCGGGGCGTTCTTCGTCGGTGAACTCTTCCGCGGGGTAAAAATCAAAGTCCCATGCCTCGGCGTCTTTGCCCCATGTGTATGACCCACCGAGTTTGACCGGGAAGTTGGCGGCTTCAACCTTGTCCCACACGCCCATCTCGTCAAGAATGACCGAGATGCCCGGGAGTTGGGACTCGCCCACATGCTCGCGGGGGAACTTGGCTTTTTCGAGGATGAGAATCTTCAGATCTGGGGCATATTTTCGCAGCAGCGATGCGACGGTGGTCCCGGTAGGACCTCCTCCAATAATGGCGACATCGACTTCATAGGCTTCGTTTGATTGGGTGGTCATTTGATATGCTCCTTCTTGATCTCTCTGTCGGGCATTTGGCGGTGTCGGTATACGGAAATCTGCCTGATGCCTAGGGTACTACAGTAGTCCCTCCGGGCGAAAAAATGCTTGGGGAAGAAATATAGGACACAGTTATCCCTAATACAAAGGAGTGTATCGGATGAGCACAGGTGATCGCAAGCCGTTTGTGGGCGGAAACTGGAAAATGAACACGGATTCTGAAGGTGCACGCGCGCTTATCGGGGGGGTTGGCGGTATTGGCGGCGGGGACGCCGAGGTGGTGGTGTATCCGCCGTTTCCATACCTCCGCGAGGTGGCAGCGGATATCTCTTCTCAGGGATCGCGTGTCGTGCTCGGGGCGCAGGATTTTCGCCATGAGCCCAACGGGGCGATGACCGGCTGCGTGTCGATCGATATGCTCAAAGATTGCTCGGTTTCCAGCGTGCTGACGGGGCATTCGGAGCGTCGGCATGTGATCGGTGAGACGGATTCATTGATCAACGCGAAGACCAAGGCCGCACTCGATGCGGGGATGCAGGTTGTGCTATGCATTGGAGAGTTGCTCGAGCAGCGTGAAGCCGGACAGACAGACGCGGTCAACGAGCGGCAACTGCGCGCGGGGCTCGAGGGTGTGGATGAGGGCTCGCTCGATCGGGTTGTGATCGCTTACGAACCGGTCTGGGCGATCGGAACCGGAAAAACAGCGACCTCAGCGGATGCCCAGGATGCCCATGCCAAGATCAGATCGGTCCTCGCATCGATGTACAGCAAAGAGGCCGCGGGGAAGATGCGGATTTTGTATGGTGGTTCGGTCAAGCCCGGGAATGCGGAAGAGTTGTTCTCGATGCCCGACATCGATGGCGGGTTGATCGGCGGGGCGAGCCTGAATGCAGAGGATTTTGGTGCGATCGTCTCGGCAACTCGGGCATCGATCAAGCGGGGCTGATTGTCTGAGAGAAGGTCTTGTGGAAGAAACGGGTGTTGGAGCCGAAAGACCTGTGAGTGCCTAGACTTGCCTTCGCCCGATTTGAGGCGTGCGTGACCGATTGGAGCCTGCATTGCGTAGCGATAGTTTACAAGTTCTGGCAGCGATGAGCCCGGTGGCAACCACCCTCTTGGTGGTTGTGTTCCTCGTTATAAGCGTCACGATGATCCTGATTGTCTTGGTCCAGCGTCCTCAGGGGGGCGGGCTTTCGGGCGCGTTTGGTGCCGGCGGTGATGGTGCGGGGCAGACCGCGTTCGGTACGAAAACGGGCGATGTGCTGACCTGGGCAACTATCGGCATCTTTGTGATGTTTGTGGTCTTCGCGGTGGTTCTGAACTTTGCGACGCGTCCGGGCGAGCCCAAGGACAACACGCCTTCGATCGTTGCGCCGGGCACGCCCCGCGAAACGGTGGATGACACAGAGACAGAAGATGCAGCCGACGATTCAAGTCAAGTCCAAGGCGACGAGAGCGACGCTGCGAGCGCGGCCCCAGACCCTGAGCAGGGCTCGGAAACCGAATCAGATCCTGAGCAAGAACCATCACCCGAGCCGAGCGGCGGGTAAGTTTCCGCGGTAGACTCGTTCCTGAGGGTGCTTCGGGGGCGGGGCGTTCTCTTTGGTCAACAGGAGTGTGCTTGTGATTCGAAGCATGACAGGCTTTGGCGATGCGGCCAAGAGCGAAGACGCAACGAACTACGCCGTCGAAGTGCGCAGCGTCAACAATAAATACCTCAAGTGCAATATCCGGATCCCGGATTCGCTTGCTTCGCTTGAGCCCGAGCTCGAACAGATTATTCGATCATCGGTTTCGCGTGGTTCGGTGACGCTTACGGTGACCTGCTCGAGCAGGGACGCCGGGGCGGCGCAGGTGATCAACACCGCTGCGTTGCGTGCGTACGCCGAGCAGATCAGCGACGCGATGGGGATCCCGGTTTCGGAGGTCACCGCGGGCGATCTTGTGAATCTGCCCGGGGTGCTTCAAGACGCAACGGACGAGGGTGATCGGTTGCACCACGCCCGGTCTGCGATCAAGCCTCTGGTGAAACTTGCGCTCGAGCACATGATTGCGATGCGGACGCGCGAGGGCGTTGCATTGCGTGATGATCTTGCGGGGCATCTTGATCTGATCGAGGATCGACTCGGGCAGATCGCCGAATCCGCCGGTTCGGTGGTGGACGGCTACGCCGATCGTTTGCAGTCGCGGATGGAGTTGATGCTCAGCAAGATTGATATCAAGGCGGACCCATCAGAGATCATCCGCGAGGTCGCGGTGTACGCCGAGAAAACGGACATCGCCGAAGAGATCGCCCGGCTCTCCGAGCACCTTGTGCATTTCAAGGAGATGCTCAACAGCGACGATGATCGCCCCATCGGGCGGACGATGGACTTTCTTTCGCAGGAACTGCTCCGAGAAGCGAACACTATCGCGAGCAAAAGCCCGGACGCAGCCATGAGCCGGCTCACAGTCGAGATCAAGGGCGCGATCGATCGGATCAAGGAACAGGTCCAGAACGCGGAGTGAAGCGGTGGTGAACGAGCAGCCCGAGAGTATCTCGCTGGATGCAACGCATCGCCCGCCGCCCGGTCCGCGGAGCCCATCAATATCCAATGACCTGAACCACGACGAGATCCGTGCGGTGCTTTCTCGTTATGAGCTCGGTGCGGTGCATCGGGTCGAGGATCTTCGCGCGGGCAGCGAGCTTTCACCAAAGGCGATTGTCGAGTGTGAGCGTGGGAAGATGCTGCTCAAGCGCCGTGCGCGTGGGCTCGATGTGCCGTCGCTCGTCGCGTTTTCGCATGAGGTTCTCATCGGGTGTCTGCGTGCGGGGTTGTGCGTGCCGCCTCTGGTGGGCACGACGGAATCGAACAACTCGATGGTGCAGTTCAACGATCATATCTACGAGTTGTTTGTATTCATCGAGGGCGGAGCGTATTCACAGAGCGCGCAACAGGCGCACCAAGCGGGGGCGTTGCTTGGCGAGGCGCACGAGGTGATGGGGACGCTTGAATATTCGTTCGAGGCTTCGGTCGAGCCGACGGTTGTTGATCCTTCCCGCGCCGCTCGGGTTTCTGCTTGCGAGGGGTTTGATGAGGGCTCGATCGAGCGTGCAACCAAGATCCTCGCTTATGGGGCGGACCTTGTGCGTGCCAACGCCGAGCGAGCCGGTCTGGTGCATGGCGATTGGCATCCGGGCAATATGATTTATCAGGGCGATGAGGTTGTTGCGGTGTGCGACTTTGACAACACGCGGATCGGCTCACGCCAGCGTGAAATCGCCCAGGCGCTGGTGCATTTCTCTTTGAGGCCGGGTGCCCATATCGAGCCAGAGACCGATCTGATCCGTGCGTTCTTCCGCGGGTATCACCAGCGGCACGAGGGGATCGATCCGCGTGTGATCGCGTCGCTTATGCCCGCGGTACTGCTTGACGAAGCGTTCGCGTCTGTGCCGCCCGGTCAAGGCTCGGCACATGCGGCGATGCTGACAGCATTGCTCGCCCGGGCCGTCTGGATGCAGGATCATCATGGCGAACTGACCACGCTGCTCGATGGGTAAAACAGATTCGATTGATTAATCTGTGGGCATCGAACGCAAAGCATTGAGTGCTTCGAGGCGTTGGGCGTGGATGGGCTGATCGGGCTCGAGTTTGATCAGCGCCTCGATGTGTCTTGCGGCAAGCTCGTAGTCGCCGGTGAGGATCGCGATGCGTGCGCCCTGTTCGCGGTAGTGGGGGTTGAACGGTGATCGGCGGACCGCGAGTTGTGCATACCTGCGTGCGGTGTTCAAGTCCGATCTTTGGGCAGCGAGCAACGCGATCTGGTCGGCGTATGCCGACGAATGGACCTCGCGGTCGTCGAGAAAAATGAGATGTTCAAGGGCCGCCCCGCGTGTATCCGCATCGTCTGATGCAAGGTAATGCCGGGCGAGCAGCCGATGCGGGACCTCGTCAGTCGGGCTGATTCGTATGAACCGCTGGATTGATTCGATGGTGGAACCGTCGAGCCGGGCCTTGCCGGTGCTGAGCAACTGTGCGAACTTCACACGCAGCAGCTGCGGATGTTCGGGGTGATCGATCAGCAGTGTGTTGATTGTTTCGGCAGGGATCCGGCTCGGATTGCTTGGCGCATCGGGGAGCAGTTCGCTGAGCGGCAAGTGCGCTGAGCCTTCTTCGAACACGAGCGAGAGCTCGATGAGTTGTGCTTCGCCCCAGACCAAGAAATCTTGGTAGAACTCGTCGGGCGAGACGCCGAGCGATTCAACAAAGGCTTCGGTTGGTGTTCGTCCTGCGGTGGATGCGTCCATGATTTTGAGCGGCGCATCGGGGCCGAAGCGTTCGATGATGAACTCGTACATCCACGCGCCCTGGGCGTAGGCGAGCGAGCGATCGCCCTCACGCTTCGGGCGAACAAAGGCTTCGTTGATCTCTTCGAGATCGAACAACCGGTTGGCGGTGAACGCGCTGGTGAGCATCGACCAGGTGCGTGATGAGCGTGGGGCGTCCTCGTTGTACACCGCGTTTGCTTCGGTCATCCAGTGGATGATCCGGTTGCGTGTCCGCGAGAGGTTGGCCGAGTGGGTGAACTCGTGCTGAAACACGCGTGCCCAGTCGTATGAGCCCGCGAATGAGCCGTTGGTATCTCGTGGGGATTCCATGGCGATGATCGGTCCGGTCGAGGCGGCCATGGTATGGATCGAGGGCATCCCGGTAATGCGGACCGAGAAGAACTCGTGGTTGGGCATGATCTCGATGCGTGTTTTGGTGCCCGGTTCGTGATCGGTGCCGCCGGGCAGGCCGCCGGTTACGCGGCGGTAGATCTCTTCGAGGGTCGGCGGCATTTCCTCTGCGAGCACACGATCAATCCCGCTCTGAAAACGAAGCACGAAATGCTCTGTCTCGATCGTCTCAAAGCCCATCAACTCCCGCACGAGCGTGAGCGAGTTCTGGGCACGCAGGTTGAACGGGTCGAGCTTGATCGCGCGCTCGAGGGTTTTCTTGGCTCCGGTATCGTCGCCGGATTGGATGAGCATCAGCCCGAGCTCAAGCCTCGGTGTGCCCCAATGCGGAGCGAGCGCTATCGCACGATGGAGCATCTCTTCGCCTTGCTCATACTGGCGAGCCTCGGCGAGGGTTGTGCCGACGAGCATCAGCGCATCGGGCTGATCAGGAGAGAGCTCGTTGTATGCAGCCAGCAGGCGTTCGGTTGAGGATTCGCGGAATGCGCCCGCGGATGCGGCGGCTTCGAGCGCGAGCAGATCTCGCTGGTTGGGCACCCTTGCAAGGACCGGGTCGATGGCGTGCTCAGCGCCGATGGGGTCCCGGTGGCGTAAGGCTGCGCGGGCGCGGATCTGAGCGCTGAGAATGCTCGGCGATTGAGCGCCGGCGATCGAGCCGGCGATGGTGTCGAGCTGGTTGGCGATGCGATCAGCCTGATCAAGATCGAACTGGTCAACCGCGATGCGTCCGAGAAGGCTGAACGCCAACGCGTGCTTGGGGTTTCTCTTGAGCACCTCGATCGCGGCGTCGCGTGCAGCCTGGGCGTTGTGGTGTTCATAGAGCAGCTCGGCCTCGACCATACGGATCTCGGGGTTCAACTGGTCGATGGTGTCGCGTCCGTGGGCGATCAGGGTGTTGAGTTGTTTGTACACGGTGCCCGCGTCGGCCTGCATCGCCCGGATTGAGTAGAGGTGCATCAGCCCGCGAACACCATAGCCAAGCTCGGTCGCATTGTTGATCGTGCTTGATTCGAGGATAGATTCGAGCCCTTCGAGCTCTTCGATGGCGTCGCCGGTTCTTCCGAGCATGGTCATGCATCGTGCTCTGATTGTGAGCCTTGCTAGTTGGCTGTCTGCGATTGGTTCGTCGAGCAGGCGCAATCCATCTTCGGGCTGCCCTCGCATCAGGGCGCTGATCGCACGATCGAGTGGTTGAGCATCTTGACTCATCAACGCGGGGTGCTCGTACGCGCCGGCGATCAAAGCTGCACGGGCGAGCCGACCCGGATCGCTGAGATGGTCATCGTTCCAGAGGCCGTGCTCGATTGCAAAGTCCGCGCGTTCGTCCTCGCTGAGGTATGCGGCGTTGGCGCGATCGACTATCGCGGGCATTACTTCTTGTGCAGCATTCATCGGCGAATCCGCCGGCGCGGTTGGCTGAGCGATGCAGAGCGATGCGGTGGTCAAGATCACGAGAGCGGAGGGGATCATTCGCCTTGTTCCATTTCGTTTAGTTCTTCGTTGGTTGGCTCATGCACCTTGGCTTTGCCTCGCCATGGGGAGATCTGGATATTCCATCCGCTTGTGTCATCAGGGGTTTGTGTTGAGAAGACCTCGCCCTTGATTGGCGTGTTGGGTTCAACGCCGAAGAGCTCGACGATCTGGATGTTCCCGGTCCATTCGGCCTTGATGTACAGCCTGGGGAGCAGCGTCGAAGCATCAACCCAGATCCGCACATGGTCCCAGTCGTCTTCAAGCCCCGATCCCGGTCTGGGCGTGAGCATGAGCTGGGTGCAGCCTTCAACAAGCACCGCGAGCCCGGCGAGCTCGGGGAAATCTTCGTTGTTGGTCAGCCCGTCATTGGTATCGAGCAGTTCGGTTTTGTAGGCACCAAGCACCCGGCTGGTATCGTGCCCGAGTGAAACCCAGAACGGGGCCTCACGCATCAGCTCCATCGGGTCGAGCTGCTCGCCGGCAGGGACGAGCTGGGTTTTATTGAACTGCTTATCCGCGGGCAGTTTCTCGACGAGCCATTGCCCGTCGAAGCAGTACTGCTCGTCTATATCTTGTTTCCGCTGATCGACAATGAGCTCGTCGAATCGAACCGCATAGTCGCGGTGGGCGTTGACGTGATCGGTGCGAAGAAACAACCACCCGTGGCGTGTTTGGATATCGCCTTCGAGCGCTTGGATGGTGGTGAAGCGGACTTCACCATTGAGCGTGTTGATCGTGCGGTCATTGTCGGCCAGGGCCTTGAGCAGATCGGCAGCGGATCCGGGTTGTTCGGCGGCGCGTTGTTCAGCAGGAACCGGGCGGCTCTCGCCGATTGAATCATCGGGTGAAGGGGCAAGGCTCAACCCTGTGAGTGAGAGGATCAGGCTGAGACCCAAACTTAGACTGTTTCCGATCATGATTCGTGCTCCTTGGCTGTAGGTTGTACCGCCGAGACGGCGAACGGTTCAGCCATTGTCCGATTGACTGCATTCTATGGTCCCCATCGCGGCATCGGGGGAATCGAGGTACGCCTGCATGATCGCTGCAGCAGCGATGGCGTCGCGGCGGGCCTTCTTCTGCTTATGCGTCAGCCCGGTTTGGGCCATCCGTTCATCGGCGGCCTTGCTTGTGCGCCGCTCGTCGACCAGCACCACATCCATACCGATCGCATCGGCCAGACGCTGACCAAACACACGCGAAATCTTTGATCGCGGGCTCTCAGAGCCGTCCATGTTGATCGCGAGCCCGAGCAAGATCTCGGCACGCTGGGTTCCAACCTGCTCGCAGATTTCTTGAACGATCGCTTCGAGCAGCCTGGCCCCACCGGCATCACTGATGGGAACCTCAATGCAGCCGACGGGTGAACTGATCTGGGTGATCCGATCGCCGAGGGCGATGCCCGTGCGTTTGTCTCCGAGATCAATCGCGATCAGGCGCATGGGCGATGGTAGGTGGCGGATCTCGAAGGGTTCTATCTCAGATCTGCATCGAGCGATTCGTGCAGTTTCTTGATGTCCTGGGCCCGGTCTTTGGGGATGACCAGTGTTGCTCGCTCGGTGCGGATCACGATCAGGTCGTCGCATCCGACCAGCGCGATGGTGTGCTCGCTGTCGCCTTCACCGATCACGATGTTATTCTTTGAATCGTGGACAGCGATCTGCACGCCGGCGGATTTATTGTTGTCATCGTCCGGCGTGAGGGTCTCGCCATAGGCGGGCCATGATCCGACATCGAGCCAGGTGATATCCATCTTGACGCCAACGATGGACACATCGTCCTCGCTGGCGGCCGGTTCCATGATGCCGTAGTCAACTGATGTTATTTTGAGCTTCGGATAAATATCGTCGAGTACCGCCTGCTGCTGATCGGTTCCCCACGCGTCGGCAAGTTTGGCGATCAGCTTGGCGTTCTCGGGCATGAATCGTTCGTAGAGGTTAAGTAGGGTTTTGGCGTGGAATACGAACATCCCCGCGTTCCAGTCATACCGCCCGGACTGAAAATACGCCTCGGCTTTTTCCAGCGGCGGCTTCTCTATAAACCGGGCAACATTGAATGCGCCGTCGATCTCATTGCCATCCTTGTCTTTGATCGGCTTGCCACGCTCGATGTACCCGTAACCTGTCGCGGCGTGATCGGGCTTGATGCCAAAGGTGACCAATCGCGAGTGATCTTGTTCGACGATCGAATAGCCAAGGTCCATCGCTTTGTTGAACACCTCATCGGGCTCGATCAGTTGGTCCGCGGTCAGCACCGAGAACACCGCGTCGGGATCTTGTTTCGCAAAGACCGCTGCCGCAAACGCCACCGCGTTGACCGTGTCGCGGGGCTGGGGCTCGCCGAGGATGTGCGCGTCATCAAAGACAGGAAGAGCATCGCGGATCTGCTCGCGGTAACGCTCGCCGGTGCAGATGTACTGCTTATCAGTTGGCACAAGCTTGCTGGCGCGTTCGGCGGCGATCTTGAGCAAGGAGACCCGGCTGCTCCCGCGATGGATGAACTCGATGAGTTGCTTGGGTTGCCCGTCGCGGCTCATGGGCCAGAGCCGGGTGCCGCTGCCGCCGGCCATAATCATCGAATACCGCATCAATACACCTCTTGCTCAGGCTCCACGCCCGGAAAAAATCATGGAAACAATGGTATCGACATCGGTGTCGTCCGGGAGATTTGTGCACGCGATCGAAACTTTGCGTTCGGCTTCGATGCGCTGCTCACCCAATGCCATCAGGGCGGCGACCGCTTCACCTGCAGCACCGCTCATGGTTCTTGGCTCGATGATGGTCGATCGGTTCGGGGTTTGATTCATAATCGCATCACCAACGAACTGCTCGATCTTTCCAGAGAGCTGCGCCAGTATGGTTTCGGCGAGCCGTTTGCCGATCTCGGGGAGTTTGGTCAGCGCTTTGGTGTCCTTGGAGACAATCGCAGCGGCGATCGCAGAGGGCGGCTCGATCATCGCCCGCAGAGCCTTCTTATTGCCTACACCCTTGGCGGTGATGAACACCCTGAAAAAGGCACGATCGCTCGTCGATCCAAACCCGATCACCCGGGGAACAAAGCTGGTGCCCTGTCCCTGTGATTCGAGGTAAACCTCGGTGTGCAGCGTGATCTGCTGTCCGATCTTTGGTTCCAACGCTTCGACGAGGTACTTGGGGAGAAGGATCTCGACCGCGATCGAGCCCCCGGTTGACAGCGTTGCCGCGGGGACCGCGTCGTCGGAGATTGACTCGAGTTGTCCCTGAATCCGTGTCAGCATCAAGAGAGGATACCCATTCCGCAAGGTTCTGGTTCATCCGCTCGGGTTCTTCTTGCGCACTTTTGCCCATCAGGGGGCGAGAAACTCCGATGGTTGAACCCGCTGAGCCGATAGGTGGGTATGCAGATGCGCTCATTCATCATCGGCACGCGTGAGGCGTGCGCCCTGGCTGCCCGCCAACTCGCTCTCATCGAGCAACCCCCCAAGATCATTGGGATCGTGGTGCTTGAGGGTGAACCCATCGAGGATCTCAACCCGATCGCCGGCATCGAGGTGGTCGGTTCGACCGACCGATTGACCGATCTGTGCGCAAGGTATGAGATCACCCAAGCCATCGTGACCCTCCCGGCTTCGGATCGGTCCGCGGGCAGAGCGATCAGCGCCGCGTTGCACCGGGCCGGGATTGTTGAGCGGTTCATCCCCCCGATGGATGAGTTGCTTGAGTCCAAGCCGATGTCAGGCTCATCGAGTTCGGTTTCGGTAGGCTCGCCAAAGATTGATCTCGCCAAGCTCGTGGGACGCCAGGCCCATTCGATTGATCGGGCGAAGGTTTCATCGATCATCACCGGCAAGGTCGTGCTGATCACGGGTGCCGGCGGATCGATCGGTTCCGAACTGGTCCGCCAGGTTGCCAGCTTCGGACCCTCGCGGGTGGTGCTGATGGAGCGCGCGGAGAACGCGTTGTTTGAGATAGATCGCAACCTCGCCGAGCTGCACCCAACGCTCGAGCGTGTGGCGATCTTGCACGATGTGGTTGATCCGGCGCGGACCCTGGCGCACCTCGAACGGCAGCGCCCGAATGTGGTGTTTCATGCGGCGGCCCACAAGCATGTGCCGCTGATGGAAGATCACCCCGCCCACGCGGTGACCAACAACATCTTTGGCACAAAGTCGATCGCCGATGCGTCGGTCGCGGTTGGCGCTGAACGCTTTGTGCTTATTTCTTCGGACAAAGCGGTCAACCCGGTGAATGTTATGGGCGCGACCAAGCGGCTTGCAGAACAGTACACCCAGGGGCTTGCGGCGATCTCGGGCTCGGGCACCAAGCTCTCGATGGTGCGGTTCGGAAATGTCCTCGGGTCGGCGTGCTCGGTGCTCACGATCTGGGCGGACCAGATCGCGTCCGGACGCCCATTAACGGTGACCGATGAACGGATGACACGGTTCTTCATGACCATCCCCGAAGCCGCGACGCTCGTGCTGCAGGCCGCAGCAATGAGCGGAGACTCGGGTGAATGCTCGGGCGAGGTCTTCGTGCTCGACATGGGCGAACCGATCAACATTTTCCAGCTCGCCCAGCGGTTCATCCGGGCGTGCGGGTTTGATCCGGTGATTGGGCGACCCGTGGGCAGCACGGTTTCGTCCAGGAGTGTCCCCATTATCCTTTCGGGGTCGCGTCCAGGCGAGAAGCTTCACGAGCAGCTCGCGTATGAAGCAGAGCAGCTCTGCACGACGGCGCACCCAGGGATTGCCGAGCTCGCCCATGACGAGGCGTTGGGTGCAGACTCGATCGAGGAGATGATCCATGCCTTTGAGCGTGTCCGCACCAGCAGCTCAAGGCAGGAAGTGCTCGAGATGATCGCCAGATATGTCCCCACCCTGCCCAGCGGACGAAGGATTATCCCGGCAGCATGATCGGAAAATCGGGCAATAAATACCTGTTTGTGCACAAAGAGCCCCCAATTTAGGGTGATGTTTGAGGGCGGGTTGACTTTCGACCATGAGAATGTGACAATTCATACCCTGAGGTTCCGATGAATGGATGTGGTTGTGCACAAAGCTCTTGCGAGCAAACGCCCCTCTTGGGAAAGGATGCCCCTCATATGCAAAGCGCCAAGCAGAAGATGATGGTCGAGACAACAAAGCGTCGCGACGAGGCCAATGCCTTGCTGCGAACCCTGCTTGATGCCAGGGCGATCTCTGAACGCAACCTGGTCGCGATTCATCAGCCTGATCTGGTCAAAAAGGTCACCGGGCGCAGCTCGATCGATAACGCCATCGATTCAACCCGCAAACTAATCGACTCGTTCAATCGGGTGCTCGATGATCTCCGTCGGAATCTGACCACGGAGGACCTTGCGTTGCTCGGTCCGCTTGAATCGTCGGTGGCCTCGCCGATGCTTGGCTGATACCCTCCGGGCATGAGTATCGCCCCCTCCGAGCAGAGTTCTTTCAGTCCAGACAACTGTACTGCACCCGGTGACGGGTACGCCGTCACGGTTGCGTTTAAGCGTCTTGATCCGAACGCGACCATCCCGAGGTACCATTCTGAGCACGCCGCCGGGCTTGACCTGACGGCTTGTCTCCCACGCGGGGGGATCGGTGAATCGGTCACCATCGAGCCACGCAAGGTGGTCAAGATCCCGCTCGGGTTTGCTTGTGCAATCCCCAATGGGTACGAGGGGCAGGTTCGCCCGCGATCCGGGCTTTCAACCAAGCACGGGATCTCATTGCCCAATGCGCCGGGAACCATTGATTCGGATTATCGTGGAGAGATGTTTATTGCCTTGATCAACCTCTCCGACGAGCCGTACACCATCACCCACGGCGATCGGATTGCGCAGCTCGTCATCGCGCCGGTCGTCCGGGCGGGATTCGTCGAGGTGGATGATCTTGATGAGACCCAGCGCGGATCAAGCGGGTTTGGATCAACCGGGCTTTGATGAATCCGGCTTGGGCTTTATCGACGCGGCGGCTTGTTCTTCGATCTGTGAACGCCGGGCGATTTTGATCGCATAGACCCCGATGTACGAGGCGATCAGCAGGGCCAATGCGTAGATAAAGCGTGCGCGGAACTGGCTCATCGCGATGCCGAGGATGCAGAAGACAAATCCGATGCCGTAGAGAATGAACACGGCCCCCTTGACGCCGAAGGATCGTTTGAGCATGTGGTGGAGGTGGTCTGCATCGGCATCGGACATTTTCTTGCCCGCGAGCTTGCGACGGATAATCGCCAGCGCGGTGTCGATGATCGGGATCGAATAAATCACCAGCCCGGCGAACACCAGCCCTGTTTTTCCGGTATCACCGAGCGAGAGGATCATCACCGCAGAGCAATACCCGAGCAGCAGCGACCCGGTATCGCCGAGGAAGATGGAAGCCGGATTGAAGTTGTGCGGAAGAAACCCGAGGCACGCGCCGAGAATGGCAAGCCCGAGGACAATTCTTGGCCCGTCGAACTGCCCGTCATCCGCGACGGCCATCATCAGCGCGATAGCCACAAAGCCCATCAACGCGATCGAGGTCACGCCTGTGAGCAGCCCGTCGAGCCCGTCAATGAAGTTGGACGCATTGCAAGCACCGAGCACAAAGATCCCGATGATCGCGGTGCCGACCCAGTAGGTGATGTCGATTGGGATGGACGAGCCCATGCCCATCGGCAGATCAAACCCGATCGGTATCGAGTAGAGCAAGTCAGGATTATCGAACAGCCGACCGAGGGTAGGGCGCAAGAGCCCCGCGGCGACATTGGTGCCCACATCGCCGACCGCCAAGGCCGCCGCGGCAACGAGCTGTCCGCCGAGCTTGATGCGCGGGGCGATCCCACCGATATCGTCGATCAGCCCGACCAAGACAATCGAGGTCATGCCGACAGCGATCCAGGGCGAGAGCATCGGCTGGTACATACCGTCCACGAGGTGCTCGGTCGGATAGAAATCAATCAGTCCAGAGATCTCGGATGCGAAGTAGGAATAGACAATCCCCGCGAGGATCCCGAAGAACACCGCAATCCCACCCAGGTAGGCGATGGGCATCTTGTGCACCTTGCGGGCTTCGGATGGGTTATCGACGATCCCGTTCTGGACCGCGAGTTTGCGGACGATCGGGGTCGTGAGCAGGGTGATGACAAAGGCGATGATGAACACGCCGATGTACCCTTGCAGAATCGAGAGCGGGCGGGCCGCTTCCACCGCGAAGGTGTCGAGCAGCGATGGGGAACTCTGAATCTGCTCGGTCGCGAACAGCACAGGTGTCTGCAGATCACCGATGTGCTCGGTTGGTATGGCGAACGAGTCAAACGGCTCGGTGGGCGTTGCCTGGATCATGCGTTCTCCTTTGATGGAGTTTTCGCATGAAGCGAGGAACTGGCGATGTCGGCGATGGTCTGTTCGAGCGTGATCGTCGGGGTGAATCCGGTCAGCTCTTGGACCCGCGAGAGGTCCGGGCGTCGATGGCGGAGGTCCTCAAACCCCTCTGGGTACGCATCCGAATAGGGCACCAGCGAGATGGTTGATTCGCTGGCGAGTTCATTGATGACCGTTTCTGCCAGCACGCGGATCTCGATGGAATGGTCGGTGCCGATATTGAACACGCGCCCGTGCGCATCTTGGTTTTTGAGCAGCTTGGGAAGCACGGCGACCACATCGCGAACATCACAGAAGCAACGCGTCTGGCGCCCGTCGCCGAAGACCTGGATGGGGTCGTTCTTGAGGGCGGCTTGGACAAAGCGAGGCAGGACCATGCCATAACGCCCGCTCTGGCGAGGTCCGACGGTGTTAAAGAATCGGCAGATCACGGTCGGCAGCGAGCGAGTCTGTGTATACGCAAGCGCAAGGTGCTCATCGATGGCTTTACAATGCGCATAAGACCAACGCCCGGTGGTGGTGGGGCCGAGGAGGATGTCGTTTTCCTCTGAGAACACGCTCGCGCCCGGTTTGCCATAGACCTCGGACGATGAGGCGATCAGTGTCGGGGGGTTGCCGTGGGTGCTGGCGTATTTGAGCAATGCGGAGGTCTGCTCGACATTGGTTTCGATTGAGCCAATGGGATCTTCAAGAATCAGATCGACACCAACCGCTGCTGCGAGGTGGTAGATCTGATCAAACGGCCGCTCTTCTTGGAGTGTTCGCAGGGCATCGTCGAGGGCTTGTTCGATGAACCGAACGCCCGGGAGGTGGTGGGCGATGTTCTCGATCCGTCCGGTTGAGAGGTTGTCAACAACGGTAATCTCGGCGTCCGGGGTGACGATCAGATCAAGCAAGTGCGAGCCGATAAACCCCGCTCCGCCGGTGACCAGAACGCGCTTCGGATGCGCATCTGCGTTGCTCTGGCGTGATGCCATGTTCTCTCCGGCGGGTGATTAGGCAGCGGGCTTGGTGGCGTCGTTGGCGTGATAGGAATGCGAAGTTCGGATGTTCTTCCGCATGTACCCGCCCGCGGATGCCTTCACCGCGTTGACAAGAACACCCAAGAACTCGGCGTGCCCGTCGCTTAGCTCATTCTTGAGCCGGGTGACCTGCCCGCGTTTCTCCGCCATCGCACGCACGACAAGCATGGATGCATCTGTCTGGTTGGCAAGGATCGCCGCATCGCCCGAGACAATCGCCGGCGAGGTATCGATCAAGACGACCTCGTACATCGTTGAAGCCTTTTCGATCAGTGCACTCATGGCATCGGTGCCGAGTCGTTCGACCACCCGGTGCGGGAGCGGTCCCACGGCGAGCACATCGGGCGAGCGTTCGCCGGTGCTCTGGATGCTGTCCTCAAGCGATCGGTCGCCGGCGAGTACATCGGCGAGCCCGAACTCTGACTGGAGGCCAAGCGCGCTGTGCACGCGTGGGCGGCGATGGTTGGTGTCGATGATGAGTGTTTTCTGGCCGCGTGCTGCACACGCGCAACCAAGGTTGATCGTGACACTGGTGGCCCCGGATCCGGGCATCGCACCGACCACGAGAAGCGAGCGATGCTTTCTGCGGAGGAGGTCGTTGCCGATCTTGGTGCGGAGCTGTCGATAATGCTCGGCGAGCACGCTCGTCGGTGAATCTCGGAACGCCGTTTCCGCGCACGCCGGGTTCGCAGGATCCTCGCAGGTGTCCGGGATGATTCCGAGCGGGCGAGTGCGAGGGATCATCGCGATGTCCGCAGCACTCTTGACCCGCTGATCGAGGAACTCGAACAGCAGGATGATGCCCGCGGTAAGCGATCCGATCACAAAGACCCCCGCGGGGACCATGGTGTAGATAATTGGAAAGGATGGGCGATCGGGGATGGTCTCTTTCGCGAAGAGCACAATACGCGATGCTGAATCGAGTGATGCCGCCGTGCTGAGCTTTTCAAACTCACTCGCGTGCTCTGCTTGGAGCGAGACGGTCGCTTCGATCTGCTGATCGATATCGTTGATCTCGCCGGTGATGCTGGTCAACTCGGTGAGTTCCTCGGTCAGCTCGTCATGCTGCTTGAGCAGGTCGGCCTCTTGAGCTCTGTACTGGTTGATCGTTGTGCGGGTTCCTTGAACGCGGGCTTCGAACGCCTTGCGGAGAAACTCTTCGCGGGTGTCTTCGATTTTTCGCTCGAGTGCCGCGATGCCAGAAACAACACGGACCACATCACGGTGCTCTGGGCCGAATCCGTCCGCCTGCAGCGAGAGCAGGCTTGTCTCGGATTGTTTTTTATCCTGAACGAGACCCATGATGAGCGGGTTTTGGTCAACCTCTGCGCGGAGGCTCTCGTCGTAGTTGATCCCCGATTCGCGTTGGAGAGAAGCCTCTTGCTCCACCTGCATGACCTGGAGAGCTTCGAGGGTTTGCTGGATATCAACCAAAGCGGCGTTGATGAGCCGGAGCTTGATCGAGCGAACGGACTTGGCCGAGTCAAGCGAATCGAGCGAGCCGTCGCGAACAAGCCGGGCTCGGCGAGTGTTGAGGTTCTTGATTTCGTTGGTTGCGCGATCGATGGCGTC
This sequence comes from Phycisphaerales bacterium, assembly GCA_029260265.1. Lineage (GTDB taxonomy): Bacteria > Planctomycetota > Phycisphaerae > Phycisphaerales > UBA1924 > UBA1924. The sequence goes on from JAJDDO010000024.1 coordinate 25,656, forward strand.
GCCGATCACTTTTTTACGCTGCACAACATCCTTTGAGTTGTTCGCGTTGATCATATCGATGTAGTTAAGCCGGACGAGCTTGACAAGCCCCGCCGCATCATTCGGGTTGCCCGCGGAGAGTGCGAGCTTGATCAGGTAGGTGTTTTGAACAGGGTAGGCGTTCACGATTTTCTGCAGCTCTGCATTGGCCTTGACACTGTCAAACACACCATTGCGCATGAACTGCTTGGACCATGTGGGCGCCTCGATGTTGATCCGCGAGTCTTTGACAACCCGTGCGATGATTTGCTCGGATTTCATGTTGGATACTTGGGTGCCGATGAACCGTTCCATTTCTTCGGGGTTCACAATGGCCGGGTTGACCTCGCCAATCGCCTCGCCCACAGGGTTGCATTGGAAGACCGCAAAGGCGGTGTACTTGGGCGCGAACTTCGAAAATCCAAAGTGTGCAATGACTCCCACAAAGACGCCGACGAGAACCGAAGCCGCGAGGACCCATTTATACTTTTGAAGTATTTTAATCGGGTCCAGCGAGGCCGTAGGCCCCGAACCGCCGCTCGGTGGTTGTGGTCGAGGGGCGCTGGTATTTGGGGATTGTGGGTTGCTCATCGCCATGCTCCGTTTGGGAGTTCCGTCCGAGAACCTGTGCTCGTCTGGAGTTATCCTTCACTCATACTTCTACTTCGGTTGATTCATCACCCTGCTGAGGTGATCTCTTCTTCTACTTCGCTGATCGATTTTTCAATATCTTCATCGCCACCGGGGATCGATCGGTAGATCGAGCGTGCATTAAGCACTTCGAAACGGGCTGTTTCGAGGTCCTCTTTGGCGATGTTGAGCCTCGCATCAGCGAGGATCATGGTTATCCGTGTGGAGGTCGTGTTCGCCCGTTGTTTGCCGAGCTTGATATTTTCGCTGGCCTTCTCGAACTGGCCAAGCTTGATGTACACCCGGGCGAGGGTCTCGTACGGGGCGCTGTTGGCGGTCTTCGATTCTGTTGCTGCCAAAGCATAATCCAATGCGTCCTGCGGGCGATCGAGATGCTCTGAGTACGCGAACGCAATGTTGTTGTTCAGCTCCCAGCTCTCTGGGAACGCAACCAGGCCCTTGGCCCAGACATCAACCGCGCCCTCGTAGTCTTCGAGCTCGAAGCGTTGCGAGCCGTGAGTCTGGAAGGCGATGAGCTGGCGCGTAGGATTCTCGCCCTGCTCGCTTAGGCGTGTGAGCAGCGCATCGGCGCGTTGCGGATCCTGCTTCTCGTTCACCAATCGCATCGAGATAAAAAGGTCAAGCCATTTCTGGATCTGATCAACATCGGTGCGTCGGCGTACCGATTCGAGATAGGCAAGCTCTTCGCTCGCATCCTTTTCTTCAAAGAATCGCACCATGTTTCCGTGCCATGAAATGATCGCGCGATCATTCTCCAGCGAGATATCGAAGGCCTTGGTGAGCTGCTGAATCGCAAAGTCACTCCGCCCGCGGGCATCGAGGACAAGAGCCTGTGCTGCAAGCAGCCCGGCGCTCTTGTTGAGTCCGCCAACCAGCTCGGCGAGCTCATTGATCACCGCGTTTGCAGCGTCGGTGTCGGGTGAGGACATCCGCACGATCGAATCGACATACGCAGCGCCGTCCGCCGGCGCACGCCGTTTCTCCCATGCCATCGCGTACATTTCTGTCGCGTGATTCCATTCCCTTCTCGATGCAAACACCTGTCCCATCTGGGACATCAACGGCGCGTCGTTCGGGCGACGCTCGATCACTTCTTTGGCGAGGTCAATCGCTTCGCCCGAGCGGTCGGTGTCGACCAGTTCATTGAGCACGCCGAAGAGCGCTTCGTCAAGGTTTGGATTAATCCGCACGGCGCTGAGCAGGTCCTGCATCGCCTTATCGCGTTCGGCGACGGCAAAGTACGCCGCCGCGCGGACACGATATGCCCGCCAGTCATTGGCGTTGATCTTGAGTGCTTGATCGACATCTGAAAGCAGGTCGGCCATCAAATCCTGCTCGCCGATCATCGACTCTGCACGCTTGACATACACGATCGGGTCATCCGGATACTTGGCGACCACCCCGTCGAGCACTTCGCGTGCCTCGGCGAACTTGTTGATGGCGTTGAGGATTTCCGCTCGCTGGAGCATCGCGATCTTCGACTCCTTCACGGATTCATCGAGCGAATCGAGCAACTCTAATGCCTCCTGATGCTTGCCGATGCGGAGATTGGCCTCGATCAACTTCGTGCGGTAGGAATCGTCAGGATCGTTCCCGGATTGCACAACCCGCGCATACGCCTCGGAGGCAGCAGCGAACTGATTGGTCGCCATAAACAGATCACCCTGCATCTTTGACCCGTTCATAAAGGACGGATCCTCGAGCTCGACCGCACGATTGGCAGCCTGGCGAGCAAGGTCCGGGCGCCCGCGATCGAGCATAAACCGTGCAAGCGAGAGGTACGGAGCCTCGGAAGCCTCTTCACCCAACGCGGCGATGTAGTCAGCGTAGACTCGCTGTGCGAGCATGAGCCCGCTCTCTTTGCCTACGCGACCTTGGTCCGCGTTCCACTTGGCCTCGAGCTCGACGAGCGTGAGCGTATCGTCCTGGGCCCTCAATGAACTGATCATCGCCTTGGATTCATCCCAACGCTTGGCTTCGATGTACATCCTCGCCAGTTCGGCAGCGTTCTGCGTGTCAGAGGCGTTAAGCTCGAACATCCGCTCTCTCTGGCGGATGGCAAAGTCTCGTCCCTGATCGCCGCCGTAGTTGGCCTCGAGCATCAACCAAAGGTTGTTGAAGTTGGATTGTCCGATCCCGTACTTTTGGTTCGCCCGCGCCACATCAAGCGCACGCTCAAACCTTGCTCCGCGCGTCAGCATCGCGACATACTCGTAAATGGTGGCGCCGTCGTCAGGGCGGATAGAGATCGCCTGCTGGAATGATTCGCTCGCAGGATCAATCTGCCCGGTCCGTCCTTGCTCGATCGCGAGCATCCGATAGACCGCTGCGCTCGCGTTGCCCAGCGCGGTTGCTTGCTTGAGCAGCTCGATCGCTCGATCATGATCGTTGCTCTGTGCAGCGATGCGCGCCTTGAATGTCAGCCCGCGCACGCCGTCGATGTTCTGCTCGACAGCGCGCTTCGTAATCTGCTCGCTCCTCGCGATATCGCCCTGCCCGATCGCCCGGTTGAACTCGAGCTCGATCACCCGTGGGTCCGTGGGCGCGATTTCATCGAGGCGGGCGAGGGTCGCATCAAGCTCGTCTGTTCGGTTGTTGCGGAGGTACACATTGGCGATCGAGATCTCTTGATCAACCTCTGGGCGATCGGAGAGCCGGATGAGCGAAACAAGAATTGTGACGGGGTCATCGCCCGCCATCGCCTCGGCCATCTGTGTCATGCTCTCATCGTCCGCGTATCTGGCCGCGGACTGGACGAGCGTGGCGCGTGCGCCGACGAGATCGCCGTTGTCCATCAGAAGCATCGCCAGCTCACGCGATGCCCGTGGTTCATAATCAATCGCAGGGTCCATGATCCCGTTGCGGAGTAGCTCGATCGCCGAGGCAAGATCGCCCGGCTGACCCTCAAAGCCCGTCCGAATCTGGCGGGCACGCAGAATCAACGCGAGCGCCGGGTCGGATTCAATCAACAGAGTGGGATCTTGGAGAGCCATTGCGCTCTCGAGCAGCTCGCGGACCTGCTCGTTGTCATAGTCGAACTCGAGGATCTTGTTGTACTGCTCGATGGCGTTGTCGTAGTTGTCGAGCCTGATCTCGATATCCGCAAGTGTGATCCGTGCGCGTACATCGGATTTACGAAGCGAGACCAGCCGCTCGAGCGCCGACTTGGCGACCCCGAGCTGCCCGAGTTGGCGTGCGGTGGTGCCTTCGCGCCAGAGCCCATCGACAAACCGTCGATTGGTTTGTTCATTGTATTTTTTATACATGCTCAACGCGTCGTTGAGGTCACCCTTCGCTTCGGACACCCGCCCACGAAGCAGTAAGAGCTGGTAATCGTCGTCCGAGACCGCGATCGAGATCTGTTCGACAAGCTCTTCGATCTCTGCGAGCAACGAGCCGTCAACTTCATCTCCACCCTCGGTCTCGAACCTGGCCTGGGCGAGCTGGAGCTGATTGAGCTTGATCTCGGCGATGGAGATCAGTGATTGCTGCTTGCGTGTATAGAGCATCAGCCCGTCAAGACTCAGCGGGATCTGGGGGAGATCAACAATCGCTTGGAACATGTTGAGCGCAGCATCAATATCGCCCGCCTGCTGATTGATGCGAGCAGAGACCCACAGCGCCTTCGGCAGTCCGGCGTTGAGTTCAACAATCCGGTCGCTTAGGGCAACGGTCTGATCAAGCCCTTGGCCCGCGTCGATCGCCGCCTCAGCGCGAAGCAGCTGATCGAGAATATCCATCCGCAGCTGGTCCTTCTCAGCGTTCATCAGGTAATCGAAGATCGCATCGAGTTCCGGCTTAAACACCCGGAACGCAGCAAGAACTTCCTGAGTCCGCTCTGCACCTTCAAGCCCTTCGCCGTGCACCTCGCGGGCCCGATCAAGCTTCATGGTCAGGAGCATGGAAGAAATCAACGGATCGTTGGGGTGTGTAGCGAGGAACTGCTCGCAATCCGCAATCCCCTCATCTCGCTTTGCAAAGAGGAGCGTGGTATCGCCCTCGAGCTGGTTGCGGATCGCGTCAAAGACCTTCCACCGCACCAATGCAGCGAGCACATCGCTGTCATCATTGTTCGCATTCAGGGCCGCCTGCAGGTCTTCTTGGTAGAGCTCGATTTGATCGTCGCTCAGCACGCCGCGGGCTTGGGCGATCATGTCGTATCCGAGCCCTCGGTATCTGCGGAGTGTTTCCCACTCGGCGCCATCCTCGGGCTGCCCATCAAAGTAGCTCAGGGCCCGGGTCGCCGATTCGATCAACCGGTCCGCGCCGTTTCTTGAATAGCTCGTGTTGAGCAGGGCGAGATCGATGTCGAGCACCTCGCGGTGCGCATCGATATTGGTCCGCAGGGTCGAGCTCCGGTGGAGCATCGCACCGATGTAATCCTTGAAGAACATGTCCTGGTATTCGGTCTCATTGGAGGGCGTCAGATGGGTCATCGAGTCGATCCATTTGTCCATCCAGTCGACCCGCGAGAGGTCCTTGTTGACCGCCTTGCCGTAGAACATCTTGGCGTTCTCGTAATCACCCGCTGCGGCCATTTTATCGCCCGACGCGATATGGTCAGCGCCGGTCTTCTTGACCACCGAGTAGGCGACCGCCACGAGCCCGAGCAGCCCAAGGACCACAACCGAGAGCAGGATCACAAACTTTGTATTGATTCGAGATGCCATTGTTTCGTACCTTTATCTTTCAGCCCGCCGGGCTTCTCACGATGAACCTTGTTCATCATCACTTGTCTGATTCTCTGGATAAATCCCTTGTTCGACCTTCGTCCAATCGGGGACGCACCGCATAATCTCGCCGATCAACTCGCTGAGTAGCTCGCTCGATGCTTCTATAAACTCGTCCATCGAATCTACGGTGTTCGAGTTGATCTGCACCTTGAGATAGAATGAATAGTTGTCATCAAGATTGAACGCCAGGGCGCGGACATCATTGGCATTGGCCTTGGTCCGCCCGTTGGCGATAAAGAAGTAACCCGCATAGATCGTTCGCCCTGCGCCGATAAACTCGCTCACGCGCATCTGGATCTGATCGTCCGGCCCCACATTGCGAGGCAGCCTCACACGCAGCCCCGGCGCGTCGGTCATGGTCCGGTCATTGCTCAGCCGGGTGGTGTAGATCTTGCCGTTGATCCCGCCGAGCTCTTCAGGCACGCCGCGGTCAATCGCCCAGCTGGAGGTGTCCAGCTTCAGCGCGACCGATCGAGACGAGCTGCTCTGTTGAAGTCCGCCGCCCACAAAGCATCGCTCTGGGATGTGCGGCACGGTGTCGATGCCGCCGGTGTAGTACGCGCCGTGCAATCGCAAAGCCACCGAGCGGGTGGGGTCTTCGGGGTTCTTCTTGGTGTAGAACCGGTTGAGGTAGTTTTCTGTGCCCAGCACCTCGAGGACCTCAGTCGCTTCGACCTGGTCAGAGCCGACACGGATCCAGTTCGTTGTTTCAGTCGGCAGGCTCGCGAGCTGCCGATTGTCTTTTGGATAGATCGGGGTCTTGGTCAGGTGGATGCCGCGGGTGTTGATCATCGCGGTCATGGCGCCAGCGCCGATCAGCAGCATGACCAGAGCGAGCACGCCGGCCGGACCTTTCAGATGAGCGTTGCGTTTATTCATTGGCCGCCCCCTCTGTTGGCTTGATGATCCGATTGAGTGACCAAACCACCGCGAGAAACAGCAGCAACGAGGGAACTAGCAGTATGGTCCCAATCATCGTGTGCGTATCGCCGGCCGCGAGATTTGGATCGCCCAGCATGAGAAGCCCGAGAACCGTGACGCGGACCATATTCATAAAGATCGCCACCGGGCCGGCGAGCAAGATCAACGCGATCCGCTGCCACCAATGGGCCGACCCGATCAACGCAACCGCCACCGCAAGGGCATAGAAGGCGATGACCATCCGCATGCCCGAGCAGGCTTCAGCGACATTCATCGGCAACCGCTCTCCGGTGCTCTTGATGATGTCGAGTGTGTTGCCGTCGATATCAACACTGAACCATCCCGTCGGTTCGCCGATGAGATTGAGCATCAGCCATGATCCCTGCGAGGCAAGAAGCTGGAGCGGGAAGGTCAGCGCGATCATGTACCCCTTCGAAACCGTAATCATCAGCAGCAGGTACATAATCGGGATCACAAGGTGGCGGAACATCGCAGGACCAACCATCCAGAGAACCAATGACCCCAGCGTGAGGATGATCGCCATCCCCGAGGTCATGTGGTTCTGAACAACAAACACACAAAAAACATAAGTGAAAAGCCCGGTCGCGAACGGCACCGCCGCAGGCCAATACACCCTCGTTTTCGTGGATGCAATCTTCTCCCGATTTAACCAAGCAATGTACCCCGCGATCAATGGGATCACGAAGGCGTGCCCCCAGTCCTCGGGGTGTGTCACGCTCAGCCTGATCTGCATCTTGTACCACCGGAAGAACATCAGGATGAACCCAACGCCCAGCACGCCGGCGATCGTAAGCCCTTGGTGCGTAAACATACCCATCACCAGATTGGGCTTGGTGCCGATAGATTCTTGGTTGGTAACCGGTGTTTGGGACATGCTCATAGACTTCGTATTTTCGGCTCAGACCCCGCCCCGCTTTGATCCCAGCAGGAAGGTCCGGAATGATTGGCACCTTTCTCGCCCAATGCGCTCAGATCCACCCTCGTGCGTTCAGATTGGGCATACAGAAACCGCCCCGGACGCTCGACACGCAGATATTGCGTACGACTCATCAATCGGGGGGGTTCTTGGTTATCCGATCAGATCGAAAATTATCAAGATTTGTGTATTAGGTTCCGAATGCGTTGTTGGACGGTGGGGCACCGAACACATCGTTGCCGAAGTTCCGATCCAACAAAAACCCGAACCCGTAGCTGGTCCGAAGCCCGCCTCGGAACACCGCCATCGGGGTGGCCCAGAAGCTGGTCCCGATATTGATCCGATCGTCGCGTTTGATGTACACATCGGGCTGGGTGCCCTCTGCAATGGCCCGCAGGTTCAGCATAATCGTTGCTTGCTCGTTGGTCCCGACCATGCGTGTCAGATCGACCCGCTCTGGGATGGCGAGCCCGCCGAGCCCGCCGGCAGCCGTGATCGCACGCGTCAGTGTCAGCTTACCAATACCCGGAAGGTTAAACACGCCCGGACGAGCAACCTGCCCGTCGAGGTAGTAAAAACCGACCGCAGAGCCTGGAATCCGGATAATGTCGCCCGGACGCACCACGATATTGTACCGGGCATCGCCCGCAACCAAAGGAGGCACCGGGATGCTGATCACACGCTGGGTGAACAGTTCGCCTCGTGAATCACGGGGGATCAACTCGCCGTCGTCATCGCGTGTGATCATCCGCCTCGAAGCGACAACCGTCGACTCGCGGACCCATTGCCCATCACGGAACCGCCAGCGAGGGGTGTTGGCGATGGTGCTGCCGTTCTGTGCGCCGCTCTGATTTGCCGATTCAGGTGATCCGATCAGGTCGATCAGCGGCTCGTCGTCTTCAGGAGCATTCCCGATCACCGGGACCATTCCTGAACTGGTCCGCCCGCTGAGCGCGCCGGGGGAGGAGAGGTCATCGATGATATCGAGGAGGTCCTCGCCGTTATCAATCTCGTCGGGGTCATTGGTGGGGTTGAATGTGTCGCCCGAATCCTCGGGCTCCACGAGATCCGCGCTATCAGAGAGCGGCACCTGGCGGATCACGAGAATCTCGTCGGCGAACTCCGAAAATCCGCCCGCAGCATTGAGCGCTTCGAGCAAACGGAAATCGGCGGAGGGGATCGGGTACTGACCAGATGACTGCACAGCACCCATCAGGGTGTAGTTCTGCTGACGGCGGAGCTGGACATTGACCGAAACGAGCGGGTCGGTCACAATGTCTTCCATCTTGGCCGCGATCGCGCCGGCGACCTGGGTCTCGGTCAGCCCGGTCACAAAGACACGCCCGAGTTGCGGGATCTCGATGTACCCGTTCTGGTCAACCGATCGCGGGAGATTGGTCGCCAACCCTCGGGTGATGAGGTCCCAGATAGTCAGATCCAGGAAGTCGCCCGGTCCGATGCGGTAGACATCGGTCTCTGGGATGAGGTCCTGGGGGGTGATTTCCGTTTTTTCGACCCATTGTTCGCTGACATCTTCGATGGCAGCGAGGTTTTCGAGGATGGGCACCCGGGTAGGGGTGTGCTCCCAGCGTCCGACCACCGAGGGGTCCATGTAGGAGTCGTAGTTGCATCCGCTGAGCAGTGTTGCCGCCAAGACGCATCCGCCGAGGGCGGTGGTCATCCTCGCGGATGGGGCGAGGGAGAGGGATCTGATCTGTTGAATCGCGTTGTGACGCACTGGGTTTCTCCTGCACTTCTGTTCACGCGCACCCTTGGTGTGGATGCACCGCCCCATCTGGGCGCAGAGCCCAGATGTGTTCTAGTGTAGCGCACCGCAACCAAGCAATTGCGCGATCCGCCGACCCTTCCATCGACCGGGCGATGCCCATTTGTTGATTCTGAGCACCGATTTTCCCAGAGATGGTCCGGGAATCTGCAGCCGGCAGATCTTGCGTCTCTCTACGCCATCATGAGGGTCCTGGTTCATCCGTATGCCGACACCAATCCGCGGCGTGAGTTTGGACGATCAATGACCTAGAGTTGAACCAGATGCAAGACCAAAGCACATCCGAGCCCTCCGACAACCGCACCACGAGCGATTCCTTGCAATCAAGGGGCAATTCGGGCGCGCCGATCTCTGAGCAGGGGCTCAAAAGAACGCTCGCCCGTCATCCACGCCCGCTGGGTGGCGATCCCATCCGCACCCTCCGCCCGAGCTTCTCGCTTAACAGCATGATCCTCAACAATAAGGATGATGCGGTTCATCACCTCTCGCCAAAGCGCAAGCCCGCGTGGCTCAAGGCCAAAATGCCCGGCGGCAAGGCGTTCGCCAAGACCAAAGCCAATATCCACTCCAACGCGCTGCACACCGTTTGTGAAGAAGCCGGTTGCCCGAATATGGGTGAATGCTGGGAGCGGGGCGTGGCGACGATCATGATCCTCGGCGACACCTGCACCCGCGCGTGCGGGTTCTGCAATGTCAAATCCGGGCGCCCGCAGTCGGTGGATAAGGACGAACCGAGACGCGTCGCGGATTCATTGCGCGGGCTCGGACTCAAGCACATCGTGATCACCTCGGTCGATCGCGATGACCTTCCGGATGGGGGCGCGGGGATCTGGGCCGAGACGATCATGCGTGTCCGTGAGGCATGCCCAGAGATGTCCATCGAGGTGCTGGTCGGAGACTTCAAAGGCGATGAGGCAGCGTTGCAGATGGTCATCGATGCACGCCCAAATATCCTGGCGCACAACATCGAAACCGTCGAGCGATGCCACCCCGCCGTCCGCCCGAGCGCTCGCTATGAGCGGACGATCGAGCTGTTGCGAAGGGTCAAAGCACAGGGCGGCGTGGCCAAAACCTCGGTCATGGTCGGGATCGGCGAACGCAAGGAAGAAGTCTTTGAACTCTTCGAGGACATGATCGCCAAGACAAGCATGCACGAAGGACCAAGGGATCGCAACGATCCATCACGCGGAGACCCATGCGACATCATGACCGTCGGGCAGTACCTGCAGCCGACGCGGAATCATCTCCCGATCGATCGGTGGGTGCACCCCGATGAGTTCGCCGAATATGAAACGGTGGGCAAGCAGCTTGGATGGAAGGTGGTCATGAGCGGGCCGCTGGTGCGCTCGAGCTACCTCGCCGACGAGCAGGCGGACATGTTCAAGATGCTCGACATTGACTAGATGAACTTTACTGAACGCGTGTGATGCAGAGACTGGTCTGAACGGTCTCGCCCGGCTGGAGAACGCGTACCTCTGCCGTGTTCGTGGCCTTCGCGTTGAACCCGTTGTTGGTCATGGTGGTTGGCTCTATGCAGACAAACGGGGCCGAGAGCGGGGTAAAGACCACCAGATGGTCGAGCGTTTCGGAGCATTCGATCGCGAGCCGTACGCCGCTCTTGTCCCAGTGCAGCTCGATCGGCTCATGTGATTTGGTAAACACCTCGTCGAGCTCGGATCCGATGAAGGTGTCGCCCTCGCGGAGCGCGGCACAGAAATCGTCATCCTTTGGCGGTCCGGTCGGGATCTGATGCTCAGCGGGGTAATGCCCGCGGACGGGCGCCTTGATGGTGAGCTGGTCATTGCGATGAAAGAGTGATCTGCAGAAGTACGGATGATGCCCGCACCCGCCCGGGAACGGCTTGGTGTCCAGGTTGGTCACCGAGAGATCAATGGTGAGCTTGTCGGGGTGCAGCTCAAACCGTTGGGCGCATCCGAACGCGAATGGGAAACGCGAGTTGGCATCGACGGGTACGGTGCGAGAATCGAGGGTGAGCCTTGCGGAGACGGGTGATCGGTCCGCGATCGCCCATGGAAGATCGCGTGCGACGCCGTGGATCGCCGACCCGTCGGGGTGATTTGGTTTGAGCTGGTGCTCGGTGCCATCAAAGGAGAACCGGGCATCGGCGATCCGGTTGCTCCACGGGGCCATAACGAAGCTTGCACCGACATCCGGGTTGGGATGCAGGAGGTGGGCTTGGGTGTTTTTATCGGGGTCGGTGATGGTCCAGCTGCTGATCCGGGCACCCGAATCGGGGTCGATGGTGAGGGTCCAGTCGCCGGCTTGGAGAGTGATTTGAGGCATCGCAGACTGTATGGGTCTTGGGTCAAGGAAATCGGCGAGAAGATTGAAGTTCATGTTGGGCTGTGCACAAAGGCAGGGATGGGGTAATGGCTATCGGGCTCGGGGTGGACTAATTGTGGGCGGATAGCCGGGAGAATCGCTTTATCCGGGGGGTTGTTGGGGGTCGAGGCGGTGTTGTGGTGGTGCAACACGAGAGTCTATAGAGATAGTGGGTGAGTATGCCGATGACGAGGTTATGGATTCTCCGATGATAGTGGGGAATACGGGGGCCCGTCAGTCAGAGGCCTTGAGGAGAGCTCGATGAATCGACACAACAAAGGCAACACTGAGAATGCTGCACGATCACGCCCGAAAACCAAATCGGGCGGTGATCCCAAGCATGACGCAGAGATCAAGCCCCCAAAGAACGAGGACGATGTGCTCGGTGTGATCGAGGGCGTCGAGCAGCAACTTACCGCATTGCGCAATGCGCACGCCGAGCATCGCCAAGCGATGAGCGAGCTGAGCGAGCGTCGGCGTGCGATCGAGGACCTTGCCGAAGAGCTTGATTCGCGTGACACCGAGCTCGGTGCCCGCGAGGTCGAACTCGCCGAGATGCGTCAGGACTTTGAACAGCGTGAGATCAACCTTGTCCAACGCGCCCAGGGGCTCGAGCAGGAAGAATCAAAGCTCGCCACCCAGGGCGAGGCACTGGCCAACCGCGAATCAAGCATCGAGAGCAAGCAGACAGAGATCCAAGCACGGCTTGCAGAGATCGATGACCAGCTTGGCGGGCTTGCGAATCAGAAAAAAGAACTGTCCGCTCTTGAGCAGAAGGCCGCCGAGAAGCTTGCACGCGAGGACGAAGCATCCAAAGCGCTTGTCGAGGTGCAAGAAGAGCTCAAGCACGCGGAGGGCAAGCTGCGTGGGCGTGAGATTGAGCTTGAGAAGCGTTCGAAGACGCTCGAGGAACTTGCCGAGCAGACCGGCAACCTTGATTCAGAGCTTCAGGATGCCAAGCAATCGCTGGCCGAAGCCATCTCGCAGGCCAATGAAAAACTGGCCAACGAGGGGCGGGTCAATGATGGCCTGCGCGCACAGCTCGAAAAGCTCGCCGACGAGAGCCAGGAGGCAAGCGAGCTGCGTGAAAAGATCAATGTGCTCAGCGCGCAGCTTGAAAAAGGCACCCGCGAGCTTGCCGATCTTCGCAATGGATCCAAAGAGCAGCTTGAGATCGAAGGCACAAAGATCAATGGGCTGACCAAGCAGCTCAGCGATGCCCAAGATGAGATCAAGCTCATCGGCGGCGAACTCGGCGAGCGGAACGCCCAGGTCACCAGGCTCGCAGAAGAGCTCAAGATTACTCAACAACAACTCTCCGATGCGCCAACAAGCGACGCGCTCGACAAAGCCAACAGCACGATTCATGAGCTTCGCACACAGCTCAGTGAGGTCGGCAAGATAGCAGACGAAGAGCTGACCGCAGAGCGGGCGAAAGTCTCCACGCTTGACAAGCAGCTCACGAGCACCAAGGGCGAGCTTGATGAGATGATCAAGCAGCGCGACGCGGTCAAGGCCGAGCTGGCGAATCGTGCGGACATAGACGAAAAAGAGCTTGCCCAGCTCAAAGATCGGTTCCAGAAAGCATGCGTGCAGATTAAAAAGCTGACCAAGCAGCTCGAAGAGCTCGGTGCCAAGTACCAGAATCAGCGGGCCGAGGCCGCCGAGCAGCTCAAGCATCGTGATGCCTCGGAGAAGAAGATCGCGGAGTTTGAAAAACAGACAAGCTCCATGCGCACCGAGATCGCGCAGCTCGCTGAAGATCTCGAAACGGAACGGAGTATCCCCAAGGGCGTTGAGCCCGATGAGTGGAACGCGCTGAGGCGTCAGCGGCTGGGCAAGCTTCGCGGTGTGCTCAAGGCGAACTCGAACAAGGTTCGTCTGGCGACCGATGCCCTGCGTGATCGGTACGAGCAGTGCGAATCGGTGCTGATCAAGCGGGCGGAGCTCGCGGATGCCTATGAGGCGATCGCCGAGGCGCAGGCCAAGCACGCCAAGCGTGAGGTGCGTTCTGGTGTCATGCTGGGAATGATGGGTATTGGGTTACTGGTTGTGGTGCTTGCTGCGGTGAGCTGGTTCGCAGCCGGGCGATTCGCGCCCGGAGAATACGCGGCGCATGTGACCCTCGTTGCCAACTCTGGTGATCGTGCGATGAATGATGATGATCTGGCATCGTGGGGCAGCTTTGTTGCCGCGCTGCCCGATGATCCGCAGTTCGTTGAGTTCGCTGCAGAGCGGATGAAACGGCGTGGGATCACCACGCTGGGCATCCCCGGCGAGCTTCGCTCGGTGATGCGTGAATCGCTTGATGTCGCTTCGCCGACGCCGGGCAGTGTCGAGTTTGAGTTCCGAGGCGAGGGCAGCGAGCGGAGCCGGCGCGTGCTGGAGACCTACGCCGTGGCGTTGTCCAGCGCAGCCAACAACGCCCGCGGGCGTCGATCCGATGGAGCGACAACACTGATTCCCGACGAGGTCAAGGCGGGCACCGAGCCATTGGATACCAAGCGGATCGAGATGGCCGGCATGGTGTTCGGCGGATCAATGCTCGGATCGCTGTTGCTCGGCGGGCTCTTCTGGGCCAGGCTGAGTGCTGCCAAGTCACGGTTCGAGAACGATTCGCGTATCGAGCCATTGCTTGATGATTCACAATGGCAGATGCCGGGCTCGTGATCGGGCGTGCACTTCTGAACAGATAAAAAAACAACCGGGCACCCGCCCGGTTGTTTTTTTATCTGTATTTGATCTTGAGATCACATCTCGGAATCGATGCTGACCATGAGTGGTTTGGCGTCCTTGATGTCTTGGACCATGCCCTGGTAGATCGCGAGTTTGCTCTCGGTGTTGAGATTGATCTGGATATCGAATGATTCGATCTCGCCCTTGGAGGTGAAGTTGGCGACTTCGCGTACGATGTTGCCTTCAGCATCGAGAACGACGAGCCTGAACTCTTCGTCGCCTTGCTGGGGGCGGAGGTTTTTCACCATTAGGCGTGCGGTGTCCCAATCTGGGTTTGCAAAGACCGAAGCACCCATCATTGACGAGTCGTTGCCGCTGGTTGCGAGCACGACGCGTTGGGTGTTGGAATCGAACATGGTGTCGTTGAGGAACTGTCCGCCGAACCCGTCATAGATGTTGGCGATGAAGGCATTTTTGCCCGCGGTGTTGTAGGTCTGGCGGACATTGACGGAAACAACAACCATCGCGACGACCGCAGCAGCGAGCCCGATGGATGTGCCGCGCCAGATCCGATGGACGCGTGGGCTCCGGCTGAGCTTGGGCTGGGTGTAGCGTGATCCGGTCCTGCGATCGGCACCCGGGTGAATTGTGCCCGCGACGGTTTTTTCAGAGGCGATGCGCTGCTCGTTTTCTTGTTCAAGCATCGCTGCACGAACTGCGGAGAGGATGATCTGGCGGAGTTCTGGGCGTGGTTGCTCGTCTTGGACTAGATCGCCAAGGTCCGCCATGCGCCTGGATTCGTCGCGGATGTGAGCCTGCACCTCTGGGGATGCTTGCTCGAAGGCGATCTCGAACGCTTCGCGTTCGATGTCTTCGAGAAGCCCCGCGGAGAAGAGCATGTTCATTTCGAGTAGGTCGTTGGTATTCATATCTGTACTTCCTCCCCGGTCCGTTCACGGAGCCGGACCAGTGCTCGGCTCAACGCCGATTTGATCGTTCCAAGCGGGGTGTCGAGTTCCTCGCCGATTTGTCTGAGTGTCTGCCCGCCCAAATACGCCCGCATTACGACGGTTTTTTGGAGAGCGGGGAGCTTGTCGATTCGTTGAACGAGCGCGGCGAAATGCTCGTCGTGCTCCATCCTTTTGCTTGCCTGTGATTCACTCCATGCGCCAATCCCGGATGCCAGTGAGTCGTCGAGTGTCGCGGTTTTGATCCGAGCGCGCTTGCGGCGAAGCTTGTCGACCAAGTGACGCCTTGTGAGCAGCATGACCCAGGTGACCAATGCTGCCTTGCGTGGATCGTACCGGTCGGCGGTTTTCCAAAGTCGGACAAAGATCTCTTGCACCGCGTCCTCCGCTTCAGCTCGGGTGGGCATGCACTGCAGCGACATCCGGAACGCGAGGGATCCGAATCGGTCGTAGAGTTCTGCTACCGAGGTTTCTGAGTTGGCTGCGACACCTTGCATGAGTTCGTAATCAATCCTGTCCTGTCCACGAAGATCACTCGCCCGCAACGGTGCGGGTTCGGGTTTGGCGGGGGTGCCCGCCTGACCTTGAGCGTTCGAGTTTGTCCGATCGTTCTTTTTCATATTCTCCCGGGTCCACGAGTGCGCCCGGAGCCCACAAATACTCCCCATGGGCTGCGGGTCTATACGAGTATAAAGAAGTTCTGGATGCCTGTAAATGTCAAAAATCTATATACTTTTGGTCTGCTCAAAAGAATAAGATAGGGATATGGTAGGTTGTTCTTGGCAAGATCTGAAATTACTTTGCTCTGGCTCCCAAATCAGGGGTTGCGGGAAAGACCGAGATCCGGTAAGATTGCGGTGTGGTCAATGTACCCTTCGCGTGGGGTATGGGGTGCGTGCTTCGGCACGCGACATAGAACTGGGTCAGATTTGAAAAGTAGAACTCGTCATTCTGGGGTCCCGATGCGTGCTCGTCTGCGTGAAAACGCGACGGCGTGTGGGTTCACTGTGATCGAAGTGCTCGTTGCGGTCTCCGTGATCGCGATTCTGATCGCGGTGATGCTGCCATCGATCTCGTTGGTCCAAGAATCTGCTCGCAGAATGGTGTGTGCTTCCAACACGAGACAGATCGGTCTCGGTCTGCACATGTTCTCCAATGACAATCGAGATCTGCTTCCACCCAGCGTGTACCTTCCCCGAACGGTACTCCCGAATCGCGCTCAAGCCGGACCACAGCCCGAGTTGATGACCACCGTCCGCACAGGTGAGCAGGATGGGTTCGCACCGCGCCGGTGGGGACAGTGGGACGGCATCGGGCTGCTCTACAAAATGGATTACCTCAGTGCCGCTCCGGATATCTACTACTGTCCAAGCCATCAAGGCACACACTCGCTCGAGCGTTACCAAGAAGATTGGGATGCTGACGGCACAAGTGAAATCATCTCGAACTACCAGTTCCGAGGCGTCGGTCCCAATGACGAGCAGAGGCTCTACCGCATTCGCGCAAACGCTGCCATCCTGACAGACACGATGCGCTCATTTGAAGACCTCAACCATGCCAAAGGCTTCAATGTCCTTCAGGCGGGGCTCTCGGTGGCTTGGAGCGAGGGCGTTGGTTCGCAAGAGGTGATCCAGTTGCTTCTGCGCGGGAACGACGAGGGCGGCAATGGCTCAGGCTCAAAGTCGAACCTGATCCTGCAGGCTTGGTCATCACTCGATGGCGATGAAGATTCTTCCAAGGATGAGCCTGAGAGTGATTAACCACTCCGGCGGGCTTCGCCCGCGATTGCTTCTTCAATCAATAACCAGCCGATGAGCGATTGATTTATTAATCTGTTGCGGTACCGATATCGATTCATCCCCGTGATTGGTGCAGTGGTTGGGGTCTTCGACTATCCTTTGGGCATGAAACTCGATACCTGCTTTACACGATTGATCTTTGGGACACTGTTCGCGATGGTTGTCTGCTCAGCGGACGCAATGGCACAGCTTGAACCTGAGCGGTTGTACTTTGGCGTCGGGCGACGCGTCCCGGTGACCGTGATCGCGCCCGAGGACTTCGCTGGCGAGTTGACCATCAAGCTCTATGATGCGGGCTCGGGCATCGAGATCGGCTCTGCGCCGGCGGCACGCGGGCGTGTGGGTCTTGCAAGTTTGTTCCCGATGCTCTGGGATCTTGATGCACCAAAGCGCGTGCTCTACGCCCAGTTGTTCCTCGGAGAGTCAGCGACCGGTTCTCCGTTGGTGATCCAGCCGATGCTGACACCGAACTACGCGGTGAATGTTGATCCTGCGACCATGCAGCCTTCGGATGGCTCCGATGCCAAGCCCCGGTTTGAGGACGATCGGCTTCCCGTCCTGCATGCGCGCGGGCGCGTGGAGAACGCGGAGCGCCAGGTCACCTTTTCGGGGTACCGGATTTATGTTGAGAAGGAGGTGGTGATGGAAACCACTGCCGGGACGATTGTGTTTCGGATGCGCTCCGATGCGGCGCCCAACACGGTGTTCAACTTCATGCACTTGGTCGAGGGTGGGTTCTACACCGACATTATCTTTCATCGCGTCGTCGCCAAGCTCAAGGATGGACGCCCGTTTGTGATTCAGGTCGGCGACCCAAGCGGGACCGGCGAGGGCGGGCCTGGGTATATGCTTGATCTCGAAAAATCGACCCTGCCCCACGACTTCGGCGTGCTCTCGATGGCTCGGGCGATGGACCCGAACTCCAACGGATCGCAGGTGTTCGTTTGCCTCTCTCGCGCGGGCACCTCGTTTCTCGATGGGCGGTACACCGCGTTCGCTCAAGCTGTCTCTGGTGCGGAAGTTATCCGAGCAATCGCGGCTGTCAAGGTGGGTGCGGAGGATCGTCCTTTTGACCCGCCGATGATCTCGCGTGCCACGCTTCGAAATGCGCCCACGATTCCGGATCGCCCGGATGCCTTAGGTTCCGCCGAGGCGCAAGCCGAGCCAGGTGAGGTCTCGCAAGATCGATAAAAAACCTCCCATTCGGGAGGTTGCGAGTGCCGAATGGTGGATGGCGATCAGAAGTGGATGGTGCCTGAGAATCCAAAGAAGATGCTTGTATCGAGGTCACGCTCGGAGATGGTTGCTCCGGTTGCATCGAAGAACTCGATATCGGATCCGATCGCGGCACCTACGCGTGCGCTCAGCGTCACCTTCTTGGCGGCTTTGTATTCTGTGACGAACGCGACCGGAATCCGCGTCTCGTTGGCGGCCCCGCCCGGCAGGGCGTTGGCATCATCGAGGCGGAACGAGCGAGATTCAAACTCGCCGGCGACGCCGAACGAGAGCTTGTCATTGGCCGCGTACATGATCTTTGCGCCGGCGCGTTGGTTCTCCAGCGTCCAGCCGTTGCCCATGTCGTAGCGGAATATTGGCATCGGGATGACAAGCACGGAATCTTCTAGCCGGGTTCTGACCAGCACACCCAGCCCGAGGGTGAGTTTGTCGGAGTATTTGTGGCTCGCACCGCCGAAGATGGCTCCGGTGAATGAGTCGTCGAGATCCGCGCCGTTTTCAAAGGCGGCCGAGATACCGCCGCCGATGAACCAAGAGTTCTCATCGTCGATCCGTCCGGTGTACCTGGTGGTGAGCCCGAGGATGGTGACATCATCGAAGACGAGTGCGCCGATGGTTCCGCGTGCTCCGCCTCCGCCGCCACCTCCACCGCTTGGTGGGGGTGTGAAATCGTAATCGGTAATCTCGGCGTTGAATCCAACAGACCATCTGCCCTCGCCGAGGTCGCCCTGAGCGGAGACGCCGAGGGCATTGCGCCATGCTTTGAGTGAGCCGGAGGCATCATCAAAGTCGCTGTCGGCGTAGTAGGTAGAGGAGGCGTGGAAGTTGAACTGGATGTCAGATCCATCCTTGATGAGCGTTGTTGTTTGGGAATCTTCTTGAGCGGGGGCCGCGTCTTGAGCGACCAACGGGCAGGTGCAACCGGCGAGGATGATGAGGCTGAGTTGAAGGCGAGGCATGTACATGGGAATCTCCGGTGCGGGTGAGAGCTCTTGTGGGGCAACGATACGGAGGAATCGGGGCGGAGTCGAGGATCAATTCGCGAAATGCCCGGTGGACTCTCCTCGGGTTGGGTGGCTAGACTTGCCCCCGGTGCCTGACGGCATCTCCAGCCCGATTCGTCGGCGTTGGGGGACTAACTCAATTGGTAGAGTGCCAGCTTTGCAAGCTGGAAGTTAGGGGTTCAAGTCCCCTGTCCTCCACTTTTTCTACTTTCTCTTCACGCTCTTGCAGCCTGCTTGGCGCCCGAAAATATCCAAGTTCTCAATCTTGGTAGCTGCTATGCGCTCGATCCCATGCGGTACTGGTCGGCGAGTTGGGCCGAGCCGAGCATATTGTGCTCGTCGATGTCGAGGGCGATGAGCTCGCCGGTGCGCATCGCGGTGTACCCCGGGGCGGACGGGCCGTGGATGAGCAGATCGACCAGACGGCTCATCGTCGGGTTGTGCCCGACAATCGCCAGCGAGAACGAGCCGGTCGCATCGAGGATGACATCGAGCGCATCGGGCAGCGAGCGGTGCGCCGCGAGCCGATCGTCGGTTTGTGGCGGCTGAGCGAGGTGTTCCCAGATTGGTTTGGCGGTCTGCTGGGCGCGGGTGTAGGGCGAGGCGAGCACCAATGCTGGGGGTTGGTCGCAAGATGCAAGATACGCGCCGAGTGACTTGCTCTGGTTGTGCCCCTTGGGCTTGAGCTCACGATCTTCATCGTGTCCGGAGATGGAATCGGAGTGTGCTTTGCCGTGGCGAATGATGTAGAGACGCATGGTTATGCTCCTGAATGGGCGATGGAGTACCCGCTCCATGCCGCGGCGAGCCCGCCGAGCACGCTGATGAGTACATACGCGCCGGCCGAGCCGATGCGTTGTTCTTGGATGAGTTGGAGTGTTTCCCACCCGAACGCGGAGAAGGTGGTGAACCCGCCGAGCACGCCGACGATGAGGGCGATTCGGATGGTGTCGTGCGATGTGCTTGTGGGGTTGGTCATCCCCCACGCGACGCCGATGAGCCCGCACCCAAGGATGTTGACCATCAGTGTGGCTACGGGATACATGGTGAGCCAGTGGGATGGCTCAGCTTCTTCGGGTGCGAGGTTGGCCACGAGCAGCCCGATGCTATAGCGGAGGACCGAACCGATCCCACCACCCAAAAATACCCACAGAAACTTGTTCATTCATGCACTCCAGAGCCCTTTGCCTAGAGGAGTGTACCGCCGATGGGTGCTCAATACGAGCGTGGTTTTGGCAGATCCAGCCCATCGCGTGTCCAGAGAATCGCCAGAGGCGTGCGGAGGCGAGGGGGGAGCATCAGGCAGATGAGCATTCGGGCGAACTTGCGGCCGAGCCAGACGCCGAGCCCGAGCGAGATGAGGATGACCAGTGAACTGATTGCTTGGACACTGATAAAGAGTTGGCGGCTTGCGAGCATTTGGGACGAGTTGAAACCGTTTCCTGATGCAGCAAAGACGAGGAAGCCAATCAAGAACACGATCGGCGTGAGCGCCAGGATTACAGAACGGCGGCGTGCGCCGAGCATGATGGTGGTCCAGAGCGATCCCCAGATGAAAGCAAGGAGTGACAAGGTGAGCCAGACCCAGCGAGCTTCTCGATCGATGTATGACCATGCGGGGGTGTGAGAGGCAACGAATGAAGGGTATCTTGAATCTATCCATTCATCGGAGAACTTCCAGAAGCCTACACCGTTGGTTTCACCGGTGGTCTCCTCCACCCAACTCGAGTAGTCGGCGTAAATCATCGACGCGTAATCGTAGCTGGCAATATTCAGCACACCCATCGAAGTTCCAAACATTGAAGCCGTCGTTGCAGCAAGCAACCCCACCAGCAAGATGATCCAGATCGCTGCGAGCAGGAGCTTCCATTTGCCGATCCATCTGGTCATCGCGGGGTATTCCTGCAGCGAGGCGATCGCGCCGCACTCGGGGCAGCGCACGACGACAAGCTCGTAGTGAGGCTCGCGCATGATCTGCTGCCCGAACAGGTTGAAGCTGCACGATGCACACGGGCGATCGGTCGAGATCTGCGAGCCGAGGTGCTCCATTTTGGATGCGGGGTCAATGGGCGGTTGGTCGGGCATGATTCATCCTGTGCTTGCGGAGGTTGCGTCTGCGTTTGTGTGCTTTGGCGGTGTATTGGCGGAGCCAGATCTTCCGGGCGCGGGCGCCGATCGGGAGCCCTATAGCAAAGAACGGCAAGGTAGAGAGCAGGTACACGGTGAGGGCGACGAGCTCGCCGGGGGAGCCGAGTTGCAGCATGCTCTTTGGATACGCACCCTGCTCAATCAGATAAATCAGGTAGACGATAGTGAGCGTGGACACGACCATCGCATACCAGATGAGAACTGCGGGCACGAGCCGCAGGTGCCCGAGGGCGCTGCGCATCCACACGCCTGCGCCGATACTGATCACGATGAGCATGACATAGACGGTCCGGATGATGTCGGTGTCGTCGGCAAAGGCTGAATCCTCGAATGCTCCGCTCATCTGATCGGTGAAGATGAACCTGAGCACCGCCGCGGCGGTTGCAGGAGTGGGAGAATCTTCGGCGAAGGCGAATAGAGTCATCGAGCTTATCCCGACAAGCAGCGAGAGCATGAGGGACTGGACAATGAGGACAATACCCGTTCGCAGGGACGCCTTGAACTGGCGGATGCCAACCTCGATCCCGGGCTTGTGGCGTGTGCACGCGGTCTCACACTTCGGGCAGATCACCACCGCGAGCCCGTAGCGGGGGTCTGGCGGGGCCTTGATCCAGCTCAAGTCGTGCCCGCACGAGTTGCAGATGTGTGATCTGGGCATCTATCGAGATAGTACGGGGGAACGGGTTGGGAGTTTCACCCATTGGGGTTGACTCTTGGGGCATTGGTGTATTTCCTGTACCTCCGCTCGGGGATGGGCGGAGGAGTTCTTGGCAACTGAACATGGGAATGAAAATGAAAAATGCACACCGAATCCGTCTGACCACCACCATGCTCGCGATTGCTGCGGGTTCGATGATTTCATCGGCCGCGATTGCTGATGAGACCGACGCGCTGGCCCGGCTCGAAGCTGCACGCCAGGCGTTCGAGACGGCGCGGGCAGAGTTGATCGCGGCCCAAGAAGAGGCGGCCCAGTATAATGGTGTCGAGGCAACCGACACCTCGGTGCCCGCTGCCCCCGCTCAGCCCGAGGCTGAAGAAACTCCGATCCCCGATCCAACCTCGTGGCAGGATGGATGGGAGTTTTCTGCGGTGGTCGGGCTCAACGGCGCAACCGGGAACAACGAGAACTTCTCGGCGCGGGCCGAGATCTCCGGCGAGCGATTCACCTCCAAATACGAGACCACCGCGGGGCTTTCCTATGTCTACGGCAACTCGGCCGGCACGGTGAACACCTCGCACGGCGAAGCCCATATCCGCAACGATTGGCTGACCGATTCCAAGTGGCGTTACTTTGCCCAGGGCAAGTACGAGTATGACGAGTTCCAGGCATGGAACCATCGGCTCAGCGTCGCCGGCGGTGTTGGGTATGAGATCATCAAAGACGACAAGCAGACCCTGATCGGGCGAGCCGGTCTTGGTGCGTCGTACGAGTTCGGCGGCAACGGCGACGAAGAGATCGTCCCCGAAGGCTTGCTCGGGCTCGACTGGGATTACAAGTTCTCGGAAAACACGACCTTCAAGGCATCGACAACGATCTTCCCAAGCTTTGATGACGCCGGCGAGTTCCGGATGGTCAACTCTGCCGGTGTGGAGGTGGTGATGGACAAAGAGCGAGGCATGACGCTGAACACGGGCTTTGAGCACCGCCATGATTCGATGCCGGGGGCGGGGATCAAGAAGAACGACCTTGATTACTACATGGGGCTCGGCTGGAAGTTCTGAGTTGAGCGCATCAGTTTGATTCACCAAGAGCGACCGATTGGTCGTTTTTTTTATAGCCGCATTCGGGGTAGGGGATATTCTGAGAGAGTCGGGCGAGTGAGCACGAGCATTGTGATCAGGCTCTGGATAAGGTATGTTTCGACTGCTTGCGAGAAGCAAGAACTATTGGCAGTGCGCCGAAAACATACGCGAGATTCCATACCGATATAGCGAGTAGTTTCTCATTCCTGCTCTCAAGCCGATGAAGAAACATGGTGATTCCGATGGTTGCAGCTCCGGCTGCGATGAAAGGCAGCCAAGAGCGCCAGGCAAGGCCGACAAGAGTGCCAGAAACAAGAAGCGGGAATCCAGTGGCGGTGAGCCGGATAGCAAGCATCGAAGCGGTTGGCCCAAACCAATCCGCGAAATAACCACTCGTGAGGATACCAAACCCAAAGAGTACCCATGAAATTAGAACTGATGATGCTGCCCATCCGAGAACCAAAACATCCGCAAATCGCGGCTCTCTGTAGGCTAGTTTGAGAAGTACAAGATGCAAGAGAATGAAAACAACCGCCTGGATTGGAAGCACATACCATTGATAGGCTATGAATGAGATCATTCCAAATGGTGCTTTCCGACTAGATGTGCCATTCGTTTCCATTCCGCACAACCTCTCGGTACAGGGTGTCGCGTTCGACCGGGACGAACCCAGCTTCGGTGATCGCCTTTTGCAGATCGAGCACGGTGGTTTCTTGGTGCGTGTGTTCACCCACGGCTTTGGTGATGTCGTACCACACAACCGTGCCGTCGATGTCGTCGGCGCCGGCTTCGAGCATGAGTTGGGCCATCGGCAGGGTCTGCATGATCCAGAACGCCTTGACATGTGGGAAGTTGTCGAGCATGAGTCGGGTGATGGCGATGGTGCGGAGGTTCTCAAGCCCCGACGGACCCGGGAGTGATTCGAGGTCGGACCCATCGGGGAAGAACGGCAGCGGGGTGATGGTCTGGTAGTACCCGCCTCGCTCGCTCATCGCGGGGGTCGGGAGCTGCGCATCGTCGCGGTTGAGGGTGACGACGGGTGCGGTGATCTGTTGGGCTTCGGGGATGCCCTCGGCGATGTACGCGGACGGATCGCCCTCGTACCCGATCCGGGCGAGGGCCTGGTCCTGCGATCGACGCAGGATCTCCATATGACGCAAGCGTTCGTCGCGTTTGTCGACATGCCCGTACAGCATGGTGCAGTTGGTGTTGAGCCCGAGCTCGTGGGCGACGAGGTGGACATCGAGCCATTCGTGTGCGCCGATTTTGTTTTTGAATGCTTCCTTGTGCACGCGGTCGTCGAAGACCTCGGCCCCGCCACCGGGCAATGACCCGAGCCCGGCAGCGATGAGTTTTTCGAGCACCCAGCGGACGCCGGATTTGATGTCGTCGCGTTTGTAGACCTTGGCGATACGCGCGAGGTGGACGAGCTCGACCGCGGTGAATGCCTTGAGGTGAATATCGGGGGCGGTCTCGCGGAGGGCGGAGAGCATGTCGGTGTAGTAGTCGAAAGGAAGATAAGGATGAAGCCCGCCGACGATGTGCATTTCGGTTGCGCCGGATTCGATGCCCTTGCGTGCTTCGTCTTTGATGTAGTCTATAGAGCGGGTGTACTCGCCGGGTTCGCCGCGTTTGCGGTAGAACTCGCAGAACTTGCACGAGAGTGCGCAGACATTGGAGTAGTTGAGGTGGCGGTTGATGTTGTAGTAGGCTTTGTCGCCGTGCATGCGTCGGCGGACAAGGTCGGCGAGTTCGATGACGGACCAGATATCATTGGTTGCGTAGAGCACCGCCCCGTCGTCGAGCGAGAGTCGTTCGCCCGCGAGGACTTTGGCGCGGATGGGATCCAGAGCCGAATCGGCGTGGGCGTGCAGCGGTTTGGTTGGTTGGAGGGTGGTCATTGGCAGATTTTAGGTGCGGTTTGAGGCGGAATCGACGATGTTTCACAAAATAGTGAAAACTGAATCCGATGCCGGTGACTCAGGTGCGCCGCTCGCACCGCCGAGGAGTAGATTGGGGGCGTATTGTCGCTCTGTGGATGATCGCACGCCAACCAAACGCCATTCGATCGCGATGCCGACTGCCCACCTGATGGCGCTGGCGCCGCTTGATATCTGGATCCGGCTTCTGATCTCGGCGCGGGGGGTGCACCCGCGGTATTGGTTGCGTGCGGCATTTATTTTGTTTACATCATTTATCGGGATGGCGTGCTGCGTGCATGAACGCCTGGTCATGCTCCCGATTCGGTTGATCAAGTTTGGGCGTGATGCGGTGTTTGATCATCCGCCCGGCGTGGTGATTGTGGTGGGGTACTACCGATCGGGAACGACACATCTGCACAACTTGCTGAGCTGTGATCGGCGGGTGGTGACGCCGAGGTGGTACCAGGCGCTCGGGCCGCAGGGGTTTTGGTTCGGGTGGTCGCTGATCCGTGTGATGCTCGTGCCGTTTTTGTCGAGCACCCGCCCGCAGGACGGCGTTGCGTTTGGTCCTGAATGGCCGGCGGAAGATGACTTTGCGTTGTGCAACTGGGGGCTGTGCTCAACATTGCCGGGGAGGTTTGTTTTTCCTTCTCGATGGGATCGGTGGTCGCGGTGGAACACGCTCGATGGGCTGAGCGATCGTCAGCGAAGCCGATGGCGATCGTTGACGGCGATGTTCTGCTGGAAGACCACACGCGGGAGGTCAAATCGCGTGCTGGTGCTCAAAACACCGAGCCATTCGTCCAAGATTGCGGAGCTTGATCGGTTGTTCAACGGGCGTGCACGATTTGTGCACATTGCGCGCGATCCGGTAAAAGTGATCGATTCGAATGTGAATATGCACCTACAGCTTCGGCCTCACCTGCTCGAAGACCCGCCGGGGGCGCAGGAGATCCGTCAGCGGATTGTTGAGGAATATGAGCAGATCGAGACTCGCTGCTCGGCTGAGCTTGAAAAAATCGACGATGCCCGCAAGGTGTTCGTGCACCACGCCGAGCTTGTCAACGATCCGCTTGCGGTGCTCGGTGAGGTGTACGCATCGATCGGGATCCCCCATGACGAGCATGCACGCGATTGTGCCGCGGAGTACCTGCACGAGATCGGTGAGTACCGCACGCCGAGCTCGAAAAAATCGCAGCAACTCGGCGAGCCGACGGAACAAGAACACGATTGGTGCGCACGATTCGCGTCGATGCGCGGTCTGCATACGCCCCCGCGCCCGAGTGTGAACCTCCCCGAGTATGTGCCAACGCACGCGGAGGGTTCGCTCCTGCGGGGGATGATCGGGGCGATGGTTGGTGCGGCGGTCTTCGCGGGGCTTTGGATCGGATTCTTCGCGATCAACCATGCCCTCAATCCTGATTCGCACACGCGGGTTGATCAGCTGGTCTGGCTGATGGGCGCAGCGGTTGGGCTCGTGGGTTTGCGGGCGGGTCGGCGTGGGTCGAGGTCTCTGGGGATGGTTTGCGTGCTTTGGGTTGCGGTTGCTTGGGTCGCGGTGATCTACATGTCGGGGTCGATTTACTGGGACCACGGCAGCGGCGGATGGAACACGGTCAAGCACAACTTCAAGGGGGTCTGGTACGGGGTGAACGCTTCCTCGGTGCGGATCTATGGCATCCTCGCGATGATCACGGCTTACAAGCACGGCTCACGCACGGGCCCAAATCCACCAGGGCGATGAAAGTGATCGAGGCGGCAACCTGCCACTTCGGCAGTTCTTGGGGCTTTCGGCAGCGCAGAACCAGCAGAACCCTCCGGTTTGCCCGTTGGCGGGGGTTGGCACGGAGCCAGATCAGCTGGAGATTGGCACACGGGTTGCAAAAGTAACCAATGAAATCAATATCAACACGCCCCGAGCAACTGATCGTGGGGCGTTCAGTAGAAGGAGCCAAACAATGGGCAAAATCATCGGAATCGACCTCGGAACCACCAACTCGGTCGTCGCAGTCATGGAAGGCGACGCGCCAAAGGTGCTCATCAACTCTTCGGGCAACCGCACCACGCCATCCGTCATCGGATTTACCGATAAGGGCGAGCGGCTGGTTGGCCAGCAGGCCAAGCATCAGCAGGTCACCAACCCCAAGAACACCGTGTTTTCAATCAAGCGTTTCATGGGTCGTCGTCACAGTGAGGTCAGCTCGGAAGAGAAGTTGGTCCCCTATGAGATCACCGGCGGATCGGATGACTTTGTCAAAGTCAAAATCCGCGATGAGGAATACACCCCTCAGCAGATCTCGGCCATGCTTCTCGGTGAGCTTAAGCGGACCGCAGAGGATTACCTTGGCGAGCGTGTGACCGAAGCGGTCATCACCGTGCCGGCGTACTTCAATGACGCCCAACGCCAGGCGACCAAAGACGCCGGAGAAATCGCAGGGCTGACCGTCAAGCGGATTATCAATGAGCCAACCGCCGCGGCACTCGCGTACGGGCTCGAAAAACAGGCAAACGAGAAGATCGCGGTCTTTGACCTCGGCGGCGGTACATTCGATGTGTCGATCCTTGATGTCGGTGACGGCGTGTTCGAGGTGCTCTCGACCAACGGCGATACGCACCTCGGCGGCGACGACTGGGACCAGCGTCTCATCGATTTTATCGCAGAAGAGTTCCGCAAGACTGAGGGTGTTGATCTCACCGCTGACGCGATGGCGATGCAGCGACTCAAGGAAGCCGCGGAGAAGGCCAAGATCGAGCTTTCAAGCTCGCAAGAGACCACGATCAACCTGCCATTCATCACCGCAACCGACAGCGGGCCCAAGCATCTCCAGCAGACACTGAGCCGATCCAAGTTTGAGACGCTCTGTGATGATCTGTTCGAGCGTGTGAAGGCGCCGTGTGTCAACGCGATCAAGGATGCAGGGATCGATCTGAGCAAGATCGACGAGATCGTGCTCGTCGGTGGCTCGACCCGCATGCCCAAGGTGCAAGAGATCGCCAAGGAAATCTTTGGCAAGGATCCGAACAAGTCTGTCAACCCCGACGAGGTCGTCGCGATCGGTGCGGCGGTTCAGGGCGGCGTGCTCTCCGGTGATGTCAAGGATGTGCTCCTGCTCGATGTGACTCCGTTGTCGCTGGGTGTGGAAGTCAACGGCGGCGTGATGCACAAGCAGATCGAACGCAACACCACCATCCCAACAAGCAAGAAGGAAACCTTCTCGACGGCTGCGGACAACCAGCCGAGTGTGCAGATCCATGTCCTGCAAGGCGAGCGTGAGTTTGCCAAGGATAACCGCACGCTTGGTATGTTCGAGCTCGCGGATATCCCACCGGCCCCGCGTGGCACGCCTCAGATTGAGGTCGAGTTCGCGCTCGATGCCAACGGGATCCTGCATGTGACCGCGACCGACAAGGGCACGGGCAAGAAGGCGGACATCCGCATCGAGAACTCGGGCGGGCTTGATTCCGCCGAGATTGACAAGATGAAAGCCGACGCCGAGGCGCACGCCGAGGAAGACAAGAAGCGCCGCGAGCTGGTTGATCTGAAGAACCGTGCCGATGGCACCGTGGCGCAGGTCCGCAAGTCGCTCGAAGAGCACGGCGAGAAGGTCTCGCCGGAAGTCCGCTCAAAGATCGAGAGCGCTCTTTCCGATCTGGAGACCAAGGTCAAGGATGATTCAGCGAGTGTTGAATCGGTGGAGGCCGGGTTGAAAGAGCTGGAGAGTGCTTCGATGGAACTCGGCAAGGTCGTGTATGAGCAGGCCGCTGCAGAACAAGCCGCTGCAGGCGGCGGCGAGCAAGCACCGGAAGGCGCTTCGGGTTCCGACGATGTGATCGACGCGGACTTTGAGGTCAAAGACGATTAGTCCGGATCGGTGAATATGAAACACAAGCCCCGCATTCGTGCGGGGCTTTTTCGTTCTTGGTTATGCTCGAATCTCACGGATGCCCGCGATTTTTTCAACCATCGTGCGGACCGCCTGCCCGCGGTGTGAGAGCGCGTTCTTTTCTTCTGAGGTGAGTTGCGAACTCGCGGTGGTATGATCAGGTGCGACGAGGAAGACGGGGTCGTAGCCAAATCCGCCTTCGCCGCGGGGGACATCG
Organism: Phycisphaerales bacterium; assembly: GCA_029260265.1. Classification (GTDB taxonomy): domain Bacteria; phylum Planctomycetota; class Phycisphaerae; order Phycisphaerales; family UBA1924; genus UBA1924. Next base: position 54,642 of record JAJDDO010000024.1, read on the forward strand.
GGCGGCGATCCGATGCGCCCTTCAAAGGTGCCCGTTGATGTGGCAGCGATCTCGCCGGTCGGCGTCGCGAGGACCATGGTGCAGACGAACCTCGCGGATCGGTCCTCGGTGCTTTGGAGATCGAAGAGAAGCCGATCGATGTTTTTGGCGTCGCGTTGTTCACGGGACAGTGTTGCCGCCTCGCCCTCGGTCTGGCCGTCAAAGGCGTAATGGCTCGAGATGACACCCGGAGCACCGTCGAGCGCATCGACGATCAATCCGGAATCGTCTGCAAGGCACCAGTGGCCGGTTGCTTTGGCGTAGGCTTGGGCCTTGATGGTGGCGTTGGCGAGGAAGGTGGTGCCGGTCTCGTCAGGCTCATCAAAGTTGCTCCCAAGTTCCGATAACCCAAGGATGGAGATCTCGGATTCATCGAGCAATGCCCGCATTTCTCGTATTTTTCCCGGATTTTGGGTCGCCAGAATGATCGTTGTCATGCGAAAATGATACGGCTAAGGTTGTGGGCAAGAGAGAGTGGGGCACAGAAACGAATGAATACGAAAGTACTATCGCGGATTGACATGGCCAAGAACGCGGCCGACGCGCTCGAGGGCATCAGTGCGGATCAACTCAAGGCGTTGGGCTCGCTCGTTGGGTTCGACGGGTTTGTCGATTCGATCATTCATGTTGTTGATCAGCGCCATTCTATGGCTCCTGATGATTATGACCGGATTCATACCATCCCCCAGTTTGCTGCCCGATGCGGCAGCGCGGCCAATCGCAGCGCAAACCTCGAGCTGGTTGTACGCGACACGCGGTTTGGCGGAAATGGACCGTTGATGAGCTCGGCGCTCGCTCGGCTCGGATCCGCGGTGACCTTTATCGGGGCAGTTGGGCTTGAGGATGATTGGTCTGTGCTTGATCCGATCTACCAGCCATTCGCAGAGCGGTGCGCGCGGGTCATCCCGATCTGCCCACCGGGGCGGACCGACGCGCTCGAGTTTGATGATGGAAAGATCATGCTCGGAAAACCCGAAGCGGTTCAACGGGTAACCTGGGATCAGATCAAGCATGCGGTTGGGCTCGAGCAGTTTGTTGCTCTGGTCAATGAATCGGCGATGCTCTCGGTTGTCAACTGGACATTGGTCAGCGGCGTTGAGGGGATCTGGCAAGGGATGATGGAGGAGGTGTTCCCATCGCTCGATCGATCAAAGGCACGCTCAATGTTCATTGATCTCTCGGACCCCGCCAAGCGAACGGATGCGGACATCAAGCGGGCCTTGGGGCTCATCGCATCGATGCAAGAGTTTATGCCGGTGACGCTTGGGTTGAATCTTGCCGAGTCCGGGCGGATCGGGCGTGTGATTGGCGTCGATGTCTATGATGACGAGCATAACCGGACGATCGCGGAGATGGTTCCTCAGGCGGCGTCGGTTATCCGCGAAAAACTCGGGATCGACTGCGTGGTGATTCATCAGCATACCGGCGCAGGCGCTTCGGATGCAGATGGGAACTCGTACTGGTTTACGGGGCCATATACGCGTAAACCCAGGATATCGACGGGCGCGGGGGATCACTTCGGCGGCGGGTTCAGCTTCGCACGCGCCGCCGGGCTTGGGCTTGGTGAGGCTCTTGCAGCGGCGTGCGGTCTTGCCGGGGCGTATGTCCGAGATGGTCAATCGCCAACCCGGTCGCGGCTGATCGAGTTCCTCCGTGATCTGCCCAATCCCGAGCTCGGCTAACCTGAGCAAGTGTGAATTGCGGGCGTGTCCGGGCGGCTTTGGTTGCGTACTGTTGCGCAATGACACACGAACTACTCAAAAGACTCGGCCTCACAAACGACCCGCGCGTGGTGATGGATTTCACAGGAAACGAAACCCCAGAATCATCCGGGATCGTCCTCTCGATGAACCCCGCCACGGGCAAGCCCATCGCGGGTGTTCGGCTTGATGACGCTCAAGCCTATGAAGACACGACCGCCCGCGCCGCGGCAGCGTTTAAGGAGTGGCGGAAAATCCCGGCCCCTAAGCGAGGCGAGCTCGTTCGTCGAATCGGGAACGCCTATCGCGAGGTGCTCGAAGACCTCGGGTCTTTGGTCGCTCTTGAGATGGGCAAGATCAAGGCGGAGGGGATCGGCGAGGTTCAAGAGACGATCGACATCGCGGACTTCGCGGTCGGGCAGTCTCGTCAGTTGACCGGGATCACCATGCCCTCGGAACGCCCGCTGCACACGATGAAGGAGCAGTGGCTCCCGCTTGGACCGATGGGGATCATCACGGCGTTCAACTTTCCCAATGCGGTGTGGGGATGGAACGCGATGCTCGGCGCCATCGCCGGCGACACGATGGTCTGGAAACCATCCTTGATCGCGCCATTGACCGCGATCGCGACCAACAACATCGCCCAACGGATCGCATCGGAGATGGGGTACGAAGATATCTTCCAACTCGTCATCGGCACCGATGATGTGGTTGGTGAATCAATGATCGCCGACAAGCGGTACCCACTGATCTCCGCGACGGGGTCATGCCGGATGGGCCGACATGTCAGCTCGGTTGTTGCCGGGCGGTTGGGCAAGTGCCTACTGGAACTCGGCGGCAACAACGCGGTCATCATCGAGCCCGATGCGAATCTTGATCTCGCGCTCAAGTCAACGGTCTTTGGCTCGGTTGGCACCTGCGGGCAGCGGTGCACCTCGACACGACGAATGCTGATCCATGAATCCATCGCGGATGACTTTGTTGCCAAGCTGGTCAAGGCGTACGAAACGGTACGCCTGGGCGACCCGCTCGCCGAGGGCACGCTTGTTGGGCCGTTGATCAATGAGCAGTCGGTCGAAGCCTTTGAGAGCGCGATCGCGACGGCCAAGGAGCAGGGCGCGACCGTATTGACGGGCGGCACTCGCGCCAAGATGGTCGGTGATTTGGTCGACGGGCACTTCGTTGTGCCGGCGGTGGTTCGGGCGCCTGCGGGCAATGATCTGCCGGTCGCGATGGAAGAAACTTTCGCGCCCATCTTGTATGTGTTCACTTACTCGACGCTTGAAGAGGCGATTGAGATGCAGAACAGCGTGGATCAAGGGCTCAGCAGCGCGATCTTTGCAGGAAGCTCGAATGCGGCGCAGAGATTTCTTGATCCGTCCGGCGCGGGCTCGGATTGCGGCTTAGCATATGTCAACCTCGGAACAAGCGGCGCAGAAATCGGCGGCGCGTTCGGGGGCGAAAAAGATACCGGCGGGGGGCGTGAATCAGGTTCGGATTCATGGAAGGCGTACATGCGACGCCAGACATGCACCACCAGCTTTGGAGATGAGTTTGCTTTGGCACAGGGGATCCGCTTTGAGTGAGCAAGAAACCGCCGACGCCCTCGCGCTCAGCGCGGTCGGGCTTGTCGCCAACAAAATGATCATCGGGCTTGGTGCGGGCAAGACCGCATCGCGAGGCATCCACGCGCTCTCCGAGCGCGTCAAGAGTGAAGCGCTCGATGTGCAGTGCGTTGCCGCATCGCAGAGAGCAGAGGACTACGCGCGTCAGCTTGGGTTGCGTGTGATTGACTTTGGCGATCTTGAAGAGGTTGATATTCTGATTGACGGGGCCGACGAGGTTGACCGGACCATGTCGGTCATGAAGGGGTCGCGCGGTGCGATGACCCGCGAGCGGATCTTGTGCTGGGCATCGAACCTAACGGTGTTCATGGTGCACGCGGATAAGGTCGCCGAGACTCAGGTTGGGATCCAATGTCCGCTCCCGATCGCGATCATGCCATACGGGCTCTCCTCGACGCGCAAAGCGCTACGCCACATCGGGATCAACGGCGTCATCCGCTCAGATCACAACGGCGGGCAGTTCACCACCGACAACAACAACCTCGTGCTTGATGTCGTGCTGCGTGGTGACGAAGACCTCGCCCAACTCGCATCGGAACTCAACGATATCCCCGGCGTGATCGACCACGGATTGTTCATCGACGAGGCGGACATCATCTTGATCGAGCACGAAGGGGAGATCGAACGCCTCGAGCGATGAAGAGAGCCCTACTCGTTGGTTGGGCCGCGAAATGTTGCCGGTCACAGAAGATGATTTTACTGCCCCTGCGCCAGTGAGAACCCTCGCACGCCGTCGTACATTTTGATCGGGATAAAGTCGGTGACCGAGAACTTTTCAGCGACCTTGGCGAGCAAGTGCACGGTGGGTCCCTGACCGATCACAGATCCTTCTTTGAGCTCAAAGCGGACGCACGATTCATTGACGATCTCGGTGTAGGGCGAGCCCACGGGCCAGACCTGGGTGCCGCGGTTAGAGATCACGGTGAGCTTGAACGGCGTGGATTCACAAATCCGTTGCAGCTTGGCCGCAAGATCCAGCGGTGTCAGGGTGGTCTCGAGGAAGAGGTCACAGCCGCACACAACGCTCTTGACCTGCTCGTTGGTCACCATCATCTCGTTGACGCTCGGGCGAACGGGGGGCGTATGGCTCGGCTCATCGTTCGGTGGAACAGCGCACCCGTCGATGGTTGATGGGGATTTGCCGAGGTTGCTTGCGATCGCTTCCGCGAAGGCCATGGTGCCGACCGGTTCGCCGTCGCCCTTGACATCTCCGGTATGCACGCCGGATTCGAGTGTGTGCAGCAGCGAGTTTTCGATGATCGCAGCCGATTTTCGCATCCCGATATGGCGCAGCATGATCAGCCCAGAAAGCAGCAGGCTGGTCGGATTGGCGAGGTCTTTGTTGGCGATGTCGGGCGCGGTGCCGTGGACGGCTTCAAAGATCGAGATCTGATCACCGATGTTCGCCGATGGCGCGAACCCAAGCCCGCCGACAAGCCCGGCGGCAAGGTCAGAGACAATATCGCCCTGCAGGTTGGTCAGCACAATCATCTTGTACTTGTCCGGGCGGAGAACCAGATTCATGCACAGCGCGTCGATAATCACATCCTCGGTTTCGATCTGAGGGAAGTCTTGAGAGATAAACCGGAACCGATCGAGGAAGGTCCCATCGGTCATCTTCATGATGTTGGCCTTGTGCCCGCAGGTGACGCGGTCGATGCCGAAGCTCTCGGCGGTCTCGAAAGCGAACTTGCAGATCTGGTCGCACCCCGGGGTGGTGATGAGCCGCTTGGCGACATAGGAATCGGGTGTGACCCGGTGCTCAATCCCGCCGTAGGTGTCTTCGACATTCTCTCGGACGACATAGAAATCTACCGGAACACCGGCGCGAGAGTAGACAGTCTCGACTCCGGGCAGGGTCTGGAAGTGACGGAGGTTGGCAAAGGCGCCGAAGGTTTTACGGAGCGTGACATTGATCGATTTGCCGCCGCCCCCGATTGGGGTGCCCATTGGTCCTTTATAGAGGATGCCGGTTTCTTCGATGATTTCGATCGCCTCGTCGCTCATCCCGCGGGTCTCGCCGGTGGCGAAGACCGATTGCCCCATCTGCACCTCGGTGAACTCGATGTGATCGAGCACGCCGGCTGCTTGGAAGATGTGCAGACATGCACGAGTAATTTCGGGCCCGATGCCGTCACCTGGTGCGAGCGCGATGCGGATTTTGCCTGCCATGATTCACCTCAATTGGGGGAAGAAAACGGGTCTGTATCTTCAAGATCGGCACGATAGGCGCTCCGGGTGAACGGGAGAATTGGATCGGTTCATCACGATGCATTGGGTCGGCGAAAAATGCCGATTCAACCGCTAAAACTCGTCTTCAAGATCGCCCTGCTGGAGAGGGCGAGAGACCGTATGCGATTCATTGAACCATTTGTTGAGATCGACGAGCCGTGCGCGTTCGTTGGCGAACGGCCAGGTCGGGCAATCCCCCGCTACTCGATCGCCGGTCACCGGGCAGGTGGTCTCGGGGCGTGCGTTGAGGGCTGCCGATCCGGCGCGGTCCATCCACTGATCGGGCACATCAAACTCGAACAATCGGTCTTCCTCACCGGTTGCGGTGATCGAGATCCGCGCGGCGCCATCGGGCAGTGCATCTTCGATCTTCTCGGCCCATTCAATGAGCACGATGGCTGAACCATCGGTGACCCGGTCCCATCCGAGGGCATCGAGCTCGGAGTCATCGCCGAGCCGATAGCAATCCAGATGGGCGATCGTCGGCGAGCCCTTGGTCTCGTAAAGATTCATGATTACATAGGTCGGTGAAGAAACCTGAGCAAGATCATGGCGGAGCGCCTTGGCCAATGCTCGCGTAAAGGTTGTCTTGCCCGCGCCCATCTCGCCGTCGAGTCGGATGATGTCACCCGGACGAACAATCGCGGAGAAATCCCACGCGATGGTGTCGGTCTGGGTCAATGAGTTGGACGCGCGTTGTATCCTTGTCATGCTTGATTGTTGGCCCGCCGGCGAGCCGAATCAGTGGTCCCACCCGAGTTCTTGCCCGCCGTGGGCGTGCCCATCGGGGGCGACGATGATCGCCCCCGCCGATTCCTTCCGCTTGGGCACGCGGACGACGCCGATCGGTCCGATCAGCAGCGGCGAGGTCGGGGGGAGGTCCGCGTGCGGATCAATACTCAAGATGAGTTCGTAGTCTTCGCCATCACTGAACGCCCGCTTCCAACCCTCGCAAGAATGATGAATCGGCACATCGGCTGCAGAGATTTCAATGCAGACTTGCGAGGCTTTGGCGATCCGGTCGCAGTCACGCCCGAGCCCATCCGAGAGGTCCATCATCGCGTGTACACCCGAACCTTCTCTCGATGCCCACCGCCCCAGTTCTATACGCGGGTCGAATCGCAGATGATGCCCGGTTTCAAAGCTCGCGCCGATCGGACCGCTGATGTAGATCAGATCACCCGGCTTGGCACCGGATCGGAGGATGGGCGTATGCCCGGCGTCGATCACGCCGCCGATGGTAACGGAGAGCACCATCGGCGAATCCGTCTTTGCATGCGTCGCGATGTCGCCGCCGACCAGCGGGCAGCCCCAATGCTTTGCCCACCTACTCATCGCGTCGAAGAGCTCGTTGCTGTGCGGATAATCTTTGCAAAGCGTTCCGCTCGCCAATGCCCACGCGGGGGTGCCCCCCATCGCGGCGATATCCGAGACGGAGCGTGCGATGGATTTGCGTGCGATCAGATCGACCGGGGTGGCGGGCTCAAAGTGTCGCCCCTCGACAAGCTGATCGACCGTCAAGAACGAGGTGCTCCCATTGGATGAACGAACAATCGCACAATCATCGCCCGGGCCGGCGATGACCTCGCACCCGCCGCCCGCATCGAGACCGATGGAACGAGAGGCGATATGGGCGTGGAGTTCAGATTCTCGCATTGATTGATTCGATGCTTAGGCGCTCTTGCACTCGTCGCTGCCGCAACCGCAGCAGGATTTCTTGCAGGTATTCATCCCGCAGAGCTTGTACGCCGGGCAGAACCCGAAAAGCCCGGTGAGCAGCATGATTGCGCCGATCGCCGCGATGACGATACCGAGCAGGCTCCCCGCCATGACATCAAACTCGATGTATGCGAGTGTCAGGGCGATGAGCCCGAGGATAACCCGGACGATTCGGTCTGCGTTGCCTTCATTCAGTTTCATTGTCGTTCCCTTTCTTAGTCGTTCAATCACGCGTCTGCGGGCGCTTTGGTATCTTCTAAGACTCTGCTTGCGTATTTGTTCATTGCATCGCGGAGCTGCTCGAAGCTGTCGAGCACATACACGATATCCTGGAAATGATCGATCTCGAATGGGGTGTTGATCACGCGATCCATATCAAACGGTCGGCGTTCGATCTCGCCGTTGTGCCTCCCGCCCGTGCCCTCGGGTGCATTGAGCGCGTATTCAGATTCTGCGTGCGAGGAGATTGTCCCCGATCCATACACCTTGAGCTTCCCGCCCTCGGAGATCAGCCCGAACTCGACGGTGAACCAGAAGAGCCTGGCGAGCGCTTCCTCGTGCTCGGGCCCGGCGAGCAATGCCGCCTTGCCATAGGTCTGCAGGAAATCAGCAAAGACCGGGTCGGCGTGCAAGGGCACATGCCCGAAGACATCATGGAAGATGTCGGGCTCGGGGAGGTAATCAATTTTATCCATCGGGCGGATGATGACCGTCGAGGGGAACTCTCGCCGCGAAAGGCACGCGAAGAACGCCTTGGCCGGCAGGTATCCGGGCACCGGGCACGATTGCCATCCGGTGAGCTCGCGGAGGTACTCGTTGATCCCCTTGATGGTCCGTCCCTTTATATAAGGATCAGGCACCTCACCAAAGAGCAACGGCACACGATCAGGTGTCAGGCGGATCGCGTGCAAACCGGCGAGGTAGGTATCCGATGCCTGCTGTTCGAGCACATCCCATCGTTTTTCCCAGAGGGTCTTCCAGACCTTGTGGTTCTCCTCGGAGTACCGGTCATAGTTCTGCTTGACATAGAACTCCTCGACATTAATTTTGGAATGGTGGAGTTGAGCCGAATCGTCGGCGGCCTTCTGGGCCCGGTCAAACTCGTCGCCATCAATGATGTTGTTGTAGCCGATATCCGCACGCATGGGAATGCCTCCTGGTTGCTCTATTCTAGAGCAAGGAATCCTGTTTTTTGGAGATTATTTGAAGCACGCCCATGCTTGGGCCTGCGAAATCGCCTGAGATGGATTGATCGCCTTGGATTCGTGCATATCAGCACGCCTGCGGCAGACCGATGCCAAGATCGAATCCTGCGGATCCGCACGCACAATCGGAACATCAGACCCGAACACGAGCGTTTCGCCGGCGATCAGACCTGAATCCAGCCAGCTCTTGATCGGCAAGATCCGATCGAGCCGATCGCCGAGCGAGCGATTGATCGCCTCGATATCGGTCAGCAGGTGGCATGGCTGAACAGACGCAATCACACCCAGTGAATGAAAACGGGCGACATCATCAGGATGGACAACCTCGGCGTGCTCGATTCGGCATCCCATATGGTCGCATCGAGTCGATTCAATCGAATCGAGGACCGCGCGGACAGCGCCGTCGCCGATCGCGTGCGCAGCAATCGGCAGATTGTGAGACCTTGCCAGGCAGCATGCATCGGAAATTTCATCCGGGGTCATCATCGGCGTCCCCGATGGATACGCCTCGGCTCCATCGGTGAACGGATCAAGCATCCACGCGGTGCGTGAGTTGATCGTGCCGTCGGTAAAGACTTTTATCCCGCCGAGCGTGATGGATCGATTCCAGCTCGGTTGTGCGATCAGGGTTGCATCGAGGTCAGCAATCAGCGGGAACAGCGATGCCCGCATTGATATCTCGCCGGCGTCAAGCAGATCGCTCATTACCGAGCCGAGCCAGGGCTGGGCCTTGAGGTCGTGCACCTCGATAAATCCGAGCGTGCCAAGGTGTGCGCACGCATCGCGGATCAGCCGGTGGCGTTGAGACTCATGTGGTTCGGGAACCGTATTCCAGAGATGCAATGCGGCGTGTTCAATAAGCTCCCCGGTCGGCTCGCCGGCGTCATCGAAAACAATCTGACCATGTTCGATGGTGGTGCACCGGTCGATGCCCGCAGCGGCCAGGGCCGACGATGAGCAGGTCAAGGCATGATAATCAAAGCTCCAAGCACACACCGCTCGCCCATCGCAGGCATGGTCAAGCTCGCTTCGCGTTGGGTAGCTGCGATCATCCCATCCGTCCGGGCGCATCCCGTGTGCAAGCACCCAGCCATCTGGGTCTAGCATCTTTGCGTGCTCAGTTAGCCGTTCGATGGCTTCAAGGCGTGATGTGCAAGCCGAGAGATCGGCCATGGTCAATGAACGCCCGAGTTGGAACAGGTGCGCGTGCGATTCCCGCAGGTTCGAGCCGGCAGTGTTCATGAGCCCGCCTGCTCGATGAGCGATTCGATCATGGATTCAGCGTCGGCTTGGGAAGGGCATTCGGCGGGAAAAAGGGCGCGGATCACTCCAAACGGCGTACGGACATGAAACCCGAGCGGATCGACACAAACCGCGGTTGGTTTTTCTGGGCGTGCGCCGGTGAGTGATTCGCAGATGCAAGCGAGTGCATCTCGGTCGGCATTGAGCAGCCGCCCGAGTTTGGAGATCACGCCGGCAAAGGGGTTTGGTACCTGGATCTCGTCCTGATCAACAACTTCGGCATTGTCCAACTTGGCGCTGAGGATCGAGCCAAGCCCGATCATCGGCAGCGTGGTCGAGCCATGATACGAACGATGACGATCGTGGAACTCTTCGCTATCGGTCGCGTGCAGATCGAGCAGCAACGAGAGCGGCGTATCGAAGCGGTCCTCGGGGATCATCAGCACATGCTCGTCGGCATCAAGGATGTCCTGGTCAACATCGATCAGCAATTGCCCGGTTGCAGGAAGGATCAGGTAGCGGACATCGGTGGGGACCTTGTCGGCGAGCATGGTTGCTAGGCAATAGCCCGAGAGCAATCGCCGGGCTCGTTGCTCGTGGTCTGCTCTGATGGGGTCGTGCTCATGCATGGGGTATTGTGGGCGCGGATTGGACACCGGGTAGCAGTGGGCAGAAAAAAACGGGACCGAGTTGCCTCGGCCCCGCTGAATATTCAGACACGAGTAGATTTACCGGCGAGCGGCCTTTTTCCGTGTCGCCTTCTTGCGGGTGGTCTTCTTAGCGGCCTTCTTACGAGTGGCCTTTTTCTTGGTTGCTTTTTTGCGTGTAGCCTTCTTCTTGGTGGCTTTTTTACGCGTGGTCTTCTTGGCGGCCTTCTTGCGAGTGGCCTTTTTCTTGGTTGCCTTTTTGCGTGTAGCCTTTTTCTTGGTGGCCTTTTTACGCGTGGTTTTCTTGGCGGCCTTCTTGCGAGTAGCCTTCTTCTTGGTTGCCTTCTTGCGAGTGGTCTTCTTGGCAGCCTTCTTGCGTGTTGCCTTCTTTTTGGTGGCTTTCTTCCGGGTTGCCTTCTTGGCTACTTTTTTCCTGGTTGCTTTTTTCTTCGTCGCTTTTTTGCGTGTTGCTTTTTTCTTCGCCATGTCTGATTTCTCCAAGTTCGTTTATCGGGGCGCTTCACCGTGAAGCCCAACGCTGTGAAAAAGTTGTACCGCGTTGACTCACCCCATCACGAACAGATGTGAAAGACTTGTTCGATTCATCGGAGTGTTCTAGACCTCATCTTGAACGAAGTACGCAAACGCTGCGCACTTTCCGATGTCTATACCATACACGAAGTTGCGTGCGTGTGCGCACGAACAACAAATTTCTCAAGTTTCTCAAAGCAACGGCGCACGCGCACTCGCGAAGAAGTGCGCGCATGCAGAGCGCGCATCGTGAACAACAACGACTGATTGCATTGACGAATGCTCTATAGCCTCGTTCAACACAACGAGTGTGTTGTGAGCGTAAACAAACACGATGAACGCTGTTTCGGTGCAAGATCGCGACATTTCTACGCATGTTGGGCGATGTTTCGTGCAGAAACTTTGTTCTTGTTCAACAGCAATGCAGTGTTTTTACACCGAACCATGCGAACAATCACGCGTTGATCACACCAACGATCACTTCATCACTTGTCCCGCGTGTACGGATACGCTGCCGAAAGAAATACATCATGACCACGGTCTCCAACACTCTTTCCACAACAACTCTTCCCAACGGCTTGCGCGTTGCATTCGAACACATCGATGCGATGGAGTCGGCATCGTTGAGCTGGTTGCTCCCCGCGGGTTCAATCTTTGATGACGAATCAACGCTCGGGTGTTCAACCGTCGTTGCTGAAATGCTGATGCGCGGAACAACCGAGATGGATTCGCGTCAGCAGGCAGATGCGTTCGATCATGTCGGTGCATTGCGGAATTCGTCCGCCGGAGTGCGGTTTTCAAGCCTCGGGCTTTCCGTTGTTGGCAACCGATTGCACGAAGCATTGCCCTTGATTGTTGATATGGTGCGATCACCAAGGCTCAACGATGAAACACTCAACCCCGCCCGAGAACTCGCCAAGCAATCCATTGCTTCGCTCGCAGACGAGCCACAACGGCGGGCCGTTCTCAGCGCAAGATCACGGCACCTGCCCTCGCCGTTCAATCGCAATACATTGGGAACCATTGAAGGGCTCAACGCGATAACATCCGAACAGGTTGCAAACTGGTGGCAAGAGCACGCGGTTGCGGACGGCGCGATCCTTTCTCTTGCCGGCCGCTTTGATACTGACGCAACGCTCAAACAACTCGAAACATTGCTCGCCGATTGGGGCGGAAAGAAGGATCAGCCCGGTTCTTTGGGAACAGCAGCACGCGGATACGCCCACGAGGCCGACGATTCCAACCAGGTGCAGATCATTGTGCTCCATGACGGACCCGCGGTGGTTGACGATGATTCTGTGCTCGAACGCATTGCGTCTGCGGTGTTATCCGGCGGGATGTCGGGCAGGCTCTTTACCGAGGTCCGTGAGAAGCGAGGTTTGTGTTACTCGGTTTCATCGGCCTACAGCAGCGACCGAGAGCGTGGTGTGGTGACCAGTTATGTCGGCACCACCCCAGAACGGGCGCAGGAATCGCTCGATGTACTCATAGAGCAACTCCATCAGATCAATGCGGGAGATGTCACAGGCGACGAGTTTGAACGGGCAACCATCGGGATGAAGAGCAGGCTCGTCTTCGCCGGCGAGTCCACCCAGGCCCGTGCCGGAGCGGGGGCGGCCGACATCGCCAACTTCGGGCGCGTCCGCACCCTCGAAGAGATTGTCGCCAAAATTGACGCCGTGACCCTCGATCAGCTCAACGAATACCTCCGCCGGCGTGATCCGGGCACCCCGACCATCCAAACGCTCGGCCCCGACGCCCTCACCGAGCCTTCATGATCCTGAAACAATCGGCTGCGGGTTTCCAACCGAGCGGGTCCACACCTACACTCGCCCGATGACCGCACGAACGACCAGAGGATTGATCCAGTACTCCATCATGGGTGGGCTTTTGCTCCTGCTCGGGATCTTTCTCCTCTATCCGATCGCGCTGACCGTCCGCGGGGGGTTCGCATCTGATATCTCAACCGGTAAAGGCTGGACGCTTGACCACCTCTCGCTGGTGTTTCAGGATCCTTTGCTCGTCGAGGGTTTGATCAACGCGTTCAAGATCGCGATCACGACAACGCTCTTGTGCATCATCATCTCGCTGCCTCTGGCGGTGCTCAGCGCGAGCTTCAAGTTTCCAGGTAAAAAACTGCTCAACGCGATGATCTTGGTGCCCCTGATCCTGCCTCCCTTTGTTGGAGCGATCGGGATCCGAGCCCTGCTCGGGCGTGCGGGCTCGCTCAATGCGCTGCTCGGCACCGAATGGGATGTGCTCGGCGCCACCAAGTTCTGGGGCGTGGTGGGGGTGCTGGCGTTGCATCTCTATCCGATCATCTACCTCAACGCAACCGCATCGCTTGCCAACCTTGATCCCGCGCTCGACGAAAGCGCCGAGAACCTCGGCGCTGGGGCTTGGCGCCGATTCTTCAAGATCACACTCCCGCTGATCCGCCCAGGGTTGTTTGCCGGTGCAACAATTGTGTTCATCTGGAGCTTTACCGAGTTGGGCACGCCGTTGATGTTTGATTACTCAACGGTGACCTCGGTGCAGATTTTCTACGGGCTCAAAGAGGTGCAGAACTCCGCAGAGCCATATGCGTTGACGATGGTCCTGCTCGCATCGGCGATTCTGTTTTATGTCATGGGCAAGATGGTGTTCGGCAAAAAGGGGTACGCGATGTACTCCAAGGCATCTCGCGCGGGCGGCGAGTCCGACATGCCCAAGTTCTGGGGCTGGATGGCCGCTCTCGGGTTCGGAATGGTGACCCTGCTTGCCGTGATGCCGCACATCGGCGTGATGCTGACGAGTGTCGCCGGACCAGGTTCATGGTATGAATCGGTCTTGCCGGAGACCTTCACCGGGGCGCATTACGGGCAGGCGTTGACCGCCGGCGAGTCGTTCACCTCTATCAAAAACTCAATAACCCTTTCGCTGATCGCGATGGTCCTGAATATGGGCTTTGGGGTGCTGATCGGGTACATCCTGGTCCGCACTACGATCAAAGGGCGGGGGTTGCTCGATGCGCTTTGTATGCTCCCGTTGGCGGTGCCGGGCTTGGTGATGGCGTTCGGGTTTGTCGCGATGACGCTGCGCTGGCCGTTCGGCCCGGATCAGCCCCTCGAGGGCGTGCTCGCGGTGTTCGGGAAGAACCCAAACCCGTTCCCGCTGCTCATCATTGCCTACGCGGTTCGACGTCTGCCCTATATCGTCCGTTCGACGGTTGCGGGGCTCGAGCAGACCTCGGGCGAGCTTGAAGAAGCAGCCGTCAACCTCGGCGCAACCCGCGTGTTCGCCGTCCGCAAGATCATCATCCCGCTGATCATGGCCAACCTGATCGCGGGCGGGCTGCTGGTGTTCAGCTTCTCGATGCTCGAAGTGTCCGACTCGCTGATCCTCGCGCAGAAGGGTGAGCACTTCCCGATCACCAAAATGATCTACGAGTTCACGAACCGGCTCGGCGACGGGCCGTACATAGCCAGTGCGATGGGTGTCTGGGGGATGAGCCTTCTGACGGTGACCCTGTTCGGCGCTTCGTTACTGCTGGGTAAAAAGCTCGGCTCGATCTTCAGGGTTTGATCTATGCAGATACGCTTGACCACTCCGGACGATTTTTCACAGATCGCCGCGGTCCTCAATGAACAGATCGCACACGGAATCGCCCACTTTGGGACCATCCCGATCAGCGAAGCGCAGATTGACGAAGAATGGTCGCCCATTGCGGATATGTACCCCTGGCTGACCGCGATCGATGACCAAGGAGCCTTCCTCGGCTTCGTCAAATCGGCTCCGTGGAGCCAGCGAGGCGGGTACAGATGGACCGTCGAGGTCTCGGTCTACCTGTCCAAAAACGCCCGCGGACGAGGCATCGGGCGCGCGTTGTACAACGAACTATTCGGGATCCTGACCCGCCAGGGATATGTGATCGTCTTTGCGGGTGCATCAATACCCAACGAGGCAAGCGACAAGCTGCACAAGGCGATGGGCATGGAAGTGGTCGGCGAGGTCACGCCGTTCGGATTCAAGCAGGGCAAATGGATCGCGGTGAGGTACTACCAAGGGCTGCTTGTCGATCTTGATTCGGCGACTCCTCCCATGCCCATTCAGCCGGTTGTCAGCGTCTTTCCTGCGTAGAATCTCCCATGACCAGGCGGCCAACGATCTCGGTTTCAATGGGCGATCCAGGCGGAATCGCAGCAGAGGTTCTTGTCTCGGCGCTCGACGATCAGCAACGACGCGCCGATGCACGATTCATCATTCATGGTTCCGCAGCCGCGATGCACAACGCGGCGCATGCGTGCAAGATCACGCCCTACTGGTGGCAGATCGATCCGCGTGCGTCCCTCTCAGCGACCGCATCACATGATGTGGTGTTGATGGATACCGACCCGGAACTTCTTGATAACGGCACCGAGCCGCGGTTCGCACATGCCGCCGATCGGCTCAACGGCGAGCTCAGCTTCCGATGGGTCGAATCCGCAATCGGCGACGCGCTGCGGAAAGAGTCTGACCCGCTCCACGCTGATGCGGTGGTGACCGGGCCGATCAATAAGCAGGCGTGGGCGATGGCGGGCAAACGCCGATATCCAGGACATACCGAACTGTTCGCAGAGCGTTTTCGTGCCAAGCGGTACGCGATGATGTTCGTCGGCGAGAAGCTGCGTGTGATTCTCGCCACCGTGCACATCCCCGTCAACGACATCCGCAACGCGCTGACCATCGGCAAGGTCTATGACGCGATCGACCTTGGACACCAGGCGTGCCTAGACCTGGGCATTGCACGCCCGCGCATCGCGGTCTGCGGGCTCAACCCGCACGCCGGCGAGGGTGGATTGATTGGCGATGAGGAAGGGCGATTGATCGAGCCGGCAATCGAGCACGCGCAGAACGCGGGGATAGAAGTTTCTGGCCCGTTTCCTGCCGACACGATCTATAACGCGGCGGTCCGCGGGAGGTTTGATCTCGTGGTTGCGATGTACCACGATCAGGGATTGATCCCGATCAAGCTGCTCGAGCGAGACCTCGCGGTGAATGTGACGGTGGGGCTTTCAACCATCCGAACGAGCCCAGATCATGGCACCGCATTTGATATCGCGGGTCGTGGGATCGCGGATCCGGGGTCGATGTGCAACGCGATCGACCTGGCTGTTCGCATGGCGCGATCTCGCCAATCTGCACACGCCTGAGTTGCTCGGGCTTGACTGAAGGCCCGCGGCCGGGCATTATTCACCGCTATGACCCACTGACGCGATCAATCCGATCTGATTGAATGACCAAAGTTGACTCTGTGCACCCTGTGCGCGTCGAGTCGGTATATTTGCTCACGCGCCGCGCCGGGATCCCATACACATGTCTGATCACACCCCCCCAGAATCCACGGGCCTTTCGTCCGTCTCCACGGTTTATGAGCCGGTGGATCCATACGCCAACGAATCGGCGATGGTTGAGTTGTTCCGTATCGCCGTTCCCTCGATCGTCACGATGACGAGCTACACCCTCATGCAGTTCGTCGATACCTTCATGGTCAAAGAGATCGGCGATGACCCGGTCTATGTCTCCGCCCAGGGCAACGGCGGGATCGTTGCGTGGATCGCCATCTCGTTCGGGCTTGGGATGAACACCGTCATCAACTCGTTTGTCTCGCAGAATCTTGGCGCGGGCACGCCGAGGAAGGGGTCAAGCTATGCCTGGATGGGGATCTGGATCTCTGCCGTCTATTCCTTGGTGTTTTTGGTGCCCTATGCCCTGCTGATCGACCACACCAACCTTGCCGGTTCGGGCGATCGGCTCTGGGAACTCGAATCGGGGTACGCGCGGATTCTCTTGCTCGGGGGGTTCACCACCCTCGGTGCGCGATCCGTGCATCATTACTTCTACGGTCTGCATCGCCCCAAGGTGGTGATGATTTCTGCCATCTCCGGCAACATCGTGAACATTGTGGTCAACTACATGCTCATCTTTGGGAACTTCGGATTCCCACAGATGGGGCTCAACGGTGCCGCGATCGGCACGGTCTGCGGCGGGGCGATCGAGCTCGTGATCCCGATCGCGCTGTTTTTATCGCCAAAGTACGCCGCCGAATACGGAACACGATTGGCATGGAAACCAAAGCTCAAACAGCTCGAAGATATCGTGCGGGTGGGATGGCCCGGTGGGCTGATGTTCCTCAACGAACTGCTCTGCTGGGGCATGCTGATGAACTATCTGGTTCCCAAAGCCGGACGCGCCAGGGCAATCGCCGAGGGGCTTGATGCTGCTGCCATTGAGCAAGCGGGAATCTACGCCAACACGGCCGGATGGATTGCGCTGCGGTACATGCATATCGGATTCATGCCGGTGGTCGGGATTTCTATTGCAGCCCAGGCGCTTGTCGGCAAGGCGATGGGACGCAAACGCCCGGATATCGCTGCGCATCGGACCTGGCTATCGCTTAAAATCGGGCTCGGGTACATGGCTTTGTGTGCTCTGGTGTTCGTGGTATTCCGCGAGCAGCTCATCAATGTGTTTATCAACTCACAGACCGTGCCCGACGAACGAGCCGAGCTGATCGCGATCGGAGCCAAGATCATGATCGCCGCAGCGGTGTTCCAGGTATTCGATGCCGTGGGTATTGTGATGTCCGGCTCCTTGCGTGGGGCGGGCGATACAGTCTGGCCCGGCGTGCTGACCATCGTGTTTAGCTGGGGATGCATCGTGGGCTTCGGGTTGCTAATTATCGAGATCAAGCCTCAATGGGGTTCGGTCGGGCCTTGGATCGGTGCGTCGGCGTACATCATCCTGCTCGGGCTCGCCCTGCTTGCCCGGTTCCTCTTTGGCAACTGGCGAGAGCGTTCGTTGGTCGATGAGGATATCGAGCCCGATCCGCTCGATAAGGTCTATCCAGAACCCACCAGCGTGGGGTAAGGAGCTCATTCGCTGGTTCCCGCCCATGGCAGCAGCGAGCAGAGGGGTTTGATGGTCCCAACTTGTTGCGAACCGGGTATTTGCACCATCTGGGTTCGCGCAGACGAATGCGAGAAGTCGGCCTAGAATCACCTCCGCCCGGACGAGCCCGGGCGGTTGATCTATTACCAGGAGTTCTGCATGTCCAACGATCCGATGGATATGGTGGTCGGTGCCTCGACCGCCCCCGCCGATACCAAAGCCGCCAACGAAGTCATCGCATCCGCCAACGAGCAGGTCGCCACCGGCGACCGCGAGGGCGCGATCGAGTCGCTCCGCAAGGCGCTCAACGCTGATCCGTTGAGCAACTTGATCATGTTCCACCTCGCCTACCAGCTCGATCTCTCGGGCGAGGAAGAGGAAGCGCTCTCGCTGTACGAGCGCGTATGCGAATGCTCACCCGCACCGATCAACGCGTTGATGAATCTCGCGGTGCTCTACGAGGATCGTGGTGACTATGTCCGCGCCGAGCGGTGCCTGCGTCAGATTCTCGATACCAACGCAAACCACGCCCGTGCTCGCTTGTTCATGAAGGATGTGCTTGCATCAAAGGGGATGGTTGTCGAAGAAGAGAACGAACGCGATGTGCTCAAACGCCGTGCGCTTCTTGATACCCCGGTGACCGATTTCGAGCTCACCGTTCGCGCACGCACCTGCCTCAAAAAGATGAACATCCGTACCCTCGGCGACCTGATCCGGATCAACGAGACCGAGCTGATGAGCTACAAGAACTTCGGCGAATCATCGCTCGAAGAGATCAAGATCATGCTCGAAGCCAAGAACCTGCGTCTTGGGCAGGGGCACGAGGACGCCCACCGCGTTGCACGCCGGGCGATTCTTGAGAAGCTCAAAGGCACCGGCAAAGAAACACTGCTCGGCAAGCCCGTCTCCGAACTCCAGCTCTCTGTCCGTGCTCGCAAGGCGCTGCAGATGCTCAATATCCAGTCGATCGGCGACCTGTGCTCGCACACCGAGGCCGAACTCATGGGCGTGAAGAACTTCGGCTCGACCTCGCTCGTCGAAGTCCATGAGAAACTGACCAACTTCGGCTTGGCGTTGCGCACCCTCGAAGAGGGCGAAGAGCTCTGATCCCCAGCTTGTATCCAATGAACGCCCGGTCATCTGATCGGGCGTTTTTATTTGCATACGGGTGCGCGTTC
This sequence comes from Phycisphaerales bacterium, assembly GCA_029260265.1. Lineage (GTDB taxonomy): Bacteria > Planctomycetota > Phycisphaerae > Phycisphaerales > UBA1924 > UBA1924. Next base: position 73,669 of record JAJDDO010000024.1, read on the forward strand.
GTGTACACTTCGCGGGTATGTATAAAGCATCTGTGTAAATCCTATCGTTTTCTTACGCTCCGCCGAACGCACCCGGGCCGTTGCCCATGCGTTGGCTTGATGCTGTTCCCGGTGCTGTGTGCGCTGTGGGGAACATGACGAAGGATTCCCAAGTTGAAACATCACGATAAAAACGCCCGTTCAGAGGGCGGCTTCCGTTGTATCCATTGCAAGATGAACATCCCCTACAACTCGTTCGGCACGCGCCAGCGAAACCATTGCCCGATCTGTCTTTGGTCCAAACATGTTGATGATCGGGTGGGCGATCGGCGATCGCCGTGCAATCAGTCGATGGAACCCGTCGCGGTTGCGTCCCGTGCCGATGGCGAATGGGCGGTTGTCCATCGGTGCACAGGGTGCAAGCAACTCCGCATGAACCGGATCGCGGGCGATGACGACGAGTTGTCGTTGCTCGGTCTGGCGCTCCGCCCGATCAGCGACCCGGCGTTCCCGATCGACATGCTCCCGAGGTATCGCTCGATGCGGTAGCAGAGCCAGCTTTGAGAAACGACCATTCGGTTCATCCATAAGCGCCGGGCGATCCCCGGCGTTTTTATGCGCCGCGTGAGCCGTCCTCGCGGAATCGTACACGCCCAGCCTCGTAATCCGCCTTGGTGCCCTCGATGGTCGGTTGCTGCCCGCTGGTGTGCTGGGCGTGCAGTTCTTTGAGGTAAGGCACACACCACCCGCACCCGGTGCCCGCGCCCAAGCACTCGGAGATCAATGAGGCAACAGGCGGGTCCTCTCTTTTAAGGTACCCGCACACCTTCCCCACAGAAACGCGGAAGCAGAGACAGACATGGTCATCGGGTTGCATGGTTGGTCCTCGGGGGTTCGGTGGTGCGGATGCTGCCCAGACCCTATCCTACAGCACCCGATCGAACGGAGATGCATGGTTAAGTTGTTCACCATCACGGTTTTTTTGTCTGCTGCACTGCTCTTCGCGGTCCAGCCGATGGTCGCCAAGACGATGCTACCCATCTTCGGCGGCGGATCCAGCGTCTGGACGACCAGCATGCTGTTCTACCAGATCACCCTCCTACTCGGATACATCTATGCCCATGTGCTTATGACGCGCTTTTCCAAGCGTGTTCAGATATCGGTGCATCTCTCCCTGCTTGCGGCTGCGATCATGGCGGGGGTGCTCTTTGCTGCGCCTGTTGCCCCGGCCGATGGATCCCGGTTCCCGGTGCCCTATCTGCTCGGGCAGTTGGCGTTGGTGTCGGGGTTGCCGTTCTTTGCGATCTCGAGCGCGGGCCCGCTGTTGCAGGGGTGGTTTGCAAGGACGGGCCACAGCCGTGCGCACGATCCTTATTTTTTGTACGCCGCGAGCAATGCCGGAAGCCTGATCGGGCTGCTCGGTTACCCGTTCGTGATCGAGCCCTCGCTCGCACTCGACGACCAGAGAGAGGTCTGGCTGATCGGTCTCGGCTTGTTCTCGATGCTGGCCATCGGTGCGGCGATGTTCGCTCGCTCCGGTTCTCTCCCAGAACAAGCAGCGCGGGGCAAGCCGGATGCCGCTCCGATCTCCTGGCGCCAACGCGGGCGTTGGGTGTTTCTCGCGTTTGTGCCCTCGTCGATGCTGCTCGGGGTGACAAGCTACATCACGACCGACATCGCATCCTTCCCGTTGCTCTGGGTGATCCCGCTGGCGGTCTACTTGCTCACCATGATCGCGGCATTCTCGTTCAACGCCAAGAAACTCGAAGATCGAACGGCTCGCCCGATGCTGGTCACGATCATCGCGGCCTTGGTTCTGCTGATCCTTGGTGAGCAGAGCATGTCCGGAGCGCCGATCCTCTGGGTGGTTTTGATCCAACTGATTTTGCTTGCAGGGGTCGGGGTGTTCTCTCACGCGAGGCTTGCTGCGGATCGCCCCCCGGCGAGCAAACTGACCGAGTTCTTCCTGATGATGTCGCTCGGCGGGGCGCTCGGTGGGGTACTCAACGGGTTTGTCGCACCGCTTGTATTCAATGGACCATTCGAATACCACCTTGCATTGATCGCAGCAGCCGCCACTTTGCCGGCGGTGCTGGAACGCAAGAAACGGATCCGGATCCGATGGATGATGCCTCTGCTTGCCCTTGGATACATAGGCGCAATAGCCCTCACGATGACGAGGCTCTCGATGATGATGGACAACATGCAGTTGTTCTTCGGGCTGAGTACAGCCCTGCTCATCGCCGGACCCGCGGTCATGATGTACATGTCGTGGCGTGACGGGATCGCGGCGTCGATGGTCATCGCCGTGCTGCTCGGTGCGGTTGTACTCGACGACTCAATCAATCCCGCGATCACCCACAGGACACGCACTTTTTATGGCGTGCACACAACAACGAACGCCTTGTCGCTCTATCACAATGAGAGCGTCCGGATCCACGAGCTTTACCACGGCACCACACGCCACGGGATGCAGATCGTTGAACCCGCCGAGCTTCGATCTATCCCGCTCTCGTATTATCATCCAGATGCTCCCGCGGGCCGGCTGGTGGGCAAGATCCTTGAGGAGCACCCTTCGCCGATGAGAATGGGGTTCGTGGGGCTTGGGTCCGGTGCGATGGCGGCTTATCCGCGGGAGAATGATGAGGTTGTCTTCTTTGAGATCGATCCCGAGGTAGCCCGGATCGCAAACGATCCGGCTATTTTTACTTATCTTCAAGATTCGCCCAGCGATATTGAGGTCCGGATTGTTGATGGCCGGATCGGGCTCGAACGATCACACGCAGACGGTGAGCCCGCGTTTGATCTCTTGATGATTGATGCGTTCAGCTCAGATTCGATCCCGGTCCATCTGCTGACACTCGAAGCGATGGAAGTCTACTTTCAGAGGCTGAGCAACGATGGCGTCCTCTTGCTGCATATCTCGAACCGGAATCTTGATCTCAAACCGCTCTGCAACGCCCTCGGCAAAGAAATGGAAAAACGATATGGTGTGTACGCACTGCTCGGTTATGAGTATCTGGACGATGTTGTGGTGGAATACACCAAAAGAGATTCATCCATCTGGGTGATGATGACGAAGGATCGCGATCGCGCCCAGCGGGCATTGCACGCCAAGTTTGGTCTATTCCCCGAGGATATCAAGCAAATGAAACCGTGGACTGATCAATCATCCGATATCCTTGATATTCTCTTGTGGTAACGCCCCGCAATCGACGATTGGATCTCCATGCCCATGCCCCCCAATAGGTTGACCTACCAGACCGCCGGCGAATCGCACGGCCCATCCCTCGTCAGCACGATCCTCGGCGTGCCCGCCGGGCTCGATATTGATACCGATACCATCAACCGCGAACTCGCCCGCCGACAAGGCGGGTATGGGCGAGGCGGGCGGATGAAGATCGAGACCGACACCGTCGAGATCATCACCGGCGTTCGGCTTGGAAAATCCATCGGTTCGCCGATAACCATGCTCATCAAGAACCGCGATTCGAGGCTCGATGATCTCGAACGCACACCCCCGATGTACCGCCCGCGCCCTGGGCACGCGGACCTCGCGGGGAGCGTCAAATGGCTCACAACCGATTGCCGAGAAACACTCGAGCGCGCGAGCGCACGCGAGACGGCTGCCCGTGTTGCCGCGTGCTGCATTGGGCGGTTGCTGCTTAAGCAGGTTTTCGATGTCGAGGTCTTCGGGTTTGTCCGTTCGATCCTCGACGCGCGCACAGCCGCGGTTGTTGAGCACGCCAGACTCGATGAACTCCGCGCTGCCCGCGACGAATCAGACACCTACACCCTTGATAGTGAAACCACCGAGCTGCAACGCGCCATCATCCGCCGGGCAAAGTCCGACAAGGACACCGTGGGCGGCGATGTCGAGTGCCATGTCTTCGGGTGCCCGCCGGGCATCGGCTCATCGATGAACTGGTATGACAAGCTCGATGCGCGAATCGCGTACGCGGTGATGGGGATCCAGGCGTTCAAAGCCGTGCAGATCGGGCTCGGCGTGCAATGCTCGCAACGCACAGGATCACAGGTCCACGATCCGATCCACTTTGATCCCTCAAAGATAAACGAGCCCTCGCTCGGGTTCACGCGATCGAGCAACAACGCCGGAGGCACCGAAGGCGGCATGACCAATGGGCAGCCCATCGTCGTCAACGGCACCATGAAACCGATCTCGACCCTGCTCCGCGGATTGCCCAGCATTGACCTGAACACCAAGCAGCCCGAGGACTCGCAGTACGAGCGATCCGATGTCTGCGCGGTCTCGGCCGCCAGCGTGGTTATGGAGAATGTTGTCGCGATGGAGGTCGCCAACGCATTCCTCGAAAAGTTCGGTGGCGACTCGGTTCTCGAGACCCGAGGCAACTACGACAGCTTCCTGGATATCGCCCGTACGCTGCCCTTGGACGGCGACACCCCCCCCGATTCGGTCATTGCCTAACGCCGCTCAGGGGCCAAAGTATTGAAAAGAAAGAACTTGTGGCGAGATCCGCAATGGTTGGCCGAAGTATGAAAAATCGGCCCGGGAGTTTTTCCAGTCCGATTGCGAACTGATCTCTCTCCAGAGCGACGCCAACGCGCTCGACCGACTCCTCTCGATCGAACACGGCCGGCGTCATGCTCCTCTTCATCCCTCGTCCGATCCAGCTCGGGCGAGGGATTTGTATTGATCGATACTCGCGTGCCGGCAGATTACTGCTCGATGCTGCGGATGAACGCGATGACATTCTTGAGATCGGCATCGGTCAGCGTCGCGTCGCCGCCCCGTGGTGGCATCGCAGCGAACTCACCCTCCGGTTCGCGCCCTTCGATGATGAACGCGAGGAGCTCGTCATCATTGTTGCTCTTGACAAACTCGGAGATCGTCAGATCACGCCCGAGGTTCGGCATCCCCTTGGCGTCCACGCCATGACACGCCGCACAGATCTTCTTGAACTTCACGGTGCCCTTGGCGATCGCCATCCGGTCACCCGTTGGTGCGGAGGTTTCAACCTTGGCGGGTTCTTTCGCGGCTTCTTCTTTGTCGCCGCCACACCCGAGCGCGAAAACGCCCATGCTCAATGCCAATGCCGCCGTTGCTGCCTGAAGTTTCATCGTGTGCTCCTGTTTCTATCCTGCGTACTCTGAATCAGACTATTTTATCTGGATTATCAGCCGAGTCGACATCAGCGGGCGAATTCGCCCAATCTTGCCAGCAAGCCCGCACGCACATCTTTCCAGTTGTGCTCGGTGACCGCGTAGCTCGCGGTATCTCGCCGGTGCCCGTCGGGCATGATGATGTGGGAGCGAAGCACCCCCTCAAAATCGGCGCCGAGCTTGCTGATCGCGGCCTTAGAATGCTCGTTGCGGTTGTCCGTGCAGAGCACCACGCGGATCGCCCCGAGGGTGTCTAAAGCGTGCTCGAGCAGAAGCAGCTTCATCGCCGGGTTGATCTTGGTGCCGCGTGATGCCTTGCTGATCCAGGTCGAACCGATCTCGAGTCCTCGGTGCTCGGGGCGGATATTGAGGTAGCTCGTCGAACCAACCGCCCTGCCGGTGGCGTTGTCGATGACCGCAAAGCTCATCGTGCTCGGGCGTGTGGATTGGAACTCGATGTACCGCCGGATTTCATTGGGAGTTTTCACAGAGGAACGCATCGGCATGTACCGGAAGACCTGTTCGTCGATCGCATCCCCGATATCCACAGCATGCTTGAGTGCAAGCGGCTCGAGTGTGACAAACTCATTCGAGAGCGTGACGGGTTGGACATTCATGGATTCCAGAAGGTTCATGGTTGACACTGCCGATCAATGCAGGACGCGGAAGACTTCTGCCTCGTCGGTTAGCCCCATCTTCACCTTGGCCATCGCGTCGATCTTCATTGGCTCAAAGCCGGAGTTGACCGCCGCTTCATAGAGCGTGACGCCGTCGGCGCGCTGCGCGGTCAGCTGGCGGAGCTCGTCGTTCATGAGCATGAGTTCGTGTGCGGCCAATCGTCCCTTGTACCCGGTGCCCATGCAGGTGTCGCACGCGGATCCCTCGTGTGTGCATGATCCGTGGCATGTTGAGCACAGCCGGCGCATCAGCCGCTGGGCGAGCACGCCGAGCAGCGAGCTGGTCACCAGATACGGCTCAACACCAATATCAAGCAAACGAGGGATCGCACTGGGCGCATCATTCGTGTGCAGTGTCGCGAGCACAAAGTGGCCCGTCAACGATGCCTGGATCGCGAGCTGCGCGGTCTCCGGATCACGGATCTCGCCCACCAGAATCACATCGGGGTCCTGACGCAGCAGCGAACGCAGCCCGGTCGCGAAGGTCACATCACGCTTGGGGTTCACCTGCATCTGCGAGATCCCGTCGAGGTGGTACTCGACCGGGTCCTCGATGGTCATCACATTCCGGCTTGCGCGATCAACGCGTCCGAGCGCGGCGTAGAGCGTTGTCGTCTTGCCCGAACCGGTCGGCCCGGTGACCAGAAGAATACCGTTGGGTCGCTCGACGAGGTCCATCAGCTTGGACTGCATGCCCTTGGCCATGCCCACCGCGTCGAGGTCCAGCTCTTGATTCGATTGATCAAGCAGACGCAGCACGATCCGCTCTCCAAAGATCGTCGGGATCACCGACAAGCGGATGTCGATCTTCTTCTGCCCGATCCGCACCGTCGTCTGCCCGTCCTGGGGTGAATGGCGATTGGCGATGTCGAGTTCGGTCATCACCTTGAGCCGCGAACTAATCGCGGCCGCAAGTGTCAGAGGCGGGCTGAACGCATCAACGAGCATCCCGTCAATACGAAGCCGGATCGCCAAGCGTTCCTCCATCGGATGCACATGCACATCCGATGCACCACGCCGAAGCGCCTCGAACAAAATCATATTCACCAGCCGGATCACCGGGGTTTGACGCGCTTGGGCGAGCAGGTCGTTGGTCTTGCCGATCGAGCCCGCGGCCGATTCGATCGCGGATTGATCAAGCGGGATGTCCTCGACGATCTCGGTGACCAGATCCCCACGCTGCTCGTACCCGCGATTGATCAGGCTCGCGACCGCTCCGCGTGTCGAGAGCACGAGCTTGATCGGGGCGTCCAGCGTGTCCTCGAGCATCGTGAGGACACTCGGTTGCATCGGGCGAGAGGTCACGATGGTGAACGCGCCGTGATCGTAAGTGATCGCTGCAACACTCGAAGTACGCGCATCGTCCGGTTCTACGAGGTCGTAAAATCGTGTTGCTGATTCGGTGAGCTTGGGCTCGGCAACAAACTCAAGCCCCGTGCGGTGCGCCAGCATCTTGAGCGCGATGGTCTCGTCCATCGCCAGAGTCTGCAGCATCACATCCCAGGGTTCATCATCCGATCCCGGGATGCTCGCAAACGCGCGGAGCTGCTCGCCCGACACGCGGATCGCGCCGAACGAGCGGGCCGCATCATCCCATGAATCCACAACCACCGGCGCCGCATCCGCGTCGCGCACCGGGGCATCCGATCTCTTGATCAATCCGTTCCGCTTGCCCATCGTTTAGTCCGAGCCTCCGGCTGCTGACGAGGTCTCCGTGACCTCGATGAACACGGGCTCAAGCTCTGGTGCGTTCGACGCTTCGGGTGCTGATGCGCCGTTCTCGTCGTTCATTGGGGTGTCAAACGGCGAATCGGGCAACGCCGATGGCGTGGGGTCGACGGTGCGGATGATCGCGGGCTCAAGCTCGGGGGTGAGCGGGTCTACCTTCATCTCACGCTGAGGACCCTCAGAGAACAGCTTGAGGTCGTTAAAGTTCGGGTCGGTCATAATCCGCGGTGTCAAGAAGATGTAGAGCTTCGACTGGTTGTTCTTCTTGCTGGTGCGCTTGAACGCTTCGCCGACGAGTGGGATATCGCCGAGGAATGGGATTTTGATAACGGAGTCACGGATGTCTTCGACGACGATCCCGCCGAGCACGATCGTTGCATCGGAGGGAACGGAGACCGATCCCTCAACACGCCGTGTGTTTCGTGGCGGCGGCGATCCATTCACGCCCTCGGTGGCGGTGAAGTTGGACAGCTCGATGTAATACTCAAGCCGTAAAGAGCCGGACTTCGAGATCGAAGGCGTAACGCGGAGCGTCGTGCCCGCTTCGGCAAAGTCCTCGAATCCGGTCACATTCCCGCCGTCGCCCTGCGAGATTGAGGAGAATGGTTGCTCCTCGATCGAGACGATCTCGGCCTCTTGGTTGTCATTGACAAGCAGCTGAGGCGTTGACAAAATGCGGATGTCCGTGTCGGTCTGTGAAGCGTTCACAATGATCGGCACATACTCCGATTTGATCCACGCCGCGGTCAGCCCGCCAAGCCCGGCGGCCACGGTCCGCGGATCGGTAAACGCCGTCGGCGTAGCAAGGTTGCCAAAGTTGGTCCCGAGCCCACCGTTGGGTCCCAAGAACTGTGTGTCGACTGAGAGCAAGAAATCTGTATCGTCATTCACCGCGACGATCATCGCCTCGATGTACACCTGCTGCTTGCGCTTGTCGAGCTTGGCGATGATCTTGTACAGCTCATCGTGTTGCTTGATCGGAGCGCGGATGACCACCTGGTTGTTGTCGGGGTCCGGAATCACAGAGACCTTGTTGGGGTCGAACACGCCCGAGGCTTCGTCGCCAACGCCAAACGCGTTGAGGATCGCGCTCTGCTGCGGGGTGTTGTTGTTCGTCGGGAGCAATGGGGAATCGCCCGTCTGGCGCTGCCCGGTGATGATCCCGATCAGCAGATCGGCAACGGTCTCCGCGTCGGAATGGTTCAGCACATACTCGCGGGTGACAATTCGTTCGTCATCGGTGCCAAGCTCGACCAGAAGCTCCGCGAGCTGGTTCTGCTGCTCTTTGGTGCCGTAGTAAACAATGTTTCCGCGGGCCGGGTCAACCACCATGACCGGGCCGCCGGTCGTTTGCTGCTGGTTGAACTGCTCGGGCTGGTTATTCTGCTGCCCGAATCCGTTGAAGGGGTTGGGTGTATTCTGGTCTTCGGCCTCGATCTCGATGACCTCGCCGAGCCCACGCCGCGATGCGATATCGGCGATCGTCGCAGCCGATGAGCCCGCAAAGTAGTTCTTTGGCTCGAGTGTGTTGGGCACATCGATCACCGCAAGGATGGTCCGCACGCGATCGGCTTCGTCCTCGGTGCCCTTGAAGATCAGCGCGTTGCCCTGCGGGTCAACGGTGATCCGCTCTTCAAGGTTGTTGAGCGAAGCACCTGAGGTGCCGCCGCCAATCTGGGGCTGCCCGGGGTTGCGGTTGTTGACTTGTGCACCGGCGACAGCGCTCGAACCCGAAGAACCGCCCGCGAGCCCGACCGCACGCTGGCGTGCAACGGGTGCAGAGATGAACTGGAGCTCAAGCCGGATATAACTCTGGGTGTTGTCGATCCTGATCAGCTCTTCGACCATTGTGGCGATGCGATCAATATCCCTCGGCGGGGCGTTGACGATCAGCACGCCGAGCTCGTCGACCGCGAGGATCGGGCTGCTCGCCTGAGCGCCGCCCGGGTTGGTGCTGGTCCCCAATGCCGCGTTGAGCGCGGGCACCATCAACGATGGCTTGATATTCGGCGTGGAAATAATCCGTGTCGATGCACGATCGCCCGCCATCGTCGGTCGAACATCCGTCACCGGCTGAACAATATAAAACCCGGAAACCGCGTCCTGCGAAACCGTGAACGCGTACTGCTCGAGCATCGCATCGAGCAGGTTGATCAGCTTGCTCCTCGGCACCTCGACCGGGGCGTTGAACACAATCTGCCCCGCTGGAGACCCTTTGACCACCATGTTGACCCCCAAGGAGGAACCCACAAAATCAATCAGCGTGGTCAGCTCGATCGGCTCGGAAAACTCCCCAAATGAAACGGTGGGCTCGCCAGCAGGCTCTCGGAGGTTGATCGCACGCACCCGCGGGTTGTCCTGATCCTGAGAGACCGCACTCGGGGCCGCCAATGCGGAAAGAATGCCCAATGCACCGATCAAGTTTCGAATATGCTGTCGCACGCGCTGTCTCCCTGAAGCCCGATTGGCACGGGCGTACCGTACCATTCAGGCATCGCCTGTTGTCTGAACCACGGATCGTAGACACCGTGGACTCTTCTCTCTTTTCGGAGTATTTCTATGCGAATCGTGAGCCTGATCCCCTCGGGAACCGAGATGCTGGGCATGATCGGCGCACTTGATTCGCTTGCCGGACGCTCCCACGAATGCGACTACCCACCCGCTGTCGAATCCGTCCCCGTCCTCACCGCCCAGAAGAACCCGCTCAGCCAAAGCTCGCCGATCAACGCCCTGGCGATCGACACCCAGGTTCGTGAATCTGCCGCTTTGGATGAATCGCTCTATGTTCTTGATGCAAAGGGGCTTGCAGAAATCAAGCCCGATGTGATTCTCACCCAGAGCCTCTGCTCTGCGGGTTCGATTGATGCCCAAGCCGTCCAATCCGCCGTCGATGCGATGAGGTCCACACCCAAGATCATCGAGCTCAACGCCAAATCCATCGAAGCGATCTTCGATGAGATGCTTATGCTCGGCAACGCGATCGGGCTGGAAGACAACGCGGTTCATGCGGTGGTGGCTCTCAAACAGAGAATGGACCGGGCTCAAGAACATATCAATCCTTATGTAGACGGCCCGATCGTCGGATTTATGCAATGGACCGACCCGATCTTCATTGCTGGGCACTGGACGGTGCAGCTAATCGAACGAGCTGGAGGGCAACATCCACTCAACCGCACAGTCATCTTGCCAGGGTCGGGGGCCGCCGTAGGCCCGCAGCAGGCCCAACGGGTCGCCGGCCATTCGATTGCGGTTGAATCACAAACATTTGCCGATTCCAAGCCTGATTATCTTGTTATCGCGCCGTGCGGGGTGCCGCTCGCCCAAGCAAAGTCAGAAACGGATCGGCTCTTTGAGGCCTGCCCATGGTTCCGTGAGCTGCCCGCGGTGATCAACAACCGTGTCGCGATCGTTGATGGCAACCAGATGTTCAACCGCCCGGGCCCGCGTGTGGTCGACGCCCAAGAGTTCCTCATCGGGTGGCTCAATGATTGCCCGCACCTGATCCCCGAAGATTTCCCGTGGCAGCAGTTCCGGTAAAACCATGCGACGGGTTTGTTGGGGTGTTAGCGTTTCTTACCTTTGCCGCCACCCTTGCCTTTTTTCTTCCCGCCTGGCCCAGCCTTGCCCGATGCGTCGCGCCGGTAATCAGTCTTGCCGCGATCGCGTGACTTGCTCTTGCTGCTGCGTCGTTTGCCGCCGGGTGTTTTCTTAAAACCCGCGCCCTCGGCTTTATCGCCAAGCCCCCCCAAATCGCCGCCGAGCTTGAGCCCCTTGGCCGGCCCCTTCATTTTTCCGGCAGCCCGGCGCGACCCGTCGGTGATGACAAGGTCCATCTGGCGTGTAGAGGTATCGACCTTATCAATCGTGACCTCGACGCGATCGCCGATCGAGTAGCTCCGCCCGGAATGCTCGTCAACCATCGCGCCCGTGCGGTCATCAATCCGCCAGAACGGCGGACGCTTCGACCGCGTCACATCGCCGGGCAAGTCCTGCTTCTTGATCATCCCGTCCGCGAGGTACTTCTCGATCTGGACATAAACGCCCTTGGGCGTGACCCCCGTGATGAACCCCTCGAACGACTCACCGATATGCTCGGCCATCAGCTGCAGCACAAGCAACTGACGAAGCGACCGCTCCGCGCCCGCCGCGTTGACCTCGGTATTCGAGCAATGCGTGCCGATCTCGAACAAATCTTGCTCATGCGGGCACAACGGGTCTTCGTTGAGTTGCTTGCCGAGCGCGATCCAGGCGTCGTCAGACTTTGGACGATTCTCGCCGTTCTTGGTCTTCTTGAGGTAGGCGAATATCGCGCGGTGCAGCGTTAGATCGGGGTACCTGCGGATCGGTGAGGTAAAGTGAGAATAAGCCTTGGAAGCAAGCGCGTAATGCCCGATCAGCTGTGGAGAATACGATGCCTTCGTCAGCGTCCGAAGCACCGCGTTGTGCACCGCACGCGACGAGCCAGTGCCCGCCGTCGAATCGAGCAGCCCCTGCAGCTCTTCACGCGTCGGCGACTTCGGAATCCGGAACCCGGCGACCATCGCGGTCTTGCGGAGTACCTCCGCATCACCGGGTGTGGGCTCGGGGTGGATGCGCCTCAGCACCGGCACCCGCATCCGCTCGAACAACCGCGCCATGGTCTCGTTGGCTTCGACCATGAACATCTCGATCAGCGTGTGGGTGTACGCGTCGTCTTCTTTTTCCGCATCGATGACCTTGCCGTTGTCGTCGAAGATGAGCTCGACATCAGGCAAATCGAGATGGATCATCCCCGCCTTGTGCCGCCGTGCGCGGATGAGCCGCGAGAGCTTGTCCATGTCGAGGAGTGCATCAATCAATTCTTGTGTGTAAGGCGTCTCGTTCTTGGCGTGCTTGCGGGCTTCCTCTTGATCGCCGTCGATCAATGCCTGTGCTTCGAGGTAGGTCATCCGCTTATTCGATTTGATCAGCGATTGGCACACGCCCTCCGCGACCACATTGCCCATCTTGTCGTACCGGATAATCGCCGTCTTGGCGTACCGCAGCACGCCCTCCTGCAGCGAGCAGATCCCGTTCGACAAAACCTCCGGCAGCATCGGGATCACCAGCCTCGGAAGGTACACCGAGTTGCCCCGTTCTTTGGCCTCGATATCGAGCGTGGATTCCTGCACAATGTAGTGCGCGACATCCGCGATATGGATGCCCAACTCGTACCCGCCATCGTCGAGCCGCTTGATGGAGATCGCGTCGTCATAGTCCTTGGCGTCCGGGGGGTCGATTGTGCAGATGAGATCGCCCGTCAGATCACGGCGCATGTGTAGCGCCTCGATCCCCTGTGTTTCATAGGCTTTCATCTCTTCGTCGAACCGGATTGTCGCCTCGCGTGCCTGGTTGACACACGCCTCGGGGAACTCGTTGGTGGGCAGCGAATACGCCGCGATCACCGCCTGTGTTTCGACATCCGGCTCGCCCGCCGCGCCCAAGACCCGTGTGATCACGCCCTCGGCAAGCATCCCGTTCTCTGGGTATTCGAACAGCTCGATGACAACCTTGTCGCCGGGCTTGACATTCTTGGAATCCGCATCACGGATGAGGATCGGCTCGGTGATCTCGCGCCCGTCCGGGTAGGCGATCCAACGCCCGTCGCGTTTATCCATCTCGCCGGTAAAGTTGGCGCGTTTGCGTGCGATGATATCGAGCACCTCGCCGGCGTACTGGCGCTCCATCGTCCCCAATCGACGCTCTCGTCGTTTATCACGCTCATAGTACGCCTTGACCGTGTCGCCGCTGAGCGCACCACCCGTCGCGTGCGGCGGGATAAACACATCAGACCCATGCCGATGATCGCTGGGTTGCACAAACCCGACGCCCGAAGCCGTGCCCCGGAACTCGCCGATCAGCTCGCCCTCGTCCTCGCGGAACGGCAGATGAATCTTGCCCGCCTCATCGAGGTCGATGATCCCCTCGCCCGCCAGCTCGCGCACCGCATCGGCGAACTCCTCGACCTCGTCGATGTTGAGCTCTTTGGCCACCAGCGGGATCTGCTTGGGTGTATACGAATCGTGCGTGATGTGAGAGATGAGTCGATCGCGGTAGCGTCCGGGCATGAGGGATTCCGTTCCAGAAGTTCTTGTCAATGAGCAGATTGCTCGCCCAAAGCGTAGGGCTTGTCAGCCCAAGATACCTAGACTCACCGCTCAACGACCATGTATCCCAAAAGGACCCTCAAATGCCCGACGAAGCCCAACCCACCACCAAATCCATGGACGACATCATGGCCCTGTGCAAACGACGCGGGTTCATCTATCAAGCCTCAGAAATCTACGGCGGCGTCAACGGCTTCTGGGACTACGGCCCACTCGGCGCCCAGCTCAAAAAAAACCTCCGCGACGCATGGTGGACCGATGTCGTCATGAAAGGCTGCAACGGCAAGCCCGGCCCCGACGGCAACCCGGTCTCGATCGTGCCCCTCGATTCCTCGATCATCCAGAATCCGAAGGTCTGGGAAGCATCCGGGCATGTCGGCGGGTTCAATGATCCGATGGTGGACGATAAGGAAACCAAGCAGCGGTTCCGAGCAGATCACCTTATTGGTGTATATGTGAGTATCCCATTTGAGTCCGTGGAGCAATTTCAGGTGCTTCAAGAAGCCGGTCAAAATATTGCAAGCCCAGAGGTCAATGTAGTTCCCGACAAAACGATTGTGGCCAACTCATCGCACGAGGCGGTTGAATTGTTGACAGATCGGAAACTTCAGAAACTATTGGGCATCAGATCGTTTCAGCCATTTGCGAATGATACAAATGGAATGGTGTTGGGTAGGATCGATGCTGGAAGCGGTGAGCGGATTTGTGAGTTTAGAAGTATCCCTGCTCAAACACTTGAACTTCACGCTTCGTCGGTTCCATCACCATTCACAGGTAAAGCAGGATCGCTTACAACACCCCGCGCATTCAACCTGATGTTCAAAACCGTTCTCGGCGCGACCGGCAATGCAGAGGACAACACGGCCTACCTCCGCCCCGAAACCGCCCAGGGCATCTTCATCAACTTCAAGAATGTCGTTGACACCACCCGCGTCTCCGTCCCCTTCGGCATCGCCCAGACGGGCAAGGCCTTCCGCAATGAAGTGACACCCCGCAACTTTACTTTCCGCAGCCGCGAGTTCGAGCAGATGGAGATCGAGTTCTTCTGCCACCCCGACGATTCCAAGGGCTGGTACACCTTCTGGCGCGACTGGCGGATGCAGTGGTGGCAGGACCTCGGGCTCAAGGGAGACAACCTGATCCTCCGCGAGCACGACTCCGACGAGCTGGCGCATTACGCCAAAGAGGGCGCGGGCACCGCCGACATCGAGTACATGTTCCCCTTCACCGCGCCGGGCTACGGCGAGCTCGAGGGCATCGCCGACCGGACGAACTTTGATCTCAAACAGCACGCCGAGCATTCAAAGACCAAGCTCGATTACTTCGACAATACAAGGGGTGAACTCGCCAAGAACGGGCAGCCCAAGGGCGAGCGGTACCTGCCGCATGTCATCGAGCCCTCCGCCGGTCTCGATCGCGGCGTGCTCGCGCTGATCTGCGAAGCCTTTACCCCCGACGAGAACCGACCGTCCGGCGTGTACATGAAGTTCCACCCACGCATCGCCCCGATCAAGGCGGCGGTGTTCCCGTTGGTGAAAAAGGACGGCATGCCCGAGATCGCCGAGCCGCTGTACAACGAGCTGCGCAACCGGTTCGGGCACCTGGGGACCATCGAGTACGATGTCAAACAATCCATCGGCAAGCGCTACGCCCGCATGGACGAAGCCGGTTGCCCGTTCTGTTTTACAATCGACAGCGACACCCTCACCGACAACACCGTGACCGTCCGCCACCGCGATACGCTTGATCAAGAGCGAATCGCCATCGACAGGGTCGCCGATTTCCTCGCCAACAAACTCGGTGTGTAAGCACCCATTTCTTGCTCTGGTGGAACGGGCTTCCAGCCCGCTTTCTTCAAACGAAGTTCTTACCGAGTAGTGACGCCCAGACAGCGGATACAATCGGGCTCAATGGCTCTGTGTACAAAAAAAGCGAGTTTCTCCTACAAAGCCGACCGCCGCGTCCTTGATGAGGTCGCCTGCACCATCGAGCCCGGCGCACTCACTGTCCTTGTCGGCCCCAACGGTGCGGGAAAGTCCACGCTCCTCCGGCTCCTCGCCGGCGTGCGTTCGCCGACCGCCGGCACGATTGAGCTTGAAGATACCAACCTTGCCACCATCCCCGCAACCGCTCGCGCCGCCAAGATCGCGTTCATCGCCCAGCGCACCTCGCTCGCGTTTGACTTTGATGTCCGCCGCGTCGTCGGGTTCGGGCGCCACGCGATCTCCAACGACCAAGCACCGATCGACGAGGCCCTCGAACGCTTCGCATTGACTGATCTTGCTTCTACACCTTTCGGCACCCTCTCGGTCGGACAACAACAGCGTGTGTCCTTTGCCCGTGCTTGGGCACAACTCGCCACATCGGACACCGGGTACCTGCTTGCCGATGAGCCGTGCGCGTCGATGGATCCCAAGCACGCATCCGACACGATGCAGGCGATGAAGGAACTCGCCGTTCGAGGCATCGGCGTGGGTGTGGTGCTCCACGACCTCTCCACCGCATGCTCGATCGCGGACCGCGCGATCGTCCTCGACAGCTCCGGGCGGGTGCTCGCGCAGGGATCCGCGCCAGAAACACTCACCGAATCCAACCTCTCGAGCGTGTTCGGTGTCCAGATGCTCCGCCGGTCAGTCGAAGGGCTTGGCTCGATAGTCCGTGTCGCCCGCTAGCTCATGCACGCCCGGGCACGATTTGCCCGATACAATGCCGGTACATGCTGCAGTCCATCCTCAACATCATTCTCTCGCCCGCGATGCTTCCGATCGTGATCGGTCTGATCGCCGGCGGCAGCCGGCTCATGCGTTGGGCCAACGAAAACAAGGCCAAGCGCCAAGAACAGTTCAACAACGCCCGTGCCCGCGATGAATACCTCCGCACCGGCAAGCCTGCGGATAAGCCCGTGCAGCGAAGCGAAGCGGGATCTCCTACGAGCGTCCAACCACAAACAAATGCATCCGCCGGCAAGACCAGACTCGAAGAACTCCGTCAGCAACGCATCGAGCAGCTCCGCAAGATACGCGAGCAACGCAGCAGCCCCGCAGCCCCGCAGCTATCACGCGCCGCATCACCGAAACCATCCCCCCTTCGTGCCAGAGGCATGCAAAATCGCGCGAGCGCCCAAGCTCAGGCAAGTGCAACCGGGCGGGTGCCGACCTCGGTTCCATCCGCACAGCGCATCCAACGCCCAGCGGTGCAGCCCCTCGACATCGATGCCCAGCAAGAGTCACTCGCCCAGCGACGCGCCAAAGCCCAGCGCCAACGCCAAGCCGCCCAATCCTCCAAGCCAACACCTTCGCCGGCATCCAAGGACGGGCGCTCTCGGCTCAGCAGCCTCGAGATTAACCCTGAGTTGAACCAGCATGTTGGGACCCTGCATATCGAGCACGCCGATGATCCGATCGAATCAAGCTACGGCGTCACCGGTGCGACCCACCACAGCACCGGGATTCGCAAACGACTCAAAGATCGCAGCTCGGTTCGCCAGGCGATCGTACTCAACGAGGTGCTCTCCGCCCCAGTAGCGTTGCGGGTCAAGTCGCTCTGATTTGTGCACCATTTCACGAAATGTGCCCTGAATGCTCGATATACTTGGGTATGACGAGAAGAACGCCAAAAACGGTTCTGTCGGCACTCTGGGTTGCATATGCGATCGCGATGGTTGGTGGGCTCGCGGGGTGCAATACCTTTGACGATGTCCCCCGCGGCGCAGACAGCTTGCGAAGCATTATGAATCCGCAGACCAGCCCAACCCAGGCAGCAGAAATGGCGACCGACCAGTACAACGCGGAAAACCGATTCCGCGGAACCACGCTGCTCTCCAACGCCGACTTCGGCGGGCGCGAGGTCTACCTCGACCTGTACATCGATGGCGTGAACGACATCGACCCCGGTGTCCGCATCGCATCAGTCCGGGCGCTCGGTCGCCACGGCGATCCCGAGAACGCGGGGCTCATCATCACCGCACTCAATGACGAAAACCGGCTCGTCCGCATCGAGGCCGCACGCGCGCTTCAGCGGATCCACTCACCCGATGCCGTTTCGCCGCTGATGGAATCGGTGAGTATCGAGAACGAGGCCGACGCCGATGTCCGCGCCGCCGCTGCCGATGCGCTCGGGCAATACCAGCAGCCCCGTGTGGTTCAATCACTGATCGGCGCGCTCCGCGATCCCAGATTGGTGGTCAACAACCGGGTGCAGCACGCGCTGGTGACCCTGAGCGGTCAAGACTTTGGGTTCGATCGACGGATGTGGATCGATTGGTACAACCAAACCGATGAGCTCTTCGCCGGCGCTCAGATTTATACTTATCCCACCTTCCATCGCAAACGCCGCCCGGTCGAGTACATCCCGCTCGTGCCCCAGCCGCCAAACGAGACGAGCGCGACCCCTGTCGGGCTCGACCCCGTCCAAGACGGCTGATCCGGACCACCGGTGCCGCACCGTCCGAAAACCTGCGAGATCCGCGGATCGATCCAATCTATTCGCCCTGTATAACCGATGATTGCGACGCAATGACGCGCATTTGGAGCGGGCGATGCAGGCGGTTCGGATCCGATTAAACGAAGTCTACCTTGATGCCAACGCATCCGAGCCCTCCCCCAAAGAGGGTGATGCGGTTGTGCGCACCACGCATGTGCTCCTTCGGCGCAGCGACCTTGCAAACTGCCGGGGCGCTTTCGGGTTCAAGGGGATCATCGGGTCACATTTCCTCGGGGTTGTCGAATCCGTGCAGGGCATCGACGGGCATCCATTGATTGGGCGGCGTGTGGTCGGCAATCCAAACATCGCAGACACCGCTAGCGAGTTCGCCAAACGCGGGCTGGCGATGCACGACCCCGCTCGACAGATCCTCGGGCTGGTCGAACGCGGCGGCTGTCTTTGCGAACGATTCGCCATCCCGGCGGGCAACCTTGCCGAGGTGCCCGAGACCATTCTCGATGACCATGCGATCCTCGCCAACCCGCTCTCTGCCGCGATCCATGCCGGGCAGCTGGTACACATCGAGGGCAAGCCCTATGTCTCCGTGCTGGGCGATGACCTCTCCGCGCTGCTTGCAGCCCAGGTGATGACGCAGCTCAACGCATCGGTGAGGTTATTGACAACCAACGCCGATCGGCTCGAGTTGTGCGCACGATGGGGGATCAAGCACCGCCACCTCGACGAGGTCGGACGCCGACGCGATCAGGATGTCGTGCTCGATACCACCCAAGACGCCAAGAGCCTCGAGTGTGCCCTCCTGATGGTGCGTCCGCGCGGCACGATCGTGCTGAGCGCGGACCCCATTCCGACACCCAGCATGCACAACGATTCGATCGATTGGTCGCCGGTGGTTGCCAACGAGCTCCGCGTGCTTGGTGCACGGTGCGGCAGCGTCGGCGAGGGGCTCTCCATGATGAGCAGCGGGCGGATCGACCTCTCGGGGCTCATCACCAAGCGATTCAAGCTCGCAGATTCGATCGCCGCGATCCGCGCTGCAGCCGAGCCAGATCAGCTCGGCGTGGTGATCGAGATCCCCAAACGCTAAGCCTACCAGAGCAGCCGAGTGCGGATGGATTCGTCGATCTCGTTGATCCGATCACGCAGGATTTCGGTGCTGGATGGATCCGCGTCGAGCACCAAATATCCAAGCTGGTCTCGCGTGCGGAGGTATTCCCCGGTGATATTGACCCCGAGATCCGCCGCCGCTTCATGTATTTTTCCCAGCACGCCGGGCACATTGCGGTGAAAGTTAAGCACGCGGTGCGGACGATTGGCGCCCTCGACCGTGCCCTGCTCGGGCAGATCTACCTCGGGCACATTCACCGCGCCGGTCGTGGTTCCCGCGTTGATAAACCGGGCGAGCTTGCTCGCGATATCGAGGCTGATCGATTGCTGCGCTTCGATGGTCGATCCGCCGACATGAGGCGTCAGGATCACATTCTCCGCGCCCTGCATCACGCTCGTGAATGATTCTCCCGCCCGTGATGGTTCATCGGGGAACACATCGATCGCCGCTCCGCTCAGATGACCCGAATCGATCGCGTCCCGCAACGCAACGAGATCCACAACCGTTCCGCGGGCGTTGTTGATCACACACACGCCCTTGCGCATCTGCGAGATCTGCTTCTTGCCGATCATGTTCCGTGTGCTCTCATTGTCGGGGACATGGATGCTGAGCACATCGCACGAGCCAAGCAGCTCTTCGAGCGAGCCGGCGACCATCGCATTGCCCAACGGAAGCTTCGAGGCGGTGTCAAAGAACATCACCCGCATCCCGAGCGATTCGGCGAGCACCGAGAGCTGCGAGCCAATATGCCCGTACCCCACGATCCCGAGCACCTTGCCGCGAACCTCGTGCGAACCGGCGGCGCTCTTGTCCCATGTCCCCAAATGCAACGCGTGCGAGCGATGGGTGAGCTTGCGGTGCAGCGCGATGATCTCGGCGATGGTCAACTCGGCGACCGACCGCGTATTCGAGAACGGCGAGTTGAACACCGGGATCCCACGCATCGACGCCGATCCGAGCTCAACCTGGTTCGTCCCCGCGCAGAAGCACCCTACCGCCAAAAGCCTCGGGCAATTCTTGATGAGCTCATCGGTGAGATGGGTTTTCGACCGCACGCCGACGATGTGGGCTCGCCCGATGAAACCGATGAGTTCATCACCCTGCAGCGCCCCGCCGTGGGTGCGGACATTGAACCCCTCGCCCCTGAGCTGCTCTGTCCCGTCCTGGTGGGTGCCTTCGAGCAGGACGATCTCGATCTGGTCTTTGGGGAATGAGGTCTTCATCCGTCGCTCTCGCTTTGGTTCTGGTCAATGAGTTGTTGTGCATCGTCGGGCTGGCTTGGGGTGTGCAAGCTCACGGTGCCGGTGCCGATCAGGATGCCGAGCATAATCGCGAGCACGATCCGGTAGTACCCAAAGAGTGCCAATCCGTGCTCGGTCAAAAACGCGACAAGCCATCGGACCGCAAACGCCGCCGACACCGTCGCCACAATCAGCCCAACAGCGATCGGTGCCCACCCGATGACCTCGAACATCGAAGGGCCATCTCCAGACAGCGTCTTATAGAGCGAGTACACGCACGCGCCGCCCAGCGTCGGGAGCCCAAGCAAGAACGAAAACTCTGCAGCCCGCTTTGGGCGGAGCCCAATAAGCACCCCCCCAGCGATGGTCATC
Organism: Phycisphaerales bacterium; assembly: GCA_029260265.1. Classification (GTDB taxonomy): domain Bacteria; phylum Planctomycetota; class Phycisphaerae; order Phycisphaerales; family UBA1924; genus UBA1924. The sequence continues at coordinate 94,481 of JAJDDO010000024.1, forward strand.
ATCGAGCGAGATGTCCCAGGCCACATCGCGATGGTCTGCAAAAACCCGATGAACACCGCCTGCTTGATGCTCATATCCGTCAGGTCCATACCCTCGTCCTGCTCATCTGAATCAGCACCAGTATCTGGATCAGGGCGTGGAGCTTTGAACTTCTTGTGATCCAACGCGATCATGAAGATCCCGCCCAGGGCCAACGCGGTGATCACCGAGGTGGTGTTGAAGAGGTGCTTCTCGATCATGTCGTTGAGCAGCACGCCGAGCACCGCCGCGGGCATGAATGCAGCGATGATATTGATCGAGAGCTTGAGCCCATCGGCGTCCTTGCCCAAGAGCCCGCGGATCATCTGGATCACCCGCGGAAAGTACAGCGTCAGCACCGCCAAGATTGCGCCGCCCTGGACAACAATATTGAAGGTATCCACCGCGGAACGCTGAGTCGCCGTCTTCCCGAGCCCGAGTAGATCAGACACGATGATCAGATGCCCGGTTGAGGAAATGGGCAGGTACTCGGTGATGCCCTCGACCACGCCGAGGACAACAGATTGCCAGATTGTCATCGTGTCCATATTCGGCTCCGCGGGCGTTGTTGCCAGTCTAGGGTACCGTACCCATGATCGACCGAATCGAACAGATCCATGACGCCAAAGATCCAAGGATCGAGGTCTTTTGCTCACAGAAGGACGCCTGGCTGCGTGCTGCCCACAATCCCGACGCTCCGGATCAACCAACGCCACAAGATCCCAGCCCAGGGTTGTTCATGTGCGAGGGGTCGCTGGTCGTCGAGCACCTCATCGATTCGCCCTTCGCGATCGAATCCGTCCTCGTCGGCTCCAACCGGATCGAAGCATTATCCGGGCTGCTCGCCCGAGTGCCCACCGCCGTCCCCATCTACGCAGCGGATCAGGGCATCCTTGAACAAATCGTTGGGTTCCCCATGCACCGCGGGCTGCTCGCCTGCGGGCGACGGTTGCCAAACCAAAGCATAGAAGAACTCGCTCGCACTTCGCGTGTGCTCGTTGTGCTCGAAGACCTCGCGAATCACGACAACATCGGCTCGGTCTTCCGATCTGCCGCGTGCCTGGTGGGCGAGGGTGTGGGGGTGGTGCTCTCGCCGAGATGCTGCGATCCGCTGTACCGCAAGGCGTTGCGGGTATCAATGGGGCACGCGATGCGGATCCCGTTTGCGGTTCTCGAAGACTGGCCGTGCGGATTATCGCGGTTATCCGATCTGGGATTCCAACTCGTCGCGATGTCGCCGGGCAGTGAATCCGAGGATATTTGCGATTTCAGGCGGGATCCTGAAAAGCGTCTGGCGATGCTCTTCGGGGCTGAGGGACCGGGTTTGTCGGCTCAAACGCTGAAAATTGCCGACAGAATCGTTCGGATAGAACAGGCAAAGAATACAGATTCCCTGAATATTCATGTCGCGTGTGCCGTTGGATTACACAGATTGGTTATCCCGAGTTCGATGTGAGCACTCGTGACCGAGGCAGACGCCCCGGTTTGAGAAGCCGGTTTGATAAGAGACCGTGAGAAACAAAAGGAGTTCCAGAATGAACATTATCGCAGCAGCAGTCGGCGTCGTGGGCCTTGGGATCGGAGCCGTCGGCGTCGCCGGGCTCGGAGGCGGGAGTTGTGCGCTCAGCAGCGGCAGCTGCTCGACCGGAACATCGGCGACCACCGCCGCCATCACCACCGTCGCCATGCATACTCAAGCACCCGGGTGCGTCGGATGCAAAGAAGCCAATGCCAACGGCACAGAGTGTGCATCATGCGCATCACCCGCCGCCGAAGAAAAACAAGCACATGCTTGCCCCATGTGCGAAGCGCACGCCGAGGGCGAGAGTTGCAGCATGTGCGCCAGCGATGCGGTAGAGATCGATGCAGACCACGCCTTGATGTCCGAGTCCGAAGCTGCCCAGGTTGATCCCGCTGAATACGCATCGGCCGCATGGCCCAAGCACAACAAGGGCGATTCGCTGTACGCCAAAGACCTGCAGGGGCAACGGCTGATTACCCCGCTCGGAAATGAAAAATGGCTGACTAAGAAGATCAGCACCAAGGGCAAGGTCGTGGTTCTCGATTTCTGGGCGACCTGGTGCCCCCCATGCCGCTCGGCGATGCCCAAGCTCGATAAGCTGCAGCTGAAAAACAAAGACACACTCGCGATCCTCGCCATCGGCGGTCAGCGTGAAGACGAGCAGGCGGTCCAGAGCTTCATCGACGATCACGAATACTCGATCTCAGACCTGTTCGATGCAGACCAATCGGTCTTCGCCCCCTTCGAGTCCGAGGGCATCCCCCTTGTTGTTGTTCTCTCCAGCGATGGCGTGATCCGCTGGATCGGCAACCCACATCAGCCAGAGTTCGAAAAAGCGGTCAAGCAGACCATCAAGGTCGATCCGATGACCAAATCGTCATAAACAAACACATAAACCTCACCCGCAAACCCGCACCAGGCGGGTTTTTTTATGCCACGAAACGAATTTGTAAACCGTCCGCCCCCGATCCCTGTACACTCAGTACACGCACAGGGGTGCGGAACCTGATCGATACCGAAAGGAAGAACAATGATTCAACGCAAAGCAATAACCGCCGCCGGGGCATGCCTGGTCGCGTGCGGACTGATGGCGATGGGCCCGACGATTCTCCGTGAGGACGGCAACGAACACCGCGAATCGCTCGATCAGCTTGAAGCATCCATGATGCCGATCGAAGCAATCGCGTCGCTGACCGATTGGTCGCAAGACGATCCGATGACCGCCGAATCAATCAAGGGCAAGGTGGTGCTCATCACGACCATCACGGGCGATGATTCCCAATCACAGATGACGATCTCGATGCTCACGAGGATGAATCGGAAGCTCGCAGAGAAGGGGCTCGTCGTGCTCGCGGTTCACCCAGAGGACGGGTGGGATGCGATGATGGCCGATGCCATGATCAACGGGACCAAAGTCCAGATCGCCAAGGATGCCGGCGGCGTGTTCTCAGAGATGATGCACCCGAACGACTCGACCGACACCTACATCATCGATCGCGCCGGTCAACTCCGCTACGCAGACATCGCCAATCGGTCGATCGCCTCCGCGGTGGACCTGCTGCTGCGTGAAGACGAAAAGATCGCGATCGCCAACGCCGAGCGCGAAGCCCAAGGGCTCGCCGTGCTCGATCCGGATCTGCCACTGATCGAGCCCATCGCCTACGACGAGGCGAGCTGGCCATCCGTAAACATGGGCGAGATCAAAGCGCTCAACTACCAGAACCAGCAGCTCCCCGTGCCCATGGGCAATGAAAAATGGCTGAGCAAACGCGTCGAGCTCAAGGGCAAGGTGCTTGTGCTCGATTTCTGGGCGACCTGGTGCGGCCCGTGCCGAAAGGCAATGCCCGCATTGAGCAAGCTCCAAGATGAGTTCGCCGACGAACTGGTTATCATCGGGATGGGTGGACAGAGCGACGACATCAAAGATGTCAAAAAGTTCATCCGCACCCACGATGAAAGCTACACCCAGATGTACGACAAGGATCAGACCGTCTACCGGGCAATGAAGGTCACCGCGATCCCTCATGTGGTGATTATCTCAACCGATGGCGTCATCCGTTGGCAGGGCAACCCGCTCTCTCAGAGCTTTGCACCGACACTCAAGCAAGTCATCGCCGTGGACCCGATGATCCAAGCCATCAAGAACATCGAGGATTGAACGCCAACAATCGTTCATGACCGATCAAGATCCTAAGCAGGCCCCGGACGAGCAACGCCCGGGGTCTCTTTGTGCGCCGTACGCTCAGATTGTGCTCGTCGAGCCCGAGATCCCCAACAACACGGGCAACATCGGGCGGACCTGCGTGACCGCCGGCTTCGGGCTTCAACTCGTTCACCCGCTCGGGTTTGACATCGACGAGAAAGCATGCCGACGCGCGGGGCTGGACTACTGGCCCAGGCTCGCTTTGAGTGAGCACGCGGATCTGGACTGTTACGAGCGTGATCGCCCCCGCGATGTGGGCATCTGGCTCTTCACCACTAAGGCATCAAAGACGCTGTATGAAGCAGACATGAAGCCCGGCGACCATCTGGTGTTCGGGCGTGAGAGCCAAGGGCTGCCCCGCGAGCTAATTGAGCGGTATCCAGAGCGTCAAGTCTGCATCCCGATGCAGCCAAATGAGCGATCTTTGAATCTTTCGACCAGTGTTGGGATCGCTGCATATGAGTTTGTTCGGAAAATGATCGTGTCGTCAACGGTCCAAGTGAACAAAAATGGCCGCGTTCTGTAGCCAATTCGATCGTTTTTCACGGTCTTCACATTATTTTCTTGATTCTCAGATCCGCCCACGAACCAACAGAAAAAACGGTGCGTATACAGGGTGTTCATGACCCACGATTCACTTCAATCGGGGCGCAGCAGCCCTCGAAGTGCATTTTGTTCTCTCCCTCTCTCCAGAACAGTGCATCATCCGGAAACGGCGGTGCACTGTTTTCTTTTTTGCACGCCGCATTTGCATTGCCCATACCAAGGCTCGTCTCTCCAGATCGAGTAGAATCCGGCGGAGCAAAGGAGCACACGCATGAACCAAAGATCAAACTTCAGCACACGGATCACCGCATCGAACACCCTGCTCGTCTGCGCAACCGCCGCGATCGTGCTCGGAGGGTGCCAGAAGACCGCTCTGCGTTCCGAGGACACCAGAAGCCAATACGACCAATATGACCAAGCACGGAACCAACGCGCGGAGCCTTACTTTGAGGATGAGTTCGGCAAGCGGAACCCGAACCTCCGCGGGCGGCTGATTGTCCGCGACTAGTACTGCGCCGCGGTCCGATCATACCCAGCGTTTTTGTTTGTTCGGGTTGTGGAAGTATGGTTGTGCGGGCAAGGAGAACCTTGCGCGACAACTTGCAAAGGTTGCCGATGAATGTGCAAGTAATTCGGTCGCAATCTCCGAATGGAAATGATACCCTCGTGGTACAGGAGTGCATCTTCCCAAATGTCTGGTTTGCATGGAACAACCCGAACGCGTAAGACCCCAAGGACCAAAATCGTCTGGGGCGTACTCGGTATCGGGATGATGCTCGGTGTCGCGGCGCTCTCCGTGCTTGATCCGAATGCGACAGGCGCGCGTGGCGGCGGGGTCACACTCTCACCATTGATGTCCACCGGCGGGCTCAGCGGGGTTGACGCAGTCTTCCAGACCCAAGCCCAACTCGAAACAGACCACTGGAACTCGATCGTCATCGTGCATTCGGGGACATCCAAGGGCACGCCCTCGTCGATCGAATCGACACACCGCGCCGCCGGGTACGACGGGCTTGGTTTTCATTTCCTGATCGGCAACGGGACCGGGATGGGCGATGGGAATATCCATGTCGGGCAGCGATGGCTTGATCAACGCGATGGCGCGGACCTGGCGGGGACCGACGCGGTGATCCCCAACTCGGGCATGATCGAGATCTGTATCATCGGCGACGGGAACCGCAAGTCGTTCTCCGCCGATCAGATGCGCCGATTGTCGCAGCTTGTCGCCGCCTTGTCAGAAAAGTTTTCGATCTCAGGTGATCACATCCTGCTTCACAAAGACATCGCGGGCACCACAAGCCCCGGTCAGTATTTCCCACGGGCAGCGTTCGAAGAGCGCCTGATGACCCTCGGCGTCGATATCCGCCCCTGAGCCAAGCAAAAATACCCCTCCTCCTTCTCTGAAGAACGAATAGTTTTTCAGGGTGGTCAACCGTTCGTGTTTTTGTGCGTAGATTGGGGTGCCTCGGTATCGTCCGTCCCCGCTCTCGCCTTGGCGGGGCCCGATGATCCGTTTGCGGCGTGGGATGCGATCCTCTCGATTATATAATGAGAACTGATGGTCCAATACGCCCCGTGGCGAGGTGTAGTGGATACCATATTCGACGATCGGAGCCCGATTGCACGCCGCGAGTGCAACCCGGGCATGACTTTGCCGAAATACATCCAGAGCTGGGGCGTTGGATACGAGGCATGATGATGTTGGAGCGCGGATGAGCGAGATTCTCCCCACATTCAAGAAGGGCGACACCGTCGAAGGTTATCGGATAATGTCCGAGATCGGACGAGGTGCAGCCTCGGTGATCTACCTCGTCCAAGATCCCAAGACCAAACAGGTCTGGGCCCTCAAGCATGTCGCCAAGATCAACCCAAAGTCCCAACGCTTCCTCGACCAGGCAGAGATCGAGTACAAGATCGCCAGCCAGCTCGATCACGAATCGATCCGCAAGATTCCACGGATGATCAAAACCGGAAAGATCCTCAAATCAACCGGGATGCTCTTGGTCATGGAACTGGTCGACGGGATATCGCTGCACGAAGAAAAACCTGAAACGCTCGATGAGACCATCGATGTTTTCCGCCAGACCGCTTCCGCGCTCGCCCAGATGCACGACCGCGGGTTTGTCCACGCGGACATGAAGCCTCACAATGTGATCGTCGGGCGGAGCCTCGAGGGCAAGCTGACCGCCAAGCTGATCGACCTCGGGCAGAGCTGCAAGACCGGTACGATTAAGAAACGCATCCAGGGAACCCCGGACTACATCGCTCCCGAGCAGGTGCACCGCCGTGAGATCACCGCAAAGACCGACATGTACAACTTCGGTGCGACGATGTACTGGGTGCTGAGTGGGAAGAATATCCCAACCGCGATGGGGACTTCTCAGGATTCACTGATGGGTTCGCGTGATGCTGCGTTGATCGAGAAACCGACGCCGATCTCCGAGCTCATGCCCGAGATGCCCGAGCGTCTGTGTGAGCTGATCATGCACTGCGTGGAGGTCGAGCCCGACAGCCGTCCGAACTCCATGGATGATGTGACCAACAAGCTGGATCTGATCCTCGGGCTGGTCCGCTCGGACTCCGTAGAAGCGAACAAAACTTCCTGAGCGTGCATCCGCTAGACTGGTGGTGCGATGTACACGCTTGACCTGACCGATATCGACGAGGTTGTAGATGCCTTGATGGCCGGGGCGGATGCCTGTCTCAACGCGCCTTGTCGTCTTGGATCGATCGATTTTATCGAGGCTCCAGGAAAACTCATCGCAACCGGTGACACCCACGATCATCCCCGCAACTTCAAGGCTGCGGTCGCAGCAGCTGGGCTCGACGGGCAGTTCGGAGCCGAAGAAAAACACCTCACCCTCCACGAGATCATCCACCCCGAGCTCTCCGATGAGCAGACGATCGACTACTCGTTCCGCGGCTTGACCCGGATCGCGTATCTGAAAGCCCAGCACCCCGAACTTGTCCATGTGCTGCTGGCCAATCATGAACTCGCCCAGGCGATCGGGTCGGGGATCATGAAGAACGGGCTCAAGGTAGTCGACGCGTTCAACGCCGGTATTCACGAGATCTTTGGCGACGATGCAGAGCAGGTGCACGAGGCGATCCGTGCGTTTGTGTTCGCGATGCCGCTCGCGCTGCGATGCCGATGCCCGCACGGCGATATCTTGTGCGCCCACTCGCTGCCCGGTCCAGCAATGATGGGACGGTTCGACCCGTCGATTCTTGAACGCGACCTAACAATGGATGACTATCAGCCGCGGGTGGGCTCAGCGCACATGATGGTCTGGGGACGCGGGTACGACGCGGATCAGCTCGAAGACCTCACCGAGCGGTGGGGGGTCAACCTTTTTCTGCTCGGGCACGAGCACGCACCCAACGGGTTCGCGGTGGTCGAGCCCAACGCGATCGTGCTCAACACCGATCACAACCGAGGTGTGTACCTGCCGATCGACCTCGATGGTGAGGTCACCGTCGACAAATGCATCTCACAAATCGCCCCGATCGGTTCGCGGTTCTAGCTCACCCCTCTGGGCTTTGGCTCGGGTGGATGCTCCGCTCGTTGCCAAACCCATACGCCTCGGGATCGAGGTACTTGCCGTGGTGGTGCTCGTCTTTGTCTTCCTCGACGATGATCGGGCGTGCAAGCGCCGATGCATCGTGGCGGATACCGGTGAGCTGCCACGAGACCTTGGCCCCCGCCGCGCCGCCGGCGATCGCGAACTCATTGGTCGAGACCTCCGAGCTGATATAGAGGTTCGGCATCGGTGCGCCGATCGCGGTGAGCTGATACCGGAAGGTTTTATTGAGCGCCTCGAAGTAATCCGGCAGCGTGATGATCGCGTTACCATCGTTGTCGAGCAACGCCACGCCGTTGTAGATGTTCATCATGTCGGGTGATTCGACGAACGAGTGCGAGAGGTATTTCGTCTCCGGTTCGATCGGGTGGTCAATTTTGAACGAGCCAGAGGTTTTCGAGAGCGTGCCGGTGATATGGACATCGCCGCTAAAGTAGCCGGCCCATTGTGTACCGACGCCCGACGCGGTGCCGTAGATGCCATAAGCGGTGTCTGTTCCGGTCGATGCCTGTGCGCTGCCATAGACGCCGTACCCTCTGCGGAATGACAGTGTGCCCGCGGTGATTGCACTGCCCTGGATTCCGGCAAGGAAGAGTCCGGTCGAATCGCTTGAGCCGGCAAGGCCGCGAACACCGACTCGATTGCCACTCCCGTCTTCCTGTGCTCGCCCTTCAACCCCTGCTTCTCCGCCCCAGCCAAGGATCCCGACGCCGTTTCCGGCAACCGAAGTATTGAATGCCTCCACTCCATACCCGTCATTGGCAAGGGTGACATTGGTTCCAGCGCCAAGGTGCGTCGCGAAGAGACCGTTGCCGCTGCTGGTCTGGGCATAGATGCCTGTGCCAGAGCTGGATACGCCGTTCACACCGCGTCCAGTCGGCGCATTGCCGTACACACCCCATCCACCAGCAGCGTGCGAGCCATACACACCGATCCCGAGCGTCCCCTGTCCCAGGTTGCGTCCTCGCACACCCGAAGAGAGCCCCCCCGGAGAGCTTGAGGAGATCTCGCCAAGCACACCGATTGCGCTGGTGGATGTTGATTGGCTGGCGCCCTCGACCGCGGGCGTGGTGCCCGAGGTGTTCGAGTGCTGCCCAACTATTGCGGTACCCGTTGACGAGGTCGATATGACCTCAAAGACGGTTGATGACGAATCCACGACCGAGAACGGTGTGTCGATCGATCCCGCAGAGTTTGCACGCACCGCGTTGAGAGCTCGAGGGGTCTCCCGCAGCCTCGTCCTCGGTGTCAGCGGCGTGCCATCGACCGTGATCGACAACCACCGCGAGCTGCTATTCAGCAACGCGCTGGGGAAATCAATCTCGACGGTGAATACCCCATCAGCCACAGATACATTGCTCACCGTATCCACCGCGAGCGCAAACCCGCCCGATGCGGAATCGGCGAGTTGGAAGGTCATATCGTAAGTCCCATTGGCCGGGACCCCGCCGTCCATCAATGAACCCTGATAAGTGAACGGCTCGGCGTGTGCGCCGCCGGCCAAGGCGGCGATGACGACGGTAGCGAATAGTGGCTTGATGGAATGATGCATGTTGATTCTCCTGTGCAACTCGAATGAAGGCGAGAGTGTACCAGATGGCATGAGATCGACCAAACTCCACGATGAAATGCCCTATTCTGGGCCATAAGAGGGGCTTGCGTGTTCAAGAAAAGCACAAAGCGATCGCCGAACAGGCTCAATTCTCCTCAATGTCCCAGGTGCGGATACGACCAATCAGGGATAATTGAATCCTGGACTGATCGGTGCCCGCTCGAAGGACGATGCGCAGAATGCGGCCTGGACTTTGCATGGGCGATTGTGATGGATCCATCACGCGAGGAACTCCATTGGTACAGCGAGCACGGCTCATCGCTCAAGGCATCGCTGCTGCGAACACCAAAGACAATCATGATGATGCTGCTTCCCCATCGGTTCTGGCGAGAGGTGAGTGTCATGACCGAGGTTCGGCTCAAGGCACTCGGATGCTGGATCTTCGTGTTGCTTCTCCTCATGCATCTTGTGGCATCGATCCCCGTGTCAATCGGGGCTTGGATGATCGGCGACCGGTGGCTGAATGGCAGTTTTACCCAGTACCTCGAGATCCACGGCGTGATGGGCGTGTCTCGGATTCTCTTCAATGGTGTTTTTTCAGAAGTGGCGTATCTGGAGTTTCAGAACGGCGGCGGGCTGAAGCTGTACCTCGGTGATTACTACGCCACGGGCCTCTCGGGTGCGTACCTGATCCCGTTTGGTTATGGAGCGATGGCATTTGTCTGGTTCATTGTTTTGATGGTGGTGCCGACGACAAGGCGCATGGCCAAGCTGCGTGCTGCCCATGTCGTGCGTGCCGGGTTGCTGAGCCTGCTCGCATCGGGAATGATCTATGAAATCTCCCGTTTCGCGGTTGGCGTGGTGACAAGCCTCGATGCTTATCCCCTCTGGACGGACCTGGTCGGGGGTCTTGTATTCTTGCTCTTTGCGGTCTGGATGCTGCTCTTCTGGGGGGCCGCGGTCCGCATCGGTTGGCGCATCCGCCCCTCGTGGCTGCTGATTGTGCTCGGTTCGATCGCGTCTGCTCTGGGTGGTATCGTCATGGTGCTGATGCCGATGCACTTCATATAATCGGGCTCTCGCGTCTACACTTCGGGCATGAGCACCCAAGAAACAAGCACCGCCCAGACGATCGATTCCGCAGTCCTTGATGTCATCGCCCGGACCGATCCGGCCGTGGCTGAGATCGTCCGCGACGAGATGGATCGCCAAGAGCACACGATCGAGTTGATCGCCAGCGAGAACCATGCATCACCGGCGACGATGCTCGCCGGCGGGACCTGCATGACCAACAAATACGCCGAGGGGTACCCCGGGCGTCGTTACTACGGCGGTTGCGCTCACCACGACACCGTCGAGCAGCTCGCCCGTGATCGCGCCAAGCAGATGTTCGGGTGCAGGTTCGCCAATGTGCAGCCGCACTCGGGCGCGCAGGCCAACACCGCGGCGTTCATGGCGATGATGGAGCCGGGCGATACCTTCCTGTCGCTCGTGCTCAAGGACGGCGGGCACCTCTCGCATGGGATGTTCCTTAACTTCTCGGGAATCTTCTACAAGCCCGTCCACTACGCCCTGCACTACGACAAGAACCACCCACAGCACGAGCAGATTGACTATGAATCCGTCCGCGCCGCAGCCCACGAGCACAAGCCCAAGATGATCCTCTGCGGGTACTCCGCCTACCCGCGGGTGATCGACTTTGCCAAGTTCCGCGAGATCGCCGACGAGGTCGGCGCGACGCTGATGGCCGACATCGCGCACATCTCCGGATTGGTCGCCGCCGGCGTGCACCCCTCGCCGTTCCCGCACGCGCACATCGTCACGACCACCACACACAAATCCCTCCGCGGTCCACGCGGCGGGCTCATCATGACCAACGACGAAGACCTCAACAAGCTCATCAACCGCAATGTGTTCCCAGGTGTACAGGGCGGGCCGTTGATGCACATCATCACCGCCAAAGCCGTCGCGTTTGGCGAGGCGCTCACGCCGGAGTTCAAAGCCTACCAGCAGCAGGTCGTCAAGAACGCCCAGGCGCTCGCGGCTGCGATGATTGACAACGGATTCCGCATCACCTCCGGCGGCACCGACAACCACCTCATGCTCGTCGATCTCACCGTCAAGGATCCAGACCTCACAGGCAAAGAAGCGGAAAAATGGCTCGAAGCCGCCGGGATCATCACCAACAAGAACGGCATCCCCGACGATCCGCGCTCGCCGATGATTACCTCTGGCTTGCGCCTCGGCACCCCCGCAACCACCACCCGCGGGTTTGGTGAATCCGAGATGAAGCAGATCGCCGACTGGATCGATCGAGTCATCGTTTCTAAGGGCGATGAAGCGATGATCTCGCAGGTGCGCACCGAAGTCCGCGCGATGTGCGTCAAGTTCCCGCTGACCCACGCGAGCGTGTAAGTTATGGTCAGCCGCATCGAGCCCGAGAAACCCGACGAGGAGATCGATTTTCACGAACCGCTCGATGTAATTGATGTGCGTGAACTGCGTAGTCTAAAACCGATATACGAGGTTCAACTCGCGGGCATCCCCGATGCACCCTTGCACGGAAAAGAGTTCTCAATATCGATTGGGCAGGTGCTTGGTCGGGCACTCATGGAGTCTACATTGTCGGGGTTCAGCCTCGTAGATGTAGCACTCGTGCGAGCTGATTGTTCAAACGCGACATGGGTGGACGCCCGGATAGTCCGCACAAGATTCGACGGCTGCAAACTCACAGGGTTCGACGCACGGGGCGGCGAGCTCCGTGATGTGGTCTTCAACGAATGCAAAATGTCGGATACATTCATGGTTGAATCCAAACTCACTCGTGTCCGCTTCGATGGCTGCAAAATCAGCGGGCTCGATCTGTGCGATTCCAAAGTCAACTCGGTCGCGATCCGAGGGTGTGATGCTCGTAATCTTCGGCTGATGGGCGCGAAGATCGAGCTGCTTGATCTGCGAGGGAGCATGATCGAAGGCATCGCGATCGACCCCGGGTCGGTGGGCGGAGTAATCATCGACCCGATGCAGTCGTGTGCGATCGCGTCGGCCTTGGGGGCTCGGGTGATGGATCTGCACGAGTAGTCGGCGGGTTATCGCTTATCGATGTTGCGGTAGTTGTGGTCGATCAGCACATCGCCCCAGTCCCAGATCCCTTTGGCGGTGCGGCTCGCGTTTTTGACCTTGATGTAGGTGATCGACCCGTTGCGGTGAATTCGGAAGATCTGGTCCTCTGTCCCCGCGACGCCGACGACCTCCGCCGGGTCTGGTTCAGTGTCGTTGGCTGGTTGCCCCATCCCGCCGATGAGCAGCCCCGCGAGAAGGGCAACTGCGGATGCCGCACCGATCTTCCACCGGGCGTTGGAGCGTTCGAGGGCTGCGAGTCGTGATTCGGTTGTTGGTGTGCTGTTCATGGCATCAGTATGACCGCGATCAAGCCCCGGTGCTGACAGGTTTACCGGTTATTCGAGCATCTCGGTCGCGGTTGCTGCCCGCGATTGGCGGTGCCCGCGGATCATGTCCCAGCTGTAGATGCCGACCGCAACCCAGATAATCGCGAACGCGACAAACTTCAACGGCGTAAAATGCTCGCCGAAGAACAGCACCGCAAGCACAAGCTGCCCAGTCGGCGCAGAGTATTGCAGCAACCCGACCGTGCTCAACGGCAGCAACCTGACGGCACTGGTAAAACAGATCAATGGCACTATGGTGACGATCCCCGCCAGCACCATCACGGCCGAAACCCAGACGGGGGTTTGCTCTGCCAAGAACACGCCTTGATCATTTCTGTGCAACCAGACAAGCAGCAGCGCACACAACGGTAGCAGCAACATCATCTCGAAGCTCAGCCCAACACTGGGCCCGACATTGGCCTTCTTGCGGAGCAACCCATACAGCCCAAAGCTCCCGGGCAGCAGCAGCGAGAGCCAAGGGAAACCCTTGGTCTCCGGCGCGTTCGGGTCCGCGATCATCTCGCCGAGCCCGTTGTCAATCATCGGCACCTGGTAGCTCAGCTCGGCGTACGCCATGACGATCACCGCGGTCGACGCCAACGCAATCGCCCACCATTGCACCCGCCTCGGACGCTCGCCGAGGAACACAAACCCGAGTGCTATCGAGAACAGCGGGTTGATGTAGTACCCGAGCGATGCATGGCTGAGCCGGTCTGTTGAAACCGCGTAGATAAAAAAGTACCAGTTGATCCCGATCAGAATCGTCGAAGGCACAAGGACCCTGAGCGATGACCGCGTCGTCGCGGCGCGGATAAACGCGCCGAGTTGCTTCGAAAACGCCAGCATGATCAGCAAGATCGGAAGCCCAAAGATCACCCGCTGGACGAGCAACTCCATCGGGTCAGCGCCGTTTTGAGAGAGCACACGAAAATAGGTTGGCACGACAATCGCCCACCACCCGAATGCGCCGCCGGCGTAGGCAAGACCCTTGCGGGCATGTGGATATTGAGCTTGCTCGGTGGCAGGGGGCATCGGCGAGTGTATGCCCGCGTGCCCAGCTACGCGCCGTTGATCCGACGCCGACGAGTGACAACCAACCCAAGCACGCCGAATGCGGTCAGCGAGCCGGGTGATGGCACCCGTGTGAACCCGGTGATCTCCCAGTGCAGGTTGAGCCCAAGCCCGGGGCTGCCAAAGTCAAAGTAGCCATCAGAGTTCACAATCGGACCGATCTCGCCGCCCGAGAGCGGGGTCAAATCAAACAACGATGATCCTGGTAAAAAGGATTTGTCAAGGTCGATCTCGACAAGCATATGACCCGTTGTGTCCTTGTCGTCAATTTCCGCCACCGCGACAAAGGAGTCGACAAGATCCGTATTCGTGTACCGGTATGAATCCCACCCCTCCTCATCACGCAGCCCATATGTACGCGGCCCAAGATGAAAGCTCGAGAGCGAAGTGAGGTACCCCCATTGCATCTGGCCCTCGTCGGGGAACGAGGCAGTCGTCGTTGTGTCAATCACCAAATCAAACCAGACTTCGGTACCCACCACAACATTGCCAAACTGCGGATCGGTCCGGTGAATAACCTGATCAACCGCACCCGAGATCCGGTAGGTGATCATCGTGCCCGCCTCGGCGGTTGCACCGATCGACACAAGAGGGTACAGAATCAACAACATGACAGTCCGAGGCTTGCTCATGGCTTCAGCATACACCATGTGCGTCCGATCGCAACTCACCTGCCAGATCCTCTTGTTTATGGAAGAACGGGAATCGTCGCGGCGTTGGGCCACATCGAGGCAAAGATGCCCGCGGTGACCAGTGAGAAGATCACGCCGTCAATGAATCCGGTGATGATAAACCGCGTTGGCTTGCCAAGGAAAAAATCATTGGCGAGTCCGCCGAAGCAATGCCCAAGCACCGCCGCGGTGCCCGCGACCCGGAAGACCTCAAGGTAATCGCCGCCGGGTGAGATCGACAGCTGCGTGATGTAGGCAACGAAGGTTGAGATCACGAGGTAGCTCAAGAAGGTCTTGAGCAGGTTCATCGCGAACTTGGGCTGGTTGCCGACCGTGATGATCCCCCAAGGACCCTCTTTCCACCGTGTGAGGTACGGCTCGGATTTGAGATCCACGCCGTGGCAGCCGGGGAACATGTACAGGCCGGGCTTGATGTTCAAGGGTTTGATCGCATCGTGAAACGCGCCCTCTTCGGGCATGGTCTGGATGTCCTTGTTGTGGTACCCCAGCGCCATCCAGATGATCGCGCTGACCACAAAGACCGCGACACTCGAGATCAAAATCGGGAGCCAGAGGGCAAGCAGTTCGTTCATGTTGGTGTCCCTTCTTCATTGGTTGTCATGTGCAGCAACCGCAGGATACCAGAAATACAATGAGAAAGAAACCCGCACACAACATGCGTGTTTCTCGGGATAACTTGATGCGAAAATCTTATTCTGCGTTGGTCGGCATGTGCTCAAGCACGCTATCGATCAGCCCGTACTCGACCATCTCTTTGTCATCGAGCCAGAGGTTGCGATCGCAGTCGCGATGGACTTTTTCTTGTGTTTGTCCGGTCGCCCTGGAGTAGATCCCGTACAGCCGATCACGCAGCCGGAGCATTTCCTTGGCCTCGATCTCCAGATCGGTCGCCTGCCCCTCCATGATCCCAGAGATCAAAGGCTGGTGCATCAGGTTGCGGGCGTTGGTCAACGCGTAGCGTTTGCCCTTGGTGCCCGAGCACGCGATGACCGAACCCATCGAGGCGGCCTGCCCGATGATGTAGGTGCAGATATCCGGTTTGATGTAGTTCATCGTGTCGACGATCCCCAACCCCGCGGTGACCGAGCCACCCGGAGAGTTGACATACACATGGATATCGGCGTTGGCATCCTCGTTGGCAAGGAAGAGCAACTGGGCAACAATCAGGTTGGCCATCTCGTCGCCGACACCGCCGGTGACGAAGATGATCCGGTCCTTGAGCAGCCGAGAGAAAATGTCATATGAACGCTCGCCGCGACCGGTTTGTTCGATCACGATCGGGACGAGGTGTGCGCTTGGTGAGGTGGTCATGGTTTCATCAGCCTTGTGACTGGGTGTGATTAAAAAGTACAATCAACGATCGTCAGCATTACGATTTCATCATCTTCATTTCCTGAGGCGGCTCAGTAAGCACCTCGTCAACCAACCCGTAGGCTTTGGCTTCGGGAGCATCGAAATACTTGTCACGCTCAGAATCCTCGCGGACCTGCTCGGGGCTCTGCCCGGTGTTCTGAGCGATGATGTCGATCAGCGTCTGCTTGCTCTTGACGATCTGCTCGGCCTGCAACCGGATGTCCTCAGCCTGCCCGGTGATCCCGCCGTAGGGCTGATGGATCATCACCTTGGCGTGAGGCAAAATAAACCGGCGACCCTTCGTCCCGGCGGTCAACAGAACCGACCCGCCAGAGTACGCCCGACCGATGCAATAGGTCGCGATCGGAGAACTCAGGAAACGCATGGTGTCGTAAAGAGCCAAGGTATCGTCCACAGCACCCCCGGGGGAGTTGATGTAGAAGTTGATTTCTTGGTTCTTACGCTGATTTTCGAGGTACAACATCTGCATCATCACGCGGGACGCGGATGCTTGATTGATCTCGCCAATAAGAAAGACAATCCGATTTTCGAGCAAAAGCTCGTCGATGGACATCTCACGGGTTCTTTGGTAGCTAACCGAGGCTGCGGGCATAAGTCTTTCCCTGACAAGCAACAACAGTGAATTCGAACCTCGCCGACGCCCGGAAACGCTCCGAACAGGCAGTAGGCCCGGTTCTTAGCATCGGTTATCCCGCCGCAGAGCATGATTGCTCCATGCGATCTGACGAAGAAATCCATCGAGGACAAGATCCAATACCGTATTGAGTATCCGCCCGCGGGCAACTACAGTTGACGCCCGAGCGGTCGCAAATGTTTGTGATCGTGGGATAAGTCCTTCTCGATGCGAGATATCCGCGTGCAAACCGCCTTGATCAGCGACATCCATGGCAACGCCGTCGCCCTCCACGCCGTCCTCAAGGATATCGAATCCCGTGGAATCGAACGGATTGTCTGCCTGGGCGATATTATCGGGTACGGCCCAGATCCGCTCGAGTGCGTCGATCTCGTGCGTGAAAAGTGCACCTGGGCCCTGATGGGCAACCATGATTTCGGGGTGCTCTACGAGCCGACCAACTTCAACCCAACCGCAGAGAGCGCCGCCTACTGGACCCGCGAGCAGTTTGACGCCGAGCCCGACGAGGCCAAACGCGCCGAGCGATACAAATACCTCGGTTCGCTCCGCGTGCGTGTGGTCGAGAATCTCGCCGGCGATGATGTCCCCGTGATCTGTGTGCACGCCTCGCCGCGTCGTCCGATCAACGAATACATCTTCCCAGAGGATGCCTCGGATGCACCTGACAAGCTCGAAGCGATCTTCGAACGCGTCGAGCGGATCGCCTTCGTCGGGCACACCCATGTGCCCGGTGTGTTCACCGATGAGCCAGATTTCTATCCGCCCTCCGAGGTCGGCGAGAACCGAGTGTACAAGTTTCTCCCCGATGAAAAAGTCGTGGTGAATGTCGGCTCGGTCGGCCAGCCCCGCGATCTCGACCCGAGGGCGAGCTATGTCATCCTCACCCCCGGGCAGGTCGAGTTTGTCCGCGTCGAATACGACATCCAGAAGACCGCCGACAAGATCAAGGCGGTGCCTCAACTCCACGATTTCCTCGGCGATCGGCTCTACGAGGGCAAGTAAGCCCGCGGCACCCGCATCCTCGAATCCACCCGGATACACACCTGTTCATGATTAGCCCTACCCATCCACGCTCGTTCCTCTCCCCGTTGCTCTGCTCGCTGTATGTGCTCTTGGCGATGGTTGTCGCCCACCCAGCAAGCGCGCAAGATGATGAGCAACCAGCCACGCCAGCAACCATCTACCACGCACGCGAGCTTGCCGAGCCCGATCCAGAATGGTCACCGCTCGGCGATCGAACAGATGAGGCGGCAACCACCGCGATCGAGTTCTCCAAATCAGGCGCAGGCATCGAGAAGCTCCAGCTGCCCGGTGATTACGAAGACAAAGAAAGAACAGAACAGATTACGCTCCAGCACCGTCTCTCGGTCCACGGCGTCGGCGCCGTGCCGTTCAACGCGATGGGCATCTATATCGACGAGCAGTTCATCGGGCTGCAAGCCGAGAACATCTGGCACCAGACCGCCACCGGCGTGTTTGAAGCGTTTATCGAGGATGAACAAGCAAACGCGGTCGCACGCATCGAACGCCGATTCACACTCACGGGGAAAAACAACTACAGCTTAATAATCAATCAGGTCGTCGAGAACCTGACCGATGGACCGCTCACTATCAGAATGATCACCGCCGGCGCGGTTGATATGCCCAAAGCCAAAACCACCTACGCGGGTGATCGCCGAAGAATCCGCTATGGATACCTGCTCAGCCCCGAGATGCAGCAGGGCGACCTGACAGTCGTGGTCGACAGCGATCTCAAAAACAGATCCTCGGTGCTCGGCAAAAAAACACCGGGCGCATCGGGCGTCAAGATGTACGATACCAGCGCCCCGGTCTGGCCGACAGAAAAGACCGCCGAGCACGGCAAGCGGTTGTCTTGGGTGGCGATGAGCGATCGATACTTCGTCGTGCTGACCCACCCGGTGTTTGACCCGCTGCAGGTGACCACGCCAGAAGAAAAGCTGATGAGCGGGATCCAATCCGTCGATCGGCTCGTGCTCAACCCGGGGGCTACGGCCCAAGACGCCGAGTATGTCCTGCGATTCAACGGCCAGCAGGTCACCATCCAGCCCGGCGAACAGTATGAACATACCCAAGGCGTGTACGCCGGCCCGAGGACGAAACCGGTCTTCAGCGATGATCCGCTGATGGTTTCACTGAATGTGCCCTCGATGGTGGTGTACAACCTCGGCGGGTTCTGTGCGCCGTGCACGTTCCAGTGGCTGACCGGGATTCTGATCTCGGTGCTCAGGCTGTTCCATTCAATCTCCGGAGACTGGGCGGTATCGATCATTATGCTCGTGCTGCTCGTGCGGACCTGCCTGCATCCGATCTCGCGTTGGTCGCAAATCCGCATGCAACGCTTCGGCGTGCAGATGCAGTCAATGGCGCCCAAGCAAAAAGCCATCCGGGAAAAGTACAAGAGCGATCCCAAACGCCAGCAGGCCGAGATGAGCAAGCTCTGGCGTGAAGAAGGCATCAGCCCGACGGGGATGCTCGGGTGTCTGCCGATGTTCCTGCAATCGCCTGTGTTCATCGCCCTGTATGCCACGCTGTTCTTTGCGGTTGAGCTGCGTCATGAACCCGCCTTCTACGGCGTATTCCAGGCAATCTCGGGCGGGTCGTGGCATTTTCTGTATGACCTCTCGATGCCCGATGGCGCGATCCCGCTGCCGTCGTCCATGCACTTCAGCTTCCCGCTCTGGGGAACGGTGACCTCGATCAATATCCTCCCGTTGCTGCTCGGTGTGGTGTTCTTCGCGCACCAGAAATACCTCACGCCGCCTACACAAGCAACGACGACCCCCGAGCAGGCATCGCAGCAGAAGATGATGAAAATCATGATGGTCGTAATGTTCCCGCTGATGATGTACACCGCTCCATCGGGGCTCTCGTTGTACTTTATCACCAACTCGACCGTTGCGATCTTTGAGAACAAGTGGATCCGTTCGCACATGAACAAGCATGGGATGCTCGACATCGACAACATCCGCGCATCCAAAAAAGACAAGGGTCCGGGATTCCTCCAGCGAATGAGCGAAGCCGCCGAGGCCCAAAGGCAACTCAAAGAAAAAGGCCCACGCCCGCCGAACCCCAACTCACGCAACAACCGCCCGCATTAATTGATCATGCCGACCGGAGGGACCATCGCCGCGATCTGCACCCCGCCGGGCAATGCTGCCCGCGCGATGATTCGCATCAGCGGCGAGCAGGCGCAGGCGTGCGCCCGCGAGCTCTGCACCCTCGAGCATCCCGAGCGGGGTGTGTACATAACCCGTATCCGGCTCGGCGAATCAGACCTGCCCGCCATCGCGATGTGGTTTCCCAAGGGCGCAAGCTACACCGGACAAGACAGCCTTGAACTCTCGTTCGTAGGCAACGCGGTCGTCGCGGGCATGGTGCTCGATGCCTGCATCTCGATCGAGGGTGTTCGCCCCGCAGAGCCCGGCGAGTTCAGCGCACGGGCGTACCTGGGCGGGCGGCTGTCGTTGCAGCAGGCAGAAGGCATCGCGCTACGGATCGCAGCAAGACAAGACGATGCGCTCGCCGCAGCCTCGGCATTGCTCGATGGCTCACACGGGCGGGTGTGCAACTCGTGGGTCGATCAGCTTACAGGAATGCTGGCTCTGGTCGAGGCGGGGGTGGATTTCACGGATCAAGACGATGTCGTCGCCATCACGCCCAAGAATCTGAATAAGGGGCTTGGCGAGCTGCTCGACGAGATCCAAGCCCATCTCGGCGCCCGCGCCGGGCATCAGGTGCACGCTGATCTCCCAACAGCGGTGCTCGTCGGCGAACCCAACGCGGGCAAGTCCACGCTGATGAACGCGCTGCTCGGTGTCAAGCGTGTGATGGTCAGCGATCAAGCCGGGACCACACGCGATGCCATCATCGAGCGGCTGAATCTCTCGCAGGCGCTGCCCGGCGCCGGGGCGGTGCTGCTCTGTGATCTGCCTGGGCTTGGCGAGTTCGGCATTGATGCGATCGATCACGCGGCCCAAGAGCGTGCACGCGAGCAGATCGCATCGGCGGATGTGATCATCTGGTGTGACCCATCCGGGCGGTTTGATGATTCCAGGCCAATGATCAACGCCGGACTTCCAACCGTGCGCGTGCGCACAAAGTCTGATCTTGTTCACAACGCAGACACGGGCAACGAGCTCTCGGTCTGCGCGCTCGATGGATCCAAGCTCGATGTGCTCAAGCGGGCAATCAGCGACGCGGCATGCGCACGCACAGGCGAGGGGGTTGGGGCGTTCGTGCCCAGACACCGCAGATCAATGGTGTCGGCAGCGGAAGGGATCCGCGCTGCGCTCGCCGAGTTTGAACCAACTGCCGATTCGATCGAGATGCCAGAGCTGGTTGCTTCTGGGCTGCGTGATGCGCTCGACGCCCTCGGCGAACTGGCCGGAGAGGTCACACCCGATGATGTGATCGGGCGGGTATTCGCGACCTTTTGCGTCGGCAAATAGCGTGTTATCGCCCCCTTCTCTGTGCAGATGACCGAATCCGCGTGCAAATCAAGTTGGTAGATTTCTTTGTGAATCTGACCAAGCCGGTGCGCCTGTCCGCATCGCACTGCCAGCGATGGGCCGATGCGCACAAACGACATGAAAAACGGGTTGCAGGGTCATGGGTAGGTATTCGAGAGTCGATCTGACAAACACACCCCGCGTGGCGCGGCGTGCATGAGGGAACGATCATGACCATCCGGCTCGGTGATATTCTGGTAAAACACGGGGCGCTGACAACCGATCAACGCGACGCGATCGTTGCACAGCAAGAGCTGATTGTTCGCCCGTTCGGGATGCTCGCCGAGGAAATGTTCGGGGTCTCGCCAGCGGATGTCGAGCACGCCTGGGCGGTGCAATATGCGATGATCGCCTCCGAGGTTGATCCACAGAAGCACATCATCGATCCAAGGGTGATCAGCATGATCGAGCCCAGGCAGGCGTGGCAGTTCGGGCTCATCCCGATGTACACCAAGAGCGGCGAGACCGTTTTCGCAACCTGCACCGAGTACCTCGCCCGGGCGTTGCGATTCGTCGGGTGGAGATTCGATGGGGCGAGTTCATTCGCGATCTGCACAATCGAGCAGCTGGTAGGCGGG
Source organism: Phycisphaerales bacterium (assembly GCA_029260265.1). Taxonomy (GTDB): domain Bacteria; phylum Planctomycetota; class Phycisphaerae; order Phycisphaerales; family UBA1924; genus UBA1924. The sequence goes on from JAJDDO010000024.1 coordinate 116,230, forward strand.
CTTCGCTTGCATTATGCGATGGACGGGATGAATGATCAGATGAGCCAGCAGCTGATGCGCCGTTCAAACGCCGCCTAAGCCTTGATAGGGCAAAGAGTTTGGCTCGGCGTGGCGACGCTCAGGATCGAGGGATCTACCATTGTCCCCGATGCCAACTGCACCAGACCAACACGATGTATCCACCGTTTCATTCGTCTCGCTCGGATGCCCAAAGAACCTTGTCGATTCCGAGAAGATGCTCGGGCTGCTCGCCCAAGATGGGCTGATGCCAGTATCAGCAATCGCGCTCGATGACCAAGAGCATGACGACCTCTCCATCGCGGGATCCGAGCAAGACTCATCGGCAACCGACGGGCGCGTCACCCCCGCCGACGCCGTGGTGATCAACACCTGCGGTTTCCTCGAAGCGTCCAAGGACGAATCCCTCGGAGTGATCAGAGAGGCGGTCGCGCTCAAGGAAGCCGGCGAGATCAAACGGGTCATCGTCGCCGGTTGTTTGGTGCAAAGGCACCGCGCCAAGATGCTCGATTGGGCGCCGGGGATCGACGCGATGGTGGGGGTCTTTGATCGTGAGAACATTGTGAAAGCCGTCCGAGGCGAAACAGTTGAACGCGATTCCATCGAAAAAGACGCACCGAAATACTGGATCAGCGCCAACGCACTGGTCAGCGCCGAGAACAAGGGCATCGAGACCGTCGGGCTGACCGTGCAGGGCAAAGACGGCAAAGGAGTTGGTTACTACGAATCTGACAACGCCCGTCTGCGCCTGACGCCGAGGCACTACGCGTACCTGCGAATCTCCGAGGGGTGCAACCAGAACTGCGCGTTCTGCACAATCCCAAGTATCCGAGGAAAGATGCGATCCAAGCCCGAAGACCGGATCATCGAAGAAGCCCGCGAGCTGATGCGTGACGGAGCCTACGAGCTGCTGATGATCGGACAAGACACAACCAGCTACGGCGATGACATCGGGACCGGGCTCGCACAGGTTGCCGGCGCAGACAAGTTCCGCTCCGGGCTCCCCAAGCTGCTCAAAGAGCTCAGCGACGCGGTGAGCGATGAAATCGGGCGCGGGTGGCTGAGGATGATGTACGCCTATCCGACCTATTTCAGCGACGAGATTATCGATGCATTCGCCGAGCTCGCAGACGGCGGCAACCTGCTGCCGTATCTGGATATCCCGCTCCAGCACGGCTCAGACCGGGTGCTCGAACTGATGCGTCGCAATGTGACCCGTGCCCAGCAGACCGAGTTGTGCCACAAACTCCGCGAGCGGATTCCGGGCATGGCGATCCGAACCACCTTCATCACCGGGTTCCCGGGCGAGACCCAGCAAGACCACGACCAGCTCTTGGAGTTCATCGAAGAGGTCGGGTTCGATGCGGTCGGATGCTTCCAGTATTCCAAGGAGCCGGGCACGGTTGCCGGGCGTATGGAGGATGATCCGCAGCTCGCGGTGCCCCAGCACATCAAGCAGCAGCGTCACGACGAGATCATGGGGCTGCAGCAGCAGATCGCCTTCGAGCAGGCCGAGTTCGTCGCCGAGCAGTTCGAGAGCGAGAACCCAACGAGCTCAGGAGTCCAGTTTGATATCCTGATCGACCAAGCAACCGGTTCCGCGGTTGAACCCACGCCTGGCGTCACCGATGGGGGGCAGCTCTACCGCGGGCGGTCCTACTTCCAGGCGCCACAGATCGATGCGACGACGCTGGTCGTCTCGAAATCTGATCGCTCACCGGGCGAGCTTGTCCGTTGCACAATCGTCGCCGCCGACGGCTACGACCTCATCGCCCGCCCGGTCGACGAACTCGAGCGAAAAGTCTCGCTGAATATCGTCTAGATCTGCTCAGGCAGTTGTGCACGGATCCGGACCCATTGGCCGATGATCGGGGCATGATCCGCCCCGGACAGGTGATTATTTTGTGCGCGTTGGCCCTTTTGACCATGGGCGTGGTCATGGTGCAATCCGCGGGCATGAATGTCACACCCCTCAGCGATGGGATGAACCCCACGGAATCGGCTGCGGTCTCTGGGGTCACCGCCTCGTCGTTGATGACCAGCCGCACCAGTGCGTACCTGTTCTTGGCGATTGTTGCGATGGTGATCGCCTCGCGGCTGCCCGTGAGAAAGCTCGCCGATCGACTCGATCGTGTTGTCTGGTTCCGTCCAGGCGGAGACCTTGGGCTCCTGATGATCGGATCGGTGGTTCTGATCGCGGTGGTACTCAGTGTCTATGTCCCCGGGCTCCGCCGAGAAATGAACGGATCGGCAAGATGGATCAACCTGCACGCACCCGGACTCGAGAGCATTCAGCCATCCGAGATCGCCAAGTGGGCGTTGATCGGGGTGGTCGCGTGGTACGCCTCACGCCTTGCCTCGTATCCGAGCAATCGGCTGCACCGATTCTGGACCGGGCTGTTCCCAGCGGTCGCCGCGATCGGAGTCGTTGCCTTCGCTGTGGTGCTCGAAGACCTCGGCACGGGCGTGCTCATGGTCGCGGCGTGCACGATCGTGCTGCTCGGCGCGGGCGCACGGATCCGCCACTTTGCGATGTTTATCCCCCTCGGTGCGATGGGTGTCGCCGCAGCGATCATGACCTCGCCCTACCGGGTTGATCGGATCACCTCGTTTATCAACCCATATGCAGATCCCAAGGGCGACGGGTACCACATGATCCAGTCGTTGGCGACGGTTTCCGGCGGCGGGGTGTTCGGGCGGGGCATCGGGCACGGGCTGCAAAAATTCGGATACCTGCCAGAAGACACCACAGACTTCCTCTTCGCGGTCGTCTGCGAGGAGCTCGGGCTGGTCGGTGCGATGATCGTGATCTCGCTGTATGCTGCGATCGTTTGGACAGGAACGCACATCATCGCCCGAGAGCGGAGCACGCTGCTCAAGCTCTTTACACTCGGCGTTGTTGCGACCTTCTGCCTGCAGGCGTTGATCAACCTCATGGTGGTCACCGGGCTCGGCCCGACCAAGGGAATCGCGCTGCCGCTCATGTCCAGCGGCGGAACAGGTTGGATTCTGTCCGCATGCATGCTCGGGCTGGTGGTCTCGATCGATCGGACACGGACACCCTCGGCCGAAGAGTTCGAGATCGCAGCCATTGAAGAGGGCTTCGCCGAGCGCACCCAACGCGGTGGCGAGCTGGTGGTCATGCCCCAACGGGTCGAACGGTTCGGCCCATTGGTCCGCAAGGCGCGCGATGAATCAATCGCACCCGCGGAGATGCAAGAGCTTCTCGGCACCGAAGAGCTCGTGGTCAAACCCCGCGTTCAGATCCGCCCCAAGCCCATGCCGATCGACGCGCCTGATCGCGAAGACCTCGAAGAGTACGAGCAGCTCATGCTGCACGACGAGTAATCCATGAGCAGCAAACCGCGAGCATACCTCTTTGTCGGCGGCGGTACCGGCGGGCACCTCTACCCGGCGATCGCCATCGCAGAGCAGATCCGAACTCAAGATCCGGAAGCAAAGATTCAGTTCCTGTGCTCCAATCGACCGATCGATGCCCAGATTCTCACCGATGCAGGCGAAGACTTTCTCGCGGTTGACGCCGCACCGCTCGGGCGATCGATCCGTGCGATCGTCCGATTCTTCAAGGGATGGCGTACAACACAGGCAAAGGCAAGGGAGACCATCTACGAGCTCTTGCCAACCCACTCGGTCGTGGTGGTGGCGATGGGCGGCTTTGTCGCACCCGCGCCCTCATGGGCCGCCAGGCGGCTACGGGTGCCGGTGGTGCTTGTGAATCTTGATGCAATCCCGGGCAAGGCGAACCTGTTGATCGCCCGGTTCGCCGATCAGGTCTGCACCGCGCTGCCCGCAGCGGGCAAAAGCTGGCAAGTGCTTGGTCCGATCGTCCGCGGCGCAGCGTTGGGCTCACGCGAGCAGGGAATCGAGGCGTTCGGGCTGGATCCACGCAAGCAAACAATACTGGTCACCGGCGGATCGCAGGGAGCCGAATCGATCAACGGGTTGATGCGCGCAATGCTCGGGCACCGCCCGCGGGCGTTCGATGGGTGGCAGGTGATTCATCAGTTCGGCAACACCGGAGGGGCCGCGGACCTGCGAGCGATCTACGAGCACGCGGGTGTGCAAGCGTGGGTGGAGCCATACATCGACGATATGGGCAACGCGTGGGGTTGCGCCGACCTCACCATCGGTCGCTGCGGCGCCGGCACGGTGAGTGAAGCATGGGCAGCCCAGGTGCCCGCGGTGTTTTTCCCGTATCCGTTCCACAAAGATCAGCACCAGAAGCACAACGCGCGTGCATTGGTCGAGGGCTCAGCCGCCGTGCTCTGCGAGGACCTGATCGATCCGGCAAAGAACATCCACGCCCACAGCGAACTAATCGAACAGATCCTGACCGAGCCCGATCGCCTCGGCGCGATGGCGCGGGCGTTTGATTCCATGCCCAGCAGTGATGGAGCAGCAGCCGCCGCCCATCTGCTGATGAGCGTCTGAAAACTCCAGCCCGCGGGCTTTTCTCGGACGCTCAAGATCGGGATATGCCCGCCAATAGGGCGGATTGGGTGATTCTTCCTGTGGGTGTGGTACACTTGAGCGATGGGAAAATCACCAAGACCAGAACCGGGCACCGCTGGAGTGCGCACGCGCAGGCTCTGCGTTGTTCTTCATCCGCAAGATCAATGCTGCGACGCCGGACTGGTCCGTGTGCTCAAAAAACGAAACATGCAGGTCATCGAGTGCAACAACCCGCACGAAGCCTTCGCCCGTGTCTGCAATGATGCCCGCGAAGGACGAAAAACGATCCTGGTGCTCGATGGCGATGAACCTCGCTCAATGGGTGATCGGCTGATTGCAGCGATGGAGCGATTTACACCCGCAGCGGTTTGCTGGAATCACCTCCCCGGCGCGAACCCACCGATCGTGCCCATCGTAGGACCATTAGAATCTGCCATCGGTGCAGCCAGCAGCGGGGCGAGGATCGAGCATGAGGAACCAGTTGCCCCCGAACCAGCACCTGAATCCACGCCCCAAGCAACGGTGACCCCGACGCCAAAGCTCAAACTCACCGATCCCGTACCCTCACCCGCTCGGCGTTCGCCGATGAACGCCAAGGATGTGCTCGACGCGGATGAACTCGACGCATTGTTGGCCCAGGAAATGCCAAAGCGAGACGATCGATGATGAGCACCGAGGAAACAAGCCAATGAGTGCAGCCGATACATCCAATAGACAGACCAATCCGGGCGAACGCTGGCGGATTGTCCTCGTCGGGCGAACGGGGCTTGATCAATCATTACGCCGGTTTGCCGGGGTCGAACTGATCCGGGCGCGAGATACCTTTGATGCCATCGGAGAGTTGAGCGATCCGATCGATTCGTCTTCGCCAACCCTAGCAGCCGTCGTTGTTGCACGCGGGTTGCTGGCTGATGAAACCGAAGCCGCGGGATTCGTCGGCGGGCTTCGGCTCGTCGATCCGTCCGTCCGTGTGCTCTGCGTCGAAGATGAGTTCAACAGCTGCGATGGTGTTGTCAAAGCCCACGCACCGGGCGACGAAGTGCTCACATTGGTCCGCCGGGCCGAGCCACGCCCGATCGTGATCGCACGCCCAGTCAGTGTTGAACCGAATGAACCCAGCGTCCAACCAGAGCAACCAAGCAGAGTAAGCACACCGCGCGAAGAACCCGCTGTAGATCAAGAAGAGCTCACGCAAACCGAGCTGCTTCCTCATCAGCACGCGCTCACGATGAACCCGCTCGGGCACAGCGATGATGTTCACCACCCGCCCGGCGTTTCGTACGATGATCAGCCGGTGCTCGACGCGTTGATCGCCGGCCAACCAGTTATCACCCCCGCGATCGGGCTGATCCGCTCGCGTTGCGGGCGTGATGATATTGACTTTGTGCAAGGCGCGAACGCGGAGGGCTGCAAGGTGATGCTCGGGCGGGCGCTCGTCGGGATGCTGGTGTGTGATGACGAACGCTGGGGCAACGGTGCATTGGCCAGCCACGCGTTGTGGCTGAGCAAGTGGCTCCGCCTTGAAGCGCAGCACACCGAGCTGCGCGACGCGGCATTCACCGATTCATTGACCGGGGCTTGGAACCGCCGCTATTTCACACGGTTCCTCGATGCCGCCATCGCCGAGTCTCGTCGCGTTCGTCAGCCGCTAACTGTGCTCTACTTTGATATCGACGGATTCAAGCAGTACAACGATCGGTTCGGGCACGCCGCGGGCGATGAGATCCTCGTTGAAACCGTCAAACTCATGCAGAGCGTGATCCGCCCGTCCGATCGCGTGTGCCGGGTGGGCGGCGACGAGTTCGTGGTCGTCTTCTACGAACCGCACGGCCCGAGAGACCCCGCCAGTCGCCCGCCGGAATCAGTGTACGACATCGCAATGCGTTTCCAACAGCAGATCTGCAAACACGAGTTCCCCAAGCTCGGCACCGAAGCGCCTTCAACCCTGACGGTCTCAGGAGGGATCGCTTCATTCCCCTGGGATGGTGCGGACGCAGATTCATTGCTCGATCGCGCCGACAAGCTCGCGATGGAGTCCAAGAGGCAGGGCAAGAACGCGATCACGCTCGGCCCGGGGGCCGAAACAATCTGCCGCGTGAAATGATGACGCATACCCTGTGTGCATGAACGCGGTTGATGTCCTTGCGATTGATCTCGATGGTACACTCATCGGCCCAGACGAACGGGTCAGCGATGCCAATATCGCTGCGGTGCAACGCGCCCGCGATGCAGGGATCACCGTGCTGGTCTGCACCGGGCGGGGGCTGCGTGAAGCAAGCAAAGCGATCAATGCGATCGGACAGCAAGACCCCGTCATCGTCGCGGGCGGCTCGATCATTGCCGATCCAAGCTCAAAGAAGACCCTGCACCGTTTCACAATGGACGCCGAGGTCGTCCACGAAGCGATCGAGATCTTCCATGATGCCCGCAGCGCCGCGTTGGTCATGAAAGACCCCGCCGAAATCGGGTACGATTACCTGATGGTCCATTCGCTCGATCACCACCCCCTGCACAAAATCACCGATTGGTGGGTCGATGAGCACCAGCTCGATATCCGATCGGTACCCGAGCTGCACCACGACGAGCACCCCGAGCACACGGTCCGCGTCGGGATGTGCGCAGAAGGCTCGATCTCAGGGCCGGTCTCCCGCACGATCAAGCAGCGGCTCGGCTCCAAGGTCTGGATGTATGATTTTCCCGCGGTGATGCCGAACGATCATGGCGGCGAGGTTGTGCACATCCTGGAACTCTTTGCAGACAACATCAACAAATGGACAGCCATCTCATGGTACCTTGAGCAAAGCGGGATCGACCCCGCACGCGTTGCCGCGATCGGCGACCAGGTCAACGATGTCCCGATGATCGAAGCCGCGGGTGTCGGCATCGCGATGGGCAACGCGATCGACGCGGTCAAAGAGCACGCCAAGTATGTCACCGAATCAAATCACCATGACGGAGTCGCGCGGGCGATTGATCGTTTGCTCGCGGGGGATCTCTAAAGCCAATGCAGACACTGAGTGAAATCAAAGAACTGCTCGACCTCGCCGGGCACGCACCCAAGAAAGCATTGGGCCAGAACTTTCTATTCGATCACAACCTGATCAACAAACTGATCGATGCATCAGGCGTTACGGAATCCGATCTCGTGCTTGAGGTCGGCCCGGGGACCGGAGCATTGACCGTCGCCCTACTTGATCGAGGGGTCCGCGTGGTCGCGATCGAGCTCGACTCCGGGCTCGCCGGAGTGCTTCGAGAGACACTGGGCTCAAAGTTTCCCAATCAGTTCACACTTATCGAAGGCGATTGCCTGGCAACCAAACGAGCGCTCAATGTGGATGCGGTGCGGGTGCTCGCCGATGAGGAGTTCAAGCTGGTAGCCAACCTGCCCTACCACGCGGCGACACCGCTCATGATCACCCTGATGACCAAGCACCCACAATGCACCGGCGCATTCACGACAATTCAGCGTGAAGTCGCCCAAAGATTCGGCGCCGGTTGTGGATCAAAGATCTACGGCACCGTAGGGGTCATTGCCCAGTGCCTCGGGGATGTTGAGCACATCGCCACCCTCCCCCCAAGCTGTTTCTGGCCTCGCCCAGAGGTCACCAGCGCGATGTTCGGATGGACACGCAGCGAAAAACCCATCGCGGGAGACGATTGGCAATGGTGGACGGTGTTTGCAGATCTGACGCAGCACTTTTTTATGTCCAGAAGAAAAAAAATATCTTCCGCCATGAAAAAACTCGCCCCAGGATTCTCACACTACCCCGATGGAGTGAGCGCAGACGAGCGGATCGACCAACTGACACCGATGCAGATCGAATCCCTTTGCCGATCCGTGCAAGCGGCGCGTGATTCGGGCGAGGATTGCTGATAGAATCGGCTGCTGAAGTGTGTTTTTTCTTCGGAAGGTTCAGATGCCCGACGGACAGACGCTTGCAAACTCATTGGCCCCTCTGCTGCAGAGCACCTGCAGACATCGGCTCGGGAAAATCAACTGGTTCCGCGCCACCTGGCAACACGGCGGCGCAGGAACAGGCTTCTCCACATGGACATTCCCCGATGGACGCGAGGTGCCATGCGTGGTCAAGCTGCCCGTTGGGCATCGTGAATACCACTGGACCAAACGCCTCGGATTGGTGGATCCGCTCGATTGGGACTCACCCGATTCACTCGCCCTGCCCACACCTCGCGTGCTCGCAGCCGGGTACGACCTGGGCGACTACGACCTCGCGTGGGTGATCATCGAGAAGCTCCGCAATCCGCCCGTCGCCTCAGAACTCAACGAGGGTGTTCTGTGGGAACTCTTCGAGACCGCAGCAGAGTTTCAGTCGGCCGCCATCCTCGAAGAATCCGTCGTTGATGCGTCCAAAGAGCACACGGTCCACGATTGGGCCGGCCTGATTGAAAAGGGGCTCAACTCCGTCCGCCGACACGAGATCGACCACGAAGATCGGTGGATTCACCTGCTCGAGCGTACCCAGCAGGATCTCGATGCCCTGGTTGCACGCTGGCGTGGGCGTCCGATGGACACCTGGTGCCATCATGATCTGCACGCACAAAATGTCATGCGCAGGCTTAATCCAGAGAAAGGTTCCCGTGGCCGGTGCGTGCTGATCGACCTCGCAATGGTCGGTCCGGGGTGCTGGATCGAGGATGCGCTGTACCTCGAGCGCCTCCACTGGGGACAAGAAGAAAAACTGTTTGGAATGGATCCGTTAGGGACACTCGCATCGACCCGCCAGGCCATCGGGCTCCCCGTTGATGACCAAGATATGGCCCTCGCAGATGTCCGCCGGGTGCTGATGGCGGCCTCATCACCGGCCTTTTTACGAACAGAAGGCGATCCGTCGTACCTGAATGGGGCAATAGAGGTCTTAGATCGGCTTTTGCCCGCGGTAATCGGGTAGAATACAGCCGAGTTGCTACGGGGGTGGATCCCCATAGCCATCAGAAAGAACCCATAGCCGATTCAGTCGGTGTTTTCTTTGAAAGAGGTACGCAATGGATTTGCTCGAAAAGATGCAGCAGTTGGTCGAATCATGCCGCGAAGATTACAACAAAGCCAAGGGCGGAAACAAAGCCGCAGGCACTCGCGTCCGCAAGACCATGCAAGATGTAAAAAATGTCGCGCAAGAAATCCGCAAAGAGATGCTCGGATCGCGGGACTGATCAAACTCAACGATTGGTAGAAGCATTGGAGTCTTGCTATGTCCGCTGCGCCAAGCACAACCGAAGATTCATCCACACCAGAGACCGCAGACGCAGATCGCTCGTTCGCTCTTGATCTCAGCGCGATCGATCTGGATGCAACCTACGCATCCCAAGAGAAGATCTTTGAGATGATCCCGCATCGCCATGAAATGGCGCTGCTTGATCGGGTGATCTGGACCAGCGAAGACCAGAGCTCGGGCGTCGCGATCAAGCATGTCCGCGATGATGAGTTCTGGGTCCGGGGGCATTTCCCCGGTCAGCCGATGCTCCCCGGTGTGCTGATGATCGAAGCGGGCGCCCAGCTCTCGTGCTACCTCTTCAATGAGCGGAACGGCTCAGTCTCCACCGCCGCCTTCCTGCGAATCGAGAATGCGGTGTTCCGCCGATCGGTGACCGTGGGCGATGACCTGCTCCTGCTGTGCAAGGGAATCAAAATGTCCAAACGCCGGTTCACCAGCGAGATCCAGGGCGTGGTCGATGGGAACCTCTGCTTCGAGGCGGTCATCACAGGCATGAAGATCTCAAAGTAGCCCGATCGCAATGCACACGCTGCACGCTCCGTATATCGAAGTTGAAATCAACCAAGATGCGCCCTCGGGCGCATCTTCTTTTTTCCCCGCATCGCCCGGGGTCATCGTGTTCCGCAGCGATGACGAGCGCAGCGTGCTGATCTGCTCGACCTCGGACATGCGCTCATTCGTCGGAGATAGGCTCGCCACCGAGCACCGCCCGCGAAACACCAAGGTCGATCTGCGTGATGTCGCCCACTCGGTCCGAGGATACAAATCCGGGATCGGGCTCGAAACCCGCTGGACGCTCTCACGCCTCGCCAAGTTGGATTCAAGCCCAAAGACCGAACTCGGCAGGCTATACGCCCAACTCGCCGAACAGGCGATGGTCTACTTCCTCTGCCCGCACAATGACCCAGTCCGGTGGACGGTGACCGATTCCGCCGAGTTGATCAGTCTCGACACAAACACCCAACACAGATGCATCGGTCCATTCTCACGCAAGGGTGATGCGGAAACGATCTGCGCCGCGCTCGACGATGGGTTCTCGCTGTGCCGGTATCCAAAGGAACTAGCCCAAGCGCCCAACGGCACCGCGTGCGCTTACAAAGATATGGGCAAGTGCCCCGCGCCATGCGATGGGTCCGAGCCGATTAAATCGATGCGGGCAAGATTCGATGATTCCAGGCTGCTCATCAACCACGGCGTTGATGCAGGAATCACACGATGCCAACGATCAATCGAACACGCATCACAACAGATGGAGTTCGAGCAGGCCGCAGCTAGCAAGCGGCTGCTTGATGCTCTCAACACAGTGCGATCGCGGGGCGCACTGCACACCCGCGGATTGCTCGGTTTCACCGCGATGGTCTTCGCGCCCAGCGTTCGCAAAGGCTGGGCCGGGGTATGGGTGCTGGGCGAAAGCGGGCTGAGGATGATCGCAGCGGTCCAAGAGGCCGCAGAGCGTGAGCAAATCAGCGAGCTGCTCTTGGCGGCTCGATCACATCACGCAATCGCCCGAGTCGATGACCTGATCGCGTTGGATCTTGGATTGCTCGCCAGAGAAGTCTCCGCAAAGCCCGGGCGTGGACGCCGGCGTATCTCAACGGTGTTTGATCTCCGCGATGAGATCCAGATCGGCGAGATGCACAAGGCGATTGTGCACGCCGCCAACGCAAACCCCGCTGACTCGGGCACCGATGGACGCTAAAACTATACATGAATGATGACAAGCCCTACCCGGTTGTGCTCGACCCGATCCTCAAATCCAAGGTCTGGGGCGGCGACACGCTGTCTCAGTTCGGCAAACCGATGACAACCGGCAAAACAATCGGCGAGAGCTGGGAGCTGGCCGACCTCGATTCGACCAGCGCAACCGGTGGTGGGGGTGAGCCGGCGCATTCGGTGATCGCCAATGGCCCGATGGCGGGCAACACGATCCACGATGCGATGGATGCGTGGGGTAACGGAATGCTTGGCAAATCACAGTCAATCGGCAGCGGATTCCCGCTGCTGGTCAAGTACCTCGATGCCCGCGAGCACCTCAGCATCCAGGTGCACCCTTCGGTTGCCTACGCAGAAACACACCCGGATGCTCACCTCAAGACCGAGAGCTGGTACATCCTCCACGCCGAGCCGGGTGCGGTCATTTATGCGGGGTTCAACGAAGGCACCGCCACGAACGATCTGCAAACAGCGATCGCAGAGGGCACCGTCCCTGAGATCATGCGCACATTCCCCGCCGTTCCCGGCGAGTGCTGGACACTCGAGAGTGGCACCGTGCATGCGCTCGGCGCGGGCGTGGTGGTGGCCGAGGTGCAAACGCCAAGCGATACGACCTTCCGCGTGTACGACTGGGCAAAGGAATACGGCCGCGCCGGGCGTGAGCTGCATATCGAGCAGGCCCTGGCGTGCGCCAGCTTTGAAGATCAACCGCCACCGATTGGTGCGGATCTCGGGCTCAGCGCGCACGGCGATCCGATGGGCGGACCTCCCAAGATGGGGGCGGTGCGGACTCAGGTTGCCAAAACCAAGTTTTATACGATCGAGGTCATCAGCGCGAGCTGCCACAGCGAGCCGCTGGGCGGCGATGGCGACTCCCCGATCGTGGTGATGTTTCCAAGGACGATGGGTGCGTCGATCGCGAGCGAATCAAACGCGTTCGAAGAGGTGATGGTCGAGGCCGGCCAGACTATTTTGATCCCCGCCGCGTGCACACCCGACGCGGTGCTCCGCGCAGGGCCCGGGACCGAAGCCGTGCTGGCGAGGATTGTGGGACAATAAAAAAACCGCTCCCTCACGGTCGCGGCTCGATGAGAATCGGTTGGTGAAGTGGAGTTACTTCCGGAACGCGTCAGCGACCTTGGCGATGGCATCGCACACGCCGTTGGCCTGCTCGTCGCTGAGGTTCTGGTGGATCGGGATGCAGAACACGCAGGTGCTCAGCTTCTTGGCGACCTTGGGATGATCAGAGTTCTTGGCGATCTCGGCGAACACGGGCTGCTCGGTGAGCGGCTTGGGGTAATGCACCGCGGTCGGCACGCCTTCCTTATTGAGCGCCGCACAGAACTCATCGCGGGTGCAACTCAGCTTCTCCAACTCAGCGCGGCAGGTGTACAGGTGCCACGCAGGGTTGGATCCCTTGGTCGGGACCGGTCGAAGCACGCCCTCGATCGCATCGATGCGGCTTGCATAGATATCGGCGACCGCGCGCCGGCGGTTGGTCTCGTCGCCAAGGGTTTCAAGCTTGCTCAGCCCGATCGCGCCGGTGATGTCGTTCATGCGGTAGTTGAACCCGATGGATTCGTGGAGGTACTTGCCCGTCTCGCCGTGCGAACGCAGGAAGCCCATCTCCGTTGCAAGTTTTTCGTCATTGACGGTAACCATCCCGCCCTCGCCGGTGCCGAGGTTCTTGGTGGCGTAGAACGAGTAGGTGCACGCATCGCCGAACGCGCCGATGCCCTTGCCGTTGTATTCCGCGAGGTGCGCCTGAGCGCTGTCATAGATCACCTTGAGGTTGTGCTTCTTGGCGATCGCTTCGATCGCGTCGATGTCAACGGGGATGCCATACAGGTGGGTTACGGCGATGGCCTTGGTCTTCGGCGTGATCAACCGCTCGATGTCCGCCGGGTCGGCCTGGTACGAATCTTCGAGCACATCACAGAAGACAACCTTCGCCTGCGCCGCAACAAGCATCGAAACCGTCGCGATAAAAGTCCACGCGGGCGTGATGACCTCGTCGCCCGGCTCAAGCAACGCCCCATACGCGAGCTGAAGCGCGCAGGTGCCATTGGCACAGGTCAGCCCGAGCTTGGCATCGGACTGCTTGGCAAACTCTTCTTCGAGGGCAGCACACTTGGAGGCTGCACGAAGCATGCCCGACTTGAGCACCTCCGTCGCCGCGTCAATGTCCTTCTCGGTCAACCCGACAGCCATAAACGGAACATTGGATTCGAATACGGGGGTTCCGCCGTTGATGGCCAGGTCGGATGCGGTCGCGGTGGTCATATCAAAGCTCCTCAGACAGCGATGCGCTGCGAGGGAACAATATGCGTCCATGCTCAGAATTGCACGGATTATTCACGCCAAAAACCGCGTTCTTATGGGCAAAAATCGAGAAAATGAAAAAATATCGGGCCATTCACTGGCATATTCTCGGGCGTGATGTACTTTGAGGTGTTGACCACACTGGCCGACACCGAAACGAACACACGCCGGAAAGACTGACCCCCGGCGATCACAATCTCTCTTTCTCTCTCTGCCAAGACAGGCAAAGCACAAACCCCGTGACAGCGGGGTTTATGCTTTTTTGAATGCGCGCATACCTTGTCACAAGTTCCCGATTTTTGATTTTGAAGCGTACGAATCAAAACAAGTCTGAGTTCGCTAAGCCAGTATGCTGCATAGTTTTATGGCAATGCGAATCTAGATTCGGCGCGCGTTTTCTGGTTTTTATGAAAAATGAGTTCATACTAAACAGACTTCGCGGTTCATGGAACTGCAAGAGAACCAGTCCTGTTTGAGGGGGAAAAACCAATGAAGAATGTAAACTATTGCTTGGGCCTTGCTGTTGCCGCACTGTGTGCACAGAGTTCGCTGGGTGCGATTACGAACCTGAACGCCGGTGAGTCAGCCGATCTGTTTGGGATTACCTCTGCAGAAGACAACTCGCTTGTCGGGGGAATACCCGCAGGTGGCGATTTTTCAGAGGACTTTGTGATTGGTGATGCTGCAGGGAACTTCTTCGAGGCGAACTTCAAGTCGCGCGTGGTAATCAGAAACGACACAGGAACCGTTGATTTTTATTGGCAGATCCGCGATGTTGAAGACCTGTCTGGCCAAGTAGCTTCCGTTGTCGTCAACGGATACCAAGCATGGTCGGTTGGTGTTGAATACCGCCCAGATTCGCTCGGCGATATCGGCCCGAACAGTGCCTTCCGCACCGCAGATGGTGATTCGATCGGGTACAACTTCGAGAGCCCGGCCGTTGGTTTCCCGGATGAATCAAAGCACTTCCTCGCTCGCACCGACGCGACTGATTACGCGATGACTGGGACAGTCCGGATTACTCTGGTGACCGGCCAGTTTGTGGATCTGGACACTTGGGCACCAGCGGTGCCAACCCCGGGTGCTCTCTCGCTGCTCGGTCTTGGCGGCTTGATCGCCGGTCGCCGCCGCCGATAATCATCGATAAAAACACAAACCCCTCAGGCACCCGCCATTCCGGGTGCCTTTTTCGTGTTCTCATCAGTTTGGCTCAAACGCCCATACTCACCGGTCGATCTGTGCTCTCGCGGACCACCCGCAGGAGAGCACCATGCCAGAAGCACACACGATTGCCGAGTCGAATCAGAATGCAGCCAACTACTGGAAGTTCTGCTCGATCATGCTCGGGATCGGGCTCGTCTTCTCGCTGATGGGTCACGCGGGTCCGTCCACTGCTTCGGCATCATTCGAGGTTCCGCCCGGATGGCGATTGATAGAAGACGATTCGCAATCAAGCGGGACGCTCCGCATCGATGGGTTCGGGCAAATCAACAACCGCCCCGCATTTGTCTTGATCGACGAAAATGGTCAAGGCGTCGGGTTGCTCCCGATGAAGAATGAGAGCCCGGAGTAAACCGAGCTCCGCATCGCTTGAAACCTATCCCTTAAGCAGCCGCTCAAGGTAGTGAATATCGACGCCGCCCTCTTTAAAATCAGAGTTCTGCATCAACTCCGCGTGCAGCGGAATCGTCGTGTTGATCGGCCCGACCTTAAACTCGTGCAGCGCCCGTGAGGCGCGAGTAATCGCCGCCTTACGCGTCTCCGCGTGCACGATCAGCTTGCCGATCATCGAGTCATAGTTGGGCGGCACCCGGTACCCCGCACACACATGCGAATCAATCCGCACGCCAAGCCCCCCGGGGGCGCGGTAGGTCTCGATCAATCCCGCCGATGGGCGGAAATCTTTGGTGTGATCCTCGGCGTTGATGCGGCACTCGATCGCGTGACCCGTGACCTTAACATCCTTCTGCTTGTACGGAATCTTCTCGCCCGCCGCAACCATGATCGACATCTTGACGATATCAACGCCCGTGATCATCTCCGTGATCGGGTGCTCGACCTGCACGCGGGTGTTGACCTCAAGCATGTAAAAGTTCTGTTCCTCGTCCATCAGAAACTCGACCGTCGCGGCCCCTGAATACTCCGCGCTCTTCACGAGCTTGGCCGCCGCTTCGCAGACCTTCTCGATCTTCTTGCGATCGATCCCCGGTCCCGGGGCCTCTTCGATAATTTTCTGGTGCCGGCGTTGCATCGAACAATCCCGCTCCCAGAGATGAATCGCGTTGCCGTGCTTGTCACCAAGAACCTGAACCTCGACATGGCGCGCGTGCTCGAGGAACTTCTCCACAAAGACCCCGCCATTCCCAAATGCCGCCAGTGCCTCTTGCGATGCCTTGGCAACATTGGTGCGAAGCGACGCCTCGTTGCGGCAGATCCGCATCCCACGCCCGCCGCCGCCGGCCGATGCCTTGATGATCACGGGATACCCGATCTCCGCCGCGACTTCGACCGCCTCTTCGAGCTCTTCAATCTCGCCCTCGGTTCCGGGGAACACGGGCACCTTGGCGGCGCGTGCGTAGCGTTTGGCTTCGATCTTGTCGCCCAGCTTGCCCATCGCTTCGGGCGAAGGGCCAATGAACTCGATTTTGCACTCGCGGCAGATCTCCGAAAAATCAGCCCTCTCCGCAAGGAACCCGTAACCAGGATGGATCGCGTCGACATCGGTGATCTCTGCAGCCGAAATAATCCGAGAGATATTTAGGTACGAATCCTTCGATGGCCCCGGGCCGATACAGATCGCCTCGTCCGCGTCCTGCAGATACGGAGCATCCTTGTCAGCGGTGGAATACACGCAGACGGTCTCAATATCCAACTCGCGGCATGCACGCATAATCCGCTGGGCGATCTCTCCACGGTTGGCAATCAACACGCGCTTGAACATAAGGAATCTCTCATCTTCAACGCCGATCGGCGATGGTTTGTTAGCTTGGTTTGACCAGAAAAAGCTTCTGCCCGAACTCGACGGAATCGCCGTCCTTCACGCAGATCTTGGCAATGGTCCCGCTTGTCTCGGCCTTGATCTCGTTAAAGACCTTCATCGCTTCCACAATACAGACCACCGAATCCGGGCCAATAGACGCACCAACAGATGTGAAGTTTTCAGACTCCGGATTGGGCTTCATATAGAAGGTACCGACCATCGGCGATTCGATCGCGACAAGCCCGTCATCAACCGGTGCGGCGGGAATCGCCGCAGGCGCAGCCGGTGCAGCCGCAGATGCAGCAGACGCCGGTGCGGCTCCCGCGCCGACAGGGGCGCCGCCTTGATAGATGACCGGCTGGTGATTCACCACAGTGCCGGCGTCGTTGCCTCGTTTGATAGAGACGGTTTCGGTCTGGTCGTGCAGATCGAGCTCGGTGAGTTCGTTCTCGACCATGAGCCGGACAAGTTCTTTGAGTTTGCGGATATCGATCATGGTATAGTTTGGTCTATTGGCATTGGATAGATGCCAGGCATTGGTTCCACGAGACTGTGTACGCGTGCTCCCACAATGGGTCATGTCACGCGCTTCACTAATGATACCCTCAACGCCGGGTTTGTGCGAACGGGCGAGATAATGGTTCGATCTTTCACGAACATGACGGAGTACGATTGATCGATGCCCAGCCAGAACACAAACAAACAGATCGGTGCAGCCGTCATGATTGCGCTGCTCATCGGGCTCGTCCTGGTGTTGTGCCTGCCGATTGCATTCGCGATCATTGATTCAATCGGATCGGCCAACGCCGACGACTTCACCGCATGGATAAACGCAACCAGAGCATGGATCCTTCTGCGATCAGTTGCGATTGCCGGGTTGATCGCCGCGATGGCGATGCTGTTCGGATTACCCCTGTCCGTGGTGCTTGGCTCCAAGAACACCCGAGCGTCGGCTCTGCTGATCGCGCCCATCTGGATGCCCAGCGTTCTCGTCTACCTCGCGTTCAATCTCATCCGCTCGCCAGAGACCATGATCGGTGATCGGCTCATCGAGATGGCCGCATCCGGGCATCGTTGGGCGCCGATCTGGGCCGGGTATCTGCTTTCAGCACTAGGACTTGCGCTCTGGGCTTTGCCCATTGGCGCGGTGCTGCTCGCCTTTGGGCGTACAGACCAATCCGGCGCATTAGGGTTGCAGCTCAGGCTCGAACCCCTGGGCGTGATCGGCAAACTCAGGCTCTGGATCGGTGCCCAGAAGGGCTTGCTGCTCCGGGTCTGGGTGATTCTCGTGGTGCTCTTTCTCGGCTCGGCGGTCCCGATGCACCTCGCCCAGTTTGAGACCTGGTCGATCGTGCTCTGGCGAGAACTCGCCCAACGCGCCCCCGACCAATGGGCGATGGTCTGGATCGGATCAATCCCGATGATACTCGCCGCCTGCATCGGCGCGTGGATGGTCACCCGGACCATCGGCGCCATCGACCAGAGCAGTTCCATGACGATCTCGGAGTCCGTCGCCCCAAGCCCACCGCCCAAGCGAATCCAGATCCTGGCGTGGGTGATCTGGGTGCTCGCGGTGGGGGTCCCGATGGCAGCCATGCTCTGGTCGATCAAGGATCCCAAATCAATCGTGCAGTTCTGGCGCATCTCCGCCGAGGGGCTGCGATCTTCCGGCGCGGTCGCCGGGTTGGCCGGGCTGGCCGCGATCGTTGTCGCAGCGCTGGTGTGCTTCGCGATCGGCCATCCATCATCAATGGTGCGAAGAATCGGAAAAACAAGCCTGTTCTTGCTCTTTGTGCTCGGCCTATTCCCCGGCGTGTTGATCGGGGCCGCGGTCGCCCAGTCGCCGGTAAAAGGGCATCTTGCGGTGGTGCTCGCGATTTGTATGCGCACCTGCTGCATCGGCGCCGTCGTCGGCGGCGTGATCGCAGCCAGTGAACCAGGGTCCCGACGGGCGATGCGATGGCTCGAAGGCTCCGTCGGCCCAACAGATTGGTGGTCCACGGTGCTCAGAGGATCCTGGATGCCCATGCTCGGGTGTTCGGTCGCCGCGGGGCTTGTTGCGCTCTATGAAATCGAAGCCTCCGTGATGGTCCGACCGCCCGGCATGAGCAACCTCGCCCAGCAGATGCTCTCCGATCTGCATTTCACCCGCCTCGAACGGCTCTCGGCTGCAGGAATCAATATGCTGGGAATCGGGGTGCTCGTCGGCACCCTCGCCACCGGCTTGATCCGCAAAAGCAACCCAAGGATTGATTGAACAATAAGCAACCACGACGCACCCGAGCATGTAGATATATCTATGATCGGGTTCATGTCAGTGGGGCATCAAAATCATGTTCAACGCATTGCGTACATCATCGGTGCCGCGCTGGCGGCATGGCTGATGACATCATCCGCAGGATGCACCCAAAGATCAACCGATGAATCCGGAAGGCTGACCAACGCCACCGTCCTCGGCGAGACCGGCACCCACCTCGGGCAGTTCGTCTACCCACGCGGGATGGATGTCTTTGAATACGAGGGCAATCACTACGCGGTGATCGTCGATAAAACCGCACGCCTGCAGATGATGGATCTGGCATCCGGGCAGGTCGTCGGCGCCATCAAGGTGCCCGAATGGGACCAGGGCATGCCCACCGGGCTCACGGTTGCACCCTCGATTATCGATCCATCGCAACCAGCGGTGTATGTCGCCGACACGCACGAGCACCGCGTGCTCGTCTACGCCCTGCCCCTTCCGATGGACGATGAGCCCGGACCAACATCGCCGATCTTCGCCTTCGGCACCTACGGACAAAGCCCCGGAGAGTTCATCTATCCAACTGATATCGCGGCTCGAACAAATCATCACGGAGCCGTCGAAGAGCTCTACATATCCGAGTACGGCGGCAACGACCGCGTCAGCGTCTTCCGCAATGAATCAACCAAGACCAAGCCCATCATTGTGTGGGATCGGGCCATCGGCATCGCCAGCGAAACCGTCGACGGCTCCGAAGCACCCGATGCGCTCAGCCGCCCGCAGTCCATCGTGCTCAGAACCAATCTTGCCGGCGAATCCGAGCTCGTCCTGACCGATTCGAGTCATCATCGGATTGGGCGATTCACGCTCGATGGCGAGTTGATCAGTTGGATCGGCCCCGTCCTCGACCAAGATTCCGAACCCATGCGCTTCCCCTACGGCGTCACCATCCTGGACGACTCAACCGCCCTGATCACCGAGTTCGGCGGGTGTGTTGTTCGCAGGATCAACCTCGAAACCGCAGAACAACTCGACTCATTCGGAACGCCCGGACGCGGAGACGGCGAGCTCGCAACACCCTGGAGCTGCAGCGTGATCAACGGGCGGGTCGTGATTCTTGATTCCGGAAACAACCGGCTGCAGATGTTCCGCGCTGCGGGCATCAACGCCGAGCAGCAACTCGCGATCGGGGGTCATCCATGACCCCGCCGATGAGCACACTCGGATCGCTCGTCGTCGGGCCGATCCAGTTCAATCGCCCCGTGATGCTGATCCTGATTGTGATTCTTGGTGTGCTCAGCGTGCTGATTGCACGCAAGAGCCTCGCCGGGCTGGGGATGTCGTCGCGATGGTCCGCCCTGATCATCCGCATCCTCGCCATCTCCATGATCGTCGGCGCGATGGCGTATCCCGTGTATCGCAAATCAAAGGACGCGGTCGGCGTCATGCTCATCGTCGATGCATCCCGCTCAATCCCCGTCGCCTCGCAGATCCAGATCGATCAATACATCAACCGCGCACAAGAAGGCTCTCGACAGAGCGACGACCTGCTCGGCGTGATCACCGCCGCAGAGGGCGCCTACATCCAGTCAACACCCTCCACGCACACCCGATCAGTCGATCGACAGTTCATCGGAGGCACCGAGGGCACCAACCTCGCCGAAGCCGTCAACCTCGCCATCGCAACAGCATCCAAAGAATCATCAAACCGGATCGTCCTGATCACCGACGCCAACGAAACCGATGGCTCAGTCCTCCGCGCCGCCCAAGCAGCACGGGCCGTCGGCATCCCTATCGATGTGCTCGCCGTCGAGTTTGACTACACAGAAGAAGTCATCGTCGATTCGGTGCAGGCACCCTCCAATGTCCGTGTCGGCGACACCACAACCGTCAAGGTCGTGATCACCGCCATCAAACCCGCAGCGGGGCGGATACTGCTCTCACTCAGTGGCGTGCCGATCGATCTGAACGCAGACGAAAACGAGATCGGTAAAATCGTCGAGCTTTCCAAAGGGCAGAATGTTTTCAATGTTCCGGTCCCCGTCCTCCGCCGCGGCCCGCAGCTCTACAACGCCGTATTCGAACCGCTCGCCGTGCTCGATGACCAAGGCGCCGCCGGCGCAACCATCGGCGATTCAATCCGCGAAAACAACACCGGCATGGCCATCTCCTTCGCCGGCGACGAAGGCATCGTGCTCGTCGTCTCCGAGAGCGAGGAAGACTCCGCAGACCTTCTCGCAACCATGGCCAACGCAGACATCAAGGCCGAACGAATCACCGCCGCACAACTCCCCTCAAACCTGCCCGAACTGGTCAGCTACGAAGCGGTCGTGCTGGTCAACGAATCCGCATTCTCCTTCTCAAGCACCCAGCAAGAAATGCTCCGCCAGTATGTCCACGAATCCGGAGGCGGGCTCGTCATGGTCGGCGGCCCAGAATCGTTCGGCGCGGGCGGTTGGATCGGCTCACCACTCGCCGACGCACTCCCGATCAGGCTCGACCCCCCACAAAAACGACAGATGCCCCGCGGCGCGCTCGTCCTCGTTATCCACTCGGTCGAAATCCCCAAGGGCGTCTTCTACGGCAAGCAGATCTGCAACGCCGCTGTCGATGCGCTCTCACGCCTCGATCTTGTCGGGATTGTCGAATACCAAGGCTTCAGCGGCACCGACTGGGTCTACCCCATCTCGCCTGTCGGCGACCGCTCCGCGGTCCGCCAGTCCATCCAGAACCTCCAGTTCGGCGACATGCCCAGCTTCGATCCTTCGCTGCAACTCGCCTTGCAGGGTCTGAAAAACTCGAGCGCAGGACAAAAGCACTGCATCGTGATCTCCGATGGCGACCCATCGCTCTCACGCAATCTCCTCCGCGAGTTCAAGCAAGCAGGGATCACCATCTCCGCCGTGGGTGTCAACCCGCACTCACCGGGTGATACCAACACGCTGCGCACAATGGCGAGGACCACCGGCGGCAAGTTTTACAATGTCTCCAACAACGCCCTCGCCACCCTGCCACAGATCTTCGTCAAAGAAGCCCAAACCATCCGCCGAGCATTGATCTGGGAAGGCGAACCATTCAGCCCCGCCATGACCGGTGTGCCCACCGAAACCATGCGTGGAATCTCAGGTGTCCCAAACATCAAAGGCTATGTCGTCGCCGCCGAACGCGAAGGACTCGCGCTGGTCACCCTGCGAGGCAAAGAGAACGACCCCATCGCCGCCCAATGGCAATACGGGCTCGGCAAGGTCATCACCTTTACCTCAGATGCAACAACCCGATGGGCACCGTCATGGGTCGCCTGGGACGGGTTCAACCAGTTCTGGGAGCAGCACATCCGCTGGGCAATGCGCCCCGGCGGCAGCGCAACCCTCCGCGTCAACACCGAACACTTCGGCGAACGCACCCGCGTCATCGTCGAAGCCTTCACCCCCGACGGCCAACGACTCGAGTTCGCCAACTTCCGCGCACGCGTCGCAACACCCGACGGCAAGGGCCAGATCGTTGAAGTCAAACAGGTCGGCCCGGGCAGGTACGAGGGCGATTTCGATTCCGCAAACGCCGGCGCGTATGTGGTCAACATGCAGTACCGAGCACCCGGCAAAGAAGGCAATGTGCTCGAAGGCAGCGCCCAAGCCGCCGTCACCCGCCCGTTCTCCAGCGAGTTCCGCTCGCTGAAAACCAACACCCCGCTCCTCCGCCAGGTCGCCTCAATGACCGGCGGCACCGTCCTCACCTCCGACGCATCCGCCTCCGACCTGTGGAGAAGAGACGGGCTGAGCAAACCAATCACCCTCACCCCCGTCTGGCTCGCCTTTGCGATGATCGGCATCGCCATCTTCTTGCTCGATGTCGCGGTCCGCCGCGTGCGGATCAGCCCGGCGGCGATCCTCGCATCAGTCCGACGCTCCGCACGACGAGAACAAGATAAATCAACCGGTGCCGCAGACGCCATGCGCCTGGCGCGGACCAAAGCGCGATCACGCACCGGCGACGATGAATCCCGCGCCCGCAAGAACCGCAAGTTTGAAGCAGCCCCCGACGCACCCGCAGCAGATGTACCCATCGCACTCAAGGGTGAAACCGAATCAGATTCACCACTCGCCAAGCCCAAGCGGGCGATCAAAGAAGACGAAAAACCCATCGATGCGCTCTCCGCGCTCCGCGCCGCCAAGCAACGCGCGAAGGATGATATGAAAGAACTGTAATCAGGAACCGCTGCGCCGCGTGGCGCAGCAAGGAGCTCAAAATGGCAACACCAAACGACAACATCGACACCCCGCAAGAAGTCCGCGCAGAATGCGAAGCCTTCCGCGAAACCTTCACCCAACTCCGCAACGAGATCGGCAAGGTCATGGTCGGGCAGCAACCCGTCGTTGACGGCGTGCTCGTCTGCCTCTTCGCCGGCGGCAATGTGCTCCTCGAAGGTGTCCCCGGGCTCGGAAAAACGCTCCTCGTCCGCACACTCGCAACCACCCTCTCGCTGCCATTCAACCGCATCCAGTTCACTCCCGACCTGATGCCCGCAGATGTCATCGGCACCAACATCGTCTCCGAAGATCCCGACACCGGCAAACGATCATTCGAGTTCCAACAAGGCCCGATCTTCGCACAAGTCGTCCTTGCCGACGAGATCAACCGCGCAACGCCAAAGACCCAATCCGCGTTGCTCGAAGCCATGCAAGAACACTCCGTCACCGTCGCAGGAAAAACCTACACGCTCAACGAACCGTTCTTGGTCCTCGCCACCCAGAACCCCATCGAACAAGAAGGCACCTACCCCCTCCCCGAAGCCCAGATGGACCGCTTCCTCCTCAAGGTTGATGTCGGCTACGCCCAACTCGAAGACCTCATGGAAATCATCGACCGCACCACCGGCGCAGACAACCCCGTCGCCAGCCCAATCGTCTCAGGAGAACGCATCCTCGAGATGCAACAGCTCGTCCGCTCGGTCGTTGTCGCTCCGCATGTCAAGCAGTACGCCGCAAGACTGGTCCTCGCAACCCACCCAGAAACCGACACCGCCGCCGGCGGCCCCAACGGACCAACCAACCGCTATGTCCGCTGCGGCGTCTCCCCCCGTGGTGCCCAGGCGTTGATCCTCGCCGGCAAGGTCCGCGCACTGACCGCCGGGCGATTCCATGTCAGCTACCAAGACATCCAAGATGTCGCGATGTCCTGCCTACGCCACCGCGTCCTGCTCAACTTCGAAGCCGAAGCCGACCGCGTAGACGCCGATGCACTGGTCGCCGAAATCATGAAACTCACCCCAACACAACCCACAGCAATGGCAGGGCTGAACTCCTGATGCTCCGATCAGAAAACCCATCCCGCCCAACCTCCATGGAAGAGCTCCTCTCTTCCGACCTCATCGCGCGCATCTCGCAGCTTGATGTCTCGTCGAAAAAAATCTTCGCAGGCAAGCTCAAAGGCGAACGCAGATCTAAAAAACGCGGCGAATCCGTCGAGTTCGCAGACCACCGCCCATACTCCACCGGCGATGACCTCCGCCACATCGACTGGAACATCTACGCACGCCTCGACCATTTCTTCATGAAACTCTTCATGGAAGAAGAAGACCTCTCGCTGCACATCGTCATCGACGCCTCCGCATCATCCGACTGCGGCACCCCAAACAAGTTCCTCTACATGCAGCAAGTTGCCATGGCCATGGGCTACATCGGGCTCGTCAACCTCAACCGCGTCGCCGTCACCGCCGTAGGTATGCGCGACGAAGACCTCGTCGTAGGCGGCGAAAAATCCATCGCCGGCACCATCCGCGATCTCCGCGGGCGACGCCGAACGCACGACCTCTCAAGATTCATCTGCGCCCTCGAACCAGAACGCGAGACCGACTTCACCGCCGCCGCCAAACGCATCGCCATGACCCGCCGCGGCAAGGGCGTGATGATCGTCCTCTCCGACTTCTTCATGAAAGAAGGCTACGAAACCGGGCTCCGCCTGCTCGTCGGGCGCGGGTACGATGTCTTCGCCATCCAGGTCCTCTCGCCACAAGAAGTCGAGCCCGACATCGCCGGCGACCTCATGCTCCGCGACATCGAGGACGGCGACCAAGCCGAAGTAACAATCTCCGCGCCCCTGCTCAAAAAATACAAGCAAAACCTCGCCGCCTACTGCAACGGCCTCCGCGAATACTGCGCCCGAAGAGAAATCACCGCACTCACCGTCCAAACCGACACCCCCATCGACACCCTCCTCCTCGACTATATGCGCAAACGGGGGTTGCTGCGATGATCTGGGCCACCCCAACACTCGCGTTGATTGCCGCCGCCATCGCGGTCCCTGCGCTCATCATCCTCTACTTCCTCAAGCTCCGCCGCCAGACCAAAGAGGTCTCGACCACCCTCCTCTGGAAGAAGGCCATCCAAGACCTCCAAGCCAACGCCCCCTTCCAGAAGCTCCGCAAAAACCTGCTGCTGTTTCTCCAACTCATCATCCTCGGACTGATCCTCGTCGGGCTCGCCCAGCCGCGCTCGTCCACCGCATCCATCGGCGGGCAAAAACTCGTCATCCTCATCGACCGCTCCGCGTCGATGCGATCAGTCGACGGCACCGAATCGCTCGGCTCAAAGACACGCCTCGAACAAGCCAAAGCCGAAGCCATCCTCCTCGTCGAATCCATGCGCGCCCCCGGGCTCTTTGATTCCGAGGACTCATCCGACGAAGCGATGGTCATCGCGTTTGACACCAACGCAGAGATCTTCACCACCATGACCGCGGACCAGACCACGCTGCTCAACGCCATCAACGCGATCGAGCAGACCGATGCCCCGTCATCTCTCAACGAAGCCTTCCGCCTCGCCCAAGCCCAACGCCCAAACCGCTATGTCAACGACGCTGGCGCAGATGGCACCGAGGATCCGATCGAGCTCGAAGGCATCAAGGGCGGCGACACCTTCATCTTCCACCTCTTCAGCGACGGACAGATCCCCGACGCCGAAGTCGTCCGCGCAGACAACGAAGACGACTTCCCAACCTTCGAATACCACGCGATGGGCACCGCCAACGCGGTCAACATCGGGCTCGTCGCGCTCCGCGCCGAACGCGATTACAACAACCCACGCAAGCTCTCGATCTATGTCGGCGTTCAATCAACAGACTCCATCAACCGAAGAGTCGACGCCGAACTACTCATCGATGGCGCCCCGACCTCGGTCCGCTCGATCGAACTGCCCGCCGCCGTGCCCGACCCCATCACCAACAAGGCAGAACCAACCACCGCCGGCGTCGTGTTCGAGCTTGAAGAACCCAACGGCGTCATGGCGATCGTCCGACTCGACACCTCCGCCGCAACAAACCCCCAGGCAGACCTCTTCGACACCGACAACAAAGGCACCCTGATCATCCCCCCCGCCAAGCAAGCCTCCGTTGCCCTCGTCACCACCGGCAGCCTCTACCTCCAGAGCGCCTTCGCCAGCCTCCCACTCTCCGAACTCAGCGTCATGTCCCCATCCGAATACGAAAGCGCACGCAACGATCGCGCAATGGGCGCGTTCGATCTTGTCGTGTTCGATGATTACCTCCCAGAGCCCTCCGACGACGGCTCCCGCCTCGATCCGGGCAGATACCTCGTGCTCGGTCAAGCCCTCGACGGCCCGCTCGGGGTCGAAGACCTCGGGACCGGCCCGGGCACACAACTCATCAACTGGCGACGGACCCACCCCGTGCTCCGTGGGCTGACCCTCGACGGGCTCGTGCTCGCAGAGACCCACAACTTCGCCATCCCCGAAGACTCCGGCGTCGTCTCGCTCGCAGAAAGCACCAAAGGCCCCGCGATCTTCGAGACCTCAAGCGCTGATGTCCGCGCCATCTGTGTCCCCTTCGATATCGGAAAATCAAACTGGCCCTTCGATGTCAGCTTCGTCATCTTCCTCGGCAGCGTCGTCGACTACCTCGGCACCCAAGCCACCATCACCGTCGATCAAAGCGAACGCCAACTCGTCCCCGGGCAAGTCCTCTCAGACCGGTTGCCAAACGACGCTACCAACATCCGTATTCAACTCCCACGCGGAGAATCAAGCGACCCCGTGATCCCCTCCGCCGACGGCTCCATCGTCTTCGGCCCCGTCCGACACAGCGGCATCTACGAGGTCAAATGGGCCGGCCAGCCCGGCGCAACCGATGTCGTCGACGACGGACGCGTCTCACGATTCTTCGCAGCCAACATGCTCGACACCGATGAATCCAACATCCAGACCCTCCCCCAGATCGTCCTCGCAAACCGTACCGTCGGCGCAGACGCCGGCGGAAAACTCAAACGCACCAAAGACTGGTGGCCCTGGCTCCTCGCCGCCGCACTCACAATCCTCATGCTCGAATGGTGGATCTACAACCGCAAAATGTACATCTAAGGTTTCTGCAACCTACTCCACAAATACCGCGATCTTATCGAGCGGCTTCTTCGTGATCTTCGGCACCGTGCAACCCTCCGCCGGATACCCCAGCGGAATCACCATATACGGGCGCTCATTGTCCGGACGATCGAGCACCTCACGCAAAAACTTCATCGGGCTCGGCGTGTGCGTCAGCGTCGCAAGCCCCGCCATGTGCGCAGCCGTCAAAAGCATCCCCGTCGCAATCCCCACCGACTCATTGATGTAATACACCTGCCCCCCATCATCAGTCGCCCTCAGCGCCATGATCACGATGACCCAAGGCACCGTTTCCAGATACCCCTTCTCCGCATCCGTCTCAAGGTGAGCAAGATCGTTGAGCCATCGCTCCGAGGCTTTCCCCTCATAGAACGCCCGCTCGACCTCCTCGACCGCGATGCGGATGTCCCGCTTTGTCTTCGGGTTGCTGATCGCGATGAACCGCCACGGCTGAAGGTTCGCACCGCTCGGAGCACTCCCCGCCGCACGCAATACAGATTCAATCACCTCCCGAGCCACCGGCTGAGCAGAGAAATCCCGAACCGTCCGCCGCTGCTTCAAAACACCCTCAAACCACTCCGCAGCCTCCCTCGTCCCGCCTTCGGGGATGTACGGATCGAGCAGCATCCGCTCAGGTTGCTTGCTCGCGGCAGCGCTGGAATCAGGGTCAGGCATAGGCACTCTCCTTGGATGAACCAAACAATAGGGCAAATCCACCCGCAAAGCCTCTGCATCCGGGTGGACCAGTTCCGCATAAACGACCGATAAATTCCCTGATGTTGCGTTCCAAACCAACCGCGAGCCCTCATGGAAGGCTGATCGCTGTCGCTGCCCTCGCCGCGGGGTTGCTCAGCGTGCACACCCATGCCCAAACCCAACGCAACGCACGCCCCGCCGCCGCCGGGCGGATTGTCAAAGCCTTCGACTTCGAAGAACGAGACTACAACCCCTTGCCCGTCCCCTTCGGCTGGTTACGCGCACAAAACGACCCAAATGTCCCCCGCGAACGCCCCGGGTTCCCAATCTGGAACGGCGGCATACTCGACTACATCGCCCCCGCCTACTCGGGGGTCGGCACCGTACGATTGCCCACCGATGGAGGCTCAACAAGCCTCATCCTCCGCACCGGAGAGGTCGGCGTCTTCCCAAACGCCGACTACATGGTCACCACCCGAGTCCGAACCCAAGACCTCAAACATGCCCAAGCACGAATCATCGCTCGCCTGCTCGACCAACAAGGCAACACCATCAAAGACACCGAGGTTCACTCCACGCTCGTACAAACCGGCGGGCGATGGGAACAACTCGCGGTCGTCATCGAGGGGCTCAGCGATCAAGCCGCCTACCTTCAACTCGAGCTCCAACTCCTACAGCCAGAACAACAACCAAGAACCCGCTCGCTCAGCTCCTTCTCGGTGTGGGAGCAAGACTTCTCCGGAGCAGCATTCTTCGATGATGTCGTCATCGCCCAACTCCCCAGGCTCGAGCTTACCACCGGTGCACCCGGCAACATCGTGCTCTCCGAGCAACGCCCCGCCATCAAGATCCTTGTCCGTGACCTTTCGGGCGAACGCATCGTCGCCCGCGCACGCGTGTTCGATGTCCACGGCGATGAGGTCGATCACACCACCATCTCCAACGGCGAACGCCGAGTCCACACCGACTGGAAACCCAAGCTCACCAAGTTCGGCTGGTACCGCGCCTACATCGAGGTCTACACCGATGACGCGCTCGTAGGCATCCGCACCCTCGATTTTTTCTGGGCTCCCCCCCCCGATGACACGCAACCCAACCCAACATTCGGTATCGCAGCCGACATCACCCAACCACCAATCGCCGACGCGATCGGTGCCCTCGCAAGCGGCTCACGAGTCGGGACCGTCTCCGTAAATGTCTGGGGCCAATCAAGCACGCCAGAAGACTTTGACCCAGACGGCAAAATCACCGCAGTGCTCGACATCCTCAAACGAAGCGATCTCGATATCTCGATCGATTTTCATCAGGTCCCCCTCACGCTGGCCGATGCGCTCGCGGTGGACACCGGATCAGTGCTCGATGTGTTCGCATCCCCGATGGACCGATGGAACCAGTGGGGGGGTCAACTGCTCGACCGCTACGGGCAATCCGTCTCGCGTTGGAGCTTCGGTTCCATCGCAACCGAAGAACCAACCGCCAAGCTTGACCAGCAGTTCGACAGCGTATTCGCAGAGTTTTCCCGCTTCATTCCCGCACCAATCCTCACCGTCCCATGGAGCGATGATCGCCCCATCGACACCGCGGTGGCCACACGCACGCGAGGTGCCCGCCTGATCGATCGAGGAACCACCCACGCCGACTCGATGCCGATGCTGATCGAACAGTGGATGGCCCAGTTCGATTCCAATCAAGCATCGCAATATGACGGAGCCACGCTTTCGCTGCTCCAACGCCCCGCAGAGCATGACGGGTTCATGACCGATACCTGGTCCGCCGCCGGATCGTTGTCACGCAAGGCCCTCGCCTTCTGGTGGGCCGCTGGCACCTCGGGGATCGACCTCGATCGGTTCCATCTCCTGCTCGCAGACGCCTGGAGCGTCACCCCCGGAAAACGCGCCCAAGTCATGCCCTCGCCCGAGCTCCATGTCTGGCGAACACTCGCAACCCAACTCGCCGGACGCACCCCCGTTGAAGAACTCGATCTGCTCGACGGCGCACGCATACTGCTGCTCAGCCCACGCGCAGACGAACCAGAATCCGAAGGCGCCATGATGGTCTGGCTCGAAGACCCAAGCCTCGGTAACACGCACATCCAAATCCCCTTAGCAAACAAAGACCTCACCCAGATCGACCTCTTCGCCAACCGCACGCCCATCAAGCTCAACCTCCAAGGCGAACTCAAACTCCCAATGCACCGCGTCGAAATCCGACGCACGCCCGTCTTCATCGAGGGCGTCAATGTCCCACTCGCACGATTCCTCGCCAATATACGCATCACGCCCGACACCCTCGAGCCACGCTCAGGAATCCATCACCGTGAACTCGTCCTCACCAATCCCTGGCCCTACGCCATCTCCGGGCGAATCTTCATCGTCGAGCCCGGCGGATACACCCAAGGATCAGGCTCGATCGACCGCACATGGGAGATCGCCCCACGCGTGGTACCCTTCGCAATCGAAGCCGGCGGGGTCATGCGAACCGAGGTCGAATGGGCCTTCTCTTCAGGCGAACTGGTCGGAACCAAGCCGCTCGTCTTCGATGTAGAACTCTCCGCCGATACGAAGTATCCAATCATCCGCGTCGAACGCCACATCCAACTCGCCTACGACGGGCTCGAGGTCACATCCACCGCCCGCTCAATGGGCGACGGGCTCACCGAAGTGGTCGTCACCGTGACCAACCGTTCCGCCTTGCCCGTCAACCTCGAAGCCGTCGCCGTCCCGGTGCGTGAAGCACGGGCGAGGGCATCGATCAACGGGCTCGAACCGGGCGATTCTGTTACACGACGATTCGTTTTCCAAAGCACCCGCCCGGGCGATTCAGTCATCATCGGCATCAGCATCGCCGATGAAAATATCCGAATCAACTCCATCGTCAAAGTGCCCTAACGAGCAATCAAACCCCAAAATACGCCGGTATTTACAGGGTTTGGAACAAAGCCGACCTCATCGGCGTGTATGCTTGTAACGAAAGGTCTCCAGATGCCACGCCCAAAGTCATTCGATCCCGATGCCGTCCTCGCCAAGGCGATGGGTGTCTTTTGGGAAAAAGGATACGACGCCGCGAGCATCTCAGACCTCACCGCCGCCATGGGCATCAACCGCTTCTCCCTCTACGACACCTTCGGCGACAAGCACCAACTCTACCTCAAAGCCCTCGAAGCCTACGAAAGCCGCGTCGTCGAACCCCTGGTCGAAAAAATCAACCAGA
Source organism: Phycisphaerales bacterium (assembly GCA_029260265.1). Lineage (GTDB taxonomy): Bacteria > Planctomycetota > Phycisphaerae > Phycisphaerales > UBA1924 > UBA1924. The sequence goes on from JAJDDO010000024.1 coordinate 147,505, forward strand.
TCGACTCACTCCAAGCCCTCCAGGCATACTTCAACGCCATGATCGATTACCAGCACTCCTGCAGCCATAACCCCTGCTGCATGATGCACAAGGCCGCCATCACACAGGGTGCCATCGACCAAGCAACCAAACAACGCGTCGAATCCTCCCGCGCCCGCTTCCACGGCGCCTTCCACGACGCGCTCGAACGCATGAAACGCGCCGGCGACCTCCGCCAAGACCTCGATGTGACCGACGCCGCCTGGATGGTGATGATCACCCAAGCCGGGCTCGTCAGCTACGCCGCAACCCCCATGCCCGCCGAACAAGCCAAAGCATCGATGCAACTCTTCTTGAACCAACTCAAATTCAAAAACTAACCCTCGCTGCACCGCCCACAACATCGAACTCCAGACCCCAAAATGGTCCGAGACACTCTATTGGTTCTCAAAGCCCACCTTCCATCAGCACACCCAAACACCCAAAAATACCACAAGCCAAAACCTCGCCCCACAAATCCATCCATCCCTTCTCCAGCAAACTGACGCTTGCCGGGCGGTTCTACTTGTATACTGCTGATTGCAACTCCGAGAACGCGATAAGCAAGTTGCTATTTTTCATTTTTCGGTGACAATCCAGAAACAATCACCGCGTCGTCTCCAAATGTATGCCGGTAGCACGACACAAACTTCTCAAGGGCTTCATTTGACAGAGGGGTCATTGTGTAGTTTCTCAACGAGTCTCCGATCACCATCATCGCGTTTCCACGCAAACTAATCCCGCCACTCCGATGAATAACAACGCACACCGGATCTTTCTGTGGATCGCAGCGGGTATGCCCGAAAACAGAGACGGCCTCAATGCAATCAGGTGCAGCGGTTGCCGATGACATAGCCAATATGCCGAACTCTAAGTTGGCGATCCAAAAAGAAAAAAGAGTAAGCAGAACAGCCAGCGGTTTGAAAAGAAAAGCGTCAAATGCATGATGCGGATTAGCCAATACGACCCAGAGTATGCCTGACCCAAGCAAAGAAAAAAAGAGACCCGCGAGTATCGGAACAATCATTGATCGAGGTTGTTCTCGAAGATTTATTTCTTCGGTCCAATGAGCGGTTGGGTAGCTTGAGAAAACTCCCTCGGAATCAAGGCAGCCGAACACCAGAAGTTCCCTGCAACAGTCTCTTCTCGCAAGGAGATAGGTGTTGGCAAGCGCGTGGAAATCGGTAAACGCATCAACCCCATCATAAATCAATCCAACACCCGTGGATAGGCCAACATTGGTATTCGCATTGCAATTTCCCTTCCAATTTCAATCGTGCCTCATGAATTCATTCATATGGCTTAGAAGTAGCCAGACTACCCCCCCGATGAACGCAAGTGCCTTGTACAGAAATATGGTGGTTTTAAAAACCAGTCACGGCACCTTGGCCGCCGAAAAGGCCGTCAGAAACCATCGGTATAGTCTTCCATGGAAGTAACCACCTCAACCAAGGAGCCCAAAATGCAGCCCGCCGATCCCCACGCCGTCCTCCTCGCCCACGATCGCTGGGCGAACGAGCAGTTTTACCAAGCCTGCGCAAAGCTGACTACAGATCAGTTCCACCATCCTTTCGAGATCGGCACCGGCTCTCTGCACAACAACCTCATACACATCCTCAGCTGGACGCGCGTTTGGACCGATGTTCTCGCCGGATCCGATGCCCGCCCAAGGCTCGAAGCAAAGTCCAATCGCTATACCGTCGCGGATCTCGAACAACTCAATCAAGAAGTCTCCACCGAGTTCGAATCAGCAGCCCTTTCCGGATCCTTCGGTGACATCCTCCGCCCAAAGTTTGGCTCCACTGTCCTCACCTTCACCCGAGGCGGGCTCCTCGCCCATGTCACCACCCATGCCGTTCATCACCGCGCTCAATGCCTCAGCATGCTCCGTCAACTCGGCATCAAAAAACGCCCCAAATCCAGCGTCTACGAATGGATGCTCTCCGTTTACCCGGCTGAGTAGCATCTTCGGTACGCATTTGCTGATATGCTTAAGATAAAGGAGCAATCATGCAACCCACCGATCCCCACGCCGTCCTCCTCGCCCACGACCACTGGGCAAACTGCAAACTCTACGACGCATGCCGCCCGCTCACCGAGGACCAGTTCCACCATCCTTTCGAGATGGGAACCGGCTCCATCCACAACAACCTCGTCCATAACCTCGGCGCCATGCGAGGCTGGACCGATGTCCTCAACGAAACAGAGTTCCGCGAACGCCTCGAAGGCAACACCTTCCCCATCAGCAAGATCGAACAACTGCACGAAACAGTCTCCGCAGAGTTCACCCAAGCCGCCCTCACACACCCCTTCGAAAAAGTACTCACCCCCAACCGCGCGGGCAAAACCTACACCTTCACCGCCGGCGGCATCCTCACCCATGTCACCACCCACTCGATGCACCACCGCGCACAATGCCTCAATATGCTCCGCCAACTCGGCATCGAAAAACTTCCCATGTCGAGCGTCATGGAATGGATGATCATGCCCGAAAACGAATCCTGATTCAAACAAACCGCGAAACCCGTGGATCCAAGCGCAAACCCATTGCACCCCAACGGGTCCCAATGCCGATTTTTCTCTCATACATCGAGCGCAAGTGCAACAATCTGCCCAATGCACCGTTGTAACCCATTCCAAGCAGATACCCTGCACATGCATTCCCCGCTTCATCCCTGCACCACGAGGATCCCAATGAACAACATCATCCACCGCCGAGCATTCATCGCAGCTTCAACCTTCTCAATCCCCGCACTCGCCATGGCCTCAGGCTCCGCCGACATGAACCAGCCCATGGAGTTCGACAAAATGATGAAACAGATCGGTCGGCATTTCAAAGCCATCCGCTCACCAATGCGCGCGCTCGCATCAAAGAACCAATGGGAAGAAGTCGGGTTCTACGCCACCGAGATCACAATCATGCTCACCCAATGCCTACCGATCGCCGACCAGGCATCCATCCCGCCGCAGGCCGAATCCGAATACGCCGACGATAAAGCACGCTTCACACGCGATCTCAAAATCGAACTCGCCGAAACCGCCGCCGTCACCCTCGAGTTCTGCAAAGCACTCTGGGAACAAGACGAACCCGCAGCACTCGAACAGTACAACAAAATCGGCGCAATGCGTAAACACGCTCACGGCGAGTTCAAAGAAGACTAACCAACCCCCGCCAAACACGGCACTCAACCAAAAGCATGCTCAATCATCTCATCGAGTTCCTCGCCCGTTCGCACCTCGTCGTGCTGCACTTCCCCATCGCGCTCGTGCTCTCCGCCGCGCTCGTCGAATCCGCCCGCATGCCATTCATCCGCCTCTCGCGAAGATCAATCCGCGACCACTACCGCCCGTGCAACGCCGCGTCCATCATGCTCCTGCTCGGCTCCGCCACCGCCGTCCTCACCACCATCACCGGTCTTATCTTCGGCTTCGATGGCTCCACCCGTGTCGACCTCCACCGCATCCTCGGCATCCTCTCAACCATCCTCGTCCTCGCAACCGCTGCATCCCTGCTTGTTGCGATCAACCGATCAACTCCAAAGTCATCGCTCATTTATCTCTGCATGCTCATATCTTCCGCCGCTGCCGTCTCCGCAACCGCCCACTTCGGCGGCGAGCTCACCCACGGCGAAGGATTCCTCACCGATCCCCTCCGAAACATCATCCATACACCAGAGCCCATCAATCTGCAACAACTCAATGTCTCCACAGAATCATTTGAGACATTCAATACAACCATCCTCCCGATCTTCCAAAACGCCTGCATCAAATGCCACGGCCCCAAAAAACAAAAAGGCGACATCCGCCTCGATTCCCTCGCCTTCGTCCTAGATGACGACGCCTTCATCATCGACCGCGACGACCCCCTCGCCTCCGAACTGCTCTACCGCATCGAGCTCCCGCACGACGACGAAGACGCCATGCCCCCACCCGACAAAGCCGACCCCCTCACACCCAAAGAGGTTCACACCATCCAATCATGGCTCCAATCATTAGCCGCACAGTAACACCCGTTACAACTGCGAATGCCACGGCTCGCCTTTCTCCACTTAGCCGTTACCGCCAGATCGCCGGACCACGCACGACTCACTGTTCCGCCAGAACCACTTCTTCATTTCCGCCCTACCGCATCCAGGGCTTCTTCCTTCACTCCGCTCGCCAACCATTCCGTTTACCTCCCCAATCCCCGCTACAATACCCCCAACTGCTCGGGGCGCACCCTTCCGGATGCTGAGAAGAACCCGTAGAACCTGATCCGGCTCGCACCGGCGGAGGGAATGCATTGTCTGCCGACATTCTCCTATTACTCAACCACAACGAGTGGGCGAACAACCGCCTGATCAAACTCACCGAGTCCCTGCCCGCTGATGAACCCTTCCATCGCGCGTTCCCCATGGGCGAAGGCAGCTTCCACGCCACACTCATTCACATCGCCGGCGCGATGGCCCATTGGTCAGACCGCCTCGATGACCGCATCCCCGGCGAACCGATCGAGGATCAACAGTTCACAATCAACCAGCTGCAACCACTCTTCGATACCTCACACAAGTTATTCAAAACGATCGTGCACGAGATCATCGCGACCGATCGCCTCGACGAAATGATGGTCCACCCGGAAGCGCCAAAGCCATTCACGCGCCGCGTTGCGATCCACCATGTACTCACCCATAGCGGGCACCACCGGGCCCAAGCCCTCAACATGCTCCGTCACATACTCAACACCACCGACCTCCCCGATACCGATGTCATCGAGCATGCCATCGGGAACGCAATCTTCAGCCATAATCAAGAAGGATAACCAAGCCATGACAACCTACCCAAAGTCAACCCCCGACCACCTCGCAAGCAACTCACCCGCAGCCAAAGCCGCCTCGCTCACCACCCAATACAAACACGCCGACGACATGCGCGCAAGCTTCCGCACCGTCCAGTCCGGCCCCGCCATCGAAGGCTCCTCCTTCCCCCTCCCCGTCCACGGCGCCTACAACCCAGGCACAGACAACACCGCACCAACGCCCGGCTCCTTCGCACACAAAGCAGACATCGGCGGCCCATACACCTTCTCCTCACCCGACACCCCAGGCATGCCCGCCCCGAGTACCAAAACCGCATGGGACTTCCTCCCCGAAAACTGGTCAACTCAAATCCTCACCAACGCCTGCGACGCCAACGAAGATACACCCTCCAATGTCTACACCTTCACCGAAGCACTGGGCGCAACCCGTCGAGTAGTCACCACAGAAGGCTTCACCCCAATCACCCAGCTCGAATCCGCCCGCCTCGGCATCATCACCCCAGAGATGCACCGCGTCGCCGAACGCGAACCACACCTCTCCGCGCAACAAATCCGCGACGAGATCGCTGCCGGTCGACTCATCATCCCCGCCAACATCCACCACCTCAACAAAAACCTAGACCCCATGGCCATCGGCCGCGCATCAAAGACCAAAGTCAACGCCAACATGGGCGCATCACCAATCTCCTCAGGCACCGACCAAGAAGTCGAAAAACTCCAATGGGCAGAACAGTGGGGCGCAGACACCGTCATGGACCTCTCCACCGGTGGCGACCTCGACGCCTGCCGAAACGCCATCATCGAAAACTCCACCGTCCCCATCTACTCCATGATCATCGGTAAAAAAATCGAAGACCTCGACCATGACCTCATCATGGACACCCTCGACAAACAAGCACGCCAAGGCGTCGACTACTTCACCATCCACGCCGGCATCAAAAAAGAACACCTCAAGTTCGTCAAAAATCGCGTCATCGGCATCGTCTCCCGAGGCGGCTCACTCCTCGCCAAATGGATGCTCGTCCACAACCAAGAAAACATCATGTACACCATGTGGGACGAAATCTGCCAGCTCATGCGACAGCACGATGTCGCCTTCTCCATCGGCGACGGACTCCGCCCAGGCGGGCTCGCAGACGCAACAGACTTCGCACAACTCGCAGAACTCCAAGTCATCGCAGAACTCACCGAACGCGCATGGACCCACGGCCTCCAAGTCATGGTCGAAGGACCAGGCCATGTCCCCTTCGACCAAATCGAATACAACGCCAAACTCCAACGCACACTCTGCCACGGCGCACCCTTCTATGTCCTCGGCCCCCTCGTCACCGATGTCTTCCCCGGATACGACCACATCACAAGCTGCATCGGCGCAACCTCCATCGCCTACCACGGCGCATCCATGCTCTGCTATGTCACCCCCAAAGAACACCTCGGCCTGCCCAAAAAAGGTGATGTCAAAGAAGGATGCATCGCCTACAAAATCGCTGCACACGCCGCAGATGTCGCCCTCGGCATCCCAGGCACCCGTGACTGGGACGACGACCTCACCAAAGCACGCGCCGCCCTCAACTGGAACAAACACTTCGAACTCGCCTTCGACGAAGACACCGCACGCGCATACCACGACGAAGACCTCGATGTCGACACCGATTTCTGCGCCATGTGCGGCCACGACTGGTGCTCCGTCCGAATCTCCAAAGAAATCAAAGAGTTCCAATCAGGCAACGCCGAAGGCTTCGAACGCGGCGCCGCAGTAAAATCCGCCGCCCTCACCGACGAGCAAAAACAAATCCTCGAAACCCGAGGCTACCTCAGCCCCGAAGAAATCCACAAACTCGCCTCCAAGACAAAGCAAGCCGTCGGCGCCCAAGAAGGCGAGAAAGCCTCCTGTCACTCAGACTATGTCGACCCCGACGCCGCCAAAAAGGCCCAATCCCAAATCCTCGTCCAACTCAACACCGCCCCCGCCCACGGCATCGCCACCGACGATCGGTTAATTTAGCATCAAATTTTGCACAAATGTTTCGATTCCTCTGTGGAGTGAGCGTGTGGAATGCGCCTCATTTCAAGATGCCATCCGTGGGATGGCAATGCGGCTCGCCGCCACAATGCAGACGCGATTTTGCTGTGTAGGTGGTGTTACAAATAGAAGGAGTTAGTATGAGCATGCAACCGTCACTAGTAGGGCTGAGCGGATTCATTTGCAAAGCATCAATTCTTGGCGTTCTTGCTGTCGGGAATCTTGCTTGGGGGCAGTCTTCAGATGCCATTCACGATTCAGGCACCCAGAGCGATCACTCTGTGGCTCGTCTTGAGTTGAAACCATTCACGGGACCCATTCATCAGTACACCAAGAGTATGTTCGGCAAGCAGAACTCGCATCGAGGTATACATACCCGATACGAAAACCTTAACACAGGCATTGTTCCCATTGGATCTCGACATGGTGAAACACTCATACTTGATGATTTGTTTTTGATTCCTGGTGATGGCTTGGTTGACACTGTCCGGTTTACATTGGTGAACTTTGGTTTTACTGCACTCCAATCAGTAGACGCCACAATAGTCTTTGCTGGAGACCTGAATCTGAAAGAGACACCGTTGACGGATGGCCCCGCATGGCCGGGGGAGTCTTTCGTTGTAAGTGTGGATTTCAGCGATAATATAGATTTTCCGGGAGGCCTGCAACCGGGCGAAGCTGTGATTTTGACTTATACAGATCTTGCAAACTTCTTTGGGATCGTGCTTCCAGAAGCGCCAGACAATTTTATATGGGCGGGGGTATCTTGGTCGAACAACATCGGAGGCGAGTTGGAGTACCTCGGTCAAATAGCGGTTGAGGAGTCTGGAGTTAATCATGTTGGAACATCAAATGATGAGTATTACATAGCAAACGATCCAGTCTTGGCGGATGGGTTTTATATTTTTTCGAACGGAGCGTATGCGAATTTCGGATGGCTGATTGCGACCATCCCGGCGAATAAGGCTTGCCCTGCTGATCTTGCAGAACCATTTGGTGGCATACTCAATCTTCAGGATGTCTTCGCATATCTCGACCTATACAACGCTCAGAATCCAGAGGCCGACCTTGCTGAGCCTTTAGGAGTCTTTAATCTGCAAGATGTCTTCGGTTATCTGGATCTGTTTAACGCGGGGTGTGGTATGTAGGGTATCGCAAGGAGTCTCTGTGTTTTTTACAGAACCCGCCATGCCATAAGAGTAAGGCGGGTTCTGCATCTGTCACAAACCTTCATCTCTCATTCTTTGCCCTCTGCGGGATCTCCGCCTCCCCTGTGGCAAAAATGTTCTCCGAGCATCCCTCCCCGTGCGCAAAAAACCTGCGCTCACCAACTCCCCCCTTGTGCCGCCGGGTGCCATGCTTATGCCCTTACAAAGTCAGGGTTTAAGCATGTTCTTCAACAACCACCTGCCCGGTGCCCTGCTTTGACCCAAAGGCCAAAGCAGGTTCTTCAGCCGGCACGACTCTCCCAGATCCGGCTTCACTCTACGGGCTAGAGATGGCGCCTAGTCAGGCAAAGCCGAGATAATTACGGGCAATCAACCGCAAAGAGATCAAGGTATGCAAAGACATCTTGCAGGTTGTACACCCCGTCATCGGTCAGGTCAGCACGATCATCTTCATCATTGAAATACCCGAGGAACACAAAGATGTCCGCGAGGTTGTGGGTCTGATCGTTGTTGAGATCCGCCGGGCAGTTGATGTATTCCACCCCGAAGCCGACATTGTTGACGCCGAAGAAACTGAGCTGCGGATGCGTGATGGTGACGCGCGATATCCCACGGGTCTGCGATTCGTACCCCACGAAACTCGATCCGGTGCTCGGATGCGGGTAGGCCTCGATAAGTTCATCGTTGTGGTCGTACACGCTGACGGTGTAGTCCAGCCCCGGCAACGACCCAATCAGATTGAGCCCGAACGCACGCTGCCATGAATCGAAATTGATCTCGATGCCATCGAACGAGCGAAGATACACATCCTCATCGCCCCCAAAGAACCCCGCGTGCATCGCAAGCCGATCAGGAGACAGATAAGTCACTCCCGGCTCAATATCCCAACTGAACGGCAGATCAAGAATCGTTACCGAGTTCAGCGGATTGGGGACATCAATCGACGATCCGCCATGCAGGCTGATCCCCTCGAAGTCCTCCAGAACAATTTGGTCATCGAGAATAACCTCAAGCTCAGCGAACGATGCCAACGGCTGGGCAAAGCCATTGGTCACGAAGCAACAAAGAAGACTGAGAAAAATACATGCAGTTGAGCAGTTGGTCATCGGAAAATCCTTGGTGTGGTTACCTCGAGCCATGAACGGAAGCGACTTACTTATACATCCGATTTTGCAAATTTACTTCATAAAAAGACTCTGTTGTCCTGAAAATTTCCCCTATCTCTTGCACTTGGCCACAGCGCTCCAGTAGCCATCTCAAATTGGCTTCTATTCACCACACCAGAGACTCCAGCATGGGCTGAGTAATCCACCCACTCTCATCCCCCTTCACTCCCAAAACACCCCCAACTCCCCACCCCCGTGCGCAAAATCCCCGCACTCCCCATCTCCCCCCTTGTGCCGCAAATCGGCCATGCGATAATTCCCACATGGAACAATCAACACCAAAATCAGACCAGCCCACAACAATCGCCACCCTCACCAACGCCCTCCTCGAAGACCTCGCCAACCCATCCATCTCCGCGTTCGACCTCTGCCAGATCCACCGCATAACGCTCGCCCAGCTCGCCGCCACCCTCGAATCCGAAACCTACCGCCAAGCCGTCGCCGCCATCGAGCGCATCGCCGACGCACGCCAATCCATCGTCGAGCCCGAGGCCCGCGCCCTGGCAACCGCCCGCCTCGCCGACATCCTCAAAGACAAACCAACAACCCCCGCACACGCCGAAACCCAGAGAAAAACCGCCATCGCGATTCTCAAAGCCGCATCCAATCCGCAATCGCCGGCGAATCCGCAACCAGCACCGCAGATTGCCGGTAAAATGCAAGTCAATCCAGCACCGCAGCCAGTTCAGCCGCAAGGGGGTCCCCATGAACACCAAAGCCATCCTCATATCCACACTCGCACTGGGCACAGCCGCCCTCGGCGCCGTTATCTACTTCACCAACTCCTCTCCAGAATCGCCGTCCGCTCCACAAAGCTCGCCGCCCGCCGCCGACACCGGCTCGACACTCATGAGCACCCAGACCGCATCCGGATTTCAACCCACCGAAACAATCACGGTCCCAGACCAAGCCCCCAAGCAAGAGGGCTATGTCATCAAGCAAGCCTCCGACCAAAGATCCCCGTGGGCCCAGATCATGGATCGCATGTCCGAGTTTGACGCCGACGGTGACGGCATCCTCAGCGAATCCGAACGAATGGCCATGGCCGCCAAACTCAGAGAAGAGTGGATGGAAAAATACGACACCGATGCCGACGGCGAGATCTCGCCCGAAGAAATGGAAGCCTTCCAGGTCGAACAGTTCATCAACTCCGAATGGGGCCAAAGCATGATGCGCGAATTCGACGCCAACAACGACGGCATCCTCAGCCCCACCGAAGAAGTCGCCCTCCGCGCACACCTCGATGACCTCGAAAACCAAAGAAACATCGAAGCACTCGCCCAGTACGACACCGACGGCGACGGAACAATCTCAGACACCGAACGCGAAGTCCAACGCGAGCAACAACGCCAGCAATGGGCAAGCGCCATGCAAACCGCCACCGATTCCTACGACCGCGACGGCGACGGCGTGCTCAACATCGAAGAATCCCAGGATGCATGGAACGGCTGGATCGCAAAACAGTCCCTCGCAGACTTCCGAAACCGCTACGACAGCAACAACGACGGCTCGATCGGCGCAGATGACTACGCCGAGTTCGCAAGAGATTTCAGCCGGGGGAAAATGACCGCAGATGTCAACCGCGACGGCGTGCTCAACGCCCTCGACCACACCGCCTTCGTCGACCTCACCGACCGCCACAACAACCAGCCATAACGCCCCAAAAACAGGCTCATTTGCTGCTCCGAAGTTTCTGGTATACTCCAAGCACCCTCACCTTCTACGGAGACCAGAATATGGGCCGAAAAATCCTCGCCGTCATCGTTGGCTACATCATCATGGCCGTCATCATTATTGGCGGACTCTATGGTGCCTACGCCGTCATGGGAGCCGACAAAGCCTTCAAGCCCGGTGGCTTCGACATCACACTCACATGGCTGATCTCGATGGAAGCCATCGGGCTCATCGGCGCAATCATCGGTGGGATCACCTGCGCCAAGATATCCAAAAACTCAAAGGGGGCGGTGCTGTCGCTGTTCGCGCTCATCATTGTTCTCGCCGGCGTCAACATCGCCCTGATCGCGATGGCAGATCCTCCCACGCCAGAGCAAACAATCCGAACCGAAACAACAACAGCCAATGAGGCACGGGTAAACGCTCAGTTGAATATGCCCATCTGGGTCGCTGCCCTTGATCCAATCGTTGGCGTCGTCGGCGTCATGATCGGCGCGATGCTGGTCTGCCCGGGCAGATGTGATCCAAAGGGACCCGGATCGGCGGGGGATTGACACCGGGGAGCCCGGGCGTTAGAATTGGATTAGATTGCCAACAGTCTCGTCAGGCCGAGGACGGCTTGGAGTTGAAATCACCACCAAGGAGTCATTATGCTAACCACTCTCGCCCAGAACAATGCTGCGGGCATGATCGGAATTCTCTTACTCGTCGTGGTTTATCTCGCGATCATCGTCGTGGTCATCGCCGGGATGTGGAAGATGTTTTCAAAGGCTGGACAGCCTGGCTGGGCCGCGATTGTCCCGATCTACAACTCGTACATTCTCTGCAAAATCGTCGGTCGCCCGGGGTGGTGGGTTGTTTTGTTGCTGATCCCGTATCTGAACTTCATCTTCTGGATCATTGTGATGATTGACCTTGGTAAATCCTTCGCGCGTGGCGCGGGGTTTATCGTTGGGCTGATCCTGCTGACCTTTGTGTTTATCCCCATTCTCGGGTTTGGTAAATCTGAGTATCAGGGACCATCGGTCGGCGCGGCTGCGGGCTAAGGATTATGGCCGAGCGAATACTGCTCCCGTTCCCCAGGCTGTGCACTCGACCAACGGAATGTCTCCGGTGTGGATACCCGCTCGAGGGGATCCCTGCGCCGGGGCGATGCCCGGAGTGCGGGCTCGGCTTTGATGATGATTACTCGGTGCTCCAGATTGCGGGGGTCGCGAAGTCGGATGGCGGGCCGGCCTGGCGCAAGATCGTCTGGGGCGTGCTTTTCGGCGTGACCTTTGTGTATGCGCAGCTCATCGTGCTGGTCGTTACGCGGTACCCTTGGGCATCGTTGATCAGTTTCGCGGCGTTGAGCGCGTCGATCGTTGCTATGGCCATAACGAGCAAGCAGAAGAACCGAGGCTCGGAACACTTTGCGTTCACGGAATCTGGTTTTTCACGATGGACCATCGGGACAGATCCGGATACCCGGGTTTACGCTGACTGGGTTGGCGGGCAACGGATGGTTGTGCTCAAGAAGGTGAGCCCGGTTTGGGCCCGGCTCAAGGTTGTCGCCGTGGGGCTTGAGGGTAAGCGGAGTGTTGTGCTTGATGCCGGGCTGCGATGTCCGCACGAAGACCTTGATTTGCTTGAGCGGATCCTTGGTCGGCTTGTTGGTGGAGAGCCGATCGGTATGATCGAGGGCATGGAGGGTTCCATTTTTCTCCGTGATGGGAGTACTCATCTTTCGTGATGCGATCGATTCTGCGATAGGATGAATACATGAGTCTGCACACTACATCCGTGACCATTGGTCGTGACAAGTACCGAACAGTTTGCAAGGGGGCTCGGCATGTCTTTCATGTTGACGAGCCGGGCGATCTGGATGGCACGGATACGGCGCCCAATCCGTATGAGCTTTTGCTCGGTTCGCTCGGTGCGTGCAAGGCGATCACGGTGCGGATGTACGCCGATCGCAAGGGTTGGCCGCTTGAGTCTATTCGGCTTGACCTCGAGCACGATCGCCCGAATGGGCGGGGGAAGCCTGAGGAGATCAGCATCTCGATCAGCCTTGATGGGGACCTGAGCGATGAGCAGCGTGCGCGGTTGAAGGAGATCGCCAACGCCTGCCCTGTGCAGAAAACGATCCTCGGTGAGTTGACGATCAGCACCATCCTCGAAGATTAATCGGGCTTCGGCTTCTTGGGAACTGCGCATGATCCGTCTGTGCAGGGGTGGGCGGCGAACCATCGGTGGCGGTTGTTGGCGAAGTAGAGATAGAGGCGATCGGTGATCCATCGGAGGATGGGAAGCTTGGTCCAGGTGATCGTCCAGCCGCGCCCGAGCACACGCATGGATTCACGCACCGCGTTCATGGCGATCAGCACCTCGCCGGTGGAGGTGATCAGATGCATGACGCGACGCACCTGGGCGGGGTCGAGCTGGTGTTGCTCGATGAGTTGGTTTTCTTTGCGGAGGTCGATGGTGCGGAGCAAGCCGCGATTGTTGTCTAGTTTGTTGAGCTTTGCCGCGCCTTTGGAGCACACCGAGCACCAGCCGTCATAGAGCACGATGGTTGGCGCAGCTTTGGTTGGCGGGCTTGGCATTGGTTATTGTAGGGTTTGATCTGCTCAGTGTGTTCGGGCTAGTCTTTGGTGAGGGTGTCCGTGATCGATCTTACGGATTCAACATTCACGGTGAAGGTGGTTGCGCCGACGAGGTGATCGGGCTCGATGCGCCCGGTTGTTGTGTCGTAGCGCCATCCGTGTGTGTTGGCGCCTGCGGCGGCGCCGGCGAGACGGATTGTTGCCAAGCCATTGATTTTGTTGGCGGGGATCCCGTTGATGTATGGGCCGTAGATCCCGGCGGGGTCGTTAACGGTGCCGTCGAGGTCGGAGTGTTTGATCAGCCTGAAGTACATGGTCTTGGCATCTGCAGCACCGACATGGGCCATCACGCCTTGGTGCTCGACCTCGTAGAGGTCGAGTGCCCGTTGGAGAGCTGATTGGTCTGCGATGACGGCGTTCTTTGCGGAGTTTTCTGCGGCGCTGGACATGCGTGGAATCGCGATCGCGCCGATGATCCCTATGATCACGACAACGATCACCAGTTCCACAAGCGAAAAACCAGCTTGCAAACGGGCGGTGGGGCGGGATGAAGCGCACTGTGATTTCACAGTCTGGATATCGGATTGATTCGGGGCGGATATGCGATGTGCGCAAAATCAGCCCGGAATATGGGTGGTTTCACTTCGCCTTGTGCGGGGCGCAATGTCCGAGAATCAGTTGTCGGTGCTTGGATTGCTCTCGTCGCGAGCGCCGGTGAGCTTGGCATCGAGCGACATCGCGCCGGCGCCCTTGAACAGCAGGTAGGCGCTGGACAAGATTATCAGCACTGCGAGCGCCATCATGAAGGTTGGCTCTGGGCCCGGGACGATGATGCTCGGGTCTGCGGCTGATGGGGTTGGCCATTGGTCGTTGGGGATCTTGATGTGGGTCATCAGGGCGCCGAGCATGGAGCCGATTGCGGCCAGTGCGCCCAGGCGGACCAGTGCGCCGGCGAGCAGCATCAGCCCGGCGAGCACCATGACGATGGGGGTCACGGTTGCGGCGAGGTCGGGCATGGGGAGGGCTGCCGCTTCGACCAAGGGTTTCATGGGCATGGCGCCGGAGAGGTGCATGAAACCGAACATCAGCAGCGGGCCGCCGGCGAGGATCCTTGGGAGCAGGGTGAGCGTTGAGTGGGTGGTGTTGAGGAGTGGGTTGGTGGTCATGCTCTGTGAACCTCTGCGGTAGGGGATTATTCCCCGAATGCAAGAGTTTACCAGATCTTCTCGGCGCATGTTGGGACGATCAACATGCCGATTGCTGCGGCTAATCCGGATTTGAGCACCATGCCTGGCAGGAAGACGATCATGCCGTAGTAGATCGCGTTGGCCCATGTGAGGGTTTCGGCTTGGTCATCGAGGACACGCACCCAGTAGAGCCAGGGCACGCCGATCGCGAAAATGACCAGATGGGCGACGATTCCGGCGATGAACAGTGCGCCGTACCCGCGGACGGTGCCGGGGGTCTTTCGTGTGGTGCCGTCGTGTTTGTGGAGTCTTTGTCCACGGCGGCGGACGATGAATCCAACGATTGGTTGGCAGACGAGAAAGCCGAGGATGTATCCGCCGGTTTGTCCGAAGAGGGTGAGCCATCCGCCTTCGCCTTCTGCGAAGACGCGCACGCCGAGGGCTCCGGTGGCGATATAGAGCAGGATGCTGAGGATTCCGAATCGCGGGCCGAGGGTGATCGCGGTGAGCACCACGGCGAGGGTCTGGAGGGTGAGCGGGATGCCGAGTGGGGCGGTCGGGATGACGATTTGGGAGCAGACCGCAAGGAAGAAGGTCATCGATCCGATCGCGAAGAGGCGGAGGATCATTCTTTGGGTGTGTTCATCGAGGCGGTCGTGTGTGTTGTCGGGTGCGTTTGGCATGACCCGCTAGCGTACGACGCGGAGCCTCGGCGGACCAGTGGGGGCGGTGGTCGGTTGGGTGGATAGGATTTTTGGCGTGGGTTGATTGCGTTTGGCGTGTTTGAAGGCGATTTCTGACGCCGGTCCTTTTCCGGGGCGGGCGCGAACGGCGGCGTCTACATCGACTTTGCCGAGTGCATCGGAGGGGGTCTCGAAGAGTGATCCGCGGATGAGCGCGCCGGGGTCGACGATGAGTTGGGCGGTGCGGGTTCCGCCTTGGAGTTGACCGGTTTCGGTGATGTGTGTTTTTCCGCCTGAGATGCACATGGCGTCGACGATGCCTTCGATGGTGATGTCGCCCGAAGCGATCAAGAGGTTGGCGGCGACCTTTGCGTGCGGGTGGATGTGGATGGATCCGGTGGTGAGCAGGGAGGTTCCCCAGTGCCCTTTGGTGACGGAGATATCAACAAGTCGGAGGTTTCCTGCGCAGTGTGGGCATGATCCGGATTCTGCGTGTGCGGAGACTTCGAGGATGCCGCCGCAGCGATAGCAGCGTACTACGCGTGTTGCGTGGGGGTCTGGTCGTTTGCTCGCACGATCGCGGAGCAAGAATCGTGGTGGGCGGAAGAAGGTTGCCATAAAAAACGGCCGGTCCGATTTTCATCGAACACGGCCAGGGATGGGTGGTTCGTGTTGAGAACGAGTCCCGAGTAAGTCTTGTGGTTGTCTTAGGCTACATTTCCTGCGGTCTGCTGTGCCCAAGGCGGGGTGAGGTCGGTTGTTTTTCCGATGGTGCCCTTTGGTTCGGTGGTGATGGTGGGCTTGGTGACTGAAGCGTTTGGGGAGGACTGGAGGATTTCTTGTGCGCGTGGGCCGACGGTGCAGTTTCCGACGAAGCTTGCGCCCTCTGCGACGACGAGAGTGCCTGCGGTGATATCGCCTTGAACTTCGGCGTTTTCTGTGAGGGTGAGGCGGTCGTGTGCGGCGATGGGGCCGCTGACTTTGCCGTCGACGACGATGCGTTGTGCTTCAACGGCGGCGTTGCATTCTGCGCCGTTTCCGATCTGGACCTCGCCTTGAGCGATGATTTTGCCCTCGAACTGTCCGAGGATTCTTGCGGATTTTTCGAAGAACATCTCGCCCTTGATGCGTGTATCTGGGCCAATCACGGTGAGTTCGGGTGCGGTGTTGGTGTTGGACATTGGGCGTTCCTTGGAGAGAGGCATATGAGCAGGGTGCGCGAAAACCGCGGCAGACTGGGTGGATGCCTGTTTGGGTACAAATATTGTGAGGTGCGCCGTCCGTGGTGCTCTGCCGCCATCCTTGGCTAGACATGCATCGTCCACATGGGCTATCGGTCTGTAGTTGTGTTTGTGTGGATGGGGGAAATTGTGCAGGTTTTGCCGATCAGCGGTGATGAGGATTAGTCCTCGTCATCGTCCTGATTGTCTGAGCGGTTTGATCGCAGAGCGCCGGCTTTGGAGAGGAATCCGAGTTGGGCGAGCAGCCCGAGAATTGTTATGATGATCCAGACCGCGGCGTAGACCACGACGGGCTTGTCGAGGATCGCCGGTGGTGAGCCGTTGACGCTCATGAGTGCGACGGCGGAGGACATCCAGACGGCTGAGCCGAACAGGCTGGTGACCAGGGCGGCGGTTCTGGTGGGCAGGGTCACGCCGACGAGCAGGCCGAGACCGAGCCCGGCGAACATCGAGCTGAGGAGCACGAACTTTTCGCGTGATGGTCGCGATTGGAAATCGTTGGTGATTGCGCGGCCGACGCGTGCGATGAAGGCTTTGGACCGTTCGGCGGCGTCTTTGATCTGTTGCTTGGTTTCGTCGGTGAGGACATTTTCATCGTCGGATGCGAGTGCATCGATGTACTGCTCGGCGACCTCTTCGCGGAACCGATCGACGAGGCTTGGGTCTTGGTTTTCAGCGGTTTCTACCTGCGTGATTGGTGATGGGTCGGATGCTTGGGGGGTTGCGTTGCCTTGCTCGAAGTGCAGGAAGAGCAGGGCGCCCATGAGTCCTGCGGCGGCGAAGGCGAGTGCGGCGGTGATGGTGATGACCATGCGGAACATGGCGAGCGAGATCAGCGCGCCGAGTGCTCCGCCGACGAGCAGCCCGAGGATGCCTGGGGTGAGGGAGAAGCCCGCGATGCGGATGGTCCCGATGAAATCAATGTAGGGGAGCAGGGTTGCGCCGACGAAGCCGCCGATGGCAAGCCCGAGGAAGAGGAACACCGGCTTGACCAGTTTGGCGCCGAAGAGCCAGAGGGTGATGCCCGCGACCAAGGCAAGCCCGAGGGCGATGGATCCGCCTTCGGGGAAGGCGGAGCTTTGGGCGAGGGTCAGCATGGGCAGGGCGTGGTGCATAGGTCTGTTTCTTCGGGATTTTGTCGTTCTGGTTTCGCGGAGCGGTGGGCGTGTGGGGTTGGGCTGGCCCAAATGGTCGCACCGTGTTCGGTGATTGTGTGCGTGTGTGGTTGGTGCAGCCCATTCTATCGGACAATGTGGGCCGATCTGGATACCCCGGTTCAGGATCGGGCGGAGTTGCACGATACCCTCATCGCATGCCTGATTCTCAACCATCCAAGAACACGCGATCATCCGACGCTGCCCATGAATCGGCGGCGGATTCTGCGGGGCTCAGCGAGCTTCGCGAGAAGATCGATTTGCTCGACAAGCGGCTTGTGGAGTTGCTCAATGACCGGGCGGCGTTGGTGGTGGATGTGGGTGCGTATAAGCGCGGGTCGAGCACGCCGATCTATGCGCCGCACCGCGAGGCGCAGGTCCTTGCCCGGGCGATCGGGAACAACGCCGGGCCGTTGGGGAATCGGACGATTGAAGGGGTGTACCGCGAGATCATGTCGGGGTCGTTTGCGCTTGAGCAGCCGTTGCGGATCGGGTTTCTTGGCCCTGTGGGTTCGTACTCGCACCAGGCATCGGTGAAGCAGTTTGGTTCGAGTGTGGAGTACGAGGATCTTCGGCTGATCGAGGGTGTGTTTACGGAGGTTCGGCGGGGGCATGTGAACTATGGGTTGGTGCCGATCGAGAACTCTATCGGGGGGGGGATCACGGAGACGCTCGATGCGTTGGATCGCAACGCGGGGCATGTGCGTGTGTACGCGGAGATCCAGATTAATATTCATCACACGCTTTTGACGGATTGCGACCCGGCGCGTGTGCGTCGGATTCATTCCAAGCCTGAGGTGTTTGCGCAGTGTCGAAAGTGGTTGACGACCCAGTATCCGAATGCGGCTTTGTTGCCGGATGCATCGACGAGCCAGGCGGTGAAGACGGCGATCGATGAGAATCGCAAGGCCAAGGAGATCGACGCCGAGCCGGGCAGCGCGGCGATTGCGTCGTCGTTGGCTGGTGAGATTTATGGATTGCCGGTGTTGTTCTCGCGGATTGAGGACAACCCGGACAACATTACAAGATTTTATGTGATTTCTCGTGAGATGGCCCAGGCAACGGGTGATGACAAGACCTCGATGGTGTTTACCACCGAGGACAAGCCCGGTGCGTTGGTTGAGGTGCTGCAGGTGTTTCACAGCGCGGGGGTGAACCTCAGCCATATCGACAAGCGTCCCAGCGGCAGAGAGAACTGGAGCTACACCTTCTTTGTTGATGCGCTCGGGCATCGTGATGATGTGCCGATGAAGGGGGCTCTCGAAGAAGCGCGCACGCATTGCAAGGAGCTGACGATTTTGGGGAGCTACCCGCGGAGTCAGCGGATTTTGTGATCATCCTTCGTTGCCGGGCCAGGACTTGTCGAGGAACTTGCCGTTCTCGTGGAAGGTTTCGCCGTCGGCTTTGATGGTGCCTCCGGTGCGGAGGTCGCAGACCATGTCCCAGTGCAACGCGGATTCGTTGTTTGAGCCGGACTCTGGGTATCCTGCGCCGCAGGCGGCGTGGAAGGTGCCTCCGATTTTTTCGTCGAAGAGTGTGTTTTTGGAGAACTCTTTGATGGCGTAGTTGGTGCCGATGGCGATCTCGCCCATGGTGCGTGCGCCGGGGTCTTGGTCGAGCATGGCGAAGAGGAACTCTTCGTTTTTGGTTGCGCTGGCGTTGACGACGCGGTTGTCTTTGAACTCGAGGCGGACGCCTTCGACTTCTCGTCCGTTGTAGACGGCGGGGAATGAGTAGTTGACATGTCCGTCTGCGCCTTGGGGGCCGCAGAAGACTTCGCCGTCGGGGAAGTTTTCACCGCCTGAGCAGTTGATCCAGATTGATTTTGATTTGTCTACATTGACGCGGAGGTCTGTGCCGTCGTGGTTGTGGTTGGGTGGTGCTTGGTAGTGGATCTCGTCTTTGGTCTGGAGGTAATCACAGACGCGTTGTTGTCGTTGGTGGATTTCTTTCCACGCTGCGGCGGGGTCGGGCAGGTGCAGGAGCCCGGCCTCGAAGACGAACTTTTCGTATTGCGAGAGGGACATCTCGGCGTCTTGTGCGGAGGCGAGGGTGGGGAACTGGGTGCCGACCCAGCGGAGGTCGCCTTGGGCGGCGCGGTTCATGAAGGTGGTCATGAAGGGGGCGTTGGCGACGCGTTGCTTGGCGATTTTTTGCGGGTCGATGCGGGAGAGGGATTTGGTGTTGACATCGGCCCAGAAGCCGATGCGGACATCGACGGTCTCGACGGTGTGCATGTTGATGGGGTTGAGGAAGTTGAGTTGGTCGTCGGAGGCGTGCTCGAAGAAGAGGTCGGTCAGGGAATCGCCTCTGGGCTGCCAGAAGGGGTGTCCGCCGGCGAGGAGGACGGCCTTGAAGGTTGCCTCGATGAGGGGCATGGCGATGGGGTCTGAGTTGATCGCGACGAGATCGCCCTTTTTGACCTTGGTGGAGTAGTTGACGAGGACATCGGCGAGTTTGGCGAGGCGTGGATCATTCATCTGGGTGCTCATTTCATAGGTTTGAGGAACCAATCGGGGTTTGAACCATACAGTACGGACCACGAATCATGAATTCTTTCCAACCACGGAGCCCGAGATGAACCGTTCAGTCCAGATGTTTTCCTTTGCCATTCTTCTTGCTGTCGCGGTCTTCGCGGTGACGGTGTTTACCTCGCCGGCGACGGCGACGCGTTCGTACGGTCTCTTTGAGGACTCGACGATGGGATCGGTGGATTCGTTCACGCTGATCGATATCGGGATCCAGACCGAGGCGCGGATTGCCCAGCGTGATGCGTACACGGCCCAGGGTGATGCGGTGCTGACTCCGATGTTCAAACGAGACGCGGAGTTGCGGGCGCAGCTCAGCGGTCTGGCGCAGAATGACCCGATGGGCGGGCAGCTGTACCAGGAGTATCAGATGCTGAACCAGCAGATCGAGCAGCAGACCCAGCAGGTGAACGCCGGGTATCAGGAACTGATCGCGGCGCAGATTGTGGAGTTGTATAAAGAGGTGCACGCGGCGACGAACGAGGTGGCGATTGAGAATGGGTACAGCTATGTGTTCTCGACGCGGGTTGATTCTGAGTTCTCTCAGACGGATTCGATTCAGGGGGTGACGCAGGAGGTGCTCTCGCGCCCATTGGTCGTGATGCCTGAGGCGACTGATCTGACCGAGTTGGTGCGGGTGAAGCTTGGGTTGCCGACGATGGAAGAGGTTGTTGCGGAGCGTGAGGCAAGGGAAGCCGCGGAGTTGGCGGCATTTGAAGCCGAGCAGGCAGCGCGGGCCGAGGCAGAATTGTCGGCGGCTGAGGCTGGCGGCGAAGAGGGCGAGGGGGCTGGCGAGGAGAACACGGAGTCGACCGACCCGATGGATCCTTAAGCCGAGATTGAGTTGAGAAACAAGTGAGTTATTGACCCGCAGATGGCTGCGGGTTTTTTTATGCATGGGGCTTGGGTGCACGATGCTCGGCGAGGTGGTTGGTGAGGTGGGATTCGAGCTGGGCGATGAGGATCGGTTGCACTTGTTCGATGGTTGGGCAGTTCTGGTGGCCGAGTATTTGAAGCATGCTTGTGACGCGCCGGTTGCTGAGCCCGCAAGGGACGATCAGGTTGAAGTGATCGAGGTTTGTGCGCACATTGATTGCGAGCCCGTGCATTGAGACCCATCGGCGAACGCGGAGGCCCATCGCGCAGATTTTGGATTGTTGTTTGTCCTCGGCGGTCACCCAGACACCGGTGCCGAGATCGTGGCGGTGGGCGTGGATGTTAAATGCGGCGAGGGTGTCGATGACCACGGATTCGAGCAATCGCATGTAATCGTGAAGACGGAGTTTGGCACGGTTGAGGTCGAGGATGGGGTAGCAGACGAGCTGCCCGGGGCCGTGGTAGGTGACATCGCCGCCGCGGTCGGTTTGATGGATTTGGACGCCTTGGTCATGGAGTGTTTGGTGATCGGCGAGGACATGGGAGGCGGCATCGGGGCGGCGGGTGACGGTGATCACCGGTGGATGCTCGACGAGCAGGACCCGCCCGAGGGTATTGGCGGAGGAATCGCGTGATTCGACAACCTGATCAAGGTGCGTTCTTTGGATCTGATATGCCTGTACGTAGCCGAGGGCACCGAGGTTGATGATGTCGAAATGGGGTGTTGATTTCACGGTGAATCGTACGCGCAAAGTGCTAGAATCTCTGCATGCCAACGATTCATCCAACTGCTGTGCTTACCGGAGAGATCAACCTTGCCGATGATGTCGAGATCGGGGCGTACTGCGTACTGAATGGGGAGATCACGCTTGGCGCGGGTGTGCGGCTTGGTGCGCATGTGAATCTGCAGGGGCCGCTGACGATTGGGGAGGGGACGCGGGTGTATCCTGGATCGTCGCTTGGGTTTGAGCCACAGGATTACAAGTTTACGAGCGGGATGCCCACGGCGGGGGTGGAGATCGGTTCGCGGTGCTTGATCCGCGAGAACACCACGGTGCACGCGGCATCGAACAACGAGCGTGCGACGCGGGTTGGTGATGGTGTTTTTATGATGGTGGGCGCGCATGTTGGGCACGACGCGATCGTGGGCGATGAGGCGATTATGGTGAACAACACCGCGCTGGCGGGACACAGCGAGTTGATGTCCAAGGCGATCATGTCGGGTGGTTCGATGCTGCATCAGTTCTGTCGGATCGGTCGGATGGTGATGTGTTCGGGTGGAACGATCGTGACAACGGATGTGCCTCCGTTTTGTATTGTTGCCGAGCGGAACAGCGTGCGTGGGCTCAACCTTGTAGGGCTGCGTCGGAGTGGTGCGAGCAAGGATGAGATCAATGCTGTGCGTGAGGCGTTCCGTAAGGTGCTGCGGGTGAATCCGCCTCGTGACGAGATGCTTGGGATGCTTGAGGAGCGAGGTGTTGAGTCTGCGATGGTTCGCGAGATGTACGAGTTTGTGCTCAGCGCCAAGAAGCCGATCACGCCGGTGGTTCGCAAGGCCGCCCGCGAAGGGATCGAGGCGTGAGCGCGGTGAGCACGGGCGAGGGGCTCGGTATTCATGAATCAGACGCGCCGGCGTTGTGCGTGCTCGCGAGCGGTTCTTCGGGGAACTGCGCGGTGCTGGTGGTGCCGAAGACGGAGAAGTTTGCCAGGCGTGTGATTTTGCTTGACGCGGGGTTAAGCCCGGCGCGGACGGGCAAGCTGCTGCATGCGCGTGGGATTCGTCCGGATGAGGTCGATGAGATTGTGTTCACGCACCTGGATTCGGATCATTGCCATTCGGGTTGGCCTCGGGCGATCCGTCCGGGTTCTTGGCGGGCGACGCTGCGGATTCATCGGATGCATATGTCGCGTGCGGAGCGGATGGGCTTGTTGTACACACGGTGTGAGCCGTTTGACGAGGGGTTCTGTCCTGCGCCGAATATTGACTTTGGGGTTGAGATGCTTGCGCATGATGACCTTGGGGTGGCGACCTTTCGGATCCGGATAGATCTGGAGGATTCAACGAGTGTTACACTTGGGTACGCGACGGATCTTGGTCGGGTGACGGCGGGGTTGATCGAGCATATGGGATCGGTTGATGTGCTGGCGATCGAATCAAACTATTGCCCGGATATGCAGCTTGCATCTTCACGCCCGGCGTTTTTGAAGAAGCGGATAATGGGCGGGGCGGGGCATCTGAGCAATGATGAATCGGCGTATGCTGCGGCGAGGATGGCGCCTGGCGAGCACCTGGTGCTGCTTCATCTTTCTCGTGAATGCAACAGCCCAGAGACTGCGCTGCATGCGCATCGGCATCATGGGTGCGCGGTGACGGTTTCGACCCAGCATGAGCCGACAGGGTGGGTTTGTATTCGCGCCGGTGAATCGAGGCCGACCATTCGGACGAGGCAGGTGCAGGGACGGTTGTTCCAGCGTCCCGAGGCGACGAGCACGGATCCGTGATGAGTGCCTCTACGCCACCAATGAAGCCGGCGGATTCTGGGGCGACTCGCCCGCTTTCGTGGGCGGAGCGCATCGAGAAACGCCAAGAGCGGGCAAGCCGATCGAATGGGGTGGTGCGGTGGATGAAGCGGGCGGGCAGATCGCTCAAGGGCTTTTTGCGGATTCGTGCGGTGACGAGCGTGGAGGGGGTTCGGTACCGTGAGCGGTCGGGCGTGTCGTTGAGGCGGGCATTGGGCGATACGGGCAGCGGGGTGAAGGAATACCGCGTGCGGTTTTTGTCGGGATCTGAGCGATCGTTGATGAAGATCCGGGCGACGCGCTCGCGGATTTATCATGATCTGATGTGCGACCCGCGGACGCTTGTTTATGAGCAGGTGATTGGGCAGATTCGTCCGGGGGCGCGTGTTTTTGAGCTTGGGTGCGGGACGGGTGCGGGATCAGAGATGCTCAGCCGGGAGGTGGGGCCGTCGGGAGGGGTGGTTTCGATCAACCGTGATGGCGAGGCGGTGCGGTTTGCCCGCCAGCGGTATCCGCTTGAGAATACGGGGTTTGAGCTCGGGTGGATCGAGACGCTGGCCGGGGAGATCGACGGGGCGTTTGATGGTTTCTTTGCGGTAAATCCGATGCGGGCGGCGGCGGATGATCCGGCGCGGTCGCGTGCGATGGGTGAAATTTGGCGTGTAGTGCGTCCGGGGGGGCTTTTGGTGTTCGCGTGCAGTTCTGCTGAGCACGCCGAGCCGGCGATTGGGCGGATGCAAGCGATCGGGTGCGAGCGGTTGCGGATGCTTGAGCCTGGGGCGTGCGCGGGTTGGGTGGCGGCGGTGGGGTTCAAGCCTGGCAAGGAATCGCAGGATCGGGGCACGAAAGGGGGGGCGGGGGCCGATGATGATGGGCGGTCGCGCTAGGATAGAGGAATGAACGAGATGAACGATACCAATACCGATGCGTTTGACCAGACACCCGAAGAGACCGGGCGGGTTGGAGCGACCATGTCCAATGGTTCTCAGATCCTCAATGGGGAGGCGGCGAAGGCTTTTTCGCTTGCGATTGCGGAGTCTTTGGTTGATGACAAGTGTACAGATGTGACCATTCTTGATGTCCGTGGGGTGTCGCCGGTGACGGGGTTCATCGTGATCGGCTCGGGGACATCGGCGCGTCAGATGGGCGCGTCGTTGGACCATCTTGATGAGGTTGCTCTGGCGCATGATACGAGTGTGTTCAAGGTTTCAACGGATAATGATTCGTTGTGGCTGCTGGCGGACTTTGTTGATGTGGTCGTGCATTTGTTCGAGCCTGATGCCCGGGCGCATTACGATCTTGAGACGATGTGGGGTGAGGTTGAGCATGTGCAGCTGCCCGATGAGCTTGTGCGGCGAATGCGGCTATGACCGTTCAGACGGTTCGTGTCCAGCTTGAGCGGAGTGGATATGACATTGTGGTCGGGGGCGGTCTGATCAGTTCGATCGGGCAACGCGTACGCGGCGTGATCAGCGAGCGGGCGAGCCGGGCGTTTGTGGTTGTTGATTCGGGCGTTCCTCGGGCGCATGTCAAGGGCTTGGTGGAGTCGGTTGAGGGTGCGGGGCTGCGTGCGCATGTTGAGGTGATTACGCCGAGCGAATCGGTGAAATCGCTGGAGAGCTACGGGCGATTGCTCGCGGGCATTGCGGGGACCAATCATGGGCGGATGGACCCTGTGATCTCGCTTGGTGGCGGGATTGTGTGTGATCTTGCGGGCTTTGTTGCGGCGAGCTATCGGCGGGGGGTGCCGGTTGTGCAGTGCCCCAGCACGCTTCTGGCGATGGTGGATGCATCGGTGGGGGGCAAGACGGGGGTGAATCTGACGCTGGGGACGGGCGGAGTGATGAAGAACCTGGTGGGGGCGTTTCATCAGCCGAGCCTTGTGTGCGCTGATGTGGGCTTGCTCGATTCGCTTGAGGGTCGGCATCGGCGTTCGGGGCTCAGCGAGTGCATCAAGCATGCGTGGATTTGCCGATCGGTGGGGCATGAGTCGCTGCGGGGCTGGATGGACGAGAATCTTGATTCGATCTGCGGGTTTGATCCGGCGATCATCGAGGAGCTTGTTGCTCGCAATGTGGCGCTCAAGGCGAGCGTGGTTGCCCGCGATGAGCACGAGAGCCCCGAGGCGATAGCCGGCGGGCGGATGCTGCTCAACTTTGGGCACACCTTTGGGCATGCGATCGAGACTCTTGAGGGTGTCTCGCCCGATGGCGATCCGGGGAATGCGCCTTTGCATCATGGCGAGGCGGTTGCGCTCGGGATGGTGGCGGCGTGTCGGTGCGCTCAGGCATTGGGGCGGTGCCCACCCTCAATTGGGGACTCTTTGTGCGAGATGCTGACCCGGGTGGGGCTGCCTTGGCGGGTGTCCGGATTGGTGAGCACGGACGAAATCATTGAGCGGATGGGGCATGACAAGAAGGCGGTGGGTTCAACGATCCGGCTGGTGTTGCCTACGGGCGAGGGGTGTTGCGAGATCGTGGATGATGCATCGGCGGAATCGGTGCAAGCGGGGATTGAATCGATCCGTGGTTGAGGCTGGTTATTCTCGGTGTTCTTTATAGAGAATGATTGGGGTGTCCCGATAACCACAATGGGCCCGAACTTTCTCCAGCAAGGACGCCGGAATGCGGACGATCATTGTCATCAATCAGAAGGGCGGATGTGGGAAAACCACGACCGCGATCAATCTCGCCGGTTGTTTTTCGCATCGGGGATGCAGGACCCTGCTTGTGGATCTTGATCCGCAGTCGCATTGTGCTGCGGGGCTTGGTATTCCGGAGGAGCGGCTCGATCTTGATGTCTCTGATGCGATGCGTGCGCCGGTTGAGCAGAAGCTCAACCGTGAGCGGTATCTCTGGCGTGCGGGCCGGAATCTTGATCTTTTGCCCTCGCGGATGAAGCTGGCCGGGCTCGAAGCGGCCAAGGGCGGGCTTGCCGACCAGCCGGACAAGGAACTGCGATTGCGGAGTGTGCTTGATCGGCTGACCGCGGTCGAGGGGACGGGCGAGGATGGGGTTGCGGTTGAGCGTCGATACGATGTGTGTGTGATTGATTGTCCGCCTTCGATCGGGTTGTTGAGTTACAACGCGATCGCGGCTGGGCGTGAGGTATTGATCCCGGTGGAGACGAGTTTTTTCTCGTTGCGTGGTGCGGGCAAGCAGGTGCAGACGGCGCGTTCGATGGCGCGTCGGCTCGGGATGCGGATTCAGCCCCGGCTTTTGGCAACGATGCACAATCAGGATCAGCCGTTGGCAAGGGATCTGCTTGATGATCTTCGTGATCGTTTCGGTGCGGGGATGATCCCGGTGGTGATTCATTATGACCATGCGCTCAAGGAGGCGGCTTCGTTTGGGATGGGGATCGAGGAGTACGCGCCCGAATCGGCGGGGGCGGAGGATTACCGATCGTTGTGCGAGTGGTTGATCGAGCATGCGCATATTGATCGCCCGGAGCCGGGCGATTCGGCGGGGGGGCTTGGGAATGCTCCGCGTGTTCGCCCGATCGTGCTCGCCGGTCCGCGTGAAAAGGCGGATGGTGTCGAGGTTTCTCGGGCTGAGGAGATGGCGCTGCGTGCCAAGGCGATGCATACGGGTGAGCCGATGGCGGGGAGCAGTGCGTCGAGCGGAGCGGCGGCGGTTAGCGAGAAGATTGTGGATAAACGGGGGCAGCTGAAACGATCAATGATGCCTCATCGCCCGGTTGTGGTTGAGCTTGTAGATAATCGGGTTGTTGAGCCCGATGCCCACCCCGGGCTTGAGCGGGTCAGGCATCTTTTGGGTGCGCGTGCGGTGACGGGCGGGGTGCTGTTTGTTCAGCCGTTGTCATCTGCCGGGCGTGTTGAGATCGCGGGGAGTTTCAATAAGTGGAACCCGATGCGGACGGCGATGAAGGGCAATGAGGAGATGGGGATCTTTGAGTTGCATCTCAAGCTGCCGGTGGGTGTGTATGAATACAAGGTTGTGCTCGATGGGCGTTGGGTCCTGGATCCGTATAATGACTGTCTCATAGAGAATGGGGTCGGAAGCATGAACAACGCGATCCGGGTCGAATCATAAACGAGCGATGTGTGATAGGATAGAATCGTCGGGCGTCGGAGATGCCCATCAGATTTCGAGCGGAGGCTCACGATGACAGACCAACGCCCAACAGATAAGCATCACCTCAGGCTTGCGCCGATCGAGCCTGAGGAGTATGACGCGCTGGCGGATTTGTTCCTTGGCGATAGCCCGCTGGCCCCTGAGCCGAGCGGTGTGTACGCCGATCGTGAGATCGGGGTGGTGGTCGAGGACGAGATCTATGAAGATGATTCGTTTGTTGATCTGCCGTGCCCGCCCGAGCGTGCACGGCTGGAATGCGTCGAGCGGGCGAGCGAAGCGGAAGCGGCGGGCACGGCGCACGAGCCTGTGTTGAGCGGTGCTGATGAGCATGGGTGTGAGGCGGATGTGCAGATCATCGGGCGGATCGAGCCTGCGGAAGAGATTGAATGGGATGATGGTGAGGGCTTGAGTGAAGGCGTTGGGTTTGTGCCGTCGAGTGCGGAAGTTGAGGGCGCCAAACGCCCTGCGGTCGAGGTGGTTCTGTTGGGGCACCTGCCGGTTCGTGCGACGCTTTGGGTCCGCCAATATGCGTGCGCGGTGGCTCGTGAGCGGGGCGAGACGGTCGCGTTGATCCGTGCGGCGTCGGGATCGACGGCGGTGGATCTGATCACGGGGGATCGCCCGGTGGAGTCTCGCCCGGCGGTATCGATTGCACATGCGTTGGAGAAGGCGGCGTATCTTGCGGATCGTGTGATTGTGCGGGTTGATGAGGCGGCGGAGCCTGATCTGCTCGAGCGTGGTGAGATTGATCGGGTGACTATTTTGACCGGTGCGGACGAAACCGCGGTGGTTGCGTCGTATCGGTTGATCAAGACGCTGACGGCTTCTTGGGAGTGGGATGACGAGGGTGTTGCGGATCTTCGGATGGCGGTGATGGGCGGGACCAATGAGCAATCTGCGGATGCGCGGGCGAAGCTGACGCGTGCGGTTGAGTCGTTCCTTGATCATCCGATCGAGATTGTTGTGAGCGCCGGGCGGATTGATTCGACGGGGACGATGAATCTGTACCGTGATGATGTTGCGCATCCGGCGTCGCATATTCTGGACGGGTTGCTCGCGGGGGCAACACGGGGCAGGGCGGAGATGGAAGCCAAGAGGAGCGCTGATGATCGACCGGTTTCGCCGATGGAACTGCTCCGCGAAGATATTGATGCGCTCGAGACGCTCGACGCGCTCGCTCGGCGTGTGCGGAGCGAAACGCTGAGTGAGATGGTCGACGAGCCAGACATGGACGAGGAGTCAGAGCCTGTGAGTCGTCAGCAGACCGGTTCGGCAGGATCTGCGGCGGTCGAGTATCGCACGACGCGCAACACGCTGAGCGCGTTGATTGATGGGCTGGAGATGATTGAGGCGCGATGCCCAAGTGCGCCCGGTGTTGAGCTCGCGGCGGATCGGTCCGGGTGTGTGCATTTGGTGACGGATGATTGTTCGGCGGATGCGGTGACGAGGTTGATTGGTGCCCAGGCTTGGGTGCGTGATCATCTTGCGTTGCTGTTGCGTGCGGAGCCGTTGTTGACGATGCCGGAGAGTGATCCGCGTGCGGCGAGCGAGCCGACGCTGCATGTGCTTGCCGAGCATCCGCGTGAGTTGATGGCGGTGTATCCGACGAGCGTGCGTGTGTATGCGATGGCCAGCGTGCGGGTAGGTTCGGTTGTTGCGCGTGTGGCAACGCCGATCAACTAGGCAGTGGAAGCGTTGTATTGATGAAAAAACCCGCAGTTTGATGCGGGTTTTTCTCTAGGCATTGGAGAGTTGTTTATTCGGTATCGTTGTGTTCGATGACCTGGTTTGTGCCTTCGAAAGAGATCGCGTCTATTGGCAGCTGCGGGGGGAGTGGGGTGTTGAAGGCGGGCGGTTCAGCGATTGGTGCACGGGCGGTGGGTATGCGGATGACTTGTTCTTTTTTGGCGGGCATGGGCTGGGTTGAGGGTTGATTGATGGTTGATTTGAGCTGTGCAACGGTTTCGGCGGCGGTTTCCACGGGGGATGGTGCGGTAAAGGAGGGCGCATCGAAGCTGGTTTGCGAGCTTGGTGTGCTTGTGCGCAGTGGGGTGCCGAGTTGTTCGGCGCGGGTGATCAGTGAGCCGAGCCATACGCCGGCTTGTTCTACGCGTTGGGTGAGCTTGTGCAGTGAGCCGTCGAGCAGTGCTTGGAGTTGTCCGGTCTGGTTCTCGAGGCGATCGGTTGCTCGTGCGGCGATGGCTGAGGAGGCGTTGATGGTTTCGCGGAGCGTGCTCTGCTCGGTTTGCAGGTGCCCGAGTTTGGTGGAGGCGAGTTCGAGCTTGTCTTCGAGGTCGGGGCCGATGTCGGCGATGCGTTCGGCGGCGGATTGGATGGGGCCGACGAGCGCGTCTTTTCGGTCTTCGAGGGTGTCGAGGTCATCGGCGGCATCGATGAGCCACTTGCCGAACTCGGTGCGGGCGAACTCGGCTTGCCCGCGGAGGTTGTCGAGTTGGGCGAAGACGCGATCAATCGCGGCGGTCTGTGTCTCGGCGCGTTCGACCAATGATTCGACGCGTGCAAGCGGTGAGTCATCGAAGTTGGGGTTCGCCGGGTCGATCCCGAGTGTGCGCATCGCCTGCTCTGCGGCGTCGGTGAGCGGGGCGATTGATTGGGAGAGGTTTTCGATTCGTTCGTCGGTGAGCCTGGAGGCTTCTTCGACGCGATCGGCGAGCGAGGCGCCTACGGCGTTGGCGCGGGCGAGTGATTTCTCGAAGGTCTGCTCGAGCACGGCTTTGTTGACGGCGCTGTGCTGGTCGATGTCGTTGATTGACTTGCCGGCTTGCAGGACGGCTTGGGCGATGCGTTCCTCGATCGAGCCGAGGTGTGATTCTGCTTCGGCGACGACCTGGTTGAGTTTTTCGGATTCGGTGATTGTTCTCGATGCGGCGCGCTCGGCGCGTTGCTCGGCGTCATTTGCACGCTGCTCTGCGTCGGCGAGCATCGCGGAGATCTTGGTTTCGGCGGCTTTCATCCGGTCATTGATCACGGCGTCGATCTTGGCGGTGAGCGATTGGGCGTCGGGCAGGCTCTGGCGGACTTTATCGAGGAGTTGATCGGTGCGGTCGGCGCGTTCGTCGATCATCCGCAGCATCCGGACGCCTGCTTGCAGGCGGGTGGAGAGGACCTGCTCGGATTCGGTGGTTCGTTTGATCATTTGCTCGGCGTCGGAGCAGTAGTCTTCGAGTGTTCTTGATTCGCTCGATGCCTGGGCGATGATTGATTTGAGCATATCGGCGTAGCGCCCGAATGCGCCGGCATCGAGCACGCGTGGGGAGAGGAACATCTCATCAGCGTTGGGGATGCTCGGGCTTGGGCGGTGTTCGAGGATCGAGCCGTCGGGTGTGATGGGCTTGGAGAACGCATTTGTGGCGGATGTGGTGTCGGTCTGTGGGTTGCCCATATCGTGCTCCTTGGTCGAGTGCCTTGGCTCGTTGCCATTGGCGGGGATTTGTTGGATCCCTGTAATGATGCGTTATCGGGCGAATCATGTGTTGTGCTGCAGATTCTGCCGGTTTTTTGATCGTCGGTGCGGATAGACTCACCGGTGCCAAGAAAACCGAACAATCCAGAGAATCTCCGCGACAATACCCGTGGTGTTCGCCTTCAGCGTGCGATGGCCGATGCGGGTGTCGCTTCACGGCGTGCTTGTGAGCAGCTTATCGAAGATGGGCAGGTGACGGTCAATGGGAAGATGGTCACCGATCTGCCGGCGTGGGTTGACCCTGAGCAGGACCGGATCGTGGTCGAGGGCAAGGTTGTGCCTATGCCCGAGCGGAAGATTTATGTCATGCTCAACAAACCGGCCCGCACGCTGAGCAGCGCCAAGGACGAGCCGGGGGCGGATCGCAAGACGGTTGTGGAGTTGGTTGATCATCCGGCTGCGTCTCGGTTGTTTCCTGTTGGAAGGCTCGATTACGACACGGTGGGGTTGATTTTGCTCACCAATGATGGCGAGATTGCCAACCGGTTGACCCATCCGCGGTATGGCGTGCCGAAGACTTACCGGGTGACGGTCAAGGGGGCGTTGGATGAAGACGCTGCGGCGGAGCTCGAGCGTGGGATTTTTCTGGCTCAGCGGCAGGCGGGGAAAACGATTGGCGGGTCTCGCACGGCGCATGTCGAGCTCGAGCTCATTGCGCGTGAAACGGGCAAGAGTGTGATTGAGCTCACTCTTCGCGAGGGGCGGAATCGGCAGGTTCGGCGGATGCTGGCTGCGGTTGGGTACCCTGTGCAGAAGCTTGAGCGCGTGGGGATGGGCCCGGTGCAGCTTAAGGGGCTTGCGCGGGGTGAGTGGCGTGAGTTGACCCGGCATGAGATCCAGGATCTCAAGCGTTCGGTTGGATCATCCGATTCTGGGGGTTCGAAGGATGACTCGAAATCCAAAAAACAGCGATCCGGGCAGTCCAAAACGCCGAAGGCTGCTTATGTCTCGCCGGCTGCTGCGGCGGCCCCGAAGGCGGGCATCCGCAATCGAACGATGAAGAATGCCATTAACATGGCGAGGATCAAGCCCAAGCCCAAACTCGAGGGGCGTCCATCCAAAGAGGATGACGGGCGAGGAAGATAAACTGCCGTGCCCAATGATGACCCTCATGCTGCGGAATTCTCTCAGACGCCTGAGCCCAAGCCCGAATCGCGGGCGGAGGAAGCGCGTCAGCTCTTGGTCGTGATGCGGCTGGGTGTGCTTGGGTTGTATCGTTCGCAGATCCCGCGGATGAGTGCGGCGTTGGCGTACCGGACACTTTTTAGCATGATCCCGGTCATGGTGATCGCGTTGCTGATTTTTAGCTCGTTTGTTTCTGAAGATCAGATCGATTCGGGTGTGCGCCGGGTCATGGACTTTGCGGGGATCACCCAGATCAATGTCCAGGGGACCGGCGATATTGGCATGGATCAGGTGCTCGATCCCGGAACTGGAATCGGCGAAGATGGTGAGTTGGGTGGGGGAGTTGATCAGGAGCAGGGCAGCGAGCTTGAGACGATTATTACTGATCTGATCACGCGGGTGAATAGTTCGATCAAGCATGTGCCTGCGGGATGGATCGCGGTGATGAGTGTGGCGTTGCTGATTTATGCGGCGTTGTCGATGTTGATCGAGATGGAGCGTTCGTTTAATCAGGTCTGCGGGGCGCCGCAGGGGCGGGGATGGCTGAAGCGGTTGATTCTGTATTGGACGGTGCTGACGCTTGGCACGCTGATGCTTGCGGCGACCTTCTTTGTTGGTGATTCTCTGGCGCGTTGGATCATCGGGCGGGCGGGTGCGGATTCGGTGATCGGGGCGGTCTTTGCTGGGTATGGGGTGAGTGTGCTGATCACCACGGCGTTGCTGGTTGTGGTGTATATGACTATCCCGAATGTGCGGGTGAAGTTTCGGGCGGCGTTGGCGGGGGCGTTTGTTGCTGCGGTGCTGTGGGAGCTTGGCAAGTGGGGGTTCACGGCGTATGTGCGGTCGAGCACGGGGTATACGAAGTTTTATGGATCGCTGGCGTTGTTGCCGTTGTTCTTGCTTTGGATTTATCTGACCTGGATCGTGGTTCTGCTGGGGATGCAGGCGACGCATGCGTTGCAGCATTTTTCGCGGCTCGTGGATGCGGGGCTCAGGTCGTTGAGTGAAGAGAAGCTCAGCGTCGGGTTTGTCGATCCGCTGATCGGGTTATCCGCGGCGAGGGTGGTGTGTGATCTGTTCGAACGGGGCAGGACCGCGACGCCTACCGAGGTTGGCGAGGCACTGGGGATTGATGCTTCGGTCGCTCAGCGGGTGCTCAATGTGCTTGGTGAGGCGGGGGTGCTGCGTGAGGTCATTGAGGGCGATGATGCGGCGGGGTGGTCGCCCTCCAGGCCGGCGGACAAGCTTGGGCTGGGTGATATCCTGCGTGCGATGTATCGGCTCGATGGGTTCCGTAAGGGGTCCGGGGGGCGGATGATTACCGAGGATATCCGAATGGCAACGATGCAAGCGGTTGAGAACAAGGTGGTTGCAGACCTTGAGCCGCGTGGAGTCAAGCCGCGGGCTGTCGAGGATTGAGCCCGGAAAAGCGGGCTGAAACGGGGAATCTGGCGGGTGTGCGCCTAAACTCTCTGCCCATGCAAGTTTATCAGATGACCGAGTTTTCTATTTACCTTCAACAACGCCCGGGTGAGTTGGCGGGTGTGCTTGATGCGGCGACGGCGGCGGGGGTTGAGATTTTCTCGATTTCAACGACCGAGCACCTCGATCGAGGATGTGTGCGTGTGCTTGGACGCCCGGAGGAGGCGTTGAGGCAGGTGTGTGAATCGCTGGTCGATGCGGGGATCGGCCCTGTCGTGGAGGCTCCGGTGGTGGCGGTTTCTGTGACCGATCGTCCTGGGGTGGTGCGTGACCTCGCGGTGCTGATGGCGGACAATCGCGTGAATGTGCGGTACTGCTACCTTGCGCCGGGCGATCAGGAGTATCCAAACGCGATGTGCGTGTTCCGCTTTGATGAGCACGATCGGGCGATGGAGGTGATCCGCAATGCGGATATCCCCGAGGCGAATCTGGGTGAGACGCAGGAAGAGGTCGGCGGGGAATCGGCGGCCTGAACCCTCGGCGATCGCTGCGTGTATACTTGATTCGACCTGTATGTTGGACCCAATGGAGATGCATCAATGGGAATCGAGACTGCAATCGCTGGTGACATGATTCTGACGACGCAGCTGCGTCGGGTGGTGAACTGGGCCCGGCGTTCGAGCATGTGGCCCATGCCGTTCGCGACGGCGTGCTGTGGGATCGAGCTTATGGCGACCGCGTCATCGCGTTACGATGTTGCTCGATTCGGGATGGAGCGGATGAGTTTTTCGCCTCGCCAGGCGGATCTGATGATTGTTGCCGGGCGGATTGGTGTGAAGATGCTGCCGGTGCTTCAGCGGACTTATGAGCAGATGACCGAGCCGAAATGGGTGATCTCGATGGGGGCGTGCGCTTCGACGGGGGGGATCTTTGATACCTATGCGACGGTGCAGGGGTGTGACCAGTTCATTCCGGTCGATGTGTATGTGCCCGGGTGCCCGCCTCGACCAGAGATGTTGTTCGAGGGGATCATGGCGATTCAGCGGCATATTGACGAGGAGGGGATGCCTCCTATGAGTGGGGGCAAGCGTGCACCGCTCGGGATTACGGTCGCGGCAAAGCATGCGGTGAAAGCTCAGCCTGTGAGCCTTGGGCTGGGCGTGAGTTGATCTGACAAGCCATCGTGCGTACCAGGTCGTGGAACTGGCAACACTCTCATTCATTGATTGAGGGTGTTATTTGCACCCGGCGTTGAACTCATCGAGGTAGGCGAAAAGGTCTTGGAGGTTGAAGATGCCATCGTTGGTGAAGTCCGCGATCGGATCTGAAGCATTGAAGGCATCGAGGTAGGCGAAGAGATCTTGCAGGTTGAGCACGCCGTCATCGTTGAACTCGGCGATGCAGTCTGCGGTGCTCTGGAGCTCAAACGCGCCCATGTCAACGATTGCCGGGGTTCCTGGTCCGGTGTCTACGGTGCCGGGATCGTCGAAGAACCGTTGGTGCCCGTCGAGATCTGTTGTGAGGGTGGAGACAACGAGGGCGTTGTTTCCAGCGTCGACAGCCGGGGAACCCGAGAGCAGGCGGAAGTCGGCGTTGTCTGGATCAACAAAGAGCGGATTTTCTTCGTTGCTTCCTGGGAATGAGTTTGGGTTTGGCGGGTCTTCTCCGACCTGTGCGGTCAGCAGCCCTTGGATGCAGCTGTACTCGACGACATCGAGGCCCTCGTATTGCATCCTTGAAACTGGCAAGGGGTCTTCGCCGCAGCATGGCTGGGGGGAGGTGTTTCCCCATAGCACGGAGTTTCGCAGTGATCCCTGTGCGACGATCCCTGCGCCGGACTTTGCTGCGGTGTTGTATGCGACGGTGACCTGGTCAACTTGTGCGTCGGCGAAGGCGTTGACGAAGACTGCGCCGCCGATGCCGCTCGTGATATCGGGGACATCGCTGGGGCAATCGAAGCCGCCGCATGTCGATGCGCCGACGGCGCGGTTTCCTGAGAAGAGGCATTGGGTAATCTGGATATCTCCGGCGCTGTAGATGCCCGCGCCGAGATTCGAGTAGTTGTTCGTGAATGAGCAGTTTTCGATGAGCACGCCATCACCGAGCGATGCGATGGCGCCGCCAACGACCGCGTTTCCGAAGGTGTTGTTGTGCCAGCCGTAGTTGGATTCGAAGGAAGAATCGAAGACACTGAGTATGACCTTTTTGTTTGTAAATATGGCCCCGCCGTTCCCGGTTGCGAAGTGCCCTTGGCGTACGGAGTTGAATGAGAAATCTGAATCCGACACGGTGAGCGTTTGCGGTGGGCTGCCTTGGGTGACGGTGGAGTAGATCGCCCCGCCCTCGCCTGAGCGTGCGGAGCGGTTGCCTAAGAAGACGCATCTGGCGAACTCTGGGCTTCCATCTTGGATGTAGACTCCTGAGCCGATTCTCGCGGAGTTGTTTGTGATGATGCAATCGAGAACGGTGGGGCTTGCGTTGATGAGCATCAGCCCGCCGCCCGCGCCGCCGACCCCGCCTATGCCCGAGTCTCCCCCGGTGCCGTCTGAGATTGTGAATCCGTCGATGATGGTGCTTGGACCCACCCCTTCGGCTTCGATGACATGCAGGACCTCGGTGGATAATCCAGCGCTGAGCGTGGTGACATTGGTCGCGGGGTCGCGTTGGGACCGGTCGGTTTCCGTTCCAGAAAAGCCGCCGTAGATTCCGATGCCGTCTTTGAGCAAGTATCCTGAGTCAGCGCTACCGGCAGCCGCGATGGTGGGCTGGTGCAATCCTTGGCGGACCCAGATCTCATCACCTGCCTTTGCGAACTCGATGGCTTCTTGAAGATCGGCGAATGCGGTTGACCAATCGAGCCCGTCGCCATTGATAGGTCCGTTTGGATCGACGAGCCAGACATCCGCGTATGCTGCGGTGCATGCGAAGAATCCGATCGCGAGGACTGAAGATTGTATGGTGCGTTTCATTTGCTCAATTCCTGAGGTGGGAAATAGTCCTGTTTGGTTCTGTCGATATTCGCATGGATTCTGATTATTCTGGGCAACCCGCGTTGAACTCATCGAGGTAGGCGAAAAGGTCTTGGAGGTTGAAGATGCCATCGTTGGTGAAGTCCGCGATCGGATCTGAAGCATTGAAGGCATCGAGGTAGGCGAAGATGTCCTGAAGATTGATTGCCTCGTCTTGATTAAAATCTGCGATACAGACGGGTTGGTTGGTGGAGGTGATGAGGATTGCTTCGGATCGTTGGGCGTCTACATTCCATGAGTTGCCGACAATCTGGATGGTGCCGTCGTCTGCGACATCGATCGCGGCCATGTTGAATCCCGAGTATCCGACGGGCACAACGGGTGTGAGATCGACAAAGCTCTCGGCGCTGCCCGCCCAGATTCCTGGGTGTGAGCCGAGCCCGTCGTCGAACAGTGCGTGCCCGATTTGGAGTCCGCTGTCGCATTCGGTGAGTGTGCTCTCGAGTGCGCCGGCGGGGTTGATATCAACGAGGGATTCGATCGAGTTGGACCAGATCACCGCATGGGGGCTGTTCCATTGGTTGATCACGCCGACCTGTTGCCCGTGGGAGGCGGCGTTGATGCTGCTGTTGATTGCGGTGAGTGGGTGGAGATCAACGAAAGAGCTCGATGAGCCCATCCACATGGCCGCGTGCAAGCCTTGGAATGGGAGAGAGACTGTGCCGTACTGATACTCGCCGTCGACGGCGCTGAGCGACGAGCCTCTGAAGCCCGATGGATGGATCGAGAAGGCGGAGTAATGGGTGGGCAGTTGCCAGATGACGGCCTTGCTGTATACATTGCCGACCTCGTCGTCGGTGGTGCCGGTGCCGACGATTGAGGAGCCGTCTGTTGCGCTCATGAGCGTGTATTCGTAGCCCGAGTAGCTGGTGTCATGGAAGGTGCCGTCGAGTTCCCACCAGCATCCGCGGCGGAAGTAGCAGGTCTGCCATTGGTGGTTGACATAGCACTGGATGGGTTCCCACCACCACCCGACGAGTTTCTCGCCTGTGAAATCGAGGATGTTTCCGCCCTGCGATCCGGAGGGGGTGAGGTTGGTTGCGCTTGCAGCGGTGCCTGTCCAGCGTGTTGGATGGTCGATGCCGTTGTACTCCGGTGTATCGAACACCGCGCTGCCCACTTGGACACCATTGTCGACACCATTGGCGAATGAACGCTCCGCGTATGAAGGATGCAGGCTTGTCCACACCCAGTTTTCGGGAAGGATTGCAGGCACCTGTACATTAATAGTGTATGAGTTACTCTGGATGCTCCCGCATCCATTGGTCGCGATGACGGAGTAGGTTCCGGATTCTTGGACGGTCGCTGATTCAACTCGTAGCGATGCACTCTGTGCGCCTGTGATCTCGCTGCCGTGTTCGGTGAGCCCGTCGGTAAGCGGTTGCCCGTCAAGCATCCACTGGTAGGTGATCGTGCCGCCGCCGATAGTGGATACCGAGAGGTTGAGCACGCCGCCGTTCCAGACGGTGGTGTCGGCGGGCTCTGAGGTAAACTGTGGGCATGGGGTGGTGTAGATTGATTCGGAGTTGAACGAGCCGCCGCTGAAGTTGTCGCCTCCGGCCACATAGATCCGGTCATCGGTTCCGAGGAATGAAGCGAAGTGGCGTCTGGGCTCGGTCATGTCGGGTGCGGTGGCCCATTGGTCGGTCGCGGGGTGATAGACATGGACGGTTTGCATGACGGTCTCTGCGCCGATCGGTCCTGATGAACCGCCGAGGATGTAGATACGCCCGTCTGCGCCAAGTGTTGCCTCGTGGTCTGAGAGGGCAACGGGCATGTTTGCGTTGGCGGTTGTAGACCAGCTGTTGGTTGCAAGATCATACTGGAGGACTTCGTTGGTGCGAGAGAACCCATCTGGTGAGACGCCGCCGAAGACGAGGATGTGCCCGAGCCCGTCGATGGTCGCTGCGGCGTTGCTCAAGGCGATGGGCATCGGCGCGATCTGTTCCCAGAGTTCTTGTGGTCCGATGTAGCGTTCGCAGTAGGTCGAGTTGGGGTTCGCGGGTGTGGCGGATTCGCCGGGGCCTCCACCGAGTGAATAGATCCGTCCTGCGTCATCTGTGCAGAAGGCGAAGTTGCTCGGCGGGGCTTGAGAGCCGCGGTCTGCGTGCTCGTGCCAGGGCCCTTCGAGTGTGTTCCATTCAAAGGGGGGCTTATCGAAGTTGCCCGGCTCGGAGGGGTCGTCGCCGCCGAAGATGATGATGCGTCCGAGCGCATCCACGCCACCGCGTTGACCGAGCACATACCCGTACCCGTCGAAGCCGATTTCTTCGGTCCAGACTGGAGCGTTGATGGGTCGGGAGTAGACGGTCGCGTCTTCTTGGTCGCTGGGGTTCATCCACGGTGTGCCCCCAAGGATGAAGATCGTTCCATCGAGTTCAAGCCCGAAGGCGTGTGCTTTGGCCGCACCGTTGGTGGGCAGTGCGCCCTCGTCTTGCCATGTTCCCCAGGGCTGGGCGGTTGCGGTGTTGAGCAGCGATGCAGCGATGGTTAGCTGTGCGAGTGTATTGAGCATCAGTTCTTCTCCGTGGGTTTCGTTGGGCAGCCGGCGTTGAATAGATCGAGGTATGCAAAGAGATCCTGGAGATTCAGGGTGTTGTCGTTGGTCATCTCGGCGGTGGGGTCTGATGAGTTGAATAGTTTGAGATAGGCAAAGACATCTTGAAGGTTGAGGATGCCGTCGTGTGTGAGGTCTGGCGGGCATACATCTGTTGGTGTGAGCAAGAAGGCGCGGAAGGGGTCACCTGCGAGTGAGCCGACACCGACGATCTGTCCTGATTCATTGATTGCTTTGGCGGTGTTGAGTATCCAGGGCGAGCCGGCGTCGATCAGCGTATTGAGGTCGCTCATGGTTCCGTCTTCCCAGACGAATGCGCGGTTGTCTGATGTCCCAACAACAATGCCCGCGTCATTGATCGCCAGTGCGGAGGAGTACTGCTGGGCGAGCACGCCGAGGTCTTTGCGCGTGATGACACCGCCGGAGCCGTCGAGTGTGTAGCGGAAGGCGTGCGTGTCACCGTTGCTGATTTGGGAGATCCCGACTACTTCGTTGGCGTTGTTGATATCGTGTGCTTGTGACCAGGCACCACCGAGCGTGCCGAGGTCGGTGGGGGTTGTGCCAACCCAGAGCGTGGCGGTCGGCACGATTGCAGCGGGACGAGTTGCACTGCCGACCGCCCACCCTGAGTTGTTTAGGGACTTTGCGATGGAGTGTGATCCGCCGTTGAGCTGATCAAGCATGATCAGGCTGCCCATTTCCCAGAGGCATGCCTGCTCGTTTTGGTATCCGCCGGGAGCGGTGACGAACTTTGAACCGACGATCTGGAGGCTGGTGTTGACTGATTGAGGCATGAACTCGGCGATCATCATCGGCATGCCGTTCTCATAGATCCATGCGTTTGAGCTCAGGTTGCCGAGCATGTAGGAGGCAACGATTGTTTGATCGGTGTCCGTGATGGCGATTGCTTGCGCTTGAGAGTTCGGGCCCATTGTTGTGATCGTCGAGAATACACCGTTGTCGGAAGTGAAGCCGTGGTAGCGGTAGAGCAGGTCCACGGCGTATCCGGCCGCGACGCCGTGAGCATTGATCGAGGATGCGGCGGTGGCATCGCCGAGGGTTCCAAGATCGGTTACCGCGTAGTGGTCTGCGCCGTGCGCGAGCGAGAGAACCATCGAGGCTGTGGTGCATCCGAGCAGGAGTGGTCTTTGTGTGGCGTACATATTCTGCTCCTTCAATCTTCGACCCGGTGGAAGAACGGTTCGTCGGGTGTTTGTGTGTGGCACACCGTGCAATCGGCGATGATCCCGGCCGATCCTTGGTGGAGGATTGCTTGGAGGTTGTCGGCTTGCGTGGTTGCCGGGGTGATTGCGTGGGGGCTGCCGTGACAGGCGAAGCATGAAACGCCGCCGTGCCCGATGGAGTTTCGATAGAGGGTGTTTGGTTGCTCGAAGTCAAAGCCCGGGCGTGTGTGGCAGTCTGCGCACCGTGGCTCATCGACCCAGGGGATCCGCGATGGGTCTGCGACCTCACTCATGCCGCCATGGCAATCCACACAATCGAGCCCGGCGGTGGAATGGATATCACGCTGACACTGCGCACGCCGACCCGGGTGACAAGAGTAGCAGTCATTCCCAAAGTCCACCGGGAGATCGTCAAGGCGATCCGCATGTGCGCCGTGCATCGCCGAGGAGAAGCTCGATATTCCGGGTTGCCCGGGGGCGCCCAATGCGGGATCGGAATGGCATGAGGCGCAGAACACGGGCTGGTTGGCTTCGAGGTTGGTGTTGTGAATCCGATCATGGTCACGGAGCACATCGATCTCGACATTGGACCCGGGTTGCGGGTCGCCGTGGCAAACATTGCAGGAGAGTTCCCAGGATACGGGGAGCACGGTTTGCGTCTGTGCGACGAGCCCTGTGCCTTCTTTGTGGACGGTGATTGTTGCGAGCTGGTAGGGGTTGATTCTGCCGGCATCGTCCTCGGGTGTGATCGGTATGCCGGTGACTTCCCATTTGTCTTGGTGCGGGGTCATGGTGCCGCTCATCGCGTTTCCGGTGAGCCCGACATCGGCAGGGAGATCAACGCCGAGCAGGTCTTGATCGTACTTCCAGAAGTTGGATTTGGTTGACGAGTGTGTATTGCCCGGGATTGAGTATTCGAGCGTGAAATCGCTGCCCTCAGAGACATCGATGATATCCGGCCCGTCCCCGCGTTTGATGACTACCGCTTGGACGGTGTTGAATGGGGGGAGGATCATGAAGTGCGAGAAATCCCGCATCATGCAGTGCATCCCGAGGTCATTGTTTGCGAGGACCACGAAGCTGTCGGACCCGCGATCATCGGGGGTTGCCATTCCGGCGAGGGCGGTGATGGCAATGACACCCCCGCCGAGGATGTACGCGAGGATCGTGCGTTTTTGTATGCGGTTCCTTCGAGGTCCTTGCGAGGGGTTGGGTCTGCGTGGTCGAGTAATCATGAATGAACTCCTGTGCCAGGGCGTGTTCCTGTGCACGGAGTATGTGTTGCAACTCGTGTGCCAAAGTCGACTGTGAGCTTGGCGATGAGTAGGGCAGGGTGTGAAGATGAGATGGCCACGCGGGGCCACATGTCGGCGTGAGCATGGCCAGCATTCACCGATACAGGAAGGCCGGAAGGTCAGGGACACCCGGCGTTGTAGAGCGCGAGATAGGCGAAGATGTCCTGCAGATTGAAGAGCCCTTGGCCGGTGAGATCCGCGATTGGATCTTGCGCGTTGAACAGATCAAGGTAGGCGAAGAGGTCCTGCAGGTTCAGCAACCCTTCGCCGGTGATATCGGCGAAGCAGTCGGTGAGCGGGATGTCCTCGGGGGAGATCACGCCGTCGTAGTTGAGATCGAAGAAATGGAACTCGAGCCCGAAGCTTTCGATGCCGATCGAGCCGTTCACCGTTCCGTCGTTATCATGCGATGATCCGTCTTCATCGTGGATGTATTCTTCGATGACTTCAGCGTCATTGGCATCATGTATTTCGTTGAGATCAAGGTCGGCGTAGTGTTCGTTGAATCCGGTGTCGGTCCAGATGTAAAATGATGAAGGCTGTGGAGTGGTGGGGGCGGTACCGATGAGAGCTGTGGCTTTCCAGTCGCTTGGGTTGTTGAACTCGTCGAAGTCTTTATCCCGCCAGTCGTCGGTCAGGCTCGCGAGCGGCCCGGTTGCGAAATCTGCTCCGATGATCAGATCATCAATTGCTTCTTCGAGGGAGGTGTGGTTGAGCAGGCTGAGATCGATCGGCTGTTTGGGTTCACCGGCGAGCATTCCTGCTCCGGTGTTTGTGATCGGGAAAATGAGTGTGATGGTTGTTTTGTCGGTGATCGTGCTGTGGACAAATCGGAGATTGACCACTGGATCGAAGAGCCCGAAGTCCGAACCGCCGAAGGTTGCTCCGAGGGGCTGAAATGATTGGAAGCGTTCGAAGAATCGACCGGAGACAACCCATGATTCCCCAGCATTAAAGAGCGAGTCCATATTGCCATCTTGGGAGACAATCGTCGGCGAAAAGCAGCCGCACAAAACAAGTGAGAACTCTGCACCGGTCCGTTCGAACTGGGGGGAGGAGTAGAAGTTTGAATCGAGGTCTGATCCGCTCTGGATCATTCTCTCAGCGATTGAACCGCTCGGGCTGTTGCCGAACCGCGCGACATTGGCGAGGTACCGGTTGCGGGCGAGGGGCATCAGCTCGCCGCCGGAGTCTTTCTGGTGGTCGATATCCAACTCGATAAAGCCTGTGAGCGGGCGGGGTCCGAATCGCGCGGGGTCGTAGGCGAAGCCGTTGAGCCCGATTGGGCCCGGCGGCGAGATGAGCCCGTCGAGCACGACCTCGATACGGAGGATGTCCGCATCGCCGGCGTTGATTGAACCGATGTATGGATCGATGGCTGGGTTGATCGGCGACCAGCCCTGGGTCGAGACCGAGAGCAGATCGATCGGGGTGAATCCGATCGGCAGTGGTGCGTCGTTGCCTAGATCGGTGCGGCGGATGAGGGCATCGCCCTGTAGGTCTGTCCAGATGCCCGATCCTGCAAGGGAGCATGTTGCGATGGATGCGAGGACCGCCAATGTGCATGCGAGGGTGTTCATAGTTGATTCACCTTGTGCTCGCTGGTCATGATGTCGTAGCGTGTGATCCGGTAGCGGAAACTCGAACGCTGCATCCCGATGAGCTTGGCGGCACGCGATACATTCCCCTGGGTGTATTCGAGTGCCTGGATCATCAGTTCCCGCTCGATTTCCGAAGCGGTGTGGATGCCCGCCTGGAAATCGAAACGGATTCTCTCTCCGCCATTGGGATCTATTTGTGTGGCGCTTGTGTCAACGGAGCGGAGGGCTAAGTCTTGGATTGAGATGACATTGGTCTTTGCGAGCATGGCTGCTCGCTGGACCGCGTTGAATAGCTCGCGCACATTGCCAGCCCATTCATACTGCGCGATTGCTTGCTTGGCTTCATCGCTCAGGGTTGCGGTGGGGAGCCCGTATTCTGAGCGAAGGGAGTTGAGCATCGACTCTGCGATCAGCACGGCGTCTTGACCACGGTCTCGCAATGCGGGCAGCGGGATCGAGAATGCGTTGATCCGGAACAGCAGATCTCCGCGGAACTGTCCAGATTTTACCATCTCGTCGAGGTATTTGTTGGTGGCTGCGATGACTCGCATTTTTACTGGTCTGGATTTG
Source organism: Phycisphaerales bacterium (assembly GCA_029260265.1). Taxonomy (GTDB): domain Bacteria; phylum Planctomycetota; class Phycisphaerae; order Phycisphaerales; family UBA1924; genus UBA1924. The sequence goes on from JAJDDO010000024.1 coordinate 191,488, forward strand.
CTTGCGCCGACCCGACGGATGAGCCCGTGTTCTATGACGGAGAGCAGCTTGCTTTGCAAAGCAAGGTCGAGGTCCCCGATCTCATCGAGGAAGAGTGTGCCGCCGTCTGCCATCTCGAAGAGCCCATCGCGTGAGTCCTTTGCATCGGTGAATGCGCCTTTTTCATGGCCGAAGAGCTCGGATTCGATCAATGATGCGGGCAGGGCGGTGCAGTTGACATGCACGAATGGTCGATCGCGCTCGGGGCTTGCATCGTGGATGTACCTGGCGAGGACACCTTTCCCGGATCCTGTTTCGCCCGTGACCAGTATGGTCATCAGCGCTCCGCCCGGTGCGTTGCTCAGATCCAGTGTCCGATTGGTCACCGGGATCTGGGCGAGGCGTTTGGCAAGCTCGACGGATTCGATCCAGTTTGGGGATTGCCCCAGCGGGAGATCGGTGTTGCGTTGGGCGCGATCGAGGCGTTGATAGAGCCTGAGCCGACGGGTTTCATCTAGGCGGTGGATTAATCGTTCGGTGGTGAGCAGGAGTTGCTTGAGTTGGACTGGCTTTGAGAGGTAATCGTCTGCGCCGTGCTTCATTGCGAGCACGGCATCGTCAACGGTGGCGTAAGCGGTCATCATGATGATCCCGCCGCGGTACCCGTTATCGCGGAGTTCCTTGATGAACTCGATCCCCGATTCGGATCCTAGATTGACATCAGACAAGATCAGGTCGAAGTGGGTTTCGGTGAATGCTTCGCGTGCGGCCGTGATGGAGTCGGATTCATGCACCCAATAGCCGGCTTTGCTCAGTGCTCGGGCAATGGCTAGCCTGAGGTTTTCATCATCTTCGATGAGCAGAATATTGGCCACTTGGTTCCTTTATCGGCCAGGGTTGGCCATTCATGCTTTCGGTTTGGATGAGGAATCCATCGGGATCATCATCTCAAAGGCGGTTCCGGTCTGCTTGGTGGTACTCACGGGTGATTCCACGGTGATCTGTCCTTGATGCTGATCGATCACGCGTTGACATACTGCAAGCCCGATGCCAGTCCCGGATTTGCGTGTAGTGAAGTATGGTCGAAAGATAGCTCGGTGCAAGTGTTCGGGGATCATCGGGCCATCATCAACGACTCGCAAGGTCCAATAATCTCCGGAATCGGCGGTATCAAGATGGGCCAGAATCTCGGTTGATTCGTTTGCGAAATCGATCGCGTTGCTCAGCAGTGTTGTGATCGCGTGCTCGAGGTGGTGGGGGTCGCCGATCGCGGATTGGGGGGCGTGCCCGATGGTGAATCGGAGCGATCGCCCGCGCGATTCACAGGCGGAGAGGTGGGTATTGATGACTCCCTGGACGAGTCTTTCTGGGGAGTATTCTCCTAGGTGCATTTCAAGTGGAGCGGATATGCGGAGCATCTCTTTGAGCCAAGACTCGAACCGATCTACGGTGGAGATGATGCGTTGCTGAAGATCTTGCAGATCTGAATCGGGGTCGAGTTCGTCCTTGGTGGTTTCTGCCAGTGCGCGGATTCCCGCGAGCGGGGTCCGCAGGTTGTGCACCGTCATCTGGGCCATCTCGCCCATAGCTGCGAGCCGTTCTTGCTCGATCCGTTGGTCTTGCATCGTGAGGATCAGGCTGCCCATCCGGTTGAACTCTTCGCTCAGAAGTCCGAGCTCATCGGTTGATTCAACCGGGATTTTATGATCGAACTCGCCGGAGGCGAACCGGTCTGCCCCTTCGCGGAGGCGTTCGATCGGGGCGAAGACCCATCTACGGATGAACATGACCATGACCAGCCCGATCGCGATTGCGCCGATGAGTGAAACGAGGAGAATGGAGTAGATGTTTCTCTGCAACGCGGTGCTGTAGTCCGCGGCGAGCTTTGCATCTTCGAGTATCCGCCCCTCGACGCGTTCGATGAGTTCGTGGCGTTGATCGAGGGCGGAGATGAGCGCTTCGGCATCAGCTCTGCTCTCTGTGTTTTCCCAGCGGTCGGTAAGTTGGGTGATTGCAGCCGAGCGGGTCCGCATGTTGTGTATCGTGTTGATTCCGGATCGGAGGCTTGTGGTGGGCAGAGACTCAAGGATTCGGAGAATGTCGCCGCTTTGTTGTTCGAGCAATCGGAGAGAGCGGGCGTGCTCGGCGATGTCTTGGTTGTGTGTGGTTTGTGTAGCGATGTCGATTTCTTGTTCGCCGAGCCGCTTGATTGCGTGCAAATGATGCATCACGGACTGGATAGATTGCAATGGGTTTGCCAGCTCTCGTTCCAAGAAACGGATGCTCCATACACTGACTGAAACATTGACCGCGAGTGTGAAGACGAGCAGGGCGAGCACGAATGAGAGTTTGGTTCGTAGGCGCATGGTTTATCGCGTGGGCTGGAAATCCCATCGCCATCCAGGCTCATGCTCTGGGTCTGATGAGGATGCGACATGCCCGTCCATGAATGCGGCATTCGCGTGCCCGTTGTGGCGTGTGCCTGGGAACCAGACGCGATCGCCCGCGTAGGGGCCGCGTGAATCCAGCGAAGGCGCTGTGTAGAGGGGATTCACACCGAGCGTGAGGGCTTGTTGCCCGTCGATATCGATCAAGAGCGGGACGCTCGACTGCTGGAGGATTGATGAGCGCAGTCTGGCCTTGATCGCGCGGGGGCGGCCGCGTGAATCGAGTACCTCGATGCGGTTGAGGCGGGCGTTGAACCCGAAAGAGACGCCCTGTGGCGGGCCGATGGCTCCGGCGCTGCATGCGAGGTTGTTTCTCAGTGTCACGGATTGGGACACGCTTGGGCATCGCATGGGGTCGTTGCCGTTGGAGTCGGGGGTTTGGTGCGCAGATTGATCTTGGCCCCATCTCCAGAACTCATCGACGCCGTACTGGCTTTCTTGGAAGGTCTCGATCTGGAAGGTCGTTCTATCGTGATCATCCCCGCGATCGCCGTGGAGTTCATTGTCGGCGAAGATCTGGAAATCAAATGCGACCGCGCGTTGGGCCATCTGGCATTGGTAGCTGCGTGCCCGCTCGAGCGAAGCGGAGAGCATCGGGAGAAGAACTCCAAAGAGTGCGGTGACCAACGCGATGACCACGAGCACTTCGATGAGGGAGAAGCCCGCATGTGTTCGCAGCGACGCAGAATGGTTTCCGGAGACCCGCATGCCGCGAGTTTAGCACGGATCGCGGGGGATAGAAAAGGAATATGTTGGATAAACCTCCGCATTCCGGATGATCGAGATCCGGTAAAACGATCTCTCCTGACTCATTTTTACGGTGGGTGGGCGGAACCCGGACGTTTATTCGACTGAGGCATAGGTGTGAGAACTGGTCATCCGGAAGGAACTTGAATCTCTGGATTTGGGATCTGGAGGACAAGGATCAGTTGCTTGGTTGCCGCGTCGATGTGGGCGCTGAGTGTTGATGGCAGGCTCTGGGCGAGGGTTTGGGCGACGGCGAGCCCCATGCCGAAGCTGCCGGCGGATCGAGAGGGGTCCGCTTGCCAGAAGGGTTCAAAGATACGCTGAACCAATGACTCATCGGGCGATTCGGTCGTGTTTGAGAACCGGATCTCGATGGCGTCGTGGGCGCGGCAGCATGTGATTGTTGCGTCCGTGTTCGGGGTCGCGTAGCGTGCGATGTTTGAGATGAGATTGTTGATGATGCAGGTGACGACCTCGTGGTTTGATTTTATTGTGAGGAGATCGGGGGCGTTGATTTTCAAGCGGATCTGGTTCTCTTCGAGGGCGGAGCGGTGATTGGCTGCGGCGGCATTGATGGTGTCAACAATATTGAACTCGGTGGTTGAGTGTTGGGTGCGTGGTGATTGGCCGCGGGCGATGCTGAGCAGTTGTACGAGCAAGGATTCGACTTCAGCGGAGGCATCCACGACTTCTTTGAGCGCGGGTGCGGCGGAGCCGGTCTGGTTTTCGCGGAGGGCGACCTCGGCGATGGTCCGGATCTCGGCGAGCGGTGTTCGCAGCTCGTGGGCTGCGGCGGCGGTGAATCGCTTTTCTTTGGCGAATGCCTCCGCGAGCCTGGCGAGCAGGTCGTTGATGCGGTGGGCGGAGTCCACGAGTTCGGTCGGCATGTGTGCGATATCGAGGCGCGCGTCGAGTGAGTGGGCGTCGATCGAGCGGATCTCTCGGTTCATTTGGTGCAGCGGGCGAAGCCCGTGGCGGACGGACAGAAGGATGACCAGAGGTATGATGAACGCGAGCATCGCTCCCATCGCGAGAAGCCACCATCGAACCGCAGCGGTTGTCTGGAGCATTGGCTCTTTGGTCACCACGACGACAACGAGCCCGGCTGCGGAGTCGATCGGTTCGAGTTGGTGTGGATCGGTATCGTGATCTTCATCGTCGAGGTTCTCGTGTTCAAGCTCGAATCGAAGGGAGACCGCCCTGCCCGGGCGTCCATCAGGGAGGGGCATGTCCCAGTAGAGCGCGGAATCTGGTGGTTGGGTCTCGGGGTGGGTGATGATCGGATCGAGTTGGGACCGGGCTGACCATGTCAGCGAGGTGCCCGTGGAGGTATCGACCCAGAGTTGGAAGTGGGCTTCACTTTCGTCGCCTTCGAAGAGTGAGTTTCGATCCGCAGAATATTCGAACTCGATGATGTCTTCATCGATGTTGGTGAGTGAGGCGAGGGCGAGGGCGTGTGATTCGAGGGTCTGGTCGAGTTGATGGTGCATCATGGCCCGGACGCCGAAATAGACGCCTGCGCTCGCTGCCGCGACACTGATGGTGAGCACTATGAGCGCGGTCAGCGCGATCTGATGGGCAATTGACTTCATCGCGGTCCTCCCGCGGATGATGGGTGTGCGGGTGCGTCGGGCTCGATGGTGTAACCGATTCCTCTGCGGGTGTGGATTATTTTTTCGATCCCCTCCGCCTTGAGTTTTTTGCGTACAGCGGAGACGGCGGAATCGATCGCGTTGCTCCACGGCTGGCTCTCGCCGTTGTAGATATGCTCTTCGAGTTCGGCCCGGGTGACCACGGCGCCCGCACGCAGGGCGAGGTATTCGAGCAGGGCGTATTCTCTGCGGGGGAGGTCAAGGGGATGGTCTTGCACGCGTGCGCGTTTGGCGGCCATATCAATCTGCAGCTCGCCGATTTTGATGATCGGAGACATTGCATCGTGCAGTCGCCGGGCGAGCGCTTCGATGCGGGCCAGCAGTTCTTCGAAGGAGAACGGCTTGAGGAGATAATCGTCGGCGCCGGTGCGTAACCCGAGCACGCGGTCATCGACCGTGTCGCGGGCGCTCAAGATCAGCACCGGGGTATTGATCCCGCGGTTGCGGATCTCGGTGAGCATTTCGAGCCCCGACAGCTTTGGCATCATGATGTCGAGCACGATGACATCGTAGTCGGAGGTCTGGGCGTGCACGAGCCCCTGCTGCCCATCGCAGGCGGTGTCTACAGCATACCCCTCAGCGGTCAGGCCTTTGGCAATCGCGGTTCGCAGGCGGACCGAGTCTTCGACAACAAGAATCCTCATGTGCGTAGCGTACTCCATTCAGGGCCTGGCGAGAATATTTTTCTGTGATTCCATGGGCATTGGTGGGCAGCGGTGGTCGTGAAAAGATGAAGATTCGCAGGCATACTCACTACTTGCGTAGTTCAGATTTCTCGCGCACCGATCTGGGGAGGGATCGGGTGATGATCTTTGCTGCGACCCAGCCTGCGAGCGCGCCTCCAAAGACATCGGATGCGTAATGGGCTCCCATCAGCATGCGGGTTACGCCGCATCCCAGGGAGAGGAGCACCAGCCAGAACCGGAGTTCACGGAAGAAATAGGCGAGCATGAAGCATCCACCAAAGGCAACGGCGGTATGGCTCGAGGGGAAACCGAGGTTTTTTCCGGTTGCGTAGAAGCCGGAGAAGATGCCCCGGAACCGGTACCCGCCGTCTTGAAGCACGCCGTCGATCATGGGGCGTTCACGCGCCACGATGAGTTTCACTGTTTCGGCGATGAGCCCGGCGAGCCCCGCCGAGAAGAGGACGGCTGTTCCGCGGTGTCGGTGTCGATCGTACACGATCAGCAGCAAGCCGACGGTGATCCAGGTGCCAAGGTACCCGAATAGGCGGAAGAACCAGTATGAATCGGAGCCAACGAGCCCGCGATCGGCTGGGACATAGATCAAATGCACGAGCGGGATGTCGATGAGGAGCGTGAGTGCAAAGCCTGCGCTTATCAATAGGAGAATCTTCGCCCGCGTGGTGAGTAGCTGCGGGGCTTGCTTCTCGATCGATCTGTTGTGCGTGTGTGCGAGTTTCAATGCAACGAGCGCCCGTCTGTTTGTTTTTTTGGGTGGTGGAATGTTCCGCCCTTCGGTGATCAATGGATCAGCATACAGCGAGCCGGTCTTCAAACATGATGAGAGTATGACGGGGGGGTGGAATCTTGGATTGAGGGGCTGGTTGATCACTCATTGCACAGGAAGCATGTGTCAATAGTAAAAGACCCCGATCAATCGATCGGGGTCTTTGGCACAGGGGTGTGTTGATGCGCTCGCCTTCGCGGCTCAGTTGGTGTGGATCAGGAATCGGGTGCGGGCTTGATCATGCACTGTGTTGTTTAGCCGTCGGCGAGGTAGATCCCGGTTGCGCGGATGGTGAATACTTCATCGGTTGGGCGCGGGCCGACGGTGCCGATGAGGATGACTTCGTCGAGGGCTTCGAGGCCGGCGGCGATCGGGTTGACGGTGTTCTCTGTGATGAGTTGAACGGTCGCGGAGTTGTTGGTGATGGTCGACTTGGTCTCGCAGCAGTAATCCCAGGGTGTTGGGCACCCGTCATCGTCATGCTGACCGCAGTAATCAAGCCCGAGATCTACAATGGTGAAGATTGGGCTGTCTGCGCTGATGGGTGAATGCCGCCCGCCGATTCGTCCGCGGATGACCACGGTGTCTCCCTCTTTTCCGTTTGCTCTCGCTTGGGTGATTGAGACCGCTCCCTCGGGGGCGTTGGTCAAGAGCCAGGCGTTTTGATCTGCTTGTTGAGCTGGCGTTGTGGTCTGGCTTGATTGCTCGGAGGTTGCTTGTTTGCATCCGGAGATGGCGAGAAGAAGCCCGGTTGCGGCGGTGAGGAGCAGGGTGCGGTTCATGATGATCTCCTTGATCAGGTATGGGTATCAGTTTCAAGTTTACATACATTCAGTGTGATTTGAGCGCCTCGGTAATCGGTAGGCGAAGACATCGGATTGCTGGCGGGATGGCTCCGATGAGCCCGACGAGCAGCCCGCCCAGGATGCCGATCAGCAGCACGGGGGCATCGATCGTGATGGCAAATGCGCCCATTGAAAATCGGATTGCGAGCCCGTTCAAGAGCAGAAGCCCGAGCGCGGCCCCGATGAGCGCGCCGCACGCGGAGGCGAATAGAGACTCTTCGGTGAGGTTCAGCACAATCGCACGCCTGGTGTACCCCAGGCTCTGGAGCATCCCGACTTCGCGGACGCGGGCGGCGAAGGCGGCGTACATGGTGTTGAGCCCGCCGAGGATCCCCCCGCTGGCGATCAGTGTTGCGGTGATGATGATCATGATGCGGATGGGGCCGTAGAACGCGGCGATTGAAGCATAATAATCGCTCTCTCGCATCGCGGTGATCTCAAGATCGAGGCGGCTTTTGGCGAACAAATCGGCATCGGCGAAAAGAGCATCCTCGAGCGTGATGAGCACGCAGGAGAGCGATGATTCGCGGTTGGTCGCGATCTGGAGATCGGTGAGCGGGATCCAGATCTCGGCGTTCATGACCGTGTTGGGGGCTGAGAATCGGGCGACGATGGTCCAGTCTCGATCGTCGAAGTACAGGGTCTGTCCGATTGCAAGCCGTTCGTCGGCGAGCCCGAGGCGCGTCGCGGCCAGTTGTCCGACCATGAGCTCGTCGAGCCCCTGGCGTGGGAGGTGCCCCTCGGTGATCTCGATTTCGGGATGGACGAGGAGCGCTTCTGTGCGGATACCGCGCATGACCGCGGGGTGGTCGGAATCATGCTGGGCGGATTCGCGCACGGGGAGGGCGGCGTGGATTTCCGGGGAGACATAGAGCACTCCTGCGCGTTGCTTGATCCCCGGGATGCTTGCGCCGGCGATGCCCGCGACGGAAGCGTCGATCTGGGAGCGTTCGACGCCTTCCTCGCTGCCGGTGCCGAGGATCATGATGTTTTCGTTGAGTGGTTTGTCTTGGGTGAGTGTGCGTTGCATACCGCGAACAAAGCCGCCGGCGGCGAGGATAAGCAGAACAACGAGCGTTGATCCAAGCAGCGACGCGAAGAGGCGCACGCGGCTGCGACCGAGATTCCTGAATGCGTATTGGAAGGGGAGCTGTCTCATGGAGAATACCTCATGCGGCCCTGAAACATGCGGCGATTTCGCGCCTTGATGCCTGCCATGCCGGTACGAGCCCGGCGACGACTCCGATCAATCCGCACACCGCCATGCCCCAGAGGAGCAGCGAGGTGCTGGCAACAATGGGGATGGTGGTTCCTTCTACTGAGAGGGCGAAGCTCCCGTATCGGGCGACGATAATGGCTGCAACCGCGCCCATGGCGCCACCTAAAACGGAGAGGAGTACGCCCTCGACCACAATCAACGCTGCGACGAGGCGTCCGGAGTACCCGAGTGTCTGCAGCACCGCGTGCTCGGAGACCCTGCTCTGCACGCCGAGGATGATCGAGTTGGCGACGAGGGCCATGACCGCGGCGAGGCATCCGAGACCGAGCCAGCGTGCGAACCCAACGAGCTCGATGATGTCATCGGCGACGCGCCCGATGAAGGCTTTTTCGGTGAAGGTGGCGGTGGGTTCTTGGGCGGTGCTGAAGAGTTCGTCGATGTCCTTGGCGACGCGATCGAGCTGGGAAGAATCGGTGACCTTCACATTGAACTGGGTCACGATACCGAGCTGATCTCGCCCGGCGAGCTGGACGAACTCGAGCGCGGTGTAGGCGACATTCTGGTCTTGCGGGTTTGGCGAACGGACAACGCCGGCGACATACGCGGTGATCCCGGCGGCGTCGAACATCATTCCGGGCTTGAGTCCTCGGCGTTGGGCGAGGGTTTCACCGAGGAGCGCGGCGTCCGTCCTTGAGTACCATTCATCGATCGATCCATCCATGATGGTCATCTTTGAGCCTGGGCCTTGCATGAACTCGTGCCTCTGGACACCCCGGAAGGTAACGACATCAAGGCTTGTTCTGCAGTTGGAGACGACGATCTTCATCGGGGTTGCGTTCTCTACGCCTGCGATGCGTTCTATGCGAGATTGATAGTCCTGCGGCAGCTGGCTGGTTGCGGGGCAGTAACGGTCTTCGCGATAGACAACGAGGGTTGTGTCGTTCGCGGTGGCGGTGGTCGCGATGGTGACACCTTGGTTCATTGCCTGGACTGAGGTGAACAGGAACATGGCGATCGCGATTCCCAGGATAGTGAGCAGGGAACGGACCGGGTTCCGCATGATCTGCTTGAGCACATAGGGGAGGCAGTTGAGGGTGTTCATACTCCGGCCTCCTGCCGTTGGGCGGTGGACTGCTCGACGAGGCGGCCCTTGTCGAGGTGGAGGGTTCGCTGTGCGTATTGCGTGGTTTTGGGGTCGTGGGTGACCATGATGATGGTTTTTCCGAGTTCTTGATTGAGAGTCTGCAGCAGCTGCATGACCGCGTGAGCGGATGGTTTATCTAGGTCGCCGGTTGGTTCGTCGGCGACGATGATATCGGGATCGGTCACGATGGCACGAGCGATCGCGACGCGTTGTTCTTGCCCGCCGGAGAGTTGCCGTGGGAAGTGATCGCTGCGGTCATCGATTGCGACGCGCTGGAGTGCGGTCGTGATGCGCCGGTGGCGTTCGGCTCGGCTGAGTTTGTGCAAGAGCAGTGGGAGTTCGACATTCTCGTATGCGGTGAGCACCGGGACGAGGTTGTAGAGCTGGAAGACATACCCGACATGTGTTGATCGCCAAGCCGCGAGTTGATTCCGTGAGAGTGTGCCGATATCGGTCCCGTCGATGCTGAGCGAGCCTTGCGTGGGGGAGTCGATCCCGGCGATGAGATTGAGGAGCGTGGTCTTCCCGCTTCCGCTGGGGCCCATGAGCGCAAGGAAGTCCCCTCTCGGAATATCGAGATCGAGCCCATCGAGCGGGCGGATGGTTGTCTCACCTTTTTGGTATTCTCTGGTGAGTTGTTTGCATGTGATGAAACTCATGATTCGGCTCCTTGCGCAGGGCTCAATCGCACGCGTTCGCCTTGAACGCATCCGATGGGGTCTGCGGCGATTATCGCGCCGGGTTGCAGTTGTCCTCGGACGGTGGTCCAGTCGCCCTGTGTTTCGATGGTTGTTACGGGGACGGGCTGGAGCACGCCGCGGGCGTTGTTGCGATCGATGATCTGCCACACTCTCGGCGTGTCGCTCGTGCCATCGATCGCGGCGCGTGGGACGCGCACGGTTTGGTCTGTGGGCTCGGTGTTCTGACTGGTTGATGTGCCCGTGCTTGCATTGTCGGGCATGAACTTCACACGCGTGAGCATCTCTGGGCGGAGCAACGGATCAGGATCAATCACGCGGACCTTTACTTGGAGCGTGTTCTTTTGCAGATCTGCCTCGTGGGTGATGCGGAGCACTTCTCCGACGAATGTGCGATCCGCAAGCACCTCGACGACGACCTCGCAATGCTGCCCGAGGTACACCTCTGATGCGTCGGCGAGGGGGACATCGACGCGGACCTGGAGCTTCGACGGATCGTACAGGTGAGCGATATGAGCTGAGTGCGGTGCGTCCATCATCCGAACGACCTTGTCTCCGGGGGCTTTGAGGCGGCGTTGGATGTAGCCCGAGATCGGAGCTTTGATCGTCATGCGATCGAGCTCGAGCTTGGATTCATCGCGTTGGGCTTGGCGGAGTGCTGTCAACGCTTGGGCATGATCGAGCGATGCCCGTGAGGCATCGAGGCGGGCGCGGTCGTCGATCCTGAGTTCCAGAGCACGCTCGGAGGCGTGCAGATCGGATCGGATCCGGGTGATTGCGGAACGGAGGATGGGTTCTCGCCCTTGGATTGCTTCTCGGCGGGCTTGCTGGGCGATGGTTCGCTCGCGAGCGGTGATCAACTCGATCTCTGCGGCGGCGTCTGCATTGAATGCTTGCTCGATGGTGTTGAGTTCTTCTTGGGCCTGCACGAGCATGGCTTCTTCGACGCGGATTAATGCCGAGAGTTGAGCGAGTTCTGCTTGGCTTTCCTCCAGCGATGCACGCCCGCTCGAGACAGCACGCTCGAGCTCATATGGAGCGGCCCAGTTTTGTTCTGCGGCGCTCAGTGCTGCGCGGGCTTCAGCGAGCGTTGCGTGAGCGCGCAAGAGTTCTGCTTCATCGCGTGCGAGTCGAAGCTTCGCGTCGTCGTCGACCATGCGGGCGAGGACATCGCCGGATTGGACATGATCGCCCTCGAGTGCGAGTATCTCTTCGACCACGCCATCGGCGAGGGCGGTGGCGGCGGTGTAGAAGGGTTCGGCTTCGAGCCATCCGGCTGCTTGCACGGTTCGGGTACTCTTGGGGGGTGTGGCATGGGTAGTTGATGGGTTTGAATCGGGTGCGGGCGCCGAGTGCTGCACATGCACGGCTTGGGCGATGTCGATGGACCGGCTCGGGCGGACCACGGGCCACAGGCTCCAGAGCATCAGGACCAGAGTGCACGCAAAGACCGCCGATGGGATTATCACAGGCACGAGGGCGCGTTTCGGCAGGGCAGCCGATGCGCGCGGATTTGGTATGGTTGTCATTGGGACTCCAGGATTTCAGTGTGATGGATGCACTCGGCGCGCACAAGAGCGCGCCGCCGGCTCACACTGTCCTGGGAGGGCGCTTCAGGCGAAGCAGATGCGGATGTCCAAGATCAATCTGGATGCATGGCGACAACACCGAGGTGACCCGGAACGAGCGTTGGAGCCTGTTCGGCGTGGGCAACGCGAATGCTGGGTGTGCGGTGGTCACACAGCAGGTCATCGGGCAATCGTCATCATCGCAGGGCGCGGTGGGCTCGGGTTGGTCGTCCTCGGTCTGTTCCGATGACAATGAGCAGCACCGGTCGATGGGCTGGGCTTGGTCCACATTCGTTGCGAAAGTATCTTGGTCAGTACAACAGCAGTCGCGATCCGATAATCCGAACCCGCTGAGCGGCAGGGCGACCAGAGCGTTGACAAGCAGGATGACGACGAAGAGCCGCATGAGGGTAGTATACACTTTGATCGCTCAGATGCGAATAAAAAAGAGCCCGGGGACTGGTGATTTGCCCTCTTGTGAGTTCCCACGAAAGGGATCCAGTTGCCTTTGGGTGGCTCGATTCGGGCAGATGCTCCATGATTTCTGATCCAAGGACGCTCGCTGATGCCGAAACTTCAGTCGATAACGCATGGGTGTGATCGGATTCGCAGAGCACCTCGTCACAGGACTTGGTAGAGCGCTGAGTGTCGCGGTGCTCTTTCGGTGAACGAGTGTGCGTTACTTGATTCCGAACGCTTCACGGATCTGGCGGGTGCGGGTTTATCGGCACCGTCTACTCGGCAGATGTTGGAGTAGCGTGTTCTGGAGGGCATTTCTCTGTTCATCGGAGTTCCTCGTTGGATTCGTTCATGGTTTGCAGGAACGCGCGAGTCCGAACAAGTACAATCGTGGCGTGAGGGTGGTCGTTTTCATAGATGAAAGGGGTTGGAATGAGTGAGCAGTTGCCTTGCAAACACGCCTTTGAGCTTGGTGGGTCTCGTGAAGTTGGGTGGGAAGAGGCGAAGGATTGGTCGCTTGAGCGGGGGGACCTCTGGCTTCATCTGGACCGAACCTCGGAATCGAGCCGGGCTTGGCTGCATACTGATTCAGGGCTTGGGGCTCATGTGGTGGATGGGCTGCTCGCAAGCAATACTCGGCCGCGGATTGAAGCGGTGGATGGCGGGCTGCTGCTGACCTTGCGGGGTGTGAACCTCAATGAGAACGCCGAGCCTTCGGATATGATCTCGCTTCGGATCTGGATCGATTCGCATCGGTTGATATCTCTTGAGCGTGAGCATCTTCGATCTGTTGCGGCCATCGCGGACCGAATCAGGAGTAAAGAAGGTCCCCGATCAACGGGGGAGTTGCTTGTCGAGCTTTTAGGCGGGCTCACAAGCCGCGTCGGACCGATTGTGGATCGGGTGAATGAGCAGTTGGATAATCTCGAGGACCAGATACTGAGCCCTGATTTTTATGATGACCGGAATGAGTTGATTCTGCTTCGTCAGCAGGTGATTATGCTGCATCGGCATATCAAACCTCAGGCCGAGGTGCTTGTTTCCCTGCACCAGCTCAATCATGAGTTGATTGACGATGGTCGCCAGAGGTCGCTGAAAGATGCGATCAACCGGAATCGTCGGTATGTCGAGGACCTTGAAGCTGCGAAGAACCGGATGCAGGTTCTTCAGGATGAGCTCTCGAATCAGCTCTCCGAGAAAATCAATCACAGGATGTATGCAGCCACCATGATCGCGGCGATCCTGCTGCCGATGACCATCCTGACCGGGTTGCTCGGCATCAATGTGGGGGGGATACCGGGCGCAGATTCACCCGCTGGATTCTTGGTGGTGTGCGTCATCCTTGCCCTGATGGGGGTTGCGGGGTTCTGGGTAATCCGCTGGTGTAAATGGTTGTAGCGGCGGTTGGGTTGTTCAGTTCTTCTCGGGTGGTTTCACATCTCGATCGACAAGCTTGCTCAAGTCTCCGATTGAACGGATATGCAGATCGCGCTGAGGGAAGGCGATTTCGATTCCTGCTTTCTTGAAATCTTTGTAAATTGAGTTGTGCAGTGCATGGCGAACAGGTACATAGAAGTCGATGTGCGGGATGAATACCCGGAGCTCGAAGTTGAGCGTGCTATCGCCGAACTCTTTGAACAGGACCGTCGGCTCGGGCGTGTCGAGCACGACTGAGTTTTTCGCGGCAATCTTATTGAGTAGCTTTTCGACCTTGTCGACATCTGAAGAGTAGCTTACCCCAACCGGGATCCTTACCCGGAGGGTCGAGTCGGTGAGCGTCCAGTTGATGACATCGCCGGTGATGAAGGTCTTGTTGGGGATCACAAGCTCTTTCCGGTCCCAATCGGAGATGGTGGTTGCTCGCATCCTGATCCGCATCACCGTCCCGGTTACGCCTCCGACGGTGACGGTATCGCCGAGTCGGATTGGGCGTTCGGCGAGGATGATGAGTCCGGAGACAAAGTTGGCAAAGATTTCTTGGAGCCCGAACGCAAGCCCGAAGGTCAATGCAGCGGCGAGCCATTGAACATTTGACCACGATATCCCGATCGATTGAAATGCGATAACTGTGCCGATAATCGCGATCAGGTATCTGATAATGGTGCTCAGCGCGTACCGGCTCCCGGCGTCGAGCGGGAGGCGCTGGAGGACCACGATCTCGATCAGCCCGGGGATGTTTCTGAATGCGATCCAGGTTGCCATCAAGATGATGATGGAGAATCCGATGTCAGCGATTGTAATAGAGACCTGCGCTGGGTCAGGCGATTGGCCTGCTTGGGTGTCTGCTTGCAGGAGGGTTGCGCCCGGGATCGGCATGGCGGCGGTGCCGCCATTCTCGGGTTGTGTCGTTTGTCCCACGGGGGCGGGGTTGTGCAGTGTTGAAGGGGTTTGATCTGTGCTGGTCTCTAGGATCTGAACAGTGGGCCAGACCTGTACAAGGTCAAACATCCGTAGTGCCGGAAGGGCTTGGGCCCAGATGACGAAGAGGCCGATGATGGCAGAAACGGCGATGGAGGTCCGAAATATTTGCCTGGTCTGCTCGCTCAAGGCGGGGAGGTCAACTTTTTCTTCGTCGATCGTGAACGATGCGGGGGCGGGTGATTCGCTTGATCCTTGGTCAGCCTCTGCATCTGCGTCGGCTTGCGCTCTGCGGCGTTTGGCATCTTCAACCGCGACCCGGCGTCGGGCGACATACAACCAGCGATGGAGGACATCGTTGGCGACGACCAGGATGAGGGCAAGGACGAGTGATTGTTCAAGCCGGGATTGGAGTTGGAGTGCGGTGTAATGGAATCCAAGCCAGCTCAAGACCGCGAATACAAGTGGAAGTGTCACCGCAAGCAGGTACCAGATATGGCGTGTTTTGTAGATCCACCCGCCAGAGTTCTGATCGATGAATCTGCTGAGAACCAGGCCGGTGGGGCGGAGGATTTTGTGCAGAAAGACGGTGAACACAAGAAGCTCTAAGGTGAAGAGGATCCGCCCGAGCGAGGCGTTGGCGGACTCATCGCCGCCAAGGTCAATCGCGGTGACGAGCAGGACGAGTGGGATCACCGCGGGGATGAACCATCGCAGGCTGATGCGGATTGGTTTGGCGGATTCTTTCGACCATCTGAAGTGGGAGATCGCTAAGCCGCGCGGGCGGAGAAGGTGGCGAAAGAATGCGAGGGGGTACAAGAAAAACGCGGCGGCATAGAGCCCGGTTCCTGCTGCGCGGGCGATCTCGACTTGATCTGTTGGCGCTCTGAGGAGCCAGCCGGCTGCGAGGAGTGCTGCTGCGCCTGGAGCGGCCATCACAACGGTGATGAGTAGGGCCAGAAGTGTGTACCGGAATGAGTCGGTTGAGTACCGCGATACGCGTTCGCTGAGCCCTTTCAACCAGTGGCGGCAGCGGATACTGATAATCCAGAGCAACAAGAGGAATGCCACGCCGGTGAGCAGCACAGTCCATCGGGATTCGACATAGGATCTTGTGCTGATCCAGGATTGCTTCCAACTGGAGGGATCTGTAATCCAGCTGGCGGTGTCCTTGAGTTCGGCCACGCGTGGTGCTCGCCCGCTTGAGATACTCCGGACCCATAGAATGCGTTCTTCGATGAAATCGCTGTATGACTTTGCGGTGAGGGTCGTCTCTCTGAGTGTTGTGTTGAGTTCAACAAGACTGTTAAAGTTGTTTGATGCGTCGCCGATGAGTTTGTCGAGTAGGTCGCGCCTTGCCGAGGCGAGTTCTCTTGCGATCTGGAGGATCTCTGGGCGATCAACGCCGAGCTCGTCGATTGGCATCTGTGCAATGAGCGCCTGGGCAACCTGATCGACATCTCCTGCTTCTATCCGTTCTTCTTGGAGCTCGATGAGTGTGTAATCTAAGTTGTCGAGCGAGTTCTGTGTGGATGCTACTTCTTTGCGCAGCTCGGCTAAATCGGGGATGGATTCGTACTGATGGCGGAGAAGCAAGCCGGTGGCTCGGTTCAGACCTGAAGCGTTGAGCCTGCTTTGGATTGATGCGAAGCGTGACTTGAGCGACTCGAGCTCAGATCGTGAGCGAACCAACCGCTGGGCATAGTTCTCATTGGTTCCGTTTGTGGGTTGGGTGCTGATCAGCGTGTTTGCGAGGGCGACGGATTCTTCGGCGAAGTTTTTGAGCACGGGGTGCTGCCTTGCGGCATCGCGGCGGAGTTTCTTGGCTTCCACAACTGCTTGCTCGGCCTCGACCTGTCGGCGAGCGGCGAGCACAAGCTGCCACGCTTCAACCAGTGCTTGGGCTTCGGAGGCACGGCGTTGTGCCCGATCACGCCTGGCGGGGAGGAGCTCTCTTCGGGCATCATAACTGCCGATTTCGGCTTCGATCGACTCGATCTCTTTCTCATGCACGATGACGGATGCCTGGCGGAGGGTCGCTTGAGCGTCCGTAAGCTCTATTGACATTTCCGGCTGTGGACCGATCTCACCCAGGCTCTGGATGTCGACCAGTTCTTGTCTGAGTTTGACGAGGCGTTCGGTGAGTGCGGTGCGTTGTTCATCGCGGCGGGTTGTTTCTGCTTGGAGATCGGAAAGAGTCTGGCGCGCAGCTTGGAGTGCAGCTGTTCTTTGGGCCATCGATTGCTCAAGCTGTGCAAGGGTGGTGCCTTCGGGGATGGTGACGGTGGGGTTGGTTGGCGGGAGGCTGAGCTCGTCGCGGATGGTTGCCAAGAGCTGCGGGGCATCCTTGGCGAGTTGTCGATACTCGGATGATTTGCTGGAGAAATCGGCCGCTTTTTTGAGCATTTCTGCGGCGGATCTGAGCGTCTCGATGACGGATGCTTTGGCGGATTCGTCAAGCTCGGGTGAGCTTTGAATTTCGGCGATTCTCGCTTCAACAGAGGCGGTGCTCGGTGTCTCGGGTTGCCCGCCGAAAGAAGGCATCGTAAAGCAAGCCAGAAGAGCGAGCCAGAGTATTCCGGCGATGAGATGACGGGGTGCTGATTTCATGGGGTGATTATAGCTTGTGGAGAAAGCGGCTCTCGGTGGCGATCTTGTTTGAGTTGGATCTCCATCTTGGTTTTAGGACACCGCGGTATCCCTATACTTGAGCGCCGGACCCATTGAAGAACTCGCGGGTGCGGCAGATGCGGAGAGACTGATGCCCGAGCGTTTGATAGAGATTGTGGTTTCATCTGATGACGCCGATCGGGTTTGCGCGATAGTTCAGGAGGGCGGGTACCGGTGCTTTGGGGATCCGTCGGATTGCAACCCGGTGCGTTTTCAGGTGCTCGTTCAGGCGAGTCAGGTTGAGGGGTTTATCGAAGCGACCGCGCCGGTGTTCGGTAGATCAGATACATCAAGAATGGTCGTGTTGCCGGTCGAAGCATCGTACCCACGCGATGATCAGGGCGTAGGTTTGGAGGGTGAGATCACTCCCGCGTCTGTCTCCCGGATCAGCCGCGATGAGTTGTACGCGGACATCAACGAGTTTGCCGACACCAACTGGACCTTCGTCACCATGACGGTCTTGTCGAGTATTGTGGCGGCGGTTGGATTTTCCAGAAACAGCCCGGCGATCATTATCGGTGCGATGGTGATCGCTCCCTTGCTTGGTCCAAACATGGCGTTGGCATTGGGCACGACTCTGGGAGATGCGCGGCTCACGGTGCGGGCGTTGAAAACGAATCTCGTTGGGGTCAGCATTGCCGCGGTGACTGGGGCATTGTCCGGGCTCATCTGGCCGCTTGATATCGTTCACAATGAGATCGCCACGCGTACCAGCAGTTCATTTGGCGAGATTGCGCTCGCGTTGACCACGGGTGTTGCTGGTGCGCTCGCGGTGACTTCTGGGCTGGCGAGTTCGCTTGTCGGCGTGATGGTGGCGGTTGCGTTGTTGCCTCCAATTATTATCGCTTCGATGCTGGCTGTTCAGGGTTCGGTGAGCGATGCTGGCGGGGCAGTTCTGCTTGTGGCGATCAATGTGATCTGCTTGAATCTAGCAAGCGTAGTGACTTTTCGGCTCAAGGGGATCAAGCCGAGCGTGTGGTGGGAAGCCGAGCAGGCCAAGAGGTCGACCAAGATCGCGATGATGATCTGGATCGTGCTGCTCGGCGTGGTCGCCACGCTTGTTGCGTTGTCCAAGCTTGCCCATTGATCCTGGGTCAGTCGGAATCGGAATCAGATTCTGTAATCCGCATGCTGCTGGCGAGCTCTTCGCGGACGCGGTGATGCAGCGCGTCGTCTTTCAGCTTGTCCACGGCTTTCTCTACCTTCCTGAGCACACCCTTGCGGGGGTAGGCGAGGTGACAGATCGGGTCTCCGGGAGCAACTGAGGGCAGGGTTGTCATCCCGAGCACAATCGCATCACGCGGGGAGAGGATTACATTCTGTTCATCGCCCATGAGGTCCGTGTTGGTTGCCAGGGGTTGGTCTTTCTCTACAATATCGCCGGGCGAGACATGGAACTCGAGGAATCCGCCTTGGGCGGCGCGGATCCATTTGGTGGTCTTGGTTTCAATCCTGAAGGCGGGTTTCACGGGCTCGCCTTGGGTCATTTTGAGATGGCGGAGGCAGTTGGTTACGCCTCGCACCGCGTATTCGACCACGCCCGGCTCTACTTTCCATACCTCGCCGGCTTCGAGGATGAGCGTCGCGCACCCTTCCTTGCATGCGCTGGACCGCAGCGAGCCCTTTGGGCCTTTGCTATCAACGATGACTTCGGCACCGAACGCGCGAGCAAACTCGGCGAGTTGACCGTTCGAGATATCTGCCCGGACATTGGGAAAGTTTGTTCGGCGGACCGCGGCGGTGTGCAGATCGATGCAGTAATCACATCGGCGGATGACCTGATCGAAGACAGACCTCGCCATCCTGCTTGCTAGCGAGCCCTCATTCGAGCCCGGGAAGCTCCGGTTGAGGTCGCGACGATCTGGGAGGTAGCGTGAGTGGCGTTCGAACCCGAGCATGTTGATCACGGGCACGAGAACGAGTGTTCCCGAATCAAGCACGAACGGTCGTTCGCGGATGATGTGACGAATCGTTCCGGTGCCGTTGATCTCATCGCCGTGAACGGCAGCGGTAATTGCGAGCGTTGGGCCGTCGGCTTTACCGCGCCAAACGCAGACCGGAATCGAGACATCCGTGCCGGAGTATCCTTCGGAAATGACCATAGAGAGCGACTCGGAGGTTCCGGGTGCGACCACTCTGCCAAACCAGCTGTGGTCGGGGTTCTTGGTGCTCATTCGATTGGTCCCAGGTCTTCGATGAGTTGAGGATTGAGTTTCTTGGCTTTCGCTTTGCGTTTTCGTCTCTTCTTCTCTGGGATGAGGTCGCGCATTGAATCCAGTTTCCCGTAGCAAAGAAGCCGATCATCCGCTTCGAGCACGCGAGACCCCTTCGGGTTTGAGATGACCTTGACTCCTTGGTGGACATTGAGGACCGTGAAGTCACGATCTCTTAGCCCGGATTCGGAGATGGTCTTGCCCACGAGATCGGAGCCTTCGGGGATCAGGAGTTCGGCGACCCCAACCCCCTTTGAGACGGTCATCCGTTGTCGGATGTCAATCTCGGGGAAGTTGACTTGGCTTGCCATGTAGTCGATCACTGCACCAGCGATATCAAGCCCGGTCGCGCCCTCGATCCCTTCGAGCCCGGGTGATGAGTTGACCTCCATGACCTGTGGCCCATCGTCGCCTTCGAGCATGTCGACGCCCGCCACACGCAGCCCCATGATCTGTGCGGCGCGAACCGCGGTCTCGATATATTCTGGAGAGAGATTGATCCGTTCGGTTTTGCCCCCGCGATGCACATTGCTGCGGAACTCATCGCCTTGGGCGACCCGCCTCATCGCGGCGACAACGGTATCGCCGATGACAAACGCGCGGATGTCCTTGCCCTTGCTTTCCTCGATGAACCTTTGTACGAGCACATTTTGCTTGGCGTTCTGGAGTGTTTCGATGATCCCCTCGGCGACCTTCGTGGTTTCGGCGAGGATGACCCCGACACCCTGGGTGCCCTCGAGGATCTTGATGACGACCGGAGCGCCCCCGAGGCGT
Organism: Phycisphaerales bacterium; assembly: GCA_029260265.1. Taxonomy (GTDB): domain Bacteria; phylum Planctomycetota; class Phycisphaerae; order Phycisphaerales; family UBA1924; genus UBA1924. The sequence goes on from JAJDDO010000024.1 coordinate 211,731, forward strand.
TCAATCGCGGGGAGCACATCGGCGCGGTCACGCACGAAGGTTGTGTGCGGTATCCCGATTGCGTGGCGGCTCAGGATTTGCATCGAGCGGAGTTTGTCGCGGGAGTTGGTGATGCCGTTGGCGGTGTTTGGGGTGTACACATCCATCTGCTCGAACTGGCGCACCACGGCGGTTCCAAAGTACGAGATCGATGCACCGATCCTTGGAAGGATGGCGTCGTACTCGCTGAGCACCTTGGAGCGGAAGTACAGGTCCGGCTCGCCCTCCTCAAGCTCGAGTGTGAACCGCAGCGTGTTGAGCACCTTGACTGTATGGCCCCGTTCTTCGGCGGCTTGTTTGAGTCGACGGGTGCTGTAGCAACGGGGTGCGGTTGAGAGGATGCCGAGTTTCATGGTTGATCCTTGGGGGTTGTCTTTGGTTTTTTCTTTGTGATGACATACTTTCGCGAAGAATCAACAAGAAGCCGCCCCGCAAGCGCTGATCGCCCGATCAGCATCCTGCAGAGCATTCCCTTGCGGCAGACCAGCCCGATTTCGGCATCATACTCGAAGTCCCCGATCCGGATCCGGGTGTGACAGATGACCCGCTCGGCGGGTTGCCCGTGGCTTGGCTTGATGTTGGTGACCCGGTGGCATTTGGCCTCGACCCATCTTGTCTTTCTTTCTGGAGACACACGGTACACAATCTCGAAACGAACATGCTCGTCGTCAATCATCTCGAACTGGGCGACATCGATCGCGCTTGTCCGAGCACCGGTATCGAGCTTTGCTCGAACGCGCCGTAGCCCCCATTCGGGGATGTCTACCCGTTCACGCCATCCTGCTATCTCTGGAGTTGTCATGTGTGCCACGCCTTGCTTCGGGTTGAGCCCGTCTGGAATCTATTCCACGCGAATCATTGGTATGCCCGTTTCATTTGACTGGGAATGGATACCGAGATTCTCGAATCTGATTGGGTGTTCGTCGGAGTGGGGGCGTAGACCAGATTCGATGAATGATATGACCATGAGGCGCGGGATCCGAATGCAATGGTTCAAAGAGGCTGCATGAACAGATGGTTTCTTGGGTCACGCAAAATAAACGGACAATAAAGTCTGAATTGATCGACCGGCTCGTCTGTCGTTCATAGAATCGTATAAACAGAGGAGATCGTGATGAACAACGAGACCTACCTCAGCATCCCACGCCCTGCAATCGCCCTGATCACCAATCATGGTTACGCCGGAGTCGACATCCCTATCGGCGGGGCTGCTGATACGGGCGGGCAGAACCTGTATGTCAACTCCCTCGCCGAAGCGCTCGAGAAGCTCGGCTACAAGGTGACCATTTTTACTCGGGGCGGTTTTCCGCACTTCGAGGGGGATCGGATGCGCAATGAGCCGGAGTTCCTCACGGAGTGTATCCGGTACATCTTTATTCCAGGCGGGCCGAGTTCGTTCATCCATAAGGAAGAGATCGCGATCGCGCTCGACGAAGAAATCGATTGGGTCTATGGGTTTATCAACGAAGAAGCGGTGCAGGCTGGGTGTGATCCGTGGCGTCTCTATGAGTTTGTCAACTCGCACTATTGGGACGCTGCCGTGATCGCTGTGCGACTGATCGAACGCTGGCGGAATGACATCGCCGCCCGTGATCTCTCTACGGTTCTGGCGAGCGTCGTTTCGCAGGACACCATTGATGAGATGAACTCTGAACGCCACTGGCTTGCTGTTGGGGACGCGCCGGGGTACACCCTCGGTCGATTGCTTCTCTCAATGGTGCCCGAAGTTGGCGTATCCATCATGGACCGAGTCCGCGCCGCCGCCTCGCGTTGGGTGGCCGTGCGAGGGGGGACTCATGAATCCGAAACTTATCTTATTGATACCGTTCAGCTGGTCGTCGATGAGGTCGGGTCACATTTCCCGCCGGACCTTCTGCCGATCTTGGCCGCCAACACGCTCGGGCCGGCTGCTCTTTCCCAGTGTCCTGATATCGACGCCCGGCTTGCTGCGGATCTTCAGCTCATTGACACCCATGTCTGGACTCCGCATTCACTCGGGGAGCTCAAGGATTCCAACTTCCGGAATCGCACCATCGAGAGCCGGCGGGATCTCAAGTTCTGCGAGCGTCGCGATCATGAGCGGATGGTCTGTTCGAGAACGCGGGCCTTTGCATCGACCTCGACCGAAATGGCCGAGCAACTCTGGACGCATTACCGCGTGCCGGTCAGCAACACCTTCTACTTCCCGCCTTGTCTGGATACCGAACGGTTTCGGGTGTATGAAGAGCATGAGTTGAGCGCGACCTATCAATACCTCGCCGATGCCACCTCGCTGCCCATCGAACGCCTCACATCCGTGACCATCATCTTTGAAACCAGCCGAATGGATCGAACCAAACGAAAGGATGTGGTCATCGCGGCATTCGAAAAGGCGGCGGCGGACCATCCGGACGCGATCCTTCTTATTGGCGGCGGTCCAAAGAGCGAGATCCACAATGCGCTGGCTGAGCTGATTGAGAATAATCCGGCCCTCAATCGGCGCGTGTTCCTTTTGGGACCGATTCCAGATGAGCACATCGGCCCGCTGTTCTCGATGGCCGAGCTTTATGTGACCCCCTCAGAGATGGAGGGATTCGGGATGTCGGCCTCGCAGGCCGCCGCGGCAAGCACCGCGCTGATCAGCTCGGACATGGTCCCGTTCGCGGTGAATCATGTGCCCAACGATGCGATCATCTGCCCGGCGGGCGATGTCGGCTCTTTCGCTCGTGCCATCGGTGCCCTTCTCGACGATCCTGAGGACCGCCATAACCGGGCCGGTCGGCTCGCCCAATGCGTTGATCAGTTCAACTGGGTGAATGCTGCAGAGCAGTTTATAAACCACCTCCGCGAGCATTGCTTCCGAATACATGAGGGGAAGGCTGGATGGCGGTGAGTCGGCTGTGGTCGGCCCCGATCGGGTGACCTTGGTCATCGAATCCTGCAAGGTCTGCCCGTCGTAAAGCAAGATATGCAACAAGGGCTGGAGGCTTGTTTTCCAAGAGAAACTGTTTGCACCTACAATGGATGCGATGCCAACTGAAGACTCTGAAGAAATCCAACGCCTTACCCAGAGCGTGGCTCAAGGCGACGAGGCATCTGCAAGCAGGCTCATGCAGCTGGTTTACGCCCAACTTCGCGCCGCTGCAGTCGAACGCAATGCATCAGGTATCCCACACAAACTCACTGGCCCCCCTGCTCTGAGAGCTAGACTATGAGGCCGATACCGCGTACCTCGCCCCAAAACGGCCGAAACGGCGTCTTCTCAGGGACGCCGTTTCGTATACCTTTTGTTCAAACGGGGTGAGATCCCACATATGGCATCCCGTCTCTCGGCCTCTCTCCGGTCCCGGTATTACGAGCCTCTTTGCCCCGTACCGTGGGGGGCCAGCAGTTTGTTGTGGGCTTTGATGTCCGTTTTGTCCGGTTTTTTGAGCGACAAATGGCGTTGAATCCCGCTAGAATCGGCCATGAATGGGTCAATACCAACGATTTCGAGCGATATCAACCCTGTCCAAACGCCGAGACCTGGACATCGCAAAACCCGGCGTGTGTCGCCTGATTCGCGGAGTTTGTGGCACCTAATTGAGTCGATTGCGATCGCCATAGCTCAAGGATACGGGCTTGCTCGCACTCGTGCACTCTCCCATGCGGCTCCAATGACAAGAATGTTGGGACAGCGTGATCATCTCTATACAGAGACGGCAATGCTTGAACGGGAGGTGGCCATATTTCGGTCGCAACGGATGGCGAAAGCACCCCGAAGACGGCCTCAGTTCGATCCCAGACAACGGGCTGAGATCTTGCAACTCTCCGTACTCAGAGGGTGGAGTTCGAAGCAAACAGCTTTGAGGTTTGGAGTGCATCCCAACACGATCCGGAACTGGCGCCGATCCCTGCGTGATAAGGGACAAGCAGAACGATTACTCGGCGAGCCGCCATGGAATCGGCTTCATGAAGCGGTAAGGTGGACTGTTCATGAGATTCGGCGGATATGTCCTGAGCGTGAGTTTGGCACGAGGACCATTGCTCTCCACATGATCAGAGCAGGGATCCAGATCAGTCGAACATCGATACGACGAATCCTTGAAGAAGAGCGATGTAAAACCGATCGATGGCAACGGCATGTCCCCATACCGAATGCTGGGGATGCCACCCATCTCATGAATCCGAAAACTCCCCACTTCGTCTGGCACACCGATATCACTGAAGTCAGGGTGCTTTGGAAACGGTTTGAGATTGCCGCTGTGCTCGATGGGTATTCTCGGAAACTCCTGGGAATCAAAGCGTTTAATCGGCGAGTAACGACGAGTGACATGGTCAGACTTATCAATGAAACTGCGGTGCAATCTGGCACAACACCTGGGCTCAAACAGCTGCTCGATGATATCGACCGGGGCCGAATCGATGTCGTCGTGGTGTACAAGGTCGATCGCCTGAGCCGCTCGCTGAGCGACTTTGCGAGGATGATGGAGGTATTTGACGAGAAGCAGGTCTCTTTTGTATCCGTGACCCAGCAGTTCAACACGACGACCTCGATGGGCCGGTTGACGCTCAATATGCTCCTGAGTTTCGCCCAGTTTGAGCGTGAGGTTTCGGGCGAGCGTATCCGTGACAAACTCGCGGCGACCAAGAAGAAGGGCTACTGGGTCGGTGGCCAGCCGCCGCTTGGGTACCGGCTCCAATCGGGCGAAGAAACGAAAGGGCTCTTCATCATCTCGGAGCAGGCTGATCTCGTCCGCACAATTTTCAATCGATACATCGAGCTGTCATCCCCGGTCGCTGTGGCCAATGAACTCAACGAAGCCGATCACACTACGAAACAGTGGACGAGCAAGAATGGGAATGCTCACGGCGGCAAGCCGCTCTCTCAGAAATACATCCACAGCATCCTCACCAACATGTTGTACATCGGAAAGATCACGCACACCCGTGGTGACCACACTGAGATTTACGACGGCTTGCATAAACCCATCATCGATCAGGCGATATGGGACACCGCTCAGAAGCTGATGACCAAGCAGGATCGCAAGAGCCTGCACCGCTGGACGCACCCGCATCTGCTCAAGGGAAAGCTGCGCACGAGTGATGGATTTGCGATGAGCCCGACCTCCACGCACCGACCATTGACCAAGAAGAGTGCGACCAACCAGAAGCGGCTCGTGCGGTACTACATCAGTCAGAAGGCGATCAAGCACGGCTTCAAGAATTGCCAGATCAAGACCATCAATGCTGTGCATCTCGATGAACTGGTCCGAGGGCTGGTGCTCGGATACCTCAATCACAGCGATCTTGACCGGCAGTCAACGGAGGTCCGGGACCGATGGATCCGAAAAACAATCCACGAGATCATGCTCGCGCCGGACTCTATCACGGTCCGGCTTGATACCAAGAAGATCGAGCAACTCAACCGGCATTCCTTCAAATCACCGCCGAATGTCATCCCGTCGCGTCCGGTCTGCCTGCGAACACCAGAGGTCGATGACCGCGGAGAGCATATCGAGCTGAAACTGCAGCTCCAGATCAAGAAGCTCGATGGTCGCCGGTTGCTTCTCAGCCCCGATGGCCATGACCTGATCATCCCCTCAACACCCGAGCCCAGACAGCACTTCGTCGATGCGATCGGTCTGGCGTATCGGTGGCACGACGAACTCATCAAATGCGGACTCCAAATCCGAGCCTTTGCGAAGGAGCAGAGTATCGCTCGCTCCCGCATCCTGCAGTTGCTCCCGCTGACCCAGCTCGGCCCGGAGGTCCTGCGCCATGCTCTTGCTGGGACACTCCCGAGCACTATCACGCTCGATGATCTGCTCACCGCATCGAAGCAACTCGACTGGGATCGACAAGCCGCTGAACTCGGGATCAACGCCGCGCCACGCCATCTCCAAACCGCATGATCGGCTGGCTGATTCCCTGCTCGTTCCCTGTTATCACGCGCAGGGAAATTCGGGCAATTCATGCCAAAAGATGCCATTTCCATGCGATGAATGGGGGGCATCTCTGGGATGAGTGGTGCTTTGCTCCCTGTTTTTACTGAGAGTCCCTGTTAATACCCCTCGAACAGGGAACTCAATCCTCGCGCGGGGACATCCCTCAAATCGCCACGAGAGACACTCGCTGCAATTTGGGCACATGTTGGCTGATCTGATCAGAGTTGGAAATCTCGGAGACGCGCCGAACCGCGTAGCTCGCTCCAAAACGGGCGAAACGGCGTCTTATCAGGGACGCCGTTTCGTATACCATTTAAGTCAACGGAGTGTGTTCTGGCATATGATCTTTCGTAGGATTCGAATCGGCTCGTTGTTTACAGAGCCCCGCGTACAGAGCACCTCTTTGATCCCAACGAGAATCAGCCTTGAGTTCATTGGTTTGTTGTTGACTGCACCGTTGTCAATCTTATCTGTGCTGCAACTATTTGTATGTCGAGCACATGGTTCCTGTGGCGGTTATTCCTCGACTGACATGGTTCCCGGAATGCCTCTGAATCCCTTGATGATCTGGTTGTCGCCGGCGGCCCCCGCGTGGTAGTGGTACCCGCGGATTGGGTCCGCGTGCCCGCCGCACTCGTCGAGATCTGAGGGGGCTGATCCGTCTTGATTTGTGTGAGCATACAAGCCGTAGCCGTCCATCATGTAACCGATCATCGGTGCATGCCCGTCGGGCTGGGGGATCTCTTTCGTGTGCCCGGTGACGGCGTGGTAGTGGTAACCGTTGTGAGGGTTGATGTGCCCGCCGGCATCATCGAATGGCGCGAGGGTGTGGGCGGCCAAGATTGCATCGACGGGTGCGGGCGGCTCGAAGTTTACGCCGTTGAAGGCAATCCCGAGCGCGGTGATCACAGGGCCGCCTCGTTGACGATCAACTGCATCGCTGTCTCCATTGCCCCGCGATGGGGGCGGTCCGTCGGGGCGTGCCCCGCGCGGGGGACGACCGCCTTCTGGGCGCCCAGTAGGACGGATATCAGGTCGGGTAAGCATCGTTGGATCAGCTTGGTCGATTGGCTGCACGGGGATGACATACACGAACACATTGCGGTCGATCCACTCGGGGCGACCTTCGACGACATAGTTGTTGTATTCCGGATCGACATCGGGGCGAGCAGCGGCTTCGAACGCCTCTTTCGTATCGGTCACGCGGATTGATCCGTCTTCTCGGTACAACTTCCACTCTGGATCATCATAAAAATCGGCGATGTCACGAACGAAGGAGCCATCGACATCGAAGACTTTACCGTCATCGAGCCAGATCCCGCCCTTATCTGCATCGTCATCAATGTGGGTGGGTGCCCAAGGCCCCATCTCGTGCTCATGGGGCTCCGAGTAGGTGCGGATCACATAGCACATCGCTTTGGTGCCATCCGAAAGTGTCCGTTCCTCTTTTACAATCGGCGAGGCAAGCGCCTCTTCCATGAAGAACGCGGGATTCACAGAGAGAGCATGGGATCTGCCGGTTTCGTTCAAAGCCGATGGTGCATTTTGTGAAGAGCGGGGATCAACATCGCGTCGCGGCGGCGGCATTTCATCTGGTCCGCCGCCTGGTCCGCCCGGACCTCTGCTCGAAACGCTCGGATCAGGCGCGCCGATCCATGTCCGTTGGATAGACGGGAACGCATCGGTGATGACAACGGGTTCTGGCAGCTCGATCTCTTCTATTGGGTGACCGCGTCGATCTTGAAGATCCGAGCCATCGTTTACCGGATGCTGGTGCTCTGGTTGGCTCTGCGAGGCATAACAACCAGACGCAGCGATGCAGAACATGGCGAGGGACAGTGTTCCGAGTTGTCTCAGGTGTGGAGGGAAAGCCATTCGTCGGTCTCCTTGATGCTCAGCATCAATGTGCTTTGTGCAGTTCTGTTCGTTCGTCATCTCAGTGGTACGGGCGAGGGACACCCGTGCCCGCGGGCATCATGGGATCGGTGGTGAGAACTCGCTGTCGGCGAGATGAATGGGCTCAACGCGTTGAAAAACAATTCGCTGTGGTGGCGGGGGATGATGCCCCGATCCGAACTGCGGCGGGTTCAAGAGCAGTTGCGGATGCATGTGAGATGAAGTGGCTTCTCTCATAGGTGGATGCTGGGGATTGGGGGGACGGCGATCGCCGCTAGGTCCGGGTGGTCCATCCTTCTGTTCAGGTCTGTTGGGCTGGCGATTCGCCGCGGAGGGTTGGTTCCAGTGTAGTTCAAGACGATCGACGATCGAAGTGTCAGCCGTGATCCAGATCTTGACCTGCTCGGGCCCGGGTTTATTGATGCCGGCAAGCCGTGTTGCAATGATCTGTGGTGTGAGTTCTTTCCCAGATTGCGCATCCGTTGATGCCACTTCTTCCACTGCGTAATCATTTCGCAACTGGAGAAGCATCTCATCGAGCGAACCCACCAAGATGGTGCTTTCTCCAAGGTTGATCCATCGGGGTGCCGCGCCTCTCGGGTTGATTCGTTCCACGCTGCCGTCGCGTCGAAGTGACCAGTCGCCCTCGTGATCGCGCCCCATGACAAACGCGTTTTCATTGGGTGTTTCAACTTGCACCCGCAAGAGCTCCCCACGCATGTCAAGAGTCCCGAGTTTCATCAGTTGATCGTTGTGGTCCTGATCCAGTATCTGGATCTCGTAGCGAAGCTCCGAGGCGGAACGGGTTGCCTCTATGGCCGCGTTGACCATCGCATACGCGGCCGGTTGGGGCGCAAGAATAAAGATGGAAAACGCCACGAGGGTAATCGCGGCGGCGGTTGCAAGCGGGACAACTCTGGTAAACAACTGTCGGTGAGGTGGGCGTGATGTTCGGCTACCTGATCGGATCTGCTTCATGACCTTGCCAACTCGATCATTTCGTGTCGCGGGCGAATCTCGGTGTGTGAACTCGAGCAGGCCGTGGATGAAACGGTCATCAGCGATCGAATCGTGATCATCTGGGTTGCCGCCGGCAGCGGTTGGTGGGACTTCGTTGTTCGTGCTCTTCATTGATTGACCCCCGCGTTCTGCAAGCATTCGCGGAGCCGGGTCTTCGCACGCTGTGCTCGTTTTCGTATCGTCTCTTCCTGCTCTTCGGTAACCCTCGCAATCTCTCGATACGACATCTCCCGTCCATAGCCAAGCTCGATCACCTGTCGGAGGCGTTCAGAGAGTCTCTGGATGCATGTCAACAAAGGCTCGACCCGATCCCGGAACGAATCGCCGGCGTTGTTTGATAGTTTTTCGAAGCGTCGATCAATTTCTTCAAGCACTTCCGGCGTGCACCAGATGGGTCCTGATGCTTTTTTACGATAATGCGCAAGGATGAGTTTCCTTGCGATGCCGCGGAGCCAAGGGCCGAATGGTCTGCTCCGGTCGTAGTCGCTTAGACGGCGCCAAGCGACGACCATGGTTTCTTGGAACAAATCATCGACATCCGATGAACTGCCCAGCGAGCTGCGCAGGTACGCCGTGAGCATGTCCGCGTTTTCATGCACCAAAATCTCAAAGATATCTTGCCCGGATCGGGCGTGCGGTCGCAACGGCATTGTTCTCTCCGTGCCCTGATCAGTTGGATGATGAGACAAGAGCACATGACTGATTGTCGAGCTGCCCGCGAGGTGGGACATGGGTTTTCGTACTTTGGGCTTGTTTTTTAATTATAATTTTGTAAAATTGGGAGGAAGAGGTCACGAAAAGGGGGGACGCTGACAATCCATCTATGGCAGCGTCTATTTCTACTTGTCAAATCCACCGGAGTACAGAATGAAACAACGAAAAAATGAGAGAACAGTGTTCATCGCCGCCCTCGGGATCGGGCTCTTGGGCACAAATGCTCTTGCCCAAGACTCTGATCCAGAGAACCCGCCGAAGCGTTCCCCTGTCCAACGAACCATTGATACGCTGGGGGACCGAGAAATTCCCGCTGCCCGTCCGGGCGGTCTTGCGGTGTTTCCATTCGATTTCCGCCCGATCGATGGCGTTGCCAACAATACACTGAATCCAGAGTGGGGAGCCTCTGGCATCGAGTTCATCCGTGCTCTTCCCGCAGACTACGCCGATGGCGTCGGATCTCCGAGTGGTGAAAATCGTCCGAGTGCTCGAATGATCAGCAACCTGGTTGCAGCACAAGATGGCACCGACATACCAAACCAACTTGGGTACTCTGACTTTATCTGGCAGTGGGGCCAGTTCCTCGATCACGATATCGACGAGACCCCGATCGGTAGCCCGAGCGAGGCGTTCGATATCTCGGTGCCGGTCGGAGACGCATGGTTTGATCCATCGAGTACCGGCATCGCCACCATCCCGCTTGACCGCTCGGCATGGACCATGGTTGATGGTGTTCGCGAGCAGTTGAATCTTATCACCGCCTACATTGATGCGTCAAATGTCTATGGATCCGAAGAAGCGCGGGCACTTGAACTCCGCTCGCTTGACGGAACGGGCAAGCTGAAGACGAGCGATGGTAATCTCTTGCCCTACAACATCAACGGCTTTTCGAACGCACCAACCGGAGCCGATCCGTCGTTCTTCCTTGCCGGAGATGTCAGGGCCAATGAACAGGTTGGGTTGACAGCGATGCATACGCTCTTTATGCGTGAGCACAACCGGCTTGCTGAGCAGATCGCCGCTGAGCACCCCGCGTTTTCGGGTGACCGGATCTACGAGCATGCTCGCGCCATGGTGGTTGCGGAGATGCAGGCGATTACCTTCAATGAGTTCCTCCCCAAACTCCTCGGGCAACGCGCGATGCCTCGCTACCGCGGATACCGTCCGCGTGTAGATGCGAGTATCGCCAATGTCTTTGCAAACGCGGCGTACCGTGTCGGACACACGATGCTTTCGACCCAGATCCTTCGTCTCGACGAATCGGGCCAGGAGATCGAGGCGGGGCATCTCGATCTTGCTGCAGCTTTCTTTGTGCCAAACGAGATCGTTGAGAATGGAATCGACCCGTTGCTCCGCGGATTGGCGAGCCAGCACGCGCAAGACATTGATTCATATGTGATCGACGATGTACGCAACTTCCTGTTCGGTGCCCCCGGCGCCGGCGGGTTCGATCTGGTTTCGCTCAACATCCAGCGTGGACGCGATCACGGGCTGCCGAGCTACAACGCGGTTCGGACTGCATTCGGACGCCAGCCGGCTACAAGCTTCGCACAGGTGAATCCAGATCCTGTGGTCATGCAGAGGCTGTCCTCCGCGTATGACAGCGTTGACGATATCGACGCCTGGGTCGGGTTGCTCGCAGAAAAGCACCGCCCCGGTGCGTTCGTAGGCGAGACGCTCCTGCGTGTGCTTCGAGATCAGTTCACCCGCCTGCGTGACGGAGACCGTTTCTGGTACCAGAGCTACCTGCCACGACACTTGGTGAGGCAGGTTAATCGAACATCTCTCGCGGACATCATCCGGCGCAACACCGGAATCGGGAACGAGATCCAGGACGATGTATTCAAGGTTCAGACCCGGTGCTTGGCAGACCTTGCCGAGCCCCACGGAGTGCTCAACTTCTCTGATGTTGTTGAGTTTATTCGATTGTTCAACGATGGAGATCTCGCGGCTGACTTTGACGGCAATGGCGTGCTCGGCTTTGGCGATGTCATCGCCTTCATCCAAGAGTTCACGCAGGGATGCGGTAACTAACACACCTCCGCTGCCCCGCCCGCAAACCCGGACGGGGCAGTCTTTGCTTATGGTCCTGAAGGACACAATGGCAATATCGAACTCGCGCCCAAGCCCAGGCCGTTGGTTGTCGATGCATGGGAGGGCGATCCATGTGATGTCCATCAGCCGCTGGTGCTGGCTCAGAGTAGGACGGCATCATCGCGTCCCTCACATGATGCCCATCGATGTTGAATAATCTTGTGGTTAGTCCGGTCGCGATTTGATTGCTTCAAAGCTGAAGAGTTCTCCGCTGACGGATTCTGCATACTGAACGGGGGGCGATCCAAGATATGTCAAACAGTCTCTCGTGCCGCTTCTCAGTGATGCGGCTTCAGTCCCCTGAAGTGGCGTTGGATGTCAAACTGGGTCGAGATCGGGCGAATTCGCTCATCCTGATGCCCCACCGCGGTGGGCCAGGAGATTGTGGTGGGTCTTGGGAGTCAATTTGGGTGTCCTTTTTGTCCACCAATTCCACTCCAAAAGATCGTCTAAGCACTTCATGGCACATATCTTACCAGATTCCGGATGTGCATACCCGGACATCTGGAGATCTAGAATGAAACAGCATGAACGATCCGTCTGGGATCTCGTCGAATCGGTCTCTATCCTCTTTATGCGCAGCTATCTTGCTGCCCGAGCCCGGGCATTCGAGCACCCCATGCACGTGGTGCGATTGCTTGCCCAGCGGGATCACGCCCATTCAGATTGTGTGCTCCTGGAACGCGAACTCGCTATCTACCGCTCCCAGCGCCAACGCAAGCCCGCCAAACACCGCCCCCACTACGCGCCGCAGGAACGGGCCGAGATCCTTCAGTTGATGAGACTACGAGGATGGTCATGCAAAGAAGCCGCTGCTCGCTTCATAGTCCACCCCAACACAATTCGGAACTGGAAGCGGGCGCTGCGGTACAAACTCAGAGCGGATCAGGTTGTCGGTGCACCGCCCTGGAACAAGTTGCACGGAGGCGTGCGATGGCTGGTGCACGAGATGCGTCAGCTGTGCCCCGAGCGAGATTTCGGAACGCGCACCATCGCCAGATACATCATGCGATCCGGAATCCAGATCAGCAGGGCTTCAGTGCGCCGGATCCTCGAAGAAGAGCGATCACCAAATCCATACCACGGAACGCTATCAAACCGGACGAACAGGACTGCACCCGCACACCTGATTCACCCTCGTAGTCCTCATCATGTGTGGCACCTGGATATCACCTCAATACGAGTGTTGTGGCTGAAGCTCGAAGTTGCTGCCATTATCGATGGGTGTTGCAGGAAGATTGTCGGGATCAGGGCCTTTGCGAAACGACCGACAACCGCTGACATAGTCAGGCTTATCGATGACTCGATCTGCTCGAACACCAAACCGCGGTTCATCATCACCGATCGCGGCTCGCAGTTTCAACGAGCATTTCACTCAGCACTGATCCAGCGAGGGATCACACAAGCCCGATGCCCGGCGCGTGTCTGGCAGTTCAACGCCAAGGTCGAACGGCTGTTCTGGAGTCTAAAAAGATGGTGGCGGGTATCACTCGTCCCGCCCAACCTGTCAACGATCCAGAAGCGGCTGGAAGACTTTGCTACATGGCACAATCTTTACCGGCCACATGCATCACTTGGTACAATGACGCCGAGTGAAGCGGAGCTCGGGCTTCGTAAACAAGAGCCAATACGCTATACGGAAGGAGGTGAACTCGAACCCAGGATCACGATCAAGCGACAGCATGTCGGCGATGATCCGCGATTACTCTATCCGGTGATCAAGGTGAGGCCGAAACATCACTTTGCGGCGTGATATTCGCCGTATGGGCGGGTATCACAATCTGCTGGCCCCCCGCTGTGAGTGCAATTTTTTGCTAAGTCAGTTTTTGAAAGCTGTAAAGGAATGCTCATGTCCATGACGATCGATGCTGCGAGTAGAGATTTGTTGCTGCTGCATAAGCGAGTGGTTTATTCTTCCTTGAGGAGGAGGCGGCGGTGCAATGCTGACTGGTTTGTTTATGCCACTCGGGGTATGTGGCTGAAAATCTTTGTTGTCGCAATTGCTTGTCTTTTGATTTGCGTAACTTTTTCTGTAGGCGGCAAGATTGAGTTGTACGACTTGCTTGGAATTGTGTTTTTCTCTACTGTAGTTTGTTTTTTAGTTTGGCTTAGCCACGATAGAGTAACGGTGTCTTTTTCCAGGGATAGAGTTAATGTGACACTTGGGTCAATGATTCATGCAAAACACAGTGTTTCGTACCCTTTTGTTGTGAGTTCAAGTGATTCCATAATTGATTCCCGTTCTTATCCTGTTGTGTGTGTTCAATGGTCAACTAATGAGTGTCGATGGTTAGTGTTAGATAATCCTCGATCAGCTAATCAGTTGCAAAAATGGATTGGCATAGCCTGTGTACAGTTTTGTCCATCTGAACAGGTTAAGGTTACAAGTTTTTTGTATGGGGCATAGCCGGGTTCGGCGAGAGCAGTGGGGGGTAAGGAAAGACCGCCCATGTAGTGTGTACAAAATAATCGATGAAGAAGAGCTGGTTTGCCACTTTGAATTCAGAGGAATCAATTTGCTTGGTGTGCAAAAACTCTATCCGCGCCGATTGGGGGGGTGCTTCGGCGGCGTTCGATCGGCAGATGCACATCGAGCTACACAACGGATAGTGAATCGTCCGGCATGATATCAGATCGGACGTACGAAAACCATTCGCGATCATGACCTGCCCCCATTGTTTGTACCACAACGGGGGGCGATCCAAGATATGTCAAACAGTCTCTCGTTCCGCTCTGATCAGAGCGGCCTTACTCCCCTATATCGGCGGTGGATGTCAAACTGGGTCGAGATGAGGCAGGATCGCCCCTCCCGAGGCCCCACCGCGGTGGGCCAGGAGATTGTGGTGGGTCTTGGGAGTCAGTTTGGGTGTCCTTTTTGTCCACCGATTCCTCCCCGTGTTAGCGCCTAACTGCCTCATTGCACATATCTTACCAGAATCCGGCTGTGCATACCCGGACATCTGGAGATCTGGAATGAAGCAGCATGAACGGTCCGTCTGGGATCTTGTCGAATCGGTCTCCATCCTCTTTATGCGCGGGTACCTCGCCGCCCGAGCGCGGGCTTTCGAGCACCCCATGCCCATGGTGCGACTGCTTACCCAGCGGGATCACGCCCATTCGGATGCTGTGCTGCTCGAGCGTGAGCTCGCGATCTACCGCTCCCAGCGCCAACGCAAGCCGGCGAAGCAACGCCCCCACTACGCACCGCAGGAGCGAGCCGAGATTCTTCAGTTGATGAGACTGCGAGGATGGTCATGCAAAGAAGCCGCAGCCCGTTTCATCGTCCACCCCAATACGGTCCGCAACTGGAAACGAGCGTTGCGGGACAAACTCAGAGCGGATCAGATTGTCGGTGTACCGCCATGGAACAGACTCCACGGGGGCGTGCGATGGCTGGTGCACGAGATGCGTCAGCTGTGCCCCGAGCGAGATTTCGGAACGCGCACCATCGCCAGATACATCATGCGTTCAGGGATCCAGATCAGCAGAGCATCTGTGCGCAGGATCCTCGAAGAAGATCGATCACCACATCCATTCCACGGAACGCAATCAAACCGGACGAACAGGACTGCACCCGCAGACATGATGCGGCCTCGGAAGCCCAACCATGTGTGGCACCTGGATATCACCTCGATGCGTGTGTTGTGGCTGAAGCTCGAAGTTGCTGCCATTATCGATGGTTGCAGCAGGAAGATTGTCGGGATCAGGGCATTCGCCAAACGACCGACGACCGAAGACATGGTCATGCTGATTGAGAGCTCAATTAGAACAAACTCTGTACCACGGTTTATCGTCACGGATCGAGGCTCACAGTTTCAGCGAATGTTTCATACCGCCATGATGCAACGAGGGATCACGCATGCACGCGGACCGGCTCGCGTGTGGCAGTTCAACGCCAAGGTCGAACGGCTCTTCTGGAGCCTGAAGAGATGGTGGCGGGTATCACTCGTACCACCCAACCTCACCTCGATTCAGAAACGACTGGAGGGCTACGCGATCTGGCACAATCTCTACCGCCCGCACGCATCTCTTGGTATGCTGACACCATGCGAGGCTGAGCTCGGATTGCGTCGGCCGGAACCAATACGCTACACGGAAGGAGGTGAACTCGAGCCCAAGATCACGATCAGACGATATCATGTCGGTGACGATGCGCGATTACTCTATCCGGTGATCAAGGTGAGGCCGGAGAGATGTTTTGCGGCGTGATATTCACCATATGGGTTGGTGCCACAGCCTGCTGACCCTCCGCTGTAAGCACTTTCCAGAAAAATTAACAAATGCCAGATGACCCTGCCCACCGTGATCATGACTTCCACATCAACCCAGAGGTTGTGCCGGGGTTATTCGATCGTATGGCATATGGACTGGATCTGATGAACATTTTGGACCGGTCGGCATACGACCGGCTCGTAGAGCTCGGGGCGTTCTCGATGGCCAAATCAGTTCTCGAGATCGGGAGTGGCACGGGCGGATTCGCAGATCGACTGCTCAAGCGGGAATTGCAAGGCGATACATTGTATCAACTGACAGAAGTGAGCCCGGTGCTTACGAAACGATTAGAACGGCGCTTCGCGGGGTTCAGCAACCAAGTCCGTGTGCAGTGTGTTGAAATGAATAACCCGTACCCGTTTACAGGTCCGTTCGATCGGATCGTGTCCGCTTATGTCCATGACACTATGCCACTTGAAGATCTGCAATGGCATATGGATGAGCTGCACAGGCTGCTGGCACCAGGGGGTAAATTGTGCATGGCGATAACGGGAGGAGGGACCAGCAAACGAGCACGCCTAATGATGAGGGCATGGCACGGATTGTTCTCTCTAAACCCGAGCCTGGTAGGCGGAAGCCGAGTTGTTGATCTGGTAAAAATGCTCGATTCGAAGAAATGGGAGCAGGTGGAATCCGAAGATGTAGACGGGCTTGGCTTCGCTAGCCGAGTAATTATTGCTACTAGGTAATATAATACCTTTACCGTCTTCTTTCTCCCAGCGGTGGCGATCATGCTCCACTTTCTGTCTGGGTGCATTTTGACATGTTGCAAGATTGGAGAGACCGTGAACTGGATTTCGATGATCGGTGATTCCGTATTTGGAGTACTAACAAGGATCTCTGTGCTAGGTGTGCATGGATACCGGCTGTGGATTTCACCAAAACGACGCAAGCGTTGCGCAAGCGGGGTGCTACACGGGTGGGAACATTCGTGTAGTACGGTCACACTTGAAGCGCTGCGAGAGGATGGCTTGCGTGGAGCTGCGCCGAAGGTGCGGGCGCAGTTCGCAAAGTGTGCATTGGCGGCGGAGACAATCGATTCGAAGGATGGCGATGCCAATGCGACTGTGCCGCTTGCAGCGGGGGAAGAAGAAGCATGCTGCGAACTCGATCTGCATGCGGAAACAGCTCGGAAGATGATTATCGAATTGTTCACAGTTTGGTGTGTAGGCAAGTACCTGATGGCCGGAGCTTTTCATGCGGGGATGCTGGAGGGCTGGATTGAAGGCTTTTTATACAACCTGCTTGGACCGATGTTCATGGGATCTGCAGCATCAATGCTCTGGCCACTAGTGGTCCTCTCCTTAGTGATGGATTCGTTTGCCGTTTACGCCTTGTACAAGCGTGAGGATGCCGCCCCATACCTAGTAGGGAGTTTCGGCTTGTCAGCGTTCGTGATGTTCTTTGACCCGTTCCTTGCGAGCATGGTGAACCTGGACTGGTTCGGCTCGGCGTGGAATTTGAATGAAATGACAGGGGAAATCGCAGATGCAGGCGCCGGAAAAATCTGGCACAAGGGATTGTTTGGGATAATCTGGCCGAAGAAGTTGGCTGTGCTCATAGTCTGGGGGGCGTCATTATTCATGCTCTTGGCTGTCAGCGAGCTCTCGAGATCGTGCGATGACTGAACCTAGCGCGCTGCCGACTCGAGAAGCGGTCCGTAAACTGTCAATTTCCACAGTTGAATCATTCAATCAGTGGCGTTCGGACGCAGAGTCACTGGATCGTGGTAGGCGAATTGTACTTGATGAAGTCCGATCGATCGCGCGATTCTATGAGCGCCGACAATTCCATAATGCATTCGAGACACTAGTCAAGCCCGGGGGATGGTCAGGGTATCTGGCATCCGTTTTCCTGTCGTACCGACAGCGGGACGCCATGCTCGGATACTTGAGATTTCAAGAGTGCGCCGGCGAGTTTGAAGGGGAGCATGATCCATTAGAAAAAGTCAATCAGCTACTAAACACGGACCTTCGGCGGTTAGGGACTCGATCTCTTTCTCTCTTCGGGGTAATGGTGGATACGGGCGAGGGACGGCGACGGCGAGTTCGACTGCCCATTGACCCATTCGCATGCCATCGGCGGGTGTACACAAGAATTCTCCGGGCAAGACGAACCGGTATTGGGCAGCGGGCCCGGGTGTTGAACTTTGTCGATCGACATCGGGCGCGATGTGAGCTTGCCCTTTTGAAGTTGGCCTGTCGAGTAATGGTTCGGATGAACTGGATACCACTCAAGGGCGAGACCATCGTGGCGGAGCTCGGCGAGGTATTCGGGTGTGCGGAATGGGGTGAAAATGAGAAGCGAAAGTTTAAACACGAAATGGAGATGTTCATAGAAGGGGATGCATGGGAGATTCTAGAACATACATCCGAGGACGCATGGTTAAACGGAGGAGCTGGCAAGTTCGTGAAGCTGGCGATCGGGACAATGCTGGGTTGCGTAGAAACGAATCAGGCTCGCGGAGATGCGGATGTGGATTCGGTAATCCGAGCTATGAAGACTGTTTTCTACTGGGCTTTGACATACCCCCTGGTGGATGATGTGCTTGACCAAGGCGAATCTTCGTTGGCGGATCGGCAATCGCTAGCCCGTACAATGCGTGAGGCACTTTCAGCTGGCGGAGAAGAGGATGAGCCAACAAACGATGTTCCCCCAATCGCGATAGCCATGCGTCGCCTGCTATCGATCCCCGGGATAAATCGAAAGCGCGTATCAACAGCGATTCTCGCAGTACTCGAAGCCCATGTGGACGGGGCGACGCCGCGGCTTGAATCGGTAATTGAGGAAGGGGATCTGTATGTATGGCTATCGCTGGAGAAATCGCTATTGGTGCGAGTGGCTACATCAGAGATCAGCGGGATCCCGGTGCCATGGAAGGATTACCAAGAGATGGCAGGGGTAGCATACTTCAATCAGTTGGGGGATGATCTGTGGGATGCAGAGGAGGATCTTCGAGACGGAGCAATCACGCCAGTGACTATGTGGGCTCGTGGACTTCGCCGAGAAAACCCATCACGAATGTATGTAGATTTCGGAGCATGGCTTTCCGATGAAGCAGGAAACGAGCAGACTACGAGGGGGATCGCACTGGCGATCGTGCACACATTCAGTTTATCTCGCGGGGCAGGACCATTGACAGATTCGATGCTGGAGATGGAGCTGGAGGGGGCGTTCCCAGCGTCGTTGATGGACGCGGTACCACACATCGATCCGGATTCGATGCTGTTCGAGTTCGAGCGATTAGCGGTGCGAGAGTACAAGCGATGGGGTACTCGTAAGCGATCGACCGTAGGGCGGGTATAGCACGATCTTAAACTACCCAGCCAGTCCTAGTTGAAGCGGTTCTGTAAAACTCACTACCCAATCCCACAACTCGTTTATCCCATCTATCCGTCAAACCGCAATGATCCGCAACCAAATCTTAACCTGCTGATCCATGCTAATGCGATTAGCTGTTCCCCGATGCAGAACGGTTACCAACGACGCCGATCGATTATTGCACGTGAATGAAAGCGAACTGAAATCAGTGATACCGGAGCTGCTGCGACACGCTCAACCTCTTCGATGAATTGGAGACTATCTTTTGTTAACTGCTCAACTCGATTTGCCTTCCGATTCTCTATGGATAGATAATCAGCAAATGTCAATGCGATGTCAGTTGGTGCATTGAGCGACGCCGACATACGCAATTGTGCCCAATCAAACTCCCCAACACGCCGCTTCCGCTTAGTCGTAGATGTCTTTTCAACTTTTTGAAGCTCACTAATCGGTACTCCGGACCGATCAGCGACATCTACCCAATTAATCTCTCGCGACATGGGTCCTGATGTGCTGCCCTTGGGGCTCTCCACCCGTATGGGATACGTCCTGCAAACCATCAACACTTTTCGAACCCTGCTCGGCGAAATCCCCGCGTCAGCGAGGCACCCTGCAACTGTCGTATCTCTCGAAGTGACGTAGGGGTACTCACCATGATACAGGCTCAAACTCGTACCTTGGGTCCCCTCTAGCATGACTGCCCGATTATTGCCGAACGCATCATCAAGAACTTCACATGCCGGTCGCACGAACGGCTTGAGTTCCTTGATGTTTGCCGCAATCGTGAGCCTATTGATCGCCTTATCACGATCTAAGATTCTACGAGCTGTGGCCGCACCTACCCCTTGGCCCGTAGAGCCCATTGCATCTGTAAATCTTGACTCACTCGCGATGTCATCATCACTGATTACCATCGCGTGTGGATCGATCGTTAATCGATCATAATCTACATTACAATCTGCGATCTCCTTCATCAGTGATTCAACGCGAATAACCGCCCCTGCACCAAGCACGAGCATTGCGTTCGGATTCCGTCGAGTGCCGCTGGGTAAGTGGTGGAAAGTGTATGGATCCGGATGTTCCCAGACAGTGTGCCCTGCGTTCGGGCCGCCTACACGAACAAGGAGATCGTATTCTGAGGAAAGATGCGCCGCGACCTGCCCCTTCCCTTCGCTTCCATACTGACCTCCAACTATCACATCGACCGTGCGAGAATACGTTCTTCCGAATACACCAATATGACTCGCTGCACGTAGTAGAACATCATCTTCTGTGCAACGTTCGGTTGAAATTACCACATCCGCAAGCTGGCCAAGCTCCGCGACCTGCCGTTCAGTCTTGTTCTCCAGCAACTTTGAATAGTCATCAAGCTCTTTGATACTCGCGTCACGATCCTTATACCGCTTAGACAGTTCGGATTCAGGTGCCTCCAGATGGATGTGGATAACACCGTTCCCATACCCCTCGCGTATTGCCTCAATTTGCCCTTGAATCCGAACGGCGTCAAGCACCACAAGCTTTTCACCATCGGCATTGAGTTCATCCAATCTTTTTCCAAGCGCATCCCGTACCCATGCCCCCTTGGTCTTTCGATCAAGCTTCTCGCCGGCGGCCTGCAATGCAACCCGTTCTAAGGGGATTGTGCTGTCCAGAGCACTCAAACATTCGCGTGTCTTAATGTGAAACGCCCCATACTGCTTTGAGAGCATCACCGCTAAGGTGGTTTTACCTGTACATACCTGACCAGATAACAAGACAATTCTTCGACGCACATAGTTCCAATCATGGCAAGTCGTACACCGTCACAGATATATTGTGAATGGCGAGCGTGTTCTCAATGATTTCAGAAACCACATTCCAGCTCCCGCCAGCAAGACCACACCCAATACGAGGCATATGTACTGTAGCCGATGATAACATAGCTTTCTCGCAAACAGTACGCAAGCACTCTTCTAACGCGGGGTAACTAATTCGAGGCTCAGTCGACTTGCCATATCCTCTCTGTGCAACCATGCTTGCTAGAATCAGCTGCTCCTCATGGCCGTAAAAATGCGTGTTACCGAGCCGGAGGTTCTCTGAGTGGTCAGCCCATTTTCTGAAATCAACTTGTGCGGCAGGATACCGGATCGCTGCTTGCTTTGCAAAACCACCACCCCAAGTTTTCGCTCGATTGTTGGCGACTTGAACTATGATCTGAGGACCATCGCCTCTCGGGTCTAGTGCGTCGCCTTTTAGATAGCGTACCGATGAATCAAATTTGTGTTCGTCATCATCATTACGAGACAAAATCCCAACAACCCTGGGATATGTCATGTTTGGATACGGCGGAATTCCCACGCACTCAATGTGAACATTATCGTTGCCTGCCCAATCCTCATTCCCTAATGCAGTAAAACCAATGGCTGTGCATTCAGAAAAGAGGGAGGAATCTGGTAGATGCATACCGAGCGGGATCGTGCTATTCCATGAGTTTGATACGACTCCGTAATCAATCCGATATCGCCCTTCAAACGGGCCACCTTCTTGACGTGATGCCGCAACCAAGGCTCGCCGCTGGGAAGTCATCCGGATGTATCGCAGCAGTAGGGCTTCGGTAGAAACATCGTACTCTCTACGGAGCCGCATCAGGCCATCTAGATCAAATTCCTCTTTCCTTAGATTGGAAAAAGTGCCAATCGGCATGACAATCTCTGCTGCCGCGATGTTGCACAGCATCTCAAGCTGCCATTCGTCGCCACTTTGCTCTGCCTTACTCACACGATTCCGTACTGAATCTGCACAGTCTGGGAAAAAAGTGTGTGCGATTTCGTGAGCGATGGAGAAGCGAATCCTTCCCCGAGATCGGTTCGGGTTGAACTCAATTTGGTACTGACCCTTTGCCGCAGGAATAGTTCGAGCATCTCGGATATCTTCACGAGGACTAACTTCGATCTTGAGCCAGCTGGCAAGCATAGCAGGATCAAAGGGTGGTCCTGGCCAACCCTTTTCGATTGCTTGAAGTGTCAGCTGCCGAGCATGCTGGGTAATCGCATCCACGGGATCACGCTCACCAGCAAACTCGAGAACTGACTTATTGGTCCATTTTGACGCAGGAATTGGCATATGATAATCTCATTCTCAGAATAACTATGGTAGCAGGTAGCTACCTTCAAAGGGGTTCAGATGCCGCTCGATATTGATCGATTTATTCACCTCCGCCCAAAATTGTACCATCTGACTGCGAGTTCAAACGCTAACCGTATTCTTGAGACTGGGGCACTTCATTCCGCCGCAGACCTTTTCAGGCAGTCAGGCTTAGAAAACATGATTCGCCAACGCAGGCCTGATGGACAGTGGATCGATTGCTTAGGTGATCGTGTCCATATTCGAGATCAAGCACCACTGCATGCCGGCAACATCGCTTTTCAAGGAGGGTGGAGTTTTGAGAGGTTCATCTCCCAGTTGAATGGGCTTGTGTTTTTCTGGCCGGGAACAGCGGCAGGCCCAATCGATTACGGACGTCGACACTTTCAGAAATACGCCAATGATGGCGCTCTAGTACTCGAGCTTAGTACCAGATCAATTTTTGATGCAAATCCTACCCCAGGTCCCATGTTTTGCAAATATAACTCTGGATCTCCGCGATGTACAGGCGGGACAGGATCGCCCAGAGGCCCCGAGACATTTCTTGGTGCAGATGATTATCACCAAACCCCAAGCAGTGTGAAAGAAGTTGTATTCTCCAACACAACCAGCTTGGCCGGCTGTAATGCTACAACTCGCATGTTGGAAGATTTTGTTTGATCATTTCATCACTTGTAATATTCACAATCATTGAGAAGAAATAGTTATGCATAACCCATGTGAAGACAAAGTTGATTTCTGGGGTGGTAGGCCGTACCAACCTATTACTAACAAAATCAGCGAGTTACCATTTACCAGTCTTGAATATTGAACTCAAAGACTCAGATGCGCCCCAGTGCGTTCGAGTCGCTCGCGCCGCCGTTCCCAGTCCGGAATAATCGTCGCAAGCAGTCTGTAGAACGCTGAGCCATGGTTCGGGTGGTTGAGATGGCAAAGTTCGTGTGCAATAACGTATTCGACACAGTCGACTGGAGCAAGCACGAGCAACGGGTTCAATGTAATCCGGCCCGAGGGTGTGCAACTGCCCCATCGTCTCGACATCCATCGGATGACGACATTCGGATCTGAGATGCCGAACGCCGCCACCTTCGGCATGAGGCCTTCCAGTTTCCGGTCAAACATCTCGCTTGCTCGGCTTTGGTACCAGTTGAGTACCAATTGCCGTACGGCTGAACGATCCTCCGGCTTTGAGCATCTGACAACAAGGCACGGACCAGTGAGCTTCACTAAGTCAGAATCGGATGCTTCATTTTTCAGGCGATACTGCCTTCCGAGATACCGAATCGTCTCGCCGCTAACGTAGCGACGCATTGGATCACGTGGTCGAAATGACTCAAAGTAGTCCTGCTGTCGGATAATCCAACGAGCTCTACTATGTACGAAGCTCCTGACAGATTCGTCAGCGCGATCATTTGGTACCCGTGCTTCGACTGCACCCGACGGATTGACGACCAGGTGTGACGTCTTTCTTGATGACCGTACAATCAAATACGGAATCTGGTGTGAGCCGATCTTTACACACTGCGAGCTACGAGCACTAGAACTTGTCATAGGATCGCCCTTGCTCTTTCAATGGAGATGTTAACCACTTTGTCGATTGTCTCCAGCGGCCAGTTTGAGTCCATGTCCTCGCCAAGATCAAAGAGAAGGTCGTCAATTGCTTGTCGCATGGACTTTTGCGAATCGGCATTGTTCTTCCATCCAACAATCGCACGGTCACGAATTATCTGGTCGATCAGGCTTGCGGCTTGCTCACTGGCCTCGCCGAGCTCGTTCTTGACATTTCGAAAAATGACTGCTCCAAGCCGGGAGTCCTTAAGAGACTCTGGCACATCTTGAGAAGTTGGCCTGACCACTTCTTCCTCAACATCTTCAACTTGAGTAAGTGCTTCAGCCGCAGCCAACCAGCCCTGACGCATCCGCTCCATAATGTCTCTGAGCATCGCTGACAGCCTACGGTATGTAGCGGGATCCTCCTCTCGTACTCGTTCCTCAAGAACGCGGCTGACATTGCTTGCAATTGTCTCAGCCTTTGATGATGCAGATCCGGCTGCTTCCAGCACTGCGGCCCGTTGATCCCGGTCGTAGAGATCAATCTTGCCAGTGATACTCTCAACGCCACTGGCACTGATGTACTGGTCGAGCAGTTTTCGGATCTTGGGCTCGTATTCAGAAAAATCGACGACTTCTGCGTAACGTATTCGAACAGCCCGTCGAAGCTCACCGAAGAACTTCAGGTCTTTTCTGTATTTTGCAACCGTTGACTCGGATGTAGCATCAAGGAATGTATGTGAAGACAACGCCACATCCAACACACGCGCGAAGGCGGCGTAGCGTTCGTAAAACCTGATCCTCAATGCTTCGTCTGCGAGATGCTGCTCGTAGGCCTCCCTGTCGCGACTACCAGCTACATCTTTGAATGTGTCCCACAACATTGAATGCCGTTGTGGAAGATCCTCCCACGCCTTCTCAATGCTTGCGAGAGATTCGACGAACCCGAGCTCCGATGATTCAGGGTCATCAGGGTCCCGAGAGTACATTGTGAATGCGTCGTCCAGTTCCTCTAGTACTCCTCGGTAATCTAGGACGTATCCGCGCTCCTTGCCTGTCGCAAGTCGGTTTACCCGAGCAATGGCCTGCAGGAGATTATGCTCGCGAAGCTTTCGTCCAAGGTAAAGGACGGTGTTTTCTGGTGCATCGAAGCCAGTCAAGAGTTTGTCGACGACAACCATGATCTCGGGAGCATCACTCTCCGGATCCGTTGTATCGCCGTGTTTGAAAGAGTTAATCAGCTGCTTGGCGTACTGGACATCAGTTCCAAATCTTTGTATCACACCATCCCAAAATCGGTTGACGATCTCCCGATTTGGTTTGTAGATATCTTCGTCGCCTTCTCGATCGTCAGGTGCCGAGATCAGAACCTCCGAGCGAACTTCACCCAGGTCATCGAGCCAGTGCTTGTAGCGAACAGCAGCCGCCTTCGATGGCGCGACGAGCTGAGCCTTGAGGCCAGTCCCCTGAAGGAAGTTGCGATAGCGGAGTGTGCAGAAAGATATGCCAAACAGTCTCTCGTTCTGAGCCTTGATTTCTCGAAAAATCAGTGATCCCAGGGGTTCAAAAACCCTGTCCGCGCCTTTGATTGGGGATGAATGCCGCTTGTGTGTCGAAAATACGGACTTCAGACCGATTGTCCTTCGAGCGGTTGAACGAGTGTACACGAAACGATACAATCAAGCGAGCCTGAGCTTCCTGATTACCTCCGAAGCTCCAAAAACCAACTGTCGCATCGAACTTGGGTCCGGATGGAGTTTTTGAACCCCAGGCAAATGACATTCTCTTCAAAATCAACGGTGCTCAATCATCATTCACGTCAATTAGTTTTTGCCCACCACGCGTGATATTCGCCGTATGGGCGGGTGTCACATTCCGCTGACCCCCCGCTCACCAAGCAAATTAATTACTCTGAAATCAAAGCGGCAAGTTTGATCTTCTTCATCTAGATTTTTGTGCACACTACAGCACACAACTCGAAGGAAGACGACTGCATTAATCGCTCCAAGTTCTATTTTCAACCTTCTCAATGAGTGTTTCAATCTCTTGAAACGGGTCCCCGTTGACAGTTTCATAGAGTTCATCAGGAGTACTCGCCATCGAGGCCTGAATCTCTTTGAGGATCATGAGTGCATGATCCGGTTTTCCATCATCCGAGGCCTGCAATGATCGGATGAGATCATCACTGTACTTGGTCGAAAGTGCATAGCTGTAATGAAGGAACCGCTCATCGGTCTCCCAGCCCGAATAATTTGTGGTGGATAATCCCCCTCCATTTTTTAAGAGATAGGCCGAGTCTTTATAGTTTCCAGTCATAAAGCACCCCATCGCAACGGATCGGAGCGTCTCGTAAAACGTGAAATTCGAAACTAATGAGTTCCTAGATTCAATCTCTTCCTTCATCATACGTGTGGCTTCGGCCAAGTGATTGCCTTTGTAAAACACTTCATATTGCTCGTCGATGTGTCGGCTGAGCAACGACATGATCACTGTCTGTATGTAGCCCATGTGCTCATGGCTCTTCGATCGCTTAGAAATCTCATCGAGCAATGCATAGATCTCTTCCTTGCTGCCATTCCAATTGGGAGTGAGTGAATATGCGTACGCGGTATAGGCCCACTCCAAATCTGCATGAACCGATGTCCCTTGATCAAACCAGAACTCTGTATCCCGTCCGGGATCACCATAACCCGCGTTAGCAATACCAATAAGCAGGGGCGTTGAAAGTGGCCAGTGAGGCCTGAGTTCCCAAGCCTCGGTCAAGTGCCTTTGTGCGATGGTAAAATATGCGCCGCACACTCCCCATCGAGCATCGTTGACCAATCTCGCCCACTTCGCAGTGCGAGCATCCCAAGCCTTATCGTACATCAACCAGCCCAGTGCATAGTTGGCAACCCATTGATCGGCTTCGGGGTCATCGAAAATATTCAAGCAGAGCGTCTCTTTCTCAGCGACAGAGAGCGAACCAGTTGAGCGGCAGAAGTTTGCGATACTGTACGCGACAAACTCTCGATACTCAGGCTCGATGCCCTCGAGCGATGCAGACTCGATAACGAGCGCAAGCCCCTTCGCTTTGGCCTCATTGATTCGTTTTGCATCATTCTGTCTGTAGCCGATTTTTTGAAGCGTCGTTGCTCCATGGATCAATGTGACCCCTTGGATGAATGCAGGGTATTGAGCAGCCTCCATCCTTTGAGCAGTCCTGAGCAATCCATAGGCCCTGCCACTATCCTGTTCAGCGGATACTTTTTTACTTATGGCTGCTGTGAGGAATCGGTACTGCGAACACAAAGGAGGATCATTATGGATGCTGTACAGCTTCGGATACGTTTCCAACATCCCGCGATTGGAATCAGGATACTCCGAACCATACTTCGAAAACATCCGGGCAACTTGGTCGACAAGATCGATGTATGTGTCTTCATCTTCTTGCGTCTCGAAGCTTACTCGATCAACTTCGTCTTGCATTATTGACAAGTAGTACTCGTATCCGGATCGGAACAAAGACTCTTGGGAGCTATGTGTGTACTCATCGGCAAAGCTCCCCGATCCCACAACGGCTAGGAGAATGCAAACTACAAACTGACGGATCTGGGCTTGATAAATCATGAGCAACAGTATGTCGATCACAAACTCTTATCCAGATGACACTAACTCTCTTTGGAGAAGCAAAACCGAAATGGAACTGTATGCGCTTATATATCGAGTGAAGCTGGCGGAGTGTGCCGGCGGATCCTCACATTGGTGAACTCGGCCTGCCCGGCATGCCCTAGAGTCCATCCACCGATGGCGATCCGGCGCGTAAGAGGCTCCTTGCCATCGCGATAGTTGGGTACCTCGCCCTTGCCGACCTCGACATCATTGACATATCCGGCCATCTGATCACCATTGACCACAACTCGGAGGTGGAAGCGTAAATCCTCTGTCATCTCGATCGGTGTGTCCACGAGGGCGTCCGATGGCTGGTGCATGGGATGCGTCAGCTGTGCCCTGAGCGAGATTTTGGGACACGCACCATCGCCAGACACATCATGCGATCCGGTATCCAGATCAGCAGAGCTTCAGTGCGCAGGATTCTTGAAGCAGAACGACCGCCTCGTCAGCGTCGAGATGCGCAATCAAGCCGAACAAAGCAACGAGCGCCAACGCACTTGATTCATCCTTCCATGCCCCAATATGTATGGCACTTAGACATCACTTCGTTGCGTGTGCTGTGGATGAAGCTCGAAGTCGCCGCCATCATCGATGGCTGCAGCAGGAAGATTGTCGGGATCAGGGCCTTTGCGAAACGACCGACAACCGCTGACATAGTCAGGCTCATCGATGACTCGATCTGCTCGAACACCAAACCGCGTTTCATCATCACCGATCGCGGCTCGGAGTTTCAACGAGCATTTCACTCGGCACTGATCCAGCGAGGGATCACACAAGCCCGATGCCCGGCGCGTGTCTGGCAGTTCAACGCCAAGGTCGAACGGCTGTTCTGGAGTCTAAAAAGATGGTGGCGGGTATCACTCGTCCCGCCCAATCTGTCAACGATCCAGAAGCGGCTGGAAGACTTTGCTACATGGCACAATCTTTACCGGCCACATGCATCACTTGGTACAATGACGCCGAGTGAAGCGGAGCTCGGGTTTTGTAAACCAGAGCCAATGCGCTACACAGAAGGAGGTGAACTCGAGCCCAAGATCACGATCAGACGACATCATGTCGGTAACGACCCGCGATTGCTGTACCCGGTGATCAAGGTAAAGCCGAAACATCGATCTGCGGCGTGATATTCGCCGTATGGGCGGGTATCACAATCTGCTGGCCCACCGCTCTTTCAGTGGATGAAGCTGATGCTCTCACGCGAGCCCGCATTGTCGAGCGGTCTGGACGGCAATGAGCTGAAGATTCTCCACGACACCATCCAGTTCGCTGCGAATGCCCAGATCCCTCATATGCTCAAGAATCTGGTTCTCGTGGGTCTATGCGTCATGGTCTTCGTGCTCGCTCCCCGCCTGTGCGGCTCGCGTATCGAACGCTGACAACCCCTATTCACCCGAATGTGGATCCAACGCACGCCAAAGGTGATGCAAGCAAGGCTGACCGGCTCGAGATGCGTCTTTAGTCGCTCGATTCGGTCGGCTCGTACTCCCCATGGTACATGATCTGCAGGCAGTTATTGAACATGTTCAGGCAGTTGATGTTCCCGATCAGGAATGTAATCTCCACAATCTCGGGATCAGTGAAAACATCACGAAGACGGACAAAGAGCTCGTCGCTGACCCGGTTGGTATCCGCCATCGCCGCAGGCGTGTACTCCAGAGCCAGTCGTTGTCGCGCTGTCTGCTGTGCTGTCTCGTCGAGCAAGCGGATCGGGTCCTCCCCGATGCCCATCATCCGGGCGACGACCACATGGACCCCAGTGCAGAACTGGCACGCATTGGATCGGGAAGCCTCAAGAATCACCAGTTCCTTGAGGTCGCGTTCGACGATTCCCCCGGGGTAAAAGCCCTCGCCCATTTTAGAGAAGCCCGCAAGCAACTCGGGACGCAGACTCATCGCTTGGAGCATCTCGCCCGGGCGCAATCCACGCTCCATCGCCGACACACTCTCCGCGAAACACGGGTCACCCTTGATGATTTCAAAGGCATTCTGGATATCCTCATTAGATACATTCACACGCATGCTCGCCCCTTAAAATTGAGTCGTCTCACGAAACCAATACCACATTGGCTTACCCTTGCTCATCGTGGTGGTCAGGTGCAGGGTTCGATCTCGTGTCATGGACCGTGCCCAGCGCTGCGCGTTGGGCACCGACGCTCGACAGTGTCGACACGATGTACGGCACGAATATGGTCAGCACCATCCTGAAAACACGCGCCACCGATAGATCATGACGCAAAATCGCATCGCCATGATTGATCACTATAAGGATTGCACCCACAACAACCGCATATATCAGGGCACGCCGAACCACTCGAGGGTGAATGGCCATACACCACCAGGAGCGAAAGGTTGGTTCATCATTTTGGGTCATCTGGCTCACTTTACTGATCACACTATGCCGTACAATCACAGAAGGGATGGACCGGTTCTGCCTAGTTGCTCAGTCGGTGAGTAAATGAAGCCAGTACAGCAATCAATGCTCGTTACTCGCTCATGAATCCTGAGAATCCAGCATTTTTAACTATGGATCATTGCTCCGCAGGCGGAAGCGTTGACAGATACAGCGAGACATCCAGCGACACATTCTTTGCCACTTTCTCGCCGATGATGGGATTATCCACGCCGTAGTCTTTGAGTACAGCCGTGAACTTGGAGCGTATAGCCATCAGATCGCCATTGGCAACCTTCTTGGTCGCGTCGCCTGCCTTGAGAATAGTGATGGTGGCATCCGGAATTTCGATGTCCTGTGTCACGCCGTTGAGGGTGAGTTTGCCGACCAGCGTCGCGGTATAACTTGCAAATGCGTTTGTTTTCTTCACCTCATTGAGATCCAGAGTCTCTGCGAGTGAAAAAATCACATTTGGATTGGATTTCGCATCGAGCCAAGCATCACTGGCGAGATGCTCGTCACGGAGTTCGATCCCAGTCCGCATCGATTCTACAGGCAGATGCCACTCGCCTGCAGCAAGTGACCCAGGCGTGCTTGATGACAAGACGCTGTAGCCGATGACTTTGTTGCTCTGCCCCTTGATATCCTCAAGCGGGGCATTGGACTCGAAGTATACCTGGCGATCCCGGTTGGTGATCGCGTAATACACCGTGCCCATGCTCTGTTGTTCTTGTGGTACAACCAGAGTCCGTGCGTCCTTCGTGGGCTCTGCGAACGATGATGGCTGCACACCAACACCGAGTAAAATCGAAGTGGTGACTGCCAAAGCTAGAAAATATGATGCGTACATCTTCATGATAATCTCCGTGATTCAGTGTGCATTTCTCAGCACTTCTCAATTCTCAAGTAAAATGGGTCAGACCAAAGGTTGATCTCCAACCTCGCTGAGCCCAGAAGCAGTCCAACCCTCTTAGCTCCCCCTATGTTCCTTCGTTGTGCTATTCTGACCGAGCCATATGGTAAAAATCATGACACCCAATGCAGGGGCTGAGAGTGTGACCACAGAAATCGAAGCCAGCCCCGGGCCAGAAGGGAGAAAACCGATCGCGTTTACGCTCTCGATCGCCTTCGGCGGCTCCTCCACCACCCCCGTCTCAGCGAATAGATCGGAAAGATCGGTCTCACTGTTTACCTGCTCAACTTCATGGTCACGGAATCGTGTATAGGGCTTTGCCCCCGTGGCTATACAGGCCACGATTGAGCCGAGCACGACCAGCCCGCATACGCCCAAGATGAACTTCCGGGTTCGAGTCTTCATTCGATTCTCCAAGTGGAAGCAATGACTTAGTACTTCACTTCGCGACTGGAAACAAACCCTGCATCCTTGAGCGACATCTTCCCTGTATCACCATCGGTGGTAATACGGAGCGATCCTGAGAGCTCGACATCGCTCGCTGATCGATCGAGCGCTGGACTGGTGAACAGAATTTTTCTCGTGAATCGGTAGTCGTCATTGCTCGCAAGTGGCACACCGAGATTCCAGACCCCTTCCGCAACAGGAAGCGGGCCATAGACGAATGACCAATCGACGCTGTCGATGCTTACATCCATATCACTTGGATTTTGGATCTGAATATCCAGTGTTGCGGTGTTGCCGTTGATTGTCGCATTCTGAACTGCAAGCGTTGGATTCGATGAGTTCGGCATACTGCAACCGCCAATCGCAATCGACCCCAACAGCGTCACCAAAGATAAGCTTTTTCGATACGGTTTAATCGTGTTCATTGTGTGTGTTTTCCTCAGTATGTAAACGAGGTGTTGATTAATCGTGTCCATAGGGAATGGGTACCCAGATTTCTTATTCCCCAAAATGACCCCAGAGAGCTCTGATGCACAAAGAAGCATCGAGATTCGACCTGCAAGGGAATACTCCAAGAGGAATGCCCATTACCAAATAAATGGAGGAATTTATTGATGACTACTAGACACATGTGGGCGGCAATCACCCTGGTACCGCTGATCAGTGCAACCGCTTACCCCGGAACAAACAGTCTTGTACCGCTCTTCGGCGCAGGAATCACTTCCATACACAGTTCTTACGGCATGAACGGAGCTCATAACCAACCCGCAGACGGCGGGAGCGGATCGCGTCCTTCAGGAACGACCAATACGGCAACCGTGCCGGCGACCCCCGATGACTTCACCAGAATCCAACGCCCTGGATCTGTTGATATCGAGAGCGAATACAATCTCACTGGTCTCTCGGTCCCCCAGGACCAGATCCACACGCTCCTTCCGCGTGATGCCATACCAGCTCTCACCGATCCCAAGACAGAACTCGCCAAAGATGCTCAATGGCTTGCTGATGATGCTCGTATTATCGAGATCGTCGTCGGCGATGAAGTACTCGGCGTACCACTACGCATTTTGGACTGGCATGAAATCGTGAACATCGTCATCGATGGAGAACCAATCGCCGCCACCTACTGCCCGCTGTGCGACTCGGCAACAGTCTTCTCACGAAAGATTATTCCAGATGCAGCGACGGTGTCTGATGCAGAAGGAAGCGGATCAAGGCCTTCACATACCCCCAAACCTATCGTGCTCGAGTTTGGTGTCTCGGGCGCTCTATACAACTCGAATGTATTGATGTACGACAAACAAGGCATGGGACTGTGGAGTCAGCTCGGTATGCGAGCTCTCAGTGGCCCCCACGCAGGGAAGACTCTTCGAATGCTTCCCATCGAGCTCGTCCCTTTCGCAGATTTCAAGAGAGCACACCCAGGCGCACGGATTGTTAGCCAAGACACCGGGTACCAGCGAAACTACAACAGTTCTCCATACGAGTCGTACTTCAAGAATGACAACCTCATGGTTCCCGTGGCGGGTGTTGGTGAGTCACTTCCAAGAAAAACACTGGGTCTTGGGATCGCTATGGGCGAGGGCGCGAATATTCAATCTTGGTTCGTCCCCGCGAACAAAATGAAAGGCACCGGTTCGATCGAAACTCCAGCGGGACCAGTCGTCTTCTCCAAGAACACAGCGGGAATCGTTGTGACCAGCGTGCCTGAAGGCATTCGCACGGCACAGACTTTTTACTACTCATGGTCGGCATTTTATCCAGAAGTGGAAGTTGTTCATCCAACAGACTAACTCAACACCAGTATGAACAAATCTCATCCGAGCAAACGGAGTCACTGGATGTGCTCCGCATGAAGGCTTGGATTCACCCCTTGTGTTATACGGAGTGTAATCATGAGCGCGTGATCACATGATGCTTGATGGAATACTCCACACACTCAACCATTCCCAATAACAAGTCGGTCACACGGTCGACAAAACCACATGATCCAGAGCGTTGTATCGTGCGACACTTGGATCGAAACTTAAACCAGGCTGTATAGCCATGAACCGGAGCATACCAATGAAATCGAAACTATTCGTTCTAGTCTTCTCTGTCCTTGCAATTTTCGTGGTCGGTGCAGCAGTTGCACAATCAGGATCCAGGCCCAACGGCACAAGTACACCATCCGCCCAGCCTGCTGGATCAGCAAGCAAACCTAGCGGCTCGCATGCCTCCGCTGAAGTCCCCAAGATCATCGCTCTTCAGTTCTACGCGGACTGGTGCCCCGGTTGTAAAGCACTCCAACCAAAGCTGGACGAGGCCATGATGAATGCGGCCGATCAACCATGCCTCTTTGTGAAACTTGATATGACCGAGAAAGACTCTCACCAAAGCGAGTACATGATCGCCGCACTGGGGTACGGAAACCTTTGGGAAGAAAACGCTGGAAAAACTGGGTTCGTGCTGCTCGTGAACACGAGCACGGAAGAAGTCGTAGGCACCATCACCTCCGGCCAAAGCATCAAAGAGATCAACGCAACCCTGAACAAGGCGTTGAAGAGCTAATACTTCGCTCAAGATACGCTAAAACAAGAGACTCATCCTTTGCCGCTCTCCAACGGGCAGTCACGGTGCATTCCGCGGCTGCCCGCTTTCTTCGTTGCAGATCAACCCCATTCGCTTGCGTCTGAACGGAGTATGCGTGGTCCGAACCAACAGCGTCCCCCCACGTCCCACACGATGCGGTTCTG
Organism: Phycisphaerales bacterium; assembly: GCA_029260265.1. GTDB lineage: Bacteria > Planctomycetota > Phycisphaerae > Phycisphaerales > UBA1924 > UBA1924. The sequence continues at coordinate 245,805 of JAJDDO010000024.1, forward strand.
TACATCACCACCCACACCTCCATACATGTGCTGGCTCCAAGCGAAGCTCAGCCTGGATTGCATCGCCCTGAACCGGCACGCTACACAGAAGGAGGTGGATTCGAGCCCCAGATCACGATCAAGCGACAGCATGTCGGTGATGATCCGCGATTACTGTATCTGGTACTCAAGGTGAGGCCGAAGAAGCGTTTTGCGGCGTGATATTCGCCGTATGGGCGAGTGACACAATCTGCTGGACCACCGCTGTCTCACAATCTGCTGGCCCACCGCTGGTCAGCAATCGGGTCAGAGCGAGTCAACCTCAAAGATTTCCAACTCTCACACTCTAAATTTCATCCGATGTCACGCACACAGCATAATCGACACCCAAGGCCTTGAAGTGCTTCCGTGCGCAGCGAATCTTGTTTCGCTCACTCTCACTCAGAGCTTCTTCTGCGAGGGTGTCTTTTGTTTCACGAACAAGGTATAGCTTGGGCTCATCCTGCGAGTCCTTCTTGATAATTACCCAATCAGGGTTGTAGTTACCAACTGGAGTTGGCACCTTGAATCCACCGGGAAGCTTGGCGAAGCAAAGTACATCGCCTCGGTTCTGAAGGTCTACGGCGAAAGCATGCTCTACTCCAGAATCAACTGCAATGGGTTGGGTAAGGCTGCGTAAAGGCGAACCGTCTTCAACGGGAAGATTCACGATCCTGTCAATGCTATGAGCAACCTCTTGGCCATCGAGTTCGCTGAGCTTGCGTTGATCATAGCACGACCCTTCATCGGGCTCATAAGTGACACCTTCGACCAGTATGGACGCCAATGTGTGACGAATGAGTCGGGTACAATCTTCCAAGTAGCGGGCAGGATGCTTGCTGAAGTTCTTAAATGTCCCTGAGTCCGCCAGAATGCTCGACAGACTCTTACGGCTTAAGTCAACCCGTGCTGATAGATAGCTCAGTGGGTCAGGCAAGCGTTCCGAGAGATCGATCTTCTCTGATCTGTTTTCTCGCACCTGGCCCGACGAAACACCCTTGGCAGACACCTTCAGATTTGTTGTAGTGACTTCAACTTTCCGACTGATGTCATGAACTAGGAAGTGATCGCGAAGCGATTTCGATGCGGCCTTGATCAGGTTCTTGGAGTCGATGTCGAGCCGATATCGCGTTTTCCGCGAGATCTTCTCCCACATATCCTGGAATGCAGGATGATCCAGGATCGACTTGTTGAGCTTGAGTTTCGTATGAGGCTTGTCTGGGCGAACATGATGCTCGATCTTGTGTTCTAGGAGGATCTTCTCGATCTCAGCGCTGAATGGCCTGAACATTTGCGACAGTGCCTTGGGCATCGCCTTGAAATCGGGATCTTGAGCAAGGGTGTTGTCTGGCTCAAGAATCTCAGCCTCTTTCAGTTCCTTGTGAAGTTGGCTGGCCTTCTCAAATCCGATTGAGCCCTCACTCGTCGAAAGTTCAGCAAATGCTCGTGGCAACACAACACCAAACGCGACACCGCATTCTTGTTGGAGTTCGTTTTGGAGCCCCTTGGCGTAAGAGGTGTAATCCTCAGCCCCCACGACAGTGAGTTCATTGATCACTCGGTCTCGAATACGAACTCCACTGGCATCCACAGGTAGGCGCAAGCCACGCCCGAGCTCTTGACGACGGCGAGTTACAGTCTGCGCTCCGCCGAGCTTGCAAATCTGAAACACATTTGGATTGTCCCAACCTTCACGCAGGGCTGAATGGCTGACTATGACTCGTAGCGCTTCGTCAGGGTCGAGCAGCTTGCCCTTGTTCTGCATAATCTTTTCGTATGCACTCTCGTCGTCTTTGGTATTCCCCTTCGTGTCCTTGGCCCGCCCCTTTTTGTCTTGGGCGAAGTAGCCGTCATGCAAACATGTATTATCGTGCTCCAGTGCCGGAAGGCCGCTGAAGCGAGTATCCTTACGGAAGGCGCTCAACGCTTCATCAATCCATTCGTGGACTTTGCCGGGTAGAGGTTTTCCTTGGTCGTCGTAGATTCGATAGTCGGCGACCTTGTCGAGGAAGATCAGCGAGAGAACTTTGATCCGTTTGTCGAGGTCATTGCCTCCGTCGTCCTTGCCGATGGCGAGCCGCGAATGGAGCTGCTTCTCTTTGAGCAAATGCTTCTCGATTGTCTTTACGACCATTGCTTTAAGGATGTGCTCGTCGATCTGCCCAACGCCTTGCCCTTCGAGAAAGTGGTGGGATTGGCCGTAGATGTTGATCTCAACACCGCTGTCCATAGAGATGCCATCGACACGCATGTCCGCATAGGCGCTGTTCTCCTTTGTCACCTTTGGCGAGTCGAGTTCTTCTCCGCCCTTGACGGTCACCTTCTTCAGCTTTGGCGTGCCCTTTTTGTCAAGCACCAGGAGCTCTAGATCTGCGCTGGGTGTCTTTGCTTTGCCTTTGTAGCCGACACGCAGACACTTGATCGATGCGCCGGCGGGCAGCCCACCCTCGCGGACCGATGTGACCACGATGCCCTTGACCAACTCCTTCCGTCTTGCCTCGACCGGGCCGAGGTCGTAGACCATGTTGTACGGCTCTTTGTGGGTCGCCGAGTAGCGAAGGCAGAACATCGGATTCAGTCGGCGGATCGCGGCCTTGCTCTTCTCGGTGCTGTCCACGCTCTGTGGCTCGTCGATGATAACGATCGGATTGCATGCTCGCACAAAGTCGATCGGGGCTTTGCCTTGAAGGTCTTCCTGTGGTTTGTAGATCACATTTCCGCTGCGTCTGGCTTCTTCCTCTGTATGCTCAGGATCTATGTCTTTGATGAATGCCTGGACATTGATGATGCACACCGACAGGCAACTGTTGCGGGCAAATGCAGCTAGCTCAGTAGGCTTCTTGCCGTCGTAGACAAAGAAGTCCATCGGCTCACCGTTGTAGAGCTCTCGGAGGTGCTTCTCGGTATCACGCAGACTCTGACGGACACCTTCACGGATCGCCACCGAAGGCACCACGATGAAGAACTTGCTCCATCCGTACTGTGCGTGCATCTCGCGCATGGTTCTCAGATAGACATAGGTCTTGCCGGTCCCCGTCTCCATGCTGATTGTGAAGTTCATCGGTGCTGGGGCACTCGTGTCATCAGGATCACTCGGGATCAGGGTGGCGTCGGGCATGAGCCCTTGGCTGTCTTGTATGGCCTGAAGGTTCGTGAGCACCTGATCCCTTGAGATCGTCAAGCGGTTGCCCAGTCCGAGTGCATGCTGATACAACCCCTCATCGGTCCCGCCGCCGACCTCGATCCAGAGATTCCCGCCGGCTTGTCCGCTGCGTGGTTGGCCGGAGAAGAGATTCACCGTCGCATCGATCGCATCGAGCTGAAACTGTTGCTTGGGATCAAACTGGAACTTCACATCCGACATGCCTTACACCACCTTCAGCTTGCATACCGGCTGGCCGTCCTCGTCCTTGCGCTCTTTGTAGAGCGTGGCGATGTTGGCGCGGGCGCTGTCGTCTGCGAAGGCGCTGTCCAAGACAACAAGCTCCGATGGGGGGATATCCAGATCGAGTATCGCTTCGAGGGCTGTGGTTGGGATCGACTTTTGAGTACTGATGACTTTGGTACGGTCGGCAATCCCGATGAACGACGCACCCGCCAGCTCGAAGTGTTCGAGCTGCAGATCCAATGGCAACCCCATCTTGAGGAGCATCTCCCAGAGGATGTCCGTCTCCGAACGCCCCGCCACGGTTTGGTCGTTGAGCTGCTCAAGGCGTTCGAGCAGGTCGGCCTCGCTGGTGGTTGGATCGCCGTTCCACGCGGTGAAGTTGCTGGAATCGAGCTTAAAGACCCGCACCCTGGTGTCGAGTTTCTCAGCGTTGAGCCCGGCTTCTTCTTTGATCTTCTTACCAGCCCGCTTGAGCCGTTCTCGGGTGAGATCGAAGATGGTCTCGCAGACAACCCCATCGTCGAGGGTCACTGGCTCGTCCAGCGGCTCGGGGAGTTGTACACAGATGTAGCGCCGGTTACCACCATCTTCGGCGTTCTGTGCCATCACGGCATGGCCGGTTGTGCCGGAACCCGCGAAGAAGTCAATAACAATATCGTCTTTACTTGTTGCTACCTGTAGGATACGAGCAAGCAATCGTACAGGTTTGGGGGTGGAAAAAGGATCGGAGGCAGATTCGGGCAGAATTTCAATGACTTCCTTTTTTGCTTCCTGATTGTGACCTGCCTCTCGATTTGGCCACCAAGTCCATGTTCGAGTGCCATCAGTCTCTGACAAGTAATTCTTGACACGCGGACGAGCATTCCCGTCCGCCCCGAACCACAGCCGATTCTCAGCCTTGAGTTTATTGTAGTTTTCCTCCACATTTCCCCAGCACCGTCCTGGTGGAGGATTATATTCTGTGCCACCAGGGGTCGCGATTTTGTACATCTGATTTGGCCGCCATCCCTGGGCAGTAAAGTCAGTGGAAGTCCATGGACCGCGTGGGTCTTCATCTGGGTTTTTATAACTGTCTTTCTGTTTGTCAGTCAATGGTAATTTGTTGAGTGAAGATGATTGCTTGTTTGATGCATAGCACAAGATGTAATCATGAGCAGGACCAAGGTCAATACGCGAATCTGGGGATGTTCTCTTTTGCCAGACGATGTTTGCTAGGAAATTCTCTGCCCCAAATATCTCGTCACAGAGCATCTGAAGATGTACTGACTCATTGTCGTCGATTGAGATAAAAATCACCCCATCATCCCGAAGCAGGTTCCGAGCCAGCGTCAGCCGCGGAGTCATCATGCTTAACCAGTTGGCGTGCTTGCGACCGCTGGTCTCGCTGTTGGTGCTCTTCCAGAAGCCATCGTCGTCTTTCTGCTCGGTTCGCTGCAGGTAGGTGTCCAAGCCCTCGCCGTAGTTGTCCGGGTAGACGAAGTCCTTGCCGGTGTTGTACGGCGGGTCGATGTAGATCATTTTGACCTTGCCGTGGTAGCTGCGTTGGAGGGTTTTGAGGACTTCGAGGTTGTCGCCCTCGATGAGCAGATTCTGCGTGGTATCGAAGTCAACAGATTCCTCGGGACACGGGCGGAGTGTTGCGGTCGTCGGCACCCCGGCGGCAGCAAAAGCCGATTGCTTACCCGGCCAAGCAAGACCGAATGAAGGGATATCGTCGCTCGCTTTATAGCTCGCGGGCTTGAGTGCTTCAAGGAGCTTATCTCGAACAAGGTTGCCGTCGAGATCGAAAGCTTCCGGCAGCATCGCCTTGATCGCAGCCAGCCGTTGTGCCGTGATGTCCATGGACTGACCATCGAGCTTGTCGAGATTGTTGGATTCGGTATTTGGGGTATCAGGCATAATCAGACAACGCTCCATTTCACGGTCATGATAGTTTGCGGCATCGCCTTCTGCTGGCTACTGGTCCTGAGTTGGTCGAACATTTCGTCGAGTTTGTCATCGAGTTCGTCTCGCAAGCGAGCAATGGCATGCTCTTGCGTACGGATCTGTTTTTCGATCTGCCGAGCTTGAGTTTGGCTCGCGAGCTGGTCATCAACGGTATTGGCCTGGCGTGCTTGGCGGCGGGCCTGACGCTTCTGATTGCTCAGCTCTTCGAGTTTCTGCTTCTCTGGTTCGATCTTGTCGTCGGCCCACTGATCGAGCTGGTCTTGCAACTGCTGCAGTCGCTTGCCGACATTCTCAGAATGCTTAAGCAGTGTGGCTTGGCGATGCTGCTCAAGTTCTCGTGACAAGCGTTCGTCAATATCATCTGCGAGTTCGCGCGGTCCTTGGTCGGTGGACGAGAGATCCCAGAGGCGTTCAAGGCATTCGACATCCATGCTTTTGAGGTCACTGGTGACGCCGCTAGCGAGCAGGAAGTCTTCCTCGGTATCGGTGTGGACTTCAAGCCGTTCAACCCGGAGCCAGCCGCTTTGGCCTTTGAAGGATTCGAGCATGCTTATCTTCTTGGGATGGGAGGAGAGATCGAACTGAAGCTCACAGACTGGCAGCGATTGGTCTTTCGCAGTGCCAAGGAGCCATTGACCGAGCGGGCTCGATAGCCGGAGCAGGTGGTCTCGGCCCGGAGCGATGCGGTCCTGATCATCCTGCTTTGCTGCGGATATGAGCCGGTGCTTGCCGTGCGGGATGTCCTTGGCAGGAGGTGTGGGTAAATCGAGACTGTATCGTTCGTGGTCAAAGGTGGCCTGATCGGCTAGGCCCCATTGCGTCAGACGCCAGAATCTTTCTTGGATGCGATTGAGGGCGAGCTGGGCGTCCACACGCTGAGATTGTAGCCGATCGTGAACATCTGCGTCAAAGTGGTCGATAAGCTGCTGCTTGGCTTTGCCCATTTTGTCCTGAATGACATCATCGAGATCTTCTTGTAGTTTGTTGAAAGCTGATTCGATTTCTTCAGAGTCGCGGCAGGTCTTGAGGATGTCGAGGATGCGCCGTTCGAAATCCACACCATTCTCGATAGTTCCAAGAACATGATCGCTGGCACCGAAAACGCCATCGAAAAGGTTGAATTTTTCGTTGAGTAATGTGTGGACCCGCTGGTCGGCATAGTTGTCGCTGTTCAAGAAGTTCAGAACGACGACATCGTACTCTTGGCCGTAACGGTGGCAGCGGCCAATGCGTTGTTCGATGCGCTGAGGATTCCATGGCATATCGTGATTCACGACGAACGAACAGAACTGAAGGTTGACGCCTTCAGCAGCGGCTTCGGTGGCGAGCAGAATCTCGCCGTCTTCTCTAAATGCCTCGATCAGCGCGCTGCGAACATCTACGGCCTTGCTTCCGGTGAACTGATCGGTGCCTTGGTATTGCTGTTTGAATTGTTCGTAGGCCGCTTTGGCTTGAGGGTGTGCGTTGCTTCCGTTGAACTGGATAACTTTGCCGCGGTAGCCATTGCTTTCAAGATACTCGGCGAGGAATGCCTGTGTCTTGCGGCTCTCAGTGAATATCAACGCTTTGCGCGGAGCGCCGATCTTCACCAACTCGGCGAAGCCTCGTTCGAGGGCAGTAAGCAAGGCCGTCGATTTGCTATCGCATGTGATGCCCTCAGCTCGCTCAATCAGCGACTGAAGAAGAGTGACATCCCGAGCGAGAATTTTGCCATCGATTTGTCCTTCGTCGCGGTCGGTTTCATCCTCATCATCCCATTCGTCAAGCAGATCCTCAATGTCGAAATCCTCATCGCTGGCGATCGATTTCCAATATGGCTGGTCTGCATCTGTCTCAGCCAAGCCATCTCGCAAGGCTTCTAGGCGGGCAAGCATCGTGCGGAGTGTTCCGGCAAGGGCTCTCGGAGACGATGCAAGTGCTTTGAATACGACGATTTCAACAAGCTGGCGTTGCCTAGCCGGGAATGCGTAGCTCTCATCCTGCTGCATGAAAGCCAGTACATCAGCGTAGAGCTGTTTCTCTTCTTTGCTTTGTTTGAATGGATGGGTTATGGCTCGGCGCTCTGTGTAGCGAACATATTCACAATCTTTTCGAAGTGTACGTTTACAAAACTGACTCAAGCGCTGGCGAAGACCTTCTAAATCACCGCCGGCTCGACAGTAGCGGCTCTGGAATGCGCTCTTGTCTCCGAAGATATGCTCGTCAATCATCCAGCCCAGCCCGTAGAGCTCAAGCAGGCTGTTTTGCAATGGCGTTGCGGTTAGGAGAAGCTTCCTTCTGAGCTCGAATGCCCACCGAAGTTTCTGACCCTGCTTGCGACTGGGCTGATAGGCGTTTCGGAGTTTATGTGCTTCATCAAAGACAACAAGATCGAATGGTGTAGCTCGAAGCTCGTCTTGCATCCTCGCTGCGAAGCCGTAGGAAACCACGACTATCTGACCGCAATCAAATGGGTTGATCGCACCATCACGCTTCAGGTGATTAAAAATCTTTCGATCCAACACAATGCTGGGCAGATTAAATTTCTCGGATAGCTCGGTTTGCCATTGCTTCCGAATGTGGGCGGGCGAGACGATGATCAAACGGCGCTTGCGTTCCGCCCATTTCTGGCACAGAACTAGCCCCGCTTCAATAGTCTTACCGAGACCAACTTCATCAGCGAGGACGACGCCTTTCTGAAGTGGATTGGAAATCGCAAATAGGGCGGCTTCGATCTGATGCGGGTTCAGATCAACCTTGGAGTCGAACAGGGTTGTGCTGAGACGATCAAGCTCTCCAACGGACCCAAGCCGAGTTAATTCATGTGCGAGATAGCACGCCTGATGTGAGGACACTGTCACCGTTCACCTTCTTCTAGTCTGCTTAGCCATTCACCCTTAGCTTGCTTGTGGAACCGCCAGTGCTTCCCAACCTTCTGCGCAAGTAACTTTTTTTCCTGAGAAAGCTTATAGACCGTGGACCGTGAGAGTTGTAGATACGAACAGAGCTGTTCGATAGTCATACCGTCGGGCAGTGAGCCGGGGCTGATGTTGTCCTTTTGGCGGCTTAGCATTAACAAATCATATTAGTTGTTATCAAATGATGCTGGATTTTGTGGCAAAGAACTGGAAATAGCACTCAAACGGAGTGTGCTGCAAGATCTGACAAGAAGTCCATCGTTGTAAGAAATGAACTCGCTAGAATCTCACCTTCCCAAGTGTGCGTTTTGTGACTGAAATCAATGAGTGCGGTCGCAATCGTATAAAATTACCCGTTTACCCACTCCCCAGGCGCTCAGCGACGGGCTGCTCCGGATTTCTGCCAAAGCAATTATGGTTCAGTACCAGTAAGTTTCAACTCGATCTAGGCTAGCTGATTGACAGACCGGTGCGTTCCACACAGCTCCGCATATGACCCAGCACTGATGGAATACAGAGTTCGCGCCTGATCCTGCGAATCTGCTCGAATCTCTGAGTTTTCTCTCTATTTCGAGCCCTTTCGCCTTGCATTCACCCCGAATCCATGGCTTCATGTGACAACGCGGGAGACTCCTGCAGCACCCCGACCGGCCCCTGAATGCCGGCCCCAGAAACCCAAGCACACGGGCGACGATCGCTCTCAATATGAACGGCGCGATCGGTGTGCGCGGAATCCGGGGTCGGCGATAGGGGCTTGAATGCGAGGATCACATGACGATTGAACTCCACACCCTGGCCAACTTCACAACCACCCGGCTCCGCGAGGAATGGACCGCACTTGCTATCCGTGGTGCCCCTCCACACTTCAAGCAGGCACTGGTCCGTGGGATCTCTTGGCACCATCAGCAGCAAACCCACGGCGGACTCGACGCGGGCACACGCCGCCTGCTCAAGGCCGCGATCCGTAACGCCCCAACGCCAGCATCCAAGCAGAGTGTCGCCACACAGCGGAAGCTGCGGGATCCCGTTCAGCTCGCCGAGGGCACCACGCTTGTGCGCACCTGGCGGGGACATCACCACGAGGTCACGGTCCTCGAAGACGGCAAACGCTTCCGCTACCGGGAGACTGAGTACGCCAGCTTGTCGGAGATCGCCCGCGAGATCACCGGGGCTCGCTGGTCTGGGCCTCGATTCTTCGGGCTCAAGAAACTCAAGCAACCCGCGAAAGGAACTGATTCATGAAGACCGTCCGCTGCGCCGTCTACACCCGCAAGTCCAACGAGGAGGGGCTCGACCTCGCGTTCAACTCGCTCGATGCGCAGCTTGAAGCGGGTCTCGACTACATCAAGAGCCAGAAGCACGAGGGCTGGGAAGCGGTGAAAACGCTCTACAGCGACGGTGGGTTTTCCGGCGGCACGATGAAGCGGCCGGGGTTGAAGCAGCTGCTCGACGACATCGACAAGGGACGCATCGATGTCGTCGTGGTCTACAAAGTCGATCGGCTGAGCCGCTCGCTGAGCGACTTTGCTCGGATGATGGAAGTATTCGACGAGAAGCAGGTCTCGTTTGTGTCGGTGACGCAGCAGTTCAACACGAGCACCTCGATGGGCCGGCTCACGATGAACATGCTGCTGAGCTTCGCGCAGTTTGAGCGGGAGGTCTCGGGTGAGAGGATCCGCGACAAGATCGCCGCGACCAAAAAGAAAGGGTACTGGGTCGGTGGTCAACCGCCGCTGGGATATCGACTCCAATCAGAGGATGAAACGAAGGGGATCTATATCATCCCTGAGCAGGCGGATCTCGTCCGAACGATCTTCGAGCGGTACATCGAGCATTCATCACCAGTTGCCGTTGCCAACGAGCTGAACGAAGCCGGGCATACCACGAAACGATGGACAAGCAAGAACGGAATAGTCCGCGGTGGGAAACCAATCTCGCAGAAGTACATCCACAGCATCCTGAGCAACCAGCTCTACATCGGCAAGATCACACACACCCGGGGTGATCGCACCGATATCTACGGAGGTTTGCACAAACCGATCATCGATCAAACAACATGGGACGCCGCACAGAAGCTCATGACCAAGCAGGACCGCAAGGCCCTGCACCGCTGGACGCACCCGCACCTACTCAAGGGGAAGCTGCGCACAATAGATGGGTTCGCGATGAGCCCGAGCTCGACACATCGACCACTCACCAAGAAGAGCGAGACGAAGCAGAAGCGGCTCGTCCGGTACTACATCAGCCAGAAGGCGATCAAGCACGGATTTAGTAACTGCCCGATCAAGACGATCAACGCGGAGCATATCGACGAACTCGTCCGGGGCTTGGTACTGAAACACCTGGATGACAACAACCTCGATCAACAACCCACCGAGGTTCGTGACCGTTGGATCCGCAGAGTCATCCATGAAGTCACGCTCGCACCGGACTCGATCACGGTCCAGCTTATTGCGAAGGAAACTGAGAAACTCAAGAAGCACACCTTCAGATCACCATCCAAGGACGCACCCTCGCGTCCGCTCTGCTTGCGAACACCAGAGATCGATGATCGCGGCGAGCACCTCCATCTGAAGATGCAACTCCAGATCAAGAAGCTCGACGGTCGCCGATTGCTTCTGGACCCCGATGGTCACGACCTGATCATCCCATCAACACCCGAGCCGAGACAACACATCGTGGATGCGATCGGGCTTGCGTATCGCTGGCATGATGAGATCATCAATTCGAGTCTCGCGATCCGTCCATTCGCCAAGAAGCATGGCATCGCACGGTCGCGCATCATGCAACTGCTCCCGCTGACTCAGCTCGGACCGAGAGTACTCAAACACGCCCTCGCCGGGACGCTCCCGAGCGGCATCACACTCGAAGATCTGGTGTGCGCTTCGAAGCAACTCGATTGGGATCGGCAAGCCTTAGAACTCGGGATCATTGCGGCGACTGATGATCAACTGGCTACACGATCGGCGGGCTGATTCCCTGCTCATTCCCTGTTCGATTGAGCAGGGAAATCTGGATCTACCCTGCCATATCCTGCCATTTCATGCCATGAAGGGTGATCGTCTCTTGGGTGACGATCGTCATTCTCCCTGTTTTTGCGGAGAGTCCCTGTTAACCGGCCTTGAACAGGGAACTCGATGCACGCAAATGGACATCCCTCAAATCGCCACGAGAGACACTCGCGCCGATCCGGGCATATCTTGGCAGATCCTTCCAAACTGTGATTTCGCAGAGACACTGAATACCGCGTACCTCGCCCCAAAACGGCCGAAACGGCGCCTTCTCACGGACGCCGTTTCGTATACCTTTGGTTCAAACGGAGCAGGGGGGATTCGAACCCCCGTGGACCAGAAGCCCAACTGGATTTCGAATCCAGCGCATTCAACCGCTCTGCCACCGCTCCAGCAGAATCATTTGTCGAGCGGACTCTAGGCCCGCTTGGTGCTGGTGCCAAGCGCCTCGCCCATTGCGTGTACCACATCGCCGGGTTCGCTCATCCGCCCGGTCCCGCTGTGCCGGCACGCCTGCCAGCCATCTCCGGGGCCGACCATCACGAATCCATCATCAATCGCCTGGGTGATGTTTCGCTGATTGCTTGGCTGATGCCACATCGTGTCGTTCATCGCCGGCGCGATGACCACCGGGGTTTTTTTGCGATTGATCGCTGCCAGCGTCCGGGTGACGATGTTGTCTGCACGCCCGTGCACCAGATCGCTCAGCGTGTTCATGGTGCACGGCGCGACCAATGCGATTTCACACCGATCGGCGAGCGAGATGTGTTCAGGGCTGGCAGATTCGAGATGTGCAAGCGCATCGGTGTGCACCGGGTTGCCGCTGAGGGCTTCGAATGTCAATGGGCGGACGAACTCGGTTGCTGCGGGGGTCATGCACACGCTCACAGCAGCGTTCGCTTGTGCGAGTCGAGACACGATGGTGCAGACCTTGTAGGCAGCGATGCCGCCTGATACGCATACAAGAATATGCCGACCTGCGAAGATCCCTGTGAGGGATTTGGGATCAAGCCAGTCGATCTGTTCGCTTTGTTGTCGAGTCATGCTTGGGGCACTGGTGCGGTTTTAGAGCAACGCGCCGTCAGATGCGGAAGCATCGTCGGCGTCAACCATCTCGAGGGTGATCTTGTCTTGGAGGATTTCTTCGACCACGAGTTCGAGGTCGGTGCGTCCATCGCGGGCGATCAGCGGGCGGGCACCTTCGAGGAGTTGAACAAGCCTGCGCTGGATAAGAGCGCAGAGCTTGAACTTGCCGCCGACTTTCTCTACGATTTCGTCACTTTTCAACGCTTCGATCATCTGCTATCCTTTGCCGACACGGATGGTGCTCTCGAGACCAGTTTTCGGTCTCGAAACCCATCGCAACTACGGTTGTTCATTGCCAGAGCGTAGTTTAGACCACCTAAGCCGCCCAGACCACACCGGTTGATTGCTTGGGCGGCCCATCATCCCCGTGACCCAGACCAGATCGAGAGTCCATGCATGACCCCAATCACACGATTTCAGCTCGGTGATCGAGTCATTCATCCTGCCAAGCCAGAATGGGGCGTTGGAATCATCTCCTCTGCAGCCATGAGCGACCACGAGGGAAAAAGCTGCCAGAGGCTCGGCATCCGGTTCGACCGGGTCGGGCTCAAGACCATCTCGACCGCATTTGTTGACTTTTCGCTGGCTTCAGATTCCCGTGTGGGCTCGGTTGAGGCGCCTAAGGCGTCGGTGAACGATTCGATCTCTCCACTCGCGGGGTTGACCGAAAAGGAGGCGGGTCAACACATGAGTTCACTGCCTGAGTCGGCAACGGACCCATTCGCTTCACCCGCTGAGCGACTGCGAGCAACCCTGGCTCTTTTCCGCTTTGAGCCCGCCGGCGGATCGTTGATTGATTGGGCCGCTGCACAATCTGCGCTCGCCGATCCCCTCTCACGGTTCAATCGTCCACAACTCGAGGAGTTTTTCCACGGGTTTTCCCGAAACCTGCAGGCCCACCTTTCCAAGGTCGTGCGTGACGCCAATACTGTCGGGCGGGACGAGCTGGTGCAGATTGCCCAATCCGCCCCCCCTCGCGGGCAACAGGCGTTGCAGAGGCTCCACCGCCCGCGTTGATTTTCGGCAACACCCGGTATCACCGGACTCCCCGCATACGGACACGCGGGCCACGCCGATCACCCACGGATGAACAAAAAGGATTGCCCGAGCCCCACGGAGGGGACTTTTTCGGACGCACCACTGAACCGCCCGTCTGGCACGCGGGTCTGGTACCGGGCGTGCAACTGGGTTTGCCATGCAGCCACAACGGAGCTGCTGACATATTCAGAAGGGAAGCAATCATGAAAGAGAACGAGTTCCAGACACGACTGACCAAACTCCTTGAGCAGATCAATACCCTCCCCGAATCTGATCGCCCCAAGCTCGAGCAGCTTGCAACCGAAACCCAGTCCCGGCATCAGCGGATGAAGAAGACCATCACCGAGTTGCAGGACTCGCTGGATCATCTTCGTCTTTCTGTCAAGTACCTTGTATTCGATCTCGAAGCCACCCGCCGCGAGAACAAATACCTTCGCAATATGCTCGAATCCAACGGCGGATCCGAAGGCGAAGGCGCCGACTAACCCAAAAAGCCATCTACGGCACCCGATCGCAAGGATTCGCGCCCGGTTGTCGCTTTGGCAATTGTTCATCCGGGCACAGCGTGCTATGCTCATCACCGCAGCGGAATGCTGCGTTGGATCGGTGCCCGAGAGGCTGAAGGGGCCGGATTGCTAATCCGGTGCACAGTGTAAAGCTGTGCCGAGGGTTCGAATCCCTCTCGATCCGTATTCCAAAGACCCCCGCCGATCGGCGGGGGCTTTTTGTATTGGCTCATTGGGTCGAGCTGATGGGTGAGACAATGAAGATCGCCACCTGTTGCGGCAGTAATGTCAAGGCAATCAGGCCTTCGAGCGTGAATGTCCGAGCGAGATCTCTTACTGGCAACCGGTGTTGAATGCATCGAGGTACGCAAAGAAGTCCGCCAAGTTGATAAAGCTGTCCCCGTTTACATCTGCTTGGGGCAGCCCGAGATTGAAATCGGCGAGGAATGCAAAGATATCTTGTAGGTTGAGGATCTCATTGTTGTCGTAGTCCGCGAAGCAGGTGTTGCAATCGGCGCCTAGATCGAGAGCAAGAATCCCGAAGGTGCCGTCGGCAACATAGCCGATTGAGTTGTGAATCGCCATGTCATATGCCCAAAAGAAGAGTGTATAGTCTGCAAGCAGAACCGGATCGTCAGGCGTCTGAATATCGATGATGTTGAGCCCGCTGCCCGATCCGACAGTATAAATGTACCCATCCTCGCCAATCTGAATATGATTGACTTGGTCTCCAAGATCAAGGCCTGCAGTTTCAATAGGCATGCTTGGGTCTGTTACATCGACTACACGAAACTCGCCCGGTTGAAAGCTATAGTTTGCATCGAGCCCGAGATACAGGTATCCATTCTGAGCGGTCATGCTATTGATTGACTTGGAAAGTTGGCCTGTGCCAACAATTCTTGGGAACCAAATCAATCCAATATCAACGATGAGAAAATCAATGCCGTCCGCGATGTAGACATAGTCTCCGTCCTGGAAGATTATCGACGGTACAAAGGGGAGGGAGAGAGAGGTCAGGAGGCCCATGTTTGGCGGGTTCACCGAGTTGACGATATAGAACCGCCCTTGGTTGATTTCCTCTCCGATGGCGTAAATCCATAGCTCGTCCTTGACGATGTCAGTAACTGAGCCAGCGAGTTGGAGGGTGCTGGTTTCGACAGGGAGCAGGGGGTCAGAGACATCAAGAACGCGGATTCCCTCGTCATTACTCGCGATATAGAGCAACTGGTTTTCATAGAGGAAATCATGTGCGTGATGAATTCTCGTCGTTGAGAGCAGATCGGGAGTGCCGGGGTTTGATATGTCGTAAATTTCCAGATCCGCCCCCTCAAAGTAGAACAGTTCGGTCCCGCTGGTTTCGATAGTGTGTACGGGCCCATCCTTCTGCTGGATAAACCACAAGAGTGGTGATGTGGGAGGGGTTGTTGTGTCGAGAATCCAAGCTCGTTTGCCTTGAGGATACCGATTGACTGCCGCAAATATCGTGTTGTCGGAGGATACAAAATCGATGATTCCGATATCAAACTCATACCGGCCGAGATGCGTTGGGGATTCTGGAATGCTTAGGTCGAGCACTTCAAAGTTTCCGGTGTTCGTGCCGATAAAAACCCGATCTCCGTCCAGAATAGTTTTGCCGGTGATCCCTTGATACAACTCGAGAGAACCAATGAGAGCGGGCTTGGTCGGATCGCTCACAAGGTAGACTCCGATGCCTCCTTGGACACCGAGAACTACAAGGCTGTCTCCATCTGAAGCGACTGCGCGTGGCGGATCATCAAACGGGATTGTGGCCAACAAACTCGGCTTGGCGGGGTCGGAGAAATCGACAATATTCACTTCTACATTAGATGATGAAGATAGATACGCATGTGTTCCATGGGCATCCATGCTGTTGACGATTCCGATCGGGTCGAACTTAGAAAGCAACACAGGGTTCTCGGGGTCCTGGAGACCGAAAAAATTCAACTCATCTTTGCCTGATTCATCTCGATCTACGACAAGCAATACTCCGTTTGAAACGGTCATTGATTCGATGTCATTCATGCCGAGCAGTGTTTGGAGTTGTAGAGGGTTTGTTGGATCGCTGATATCAATGACGAATAGCTCGTCCCCTCCAAGGGATCCGATGTACGCGTAAGTCTCATGCAGCTCGATTGTCCGAGAATCTTCAATGATAAGATCGCCGATTTGAACCGGCATCGCAGGGTCTGTGATGTCTGTGATCACAAGGCCATCATCGCGACCAACGGTGTAGACGAGCCCGTCGCGTTGGGCGATACCGAAGGTGCGGTTCAGCTGATATGACCCGATAATGTCTTGATGTGCACATAAAATGCCGTCGGCTCTTGCGGACGATGACAACGCGAAGAGGGCGTAAATGAAGAAGCAACAGAGAGCGTGGTATCTTTGATTCATCTGGTTCTGAACTCCATCAGGTGACTTGTATCCACATTGTATGATACTGGATGGTGTGACTCCATTCAATAGTTTTCATTTGGATATGGTTTGAGCGTGTTCTCAGTGGCACCTCGTTGCGAGTACTCGATCATCCCGTGTGTACTTGATCAAAGTATGCTCGGTGGACGATCCGCATAGACAGAGTGGTGTGAAGCATAAAAATTCAACTCCTCTTGAGAAGAGGTGTCCAATCGGGTGGGCGACGCCGCTAACTCCTTTGTAGAGGGGTTACCTTTTTATTTGGAGAATTTGAAATGCGATTATTTGTAGCAACAGCGGCGGGAACCTTGGCGGCATCGTGTGCAATGGCCCAAGCGGGGGTGCTTTATGTCGATCATGCGGCGACGGGGGCAGATGATGGGTCCAGCTGGGCCGATGCATATGTCTCTTTGCAGGAAGCACTTGGAGATGCTGGCTTTGGCGATGAGATTTGGGTAACCTCGGGCAAGCACAAGCCGGGCAAGTGGATCGACATCAACGACCCGCTGCAAACGACCAGTGATCCGCGGGACGCAACCTTTTGGCTGCCGCGAGGGGTCCAGATGTATGGCGGGTTCGTCGGCACAGAGACCGCGATCGATCAACGCCCCGCATCGCTGAACCAGACCATTTTATCTGGAGACATCGGTGCAATGGGTGTGGATACCGACAACTCCTACCGGGTCGTGTTTTATCGCGCCATGCACGGCGGCGGGTACGGGGCGAGCGATACAGACCAAACAATCCCCGCGATTCTTGACGGGTTCAGGATCGACGGCGCGTATGCGGACGCCGCGATCGGTGCGGGTGTTCATGCCCAATCGGTCACGATGGGCTCCGCGATATTCAATACTCGGTTGTGGATGCAGGACTGTGTGATCAGCAACAACTATTCGACCGACAACGGCGGGGGGGCGTTGCTTACCGGGTGGATCGGGAATATGGATGGATGCGCCGTTGTTGATAACCGGTCAGATGCGCATGGCGGCGGGGTGTACATCTCGCAGAACTCCGGGCAGCGGTTTATCACTAACAGTGTATTCTCTGGCAACTCGGCGGGGCAGAACGGCGGGGCCCTGGCGAGGCAGCGTGACTCCGCCTATCCGCCGGCCCAGTTTCCTTTGTTCGTTCTCAATAGCAAGTTCACGGGCAACAGCGCTGACAAGCACGGCGGGGCGCTTTCGTACCAGACCAACGGGAGCCGGGCATCGTCGCTTGCAGTGGCGAACTGTGAGTTCTCTGGCAACTCGGCGGTAGAGAACGGCGGGGGTGTGTACCTTGGTCATGGCACCGTCATCATGCAGGGCGGCCCTGCTCTCGTCATTCGCGGTGCGGTGGGTGATATTCAATCGTCCACATTCGCGGACAATGCCGCGGGTATGAACGGCGGCGGGGTGTTCGCCGGTGTTGCCAATGATCCTCGCGCCGATGCAGACCTCGCGGTGACCAACTCGATCCTTTGGCAAAACGCGGGTCTGGGCGACTCGCAGGCGAACTCCATAGTCACCATGTATTCTTCATGCATCGATGGGGGTGGATGGACATCCGCGTTGGGAAATATCAGCACTGATCCGTTGTTTTACGATGGTGCGAATGGTGATTACTCGTTGACGAATGGTTCGAGTGCTGCCGACGCGGGCTGGACGCCATTGCTTCCGGCGGATATCGCGGATCTCGATGGCGACGGTGATGCGCTCGAGGCGTTGCCGGTGGATCTGCGGGGGTATACACGATCGATTGATGCCGGCGTGGTTGACGCCGGCGTTGGCCCTGCCCCGGTGACGGATATGGGTGCTTATGAGCTTTGCTCTGGCGATTTCAACCGTGACAACATGCTTGATTTCGTTGATGTTTCAGCTTTCCTCTCGGCGTTCACCCTCGGTGATCCCGATGCTGACATCAACGGTGATGGGTCGCTGGACACTCTTGATGTATACGCGTTCTTGACCGCGTACACAAACGGGTGTTGATAATTGGCGATCATTATCTGCACGCACCCGATTGAATTTCGGGTGCGTGCTATTTCTCATGCGGCGGATTTCTCACTGTGTATCTGCACGGGCGTGGAGCTTGGATGGGGATGCGAGCGGGGTCGGGGATGATTTGATCGATCCAGTTGGTTTTGGATTGCATCAATGGGCCACTGAGGTGTATAAATAGAAAGGGGTTACAATGATCTGTGAGGGTGGACGAGTTGGTGTTCGTTTTGGGCGTGAACAGGTTGGCCGGGGAACCATGCAGCAGAGAGGAAGGCTGGGCTTGAACACAACACGCACAGATCCTGATCTCGTTGCATCGATCGCGCACCATGACAACTATGAGGCGTGGTGTGATTTCGTCACCTGGTATGCGCCGATCATTCGTTCATTCTGCATCTCGCGCGGGATGCGGAGCCAGGACACCGATGATGTTGTCCAAGAGGTCTTTCTCCGTCTCTCACAGTCACCGATCGCCACCCGGTACAACCCGCTTGAGGGGCGGTTCCGGTCCTACCTTTTTCAGGTCACCCGCAGCGCTGTCTCGGCGATGCCTCAGCGCATCGCCGGTGCGGTTTCGATCGAGCTCACCGCTGCTCAATCGGGCGTTGATGAATGGAATCAGGCGTGGGAGCGGGCGTGCTTGCGTCGAGTGCTCTCCGATGTGGAGAGGTTCTCGTCAACGGGCGCAAAGCAGATACTGAGCCTGTCTATGCGTGGGCTCACCCCGGCGGTGATCGCTGAGACGCTTGGGGTTTCTATCGAGTCTGTGTATAAAGCCAGGCAACGGCTGCGGGCAAGCATCGAAGAAAAGCTGTGCCGGTATCGGCTAGAAGGGATCGGTGAGTATGAAGATTGATGATCGAACCGATGCGTTCTTTGTCGAACTCGAGCGTGCGGTGATGCCCAAGCTCACCGATGTGGGCCCGTTTCGGATTCAGCGCGAGGTGGCTCACGGCGGGCAGGGGGTTGTGTATAAGGGTCGTGATCGGCGTGACGGGACGCTCGTTGCCATCAAGCGATCGTACGAATCAGGCGGAATGGTGTACGACCGGCTCATGCGCGGCACCGAACTTGCGTCCACGCTCGATCATCCCTTTATCCTCCCGATCACGAGTGTTGAGGTTCAATCGGAATCAGTCTGGATCGTGACGCCCTGGATAGATGGCAAGCCCGCAGATGTGTGGGCGCGATCAGAAGAACGGACTACGCAAGCGATTATTGATGTGTTCATTCGGATATGTTCCGCAGCGGCCCATGCACACTTCCGCGGGGTGATTCATCGGGATCTGCGACCATCGAATATTTTGATCGACGAGGACGGGCTGCCTTGCATTCTGGACTTCGGGATCGCCAAGCGTGTCTCGGCTTTGGATGGAGGCTTGGACACCACGCACACCGCGCTGTCCGGAGATATCAGGTATTTGCCGCCCGAGGTATTCAACCGGACCTGCTCGGCGCCGGACATCCGCCAGGATGTGTATTCGCTCGGGGTGCTTTTGTATGCCATGTTGATAGGGAATCATCCGCTCGATGGAGAGACCCCCAAGGAGCGTTTCGCCCGTGTTTCAGCCGGTGATTTGTTCCGCACCGACCTTGATCGTCGGCTGCCCGGTTCCATCGGTGCGATCGTCCGCAAGGCAACTTCAGTAGATCTCAACGCGCGGTATGCGACTGCCAATGAACTCATCGAGGACATCAGGGCCGACCAGCGTGGGATGGCGGTGCGGGCGGTGTCGCATACGCGGCGGTACCTGCTCTCGCGGTTTGTGAAAAGAAACCGGACGATGATCGGCGTGGGTGCTGCCGCGGTTTTGACCGTTGTGGTCGCGACGGGTTTCTTTAGCCGGTCGGCAAGGACCGAACGCGAGCTCCGCCAGGCGAACTCGCAGACGCTCGGCGTGCTTACGAGCTTTATCGATTCGATCGGGCCGGCCAAGCAGCTCGGCCCGTCGATGGATAGCTCTGCGGTGCTTCAACTCGTCGATCAACGAATCCGTGCGTTAGAGATCGGCAATGATCCAGAGCTCTTGATGGCCAGCGCTGAGTTGCATCGATCCATCGCGTTCGGATACATCCAGATCGGCCGTATGGATCTTGGGCTCTCGCCCGCACAAGAGTCGTATCGGATCTACTCGATGCTGAATCCTCAATCGGATGTAACTGTTCAGCAGAGCGGGGCGACTTTGGCCCGGATTTTGATCGGGACTCACCACAATAGAGAGGCTGAGACGCTGACCAGATCGCTCGTCATGGATTCGCCCCCGGCGCAGATCGGGCTTGACGAGCATTTGCTGAACCTCTCTGCATCACTCGTCCGCCAACAAAGGATGGGCGAGGTTCGCGTGTACCTTGATGAGTACCTCAGCAGGCACGCGCGAGAAACGGATGAATACGCCCGGGGGCTCGATGTCCTAGTCATCTACCACAACAGCCTCGGGGAACCGGGGCCGGCGTTGCAAGCGGCAAGGGAGATGCACGAGATCCGCAGGGTGCTCTACGGGGATGCGGATACCCGTGTGCTTGCTGCCCAGCTGCTCCAGGTGAAATCGTTGCAGATGCTGGGCCGCTTTGAGGATGAGCGTGCGATTGTTCTCGCGATCCTGCCCATGATCGAGCGGGCGTACGGGACTACGGACCCGCGATACTTCCGGGCGATCGCTCATCTCACCATCAGCGAGACCGAACTCGGGCATGGGGCGTCAGCACTGAAGCGGGCGGAATATCTGCTTGCACAGAGCGCGGGCGAGTTTGGCGAGCAGAGCTGGAACGCAGCGCAATGCCGATTCTTGGTTGCCCATGCGATGATCTCGCTCGATCGACAGCGCGAGGCCATCGAGCTGCTCATTCCAGAAGTCGATCGTGTGCTTGAAAGAATGAGCGAGCGACCACGGGCACGCCAGCAGCCAAGGTACTGGATCGCTCGTGCGTACAATGATCTCGGAGACTTCGATCTTGCACGCGCAATGATCGAGCCCGCGCTCGTCGATCTTCAGGCATCACTCGGCATGGATCACCAGCAAGCCCTTCGCTGCGAGTTTGAGTATGTCCGTGCAACGATCGGGCTGGACCAAGAACAGGCACGCCGAGATCAGCTCGAGTTGCTCGTCGATCGGTTTGCAGCGTCATTTGGGCAAGATCATCCGATGACGCTCGGTGTTGCGGCGTACATCGAATCAGTCGGGCTCTGATTGACTGCGGCGTATTTGGGTTTAGGGTTTTCGGTTTGATCTTGGCGTATAGCTGAGGAACACGCCGGTGGTCTGCCAGAATGACTCAAGCCGATCGATCTGATCGCGTGCACGATCGCCGAGCAGATCGACGACCTGTGAAACAAGCAGCTCGGCGGTGAGCACCGCCGGGATAGAGCTGTCGAACGGACCAACCGCGGGAATATCAAGCTCGCACCATGCCCGAGCGATTGACGCCAGCGGCGACAGCGGGCTATCCGTGATCGCGACAATCGGCACACCAAGATCGTCCAGCTTCTGGGCGGCGGTGATCGAGTTGCGCCGATACCGGGCAAAGTCAAAGACCACCGCAGCGTCAGAGGGCTCCGCGCTGCACAGCTCGCGCCCGGTGGAATGATCATCGACCAGCGAGACATCCGGTCTGATCATCGAGAGTCCGCTGTGCAGGACGACCGCCCCGGCCATCGAGGTCTCGCCCGAGATGATCCACACCCGATTGGCATCGGCGATTGGTTTGGCGAGTGCGATGAGCCTGTCTTTGTTCAGCATCGCGATCGTGTGGTTGACCGAATCCGTGATGGAATCGCGAGCGGCGGTGCCCGATTCATCCCGGTGACGGATCCGCTGGCTCGGGCTTGCGAGCTGCTGGGTGAGCTCGTCGCGGATCCATTTCTGAAGATCGGTGAATCCATCGAACCCAAGCTTGGCCGCGAATCGGACAATCGAGGGCTTGCTTGTCTCGGCCCGCTCGGCGAGCTCGGAAACCGTCCCGAATGCCAACACCGTGGGGTCGTGGAGCACCACGCCTGCAATTCGGCGTTCGGTCGGTGTCAGCTTATCGCTGACCGGTGCGATGAGATCTTGTACAGACATGAGTGGTCACTTGGTGGGTAATGTGTTACAATATAGACTAGTCAGTGTACCGCTAGTTACAGTTTCTGTACAGCCTGTTGCGTTCATTTTTGGAGTCGATTGCCATGCCCAAGCCTCAAGAATACACCCAAACGCCGAAAGAGCAGGCGTTTCTCGAGACCGTAGAGAGCCCTTCATACAGACGAGAGATCATCAACGGGCTTGCCCCATTCCTCAATGAGAAAGCGCCAGAGGACCTCCGTGGGCTGTACAGCTCGGACGAACTCGTCCAGTTGACCGTCTTGAAGGGTTCGGATCGCGATGTCGAGAATCGGATGCC
Source organism: Phycisphaerales bacterium (assembly GCA_029260265.1). Taxonomy (GTDB): domain Bacteria; phylum Planctomycetota; class Phycisphaerae; order Phycisphaerales; family UBA1924; genus UBA1924. Next base: position 268,491 of record JAJDDO010000024.1, read on the forward strand.
GGTCAAGGTCACCAGGCACTTCGCCGAGCTCGCCCGTAACAGCAAGCCCATCCAAAAGCTCGTCAAGGCGAGCCCGGATGAGACGCTCGACCTGGCCGGCTCGGAAGATCCAGGGAATCAGATGGACTATTCCCCCGTGGAGGGGCTGCTGCACAAGTACGAGATGGGGCTGATGTATGTCGTCTCAACCTGCTCGGCGCACTGCAGATTCTGTTACCGCGAAGAGCTGATCGCGCGCAAAGAGATCGAACGCGCCGATGGCACGGTTGCCAAAAAGGGGCTCGCCAAGATCCCCGAGATCACCGCCTACATCCACGAGTTCAACAACGCGGTCACGGCCAATGGCGGGCGTCATCCGGTGTGCGGGCGAGAAAAACTCCGCGAAATTCTGCTCTCGGGTGGAGATCCGATGGTGCTCAACAACGCCAAAATCGCGGCTTGGCTGGCAGCGTTGGCAGAAGCCGGGATCGAATCAATCCGCATCGGCACCAAAGAGATGGCTTTCTATCCTCAGCGATTCGACGACTCGTTCTTTGCCATGCTCGATCAGTTCAACAAGGCCTACCCAGAGGTCGGCGTGCACTTCATGGTCCACTTTGAGCATCCCGATGAGTTCCTCGCCAAGTCCGACGATGGCGAATACATCCGCGACGAAAACGGGTTTTACAAGTGGGTTCCCGAGACCGGGCGGGCGATGCGCCAGCTGCTTGAGCGCGGATGGATCACCGTCGAGAACCAGACACCGATCATCAAGGACATCAACAACGATGCCGACGCACTGCGGATCATGCAGAGAGAGATGAAGCGGGTTGGCGCAGACAACCATTACTTCTTCTGCGGGCGTGACATCGTTGCGTACAAAGCATTCAACATCCCCATCGAAGAATCATGGCGCCTGCTCAATGAATCGCAGAAGGGGCTCTCGGGCGTCGAAAACCATGCGAAGCTCTCGATCACGCATTACAAAGGCAAAACGGAGGTCTGTGCGGTCACCAACGAACCGATCCCCGGGCTCAAGGGCAGCGAGAACGGCGTGGTGATCTTCAAGCTCCTGCGCAACGCCGCCGACGCGCCCGATCGCGGCAAGGTATGCATCGTCGGACGGAATCCGGACGCGGCATGGTTTGATGATTACGAGGATCGTGTGCTATTCGATGAGGCTGGGCTCTACGATTACACCCGCGTGGTCAAGGCCGACTGAGCGAAGAACTCAAGGCATGTGAGGGAACAATGATCAATAAACAGATCGAGAGCGCTGCCGAAGCGGTCAAAGATGTGTTCGATGGTGCCACGATCATGATCGGCGGGTTCGGCGAGGCCGGCAGCCCGATCGAGCTGATCCACGCGCTGATCGACCAGGGCGCCAAAGACTTGACGATCGCAAGCAACAACACCGGATCCGGCGAGGTCGGGCTGGCCGCGTTGCTCAAGGCCGAGCGTGTTTCAAAGGTGATCTGCTCATTCCCGCGTACCGCCAACTCGACGGTGTTTCCCGATCTGTACAACTCTGGGAAGATCGAGCTCGAACTGGTGCCGCAGGGGACACTCGCCGAGCGCATCCGCGCCGGCGGCGCAGGGATCCCGGCGTTTTACACCCCCGCAGCGGTCGGCACACCCCTGGCAGAAGGAAAAGAATCTCGGACCTTCGAGGGCCAAGACTACCTGATGGAGTATGGGCTCAAGGCGGACTTCGCGCTGGTCAAGGGACGCTCCGCCGATACGCACGGCAATGTTGTGTACAGCAAAACAGCCCGGAACTTTGGCCCGATCATGGCGATGGCGGCAAGAATCAGCATCGTACAGGTCAACGAGGTCGTTGATCCGGGGGCGATTGATCCAGAGATTGTGGTAACGCCGGGCATCTTTATTGACCGCGTTGTTCAGGTTGCCACGCCGGTGCATGAGTCCGACCTCGTTGCTGCAGGAGTGTCGTACCCATGAGCGAACAAGCACAGATCATCGGATGGACCCGCGAGCAGATGGCGAGCCGACTCGCCCAAGATATCCCCAACGGGTCCTATGTCAACCTCGGCATCGGGATCCCGGAACTGGTCACCAGGTTTGTCCCCGATGGGCATACGCTGATCTACCACACCGAGAACGGACTGCTCGGCATGGGTCCATCACCCAAAGAGGGCGAGGGCGATCCGGAGTTGATCAACGCGGGCAAGCGCCAGGTCAGCGCGAATCCTGGAGCAGCGTATTTCCATCATGCCGACAGCTTCTCGATGATCCGAGGCGGGCATATTGACCTGTGCGTGCTCGGCGCGATGCAGGTGGCGCAGAACGGAGACCTGGCCAACTGGTCGACCGGAAAGCCCGGCGCGATCCCCGCCGTTGGCGGCGCGATGGATCTGGTCGCGGGTGTCAAGTCGGTCTTTGTGATCACCCAGCACTGCACAAAGGAGAATGAACCCAAACTCGTCGAGCGGTGCACCTTCCCGCTGACCGGGCTCGGTGTGATCACGAGGGTGTACACCGATCTCGCGGTGATCGATATCACCGACGCCGGATTCCAGCTCATCGAGCTGTGCCCCGGTGTCGAGTTTGCGTATGTTCAAGAACGCACCGGTGCGGAACTCCTCCCGATCGCGTAAACCAGCAAGCACGCTAGAAAAAATGGGGATGAAAATGAAAACCCAGACAAGCAAGAGCCAAGCAATGTACGAGCGGGCGCTCAAGGTTCTCCCCGGCGGGGTGAGCCGAAACGCGGTGCTCCGTGACCCGCACCCTCTTTACGCCGATCATGGCGAGGGTTGCCGCATTGTCGATATCGAGGGGGTCTCTCGGATCGACTTTGCCAACAACATGGCATCGCTCGTTCATGGGCACGCAGATCCGGACATGATCAGGGTGGTCAGCGAGCAGATCTCCAAAGGCAGCGCGTTCAATGTCGCGACCGAGATCGAGATCGAGTATGCGGAATATCTGCGCTCGCGAAATCCAAACTTCGAGAAGCTCCGCTTTGTCAACTCGGGCACCGAGGCGTTGATGGTCGCGATCAAGGCATCGCGCGCGTTCACAAACCGCCCGATGATCGCCAAGGCAGAGGGTGCCTACCACGGCGGATACGATTATGTCGAGGTCAGCCAGACCCCCTCGCCAAGCAACTGGGGCGAGATCAGCGAACCCCAGCGGGTGCCGTTGGTTCACGGAACGCCCAAGTCCGCTATTGATGATGTACTCGTAATCCCATACAACGATATCGATCGCTCGATCGCGTTGCTCGATGGATGCAAGGATCGTCTTGCGTGTTTGGTGCTCGATCTGATGCCTCACCGTGTCGGGCTCAACCCGGCCAATGCCGACTTCGTTCATGCGATGCGTGATTGGACCAACGCCAACGGCGTGCTGCTCGTGCTCGATGAGGTCATCACCTTCCGTTCGACATTCACAGGGCTTCAGGGGCAGTACGGCATCGTCGCCGACATCACCGCGCTCGGCAAGATGATCGGAGGCGGGTTCCCGATCGGTGCGGTCGCGGGGCGCGACGAGGTGATGCAGGTGCTCAACCCACGCTCGCCCAAGTACCTCTATCCGCACTCGGGGACCTACTCGGCCAATCCGATCAGCACCGGCGCCGGGCTTGCAGCCATGAAGAAGTTTGATCGCCCGGCAGTCGATCGACTCAACGCACTCGCGAATCGCGCAAGGGCCGGCATCGAGCGAGCGATCATCGACACGGGAGCGTGTGCGAGTGTGACGGGGTCCGGCTCGATGTTCCGCGTGCATATGAAGAGCGAGCCGCCGCACTCTTATCGCGAGGCGTACCTTTCATCAGAGGAGAACGCCAAGCTGACGATGCTGCTCGATCATCTCTTCGAGAACGGGATCATCATGATCAACTCGTGCTCGGCCGCGCTCTCAACACCGATGGGTGATGCCGAGATTGATCTGCTCGTTGATGGGTTGCGAACCGGCTTTGAGAAACTGGTCGCCAGCGGCTAACGGGTTCAGGGCTTCTCAAAGACCGTGGCAAGCCCTTGCCCGACGCCAACACACAGCGCAGCCAGCCCCCGGTGGGCGTCGCGCCGTTTCATTTCATGGATCAGGGTGGTGGCAATGCGTGCGCCCGAACACCCCAGCGGATGCCCGATCGCGATCGCGCCGCCGTTCACATTGACGATGGATTCATCAAGCCCGAGCTCGCGTACGCACGCAATTGATTGTGCGGCGAATGCCTCGTTGAGCTCGACAAGGTCAATGTCGCTTGTTTCGAGTTTGGCGCGTCCGAGCGCTTTTCTGATCGCGGGCACGGGTCCAACGCCCATGTAGGCGGGGTCGACGCCAGCCGATGCGCTCGGGCCGACGATTGCCAGCGGGGTGAGCCCGAGTTGTTTGGCCTTCTCAAACTCGACAATCAGGAGGGCGGCCGCGCCGTCGTTGATGCCCGATGAGTTGCCCGCGGTGACGGTGCCGAGGTCATCCTTGGCAAAGACCGGACGAAGCTTGGCGAGGGTCTCGAGCGTGGTGTCCGGGCGTGGGTGCTCATCGGTGTTAAACACAATCGGGTCAGCGCGGCGTTGAGGAATCTCGATCGGAATAATCTCGTCGGCAAAGAGGCTCTTTGCGTTGGCCGAGGCCCATCGTTGTTGGCTCGTACATGCGAACCGGTCCTGATCCTCGCGGCTGATCTGGTGCTTGCGCGCGACATTCTCCGCGGTCTCGCCCATAGGGTACGGATGGTGCAGTTCAGAGAGTTTCGGATTGATAAACCGCCAACCGATGGAGGTGTCGAACAGTTCTTGGTTTCGTGCGTAGGCGGTCTCGGGCTTGGCAAGCACATACGGGGCTCTGGACATGGATTCGACGCCGCCGGCGATGAATACATCGCCGTGATCGGCTTCGATCATCCTCGCGGCGATGTTGATCGCATCGAGCCCCGATGCACAGAGCCGATTGACCGTTGAGCCTGGCACGCTTGGTGGGAGTCCGGCAAGCAACGTCGCCATCCTTGCCACATTGCGGTTATCCTCGCCCGCCTGATTCGCGGCGCCCAGATACACATCGTCGATCAGCGAGGGGTCGATGCCGGTTTGATTGATCACGCCCTTGATGACATGGGCAGCAAGATCATCGGGGCGGACCGAGGCGAGGGCACCGGCGAACCGGGCGATCGGGGTACGCAAAGCAGAAATGACAGCGGCTCTTCGTTGCATGGATCAATAGTAGCGCCCGCGGGCAGGTTGTTGCCGGGAGTTCTCTTCCTATCATCCACAGATAGGGAGCGATATGACCCAGATAGATCCACATAAAAAACGGTTGACGCGGATCACATGCGCCGAGCATGTGACACCATTCCTTCGGCGTGAAGTCGAGCAGCTCGGGTTCGAGATCCAGGATGAGGATCATGTCGCGGTGCACATCGGGGCAACACTCGAAGATTGCATGAGGCTGAATCTGCACCTGCGGACCGCACATCATACCTTCTGGTTGCTCTCGCGATTCCGGTGTCCGACATTGAACGCATTGATCACGCAGGCCTCGGCGTTCGCATGGGAAGATCTCATCGAGAACGATTCCTATTTTACAATCACCTCCAATATCGATCACCACAGCATCGACAACTCCATGTATCCGAACCTCGTGCTCAAGGATGCGATTGTCGACCGGATCAAAAAACACACCGGGGCCCGCCCGGATACCGGCCCGGATCGTTCGTGCGTCGTCATTCACCTCGTGTGGAAAGGCGATCGGGCGTGGATCTACCTCAACACCAACGGCATTCGGCTTTCGGATCGCGGGTATCGCAAGATGCCTCACCTCGCGCCGATGCGAGAGACCCTCGCTGCCGCGGTGCTGATGGCCTGCGGGTATGACGGGTCGACGCCGATGGTCAATCCGATGTGCGGATCGGGCACGCTGGCGATCGAGGCGGCGTTGATCGCCAGCGGGCGTGCGCCCGGATTGCTGCGAAGCGATGCCAGCTTCTTGCACACCGCCCTCGATATCGACGATTCCTACATCGAGATGCGCAAGCAAGCCCGCAAGTCCAAGCCTGTTTTTGAAGACCCGATGCCCATCATCGCGACCGACAACGATCCGCGTGCGATCCAGGCTGCAAAGAAGAACGCGCTGACCGCGGGCGTAGAACATCTGATCGACTTCGAGGTATGCGACTTTGCGCAGACCGAGGTGCCTCAACTCGATGAGGGCCAGCACGGGCATGTAATCCTGAACCCCGAGTACGGGCTTCGGCTCGGCGAAGCCGATGCGCTGCGCCCGGTGTACAAAGGAATCGGTGATTTCTTTAAATCGAAATGCGGCGGGTACCGTGGGCATGTGTTCACCGGGAGCCGCGAACTTTCGCATGAAATTGGACTCAAAACCGCGTCACGACAGATCTTCTTCAACGCCCAGATTGAATGTCGACTACTGAGCTATGAACTCTATCAGGGGACGCGCAAAGGGACTGGTCGACAAGAAATGCCGAACAACAGTTGATCAAAGGTGAAATCACCCCTTTGAATTCCCCCCGTACAAGCAATGAAAACAGGTTGTAATTTGCGTTGAAAAGCCTTCCTTGATACAATGACCCCGAAGAGGGAAAGGGGTCTGATGCGCAATGATAAAATCGAGAGCACTCGCTCATTGAGTGATTCTGGTGCGCCCAAGGCGGAGCACTCGGTTGCTGTCGATGTCGCTGCAGATCTCCGCAACTCGATGCGAGCGTTGTTCGATGGGTTGCCCGGTTCCCCGAGTCGCCCGACCGAGATCTCGCGCCTGATTGGGGTCTCTCGCGTGATGGTGAGCCGGACGGCAAGTTCGATCAAAAAAGAGACACCGATCGAGACACTCACCAGCATCCCCGGCCCGGAATCTCTGCGGTCCATGGTCACCGGGGCTCTGGAGTTGGGGGTGCCAAAGGAAACCAGCCAAATCGCGCTCGAAGCAATCGATGGGTTCGACAGGCTGATCCGACAACACTTTGGAACACGCTCAGCATTGAATGCAGCATTGAGTACGCAGAACGCTGAAGCGCTCGAACGGTTTGAACAAGCAAGCCGGTACGAGGTCTTCAAGGGCATGGGAAAGGTTCTTGGTGTTGAAGCAGAGACATGGCTCAACTCCATGACGCTGGTGCCGAACGCGGACGATCCGGCGTCGGTTGATGTAACAAGCGTGCACGGGATGGTTGGGTTGCATCGCCTACGCCCTGATATGCCGATTCACCTCTCTTTCGGCCTGCCACCAATGCTCGCGACCGAGGCTCAAGAAACCAACCACATCGAGCTCGACCTTTCGCCGTACTATCAAAACAAACCAACACCGATCGAATCGAATCACCTGAACGGACAACTCATCCATTCATTGGCTGCGATGGATACAGACAAATCCGCCAAGTATGACATGCTCGCGGTGAGCCATTCTCCGAAGATGTCTTATCGGTACGCGACGGAAACCCGCACAAAACGCGGCGTGTGTGTGATTCCTGATATCCCGGTCGGCAATCTGGTTGCCGATGTACTTCTTCACGGCGATCTCTTCGATGGAATCGAACCCGATTTCTATGTATACAACATGAACGCGAGGGGCGGAGCCAGGCCGGATGATCGTTCACGCGATATCGATCTCATCCCGAGCCAAGCTACAAGGGCCATCCGGAAGCTGGGGACAGGTCTCGACGCGCTCACCTTGTCCGAGATCCCAACATACCAGAGCATGATCAAACAAGTGCACGCCCAACTCGGGTACGACACCGAAGAGTTCAGGCACTACCGATTACAGATCCCCTATCCCGTCACCGGATTCCAGTATGTGATCGCGTTTGAAGTTCAACCAAAGCCTGGCTCGGAGCCGGGCTGATCAATCCTCGGTGACGATGGAGTGCCCATCGGTGTTCGTTTCGATCAGCCCGAGCGTTTCGAGCGCGGCGCGGGCGGCCTGCTGCTCGGCCTCCTTCTTGGACTGCCCCCAGTTGGCCTCGAACTCTTGGCCCTTGATATCCACCGCGATGCGGAACGCCTTGGCATGGTCCGGACCTTTTTCGTCCAATATCCGGTAGCTCGGAGCAACGCCTAATGATTGCTGGGCGTGCTGTTGAAGCATGCTTTTGAAGTTGTGCTGATGCCCGGATTCTTCCGCAGCCACTATCGCCGGATCAATCAACGGATGCAGAAATGCACGAACCGCGAGCATCCCGCCATCGATGTACAACGCCGCGATGACGGATTCGAGGATCGCCGCTGCCAGTGATTGCGGGAGGGCCTTGTGCGTGCGCATGCCCTTGCCGACCACGATCAGCTTGTCGAGCCCGATCTCGATCGCGATCTCGGCGCAGGTTGACCGCGAGACCGCGAGTGACTTGATCTTGGTCATCTCCCCTTCGAGCAGATGAGGAAAGAGCTCGAAGATCCGTTCACAGACCACCATCCCGAGGATGGCATCGCCGAGAAACTCGAGCCGTTCATTGGATTCAAGTCTCGATTCAGCGACCGATGCATGACGCATTGATCTCCGGAGGATCTCGATTTCCTTGAAGGTGTACCCAAGGATGCGTTGAGCCTCATCGGTGTTGTAGTCTCCCACGGTCAATCTCCGCTGCAAAGCCCCGCCGTGCCTCCGGACTGAGGGGGCACACCGAAGCCTGGTCAATATGCGAGGATGAGGCGGATCGACGAGCGCTCGTGCAGTGTTTGCGATCAAACACCGAACGAGGGGCCGCGGAACCAAGAGACCCTTCAAGATCCCCGCGAGAGCTCATTATCGCGTTCCAACCCGTTGATGTCCAATGAATTCCATCTCTGGCGGTAATTGAAACTGGACGATGGGCATTGCCGGGGATACACTCTCGACCCTCATCGATGTCGATGGGCGAACTGAGAGGATGTATCCATGGCAATGCACTACCCCCGTCGCAAGAGCAACACCAAGCGTCGCCGCTCGTTCGGTTTCCGTGCACGGATGAGAACCAAGAGCGGACGCAAGCTGCTCAACCGTCGCCGTCGCATCGGCCGCAAGACAGAAACAGTCTAAGTTTCGTCATGCCGAACCCGACCTTGATCGGGTGAACCAAAGAGGCCCCACTCGACCCTGCCAAAAGGCGGGGTTTTTCGTGCGCCCGCCCACATCCCAGCCCAGCAATCTACCCCCGGAATCTGAGAGAATGCTGGTTTTCGGACGGATCTGAGCCATTCTTAGAGGAGAAGACTGAACAACCTCACGAGGACTTCCCATGAAACTCATCTTTGTAATGACGATCCCCTTCGCGACGGCGCTCGCTCTGGCAGCACCGGTGGATCCGATGGGTCCCGAAGTGCTCACGGTCTCGTTTCAACTCCAAGGCGTTGAGAGCTTCGATGCTGCGGGCGACGCGAGCAATACCACGCTCGATCAGTTTCTCGGTGCAGGCTCAAGGGTCATCGGGGTGCAGTGGGAGGGTGTCGAGCTCAGAACCGTCGGCAACAGCTTCCTCAACGAAGCAAGCATCGGGCTCAATTCCCAGGTGTCCCTGCGCGTCGGCGCAACTGATAACTTCTCTGGCATTGGGTTCTACGACTCCGCGGGGATGATTGACCTGATCAGTGCCGGGCTTGATTATGTGCTCGATGATGGGATGCTCGACATTGAGTTCTTCGAGACGACGGACGATGCCCCTGATCAGGTCGACGCCTTGTACGCGGCCGGCAAGTTCACGGTGCACTACATACCCGTGCCATCGCCGAGCTCTGCTGCGATGCTCGCATGTGCGGGGCTTCTCGCGGCACGCCGCCGGCGTTACTGAGCTCCAGCATTTATCTCCCGCCAACGCTCAACGGTCATCGCGTACCGTTCGTGGTCTTCCCATCGCCCCTGAATTTTGAGGTACTTCTCGGAGTACCCCTCCTTCGCAAATCCGCACCCGCGGAGCGTCGCGATTGATCGCTCGTTGCTCGGCATGACATTGGCGCTCACACGATGCAGCCCAAGGGCCTCGAACGAGTGCCGCAACCCCAGCGCGATCCCGGACTGCATGTACCCATTGCCGACGAACCGCGTCCCGAGCCAGTATCCGAACCGCCCGGACTGCAGCACACCCCGCTCGATTGCGCTCAGGCATATCCGCCCCGCAATCTCCCCGGTGCTGCGGGTGCAGATCAGCCACCGGTGTTCGCTTTCGGTCTTCCGTGATCCGAACTCACGGTCAAACATTTCATCGCCGAAGATGTCCAATCCCGAAGGCGGGATGGGCTCCCAACGCTCCAGCGTTTCGCGGCTTTGCCTGCGCAGCTGAACAAACTCCTCGCGATCACCCGGCACCGGATACCGCAAGAACACACGAGAATCAGACTCGATCGCGTATCGAATATGCCTTGTCTTTGTAGGCGGCTTCATAGGCTCATTGTCCGCACAGTGCGGGCACGAATCAATCCTCGGCGTAATCCGCGTACGGGTCTGGTTCGCCCATCTGCCCGTCTCCCGGCGATGCCTTTGCACCCAAGATCCACCCCGCGGTGCCCAAGATCACGCCGATGCAAGCAATCCGGACAAGCATCCCGACGATGGAATCCATCTTCGGGATCGATGCGACCAGCGGCAGCAGGGCGATCGCGCCCAACGCGGTGATACTGACCGGCTCGGCCTGGATCCCCGCACCAATCAGCATCATGATGAGGATCCCCGTCAGCATACTGACGCTACCCCGCGAGATACGCATCCGCTTGAAGATCAGCCCGACGAGCGTGACATTGGTCAGCACCGCGATCACGCCGATGAGCATCATCGATCCGATCCCGATACTCATGTGGTACATGATCGGCATCAGCCCACCAAATGCTACGAGCTGAACAACCCCCGCCTTCCACGCGCTCGTCGATTCCAACGCGCGATCGGCATGCTGGGCGATCAGCGACCCCCCGAGCCCGCCAAAGACCATGATCCCCACCAAATCACTCATCGCGAGGATCTCGGATCCAACATACGGGAACGCGAGCATCCAGATCGCGATCGCGTACCCGATCGCACGCGTTGGAATCACCAGGATACTCGGCCAGCGGATCAACCCCTCGACAAAGGCAAAGAGCGCGATCACCACCGTCGCGTGCAGGTACCGCTCGGTTGCGCTCGCCGGCCACCACAAAGCGCCCGTGTTGATCACGAGATCACACGCGATCAGTCCGCCAGCAATCAGCAGCGGGATCAACCACCTCGGCCCATCGGAAGCAATCGCCGCGTCGGATTCGATCTCGCGGATCGTTGATCGCCTCGAATGCCATCCCCAGACAGCGAACAGAAGAAGAAAAGCGACGACGCCCGGGAGGACGCCGCCGTAGATGATCAAATTCATGCGGAGTTGTGGATCCATATCAATAGATCGGTTATTGCCCGATTGCTTCGATACTGATCACCAGCTCGACGGTGTTGCTCAACGGACCGTCTTCGCCGCCGCCGGCTGCGAGGTACTTGTTGATCTCGAAGTCTCCGCGCTTGATACTGAAGCGGACCTCTGCGCCGAGTTTGTCCTCGCCGTTGAACGAGCCCATGCGGAGATCAGTCATCGTGGCGGTGATGGTCTTGGTGACGCCGCGGAGATCGAGCTCGCCGGTCACCTCATAGACGCCGTCGCTCTTCTCGGCGATCGAGCTGGATGCAAAGGTGGCGTTGCGGAACTGACGAGAGTTGAAGAAATCGACATCGCGCAGGTGCCCATCGCGGGTGCGGCTGTTGGTGTCGATGGATTTGATCGAGACCTCAAACTCGATGGTCGAGTTGGCGAAGTCATCCTCATCAAGGTTGATCGAGCCTTTGAAATCGTTGAATCGCCCATAAAAGTTGGCGACCTGGGCATGAACGATCATGAAGTTGACCGACGAGTGCGTGTTGTCCACTTCGTAGGCCCGGGTGCCCGCAGTATTCTCGGCGGTCATGACCGAGGCGGTCTGTGTTTCGTTGCCGGTCCACCCGGCGAGCGCGAAGACCGAGCCTGCGAGACCGAGCGAGAGCGCCGCGGCGCCGATGGTGTTTTTGATGGTTGACATGATGAAGCCCTGTGATGGTGTGTTGGTTGCTCCCATAGGCACATGCCGACGCGGAGGCTTGCGTACTTAATCAACGATGGTTCGTGAAACTGTATTCCAAAATGATTGGTAAGAAAAATGAAACACAAATTACAGACTGGGATGTCCAGATTCACTCCCACTCAATCGTCGCCGGCGGCTTGCTCGATATGTCGTACACAACCCGGTTCACGCCGCGGACCTCGTTGATGATTCTTGTCGAGATCCTCGCGAGCACATCGAACGGGATACGGGCCCAGTCGGCGGTCATGAAGTCCTGTGTTTCCACAGCCCGCAGCGCGACGACTCGCTCGTAGGTCCGCCCGTCGCCCATCACGCCGACAGATTGCACGGGCAGCAGCACCGCGAAGACCTGACTCGTCTTGCGGTACAACCCGGCGGCGACGATTTCTTCGAGCAAAATCTCGTCCGCGTTGCGCACGATCTCGAGCTTCTCCTCGGTGATCTCGCCGAGCACCCGCACCGCGAGCCCCGGGCCGGGGAACGGGTGACGCCAGACGATCTGGTCGGGCACGCCGAGCACGGTCCCGAGGGCTCGGACCTCATCTTTGAAGAGCTCACGCACCGGTTCGACCAGCTCGAAGCCGAGCTCTTCGGGGAGCCCGCCGACATTGTGGTGCAGCTTTATGTTTGCGCTGTTTCCCGCGTGCCCATGCCCGGATTCGATCACATCAGGATAAAGCGTGCCCTGGGCAAGGAAGTGAGCATCAGGAATGTCCTTGGCAGCATCCTTAAAGCACTCAATAAACCGATGCCCGATGCGCTTGCGTTTTTCCTGCGGATCCTCGATGCCCTCGAGGTCGCCAAGAAACTCCGCTCGCGCATCAACGACGCGGAGATCGATATGGAAGTGGTCGCGGAATGTGTGCTCGACGAGGTCACGCTCTTTCTTGCGGAGCAAGCCGTTGTCGACGAACACGCAGACAAGCTGATCGCCGATGGCTTTGTGCAAGAGTGCAGCAACCACCGAAGAGTCAACACCACCGGACAACCCACAGATGACGGTCTTTTCGCCGACGAGTTCACGCACGCGTTCTGCTTCGGCCTCGGCGAAGTCGCTCATCTTCCAGATGCCGGTGCATTTACAAGTCTCATAGAGGAAGTTGCGGAACAGATCAACACCGTGGGGCGTGTGCGTAACCTCTGGGTGGAACTGGACGCCGAGGAACCGGTGCGCCGGATTGGTGGATTTGACCGCGGCGTACGGGCAGGTCTCGGTCGAAGCAATCGGGACAAGATGGGCACCGGCAAGGTCTTCGATCTGATCGCCGTGCGACATCCAGACCTGGGTTGAATCGGGCACCGCGTCGAACAGCCCGCTTGGTTCGTGGATGTGCAGCTGCGCGCGCCCGTACTCGCGATGATCGGCTGGGGTGACCTTTGCGCCAAGCAGGTGGCACGAGAGCTGCATCCCGTAGCAGATCCCCAGCACGGGCACGCCGAGCTCGAGGACTTTGGGATCCATGCTCGGGGCGCCATCGTCGGTGACCGAGGACGGCCCGCCCGAGAGGATGATCCCCTTGGGGTTCATCTTGCGGATTTCTTCAGCGGGTGTATCCGGGGAGATAAGCACAGAGAACACGCCCGCATCGCGTACACGCCGACAGATCAACTGGGCTGTCTGCGCCCCGAAATCGAGCACTGGGACAATTTCTTTGTGCAATGCGGTGAGTTTGTCGATGTTTGGCGTCATGGTGGTACTCCTCGATGCAGTTGGTCGATAGAGGTGCGGCTGACCCATCGCGTGCGATGCGTCCGATAATCCCGGTGCCCGCATCGAGTACCGGAGAAGATCGTAGGGCGGGTCGATACAGATTCCTCAGAAAAGGAGCAACTGATTGCCCTGGATTCCGAATAAGACTACACGAACCACACACGCCTACCATCGCGGCATGTCTTTGAGGGATAGAAGCTTGCACCGATGGATGATCGCAGATGATCATCGAGCCCAGACAATCAAGAGCACCCGCATCGGAGTGGGGCTTGCAATGGTTCTCGGACTCGGCATAACCCTTGGAGGTTGTCAACCTGTACAGACCGGGTTTGACTCACCGGCACCAACCAAACGCATTGATGCAATCGTTGCGGCTTCGGATTTGGATGATCCGGGATCACTTGGCAAACTCATAGGACAACTGCAATCCCCCGACCCCGCAGCACGCATGCTTGCCATCCGCGCCCTGCAGACCAGAACCGGAGAGACATTCGGATACGAGCACGCCGCCCCACGGTGGGAACGGATCGAGTCGATCAACCAATGGGTTGAATACCTCGATGAGTACGAATCGCAATGGGCTGCCAAACAAGAACCGAATGGCGAGCCCGCGGTCGATTGACCGATGAAGAACCTCAGCAACGGGGTGCCAATGATTCAATCTCGCGATGGTCCGACAAGACCCGCGGGAGACGAGCAGGAGCATATGGATTCAAAAGCACACATCCAGATCCGTCTGATCTCAGACCCGACCTACCTCTGCGGCGTACGCGAGATGGTTGCATCAGTCGCGCGCCGGCTTGGCTTCGACGACATGGATTGCTCGAAGATCTCGCTCGCACTCGATGAGGCCTTGTGCAATGTCATCCGCCACGGGTACGCCAAAGCATTCGACAAGCCGATCTGGATCGGCATCACGCCTCTCGAGCCAGAGGGAAAATCACCCGGTGGGATCACGATCGTGATCGAAGACGAGGCCAAGAAGGTCGATCCGTGCAAAATCATCGGGCGCCATCTCGAAGACATCAAGCCCGGCGGGCTCGGGGTGCACATCATCCGCGAGGTGATGGACCATGTCCGCTACGAACCCCGCGAGACCATCGGGATGCGACTGACCATGTCCAAGCGCGTTGTTCGCGAAGAAAACCCGCCCCGGCTGCGCGATCATCTCCCCGGATTTGCTCGCAAGGGCGACGCGGCGAGCAAACGGGTGTAGCATATCCAACAATGAGCGGATCTGCTCGAAGCGGGGTATGCAATGCACGAGAACGAAACATTCCTGACAGTAAGCGAACCCTCCAGCGGGGTGGTGGTGATTTCACCGTCCGCCGATGTGGATATGTCCCGCTCGCCGATCCTGCGCACCGCGATCCAGCAGAGCATGAACCCAAAGACCAGCAAGGTTATTGTGCATCTTGAAGATGTCGGGTACATGGATTCATCCGGGCTCGCCACCCTTGTCGAAGCGATGCGCCTTGGCAAATCGTCCAATACCAGCCTGGTGCTCAGCGCGATGAGTCCTAAGGTGCTCGCGATCTTTGAGATCGCACGGCTCGATTCGTTCTTTACCATCGTTGATACGCTCGAGCAAGCCTAACCGCCTGATCAACCGTTGCTCAAAATCCGCCCTGACCGGTAGACACGGCGGAGCAAAGGGGCGACACTGTACAAGATGCCCTTCGACGATGACACGCCCAATCCCAAGAGCCTCAACCCGCTGATCGTGGTGGTGCTCTATCCCATCGCTCTGCTCGGTCGGCGCACCCTCGGGATCCTCAATCACATCGGCGAGGTCATGAACCTGCTCTTTGAAGCTTTCGCATGGTTTTGGAGATCGGTCTTCGGCCCAAGGTACCGGCTTGGCAAATCGGCGATTATTTCACAGATCTGCCGCATCGGTGTTCAATCGATCTTCATCGTGATCTTGGTTTCGGGGAGTGTCGGGTTGATCCTGGCGTTGCAGCTTGCGCCGCCATTGGAAGAGTTTGGGCAGGTTGACAAGGTTGCCAATATTATTTCAGTCGCGGTCTTGCGCGAGCTTGGGCCGCTGATCGGCGCGATCGTGCTCACGGGATTTGCCGGGGCTTCGATTGCAGCCGAGATCGGCACGATGGTCGTGTCTGAGGAAATCGAAGCGCTCGAAGCTTCAGCGCTCAACCCGGTGCGGTTTCTTGTGGTGCCCAGGCTCTTGGCGTCCATACTCTCGATGACGGCGTTGGGGGTGATATCGAGCTTCGCCGCGATCATGGCGGCGATGCTGATCTCGATCATCGTGCTTGATATCCCCTACGAGACTTTCATGAACAACATGCTCACCCAGGCCAAGCAGGTCGACTTCTGGACAGGTGTGGTCAAGGGTGGGGTGTTCGGGACGATCATCGGCGTGATCGCCTGCTCCAATGGGCTCAAGGTCTCCGGCGGTGCGGCCGGCGTGGGGCGGGCAACGACCTACACCGTGGTTGAGTGCATCGTCGCGATCGTCGCGGCGGACCTGTTCTTTACAGCCATGTTCTTTGCACTCAAACTCTTCTGAGCTATCGTCGATAACCGGCGGGATGCTCTGCAAGGGCGTAAAGCTCGCGCAGCACGCTCATGACCAAGAACCCCACGAGCGTCAGCGAGAGCATCAACACCATTGCCTGCCAGAGCCCCGCGCCTGCGAGCCATCCGGTGGCGTAGAGCGCGGGCCACATCGCGCCATACCGCGCAATTTTTTCACCAAGCCTCGGACCCGGGCCGAGTGATCGCGCCCGCCGATAGACAAGCACCGCAAACAAAAGCACAAACCCTGACGGGTACAGCAAACTCGTGATCGGGACAAAGCCGGGCCAGAGCCCGTCTTCGTTGCCCCTGCTCCACGCCAACGCGAGGAGCATCAACGAACAGATCAGCCACCCGAGCAACGCAAACACACCCGCACGCTTAGAGATCGGCGGGCTCTTGCGCCCAAGGTGGTGAGAGAGCCCTGTGACAACAATCGCGTGCGTCATCACCAGCCACACAGGGAGCAGGAACCGGACCGACATATTTGGCAGCAGCATATGCCCCGCGTAGATCACGCTCAAAAGCACCATCCCGATCCCGGGCACAAAGCGCCCCAACGCGTTGAACATCAAAATCGCAGACGCGAGCACGAGCGTCGCGAGAATCGCGCCCGTAGAGAACACCGTTGATCCGAGCACCGCCAGCATCAACGCCCCGGCGACAGAGCACACGGCCAACTCGATCGAGCTCGATCCAGCAATGATCGGCTTGGATGGATTCATCGCGCGGTCCCGGTGGACATCGAGCAGGTCGTTGATGGTCGCTCCAAACGCATAAAGCCCGACCCCGGTCATCAGACCACCACCAAGCAGCACCCACAAAGGCTGGGTCGAGATCGCATCAACCGCCCGCAGAGACTCCGCGGGCATCGCCCGGGTCCACAGGATGATGAACCAGAGGTTCGCCACCGCTCCAAATCCTGTCGTGACTCGGGTGAGCTTGAGAACCCCAGCGAGTTTGATCACTGATCTACGCACAGCCCATCGTAGGTCGGGGCACCGCCTCAGAGACCGGGCTACGATCCTTCCATGTCCGCAATTGCCCCATCCAACCCCGATCCGTCGGCTGTGATTGTCAGCCGGTACAACACCTCGGTTACGGGTGTGATGCTCGATGGTGCGATACACGAATACCGCAGGCGTGGGGGAGCTGATTCTGAACTCGGGATCATCGAAGCACCGGGGACCTATGAGCTCATCTCCATCGCAAACGCGGCGGCAAAGTCCGGGATGTACCGCTCGCTCGTCTGCCTCGGGTGTGTGATCAAGGGCGAGACCACGCATGACGAGCATATCGCCCGCGCGGTCGCCCACGGGCTCAGCGAGATTTCGATCGCCACAGGAATCCCCGTATCTTTCGGCGTGGTCACCACGCTCAATACCGAGCAAGCACAAGCACGCGCGGGCGGCGACAAGGGCAACAAGGGCGCCGATGCGATGGCCGCCGCGCTCGACGCGGCGGCCGCCATCCAAGCCATCGACAAAGCGACCGAGTCGCCAAACCCGGGTGTTCGTTTCACGCCCGGGCTGACACCGCATGACAAAGCAGCAAAGCAGTAAGGCACACGAACCACATGGCAACCCCACGCGATATCCGAAGACTGGCGCTGCTCGCGCTCTACCAGCTTGACGCTTGCAAGGGCGAAGATCGACAGAGCATCCGCGAATCGCTCGACTCGGTGGATACCCTCGAAGAAGAGGGGCTGCACTTCGTCGATCGCGACACCGCGTTCACCGCCAACGAATGCGATAAAGCATTTCTGATTGCCCAAGGCGCGTACAACGATCGAGCGGCGGCCGACGCCGAGGTGCTCGAACTCGCCCCCGACTGGCCCCCGCACCGCCAACCTGTTGTTGATCGCTCAATCATCAGGCTCGCATATTATGAAATGCACCAGCCCAACGCCCAGCCAAAGGCCATCGTCAACGAAGCCGTCGAGCTCGCCAAGGCATTCTCCACCGAAAACTCGCCAGGGTTTGTCAACGGGGTCCTGGATAAAATCCTCAAGCGTGTGCTGAGCGAGACCGACGCCGCCGCGGGGGCAAACTGAGATGGCGATCTTCCGCAAGACACTCGATAAACTCAAAAAAGGGCTCGGAAAAACACGAGAGACCTTCGTGTCGTCGCTTCGGTCGGTGCTCAGTGGCAAACAACTCAATGATGATCTCATCAAAGAGATCGAAAAACGACTCATCCAATCCGATGTTGGCGTCAAAGCAACCAAGATCCTCATCGACGGCATCAAGGCCGACTACAAGGCGGGTGCCCTCACCAAGGGCGAGGATGTCATCGAGTACCTCAAACGCGAACTCAAAGCGATGTGGCCGCCGCAAGATCGCGAGCTGCACTTCGCGGGCACCGGGCCGACCGTGATCCTTATGACCGGTGTCAACGGCGTCGGCAAGACGACATCGATCTCAAAGCTCTGCCAACAACTCACCGGCGAGGGCAAGAGTGTCCTGCTCGGCGCGTGCGACACCTTCCGCGCCGGAGCGGTGCGCCAGCTTGAAATCTGGTCCGAGCGTCTGGGCGTTGAGGTCGTCAAGGGTCAACAGGGCGGCGATCCGGCCGCGGTCGCGTTCGATGCGTGCACCGCAGCCAAGGCCCGAGGCGTGGATGTCCTCATCATCGACACCGCCGGGCGGCTGCAGACCCAGACCGGGCTGATGGATCAGCTGAGTAAAATCCGCCGCGTGATCGACAAACAGATCGAGGGCGCCCCGCACGAGACGCTTCTGGTGCTGGATTCAACCAGCGGTCAGAACGCGTTGAGGCAAGCCGAGGAGTTCAACGCCGCCGCCGGCGTGACCGGGATCTTCCTTAGCAAACTCGACGGCACCGCCCGAGGCGGCATCGTCGTCGCGATCAAAGAAGCAACCGATATCCCCGTCAAGTTCATTGGCCTGGGCGAAACCCCCAACGACATCGAACCCTTCGACCCCGAACAGTTCGTCGAAGCCATGTTCGCGGAGTGACTTTGAACTTGTATTTGGGTGCAATGATTCGCCGTCCTCTACACAATCGTGCTGGCTTGCTAGGCAAATGAAGACACTACTGAGCCCTGTGGGCAAGTAGTGGCACCCGAAACGACCATCTAGAACTGATCGAGCACATTCCACACATCGCTCGATGGCGATTGAGTTGGGTCGTGGTGGTTCTTGGTGATCGTGTTGAATCGGGATCGTTTGGCTTGCTCATTTTCAGTTGCCGCTGGATCACGGATGTTCAGAAGCAGCAGCATGATCAAGTCGCGTTGTTGTTGATCGGCGGACGGGAGGGTCTGCTCAAGTATGGCAACAAGCTCAATCCCATATCCACCCAGGGCGAATACGCTGAAGTTGGCATCGCCGCGAATATCGTTGTCACGCAAGTGGGGGAGCAGGATCTCAGCGGCCCGGTCGACGGAGGGTGCGACTCCGGCTCGGGCGAGGATATAGGCAGCAAGAAACCGCTGTTGACGATCATCTGATTCCATCGCTGCGATGAGCTCCGCCGACCACTCATGGGCGACCGGGATCAGCATCTGGGTGCCAAGCCGAGCATTGCTGAGGGTAAGCCCACGCCGACGCACAAAGTCATACGGGGTCGAGTCGTCACGGAGCCCCTCGATGGTTACTAGAATCAGTTCGCGCGTGATGGTAAACCGAGGATCGCCCGGGATGGACTCATAGAAACCACCATTCCAGCTCCCATCGTCCGACGGCGGATTCAGATGGAACACCTGCTTGTCTCGCATTCTGTTCCAGATCTCGTGACAAATGACCTGCCTGACTTGCCAGTCTTCGTGCTTGAGCGCCTGATATATGTACTCAATGGTCAGCTCTGGGTGTGACCAGAACACCGGGGCGGCATTCCTCATGTTCCAGCGAATGTCATCATCACGGAACTGGTCGAGCAACTTATCGAGCGAGTATGAGTGGTCGAATACCTCGGTGCAGCTGATCAGCGGTTGCACACGAGCCGGTTGCCCCCACGCCAAGCACGCGGTGAATGCGAGTGTGGAAATCGAGAAAAATCTGCTCATACTGTTGCATCGGCCTTTGTTCGTCGTGTTATCCAGCACTGTCCCCGCGGGCCTCATGCTCGGATTCAAACTCCTCGGCGAACAGCACCTCGCCCGGAACCTCATCCTTCCAGGGCTGGTTCTTCGTCAGATCCCTCGCGGCCTTCCGACCCTCAAGAATCCATCTCCGCTCGCTATTGGCTTCGGGTGTTTCGAGCTTCTCAGCCGGAGTTTCATCCTTGGATAGGTGGATCTTCTGTGTCGGGAAGGCGAACTCGACGCCGAGCCGATCGGCGAGCCGGACCACATCAAGCATGAACCGGTGCTTCTCACGCAGCTCGATCGACCAGTCCGGGCACTCAAAGAAGATGTACACCAAGATATCCAGCGAGTGCGCCCCGAACCCGTTGAGCCAGACATGGTAATAGTCCTTGCGGGTGTACGGGTGGAGCTTGACGATCTCGCGTATCCCGCTGCAGAAGGCTTCGATCTTGTCCGGGTGTGTGTCGTAGGTGACATTGAGCTTGGTCGTGAACCGCCGGTACTGACGCCGCCCGTAGTTGTCGACCTTGGCGCGAACCAGCGTCGCGTTGGGAACCGTGACCAGCGAGTTGTAAAAAGTTCGGATGCGCGTCGAGCGGAACCCGAGGTCCTCGACCGTGCCCTCAACATCGTTGACATAAATCCAATCGCCGATCTCGAACGGGCGGTCCATGATGACCGCAATCGATCCAAAGAAGTTCTCGATCGTGTCCTTGGCGGCGAACGCAACGGCGAGCCCGCCGATGCCAAGCCCGGTCAGCAGCGGCATGATCTCGATGCTGAATGCACTGGCGATGTAGATCAACCCGATCGCGCCGATAAACAGCTTCGCGGTCCGCTTGAGCATGGGGACAAGCAGGTCGTCAAACTTGGTATCGGTCTTGGCCGCCTGCCCGCTGAGCCAAGCGCTCGCGAGGTCGGTGACCTTAAACGCGGCCCACACAAGCGAGACCATCAGCACCACGCGGACCGCAACGAGCAGCACAATCGTCGGTGCTGCCGGGATCAGCCCGATCACCAACGCGAGGTACCAGATCCCCGCGCCCGCCAGCATCCCAAACGGGCGGACCGCCTGCTTGAGCGTCGATGGGTCCACCTCGTTGCCCCGCTTGATCTCGAACCGATGCCACAAACCACGAAGAACTGAACGCACCAGCAGGTCAATCGCCATCCCAACAAAGATGACCAAGAGGATCCCGATCCATTCCCAGTGCTCGAGCCCGAGCGTGGTCTTGCCCTTAAGCGACCCGGGCACCATGCTGCGGATCTTTCCGATCAGCCCTTGGTCGATCTCGATGCCTGCGACCAACTTCTCGTTCTCGGTTGCCAGCGAGAACTCATGAATCCGATCAAGCGTCCGCCGATCAAATCGCCAGTTGCCCTCACCATCTTGATTCATCGTGATCGAGTACCCCGGGAACTTGGCGGCGAAGATCTGGTGATGAGGCAGGGACCAATGGTTCTGCGGAAAATACAGATAGCTGGAATCGCTCGTCGCGTCCGGAAGGTTGTCGATGCGGACCTCACCGATCCGCCCGAGCACGGTGTAGAGCTCGGCGGCCAGATTCCATTTGGCCTCGATCGGAAGCGCCGATTCAACATCGATGCACATTATCGCACGCCGGCGCGCATCGGCGGATTTACCTGACTCCTCGTACTCATTGATCGCGACAAGGAAGGTCCTCATCGTTTCTTTCGGCGAGCGCAGCTGCGGATTCGTCGCTTGTGCAGTGACGCTCTCCGCAGGTTCGTCCTCGTTGCTCTGAGCTTGCAGAACGGGGGCGTCTTGATACGCATGCACGGGCGGCGAAAAGAGCAAAGCCGTCAACACACCGAGGGCGAGCATCCAGCTGCGAAACTGAGTGAGGTTGTTCGTATTCATACCCCGGATGCTATCCGCCCCAACCACGCCGAGGTGGATGGCTGAGGATCGTTCAGCCCTCGTGCGTACGCGGGACCGAGGTCGAATGGCGGATGATCAGGGTCTCGTCGAGCGTGACCGTCCGGCTCGGGATCGGCTCGTCGGCCTTCAGCCGGTCGAGCAACAACTCGCCCGCGGTTCTGCCCGCGATCGCTGCGGGCAACGCGATGGTCGTCAACGCCGGGGTCGCGAGCCTTGCGGGCAGCTCATCATTGAACGCGACGATGCTCATGTCCTTGGGCACCGAGACCCCGAGGGTGTGCAACGCCTGGATAATGGACAGCGCCGTGGTGTCATCGTACGCGATCACCGCGGTTGCTTTGGTGCCCTGCAGCACAAGCTGGCAGTAGGTGAGCGGATCATGATCAAACCGGTCATACCCGCCGACGGGTTCCAGCCCGCGGTGCTTGAGGATCTGCTCGTAGGCCGACTTGCGGAGCTCGACCGAGGTGTGCCTCGCCCGGCGGACACCGCTCTGGCGGGCGGGATCAATGTAGGCGTACGCGATCTTGGTGTGCCCGAGTTCAATGAGGTGATCGAGCGCCTGGTCCATGCCGTGATGCTCGTTGAAGTTCACCGCATCGCCGCCGGGCCCGGCGAGTCCGTTGATCGACACATAGGGCATGTTGTGATCTTCGAGCTCCTTGAGATCAGAATACTCGCGTACCTGGTGCGCGATTGCTCCGTCCACTCGCCACGACGGCAGCTCGTGCCCCGCGTAATCAGGGTCCAAGAAGGTCGTGCACACATGCTTGTTCTCGTTGCGGAGCACACGCACAGCTTCAGAGAGCGCGGTACGGTTGACCCCGTCCGAAGCCCACCCGACCACCGCGACGAGGTTGGTCTGCTTGGCACTGATCGAACGCACCATCGGGTTCGGGCGGTAGTTGAGTGTCTTGGCCGCTTCGAGCACCCGCTGACGGACCTCCGGGCGTACGCGAAAGTTGTGGGTATATCCATTCATCACCCGGCTCGCGGTTGATTCGGCGACCCCGGCCATCTCGGCGACCTTGGCAAGCGTGATACGCTGGGTTTTGCGGGTTTCAGCCAATCGTGGTTCCACACGGGGGTGATTCGGGACAAGAGATTCGAGTATACTCGAACTCGCCATCTTGAGCGAGCACCAAATCGTGCTTCTCGCCGTGCATCGCGAATAAAATCAGGTCCAACGCGATTCTGAATGACGAACAGGAAAGAATCAGACCCGGGTCTTTGTTTCGGAATATTTATCCGGACGCTGCACGCTTTCCCGGCTTGATCTCCAGACCCATCCCATGTTTTTCCACATGCCAAGGAGCACGCATGACCCGTTGGTTTCTTCTTCTCTTTGCGATCGTTCAGATCACGGGCACCCAGGCATTCTCGCAGGGCGGCCCGCCGCCTGCCAAGGTCGTGCTCGACGAAGCGCGGATCGAATCAGTCACCGATCGAAGGGTGGCAACCGGCGAGATCCGTTCTCCGATGCAATCGCAGCTGGCGGTTCAGGTCGAAGGGCTCGTGGTCGAGATGCTCGTCGACGAAGGTGACATCGTCAAGGAAGACCAGATCATCGCCCAGATCGACAAAGCCCGCGCCCAAATCGAGCTGGAAAAATCGCGGGCGAACGAACAGAGCGCATCGGCGTTGATCGAGCAACGCCGAGCAGAACTCGATCAAGCACAACGCGATCTCGATCGCATCGTCGAACTCGAGCTGCGTGGATCAGCAGGAGCAAGCGAGCGTGACGACGCGGAGACCCTGCTGGCATCACGCAAGGCGGTGCTGATGCAAGCCGAGGCGGATCTGCTCACCGCCCAAGCCGAGACCCGACTCTCCGAGCGAACCCTCAACGACACCACCATCCGCGCACCGTTCAGCGGGCAGATCATCCAGACCCACACCGAACGCGGGCAGTGGATCGCGCGAGGCGGCGCGGTCGCGACCGTGATCTCACTCAAAGACCTCGAAGCCCGTGTCGATATCCCGCAGCAATACTTCGCAGCGGTCAACGGCGCAGGGGCTGAAATCGAAGTGGTCGTTCCCGCGATCAACTCGAGTGTCACCGGCACCCTCATCTCCATCGTTCCTCGCGCAGACTCGCTCAGCAGGCTCTTCCCAGTCCGCATCCGGCTCCATGATCTCGAAGGGCTCCTCCGCCCCGGGATGAGCGTCAAGGCGATGGTTCCCACCGGGGAAACCAAAGAACTGCTCACCGTTTCAAAGGATGCAATCGTCCGCACAGCCTCCGGAGAACACCTGTTCTTTGATTCCAACGGGGTCGCGGCGATAACGCCCATCGTTCGCCTCTTTGGCGTCGGCGATCGGGTTGCCATCCACGCCGGGATGCTCAAGCCGGGCATGAACACCATCGTCGATGGCAACGAACGGATGTTCCCGGGCCAGCCTCTGATAGTGCTCGATCAACCCGTGCCCGCGATCAAAGACGACCAACCAGATACGAACTCCAAGGAGCAGGGCTGATGGATATCGTCCGATGGTGTATCTCACGCCCCGTGACGATCGCGGTCGGCGTGGTGCTCGTGGTGATGTTCGGGCTCGTTGGTCTCCGCGAGATCCCGATCCAGCTCACCCCCACGGTGACCTACCCGACCATCACCGTCACCACCAACTGGCCCGGTCGATCCCCCGAAGAGATCATCGACGAGGTGACCAAAGAGCAAGAAGAACGCCTCAAAAACATCACCAACCTCGAGAAGATGTCCTCAACCACAAGCCTGGGGACATCGGGGATCACCCTCGAGTTCAGGCTCGGCTCAGACATCTCGCGGGCATTGCAAGAGGTCTCCGACGCGCTACGCCAGGTGCCCAGCTATCCCGCGCAGGTCGACGAGCCGATCGTGATTCCTGCAGACGGCGTCAGCGATCCAGGCTCGGCCATCGCTTGGATCATCGTTGATTTCTCCGATGAAAACCTGATCAAGCACAAGGGCTTTGATCTCACAACGATCCAGGATGACCTCGTTCGCGATGTGAAACCTTACCTTGAACGCATTGATGGCGTTGCGCAGGTCAACATCTTTGGCGGACGCGAACGCGAGGCAAAGGTCTACACCGATCCCACGGCTCTTGCCCAACGCGGATTGAATCATATCGATGTCGTCAACGCGCTGCGTTCCGAAAACCGCAATGTCTCCGCCGGTTCAATCGCAGAAGGGAAACGAGATTACATCGTGCGTCTCGTCGGGCAGTTCGATTCTCCAGAATCAGTGCTCTCGACCATCGTCGCCCATCGCGATGGCAAGACGATCTTTGTACGCGATGTCGCACGCGTCGAGATCGGGTACCAGAAGCATCGCGGGTTTGTCCGCTCGCTCGCGCGCCCGGCGATCGCGATCAACCTGATCCGCCAGGGCGATTCCAATGTGCTCGATATCATGGCCGAACTGCGAACCCGGCTCGGCGAGGTCGAGTCCTCGATTCTACCAAACATCGCCGGCGAATCATCCAACGGACCGATCGGCCCGGATCTCCGTCTCCGCCAGGTCTACGACGAAACAGTCTACATCAACTCCGCGATTGGGCTGGTGACCCAGAACCTCTGGATCGGCTCGATCATCGCAATGGTGGTGCTCCTGCTCTTCCTGCGCTCTTGGCGGGCGACCGGGATTATCGCGATCGCGATTCCAATTTCGGTTGTCGGGACCTTCTTGGTCTTGCTCGCGCTCGGGCGATCGCTCAATATTGTCTCGCTTGCAGGCATCGCCTTCGCGGTCGGCATGGTGGTCGACAACGGGATTGTGGTGCTCGAAAACATTGATCGCCGCATCGGCATGGGCGAGTCGCCGGTGATCGCAGCATGGCGCGGCGGCAAAGAGGTCTGGGGCGCGATTCTTGCCTCCACCCTGACCACCATCGCCGTGTTTATCCCGGTGCTGACCATTGAAGAAACCGCCGGGCAGCTCTTTCGCGACATCTCCATCGCGATCGTGGCGTCGGTCTCGCTGTCGCTGATTGTCTCGGTCATGGTCATCCCGGTGGCGTGTTCTCGGTTCATCAAGCCCGCCAGCGCCAAGCCCGGCCCGGTTCGTGTGGTGCTCGGCTCGATGTTCGGGCTTGTGCCACTGGCAAGCAAGGGCGTCAGTTTTCTCGGATCAGCCATTGGATGGCTCATGAGCGGTTGGCGGGCTTGGTCCCTCCGTCCGCTGGTCATCATTGGGTTGACCGCCGCGAGTATCGCGGGCGCCATCATCATGATGCCCCCGATGGACTACCTCCCGGCAGGCAACCGGAACCTGGTCTTTGGCGGGATGCTGATCCCCCCGGGGCTCTCGGTCGATCAACGCGTCAAGATCGCCGAGCGGATCGAATCACGCATCTACCCTTACGCACTGGCGGATATGAACGAGCCAGAAACCATGAGCCAACTGGAACCGATCCAGGCCCACGGAGGGACCGTCTACGAACCCGTCGGGATCGACAACTTCTTTATTGGCGCGTTCGGCACCGGGATGTTCGTTGGCGCGACAAGCCAAAATGACGAAGTCGTGATCCCTGTCGGGGTACTGCTCACCAGCGCGATGGGCGACATCCCCGATTCCTTCGGCGGCGCCCGCCAGAGCTCCCTCTTCTCCGGAATCAGCGGCAACGGCGGAATCACCATCGAGGTCTCCGGGCCCGACCTCGATCGGGTCAACGCCGCCGCGTCGATGATGTTCAACACTGCTGCAGCCGAGTTCGGCTACGGCAGCGTCGGAACCGAACCCAGCAACTTCTCACTTGAACAACAAGAAATGCAGGTCGTGCTCAATGACCTCGGGCGTGAACTCGGGCTCACCACCGAGGGGCTCGGCGTGGCGATCCGTGGGCTCTTTGATGGTGCGTTTATAGGTGATTTCAAAGAAAACGCCGAGACGATCGATCTCGTGGTGCTCCCCCTCGGCGGGGTGCTCGAAAGCCTCGAGCAGCTTGCAGATATCCCCATCGCGACACCCGCCGGCCCGGTGGTTCCTGTGTCGAGCGTCGTCGACTTCGTGCCCGGGTTGTCCCCCCAAGAAATTAAACGGATCGAGGAACTCTCCAGCGTGGCGATCTCGGTCTCGCCGCCCACCGGCGAACCGCTCCAAGACGCGATGAGGTGGATCGAGGACAATGTGATTTCCGCCGCACGCGATGCCGGGATGATCGACCCAACAATGCGTGTGCGCCTCGAAGGCAGCGCCGCCGACCTCGAAGATGTCCAAGCGTCGTTGTTCGGGCGTGCATCAGAATCTGATTCGTCAAGCCGCGGACCGGCCATGATTCTCAGTGGGTTTATCCTCGCGATAAGCCTCGTGTTCGCCGCAGTGGTCATCATTCGCGGCACACGCGATGGCAACGAGCGGGTGTTCTACGGAGCAGTGGGGGTGGTGCTGCTCGGTGTGATGCTCGCCGCGATCGGGTTCGGCGGCGTATCAAGCCCGCAGCTGTTGACGGCAAGGATGGTCTGGGCGCTCGTGGTGACCTATCTGCTCATGTGCGCGTTGTTCGAGAGTTTCTTGTACCCACTGGTGATTATGTTCTCGGTGCCCCTAGCGGTTGTCGGAGGGTTCGCCGGGCTTGCGATCGTGCACGCCTGGTCGCTCGCTGATCCAACCAAAGCGCCGCAGCAACTCGATGTGCTCACCATGCTCGGGTTCGTGATCCTCATCGGTGTGGTGGTCAACAACGCCATCTTGCTTGTTCACCAATCGCTCAACTTCATGCGAGGCGATGAGGGGCAACCACCGATGGAGCCCAACGACGCGATCGTCGCGTCGGTCAAAACACGAATCCGCCCGATTTTTATGAGTGTACTCACCAGTGTCGGCGGCATGCTCCCCCTGGTCCTCGTGCCCGGATCAGGCTCGGAGATGTACCGCGGGATCGGCTCGGTGGTGGTCGGAGGGCTGCTGGTTTCAACCGTGTTCACGCTGCTGCTGGTGCCTATTCTGTTGAGTCTGGTGCTCGATATGCGAGGGGGCGTCCGCCCACGCTCCGCTCCGGTGATTGATGAACCGTTGCGGGACCTTGAAACACTGCAACGAATGGGAGCCTGATCCACATGATGAAACGAACACGAATCGGCCATTGTTTGTTCCTCGGGTGCCTGCTGAGCACCATGCTCGGGTGTTCGATTCAATCGCGCGATGCCGACGAGCTGATGCTCCGCGATCCACGCACCATCACCATCTATCATGGCGACGGATCAGGGGTCGCCAGCTGGGACACGGTCATCGCTGATATGGTTTCTGCCAAGGCCGTGCTGATCGGCGAGATGCACGGGCACGAGCTCGGGCTTGGCGTGGCCGCCGAGCTATTCGATGACATCCTGCAAGCCGATGACGATGCGGTGCTCTCGATGGAGTTCTACGAACGCGACGAGCAGATCGCGGTCGATGATTACCTCGCAAGCGTGACCGATCGCAAAGGCTTCGACAAAGCATCGGGAAGGTCGAAGGGCAATAACCCCGCATGGCATCAGCACATGGTCGACGCCGCCAAGGCTGCTTCGCGCCCGGTGATCGCCTCTAACGCGCCACGCCGATACACCAAGCTCGCCCGAACCGGCGACTTTGATGCGTTGCGTCAGCTCAACACCCGCCAGCGTGCGATGTTTGATATCCCCAATGAGTTGAGAACGGACACCGCGTACCGCGACCGTTTCTACGACGCGATGAGCGGGATGGCCGAGCACGGCGGCGAAGAAATGATCCACGGGTTCTACCGCTCGCAAGCACTCTGGGACCGCACCATGGCGACCAGCATCGCCAAAGCCACCCGCTTGGGCTCGCCGGTGGTCCATATGGTCGGGTACTTCCATATCCAGTTCGGCACCGAGCCGGGCGGGAGCGGGCTGGTCGATGATCTCCGTGAGCTGCTCGCACCGGATGATAAGATCGTCACCTTTGTCATGCTCGACCGCAGCGACAAGCCGGTCGTCGAAGAAGACCTCGGCATCGCCGATTATGTTATCTATGTCGGGACCGACGACGAAGAGCCCGAAGCAGACTAATCCAAACCAATCACGCATCAATAAAAAAAGCGGAGCATCATGCTCCGCTTTTTCGTTGATTTCCGATGGATTCAGTCGGCGTAGTACGCGCCGGATCGCGAGTCTGAGCCCGAGGTCGATACGCCCCGGAACTTGCGTTGCTTGACCGGGTCCCATTGTTTCTCGGGATCGGGGAAGACGGGCTCATCCTCAATCTCGACCGGGTATTCTGGTCCGTCACGAAGGGCGACCTTGAGGAGCCGCGAGTTCGCCGGGGGGACAGCCATCGTGTTGGACAAGTTGCGTCGACGGTTTTTGGCGTCGTAGATCTCCCATTGCATCACATCCGGACGCCGTGCAGAGTTCTCCTTGGCCTGGTTCCGTAAGAACCGGATGGTCACCTTCTGCCCGATCGGGACATCAACCGTCCACAGTGGCTCCTTATCGCGGTTATCGTACAGCGTCACGCTCAACGGCTCATAGGGCGTCGACTCGTAGGTGTACATGTCCGTCGTTCGCATCTGACCGCCCGGAGAGTTGGTGACCAGCTGTTTGAAGAAACACCCGCTCATGAGCAGTGGGACGCACAGGGCGGCCGTCATCACGAGGGCTTGGGTGATTGCACGCATCGGGCGCTGGGTTCTCATAGCTCACTTACTCCACATCCACGCGGGATGTTCATCTGATCAGTCGATCTTCTTCCAGCGGACACCGATGCCCGCTGCTGGACAACCATACACTCTAGACACCCGCCAATCCGGGTGATCCACCAACCAGTTATCGGTAAGATCCCACAATGTCTGCAGCATCAAACCCCCATAATCCACCATATCAACGATCTCATGGTGCTTCTGACCCGGCCATCCCCGCGGGCGCACCCCCCCGATGCTCCTCCTCGCCCATGATCCGGATCGGGCATGGGTATGACTTGCACCGGCTCGAGCCCTTGCCCCCCGCCGGGCAAGCCCGCCCATTTGTGCTCGCCGGAGTCCAAATCGACCATGATCGAGGCCCGGTGGGGCACTCAGATGCCGATGTGCTCTTTCATGCGATCACCGACGCGATCCTTGGCTCGATCGCAGCCGACGATATCGGGCAACTCTTTCCAGACACAGACTCTGCGCACGAGGGGCAGGATTCGCGCATTTTTCTCGTCGAGGCCGTCCGGTTGCTAGGTGCCAAGGGGTATGCCGTGGCGAACCTCGATGCCACCGTGGTCTGCGAGCGCCCAAAGATCGGACCCCACAAACAGGCAATCAGAGCCAGCATCGCCGATGCCATTGGCGTTGAGATCGATCGGGTGAACCTAAAAGCCAAAACCCATGAACAGGTGGACGCCGTGGGCGAGGGGCTCGCGATTGAGGCGCACTGCGTGGTGCTCGTGGAACTCACGAATCCGTAGGCAGTTCAGGCATTTTCTTTTTCAAGCGGTTGCGCAACGCCCACCGGAACACCCGATCGGTCGTCGCCGGGCAGGCGAGCGTTCCCGCCAGCGCAATCCGGGTAGGCAGACTCGTCCAGACCTCCCCCTTGGGCTTGCGGAGGCAACGAACTATCGCACCCGCGACCCGCTCGGGGGTCTGCATAAATCGGTTCTGCTTGGTCGAAGCCACCTTGAGCCCGCCGCTGGTGTTGGAATCCGCGGTATCGAAGAACTCGGTTTTGGTCCCGATCGGATGCACCGAGGACACATAGACCCCCTCATCAGCAAGCTCGAGCCGCATCGATCGGCAGAAGTTATCTTGGGCAGCCTTGGTCGCGCAATAGCTCGCGTAATAAGGCATAGATATCTTGCTCAGGCAACTCGACACCATCATCGCGTGCCCGGTGCCCTGCCTGCGGAACCGCTCGATCGCGGGCTGGAGCAAGTGCAACGAGCCAAAGAAGTTGGTCTCAAACATCGCACGGATGTCGGCTATCGGCATCGTGGCCGTTTCATGCTCGAGCCCATACCCGGCGTTGGCGATGCACGCGTAGATCGGCCCGAACGCCTCCTCGGCTCGCGCGATCAACTCCTCGTTTGCTTCTGGGTCGGCGACATCGCCCGCGACGACAATCGCCCTGCCGCCGCTCAGTTCGATCTGCTCGCGGATCGCCTGCAACTTGTCCGCACGCCGGGCAAATAAGGCGACGGGCATCTGCGCTCGGGCACACGCGATCGCCGTCGCGGCACCGATCCCAGAGGAGGCGCCTGTGATAATGATCGGCTTTCCCGCAAGTGATCGTCGCGCGGGCATGAATCAGTTCTCAATTGCCTTCTTGGTGTGCTCGGACATCTCTTGGATGTCTTTGCCCACACCGGCCACCGCGTTGCACGCGCTGAGAAACACCGAGATCCCCGCCAATGACCCGAGGACCAAGATCTTCATCCGTGTTGGTTTCGAGAGTGTCTTGATTGTCATGCTAGAGTTCCTTGTCGTCGTGGCGTGTTGCCTTGCGTGTTCCATCTGTTGACCGCTCGATGAGCCAGCGAAGCTCGGGCATCGAGGTCAATATCGACCAAATCGCGTAAATCCCTGCACCCGCGACGCTCGCACCCGCCAACGCCCCCGCGTTTCTCGCCCATGAGCCCGGCTGCGCAATCAACCAGACGGCTCCAAAGCTCGCAACACCCATCAACGCCGTACCGATGAGAATCCGCGTCAGCCCGGATCGGACGGATCCACCCCCCGAGTGCCCATCGGAATCAGTGAGCCGACGCGACGCGATGGCAAGGGCGATGCACTGCGCCAGGGCGCTGATCGCGGTGGAATAGGCGAGCCCGGCCTCGCGGAATCGCCAGATCAGCGTCACATTCAGTGTCAGGTTGAGCACAACCGCGCCGAGCGCGATCAGCATCGGCGTTCGTGTGTCGTTCTTGGCATAAAACGCGCGGGTGTAGAGCTGATTGAGCGAGTACGCCCAGACCGCCAGGCTGTATCCGCCGAGCACCGCCGACCCGCGTGCGATGCCCGATTCAGAAAACCCACCCTTGCCATAGAGCGTCATCAGCATCGGCTCGCGGACGATGAACAGCCCGATGGATGCCGGAATCCCGATGTAAAGGCTCAGCCGAAGCCCTCGGCGAAGGGTCTGCGAAAATGCGATCGCGTTGTCTGCGTGACGAGAAAGCGTCGGGAAGGCAGCCGTCGCGACCGCGATGCCGAACACCCCGAGCGGGAACTGATACAACCGCTGGGCATAGAACAAGATCGCATTTGAAGCCTCATCAAGCGGGTAGTCATGCCCCGCGAGTGTTGATCCAAACCAGCTCGGGTACATCGCGATCAGCGTGTCGACAAAGGAGTTGAGCTGAAGGGTGCCAAGCCCGATGATCACCGGGATCATCCGCCGAAGCATCGTCCTCGCTCGGGCATGGGCCGTGCGGACCGCCTTGGTCCATCGCACCAGCCCACGCAACGCGTGCATTGACCAGAGCACCTGCAGCAGGGCGGAGCCGACCGCCGCGATACCGATCACGAACGCCCAACGATGGGCAGACGCATCGGCGACAAAGAAGTAGGGCACCGAGGCGCCGATGATACAAAGATTGAGCAGAATCGGAGCCGCTGCCCAAGGGGCAAACCGCCCGTGCGACTGGAGCATCCCGCCCATGATCGCCGCGATGCAGATCAGGGGCATAAACGGGAGCATCACCATCACCAACTCAAGCGAGTACACACGATCGGGGTTGTCTTTGCTCGCGATCACCACCGCGAGCAGCCCGATCTCGATCAGGACCGTGATGACTCCGGTGACGAGGGCGAGCATCGCGATGGTCAACGAAGCAAACGCGTCGGCTGCATCACGATCGGTATCCGCCAGGCGGGTGTACTCGGGGATGAACGCCGCGGAGAGAGCCCCCTCGCCAAAGAGCCGCCGGAACATGTTGGGGATCGCAAAGGCGGCTGCGAACGCAGATCCGATCGCGGTGTCGCCAAACACGCGCACGGTGACCAGATCACGCACAAGCCCGAGGATCCTGCTGCCGAGGGTCAGCCCGGCAACTGTCCGGGTGGCCGATCCGATGGAGGTCGAAGCCCCGTCAGTGTGCTCGGCGGGGGAATGAGATGAGCGTTGTGGAGTGGTCACGACTCTTCGGATCGGGCATTTTGATGCGTGGGCATCATTGATCGAACCACCACGATGGCAACACACACCACGATCACGCCGCCGATATCCGCACCCAGATCGGTCACATCCGCCGATCGCGAGAACATCGGTTGAGTCAACTCATCAAAGCAGGCAAACCCGATCGCGATCATCGCGGTCCAAACCACCCGCCGGATCGGGCATTGCTTTGCCGCGATCAACCCAGAATGGTAGAAAAGCAGCGTCCAAACGCTGAAAACAAAGAAATGGATCACCAGATCCATCCGCATGATCGGCCCGCCCGGAAGCACAAGCCTGGGCCAGTGGGTCGCGACCAAAAGAGCGATGGTGCACACCAGCCAGACGACACGAACGGGGTTCTGGATTCTCGCAGCCATCAATCAGTCGGTGCTCGGCATCATGGGGGGTTTGGAAGACGCGAGCGATCCACGCAGCACACGAATCTCAGCCTCGCTGAGATCCGATGCCTTCGCCGCCGCCAGAGCGCGATCCCACTCGGCAACGATGGTCTCTGCCAGTTTGCGGTAATCCACCGCGCCCGGTGCCCACGGGGCATAATCGAAGATCGATTGTCCGAAGCTCGGGCACTCGGCGAGCTTGATGTTCCGACGGATCGCCGGGCGGTACACGCGGGCCGACGACCATGCGGTGGGGGATGCGCGCTGTGATTCAAAGAAACGCTCGAGGTCGGCGACCACTTCCTTGGAATGCGAAGTCTGCGAATCGTGCATACAAAGCACGATCCCGGCAACCCGCAAAACCGGATTCAGCTGATCACGCACAAGCCCCACGGTTTCGAGCAGCTTGCTCACGCCCTGGAGCGCGAGGAAGTGGGCTTGCATCGGGATGATCACTTCTTGGGCCGCGGTCAGCGCGTTGAGCGTAAGCAACCCAAGCGCCGGCGGACAATCGAGAAGGACGAACTCATAAGGGAGCGACCCGTCGTTGATCGCTTTGGCAAGCCGTGCGTTGCGATCGCCATACGCCGCCAGTTCGGTCTCGACCGCTGCAAGATCCGTCTCGGCGGGCACAATATCGAGGTTCGCGTGGATCTTGCGCACACATTCACCCACTCCCATCTCCGGCTCAAAGAGCAGGTCGTACACGGTGGGCTGGTCGTCATCCTCGACGCCCAGATGCAACGAGGCATGGGCCTGGGGGTCAAGATCAACGATCAGTACACGCCGACCCTGCTCTGCGATCGCAGCAGCGAGGTTGACGGTGGTCGTCGTTTTGCCGACCCCGCCCTTCTGGTTCATCATCGCGAGCACGCGGACTGGATGGGATGCATCGGTTGCCATATCCCCAGTATATCGGGGATATCGAGCGGCGGGGATCAGATCCCGCCCTTCCTCGCTCGATGATCAGGAGTTTTCTTCGTCCTTCCATCGGTATCCATCGCCGGATTCTTCAACCAGCCCGATGCGGATGGCGAACTTGTCAAAGTTGTGGTACCGCTCGGGGCGGTCGGGGTACGCGACGCCCATCCGCTGATAGCTCTCGCGGACCATCTCGTCAGTGTTGTCGCCGATGCGCAAAAGCCTGAACCCCTGATTGCAAACCGGGGTGTTGACCGATGGGCTGCGCGTCACCATACCGAGGTCAGTGACATCGTCGCGTGAAGCGACAAACTCGTCCGCCGCCGCGCGGATTCCCGGATGGAACGCATCGTGAAACAAGATATGCCCGCCGGGCGCCATGTGCGGCGCAAGCACATGCAGATCCGCCGCACAGCTGTGATAGGTGTGCAGCGCATCGACAAACGCAAAGTCGAGCAACCCATCGTGATGCGCCATCGCCTTACCGACATCCTCGGGTGATCGCCCCTCAACAAGCGTAAACCGCCCGTGGGTTGCCCGATTCGAAGCCCGGAACGATCCGGTCGCCGGGTCGAGCCCGACGAGTTTGCCAACGCCGTTGTCCTGCATGGCCGCCGTGATGATCCGCGCCGACCCGCCCCATCGCGTGCCGATCTCGAGCGCCCGCTTGGGGCGAAGCCCGCGGACGAGCGCGTAGATATAGATCCGATCGGTATCGCACATGTCGGTCGGCGACTGGAACGAAGCATTCACCCTCGCCCCCGCAAGCCCCAATGCCGGACGCAGCTTCTGCCCAATCGCACCAACCCGCCAACGGGCAGATTCCATGAGGCTTACTGCCTTTGTTTTGATCCCGAGTCCCATGAATAGTCTCCTCCGTCATCCAATCTCGACCGCACCAGGATGGTACCAACTGTTTATCGGGAGATTTCCCTGTGGTTCGTCAACCAGAGGCCTGGTGTAAGCAGATCCGAAAAAAAAGCACACGCCAAGGAGCGTGTGCAGTGTTTAGTCAATGGTCGTGGAGGTGTTAGAACTTCAGATCGCCGAGCCCCATGCCCATGCCGCCGGAGGAGCCGAGTCCGCCGCCGCCCTTTTTGCCGCGTTTCTGGGCTTGGTCACGGAGTTTGGCGAGGGCTTTCTCGTCCTTGCGGATTTCTTCGGGTGTGCGGTTGTCTTGTTCGGCGCGTCCTCGTCCGCCGCCGCGACCACCACGCCCGCCGCCACCGCCGGTGGACTCTGGGCGGTCCTTGAGCTGCTTGATCGAAAGCGAGATCTTGCGATCGCTTGGATCGACCGAGAGCACCTTGACATTCACAATCTCGTTTTCTTGGACGACATCAGCGACCTCGTTCACGCGTTTCCAGTCCAGCTCTGAGATGTGCACGAGCCCCTCGATGCCCGGAGCGACCTCGACGAATGCACCGAAGTCCATGATCTTGGTGATCTTGCCCGTGATCTCGGCGCCCTCGACCACTTCGTTAGAAGCCGCGACGAACGGGTCGGCCTGGAGCTGTTTCATCCCGAGCCCGATCCGGTTGGCTTCCCAATCCAGCTTCAAGATGACAGCCTTGATCTTGTCGCCCTGCTTGACAAACTTCTCGATCGCCTTCTCGCCGTGCCCGATGCGCTCGTAGGTCAGGTCATTGGCGTGCACGAGCCCATCGATGCCGCCGATATCGACAAAGGCACCGAATGGCATGATCTTGCGGACCGTGCCCTCGACGGTGTCGCCTTCTTTGAGTGATCCCTTGAGCTCTTCTGCAAGCGTTGCACGCTGGCGTTGGAGGACCTCTCGCCGTGAGAGCACGATGTTGCCCGCACCACGCCGATCCAGCTTCTGGATCTCGCAGGTCATCTTCTCACCCACAAAGACCGAGAGGTCGTCGATGCGACCGATGTCGACCTGTCCCGCGGGCATGAAGGCGCGATGGTTGGCGATCTCGAGCTCGAGCCCGCCCTTGTTGACGCCGGTGACGCGGGCCTCGACGACCTGCCCCTGTTCGAGCATCTCCCACGCGGCCTTGGTGACCGCTCCGGGCAGGGCGCAGACATACAGGCTCTCGGTCGCTTCATACCGTTGGATCACGACCTCGAGCTCGGATCCGACCTCGGGCTTGTCTTCTTTGAACTGGGTCGTATCGACGACACCGAGCTCTTTGGGCCCGAACTCCACGAACACATCGGTTGCGCCGACCGAGACAACGGTGCCGGTGCGGTGTTCACGCCCGCCGCGGACAACCCGCGGCCCTCTGATTTTGGAGGACTTGGATTGCTCGTCGGCAGCGCCCGCGTCGGCGAGCTCGCCCATCGCGGCCTCGATTTCTGCCTGGGTGGTCGCGTCGAGTTCGATGGAGTTGGAATTGGCAGGAGTATCGCTCATGGGTTCGTGATCCGGGTATGGGGACGGAGAGGCGAAAACAACTTGTAAACGCCTACAGGTGAGTGTAGGGAGAACCGGAGCATTGCCAAGGCAATACACCGTTTACTGGGGTGAATATTCGTGAAGATCATGCGTCAATGGTCTGGAACGGTTAGGGATTGGATTAGGGAAGCGAAGCCGCGGCTTGTGACCCGAGCGATTCCTTGATCGCGTCCACAATACGCTCGGCGGTGCGAACATTTACGAATCCGGCAGCGGCATCAATCGCCGGTTGCGTCTCGGTACGAACAGCATCGAGGAACGCTTCGATCTCTTTGACGATCGGCTCGCCGCTGTCGATCTCGAGCGCTTCGATATTGACCAGCTCGGTCCAGTCCAGGCTCGTGAGGTCCTCGCCGGTGCGAAGCTGCTCGCGGACCTCGCGCATCTGGATCTCGTTGGCGGTCCTGCGGATAATGGTGCCCTTTTTGGCGGCGTAATCGATCTTGATGTACCCATTTGGCCCGGTGATCCGGGTGACACGCTCGGTCTTCATCGCCAACCGCCCGGCGGTGATATTGGCGACGCACTGCCCGCCTCCCTCTTCCTCGGGGATATTCCACACAAGCCGAGCGTTGCACAGGTCCTCAAACTCGGATACCACCGCGACACCTGATGCCTGGATCTCGTCGGGCTCACGCCCGCCCATCAACATCAAGACCACATCGAGGTCATGGATCATCAGGTCCATCACTACGCCGATGTCGATCGATCGGAAGGTCATCGGCGAGACCCGGTGCACCTCGATGAACCGCGGGGTGATCGGCTCGCCCGCGTGCTCGGTTGCCTGCTGCATCGCACGCATAATCGGGTTGAACCGTTCGATATGCCCGACCATCAGACACGCGCCGGATTCCTCGGCCATGTGCTTGATCGCCTCGGCTTCATCCGCGCTCTGGGCGAGCGGCTTCTCAATCAGACACGCAACGCCGGCTTTGAGAAACGGTGCAGCGCTCTTCTTGTGGAAGGTCGTTGGCACCGCGATCGAAACCGCCTCGACGCCCGCTGCGAGGAGCTCTTCCTCGGTTGCAAACGCTTTGGTATCGAACTTGTCGGCAATCTCTTGAGCGCGTTCGAAGTCGGCATCGACCACGCCAACGAGCTCGACACCTTCCATCTCGGCGTACACACGGGCGTGGTGCTGCCCCATTCTTCCGACGCCGACGGCGCCACAACGGAGAAGCTTGGTGGATTCGTTACTCGTACTCATGGATGAACCTCGGGTCGGTGACTCAGATCAGTGAACCTTGCAATGCGGTGAACACAAAGAGTTAGACACTCTCGTTGAGTGCTTCGGTGAACTCCTCTTTGTTTCGCAGCCCGACAAACTGTTTGGTGACTTGGCCGCCCTTGAAGATCAGCACGGTCGGGATCGAGCCCACGCCATACTTGATCGCGATGGCTTGTGCGGATTCGATATTGACCTTCCCGATCTTGGCCTTGCCTGAATACTCGTCAGCGATCGCATCGATGGTCGGCGAGAGCGCACGGCAGGGTGCGCACCATTCGGCCCAGAAATCGACGAGCACCGGGGTCTCGCTGTTGAGGACCTCGGTTTCAAAGTTGTCGTCCGTGAACTCCAATGTGTTCGCACCTGCCATGTTTCTGGTTCCTTCCTGATGGTTGCATTCGGATAACCGCGGCATATCCGCGGACAAGATGATAGGGGCGCAGGCCCGGAAATCTGCTTAGTTCCGTGGTTCGTTGAGGGAATTGATGATGCTCCAGGCTGCATCAAGGGCCTGACGATGGGCCGCCACATCATGAACGCGGAAGAACCGGGCTCCGTGCAACAAGTGGACGATCGAGCAACCGATCGAGCCGGATATCCGCTCGCTCGGGTCCGAATCGCGGGCGTGGGTGATCCGCCCGACAAAGCTCTTGCGGCTCGCCCCGCTCAACAAAGGAAAGCCAAGGGAAGTCAGCTCCTCCGCTCGACCAATCAGCTCCAGGTTCTGCTCCACGCTCTTGCCGAATCCCAGCCCGGGGTCCAGCATGATCCTGGAGCGTTCGATGCCCGCAGAGAGGCAAGCCTCGATCCTTTCCATAAAGAACAAACGCACTGTTTCGACAACATCAGCGTACACAGGTTCAACGGCGTACCGGTCAGAGAACTGGTCCTGGTCAGGGGGCACCAGCCGGTGCATCAGGATGATCCCGCACCCCCGATCGCTTGCCAGCGAGATCATCGCCGGGTCTTCTGTACCGCCAGATACATCGTTGATCGCGTCCGCTCCCGCATCGAGGGCGGCTTGGGCGACGCCGGCGATCGTTGTGTCGATTGTCATCGGAACAGCAATCCCCTCATCCCGGATCGCCCGGATCGCTGGGACGACCCGCCGAATCTGTTCATCGGCATCAATCCTTGATGCGCCCGGGCGTGTGGATTCGCCGCCGATATCGAGGGCTTGTGCACCCTGGTCAACTGCCTGATGGGCCCGATCAACGATCGATCCGAGCGTGCTGAGCTTGCCGCCATCGGAAAACGAATCCGGCGTGCAGTTCATGATCGCCAATAAACACGGGCGATCCGCGTGGATCGCCCGTGAAGAAGAAACTTGCCATGTGCCGCATGTTGCGGGGGTCTGATCGCTCATGATCCCCGATGGTACGGTGCTCGACGCAGAGAATCAGAAGTCCATCGAATCATCATCGTCGCCGTATTCTTCGTCCTCATAATCATCGAATGCGCCGCTGGGCATCAGCTCCATCACGGTGCCGATGACCTCCATCGGGATCCAGCATCGCGCAGAAACCCCGCCGCCGTCAGCGGTAAAGCCCATCGCGATCGGGGCATGCGCCGGGAGCTGCTCAAACTCGGGCAGCACACCGAACATCATCAGGCTCGGTCCTACATTATTGAGCAGGTGGTCCGCACCGAGGTAGAACTCAAAGACCGTATTTCCCTGCAGATGCTGGGACGCACGCATGATCTGAGAGTTCTGCGCGAGCGTGTCTTTGCCGTTGGCCGCATCGACCGCACGCGCGTAGGTGAACTCGTCCATGTCCATGGTCTGGACGACCCCGTTGCCTGCTTTGCCGATGTTCCCAGCGGGGCCAAGGTTCGGACCAAAGACACCCTGAAAGATCATCTCTGGGCTCATCATGGAACCAAACCCGCCGCCGCCCTGTGGCATGTCAAGGTCAAACTGCACGCCATAGGCGTGTGCGGTCGAACCATTGATTTCCTTACCGACCTTGTCGAATGTGGAAGTCACGGTCAATGGCCCTTCCGCGATGTTGTCCATCGAAGAGTACATCCCGGCGATCGTGTCGACCGTCGAATCGGCATTGTCAGATTCGTAGTACGAGACGATGGTGCTCAACAGCCCGGTCATCGCCATCGGGTTGCTTGCGCCCATAACGGACGCGCCCCCCTTGGCATCTTTGATCAGCGAATCGAGATTCATATTTTCGAGCATCCCGGTCTCGTCCATCTCCTTGGCCATGGCCATGTAATCATTGAAGAGCGATTCGATGCCCTCGCCCGAGAAATCCATGGTGGAGGCAAAGAAGAAATCGCCGCCGGGGATGTTGTTGAGGTACTTGCTCGCGTTGGAGCCCTTGTTCATGAGGTACGAAGCCGCGGTGGAATCGCTCTTAAACTGCATCCCCGCATCGAAGGTGATCCCATCGGTGACATCAATATTCATGCCAAAGATCAGCGATTGCCCGTCATCTGCGAATGATTCAATCATGCCGGTCATCATGTCGACGCCCATCGCCGCCTGCTCGCCGCCCATCATCTCGACCATCTCGCTCTGATCTTCCATCGCGTTGGTGACCATGCCCATCGCGTCATCCATCTCGCCGAGATTGACATACACAAAGAAGTCCGAGCCCGACGCGATGCCCTGCCCGCTCGACCCGAGCAGCGTGTTGTTGGCATCCATGCGCCCATTCGAGGCATCTACCACACGCAGCTCATCGGCGTCGTCGCCAAACAACGCGAACCCGCCCCCGATGTCACGCAGGTAACCCATCTGCTCGTTGGGCAGCGGGTAATCGACGATGCCGTTTTTCGCTTCACGCCCCTGTGATATTGCACCGAAATCAGACACCGGAACGACCGCGTAGAACTGCATCGCCTCGATGTCATTGCCGCCGTCAGCATCTGGGTAGATGGCGACCGCGAGCGAGCCGTCGAGATCAAGCCCCTCCATGCCTCTGATCATCATGCCGACCATCATGGCTTCTGGGCTGGCGCCCTCGCCGAGCATCGCGTTCACCTGATCCAGGTCAGAAAGAAGCGATCCAATATTCGGAATGCCGAACACAACAGGTGCGCTCGTTGGAATCCGGTCGATCGCTTTGGGCGTGCCCGCCAGGGCGGGCAGGGTCAATGCAGAGATCGTGAGGATGCTCGCAGCGAGCGCGGTGGATCTGATTCGTGGGTGCATGGTGTATCCTTGTGTGTGGCTTGTGGGTCCGCCGGGTTGCGCCGGTCGCATAGTAGGTTATTGGGCTCATTGGAGCCCTGATTTCAGTTGTTTCGTCTGCTCTGAACTTCGAGGCGTTTGCGGGGTACTTTGAGTGAAATAATGAAAAAATGCCCGGGATTCAGCCGGGCATGAAGGGTTATTCAAGCGAGAGGTGAATATTCAGGCTGCCGATCCCCCGGGCTGGGCTTCAGCCTCCTCTTCCTCCGTCTCATACTCATCCTCCTCGTACTCGTCCTCCGCTTCCTCTGTCTCATACTCGGCGAGTTCTTCTTCGGAGATCGGGTTGCCGTCCTCGTCGACATACTCGAACTCCTCAGCCTCTTCCTCTTCCTCGCCATCGTCCGCTTCGTCTTCGATTTCTTCTCCCTCTTCGTACTCTTCGTCTTCCTCATCATCCTCGTCCGTTTCGGCTACCTCTTCATACTCGTCTTCCTCTTCGCCTTCATCTTCATCTTCATCTTCGTCTTCATCTTCTTCCTCGTACTCATCCTCTTCGTCGGCTTCCTCATAGTCGTCCGCCGGATCTTCTTCGATTTCGACCTCTTCGTCCTCAACGGTAGAGTGCACAACGACCGCGGCGGATGGCTCGGCGTCGGCCTCGAACGGAGCATCAGAAATATCATCGGCGTACTCTCCGCCCTCGGCCTCTTCATCTCCTTGCTCTTGATTGGTCTCGAACATCATCTCTTGATGCGGGTCTTCCGGATCTCTGTCCCCCGCCCGCGCTTCTTCCGCGACGAGTTCCTTCATCGCTTCCCATTCCTCGATCGAGATCTTGACATCGCGTGCGACCGATCCCTTGTGATCAGAAATGATCCCCGCGATGCCCATCAGGTCGATCAGGCGTGACGCGCGGGTGTACCCGATCGCCAGCCGGCGCTGCAAGAGCGATACCGATCCACGCTTGGTTTCCAGCACAATCTCGACCGCGCGATCGAACAACGGGTCTTCCTGCGCCGCCTTGAGCGAGGCAGACGAGTTGTTGTCTGAAAGGTACAGCCGCTCTTCGTCAGGATCACCATCAGATTTCATCTGCACCAGCGAACGCTCGAAGTTCTGGGTCGATATGGTCTTGAGGAACTTGACCACCCGCCGGATCTCCTTGTCATCAACAAGCGTGCCCTGCGCTCGGCTGAGCTCGGTGCTCGACGGCGAGAGGTGCAGCATATCGCCCTGCCCGAGCAGCAACTCGCCACCCTTCTGATCAAGCACAATCCGAGAGTCCATGCCCGAGGCAACCTTGAAAGCGATGCGGCAAGGCATGTTCGACTTGATCAACCCCGTCACCACATTGGCCTGCGGCCGCTGCGTCGCCAGAATCAGATGGATACCAA
The DNA here is from genome assembly GCA_029260265.1 of Phycisphaerales bacterium. GTDB lineage: Bacteria > Planctomycetota > Phycisphaerae > Phycisphaerales > UBA1924 > UBA1924. The sequence goes on from JAJDDO010000024.1 coordinate 311,269, forward strand.
CCGCACGCGCCTTCTGCGCGATGCGGATGATTGCACCCTCGACCTCTTTGTTGGTCATCATCAGGTCTGCGAGCTCGTCAATAATGAACACCATGTACGGCAGCTTCTTCGGGATCCGGATCGCCTGCTCGTCGGTCTCGATTTCGAGCCGCTCCTTCAGCTCGTCCCATTCAAGCTCGTTGTACCCTGCGATATCGCGGCAGCCCGCGCTGGCGAGCAGCTCGTACCGCTCGTCCATCTTGGTCACCGCCCATTCCAAAATCGCCGCGGCCTTGGGCATCTCGGTCACCACCGGGCACATCAGGTGCGGGATGTCCTTGAACTGCGACATCTCGACCATCTTTGGATCGACCAGCACCAGCTTGAGCTCGTTGGGCTTCTTGGTGTACAGGAACGACATAATGATCGTGTTCATACACACCGATTTACCCGAGCCGGTGGTGCCCGCGATAAGCATATGAGGCATCTTGGTGAGATCGGAAATCAGAGGCTCGCCCGCGGCGTCCTTGCCCAAGAACATCGGCAGCTTCATGTCGCGGAAACGGTCATGGTTGGACATCAACTCCTTGAGCCGCACGCGTTCCTTGGTCGGGTTGGGCACCTCGACGCCGATGGTGTCACGCCCCTCCATGTTGGCGACCACGCGGATGTTGACCGCCTTGAGCGAACGCGCCAGGTCGCTCTCGATCGCGTTGATCTGCGCGACCTTTGTGCCTGGCGCGAGCCGGATGTGGTACAGCGTGATCGCGGGCCCGGATTCGATGTCCACCACCTCGCCGTTGATCTTGTATTCTTGCAGCGACGATTCCAACGCCTCCGCCTGCCCACGGACAAGCGATTCGAGCCGCTCATTGAACCCAATCTCGGGCTCTTCGAGCAGGTCCATCCCCGGGAACCTGTACCCTTTGAGGTCCATCGCGTTCTGGAAGTCCGCCAGATCATCGTCGGTTGCCAGCTGCTTGTTGTCTTGCGCGAAGCGAACGGGGAGTTTGGCGATCTTGGCCTTGAGGTCATCGCGGTTGAACACCTGCGGAGCGCCGACCTCGTCCTCGTCTTCTTCGATCTCGTCGGCGGGCATCGGCACCGGGCGGACCACACGCTTGGGCTTGCGTTGCTTGGGCGTCGGCTGCTCTGGCTTGAGCTCAACCAGCTCGTTGTCAATATCGTTGGCGCGGACATACCGCACAGGCTTGGCCTTGCGGAGCATCCCCGTCAGCCCCGCGAGCAACCCCGAGCCCGCACGCCTCGAGTGGGTCGACGCGGTGGTCGTTGATGCATTCAGGCGCGATGCGGTCTGCCCCGCGAACTCGCCCGCAGTCGTGCCCGTCCTTGCAAGCGCCGGGTTGATCCGTGCCCAGATCGCCATCGGCACCGTCCAGAGATACCGGTCACACGAAACCAGAAGCCCGATCGTCACAAACATGCCCACCCAGAGCAGGGTCCCGCCCATGGCAAAGCGCGGCAGCATCTCCGCCGCGCCAACGAGCCCCAGGGTCCCGCCGAGCAAACCAGGAAGCGCACCGGCGTTGGGGAACACCGCGTTGAGCGCAACGCAAACAGCTGCGGTCAGTATCAACACCCCAAACCCGCGCACGATCGGCTGGGTCATGGGCCGGGCAATGATGCGGAGGGTCAACAGCGTCCCGGTGAATATCATGGGCACAACGATCCCGATTCCAAAGACCTTCAGCAGGGCGTAGGCAACATGGGCACCGATCGGACCGGTCCAGTTCGATGCCTTCTCGTTGCTCGGCCAGACCGCATGGCTCGGCGCATCGCCCGCATCAAAGCTCACCAGCCCGGCAAAGACAAACACCCAAAGAACCCCGAGCGCAATCCAACCCACACGCGCCGCGAGGATCTGCGTTTCCGAAGCCGGGTTCTTCCGGTCCTTGACTCGGTATGGACGGGACGATTTCTTGTTGCGTACAGATTGTGCCATATCAAGCGTCTATCGACCAAACCATCGAAGATACCACAGAAATCTTCATTCGAACCAAGCCAAGAAAAGGGTGAAATTTATTCCAAACACAGCCCAAACCTTCTTGTTTGTTTGGTATACTGTCGGCATGTTGCCAAAGATTCATAGCTTCATTCTTCAAGGAGTCGATGCCTCGCCCTGCGAGATCGAGGTCGACCTCGACGATGCCCAGCTCCAGCGTGAGTTGATTGTTGGGCTGCCCGACGCCGCGGTGCGTGAATCGCTCGAGCGGGTCCGCGCCGCGGTCGCCAACGCCGGGTACCCGATGCCTCAGGGGCGAACGCTGATCAACCTCGCACCGGCGGATGTCCGCAAAGAAGGCCCGATGTACGACCTGCCCATCGCGGTCGGGCTGCTTGCAGCCCAAGGGGTCATCCACCATCGTGCCCCGGTGGGGATTGCGAATGCTGGTGGGGATCTCTGCGAAGATGAATCGGTCGGGCTCGATCCACGCCGGGCGTTGTTCGCCGGCGAACTCGCGCTCGACGGGCGCGTCCGCCCGATCAAGGGCGCGATCGCGATGGCGGATCTTGCGCTGTCGATGGGGCTCGATGCGGTGGTCGTGCCGATCCAGAATGCGCCCGAAGCCTCGGTGGTGGAGGGCGTTCGGGTGTTCGGGGTATCGACGCTTGCCGAGGTGGTCGGGCTGGTCAACGGCGAGTTGCCGCTCGAGCCTTGCCCGCCGGTAGATGTCGAGGCGTTGCTGGCATCCGGAACCGCGCCGATCGACTTTGCCGAGATCAAAGGACAGGAGTCCGTCAAGCGGGCGTTCGTGATCGCAGCGGCCGGCGGGCACAACATCGTCATGCTCGGACCCGCCGGCACAGGCAAAACCATGATGGCCAAGGCGCTGCCCGGGATTCTCCCGCCGCTCACGGTCGAGCAGGCGATCGAGGTGACGCGGATTTATTCGAGTGTCGGCGAGCTCGATCCCAAAGAGGGGCTCGTGCGGGTGCGCCCTGTGCGATCCCCACACCACACCGCGAGCAGCCCCGCGATCGTCGGCGGCGGGGCGGTGCCTCGCGCGGGGGAAATCTCACTCGCCCACCACGGGGTCTTGTTCCTCGATGAGTTGCCCGAGTTCTCTCGACCGGTGCTCGAAACCCTCCGCCAGCCACTCGAAGACCATGTGGTCACGATCGCGCGTGCGCATGGTTCGGTGAAGTTCCCGGCCTCGTTTATGTTCGTTGCCGCGATGAACCCGACGCCAAGGGGCGATGTCGCGCCCGGCGAGATCGGTCAGCGTGAGATGGATCGGTACCTGTCGAGGATCTCGGGCCCGCTGCTCGACCGGGTCGATCTGCATGTCGAAGCGCCCGCCGTCCCTTGGCGAGAGCTCTCGCAGGCCAAAACCGGGACCACCACCGCGATGATGCGTGATCAGGTCCTGCAAGCGCGTGCGTTCTCTCATCCGAGGCAGGGCACCACGCCCAACGCCCGTTTATCCGGGCGTCAGCTCGATGTCATGATGGTGCTCGACGACAAGGCCAAGCTGCTGCTCGAACAGGCAATGACCCAACTCGGGCTCAGCGCACGGGCGTACGACAAGGTGAGGCGTGTTGCGCGAACCATTGCGGATATCCAGGGAGAGAAATCGGTGCTCGCTGAGCACATCGCCGAGGCGGTGCAATACCGGCTGCTCGATCGCCGCGTGTGAACGCTGGGAGATCCCGATGCGTAGGCATCTGCCCGTGATCTCCGCATGATGACCCAAAACCGGCTATCGTACGCCCTCGAAGTTTGATGAAGAGGGTAGATGGAGACCGGATGAAACTTGCACACATCACACGCATCGGGCTCGCGTTGGCGGGCGTTTTTCTTCTTGGATGCTCCACGACAGGCACGGGCGCTCGCCAATCCAGGCTCGGAGATGCAACCAAGGTCGGCGCTGTTGATGAAGGGTTCCGAAGGGGCGGCGGCGCGTCCGAGCATTCGATCTTCGAACCCATTGACTATCCATCGCCCAACGACCAACGCCTCGGCTCAGGAGCGCCGGGCCCGGGCTACTGGCAGCAGCGGGCGGATTACCGCATCGATGCCACCCTTAATCCCGAGAACGAATCGGTGCAGGTGACGATGCGCGTGATGTACTGGAACAACTCTCCTCACGAGCTCGACTACCTCTGGATGCAGCTCGAACAAAACCTCTTCACCACAACATCCGAAGGCTCACGCTCACGCACGCCCGGCGGCGTGATGAAGGTGCTCGAAGATGAGTTTGACGGAGGGTACCAGGGCGTCACCATCTCCTCAGCGGGCAACCCTCTCGAGATGAAGGTGTACGACACGCTCGGGAGGGTCACATTGAAAAATCCGATCAGCCCACACTCGATCTTTGAGTTCGAGATGAGCTACGAGTTTGCGATCCCGCCTCACCTGCGTCGGATGGGCGCCGAGACGGTTGAGGATGGCAAGATCTTCGAGCTCGCCCAATGGTTCCCGCATGTGTGCATGTACGACGATGTCAACGGGTGGAACACGATGCCGTACCTCGGCACGGGCGAGTTCTACACCAACTTTGGTTCGTACGATGTCTCCATCACCGCTCCGGATACCTTCGTCGTTGCGGGCTCGGGCAAGCTGACCAACCCGGGCGAGGTGCTCAGTGAGCAACGCCGAGCTCGGATCGCGCAGGCAATGCAATCCGACGAGCCAGTCTGGATCATCACTCCAGAGGAAGCGGGCACCGATCAGTCTCCGGCGGCGAATGGTGCCAAAACCTGGCGATTCCATATCGACAACGCGCGGACCTTCGCGTGGGCAGCATCCGATGCATTTATCTGGGATGCGTGCGCAGCCAACATCTCAGACACCGATGGCAACCCCAAGACTGTGCTTTGCCAATCCTTTTACCCCAAAGAAGCAACCGCATGGATGAGCACGCATGAGGATGGGGGGTCTTCGCGGGCGATCAAGCATTCCATCGAGTTCTACTCAGATTTTCTCTATCCCTACCAGTATCCGGTGATGTCCAACATCAACGGACCCGAGGGCGGGATGGAGTATCCCGGGATCATCTTCTGCGGCAGCCGCACCAATCCTGACGGGATGTTCGGCGTGACCGATCACGAGATCGGGCATGCGTGGTTCCCCATGTTCGTGGGTTCAGATGAACGCCGATACATGTGGCAAGATGAAGGGTTCAACACCTTTCTCAACCTCTACTCACGCGCCGCGTGGTCTGGCAACGAACCCGATGTGAAGCGGGCGCTCGAGCAAACCGCCCAGATCGCAGCAGCGGTGCATTCCCAGCCAGTGATGACCGCACCAGACAAGATCTGGCCAAGATGGACCGGGCGGCTCGCGTATCGCAAGCCGGGGCTTGGGTTGTACCTGCTCCGCGAGTTCATTGTCGGCCAAGAACGGTTCGATGTGGCTATGCGGAGCTATGTCAATCGGTGGGTGTTCAAGCACCCGCAGCCGAGTGATTTCTTCCGCACCATCAGCGACAGCGCCGGGATGGACCTCGACTGGTTCTGGCGTGGATGGTTCATGGAACCGGCGACGCTCGATCAGGCGATCTCCAAGGTCATCCGCGTCGAAGATGGCGCGGTGGTCGCGATCGAGAACCGAGGCGAGATGGTCATGCCCGTCGAGATGCTCATCGTCTATGAGAACGGATCAACCGAGCGGATCAAAGAGCCCGTCTCGATCTGGCACGCGAGCGATCGTTGGCGTTCGGTGGTGAGAACCAAGGGGCGAAAAATCCGAAGCATCGTGCTTGATCCAGATGAAATCCTGCCGGATACAAACCGCAAAAACAACACATGGAACTAAACCGGTCAGTTGATTCATTCAGAAACACGGATTAGAAAAACAGTACCGCGCCGAGAAGAACCACCACTCCGCCCATAAGACCGGCGATCAGATCATCAAGCAGGATGCCCCATCCGCCCGCGATCTTCTGCATCGCACCCGCCGGCCAAGGCTTGAGGATGTCAAACGCGCGAAACAGCAGGAAGCATCCGAGCAGCGTCATAACGGTCGATATCGTCGTGCCCACAAGCGCAACCGGGATCATCATCAGCGTGATGCACTGCCCCGCGGTCTCGTCGGCGACAACCTGCCCGGGGTCCTTGGACCACTTGGCCTCGGCATCAACGCCATAGACGATGCATGCTCCAGAATACACGACGAGCACAAGCCCAAGCACGAGGTAGTAGATCCACCCGTACGCATCGCCGGGCCCAACTCCCGCCACGATCATCACGCCGGCAACGATCACCGGTGGGATCGAACCCCATGTACCAGACGCCGGCTTGCGGTGTCCGAGCCCGGCGGTTGTCAGCATCCATTCAACGCCTGCGCTCATGGTGTTCATGGTGTACCCTTCTGGTTTGCCGACCATGGTTGGATCGGTGTGTGGTTCTATTTTCTCTTGCCTTGCCCACCACTGGAAGCCTTCGGGCGTGCCTTGACGCCGGACTTGGTTCCATGCGTCGGCTTGCGGGGCTTCTTGCCTCGCATGACTTCGAGCATCTTCGCGTTGGTATCAATTGTGTGCTTGGCCGCCCGCCCGATATATGGGAAGATCGAAAGGATCGTGACAATCACGGTCGCCCAGACGAGCAGCAAGATCACCGTTCGCTCAGATGAATCCGCGACCGGGTGCCCGAGGGCAACAAGCAGCAGCACCACGGGCACACACACCGATTGCAGGATCATCTTCAGCTTGCCGATTTTGATGGCGGAAAAATCCACCCCTTCGCCCTCGTACACGCCGCGGATGGTGGTGACGAGCAACTCGCGGGCGATCAACGCAACAACCATCCACCCGGACACCGCGCTGATCTGCATCGAGCCCTGTCCGGGGATCGTCGAGGTGAACCCAGGACCGGCGAGCATCACAAACGCGCCGAGCACGAGGATCTTGTCCGCAAACGGATCCATGATCCGCCCGAACTTGGTGATCGCATCAAACTTGCGTGCGAGATGCCCATCGAGCGCATCGGTCAGGGCCGCGATGACAAACACCGCGGTGGCGATAATGAGGATGATCGTCGAATCATGCGCGAGATCCCCGAGCCGATCGCTCGGGCTCGGCGAGCTGCTCAGGGTTCTTGAGCGGACCACAGAGAGCAGGGCGACAAAGACCATCGCGAGAAAGACCCGCGCGAGGGTGAGCATGTTGGGGATATGAACCTTCGAGCTCTGCTGGGTCTGCATTATATTTTTGGGTGGTGCCATAGCGGGTATGGTAGTGGCCCTGCGCCGGGTATCCACCCCGTCAGCGTCCGATCGCCCCGCGATCGGGTGGGCCACTCACGAGCCGGACGCTTCCTGGCTGCTCGGCTTCGAGTATCTGCGGAGCAGTTCGACGATTTTGGGTTGTTTCCGCTCGATCCGCAGGCTTGAACGCATCGCTGCGATCGCCCGCTGGCGTGCCGAACCGTCGACCTTGCCCGACCAGAGGTAGTTGTTCAACTCGCACACCGCCACGCCGTTGAGCGCAGGGTAATGCTTGTCGTCGTATTGCGAGGACGAAGTAAACGCCTCGAGCGCCTCATCGTATTGCTTGAGCCGGAACTGCCCCGAACCCAGACGCTCATACGCGATCGCGGTCGGGTCAATTCTCACCAGCTGCTCGAGCGCGCCGACCATCTCGGCGTACCGCTTGAGCTGGTTCAATGACTCGGACATATTGAGCAGCAGCCCGGCAGTGGGGGCGTCGATCAGCTCGGCCGCCTGCTGGTATTCGATCACCGCGTCGCTGTGCTGATCAAGTGCAGCGAGCACATTGGCAAGGTGCAGCCTTGCCTGCCCGCTCGATGGGTCGTTGCGGGTTGCACGCTGTGCATAAGGCAACGCCTGCGAGCCCTTGCCCATCTCAAGCTGAACGATCGAAACACCGAGGTTGGCGTTGAAATCTGCTGGTCGGATCGACAACGCGCGGAGGTAGGCACGCTTGGATTCATCAAGCTGCCCGATCTGATGAAGGACCACCGCGTGCCGATATTGAGCGAGGAAGCTTCGAGGTTCCGCGCGGACCGCCGCAGCATACTGGCGTTCGGCGAGATCAAACTGCGCCAGCTCCATATAGATATCGCCCGCTTCGACAAACGCGCGGGTGAAACGCGGGTTGTAGGCGATCGCCCGTTCGAGCTCGGCGAGTGCCGCGACCAGATCACCGTTCGAACGGAACTCGACCGCATTGGCCAACGATCGCTCTTCGCGTGTCTCGGGATTGAATCTTGGTTTGGTGCCTTCATCAACGAGTGTGATGGTGGGCGTGCCCTCGCCTTTGGATGGGCGTTCGTCGATGATCGCGGTCTGCTCGCCGGAGTGATCTGGATTGGCAGGCTGAGCAGCGGGCACAACGGGATCGTTGGTAATCGGCTGGCTCTCCATCCATTCGCTCTGCGACTGGGCCTTCCGCTCTTGTTTTTCCTGAGCCCTCGCCTCGCGGCGTTCACGGATGGCTTGGCATCCGCCAGCGGACAAAAGGGTCGAGCCGATCAGGATCGCAAGGAGCGTGTGCGAGCGGACGATGGTTGCTGTGCGTGGTGTCATAGGGTGATCTTATCGGGGTTCTTGGGTGTGTACACTGAGGAATACGAGAACGATTGTACGGAGGGTCGAAGAATGTCAGAGAATAGGTCACTCGAAGGACGAATCGCGGTCATTACGGGCGCAAGCGCGGGTATCGGTCGGGCAATCGCTCAGCATCTCGCTTCGCACGGCGCTGGGGTCGTGCTCAACGCCCGCAGAGCTTCCAAGCTCCAAACGCTCAGCGAGGAGATCAACACCCAATTCGGGCAGTTTAATGGCAAAACGCGTGCAATCTTCGCGCCGGGCGATGCTGCGGATGAATCGGTCGTGGACTCGATGCTCCAATCCGCAGCCGATCACTTCGGCGTTCAGCCAGATCTGGTCGTGGTCAACGCGGGGCGGGGTCTCAACGGCTCGGTCATGACATCGGATGTCAACGAATGGGAAGAAATGGTCCGGACGAACCTGCTCGGGGCGGCCCTCCTGATCCGCAAAGCCGGGCTCGGGCTGGTCGCTCTCCAGGAATCTCGCGTGTGGCCGACCAAAGCTGCTGATCTGGTCGTGCTCGGATCAACGGTTGGGAGGCACATCTCGCCGTTCAGTTCTATGTACGGCTCGACCAAGTTCGCGGTCAACTCGCTCGCCGAAGCGGCGCGAAGAGAGATCGGACCAAAGGGTGTCCGCGTGACGCTGATCGAGCCGGGAATTGTGAAATCAGAGTTCCAGCAGGTCGCCGGGTACGACGAATCCAAGTTTGGCCAACTGATGGACAAATACAGCCCCGTCCTCGAACCCAATGACATCGCCCGAGGCATCGCGTTTGTGTGCTCACAACCCGCAGGCGTGCATTTCTGCGACCTGATGATCCGAGGCACACGCCAGGATTATCCATAAAAACAAACCCGGATTTCGGGCCGATTCTCACGAGTGAGTTGTTATTTTCCGCGGTAATGAGAGGGCACATCGCCCCAGTCGGCGTGGATGACGGACTTGATTCCGCCTCGACCACGCCAGTCGGTGATAATCTGCAGCCAGACCGGCTGCATGAGCTTCACAAGATCATCTCGGATCTGATTCGTCACCGCTTCGTAGAAAATCCCCTCGGAACGGAACGAGTGGTAGTAGAGCTTGAGGCTCTTGAGCTCGACACAGTTTCCACCAGCGGACACGGGCTTGGGCTCATAGCGGAGGGTGACCTCGCCGAAGTCCGGGTGCCCGGTTTTGGGGCACACCGAGGTAAACTCCTCGGCGAGGTGTTCGATCACGAACGCCGATTCGGTGGGTGATTCAAAGACTTCAAGCAATGTTGCGTCAGGCATAGCCCAACCGTAGGCGCATGCTTGTCCGATCAGTCGCAGTAACCGTCCGATTCCCACCACGGGCGATCGTGCCCGTATCCGTAATGCCCAGAGCGACGAGATTCGTAGCGGGGACGATGCCCGTGGTTCCGGGCATTGCGTTCGTTCTGATCGCCGATGATCGCACCACCAAGAGCGCCGATTACCGCGCCCGCAGCCGCCCCCTCGCCGGCTTCCCCGGTCATCGACCCAAGAATCAGCCCCGTTGTCGCGCCGAGTGCCGCCCCGGAAAAGAGCCCCTGGCCCGCGTTGTTGCACCCGCTCATCGAGAGCAGGGTTGCTGCACCCGCAGCAACCCCGAGGGTACGGAGAGTTGATCGTTTCCTAGGCATGTTCATGGCTGCTCCTTCAGTGAGAATGGGCACAGGATCAGAGAGATCGCCCGTAGTCAATACGCTCACCCATGTCCTGATGCTGACAGTATTTCGGGATTATACGAATGAAAAATTTCACCGCGTGCATTTTCTTGCTCGGTCGGTCAGCACACGATCAATGTTCGGAATAAGATCGGGTTCGGGGCCGTGCTGATTTCATTGGCCCGTAGACCCCTGTTCAACGGATGCTCCGCTGCGTGAGCTTGATCAATCGGCATGGCGGATCGGGGGTTGCGTGCGTGCGGCGCGGGTTTTTGGGCGCAGAGAGTTGCCCGATCGAGTTGAAGCAATGCGCAGGGTGAACTATCCTCCAGACCACGGGTGTTGCTTCTTTATAGGGGCGGTGTCCGCGTGGTCGCTGGGGCCCCTCGTGGCAATCAACCAGCGGGTGTTTTTCGGTCCGATTGGCTCTCCCTTTTCGGAAGGCGCACGGTGGAACAAATTATCAGTCCGATTGCCCTGTATGTCGTGTGTGCCCTTGGTGGGCTCGGCGTCGCGATGGCACTCCCCAGAAGAGACACCAAACTCCAGATCACCGGCGGGGTGGTTTTCGCTGCAGCCGCCGGGCTCGCAGCGCTCGCACTCGGGCTCAAGGCGTCTGGCTCGGGTGGTCTGCCAAACTACTTCTTTTATCCTTTCGCGGCGCTCGGGCTCGGCGCGTCGGTCCGCATGATCACGCATCCACGCCCGGTGTATTCGGCGCTGTACTTCATCCTCACCATCATCGCCAGCTGCGGGATGTACCTGCTGCTCAGCGCCGAGTTCATGGCCTTCGCGTTGGTCATTATCTACGCCGGCGCGATCCTGATTACCTACCTCTTTGTCATCATGCTCGCCACGCAGGCGCCGTCGAGCACACAAGAAGAGCTGATCGACGAAACCGACGCAGTCTCCCGCGAGCCTGTGCTCGCCGCTGCGATCGCGTTCATCCTGCTCGGGATCCTCACCACCGCGATGTTCCGCGGCGTCGGAGAGGTCCACCCCGCGGGCAACGATCGCACCGCACTCAACGGGGTGCTCGCGAATCTACCTAAAAAAGTTGACCTCAAGCTCAAACGCGCCGGGCTGCTCGAAGCCGACGAACGCGTGCTGCGCCTTGACGACGGCACCGCAGCGCTCGATGCCTCCGCGGGCACCATCGTCATCGAGAATGTCGATCTGGGCACCACCCGCATGATCGACCACGAGCAGTGGGGCGATCACCTCGAAGCGACCAACCTCGATCGGCTTGGCTTCAACCTCATGCACGATCATCCGATGACCATCGAGATCGCGGGCATCATCTTGCTGATGGCGATGCTCGGCGCGACGGTCCTCGCCCGCAAGCACACCGAGTTTGAAGAACAGCTCAAAGCCTCGCACGCGAGAACGCTCGGGCTCGACAACTCGACAGGAGACCGGTCATGATTGATTCTGCCTTGGTCTTGGCGCAGCAATCGTTCCCCGCCCCGCTGGGTGATTCGATGCTGGCGCACTACCTGTTTGTTTCCGCCGCGATGTTCGTCATCGGGCTGGTGGGCTTTGTAACCCGCAAGAACATGATCATCATGTTCTTGTGCACCGAGCTGATGTTCCAGGGCGCAGGGCTTGCGTTGATCGCCTTTGGGCGTCACCACCTCGGCGCTGATGGGCAAACCTTTGTCATCTTTGTGTTGTGTGTTGCTGCTGCAGAAGCCGCGATGGCACTGGCGCTGGTCGTGCTGCTCTTCCGGCACCGTGAAACGCTCAGCGCCGAGGCGTGGAAGGAACTCAACGGATGATCCAGCTGACTCCCCAGTTGACCACTTTGCTCTCGACGCTGACCAATCCGATGGTGGCGTTGTCCGATCCGGCTGCTGCCGACCCGCACGCAGCCGCAACGACCGCCCACGCGGTCGGGGAAGTCGGACACGGCCCCGCGTGGGTCTTGCTGATCCCCTTCCTGCCCCTGCTCGGATTCGTGCTCAACGCGATCTACGCAGCCATCGGCAACAAGTCCAAGCTCCCCGCATGGACAACCGTTGGTTTGCTCGCGGTTGCCTTTGCAACCACCCTGAGCATGTTCCTCAGCTACGACGGCTCTCCGTACACCGTCCATGCGTTCGATTGGATCCAGGTCCACTTTGGCGACAAGTCGATGATCGCCGATTTCTCCTTCTATGTCGATAAACTGACCATCCTCTGGATGCTCTTTGTCACCGGGCTGGCGACGCTGATCGCGTTGTACGCCAGCGAGTACATGTCCAACGACATCGGCACTGGTTATTGCCGATTCTTCTCGGCCTTCGGATTGTTTGTGTTTTCCATGTCCTGCCTCGTCATGGGCGACAACCTGCTCATGCTCTACCTCGGTTGGGAGGGCGTGGGGCTGTGCTCGTACCTGCTGATCGGGTACTTCTACAAAAAACCATCCGCGGTTGCCGCCGCGAAAAAAGCATTCATCGTCAACCGCATCGGCGACCTCGGGCTCGCGCTCGGGATCTACCTGACCTTCGTGCACTTCGGCACGCTCGAGTTCGCCGAGCTGTTCAGCAATGAAAAACTTATGGGCTATGTCGCCGACGCCTCGGTCGGCAACTTCTCAGCCATCCCGGGCCAAGCCCAGTGGATTGCTCTGCTGCTGATGATCGGCGCGTTCGGCAAGTCCGCCCAGTTCCCGTTGTATGTCTGGCTGCCCGACGCGATGGAGGGGCCGACCCCGGTTTCGGCGCTCATTCACGCCGCCACGATGGTGACCGCGGGCGTGTACCTCATCGCCCGTATGTACCCGGTTTTCCTTGTGTCTGAGTTCGCCCTGCCAACAGTCGCGTGGATCGGCACGATCACCGCGGTGCTCGCCGCGACCATCGGCATGGCCCAGTTCGATATCAAACGCATCATGGCGTACTCGACCGTGTCCCAACTCGGGTACATGTTCGCCGGGCTTGGTTTGCTCACCACCACCGGTGCCGCGTTCCATGTGCTGACGCATGCCTTCTTCAAGGCGTTGCTCTTCCTTGCCTGCGGTGCGGTCATGCACGGCTTCGCCGGGCAGCTCGATCTCCGCAAGCTCTCAGGGGTCGCGTGGATGAAAGGCTGGGGCATCGTCGGCGTCACGATGCTGATTGGGTGCATGAACCTCGCCGGTCTGCCGTACATCACCAGCGGGTTCTACTCCAAAGACATGATCATCGCCGAAGCATTTGTCACACCGGGCTATTCGATCATCGGGTGGCTGCTGATCGTGACCGCGATCCTGACGGCGTACTATACCTTCCGTGTCTACTTCCGCGTCTTTGTCGGCCCGCAGCACGCCGAACCGGGCAATGAGCATCACGACCATGATGATCATGCCCACGGCGAAGAACACAACCACGACGCCGGGCAGCACGGCGATCACCACTCCAGCGGCTTCCACCCGCACGCCCCGGGGTGGGCCGTCAATGTGGTGCTCGCGGTGCTCGCATTCGCATCCATCGCAGCGATCTCGCTGGCATACATCGACAAAGCCGAACACCACGGCTGGGTCGGCTCGATGGTCCACGACTCAACCGCCTACTTCCACTCGCCCTATGTCGAGCAGGCACACCATGCCGCCGAGGGCACCGCCCACGCGGTCGATGGACCGGTTGGCTTCAAAGCACCCAAGGCCGTCTTCGGCATGGATGCGCACACCGCGATGATCCTGATCACCGGCATCGGTGGGATCTTCGGCGTCCTCGTCGCCGCATTCTTCCACGGGCCTAAGGGTTGGCAGGGCTTGTTCATCGGTGGACGCACCGAAGCCGCCAAGTGCCGCATGGACGCCGTCGCCCGCAGGTTTGGTCCCATCCCCAAGATGGCCGAGAATAAGTGGTATGTTGACGAGATCTACCACGCCATATTGGTTGCCCCGCTGCGTGTATTCTCGCATGTGCTTCACTGGCTCGACAAACTGCTTGTTGATGGGCTTGTGAATCTGTTTGGATTCCTGCCTCGCCTATTCGCTTGGGTCATACGCCCGAGCCAATCCGGCGTGCTCCAGGGCTACGCAGTCAACATGGCCGGAGGCGTCGTCATCCTGCTCGTTGTTGTGATAGTGGTCGTTCTGCGTGCAGGAGGTGCGGCATGAGCATGGAAGTCATACAACTCGGGCTGCTCATGGATCTGCCGATCCTTGCAGCACTGCTGATCGCATTCGTAGGCAAGCCCAAGAACGCCTACAAAATCGCACTAATCACCAGCCTCATCACGGTGCTGCCCATGCTCGGGCTGCTCGCATCGTTCGATTGGTCTCATGGCGATCAGTACCAGTTCGCGTGGTCGCTCTCTTGGCTGCCCGATCTGGGATTGAATCTATCCATCGGTGTCGACTCGGTCGCAATGCTTCTGATCGCGCTCAGCGTGCTGCTTGGCCCGATCGTGGTGCTCGCGTCCAAGCGGGCCATCATCGAGAACCGCAAGATGTACTACGCCTGGTTGATGGTGCTGCAGGCGGCAATGGTGGGGGTGTTCGCATCTCGTGACCTGTTGTTGTTCTATATCTTCTTCGAGTTCACGCTGCTGCCGATGTTCATCCTCATCCGCGTATTCGGCTCGACCAACCGCGTCGCGGCGAGCATGAAGTTCTTTCTCTACACCTTTACCGGCTCGATGATGACCCTCGCCGGCATGGTCTATGTCGTGTACTTTGTCTCGACCCAGACCGGCGTCTGGACACTCGATATCGCAACACTCACACACCACGCCGGTGCCATGAGCCTGACCGAACAGACCTGGGTGCTCGCCGCGTTGCTCGCCGGCTTTGCGGTCAAGGTCCCGCTCTTCCCGTTCCACACCTGGCTCCCGCTTGCGCACACTGAAGCGCCGACCGCCGGCTCGGTGATCCTCGCCGGTGTCCTGCTCAAACTCGGCACTTACGGCATCTACCGATTCGCCATCCCGCTGGCGCCCAACGCCTTCTATGAATACGCCCCTGCGATCGCGGTGCTCGCGATCATCGGCATCATCTACGCCGGGCTGATCTGCTGGGTCCAAACCGATATCAAGAAACTCGTTGCGTATTCATCCGTCTCTCACCTCGGGTTCTGTGTGCTCGGGCTCGCTGCGCTCAATGTCTCCGGGTTCAGCGGCTCGATCCTTTACATGCTCTCGCACGGGCTCTCCACCGGCGGGCTCTTCCTCATGATCGGGTTCATGTACGAACGCTACCACACCCGAGACATGCGCCAGGTCGCCGGGCTCGCATCCAAGATGCCCGTCTGGGCAACATTCATGGTGTTTTTCGCGATGGCATCGGTCGGGCTGCCCGGTCTCAACGGGTTCCCCTCCGAGGTGCTCTGCCTCATCTCCGCCTTCCAGTCCGATGCCGCCTGGTCCGCCGCCGGTGAGCCAGGCGCGTGGGGTTCAACGCTCGGACCATGGTTCGCGGTCTTCGCCGGCACGGGCATGGTCATCGCCGCGATGTATCTGCTCTACATGGTCGGAAAAATCTGCTTCGGCCCGCTCGTCGAACCCAAAGACCACGGGCATCACGGCGATCCGATCCCCAAAGACCTCACCGCCCGCGAGATCACCTCGCTCGTCCCGCTCACTGCCGGTTGTCTGTTCTTCGGGCTCCAGCCGACAATCCTCCTGGACGCGATCGAAAAACCGGTCAACGCGACGGTCAATCTCGTCGAGCATTCGGTCGAATCCATGAACGCATCGAATGAGCAGACCGATTTCAACATCATCGCAGAAGGGGCCAACCCATGAGCGAGAAACTCGCCCTCATCGTCCCCGAGATCCTGCTCTTCATCACCACCTGCATCGTGATGATCACCGGGCAGTGGCCGCAGCGAGCGGTCCGCCAGTTCACACCCTGGATCTGCGGCATCGGGCTCATCGCCGCAGCAGGCGCCGCGACCGCGACCCCAGATGCCGTCGGCACACTCTTCCCAGCATTGATCCCCTACACCAAGGTCATCATCGCGATGGTGGGGCTCTTGCTCCTCTTGCTGCTCTCGGGCACCGTAGACCGGGACATTGAGACCGATGTCGACCGCGGGCTCAAGTTCAACCCGATCAACTCCAACCGAGGCGAGTTCTATGCCTTCTTCTTGTTTTCGCTCACCGGGCTGATGCTGACGGTGTCTGCTGATGATCTGATCTGGATGTTCCTCGCCCTCGAGCTCACCTCGCTGCCGACCTACATCATGGTCACCATCTCCACCAAAGAGCACAAGAGCCGCGAAGCCGGCGTCAAGTACTTCTTCCTCGGAGCATTGGGTGCTGCGACCTTCCTCTACGGGTTCGCCATGCTCTACGGCGCCACCGGAACAACCAACCTCGCCGGGATCGCACAACACTTTGCAACCAACGGCATCAGCTCGATCGGCATGATGGGAATGCTCGTTGCGTTGCTCGGCATCTGCTTCAAGATCGCCGCCTTCCCGATGCATTTTTACACGCCCGATGTGTACCAAGGCGCAGCATCTCCTGTCTCGGCCATGCTTGCCTTCGTCCCCAAGACCGCCGGCTTCATCGCGATGATCCTCCTGCTCGCCACCGTCGGGTGGCACGCCGAGCTCGGCTTGCCGGGCGAGATCAACGCGCTGCTCTGGATCATCGCCGCATTCACCATGACCCTCGGCAACGCGCTTGCGCTGATCCAACGCTCCGTCAAACGAATGCTCGCCTACTCATCAATCGCTCATTCTGGATACATGATGGTCGGGCTCATCGCAGGCCCCGGACAATCCGGTGACCCGTTCTGGCGCAACGGCATCGCCGCGGTGCTCTTCTACCTGCTCTGCTACGGCGTGATGACCACGGGTGTCTTCGCCGTGCTCTCCGCAATCGAAAAACGCAACGGTCAAGAAGCCGACGATATCGACGACATCCGCGGGCTCTGCAAATCCTACCCCGCCCTTGGCTGGGTCTTGGTGATCTGCACGCTCTCCATGCTCGGGTTCCCACCTCTGCTCGGGTTCATCGGCAAGTTTGGGCTCTTCAGCTCCGGTGTTTCCTCGGGCAATATCGGGCTAGTGGTCGTCCTCGGCATCAACTCCGCGATCGCCGCGTGGTACTACCTCGGGCTGATCGCCGCTGCCTACCTTGATTCACCGGGTGACTCAGTATCAACCGTCACCGCTTCGCCGTTCGTCTCGCGAAAAATCGCCGGTGTGATTTCCGCCGGCTGCGTCGTTCTCCTCTTGGTGTTCGCCCAACCGCTGATCGAGGGCGCACGCAACGCGGCGGCCTTGTCACCCGCAACCCCGAACGCAGCAGATCACGCGCCGCTCGCGCCCGATCCTCGCCATGACGAAGACCACTAAACCATGCTGACACTCGCCCTCGCAGAAAACGCGGCCGCCCTCGAACCAGTCCTGTTCTTCTCCGCAGCCGGCGTGACGGCTCTCATCACGCTCACCGTCCTCGAGATCGTGCTCGGCATCGACAATGTCGTCTTCATCGCGATCCTCGCCAACAAACTGCCCAAAGAAAAGCAAGCCAGGGTCCGCAACACCGGGCTTCTGCTCGCCATGGTCATGCGGCTGGTCCTGCTCGGGCTTGCATACCAGATCGTTCAACTCACCGAACCCCTCTTCACCGTCATGGATCGCCCAATCACCGGCAAATCCATCCTGCTCATCTGCGGCGGGCTCTTCCTGATCGCCAAAGCAACCCTCGAGATCCACCACCTCATTGATCATGTCGAGCAGGGCATCGCCGAAGTACCCGATCCCGAAATCAAACGCGGCATCAAGATGAAGAAGGCCGCGGTCTCGGTCGCCTCGGTGCTCACCCAAGTGCTCCTGCTCGATCTCGTTTTTTCGCTCGATTCAGTAATCACCGCCGTTGGCATGACCCCAAACTACTGGATCATGGCCACCGCAGTCATCATCTCGATCGCCGTCATGCTTATCTTCGCCGGCGTGATCGCACGGTTTGTTAATAACCACCCGACGATGAAAACCCTCGCACTCTCGTTCCTTGTACTCATCGGCATGCTGCTCGTCGCCGAAGGCATCGGCGAGCATTTCCCACGCGGGTATGTCTACTTTGCAATGGTCTTCGCCATTCTCGTCGAGATCATCAACATGAAAGCCGGGCTCCGCAGGGCGAACAAAAAAGCAAAGCTATCGCCGCCGCCTACCGAGCCGTAAGCACCATCACGCTGTGCACACCGATGCCTTCGATATCGAACAGCCCGCCGACCCTGATAAACCCATGCTTCTCATAAAACCCAAAGGCAACCTCGCGCGCATTGCACCACACATCTGCCCGCCGGGTGTTCATCGCCCGAGTGATTCCAAACTCAATCATCAGCCTGCCGATCCCGCATCCGCGAAAATCCGGTGCCGTCGCCATCCCGCGGATCCGCCACGCCAACCCCGCCACGCCGGGCTGCTCATCAGGCATGATCGACATGACCCCAACAACCTCGTTGTCGATGATGGCCGCGACATGGATGCTCTCAGGGTGATCGTCTCCGGGGTTGACGACACAATCCATCGGCTGCCCAGAGCGAAGCACCTGCTGCCGAAGCGGGTACACACGCTCTGGTTCAACAGCGATGATCTCCGCTTGTTCAATCATCGCTGTCCCCGCGTGTCTCCATGCCAGTGATCACCGCCAAGAACTCGTCACCAAACGAATCAAGCTTGGCCTGCCCGACTCCCTTGATAGAAAGCATCTCATGCCTGCTGGTTGGACGATTGAATACCATATCCCGAAGCGACGAATCATTGAAAACAATGTAAGGCGGAATCCCGCGCTCCTTGGCGATCGACATCCGCAATGCCCGCAGCGACTCAAACAGCGCGCGTTCCTCTTCGCTCATCGGGCGTCCATCAATCACACGCGATGCCCTCGTTCGCCGATTTCGCTCACTCTTTTCAGATCCGGTCCCGATCGGCTTGGCGAGCTGAACGGTATCGATTCCCTTCATCACGCTGATACCGCATTCCCCAAACGCCAGCGTCTCAAACCGATCTTCAACCACCCGCGTGAGCGCCTCGGCCGCGATCAGCTGATCAATAAACGACATCACCTCCGCCCTGCGCCGGGTCTCAAGCAACCCATGAACCGCGAGGGTGTCGTGCCCGTATCCCTTCATTTTTTGCCCATTGCCGCCGCGAACAACATCGCAGATATGCGCCGCCCCGAACCGTTCGCCTGTCCGAGCAACCGCGGAGAGAATAATCTGCCCGATCCGCTTGGCGTCTTCCTCGACCGCGGTCTCGCCGAGGCACACATCGCACGCCCCGCAATCTTCCTTGCCTTCGGGCGGCGTGTACTCCTGCCCAAAGTGCTCGCTCAAGAACGCATGCCGACAAGAAAAGGACGCAACAAACCGGCGCATCTCCCGCACAAGCTGGATCTGCGCACTCGGGTCGCTGCCCGCCTCCTCCGCGCTCCGTTCGATCAATCTCTCCCATCGCCCACCGTCGCTTGGTGAATACAGCAGCAAGCACTCCGCATCAAGCCCGTCACGCCCCGCACGCCCGGTCTCCTGCTGATACGCCTCGATTGATTTAGGCATCGAGGCATGCACAACCAGCCGCACATTGCTCCGATCGATCCCCATCCCAAACGCAACCGTCGCAACCACAATATCGAGCGTCTCGTTGCTGAACGCCTGCTCGATCCTGTGCCGTTTCGATACATCCAACCCCGCGTGATACGCATCGGCATCCAGCCCAAGCCCACGGAGTTCCTCGGCGATCTTCTCCGTATCCTTGCGGCTCAGGCAATACACGATCGTCCCGCCGCCATCGCCCGCCGCACGATGCCGTTCGACCGCGTACTGAATCTGCGCCGCCGCCTGCTCGCGTGATTGAATCCGGTAGGTCAGGTTCGGGCGGTCAAACACGCCCACCATGATCTCCGGATCCTGCAGCCGCAGCTGCTTGACTATGTCCTCACGAACCCTCGGCGTCGCCGTCGCGGTAAATGCCTGCATCGCTACGCCCGGCGCAACCCTGCGGAGCTCCGCGATCCGCCGATACTCCGGGCGGAAATCATGCCCCCATTGCGAAATACAATGCGCCTCATCAATCGCAATATTCCCCAGCCGATCATGATCGCAGAGCAATCCGATCAGCGTCTTGAACGCCGCGGTCATCACCCGCTCGGGCGCTGCGAACACCAGATCAAGATCCCCCGTCAGCAACTGCTTCGCGATGTCCGTCGATTCTTCATAATCAATCCCAGAATGCATCGCCGCCGCTTTATACCCGAGCAACTCAAGCCCACGCACCTGATCACGCATCAACGCAATCAATGGCGAAATCACAATCGTGACCTTCTTCGTCAACAGCGGCGGCACCTGATAACACAAGCTCTTGCCCCCGCCCGTCGGCAGCACCGTCAGACAATCACGGTGCTCAATCCCGCATCCAATCGCCTGCTCTTGCATCGGACGCAGCGCGTCATACCCCCAAAGCCGGAGCACCTCTTCAGCAACAGATGTTTGGGAATCAATCGGCACGCAACCAGTATACAAAGCTCGCCGCCAAGGTTCTTGCACCGATTCGCACAACCCAAGTTGGAATGCGAAACAAGCCCGCCTAAGATTTAGAACCGTTCTAAAACAAAGGAATCACACCATGCTCTGTACCGGACAAAACTTCCCGAACTGGACCTGTAAAGCCTGCGTCGGCAACGAACCAACCGACCTCAAGCCCATCAACTCAACAGACAACCCCGACCGCTGGTCGCTCTTCCTCTTCTATCCAAAGGACTTCACATTCGTCTGCCCAACCGAGCTCGTCGAGTTCGGCAACCGCACCAAAGACTTCGATGCCCTCGGCGTTGATCTCTTCGGTGCGTCCACAGACAACGAGTTCTCCCACCTCGCATGGCGCAACTCACACCCCCAGCTCGCCAAGCTCCCCTACCCGCTGCTCGCCGCCGCCAAACTCGCCAACGACCTCGGCATCACCACCGAAGACGAAGGCGTCTGCTACCGCGCAACCTTCCTCGTCGATCCCAACGGCGTCGTCCAGTGGGTCAATGTCAACCCGCTCGCGGTTGGTCGTTCCGTCGATGAAGCCCTCCGCGTGATCGCCGCCGTCCAGTCCGACGAGCTCGTCCCCTGCAACTGGTCCCCAGGCGAAGAGTTCCTCACCGTCTAAGCTTGTACAACATTTCAATATGCAAGAAGCCGCGTCCATCTGGAAGCGGCTTTTCTCTGCGCTTTGCCATCCTCGGCGCAGCCGTGCCTTGGCGACACCTCACGCATCCGTATTCGAATGCAACGCAAACGCGTTCCCCTCAGAATCCTCAATCAACGCCCGAAACCCGTGCGGCCCGATCGCGTGCGCCGCCATCGTCACCTTCCCGCCCAACTCCTCGACAAGCTTACACGCCTCTTTGATCCGCCCATCGACATTCAGATACACCGTGATCCCATTGCCCACCGGCTTGCCGCCCTCAGCCCTTGGCACCAAGCACCCGCCGTTGCCGTCCTCATGATCGAGAATCGCAAACGCAAGCCCATCGAATGATTCTTTAGTCACCCCGCACCCGAGCACGCCCGCGTAGAAGGCACACGCCCGATCAAGATCATTCACCTGGATATCCACCCACACAAACCGATTCTTCTCGCTGTTGTAATCTGACATTGGGTTCTCCAATCATTGGTATCGTTGAGTAATCCGCTTCACGGCCTCGGAATGACCCATGAAAACAAGCAACTCGCGTGCCTTGAGAAAGGTTGATCGTTTCACATACTGATGCACGATCAACTCGACATCCTTGTTGTCGGCGAGGTGCTCATAGAACGACACACCCGCAGCATTCCACAGATCTTTCGCGTCTTGATCGAAGCACCACTGCGCGAAATCGAAGCACTGCCGGAGCATGTCCTCATTTCCGTTCTTGGCGGCGTGCTCGACAAGCCAGCCAACAGTCCCGAATGCGAGGTAGATCGAGGACTCGTCCTGCCACTCCGCCCTCTCCTCAGGGATCATCTCAATAAGTTTGGCTTTCCAATCAGGCATAGTTTCTCTCTATCGATCCGCAGACCGCATCGCCTGCGAAAAAGCTCGTCGTGCTCCGCAAACGCTGATTACCGTTCCGCCCGCACCGCGTCGGCTTCGATCTCAACCAGAAACCCCGGCTCGATCAACGCCGACACCCCGACCATGGTCAACGCCGGGGCATGCTCGCCAAAGAACGCCCTGTGCGCCCGCCCAAACTCATCCGCCCGCGTGATATCCGTCACATACATCCGCGTCCGCACGATGTCGGTGCGCCCGCCGCCGAGATCGACAACCGCCCGCTCGATGATCTCCAGGCACCGCGTAGTTTGTGCATACCCATCATCAGGCACAAACGCCGACGCATTCTCGTTCATCGAGACCGTACCGGTAAGAAAGATCAGATCCCCCGACCGCACCGCCCGCGAATACCCATACCGCTTCTCCCACGCATTGCCCGTCGAAATTCGCTGATCAATCCCCATGAGGTGCCTCGTTCTCAATAATGGCATCCCGCGTGAATACTCGCCTCGCCTGGCAGTCTTGTCTCTTAGTGAGCTTGAAAATCATCATAATGCAAAGCCCGCCGGCTGCAACTTGCAGCAGCGCCCCAAACGGGGTCAGAATCATCCCGAGTTGTTCAACGGTTGATGTCGATCTCGACATCCGCGAAGAGATATTGGTCAACAGGGTGCCAACCACCCAACTCGCCCACCACGCGTTAAACAGGATCCCATTCTTGAGATACCACCAATCGCTCTCCAGAGGGTCATCCGCGGGGTCGAGGCTTGATTTCCAAACTTCGCCGACAGCCTTATACGGCATCCATAGGTACGCGAGAGGGATAAAGAACCAACCGACGACCCATCCAGCTTCATATTTGAACCCATGAAACCCGATCGCCCGCGCATTCTTCGCACATCGATACATCAGCATACAAAAGCAGATCGGAGTGTAGATAAACAGCGCCATCTGACCGAGCCAAGAGAGCAACCGGAGAATGAACGAAAGATCAACCAGATCCTGATCTCGTGCCCCCTCGCCGAGCACGCCCGTACCGTACATGCCGATGATGCCAACTGGCACTCCAAGCAGGTCGAACATCATAAAGAGCACCAACCCAATCACAGAGAGCACCAAAAGTGTACTCGGAGATCGGTAAAAAATGACTGTGTCGTTACTGTTCATGGAGGAACTATAGATACAAAATAACGGCATAACGCCGTTCTTATAATCATTGCGAACTCGGATCGTTACGCCAACTGCTTCGCCTCATTCAGCTTCTTGCGGATCACCGTATGCAAGATCCCGCCATTGCGGAAATACTCGATCTCCACAGGCGTATCCACCCGGCACATCGTCACAAACTCAAAGCTGCTCCCGTCAGGACGCGTCGCTCGCACCGGCACCTCGCACCTCGGCGAAAGATCCGCAGGCATCATCACATCAAAGGTCTCGTCGCCCTGAATCCCGAGCTTCTTCGCCGTATCACCATCCTTGAACACCACAGGCAATACGCCCATGAACACCAGGTTGCTCCGGTGGATCCGCTCAAAGCTCTCGGCGATCACAGCCTTCACCCCGAGCAAAAGCGTCCCCTTCGCCGCCCAGTCGCGCGATGAACCCATCCCGTAATCCTTGCCCGCGATCACCACCAGCGTCGTCCCGGCCTTCTTGTAATCCATCGCCGCGTCATAGATGTACTCCACAGGCGCTGAGGCAAGATCGGTGCCCTTCGTGAAGTTCCGCGTCCACCCGCCCTCGGGCTGCTCGCCCGTGATCGGGTCCGCCGCGATCTGGTTCTTCACACGCACATTGGCGAATGTCCCGCGCGTCATCACCCGGTCATTGCCCCGCCGCGAACCGAACGAGTTGAAGTTGCTCACCGCAACCCCCGCGTTGATCAGGTACTGCCCCGCCGGTGTCTCAGGCTCAATGCGACCCGCCGGCGAGATGTGATCCGTCGTCACCGAATCCGCAAGCAAGCACAACACCCGCGCATCGGCGATCTTGCTGAACCCGGGTGCCTCCTCGGTCATGCCCTCAAAGAACGGCGGGTTCTGGATGTATGTCGACTTATCTTCCCACGGGAACAGATCGCTCTGCGAAACCGGAACCGCGTTCCATTCGTCATTCTCTGTGTACACCGCGCTGTACTTCTCGACAAACTGCTCGGTCGTGACACACGATGAAACCGTTTGCTGCACCTCTTCATTCGTCGGCCAGATGTCCCGCAGGTACACATCCTTGCCGTCCGGTGTCTGGCACAACGGCTCGTTGTACACATCCACATCAATCCGCCCGGCCAACGCGTACGCAACCACCAGCGGGGGGCTCGCAAGGAAGTTGCCCTTGATATCCGGATGGATACGCCCCTCAAAGTTTCGGTTCCCAGACAAGATCGAAGCGACCGCCAGCCCGCCCTCCTTGATCCCGTTCTCAATCTCGCTCGGCAACGGTCCAGAGTTACCGATGCAAGTCGTGCACCCATACCCAACCGTGTTGAACCCAACCGCATTCAAATCATCCGTCAAGCTCGCTTTATCCAGATACTCCGTCACCACCTTTGAACCAGGTGCCAGCGAGGTCTTCACCCAAGGCTTGCGGTTCAACCCAAGCGCCCGCGCCTTGCGTGCAACCAAGCCCGCCGCCACAAGCACATTCGGATTCGATGTATTCGTGCACGATGTAATCGCCGCGATGACGATCGACCCATGCCGCAACTCGGACTGCATACCCACTTCCGACGGATGCGATTCTGCGGTATGCGTGATCTTCACGCTCTTGCCGATATCCGCCGGATCAATCCCAAGACCTTGCGGCCCCATCGGACGCACAAGCATCTCGGCGAACGCCGTGTGCAACGAATCCAGATCGATCCGATCCTGCGGACGCTTCGGCCCCGCGACACAGGGCTTCACCGTCGAAAGATCCAACTCAAGCACCGCACCAAACTCCGGATCCGGCGAATCAGCGGTCCAGAAGAACCCAGACGCCTTCGCCCATGCTTCGGTCAAAGCGCATTCTTCCTCCGTCTTCCCGGTAAACCGGAAGAACTCGATCGTCTTGGCATCAATCGGGAAGAACCCACAGGTCGCCCCGTATTCAGGCGCCATGTTCGCGATGGTCGCGCGATCAGGAATGCTCAACTGCTCCATCCCGTCGCCGAAGAACTCGACAAACTTCTCAACCACGCCATGCGCCCGGAGCATCTCGGTCACGGTCAGCACCATGTCGGTCGCCGTCGCGCCCTCGGGCAGCCTGCCCTTGAGCTTGAACCCAACAACCTCGGGCGTCAGCATATACACCGGCTGCCCACACATCACCGCCTCAGCCTCAATCCCGCCAACCCCCCATCCGAGCACACCCACGCCATTGATCATCGTTGTGTGGCTATCCGTTCCCACCAGCGAATCCGGGTAGACCCAGCCCGCCCCGTCAACATTCTTCACCAAGCACCCACGAGCAAGGTACTCAAGGTTCACCTGGTGAACAATCCCCGTTGCCGGCGGCACCGCGCGGAAGTTATCCAGGCTCTCCTGCCCCCATTTGAGGAAGGTGTACCGCTCGTTGTTGCGGCTGAACTCCTTCTCCGCATTCACCGTCAACGCCACAAAGCTCGCAAAGTCATCCACCTGCACCGAATGGTCAATCACCAGATCACACGCCACCGCCGGGTTGATCGCCGCCGCGTCCCCGCCGAGGTTCTTCATCGCGTCACGCATCGCCGCCAGGTCCACCACACAAGGCACCCCGGTAAAGTCCTGAAGCACCACACGCCCAGGCATGAACGGCATCTCCACCGATTTCACACCCTTCGCGTTGTACGCCGCAAGCCCCTTAATGTCGTCCTGTGTCACGATGAACTCATCATGGTTCCGCACCATCGCCTCGAGCAAAACCCTGATCGAATACGGCATCTTGGAAATATCACCAAGCCCCGCCTCCTGCAACGCCGCCAGCCGGATGTACGAGTAGGTTTCATTGTTGATGTCGAGTGATTCTCTTGCATTGAACGGGTCGCTGGTCATGGTGTGCTCCTTGAGTTGAGGTCTACACACAGTATCGGCCCGACTAGTTCATGAATCAAATCAATGAATTTTAGAACTTCAATCAGAATTATTGATGAAAAATTTCTGATATCAATAGCCATCAGCCGTTGTCAACCCGCAATCAAGTCCCGGCAGTGATACACCCCGCCGGGCGGGATATTCAAAGGCACCGCCACAAACCGCACATGCGAAAACTCACGCGCATAAATCGGCTTGTACACCAGCGGGATCTCCGTCAGCTGCGCATAACTCGCCCGCGGCGCATGCCTGCGAATCCCACGAAACAACGCCCCGCGGAGCTCCTCCGAAAAACTCGGCACCGGCAACCCCGAAACCACCACATCAAACAACCCGTCCGGCTCCGTTGTCTCCAGCGTCTCCACCCCGACGCCCCGGATCTCCGCCCGCTTCGTACTCGACCGCAGCACCTCAACAAAGTCCTCGTCCCGCTCATACGACACCAGCGTCGATTCCGCATGCATCCGCGATTCAATCTCCCGCGTCACCACCCCGGTCCCCGCCCCAAGCTCCAATATCCGCTGAGGCCTGGCAGGATCAACCCCCCGAGCAAGCTGCCGACACATCCACCGACTCGAAGGCGTCACCGACGCGATCCGCGTCCCGTGCCGAAGAAACTTACGAAGAAACAACATCCGATGAGACAACGCCATGCTCCATTCTAGTGCAAACAGCAGATCGAAACCTGCTCGACCATATCCCGATACGCAAGGTGGATGCCGCTCACGGCATGGCGCCCCGCGAGCGCCCGAGAATCTCCGCCCACCGCTCGCTCTCTTCGGACTTCAACGAGCCATCCCCTTCTCGTGTCACCGTTCCTCGACGGTCGTAGAGTTTCGCAAGATTCAAAAATCGAAGCGCATCATGCTGCTCTCCATAGATCGCGAACTCGATCGCAAACTCATCGATCGCGTGAACAAACTCATCCCAATCCTCGTCAGGCACATGGCGCTCCATGAACTCCACGCCCTGCTCACCAAGCGCGAGAGGGAGATATCGGCAGGGCCAGACGCATCTTGGTCCTTCTTGGAGAAACGAAAAAAGCCAGCACCCTGCAATGTTTGCCTGCGCCTTCTGTTGCTGCGAACGAAGGGACCAGGGCGAGCAAATCGCCAAAGACCAGACCGCCTCTTCATTCCCCATCAAACTCCACGATGAATCGGAAGACTCACCCATGCTCTCAGCGATCTGATCGCGCAGATTATCCACCCACATACTATCACAGAGTTCGTACATACTCAGGTACTGTTCCGGGCGAATAGCCCTTGCGAATGATTTGTAGAACCGTTCGTAATCCACCGCTCACCCCGTTTCCGATCCAGCCAAAAGCGCCCGCTCAAACGCCCCCGCCGCATGGCTCAAGAACCGGTCCCGCCGCCGCACAACCCCGAGTGTCCGTGTCAGCCCGCCATCCTTGCACCGGATCCCGTCGCCCTCGCCGAGCCCATACCGGCTCACAAACCCAACCCCGATCCCCGCACGAACCATCTGCACAATCGCCTCGATCGACCGCAGCTCCATCACCACCTCAAGCGTCACCCCGTGCGCCAACGCCGCACCATCAAGAATCCCCCGCACCGCAGACCCCGCCTCAAACGCGATTACCGCCTCGCCCTCCAGGTCGGCCCACCGAAAAGTCTTCCGCCCATCGAGCCGATGCCCGCTGGGCACGATCATCAACAACTCATCCGCGATCTCATGGACCACCATCAACTCTTCACCCCGTGGATGCTCCACCGGCAGCGTCACAATCCCCAGATCCAACTCCCCAGAAACAACCCCCTGAGCAACCGCGCTGCTCCCGGCCTCACGGATCGAAAACCGCAATCCCGGATACTCATCCCGCACCGCCTGGATCGCCCGAGGCAACAGATACCCCGTCGCCGTCGCCCCCGCGCCGACCTTGATCGACCCCGTCTCCAACCCAACAAGCGCCCGCACCGCCTCCCGTGCCTGCTCCGCCGCCCTGATGGTGGCCTTGGCATGCTCAATAAACACCCGCCCGGCCTCGGTCTCCTCGACCCCATGCCCGGTGCGATGAAACAGCTCAGTCCCGATCTCATCTTCGAGCTTGCGCAGTGCCGCCGACAACGCCGGCTGCGTCACCCCAAGCTCCTGCGCCGCCCGCGTCATGTGCTTGTGCTCCGCGATCAGAATCATCTGTTGCATCATCCGAAGGTCCATACCCACAGTCTATCAGCGGAACGCCCCCTCTGAATACCCAATCTCAAACGCGATTCCCCCGAATCTCCCTCCTCTGATGACCCACACGCCCTGTCCAATACGCTATCCTCTGGGTGCTATGAGCATCACCAAACACCTGCTGTCCGCTGTCCTCCTCGCCTCCATCTTGGGCAGCACCGCCAATGCCCAATCCTCTGAGTCTGAGTACCAACTCAAACCCGACGGCTCGTGGAACCAGACCGCCGCCCCAGAGCCGGGCACCGATGCATTCGTCATGGCCGATGCCTCCCGCCTAATCGCCGAAGGCAAGCCAGGAAAGGCCGCCAAAAACCTCGGCACATGGCTCGATAAAAACAAACGCTCCCGCAACCCATACATCGCCCAGGCCTTCACCCTCCGTGGCGAAGCCCGCCTCCGCAACAACGACGAGTACCAAGCCCTGTACGATCTCGAGACCGTAATCCGAGATTTCTCCTCCTCCGACTACTTCCTCACCGCCGTCGAGCTCGAATACGAAATCGGGATGCTCTACATCAACGGGCTCAACCGCAAGTTCCTCGGGCTCCGCCTCGACAACGCCCGCCCAACCGGCGAAGAGCTCCTCATCCGCGTCCAAGAACGCGTCCCGGGCTCCGCCCTCGCCGAGCAGGCAGCGATGGACCTCGCCGATCACTTCTACAACCGACGCGAGCTCAAACTCGCCGCCGAAATGTACTCCATCTTCCGCGAAAACTACCCCAAGTCCACACGCCAGCGCGAAGCCATGCTCCGAGAGATCGAATGCCACATCGCCCGCTTTAAAGGCCCGCGATACGACGGCTCCGGGCTCGTCGATGCCAAACTCCTCATCGAGCAATACACCAAAGCCTACCCAGGTCAAGCAGAACGCTCGGGCATCACCGAAGGGCTCCAGAGTTGGATCGATGAATCCGCCGCACAACAGGTCCTTGACACCGCCCAGTGGTACATGAAAACCAACGATGATTTCTCCGCCAAGTTCATCCTCACCCGCCTGATCAACCGCCACCCCGTCACCGACGCCGCCCGCCAAGCCACCGAGATCATGCTCGACAAAGGCTGGATCACCCGCGAACCCCAAACCGAACCCGAGACCGAATCAGATACCCAATCAGATCCGGACGCCTCAGTGAATCCCGAGCCTCATCCCGATTCAGACGCCGACCAATCCGCAAAAGGCACCGATCAATGATCCCAGTCCCACGCAAAGCTTTTCCCGCATTGCTCGGGGTCGCGATCGCAGCGTCCGCGATGCTCACAGGCTGCTCGACCGACCCGACCAAGGGATACTCATTCCAATCCACCTTCGATGCAGACACCCGGACCATCGCCGTACCGATCTTCGACAACTCCACCATGTCCCGCGGGCTCGAGGTCGATCTCACCGAAGCAATCATCAAGCAGATCCAACGCCGCACCCCGTGGAAGCTCACCGACGCAGACCGCGCAGACACCACCCTCACCGGCGCGATCACCACCACACGCCTCAGCGTCCTCTCCGACAGCCCCCAAACCGGGCTCGTCCAAGAGCAGGTTGTCCAGATCACCATCCGGTTTGATTTCCGCGACAACCGCACCGGCGACACCATCGTCGCCCGCGATGGCTTCGCCGCCAGCGCCACCTTTATCCCCCAGCGTGGGGTCGCCGAACGCCTCGAACACGGGCAACGCTCCGCGATCGACGAACTCGCCCATGATCTCGTCTCAGAGCTCCGTGCCGGGTGGTAACCGAACTTCCACTCCGCAATCAGCGTACCTAGAATCACAACAACCCTGCACCGTGCCGCCCCGCAAACGCCCATAAGCACCGACTTGGCACCAATCACGGAATATCGCCCGACATTCGGCCGATAGTTCAAGGGCACACGCCCATCGAAGAACGACCCAAAGGACCAGCATGACAGAATCTCCCAAAGATCAAGATCCCAAAAACACCGAGCAAAAGCCCGGAGGCAACCAGCCCGAAAAAGCCCCCGCACCAAAGCAAGGCCGCGGGATGTTCGGATTCTTCGTCATCATGATGCTGGTCCTTCTCCTCGTCATGTTCTTCTCCGGCGCACAACGCGGCAAAATCATCACCCTCGACCAGTTCGCCAAGCACTACCAAGCCGGCGAGATCGAGATCGATTCAGTCGTGATGCACTCGAGCGAACTCCGCGCCAAACTCGTCCAAGAAGATGTCAACACCGCACCCGTCTCCGTACGCCTCCCCGTCACCGCCATCTCACGCGAAAAAATCGCAGAGAGCGTCTACGAAATCACCCAAGGCAACATCAAAGAAAAACCACCAGCAGGCTGGGTCAACTTCCTCTACATGTTCGGCCCCTTCATCCTCATCTTCGCCCTCATCTGGTTCTTTATCATCCGAGGCATGCGCTCCGCCGGCGGCGGGGGGGGCATGATCGGCTCCTTCGGCAAATCCCGTCATAAAACCATGACCAAAGAAATGACCGGCATCACCTTCAAAGATGTCGCCGGCATCGACGAAGCCAAAGAAGAAGTCACCGAGATCATCGAGTTCCTCAAGCACCCCAAAAAATTCACCCGCCTCGGCGGACGAATCCCAAGAGGTGTCCTCCTCTCCGGGCAACCAGGCTGCGGCAAAACACTCCTCGCAAAAGCAATCGCAGGCGAAGCAGATGTGCCCTTCTTCAGCATCTCAGGCTCAGACTTCGTCGAAATGTTTGTCGGCGTCGGCGCATCACGCGTACGAGACCTCTTCAAACAAGCAAAGGACAACTCGCCCTGCATCATCTTCCTCGATGAAATCGACGCCATCGGCCGCAGACGCGGCGGCGGATTCTCCGGCGGCGGAAACGACGAACGAGAACAAACACTCAACGCCATCCTCGTCGAAATGGACGGCTTCTCCTCGGGCGACGGCGTCATCGTCATCGCCGCCACCAACCGCCCCGATGTCCTCGACCCCGCACTCATCCGACCGGGCCGCTTCGATCGCCAGATCGCCGTCCCCCTCCCCGATGTCGCCGGACGGCTCCAGATCCTCAAGGTCCACTCCAAAAAGGTCAAACTCGGCCCCAATGTCGACATGGAAAAAATCGCACGAGGCACCCCCATGTTCTCCGGCGCAGACCTCGCCGCGATCATCAACGAATCCGCAATCAACGCCACCATGCTCGATAAAGATTTCATCGAGCACGAAGACCTCGAAGAAGCACGCGACAAAGTCAAGTTCGGACGCTCAAACAAATCACGCGTCCGCGAAAAAGACGAAAACAACCTCGTCGCCTACCACGAAGCAGGACACGCCGTCCTCCAGGCACTGCTCAAAGACGCCGACCCCCTCCACAAGGTCACCATCATCCCAAGAGGCAACTCCGGCGGCGCAACCTTCTCGCTCCCCGAAAAAGACCGCATGGGCTACTCCCTCAAATGGCTCCAAGCGACCATGCGCGTCATCTGTGGCGGGCGCATCGCCGAATCCAAAGCCATGAACGACATCTCCTCGGGCGCATCGTCCGACATCCAGCAGGTCACCCGCCTCGCACGCGCCATGATACTCGAGTGGGGCATGTCCCCACGCCTCGGCTTCATCAACTACACCGGCGCCGACACCGCAGAGATGTATGTCCCCGAAAAAGACTACTCCCAAGAAACCGCACGCATCATCGACGAAGAAACCAAACGCCTCGTCGACGAGTCCTACGCGCAAGCCGAATCCATGCTTACCGAAAACT
This sequence comes from Phycisphaerales bacterium, assembly GCA_029260265.1. Taxonomy (GTDB): domain Bacteria; phylum Planctomycetota; class Phycisphaerae; order Phycisphaerales; family UBA1924; genus UBA1924. Next base: position 343,347 of record JAJDDO010000024.1, read on the forward strand.
GGGAAGCGGTCGAATCCGTTGCACAAGCCCTGCTCAAGTTCGAGACCCTCACCGCCGACGAGGTCCACAAACTCATGCGAGGCGAATCCATCAACCGCTCAACCGTCGCCGATCTCCTCTCCGCATCCCCGCCTTCAACCCCCGCCGCATCCAACGGCTCAACCGACACCGACAAAGCCCCCGACGGCAAAACCGATACTCCCCCCGACGCACTTCCCAACCCCGCCTAACCATCCTCCCCTTCCTTTATCCTCTCGCTCCCATTTATGGCGAGGGCCACGGTGGCGGGCTTCTCTTCCCTCTGTATCAGAATGCCACTACTCGCTGCCCCCAGCGCAGCAGCTCTCTTCAAATTGTGATACACTCATCCCATGCCCAAAGCCCACCCAGTCGCATGGACCGATCTCCCGACCGATCACCCCATGCCGCTCATTGCCCGCCAGCGCATCGTCGGCGAACACATGATGATCTCCCGCGTGCTGCTCTCCAAAGGTTTCACCGTCCCCACGCACCACCACGCCAACGAACAGTTCGCCGTTGTCCTCACCGGCAGTGTCCGCTTTGACCTCGGCCCACCCGAAAACCCAACCGCCGAGTCGGTCACCCTGGGCGCAGGCGAAACCCTCGTCATCCCGCCCAATGCCCCCCACGCCGCCACCGCCCTCGAAGACACCCTCATCCTCGATATGTTCTCCCCACCCAGCGAAACCACCGGCATCGATCAGTCCTGAACGCGGCAACCCCCAAACGCCCCCTTGCGTATAGCCACCCATGAAGGCGCGTTACGAAACCACCGCCAAGCTCTGGCTCATCGCCTTCATCCTCGCAGCAGTGGGGTGGATTTTCTTCAACCCCGTGTCGATGTGGGGGTGCTCATCGCCAGCCAACTTCGAGATCATCGACTCGCCAAAGAGCGGGCTCATCGTGGTCACGGATGCTTATGACGACGAGTTACATGCCCTGACCGGAAAGAGTTCATACGACGAACTCGATTCCGTTATCTTCGTGGCCATCAGCAAACGCCCTGTCCACGAGTTCTCGTTCATCAGCCTCTGGGTCCAGTCCACCGGCGACTCACAGATGCGATCGACCACCTATTGGGGGTATGAGATTGAGCCAACAAGGGCAGAAATCAAGCAGATCATCCTCGACGCCGCCAACGCCGAGCCGCCACCGAACGCACCGCGCACGAGTTCCAAAGGCTCCGCAACTGGGGCACCCTCGCCGCGATGCAATCGCCAGCGGGTGTCCGCTACGATGTGCTCCCCTTCAACATCATAGCCGACCTGCTCGCCGTCGCCTTTATCATCGGTGCATTCGCCAGCTTCATCTACCTCGCCCGCTGGTACGCCATCCGCGTCAAGCTCGACTCCACAAGCTGCCCCAACTGCGCCTACCCAAGCACCGGGATCCCACCCGACGCCCCCTGCCCCGAGTGCGGCTCATCGTTTACCCCCGCCGTCTCCGCGAGCACCACGCCATACCGAACATGAGCACACCAGCCCCGCCCGCCCCCGGCACCTGAAGCCCAAGCGTGACCGTCGATCCCTCAAGAAAAACCACATCCGCACCCAACGAATCATCAAACACCCCGAACACCTCAACCCGGATGGTGTTGTCCCCGCCGACCAACCCATCCAAACCCAACGCGACAAGATCAATCCACCCGCTCGATGCGTACGACCCGCTCCCGCCAAAGTCATCCCCGAACGCCGGCCCAATTAAAATCTGATGCTCATCAATCATGCCCGCGCGAAGCGTGAGCCCCAGCCGCAGATCAGAAAGCCACGCGCCCCCAACCGTCGCCATCTCCACATCCCATCTCACACCCGCCAGCCTGACATGCTCTTGAATCGACCCCTCGCCCTGAGTGCCGCTGAGATTCAACACCGGGTTCATCGCTGACCCCGCGAGCCCATGCGCCGCAAGCCCACCGAGATCAACCACATAATCCCCATACACATCCGCATCCCCGCCTGCGGTCTCGCCAGTCAACAGCGTGCCACACGCAGCCGTATCGATCGCCGCGATCAAAAACAGCCCACAAACAACCGGACGATAAAACATGCTGTTCCAGTAAGACCGCATCGCAAACCTCCATCTATGCCCAGCCGCCATGGTACCGCAACCACGGCCGCGCACACAAGAAGATTCTTTCACGATACCCGGTGCCCTGATTTGACAAGAACGGCAAGGTAGGATCTTGTCCCGCTCACACACCCATCGCCACGATCGCATCCGCCAACTTCACAAACCCGCCACGATCCGCGCCCACCCCGTAATCAACAGCCCCGTTGACCATCGGCGCGTTGCTGATGCACTGCTCGTGAATTTCCAGCATCACATCTGTCAGCTTGTCCATCGTGCGATCCTTCGTCCACGAATCATGCGCCGCGTTCTGGTGCATCTCAAAGCACGAAGTCGCCACCCCGCCCGCGTTGGCCGCCTTGCCGGGCCCAAAGAGCACGCCCTTCATGTGAAACACCGTCCGCGCCGAATGCGTGCAAGGCATGTTCGCGCCCTCCGCGACCACCTTGACCCCACGATCAACAAGTGCCGCCGCGTCATCCGTCTCCACCTCATGCTGCGTCGCGCATGGCAACGCCACATCGGCATCAACCAACGACCAAGGCCTCGCCTCAGGATGGTACGAAACCCCCTTGCCCGACCAATCCTTCAGCCGCCCTCGCTGCACCTCTTTGAAATCAATCAACTCTCGAAGCTGCTCGCTGGTCATCCCCTTCTCAAACGAGACCGACCCACCCGAGTCCGACATCGTGACCACACGCCCGCCTTTCTCCATCGCCAACTCCGCAGCGTACAACGCCACATTGCCCGACCCAGAAATCATCACCCGCTTGCCATCAATCGTGTCGCCCGCATGCTTGAGCATCGCCTCGGCGAAGGTCACCGTCCCGTACCCCGTCGCCTCACTCCGCCCAAGCAACCCGCCGAGCCCCAAAGGCTTGCCCGTCAGCACCCCATCACGCTGCTTGGTGATCTTCATGTACTGCCCATACAAGTACCCGATCTCACGCCCGCCCACGCCGATGTCGCCCGCAGGCACATCCACGCTCGGCCCAATATGACGCTGCAACTCACGCATAAACGCCTGACAAAACCGCATCACCTCGTTGTCGCTCTTGCCCTTGGGATTAAAGTTCGATCCGCCCTTGCCCCCGCCGATCGGCTGCCCAGTCAACGCGTTCTTGAAGCACTGCTCATACGCCAAAAAGTGCAGCGTATCCTCGGTTACACTCGGATGAAACCGCAGCCCGCCCTTGTAAGGCCCGAGCACATTCGTGTGCTCAATCCGCCAACCAAAGTTCACCTCGACCCCACCCTGATCGTTCACCCATTCAACACGAAACCGAATCACCCGGTCAGGGATCAGCAGCCGCTCAAACACCCGCGCATCCTGATAGCTCGTGTTCTCCGCAATCACCGGAGCCACCGACTCCGCGACCTCCTCGATCGCAGACCGATACAACGGCCCCGGTTTCACAGCATCAATCAGCGGATTCAAGTTCATCGAACAGGCAGCGGTCGTCATATCAATCTCCCAGAAGCAACACAGACATCGTCAGCACACGCAGACAACCCTCAGCCGGTACTTCATTGTTCCCACACTCTAACACTTATTCATCATCCACCGAGGAGTTCGTTGGCCACATACGGTGAGAATCTGCCAATTCAAGGGCGTAAGATCGAACCAATGACCGAAGAACCGATCATTTTATTCATCGGGGGCTCAGGCAGAAGCGGCTCGACCCTCATCGACCTGCTCCTCAACTCCCACTCACAGATCCAATCTGTCGGAGAGGTTCACAGGCTCAACCTCTACGCACGCGAAAACAACGAACCATGCACCTGCGGCGTCCCCGTCGCACAATGCCCATTCTGGCTCGAGGTCGAACAAGAAGTCCGCCAAAAACTTGCCTGGCCCAAAGACCGAAACCCCCTCCAAGAAACCGACATCATGCTCGTTCCCGGCTCGATCGGAAAGCTCGCCACGCTTCTCCAAAAAGCCTCTTTCATCGCAGCCCCGATCCCGATGGCGCGATGGATTAATCGCACCTTCGCACGCCCTCATCAGCAAGCCATCGAAACCGCCGTCGCCTGGTACGACGCCATCCGAAAAGTGACCAAGACCCGAGTGCTCATCGACTCCACAAAGGATGCCCGCCGACTCAAACTCCTCTACCTCCAGGCGCCCCAGCAGTTCCGCCTCCTCTACATGATCCGAGATGGACGCGCCGTCACCGCGTCAAAGATCCGACGCGAAGGCGTCTCCATGGAATACGCAGCACGAGACTGGCGACAAGCCCACCGCAAAACGCTGCTCGCCCAACGCGGCATCCCCGAACAACAGATCATCCGCGTGCATTATGAACAACTCTGCACCGATCCCGAATCAACCCTCAAACGCGTATGCGCCTTCCTCGGGCTCACCTATCAGCCAGAAATGCTCACAATCAAAAAAATCGAAGCACACAACATCGGAGGCAACCCGATGAGGTTCAGAACCGATGAACAATCGATCAAACTCGATGAAGCCTGGCGCGATCAACTCACCCCCGATCAACTCCACCAGTTCGATCGTGTCGCCGGCCCAATGAACCGCAAACTCGGCTACAACGACGAAGCCTCCAATAGTTCAGCCTAGTTCTCAGTCGCCGAGGATGAACCACCATACGCCGGCTTACTGTGCTGCCCACCGAATCCAATCACCGCCCGCCCATCAGTGATCAGCGTGATATCTTTGTCCGGCGAATGCCGAGCATGGCGACCTACCGCCGCATGAGCGCAAAGTCGCGGATGTACCCCGGCGAGTTGTCATAGAGAACACGCCGAGTCCGCATACCCGTGACAGGATCATACTCATTCATCGCCCCGTCAAATCCAGGCATCAGCATCAGCCCGCTCGCATGGTCATATTGGATGCTCTCGATGATCACAAACAACTCCTCGAAGATGAGCGACGATACCGGCATCATGGTTTTTGTAGAGAACCCGATGACATGAGATGACTCGATAATGTCCGTGTGAAAAATCCCAATACCCAAATCACCCGTGATTGGTGTAGACGCTCCAAAGTCGCCCAGATCCTCATTCACGACAAGCCCGCTGCTCGAAAGCGTGGCAATCTCGATCCGTTCAAGCCCGCCCGTAACATCCTGGTACAACCGAGGACCTGATGCGCTCACCAGCAACGCCGATCCATCTGGTGTCACATGCATCTTCTGATGCGGCACTGGTCCAACCAGCCGCACCGGTTGCACCCCCGCCTCGGTTTCGACGGCGTCTACCAACGCGCCGCTCGCAACATCAATCACGCCTATCGCCCCTTGGAGCGCAAACGAGAAGTTTTGTTCATCGTTCAGCCGCTGCAACTGTACATACACAAGCCCATCATGCAGGTGCATCATCTCGGGATCAGCGACCGCCTCGTCTTCAAGCACCACGGTCAGGTCGGTGCCAATGCCGAGCTTCCCCGTCACAAGATCAAGAACGGTGATCGTGTTCGTCAACGCCCGCGTAATCCAGACCGTTCGCCTTGAGATAGAAAGCACATCGCGGATCGTCCCGCCCGGGCCCAACGGATAGATCCCTTCGATCATCCCGTTCATCCCAATATGAATCACACGATCCCCTCGCCGATCTCCAACAAGAAAACCAGCCCGTCCCGCGCTCCGCACCACACTGTCGCCACCGATCGTGTTCAAAATCTCCGTCACTGCACCCCTGCGATCAACCCCCAGCAGCACCCCATCATTGTTTGCATTCCGGAGGTCCACCACCGCAAGATACGCCGGTTTGACACGCTCACGGTCCAACTGGAGCATCTTGGCCTGCACCCCGGTTCCGCCCCCATACCCAGAAGAACTAAAAGCCACAAGCACCGCAAGCCCAAGAACCATCCAAGCATACCTCAATCTGTCATTTCTCATGGACCCAATGTAACGCCGCCGCCCAGCCAGTTCAATCAAGAAATCAACCGACAGCCCGATCATCATCCCCCAAAGCCGTATGCCGTATGCCGGGGGCCCGAGGGAGCATTCCGATGCTCCTTCGGGCTCTTGATCCATCTCATCACGAAGGAGCCGAAGACTCCTCCGTCGGGCCGCCCAGAAACAGCCACCCTTCTTCCTCTGCGTCCTCGGCGCTCTCTGCCTCTCTGCGAACCTCTTTTTCCCTCCCCATCTTCCGCTCTCCCGCTCTGCTGCTTTCTCCCCCCTGCCAACTTGGCACCCCTCCCCGCCAAAACCCCGCCCCTGACACCAAAATCACCACCCAACACCCAAATTCTCCCCAATTCCCTCACCCCAAACCGGCACGCCCTTTGCCATACATACTGGCACATGGTGCTCCAGCCGACCCATCCCGATGACCGCCGCCCGACCCAAGGCCGCCTCAACCTCCTGCTCTCACGCGCAGGATGGCAGACCAACCCGTGGGTCGACCGCCTCCCAACCCTCCTCGCCCCCCTCGGCATTCAGTCCCTCATCGCCGAAACCGCCGCCACCGCCAAGCAGGTCATCCGCTCCAACCCCATCCATATCGCCGTCGTCGATCTCGCACTCCCGCTCGATGATCAACCCGGCACCGACGAAGAATCCGGCATCCGAATCCTCGAACTCCTCGCCCGCCAGCCAAACCACCCGCCGACCGTCGTCATCAAACGAAACCGCACCGCCCGCGACGATCAACGCGAACTCAACGCCGCCCTCCGCGCCGGCGCCTTCGCCGTCGTCGATCGTCCGCACGCTCAAAACGAACTCGAATCACTGTTGATGGTCCTCCGCCGATGCCTGGACCGCCATTACCAATCACGCTGGCCCGGCACCGCCTGACCAGCATCACCACTCACCATTCATAAATCCAACCTCTGAAAAAGAGATCAAACAGGAGATACAACCATGGCAACCAAAACCAAATCCAAGATCGCCGTCCGCCCCCTCCACGACAAAATCCTCGTCGAACGCGACGAAGCAGAAACCGTCACCAGCGCAGGCATCTTCCTCCCAGAATCCTCCACCGAAAAACCACAGTTCGCCACCGTCCTCGCCGTCGGCAACGGCACCCTCAACGACAAGGGCGAACGCGTCGCCCTCGATGTCGCCGCCGGCGACCGCGTCATCCTGAGCAAGTGGGGCGGCACCGAACTCAAGCTCGAAGGCGACGAATACCTCATCGTCAACGCCTCCGATGTCCTTGCGATCGTGGACTAACTCCTCATCTGGTGGGACGGGCTTCCAGCCCGTCTCTTCAAAGCCATGCGTGACGGGCAAAATGCCCATCACACCAAGAAAGCAATCCAGATGAACCAGGACCAACTCAGACTCGCACTCAACGAGCTCAACGGCGAACGAAACGCGCACTTCGCCCTCACCGGCATGCACGAGTCCGCATCCGTTCTCACCATCCCGTCCGCGATGCTCATACCCGAAGAGACCGACAAACTCGTCAAAGTCACCGACGGCAAAAGCGTCTACATCATCGAAGCCGAGCGAATCGCATACATCCGCATCGGCCTCTAATCCCCGGCAGAACGAGCTTCCAGCCCGTTTCATACAAGAACCTCAGAGAGATGTGCTCCTCGCCCGTCTCTTGTTAAAAACCAAAGGAGCCAAAAAATGGCAGCTAAACAAATCGCATTCAACACCGACGCACGCGAACGCATCCTCAAGGGTGTATCCAAACTCGCCAACGCCGTCAAGGTCACCCTCGGACCATCCGGCCGCGTCGTCATCCTCGAAAAATCCTTCGGCGCACCAACCGTCACCAAAGACGGCGTCTCCGTAGCCAAAGAAATCACCCTCGACGACCCATACGAAAACATGGGCGCACAGATGGTCAAAGAAGTCGCTTCCAAGTCCTCACGCGAAGCCGGCGACGGCACCACAACCGCGACCATCTACGCAGAATCAATCTTCGCCGAAGGACTCAAAAACATCACCTCCGGCGCAAACCCAAACCAAATCAAACGAGGCATCGACATGGCCGTCACCGCACTCATCGGTGAACTCCACAAAATGTCAAACCCGATCGCCTCCTCCAAAGAAATCGCACAGGTAGGCACCTGCAGCGCCAACCAGGACGAAGAAATCGGCAAAATCATCGCCACCGCGATGGACAAAGTCGGCAAAGACGGCGTCATCACCGTCGAAGAAGGACAGTCGCTCGAAACCGAAGTCGAACTCGTCGAAGGCATGCAGTTCGACAAGGGCTACCTCTCCCCACACTTCGTCACCGACACCGCAACCATGGAAGCAGTCCTCGAAAAACCATACATCCTCATCCACGAAAAGAAGATCAGCAACGCCAAGGAAATCCTCCCAATCCTCGGCAAGGTCGCCGAATCCGGCAGCCAACTCCTCATCATCGCAGAGGATATCGACTCCGAAGCACTCGCGACCCTCGTCATCAACAAACTCCGAGGAACACTCAAAATCGTCGCCGTCAAAGCACCAGGCTTTGGCGACCGACGCAAGGAACTCCTCCAAGACATCGCCATCCTCACCGGCGGCACCGCCATCATGGATGAACTCGGCATCGATGTCGAAAAACTCGAACTCTCCGAACTCGGACGAGCCAAAAAAATCACCATCTCCAAAGACGCAACCATCGTCGTAGAAGGTGCCGGCTCATCCAAGGACATCAAGGGCCGCATCGACATGATCCGTCACCAGATCGACGCATCATCGAGCGACTACGACAAAGAGAAACTCGAAGAACGCCTCGCCAAACTCGCCGGCGGCGTCGCACAGGTCAATGTCGGCGCAGCAACCGAAGTCGAAATGCAAGAAAAGAAAGCACGCGTTGAAGACGCCCTCCACGCATGCCGTGCAGCCGTCGAAGAAGGCGTACTCCCCGGCGGCGGCACCGCAGTCCTCCGCGCACGCAGAGCACTCGTTGCACTCCGCATAAAGGCCTCCGGCGACGAACGCATCGGCATCGACATCGTCTCCCGCGCGGTCACCGCACCCGTCAAGCAGATCGCAACCAACTGCGGCCTCGACGGCTCGGTCATCGCAAGTAAGGTCGAAGAGTCCGACGACAACACCTTCGGCTACAACGCCCTCACCCACGAGTACGGCGACCTCGTCAAAATGGGCGTCATCGTCCCCACCAAGGTCGAACGCGTCGCCCTCCAAAACGCCGCAAGCATCGCAGGACTCCTCCTGACCACCGAAGCCGCCATCGTCGAAATCAAAGACAAACCCGTCGGAGCAGGACACTCCGGCGAAGACTTTGATTACTAATAACCGCCATCTTGCCTGGAAACAGGCAAGATGGCAATTTGTCGATTAGGAGGTCGTATGGCTGGCTGCCCAATCATGATTTGTAAAAAATGTGGTTATGCAAAACGTTCAGGGTTTGATATCTCTGGTAGCGTGAACAGTTCCGTAATTGACTGTTCTGAGCAATGCCCGGGATGTGGTGCGATACTAGGTACGCCTGACATGTTCACCGGCCCCAATCCCGGGGAGTTGCAGGTCGTGAACCGCGACTCAAACGTTGTTACTATTGTGGTAAATGTAGTTGCCAAGTACAAGGAGTCGGGCAACATAGAGCTGTCCACATATGAATATTCGAAACTGCCAGGTTGGGCGCAAGGATTGGTCGATCTTGCTCGGGCCCATCCAAAATTGGCCGGTGCCGCAATGGCTTTACTCGGTGTGCTGGTTGTTCGTGCAGCAGATCTAGGGCAATCATATCTAGAGCACGGGTGGTCTGCGGAGAATGCAAGATTACTCCAAGATCGACAGCATATTTTGAATGTTGAAATCATCGAACTCAAAGAGAAGCTGGATCGCGAGAGCGATGAAAACCTCGTTGGGAAAAATTCGACGATGAGGGCGCTGGAAGAAAGATGGATTCAGGTGTTCAGCACGCATAGACAAGCTGCTGGCGAGTTGCTTGGATTAGCGTCTGGTGATCCGATAGCCGAGGATGATCTGCGTGGTCTGTTAGCCGATTACAATGATTCGCTCCGTGAGCTGTATGGTCTCATTAATAGCACGAATCAAGAGTTGTTGCAAAATCCTAATGCGGCCAAGAGTCGAGTCGCGAGTTGTATCGAAGGGAAGCCGATGGCACGTCGAATAGTTGATTCAGCGGGGAAGCCTTGCTCAGTTCAACTCAGTTATTGACGTGCCGGGTGCCCTGCAAACGCGCAGCTTAAGCAGGATCTTCTCCCCACGATCCTTCTGCAATCTCATAACTGATCACAAGTTCGCCGGGTGCCCCGACGGAGCCTTCTTAGGCTCCTTCGGGATCTCAATCCTCAACCGACACCCCGAAGGAGACTAAGTCTCCATCTTCCGCCGGGTGCCATGCTGGTGGCGCCCCCGTCACCTGCATGTCTTCAACCACACCAGCCCATCATCCCCTCACCCCTCCCCCAAAATCCCTCCATCTCCCACCCCTCCCCCTCCGGCACAAGCCATCCCCGTGCGAAAATCCCCACGATCCCCCAATATCCAGGATTTCGCTTTGGCAGCCTCCCGGCATTCCTGTACAATGGGTCGGACTCCAAAAACACCCATTCCAACTCAAAAAGAGGGATATCCATGAATTTCAGGACCGTACTATCGATGATTGCCGCCGCGAGTTGCGTGATGGCAGCCAACGCCGAGCCGTTCACCTACCAGGGTCAACTCACCGACGCCGGCATGCCCGCAAACGGGACCTACGACATCACGCTCGAAGTCACCGATGCCGCAGTCGGAGGCGCCATCATCGGAACCGGCTCAACCTTCACCAATGTCGCCGTCGTCGACGGCCTCTTCGAGCTTGAGTTCGATCCGGGCGACATCTTCAGCGCCCAAGATGTCTGGCTCCGGGTCACCATCGACGACGGCGGCGGCGCCGTCACCCTCACCCCAAACTCACCGATCACCGCTGCGCCCAAAGCGCAGCACGCAACCACCGCCGATACAGCGCTCAACGCCCCCTGGACCGCAGCCCCCGGAATCATCACCTACGGCGACGGCGACGACCGCGTATTCATCAACCGAACGGACGCAATCACCGCCTCAGAATTCTTCGGCGTCCACGGCACAAACAGCTCGTTTAACGGGATGTACATGTCCGGCCCAGAAAACTCGCTCCCCTTCTACGGGTATTCAACAAATGAGAACATCGATGCGTACCACTACTACAACGGTGTGACTGGAGAATGGATTCTGGTTTCAAACTCCACCGAAGCCGTAGTGTTTGATGTCCAGAACGAAATGACAGTCGCCAACAACATCAACGCAGACGGGTACCAATACAAGTCTCCAAAGACCCAGGTGCTCTCCATCAGCGGCAGCGCGTTTTACTCCTCATCAGGTATCCAGTTCGTTGTCTCACCAGCAAACGGTGGGGCTTTCCAAGCCCAAGCCAGTTCCGGTTCCCTCGTTGCTCCTGTGCAACTCCCACAAGGCGCAGTCTTTCAATCGATGACCGCCTATGTTGGTGACGAAGCCGCCGGCGATGTCGCAGTTTCATTGAGATACCGCGCACACGATAACTCGGACTCGTCATTCGTGTTCTACAAAGATACATCCAGCTCCTCGGGCCCAAGCCTTGTACTGACCGACACGATTCCTGCAACGGGGTATGAAACCGTGGATAACTACGCAGGTCATTACCATCTCGGCGTGTTTTCCACAGCCTGGCCCGGAAACAGCACAATGCGAGTCACCAGTGTCCTCATCGAATACACCATCGATGAAGTAGACTAACCAAGCTTCAACAACCCCGATCACCAAACACCCCGCGGGGTGTTTTTTTATAGACCCAACCAAAGTCCTCTGATGCCGGGTGCCATGCTGGTGGCGTCCCCGTCACCTGCATGTCTTCCACCGCACCAGCCCATCATCCCCTCACCCCCGCAAAATCTTCTCCATCTTCCTCCCCCGCGCCAACTCATCAATCAGTTTTTCCATCTGCCGACACTTCCGCGTCAACGGCGTCGTGATCTCCTCGATCCGATACCCACACACAACCCCCTTGATCTCCTTCGCCTTGGGATGCAGCTTCGCGCGCTTGAAGAACTCCTTGAAGCTCACCTCTTCGTCGATCAGATCCTGAATCTCCTGCGGCTCAAACCCCGTCAACCACCCGATGACCTCGTCGAGTTCTTCCTCCGTCCGCCCATTCTTCACCAGCCGGTTCAAATAGAGCGGATAGATCTTCCCAAAGATCATCTCCGCAACGCGTTTGTCGTGCTCGGGTGTCGTTGTCGCCATGTCTTGATCTCCACCGGTGGTGCCCCGCCGCACTCTGCCGCAGGCTGCCAACCAGTATACAACAAACCCATGCACTTGGCCCCAACCCAAAAACCACCCCCAACCCCCCTCCCCGTGCGCAAACTCCCCGCACTCGTCCACTTCCCCCTTGTGCCGCCAAGCCGTCCTGCGAAAATACCCGCATGACAAATACCAATGAGCCACAACTGACCAGCGAACTCCTCGAAGACCTCCTCAATCCCTCGATCTCCACCCTCGAGCTCTGCCAACTCCATTCCCTCAAACTCGCCCAGCTCGCGACAGTCCTTGAGTCTGAAACCTATCAGCAAGCCGTCGCTGCCTTCGAGCACATCAACACCGCCCGACGAACGCTGCTCGCGCCCGAAGCCAAATCCCTCGCAACCGCGAGGCTCACGGATCTCTTCAAAGACAAACCCGAATCCCCAGCCCACGCCGAGACTCAACGCAAAGCCGCCGCCCAAGCTTTCAACCTACCGATCCCGATGGACACTGAACTTCGACAGCCAACGCGCAACCCAGATATTGATCAGAACAAGCACCAGCACCCCGATCCCGATCGCCATCTTCGTCGCTTGCCCCGACCCATCAAACCCCTCGTGCATCGTGTGAACGAAGGTATCCCAGTCGAGCCCTGCAATCGTGCTTCCAATGTGGTTGATCATGCGTCACCTCACCAGTTGTATTGGACGAAACACAAGCCCCATCCACCACAATCCGCAAGGTTGAATCCACATTCTCTCGCCGATCCATCGCACAACCCGCCCGCGCGTCCGAAAACCAGCACCCGCTTGAGTTGCCCGCGATCACACCCGCCGGTTCAAGCACCAAACGCCCGCGCAAATCGCACCGATCGAGTTGCTCACCAGATCCCACCCCGTGTTGACATACCCGCCAACATTGGTATCCGTTACCCGCGTCGCGCCGAACTCCAGCACCTCATTGATGGCCCCGAGCCCCATCCCCATCAGCACCGCCACCACCGAAAGCCCGAACCCGCGTTTGGCACCAAGCAACGCCCGAGCCGCTTCCCAGCACGCGATCGTCGCGCTAAAAAATCCAAACGCATGCGTGATCTGGTCGTATCTGGGCAGATCCGGATGAAGCCGCATCGAATACAGCACCGCCGAACCCTCACCGATCACAAACCGCTGATCAATCGGAACCGTCCCCCCCAACATATGCAGGCACCCCCAAACCGCCAGCAACCACAACGCCGATCGCGTGAAATGCACCCGCATATTGATCGCAAGCACACACAGAATAAAAACCACCATCATCACGCCGTACATCAAAAACTCAGTATTGCCCTGATTGATCGCCGCGATCGAGCAGATCGCCATATAAAGAATCACAAACAGGGTCAACGCGCGTGGAATCGATCGTTCACGGGTATGCATGCCCCAGTCTACCGCAGATCAGCGGGGGGTGTAAGCACCAAACGATGCATCTTGGGCGTGATTTGGTGCGTATAATTGACCAGAGGCGGTCCACTCCGGACGCCGAGGAGCTCTTTCATGAAACTTGCACTTATTGGGCTTGCAGCGGTTGGGGCGATTGTTGTCGCATCGATCCTGATGCAGCCTACCAAATCAGATCCTGCCGTTGCCCAGCTGGCAGCCCAGGTTGAACCCGAATCAGCAGAAAAAGCCGAGCCCGCAACCGCCGAGCCCGTCGAGGATGCACAAGAGGAACGATACATGTACTTTGAAATGAAAACGAGCATGGGTGATATCTACCTCCAACTCGACAACGAACTCGCGCCGATCACCGTCGACAACTTCCTGACCTACGCCGAGTCCGGGTTCTACGACGGCACGATCTACCATCGCGTGATGTCCAACTTCATGATCCAGGGCGGCGGATTCGACAAGGATATGAATCAGAAGAAGGTCGAAGACGGGATCTTCAACGAGTGGAAGAACGGGCTGAAGAATGTGCGTGGCTCGATCTCGATGGCACGCCAAGGCGGACGCCCTGATTCGGCGACCTCGCAGTTCTTCATCAATGTAGTGGACAACCGCGGGCTTGATATGCCTCAGCGTGACGGCGCGGGATACGCGGTGTTCGGCAGGGTTGTCAAGGGCATGGAAGTGGTTGACAAGATCCGCGAAGTCGCGGTGACCAGCAAGGGGATGCATCAGAATGTGCCCGTTGATGTGGTCCTGATTGAAAAGGTTTCGCGGATGTCAGATGAGCAGGTTGAGAAGGCGGAACTGCTCGAATCGACCGAATCAGACGGATAAGGGGGCTTTGAGCCCAAGAATTGTGTCCCGGCGATGAGATTCGCAAAGAAATTGTGTATCTCAACCGTTGTCGGGTCTAGACTTGCGTGCTCGCCCATCCGGGTGAGCAGTCGACGAAGAAGATGCCCGGCTCTCTCTCTCGATCACGAATTTGACTCACGGGCTTTTGGATGACAGCAATGCTGAACTTGTATGTAGGGAATCTCCCGTACTCGATGAATGACCAGGATCTGAACGAACTGTTTTCGCAGGTCGGTGAGGTCCAGTCCGCACGCGTGATGAACGATCGGGAAACCGGGCGTTCACGCGGCTTTGGTTTCGTAGAGATGGCAGACGACGGCGCCGGACACGAAGCAATTGAAAAGCTCAACGGGCAGGACTTTGATGGTCGCGCTCTCGTCGTTAACGAAGCACGCCCACGCGAAGAGCGTCCTCGTCGCACCGGCGGCGGCGGCGGTTACGGCGGTGGCGGTGGTGGTGGCGGCGGCTACGGCGGCGGCGGAAACCGTGGCGGCGGCGGTGGCGGTGGTCGTGGTGGCTACGGCGGCGGCGGCGGTGGCGGCAACTGGTAAATCACCAGAGCCCGTCTGCACATCAACTGATCTGCACATAATATACTCAGCCCGCTGATCTCAGCGGGTTTTTTATTGCGCCCACATTACCAGATTCATGACTGCAACGGGATGCAGCGGCATCCATATGACCATTGTGGGTCTCTTTTGGTTGGTCTTCGTCCGAGAACCAGATGAATCATGATCGTTGTTGAATGCGAGCCTGAAACTGAAGGGTCATAAATCGGAATGACGACAATGCAGAGGGCAGACACTCGTTCTGCCTGCGAAGAACAGAAATGGGGACCCATGGAATACGCGAAAACGATGACAGGCATTGATCACCCAGACGCGCTCTACCGGGCTGCGGGCGAGGGGGATTGTGCCTTGATGGCGGGGGATTCGCGCCCCAAGGCGATTTGCCCGTGTTGCTCACGCAAGATGAGGCGGGTCATGCGGGTCCGGATTACCAATGAGCAGGCGACGCAGAGCCGATGGGTGGCGTTGTGTGCGATGTGTGCGGCGTCGATGCTGGCGACCAACCCGCGTGCCGTGGTCGGCGGACGCATCCGCCCGAGGATGCGCCGGGCCGGGTAGCCGAAGGGCATACAAAGGATAGAAGCGTTGAACACTCGCCCGCGATACAATCGGCGGGCGTTTTTCTTTTGATGCGGTGCGATGGATCGGGGGGTGTGATGAAGCTGAATAAGAAACAGGTGAAGCGGGCGGTGATGGTGGTTGCGCTTGCGGCGGTGGTGGTGGTGCTTCGAGAGATGGGCGTGATCACGGATGCGGGCAGCGATAGCGCGGGGACGGAGCCCGCGGTGGCGGTGGGGGCGGATGCCCGGGGCGAGGGGCGTGGGGGTGCGCGCGGGTCGGCGGGTGTTGGGACATCGGACCGGCTCGAGCGTGCGATTGACAACGAGGAGTCGGGCGTGATGACGGATGCGAAGGGCGTGGTGGTGAAGGTGCTTCCTGATGATCGGGAGGGGGATCGGCACCAGCGGTTTATCATCAAGCTGAGTTCGGGGCGGACGGTGCTGATTGCGCACAATATTGATCTCGCGCCGCGGGTGCCGATCGAGGAGATAGACATCGTGGAGGTGTACGGGCAGTTTGAGTGGAACGATCGCGGCGGGGTGATGCACTGGACCCATCATGACCCGGACGGTCGGCACGAGGACGGGTGGATCCGCCACGAGGGTTCGTTGTATCAGTGAGTGGGGCGTCGGCGTTGAGTGAGAAGGCAGAGAGTTAGGAAGGAGAGGGAGACGCCCGGTGATGGCACCCTCGATGCCAAACGAAAACCGCCACTTGACGACGTAGTTGATGTCAAAATCAATGAGCCGATAATGTCCATTGAGAAAATATCACCGTATGTCGTTTGCCGAAAATTTGATCCTCCCGTAAGACGATCTCGGGGGAACGAGCCCGCGATTGTTTCTGTATACTCCCACTGCCCGCCGGCCATGTCCAAGATCCCCCACGGGCTCTGCACATCGGGAAACGATCCGACATCCATCAGTGGCTCTGCGAAAAGCGCGTTGTTCCGCTCGACAAACGGGAGCGGCTCGATGTTCGAGCTGTTCTGGAATCTCCAGTATCCGCCTTCGCCGTTGTTTTTCTCAGGATCCCAATATGCGGCTTTCACCCACTCATCCGATGTTGGGATCCAGAAATCCGCGTCGGGGTTGTGGGTTGCTTGATGGTTCCATGTGCCATCGGGGTTCTGGGTGAAGGTCGAGGTGTCGTAGACCCCGGTCTCAAACGCCCACTCCTCATTGACCTTGCCGTTGTGCAGCCAGTTCACGAACCGGGCTGCGTACTCCCAGCTCATGTTCGTTGGTGCACGAGCCGAAATATCGCCTCGGATATGTGCGATCTCTGGTGTTGCGCGTATCGACAAACCAGTAAAAGATGTCCTTCCAAAATTATCCCCTGTGTTGGCGAAGTAAATCGGCATGTATGCTTGGACGAACTCAAGGTGCTGCCCAACCGTCACTTCCGTGGTCGCCATGCGATACTCGTAATCTACCCCGCCTACATGGATACCGCCCAAACCAAACACGCCAGGAGCCTCTTGATCATTCGTGTGCCGATTCCCCGCATCGCCGATCGTGGCCCACTGGTAGCCGTAGTCGGGGGGGACGGTGGCGGCGTGGGTGGTTGTGATGAGGGTGGCGGCGAGAGTTGCTGCGAAGATATGCATGGGGTTTGTATCGGTGAGAACCGTGGGCGTGCGGGAGAAATGCGGAGATCTACGGGGGCGGGATCGTGGCGCATGAAAAAGCCCGGCTGGTGGTGGGTTCAGCCGGGCTTGGTTTTGTGGGCTGGGTCGGTGCTGGTGCCCCCTGCCGGGGGCGTGCTCCTAGAGCGGCGCTTCCTTGCGTCGCTCCCCGTCCGTGGTGGTGCGTGGGCTTTGCGGGCCCGGACCAGTCACGACTCAGTCCATGATGTCAACGAGGGTGTCCCCGTGTGTCGCCGCAGTGGTGCTGCGGTGTTCAAACCTTCCCCATTGGCGTCTTTGCTCTGGGGGTTGGGTGTTGCTTGATCGACCGGCAGCGTGCCTGCCTGGCACACTGCACGATCGGGTGTTCTGGTCATTGGTGAGTTCATTGGTTAGTTGATTGATTCCCGCTTGGCGAGCATGGAAGCGAGTGCTGCCATTTTGTCGAGTCGGTCGGTGAAGGTTGCTTCCCATTGTTCGCGTGGACGGATTTCTATCCGGTCGCCGGCACCGAGGACGATCACATCCTCGGGGAGTGCGAGGGTCTGCACCTGCCATGCGGGCAAGCGGATGCGGTTGTTGGCGTCCATGTTCACTTGTTCGGTCACGGAGTGGAGAATCACATCGAGTTCTGCTTGTTCCTCGTCGGGGGTCAGCGAGGGGTTGCGTCGACCCGCGGTGAAGAGTTGTTCGTACATCGATTCGGTGTAGAGGCGGAGTGCGCCGGTCTTTGGCCACGGCACGCAGTACCAGGTTTTGCCCTCGGTTTGCGGGTTCCAGCGATTGCGGAACTTGGCCGGGATCGCGAGGCGCGACTGGGCATCTATCGTGGCATTGGCCTGTCCGGTAAAGGGCACTCGTGTTTGCCTCCGTGGTGGTCATCTATGGAAGTATCACCCAATTCGACCCTAAATGCAACTGGCTGAATGAGATTGGGGAATGAATGTGGATATCCATGCGGCGGAATGGGGAGGGGTGTGGTGCGGGGATGAATCGGAGGGTATTGAGTGGCAAGAGGTTATGGGTTGTGGCATAATTTGCGCATGGGATACCGGTTTACCCAAGTTGAACAAATGCGTGTGGGAAACTCGCCGATGATCTTTGAGCATGGGCCCAAGTTTGGTGCCGATGGGGTGGAGATTGATCGAGAGATGCCTTCAACGACGGACAGTTTGGTTGCTGAGATCCTCGGGATGTTCCCGATGGGGACCTATTTGATGACGGCGGCTCATGATCGGCAGCGTGCGGGGATGATTGTGCATTCTGTGCAGCGTTGTTGTGACTCGCCGGCGTTGTTGTGTGTTGCGGCACGCAAGGGGCACGCGATTGATCCGTTGATCCGCGATTCTCGCTCTTTTGCGATCGGGGTCGTCGCGGCTGATGACAAGATGATCGCTCGCCGATTCCGATTTGATGATACGGCGGTATCGACCGTGATCGAGCCGATTGATGATGACCCGTTCGAGGCGATTCCTACGCGGACGCTGGTGACGGGGTCGCCGATGTTGACGCGGTGCCCGATCTGGTTTGATTGCGAGGTTTCGCGTCGGATTGATCTGGAGTCGAACTACGAGTTGTTCGTGGGGCGTGTGCTCTCGGTGATGCGTGATGGTGAGCGGATCGATATCGACCAGGATGATTCGTCACCGGACGAAGACTAGGCCGGCTTCGACGGATTCTTTTTGAATGAAGGTTTGGATTCTGCTCTTCGTGGGCAGGGCTTTGTCGTGCGTTGGAAGCTATTGAAGGAATGCCACTGCTGCGCCGGGGGCGGCGAGTCGTGGCACCGAGTTTCTGATTGAGCGAAGAGCCATCAGAGACTGTTTAGTCAACGACATGTGCGATGGAGTCGAAGATGCTGCGGATCTGTGCGCTGATGGCGTTGCGGAAGCTGTGTTCGCTAAACCGTTCCGCGTTGGCGCGGATGGTGGCGGGATCAATATTGAGAAAGCTGAGTTGGAAGATCGCATCGCTGAGTGATTCGGCGGTGGGGTGGTTGAAGAAGACACCCGTGCGGTTTTCGAGGACGGTGTCGAGTGCGCCGCCCGCGTGGTAGGCGACGACGGGGCAGGCGCAGGCTTGGGCTTCGACGGCGGTGATGCCGAAGTCCTCGGTTTGGGGGAACAAGAAGGCTGCGGATCTGCGGTACTGATCGCGGAGTTGCTCGTCGTTGATTCGACCAAGGAAGGTGATGGGCTTGGCGTGCGGGTGTTTGCGTGCGGCGCGTTTGGCGTAGGTGAGGAGGGCTTTTTCGTGCGAGCCGGAGCCGACGATTTTGAGCGGGCGGTTGGCGAGCAGGGCGGCGTCGATGGCGAGGTCTACGCGCTTGTAGGGTTCGAGTGCGCTGACGAGGAGGAGGTCCCCGGTGCGTTCAACAGCGGGGTCAGGGGTGAAGAAGTCTGTGCGGACGGGCGGGTGGATGACGATTGAGTCGCGGTTGTAATGGGTGCGGATTTGTGCTTGGGTGTGGGTTGAGTTGGCGATGAACTGGTCGACGCGGTTGGCGGTGGAGGTGTCGTATTTTCGGAGGGAGGGTCCGAAGATTGAGAGTCCGAATCCGCGTGCTCGACCCTTGATGCCTTTGGTGGTGTATTGGTTGGCTTGGTCGTAGAGGTATCTTGCGGGGGTATGGCAATAGCACAGGTGCTTTGTATGGGCGGGGGCGCGGAGCGATTTGATTGTGGCGCTGCTGGTGGAGATGAGCAGGTCTATCGGGTGTTGTTGATGATTCGATTGGAGTGATCGGGAGAGGGATTCGACGGCGTTGGGGTAGCGCATGAGGAGCCAGCGGCGGAGGGCGGGGGGCATGTGGTTGAGTGTGGAGGTGGTTCTTTCCAAGTTGTCGATTCGAGGGGTGATCGATCGCGTTGAATCGAACATCGTGTAGAGGTGGGGGGTGTGATCGGTGATGGTTTGGAGTGCGAGGATGACCTGATCGAGCACTTGTTCGCCGCCGCGAAACCCGACGAGCCAGTCGTGGGCGAGGGCGACGCGCGGGCGAGGGGGGGTCTTTTCTAACTGATCGGTTGGGTCTATCATGACGGGTTGATTGAGCAGGGCGAGGGCGGTTGGAGATCGATGATGAGCGGACAGATGGCAGGTGATGAGCGGTTGCGGACGGCGGCGAACCGGTTTGGGGTTGATTATGCCCTTGAGGCCCAGAAACTTGGCACGCCGGTGTGCCCGATTATTGATGCGCACGCTCACATCAATGGGATTGGTGCTGCCCAAGTGTATCGGCGGGTGTGCGATCTTTTTGGGGTTGAGCGGGTGTACTCGCAGACGCAGCTCGCGCAGGCCTCGGCGGTCAAGGAGATCATGGGCGATCGGATCTCGTTTGTCGCCATCCCCGAGTACATGCATCGGGACAAGAAATGGGCGTTCACGGAGGGGTTTGTCGAGAACCTCGACGAGTGGCATTCGTATGGGGCGCGGATGGTGAAGTTCTGGGGCGCGCCGAGGCTTCGGGATTATGTGGACACGCTGGAGATTGATCCGAGCGAGATCATCGGGTTCGATTCGGCTTGGCGGATGCGGGTCGCGGAGCGTGCGATCGATCTGGGGATGATGCTGATGGTGCATGTCGCGGACCCGGATACCTGGTTTCAGACGATGTATAAGGATGCGTCGCGGTATGGGACGAAGCGATCGCAGTATGAATCATTGGAGCGGCTGCTTGAGCGGACTGGCGCGCCGTGTTTGGCGGCGCACATGGGGGGGTGGCCGGAGGATCTGGAGTTTTTGAGCGGGTTGCTCGATCGGCATCCGAAGCTGATTCTTGATACGAGCGCGACCAAGTGGATGATCCGCGAGATCTCTCGGCATCCACGCACGGAGCTGATCGGGTTCTTGGAAAGGTACCGCGGGCGGATTCTCTTTGGCTCGGACATTGTGACGAGCGACGAGCATCTGTCGTCGACCGATCCGGAGGCGCCGTCGTTTGGCAATCAGCTTGCCAATACCGAGGCGGAGGCGTTTGATCTGTATGCGTCGCGGTATTGGGCGCTGCGGACGAAGTATGAGACTGGGTATCGTGGCGAGTCGAATATCGCGGACCCGGATCTGAAGATGGTCGATCCGGGTCGGTTTGATGAGATGTCGGCGCCTGCGTTGCATGGCTTTGGGCTTGATCTGGATGATCTGGTGATGTTGTATCGCACCGCGTGCGAGCAGACGCTGGATGCTTGGTATGCTGGGCGGGACCCGTGGGGCGGGTGAGGCGGCGTTGATATGAGAGAAAATGGGCTTTGGTGGCGGTTTTCGGGCCTTGTGCTTGAGTCTGCCAAGGATTTGAAGTAGATTCTGTATCGGTTGAAATCAATCGTCCGAGAACAGGGTGGGCGGTATTTGTGCGCCCGGGAGGCCCATATGCGAATCAGTTCGGTTGTGTGTGTTGTTGCGTGGTGTGTGATGGGGCTCGTTTGCCGATCGGCGATGGGGATCGAGCAGCGAGAGATCGAGGTTTCGGTGTCTTCGGGAGATGTGGTTGTTGAACCCGCAACTGATGCGGGCGGCGGCGGGGTGGTGCGCCCTGAGCATCGAGCGGTGTGGTCGCGGGTGATTGAGATAGAAGAAAGCGAGTGGGTGCGGCTCGGATTTGGCGAGACTGTGCTATCGGCGGGCAGCGAACTGAGCCGGGCGAGTTATCTCCGGGTGACCTCGGTGCTTGATGGGCATCAGCAGTTTCTTGATCGGGAGGGGCTGGCGGAGTGGAGGGACACGACGGCGTACTTTAATGGCGCGTCGGTGCTCGTTGAGCTGATGGTTTCGCCCGGTGCAGACACGCGAGTGAACAAGGTTGAGATTGATATGGTGATGGCGTCGATGCCTCGGTTGGCGGGGCGGTCGCTCTGCGCGGATGATGATCGGGTGGTGTCGAGCGATCCGCGTGCGGGGCGGTTGATGCCGATTGAATGCACCGCGTGGTTGGTGGGCACGCAGGGGCGATGCATGATTACAGCGGGGCATTGTCAGCTTGGCAATGGGGGTGATGTGGTGCAGTTTAATGTGCCTTTGTCGAGTGTGACCGGCACGGCGATGCATCCTGGGCCGGAGGATCAGTATCCGGTTGATCCTGCTTCGATTCAAGACACGGGCGGGGCGAGTTCGCTGGGCAATGACTGGGGGGTCTTTGGGGTGTTTGATAATGCGAACACGGGGCTTTCGGCGTTGGCTGCGCAGGGTGCGAGTTATGAGCTTGCGACGCAGGCACCTGCGGTTGATGGTCGTTCAATCCGGATCACGGGGTATGGGCTGACGAGTGCGCCGGTTTCTGCGACATGGAATCTGGTGCAGAAGACGGATGCGGGGCCTTTGGTTGATTGGGTGAGCACGATCGTGACTTATGCTGCGGATTCGACGGGTGGTAACTCTGGTGGGGCGGTGCTTGATGAGGTGACGGGGAAGGTCATCGCGATCCATACGAATGCGGGGTGCGATGGGATTGGGGGGAATCAGGGGTGCTCGGTGTTCAATACCGGGTTGCAGTCGGCGTTGGCGAACCCGCAGGGGATCTGCCGCCCGTTGGGGTTGGAGCTTGCGATCAAGGGTCAGCCGATCGGGCTGGTTGCTCCGGGCGGGGGTGATGTGGTTTCGGTGAGTGTGGGGGGAGGCGAGGGGATTGAGCCGACCGGGGCGGTGCGGATGATGCTTGATGTTGGTGCGGGGTTTGAGCCGATCGCGATGAGCGATGTTGGTGGTGGGGTGTATGAGGGTAAGTTTCCGGTGATTGAGTGCGCGGCTTTGATTCGGTATTTCTTTGAGGCGGATGGGGATGACGGGAGTCTTTGGACGCTACCGAATGACGGGGCGGTGGAGGCCTTTGATGCGGTTGCGGGCGATGATGACTTTGTGAGCGTTTTTGATTCGTATCAGGAGGAGTCCGGGTGGGTTGTTTCGGACGCGGGGATTACGACGGGGTCGTGGGTGCGTGAGGTACCTGGGGACTTTGGTCGGAATGATCCGACGGCGGACTTTGATGGTTCGGGGGTTTGCTTTGTGACGGGCAACAGCTTGGGCGAGGATGTTGATTCGGGATCAACGGCGCTGCGTTCGCCGGCGTATGACCTTGTGGGGATTGATGGGCCGATGGTTGAGTTTGCCAGCTGGTTTTTCAATGACGACGGGGATGATGTGCTTCGGGTCGATTTTTCGGATGATGACGGGGCATCGTGGGTTGTTGTGGCGTCGATCGGCACGACAACGGGTTGGCATGAAGAGATGATTCCGGTGGCTCCATATGTGAAGATCACCGACCAGTTCCGGGTGCGGTTTGTTGTTGCTGATAGCCCGAACAACTCGGTGACGGAGGCGGCGGTGGATGCCTTTGCGATTACGGGATTGATTTGTAACCCGGCGTGCGCTGCGGATCTTGAGCCCGATGGGGTGCTGAACTTACAGGATGTGTTTGCATTCCTTAGTCTGTTCAATGCGGGCGATCCGCTGGCAGACTTTGTGCCCGATGGGATGTTGAACTTGCAGGACCTGTTCGAGTACTTGGAGTTCTACACCGCGGGCTGCCCGTGATGGTGGGTCGCGGCTGCGGGGTTTTAGTCGACCGGATCGGCGGCGGATGAGAGCGCGTGGACGCGGTCGGCGAGGGCGTCTGCTTTGGGTTCATCGAGTTTGGCGCTGAAGCTGAGGTCGATGCGGGTGACGCCGAGGATATCGTTGAAGTTGTTTGTTTTTCTGGTGAGCATGGCGGGTGCGTTGCGGAGCGTGCCCCCGAGTGATTTTTTGCCGATTTTTTTGCTTGGCAAGAGGAATCCGGCGCCGTCGTAGACCCCGATTTGCCCATCGACGAGGATGATGTAGCGGACGGTTGCGTTTGCTGCGGTGGGCTCAATGGGGGTTTTGCCCGGCTTTGGGTTGAGGAAGAGGTGGACATGGACAATGGAGCCTGAGAGTGACTGCCAACTTTGATCGGATTGAAAAAAGTTTGTCAGGTCTTCGTCGGAGAGGTCGGTGAGGTAGATGTCAGCGGTGTTTTTATCTTCGGTTGAGTAGGCTCTGGTGGGCAGCTTGGCTTTGAAGAGTGTGGAAGTTGACTCGCTGGAGAGCGTTCCCGAGCCTCCTGAGCCGCCTGCACCGATGGTGGAGCATCCGCCGAGGGTGCAGAGGATGGCGAAAAGGGCGAGGATAGGGAGAACGAGCGTGGTTTGGTGCTGGTGGATCTTCATCGGTGCAGCATAGCCGGGCTCAGCCGATGTTGCCGAGTCCTGATGCAGCCGGATGCAGCCGGATGCAACCGGGTGCGTGGGATCGGCGGATAAATACAGACAAGGAGCTTGAAATGATGAGCAAGGCACCAATCAACTTCGTATCTCAGAACAGCCATGCGTTTGGGCGTGTGCGGGTCGGGGTCTTGCGGACGGCGTGTGTTGCGGTTGCCTGCGTGGCGATGGTGGCATCGTCGGCGGGCGCGGGGGAAGCGCCTGAGAAGAAGTCGCCAACTCGAGCCAAGCAGCCGACCAAGCAATCATCCAAGCAATCATCCAAGCAGCCAGCGAAGCAAGCGAAGCGGCAGTCGGCACGGCAGCCAACGAAGCAGGCGCGGAAGCAGCCGACGAGGCGTGCGACGCCGAAGCCTGCGGCTCGGCCATCGTCGAAGCAGACTCGTGAGCGGACGCGTCAACCAGTGAGCAAGCCTGCTGCCAGACCGGCCACGAGGCCAACGAGCAAGCCGACCACGAGTCCTTCTCGTCGTCCGGCAGCTCGACCCGCAAGCAAGCCGACGAGCAGCCCGGGTGCTCGTCCGTCGCGTCCGTCTGCCCGTCCGTCTGCGCGTCCTGCGAGCAAGCCGACCAGTACCCGCAGGCCGACTACGAGCACGGTGACCAAGGACTCGGCGAGTTCAACGACGCGGGCAAGACCGCAGAGCACATCGCGGGTTCGCACCAAGCCAACCAGCACGACGCAGTCGGCGGTATCGGGCGCGAGTGATCGCGAATCGGTCGGTGGCCGGCGGACGGATGGGCTTGTGAGCAAGAAGGGTGCGCATCGGCTTTCGGTCATGAAGGACAGTGCGAAGGTCAAGTCGATGACGAGCAGACCAACGGTTTCGGTGGGGCCTGGGCATTCTGGCGATGGGGTAGGTGTGGTGACGGTGGGTGAGGTGCCTGCGGGCTTTGCGCCTGAGAAGGCGGTCCTGCTCAAGCAGCGTGGGTACAAGTCGGGCGGTCTTGTTGGGCTCGATGGCGTTGATGTTGGTTCGGGCGCGGGGATGCCGGGCGATGATGGGTTTGATGAAGGCTTTGAGGACGGATTCGACGAGGGCTTTGATGATGGGTACGAGGATGGATATGACGATGGGTACGAGGACGGGTATGAGGATGAGCACGGGCATCATCACCATCACGGGCATTCGACGCATGGGCACCATGTGGGGTGTTATTACTGCACGAATAGCTGGTATCTGGTGATTCGCGATTACAACGGGGATGGGTACCTTGATTATGCGTGCACCAACTCGTTCACGACGGTTTGGTACTACGGCGGATTCAATGGCTTTGGATACGGGTTTGGGTCTGGATGGGGGCAATACAGTTTCCGGTACTCGTTCTCGACTCGGTATCGCGGGGGGTATGGGTATTACTCGCCTTACCAGTATCGTGGCCCGGTGTATGGGCCTGATCAGGAGTTCGTGGTTGAGGGTGAGCAGGCAGGCGATGAGATTGAGGAGGGGACTTATGAGCTCAGCCCGATCGAGGTTGCCAGGCTGTTTATGAGTGTTGGGGCGTTGGATGACGCGATCGTGGCGTATGGTTCGCATCTCGATGAGTATCCTGATGATTGGTTCGCGATCCGTGAGCTTGGCATTGCCAAGATGCTTGAACATCAGTACTTAGATGGCGTTGCGTTGATTCATTATGCGTATTCTGGGTTGCCTGAGCTCGCGGGGGCACCGATCGAGATGGTGGTCTTTGAGGATTCAGAGGCGGTCTTGCGTGATTTGGTGCTCGATATGGTTCGTTGGGGGCACAAGAGCCCTTCTGCGGGTGCTTGGTTGACGGTGGGTGCGTTGATGCAGGCGCAGGGTCGTGAGCCCGTGGCGAGGAAGATGATCGATCGTGCTGCGGATCATGGATTGGATATCGAGATCGTGGATTCGATGTTCGATGAGCTTGATCGGTACTGAGCCGGCGAGGACCCCCTGTTTGGGGAAATGTTCAGATTGAGGCGATCCATGTCCTGCGGTTGACAGCAATTGCGTGGATGGTGGTGGAATCGCGGGTGCGCTCGGGCTAGAGTCTGGGCCCTGCTCACGGTATGCGCCGTGGGCGATTCATGTGAACCGTATAACCACCCGTTGGCTGTTTCTTAGGCCGAAACAGAGTTTCCTTCGGTTGGGAGGTGGAGATCAGATGGCCAAAGAACTACTTGAGAAGTTTAAGATTATGGCCCCGGGTGGTCAGGCAACGCCTGCGCCGCCTTTGGGACCTGTGCTTGGTGCCAAGGGTGTGAATCCTGGGCAGTTTATTCAGCAGTTTAATGCGGCGACTGGTGCGCTCAATGGCAAGGTTGTTGGTTGCATCATCACGGTGTACAACGACCGGACCTTTGAGTTTGAGATCAAGTCGTCGCCTGCGAGTGTGTTGATCAAAGAGGCCGCGGGTATTGAGAAGGGTTCTGGCGAACCTCATACCAACAAGGTCGGGAAGATCACGATTGAGCAGTGCAAGAAGATTGCTGAAGAAAAGGGTGAGGATCTGAACGCGAGCTGCATCGATGCAGCGGCTCGGATCATCGCCGGCACAGCCCGCTCCATGGGCGTTGTGGTGGAGGGCTAATCATGGGTATGTCAAAGACACAGAAAGAGAACGCGAAGTTTGTTCCTGCTCAAGCGGTTGAGGCGAACGAGGCAATCTCTACATTGAAGAAGTTTAAAACCGGCAAGTTTGACCAGACGGTTGAGGTTTGCATGCACCTTGGTGTTGATGTCAAGCACGCGGATCAGATGGTTCGTGGTGCGGTGTCGTTGCCTAAGGGTATTGGCAAGTCCAAGCGGGTCATTGCGTTCTGTAAGCCTGAGCATGCTCAGGCGGCGCTTGATGCGGGTGCCATCAAGGCCGGCGGTGCTGACCTTGCTGGTGATATCAGCAAGGGCTGGTTCGACTTTGATGTCGCGGTTGCATCGCCTGAGATGATGCGTGAGATTTCCAGTCTTGGTCGGGTGCTTGGTCCCAAGGGGCTGATGCCATCGCCGAAGAACGGGACGGTGACCCCGAAGGTTGCTGAGGCCGTGGGCGAGTTTGCTGCGGGCAAGGTTGAGTTCCGCGCTGACAAGGGCGGGAATGTGCATGGTGTGATCGGGAAGCTGAGTTTTTCTGAGGGTGACCTCTTGGAGAACTATAGTTTCTTTGTTGACACGATTGTGAAGGCCCGGCCGTCGGCGGTTAAGGGCGAGTATGTCAAGAAAATCACAGTGAGCGGGACGATGACACCTGGTGTCCAGGTCGCGGTCGCTGCTGCAGAAGCAGAATAAGGAGGGTCATCAAGATGAGTAAGCCCGTCAAAGAAATGATGATCCGCGATTTCAAGAACCGATTGGGTGAGCATGAAGATGCGCTCGTGATTGGTCTTCGGGGGATCGGTTCAAACGATACCAATTCGATCCGCAAGGGTTTGGCCAAGAAGGAGATCAGCGTCACCGTGGTGCGCAATCGTCTGTTTGGTCAGGCTTTTGGCGATTCACCGCTTGCTGGGCTCTCTGAGGTGCTCAAGGGCGCTAGCGCGGTTGCTTATGGCGCCGAGTCGGTCGTTGAGGTTGCCCGTGAGGTTGTTGAGTTGGTGAAGCAGTTCCCGGAGATCGAGCTGAAGGGCGCGATTCTCGATGGGATGTTGTTTACCGGTGATAGCGGCGTGCGTGAGTTGAGTAAGTACCCAACTCGCGACGAGGCGATTGCGAAGGATGTTGCGTTGATCTTGGGCCCTGGACAGAAGCTTGTTGGTGCGATCAAGGGTCCGGGTTCCGGGCTTGCGGGCATCGTGAAGGCTCTGGAAGAGAAGCTCGAGAGCGGCGAAACGATCGCGAAGATTTGAGTGTTTCCGTGGTGTGGGCGTTGCCCTCGCTTCGGTTTGCAAAGACAACCCGTTGTCATCTGACTGGCCCTGTACTCGAGCGATCGGGAAGGGTTAAAGCGTCGAACGGTTCGGCCCCTCTTGGATGAACGAGTCTGCACACAGAGTTGTGCTTAATGAAACGAAGGAGTTGGACCATGTCCGACGAAGCAACAAAGACATTTGACGCAAAGATCTCCAAGCTCGGCGACGAGCTTTCTGGGCTCACCCTCAAAGAGGCAGTGGACCTTGGTGATTACATGAAGGATACCTACGGCATCGAGGCTGCTGCCGGCGGCGCAGTTGTTATGGCCGGCCCTGCAGAGGGTGGCGGCGGTGGTGCTGAAGAACAGACCTCGTTCAATGTGCTCATCAAGAGCCCCGGTGCTGAGAAGATCAAGGTCATCAAGCTCGTTCGCGAGATTACTGGTCTTGGGCTGAAAGAGGCCAAGGCACTCGCTGAAGAGTCCGGCGGCAAGCTCAAAGAGGGCGTGTCGAAGGAAGAGGCAGAAGATTTCAAGACCCAGTTCGAAGAGATTGGTGCCGAGATCGAGATCGCCTGATCGAGATTTGTCCGTGCTCTGCCCGTCTTGGGTTGGATGCGCGGCATGAGATACGGGTGCCCTGCGGAAGCGTGGGGTACCCAATTTGGTGCTTGGGAACGCCGATCCTTGGCACAGAAGTTGGAAGTATTGATATTGTTCGCCCTGGCGCATGGTCGGCAGGTGTTTGGGGCGAGGATGTTTTGAGCGAAGTGTGTGGTTTTTCTGGGGATCGATGGGCTGGCTGAGCGGTTCCATATGATCGGTTGACGCGCCATTTGGTACGGTTGGAAGGCGGTACCGGGTGGTCTTGTTATGCGCACGGGGCTAGAATCCCTATCGGCGTATTTCCCGGGGCAGACCCACATTTCATAGCATATATCCACACCGGAGCATGAACGCTTCTCGGTGTGTGATCAGACCGTCACGAGGTACTGGATGGCAGCAGCGACTAAAGTGCGCCCAATGGAGCGCGAACGCGTTGTTCGGAGTTTTGCCAAGCGAGGCGACACGACGAAAATTCCCGATTTGTGGCAGGTGCAGGATCGCGCGTATGAGCGATTCCTTCAGGCCGGGCTCAATCCGGATGAGCGGGATCAGAAGATTGGTCTTGAATCACTTCTTCGCGAGGTGTTCCCGATTGATTCGTACGACGACACGATGCACCTTGAGTATGTCAACTACATTCTTGAGGAGCCGAGGTACACCCCGGACGAGTGCCGCGAGTTGAGGCTGACTTACGGGCGTCCGTTCCGTTTGTGTCTTCGTCTCAAGCGAGAGACGCACGGGGATCTTCCTGAGGAAGAGATTTACCTCGGTGAGTTCCCGATCATGATCGGCGGCGGTGAGTACATCGTCAATGGCGCCGAGCGTGTGATTGTTTCTCAGCTGCATCGCAGCCCGGGTGTGGATTTCTCGATTGTTTCATCTGAGGGTGATAGGCCGCTGCATAGCGCTCGGATTATCCCTGAGCGTGGGTCGTGGATCGAGCTCGAGGTGACGAAGAAGGATGTGCTCGCGATGCGCATCGATCAGTCGACGAAGCTTTCGGCGACGACCTTCTTGCGTTGTTTGGATGAGTCGGTTGCGTCTACGGATGCGATCATTGGATTGTTCTACGAGGTTTCGGAGATCAAGGCCAAGGATGTGCACGCGGAGGACTGGGCTGCGGCTTCGATTATCGATACCGAGACTGGCGAAGAGTTGGTTCATGTTGGTTGCATGGTGGGCGAAGAGGCCGCCGAGGTGATCAAGGTGAGCGGGCTGAAGACGATTCAGGTTGTTCAGAATCCGTCGGACACGCTGATCCTCAATACGATTGCGGAGGAGAACCTCGAGCAGTTTGACGAGGTGCCTCATGTTGAGTCTGATTACGATCGGGCGATGCTGAAGATTTACTCGCGTCTGCGTCCGGGCAACCCGCCTCAGGTCGAGAAGGCCAAGCAGTTGTTCCACGAGAAGTTCTTTGACGCGAACCGGTACCGTCTTGGTACGGTGGGGCGTTTCCGTATCAATCGCAAGTTTGATCTTGATATTGATCCTGATCAGTTGTTCTTGCTCGGCTTTGACTTCTTGAAGGTTGTGCAGTACATGCTCGATCTTCGGTCGAAGCGTGTTGATCCTGATACGGGTCGCGCTGTAGCGATTATTGATGATATTGATCACCTCGGGAATCGGCGTCTGCGGACGCTTGATGAGCTGGCGGTTGAGGAGGTCCGGAAGGGTTTGCTCAAGCTTCGGCGGACGGTCCAGGAGCGCATGAGCGTGAAGGACCCTGAGGAGGTCGCGAAGATCGCGGATCTGGTGAACTCGAAGTCCATTAGCTCTGCGATTGATTTCTTCTTTGGGCGCAGCGAGCTCTCGCAGGTTGTTGACCAGACGAATCCGCTCTCGACGCTTGTTCACGAGCGCCGGTTGTCGGCGCTTGGCCCTGGCGGTTTGAACCGCAAGCGTGCGGGCTTTGAGGTTCGAGATGTGCATCCGTCTCATTACGGGCGTGTGTGTCCGATTGAGACTCCGGAAGGCACGAACATTGGTTTGATTAGCTCGTTGGGTATTTACTCGACGGTGGATGAGTACGGATTTTTGCGGACGCCTTACCGTGTTGTCAAAGACGGCAAGGTGACCAAGAAGGTTGTGAATCTGCGTGCTGATGAGGAGTATGGTTCGGTCCTTGCTCCTGCGGATGTGCTTGATGCGAACGGGGATTTCAAGCCGGGCGTGATGCAGGTGCGGATCGACGGGGACATCGCGGAGGTGAAGCCGGATCAGATTGATTATGTTGATGTGTCGCCCAAGCAGCTGATCGGTATTTCTGCATCGTTGATTCCGTTCCTTGAGCATGATGACGCGAACCGTGCGTTGATGGGCTCGAACATGCAGCGTCAGGCGGTGCCGTTGATCAAGATTGATCCTCCGTGTGTTGCGACGGGTATGGAGAAAGAGGTGGGGAGTTACTCTGGCATGTTGGTGAAGGCCAAGCGTGGTGGAGCGGTGACCTTTGTGGACGCCGAGCGGATTATTATTGATAACTCCGACGAGTATGTGCTGCGTAAGTTCACCGGGCTCAACGAGCGGACCTGTCAGAATCAGCGTCCGATTGTGGAGAAGGGTGAGAAGGTCAAGGAGGGGCAGGTCCTTGCGGACGGCGCTTCTACGCAGAACGGCGAGCTTGCGATTGGGAAGAACGCGTTGGTCGCGTTCAATACCTTTGACGGGTACAACTTTGAGGATGCGATTGTGATTTCACAGCGCATGGTGAAGGATGATACCTTTACCTCGATCCATATTGATAACTACGATGTCGAGGTTCGTGAGACCAAGCTCGGGCGTGAAGAGTTCACGCGGGATATCCCGAATGTTTCTGAGCGGATGCTGCGGAATCTTGACGAGAGCGGCGTGATTCGCGTTGGTGCTCGTGTTGGTCCTGGGGACATTCTGGTTGGTAAGGTTTCGCCGAAGAGCAAGACCGAGCTGACACCGGAAGAGAAGCTGTTGCATGCGATCTTTGGTCGTGCGGGCGAGGATGTGAAGAATGATTCGCTCGAGGTGCCTTCGGGTTCATCGGGTATCGTGATCAAGACCCGCAAGTTCTCGCGTCGTGTTCATATGAACGAGGCGCAGAAGAAGGCGTTGAAGCTGGAGATCGCTGCTTATGAGAATGAGCAGGATGCAGCCGCGATCAAGCTGTTCAAGGAGATGTCCGAAGCGATCAACGAGATCGTTGGCACCGAGATTGTTGACCCGATGACGCGTCAGAAGGTCGGTGCTTCGGACATTCCTGAGGTCATCAACGAGCAGATCAAGACCTTCAATGTGAAGTGGATCAAGGGCTCGAAGGACCTCAAGGAGCAGGCTGAGAAGGTGTATCGTCAGATCTGGCCACGCATCGAAGCGGTCGAGGCTGAGAAGCAGCGGAAGGTCGCGCATATGAAGCGTGGCGACGAGCTTCCCAACGGCGTGCTTGAGATGGTCAAGGTCTACATCGCGTCCAAGCGGACTTTGTCGGCCGGTGACAAGATGGCGGGTCGACACGGGAATAAGGGTGTGATTTCTCGCATCGTTCCTGAAGAGGACATGCCGTTTATGGATGACGGGACGCCTGTGGATGTTCTTTTGAACCCGCTGGGTGTGCCTTCGCGAATGAATGTTGGTCAGATTCTCGAGACGCATCTCGGGTGGGCTGCTCAGGTGCTCGGATTCCAGGCGGTAACGCCTGTGTTTGACGGTTGTCTTGAGGAAGAGGTTCACGCGGCGGTCGAGGAAGCCAATACACATGTGCGTGATCGTTGGGCGAAGTGCGAGGAGGACGGCACCTGGCCGCATCATCGCGAGTTGCTCGCCGAGATGCCTGCGGGCGGGAAGATCCAGCTGTATGACGGACGCACGGGCGAGCCGTTCAACCAGCGGACGACCGTTGGGTTCATGTACATGCTCAAGCTGCATCATCTTGTTGATGACAAGATTCATGCTCGTGCGACGGGCCCGTACTCGCTTATTACGCAGCAGCCGCTGGGTGGTAAGGCGCGGACGGGTGGTCAGCGGTTTGGTGAGATGGAGGTCTGGGCGCTTGAGGCGTACGGGGCTGCGTACATCTTGCAGGAGCTGCTGACCGTGAAGTCGGACGATGTTGAGGGCCGTACGAAGATCTACGAGTCGATGGTGAAGGGCACGAACAAGCTTGAGGCCGGGATGCCTGTCGCGTTTGATGTTCTTTGCAACGAGCTCAAGGGGCTTGGTATGAACCTGACTCTCGAGAAGAAACAGCTCGAGGGTGGCAGCCTGCTCTGATGGTTTGATTGACGATCTGAGCACCGGCGGACAACGAAACTTCAACCTCCTTTTGAGAGGGATACAGATATGACACCTGAAAATGTATACGACCGCGTCAACGACTATTCCAGCGTGAAGATCACGCTTGCTTCACCCAATGACATCCGTGCGTGGTCGTACGGCGAGGTGAAGAAGCCGGAGACGATCAACTACCGGACATACCGCCCCGAAAAGGAAGGTCTGTTCTGTGAGCGGATCTTTGGCCCTGAGCGAGATTACGAGTGTTCGTGCGGCAAGTACCGCGGGACCAAGTTCAAGGGTTACATCTGTGATCGTTGTGGCGTGAAGGTGACCCATTCTCGCGTTCGGCGTAAGCGGATGGGGCATATCAACCTTGCTTCGCCTGCGGTGCACATCTGGTTCTTCAAGTCGATGCCTTCGCGCCTCGGCACGCTTCTGGCGATGAAGACATCTGATCTTGAGA
Source organism: Phycisphaerales bacterium (assembly GCA_029260265.1). Taxonomy (GTDB): domain Bacteria; phylum Planctomycetota; class Phycisphaerae; order Phycisphaerales; family UBA1924; genus UBA1924. Next base: position 376,987 of record JAJDDO010000024.1, read on the forward strand.
AGATCATTTACTACCAGGATTATGTTGTTACCAAGACGGGTGATACGGAGCTGACCTACAAGCAGGTGCTGACCGAGGACGAGCATCGCGCCGCATTGGATCAGTACGGCAATGAGTTCCGCGCGATGATGGGTGCGGACGCGATCCGTGAGCTGATCGATCAGATGGACCTTGACGCCGAGGCGGCGGAGATCCGTGCGGGTCTTGCGGCGACGCGGAGCAAGCAGAAGACCAAGGACTTTGCGAAGCGGCTTAAGCTTGTCGAGCAGGTTCGTTTCTCTGAGAACGATCCGGCGTGGTTGGTGATGGATGTGATCCCGGTGATCCCGCCGGATCTGCGTCCGTTGGTGCTGCTTGAGTCTGGCAACTTTGCGACGAGTGACCTGAACGATTTGTACCGAAGGATCATCAACCGGAACAACCGGCTCAAGAAGTTGATGGACCTGAACGCGCCCGAGGTGATCATCCGCAACGAGAAGCGGATGCTTCAGCAGGCGGTTGACGCGTTGTTTGATAACAACCGTTGTCGGCGTCCGGTGCTCGGGTCATCGAGCCGTGCGCTTAAGTCGTTGACGGATATGATCAAGGGCAAGCAGGGGCGGTTCCGCGAGAACCTGCTCGGCAAGCGTGTTGATTATTCTGGACGATCGGTGATTGTGGTGGGCCCGAGTCTGAAGCTGAATCAGTGTGGTCTTCCGAAGAAGATCGCGTTGGAGCTTTTCCAGCCGTTCATTATTCGCAAGCTCAAAGAGCATGGATTGGCGGACACGATCAAAAGCGCCAAGAGGATGCTCGAGCGCCGTGATGCCGAGGTGTGGGACATCCTTGAAGAGGTGATCTATCAGCACCCGGTGATGCTCAACCGTGCACCGACGCTTCACCGTATGGGTATCCAGGCGTTTGAGCCTGTGCTCGTCGAGGGCAACGCGATCCGCCTGCACCCGTTGGTGTGTGGTGGGTTCAATGCGGACTTTGATGGTGACCAGATGGCGGTTCACTTGCCGTTGAGTGTTGAGGCGCAGGCCGAGGCTCATCTGCTGATGTTGTCGACGAACAATGTATTCTCGCCGGCGAACGGCAGCCCGATCATCAACGCGTCGCAGGACATCGTGATGGGCGTGTACTTCATGACCACCACGCTGCACGATATCGCTACGACGGATGCAACGGGTATCCCAAGATTCAAGGACGCCAACGAGGCGATTCTTGCGTATGACTCGAAGAAGGTTGGCATCCACGATATGATCAGCGTGCGGCTTCAGGGCTACACCAGGCTGGTGATGAAGGAGGGTGGCGCTGTTGAGAAGATGCCTGAGAATGGTCGCATCGTGACGACGATCGGGCGTGTGTTGTTCAACGAGATCTTCGATGCGGGGATGCCTTACTACAACTGCGCTATCGGGAAGAAGGGTTGTGCTCGCGTGATCGACGATACCTACGAGTATTGTGATCGTGCGGCGACGATTAACCTGCTCGATAATCTCAAGGACATCGGGTTCAAGAACGCGACGCTTGCGGGCTTGTCGTTCGGCGTGACCGATCTGCGTATCCCCAAGGAGAAGGAGGGGATTCTTGATGACTCGCAGAAGAAGGTGAACCGTGTCGAGAAGAACTTCGATCGTGGTATCATCACCGAGCGTGAGCGGTATAACCAGCTGCTTGATATCTGGTCGCATTGTCGCGAAGAGTTGACGAAGGTGATGATGGAGACGCTGAAGACCGATCGGCGTCATAAGGATGGTTCATACGCGGACATCGCGGAGAAAGAGGGCGAGGCCTTCTTGAACCCGGTGTACCTGATGAGTGATTCGGGCGCTCGTGGTAATGTCAGCCAGATGCAGCAGCTTGCGGGTATGCGTGGTCTGATGGCCAAGCCTTCGGGCGAGATCATCGAGACGCCGATTCGTGCGAACTTCCGTGAGGGGCTGCACATTCTTGAGTACTTCTCGTCGACGCACGGTGCTCGTAAGGGGCTGGCGGATACGGCGCTGAAGACGGCGGACTCTGGTTACTTGACACGTAAGCTCTGTGATATTGCCCAGTCGGTGATCGTCGGCGAGCATGATTGTGGCTCGAAGCGGGGTATCTTCAAGCGTGCGATTTACAAGGGCGAGCAGATTGATGTGCCTTTGAGCACGCAGCTGCTCGGCCGTGTATCGGTGCATCAGATTGTTGATCCGAAGACGGGCGAGGTTGTTGTCAATGCCAACGAGATGTTCTCTGACGAGGCATCGCGGCGTGTTGAGGATCTCGGCGTGACCGAGGTTCTGGTGCGTTCGCCTCTGACATCTGAATCACGAACCGGGTGTTCTGTGCTCGATTATGGGATGGACATGTCGACCGGCAAGCTTGTCGAAGAGGGCATGGCTGTCGGTATCATCGCGGCTCAGTCGATCGGCGAGCCTGGTACCCAGCTGACCATGCGTACATTCCATACCGGTGGTATCGGTACGCGTGCGGTGATGGATACCGAGTATCGTGCGCTCAGCGGCGGCACCATCAAACTCACGGACTGCAACGAGGTTGCGGTAACCGATGATGATGGCAAGGACTGCTTTGTTTCGCTCAAGCGGAACGGTGAGCTGGCGATCGTTGATGATTCGGGCAAGGAGCTCGAGAAGACCAAGATCCCGTACGGTGGATTCATCTACATCAAGGATGGCGAGAAGGTCAAACGCGGTTCGGTCTTGGTCAAATGGGACCCTCACCGTACACCGATTCTTGCTGAGAAGTCTGGGCGGGTGCGGTTTGTGGATATCGAGATCGGCGAGACCGTCCGTGAAGACGATGCTGGTCGCGGGCAGAAGGCGATCGTGGTCATTGAGCACAAGGGCGATTTGCATCCGCAGATCAACATTGTGGACAAGGACGACAACATCCTCGACTTCCATTACCTGCCGGCCAAGGCACGCTTGGAAGTAGTTGACGGTCAAGAGATTGAGGCCGGGCACATGGTCGCGCGTCAGCCACGAATGGCGGCGGGCAGTGCGGACATCGTTGGTGGTTTGCCGCGTGTGACGGAGATCTTTGAGGCACGCAAGCCCAAGGACCCATCGGTGATGGCAGAGATCTCTGGCATTGTCGAGATTTACTCCGACAAGCGCAAGGGCAAGATGACGATCCGGATTGTTTCGGATTCGGGCATCGAGACTGATCATCATGTCCCGAACGACAAGGCATTGCTGGTGCACGCGGGTGATTTCATCCAGGCCGGCGAGGCGTTGACAGAGGGGCCACAGATTCCGCATGATATCCTTCGTATTAAGGGTGAAGAGGCGTTGTGGAAGTACATGCTTGACGAGGTGCAGAATGTGTACCGTGCTCAGGGTGTGCCGATCAACGACAAGCATGTCGAGCTGATTCTTTCGCAGATGCTCCGCAAGGTCCGGGTTGATAATCCGGGCGACACGCACCTGCTTCCGCATGAGGTGATCGATAAGTTTGGTTTCCGCCAGACCAACTCGAACATCGCCGACATGGTGATGGTGACCGACGCGGGCGGCACGCCGTTGCGTGTTGGTGAGTTGATCACGAAGGAGGCGGCGAAGGAGGCGAACGCCAAGGCCGAGTCTGAGGGTGCCGAGATTGCCAAGACCAAGCGGGCGCGTCCTGCTTCAGGTCGGACGCTGTTGCTTGGTATTACGAAGGCGTCGTTGTCGTCTGATTCTTTCTTGTCGGGTGCGTCGTTCCAGGAATCGACCAAGGTGCTGACCGAGGCTTCGCTTCGTGGTGCCGAGGACGAGTTGATCGGGCTCAAGGAGAATGTGCTGCTCGGGCATCTGATCCCCGCGGGCACGGGTTTCCGCAAGTACCAGAACATCCGCGTGAAGACGCTCGTTTCTCCTGAGGAGTACGAGATCTCGGATGACGAGGAAGCGATTATCGCGGAGGTTGAAGCCGAGGCTGCTCAGATGCAGAGCGAGGGCTTTGAGGTTCCTGCCGGTGCAGCCGAGACCCCGCCGGTTGAGGTTGAGATCCGTGATGTCATTGTTGGTGATGCCCCCGCGGGATCGACCACCGAGGGCTGAATCATCGGATGATGATCACCATGTAAGATTGCCAAGGGGCGTCCGTTTCGGGCGTCCCTTTTTTATGGCTTGGCCGGCTGGTTTGAGCTACCAGTTTTTCCAGTTCTGGATGTAGCTCGGATCGTTGTTGGCGGAGACGGACCCGATCGCGAAGGAGGCGATGCTCTGGGCTTGGGGGTCGTGTGCGTACCGATCGATGGAGGTGTCTGCTCGCACACCAATTGCTTGCCCGAAGGAGTTTGTGCCCGAACGGGCATGGCGGAATGCGGTCGTTGGAGATTGATTGGCTTGCCATCCTCGTCTTGACGAGAAGATCATCGGGGGATCGAGCAGGGCGGAGTTGGTCGGCATGTCGGGTGAGAAGGCGATGAGGGTGTCTGCGAAGACGAGTTGTGCGCTCGGGTGCTTGATGTCGGTGTGTTTGATCCAACGCGCTTTGGCGAGGCTGAAGTACCCGGTGGTGGGCGATGCGAGCCCGTAGGCGTTGTAGCCGTAGGTCGAGGTGAACGAGCCGAACTGTCCTTGTTCAAGGTAGGTGCCCTCGGGTTGGGATGGGCATTCGTAGACGGAGTGATCGCCGGGAGCAGCGTCGAGGTAGGGGGCAAGGGTGCCTCGCTCGTGTTGGAGTGTTCTGTTGATCGCATCCTCTGCGCCGTACCAATAGACTCGATCGACGCCGATGTTGAGGCGGTGGGGAAGTGTTCTTGCGTCGAAATCGTCTGTGTACATGGACCAGGCGATGCCGAGTTGGCGTTGGTTCGAGGCGCAGTTGATCGCTCGTGCGCTATCGCGTGCAGACCCGAGAGCGGGCAGCAGGATGCCGATGAGCAGCGAGATGATCGCGATGACGACCAGCAACTCGATGAGGGTGAAACCGGGATGGTGCCTGTGCTGGTTCATTTGGAGAGTTGGAGTCTGCGCTTGGCTTGCAGGGGTGATAGGGTGTGATCATTGAATGCGTCGATGATGGTTGCGGGGGTGCTTTGGGCAAAGGCGTGGAGCCCGTTCTCGCCGACGGTGTAGAGGATGCCATTGGAGATGGCGGGTGTGGAACCTGCGCCTGCGAACTGATCGATGATAAAGCCGGGGTCGTTCGGGAGCAGGTCGAGATCGATCACGCGGAGGTCGGTACAGGGGACGAAGAAGCCGACGAGATCCGGGTCGGCGAGGGTGCCCGCGTAGAGGAGGGTTGCATTGTCGTGTTCGACGAGGATGGGCTGGTGTGTCCATCCGCCGACGGAGAGGTAAGACTCACCGTGGTCGTAGGTGCCGTTGGTGTTGATGTCGTCAAGGGTTTCGTATGCGGAGTCCCAGAGCATTGTGCCGTCGGGCGCGAAGAGTTGGATGGAGGGGATCGATCCAAAGAATGTGAGGGCGCCTGCTTGGGTGCCAGAGGAAAGGATGACGCGATCATCGCTGGTGATGATTGGGGAAACATCTGTGCGGTTGGACGGCGTGCTCCAGATGATTTCGCCGGAGTCTTTGTCGAGTTTGAGTGTGTTGGAGATGTATTGACCTGCGGCGAAGTTGTAGCTTGAAGCGTAGATGTGATCATCGGCGATGCTGACGCCGCTGAAAAAACCGCTTGGTTCTGGGTTGGTGGTTGTCCAGAGTGGTGCTGGTGCGATTGATGAGTTGGCATCGAACGCATGGATCAAGCCGGCGTTGGTGGCTGAGCCGGCGGTGGAGGCGTAGACGATGCCGTTGGAGTAGGCGGGTGTGTTGCCCGATGTTGGTCCATCGAGGCTTGTTTTCCAGACGATTTCGCCTGGTTGGTAGGGGTTGCTTGGGCGAAACGGATCGATGTTGATGCAGTAGAGTTGCCCGGCTTGTGCGCCGGCGAAGGCGTAATCGGTGATGAAGAGCCTGTTTGCGCCGACAAGATCGTGCGTGATGGTGGGTGAGGCGTTGACGATGGGGCGATCGAGCGCGGTCTGCCAGCGATGGGTCCCGGTTGCGGTGTCGAAGGCGGTTATGGTCGAGCCCGAAGCGGTGATGACGGCTTTGTTTCTTTGGTCGATCGCGGGCGTGGACCAGGAGTCGAAAAAGGCGATCGGGATCGGTGCGGTCCAGAGGAGTTCACCGGTCGTTGGGTTGAATGCCGCGATGAGATCATCGGGCTGCTTGTCGGCGTATCCGAGGGCGAAGACCGCGTGGTGGGTGGCGACGATGCCGGACTGCGGGAGGAAGTTGATGTGTGTTTGGGCATCGCCATCGGAGACCCAGAGCGGCGTGTTGAGATCGGCGAGGGTGGCGTTGGAGATCGAGTTGTTCGATGGGTTCTGCCCAAACTGTGTCCAGAAGCGGGTGCTCGGTAGCGGGTTGCTGTTGCGGAGCGTATCTTCGGTGACGCTGGTCGGCTGAGCGACGGCGGTGGCGCTCAAGAGGAACGGGATGATGGCGAGAATGTTTTTCATAAGCACACGGGGGGCGTTTCCGCCCGCCGCGTGTGGTATTGGGTTAGATGCGACGGCGGCGTGAGACGAAAAGCCCGATCGCGCACATCGCAAGCGTGCTTGGCGCAGGAACGACGGCGACGGCGTCGATCTCGAAACGCTCCGCGGAGTCATTGGTGAAGCGGACAAAGTTGACCGAGCCTAGCCCGGTGGAATCGATGTCGATGCCGATGCCGCCGCCCGATCCGCTGTAGAGCTCCAGCAGTTGGTCATATGAGAGCCCGGCGATATCGGCGAGCCCGAGGGTGGGGTCCATTGCTTGGGTGAAATCGGTTTCGATGGTGCCCGGGGTTGATGTGAAGGGGTTGGTGTAGTCTTGGTACCCGAGTGTGGGGAACAGGTCGAGGGTGGTGATGGCGGCGGTTTGCCAGTTTACGCCGTCGGCGGAGACCTCGATGGTTGCCTGACCTCCTATGCCGAATAGAGATGGGGTGTTGCCGACGGAGCCATTAGGAAACGCGGTGTCATTGAATCCGGCGTTTCCAAAGACGATGAAATCGACGCCGAAGGAGTGGGATGCATCGTTTGTGATTGCATGGTCGAAGCCGAGGGTGAGGAATCCTCCGGAGCCAACGGAGACGATTTCGTCGGTACCGAACGCGGGGTTGAATGGGGTGACACCTGCGGAGAACGCGGTGAGTTCGCCGGTGAAGCGTTCGGCGGAACCGAGGGCGGTGGCGGCATCGGTGTACAGTGCATTGGCGTTGGTGCCTGGGTTGTAGTCGATGACGGATGTGGCGAAGGGTGATGCCAGCGCGGCTGAAGCGCCGAGGGCAACGAGAATGGATGCGGGAACGGTCTGGTGCATCAGGTTCTTTTCTGGGCATGGGTGCCCGGTTTGTTCTGATTCGCGCAGAACACTCCCCGGCGGAAAACAGATGGCCGACGCGATTGGTTCATTGGCAGCGGGGGGAGAGCGCGGGGGAGGGGTGCGCTCGACCGACCGCTGCCCCAGTACGCGAGGGCAGACACTCAGTGTCGATGGCAGGTCTTCCGGCTTGGGGTTCCGATCTCGCTCGCCTTCCCGGTTCGATTTGAACCAGTGGCTGATCTGAAAAACAGATCCGAGCGATCGTCACAACCCGTTACGGCGGCGCGTCCGCGGTGGCTTTTCACCACACTTCCCTATTCACCCGGCTTTGAATGTGCCGGGCACCATTGACAGGTGGAGCGTATCCGAACCGAGGGCGGCGAGCAAGTCGGGGGGCGGAATCGGTGTTTATTGGGCGGGATCGGTGGTCATTGGGTGTTGGGGAGGAACAATCGGTGATGGAGAACGCACCGGATATGGATTTGCAGCAATCGATTTTGAACGACCGATTTGGGTTTGAAGGGTTGCGGGCTTTGCAGCGTGAGATTGTTGATCGTGTGCTTGGCGGCGGCGATGCGTTGGTGGTGATGCCGACGGGGAGCGGGAAGAGTCTGTGCTTCCAGTTGCCGGCGTTGGTCAATCATGCGCAGTGCGGCGGGGTGACGCTGGTGTTCTCGCCACTGATCGCGTTGATGGAAGATCAGGTGGCGGCGATCAAGAAGAAGGGGATCGCGGCGGAGTTTGTGAACTCGACGGTTTCCAAGAAGGATCGGCTCAAGCGGTACAAGAAACTTGCGGAGGGCGGGTATGAGATTTTTTACGCGACGCCCGAGCGGATGGAGAAGATGGATTTCGCTGAGGCAATCAGCGCGGTGCCCGGGGGCGTGACGCTGTTGGCGGTTGATGAGTGCCATTGTGTAACCAAGTGGGGGCATGATCTCCGCCTGGCGTACCAGCGGATCGGTGAGTTCAAGGAGCAACTCGGAAACCCGGTGACGATCGCGCTGACTGCGACTGCGACAGCGGCGGTGCGCGAGGATGTGCGGGCGGTGCTTGGGGGAGATGAAGAATCGATGCCGATGTTTGTGGCGCCGGTGGATCGCCCGAACTTGGAACTCACGGCATGCGAAGTGTGGGATGATGCGGAGAAGGTAAAGAAGATCAGGGAAATCGCTGCGGAGGTCGGCACGACGGGGATTGTGTATTTTACTTTAATCAAAGATCTTTTGGCGATGAGCGAGCGATTACAACGGGCGATGCCGGGATGCGAGGTGCTCGTGTATCATGGGCGGCTAGAACCGAAGCAGCGCAGGTGGGTGTACAACCGGTTCATCGAGGCGAAGCCTGAGGATAAGCTAATTTTGTGTGCGACCAACGCTTTTGGGATGGGTGTGGACAAGGCGGATATCCGGTTCATCGTGCATGCGCAGATCCCGGGATCGGTCGAGGCGTACCACCAGGAGGTGGGGCGGGCGGGGCGCGATGGGTTGGAATCGAAGTGCGCCTTGCTGTATGCGCAGGAGGATCTGGCGATCCAGCAGGAGTTCATCAGGTGGCAGAACCCCACGGCGGATCTGGTGATGTCGGCGATGAGCGCGATCGAGGCGCGGTATATGGAGTCGAGTTTCGATAGCGATGACATCCGCGTCGATGTGATCGGCAAGGGGCACGCGCATGGGATGGGCGGCGGGGTGATGGAGTATGTGCTGATCCGGCTGGCGGAGTTGGGCGCGATCGAGCTGACCGGGTTTGCATCGGAGACCGGGGCGCGGAACTACCGGTATGTGCGTGCGCTGGGGGATGAGGAGATCGAGCCTGCGGCGTTTGAGCAGAAGCATCAGCGGGATCTGATGAGGCTACTGGATGTGGTGAAGCTAACGAAGGCGGAGGATATCGCGGGGTATGTGGGCGAGTATTTTGGGCTGTGATGCCCTAGACTTGGACCAACTACTACCCATATGAGGAGCTGATATGTCTCAGATTACCGAGCTGATTATCGAGGATTCCGTTGTTGGCGACGGGGCCGAGTGCCCGCCCAACGCGACCGTGAATGTCCATTACAAGGGCATGCTGATGGACGGGACGGTCTTTGATTCGTCTTACGATCGCGGAGAATCGATCAACTTTCCATTGAACAACCTGATCCAGGGTTGGCAGGAAGGGATCCCGGGGATGAAGATTGGCGGCAAGCGGAAGCTGACCATTCCGTTTGCAAAGGCGTACGGCGAGCATGGTTCGCCGGGTGCGATCCCGCCGCGTGCAGATCTGGTCTTTGAGATCGAACTGCTCGGAGTCAGCTGAGCAGGCGCGTGAAGACGCGGCTGTCCATTGTCATGCCAAGCTACAACCAGGCGGCGTTTCTTGATGAAGCGATCCGCTCGGTTGTTTCGCAGATAGATTCGGTGCACGAGTTCTTTGTGCTCGATGGCGGATCGGACGATGGATCGGTTGAGATCATCAAAGAGTATGAGGCAGACATTACGCACTGGCAATCGCAGCCCGACGGCGGGCAGGCGAGCGCGATTGTTGATGGGTTCTCGCGGTGCACCGGCGATGTGATCGCGTTTCTGAACTCGGACGATGTGTACCTGCCAGGTGCGCTTGAGGCGGTGATTGAAGCGTTCGATGCGGATCCTGGGTTGGGGTTTGTTGAGGGTTTTACGGTGATCGCCGATGGGGACTCGCGGATCACCGGGTGCGATCGTCGGCTTGGGCCTTCGGCGGCGTGGATGCGGTGGGGGCATCTGCGGGTGCACCAGCCGAGCACCTTTTTTCGGCGTTCGGTGTACGAATCGGTGGGTGGGATGAATCCGTCGTACGGGTGTGTGCTGGATACGGAGCTGTGGTATCGGCTGCTGCCGGCGTGCAAATGCGCACGGCTGCAGAGGTACACGAGCGTGCATCGAAACCATGAGGATGCAAAGGGGTCGGCGTGGGGAGAGACTTACGCACGCGAGAAGAAGATGCTCGATGAACAGTACCCGCAGTTCCGCAAGCGGCGTGTACGCAATGAGATCGGGCGGGTTGGCGTGAACATCGCGTTGATGATGTCCGGGCGTGCACGAAGAGCCAAAGCGGATAGCGCGAAACACGCCGGCAAGCTGATCGGCGATGCCTTCGCTGATGCGGCATCTACTGTTTGCGTAGAACGAAAAGCATATGGTCGTTTGCGCTGAGCCATCCGGGCGGTGGGTTGTTGTTGAGTTTGTGCCGCCACGGGGCGATGGCGAAGCCCTTGCACGCGTACACGCCCTTCCAGATCAAGTTGCGGATTGTATCGCGGGGGATTCTGGTGAGGCTAGCACGGATGTGAGAGGTGCGTTCGTAGTGTTCAACCGTGGCGTTGTGTTTCTTGGCGAGGTGCTCGATGGTTTCTTTGCAATAGAACACAAGGTGCTCGGGGAGTGAGGCGTACCAATAGCGTGAGCCTTGGAGTCTGAAACTCGGGGCGTCGGTGGTGCCAGTGAACCCGATGAAGATACCGCCGGTGTTTAGGTGGGCCATGATCCGGGCGATGAAGGCGTTTGGATCATGGAGGTGTTCGAGCAGATCGATGGCGAGGATGGCATCGAAGGTGTGTGAGGGGTCGAGGTCTTCGAGCAGTGGGGCGAGAATAGAGATGTCTCGTTGCTGGGCAACCCTTGCGGCGTCCTGGCCGGGCTCGACGCCGTAGCGATCCCAAGATGATCCGAAGTAATCAAGGATGGCGCCGTTGGAGCAGCCGATATCAAGGATGCGAGTTCCGCGAGCGTGCTGTTTGGCGAGGGCGGCGATCTGGTCGAAGCGTCGTTTGATGGGGTTGGGCTGGTGCTCCCAGTTGTTTTCTGGTGAGGAGTTGTAGCACGGCAGCAGCTTTTCCATCGGGATCAGCGGGTCCTTGAACTGCAGGGCGCAGCTGGTGCATTGCATCATTCGGAATCGGATGCCATCAAGGTCAATAGGCACGCCCGCGACGAGGGCAGGGCACGGGTGGACGATGGGACCGATGTCGATTGCCGATTGAGCGCAGATCGGGCAGGTTGGGTTCTTCATTACTCTTTGGTCATCTGTTCGATCATGGCGTCAAACTTGCCAGTGCTGTTGGCGATGGTGTCTTCCGGGCCCCACATTTTGATCAGGACTCGGGTGTTGGGGAGTTCGACGATCACGGCGTGCATGGCGTAGAACGGGGCCATGTTTTTGCCGCCCTTGCTCATCGGATCGATGTAGGTGCCCTTGAGATCTACGACGGTCACCGGATGCCCGAGGACGGCTTTGTTGGTGGTCTTTGGGCGTGATCGCCCGCCCATGTCGTCGGTGAGGATCGCGCCGAGCGAGCGGATGATGTCCTGGACCTTCCCGGTTTCCTTTGAGAAGGATACGGATGCAGCGCCGAGCGGGCTCTGGATGTGCATCTCGGCGAAGTGGTTTGATGCGGGCACAGCCATACGCCAGTCTTCGGGCATGTCCCACCGGTACCCGCTGGTGTTGGCATAGTTTTCATCGGAGTAGGTGTCGGCGATGCCGTTGTCCGGGGAGGTGCCGCCGTTGACTTTGTTGGCGAGTTCCTTTGCCCGGTCTCGGGTTCGGCCGAGGGTGGATTGCGACCCGCGCTCGCGGACCCAATCTCGCGGTTCGTCTTCGGTGGTCTGGTTCTGTGCGATCTCGACGGGGTCGTCGGATTGGTCCGCTTCCTCTTGCTCTGGTTCATCAGGGTGTTGTTCTGCAGCCAGTTCATCGAGGTACGACGAATCGATCTCTGCTGCAGGTTCTGGATCAGTCTGCGAGGAAGAATCAGAGCACGCCGCGAGGGCGATGGTGATCGGTGTGATGGAGAGCAAGCAGAAAATGCGTCGAAGAGCGGTGGATTTGGAGTTCATGCTTTATTCTAGCAGCTTCGGCGTCGCCGCGAAAGGCTGAATCCGAGTGCGCCCATGACCGTGAAGACTGTTGAAGGGGCGGGGACGGCGGTGCCGTAGATTGAGAAAGCGAGGTTCGTCGGATCAAGCCCGATATCGTCGTTGGTCCAGAACTGATCCTTGTCAAAATCGGAGTAGAGCGTGTTGTTCTGCCCGGTGTCGGCGCCGAAGGTCCATGCAAAGAGTGAGTTGCCCGTGATCGAGAGCCAGTAGCTCTGCCCGGCTTGAGCGGAGAAGGGGTTGGCGAACTCCGCGATCGCGTGGTGCTCGTCGGTGAACCAGAGTTCATCCCATGCGCTGCCAGATACTTGGGGGTTGAGGGTGTTGGTGGTGAACCGCTCTTCGTACACGCCGGAACCGAGCAGCCCGGTCTGTGAATCTTGTTCATAGATTGAGATGGTGATTTCTGCATCGTTGTACAGCGCGCCCCAGAATCCAAATCCGAGTATGGAGGTGTCGGAGTCGAGTTGGAACTGGTCGTACATGATCTGATCATGGACGGGGTTGGAGTAGTAGACGCTTGAACTGCCGGTGGAGACGCTCGGGGATGCCTGTTGATAGAGCAGGTGGTCGGTTATTGATGCGTGTGCAGATGCTGCAACTCCCGCGGCGAGTAGCATGGTGAGTGCCTGATTCATGTCGTTCTCCTGCGAAGTTGCGTGTCCACTGTTTGTAAACGGGGGCTCTGCGTACATTGTTCCGCAAAAATCAGGAGATCAATACCCACCAAATGGTGGGGTGAGGGCTTGGTCTGTGTTCTGAGCGTGGTTTTGTGCTGCTAGGACCTGTTATCGGGCCAAATATCGGTGTCGATGAGTTCGATGGAGTTGTTGGCGGGGTCGCGGAGGTAGATGGATCGCCCTCGGGATTCCCAAGTCTGCAACTGCTCGATCTCGATGCCATGCTTGACCAGATGGTCCTGCCATGCTTGGAAATCATCGGGCTGGATGCGGAAGGCGATATGCCCCGGGCCCTCTGGGCCGTGGGAGGGGACGGGTCGGTTGGGAGTCGAGGCGATCTCTGGGTTGAAGATCAGGAGCACCTGGGTGTCGCAAATGCGGAATCCGGCGGAGAGTTCGGTGTGGTCACCGAGCTTGGAGAGCCCGAGGATATCGCTGTAGAAGCGCTCCATTTCTGCGAGGTTGGTGGCGTAGAGGATGGTCTCGAGTATTGAGGTGATCGGTTGCATTTGAAAGGATAGGGACAAAGTTTGCGGATTTGTGACGGGCAGCATGGAAGCGGGCATCTTGTTGAGTACCGGCTGTCCATGCATCGGGTGTTGGTGGCGGGGTCGTTTGTGTATTTCGAAAGGATCTGAGATGCAGACTGTTTCTGCCCGCGCGTTCGCTGTGCCTACATTGAAGGTGATTCTCGCCTTGCTCTTTGCTGTCGGGGCCTTGGGGTGGGCCGGATACACATTTGTGGGTTCAAGCTCTGGCGAGAAGAAGAGCAAGCCGAAGGTCATTGCGACGGCGGTCGACGATGAGGGCAACGCGGTCGAGCCAAACTACAGCAAGGCGAAGTCCAAGAAGCAGGTCGAAGCGGTTTCTGATGAGATCGAATCGCGGGTTTCGGAGTTGGCCAACGCTGTTGGCGCCATCAAGACCATCTCGAGCGCGACGGGCAATGACGAGGTTGCGTTCGCGACTGTCCAGTCCTTGGTACCGATTATTCGTGGGGATCATGACGGTTTCATCGAAGCGATCAAGGCGATGGGCGGAACGATCACCGATCTGGATGGTGAGCATCCGCTCTTTACGCATCTGGCCAAGGTGTTCGAGCACGCGAGCGTGGATGTTGATCGGATCACGGTTGCGAAGTACGAGCCGCCAAGCGGTGGGATGATGCGTCGTGTGGTTGAGGAGGATGAAGAGGGTGAGGGCGAGGGACCCAACTCGAGCATGAGGGAGAAGGTGATGATGTTGCGGCCGCAGTCGATCTTCCCCGATGCGCCCGAGATGTCGGATGAATCCGCGATCGAGGTCCGGGTGCCGATGCAGAAGAAGGGTGAGGGCGAGTCGATCTTCAGTCTGATTCTGACATGGAACAAGGAAGTCCGGAAATGGCAGCCGGCGACCTTTGGTGTTGTGCGGCGTGAGCTGACGGAGGAGGATTGAAATGCAACTCGATCAGAGAAACGAATCGAAGCCGAATGGGTTTACGCTTGTTGAGTTGCTTGTGGTCATCGGGGTGATCGCGATACTGATTGCGATCACGCTGCCGGCGTTGACCGGGGCGCGTGGGTCTGCGTTGCAGACGGTATCACTGTCGAATGTGCGGTCGGTCGGGCAGCAGTTCTCCCAGTACGCATCAGTTCATAGGCAGAACCCGCATCGTGGGTACGGCGATATTCCCAGCGAGCTCGAGGAGATGGGCGATATGATCCCGGGCGGGGAAGATGTGATTATCGTGTCGTGGTATCCGGGCGGGGTGGTGATGGCGACGAGTGATTATTTTTCGCAGGCGTGGCTGTGGCCCGCCATTGTGACGCCGATGGATGAATGGCCCGAGTTCTGGGAGACCTGGATCTCACCTCGTAAGCAAGACGCGGATCTGCCCGAGCAAGAAGACTTTGGGTTCGACAACGACACGCCGATCGAGGAACAGATCTCGGTGCGGTATTCCAACAGCTTTGTTGCCCGTCCCAAGTATTTCTCCGAGGGTGTTGGTGCAGAGGAGTCCGCGTCCTTGCTTCGCGCGACGCGCCCGCAGGATGTCAGGTACCCGAGCGGGAAGGTGATGCTCTGGGATAACGATCTGGCGTATATGACGCGCGAGGTGCCCGAGCGCGTCGATGGGCTGTTGAATGCAGATACCCCGATGTGCTTTGCGGATATGCATGGCGAGGTGCTTAACCCGCAGGATGCATCGGACTCGGTGACGACGCCGCTGCAAGAACGCAGCACGCGGTTGCATTCCACCAAGGACGGCGTGTTTGGGCGCGATTACTAGGTGTGTTGAGTATCCGGGGAACCAGTATTCGCCGTCATTGGCGCACTCGTATTCAGGTCATTGGATGATCGAAGGTGTGGTGCTTTCTACGGGTGAGTAGATTCATCTTGTGCGGGAGGTTTGTCCTTGAGGTTGCGTGCGAGGTGAGCGAAGCCGAGTGCGCCGCAGAGGATGATGCCCATACCTACGGCGAATACCCAAGATCCTTCTCCGGGCCAGTGATTGTTGTAGAGGTTGTAGATCGCGACGCCGACAAATGGTGCGGTGAGCCCGCGGAGCCCGGTGAGGGTGACATGCACGCTCATGTAATCGCTCGATCGGTCTGCGCGGACAAAGTGGAGATGCCCGAGGTTCCAGGCGAGCGCGCCGCCGCCGAATGCGATTCCTCGGAGTACCTGTGCAGCAAACATGAGCGTGATGATGTGAAACTGTGCTGCGAAAAGGGCGATCGCAAACGAGGCAATAAAGACCCACGAGTGGATTGCGCGAAACTCGATAACATGCACACGATCGAGGAGTCTGGCCCAGAGGGGGATAAACAGGGGCATCATCAGAAGCGGGATAACCTGGGTGAGGATAAGCCCGGGGAGGTAGTCGAGCCCGAACTGTTCTTTGGCGATGATGACGAATGGTGCCCAGGACATGATGTTGCCGAACCCGATGAGCAACTGGCAGAGCTGGTAGTCTCGGTACTCTTTGTCGTCGATGAGCACGCGGGCGATGCGTCGGAAGGATGAGCCCTTGCGTTGTGTGGTTCGTCGTTCGGAGCAGATGATGCGGCGTTCGCCTCGAACGCGGATTCGTGCGTACGAGCCAACGCCGATCAGCGCGACCACGCCTCCGATCGGGAGGAGGACACGGTAGCTATTCTCGGATGCCTGCATGGCAAGCCCGAGCCCGATGGTGATCATCGAGCTGATGGTGACAGATACGGTCTGGACCTTGCCGGTGAGGCGTGCGCGGTCTGTTGGGTAGTTGACTCCCCAGATGGTTGAGCGGATGGTGACGATGCCGGCGAGCATGATCCGGGCGGTGAACGCCGCGGAGACGAGCATCGCCAGCCCCGCGGGGGTGCGTGGCGCCATGGCCATGGCGGCTACGGAGATCAGCACGCCGAGTTGAAGCGCGGTGATAAAGGGGATCTTGCGCCTGCCGTGGGCGAGCGTTGCCCAGAGGAATGAGGTGATATTCGCCAGGGCGGGGGCGGAGATGAGTGCTGCGGCGATGTAGTTGAGGAGTTGGTCGTCGACCACGCCGTCAAAGAGCTTGCGGACGATGAACCCGATGACCGAGCCCTCGGTGGCGGCGATCGCCCAAGGCAGGAAAAAAGCGCTGCGGAGCTCGCGGGCATAGTTTGGGCGTGAGAGCCAGGGCATCGCGCTTGGGTGGAAGCTGAGAAAGGCGAGCATCACCAGCTTGACGGGCGAGGCAACACGCAGCGGGAGCGGGCGGATCCGAGCACGATCACGCATTTCAGGATTTGGGGTTGGGCCGGACGATTCTCGCACAGCCTGGATCATTGCCAAGCGAGAGGAAAAGTCGAGCGATGCCCGGTGCAGGGCGTACAATGGTGGACAGAACTTCCCCAAAGAGAGAGCCACGCGTGCATATCCGAAACTTTTCCATTATTGCTCATATCGATCACGGCAAATCCACCCTTGCGGATCGGCTTTTGCAGGCGACCAACGCCGTATCTGACCGCGAGGCCAAGGCCCAGCTGCTCGACTCGATGGATCTCGAACGCGAGCGTGGGATCACGATCAAGGCATCGGCCGTGACGGTGATGCACCATCACAAGGGCGAGGAGTACATGCTCAACTTTATCGACACGCCCGGGCATGTCGACTTTGGGTACGAGGTCTCGCGTGCGCTCAAGGCGTGTGAGGGCGCGTTGCTGATCGTGGATGCGTCGCAGGGGGTCGAGGCCCAGACGGTGGTCAATACTTATCTCGCGGTCGAGCAGGATCTCGAGATCGTGCCTGTTCTCAACAAGATCGACCTGCCCGGTGCGCGTCCGGATGAGATCGCAGAGGAGGTTGAACAGGTGCTCGGGCTTGATGCGCTCGATTGCATCCCCGTGAGCGCGAAGACGGGCGAGGGGATCCCGGAGCTGCTCGACGCGATATGTGACCGATTCCCCGGGCCGAGCGCGCCTGTGATGGAGCAGACCCGCGCGCTGATCTTCGACGCGGTGTACGACGATTACCGCGGCGTGATTGTGTATTGCCGGGTGTTTGATGGTCGGTTGACCGTCGGCGACAAGATCCTGATGATGGGGCTCGAACGCACCTTCACAATCACCGAGCTCGGCAAGAACATGCCGAAACCAACGAAGGTGAAAACGGTTGGACCCGGCGAGGCGTGCTATATGGTCGCGGCGATCAAGACGCTCGGCGATGTGCGCGTGGGCGATACGATCACGATTGATCACAACCCGGCGCCCGAGGCGCTCGACGGGTATGCTCCGCCTTCGCAGATGGTGTTCTGTGATTTTTACCCTTCTACCAGCGAGAAAAAAGGCAACAGCTTCGAGGAGCTGCGAGACGCGATGGAGAAGTTGATCTTGAACGATTCGTCTTTTAGTTACCAGGCGGTGCATTCCGAGGCTTTGGGCTTCGGGTTCCGGTGTGGGTTCCTGGGGCTGCTGCATATGGACATCATCCAAGAGCGGCTCGAACGCGAGGGGGGCGTCGAGGTCGTGCAGACCGCGCCGACTGTCTCGTACAAGATCAAGATGCGGGGTAAGCGCAACGAGATCTTTGAGAAAGAAATCCATAACCCCGCAGATCTTCCCGATGCAGGGTTGATCACGGACTTCACCGAGCCGATCTGCAAGGTTGAGATCATGACGCCGGAGAAGTACATCGGCGAGACAATGAAACTCTGCATGGATCGGCGTGGCGTGTTCAAAAACCAGACCTTTGTCTCACATGGACGAGACATGCTCAGCTTTGAGATCCCGCTGGCGGAGATCATCTTTGACTTTTACGACAAGCTCAAGGGGATCAGTCAGGGGTACGCGACGATGGACTACGAGGTCATCCGTTACGACAAAAACGAGCTGGTCAAGGTTTCTATCCTGATCAACAACGAACCGGTCGAGGCGTTGAGCCTGATCTGTCACAAAGATCGCGCGGTTTCGCGTGGCAAGCTGCTGCTGACGAAACTCAAGAAGCAGATCGACCGTCACCAGTTCGAAATCCCACTGCAGGCGGCGATCGGCGGCAAGATCATTGCCCGCGAAACGATCAAGGGCTTCCGCAAGGATGTGACCGCCAAGTGCTACGGCGGCGATATCAGCCGAAAGCGGAAACTGCTCGAAGCACAGAAGAAGGGCAAGAGCAAGATGAAGTCGATTGGGTCGGTGAACATCCCACAGAAGGCGTTTATGGCGGTGCTTGATACGGGAGAGTAAGACTGATGCCGTATGTAGCTGATATCAGTTTGTCGATCTGTGTGCATTCGCAGATCCTATCGCCTGATGAGATCACCAAGCTTGCAGGCGTTCCCCCGACGGATTCTCACTGCAAAGGGGATAAGCGGTCGCCGGTTCGCAAAGAGGTGTATGTATCGAACTATTGGGCTTTACGCGTGAAAATGCGTGGCGAGGTTGAGTCGTCGGATTGTACGGAATGGTTCTCGGATGGGATTGTGAGGCTGTTAAAGCAAGTGCCGGCGGACTTTGTTTCGCAGTTAGCAAACCTTGATCCCGCAACTGAACCAATCGTTTGGGTTGGTCTGTTCGATGTTCAGGATCAAGGGGCTTTTAACATCCGTGCGGATGCGTCTCGGATGCTTGGATTGTACGAACTTGAGCTTGAGTTCGATATGTACATCGATTACGCCGCGTTGGAAACTAGGGAGTGATTCATGTCGACACGACGCCGATGGATTTGCTGTGTTGTGGGTATTGTCCAACTCCTTGCTGCTGGACTCTTTGGTTGGTCAGCCATTTTTCTTCATGAACGGCTTGGACCAGATTTTGTAGCCGGTGCCGGAGCCCAACTCGTTGAGTCGCTAAAGACGGAGGACGCTGTCTTTGATGATGAGGACGCCATTGGCAATAGCATTGTAGAAGTATTGTCGGAGATGCACGATCAGAAACTAGGCCCACTTGTGCTTTGGAAGAACACGCTTTTGATCAACGGGCTGTTCTTTGTAGTGTTCGGGCTCTGGCCAAGCAGGAAGCGTGTGCCCGCTGGCTAGGACTCTCTAGATGCAGGGCACAAGTCGATGGACGAGGATTAGTACCGCATCTCGATCGCACGCACAAACTCGCCATCTTGGCTTACCACAGCGTACATCCTGTCAAAGGCATCGTGGGGGAGGTCAGCGATGGTGGGGCCGCCGAGGGCGGTGAGGATCATTGGCGCCGTGTTGGAGTGGGCGACGACGAGGACCGCGCTGTTCATCGGGTGGGTTCGGATATCGTGGATGAGCGCACCGGCGTTGAGTGCGGGGTACTCTGTGGGATCAATAGCGAAGCCTGCGGCGGTCTGGTGTGAGCGTTTGGTCGCGGTGACATAGATCGCGGCGAGTGGTTCGGCGGAGAGCATCTCGGCAAGCCGGGCGGCGCGGGTGTGCCCCAGGGCGGTCAGGTCCGGGTCTTTGCCCGAATCCGGCGGGGTGTCAGCGTGGCGGACGAGGAAAACAACACGCGTGTCGCTCGGAGGGTTCTCCAGAGGCGGGGTCGCCCAAGCGATGAGCCCGGTGAACAAAGCTACGGCGAGCAGAGAGATGACGGCGGCGGATCGTGATTGCATGGGGTTATCCTTTGGCGTGCTAGTCGAGGCTGGCGCCCTTGGAGCGGAAGAAGTCGCCGAGACCGGGGCGGGCGGCGTAGGAGAACTTCTTGGCGATGGCGGCGGACCAGGTGCTCGGCTGAGCTCCGCGCTCGGTGAGGTATGTGGTGTATGCCTCGTCGTACCGGTTGATGCCCGCGTGGGTTTCGGCGTCGGTGGGGTAGGTGTTCTCGAAGAGCATGGCATCGGGGGCGAGGCGCGGGCGGCTCGATGGGGATTCATCGGGCACGCCGACGCAGAGCCCGTAGAGTGGGCAGACCCCCTGGGGAAGGTTGAGGATCTTGTCGAGCAGCGGGAGGTCGTTGCGGATGCCGCCGATGTAGCAGGTGCCGTACCCGAGGGATTCGAACGCGAGGTTGAAGTTCTGCGCGAAGAGCGAGGCGTCGATGGTGCCGACGAGGAATGCTTCGAGGCTCGAGTCGTATTGCTGCCCGGTTTTTTCGACGATCAGCATGTGCTTGCGGAGGTCGGCGCAGATGATGAAGAACGCGCCGCAGTCGTGAACCTTCTGCTGTGGACCGGCGAGGTCGGCGATCTGTTGGCGCTTGGTGGAGTCGGTGATGTGGATCACGCAGTAGGGCTGGACCGCGGAGCTGGTCGCGGCCATCTGCCCGGCGCGCATGGCTTGGGTGATGTGCTCGGCGCTCACCGGGTCATCGGTGTATTTGCGGACCGAACGGTGGGCGTGCATCTGATCGATGGTTGGATTCATATTTCGTCTGGTCCTGATTTGTGTTGCTTGATGGTCTCGACGACTTCGCCGGCGATTTCATTGGGGACGAGGAAGGTGAGGGAGTATTGCTCTATGAGGAACCCGGCGAATCGGCTGCTAAGGACGGCGGTGCCGCGGAGGGTGCCGTACTTTTCATGGGTGAGTGTCTCATCGAGCCAAGCGATGGTGTAGTTGTAGTTGAATCGGATGTGGCGTTGGCTCGGGGTGTAGGTCCATCCGTGCCCGTCGGCGAATGGCTCGCGGGCGTAGTCCATGAACTGCTCTTTGTTCCAGATCTCTGTGGAATCGGTGCCGAGGAAGATGCTGTCGTCGGTCATCTGCTCGAAGTACATATCAAACAATCCGCGTGAGGCGGCCTCGTGCCAGATAGAGAGCGTGAGGTTGACAGCATCGGTGGCGATCTGCTCGCGCGCTTCATCGCCGACTGGGCGTTGGGGCGTTGATGCGCACCCCGCGAGGTGCCATGATGCGACAACAACGGCGGTGATGATTGTTCTGTATCTCATTTCGTGTCTCCTTCTGGCTTTGCATTGACCATCCATGCGCTGAAATCAACGACGAACTTCCACACCGCGTCCACATGCTCGGCGGGCATGTGAAACTTCGCCGGCGCTTCGTCGAGCGTTTCTCGGTAGCAGCGGAGCCATTCTTGGCGGGCGGGTTCGTCGATGACAAACGGCAGGTGCCTGGCGCGCATCATCGGCTGCCCGTATTTCTTTTGGTAGACATGAGGCCCGCCAAAGAGGAATACGAACATGGCGGCGGATTTGTCGGCCGCACGCATCAGGTTCCGTTCGGACTTAGGAAACAGATCGGTGACCGAGGACTCGCCGAGACGGCGATAGAAGGCGTGAAAAAACGCGGTGATCTGCTCCTCGCCCATCGCTTCGTAGACGGCTGGGGGCACGCGATCGGTCTGCGGCGGGCCGCCCGGGGGCGTCCAAATAGGCTCTTCGCGGTCGCCCGCGGGGTGGGTGTTGAGGATGTCCATCCGCAAGGGTAGTCCAACGAGCCCAAGGGTTCAGCGTGTGATAACACGGAATCAAGCGGCGGAGAGAATAGGAACTTGCGGGCGGGGAGGGTTATGCGGGATTGGGCATGGGCTTGTGCGCCGAACTGTGTGATATCAATCGAAACACGCCTCGATTGGGGTGATTTATGACACATGTCAATGGGAAACAAATGGATAGCGTTGAAGCACCTGCAAGACGGTGCAAAGCAGGACGAGCACCGGGTCAAGCCCAGGTTTGTGGCGCAGGATGTCAACTGTGAGCGTGGTCGCCTCGTCGACTTCTCCGCCTCAGGTGTGCGTGTGCGTTACTCGAAGTGCCCGAGGCTCTCTCAGGGTGATGTGATCGACCTCGAGTTGTTCTCCAACCTTGGCCAGCACAACTGCAAGGTGCGGGCTGTTCGGATCACCAAGAAGGGGTTCCGGAACTTCGAGGTTGGGTTCGCGTTTGTCGACGCCGAAGCCGCCAAAGAGATGCAGCTCTTCCGGCTTGGCTTTGACCCGCTGTGCGGCAGCCAATGGAACATCCAAGATAAACAACAACGCCCGGAATAACCGGGCGCTGTACGCGGTTCATCTATTAACCGCAACGAATGAATACAGATCCTGTGCGTGAGGCCCGGGGAGACTGCAAAGTCCCCCGGGCCTTCCTTTGATGACGCATCCAAGATTCTTAGCGCAGGCAGACCACCAATGAGTGGATCACCGCGCCGATGCCGAGGGTCAGGAAGAGCAGCACGAGGTTGATCCAGAAGTGCTTGGTGAACCCGACCTTGAGCCCGACAGCGAGCGGCGGGATAAAGATCGAGAGGATGATGAGCAGGATTGTGTTGTCTTTGATATCCGCCATGGTTTTATGCCCTCCTAAGTGGGTGAATTTCCCCGAGTATACACCGTCGTGATGCCTGAGGTGGTTAGGTGATTAACTTTGCGGATGGTGCCCTGCTTCAGCCCGAAGGGGTGAAGCAGGGCTTGGAGTGATCGGGCACCACGGTTTAATGAGGGGATCAGGACGAGTTCAGCGGACAACAGGATCTGTCAATGCCCCGTTAAGTCTGATTTCGTTGTACAAGTTGTCGCAAAACAACTCTAGACCGTTAGGAACGAAGTTGCCTTTGCGAATGTCCCCGGTAAACAGAAAGAACATTAGTCGAATCGGTTTTATCTCAGAGAAGGTATACACGACACTCTGTTCTTCTCCGCCGCCGACATGCCAAGGAACGGGATTGTTGGGATGTTTCCTAGTGCCTTGGACAGTTCCAGATATTTTGAGATTAATCTCAAGGGTGATTATGTAGGTGTCATATAAGTCGTGAGATGGTCTAGGGAAATTCTCTATATCAATGTCAATAGTTGATACATTGGTGAATACTGGATGTACGATTGAGAATTCGGGCCTTTGGTGTTCATGCCAAATTGGCGTATTTTGAACAAAGCTATGGATTTGCTCCCGCATGGCGTCAGTGTTTTTCCTCAAGAAAGCTGACACATGATCTGCCTGAGTCTCTACGGTTGCTCGGTTGATTTTTAGAAAATCATTTAAATTTTTGTAGCCACTCATCCAAGAGCATGTGCCGGCATAGCTTAGAAATCCTCTGTCAGTTGTCACAACATGAATATCACAATTATGCTCGTCGTGAAATTGCTCGAGAAGATCGATCATGAACGCGTCGGGGAACTCGTATTTATTTTTACCCTCATTAAATGGCGGCTGATTACTAAAATAAGTGTCTAGTACACGGCCAAGGCGAATTTGTTTCGAAGTTAGATTGGTTGCATAGCAGTCCTCAAAGAACTGTCGTACACAGCGAGTGAAATCAAACTCGTTTATTGCATTGATATCTGAAGGCGAGTGCGTCGATTTTAGATTGTCAGGAACATGTGGTAACCGGTTAAAGTAGGATGTGAAAGCGTTGTGCTTCGATTTCAACTCTTTCAGTTTTTGGGGCCAATGAGATTCGATTTCTCGTAGCAGTATGTCGGTAGTGATAAGGGCGATGTGGCCAATGTTAGCTTGAGTTTTGATTTGGCCGAGGCTTGGGGATGCGAAGTTAAGGCCATGTTGGTCAAAAACATTTGTGTCCAGATAGCAGTAAATTTGCACTTCAGGATTATTGCTAGGAATCTTCATTATCCCACCGCCGCGACAACCTTCTGTGCGGCGTCGCCGAGATCATTTGCGGCTTGCAGGGTTGGGAGGTCACCCGCAGCGTCTTGCAAGATCTTGCGGCCTTCTTCGACATTGGTGCCTTCGAGGCGGACGACGAGTGGGACGCTGAAGCCGATGGATTTGGCGGCGTTGACGATGCCCTGGGCGATGACATCGCAGCGCATGATGCCGCCGAAGATGTTGACGAGGATGCCGTTGACTGCGTTGTCGCTGAGGATAATCCGGAACGCTTCGGTGACGGCTTCTTCGGTTGCGGACCCGCCGACATCGAGGAAGTTGGCCGGTTCGCCTTCGAAGAGTTTGATGGTGTCCATGGTCGCCATGGCGAGCCCGGCGCCGTTGACGAGGCATCCGATGTTGCCGTCGAGGGCGATGTAGGACATGCCGAACTTGTCTGCTTCGATCTCGCGCGGGTCTTCGTCGTCGGGGTTGGAGAGCGCGACGAGGTCCTTGTGGCGGAACAGGGCGTTGTCGTCAAAGTTGAACTTGGCGTCGATCGCGAGGACCTGACCGTTTGGGTAGGTCTCGGTCGGTGGCGTGACGATCAGCGGGTTGATCTCGGCGAGCGAGCAATCCTTGTCGTGGTAGAGTTCGGAGAGTTTGAGCATGATGCCGACGGCCTGGTTGACCTGCTTCCCAACAAAGCCGAGCTTGAAGGCGACCTCGCGTGCTTCGAAAGGTTGGAGCCCGAGGACGGGGTTGATGGGTTGTTTGATGATGAGGTCAGGTGTGTCGTGGGCGACCTGTTCGATTTCTACGCCGCCCTCGCGCGAGGCGATGAGGGTGTTGCGTCGGGTGTTGCGGTCGGTGGTGATGGCGAGGTAGTACTCGTCTGGCTTGCCCGGCTGACTTCCGGAAGCAGGGCGGTCGGCGATGTCGACGCCTTCAGCGATGAGCAGGGTGTTGACATCGAGCCCTTCTGGGCCGGTCTGGACGGAGACCATTTTGTTGGAGAGCATGAACTCGGCGGCGACGAGCGCGTCTGCGGCGGAGTGGACGAGCTTGACGAACCCGGCTTTGCCCCGCCCGCCTGCGAAGACCTGGGCCTTGACGACGGCGAGGTCGGAACCCGCGTTGGAGGTGACCTCGTCGTAGGCTTTGACGGCGTCGTTGGCATCGGTGATGACCGAGCCGGCGGGGACGGGGATGCCGAAGGCGGAGAGGAGGTCGCGGGCTTGGTATTCGTGGATCTTCATCGGATGCTCCGTGGTCTTGGATGGATCGGGGATCGTTTGGTGCATCCTAGTCTGTTTTGGGCTCCGATGCGGTGGATGGCGGGTGTAGGGTATAGAAAATCGGCACCCTCGCGTGCATGTTGTGCGTGCGGGGGTGCCGAGGGTTGCGGCGGAGGAATTTGATCACCCGATCGGGTGGGATGCGTTGGTTACGGGCATCCGTCCATGAAGTAGTCGATGAACTGGGTGACATCTTCCATGTTGTACTGGCCGTCACGGTTGAGATCTGCCAGCGCGTCTTGCTCGTTGAGATCGGTCAGGAATGCGAAGACATCCTGCAGATTGAGCGTGCCTGAGCGGGTGTAATCTGCGGGGCATGAAATCAGCCCGTTGAATACCTTGCGGGCGTGGGTGAACGCGTTAGGTCCGAGGTACTCGCCCATATGACGCCCGGGGAGGTCGTCGGCGGGTGGATGGATTCCGCCCCAGATCCGCGAGAGCGAGCACTGGTCGGAAGCATCGCGGTAGGTCGCCCACTGGAGGACGATGTCCATGGACGGGCCATCTTCAAAGACGAGGAACTCGTTTTGAGGTGCGTGGAACTCGCCCATCCCACCGGGGAAGTATGCATCGCCGGTGAGCATGGTCATGATTTCAGCGGCACCGCGTGAGTAGGTGGAGTGACCCGAGACATACCCTGCGAATGGCGGAGTGACAAAGCTCGGACGCTGGTAAGGCCACCAGTTCTCAGCAAGGATCCAGCCCACACCTGCGACATCGGTTTCTTCATCTTCGATGTAGTCTGGTCCACGCCACGACATGATCGCGATCTTGCCGATGCTCTCTTCACCGAGGTGCTCGTGGCGTTCGCCGGCGGCGACGGACTCCGCGGTGACTGATTCGATCAGCCCCGGCTTGAGGTTGATCCCGCTCGGGTGGAAGTTGTCTGCGCCTTCGTCGGTGCACTGCCCGAGATCACACATGTACCGGATCGCCGAGATCGGGCGGATGTAGTCGTAGTAGCCCTTGACCGACCACGACGAGATCGCGATGTCGTGCATGCCCGCACCCATGATAAGGTAGGACTTGACATCCCATTCGAGCTGATCAACGAGCGGCCCGTCGCCCATGAATCGGTCCTCGTGGGCCGGGTGATCAGAGACATAGTTGAGCAGGGTGAACCAGTGCCCGGGAGGGGTTTCTGAATCGGGGCCGTCGGCCCAGAACTCGGCGAGGATGCGGCCGTAATCGCCACGCGGGACGATGTTCGGTGCATAGGGCTGACCGGTGACGGGGTTGATATCCCACCCTGTGCCCGAGTCGCCGCCTTGGTCGAACTTGTAGTAGCTCATCTCGTCGGCGACCTCAGGGAGAGCCGAGTTCCCGATCGCACCAGGCGAGATGTCGATCATCACGCCATCGGACGGGTCGAGGTGAGCTGCCCAAGAGACCACCATCTCGTTGCCCCAGCGGTACCTCGCGGTATCCTCGGGGGAGTTGTTCAGTAGTGGTGGAGCGCCCGGATCGGACCAGACGGTGTAGTTGTTGTCATCGCGCTGGTAAACCTGTGCGTCCTGCTCATTGAGCGCGAACGGCGTGACATCGCCCCATTCTGGCGAGAGGAACCCCGGGTATCCGGTCGGGATGATGTTGCCGGATTGATCCTTGAAGAACTCAAGGGCGAGCGGCTGCCAGCGGTTTGGATCGATGATGTCCGGATTGCCTGGGAATGCGGGGAGCATGGGTGGGTTCAGTGGTTCGTAGTACAGGTTGTCGTACTGGCCGAGTTCATTGGCGCCGTCGTTGAGCCCCGTGATGATGATGGTTTCTGCGATCCTGTTGCCCAACGCTGCGGGCGAATCGCCAACGGTCGAGGTGAATGCTTTGTCGTACCCGAGGTCATCCATCAGCAGATCGGCCTGCACATAGATGTCCGCCGATCCTGGAGAGAACGCGAAGCGGTGCAGGATCAACCGGTAGGTTGCGTACGACATCGCTTCCTCGCGGGAAGCCTGAACATCGTCGGAGTCGAGTTTCTCTTGGTGGAACAGTTGATCCGAGCGCTCGGAGTCGTAGGCAGACCATGCGTCCCACATCCCCGCGGAGATGTGGTAGAGGTTGCGGGCGTGGATGGTCGGGCGTGCGAAGTCGTTGCGGATCGAGTGCAAGAGCACCTCGTTCCATTGGCGGGCGACCGAATGAGTGATCCCGCGTTGTGCACCGATAGCATCGCGTTGATCATTGGGTGTCTCGTAAGGGTTCTGTGTCATGACCGTTGGCATGAGCTCGGGTGCTCGGGCGCCTTTCTGGGGGGCTCCTGCGATAGCGACACCGGCGGTCAACGCAACGATAGATACAGCATTCATGCCTCTTTGGATACTCATTTGTAGGGACCTCTCTGTTTTTTACTTCCCGCAATTGAGCGCAAACACACGCGCCCGGTGCTGAGGATAAGGTACTCCAAGAGCCGATTGTGCACAAGAGTATATAAATTTGGGCAGTCAAAAACAGGCAATTTTCCCCCGGGGCGATTTGGACACCCGGGGCAATAACAGAATGCGGGTCTAAATGAGCCTGATCTGCTCTTGAATGAGCTGTTTTATCCGTGCTCCCCAGGCGTCCCAGTTGAGCTCTTCGCGGGCACGCTTGAGTGCGTGGGCGCTCTGTGTTCTGTATTTGTCGGGATCGCTGGTTAGGGCTTCTATTGCATCGGCCCATGCGTTCGCTGGGGCGTGGATTGGGAGCACCATTCCGGTTTTGCCATCGAGCACCACAAAGGGCAACCCGCCGGCATCGCTCACGATCGACGGGCGGGCGAAGTGGGCGGATTCGATAGGCGAGATCCCGAACGCTTCACCGAGCGAGGGGAGAACCTGAATGTGGCAGCTCCGCAAGAGGGCTTGGTGTGTTGCTCGATCGGTCTGATCAGAGAGCTTGAGCGGTCCAACCGGGTCGACGGCTTCGGAGCTATTGGACTTTGCGGTGCCCTTGCCGATCACATGGAGCGTGGCGTTGATGCCTCGGGTGCGAAGGATCTCGGTCGCTTCGGTTGCCAGATCGACGCGCTTGCGGATCGGATCGGCGGCGACAATCAGCAACTTGCACGAACCACGCGACGGGGCGTCGCTTGGCGCGGTGATCGACTCTGGATTGTCCGGATATACATGGGCACCCATCGGAACGACCCGCGTGCGTGCGGGATCGACGCCGAGGTCCTTGATGGCGGAGGATTGGATGATCGGGGTGGGGAAGACAGAGATGGTTGCGTTGGCGAGTGCCTGACGATCGATCTCACGCAGTGCCTTCCGGTACGCGTTGCCTCGCTTGGCGCGGACTCGGTAGGTTGCTTCGAGGACGCTCGCGGTGGCATCTGAAAAGGAGATGATCGGCAGCTCGGTCTCGAGTGAGCACAACGCGAATGAGGCGCAGCATCCAAAGAGGGCATCGATCGATTCGCCCGCGTCGAGCCTAGATTGAAGACTTCTCTGGGCGGCGTTGGAATGGGCGGCTGCTCGGTCAAGGACCGATTGGCGAGCGCGATTGGGCATGAGTTCGTCGATGAATCGCTTTGCCCACAGCGGGGTACGGCGGGTGTGGATGCTCTGGGCACGCCGGGCTGCCCGATCGATCGATGATCGCTTGGTGCCTGTTTGGAGTTCGGCGCTGATGGGAACGATCTCGATCCCCTGATCTCGCAGGGCGTTGACCATGCGGTATGGCATCCCGGAGAGCGGGTTGGGGTCATCGAGGTCGGTCAGGGCGACCACGCCGACTCTGATCGGATTGTGGGATGGGGTCGGCATAAGGAGTCAACGGGTGTTTTCGGTTGTTTCTCAGAAAAGATCCAATCTCAGAGTCCGATCGAGCGATTCCAGAGCAGATCGTACGGGCCCAAAGTCGCGGGGTGGACGGGGTGAAAAAATGGTGGTGCCAATCATGTGCAACAGGTGGCAGATTGTCCGCTGGGGACCTACTGTTCACACCCAATCCAGAGGGCATCGAGAGCTTGAGGATGGGATGAATCAACCGAAAGGATCGCAGCATATGGCAGCTGGAACCAAAGGCACAATCACACAGGTCATCGGGTCGACTTACGACGCCCAGTTCCCAGAGGGCGACCTCCCCGATATCTTCAACGCGATCACCACCGTGTGGACGCACAACGGCATCGAGACCAAACTCGTCGGTGAGGTGCAGCAGCATCTCGGCGGCGGACGCGTGCGTTCGGTGGCTCTCGGATCGACCGACGGCATGACCCGCGGGATGACCGTGGTCGACACCGGAAGCCCCGTCACCGTGCCCGTGGGCGATAAGGTGCTTGGGCGGGTGTTCAACCTGCTCGGTGAACCAATCGACAACATCGCGGCTCCGGAAGGAACCCCGCGCAGCCCGATCCATCGTGACCCACCCGAGTTCTCACAGCTCAACCCCAAGACCGAGATCATGCCGACCGGGATTAAGGTCATTGACCTGCTCTGCCCGTTTGTGCGTGGTGGTAAGATCGGGCTCTTTGGTGGTGCGGGTGTGGGCAAGACGGTGGTTATCCAGGAGATGATCGCACGAACCGCTCGCGAGTTCGGCGGATATTCCGTGTTCTGTGGTGTGGGCGAACGCACCCGTGAGGGCAATGACCTCTGGCGTGAAATGGCCGAGGCGGAGTACACCGAAAGCGACGGCACGACCGCGCATGTGCTCGACAAGGTCGCGATGGTCTTCGGTCAGATGAACGAGCCTCCGGGATCACGCCTGCGTGTTGCGCTTTCCGGGCTGACCATGGCGGAATACTTCCGTGACGAATCGGGTAAAGAGACCATGATGTTCGTTGACAATGTGTTCCGATTTACCCAAGCAGGTTCGGAAGTGTCGGCGTTGCTCGGGCGTATGCCTTCGGCGGTGGGCTATCAGCCCACGCTCTCGACTGAGATGGGTCAGCTCCAAGAGCGGATTACCTCGACGGCGAAGGGCGCGATCACCTCGGTGCAGGCCATCTATGTGCCTGCGGACGACTTGACCGACCCCGCTCCCGCGACGGCGTTTGCTCACTTGGACGCGTTCATCGTGCTCGAGCGTTCGATCGCTGAGAAGGGCATCTTCCCGGCGGTGGATCCGCTGTCATCGACCTCGCGTATTCTTGATCCGGGTATCATCGGCGATCGCCACTACGCGGTCGCCCAGCGCGTACAGGGAATCTTGCAGCGGTACAAGGACCTCCAGGACATCATCGCGATTCTCGGTGTCGACGAGCTTTCGGACTCGGATAAGCAGGTCGTGAACCGTGCGCGTCGCATCGAGCGATTCTTGTCCCAGCCGTTCTACACCGCGGAAGTGTTTACCGGCTTCCCAGGCATCAACACAACGCTCGAAGAAACAATCGATTCGTTCGAGCGTTTGTGCGAAGGCGAAGGCGATGACCTGCCCGAATCGGCATTCATGTATGTCGGTACGCTCGAAGATGCCCGCAAGAAGGCAGAGGCAGCGGCGGCCAAGGCTTAGTTTCCGCGAATCAGAATTAATAGTTCCAAACGCCCGCAATCGCGGGTGTTTTTTATTCAGCTTGGCCTCCATTTGTTTTTCGATTTACGCATTGTCCTTGGGCTGCGGTCGCTCAACGCGGTTCTCGGCAAGGCATAAAAAAACACCCCGGAGACATCCGGGGTGTTTGGTCGTGATCTGGAAACAGGTCGATTATCGACGCCTGCGGAGTCCGACGAATCCGCCAAGCCCGAGGAGGGCAACGGAGCCCGGTGCGGGCACAACGAGTGTGAAGTTGTCAACGCCCGCCTCGCGACCGGCACCGACTGCATTGTCGCCGATGAGTTCGAGCGCGGTTACATTTTGGAGAAGATCATTCCAAGTTCCGCTGAGCATACTCCATGACGACTCTTCGAGTGCAAGAAATACGGTCTGCCAAGTGCTGTCGTTGACGCCTGGAGCAAAGCCCTCTGCGATCTCTCCTCCTGCACCGATGAGGCGGATGACCGGCATGTTGAGCGGCGGGTTGACGGTTCCTTCGTAGATTGCATCGTATCTGAACCCTGCGCCTGGGCCGTAGGTTGAATAGTCACCGAGGTAAGACCCGGGGGCAAAGATGCGGACCGCAGGCTGGGTACCGTCTGGGCCATCAACATAGCTGATGTAACCATCCGGGTTCCCGCCGGTGCTGAAGATTTCCCACTCTCCACCCACGCCTGGGCTTGGGGTGTGGGTCCAGCCTTCAAAGGTGCCCGAGTCCCATGTGGTTGTAACATCGGCCGATGCGATGGATCCGGTGACGAGCAGTGTTGCTGCGAGTATTGTTTTCATGTCTCACTCCATTGTGTTGTGCTGAATCCGCAGCACAACGGGGAATAGTTCTCTCACATAAACAACTATACCAGAAATGGATCAGGTCCGAAAACAAAACGCCAGAATTTCACACAGTTCCTTTCGAGACCGCGGATTTGAGATTGGAGATGAGAGAAAAACACCCCGAGAATACTCGGGGTGCTTGTTTGAAATCGGATTTGAAGGTCGATTATCGACGCCTGCGGAGTCCGACGAATCCGCCAAGCCCGAGGAGGGCAACGGAGCCCGGTGCGGGAACAGTTGGGATGCCGGTCAGTCCGAGTGATACGCCCGAGCCTGGCTCGACACCGAAAGCTACGAGTTCATGCGATTCGCCATTCTCGAGGTCGATCGAGAAGATATGCATGGTGTCGTTGGCGATGATGGCGTGGTAGTAGACGCCGTCAATGATCTCGCCGCCCTGTGCGCCTCGGAGTGCTCCGAAGTCGATGGTCGCGATGTTCGATGACTCGACTCCGCTCTCGGTTGTCACAAACTCAAAGAGTTCGGAATGACGGATGCCGTAGGAGCGTCCGGTCGAGCTGTCGTAACCAGAGGATGCGGGTGAGCTTCCGATGGCGGCGTACGAGCCTACAACGCTTGCGGAGTTCAGCAGGGGATCGATCTCGATCATTTCCTGGGTTGAATCCTTGTAGCCGATGAGCGCTCCGTCGATGTTCACGATCGAGCTTGTCAGCCCGCTGATGAAATCGCCACGCTCAGTAAGCACGGGTGTGCCGAACGGGTTATCGATGGAGTAGAGGGCGTAGTTGCCGTCGTTATCCAGGTCATGGCGTCCGGTCATCCAGAGTTCGCCCTCGGCACCGTAGGTCATCGAAACGATGGCTGCACCAAGCTCAAACTGTTCGACACCCGCTGGGAGTCCGCCGCTCTCTTCATTGCCCAGATCAATTCTGTAAAGGATTGAGCCACTGGTTGCGAAAAGTGTGGGTGCCGCGAGGGTAGGTGCGGCGAGTCCGGCGATAACAGCGAATGCACATATAGCTTTGTTGTTCATATCTCATCTCCTGATGTTGTCGGGCTCGAAACAAACCAAACCCTGAGCGAGCATCCAATTCTCGTCCTCCCCATAGATATACACCGCATGAAGTCGGATGCCAGTCAACTTGTGAAATGCTTTCGATCTGTCGGCTGTATTCCGCGGATTCTGGGCGAGTTGGTCCATTCCGGACGAGTGCATTGCAGTTTGTTAGGAAAATAAAAGGTAAATGCTTTTTAGATTCCCTCGATGAATGCGGCCAAGATGCCTCTTTGAGGGCACTGAAGGCGTATTCTCTGGATCGGTGAAGTCGAATCGCAACGAGTTCGGTCTGGGAGGGCCCGAGAATGGCAATGAAGCATGAAAACTGGCATCCACGCGATTTCAGCACGCTTGATGAGATCAGCGAGCGGATAGATCGTATAGAGGATGCTCATCGGGCGGGGACGCTGAGGACAACGGGGGGGTGGTCGGCTGGTCAGATTATGCAGCACACCTCCAAGATCTTCCTTGGAGCACTCGATGGATTTGATGCCAGCGCGCCGCTTCCGAT
Organism: Phycisphaerales bacterium; assembly: GCA_029260265.1. GTDB lineage: Bacteria > Planctomycetota > Phycisphaerae > Phycisphaerales > UBA1924 > UBA1924. The sequence continues at coordinate 409,898 of JAJDDO010000024.1, forward strand.
CCGGTTGATCGGGCGATTTGTGTTCAAGCCCAAGCTTGGACGATCGCACATGAAGCCCGGGATCAAGCTGCCCGCCAAGGCCAAGTCGATATTGCCGGCCGAGAAGGTAAGCACCGAGGATGGGATCTCGGCCATGCGTGGGGTCCTCGGTCGCATTGCAGCCGGTGAGCGTATGAGTTTCGATTCACCGGTGCTCGGCAAGATGACCCACGATCAGTGGGTGCTTATGCATCTGGATCATTGCCGTCTACACTTTGGGTTTATCGACACCGGGGATGGACCCACGAATGAGGATTCGAAATGAAGCAAGCGAACAAGAGTGCATGGGAGCCCAAGCCGATCCATACGATCGAGGATCTTCGTGCACAGCTCGACGCGATCGAAGTTGCCCATCGCGATGGTCGACTGAGCACCGAAGGCGGTTGGAGTGTCGGGCAGAACCTTGAGCACTGCGGCAAGTTCATGCGTGATTCCTTCGATGGGTTTACCATGAAGGTCCCTGCGCCGCTCAGAATGATGGGCAGGCTCTTTATCAAGCGGATGCTTACGAAGCCGGGGGCCCAGATGAAGCCTGGATACAAGATTCCCAAGATGGGGCGTTCTTTGATGCCTGAAGAGGAAGCAGGCGTTGAAGCGGGGCTCGCGTTGATGAGCCAGCAGGTTGCTCGGCTCGAAGCGGGAGAAAAGATGACCCAGATGAGCCCGTTTTTAGGCAAGATGACGCCCGAGCAGTGGGTGAATCTGCATCTGAACCATTGCCGAATGCATTTCGGGTTTATTCAGACCGGTGAGGCGTAGCGCGGATGGATGACTGGCGGTATCAACCACTCGGCGAGGACATGGGGCTGCGGGCGGCGTGGGCGCGAGCAGGTGCGCAATCGTTTTCGAGCACCGAAGAGCAGATCATGGACTATCTCGGGCGGCTGGATCGAGACAACGAGTGCAGGGTGCTCGTCGAAGCACATGATGAACTGCTCGCCACCCTGGCGCGGACTGAGGTCGGCATGTTTGTGCACGGCGGGCGTGTGGATGCCGAGTTGGTCGGCTTTGTTTGTGTGCCGCCTGAGCATCGCGGCCGACGGGCGTCGGTTCGGTTGATGGAAGAATACCTCAAGGAAGCAAGAAATCGATCGGCGGCACTCTCTGTGCTCTACTCCGCCCGGACGCGGTTATACCGAGGAGTTGGGTACGAGCACGCGGGCAGAAGAAGCGAGATCGTCGTCCCGCTACGCACGCTGAAGGTGCGCGCAGAGGAAGGGATCGACACGGTGCATATCCGTGTGAAGACCGAGGCGGATCAGCCGAGCATCGAGCGGGTCTATCGTGGCTTTGCAAAGAAACTCAATGGGTATATTGATCGTTCGCGCTGGTGCTGGAACTACCTCATTGGTGCGTACAAGGAATCCCTCCGCCCGGGGTTCGTGTTTGAGCGTGACGGCGAGATGAGTGGGTATGTCATCGTCACACGCGGCGAGCACAACGAGACCGAGCACGCTTCGGAGTTGATTGTTCACGACCTTGGCTACTCTGATGCACCAACGGCGAGGGCGATCATCCGGTTTCTTGCGGGGCACGCGTCGACGCGATCGAGCATGGTATTGGGCGGCGATTGGGCGCACCCGCTGCTCGATCACATCCAGGAGCATTGGTTCGATGTCAGGTCGACCAACCTGTGGATGGTTCGGGTGGTGGACTTTGAGCGGGCAATTTCGCTGCGGGGGTTCAGCCGGTGTGTTGATGGTGGGGTCGTGATCCGGGTGGATGATTCGTTGTTCGCCGAGAATGACGGGGTCTGGCGGATCGCTGTACGCGACGGGAAAGGCTCGGCGGTGCGGACAGATATCGAGCCGCAGGCGGTGATGGATATAACCACATTTGCGCCGATCTATACCGGATTTATGAGCGCGTCGCAGATGGCCCATAACGGGCGTTTGACCGGAGAGCAGTCGGCGATCGAGATGCTCGATGGGCTCTTTGCATCGACGACGCCGGCGATGGCCGACGATTTCTGATCCGGGTTAGCACATGGTCATGCCGCCGTCGACGGCGATGGTCTGCCCGGTGAGGTAACCGGCGTCGTCGCTGGTCACATACGCGACGGCCGCGGCGATGTCTGAAGGCTGTCCGAGATTCCTCGTTGAAATGACACCCTTAATATGTTCGGTGACCGCGGCGGGCAGGTCTTTGGTCATGTCGGTCTCGACGAACCCGGGCGCGACGCAGTTGGCCGTGATGTTTTTCTTGCCCAACTCGCGAGCGACGGATTTGGTGAACCCGGTGAGCCCTGATTTGGCGGCGGCGTAGTTGGACTGCCCCGCATTGCCGACCAGCCCAGAGGTCGAGGCGATGTTGCAGATCCGCCCGAACTTGCCGCGCATCATTGGGCGAGCCGCAGCCCGGCAGGCAACGAACACGCTCTTGAGGTTCGTGTTGATCACTTCGTCCCATTCCTCATCGGACATACGGAGGATGAGATTGTCCCTGGTGATCCCGGCGTTGTTGACGAGGATATCGAGTCGCCCGTGGTCCTTGGCGACGCCCTCGATCATCGCGGCAACGGCGTCGAAATCGGAGATGTCGCAGGTTTGCGAGCTTGCAGACCCTCCTGCCGATTCGATCTCGTTGGCGAGCTCGTCGAGCGGGCCCTGCGAGCGTGAGACGCACACGACATGGCGTCCGTCACTGGCAAGGCGTGTGGCGATGGCACGCCCGATTCCTCGGGATGCTCCGGTGACAATGGCGACGCGTTTGTCAGTCATTTATATCTCTTTTGGGTTTGCTTAAGAAACAGCGATAGGTTCTTGGTGCGGCTGGACTTTGGTGGCGCGGTCGATGCGGCGCATCATGCCGCCGAGTTGTTTTTGGGGGGCAAGTTCGTGGAACTGCGAGCCGTTGTTGTTGGCGATGAGGTACTCACAACACGCGGCCCATCGGACAGGAGAGGTGAGCTGGTCGACCAGGTGCATCCGGATGGTGTCGGTGTCCTGGGCGTGCGGGCGTGCGGTGACATTGGACATCACGGCGCACTGGGGCGCGTTGATCTGTGTCGCGGCGAGTGCCTCGGCGAGCCGGTCCGCGGCGGGCGCCATAATCGGCGAGTGAAATGCGCCCGCAACGCCAAGCCTGGTGGCGCGGAGTTTCATCTCCGGAGCGATCGCTTCAGCGCGATCGCAGGCGGAGGATGATCCGGAGATCACGACTTGTCCGGGGGCATTGAAGTTTGCGGCGACGAGGATGTCCTCGCCTCGGGCCTGATCGCAGACCGCGTTGGCGGAATCTTCATCTGCGCCGATCAGGGCGACCATCGAGGAATCCACGGCTTCGGCGGCGTCTTGCATCGCCTTTCCACGCAGCGCGACGAGCTTGAGCCCGTCCTCGAAACTGAATGCGCCGGCCAGATGCAGCGCGGTGTATTCACCGAGCGAGAGCCCCGCGGTGGCGGTGATGTTGAGTTCCTTGGTGGTGAGGTTGGATTCATCAAGCCAGCCGGCAAGGCAGGCGATCGATGCGGTGTAGATCGCGGGCTGCGAGACATCGGTGCGGTTGAGTGTTTCGTCGGGCCCTTCAAAGCAGAGCTGCGACAAGGGGGCACCGAGCGAGTCGGCGAGCACGGCGTCTGCACGCTCGAAGATTGAACGGGCGGCTTCGGAACCTTCGGCCCAGGCTTTGCTCATGCCGACGGTTTGTGCGCCTTGTCCCGGGCAGAGAAGTATGGTGCTCATCGGAGACCCCTTATTGAGAGTTGGGTGTGGAGGGAGCTGGTGAGGGTTACAACTGCCAGAGGCTTGCACCCCAGGTCAGTCCCGCGCCGAACGCGATGAACATCACGCGCTGGCCCGGCTTGATCGAGCCGTCTTTGCACAGCTCATTGAACACGAGCGGGCAGGAAGCCGCGACGGTATTGCCATATTTATTGATATTGATCCGCAGCTTGTCTTCATGGAGCCCGAATCGTTTCCGGGCGGCTTCGAGGATGCGTGCGTTGGCCTGATGGCAGATGTAATGGTCGACATCATCCGCTTCAAGCCCGGCAAGATCCAGCGTCTCTTGGATGACCTCGGGGAACTTCTTGACCGCGAACTTGAAGACCATCGGCCCGTTCATGTACACGCGTTTGACCTCGCGATCTTCGCAGTTTTCGGGATCCGGATGGTCGGATCGCGAGCCCGGAATAAGCAGGATCGAGCTGCCCGCGCCATCGGTGTGCATCGCGTGGGCGATCAACCCCTTGCTTGTGTCGTCTGTCCTGCGGAGAATGATCGCAGAAGCGGCATCGCCGAACAAGATCGATGCAGTCCGGCCGGCGGTTGAATAATCGATGTACTGGGTGAGGCAATCGGCACCGATCAGGGCGACCGTTTTGAACATCCCGCCCTTGAGCAGTTCGTGGACTGTCGAGATCGAGAACACGAACCCGGAGCAGGCAGCATTGAAATCAAACGCTGGGACCCCGTCGCAGCCAATCTTGGACGCGACCAAGCAGGACACCGTGGGGGTGGGCATGTCGGGGGTCATGGTCGCGACGACGATGAGGTCAATATCAGCGGGTGTGATGCCGGCGTCATCGATTGCAGTTTGGAGTGCTTGGGCGGCAAGGACCGAGGTTTTCTCGCCCGAGTCCCAGTCGCACAATCGTCGTTCTTCGATGCCGGTTCGTTGAATGATCCACTCTTCGGAGGTGTCCATCATTTTTACGAGATCGGCGTTGGTCAATCGACGCGATGGGAGTCCGTTGCCGGATCCGATGATCTCGACCCCGTACTGACGCGATTGATTTGGTGTCATGCAGGTTCACCTTGTTCAACACAGGAGACTTCTTCGAGCCGTTCGACGATCTCGTCGTTGACATGCCCCCGGACATATTCGAGGGTGTTGCGGATCGCAGCACGAATCGTACGCGCCTCGGAAGACCCGTGCGCGATCATCATCACGCCATTGAGCCCGAGCAACGGCGCGCCGCCATGCTCGTGGTAATCGTTCTTTTTGTAGATCTGTTTGACGATGGGCTCGAACTGGGCCGCGAGTTTGGGATCATGTGCGTAGATCTCTTGGCCGATGGCCTGGAAGATGCTTTTGGCGAAGCCCTCTGCCATTTTCAGCACGGTGTTGCCTACGAATCCGTCGGTGATGACCACATCGGCGGTGCCCGCGAAGAGGTCACGCCCCTCGATGAATCCGATGTAGTTGAGGCTTGGCGTTCGGCGGAGCATCTCGGCGGTCTCTTTGGCGAGCAGCGAGCCCTTGCTTGCTTCTGAACCGATATTCATCAGCCCGACGCGTGGTTTTTCGACATGGAAGATTCGCCGCGAGTAGATTTCTGCCATCACCCCGTATTGCCAGAGGTGGCTTGCGCGTGGTTCGGGGTTTGCACCCGCGTCGCAGAGCACGACCGGGCCGTGGAAGGATGGGAACGCAACCGCGATGCCCGGGCGATGAACACCCGAGAGCCGTTTCATGAACATCTGACCGCTGGCGACACAGGCGCCGGTGTTTCCTGCGGAGATCACCGCATCGCAGCGGATCTCGGCCTTTTTGGATCCCAGCTTGGCCATGCGGACAATGGTGGAATCGGGCATGGTGCGGACAGCGACGGTTGGCGAGGCGCTCATGGGGATGCCGTCGGGAGCGTGCTCGATCTCGAACCGTTTGTCGTGTGCGCCTTGCTTATCGAGGAATGCGGTGATCAGATCGGCGGGCCCGACGAGGACAAGGGTGTCGTCGGCATCGAGGAACTCGATGCTGTCGATGCATCCCTGCAGGATAACCTCCGGCCCGTGGTCGCCTCCAAGAACATCGACTCCGATGCGTGTGCCCACTGTTCAATCCTCGTTGAGTTGCACCGAGTTGGGCGCAAGGGGGGATGAGACTGGTGGATCAGTTGGTGCCGATACCGAGTTTGCGTACCTTGATGCGGAGCCCCGGGCGAACATACCCAGATTCCGAGCAGGCGCGGTGGTGGACCTTTGGCATGCCGCTGAGCGGGCACATGGTCGGGGTGGTGCCGGTGATGGCGTCGTGTGAACGGCGTCGTTTGGATCGCCCTTTGCTCTGGCGTTGTGCTGGAAGCATGAATGCTCTCCTTGCTCATCCCGTTGGGGATCAATCCCGAGGGAAATATTCTGGTCTGGATTCGGAGCAACATCGCCCCAAGAAAAACACCTTCACACCTTCAAGTGCAGGACAGCAAGGGTAGTCAGGCAGCGGTGTTGAGTCAATCTGGGAAGCGGTCTGGACAATGCGGATCTGGGGATTATACTATCAACCGACGGTAACCACCGTCGAGATGCCTCCCTAGCTCAATTGGTAGAGCAGCGGACTCTTAATCCGCGTGTTCAGGGTTCAAGTCCCTGGGGGGGTACTTCAAGACCACGCAACGCGTGGTTTTTTTGTGGACGGATTTTGTGGGCGGACAGGTGTTTGGGCTTTGGCCGCAGTTGAAGGTCCGGATACCCAAGAGATCGGCGGGAAACCGGGCTCGCGGTGCAATTCGTGGATTCAATTGCCACTAAACTGGTTGGGTGGGGATTTGATCGGTGCTGATCGCCCTCGAGGTCTGAATCGGAGGCAGGGCAGTGGAAGAACTGATGATCACAACCGGGCTCGCGGGTCTCTTTATGGTGCGGGGGTTTATCCCCGCGTTTGTGATTGCTGTAGTGCTGAGATTCGGTCCAGAATACGGGCTCAACGCGGAGGTGGCGTCACAACTCCAAGAAGCGGCGGGCTCGGTCGGGCAGGCGCCGAGCTGGTTTACGAGCAATCCGGCGTTGATCGTGCTCGGGATCTTGGCTGCCCTCGAGGTGGGCGCGCCCAAAGATCCGGATCTGCGTGCGCTTTTGTCGACGGTGGAATCCTACATCAAGCCCACCATGGCCGGGTTGACCTACTTCGGGGTGCTCAATGCGACGGATGCCGGGTACCTTGAATCCACCTATATGGAGGCAGGATTCTTTAGCGTGCTGTTCGCGGCGGGCTTGATCATGGCGACCTGGATCGGCTCGATCATCAAGGGCTCATTTGTCTCGATGATCACCGATCTGGACCCGGATGACTCGCTTGGGTTGATGCGTGCAGTGAGTTTTCTCGGCGATGCGTGGGTGATCGTCGGTGCGGCGTTGGTTGTGCTGATCCCGGTGCTCGTCGCGGGGCTTGTGCTGATTAGCTTTGCTGTGATTGCGGTGTTCCGCAAGCGAGCCAAGAAGCGTGACGAGGCATCCAAACGCCCGTGTGCGTCGTGTGGCGAGTTGGTTTATCGGTGCGCGACCAACTGCCAGAGATGCCATGGCGAGCAAGCGGATGTCTGCGATGTCAACTGGATCGGCGGCGCGATTGATCGCCCTGCGCATCCGCGCGATCACCGATTCCGATTGGTGGCGATCGGGAGGTGCCCGAAGTGCGCGACAAGGTGGAAACGCAAAGATGCTGCCATCGGTTGTCCGGTTTGCCATGCCCATCCGTTTGCGGACGAGTCGTTTATCAGCGAGTATGATGGATTTATCCGCAGGCGTGTGCCCATGACGCTTGTGGTGTGCGGCTTGTTCGGGCTGATCCCCATACTCGGATTCGCGATCGGGATTGTGGTGTCCAAGATCCGGTTGGACGGACCTTACCGCCGGTACATCGGGCGGGGTGTGAGCATGGCTGCGCGGTGGATGCTTCGGATCGTGCTGTTGATCGCGATCTTTGTTCAGCTGATCCCCGGGCCCAACGCGTTGGTGGTTGCGGGTATGGCACTGGTTTCGTTTGTGGTGTACCGCGGGCTGTTCAATCGCAGGGCGTATAAGATCGCTTCGGGCGTTTCGGCGGGCACCGCGGAAATGGGCTCGATCGCGGGCAACGATCCGGTTGTCGATTCAGCACCAGAGTAAGGGAGCAACCTCATGGCGAGCGGACGCGAGTACTCGAAAACCCAGCAGAAGATCATCGGGCGGTATTACGATAACCACGACACGATTCTTCTGACACGGCTTGGAGAGATCCAGACCGAGATCGCGTTGGCGGCGGGCGAGGACAAGAAACTCGATCGGCTCTGGAAGCGGGCAGCTCAGGCGCTCGAAAAAACCAGCATCAAGCCCGAGATCGTTGCCAAGATCATCGCGGCGAGGGATCTCGAAGCCCTCGGTCGGCAGGTCTCCAAGCTGAATCGGTAGGGCAGGATGGATCGAGGGAAAGCGTTCAAAAACAAACAACCCGCACATCAGAAGATGTGCGGGTTGCGTCGAAATGACCCCAGCGGGATTTGAACCCGCGTTACCAGGATGAAAACCTGGTGTCCTGGACCAGGCTAGACGATGGGGCCATCATCAGGGCGGATTGTACCCGTGAACTCGGCAATCTCAACTCGGGTGCCAACAATGTTGTATGACGGAGCCCTCCAGCATCGATGAAATCTTGACCCGCCCAAAGATATTGTTCTTTGGTGGCTCCTTTGACCCGGTGCATATCGGGCATTCGACCCTGCCGTTTGATGCTGCTTGTCGGCTGTGGGGGGAAGAGGGGTGGGGCGTGGTCTATGTGCCCGCGGTCCAATCTCCGCACAAAGATTCTGCGCCTACGGCCGACGAACATCGGTTGGCCATGCTCAGGATTGCGATTCGTGGGCAGCTCGATGCCTCGATCTGGATGCATGAGATCAATCGTGGTGGTGAGGTGAGCTTTTGGGCCGACACATGGGCGGTTGTGCGGGAGAGGCTTCCTGATGCGGATTCGCGATTTCTGATTGGGACAGATCAGGCGGTCGCGATGCATCGGTGGTCTCGGTACCGGGCGTTCTGGCGGAGCGCCGTGGTGGTCATGCGGGACCGGGATTCGGTGGATGAACTCATCGAGGCGATGAGGCAAACGCGGGCGTGGTCGGTTGCGGATCTTGGTGATTGGAGATCGATGGTTGTGCGCACGGAGTTGGTCGATGCGTCATCAACCACGATCCGCGCCGAGCTGGGCGGCGATGCCAAACGAAAAACCCGGATCGAGGGTCTCGATCCGGGTGTGCATGATTACATTCTTGAGCATGACTTGTATCGCGATTGAATATTGCGATTAGACGCTGGCGGTGCAGCATTCTTCAGCCGCGGCTTTGAGCGCGTCGGCCTTGTCGGTCTTCTCCCACGAGAAGAACTCGATGCCTTCTGCGGTGGATGGTGTACGCCCGAAATGCCCATGGCGTGCGGTCTTGCGGTAGATGGGCTTGCGGAGCCCGAGGGTCTCGATGATGCCCTTTGGTGTCAGGGGGAAGACCTTGCGGATCGCGTTGGCGATTTTAGATTCATCAACGGTTGCGGTTCCGAAGGTTTCGACAAAGACTGAAGTGGGTTCCGCGACGCCGATGGCGTAGGAGAGCTGGAGTTCGCACTGATCCGCCAATCCTGCCGCGACGACATTTTTGGCGATGTAGCGTGCCATGTAGGCCGCGGATCGGTCGACCTTGGTTGGGTCTTTGCCGGAGAACGCGCCGCCGCCGTGGCGTCCGCGTCCGCCGTAGGTGTCAACAATGATTTTGCGTCCGGTGAGTCCGCAATCTCCGTGTGGGCCGCCGATCTCGAAGCGTCCGGTGGGGTTGACATGGATGGTGATCTCTGGGTTGTACCACTCGCCGAGGACGGGCTTGATGATGTGCTCGGTGACTTCTCGCTTGAGTTGATCTTGGCGATCGTTCCATGATGCGTCGTGCTGGGTTGAGAGGACGACGGTGTCGACGCGTGTTGCCTTGCCGTCGACATACTCGACGGTGACCTGGCTTTTGGCATCTGGGCGGAGCCCGGCGATGGTCCCGCCTCGGCGGACCTTTGCTTGCTCGGCGACGAGCTTGTGGCTCAGCATGATCGGCAGCGGCATGAGCTCGTCGGTTTCTTTGCACGCGAACCCGAACATCATGCCCTGGTCGCCCGCACCCTCGGTATCGACGCCTTGGGCGATGTCGGGGGACTGCTGGTTGATCGAGCAGAGCACCGCGCATGATTCGGCGTCGAACCGCATCTCGTCGGAGGTGTACCCGATCTCGCGGATGACATCGCGGACGATGGAGGTCGTATCGACATAAGACTCGGTGGTGACCTCGCCGGCGATCACGACCATACCGGTCGCGACCATGGTCTCGACGGCGACGCGCGACGCGGGATCGGATGCGAGCATCGCGTCGAGGATGGCATCAGAGATCTGGTCGGCGATCTTGTCGGGATGGCCCATGGAGACTGATTCGGAGGTAAAGAGGTGTGTATTTGACATGGTCTGGATCCTTCTTGAACCGTTGTTTCGGATAAACGGATAATACCCGTCTTGGTGTGGGTATGAGTGCATGGTAGCGGAAAATTCCTCTCGCGGTCGTATCGAGTTGGCTTGATGGACGGTGCCGATCAGCCCGTGGGCACCTAGGCTGGTCTATGGCAAAGAAAACCGCTCGTAAACCGTCGGGAACCAAGGGGCTCACCTATGCCGATTCCGGCGTAAATATTGAGGCTGGCGACAAGTTCGTCGGGTCGATCGGGTCGCTCTTGCGGCGTACCCACGGGGCGCGGGTGATTGATAATCCGGGCGGGTTTGCTGGGTTGTTGAGGCTTGATTACAACGAGCAGCTCTTCAAGCACAACTACACAGATCCGGTTTTGGTCGCTTGTGCCGACGGCGTGGGGACCAAGGTGCATCTGGCGATCGAGATGGGTAAGCACGACACGGTCGGGATTGACCTTGTGGCGATGAATGTCAACGACCTGATCGTGCAGGGCGCGGAGCCGTTGATGTTCTTGGATTACATCGCGGTGCATTCTGTTGATCAGGAGGTGCTGCACTCGATTGTCAAGGGGATATCTGACGGGTGCAAGCTTTCACGATGTGCGTTGATCGGCGGCGAGACTGCGGAGATGAATGATCTGTATAAACCGGGTGAGTATGACCTTGCCGGGTTCAGCGTTGGCGTGGTTGAGTTGAAGCGGGCGACGAATCCGCTGCGGGTTGAGCCTGGTGATGTGGTGCTCGGGTTAGAGAGTTCGGGGGTGCATTCCAATGGGTATTCGCTCGTGCGGAAGGCTTTGAAGCACGCGAAACTTGATCTGATGAAGAGCTACGCGGAGTTGGAGACTGATCGCACGCTGGGCGAGGTGCTGCTCGAGCCGACACGGATTTATGTCGATTCGATCGTGCGATTGCTGCGGGCGTACAAGGTGAAGAAGATCGTGTCGGGGATGGCACACATCACCGGCGGGGGGATGGAGGGGAACCTCAACCGTTCGCTGCACGATGGTGTCGATGCGGTGATCGATGAGAAGTCTTGGGAGGTGCCCGCGGTGTTTGGGTTCCTTCAGAGCAGGGGCGGGATTGATGAGGACGAGATGCGTCGGGTGTTCAACATGGGGATCGGGTACACGCTGATTGTGCGTCCGACCTTTGCCGATGCGGTGATGCGTAGGCTGGAGAAGACTGGCGAAAAGGTCCATCGGATAGGGAAGATCACGGGCGGGAAGGGGCGGGTGAAGATCCGCAACCGGGCAAAATAACGCGAGAAATGAGCGGTTTGAGGTGATTGTGGCGATTGAATAGGGTAAATTGCCAAACACATCTCCCTCTGGGGATCACGCCTTGGCATTCAGCCGGGCAACAAAAAATCAGCATGCATAGGAGAATGCACAATGGGTATGGTCAAAGAGTTTAAAGAGTTTGCGCTCAAGGGCAACATGGTAGATATGGCGGTCGGCATCATCATCGGTGGTGCGTTCGGGCTGATTATCAAATCGCTGATCGATGATGTCATCATGCCGCTGGTCGGCAAGTTTGTGGGCAATGTCGATTTCAGCAATATCTACATCCCTCTGAGCGAAGCAGTTTCGGCGGCGAAGGAAGCGAACCCGAGCTTGCCGCTCGCGGAAGCGAAGGAACTTGGTTCTGTTCTGGCGTTGGGTAACTTCATCAGCATCCTGATCAACTTCCTGATCCTCGCGTTTGTGATCTTCATCATGGTGAAGATGATGAACAACGCGAAGAAGAAGTTTGAGGCCGAGAAGGAAGCCGCGCCACCACCGGCGCCGGCAGCAGACATCGTGCTGCTCGGTGAGATCCGTGATCTGCTCAAGAAGTAAACGCGTCTGATTCGAGTGAATCAGTCCAAGAAAAAAAGAGGACCCCCGGCCTGGCGTCGGGGGTTCTTGTAATTACTTGGCAGCGTGCGGCTTTGAATTGGACTTGGCGGTGAGTTCTTCGAGCTTGGCGATGTACCGCAGGCAGATGGCGACATAGGTTGCGTGCGACCATGTCAGGGGCGAGACCGACATCGGAGCGCCGGTGTAGGGGTGGAACTGCTCGGCGAGCACACCCGAATCGAGCGTGCGATCGACACACCACTGGAGCAGCGGCATGGCGAGATCAAGCTCCTGCTTGGTGGTTGCAGAATCGATGTGGTATTGCGCCTGCCAGAGTGTGCAGATCACCCACGGATTGCCCGGGATATCGTCTGTTTTTTCGTTCTCGACTTGGTGGTAGTAGTCGCGTTCGTAGCGGGCGCATCCGCCGATGTTGGATTTGCACCACAGATTGTCGCGGAGCGATTCCATCTCTGCCTTGACGAGTGGGTCGGTCGGCTCGAAGGCGCCGAAGGCGAACAGGGCGTAGTTGGCGCTGTCGCGGGTCATGTCGAGCCGGTAGGTCCCGTCCTCGTGCGGGACAGCCATGCGTGCGAACTGCTGGCGTTCGGTGTGATACATGTGGCGGCGGAGCGCGCCCTTCATGCGTTCGGCGCCCTCGCGGAAGGTGGCGGCGCGGTCAAGCTCGCCGAAGTCCTTTGCGAAATCTGACGCGGCGTGCAGAGCACCGATGGTTGCCGCAACGGTGAAGGTATGGATGCCGCGCCGTTCTTCCCACAGGTCCCACGACTGCAGCGGCAGTCCGTTGTGATCACGATGGTCAAGCATCCATTGCGCGGGCTTGACGACCAAAGCGTTGTAGAGCGGCTTGATGAACTCGACATCGCGGAAGGCGAGGAAATGCTCACGCAGCGCCCAAAGAGTGAGGGCGGTCTCGTCTTGCTGGATGGGCAGGACTGATTTGCCGTCGATGGTGGAGGGGTGCCAAGAAGAAGCGAGGTGCCCCTCTGGCGTGTACTTGTGCAGGAAGAAGGGTTTGTCGCCGATACACTTGGCGGCGAATCGGAAGAAGTTTCTGCTCAGCTCGCTCTGCCCGGCGAGGATGAGCGAATGGGCGACGAGCGCGCCGTCACGCATCCAGCAGTACGAATAGTGGTCGCCGGCGAAGTGGGTGATGTCCGAATCGTTGGCCGCGATGATGGCACCGCCGTTGTCGATCTGGGTACGCAAGATGAGCTGAGAGCGGTAGAACAGATCGCGGATGGGCTCGGGCAGGGGGGCGGTGTCGACTGGTTCTTTGAGTGACCAGAGCTTCCAGTATGCTTCGGTGCGGGCGATGAGGCGTTCGGGTGTTTTTTCCCAGATGCGTTGGTTGAGGTCTTTGACGGCTTTGTAGTTGTCGCCGCAGGCGATCCAGATGGTTGCGGTCTGTTCTTCGTTCGGCTTGACGAGCAGATTGACGCCGATTGTGGCGTCGATGGTGCCTTGCGAGATTGGGTTGCCTCCGAGTTGCCCATCTTCGGCGTCGCGCCAGGTGCCCTCTGCGCCGCCGATGGCGGTTGTGCCGATGGCCCAGTGGTCTACGCCGCATTTGGAATCTGTGCACGCATTGATGAGGAAGTACGAGGCATCTTTGTAGATGACGATTGCGGAGGTGTCCGGATCAAAGTAGGCGGTGTCGCCGACGGGCGAGCCGTTGATCGAGAGGTCTGTGTGAAAGAAGAGGCGGACATCGCGCGCGGTTCCGAGCAGATCGCGGACGGTCACCTTTCTGAAGTAGGCTGATTTATCGAAATCGACGACATCGTTGCAGATGAGTTCGAGCCCGAGACCCGCGTTGGTGAGGGTGACCTCGGTGGTGAGGGTGTCAGGGCGGTAACGCAGATCGCGTTTCCACGAATCTTCTTCGACCCAGGAGATCGTGCCATCGGCCCAGACACCGAACCGCTGGATGTGTCCATTGGTGTGGTTGTGTCTTCCGACGCGGGGGGCGTAGAAATCTCTGAGTCTGTACTTGTTGTCGAATGTGACGAGGATGTTGCCGTTGCCGACGGGGATATCACGGGGCATGTTGATTCTCTTTACTCGGAGTGTGGGTCTGTTATTTGTATTCCGATCATCGGCCGGATAGGTGGAGCGGGTTGCTGGATTTCTGGATGGTGTGGAAAACGCCCGGTGTTTGGTGTATGAGAGGGTTATTTCTTGAAAGATTCGGGATCCAAATAAGAAGATGGTGCGAATGTTGTGGTGCAGATCGTGATAGTGCGGTACGATCGGTTTGTGGTAACTGATTGAATCCGGCTATATGTTTGTTCATGCGTCGTGGTCGGCAGTGATTCAAGGGCGTTGTACGCCCCAGATATAAAAAAGAGGTTGACATGTACAAGAATAGAACCCGCTTTAGTCGAGGATTTACCTTGATCGAGTTGCTGGTGGTCATTGCGATCATTGCACTCTTGATCGGTATCCTCCTTCCTGCTCTCGGAAACGCACGCCGCTCTGCTCAGAGCGTCAAGAGCTTGTCGAACCTTCGTTCCCTGGGGCAGATCCAAGCGGTCTACGCTGCGGAGTACGAAGACAGCCTCATCAATCCGTTTGACACCACCCGAGCAACGGGCGCGTTCGGCGGTGGGTGGGCATCAGTCCGCAAGCCAACCGCTCCCGGTGTGTACATCTTTGACCGCCCCGGCGGCAAGTGGATCTCCGAGATGTACGCGTTCCATTGGTACAGCCTGGTCGGCGGATGGCTCAGTGATGGCGATTATGCCTCGGAGCTTCAGTTCGCCCCGCTTGATACTGAACTGGTCGCCCGTGTCGAGGCGCTCTGGTACGAATCACCAGATTTCAACCTCAATACCGGTATCTGGGACTCTTCGTATGTGCTCACTCCTACAGCTTGGTTCGCAGCCCAGCGGTACAAGGATGATAGTGGTCGGCGTGCTGCGGTCCGCAACAGTGGTCCGCTCTCGATGGCTAGACGCAACAAGATCAGCGAAGTTTCGTTCCCTTCACAAAAGGTGCTGATGTGGGAGCGGTTTGACTGGACCAAGAAGACTCGTCGTGCATCGACCTACGATCCGGGTTCGGGCAACACCGATGAGACCATCATCGGTAAGGAAGAGCGTTCACCACAGTGGAACAATACCGAAGCCGAGCCTGGTGTCGCCACCATCGACGGCAGCGCGGTACGCGTGAATATGAAAGACCTGCAGACCCTCACTCGGTCCGGTACCGATGCGACCGCTCGTGCGTTTACCCCGACTGATCAGTTTAACATCGGTATTGGCGGGCTCCGTCGATACAGCATGGATCAGGACGGATTCGAGATCGGGAATCCAGAATCAGGCGAAGGCGTGTACCCAGCGTATTTCTGGGCGACCAAGGACGGCATCCGCGGCCGTGACTTCACACGGTAAATCGGTCTCAACGAGCCGATTCATAGAAAACCATCAGACGCCTCGCAATCGCGGGGCGTTTTTTATTTGATCTGCTTCGGGGGGTCAAGGTCTGTGCGGTTGCCCGAGAAGAACCGGTTGTGTGCATCAGGATCGCTGGCAAGGACCCTGCCTTGTGCATCGATGATGTAGCCGAACTCTTTGCTTGTATCGGTGGCGACATGCCCGTCTGTGAATGCAAAGTTTGCCCGCTCGCTGTGGCGTTGGTCCGGGGCCGAGCGATGCTCGGGTGCGCGGTTGCGTCGATCGGCGTAGTCTGAGTCGGCGGTTAATCGGGGCGGGTCGAGGGCGTATCCATGCCCGCCGAGGGCGGACAAAGAAAGTCCACGAGATCCGTCGGGCAGGTTTTCGGTGCGTTCAGATTCTGGCTTACCCGCAGCGGTGCCGAGCGAGTCCGCGAACATCACGGTTCCAGATGAATACAGCGAGCTGGCCCGCACCGGGTAGTTGATGAATCCGAAGGATTCGTTATCGTTGATGAATCGGGTGTTTCCGAGGAACTGGTGGTTGTACCCATATCCGTAGTTGCGGGCGCTGGTCCAATCACGGGCTTGCGGGCAGTGGAAGACATCGGACCCGTCGATCTGGATGGAGTGCTCATCTGCACGATCGGTTGAGGGGTTCGAGAACGCATCGAACCCGGCGGCGGCGCCGATCAGCGCGTACCAGCGCGGGCGGTAATGCCTGCCGTTGCCCAGCGGGTAGAGGTTTCTTGCGGGATCGGCATATCGGCCAGGTTGCCCGGGGACGGAGATATCATCATTGTCGTCGGCGTAGATCTGCCATCCGGTTGCGAGCTGACGCATCTGCGAGGCGCAGGTGACCGTTCTCGCTGTCTGGCGGGCGGATGCAAGCGCCGGCAAGAGGATGCCGATCAGCAACGCGATGATCGCGATGACGACAAGCAGTTCGATCAGCGTGAAGGCGCGGGCGGGTTGGTGGTTGAGGGATCGCATAGATGGATTGATCGAATGATCGGAGTAATCATCGGACAATACGGGCGATCTGCTCATGCAGTTGCCCGTTGGAAGCGATCATGGTTCCCTCTGTGAGATCCTTATGGCCCGAGAACCCGGTCCAATCACCGCCGGCCTCCTCGATGATGACCGATGGGGCGGCGATGTCCCAGATCATCATGTACGGCTCGACCACCGCGTCGATTCGACCGGTGCAGAGAAGCACGATCGCGTAGCAATCCGGCCAGCCCCGCAGATCGTTCGCAGCGGCAAGAAGTTCCGTGTACAACCCGTGGTGCTCGGGCTTGGTGAAGTACGCGAGTGAGGTTGAACCGATCATGGCATCGGCGAGCTTAGAGGTCGAAGAGACATGGGCTCTGGTTGCCGGTGCGTCACCGGCCTGATGGAATGCACCGAGCCCGCGGGCGGCATAGATTGTTTCATTGTTGAGGGCGGGCATCGTGATGACGCCGAGTATCGGCTGACCATCTTTGAGGCATGCGAGCATGGTGCCATAGAGCGGCACGCCGTGAACGAATGAGATGGTGCCGTCGATCGGATCGATGATCCATTGGTACCCGCTGCTGCCCTGGCGGTCTTCGAGCTCTTCGCCGAGAATCGAGTCCTCTGGGTAGGTATTGATAATGCGTTTGCGGAGGTCGGTCTCGGTGGCCCGGTCGGCGACGGTGACGGGCGAGCCGTCGGCTTTGTGGTCTGCGCTCAGATCAGGGTTCTGGAAATACTCCAGCGTGATCTGGGAGGATGCTTTGGCGGCGTTGATCGCGAAATCTAGGCGATTTTGGAGGTCGCAGCTCATGATGCGCCCTCGAGCGTGAGCACGCGGTGGAGGGCTTGGTCGAGGTGATCGAGCTGGGCTTGGGAGTGCATGGCGTTGACGACGAGCCGGAAGTAGATCGGGGCGGGCCCGTTGGGGTACTGCATCAAGGGGACGAGCACGCCTTCACGGAGTAGTTGGTTCTCGATTCTGCGCATATTGGTTTCATCGCCGATGGTGAATGCGAAGATGGGTGTGTCGATGTTGGGGGTGTTGATCTGGTGCGATTGGAGGATGGTGTGCACCCGTTGGGTGTTGGCTTTGAGCTTTGAGCGTATGCTCGGGTCGCTCTGGAGGAGTTTGAGCGAGGCGAGTGCACCCGCCGCGAGCGCGGGCGAGGCCGGGGTTGTGCAGATGTACGAGGTGGCGTTCGATCTTGCAGATTCAACTACGCCAGCGTTACCCATGATCACACCCCCGGCGCAACCGAGCCCCTTGGCGAGTGTTGAGGTGACGAGTAGTTGTGGGCTTGAGAGTCCGAGTTCGTTCGCGGTTCCTTGCCCTTGCTGCCCGAGGACACCGAGCCCATGGCAATCATCGAGCACGAGGTAATCATCTCGACGCAGTGCCTTGGAGAGCCCGATGATCGGAGCGAGCACGCCGTCGGTGGTGAAGACGGCATCAGTCGCGATCACCGCGCGAGCGGGAATTTTGGTGATGATGGTGGCTGCGTCAACCGCGTCGAGGTGCTCGAACCGGTGGATCGTCATGGATGCCAGCGTGGCCGCGTCGACGATTGAGGCGTGTGCTCTTTCATCGAGCACGGCGTGGGTGACGCCGAGGGCAGCGAGCCCCTGGAACGCAGCGAGATTGGCGATGTATCCATCGGGAACGAGCAAAGCGGATGGATGGCAGCAGAAATCGCGGAGGGCGGATTCGAGTTGGGCGTGGGGGGCTGCGTTGCCGGTGGTCTCACGCGATGCAGAGGTAGAAAGCCCGACGATGGGGATCTGTCCAGCGACCGCTTTGGCGACACTCGTATGGTGTGCGAGGGCGAGGTAGTTGCACCCGCCGAAGGAGATGAGGGTATCACCAGAGCGGGTGATGGTGGTCGCGGTCGCGGAATCTGTGGGAATGTTGGGCATTTGAGGGGATTATCGTCAGGATGAGCGGGTGGGGCGCTGTAATTGGTGTGGAAAGATGCGCTTGGCGTGGCGAGCGGGTTGTCCCTAGTATGCGTGGATGCGTCTGTGTTGACAGGCGCGTGGATTGGAGCCGGCCCTGCTGGCAGGAGGAACTTGATGTCGATTTCGATCATACGCCGAACATGTGTTGCTGCGGTTTTAGGTGGTATCGCGGTGCTGGGCTCGGATGCTCAGGGCGCGAACGCCGAGGAAAAGGTGATGCAGCTGCCGATCCGCACGGACGGACCCAAGAGCCTAGATCCGGTCGAGGGATCGACGACCTATGACAACATGGCGTGTGCGCAGTTTTATGAGACACTCTTGACCAATCAGTACGCGAGCCCGATGGAGATGGAGCCGTTGCTGCTGACCAAGATGCCGACCAGTGAGGATGGGGGGCTGACCTGGCGATTTGAGCTCAAGGACGGCGTGTATTTCCATGATGACGAATGCTTCCCCGGCGGGAAGGGGCGAAAGATCAAGACGGACGATGTGTTCTATTCGATCAAGCGTCTGGCAGATGACGAGTACAGCCTCGAGAACTGGTGGCTGCTCGATGGGACCATCCTCGGGTTCAACGAGTATCAGATGGCCCAGAACGCTGCAGCGGAGTTTGATTACGATGCGCCGGTTGATGGGTTCCGCAAGATCAATGATCGCGAGTTCGAGATTGTGCTCGCCAAGCCTGTGTATCGGTTCTTGTATGTGCTCGGGATGTTCCAGACTTCGGTGGTCGCCCACGAGGCGGTCGAGTTTTATGGAGAAGACTTCCCCCGGCACCCGGTCGGCACCGGGCCGTTCATTCTTGATAAATGGGTGCCAAAGCAGTCGCTGACCGCCAGCCGCAACCCGAACTACCACGAGGTGCTCTACCCGGATCGCGATCAGTGGTCGCGTGAGGACAAGCGAGCAAGGCTTCACCGCGCCGCGGGCAAGCAGGTGCCGTTTGTAGATCGTATCGAGTTTACGATGTACGCCCAGGATCAGCCGATGTGGCTGGAGTTCAACGCGGGCAACCTGGGATATTCACAGGTTCCAGAGGAGTTCTTTCCTGAGGCATTCGATCGGTCGAGCAAAGAGTTGAAGGAATCGTACCTTCGGCGTGGGATGAGGCCTCATGCGAACAAGCTGCTGGATTTCACCTTCCGCGGCTTCAATATGGAAGACGAACTGCTTGGCGGGTACACCGAAGATAAACGGGCACTGCGCCGGGCGATCTCGTACGCGATCGATCTCGATGAGATTAACGAGACCTTTTATAACGGGCGGCGGATTGTGTACGACGGACCAATCCCTCCGGGGCTCGACGGGCATCCCGAGGGCGGAGCGAGCCCGTATGCGGCGCGAGGCAGAAATATCAGCAAGGCACGCGAGATGCTCGCAGCGGCGGGGTACCCGGATGGAGAGGGGCTCCCTGCGATCCGGTTCTACACCAGCCAGAGCGCGATCAACACCGCGGTGGCCGAGTTGGTCAAGCGTCAGCTCGAAGAGGTGAACATTGTGTTTGAACCCGTGTTCCAGGATTTCTCGACCCTCATCGAGACCATTAATAAAAAGCAGGCGCCGTTCTTTGGATTCGCATGGTCGAGTGACTACCCGGACGGCGAGAATAACCTGGCGTTGTTCTACGGGCCCAATGAGGCACCGGGATCGAATCACTACAACTACAAGCGTGCGGAATACGATGCGTTGTATGAGCAGGTGCTCACAATGGGCCCGAGCGAGGGGCGGACGGCGATTTATGCGCAGATGCGGGACATGGTGCTCGAAGACTGTGCGTATGTCGGTGGGATGGCCCGTGAGCGGTTTTACCTGATCAATCCGTGGCTGCTGAATTGCAAACCAACCGAGCGGTACTACGGCTGGTTCAAGTATCTGGATGTAGATGACTCCAAGCGGGAGTAAGGGCCGTATGATCGGCTCTGGGATTCCGTGGACCGTCGTGGGTGCGGGATCCCTTGATTTGCTTTGGAGTTTGACCCGTGTGGACCTATATCGTCCGGCGTACGCTGTACAACATCCCGGTATTCCTCGCCATTATCTTCGTGGTGATGGCGGCCTTGCGGGTCAATGATCCAGTCTCGGCGCAGCTCAGCAAGAACCCCTCTCCGGAGGAGATTGCGCTCAAGCGTGCAGAGTTTGGGCTTGATCAGCCGTTTATTGTTCAATACACCGTGTTCCTGCGCGATCTGGCCCTGATCTGGAAGCCGATCCCGGAGGAAGGCCCGATCGCGGTTGATCAAACCGAATCGGTCGAGCAGGGTGAAGTGGAACCCGTCAAGAAGAAGCGGAGCCCCTGGAAGCGCCGTCAGACACGCAGCTGGGACCAGAAGCTCCCGGTTTCGGAGATGATCGCCAAGGCGATCCCGCCCTCGATGGCGGTGACGATCCCGACGCTGGTGGTGACAGCCTCGATCGCGATCTGTGTGGGCTTGGTGTCGGCGTTTAATCGTGGGCGCGGGCTTGATCGGTCCTTGATGCTTATCGCGGTGACGGGGATGAGCATCTCGGTGCTTGTGTACATTATCCTTGGGCAGTACTTTGGGGCCGCGGTGCCTGGCAATGCGGTGGACTGGTGGCCGTTTAATATCGCGGTGGACGGTTCTGCTGGAGATGGGGCGCTCTTTTTCTTTCATCCGAAAAACTGGATCGCGTACTGCATGCTGCCCGTGATGATCAATGTGATCGTGGCACTCGGGTACGATTCACGGTTCTATCGTGCGGTGATGGTTGAGGAATCGCAGCGGGATTACATCCGCACCGCTCGGGCCAAGGGTGCGAGCGTGAAGCGGGTGATGTTTGTGCACATGCTCAAGAACGCGATGATCCCGATCATCACGCGGATCATGATCTCGTTGCCGTTTATTATTACGGGTTCGATTCTGATCGAGGTGTATTTCAATATCCCGGGGATGGGTCGGACGCTGATCAATGCGATCACCTCGAAGGACTTTCCTGTGATCCAGACTTTCACCGCCTTGTTTACGGCTTTGTTTATCTTCTCGAACATCCTGACGGATGTTCTCTACGCGTTGGTTGATCCGCGGGTGAGGTTGTCATGATCCGATCACGAATCAATGAATCGCCCGCGTTGCGGAAGTTGTTTGGGCGCAAGATGAACCTGCTGGCGATGGGGATCATTGGGCTGTACCTGCTCGCGTTTGGCTGGATCCTGGGGATGCAGGGGGTCGCGGCGGTTGGCAACTGGACCGGTGCTTGGGATCTCGATCAGCATTCGGTGCTCGGGGCGTTGCTGCCCGATCGGGTATCTGATCGTGTAGGGGCGAGCAACGAGCTCGGGTTTGGGATACCGGCGAGCACCAACGAGCGGATGGGGCACATGTCCTTCTACATCCAGTATGTTGGAAAGAAGATCTTTGAGGAACTCGATCAGGATGCCGACGAGATCGAGAGGCGTTCGGACGAAGACATCCGTGCATCGGCGGCGCTTGCAGAACGCACGCTTGTCGATGCGGACTTTGAGACGATCCGCGGGATTTACCAGCGCGGGGTTGATGTGATCAGTGAGCAGGACACGCTTCGCTCGCTGCGTGATACGCTGCCGCAGATGATTGTTGCGATCGAGAAGCTTGAATCATTCCGCGAGCAGTTCCAAGGCGCGGAGCAGGACACCGAGCAGTGGGAGATCGCCAGCGAGGAGGTCGCGCTGACCCTCGACGAGGTCTTTGTGCTGATTGAAGAGTACCTGGAAAAGTCCCCCGAGGGAGACCCGATCGGGCTGGTTGATCTCGCAGGGCTGAATGAATCAATGGAGGCGGCGTTCGACTTTGCACCCAATGATCCGATCTACGAGCAGGCGGATATAGATGCGCTGCTTGCGGCGGTTGATGCTGCGGATCCGGCGATTGATAAGGAACTGCGTTCGACGATCGCCATGATCGAGCCGATCGTTGATGAGTTGTATCCGCTCCCGACGGGGATTGATGGGATCGTCTATAAGCTCAGGCTGATGCTCGGGACCGATCAGCAGGGGCGTTCGATCATGGTCCGGGGTGTCTTCTCCGCGAAGGTTGCGATCCAGGTCGGGCTTGTGGTCTCGCTGGTCGCGGTGCTCTTTGGGTCGTTGATTGGTGCAGCGGCGGGGTACTTTGGCGGGGCGGCCGATCATGCGGTGATCTGGTTGTATTCGACCTTTTCATCGATCCCGTATCTTGTGCTGCTCGTGGTGCTCGCGTTTATGTTCACCGGATCAAAGGTTGAGGGCACGCTGGTGCCTCTGTATGTGGCGTTCTCGTTGACCTACTGGATCGGTCCTTGCCGGGTGACGCGTGGGGAGACGCTCAAGCTTCGTTCGTTGGATTATGTTCAGGCGGCGCAGGCGCTGGGCGCGAGCCGATGGCGGATTTTGACGCGGCACATTATCCCGAACACCTCCCACCTTATGTTTATCAACATGTCGCTGCTGTTCATCGGCGCGATCAAGGGCGAGGTCGTGCTGACCTTCCTTGGGCTTGGGCTGAAGAACGGGGCGAGCTGGGGGATCATGATTGATCAGTCACGCTCGGAGGTGGTGTCTGGGTTCTTCTGGCAGATCGGTGCGGCGACCTTCTTTATGTTCGTTCTGGTGCTGGCGTTCAATGTGCTGACCGATGCGTTGCAGGATGCGTTTGATCCCAAGCATGTCGGGTAAATGAATGGCTGAGAGATCGTGATTGAGATTGGCGGGTCATTGGCTGCGTTTGGGTTAGCACTCTCGCCCTTCGATTGCGGCGAGGAGACACGCCGAGCCTAAGAGCGTGAGGTCATCTAGGTTTTCGTTTTCTACGATGATTTTGACACCGAGCCGGTAGATAAAGATGCTGAAATGTTGACGAAGTTCAGCGATGACGGTGTCATCTGCGAGGCGGATGACTTCGTATTTCTGAGGGCAGAGGACCGCAGTGATCTCGAATATCCGACGCATCAGTGCGGCGGCCATGTTTTTCTCGCGGATCGTCGCGATCTCGACCCCTTCGACATCGAACATCGACCACTCGTCGCGGACAAAGGTCGACTTGAGCCCTTTGCGTCGCAATGAACCAAGGATGGTGCCGTCGGGGAGTGCGATGTTGTAGGTAGCGCCGAAGTCGATGATTGATCGAGCCTGAAGGGTGAGGAGCGGTTCGGACATGTCTTCGCCGGTGAAAAGGCGGATGTCTTCTTTGAGTTTGAAGGCTTTCTGTTTGCAGTATCCAATGATCTGGTTGTGCTCGTCGTAAACATGGAACGCGGAGCCGAGGAACTTGAAGACCTTCCGGCGGATGGTGTACTGTTCGCCGGGTGCGGGTTTGATGGCCATTCGTGATCCCTTTCAGAGTCATGCGATGATAGCATAAAAAAAGCCGTATCGGTCGAACCGGTACGGCTTGGGATGCTGGTGTGATGAGGATCAGCTGCCTTCGCCGACCTGCATGCGGAAGAACGCGGTGAGGGTGGTGTCGCCGCTGAGGAGATCCTTGATCTTCTTGGAAGGGTCCATGACGAATGGTTGCTCGAGCAGGGCGACCTCGGAGAAGAACTTCTTCATGCCGCCCTCGACCATTTTTTCGGCGATCTGCTCTGGCTTGCCTGACTCGATCGCTTGCTCGATGCGGAACTTGCGTTCTTTTTCGACCATGGCGGATGGGATGTCATCGGGTGTGAGCCCGAGCGGACGGGGGTGGGCGGCGGTGACATGCATGGCGATCTGCTTCATAACTTCGTCGGAAGCTTCTGCGGATGCTTGCACGAGCACGCCGGTCTTCCCGTCGTGGTGGACATACTGCCCGAAGGAGCCGTTGCCCTCGAGTTTTTCCATGCGTCCGATGGAGATGTTCTCACCGGTGGAGATACGCAGATCGTCGAGGACGGCCTTCATCTCATCGGTGGGCTCGCCGGCGCCGGCGAGTGCAAGCTTGGCGATCTGGTTGGTGACATCGACGAACTTCTCGTTTTTGGCGGTGAAGTCGGTCTCTGCTTTGATCTCGACGATCGCGGCGGTGTTGCCATCGATCGCGATTCCGATTCGGCCTTCGCCCGCGACGCGGTCGGATTTGCCTTCCATTTTCCCCTTGAGTTTTTTGCGGAGGAGTTCCTCAGCTTTTTCAAGGTTCCCGTCTGCTTCGACGAGTGCTTTTTTGCATTCCATCATTGCGAGCCCGGTTTGGTTCCGGAGTCCCATGACATCTTTGGCACTGATGTTCGCCATTGTACTTCTCCGCCTGGTGTGGCTGTTGTTGGTTCTGCCCGCCTCGATGTGGGGCGTGCATGGTGTTTGGGTTGACTGTGTATTAGGACTTTGCCGGCGTTGGTGTTGCGTCTGCTGCGGGGGTCGCCGGGGCTTCTTCGGGTGCTGGTTCGTCCGCACGGAACTGGGCGTGGCGTGAACGCTTTGGTGCACCGGAGTTTGCTGCTCCGTCCTTGGCATCCTTGGCGATCGGGCGTGCCTGCTTGCCATCGGAGACTGCCTTGCAGAGCTCGCGGATGATGACATCGATCGAACGCATGGAGTCGTCGTTGCCCGGGATGGCGATATCGACGAGGTCAGGGTCGCCGTCGGTATCGATGAGCCCGATGGTGGGGATCCCGAGCTTGCGTGCTTCGCGGAGTGCGGTGGTCTCGCGGTTGACATCGATGACGACGATGACGCCCGGGAGCTTGTTCATTCTGCGGATACCTTCGAGGTTGCGTTTGATTTTGCGCATCTCGCGGCGGAGCTGGGATTCCATTTTCTTGGAGTAGCTCTCGAAGTTGTCCTCCTCAGCGATTGCCTCGAGTTCTTCGAGCCTCTTGAGGCGAGCGCGGATGGTGCGGAAGTTGGTCAGCGTGCCTCCGAGCCAGCGTTCGATGACATAGTGCATGTCTGCATCGGCGACGCGTTGCTCGATGACACCCTTCGCCTGGCGTTTGGTGCCGACGAAGCAGACATCTTTGCCGCCGGAGACGGTGTTGGTGATGTATTTGCGAGCAAGCAGGAGACCCTTGACGGTTTCCTTGATGTCGATGATGTGGATCCCGTTGCGCTTGCCGTAGATGTAACGGGTCATCTTCGGGTTCCATCCGCTCGAGCGTTGCCCGAAGTGGATGCCTGATTCGATGAGGTCTTGGACGAGTGTATTGGCCATGATAACGATCCGTTTCCTTGTCAGCGTGACCGGCGGGAATGATCGGATTCCCGCGCGTGGGCGCTTTGGTGACGAACAACGGTGCGGGCATCCGCACCTGATGGTGAACATAGTAAAGGTCAGAGCAGCGTGTCGAGACCCGCTGCGATACCCGAAATCCGATCGGTCCCGAGCAAGGAAGTCTAGGGCGGGATTCCTCCGAAAAACAAGATCCGAATGCCAGCGAATCCTCAGAAAGAGCGATTATCAGACCCTGTCAGGGCAGCCCAGACGGAATATCCGGAACAGCGGGGCATGAGGATGATCGGTCTCTGGGTGGTCGGGGCTCAGTAGAGGGCTGCGCTGTCCGATGAGCGATCTGGGCCCCCTGTCTATGGGGGACAGATAGGAGACTTCGCGATGAGTGCAAGTGGACTAATGATGCGTCGGAGTGAGCGGCACGATGTCGCCCTGCCGGCGAAGGTACGGGTTGCTCCTGAGCACCGTGAGTCGGTGGTGTACTCCAAGGGGGTCACTGATGACGGCGGGTGGCTAGAGGTCGAGTTGATCGATTTCTCCACCGGCGGGTTCGGATTCGCGTCTTCATACTTCTTCCCGCGTGGGGTGGTTCTCGAGATCAAGATCGGGTCTCCGATCGAGACCGACGACCGGATTCTGCTCGAGTGTGTGATCCGAGTGATGCGTGTACAGATGACCGATCGGCGTCCGGCGTACCTGTGCGGGGCGTCCTTTGCCTCGATGAATGATGAGATTCAGAGCCAGGTCGAAGCGTTGCTCGATGAGTTGAACGGCGGAGAGCTCGGAGGTGACGCATGTTGAACGCAACCGAGTTTGTTATTCAGACGCTGATCGAAGACGGGAAGTTAACATCTGCGGATGCGGAGAAGATCCGCCAGTACATTGTTGAAAATGAGAGCACCTTTGACGAGGCAATCATCCGGATGAACCTCGCGACGCCGCGGGATGTGGCGATCGCAAAGTCAATGGTTTGCGAGTATCCGTACATTGACCTAAGCCACTTTGACGTTGATATCCGCAACTCACGGCGGATGTCCAAGGTGATCGCGGAACGGCTGCGTGTGTTCCCGCTGATGGTCATCGGTGATGTGGCGACGGTCGCGATGGAGGATCCGCTGGATCTGCAGGCGATCGACGAGATCCGCCAGGTGCTGCGCAAGCAGATCGATCCGGTTGTGTGTGATTCGCTCAAGCTGCGATCATTGATCGTTCGTGCGTACACGCTCGATTCGGGCGGCGGAGAGTCTGACGGAGCGACCGATGACATCGAAGTGAGCAACGATCAAGAGCCGATTGTTGCGGCGGTGAATCAAATTCTCTATTCAGCGGCGGAGTTCAAGGCAAGCGATATTCACCTGAATCCGGACGAGAAACAGCTCCACTTGCGTTACCGGATTGATGGGGTGCTCCAGAGCGAGCGGGGCCCGGACAAGGTGATGCATGATGGGATGATTCAGCGGCTAAAGGTGCTCGCGAATCTTGATGTGACGCAGACGAGGCGGCCGCAGGATGGCAAGTTCCGTTTCAAGCACAACGGGATGCCGATCGATGTGCGTCTGAGCTTGCTTCCAACGATTCACGGCGAGAACGCGGTGATGCGGCTGTTGAGCTCTGCGAGCACGATCGGGACTATCTCGGATCTCGGGATGCCGATGGATGTCACCAAGTCGTATGAGGAGATGATCAGCAAACCCCACGGGATCATCCTGGTCACCGGACCGACCGGTTCGGGGAAGACGACGACGCTTTATACGGCCTTGAACCATATCAATCAGCCCGAACGCAACATCATGACCATCGAAGACCCGGTCGAAATCCGGCTGCCTCTGATCCGTCAGGTGCAGGCCAACCCGGCGATTGGGCTGACCTTTGCCAGCGCGTTGCGATCGATGCTGCGTCAGGACCCTGATGTGATTCTCGTTGGTGAAATTCGCGACGAGGAGACGGCGAAGATCGCGGTGCAGGCCGCGTTGACGGGGCACCTTGTGTTCTCGACGCTGCACACAAACGATGCGGTCGGGGCGGTGCCACGCTTGCTTGAGTTCGGTGTGCCTGCGTTTGCGATCAACAACGCGTTGCTCGGTGTGATCGCCCAGCGGCTGGTCCGCAAGGTGTGTGAACACTGCGCTAAACCAGATTCGCCCGAGCCCGAACTGATCCACTCACTGGGTATCAACCCAGAGAAGAGCGGTTCATTCGTTCAGGCGGCCGGGTGTCCAAAGTGCATGAGCATGGGCTACAAGGGGCGTGTTGGTGTGTATGAGTTGTTCAAGATGACCGCCCAGGTCAAGCAGCTGATCGAAGCGTCCGCAACCTCGACCGAGATCGCCAAAGCGGCCCGCGAGGGCGGGATGCGGGCGATGATCCAGGACGGGATCGAAAAGGCGATGATGTCATTGACGACCCTCGAAGAAATCAAGAAGCTGCACGCAACGGTTGATGCTGTTCTTGCTGACGAGCCCGATGATGCGGGCAGTGATCTGAAGATGAGTGCATAAGGAGAGAGCGATGGGAAACACCTCTTACAAATACCTTGCGCTTGATGATGCAGGAGAGCGGGTCCGCGGGCGGATCCCGGCGGAGAGCGAAGAGGAAGCGATCGATCAGATCAGCGCAATGGGATACACCGCGCTGAAGGTCGGGGCGAGCAGTTCATTCGGAGATGGGTTGTTTACCAAGCGGATCACCTCGCACGATATCGCCTCGCTTACGCGTGAGATGAGCGTGCTTGTCGAGGCGAATATCCCGATTGCTCGCGGGCTGCATTCGATCGCCGAGCATGAAAAGAATCAAGAGCTCCGTGATATGGTGCTTGATATCTCGATGATGATCGAGTCGGGTTCAAAGATCACGGACTCGTTCGGGAAGTACAAGCATGTGTTCGGCGATGTGTATGTGCAGACGCTGAAGGCCGCGGAGAAGTCGGGCAAGCTCGGGACGGTGATGACGCATCTCTCGGATATGCTCGATCGGAATATTGAAACCTCGCAGCAGGTCAAGCGTGCCCTGGCGTACCCGATTATCGTGCTCTGCTTTGTGGCGCTTGCCCTCGGCGTGATCACGATCTTTGTGGTGCCGAAGTTTGCGACGATTTTCGAGACCAACGGCGTCGAGCTGCCCATCACGACGCGGGTTATCCGTGCGATGGGCGTATCGATGACGATGTACTGGTGGCTGTATATTGGCATGGTGATTGGTTCGGTGTTTGCGTTGATTTCCGCGTGGAAGAACGATCGCGGACGGTACGCGATCGAGGTCTTCTTGCACAAGCTCCCGTACATCGGGCGGATGTTCACCGCGGTGACCACCGCGCGGTTTAGCCGGGTGATGTCGATCAGCCTTGACTCAGGGATTGATGTGATCGAATCGATGCAGGTTGCCGGTCAGGCAACCGGGCGTCCGGTGTTTATCGATGAGTGTGACGGGATGTGCGCACAGATGCGTTCGGGCGATTCGCTCGAAGAAGTCATCAATGAGTGTCACGGGCTTCCCAGCTTTGCACGCCGATTGCTCGGTGCGGGGAAGGATTCCGAGGAGCTCTCTCGATCGGGAACCATTATCGCGAGGCATTATGACCGGCTATCCGATCATCTCGCCAAAAACATCAACACCATCGTTGAGCCGTTGATGACCATCGCGATGGCGGGGATTGTGTTGCTCGTCGCGCTGTCGGTTTTCTTGCCAATGTGGCAGATGGTGAGGATCAACAAGTGAGTGGGAGACAAAGAATGAACAAGGCGTTTAGTTTGATCGAGGTGCTCGTCGTCGTGGTGATCCTGGGGATTCTCGCGGCGGTGGCGCTGCCTCAGTTCGCGGGCGCATCGGATGATGCACGAACGGCGGCGGTGCAGAGCACGGTCGCTGGCGTGCGGTCTTCGATCGCATCGTATCGCACAAGCGCGGTGATCAATGGCACCGCGCCGTTCCCGGCGCTCTCGGAGTTGACGGATGGGAGTGTCTTGAAGTTTGATCTCCCGATCAATCCGTTCACCGAGGTTGGCGGCGTTCAGGCGGTGACCGAGGGGCAAGCCGACGCTCGATCAGTGGTTTCCGAGGGCAGCGCGGGATGGAACTACTTTGTGGACAACAACGCGACACCGCCGGTGGTTGTTTTTTACTCCAACACGAGTGTGACTACGACCGCACCGGATGGTTCGGGCGGGTTCTTGAGTGCAAACGAACTCTGAGCAATGACGAATAGACTGATGACATCTCGTGCCCGGCGCGGCTTCACACTTCTCGAGGTGCTTGTTGTCGTTACGATTATGTCGATCCTTGCTGTTTCGGCGGTGCCGACACTTGGGGTGATCAACGACACACAGAAGGGGTCGGCCCGCGATGAGGTTATTCGAATGCTCGAATATGCTCGGGCTCGGGCGGTCGCTTCTGGTCGTCCATGCGGTGTGCAGGCGTCAACCCTTGGGTCCATGATGACCATGGTGCAGGTGGCTGCGGATGGTTCAATCGAGCCGATGCTGGATCCGTTTGGTGTTGATGAGGAACCCATTTCGATTGAGAACAAGTTCGCGGGTGTGAGCATCGCTTCCGTCGATGCGCAGACTGATGCGCTCGAGACGATCTGGTTTACCTACAACGCCCAGCCGCATTCGCGACTGGCAGACGGGAGCTTTGGGCAGATCAACACCGCGAACGCGAGCATCACGCTTTCGAGCGGCGATCAGATCTTGGTCTATCCCTACACCGGCTTTGTAGAGGTGGCGCCATGAGCAGGTACATGGTGAACGGGCGTCGTGGTTTCTCGCTGATCGAGGTGGTCATCGCGGTGATTGTGCTCGCGATCGCGGTGCCTCCGGTGCTTGGGCTGCTCGACAACAGTGCAGCAAATCGCGCCGACGCGGTGAACACGACCCGAGCGACCATACTCGCATCCGCGGTTCTTGAAGGCATCTTCGCCGATGTCGCATCAACTGATGAGAACCTCGGCATGGCGGCGTTGAACGATGCCAATGTGTATCTCAACACGCCTACAACGGGTTTTATCTCACGGATGTCGATCGCGACGAGCATCTATGGCAAGTATGGATTCTCGTACACCGTTGAAATCAGCGGGCTGGTCTCTGCGGACGGCACGGTGTCGGCACAGGCCGACGAGAATGTTTTCCGGGTGGTGACTGTCCGGGTGGTGTATCCATCTGCGGTGGGCGCGGATATGAGCCTTCCCGTTTCGTTGATGGTGACCGAGCTATGAGCACGAGAAAGAACACATCTTGTCGAGGGGTGACGCTGCTTGAGCTGATGGCCTCGATCGTGGTGCTCTCGATCATTGCTTCTGTGATCACACCCGTTATCATGTCGGCGACCGATGCCTACGCAAGCGCACGGCGGGTGCGATCATCCACCGAATCCTTGGCCTACGCATCGGACCAACTCCAACGCGTGATCCGACAAGCGCCGAGCGGGGCGGACGGCACACTGCTCGGTGTCACCACGGCAACAAGCACCCGGGTTGTGTTCCTTGATGGGACCGGTTTCGAGCTTGTCGGCACCGATCTGAATCTATTGATTCCTGGTGAAGCAGCGGTGCCGGTCTGCCGCGACATTGGGCTGTTCAAGATTGACTACATTGGGATGGACGGATCAACGAGTGTGATTGCGGATCCAACGGCCACACACCGTGTTTCGTTCACCATAACCAAGGACGGCTCGACCATCTCCGCGATGGCGTTTCCGCGCGTCTGGATTGGGCAGGGGTGATGCAGATGAAAAGACAGAAGTGTAAAAAGCGCAATGCGCCCGGTGGCGTTGAGCAACGCAGAGCAAGCG
Source organism: Phycisphaerales bacterium (assembly GCA_029260265.1). Lineage (GTDB taxonomy): Bacteria > Planctomycetota > Phycisphaerae > Phycisphaerales > UBA1924 > UBA1924. Next base: position 441,238 of record JAJDDO010000024.1, read on the forward strand.
CCCTGATCGTGATCGTGGTTGTCTTGGCGATCTTGGGGATTGCGATCGCTGGTGTGATCAGCCCATTGGTGTACGAAGCGGCCACGGTATCGCTTCGGGTCGAAACCACCCGAGCATTTTATGGCGCTGAGAGCGGCGCCGCGGTGATCGTTCAGTCTTCGCTAGGGGCGATAACCCCGCCAGCGGATGGCGATACGGTGGTGCTCGAGGGTGCCGTCGTGCGCTACATCCAGATGCCAAGCGGTGGTTCGAGCGCGATCGTGGAGGGTTCGAGTGGATCGGCGATACGACGGATCGAGCTGCAGTTTGAATAACACCCGCAATGGGTGAAACGAGAGAAGTGGGGCCTGTTTTCGGCCGATGAGTACGCAGACGCGGGGTTTCCGCGATGGCACCTATGAGAGGCTTTCAATGTTCTCAAGCACACAAGTAATCCTGAGTCTGACCTCCCGCGAACTCCGCGGGGCATTGGTAAAGAACGGGACGGTGATTCAGGCTGAGTCATTCCCGATCGACCAGTCCATCGCATGGGCGGATGCGTGGGATGATGGGCTTCGCCCGTTTGACCAGGTGTTGCGTCAGTTGATCTCGCGGATCAGCCCAAAGCGCGGCAACGCGGCCACGCTGATCTACCAGAGCCCGAGCGCGGTTGTGCAGTTCGATGGCTTTGAGGGTGACAAGAATCAAGCCGTCGCGCTCGCGGAATCAAAGATTCGTGAATCCGTCGGAGCCGGCGGGTGCGTTGGCTCCAAAGTGATCCAGCTCGGTTCGAACCGCGCAGGTACCACTCATGCGTGTATGTCTGTTGCCGATCAAGATGTCACGATGCGGAAGCTCTATGCCTGGATGACACGGTGCGGGCTCAAGACCGATCGGATGATCCCGGTCGGCAGCGTGATGATGGCGCAGGCGATCGAGGAGTCCTTGAAGCAGAGCGAAGATACCGCGGTGTGCTACATGGGCGAGGAATCAAGCGTGATCTCGTATGTGATCGATGGGCATGTCAAGCTCGTCCGCTCGGTCGAGATCGGGTACCGGCACATCAGCGATGGGTACGCCAGTGTGTTCGAAAAAGGAACAGAGGACGGCGAACAATCGAGTGAGGTCGCTGCCCTGCTCGTTGGGCGTGAGAACCACAAAGATATGCTCTGGGAGTTCGGGGTGCCGCTGACAGCAGGGGGCGAGCACGAGCAGGCACTCCGCAAAGAGGTCATGCCCCGCATCGCACCGATTCTTCAGAGGTACTCGATCGAGATCAAGCAGACCTTCCGGTTTGGCGTGTCCGAGGGTGAGATGCCATCTCATCTGGTGATCTGCGGGCCCGGCGCAACGGTGCCGCACATTGGTGCGGCGTTGGCGCAGAACTGCGATCTGCACATCGACATCGCCAAGGGCATTGAGGTGTACGAGCCGACCATCCCCTTTGGTAACGGAACATTGATGGGCCGGTTTGTGAGTTCAGAATCCAAGGTGCCCAGCATTCTTCCTCGCGTCGCGCGGGAGAGTAAACAGGTCAGGGCATGCAACCGGGCGATCGTTGCCGGGCTCGCGTTCGCATTCGTGCTCATGGGTGTCGAGATCGGATCGGTCCGGGTCGAATCAGAGCACCTGCGTGACCAGATCGCGATCAATGACCCGAGCGTGCAAGCGATCAAGGAAGAAAAACAGGTGCGAGCGGAAACGATCGCGCACGCTGCGGCGGTCGATCAGATCGCCACCGTATTCACCGAGAACTTTGGGCCACGCCCACGATGGGCGAGTGTGTTCGAAGGAATCAGTTCCGGGATGGACAAAACAATCCGGGTAGAGCAGATCAAGGGCGAGAACTCCGAGGGGAACCCCGCGATCGGCCTGAGCGGATTGGCCGTAGGCGTTGACGGCGCTGACCCATCGGCGATGCTCGACGAGTTCGCCAAAAAGCTCGGCCTGCACGACGGTGTTCAGGGCGTCAAACTCGGTGCAACTTCTCGGCGCACCACATCAGACGGCTTGCCCGCGGTTCACTTTGAGCTTGAGGTAAGCGTGAAAACGACAAACGCGGCGCTGCATCAGTATACAGAGATGGCGAGCGTCAACGCCGGCGGAGGGAACTAAGATGAATCACCAGAACGCACTTCTCATGCGAGCATTTGTTGGGGTCGGGCTGATCTTCGCGGGTTGGAACTACGGCGTCCGCCCTGCGCACGCCAAGCTCGATGGTTTGAAGCAGAACCGGTCGAGCCAGACTTCGCTTATCTCACAGGCCGGAACGGACTTTGAAGTCAAGCAGGCGAACACAAACGAGGTTAATCAGATGGTCCACCTCGCAGGGCAGCGCGTCTTTGATGTCTTCGCCCATGGCGAGAAAGACCAGACGGCGCGAGACCTCATCAAAGACCGAGCCCGAGCATTCTCGGTTGCGGTCAATCGGATCGAACCGCTTCGGATGACCGAGTTCACCGATGCGCCAGCACGGAGCCGATACAAGAAGAAGACTACCCAAGAGAAGAAGGCTGTCCGCTTTATGGGCGAGGGCATCCGCGTGGAGTTTGATGGTGCATTCGCCGACATTGCAGGGTTCCTTGCGGACCTCGAGTACAATGTTGAGACCGTGAAGCTTGAGAACTTCCGCATGATCTCTTCAAGCGAGAACCGAGTCAGAATGATCGCTCAGTTCGTCAACTTTGATCTTATCGAATCACCGATTCAACGCTCAAGCGTTACTGATGCTTCAAACGCAGCCACCGAGGCCGAGGGATAAACCATGCCAATGAGTAATCGCACAACACAACTGGTGTACTTTGGGGTCCCAACGATCTCGTTCATTGCGATCAGGATGCTCGCGGGCGGGCCACAGAGCGTGAACGCATCGGACACATTTTCGGCCGAACCAGAACCCGCATTGCCAACGCTGGTGTTTGAAGAAGATCCGAACCTCGATCGTGATGCGCAGGATGTCTGTGTTGAAATCCGCGGGCACCTCTCGCCGTTCTGGCATGATGATATCACGCTGGTCGACGAGCCTTACATCGAGTTGCCGATTGATTTTGATCCGAACGATCAGGGTGCAGAGCAGGTGTTTGCTGTCTCCTCGATCCTTCCTCACCCAACACGCCCGCTCGCGGTCATCAACGGCAAGCCATACAAGATCGGCGACCGCGTCGCCAGCGGTTGGACGCTGACCCTGATAGATGGGGACACTCGCTCGATCGTCATCAAGAACGCCAGCGGGGTAAACAAGCGGATCTCGATCTCAGATCGGCACTAGGGTGGAGTTGGATCTGGTCGGGGGCTACGCTTGTGTTCTCAGGGCGTATAGCTCAGTTGGCTAGAGCGCTGCCGTCACATGGCAGAGGTCACAGGTTCAAGTCCCGTTACGCCCATTCATGAAAACGCCGCAATCCAAATGGTGAGCGGCGTTTCTTGTTTTTGATAGGCCGAGTGGTCTGACAGAGCTTGATCTACCGGGTGCCCTGATTCCATGCAGTTGAAGCAGGCATTCGGTGTTTCGGGTAGGCTGTGTTGCTGATGCTCTCTTTGATGTCCAACACGATCACGAACACCTATGACTCGCTAGCCCGCAGGGTAGTGGAGAGCGAGGACCTTGGCGGCGATGGGCAGATTGATGCGCAGCTGCAGAATGTGTACGGCTGCACTTCGCTGTGGGAGGTGATCGAGCGGATCCAACTCGCGGCCGGGCTGGCGACGAGCGAGCAGCTGCTGACGACGCATGTGTACGGGCTGGGTATCGATGACGAGGTGAGCTATCGGATCGAGGATGTGGCGTCGCCGGAGGATATCTGGACGCGCCGCGACGATCCTAACTTGAGTTGTGCGTAATTTTCCGCCAGACCGCGACTGCATGCGACATTTGGCAGAATTTGATGATATGCACTTGACAGCCGCACAGCGATGCATCATGATGCACGCATGGCTGAACGAGACCGACTTACCGTATCACTGGACCACTCGATCACCGAGCGGGTCGATCGTGTGTCCGAGTGCCGTAACGAATCGAGGGCAGCCACCCTCGAACGCATTGTCCTCAACGGCATCGACGAAGAGGAAAAGCTCCTTGGTTCGATCGGTAAAGGCGTCGAGGGCCGCATCTTGGCGATGGTGCTCCAGTCGCCCAGGATTCTCAATGGGCTGGGCAAGTTGCTCAAGGAGGAAGCTGATTTGGAGCTTTTGGAGAAGATCAAGGAAGGCGGGCCGGGCGTCGTGGCAGCTGGCAAGCGTTTCCGTAACTACAACCGTTCACCAGACAAGGACGGCTCGGAGGAAGCAAAGTAGATGCAAGCCACGAAGAAAAACATGCTGAACCTGGACGAGGTCGCCGAGATCCTCTGTGTCTCGCGGAGGACTGTTGAAAGATCCATTGCTGATGGCAGGCTCAAGAAAACGAAGATCCGCAACTGCGCCCGGATCATGCGTCAGGAGCTGGACCGGTACATCAACAATAGTACTGGGCGTGACCAATGAGGGCCTTTCTCTATCAGCAGAAGCGGCGCGTCGATGGCAGAGTTATCACCGCGAAGACTTGGTCGGCAGAGATCATGCTCGACGGGGACTTCAAGCCTCAGCGCCTCTCCATGAAGACCAGAGACAGGCGTGTTGCACAGAAGCGGCTCGATGAGCATGTCGCCAAGCTCGAACGAGAGCATGCCAGATTGCTGATTCCTACGCATCTTGTGGAGGCAGCGACTAAGCCGCTCAACAAACATGCTGAAGACTTTATTGCCGAGCTGATTGCGACCGGACGCGTCAACGAATACACCCGCCAGATCCGATCAAGGCTCACCCGCATCATGCATGATCTGGCGTGGTCGAACATCTGTGATCTCGATGCCGACGAGTTCATTTCATGGCGGCAAGGGCTCACGGTGAAGCCTCGCACGAAGAATCATTTTCTCGATGCGATGCATACCTTTTGTGGCTGGATGCTCGATCAACGCAGAATCGAGTTTAACCCATTCGAGCGGGTGAAGCGGGTCAGTTGCCCAAGAGGCAGTTGCGGGAATCCTCGGGCATTCACCGATGACGAGGTCCGTCGGCTGCTGGACGCCGCCCCTGATCGCTGTGTGGTCTATCTGCTTGCAGCGACGACCGGGCTTCGTTTCTCTGAACTCCGCCGACTGCAATGGGGTGATGTGTCGCTGGACACTGAATCACCTTGTATCCATCTGCGTGCTCAGGCAACCAAGAGCCGCCGTGCCGATACTGTCTGGCTCCACCCGGATGCCGCTGAGAAACTCCGCGAGTCCTGGCATGGGTCAGATCCAACAGAGCCTGTATTGCCAACGATGCCCAGCGCTCACACGATGAACCGTGATCTGCTGCGTGCCGGAATCGCCAAGCTCGATCGCCTCGGGCGCTCTGCTTCATTTCATACTTTCCGCCGAACCTTCGTGACCAACATGCACCGGGCCGGGGTCGATCGACGCACCGCGATGGCTGTGTCTCGTCACACAAGCTCACGGCTCACTGATGTGATCTACACCGACACCGAGTCGCTCCCGCAGCGTGACGCGATCCAACGCCTGCCGAGCTATATGAATCAAGACGAGGCGCGCACAGAAATGCGCACAGATGATTTGGACGCAGGTGGTGAATCGGGGTCGGATGGTGTCGCAACCAATCGGGTGCTGAGCGACATGCAATCGCCTATGAATGAAGCGCCTAGACATGAAAAGACGGGCCCTGTCGCAACTGGACAGAACCCGTCAATCAATGGAGCCGGGGGGAATCGAACCCCCGTGCCGAGGCAGTCAGCAGGGTGCTTCTACGCGCGTAGTCATTCGTTTGATCTCAGCTTCACACCGGGGAATGACGCCCTGTGTTTCCGCCCAGCCCCTCGAAACCTCCTTGCCAGCATGCCAACGGGCACCACATACTGACCAGCCCGAAAATCGTGTTTACCCGCCCTATCAGGCGTCAAGCAGGTAAACCGCTACTTTATCAAGCAGCGAGTGCGTACTGCGGTTTGGCAGATATAAAGGTGCGTACTTTTTACGAGGCTAACACGCTCCTCGGCACGCCACACCAAGCCTTCCCTGTCCGGTCGATAGCCATATCGGCCCCTATCGCCCGTAGTATATCAACCAATTCCCCACCGCACCAGTTCTCTTCCACGAGGAATCCGAGGGACTTCGGTCCGGTATCCGTTCAATCAAGCACAAAGTCAATCATTGGTTTCATGGCGATGAATGACGCAGCGAACAAATCCGCTGCCTTCGGCGATTGGATCATTGGGCACTCGTAGGAGAAGGTCACTTCGATACCGAGTTGGATGTTGGATCGTTTGTTGATGAGAACTTGGTAAATTGCTTCAGCCCATTGGGGTTGATATTTCACGCCATCGGAACTTCCAGGAATGATGGTGCGAAGATCCGCTTGAAGCAGGGCACCTTTGATCCCCGCTGATCGTTGGCTCTGGTAATGACGCTGAAGAGCGTACACCATGGCCTTGGAACCGAGCGATTTATTCAAAATGGGCCTCAGACGCTTCTCTACAGTGGTTAATGATTCGATGAATCCAGATTCTCCAACTCCTTTGAGCTTCGTGCGAAATCCATTGCGTACACCATTGGGTATGGTGGTCGCCGCTGCGGTGTTCTCATTCCGAATCGCCATCGTGAGATGCGGATAGTCCGTAAAGTTCTTTGCATTCCGAGCCACCTGCAGTGGCATCATATCCCAAACGCCAGAGCCCGAGCGGCCCGTAATCGCTCCACGCCTTTGTCCATTCCGATCAACACCCAGGGCACGCAAGTCCTTCCGCTGTTGAAGTTCATCGCCGAGCAGTCTGATGAGCCGTTTGCCCTCGCGGTAGGTGTACGGGTTCTCTGAACTAAAGCGTAAACCATCAAACATCGTAATTGTCCCTCGTATGGAATAGTCCTCGGCGATCCTCCGCGACTCGAAAATCTCCATATACTCTGTGAGCGTACGCGCCCAAGGCGAAACATTGGCATGCCTACGAAACCAGGCATAGACACCTCGCCACGCCCGGTGCGTTGTCCCGGCGGGCAGATGCTTTGGCGGTTCATCAACCGAAAGAAGCAATACATACGGCTGATCAAACTCGTGGCGCTTGGCGGTCGCGATGTGTCGACGGATTTGATCGACACTCACCGGGGAATCAACCTTGGATTCAATTAGCAAAGCCCAACTGTTTTCAGAATAAACACACCCGTCAGGAATGCCCTTGCCTTCTTCATCGTCGCCTGAAACGGGTTTGCCCGGAATCTGCTGCTCTGTGACAAACAGATGCTTCGGACTCGGAATGTCTCTGCACCCTGTCCACTTGAGAAATGGCCTAAGCAATGATCGGTCTGCATCAAGCGTGCAGATCAATGCGTGCGTGAGCTGGTTTTCTGGCTTGGTGTATTGGTCAAAGACATTGCGCACAGTAGAGAGTGTAGGGATCCGTCGGCTGTTCAAAGCTCGATGTCATCCAAGCTCAGCGTTGGACAATGTGAATGCGTGGTAATTTGCGCATGAAGCGCAGGTAATTACCGGACGGGGGCTCCTGTTGGCTCCTGATGCGGTAGCCTGTTGCAAGCACGCGACTTACGAATCAAACTGAGGGCTGTTGCAAAATGCCGGATTCGGGCTGCGAATCGAGGCGATGCGCACGAAAACACCGGACGAGATCGGCGGTGTGATTGCGTGGGTGCGGCTGGCGCTTTGCGCCACGCTTTGCGCTTTGCGCCACGCTTTGCGCGGATGTTCGGGATATGTGAGGAGTATGGGTCATGATGCGACACACACTCCGTCCACGGCGTTTACAGCTGAGAACCACCACCGGTCGACATCGTTGACCCGAAACGGCCCGTGCAACTGGACCACTGGGTTGCCCCGGATCTCTTTGATCTCGAAACTACCGACGAGGTTGGCGGTGTCGACGCCGTTGCCTTGCACGCCGGTCGTCGAGTTGTTGGCTTCGCTCAGATTGAGCGCGACGCCGTGGGTGTCGCTTGTTCGAGATGCCCCGGCGGAAACCACTTGCTGGTGGTCGAATCAAATCGAACCTCAGACCAGTCGTATGCCCAAATGTGATCGGAGAGCTCGGTGGCATCCTGAATTTGGGCGAGGATGGTGGTCATCTGGCGGATGGTATCGAGCCCGCCGGTAGCGTTGATGCCGTTGTCGGCGAGTGCTTTGGCTCCAGAGGTCGCTCGCCCCTTGCCCCGCAGCTGCGGGTTGCTTTCGGGGTTGCCTGGGTTGGGCGTGAGTAGCGTCTGGTCCACGCTCATGGTTGATCGGGCGTCGCTGAGGGCGGCTGATGATCGGTTGAGATAGACAGGCCCCAATCCGGCGGCGATCGAATCGCCGATTGATCGACGCTGAGCCTCGGTCTGCGATCGAGGCACCTCGTGGGCGTTGATCGCGAGAATCGTGCGGTGCCCGCCCTGGTCCCAGGTGACCGCTGAGACCGCCCCGCCCAGATCGCCTGGCTCGATCGTGACGAGCCCACGCAGAACGATGGTGCCTGATTCGGCATGACCCCACGCCAGCCTTGACGCCGCGATTTCTCGCGCGATATCGGTCAGCTTGGTGTCGTTCAGCTCGATCGGTGACTCGTCGCCATCGGGCCACAGCATCACGCGGCGAAGAAATGGGAGATTGATTTTGATGGTGTCCGGATCATCGATCGCGTCGGTGATTTCTTGAGCCGTCAGCGTTCGCACGCTGAGCGTGCCAGCGTTATCGACACCCTCAAAGGCGGTGACAAAGTAGTCGATCTCAAAATCACCGGTGTTGGATTCGTACGCGAAGGTCACGGCGAGCTCGTCGCCGACGAGCATTCGCGTGTCGCTCTTGCGACCCATCGGTTGCCCATTGACGCGGGTGTACACTGCGTCAATGGGCAGTATGAACACGCCCGCGCCAGTCACACCTTGCACGCCGTCGATTCGTACGGCGGGATCGGTGTCGATCGCGGGAACATTGAGCAGCTGCTCGCTGCCGGTGTCCACACAACACTTGGCCTCAATCACGCCAGGCGAACCGGCGAAGGGCAACAGATCGCCGCTGGTGATCTCGCTGGGAATATTGACGAGCGCGTTGGCGGTGGCGAAGTCATCGAAGGTGAGCCCCACCGCGCGAAACAGTTGTGCGAGGCCCTTGGCACCGGACGGCGATAGATCCGCACCGGTGATGCCCGATCGGAAAGTGTCGATATCCTCGGGGCCTGGCTCGTCGGGATAGAGCACATCGTAATCAAGCTGCGTGAGCCACGCGTTGGTGCGATCGTCGAAGTGCACCCAGATCAGCGGGTTTGCGCTGGCGAATGAGCGGGCGGTCACCATGGTGGTGCGTGTTGCGCCGCTTGTGATCACGATGGTGCTGCCTCGGATCGATGGCGCGACGGTCAGCTCGTATGGCTCGGCGATTGCCGCGATCGCGGGATCGATCACAAACGGCTGCCCCGCACGATGCAGTCGAACGGTGGAGAGGGTGCCGTCGAGGCGTTGAACCAAGGTCCAGCCGATCCGGGTGAGCAATGCGTCGGCCTCGGTGACCGATCGCGCGTTGCCCCAATCAAGCGGCCCAGGGGCGATGACAGTTTGGCCGTCGATCGTTGTGTTGATTTCATCGCCCGCCGGGGTGAACGGCATCCCGATCGCGGTCATCGCGTTGAACACGAGGTTTTTGATGCTGCGATAGTCGGCGGCTTCGGTATCGACGAGCCCGTTCTCGTCGAGCTCATTGAGCGTGCCCTCTTTGATCAGCCCGCCGCGTCCATCACGCATGGTGCGGATCTGGGTTTCGAGCAGCAGCTGCAACCCGTGGGCGATCGGCGGATTGGTCGTGCCGATCTCGGTGCCAAAGTCGCCGGGGACAATGTTTTTGATCTTGTATCCGGCAGCGACCAGTTTTTCGTTCGATCCGCCATCTGGATTGAGCGTTATGGTGATCAGGTTGTCGATATCCCATGCCGCTGGCCAGTCGTCCTTGCGGATCACGACGACCGCGCTGTCGCCACCGATGCCAATGGACCGCGTGATGGGTCCGGCGAGAATGCCGCGCACGGAATCGACATCCGGTGTGCCTTCGGGCAGGATGCTCTGGATCATCACACTGTTTGCAGGTGGCGGGCGAGGTATCGGAGGATATGAACCTTGGGCTCTCGCTCGCTCTGGTCAGCGGGTGCGTGCTCAATATCCCAAGAATGATCAATGAGGGCGCGCTCGTTGAGCCCGCAGTCCAGTACACCGATGAGGTCGTTGACGCGATCCTTCGGATTTTCAGAAGCGCCGACTAATCGGCAACCAGTTTCATAAGAGGGCCGGGACTGTATGGATGCTTCGCGCGTGTGCCACCGCGAGGCTGCGCGATCGGTGCGCGTGCATTGATCTCGTAAACATCGGCACTGGGTTCTTTGTACAACCCACAGGAGGAAATGAAAATTAACAAGATCGCAACACGCTCGCTCTTGGCGGCCCTCGCCATCACCGCCATGCCCGCATCGGCGGATACGGTATCGGTCCAGATCGAGAACACGATGGACTCGGACAGTTTTTTCTTTACGCCGTTCTGGGTCGGTGTGCACAACGGCGGATTTGATTCGTACAACGGAGGCGAGCTCTCGTCCAACTTCCCGGGGCTCGTCTCGCTGGCCGAAGTCGGGAACACCGCACCGATCTCCGATGCGTTTTCAGCAAGCGCTGCGGGTCTCGCGGGTGGTGCACAATCCACCGCGGCTGCGGTCGCCTTTGAGGGCGATGCCCCCGTGTTCTCGCCGGGGGAGTCGACCGTTTTCAACCTGGATATCGGGGATCCCACGGTGAATCGATACTTCTCTTACGCCTCGATGGTTGTGCCGAGCAATGATCTGTTTGTTGCCAACGGCAACCCGTTCGCGCATATGTTGTTTGATGCCGGCGGAAACTTTACAGGACCGGTTGTCATTGAAGTTTATGGGCGTGATGTCAACGACAACGGCACCGAGTTCAACTCCGCCGTCAACGATGCAGCCTTCTCGACCAATGACGGGCAGGCGATCCCTGAGACACAACTCATCCGCAACCTGTTCACCAACTCGAGCGATCCGGATTATCTCGATTCGTTCATTGGTTCGACCACCGCCAACGGCGCGACCATCGGTTCCGCGTTCGGTGCCAATGACCTCATCGCTCGGATCACCATCAACTCTGTCCCCGCTCCGGGCTCTGCTGCACTGTTTGGGGCGATTGGGCTTCTGGGTATGCGTCGGCGTCGATAAGCAGTGGTTTTCATGCTGGCTCCCGGCATGATCTCCTCTCAAGAACCCGGATGCGTGTGCTCCGGGTTCTTGCAATTCCAGGGCGATAGAATCCCGCATGAAGATCGCCCTCATACTCCCCGCTGCCGGTTCATCTACGCGATACGCAGAGTCCGATGCCCTTCTTGGTTCATCGCGTTCGAAGCTCGACGAGGACCTCGGCGGGCGCCCCGTGCTCCAGCGCACCGTCGAACTCTTCAATACCCGAGCAGAGGTTGATACCATCATTGTGGCCGGACCAAATGACCCGGAAAAATTTGCTGATTTTTCATTGCGCCACCAGGACCGGCTCTCTCTGCTCGGCGCCAAGCTCATCCAAGGCGGCGCAATCGAACGATACGAAACCGTTCAACGCGCACTCGCCCATGTCCCCGAATCATGCACACACATCGCGGTGCATGATGCTGCCCGTCCGGGCGCGACGCAGGGATTAATTGATCGTGTATTCGATGCCGCTTCTCGATACGCTGCGGTTGTTCCGGCGATCCCGGTTGCGGACACGATCAAACGCATCGACCCGATACCCATCGAAGATCCCGGTGGCGACCCGCTCGCCTCCATCCTCGGCGGCGGATCAGATGCCCCGATGCATCGGGTCATGGATACCCTGGTGCGGTCCGGATTGATGCAGGTACAAACGCCTCAGGTCTTTGAGCGTGAACTGCTCGTACGGGCGTATGGGCAAGACGATCTTTCGAGCACGGACGACGCGGGCTTAGTCGAACGCCTGGGCGAGCCGGTCATCGTCGTGCAGGGCGACGAGCGCAACCTCAAGATCACCCGCCCGGGTGATACCGAGATTCTCCGCGTCCTCCTTGGGTTCTCCAAGCCATCCCAACGAGCAACAAACAAGAAGTTTTGAGCGTGTGCTCCGCATTCAGTACCGTCGGATCACACCCTGCACAATGCCCTGAATCTGGCAGAACTTCACGCGGATGGGCGAGAAATCGGGGTTCGCGGGCTGGAGCCGGATGTGGTCGGCTTCCTTATAGAAGGTCTTGAGTGTGGTCGAGCCGTCCTCGAGCAGGGCGACGACCCGATCGCCGTTGTTGGCGACCTGTGCACGCCGAAGCAGGACGAGATCACCATCGAGGATCCCCTCGTCGCGCATCGATTCGCCTTCGACCTGTAGGGCGAAGGTTGATCCGGTATCGCCGGCGGTGCCGAGGAACTCGACAAGATCGATCTCATCGGTGTCGGCGACCTTCTCGATCGGGTAACCCGCAGCGATGCGTCCGACGAGCGGGAACTTGAGCGGGCGGGCTTCGTCGGGGACCGCGATGCCCTCAGCAATCGACAAAGAGCGAGCCTTGTTCGCTTCGCGAACGAGTGCGCCCTTTTTGATGAGTGCCTCGACATGCTCGAAGACCGTGACCTTGCTGACGCCAATTTCGTCCGCCAGTTCTTGCATCGTCGGGGAATAGCCCCGGCGTACGCGAGAGTCGCGGATGAGCTGCAAAATACGGAGTTGTTTGGGTGTGAGGTTCATTGATCTCATCCTTTCGCTTGGGCGTGATGCCCTGTGCGTATGATCGCGAGACCGATTCGATGCGAATCACCCCCGCGCTCTTGTGAAGTGGGCGTCCCGAGTTGCACAGCGAACCAATCGCTTGTGCAAGCCGATCACGCTGACCGAAGTATTGTTTTTCTATCAGGCTCAGCATCCCGAGCAGCTCGAGCCTTGTCGCCGATGCTTTAGTGTTCTTTGTGCGTGTTCGGCGGATCAGCCCACCGATTCTCGAACGATCGTCCCCGTAGTCGGCAACAAAGTCGCCCCCGGGTCCGAGTCTCAATATCGCGTTGCTTTGCTTGGTCATGATGCGGCTCACTAAACTTCCAACTTCCAATCCCCGCCGGAGAGTACCGGACGGTTGTTTGGGTTTGATCGGGTATCCGATCTGAAAATGTTGAGCGATATATGCCATCTGTTTGGTCAACGATACCCAATCATGACCCGATCGACCATCAATTCCCCCAAAATATCCCGATCATCGCCCATCATTCATCCAGAATCAGGATTTGTTTCCCACAAAATCGATGCGCAGATGCTGCTTGATGTGCATTCGTGCCTCAGATTCAAGGGTTATCGGGCCCGGCGGAACCGGCTGCCCGCGCGTTGGACACGCCCGGAGATCTCCAGCATGGTCAGCTTGGCCCGCACCTCGCCGGGCGTCAGCCCGAGCGATTCGCTCAGTTCGTCGCCCGTGCGGGGTTCGCCCAGTGCTTCGAGGATCGCTCGATCCACGGGATCGTCCACGCCCGCGAAGAGCTTTCCTGGTCCTGAATCGGGGGTCGGCGACGAAGCAGGATGGGGTTGACAGGTCGGAGAATCAAACACCGATGGGCGGGCCGGGTCCGCGCAGATCGCGTGGTGGGTGCCTTCGTAGAGATGCCGGGCGCTGCGTTCAAGGATGGCGAGCACATCACCGGGCTCGGTGACGAGGTGGGCACCATCTCGCAGCAGATCGTTGGTCCCGGCGCTGCTTGGTGAATCGACCCTGCCGGGAACGCCCATGACTTCGCGCCCGTGCTCTTCGTTGGCGTGCCTCGCGGTGATCAGTGCGCCCGATCCACGCCCGGCCTCGATGACGATCACGCCCAGGCTCATCCCAGAGATGATCCGATTTCGCGCCGGAAAGTTCTTCGGCGTGGGTGCGGTGTCTACCGGCAACTCGGAAACGATCGAGCCACCACGCTCAACGATCTCATCGAACAAGGCTGCGTTCTCGGGCGGGTAGACATGCCCAAGCCCGCACCCGAGCACGACGCTGGTTGATGCATCGGCGGCCAAGGCGCCCCGATGGGCTGCGGTGTCGATGCCGCGTGCCCCGCCGGACACGATGCTCAGCCCTGCGCTGCCCAAGGCGCCCGCAAAGCGGGATGCTTGCTCTGAGCCGTAAAGCGTGCATCTTCTGCTGCCGACAATCGAGATTGTGTACCGGTCTCGCCCTTCGGGCAAGAGCCGTCCTCGAACACTCAAGACCGGCGGAGCGCCGATGAGTTCACGCAGCAGCGGGGGATAATCGGGATCAAAGATGGTCACCACCCGTGCGTGGGCTTTGGAGAGTTTGGCGAGTTCTTCATCGACGCGTGGGTTGACCGTACCCAGATCGCGCGCGATTTGGGATGCCTTGGTGCGTCCGATCCCTCGGACACCCGAGAGCCGATCGGCCGATGCACCGAGCACCGCATCGGGCGAGCCAAATCGTTCGAGCAAGCGAGCGATCAAGATCGGGCCCAGATTGGGCACGAGGGTCAGGGCGAGCAGTTGCCGGCATCGGCGATCATCTGAAATCGGGGTGTGATCGCTCGGTGCACGCAACGGACTGTCTCCAGGGGCTTGATTATGAATCGGGTTGATTGATGGGCGCATAGCGCCGGCGTTTGGTGGTTTCGTCATGCGCGAGCAGCCTTGCCATCACGCGGATGGGTCGATCGGTCTGCACCGGGGTGCTGACTTGTTTTTCGACGATGATCATCGGATAGAGCAGCGATGGGTCAGGTCGGCGGATGGTGATGAAGACATCAACCCCTTGAGCAGTGCGCTCTTGTTGGTCGTACACGAAACTCCATCCCGGGTTGGGTGCCTGCATGACCAGGATGTGAACCTCGCCGGAGTCGTCGACGCGGATCGGGGGCGCTTCTTGGATTCTGGCGGCCATATCTGGGCCTCGACGACGCTGCTTGAGGCAGCCGCCCAGCCCGAGGCAGATCCCGCCAGTGATAGCTAGGCAGATTGAAAGACGGAGAAAGGCGTGTGCCCGGTGCGGATTGGCAATGTTCATCGCTGATGCTCCCCAAGAGATCAAGGATCTGGAATCAAACAAGCAAACAAAGTACGCGAATGCGTGTTCGTTTATTGTATGGGGTTGTGGGCGGTTTCGCAACACCTGAGGGGGCTGATTCTTCGTTCGGAGATCTTATATATAGAGATCAAGCACCCGCCCGGTCGCCGGCACATTGAGTTGGTGGCGGACATCGGTCACCGCTCGCGTGCGAGGCTCGGGCTCGACAGGCAAGACCTCGCCGAGTTTGGGGAGAAGCCCCGACGAATGGGAATTGGGAGCAGCAGGGCTGGCAGTTGGCTCAAAGGTGTCGACCGGTTCGATGCGCGCGATCTGATTCTGGCCCTGAAGCATCCTTGCGAACGGGACCGATCCGGGGGGGGCGTGGAAGACCCGGCGCACCGTATTGGGCGCAACCCGATCAATGGGCATGATGAGGTGCGGGTTGGGGATCGGTGCGATGGACACACCAAAGGAGGTGCAGGAACGGTGCCGACACCTCGGCGTCCGGTAAAGAGCCGGGTAGAGGCTTGTTTGCAATGATCCGCACACGGCTTGGATCCGGTTATGCGGGCATGGTGCGTTGGTGCAGCGTCCGATGGTGCGTACGATCCACGCGATGCGGACAGATGACCTGGACTTTGTGCTCCCCTCCGAGTTGATCGCGACCACCCCCGCGCCCACACGGGAATCATCGCGTCTGCTTGTGGTTCAGCGGTCCAATCCTGAACGCATCGAGCACCGTGTTTTCGCCGATCTTCCAGGATTGCTTGAGCCGAACGATCTGCTGGTGATGAATCGCTCGTCGGTTGTGCCCGCCCGGCTGCAGGGGGTGAATGTGGAAACCGGGGGCAAGCTGAGCGGGTTGTATTTGATGGATGAACCGGCGGCAGCGACTGATTCTCGTGCTTGTTGTGGAGCGGGGGGGCTTCGATGGGTGGTGCTGCTGCGCACCAAGCGCGCTCGCCCGGGAAGACGAGTGATGCTCTTGGGTCCGGATCACCAAGACAGCGGGATTGTCATCGAGATGATCGAGAAGGCAGAACGCCACGGGCCCGGAGCGTGGGTGGTGGGTGTTGAGGATCAGCACCATCGAGGATCCGAGCTTGATACGCTTGGTGTGCTAGATCGAGCAGGGTCGACGCCGTTGCCGCCGTACATTGTGCACGAGCGCAAAATCCGTTGCGAATCACACACCGAACAGTCTGATCGCGATCGGTACCAGACGGTGTTCGCAGATCCAGCCGAGACCGGATCGGTTGCGGCTCCGACCGCGGGGCTTCATTTCAATGAATCGGTCTTCGCCGGGCTTCGTTCGCGATCTGTACGAACAAGCGAGGTGGTGCTGCATGTCGGCGCGGGGACTTTTAAGCCTGTGGAGACCGAGACTCTCGAGGAGCATCCGATGCACGCCGAGTGGTGTGGTCTTGGTCCGAGCGGCGCGTGCTTTGCGGGCGGCAAACCCGCGGGCACGCGGGTGATCGCGGTTGGCTCGACCAGTGCGCGAACGCTTGAGAGCTTTGCGGGTGTTGATCAGCCCTATCCGGATCAGCTCAGCACCCGAATTTTGATCTCGCCTGGGTACCGTTGGCGGTGGGTTGATGGGATGGTGACCAACTTTCACCTCCCGCGATCGACCCTGCTTGCGATGGTTGCTTCGCTGCTTGAGATCCCTGGCCGGGTCGATGGGGTGGAGCGTGTGCAGGAGATCTACCGGGTAGCGATCGAAGAGCGTTATCGTTTCTATAGTTTCGGCGATGCGATGCTGATCTTGCCCTAGCGATTTGTACGCCCAGATCGGCGATTTCGTCGATGGAACCGGTGCCGATGGACCTTGAAACACTCATCTCGGGCTTGGATATCCGGGCGGTAGACGACCGGGCGGATCTGTCGGCGATCAGGGTGTGCGATCTGACAGAGGATTCGCGTACCGCGGTGCCCGGGTCGTTGTTTATCGCGCGTGCGGGGCTGGTGAACGATGGGCGCGGGTACATCAGCGACGCGGTCGAGTGCGGCGCGGTCGCGGTGCTGACGGATTCGGTTGATGCAGCAAAGCCTGTCCGTCCGGGGGTTGTTGTGCTGATTGCGGATGACTTGCTGAAGGTATCCGGGTTGCTCGCCGAACGGTTCTGGGGTAATCCGGGGGAGAAACTCGCGATCGCTGGCGTGACGGGGACGAACGGCAAGACCACCATCGCCCATTTCATCCACCAGCTTATCCGCGGGTGCGGGGTGCGTTGCGGGCTGATCGGGACGGTCGTCATTGATGACGGGCGAGAATCTGCACGGGCGGCGATGACCACGCCCCCTGCGATTGAGCTGAGCCGAACCCTGGCGACGATGGTCGAGCATCACTGCCATGCGGTCGCGATGGAGGTCTCGAGCCATGCGCTCGATCAGGGGCGGGCGTCGGCGATCGGTATTGATGCGGCGGTGTTCACGAACCTGACTGGCGATCACCTCGATTACCATGAGAGCTTTGAGGCGTACCGCGATGCGAAGGGCTTGTTGTTTGATGGGCTGGGCGAGGGAGCTTCGGCGGTGTTCATGAACGGGACTGATGATGGCGCCGGCATGGCCCAGCGGTGTGCACCCGGCGTTGATCAGGTGTGGTGCACGCTTGATGCAGGAGAATCTGGGAATGATGGGTGGGCGATCACAGTGCAGTCGCAGACGATCGAGGGGATGAGGGTGCGTCTGCGCACGCCCATTGGTGATCTTGATGCCCATACACGGATTCTTGGCGTGTACAACGCGATGAATCTGATCGAAGCGGTTGCTGCTGCCGACGCGTTGCTCGCCAAGCTCGGCGTTGACGCCGACGAGCGGGTTGCGTCGTATATCAAGACGCTTACGCGGATGAAGCTGCCGCCCGGACGGCTCGAGCGCGTCGATGCAGAGGGCGACACAATCCGAGTCTTTGTGGACTTTGCGCACACCGACGATGCGCTGCGCTCGACGCTCGCGGGTGTGCGTGATCTGGTTGATCCTACTGCGAGGCTCTGGGTGGTCTTTGGATGCGGCGGAAATCGAGATACGACCAAGCGGGCGCGGATGGGGGCGGTGGCGGCTGACGGGGCGGATCGGATCGTGGTGACCAGCGACAATCCGAGGACAGAGAAGCCTTCGAAGATCGTGGATCAGGTGTTGTCTGGAATCGAGCATTCCGATCGGTATCGTGTAGAGGTTCAGGTTGATCGTGCAGCGGCGATCGCGCACGCGATCCGCATCGCGGAGCCGGGTGATGTAATTGTGATCGCGGGCAAGGGGCACGAGACCGAGCAGATTCTTCCGCACCCCGCAGGCGGTGTATCAACGATCCACTTTGATGACCGAGAGCACGCGTATGAGGCACTCCGCGAGCGCCGGCTTCGGCTGATGGACACGGAGAAGCGTTGAATGTGGTCATTCGAGCAGATCAGAGCCGTGACTGATGGCAGTTGGGTGGTTGAGCCGGGCGAGGATTCGCCGGCGCCGATGGGGGCATCGATTGATTCTCGATCGGTGAGCAAAGGGCAGATCTTCTTTGCGTTCGTGGGCGAGCAGGTCGATGGGCACCGGTATCTCGGGGACGCCCAAGAACGCGGCGCGGGGCTGTTGGTGGTCACGGATGCGTCACGGGTGCCCGATGGTTTGCACACGCCGACGCTGTGTGTTGATGAACCCGTTGAAGCGTTGACCAAGCTCGCGGAGCATTGGCGGTCGATGATCGCCGCGAGGGTGATCGCGGTGACGGGTTCGAACGGGAAGACAACAACATGCCGAATGCTCGACGCGGTGCTCTCCGGTTTCGGCTCGGGTACGGTCTCGCAGAAGAGTTTTAACAATCAGCTCGGCGTGCCGATCACGGTGCTCAACGCCAAGGCGGACGATGCGTACCTTGTGTGCGAGATTGGGACAAGTTCGCCCGGCGAGGTGCTGGCAAGGACGACGCTGTGTGCGCCCGATGTTTCGGTGATTGTTTCCATTGGGCAGGCGCACCTCCAAGAGCTGGGCTCAACCGCAGGCGTGATCGCGGAAAAATCATGCATCGCACGAGGAGCGGGGGCGGTCGTGATTCCAGATGGGATCATTGGGCTCGAGGACGCGGTGCGCAGCCACAACCCGGGGCGCGTGATCGTTGTTGGCGCAGAAGAACGGGCGGCGGTCAGTCTGCTCGGCGATCACAACCAGCGCAACGCAGCGCTTGTTGCGAGGGTCTGCAGCGAGATGGGGATGGGCGATGATCAGATCAGCGATGGTCTTTCCCGGGTTCATCCGCCTCCGATGCGGCTTGAGCGCGTTGTTGTGCAGACGGAGCACGAGCCGATTGTGGTGATCAATGATGCGTACAACGCGAATCCGGATTCGATGCTCGGCTCGATCGAGGTGCTCTGTGGGTTCGATTCAACTGGCAGGCGTGTCGCGGTGCTTGGAGATATGCTCGAACTCGGTGATCAATCATTGCATGCTCATCAAGCGGTGCTCGGATGGGCGTGCGATCACGAACGGGTTGATCTGGTGATCACCCTCGGCGAGCACTTTGCAGGTGCGGCGGGCGGCGAGGGTGGCTCGCAAAGTATTGCTGGATCAGACAATGCGTCGATTGAACAGGCAGCGAGGCTGATCGAGCCGGGTGATGTTGTGCTACTCAAGGGGTCACGCTCGATGCGCATCGAGCGTGTGCTCGGTGCCCTCCGTGATCGGTTTGGCTGCGGGGCAAGCGAGGGAAAGGGATAGACTGGATCGATGCTTTATGTGCTGCTCGACATCATGCGTGAATGGTTGACCAAGATCGGGCTGTATCCGGTTGTTGGGGTGCTTGATCAGATCCAGTTTCGCGCGATGGCCGCGGCCGGTCTTTCATTTCTGCTCGTGGTGATCTTGGGCAAGCGGGTGATCCGGAAGTTGATTTCGTTGAAGATTGGCGACGGCGGAGAGACCGACGCCGAGTTGCTCCGCGAGCACGCTGCAACCAAGGCGCATGTGCCCACGATGGGCGGGGTGATGATTGTTGGTGCGATTTTTATCAGCACTTTTTTGCTCGCTGATATCCGGGTGAACTGGGTGTATCTTGGATTGTTTGTGATGATCTGGCTTGCCTGCGTGGGCGGGGCGGATGATTGGCTCAAACTCACCGCGACTCAGAGGGGCACCGGGCGCCAGGGGTTGTTTGCGTGGGAGAAGTTGGTTTTTCAGATCGGGCTTGGTTTACTCGTCGGGCTGTTCGCGTATCGGTATGGGACCGTGATTGATGACGGTGTGGTGCAAGAGTCGATGGGGCATGTGCTCAATATTCCTTTCCAGCGTTCATACGACCCGACGACGAAGTTCCCCGCGGAGGGTTTGATTTACCTTGGATTGCCGGCGTTTATGATTCTCTCGGTGCTGATGATCACAGGGATGAGCAACGCGGTGAATATCACCGACGGGATGGACGGGCTGGCGGCGGGCACGAGCGGGATCGTCAGTTTCGGGTTGATTTTGCTCGCGCTGGTTTGCGGCACACAGGGCGCGGCGCAGTACCTGCTGGTGCCTCATGTGGTGCTGACCGACGAGGTTGCGGTGCTTGCCGGCGCGATGGCGGGTGCGTGCCTGGGGTTTTTGTGGTGGAACTGCAGACCCGCGCAGGTTTTCATGGGCGATACTGGGAGTTTGGCGCTGGGCGGCACCATCGGGTACATCGCGTTGATCCTGCATCAAGAGTTCGTGGTGCTCGTGATGTGTGGCGTCTTCATCCTCGAGATCCTCTCGGTGGTTCTCCAGGTCGGCTGGTTCAAGTACACACGGATCAAAACCGGGACCGGCAGGCGGATCTTTCGGATCGCGCCGTTCCATCACCATCTTCATCAAGGCGGATGGGCGGAGAATCAGGTGGTCGTGCGGCTATGGATCTTCGCGATCGTGCTCAGCGTGGTCGCGATGGCATCACTCAAACTGAGGTGAGCCGTTGACGAGCAGCCTCGGTGAGAGCAACCAAACACGATCTTGGATCGGTCCGTAGTTCCCCGGATCAATGCGGACCTCGATCGCGACGGTCCTCGCGGGCACGGGCTCGTTGATGTCCTGAAAACCAGACTCGCTTGTTAATCTTGCGGACCAGATTACGGTCTCAGCGCCTGAAGAATCGATGGCGATGAGCGATGTCTCGTTGTCGGTCCAGGGGCGGTGTTCGGTTCGGATGGTAACGCTCAGCCGCTCGGAACCAGCAGGGGTCTTCCAGCGCACGCCCGCAGGAGATGGGATTTTGATCGCGGTGCTTTCTGGTCCTGCCCATGAGTTGACGATGGTGACGGGCTGGGGGATCCAGTCGCGATCAAACGCGGGGACGATAGAGATCGGGTCGGATGTGGTGGGGTTGATCAGGAACTTGCCTTCTGGCTTTCTCTCCATCGCGGCCAGGACCGATTCGAGTTGGTGCCCGGAATCTTGCGCATCGAGATGAATCGGATCGTCTGGGATGATTGTGAGTAAACGGTTTTGGTCGAACCGGGCATCGCGCACGCGGATGCGTTCGCCGATCGCGGTATGGATGTAGATGCCCGGCGTATAGACCCGTGGATTTTGGATCTGCACGGTGTCGATCAGATCGAGTCTGATTGTGCGCTCGTTGGTATCGGTTTCGAGGACAAGCGACGGACCGACCGACGAGATGAATCCACCGAGCCGATCACCGTTGGTCAGGATGACAAGATCGTCGTCGGAAGGCTCGGGGTCTGTGTTGCTTTGTCTCTGGATGGTAAGCACGCGATCGAGTGGTATACCCACGGGTTGCCCGCCGTCGATTCTCGTGCCGAGGATGATGTCCGGATCATTGCTCTGCTCGATCAAGACCCGCAGCCGTTGTCCATCGGTGAGTTCGATGAGCAACGATTCACCGATCATGGAAGATGAGACGAGAGACGCGGGTGTTGTGGTCGAATGGGTCCATGCGGCAAGGATTGCTTCCGTGGTGAAGGATCGTTCGATGCCGTCGCGATCCGTGCCGGTGAATCCGGATTGGGTGCTGAAGGAATCAACGCGCAGCGGATGCACCACAAGATCATTGGTCAAGATATTGCTCAGCGAATCATGCTGTGCGATGGCCGTTGTGTGCAAGAGGCACCAGGCGAACAGGAGAGCGGCTTTGAGGGTGGCTTTGATCATTTCTGAAAGATCGGCATGTATCGCTTGGGCATCTGGAGGATGATGAGTGCCATCGCGGTGCCATAGGTTTTTCCGACCGAGCGATCATCCCAGCCGCCGTCGGTTGTCTGTGCAGCAAGAAGTTCTTCACGGATGGCGGGCCACCATGCTGCCCAGTGCTCGCCCCCCGCGAGGTAGGCGCATTGGACCGCGTAGTAGTGCCCGTAAAAATAGTGCGAACGCACCGGAGCACCTCGCCCGGGCGTTGCGTTGTTCTCGATATAGGTGAGCCCGTTGTCGATCGCATCGTCCTCATAGATCCCTGCATAGAACAGGCTGGCAACACCGGCAGCGGTTCTCGGCCAGGCGCTCGAGCCGGAGCCAATCTGGTACTTGAATCCGCCGTCGGCGCTCTGGCACTGGCGGACATACTCGACCGCCCGATCAATAGTCGATGTAGAGACCTCGATCCCCGCGTTGCGCGCCGAGCGGAGCGCCATGATCTGGCAGATCGTGACCGAGACATCCGCATCGTAAGGCACGGGGTTGTATCGCCACCCGCCGTCTTCGTTTTGGGTCTGCTCGATCAGGCGCACTGCTTTGACGAGTGTCTCGTAGAGCTTCTGCGAGCGTGCGGTGTTCTCGCCGCCGGCGGACATGCCGTAGACCTCGCCGAGGAACAGCGTGGCGAATCCGTGCCCGTACATCGGGCCGTTGGTGGATTGCGAGGTGATGAGCCCCGAATCCGTCGACGATTGAAGAACAAACCCGACGCCTCGATCGACGGCGTCGCTGTAGATGCCTCGCCCGGGCAGGTTGCCGTCGCTCATCAATGCGATGCACGCGAGCGAAGTGATGGCAACATTCTTCCCGAACCGCCCGTCGGACCATGAACCGTCCTCGTCCTGGGTCCGCGCGAGGTAGGCGAGCCCCTCCTTGGTTGCGGCGTCGAGTTCGGGTGTGATCTCTGAATCTGTTGCAGCATTCTGCGCAGAGTCTGGCTGCGCAGGCAGCGGGGCGGTGAACAGCGAGAGCAGCATGACGAGGAGCGGGAATCTCATTCGGTCTCCTCGGCGAGTGCGCGGTAGTATTCTTCAGTGAGCTTGCGGTAGAGTTCAGAATAGGTGTCGTTGAGTCCTTGGGTGAGCGCCTTGCGGACACGATCGGGCAGATTGCCCCACCCCGCCGCCCCCATCGCGGGTGCATCGGCGAGTTGCCCCTCACTCAGCCCGGGCGGGGTAGATGGGTCATCGCCCGAGTTGGATGATTCGTCGGATTGCTGCTGCGACTGTGGTTGATCGGGTTGCTGCTGTTGAGCGCCCGGCGGGCTGGATGACTGCCCACCCGAAGAGTTCTGGTTTTCGTTTGCCGATTCGATGACCGCGTCGAGCTTGTCGATGATGCTCTGCTGTAATCGTTGGGTGTCCAGGCTCAGCCCTGTTTCTTCGCCGATTTGATTGGCGGCTTGATCCATCATCGAGACCGCTTGGGCGAACGCCTCGCCCGCCTGATGCTCGGACAATGCCTGATCGAGTTCCTTATTGATTTTGACTGGTTGTTCGGCGTCGGGATCAGTGCCTTTTTCTACAAGCCCGAGCAACTCGTCGAGTGTCGGCAGCGGATCATCCCCGTATGCGAATTCAGTAGTAAGAACCGAGGCTGCGATGAACACAGAGAGACCGATGCGGATCATGGCGATTCCTCCTGTGGATCGCTTGGCCCGGACGGTTCGAGCGAGCCCTCGCGTGGTTTTACCTGAACGGGTGTGTTCGGTTTGGGGTTGCCTTGCTCTTGTTGCCTGCTGAGTTCGTCGATAAGCAGCTTGCCCTCGCCGGCAATCTGTTGTTGAAGATCGACCAGTGCGCGGACGGCTTCGTTGTCCGGCGCGCTCTGTGCGTTGTTGAGCGCCCGGGTCTGATCGGCGGCCAACTGCTGCAACGAGCGGAGCAAGCGGAGCTGGGCGATCGGCGGGATGACGGGTTCTTCTTGACCTGATGATGAGCCAGAGCCGGACCCGCCGCTGCTCTGCCCATCTTCAAATTCTTTCTGCTCGCTGGGTGCGTCGCTGAGTACTTCGACGAGTGCGCTCAGCATGTGAATCGCGGACTGGTGATGCGTGGTGAGCGAGGCGGGAACGGCTTGTTCATTGAGCGCCCGGCTCGCGGCGTCCATCGCCCGATCGAGCTGGGAATGAGTGAATGCAAAGACCGATGCATCGGCGAGGTCCTGGGTATCGGCGATCATTGCATCGAGCGCAGTACGAAGCTCATCTTGCTGTCGCCCGATGGCGCGAGATTCTGAACGCTGGCGGCGGGTGAGCTTGTTGCCGATGTATCCGACAGACAGATCGCGGATTTGCACCTGCGTGTCCAACGCCTCTTGGTAATGCCCGCGAAGCTCTTCACGCAGACGACGCGATTCGCGATTGGCGGCCTGCTCTTCAAGGCGTTGAGCGTCGGCGAGCGCTTGCTGAAGATGATGCAGCGCGTTGCGCTCATGCTGCTCTGCTTCGGCATGGTCTACCGGTGCCGACCGGAGTACACCGACGGCGATTGATTGGGCGTCGGCGGCTTGGGCGAGGTGATCGGCGATGGTCTGTGTTTCAGGGAATGCGCCGTTGGCAGCGTCTCGTACGCCGAGGGTATTCTCAATGAGCGAGATCAACTCGGTGTCGAGATGGTCTTCACGCGATGCGAGCTTTGCAAGATGCGCAGTCTGCGACGCGATAAGAGTGTTGAGCTGGTCGATAATCGTCGCGAGCTGACGGCGGAGTGCAGAGTCCCGATTGCGGGCGGCGTGATCAATCTCTTCGAGCATTGAATCGAGCTCATTCATCGCGGCTTGTTGAGACTGTGAAGCCTCTCCGGTCTGGTTGCCCGCAACCTCGTCGGAAGCCTGGCGGAGTGTCTGCTCGATCTGCGAGCCCCGCCCTTGTGCCGCTGCACGCCGAAGCGCTTCGGCCTGAGTGGGATCGGTTTCTTGCAACGCCTCGGCGCGTTCGTCGAGCTCGTCGAGCATCGCTCGGGCGCGTTCGGCGCTTTCACGCTGGCGTTCAAGGATTTTTTCAAGCGTGGTGCGTTCGTCTGCGGAGAGTTCTGCGATTGATTTCCCTGCGCTGCTGGCGTTGAGGGAATCGGTTTGTTCTTTGAGCCGTCTGATCTCGTCGCGGAGTTCTTGTACAGAACGCCGCGCGAGCCAGCTATCTTGACCGCGATCGAGCATCTCGAGCACACGCCCGAGCCGATCACGGACGAGTTGCTGTTCTTGCAACGCACGATCTTGGCGTCTTTGATCGATCTGGGCTGCCGCGTCGTCCGCGGCTTCCGCGGCCTGCTCGAGCGCCGTGACCGACTCTTGGAGCATCGATCGAAACGACGGATCCTCGATGTCGTTGGTCGATGCGACCTGCTCAGCATGTTCGAGCACGCGTTGCTGGGATTGGATCTGCTCGCTCAGCGATCGCTGATCCCGCGAAGAGTTGAGCTTGCCCGATTCGAGTTGCTGTTGAAGTGTTGATTGCTGCTCGTCGAGGCGTTTGATGGCGGCGAGCACCGGGGCGATTGTTCGTTGGATCTGCTCGGTCATCTCGGTGTCGTCGACGATGCGGATGATGCGTGGCTCTGATTTGATCGGCTCGGCAAGTGCCGCGTGGACTGATTCGTTGAGCAGATCGATCGCGTGGGCACTGATCCAGATCTCGTCGCCGGGCTTGGGCTCCAGTGTACTGATGTCGAGTTCGGTGTTGAGCGTATGTGTTGAAGTGGTGTCGTTTTGCCCTCCGCGTGCGATTTCCATGGAGAGCACCGCTTCGGGCTGGGCGCCTGATGAATCGGATCTCGGTTGAGCGTGCGTAGCCGACACCCAAATGCTTGCGAGCCCGATGTCATCGACAAACTGCGCAGCGATGGGCATCGTTGCGCGGGGTGTGGCGATGAGGTCGCGGTCCGGATCAACCACCGATGCGGTGGGCGGCGAATCGGTGTGCACAAGCATGTCGATGACGATCTGATCTCGAACCGAGATGCCTAGACGGTCAACAAAGCGTGGTTCAAGAACAACAGACTCGCGTGCGTGAAACCGCAGCTCGACAGTGCGATCGTTCGGCTGCAAGAGCTCTGATTCATGGAACTTTGAGCGGGCAGATTGAACCCATTTTGGTGTTCGTGCGCGATCAATCTTGATTGGCTTTGAAAAGGACCACCGGATCGCGACCGCTGAATCGGCCAAGATCGGTTTGGTCACGATTTGCGGGCCTTCGGACAGCGTTGTCGGCGAGCTGAGGATGACGGACGGCTCGGCGTTTGATGCGTACGCCGGCGAATCGACCGTTATCTTTGTTTCGAGCAGCTCGGGCGGCCTCGCCAGGGTGATGCGTGTTGTGCCGGTGCGGTCGTCGTCTGTTTCGATGCGGTACTCAAGGGAGAGCTCGCTGGCATCGGTCCGATCGGCGAACGAACGCGTATCGAGCAGCGACTCATACACCCGCCCCTCGGCGCCCGGTTTGGTCGGTTGGGCAGCGAGCAAGGTCCGGTTGTGGGAACTCAGCGGCCGCTGGTTGCCATCAAGCACCCGCCAATGAACAACCGCGTTGGCATCGCTGAGCGACGGGGCGACCAGGGCACGCACGCGGAAGGACTCGTCGATCGCGTGGGCGGTCTTTTTTGTCGCATCATTGATCTCAAATCGCTTGGGCCACGATGCGTCTGACCAAGGGGCCAAGGCTCGGCGGAGACCGATGGAGCTCATCGCTGGCGAACGAATCACCGGGATCGCTGCGAGCAGCATGATCACTAGCAACACGCCCGCAGCGTGCAGGGTCTGATCGAGACGCAGGACAGATGCCGGTCGGCGGGTGCGTGATGCCGCCCGCGTGATTGCTGCATCACGCAATGCCGATTCGATCGGGCTCTGCGGATCGAGCCGCTCTAGCTCAAGAGCGCCCGCGAGCATCCCGCGAGAAGATTCGTCCTGCTGCTCAATCCGGAGTGCGAGATCGGTCCGTGAGAACCGCGTTCGCAGAGAGGGAATGATCAGCCGAACAGTGAGTCGGGCAAAGATCACAAGCAGGGCTGCAAGCAGAATAACCCGCACGCCAATCGGTAGCCGAAGGGCGTAGTCCACGAGGATTATCAGCGTGATGGTGCCCACAAGCGCCGCGAGGCTCCAGCCGAGGGCTCGGACGACCAGCAGCATCCGTGCTCGGGCAGCGATCGAACCCAGCGCGGATCTGAGTTGCTCGATCGTGATTTCCCTTGCATCGCTCTGTCTGGTGATCTGCGTGTTCATCTGTTGTACTGTACCGGTTCACCCGCCCGGGGGTTCGGGTTTGTGGGCGATTGTCGCCAAGAGATTGCTACTTTCGTGCCCAGATCGTCTAGGCGAGACGCAAGAACTTGCGCCCGGCCCATTCGACGCTGACGAGCAAGATCAGCATCAACAGAGCGACAGGTCGGTCCCACAGCGGCACCCGCTCCGGAGGCAAAGAGATCGTCCGGGCGCGATTGGGCAGCATCGACGGGATCTGAGCAAACTCATCGGCGGGGATCAGTCCCCCTCCGGTTTGCTCAGCGAGATCGGCAAGGAATGGATGGTTGGTATCGAGTGTACGCCTCTCATCGGAATGCTCGAGCACGGTGACGGTGGTAGAGACCGAAGCGAGCAGCGGGTCGGTTGAGTCCAGTGAGATCTGGTACTGCCCGGATTCAATCGGCACCCATGTTCCCAGCCTTGTGCGATCGCGACCCTGGAGGACCGCCTGGTCGGGGGTATCCTTGGAGCCGATGCGGGTGATCTTTGCTTCTATCAACTCGGGGATGGTGTCCACGAGTGCTTGATCGAGGAGTTCGGTGACGACTTGCACCGGCTTGCCCGGCTCTGGGAGTGAGGGTGAGGCTCGCAAGAGTGCCGGGGCGCTCCCGCGTGCGATTGCTCCACGCGCGAGCATCCTGATCATGGGCAGCCAGAACCGTTCGGGCAGGTCCTCGCCCCGCCCGTAGCGCCAGCGCCAGATTTCGTCGGTTCCAACATACCCAACCTGCCCCCCGCCGTAACGCATCGTAATGACCGCTGCGCTCGATCCGGCGCTCTGATCAATCGGGTGGGCGGTGGCGAGCACCGACGCGCCGGGCTTGAGGGTATCAAAGTCAATCTGTTGCACAAGGTGCAGCTGAGACCATCCTGTATCCGGATCCGTCAGCCTTGGTTCCCACCCGGCATGACCGAGTTGAAGAATGCCCAATCGATCGGCTTCATGTGTCGAACTGAGCGTGACGGGCTGATTCCAGCCTCGGATCGCGGGGCGATCCTGCGCGGGTTGTCGCATCGGCAGCAAACCCGCAGCGGGTGAATCGAGCCATGACGACGGGGTCGCGCTCGGGCCGCCGATCCACAGCAGCCCCGCCCCGTGGTCTGCGATGTGATCGAGGAGCCCGTGGATCTGTTCGGGTGTGAAGAGTTCGGCGCGGACATCGCCGAGGATGATCACATCGTAAGGCGACCACTGCTCTTTGGTGGTGGGGAGGTAATCGATGATGACATCGCCGTCTTGTTTATATCTCCGATCCGACGCCAGAAGCATCGAGGTCGATTCAATCGAGCCCTCGCGGCTCAGCATGTTCTTGAGGTACCGCTGCTCCCAGCGCGGGTACCCGTCCACATACAGCACACGAAGCGGGCGATCAACCACCTCGAGCGTGATTGATGAGCGGTTGTTCTCTGGGTTGAGATCCGCGTTCGCGCCGGTGTTGATCACGATATCAATCCGCGATTCGCCCGGTGTGTCCAGCGAATGCAGCAGCGTAACTTGTGAGGTCGAGTGATCATCAAAGTCACCCGGATCGACGCGCTGAGAGGCGACCACTTCGCCTGTTGCGTGGTCGATCAGTTCGATATCAATCGCGCCCGCGCTCGCATCGATGCCCGACCAGCTCAGATCTACCCGCACCGGCGTACGATCGTCGGCAAAGACCAGCCCAGGAGCTTGCACGCGGGAGATCGATAGATCGCGGATCGGCTCGGGTGAACCCAGAGGCACCGCAAAGACTCCGATCGATCGATTGCTGAGGTCTGTGATCAACCCCGGCCCGATCGTGTCGGTTGATTGCCCGTCGGAAACCACAACGATGCCCGCGATGGGCTGCCCGCGGTGCTCATCGAGCGCGCTTGAAAGAGCAGCACCGATGCCAGATCCCTTGCCTCCAATTTCGGGCATCTGTGTGGGCACCGGGCCTTGAGTGAGCAAGCTTGCCCGGTCATTGAATCCGTACCAGCTCACCTGCTTTGCTTCTGAGAGTGCTGCCCAATCATCTCCAGACTCTCTGAGTATATCCGCAAGCTGAACTTGGCGTGTCCGCCCATTCTTATCCGGTGTGTTAAGCGATCCCGAGCGATCAAGCATGACCAGCACCGTGTCGCGCTCGGTGTGCATGGTGATCCGTTCGAGCATCGGCCCGCTTGCAAGCACCAGCAAGAGGATCACAAGAACGCCGCGCGAAACTCCCAGAACCGAGCGGGTTGGTCTTGATCCCGTCAAACCGCGGTACGACCACCAGCAAAGCACGCCGAGCGCCATCGCCGCGAGCACCCATGCCCAAGCGCCGAATGGGTGGAGGAAGACAAACTCGGTGCCGGGTGAACCGAATCCGATGCCATCGAGCCCGAGGATTTTGTTCAGGAATGCGTTCATCTCGCCCCCCCCGCATCGAGGCTCGTTGAGCTGAACGAGAACAGGCGCGCAAGAGTAAGTTCAACCAGACCAAGCAGGGCTGCAGCCAAAAAAATCAACGCCGCAAACCCAAATCCGGACCCCGCAACAGCGAGCGATTCGGCTTTGTTCGTGCCATCAGGAGTGGATGGGTCATCGAGAATCCAGTCAATCGCCTCGAACTGAAACGCGCGTGTGATCTGTTCGCCGAGCGTGTCCTTGGAGATCGTCGTGGTGTCCGTTCCCAGATCGTCCGGATTGATCGCGATGATCGAGCGGGCAGCCCCTTGGTCATCGAGCGCGGCAAAGAGCCCGCTGCTCCGCGTGGGATCTTCAGATTGAGCGTTCGCCCGTTCAACGAGCGGGCGAAGGAACGCGTATCGGGATGTGCTGTTTGTGACTTGGCGACCGGCGATGCCTTGGTCGTTTGCGCCTGATCCGCCGACGCTCTGGCGAACGAGTTCCTGGATCATCGGCACGAAGAGCGGACGCGCGGGCAGATCGGTCCATCCGAGATCAATCGCCGAGCTGAGCAAAATCAGCGATCCTTGCTGGTGGTTGAGCTGCACGATAAACGGCGAGCCATCGTCCAAAGACACAACCGCTTGCGCGTCATGAATCGTTGAAAGATCAATCGACTTCGTGATCCTGACCGAGCGTGCTAGCAGCGCAAACTCCGCTTCTAACGCACCGAGCGTAGCCGAGCCTGGAAGTGATTCAGACAACGCGATCGCGGGATCATGGGTCGTTGGGATGAGGATCTCGGCGGGGCTCTCTACGCCGAGCTGTGATAGTTCGCCGATCCAATCGGCGCTCGGCGCGTCGCTGTCTGGCGTGATAATGATTGCTAGCCCGTTGCGGGCGGCATTGGCGATGGCTGCCCATGAATCAGTGGTCAACGCGTTGGGGGCGAGCACGATCAAGGCGTCGATTTCGTAGAGCCTCGGGCTGGAGATCCGCAGCGGGTCGACAAACACCAGGTCTATCGGCGAGGTGTCGCTTGGAGCGAGCGCGGCGCGGAGCGCGGTCGCCGCCGAGATGGTGCCTGTGGTAGAGCTGTTGCGAGTTGATTCGATGACCCCGACCTGCAGCCGTTGGCGGAGCCGAATAATGCACGCGCCTGCATTATCGCGAGGATTGGCATCGTCATCAATTGTTGCGATCACCGCTGATGACCCGGCGCGAAGTGTGCTCAGCGCGTTTGGGCGGATCGGCACCACGACAGAACCGGTGGCGACCGATGCTTCCCACCGATGGCTGCCCGTCGCGATAGTCACGCCCGAGTTGGCATCGGTGATCGTGATGCCGGTGATCGAATCTTCGAGCGGGCCGGATCGTTGCAGCGAGATACGAACACTCAGCGGCATGGCGGCGGCCGAATCGTCGAGCCTCATCGCACGCGATGGCGTCACCGATGTGATCGCGGTATTGGCGGCGGGGGCACCGCCCGGTGCTCGGATCTCGATGGCATCGAACCGATCAGACAACGATGGACCATCGAGTGTGCCGAAGGACGATTGATCAAGCCCTCGAAATGCAGACAGAAGAAGCAATCCTGACCGGGTTGATTCATCCTCTTGCGGCTCTTGTGCGCCGATGAGATCGATCATCCCAGCATAATCCGCCGAGCTATCCACCGGCTTGCTCGCGTTGATCGCAGCCCGCACAGCATCGAGATCGGTCGTCGGGCGCATGATCGGCGCGCTCGCCGGCGAGCCGAGTGTGATCAAGGCTGCCCGGTCTCCACGAGAAGCGTCGAGTTGATCAATCGCACGGAGGGCGGCTTGCTTTGAACGCGCGAGCTCTGTCTGATCACCAACGATCAAGGCAGAGCCAATTGAGTTGTCGAGCACAATCGTCACCGAACGCGGGGCATCCGAACTCGAGACCGATCCGAAGAGCACGCCCCCAACACCCACAGCGATCAACGCGACAAGGATGCACCGGGTCGCAAGCAATATCAACTGCTCGATCGTGAGGATCCGCTTGCGTTTGCGGTACGCATGTTCGAGGAATCGCATCGCGCCCCAGGTAACCGGTTTGCGTTTGCGTCGAAGCAGGTGGATGATGATCGGGATCGCGATGCACGCGAGCCCGATGCCGAACAGCACAGGATGGAGAATCGACAACATGCCCGGTTACCTCGGTGTCTTTCTACGCGACGCATCGTTGCGCCGTGCAACAAACGATGCGAGCGTTGGCCCGAGCCAGGTGTGTGTATCAATAACATGGTGATCGAATCCGAACGAGCGGGCAGCAGCCGCAACACGCTCTATGTGCTCATTGATCGCACTCAGGTATTCATCGCGGAGCGCACGCGGGTCGATCCGGATCGTCGGCTCCTCCTCGAGCCCCACAAACGCGGCCGGGTCGTCGAAGCGGAATGTCGTTTCCGCACGATCGAGCACCTGAAACGCGATCAGATCGTGCCCTCGGTGCTTGACCTTGGCAAAGGCCGAGCGGATCTCCTCGGGATCGTCGAACAGGTCAGACACGACCACAATCAGGCACCGGTTGGAGACCTCCGCGAGGGTCTGGTCAATTGACCGCGAGAGATTGCCCTCATTCTGGATCGGCTGGGCCGCCAACGCATCAACGATCTGTTTCCATGCCGATTTTCGTGCGGTCCGCGCGACCATCGAGCGGATCTCATCGGCGTACACCACCAGCCCGACGCGATCCCCCTGATGAATGGTAATGTGGGTGAGCGCGGCTGCGATCGCGGTCGCGTGGTCGAACTTCGACCAGTTCGGACGCCCATCGGGTGCGGTCGCCAGATGCGAGCCCGATGCTTCAGAAAACAATCGGGACCCGAAGCGCATCGAGCCCGAGGAATCGACCATGACGACAAGGTCGAGGTTGGTTTCCTGTTGATACTGCTTGACCTGCAGCTTGTCGGTGCGGGCGTAAACCTTCCAGTCAAGGTGGCGGAGGTCGTCGCCGGCGACATAGGGGCGGTGCTGAGCGAACTCGATCGAGACTCCGGTGTATGGCGAGCGATGCTGCCCGGACATGACACCCTCGACGATCATCTTGGCGCGAAGTTCCATGGTGGAGAGCCGCGCGAGGGTCTGGGGGTGGAGGTAGAGGTGCGGATCGGTCCGCCCATTGACGGGGGTCTGCTCAGAAGTGGGAGGGTCGGCGGGCATGTGTCTCTATGGTACCGGTGTTCATTGGATCGGCTGCTGATTCTTGGTGTATATATTGTTTGTGCGCAAAGACTGTGCATCGCCGATACCATGGCACCATGGCAACTATCCAAGATCGTGTACCCGTATCCCAAATCAAACGCATCGCTGTCCTCACCGGGGGCGGGGATTGCCCGGGGCTCAACGCCGTCATCCGGGCGGTGGTCAAGGACGCAATCAACTGCGGCATCGAGGTCTATGGCATCGAGGACGGATTCCTCGGGCTGATCGAAGACCGGATCAGGCTGCTGAACCTGGATGATGTGTCCAATATCCTCACTATGGGCGGGACGATCCTGGGGTCGAACAACAAATCCAACCCGCAGAGGTACCCGGTCGGCAAGAACGAGGATGGAACCCCGAAGTTCAAGGATCTGACCGATGTCTGCGTGACCCACCTGCAGATCCGAAAAATTGAAGCGCTGGTTGTCATCGGTGGCGATGGCACCATGTCAGCAGCCAAGCCGATCGCCGACAAGGGCATCAACTGCATCGGCGTGCCCAAAACCATTGATAACGATCTGCACGGCACCGATATCACCTTTGGGTTCCAGACCGCCGTCATGGTTGCGACCGAAGCGCTCGACCGGGTGCACTCAACCGCAGCAAGCCATCACCGCGTGATGGTGGTGGAACTGATGGGCCGCAATGCGGGATGGATCACGCTGCACGCGGGTCTCGCATCGGGTTCTGATGTGATTCTGATCCCCGAGATCGAGTTCGATGTGGACAAGGTCTGCGAGTATTGCCTCTGGCGTTCGCAGCGCGGCAAGCGGTTCACCATCATCGCGGTCTCCGAGGGCGCCAAGCCCAAGGACGGCGAGCAGATCGTCGAACGCGTCGATCTGAGCTCCCCGGATCCGATCCGGCTCGGCGGGATTGCCAAGTGGCTCAGCGAACAGATCGAAGAAAAAACAGAAATCGAATCACGATATGTCGTCCTCGGTCACACCCAGCGTGGCGGCACGCCGGTCGCAGGCGATCGAGTGCTGGCGACCCAGTTCGGGCACCACGCGATGCAACTGCTCAAAATGGGCAAGACCAACCGCCTGGTTGTCATGCAGGGCGGGCACCTCGGCGATGTCGAGATCACCAGCGCCGCCGACAAGCAAAGGCTTGTCCCCAAAGATCATCCGCTGATCAAGACCGCCAAGAGCGTCTACACCTGCTTCGGTGATTGATTCAGATCAGGGGCAGCCGGCGTTGTAGAGATCCAGGAATGCGAAGATGTCCTGCAGGTTGAAATCGCCTTCGCCGGTGAGGTCAGCAGCAGGGTTCATCGCGTTGAAGTCTGCAAGGTATGCAAAGATATCTTGAAGATTGAGTAGCTCATCCATGTTGTAGTCGGCTGCGCACGCATCGGGCTCGATGATGAAGTTCGCTGTAAAGCTGCCGGTGGTCAACGGGGTCTCAAGCGAACCGAGCCCGCTGTGTGAGAGTATGAATGTGATGCGGTAGTTGCCGGTGGGCGAGTCGAGTGGGAGGGTGAAATCGAATGTTTCACCGTCGTGATCGTGGTCTTGAATAGGAGTCTGGATTCCACCGCCGACAATGCCGCCGCCCGGTGTGGTTTCTTTGTTGAAATCGACACGGCCGGTGTAGTTGATGGGCGAGGTCCCTTCGTTGAAGAGACTGCCGGTGAATCGTACGGATCCGGTATCCGTGGTGAAGAAATCATACTCGAAGATGCTCGACATGGTGTTGCCGAAGCGGTGGGCGGCTGGTTCTTTGATGGCTTGATTTCCAGAAAACCCACAGCTGGCGGTGAAGGTACCCGATGAGCCGCTGGTGAAGCTGGCGATGCCGTCGCTGTGGGTCTCGAATGATCCGTCAGGTGTATTCAGTGAAGCAAACACATTCACTAGCCCGAGCGTGTTGTTGGCTGCGCCCTGATCGTCGGAGGCCGTTTCTTCGTCGCTGAGTTCAACAACGGTCAGGTGAGTCCTTGCCATGCATTCAACACTCGAACTCACGGGCGTGACATCGCCGAGCGCGGACGCCGAAACCATCCCCAAAGCGATTCCAGCCGCGCCAATGCGATAAAGATAAACGGTCTGCATAGTTTCCCCTCTTAAGTCCATCGCAGACGACGCCCACGCGAGGACGCATCGTAAGGGGAAGTGGGGAACGGTGCAAGGTGATTTTGGTAGAATGGGCAATGCCAGAAAAATGAGGTTTAGAACGGCGGCATCTCATCAGCATCGTTGAACTTGACATCGTTACCTGAACCATCGCGGAAGTTCTCTTCAGGGCCGGTCTTCTTCCCCGGTGCGAAGGTCTGAGGCTTGGGATCGAAGGTCGGGCCGTCATACCCTGCGTTGCCTGTGCCGCCCCCGCCCATCTCGCGGTTGAACCCGTAGCTGCCCCCGGTATGCAGCCCGTCGTGGGTCTTGAATCGCACGGTGGAGTTGTCCCAGACCAGCTTGACGGTGCCGGTCGGGCCGTTGCGTTGCTTGGCGATGATCAACTCGGTGAGGTTGAGTTTTTCTCGGTTGTCCTCGTCGAACTCGACGGATTTGGGATCCCATGCGGGGTCGCCGCGGTGGTAGTACGCCTCGCGGTGCAAGAGCATCACCACATCGGCGTCCTGCTCGATCGAGCCCGATTCGCGGAGGTCGGACATCTTCGGGCGATTGCCCTCTCGCTGTTCTGCGCCACGGTTGAGCTGAGCGAGGCACAAGACCGGGACCTTGAGCTCACGCGCGAGAGATTTGATCGAGCGAGAGATCTCCGAGACTTCCACCTGGCGCGATTCCCGCGCTGAGCCCGGCGAAGAGAGCAGCTGCAGGTAATCGATCACGATGCACCCGATGTTGTAACGCTGCTTCATCCGCCTCGCTTTGGCGCGCAGGGTGAGGATGGTCATGCCTGGGGTGTCGTCGATGTAGATCGGTGCATTGGCGAGCTCGTCGCAAGCGCGTTGGAGTTTTTCCCAATCAGAATCCGAGACCTGACCCGAGCGCAGCTTGGAGCTGTCCACGCCCGAGCGGGAGCTGAGCAGGCGTTGGGTGAGCGAGCCACGGGCCATTTCCAGCGAGAATACCCCGACCGCGATGGGTTTGGCATCGGGCTTGGGCTGCCACGGGGTCGATCCGCCGAAGGCAACCTGCTCGGCGATGTTCAGCGCGATCGCGGTCTTGCCCATCGACGGGCGGGCCGCCAAGATGGTCATCTCTTCTTTCTGGAATCCTGCCAGCAGCGTATCGAGGTCATGGAACCCCGAAGGCACGCCGGAGATCAGATTGCCGTCCGCCGCGTCGATCCGCTCCATCTCTTGGTGCAACAGTTCCTTGAGTGATTCAGGCTCGGCGTTGATGTCTTCCTGCGCGATATCGAAAATTCGTTTCTCAGCCGTGTCGATCACCCCACGCGCCGCGTCCGGTGTACCCCCGCCCTGGTTGTACGCGTCAAAGAGGATCTCCCCCGCCGCGTCGATCAGCTTGCGCAGCCGGAATGCATCCGCGATCAGCTTGGCGTAAAACGGAGCGTTGACCGCGCTGGGCACGGCTTCGGCCAGTTCCATCAAGTAGCTCGTGCCCCCGACCTGGTCGAGCACGCCTCGGGCGCGCAAAGACTCGGCAAGCTGAACGAGGTCACCCGTCTGGTGCGCCTCGTAGGTATCGAGCAAAGCCTTGAAGATCGCGCCGTGCGATTCCTTGTAGAACACATCCGCGGACGAAACAATCTGCACCACATCCATCAGCATCGACGGATCGAGCAGGATCGAACCAAGCAGCGATCGCTCGGCGTCAATATGGTGCGGAGGCGTGCGGTCGAAGAGCTGACCAATATCGGGAGCTTCCTTCTTGCGCTTGTATGATTTCTTCGATTCGTATGCGGTGGATTCGTTCACAGGGTAAGTATGACCGCCAATCGCTCGCGGGTGGACAACCGACAGCGAATCCACCGAACTTTCGGGATATTCATCGCGTATTATTCACTATGAGCACGATCAACGAAGGCGAGGGGCATTTTTCATTCGACAGCGAGCTGCTGCCCGAGACGCTGCCGACCGATCCATTCCCGATTTTTCAGCACTGGTATGACCAAGCCGTATCCAACAAAATCCAACGGAACCCCAACGGTATGTACCTCTGCACGGTCGGCCCAGACGCCCGCCCGAGCTGCCGGACGGTGCTCTGCAAGATCCTGGTGCCTGATCCAGGGTACATCGTGTTCTTCACGAACTATGAATCCCGCAAGGGACGCGAGATCACGGGCAACAGCGAGGTCTCGATCCTCTTCCATTGGGATGCGATGGAGCGTCAGGTGCGGATCGAAGGACCGGCGATCCGATCGCCCCAGGCGGAGTCCGATGAGTATTTCGCGTCACGCCGATGGGAATCGCGGGTTGGGGCATGGGCGAGCAAACAATCCGAACCGATCGAATCGCAGGACGCGTTGATGCTGCAGGTATTCGAAACGGTCGAGCAACTCGGGCTCGATACCGCCGAGTTGGTCAACGCAGGCCCAGATGCCAAGGTCGATATCCCCAGGCCCCCGCACTGGGGCGGGTTGAGGGTGTTCCCAAGATCGGTGGAGTTATGGTGCGCCAACGAGACTCGGCTGCACGATCGCGCCCGTTGGACGCGCGAGTTGGTCGAAACCAAGAGCGGGATTGCCCCCGCCCAGTGGTCCGCGACCCGGCTTCAACCCTGAACAGGGACCTCGTTTACACGATGCGTGCGATCACGCTGCGAACCATCAGCCCGCATACTTTGCCGACGAGCGAGCGGATGGGTATGGGCTTTCCTGTGTTGGTTTCTATCCGCGCGTCTGCGAGCGCCTTTGCGCGTTTCCAGTACCCGACGAGGATATTTCTTGACCAGGCGGGCGACCGATCGGGGTCATACATGTTGGATGGTTCACTCGTCAGCCCGTTGAGTTCGACGATCCCGAACTCCCCACGCGAGAACGCTTGGGTTGATTCGCTCCGCAGATCAAACCGCCCGATGTCGAATCCA
Source organism: Phycisphaerales bacterium (assembly GCA_029260265.1). GTDB lineage: Bacteria > Planctomycetota > Phycisphaerae > Phycisphaerales > UBA1924 > UBA1924. Next base: position 479,229 of record JAJDDO010000024.1, read on the forward strand.
TTGGCTTGATCATCGCAGAATCCGGATGCGATCTGGTCAATGCGTTGTTCAAGTGTATCGGTGAGCAGGTGTTGTCCATCGGTAAACATCGCGCCCTGAGCGTGCGAGCCGGCGATCGAGAGGGTGATCGTCTCGCCCTGTGCGGGGATGCGGTGTTGGGTAGCCTTGAGAAATTCGATCATCACCCGCGCCTGATGCCGATGGCGTGGATGGGCGAGGATGAGCCGACGGATTGAGCGCACACCGTCACCCGATAGCACCGGAAAATGTTTGACGGTAATCGCAAAGATGGACCCTTGGGCTGAGTCGTCTATGGGAGCCGGGATGGATTCCGGATTTCTGACCCAAAGCACGCCAAACTCGCAAGGGCCCGGGTGGAACCTTTGGAGGACAATCGGTTCGGGGTGGTTGAGAAGATACACACGGAGCTGTTGCTGATCTTCGATCTTGGCGACGCCGACCCCACGCCACCCGAGGTCGGGCTTGGCGATGATCGGATACCCGTCGAGCGATTCGTTGGCTTTGATCGCATCGGTTGCGGTCACGAACCGTTGTTCGATATCAGGCTCGGCATCCACGCAGACAAGATCGAGCAGGGCCGGGTCCTCCGGCAGCCGCGTGTTGAGGGCAGACTTCGAATCTTCGTTGATCCCGCCATCGGGGGCGTACCCGGGATTGAGGGCGGTGAGTTTGGCCATCTCTTTGAGCGGATGCAGGCTCATAAACAGGGGCAAGACCGGCAGGTAGTGGATCACACTTGGCCAGTACTCGTGATTCTTGATCCGCCCGATCCCCGCGAGGATGCGTCGGCGTCCCTCCCATGTGCACGCCAGACGAACGAGCCGAAGAGTCAAGCACCCGCACACGATCGCAAACACAAACCCGAATAAACCGAACCGTGATGGATGCGGATCGGCCAGAGCAGCGAACACGCTTGCGAGGAGAGCGGCAGGAAGGACATAGAAAATGCCGCGGATCCACCCCAAGAGAGTCCACGGGCGATCAAGGATATCGGCGCCGCGAAACAACCACCAGGCGCGCCCGAGCAACATCGCAGCGAGCGCGACGCCCAGATCCAATCTCATCGTCGCGACGAAAATCATGGGCACGATGATTCCCGCATACGGGAAGAGCCGGATCAGCACGATCACCATCGCGATTTGCACAAACCAAGGCAGGGCGCGGATCCAGTCTCCAAACCGGTGCAGGATCCGGTCGAACCCTTGATGGTTGTAGACGGGCTTGAGATTGAGGTAACCAGTCAGCGGGGCAACGCCGGGGGCGTCGTGACGAGCAAAGAACTCTTCGAGGTACCCGGCGGCGAGTTGAGGTTGCATGAACGGAATGAAATGGCTCGCGTCGAGCATGATGAGCCGCGAGGTCTCGGGCATCAACTCATGGTGACGCTCGGCAGCCCACGAAGCAACCAGCGGATCATCACGCCCGTGCAAGATCAGCGTGGGAGTCGTGAAGTTTTCAATGATTGCATCGAGCTTTCGCTGGTCAGAATCCCAGAACGCCTGAAGCCAACCAACGCGGATATCGAAATCGCCCAGAACACCGAAGTGGGGAATGAGCTCGGGGATGTACCCCAGCCCGATGTATCCGACAGCGTACTTGAAATGCTCAAACGCGTAAGACCCGGAGCCCTCGGTCTCTTGGGCGGCGATCGCGGCGAGCAGGGTGACGGTTGCCACCCGCTCGGGGTGCTGCCCACCCATCTGGATCGCAACGCCGCCGCCAGATGACCACCCAAGGATGTGCGCACGATCAATGGAGTGCGCATCGAGCAGATCATAGAGGACGCGGGCTTGCGATTCGTAGGACAGACTCTCGCCCATTTCTGATCGGCCGTATCCGGGCAGGTCGGGCACGAGAACGGTGCGTCCGGTGTTGGCGATCAGCTGCGCGAGGGTGTTGAAGGCACCGCCATCGCCGGGCGAGCCGTGGATCATGACAACGGGCGTTTGGTCGGCGGGCGGCGACGCGGGTTGAAAACGACGGAGAAAGAGCCGGTGCTGTTCGCTGTCAATCCGTGTGCCGTCAGCATCGCGGGCGGGCAAGAGCATCGTGCCGGCGGGTTGATCACCGATCAAAGGGAAGGCTTTTCTGCTCGTCTGTGATTTATGCGAAAGCAGGAGGGCGGCGGCGTAGATCACCGCGAGGGATATCCAGAACGCCTTGCTCACCGGGCTGCGTTTACGCATGTTCTTTCCCGTTCGTGCTCAGGGGGATGAAGGCTCGCTTGCGGATTTCCTCGGTGCCGAGCTGGCCGCATGCGGCCATGGTCGATCGTCCCTTCGTCCTTCGCCGATTGACAAACAGCCCGTGATTCATGAGCCACCCGACAAACTGGCCGACTTGTTCTTCGGTGGGCGCGGGCCACGGCGAGTTGCGGATGGGGTTGTAGGGGATGACATTGAGCAGCCCGCAGTGCCCGCGTACTTTCCCCGCAGCGATTGAGCCCTTCATAAATGGCTTCATCCATTCGGCGATTTGGGCGGCGTGCTCTTTGGCGTTGTTGACGCCGGGGATGAGCACATACTCGATCATGAGTTTTCGCCCGCCTCGCACCTCGCGGAGTTCGAGCAGAATGTCCTGAAGCTCTTGCATCCCCCATTTCCGGTTCAACGGCATGAGTTCATCTCGTATCTGGTCATTGGGCGCGTTCAGCGAGAGGGCGAGCCCGAGCTTCCGCCAGCCGTTGATTTGGACTTGTTCTTTGATCCTGCGGAGCCCGTCGACGCGTCCAACGGTGGAGATGGTGATGGCGGACATCGGGATCGCTGCTCCGCACCGATCTGTCAAGCACGCGATGGCGCGGAAGACCTCGTCGAGGTTGTCCAGCGGCTCGCCCATGCCCATAAAGACGATGTTGTCGATGTGAATGCCCTCGATATGCTTGGCGGCCCACCACTGGGCGACGATCTCCTCAGCGGAGAGCGAACGGATCAACCCCATCTGCGCGGTCTCGCAGAACCCGCACCCCATCGCGCACCCGACCTGCGAAGAGACGCACAGCGTGTGGGTCTTGCGTGTGGATCGCCCGATCATGGGAATGATGACGGACTCGATGTCATCGAAGTCAATCCCCTTGTGTGCGAGTTGATGATCGGCGTTGGGTAGGCGCTGGACAAACTTGATCGTGAGCCCTTCTGGAGTCTGCTCTTCGAGGCGTTTGACGATCGGGGGGAGGGTGATCTTGGCGGGCTGGGCGTGGGTGATGCCTTGGCGGTAGATATTGGTGTAACCGGCTTTGGCCCGCCCCGAACCAACGCCGAGTTGGGTGCATGCTTGGACAAACTGGTCACGGGTCATGGCGAGGGGCGAGATCGGGTTGATATCGTCGGCGATGGTCATGGGCAACAAGGATACGCGATGCACGGGCGGATATGGGCGACCTACCATCACCTTCCAGAGTTGATGCCTAGAGAAATGGCGATCAGAACGGAGTTATTCCCGAGAGGAACGGTGCCCATGGCATGGATGAAAGTGAAAGACGCGTTCAAGGCCGACCCAGGTGGTGAACTGACTATAAAAGGATGGGTCCGCACAAAGCGGGACTCCAAGGCCGATGGGGGGCTGAGCTTTGTCGCGGTCAATGACGGGACCTGCTTCGATTCAATCCAGGTTGTCGCTCGACATGACATCAGCAACTACGAATCAGAAATCGCCAAGCTGAACACCGGGTGCTCAATCGAGGTTGATGGCGTGCTGGTGCAATCGCAGGGCAAGGGCCAATCTGTCGAGATTCAGGCGACCGAGGTCCGCGTGATCGGGTGGGTCGAAGATCCCGATACCTACCCGGTGTCCAACAAGCGCCATTCGTTCGAGTACCTGCGTGAGGTGGCGCACCTGCGGACCCGGACGAACACCTTTGGTGCCGTTGCTCGTGTGCGTCATGCGTTGTCGCAGTCGGTGCACCGTTTTCTTGATGAGCAGGATTACTACTGGGTACACACACCGATCGTGACCGGGTCGGACTGCGAGGGTGCGGGTGAGATGTTCAGGGTCTCGACGCTGGATTTTATGAACATCCCCAAGACGGAGGACGGGGAGGTTGATTACTCCAAGGACTTCTTCGGCAAAGAAACCAACCTGACGGTTTCTGGGCAGCTCAATGTCGAGACCTATTGCAGCTCGCTGAGCCGTGTATACACCTTCGGGCCAACTTTCCGGGCGGAGAACTCGAACACATCGAGGCATCTGGCGGAGTTCTGGATGATCGAGCCTGAGCTTGCGTTCGCGGATCTTCACGATGATATTGAGCTCGCGTCGGGGATGCTTCGCCGGTGCGCCAGCGACCTGCTCGAATCGCGAATGGATGATCTGGAGTTCTTCAACCTTCGGATTGAGAAGGGGCTGATTGATCGGCTCAAAATGATTGCCGAATCGCCGGTGAAGACGATTGCCTACACCGATGCGATCAAGATCCTTGAAAAGAGCAACGAGAAGTTTGAGTACCAGCCCAGTTGGGGCATCGACATGCAGACCGAGCATGAGCGCTACCTGACGGAGAAGCATTTCAAGCAGCCTGTCGCGGTGATCAACTATCCCAAGGACATCAAGGCCTTCTACATGCGGTTGAACGACGATGGCACCGATGGCGCGCCCGGTCGGACCGTAGCAGCGATGGATATCTTGGTGCCCGGCGTTGGCGAGATGATCGGCGGGTCGCAGCGTGAAGAACGCCTCGATGTGCTCGATGGACGCATCGAAGAGATGGACCTGAACAAGGATGATTACTGGTGGTACCGTGATCTGCGCAAATACGGCACCGTGCCCCACGCGGGGTTCGGGCTCGGGTTCGAGCGGCTGGTGCTGTTCTGCACGGGGATGCAGAACATCCGCGATGTGATTCCATTCCCGCGTGCGCCGAGGCAGGCGGATTTCTGAGTGCTGATTGCGTGCGCACATATCGCGTTGTTGGTTGGCTGTGCACCTGTGCCCTCGGTGTCGGAGGTTGCCGCGAGTGTTGACACACTGCTGCTCTCGATGGAAGAGGCGGTGAACCGGGACGATGCCGGGGCGTACATGGCATTGATCGATACTTCTGATCCGATCTGGGCGACCGAGCAGCGTGCGTGGGTCACCGACAGCATCAAACGCGAAGTGGAGTATGTCACGATCGAACGCGCGTGGGATGCGGTCATCGAGATGAATGACCATGACGAAGCGGTGACCACCATCGAGATCGTCTGGCACCTGCCCGGAGAGCAACTGGATCGCTCAAACACATTCGATGCTCGGTTTGTCCCGGTTGGGTTAAGCGACGGCGCGTGGGTGTTTGGCGGGCGAGCGTGGAGAAAACGGAACAGCGAGATCGAAGGCGTGGTCGTGTACAGCGATGAGTTGTACAAGGGACTGGATGCGCGGATAGCCGCTCGGGTGCCGATGCTTCGTGAAGAGATTGAGTCCGCGTTGGGGGCCAAGATCGAGGGTGATGTTTCGGTCAAGGTGTACCCGGATGTGGCCTCGCTCCAGGCGTCCATCTCGATGGCGTATACCGATCCTCTCAGTGGGTGGAATGAGCCTGGTGAGTCGATCAAGATTTTGGGGCGCGATGAGCTCGACGGCGAGCGGCTCGATACACTTTTGGCCCACGAGATCGGGCACGCGGTGAGCTTCGAGATGGGCGAGCAGATAATCCGGGCGCCATGGTGGGTGCTCGAAGGGATCGCCGAGGTTGCCTCGGATCCATTCAGAGACACGAGCCCGGATGTCCGGATGAAACGGATTTTGGCGATGCACAAAGATGGCGAGCTCCGCGATTGGGAACAGCTCGCTGATTTTCGTGGCGAAGCCAACAACCACGCGATGTTTGTCTACCTCCAGGGCTGGGCGATGGTGCACCACATCACGGAGTTTTACGGCGTTGATGCACGCAATCAATGGCTTGCTGAGATGGGCTCCGGGCTTTCGCTCGATGAGGCATCACGCGGGGCGCTTGGAGTCTCGTTTGGATCACTCGACAGCCAATGGCGTGCGATGCTGACCGCCCAACAGGGGTTCGAAAACCCGACGGATGAAATCGAGGAATAGCCTGTTCGATTGAGCAGTGGTCTTAGGGCTGATGCGAAGCGGTGACGCCCGGCTCAAACTCGGGCGACACGATCGGCGTCGGTGCTTGTGTTGGGGCTACTGCGCTCGAGGTGTTGAAGAACAGAGCCCACCCCCAGACGACAATCGCACAGAACATGGTCCACAGCGCGACCCAGCCGACCGCGTTGCGGACATCGGGCGATCTGTTCGCCAGCGGCTTTGAAGCGGCGAGCACGGCTTTGGCGCCGGTTGGGCCGGCCGCGGTCAGGGCACGATTGGCGAGCGGTTCGATGGCGGATGCCACCTTGGCAAAGACCGAGATACTTGGTTCGCTGGTCGTTGATTCAGCTGATTCCTCAAGAGCGGGCTCGGAGGCGGGCACGCTTGGCGAGGCTGGTGCCGATTCCGCAATCGTGGCGGGCTTCTCGACGGGTGCACTGGCGGAGGGTTGAGCCGTCTGCGGTTCGGCTACTGGTTGCGCAGCAGGCTCGGTCGCCGGAACAGGGGCATCCTGCGTTGCGGTTGTTTGCTCAGGCTCAGGCTTCGACTCTGGCTCGGGTGTCGATTCCGAGGCTGGTGCTTGATCTTCAACCGGTTGCGTTTGCGCAGCTATTGATTCGGGCTCTTGTGTGGCTCTTTGCTCGGGGGTTTCCTCTTGCGGATTTTCTTCGTCGAGCAGCAGTTGTGGATCAACGGTGTAGTCGACCGTAGTCGCTTCGACGAGTTCACCTTCGGGTGTTTCAAAGTCGCCTTCGAGCAGGTCATCGGCCGCCCCGGCGAGGGCGTCGTCGAGCTGATCGATTACGCCGCTGTCAACCGCAGAAGCGGCGAGGTCTGGCTCGGGTTCTGTCTCGGGCCCTGGTTCTTGCGTGGCATCGGGCGTGGGTGGTGCAGGTTCTTGTGCGGTTTCTGGATCGGTTTCTGGCTCAGCTTTGGCTTCTGGCTCGGACTCATCTTCGATTTCGGTGAGCAGATCGCCGACAGCATCTTCTAGCATCGCATCGTCATCCTGCGTCGATAGATCAGCAGCAGCCATCTCGTCATCCGTCGGTGCAGGCTCCGGATCGGTTGCCTCCGGGTCGAACTGCTCTGATTCGATGTGGGCATCTGGATCAATCACTGCAGTTGAGTCAGGTGCTGCTTCAGGTTCTGTTTCGGCATCGGCTGCCGGTTCGTCGGATGAATCGTCGACCTCTTCTTGCGTTGAGATCGGTTCGGGCTCGATCACTTCTGCTTCTGATTGGTCGGCTGCAGCCTCGGGGTCATCTTGCTCCGTGATGCTCTCCATCGCAGGTGTTTGCTCGGGCTCGCTCTGCTGTTCATCTTCGAGGAGTGCATCGAGTGTGGCTTCGAGGAGATCTTCTGTAGATTCGCCGATCGCGTCGATGGATTCCAATGCCTCTTGGGCGGCATCGGGCTCGGGTGCAGATCCTTGATCATCGGCGGAGTCGTCTGGAGATTCGGATTCAACAGATTCTGGGTTTGGCTCGACAGCGGCGGTGCCGGTATCGGTGATCAGGGTTTCGCTGGTGATATCGATGGATGCTGGATCGCTCGGGTCTGCGCATGCGGTCTCGATCTCGCCGAGCAGGTTATCGATTGCGTCGGTGAGTTCGAGTTCTGGATCGGCGGAATGGTCGTGCTGTTCATCCACTGTTGTTGAATGATCGGGGTTTTGGGGGTGGAACTCAAGGAATATCGGCCGTGATGCGGATCATTGGCTCGATCCGGTGCAACAATCACATCCGTGATGGAAAAGCCACCCAGGATGATGCATCGAGTTGTGTTCTCGGACCTCGCCCAAGCCGCGTGCGGCTCGGTTGTGTCTATCGCGGGACAAGAGGGGTACCACGCGGCGACCGTCAAACGGGTCCGCATCGGAGATCGGGTGGGCGTGATCGACGGCGTGGGGCATCGGGGTGAGGGGCGATTGAGCTCGATCAGCGGTCATAAAACTAGACCGACCATTGAAATTGAGATCGGGGAGATTGAATCGGTGCCCAGATCCGCCAGCGAGGTTGAGGTCTGGACAGCGCTGCCCAAGGGTGATCGGCTCGAGACGATGATTGATCAGCTCTCGCAGATCGGGGTGTCGAGATGGCGACCGCTCATCTGCGATCGTTCAGAGCGGAAATGGGAAGCCGTGAAGCGTGAGAAGATCGAACGGGTTGTGCAGGAATCCGCGAAGCAGTGTGATCGCGCCTGGTTTTTAGGCATCGGCGAACCGATCGCCTTCGAGGATGCGATCGGTAGCTGCGGGGTGGTTGTTGCGGACGGGATTGGGGAGAGGGCAACCACGCTCAGGGCGGATGGTACAACAAGGGTTGTGCTTATTGGGCCCGAGGGCGGGTGGTCGGAGCCTGAGCGTGCGCGGATCGCTGAACAATCGGTGACGATGGTGCGCGTCGGCGGGCATGTGCTTCGGCTAGAAACCGCGGCGATCGCGGCGGGGACGGTCTTTGTGAATCTTCAGTGCGAGGAGTGAAATCAATGATTCATTCGGTTGGATTTAGCTTGGTGCTGATCATTGCGACGATCGCAGCGGCATCGCCGGTGGATGCCGAGCACCGATCGCGTGCACGGACCGTGGCGGATAAGGCGATGGACTACCTGCGTTCGCAGCAGGATCCAACGAGTGGGGGATGGAGGCATAACCCTGATGGCCCAAACTTCCCGGCGATCACCGGGTTGGTGGTGACCGGGATGCTTCTTGACGATCGAATCGATCAGCGCGATGAGTCGGTGGATGCAGGCGTGAAGTATATTTTGTCCTTTGCCAAGGATGACGGAGGGATCCATGACCACTTCCTGCAGAGCTACAACACCTCTATCTGCCTGAGTGCCTTGTCGGCGGTGCACCTGCCCGAAGTTTCCTCTGCGATCGGGAGCGGGCAGGGGTTTCTGAGGGCTCTTCAATACGACGAAGCATTCGCGGGCAGCGTCGAATCGCCCGGATTGAATGAGCCGGTGCCGATTGATCATCCGTACTACGGCGGGATCGGGTACGGCAAGCACGGGCGTCCGGACTTGTCCAACCTCGGATTCTTCATGCAGGCGATGCACGATACTGGGGTATCGAGCGAGGATGAATCGATGAAGAAGGCGTTGAAGTTTCTCGAACGGGTGCAGATGCTCGACGAAGTGAACGACATGTCGTATGCCGACGAATCGACGCAGGGCGGATTCATTTATGCCACGGTTCCCGATATCGAATCGGTCGATGGGCGAGCGGGGCAGTCGATGGCGGGGATGGTTGATGAAATCGGTGAGGATGGGAACCAGATCACGCGTCTGCGTGCATACGGGTCGATGAGCTATGTGGGGTTCAAGAGTTTGCTGTTTGCGGATCTTGCGCCCGATGATGCTCGGCTCGTTGCGGTCCGCCGATGGATCGAAAAGAATTATTCGCTCGACGAGAACCCGGGAGTTGGTCAGCAGGGATTGTATTATTACTACTGCACGCTCGCCCGCGCACTGCACGCAGCGGGCGAGGACACCATCGCGGGCGTTGATTGGCGGGCTGATCTTCTTGAACGCCTCGAAACATTGCAGAACGAAGACGGGTCGTTCATGGTGATGAACGATCGGTGGATGGAATCGGACCCGGTCCTGATCACGAGCTATGCCCTGATCGCGATCCAGCATATACTCAATGACTAAGTACTGAGAAAGGAACTTGAGATGACTCCAGCAACACAGGCGGCCCATTACACGGATCTTGTTTCAATGGCGCGAAAATCGTGGACCCTCGGCTCCATCGCGGCGTTGGTGAGCTGGGATCAAGAGACCTACATGCCCGAGGGCGGCGCGGCGGCGAGGGCCGAGCAATCCTCGCTGATCGCACGCCTGGCGCATGAAGAGCACACACACGATCGGCGTGGAGAGTTGATCGCAGAGTGCGAGGGTGATGCAGAGCTGATGCAGGATGGAACCGAGACCGCGGCATGTGTGCGAGAGATGCGCCGTGATTATGATCTTGCGACCAAGCTGCCGTCTGATCTGGTCGCTGCGCTCGCCAAGGCACAGAGCGAGACGCAAGAAATCTGGAAGCATGCAAGAGAGAAAGACGATTTCAAGTCGTTCGCGCCCGCTCTGGAGAATGTGCTCAGCCTGACACGCGAAAAAGCGCAGTGCTACGGCGTGCCGGCGGGCGGCGAGTTGTACGACGCGTTGCTCAACGAATACGAACCGGGCGCGACCGCCAAGGAGATCGAGGCGGTATTCACGCCGCTCGGTGAGCGATTGAGTGCGTTGATCGCGGATATTACCGCCAATGGGACACCGCCGGCGATTGACTTTTTGTACCGTTCGATCCCGACGGAAAAGCAGCACGCGTTTGGGAGAACCGTGACCGCGGCGTTCGGGTTTGACTACAACAAGGGACGGCTGGACACCACCACGCACCCGTTCTGCTCTGGGTTTGGTGCGGGCGATACGCGGATGACGACGCGATACTCGGAGACAAACTTCCCGGATGCGATCGGGTCAACGATGCACGAGTGCGGGCATGGTTTGTACGAGCAGGGGCTGCCCAAGGAAGGCGAGCACTGCGGCACCCCATTGGCCGAGGCGGTGTCGCTCGGCATCCATGAATCGCAGTCACGCATGTGGGAGAACATGGTCGGCAGGAGCCGGGCGTTCTGGTCATGGGCGTTGCCCGAGGCGAAGAAAACATTCGGCACCGTGATCGACGATGTTGATCTCGACATGATGGTCAAAGGCATGAACACCTGCACGCCGAGCTTTATTCGTGTGGAATCCGACGAGCCGACCTACAACCTGCATGTGATGCTGCGGTTCGGCATCGAGCGTGCACTGATGAGCGGCGATCTCTCGGTGAATGATCTGCCGGATGCATGGAACGCGCGGTTCAAGGAACTGCTCGGGCTCGATGTGCCCAATGATGCCCAGGGATGCATGCAGGATGTGCACTGGAGCTTTGGCTTGGTCGGGTATTTCCCGACTTACACGCTCGGCAACCTGTACGCCGCCCAGTTCTGGGAGACGATCAACGAGCAGATCCCGGACCTCGACGAGCAGATCGCCCGCGGCGATTTCGCGTCGCTGCTGGCGTGGTGCAGAACCAACATCCACCAGCACGGTCGGCGGTACAGTGCGAGCGAGTTGTGCATGCGCGCGACGGGCAAGGAACTGAGCGCCGATCCACTGCTGCGGCATCTCGAATCGCGCGTGAAGCCGGCGTATGGGATGTGAGCAAACCGTCAGGAAAAGAGGATAATTGTCATGTTTGAAGCAGGTCTCGTCACTCCAAAGCATCTTAGTTATGCGCAGGCTGAATGGATTCATCAGCATGCAGTGCGATTGGTTCGAAAGTGCCCGGATCAAGCGTTGAGAATGATTCGTGCCTCCTTAGCAGATCTGTATGAACAGACAACCCCGGACTCCATATCGAGCGAGATTGTATTGCTGAGAGGAAGCGTGGTTCAAAAAGAGCTTGAGAAACGCGAGAGTAAATCAAACAAAACAAAGAATATTATGAGTTCGATATTTGGTGACGGTGGTGCGGTTGCTGGAAGAGTATTGTGCTCTCTCAAACTCCCGGTGGGTTTTCCAAAGTAATGTAAAATTGCGCGAGGTTCCAACCGGGTGCCCTGTTGATGCGCCGGGTGCCCTGCTTACGCGAAGCTTAAGCAGGATTTGGATGCATGAAGAGATGCTTAAACCCTGACTTCGTCAGGGCGTAAGCATGGCACCCGGAATGGTCCAACTCAGAGTTCGGTTTGTAATGCGGTCGCAAGCTTCTCAAAGTCCTCGGTTGTGTTGTACAACTGGGCGCTGATGCGCATCACGCGGGGGTGGATGGTGGGCAGTTCCCAGATGGGGACCTGGATGTGGTGGTTGAGGTAGACGCGGTCCCAGAGTGAATCGTCGTAGATCTCGCCTTTGGTTGGCGTCCCCGGCAGCGGGATGGCGACCATCGCGCCGATCATGGATTCAGGCACGGCTTGCTCGATGCCGATTGCCTCGCAAATCAGATTCGCGCCCTCAACGATCAGATCGTGGTTGCGTTGTCGGAGCGCGGGCCACCCGCCGGGGAGTTGCGCACCCATGTGGGCGATCGAGACCGGGATCGAGAGGTTGGCCGAGTAGTCGTTGGTGCCCATGTAGTCAAAGTCGCAGAGGTAGGGCTTACGCTCGGTGCGTTTTTCGTGCACTCGACACGAGAGCGCGATCGGCTCGAACCCGCTCTGGCGATCGGGCGAGGTGTAGATGAACCCCGTGCCCTTGGGCGTGGCGAGCCATTTATGGCAGCTCGCGGCGTACCAGGTCGGGCGGAGCTTGCCCAGATCGAGATCGATCTGCCCGGGGACATGCGCGCCATCGACGAAGATATCGATGCCTCGGGCTTGGACGAGAGGCACGATTTCTTCGACGGGGAAGATCAATGCCGACGCGCTGGCGATGTGGGAGATGAGCACGAGCTTGGTTTTGCTCGTGATCGCGCCCATGACGGATTTGGTGACGCTATCAGGCGTGACATTCGGGAAGGGGACCTTGGCGGTGACGACGATGGCGCCTGTTTGTGCGCACACGCGGGCGAGTTCGTTGACGGTGGCCATGTATTCGTGGTCGGTGACCACGATCTCATCACCGGGTTCGAGATCGAGGTTCTGCAGCACGGTGCAGACGGCGACGGTGGCGTTGGACACCAACGCGATATCCTCGGCGGGCGCATTGACGAATGACGAGAGCGCCTTGCGGGTGTCGTCGGAGTAGTGCTCGAGGTCGGATTTGAAAAACCGGACGGGGTCGAGCTCGAGTCGGCGTTGGAGTTCGCGATGGGCAGCGAGGACGACGGCGGGGGCTGCGCCGTACGAGCCGTTGTTGAGCTGGGTGAGCCCGGGCTGGATGGGGAACTCGGCTTGTTCGTTGATGCGATCGGCGACGAAGTCAACGATGGGCGTGGGGCGGGAGGCGGAGATGGTCGGGGCGGTCTGGGTCATGGTGGTCATCGGTGCTCTGGTCTCATGGCGGTGGTCGATGAAATCGTCGGTTCGAACGACGATATCAGTGTATCGGGGGTTGGCGGCTGAATGCGAGAATGGATAACGGGCGGACGCAAAGAATTTGAGAGGAAATCAGGGCGTTGTGTAATAAAATGAGTTAAGCGATAAAATCGCAAGTACTTATTTTCTGTAAATTTTCATTCTTATTGCTTGTGTGCTGATATCTAGTCCGCTAGTTTTAGTCTAGCCCATCAGCCCATCAGCCCATCAGCCCCGATGGACGGCAAGGTGGAGACTCCGAAGCGAGTGTATCCGTGATGCCAAAGTTGACCATTCTTGTCTTTGCTTTGATGGTGGCGCTGGGTGTTGTGGCATCAGATGTCTATTCGGATTACCCGCCGGACTACCCATTTGGACAGAACGGGACTCCAGATCATCCGAATGGGTACGACGGGTATCCGGGCGATCATCAAGGCAATCCGCACGCACCACACGGAGGCCCGGGAGGCAATGGGTACGGCATCGGCAACGGCGGGCACGGGGGCCCGGGCGGAAGCGGTGGGCAACTCGGTGGTGATGGTGGGCATGGGGGCAATGGTGGCAACCAAGGCGGAAATGGTGGGCGCGGTGGTGATTCGGGGAATGGTACCCTAATAGGCGGCGACGGCGGTTCTGGCGGTTCGGGCGGCCCAGGTGCCGGCGGGCAGAACGGGGGGAGCGGTGGCGATGGGGGCACTGGCGGGAACTTCGGCGGGTCCAGTGGCGATGGTGGTGACGGCGGTTCTGGCGGCCCGAACGGTGGTCGTGGCGGAAATGGTGGTCACGGTGGGTCTGGCGGGCCGGATGGTGGATCATGCGGCGACGGTGGAGATGGTGCACCTGGCAATGGTGGTGGGGCCGGTGGTGATGGTGGTGACGGTGGAGGTGGACCCAATCACATCGGGGGCGATGGCGGTGAAGGTGGAGCCGGGGGTATTGATGGTGGACCTGGTGGCGATGGTGGTGACGGTGGAGGTGGCGGCACATTGCGTGGCGGTGATGGCGGTGACGGCGGTACGGGTGGGGGTGAACAAGGGAACGCTGGTGATGGCGGCGACGGGGGCGCAGGTTCGACCCAAGCGGGTGATGGAGGAGAGGGCGGAAACGCCGGCGCCAATGGATGCGGCGGCGATGGTGGCAACGGTGGGCTAGGCGTGGGTGCGCCGGCCACTGGGCATGCTGGGGATGGCGGCAATGGAGGAAATGGTGGCGGATGCGGCGGTGACGGGGGTGAAGGCGGGCTCGGTTCGGAGACCGGTGGTGATGGTGGCGAAGGAGGCAACGCCAACGCCAACGGTGCGGGGTGTGCTGGTGATGGAGGAGATGGAGGCGACGCCACGAGGCCGAACGGCCAGGCGGGGAATGGTGGAAACGGGGGGAATGGGCCGTGCGAAGGTCAAGGTGGTGACGGCGGAACGCGTGATGGATGGGGAGGGGAGGGGTCGGATGGCAAGGATGGTCGACGGATCAGTGTCGTCACTGGGCTCGGAACGGTTTTCTGGGTCCATGAGCAGTTGGCGACTGCCATGGTCCTGCGTGCTCCGATTGACCCGGATGTAGTCGCGGTGGAGTGGGAGAACAATGTCCCACTCGGACTGATTGATTGGAATGCGTACCAGATCGAGAACCCGGCGGGTATCAATGGGCCTGCGGTCGTCCGAGGCGTGCTCAATCCGGTGAGCCTCGACGAGAAACGAGTCGGGTTCCTGATCGAGTTCCAGATTACAGGCGAGAACCCGGTGATGAGTTTCGGATTCGAGAATCATCAGGTCTACACCATCGCGGATGCAACGCCGATGGGGGATGGGTGGGTAAGGTTGAATGTGTTCGCTGCCCGGCTGGACGGATCGGCATTCGGAAACGGGCTCGACTCATTCGAGTACACCGGGCGGGATATCCAGGCTCGCAAGTTCCGGTTCATGCCTGCGGGCAAGATCGGGGATGTCAATCTTGACGGAGCCGTAGACATCGATGATTTGCTGCTCGTGGCGAACAATCAGGGGCTCGTGGGCTCCATCGGGGTCGAGGACGGCGATGCAAACACGGACGGCGTGGTGGACCTGTCCGATGTTCAAGTGGTCGTAGAAGATCTCCTGACTGAAAACTGATCGGGCATCTTCATGCAGCAAGTCTCGGGATGCCTGCGCGAGCGATGGTCGCTGGATTGTGATCGGCAGCGCATTGATCTATTTGATAACCTAGGGCGTGGGATTGAGATTCGCTCAATCAAGGCTTTCATTTTGCAATGCTGGGCGATGAACGCATTGAATCTGTTCAGGAGTTCAGTTCGGCGCTGAGTGCTTCGGCGAGGTAGTGATACTGATCCGTGGAGTTGTAGATCTGCGGGCTGATGCGGATAGAGGTGCCCACGGGTGTGGACCAGACGGGGATCTGGATGTTCCAGTTGTCCATCAGGGCAGCCTTGAGGGCTCGTGCGTCGGGCGAACCTGGGGGGAGGGTGATTGTTGCGATCGGGCCGAGCATGGAATCTGGGCATGGCGGGCGGACACCCAGGGACTCGCAAAGCATCTTGCGTGCCTGGATGCACAGGGCATGGTTGTGTTCCATGATGGCGTGGATGCCGCCGGGGTAGATGGTGTTCAGCGCCTGGATTGCATCGGCGATGGTCATGCGCCCGGTTGCCTCGTCGGTGCCCGCGTAATCGAACTCGTGGTTGAACGGCGAGCGATTTGTGCGTTGGCTCGCGGTCTCGATCTGCTCGGCGTCGTTGGAGAGCACGAGGGGGTGAAAGCCATGTTGGAGATCTCGGCGGACATGCAGGAAGGCGGTGCCTTTGGGCGCGCAGAGCCATTTATGGCAGTTGCCGGTGGTGTAGGCCGCGTTGAGATCGGTGAGATCCATCGGCACGCAGCCTGGGCCGTGGGCCGCATCGAGGAGGATGTCGATGCCGCGTTGGTTGAGCGCATCGATGATCCGCTTGGCGGGCAGCAGCAAGCCGGTTGCGCTGGTGATGAGCGAGAACATGACGAGCTTTGTTCGCTCGTTGACTTGTGAGAGGATGGCATCGAATGCTTGTTCTTCTGACTCGATCGGCCAGGGGATCTCCGCGGTGCGGACAGTTCCGCCGCGTTGGTGGGCGTGGCGGCGGACATTGTTGGCGCAGGCGGGGTATTCAAGGTTGGTGATGAGGATCTCGTCGCCGAGTGTTGTGCGGAGGTTGTTCAAGATGGTTGCTACGCCGGTGGTGGCGTTGGCGACAAAGACCAGATCGGCGGGCTCGCAGTTGATCAGCGGTGCGAGCGCATTGCGTGAGTGATCCATCATCGGCCAGAGGTCGTCCACATAGAACTTCACCGCGTCGCGTTCTACACGAGCCCGGTGGGTGTTCTGTGCATCGAGGACCTGCCTTGGGCACGCACCGAACGAGCCGTGGTTGAGGTACACGGTGTTCGGATCGATGGTGAAGTGGGCAGCGTACTGGGAAGGCTGCGGGAGGGCTGGAGTCTGGTTGGTCATGCACCCATTCTAGGAGAAGTGCTAGCCCTGGATATCGAGCGAGCGGCCGACGGCGACGCCGGTGGCGGCCTGGTTGCGATCAGCGGCGACCGGGTGCATCGAATAGGTGCCCATCGCGGTGGGCTGGATGCTCGGGGTCTGTGCTGCAACGGCGTTGACATCGGTGGTGAGGTTGATCGGATCAACCTGCCCCGCGACGAGTGAATCGACGCGTTTGCCGACGGCAGTCCCTTGGGCAGCACCGACGGGCCCGATCTTGGCGAGCGGCGCCGAAGGGATGGGCATCATTGGACGCGGGCGTGCGGTTGGTGAGATTGCTCGCGTTCCTGCAGCCCTGGTGTACGCGTTGATCGCGTGGTTGATCGGTATTGATGCCGATTGGGTTGGGTTGGTGTTGATTCGATCCATCGGTTTTCTCTTCAGCGGCTCTGGTGGTTCAACCACCGGGTCCGCTGCGGGGAACATCTGCCCAAGCCCATCCGTGGGCACAAGGACGATCGTATCAGAAACAGATGTTCTGATCACGCACGATGCGGTGTATATCTATGGCGGACCTTGAGAATTTACGCGTTCGGCACGCTGATCTTGCGCTCTTGTGTGTGATAACCAAGCCGGGCATAGAAAAACCGCCCGCAGCACAGGCTGGGGCGGTGTGGATACCTTGTGAATGGAGCGGGGTCTCTGCTTAGTCCTCGTGATCGTGCCCTTCGAATGCCTCGATCACTTCCTTCTGGATGTGAGGCGGGGTGTTCTCATCGTGCGAGTACTCCATTGTGTAGCTGCCCGAGCCGGCGGTGATGGATTTGAGCTCGGTCGAGAAGTTCTGCAACTCGCTCAATGGCGCCTGGGCGATGATGGTGCATCGGTTGCCGGGGAGCATGAGGGTGTCCTGGATCTGCCCGCGTTTGGTAGACAGATCGCTGGCGATGTCGCCCATGCGATCCGAAGGCACGGTGACCTCGAGATGAACGAACGGTTCGAGCAGGACCGGATTGGCCATGGTGACCGCTTGGATGAATGCCCGTTTGCCGGCGGCGATGAAGGCGATCTCCTTTGAATCCACCGCATGGAACTTGCCGTCGTAGACTTCAACCTTGACACCCGACATCGGGTACCCGGCGACAGCGCCGTGCTCGAGGGCGGCACGGACGCCCTTCTCGATCGCGGGCATATACTGGCGGGGGATCGAGCCGCCCACAGTGGCGTTGACGAACTCGAATCCGGTGTCATGATCGGCGGGGAGCGGTTCGACGCGGAGGTAGACCTCGCCGAACTGGCCCGAGCCGCCGGTCTGCTTCTTGTGACGGTGATGCCCCTCGCCCTTGCCGGTGATGGACTCCTTGTAAGCCACCTTTGGGGGCTCGGTGCTCAGCTCGATGCCCATCTGGTCCTTGAAGCGTTCGATCACGACGCGGAGGTGAAGCTCACCCAATCCGCGAAGAACTGTTTGCTTGGTCGCCTTGATGCGATCGAGCACCAGGCACGGGTCCTCGGCGAGCAGCTTGTGCATCGCTCCAGAAAACTTGGTTTCGTCGGCGTGGTTTTTGAGCTCGAGTGACAACCCGTACATGGGCTTGGGCAGCGGCAGCGGCTTGAGGTGAACGGAATCCAGATCGTGCCCTTCGTGAAGGACCGCATCGAAATGGACCTCTTCGATTTTACCGATCGCGCCGATGTCGCCGGGGCCCAGGGCATCGACCTCAATGGATTCCTTGCCTTGGCGTTTGAGCAGGTGCCCGATGCGGATTGGTTTTTTGGCATTGCCGATGATGACCTCGCCCTTGGCTCTGAGCGTGCCCTGATGAACACGGAAGACACCGAGCTTGCCGACGAACGAGTCGTTGGTGACCTTGAAGACATGGGCGATGACGGGCTTGTTGGCATCGGGTTCAGCGTGGAACTCGTGCTCTTCGCCGTCGGTTTCCTCGCGCTTGAGGAACGGGCGTGGATTGCCTTCGAGCGGGCTGGGGAGCAGCGAGGCCAGGGTGTGCAGCAGCCCGGTGATGCCCGCACCGGATTTGGCGCTGCAGAAACAGATCGGGACCAGGTGGGCCTCGCGGAGTGCTTTTTCGAACACATCGTGGAGTTGTTGCTTGGTGATGTTGGTTTCGTCGCCGTCCTCGAGGTACTTGTCCATGAGATCGTCTTGCATCTCGACGATCTGCTCGATGATCTGCTGGTGGGCGTCTTGTTCTGAGGAGAACAGTGTCTCGCCCTCGCCCTCGTCGTCAAAGACATTGATGGTGTCTGATCGGTCGGCGGTGGGGAGGTTGATCGGCAGGCACTCGCCGCCGAACTCTTCGCGGATGCTGTTGACGAGCTTCTCGATTTCTGCCGTGTCCTCGTCGATTTTGTTGATCAGGATCATGCGTGGGAGGTTGCGTTCCTTGGCGATCCGCATCATTCGTCTGGTCATCGGCTGGATGCCGTCGTGCGCGTCGATGACGACGCAGACGGTTTCGACAGCCGGAAAGACGGAGATGGTGTGCCCCACAAAGTCACCAAGCCCGGGCGCGTCGATCAGGTTGACGGTGTGCCCCTCGTGCTCGAAGTGGAGCATGGTGGTGCGGAGTGAATGGTTGTGGTGTTTTTCTTCTTCGGACCAGTCGGAGGTGGTGGTGCCTTCTTCGATGGTGCCCATGCGTTTGATGGTGTTGGTGGCGAACAAGAGCCGCTCTGCGAGTAAGGTTTTGCCGGAGCCGGTTTGACCTACGAGTGCGATGTTCCTGATGTCCGCCGGTGATTGAAGTGCCATGGTTGCCGCCTCCTTTGGGGGCGGGCAATGTCGGCCCATGAACAAACGCGAGGCGGCAGTGCCCGCAGAACGAGATGTGGTGCCGACGATCGAGCGATCAATCGACGATGCTTATTCTAGCAGGAACCGAACGAATTGGAAGATGAAACTGAGAAGGTTCGTGCTGGTAGGATGAGGACATGGGACTGATCTGCTCAGAGTGTGGGAACCATCCGGGTGATGCGGGGGCGATTGAGCAGGGGCTGCGCCGGCGGGCTCGACTGGCGGCGCTGCTGGTGTTTCTCCCGATTGTGCTTATGCTGGCGGTTGGGGCGTTGCCTTGGGTGCAGGATCGGCTCGGCAACTGGAATGCCATATGGGATGATGGACCGAACTATGGGGGGTCGAGCCCGGTGGGTTTGATCGATCCGCCGGTGCGGTGGGCGGATCTGGAACGGGTTTCGGAGGGTGACCCGCGGGCGATCGAGCAGCTGCGTTTGTCGATTGAAAATCTGCCCGAGTGGTATCGGCTTTACGCAGGAGATACCGACGGTATCACCCACGCCTTTAACATTGGCCTTGCTCAGTCACTGTGGGCGACACACGAATCAGACCATGTCACTCTTGATGGCAAGGACTACGCATACAGGCTCTCATCGGTGGAATCTCGAGGCATCGGGTGGCCCAGTGTGTGGATGACCAAAGAGATTCGCCATCTCTACGCCTACGGCGATCAGCGATTTGAGGCTGAGGCAAGCACACTGAGTGTGGACGCGGATATGACGCATGCGTCCTCATCTTCGATGCAGATTCGGTGGGGAAACATCGCCTATACCATCTTGCTTGTCGTGATCTGCGGATTTGGTGTTCGGCGGGCGTGTCTGATGGTGGGTGTGTGTCAACGCCGAGCGACGATGG
The DNA here is from genome assembly GCA_029260265.1 of Phycisphaerales bacterium. Classification (GTDB taxonomy): domain Bacteria; phylum Planctomycetota; class Phycisphaerae; order Phycisphaerales; family UBA1924; genus UBA1924. The sequence continues at coordinate 499,407 of JAJDDO010000024.1, forward strand.
TGGGCGTGCTTGTTCTTTTGGTGGTTGGGATCAGTTCATTGATCGGAGGATTCCGATCGGGCTCAATCAGCGAACAAGCAATATACGGGCACTTTGGCCTGGCCTTGTCAGAAAACAAACGGGATTGGCACTGGGATGAGATTGAGGACGCACTCCGATCGGATTCTGCGACCCAGTTCTTTGCTCAGACACTGATCGATGAGTTTGGTGAGATCACCCATCCCAATGAACTGGTGGTGCTCAGTTCGAGCGCGAACATTGGGGAATCGAGCTATGACCTCAACTTTGGCTACTGGCGGTTCAGACTTCTGAATCTTGGGCATACCAAGCAGTACCTTCGAGATGTGGATTGGACCGCGACCCAGATCGACTTTGACCGCGATGTACCGTTTTTCTTCGCCAACGGCATGGCCTCGGTGGGCATCACCGCGGGGAGCCCGAAGTCGTACTACGGGGCCTTGATTTTGCACAGGAATATATTCTTTGTGCTCGTCGGGCTGTATGTAATCTGGAGGGGGCTTCGGTGGGCAGCATGGCGACAACAGCGGCGGGTGGTGCGGCGTCGGCAAGCGAAATCGGTCTGCATCTGGTGCCGATATCCGTGCTCTGAATCGAGTTGAGGACGGCTTGGGCTCCTAAAGTCTGACCTATGGCGAATACTGAAACGATAACACGATTTGCTCCTTCTCCGACCGGTCACCTCCACATCGGCGGGGCCCGCACGGCCTTGCTTTGCTGGGCGCAGGCCAAGGCCAATGGGGGCAAGTTCCTGCTCCGGATCGAGGATACCGACCAGCAACGCTCCTCGCAAGCCTCGACGCGGGGGATCCTCGAAGACCTAGCATGGCTTGGGATTGACTGGGACGAGGGGCCAGAGATGGAGTTTGAAGGCCGGACGCTGGGCGGAGATCCGCGCGATGTCGGCCCGTTTTACCAGGCGCAGCGCCTTGAGCTCTACAACAAGTCCATCCGCCAGCTGATCGAAGAGGGCAAGGCGTACCCGGCGTTCGAGAAGCCAGAGGAGCTCGAGGCCAAACGCAAAGAGGCCATCGCCGCCAAGACTGGGTACAAGTATGATCGGTCGGCGTTGTCGATCCCGCTCGACGAACGCATCGCACGGATCGATGCGGGTGAGGACCATGTTGTGCGGCTGCGGATGCCGGACGAACCGATCACCGTGCACGATCAGATCCTCGGCGATGTCACGGTGAAGCCAGAAGAGTTCGACGATTTTATTATCCGCAAGCGCGACGGGTTCCCGACCTACCACCTTGCGGTGACGGTTGATGACGCGCTGATGGGTGTGACTTGTGTCGTGCGTGGGCAGGAACATTTGATTAACACGCCAAGGCATATCGCGATCCAGCAGGCGTTGGGGTTTGCGACGCCCGAGTACGCTCACCTGCCGCTGATTTTTAATCAGGACGGGTCGAAGATGTCCAAGCGGGACAAGGACAAGACCGCCAAGAAGGCGGTGCGTGATGCGAAGATGGAGCATTCACCGATCAGCGAGATCGGGCACGAGGATTTCGCCGGGTGGTTGAGGGACAAGACTCGTCAGCTGCCCGCGGATCGGCTCAACGAGCTGGCCGGGGTGCTCGCGATCGAGCTGCCGGAGATCGAGGTGGAGGATTTCCGCTCGGCGGGGTACCTGCCCAGTGCGCTCAATAACTACCTCGCGTTGCTCGGGTGGAACCCAAAGACGAAGAACGAGGACGGCACGGACCTTGAGCACTTTGGCATGGACTATCTCGCCGGGAATTTCTCATTCCGTGGGGTTGGGAGTTCGCCGAGCAAGTTCGATCGGGTGAAGCTGCTGAGTTTCAATGGCGACACGATCGCGGCGTTGAGCGATGAGGCATTCGCCAAGGTCTGGCACGATTGGTCACTGCGCCACGACCACGGGATCAGCGAGCGGTTCAGTGAAACCGATTTGTTGACCCTCGCGCCTGCGGTCAAGACGCGGTGCAAGACGCTGCGTGATGGGCGTAAGGTGATCGGGTTCGCGTTGATCCATGACTGTGATGTCGAGTTTGATGGCAAGTCCGTCCACAAGGCACTCATCAAGAGCGACGGCAAAGGGCTTGAGTTGCTCAAGCTGTTCCGTGATCAGATCGGATCGCTCGAAGACTTCACGCCCGACGCGATCGAGGCAATGGTGAAATGCTTTGCAGAGTCCAACGAAGTCGGGATGGGCAAGATCGCCCAGCCGGTGCGGGTCGCGGTGACAGGCGCCGCGGTGAGCCCCGCGCTCGGGCAGACGCTGGCAATTCTGGGCAGGGACTCGGTAGTCACGCGGATTGATCGGTGCGTCGAGCATGTTGGGGCTATGACAAACTCAAGCAACGAGGGGTAATCTCCATGAGCGAGGACCATGCTGATAAACGCGTCGTGATCTTTGGCGGCAGCGGGTTCATTGGGATAAACCTTGCCCGGCATCTGTGCACGCTGGGTTACAAGGTCGTCATTGTCTCGCGGTCCGAACCTGCGAAGGGCGATTGGTCGTTCCTTCGGTGGGACGGGCAGACGCTGGGCGATTGGGCGTCCGCGGTCAACGGTGCGCACGCGGTGGTGAACCTCGCGGGGCGGACGGTGGATTGTGTGAAGACGCCGCTGAGTTTGGATCAGATCCTGCGTTCGCGCGTGAACACCACGCGCGTCGTGGGCGAAGCGGTGCGAGCTGCAGCGAGCCCGCCGCGCGTATGGGTGCAGATGAGCACCGCGCATATCCACGGCGATTCCGAGCAAGAGGTCGATGAGTCGTCGCACCACGGGCTCGGATGGGCGCCGACAATTGGCGGGCTTTGGGAACAAGCGTTCGACCAAGCGTGCCCCGAGGGTGTGCGAAGGGTGATTATCCGCACAAGCTTTGTGCTCGGGCGCGAGGGTGCGGCCATGAAGAAACTCGGAATGGTTACCCGGCTGGGGCTCGGCGGCACGATCTCCAATGGGAATCAGGGCATGAGTTGGATCCATATCCGGGATATGGATCTCATCCAGCAAGGAGCGATCGAGGACAAATCGATGAGCGGGGTGTACATCGCCAGCGCTCCGAACCCGGTCTCGAACAAGGTGTTTATGAAGTCGTTGCGGAAGGCGATCGGGATGCCGATCGGGCTGCCCGCCGCGGCGTGGATGATCCGATTCGGTGCAAAATACTTGCTAAAGACCGATCCAGAGCTCGCGATCTACGGGCGATACTGCATCCCTCGCCGGCTGATAGACGAGGGGTTCGAGTTCGCGTACCCAGAGCTGGACGGGGCGCTTGAAGATCTGTGCTCCAAGTAGATCGGTGTCTTTGGGCGTTCGCTCTTTGGAACATACTGGAAGTGTGTTGGATAACAGACCATGACCAATGGGTGTCATAGACACAAGGAGTTTCTCTTGCACAATCAGCTTCTATCACCTGTGCAGATTGGACGGTTACACGCAGGCAATCGCATCTGGATGGCGCCTCTAACTCGAAGCCGTGCGACGATGCCGGGGAATGTGCCAAACGAACTGATGGCCCGGTACTATGCTCAGCGGGCCGGGGCGGGGGTCATTATTGCCGAGGCTACACCGGTGACCCAATGGGGGCATGGATACTACGCGACACCCGGAGTTCACACCGACGAACAGGTCGAAGGATGGAAGCTGATCACCGATGCGGTGCACGAGCAGGGGGGCAAAATCGTGCTTCAGCTCTGGCATGTGGGGCGCGTATCACACTCGGCGTTTATGCCCAATGGTGGGCAGCCTGTGAGCAGCACCGATGTGATATCGCAATCCAAGACCTACATAGACAGCTCGTATGAGAGGCACGCGAACACCCCCCCGAGAAGGCTGAGGACAGATGAGATCCCAGGGGTGGTCAATGAGTTTCGCGACGGGGCACAGCGGGCGAAAGATGCCGGGTTTGATGGCGTTGAGATCCATGGGGCGAACAGTTACCTTCTTGATCAGTTTGTTCGCGATGGCGTGAACAAACGCGATGATGAGTATGGCGGCTCGATTCAAAACCGAATCCGCTTTCCGCTCATGGTCGCACGGGCGGTCGCGGATGTCTGGAAAGATGCCGAAGGTTCGGCAAGCCGGGTGGGTTACCGGATTTCGCCGTTGAGCGAGCATAAGGAATAAGGATGTTCGAGACTCGGACCCTCTGGCGGTGTTCTCTGCGCTTGCTGAGGGGTTGGGTTCACTGCGGCTTGGATATTTGCACGCGGTGGAGACTTGGGATCGCTCGCAAATTGATGCAAGGGTGTCCACGGTGATTCCTGCACTTGTCAAAAAATTCAAGGATGCGGGCGGCGGGCTGTACATTGGAAATGGAGACTACACGCCGGAGCAAGCGGAAGACGCGATCGCCGGCGGATGGGCCGATGCGATCGCATTCGGCAAGCTCTGGATATCAAACCCGGATCTGCACAACAGGATCGCGGTCAACGGCCCATTCCGAACGCCCGAACCCAAGACTTTCTATGATGGTGGAGAAGTCGGCTATACAAACTTTCCGACACTTGAGGAGAGTTCGGCGAGTTGAGAACTGTTAGCACAAGTTGGCGAGGCGTACACTTGCCCTATGACCGAATCTACAGAAGCACGCCATTTTATACAGCAGATCATCGACGCCGATATTGAATCGGGCAAGTGGGGGCAGCCGGGCGACCAGTCCGTCGTCACCACCCGGTTCCCGCCCGAGCCCAACGGATACCTGCATCTTGGGCACACCAAGGCGATCTGTCTGTGCTGCGGGCTTGCGCGCGAGTTTGGCGGGCGGTTCAATCTGCGGTTTGACGACACCAACCCGGCCAAAGAAGAGCAGGAGTTTGTCGACTCGATCAAGGGCGACATCGAATGGCTCGGGGCGCAGTGGGACGGCGAGGTGCTGTTTGCCTCGGATTACTTTGAGCAGATGTATGAATGGGCGCGCGAGCTGATCACCAAGGGGATGGCGTATGTCGATGACCAGACGGTCGAACAGATCCGCGCCGGCCGCGGGAACACCAAAGCGCCCGGCGAGCACTCGCCGTTCCGTGATCGCTCGGTCGAGGAGAATCTCGACCTGTTTGAGCGGATGAAGAACGGCGAGTTCGAGAACGGATCCAAGGTCCTTCGCGCGAAGATCGACATGAACTCGGGAAACATGAACCTGCGAGATCCGCTGATGTATCGAATCGTCAACGCGACGCACCACCGCACCGGCGACACCTGGCATATCTACCCGATGTATGACTGGGCGCACGGCTTGGAGGACTCGATCGAGGGCGTGACCCACTCGCTGTGCACGCTTGAGTTCGAGGATCATCGCCCGCTGTATGATTGGTTCATCAACGCGATCAACGAGGGACGCGCCGGCGGTTCAAAGATACACCATTCGCAGCAGATCGAGTTCTCAAGGCTTGCGTTGAGCTACACCAACATGTCTAAGCGGTACATGCGTCAGCTCGTCGAAGAGAATCATGTGCACGGGTGGGATGACCCGCGGATGATCACGGTCGCGGGTTTCCGCCGGCGTGGATACACGCCCGAGTCATTCTGGATGCTCAGCGAGGATGTCGGGATCACCAAGTTCAACGCGCTGGTTGATTTTAGTCGGCTCGAGAACATGGTCCGCGAAGACCTGAACACCAAGGCGCCGAGGAGGATGGCCGTGCTCGATCCGATCAAGCTCGTGATCACCAACTGGGGCGAGCAGGGGGATGAAGATCGAGTTGAACCCGTGGACGGCGTGAACCATCCGAAGGATGAATCACGCGGCACGCGCCCGCTGTCGTTTGGGAGAGAGCTCTGGATCGAGCGCGAAGATTTTATGATTGACCCGCCAAAGAAGTTTTTCCGGCTCGGCCCGGACCGCGAGGTGCGATTGCGTTGCGGGTACTGGGTGAAGTGTCATGATTTCAAGACCGATGCCGATGGGAAGGTGACCGAGGTGCATTGCACCTACGACCCATTGACCAAGGGCGGCAACAACCCACCCGCCGATGGTGAAGGCAAGGTCCGCAAGGTCAAGGGGACGATCCACTGGGTCAACGCCGACGAGGCGGTTGATGCAGAGGTCCGGATGTTTGATCGGTTGTACAACGCCGAGCGCCCGGGGAAGGAGACGGGGAATCACCTTGATGACCTGAACCCGGATTCTCTGGCAGTGGTTACAAACGCGAAGATTGAGCCAGGCCTGGTCGAGCGGACGGAAGATGAGCCAGACTGGAAGGACGGCATCCGCCGATTCCAGTTCGAGCGGATCGGGTATTTCTGTGTGGATACAGATTCAACAAGCGAGAAAATGGTATTCAACCGTACGGCGACGCTGCGTGATTCGTGGACGAAGAAGCAATAGCGCGACATATTGGTGTGCGTTTTCCGTATACTGCAGTGATGCAACCCCTCGCCGCGTGTCATTGTTGTGGTCTGGTTCATGCGCTCCCGGCGATCGATCGGCGGTCGGTTGCCTGTTGTGTGCGTTGCCGGACGGTGATCCGTCATGGGGCGCACCCGCGCAATGCCTCGCGGACGGCGGCGCTGGCCATCGCGGCGATCTTGATTTATCCCCTCGCGTTGACGCTGCCGGTGATGGAGATCCAGCGGCTCGGGCACACCAGCGAGGCGTCGATCTGGGCGGGGATGGTCGGGCTGCTTTCTGAGGGGCACCTGTTTATTGGATTGACGATCCTGTTGTTCTCCATCGTTGCGCCGCTGGGGAAGCTCGGGCTGCTGTTGACGCTGTGCGTCGGCAAACGCGGGCTAGAGAAACGAGACCGGGCGAGTGCGTACAAACTGATCGAGTTCATCGGACGATGGGGGATGGTCGATGTGCTGCTCGTCGCGGTGCTGGTCGCCATGGTCAAGCTCGGGGACCTGGTGCAGGTTACGCCTGGCTTGGGCGTGATCGCGTTCGCGGCGGTGGTCATGCTGAGCCTGATCGCATCGGCGATCTTTGATCCGCATGCGATCTGGGAGGAACAATCATGAGCAAGGAAGAATCCATACCAACCGCGATGGTGCGCCGTCGGCGGATATCGCTGACATGGCTGGTCCCGATCGCGGCGTTGATCTTTGTCGGGGTCTTGGTCTGGAACCAAACTATGCGCGAACGCGGGCCGATGATCTCGATCGTGTTTGATGACGCCGGCGGGATCGGCAAGGGATCGGAGATCCGTTACCGCGGGGTCACGATCGGCATTGTCCGCAAGGTTCGGCTCGATCGCGGGCTCGAAGGGGTCGAGGTCAACGCCGAACTGATGCAGAGCGCATCGGGGCTCGCTGTCGAGGGGACCGAGTTCTGGGTGGTGCGGGCGCAGCTGAGCCTGCAACGCGTCGCCGGGCTCGAAACCCTGATCGGGCCCAACTACATCGCGCTGCGCCCCGGTGAAGCGGGTGCGGAGTTCCAACGCGGGTTTGTGGCATTAAACGCCGAGCCCATCGCCGAGCCGCCGGCGGATGGCTCGTTGCGGCTTGTGCTTCGGACAGATCGGCTCGGGACGCTCGCGTCTGGAAGCCCGATGTTGTATCGCGAGATCAGAGTGGGCACAATCCGTGATGCGCACCTGGCTGACGATGCGACAGGTGTGTTTGTGCATATTGATATTGATCCCAAGTTCGTGCCATTGGTGCGCGAGAAAACGAGGTTCTGGCGCTCGGGCGGCGTGGGGTTTGACTTCGGGCTCTTCAGCGGGCTGAGCGTGAAGGCCGACTCCCTCGAAGCACTGATGATGTCATCGATCTCGTTGGCGACACCACAGAAGAAACCCGGCGAGCCCGCGCTTCCGGGTGCCGAGTATGAGCTCGCCGACGAGGTGGACTCTGACTGGCTCAGCTGGGAGCCGGTGATTGAGCTGGTTCCGAGCAATTCAACACGCCCATAGGACTCGCCTGGTGGCTCTTGCTTCAATCAATCTCCGAGTGCCACGACTCGCTGGGTTCAGCGTAGTAGTGTCATTGATCCATGGGAATCTCCATCTTTCCAACAGTGAAGATTCCAAGATGAAAGTGGGAGGACATGTCGCAGGATGCAGTGGCTGAGAACAACGCCGCCTGCCTGCCGTTCTCGGTCTACACTTGCCCATGAGTTTAATAGTGACAGGCACCATCGGAATTGACACCATCGAAACCCCCAGCGGTGAGCGGCGTGAGGACCTCCTCGGAGGGTCCGGTGTGTACTTCGCTGCGGCGGCATCGTTCTATACACAAGCCCGGCTCGTCGCGGCGGTCGGCGACGACTTCCCGCAAGAGTTCCTCGATTCGCTCAATGATTTCGAGGGGCTTGACATCGCCGGGCTCGAGGTCCGCAAGGGGTCTAAAACCTTCCGGTGGGGCGGTAAGTATCACGAGGATATGGATCACCGCGATACGCTCTTCACCGATCTGGGCGTGCTCGAAGAAGCGCCGCCACCGGTTCCTGAAGCGTTCAAGGATTCGTCGGTGGTGTTCTTGGCCAACTCGCACCCGATGGTGCAGCTGAACATGCTCGAGCAGTTCCCCGACGCGAAGCTCTCGGTTGCCGACACGATGGATCTTTGGATCACCATCGCCAAGCCCGAGTTGACCAACCTGCTGAGCAAGGTCGATGGGCTGGTGCTCAACTTTGACGAGGCCGAGCAGTTCACCGGGCATCGCAACCCCGTGACCGCCGGGCGTCACCTACTCGAGTTGGGCCCGCGATTTGTCGTGATCAAGAAGGGCGAGCACGGGTGTATTCTGGTTCACAAAGATGGCATCTGTGCGTTGCCCGCGTATCCGACCGAGGATGTGGTTGATCCCACTGGCGCGGGCGATACATTCGCCGGCGGCTTGATGGGCCGACTCGCGGCGGCGGGCGGGCATGATCTTGGCTCGTTCGGTTCGGTCCGCGAAGCGCTTGCTCATGGCACCGTGATGGCGAGCTTTAATGTCGAATCGTTCTCGCTCGAGAAACTCCGCTCGATCTCGCGCAAGGATGTCCACGCGCGGTTTGATGAGTACGCGGATATGGTAAAAATCGGGTAATCAATGACCGATTCGCCCTACCTCGATCCCTACCGCGACGCCATCAAGCAGCACGGCCCCGGATTTGAAGCACTGCTCTGGAAGAACAAGCAAGCCCAGCTCACGCGCTTTGCGGCGCTCGACGCGATGGGCGAACTCGCGGGCAAGGTCGTCGCGGATCTTGGGTGCGGCGACGGTTCGCTTGCGTTCTGGCTTCACAAAAACAACAGAGGTCCAAAGAAGTACATTGGTGTCGATGGGCTCGAGGAGCTGACCGAATCATCGCGTCAGCAGGCCAAGGAGCGGGGTGTCAAGGGCACGCTCTTTGTGACCCATGACTTTGTATCCGAAGAGCAGCTCCCCGGGTGGCTGATCAATGATGCAAAAACCGAGGTCATTGTGCTCAGCGGCTCGCTCAACACGCTCGCGATGGACCATGCCCAACGGGTCCTCGGGCGGTTCTTTGACGCGTTGGTTGTCGCCGGTCGTGGTCGGCTGGTGTTCAATTTTTTAAGCACCCGCCACAACAAAGAGCAGACTCCCGCCGAGCCGCCCGCCGTTCGTTTTGACCCCGTGGCCATGCTCGATTGGGCGCTCGAACGCACGCCGATTGTCGATCTGCATCACGCCTACCTCAACGGGCACGACGCGACCATCGTGATGGATGTTCACCGAAGCTGAGCCGCTAAATCCAATCCTGATCATTCACCGTGACCTCTGTGACGAGATGACCAGTGTGTTGGGTGCTGGCAGGCTCGAAGAGGAGAACGGATGCGCCATCCTTCGAAACCGGATGGTGCTCAACACCTCTGGGAACGATACACATCTCGCCTTGCTGGAGATGTACCGCGCCGTCGCGAAACTCGATGGTGATTGATCCGTTGATGACGAGAAAGAGTTCATCTTCGTCCGCGTGCGAGTGCCACGGAAACTCGCCTTGAAACTTTGCGATTTTGACATGCTGCCCGTTCAATGCGCCGAGTATTTTCGGCGTCCAAGTCTCATGAAACAAATCGAGTTTCTCTACAAGATTGATTGCTTTTATCATGCTGGAGCTCCGTTCGTGTGTTACCTGTTGGCGAGTTTTCAAGGATGAGTTGCTTGTTATTTCCACGGACCCGTGATCGCGAGGGTCCAGCCCATCTTCTGCATATTGACAAACAGTGTTGAGCCGTCTGGTGAGAACGAAGCACCGGCGAACTCAGAGTTGTTCGTCGCGTTGCGCGCGATCTTGTAGAACTCGCCGGCGGGTGTAATCCCAACAAGGTGAGGCGGCTTGCTCTCGTCCTCGCACACCACGATATCACCCCAAGGCGAGAAGGTGATGTTGTCGGCGTGCTCAAGCACCGAAGGGTCGTTGGGCTCGACAAAGAGCTCGAGCACATCGCCCAATGGGTCGCCGTTGGGGTGGGGGATCAATCGCCAGAGCTGCCCGGCGGTAGCTCTGCCGCCGGTTGTGCACGCGAAGTAGGCGCTGTCGTTTCCCCACCACATGCCCTCGGCTCTCGCGAATCGGGCAGCGCCGTTGGCGAACCCGCGATAACGCAGATCGTCCATCGGCGAGAGCACATCATCGATCGGGATCCACCGTACACCGAGCTGCTGCCCGACTTCGATGGTCTGCTTTTTCCAGTTGCGTGTGTCGAGGCTCGGTGCGCCATTGATCCCCAGCACTTCAAGAGCGCCGCCGGCGTGCAGATTGGTTGGGTCGATCGGGATGTACCTGTAGATCAGCCCATCTTGGCGGTCTTCGGTCTGGTAGACAATCCCGGTCTGCGGATCGGTGCAGCAGGCTTCATGCATAAATCGACCCATCGCGCGGATCGGCTTGGGATCCGCAAGCCTCGGTGTTGTCGTCACCGGTACCTCGAAGACCCACCCGTGATCCTGCTCGTGGAACGCGTCCTTGGTCAACGCCGTCTCTTCGCAGCTCAGCCATGTCATTCTTGGGGTCACGCCCCCGGCGCAGTTCCGTTCGGTGCCCGCGAGCGAGAGCCAGTGGCGCTCGAGTGTCTTGGTCCGCGTGTTGTAGACGAGCGTGGTCGTTCCGCCTCGAGAGGGTGTGCCGAACCCAGAATCGAAGATCTTTGTTCGGCTGATGACATCGAGCGTGATGCTCCTTTCGAATGGGCCCGTCGTGTTGTGTGCCCGTTCTATTTCATGATTGCGGACGATCACCGCGCGATCCGGATCCGCCGACCTGTCGGCATTGATGAATGGGAACACACCCATGGCATCGTGCAGCCCGGGGACCCGCAGCCCGTCGTCCATCAGCTCTCCCACGCGTGAGATGATGTGGTACTCAAAGCCCGCGGGCAGATCGAGAATCCCATCCGGGTCCGGCATCAATGGTCCAAAGCCAACACCGCCCGCGTTTGTGAATGCCCCGATGGAGGTGCCGGTCGCGCCGTGCGCAAAGGATAGCTTGAGCCCAGAGAACCCGAGCGCGACCGCGGTGGAGCGGGATATAAAATGACGACGCGAGAGTGAATCCATGCACGATTATACGAACACAATTGCCGCGTGTGGCAAGAAAAAAAGCACCCATGAGCGGATCATGGGTGCTTGAGAAGTACCTTGATTGGTCTGTTCGGGTTTACTCTTCCCAGAGATCCATGAACCGCTCTGATCCTTGCTTGCGGATCGAGTTGTCTTCAAGGATTTCTTCGGTGGCTTCGAGCAGCTCTTCGCGATCGAAGATCAGGGTCTCTTGACGCCGATCAAAAAAGGCGAACTCGATGTGGTCATCCTCGGCATCACGGATCAGCTCGACCGCATGGGCGAGGGACTTGATCTCGGTGCCGTTGACTGATTTGAGAGTGGGTGAGCCCGCCATGGCGTAACCCTTGGTGATCGGGTGGGGGAGGAAGTCGCCGGCGATGACGACAAACTCTTGCCCGTCGTACTCTTTGACATCCTCGATGTGCAGCGTGATGGGTGATCCATCGATGACACCGTACCAAAGATTCATCTCAAAGAAGTGCTCGCGTCGGACTGGGGTGAAGATCATCGGGCCGATCACAAAGTACTCTGGATAGTCATTGCCGATGAACGGGATCATGTAATCACGATCATTGCGTGAGCTCAGCTCGACTTGCATCGATTCGCCATCGCGGATGATGGTAAACGGGACCGTCCCGGAGTCGGTGGTCAGTTCGCGGATGAAATAAGGCCAGAGCAGGCGGAGGTCATCGGTGAGCTTGACCATGCCCGCGTTGTCGATGTCATACTCGCCGATCTTATCGATGATGTCCCATTTCTGCATCGGGGTCTCGATGCCCTCTTTGGCGCCGATGAAAACAAGCCCGGTTTGATCTTTGCTCAGCCCAAGCCAATCGCGGAGCGCATCGTTCTCGCAAGTCTGGAAGCCAAAGTTTTCGAGCGTGGGCGGCCCATCGTATGTGCCGTCTTCGATATCGGTGATGAAGTTGATCACCTCTTCGGAGGGGATGACATACCCGATGTTCTCGGCGTACTCAATACCCGAGAACACAACCCCGACCACTTCATCACCCACGAGCACGGGCCCGCCGGAGTTGCCGTGGTTGAGCGCCGCATCGACCTGCAGCCGAAGCCCGGCCGCGTCCATGTTGTACCCGGTGTACTCGATCCGAGAAACGACGCCCTCCGTGATCGAGACCTGCTCGCCGCCCATCGGATACCCGATCGCCTGCACGGTTTCACCAATCGCGGGCAAATCGCCCTGGATTATCAGCGGCGGATGACTGGCGTGGAACTCTTCAAGCTCGGACGGTTTCTTCAGCTCGATGATCGCCAGGTCCATCGCTTGCGATATCCCGATGACCTTGGCGCGGAGTTTGTCGGCCGAGTTGGGCGGCTGAACAAAGATCTGCGATGATTGCTCGACAACATGCGCGTTGGTCAGGATCCTATTACCATCAATGACAAAGCCGGTTCCAGAAAACTCCTGCGGCGCTTGCTTGGTCCAGGGGCGAGAAAAATCGGCGCCGCGGTAGGTCGCGAATATCTTGACAATCGAATCGCGTGCGTCAAACTCGTCATCCGCGATCGCGATTGGCGAGCAAGCGAGCAGCGTGCAGAGTAAAATCAATATCTTGGGCATGGAGACTCCGTTCTTGTAAGTTCTGATTGTCTAGAAAATGACCAGCATAATGCGGGCATACAGATTCTACCGCGTGGGCGGCGCAATCGCTGCACCCGAGCAGAGAAAACCCGTCGCCGATTTGGGTGATACCCTCTTGCGATGGGCTCTGTTCTGAAAATCTCGACGCCGAGCGACTTTGATCTCGCCCGCGATGTATGCAGCTACGGCTATTTCGTGCTGATGCCAAACTACTGGGATGTCTCGCACCAATCGCTCAGCCGGGTGCTTGAGTTTCCAGACAAGCCCGCCGCGTGCGTGATCGATCAACTCGGCGATGGAAAGCTCCGTGTGCGGTTTGATCGCAGCCTTGATCGAGCTGAGCAATCCATCGCGCGGACGAAGATCACACGGATGCTGAACCTCGACCTTGACGCCGATGCGATCCGCGCCTTCCACCGGATTGATCCCCGGTGGAGAAAGAGCGGCAAGGGCCGCCTCTTCCGTTCACCATCGCTGTTTGAGGATGTCATCAAGACGGTGACCAGCTGCAATGTCACCTGGCCGAGCACGGTGAACATGAACCGCAGGCTTTGCGAAGTCTGCGGACGGAAATCCGTCTCGGGGGCGTACTCTTTTCCGAGCGCCAAAAAACTCGCCCGGACTCGGCTCGGAACCCTGAGAGGGCGGTGCCGGGTTGGGTACCGCGATCAACGAATAGTTGATCTCGCCAAGCTCTTTGTGAACGGGCATGTTGATGAGCAGTGGCTGACGGATTCCGCGGTGAGCGACGACGAGGTGTTCAAGTTTCTGATCTCGCTCCCGGGCATCGGTCCCTACGCGGGCGGGAACATCATGCAGCTGCTCGGCCGTTTCTCTAGGCTCGCGATCGACACCGAGACTATCCGTCACGGCAAGAGCACGCTGGGCATGAGCGGGACAGATGCACAGATATCCAAGGCACTGCGAATACATTACGAGCCATTCGGCGAGCACAAGTTTCGGAGCTTTTGGTTCGAGATCTGGCAGCACTATGAGTCCAAGGCCGGCCCGTCGCACCTGTGGGAACGCGATCTTGTCAGCAAGGCATTCACCGCAGCAAATCTCTAAGGGTTCGCAAAGGGATGATGCTCATCTGAGTTGTTCTGAAGACCCAATCGGTGCAGATGGGCCCGAAGATTGTTCCATCCGGTTCAGATCCTGCAGCGCGACGACATCCCAGAACCCGGCCTTGATCGCCTCGATGGACCAGATCACCTGCTGTGCGGCGGTGGTGGTGGTGATCATCGGAATTCCGAGCCGAACCGCGGTTGCGCGGATGTTGCCCTCGTCGGTCTGCCACCCGGTGCGGGTGGGGGTGTTGATGACGAGTTGGATCTCGCTGTTCTGCATCAGGTCGATCACATTGGGGCGGGCGCCGGCTTGAATCTTCTGCAGGATCTTGGGACGCAGCCCGTGCTTGGCGAGTGTCTCGCCCGTGCCCGAGGTGGTGAACACCTTGAACCCCATCGCCATCAGTGAGCGAGCGACCGAGACGATCTCCATCCGGTCTTCTTCACGCACCGACAAGAACACGCCGCCTTCGCTCGGGAGTCTGACCCCTGCGCCGAGCATCGCCTTGAGATACGCATTGGGCAATGACACATCGATGCCCATCACCTCACCGGTTGATCGCATCTCTGGGCCGAGCACAAAGTCCACGCCGGGGAACTTCTGGAACGGGAACACGGGTGCCTTGACCGCATAATACCCGGCGTCTGGAATTTCATGAGCGCCTTGCTCATCGAGTGTTTGTCCCATCATGGCCCGGGCCGCGGTCGCGGCCCAACTGGTGCCCTTCGCCTTGCCGACATACGGGACTGTTCGTGATGCCCGTGGATTGACTTCGATGATGTACACGGTGTCATCCTTGATCGCCATCTGCACATTCATCAGCCCGCACACGCCGAGTTCTTCGGCCAGTCGACGCGCCGTCGTGCGGACTTCCTCAACAATCGCCGGGCGGATCGTCGTGGTCGGGATCATGCAGGTCGAGTCGCCCGAATGCACGCCGGCCTGCTCGATATGCTCCATGACCGCAGCGACCAGCGCGGTGCCGTTCCCCTTCTGACCAAAGTCCGCAACGACATCAACATCAAGCTCGATGGCACCATCGAGGAACTGGTCGATCAAGATCGGCGCATCATCAAGCCCAGAAACATCCACCGCGGTGAGCATGTAATGGCGCAGCGCCTTTTCGTCCGGACAGATCTCCATCCCTCGCCCGCCGAGCACATAACTCGGACGCACCAGCACCGGATACCCGATGGTGTTGGCCGCGTTGATTGCATCGCCGATCGAGTAGGCAATCCCCGACGCCGGGCGTTTGAGATCCAGCTTTGTGAGCATCTGGTCGAACTGGTCGCGGTCTTCTGCGCGGTCAATCGCGGCCAGATCGGTGCCGAGCATCGGGACCCGGGCTTTGTCCAGCCCATGTGCCAAGTTCAACGGCGTCTGCCCGCCGAACTGCACAATCGTCCCAAGCAATGAATCATTTAACTTCTCGGTCACATTGAGCACATCTTCAAGCGTCAACGGCTCAAAGAACAACAGATCACTCGTGTCATAATCGGTACTCACCGTCTCCGGGTTGGAGTTGATCATCACCGCGTCGTAACCGAGTTCCTGCGCTGCCTGGGCAGCATGGACACAGCAGTAATCAAACTCGATCCCCTGCCCGATGCGGTTGGGTCCGCCGCCGAGGATGACAACCTTCTGCTTCGGGTTCGCATCGTTGTTGAGCCGCTCGCGGAGCTCGCATTCGGGCCCGATAGTTTCGGTTGTGCCGTCGGCTTGGGCGATCGCGTGCCCGGGCTGATAGGTCGAGTAGTAGTAGGGCGTGATGGCCTCAAACTCGGCAGCACAAGTATCGACGCACTTGAACACCGCTTCGACACCAAGCGATTTTCGGTATTCACGCACGCCAAGAATGCTGTTGGTTTTGATCGAGCCCGAGTACAAACAAGCCAGCTGCGCATCAGAATACCCAAACTGCTTTGCCCGCTGCATCAACTCTGCATCGACCTGTTCGAGCGTACCCGCTTCGATCAACTCGTCCTCAAACTCCACGAGCTCGTTGAGTTGATGAATGAAGAATGGATCGATCCGGGTCAGCTTGCACACCTGCTCAACCGACCAGCCCATCTTGAGCGCGTACCGGATGAAATACATCCGCCCCTGCGAGGGCACCGAGAGCTTGCGTGTCAGCTTGGCCTCTTCGATCGGCCATTCGATCGGTTGCCCACGCTCGTCGCGACCATTCTTTGATTGATGGGCCGCGAGCCAGTTGTCGTTGTGGTCGAGCCCGAACCCGAATCGCTTGAGGTCCATCGAGCGGATGACCTTCTGGAAGGATTCTTGAAAGGTCCGCCCGATCGCCATCGCCTCGCCGACGGATTTCATCTGCGTTGTCAGCGTCTCGTCCGCTTCGGGGAACTTCTCGAAGGTCCATCGGGGCATCTTGGTCACGATGTAATCAATGCTCGGCTCAAAGCACGCGCTCGTTGTGCCCGTGATGTCGTTCTTGAGCTCATCGAGCGTGTACCCGATGGCGAGCTTGGCCGCGATCTTGGCGATCGGGAATCCGGTAGCCTTCGATGCCAACGCGGACGATCGTGAGACTCGCGGGTTCATCTCGATGACCACCATCTCGAATGGTTTGTTGCCTTGCTCGTCGGGTTGTGGGTTCGGGTTGATGGCGAACTGCACATTGCTCCCCCCGGTCTCGACGCCGACCTCCCGCATGATCGCGAGCGAGGCGTCACGCAGGTACTGGTATTCTTTATCGGTGAGCGTCAGCGTCGGCGCGACCGTGATCGAATCGCCCGTGTGCACGCCCATCGCGTCGATGTTTTCGATCGCGCACACAATCACGCAGTTATCCTTCTTGTCACGGACAACCTCGAGCTCGTATTCTTTCCACCCGATCAGTGATTTGTCGACCTGCACCTGCCCGATCATGCTCGCGCGTAACCCCCGCGTGACCAGTTCCTCGAACTCCGCCTTGTTGTACGCGATCCCGCCGCCCCAGCCTCCGAGCGTAAAGGCAGGGCGGACAATCATCGGCAATCCGATCATGGCCAAAAAATCCAACGCATCATCCAGGTCTTCAACCGTCCGTGATTCGGGCATCGCAAGGTCTACATTGTTGCACACCTCCGCGAACGCTTGGCGATCCTCGGCCCGGTGGATCACCGCCCGGTCGGCGCCGATCATCTCGATGCCGTATTTCTCGAAGACCCCGTTGTCAAAGAGCACACACGCACAGTTCAACGCGGTCTGCCCCCCGAGTGTTGGCAGCACCGCGTCGATCGGGGTGCCGAGTTCTTTCTCTTTGATGATGATCTTCTCGATGGTCTCGGGCGTGATCGGTTCGATGTAGGTCCGGTCGGCGAACGCGGGGTCGGTCATGATCGTCGCCGGGTTCGAGTTGATCAGCACCACCCGGTACCCCTCGTCACGCAAAGATTTGCACGCCTGGGTCCCCGAATAATCAAACTCGCAACCCTGCCCGATGACAATCGGGCCGGAACCAATCAGAAGGATCGTGTGGAGATCTTCGCGTCTTGGCATAGTGGAGGGCCTCGTGGGATTTTGATCGGATCAGCGCAAACCGCGAAAGGATATGCAGACCCCCGCCCGAAGCCCACAAATCGAGCGATCTAGGACCGAAGTTGGTTATTTGAGAGTGATCCGGTCTCCAGTCGATCGAGAACGATCTCACAATCAATGAACCTCGCCGAGTTGGGCTCGTACGATCAAGCAGGCCCGTTGGACGGGCCGAAAAGAGAGTAAGGCCAGCGGTGGACGAGTTGCGTCCAATCCTTCTGAATCAGCCAATCACGGAGATACGCCTATGTGTGGCATTGTCGCGTACATCGGTTCCAAACCCGCCCAGCAGTTGCTCCTCGAAGGGCTCAAGCGCATGGAATACCGTGGGTATGACTCGTCGGGAATTGCGATGCTCGAACCCTCCGGGCTGCGGATCACCAAAGCGGTCGGGCGTGTTTCCAAGCTCGAATCCAAAATCCAAAGGGTGGGCGATTTCACGGGCACCCTCGGCATCGCCCACACACGCTGGGCGACCCACGGCAAGGTCACCCAAGCAAACGCCCACCCCCATCGCGATCAATCCAACGGCATCGCGCTGGTGCACAACGGCATCATCGAAAACTATGCATCCATCCGCACGCTCCTCCAAGATCGAGGATGTGTCTTCCAGACCGAGACCGACACCGAAGTCCTCGGGATGCTCATCTCTCATTTCTACGATACAGACAACGGGATGGATCTGGAAAAATCAGTGCAGGCCGCCCTCCGCGAGGTCCGCGGTGCCTACGCGATCGCTGTGATCTGTGAGCATGAGCCAGAGGTCATGGTCTGCGCCCGCAAGGGCTCGCCGCTGCTTGTCGGCATCGGCTCGCAGGAATACATCATCGCGTCCGATCCCGCCGCGATTATCGCGCATACTTCAACCGCGATCACGCTCGATGATTACTCGGTCGTCCGCATCACCCGCGACGGATTCCGAACGAGCACCGTCGACGACGAAGAGCTGACCCCGAAAGAGATGCAACTCGAGATGGAACTCGATCAGATCGAGCTCGGCTCGTTTTCGCACTTCATGCAGAAGGAAATCTTTGAGCAACCCCAAGCCCTCCGCACCTGCATCAAAGGACGGATCGATAAAAACGAAGGGCGCATCGTCCTCGGCGGGCTGATGGGCTTATCCAAAGAACTCGTCAAATCCAAACGCATGATCCTGACCGCCCAGGGCACCGCGCTGCACAGCGCGATGATCGGCGAGTACCTGCTCGAAGACCTCGCCAAAATCCCCTGCGAATGCCAGTACGCGTCCGAGTTCCGATACCGCAACCCGATCATCGAGGAAGGCTCGGTCGTCGTCGCCGTCTCGCAGTCCGGCGAGACCGCCGACACCCTCGCCGCGCTGCACGAGGCCAAAGACCGCGGAGCGCTCTCGCTTGGTGTGATCAATGTCGTCGGCTCGACCCTCGCCCGTGATACCGACGCCGGGGTTTATCTACGCGTGGGGCCAGAAATCGGTGTCGCCTCGACCAAGGCCTTCACCGGGCAGGTCGCCGTGCTCACCATGATTTCGTTGTTCATGGCACGCCGGCGCATGATGTCGCCCGAAGCCTCGGCCAGGCTCATGCGCGAGTTCGAGACCATCCCCGACAAGATCGAGCGCGTCCTCGAAACCAACGACCTGATCAAAAAAGTCACCGAAAAATACATCCACCGAGACAACTGGCTCTTCCTCGGACGCGGGTACAACTACCCGACCGCGATGGAGGGTGCCCTCAAGCTCAAAGAAATCTCCTACATCCACGCCGAGGGCATGCCCGCCGCCGAGATGAAGCACGGCCCGATCGCCCTGATCGACGAGGGCATGCCGGTGGTTTTCATAGCCAACCAAGGCAACCAGTACGACAAGGTCATGAGCAACATCGAAGAAGTCCGCTCGCGTGGCGGGCATGTGATCGCCGTCGCGACCGAAGGCGACGAACAGATCAAATCCGTCGCCGAGGATGTCCTCTATGTCCCCGCGGTCGAGGAATGCCTCTCACCGATGGTGACGGTGGTGCCCCTGCAGCTGCTCGCGTACCACGCCGCGGTGCTCAGAGGGCACGATGTCGACAAGCCAAGAAACCTCGCCAAGTCCGTCACCGTAGAGTAACTGGTGAGACGGAAGCGGCCATGGTGTAAACGAGCGGTTTCTCAATCAGGATCCGAAGCTCCCAGGCGGCATCTGTTTCTGCGTGAAACACGGATGTATGATCTGGGCGTTCTTCTGTTTGTGGGAGTTGTCTATCCGTACATCCTGATCACGATTCCGTATTGCTGGACTATGTACAATAGTGGAAGATACGGGGATCTCAAGCAGGGGCAATATTTCGCGGCCTTTGGGATGTACTGTGTTGTTCCCGCAGTACTCTTCGGGAATGCTCTTCTCGTTCTTGGGAAACGAAAAATCTCGAGGGGCCTCCTTGCCGTTCGTTGTCAACGATGCACCAAGTGTTTTCGGGATCTTTCGAAGCGTGAACCAGGCGACATTCGGTGTCCGCGATGCTCTGAAAACGCTACTCGCCGCGAATGTGTTCGCATCTGGTGCAAACTTCTCCGCGCTCGGCATTAATCCCAGAAACGAATATTGAGAGCGCAGAGCGGGCTTGGCAAAATAGAATAGAAGAATGCCAACCAAGACCAATGGCAAGGTGCCGCAGCCGTGGAGCATGCGCGCCGAGCCGACCACAAACTGCCCGACGAATGAGTTAAAAGCCCTCAATCGTTCTTCACGATCGATTCGCAACGGGCGGGTGCTGTGGTGGATAGCTGCGGTATCCTTTGCCCTTGCGGCGTTGTGCGTGATGGTCTCCGCCCTGTTGTACTTGCCTGATGTGCTCTTTGGCTACCAGTTTGGTTGGCTCTTGAGCTTGCTCATGATGGGTGCCTTTCCGCTCGGCTGCATTGGTCTTTTGTCATATTTTTTGAGCAATATCACAATCGAGTATGCTCGGATACGATGCACGAAGCTGATCGTTTCTACTCGCGGACAGCTCTGCCCGGTCTGCATGTTCGATCTCAGCGGGCGTTCCCGCAATGATCATCAATGCACGGAATGCGGGCACTTCGCACCCCGCCGTGAATGCGTCCGGCTCTGGTGCAAGTTCATCCGCTCACGACCCTGATCTCGATCTCGCCTGAACAATGACGCTGCCCTAGACTCGCTCGTGTACCAATCACTGCTCACACGCAAATACCTGACGAGCAAGATCATGCCCCTGCTGGCGATGGCTGCGGTCATGCTCTCGGTCGCCACGATCCTCATCACCTGGTCGATCATGGGCGGGTTCCTCAACACGCTGCTGAGCTCAGGGCGGGTCATGATCGGCGATGTCGCTGTCGTCTGGCCCAATGTCGGGTTCGCTCATTATGATGACCTGATCGAGATGCTCGAGGACACCGAAGGCATCGAGGCCGCCTCACCCGTGATCGAATCTTTCGGCATGGTCAAACTCCCAAACGATCAGGTCGAACTCATGCAGGTCAAGGGCGTCGATCCCGCGAGCTTCTCAAGGGTCACCTCATTCGAGGACACCCTCTGGTGGCACCCGATTGAGAAACCAACGAGCAAGGATCGGGATGGCGAAGATCTACGCATAATCCGTGTCAATGACCCGGAGACCAAAGATATCGACGAGTCGGCCAACGATTACTCTGCCATTTTCACAGAAATGGAAAAGAACGGCAAGCTCATGCAACGCCCCAACCCGATCACAGGCGCAATGGAACCCGCCGGGCTCATCGGCATCGAGCTCACCGGGCTAAATGACCGCACCGGCGCGGGCATCTACGCGCCGATGAACCCGATCATCCCGAATGCCTCGGGCGGATACGAATCTGATTCGGTCTTTATGCCATCCAATGGTTCGATCGGGCTCACGGTGCTTTCGCTCGATTCCGATGGGCGCCCTGTTGACCCGGTGACCCGCACCATCCCGGTCGCCAACGAGTTCCAGACCGGGATCTACGAGGTGGATTCATCGCTGGTGCTTGTACGGCTTGATCTGCTGCAGAAGATGCTGCGGATGGATCAAGCAGAAAGGGTCGTGCGGACCGAATCCACCGACCCCTTCGCATTCGAGAGAGACCCGCAGACCGGCGAGCTGCGTCCAAAGATGATCGAATCCATCGGCATCGACCCCGCACGGGTCACCTCGGTCATCGTCCGTGGTGCCGATGGCGTCGATGCCAACGACACCCGAGAGATCGTCAAACAGGTCTATGCCCGCTTCGCACACAAACACCCCGGCGAAGTCCCCAGCGAACACATCATCATGCTGCGGACATGGGAAGATACCAACCGGACCATGATTGAAGCCGTGAAAAAAGAAACCGGTCTCGTCCTGTTTATCTTTGGGATCGTGTCGTTCACGACCGTGTTCTTGGTGCTCGCGATCTTCTGGTCGATGGCTTCCGAAAAAACCCGAGATATCGGGATCCTGCGTGCCCTCGGCGCGTCCACCCTCGGGATTACCTGGCTCTGGGTGCGTTATGGAGCTGTCATCGGGCTGGTAGGCTCGACCCTTGGCACCGCGTTAGGCACCATCATCGTCATCAACATCAATGGCATCCACGGGTGGATGGGCCAGACCCTCGGCATCGTCATATGGGATCCGCGCGTGTACTACTTTGTCGAGATCCCACGCGAGGTCGAGGTCTCCAAGGCACTCATCGTGTTTGTCGTCGGGATCCTCACCTGCATCCTCGGCGCGCTCATCCCAGCCCTGCACAGCGCCCGGATGGACCCGGTCAAAGCTCTGAGGTTTGAATAATGCCCAGTGCAACCACGCCAGTCCTTGATGTTCGTAATGTGCACAAGACCTACAAGCTCGGTCGGGTCAAGGTCCCGGTTCTGCATGGCGTTGATCTTACGATGGATCATGGGCAATGGACCGCGATCCTCGGGTCTTCGGGTTCCGGCAAGTCCACGCTGCTGCACCTGATCGGCGGGCTCGATCGCACGACCAAATCCAGCAACGCGACCACCATTGTCTTTGATGGGCGTGATGTCGCGTCGATGGGCAAGGGTGCGCTCGATCGGTACCGCTCGTCAGAGGTCGGGTTCGTCTTCCAGTTCTACCACCTTTTGCCCGAGTTGAGCGTGCTCGAGAATGTCACCGTCGGCGCCATGATCCGCTATGGCAGGCTGGGGTATATGTCCAAACGCAAAGAGACAGAGGATCGCGCCAAAGACCTGCTCGATCGGTTCGGGCTCTCGCACAGGCTCAGGCACCGATCCAAGGAACTCTCCGGCGGCGAACGCCAACGCGTCGCCATTGCCCGGGCATTGATCAACGAGCCGAGGCTGCTGCTCGCCGACGAACCCACCGGGAATCTCGACCGCAAGACCGGCGATGCGATCCTCGATGTGCTCGCCGAGTTCCGCGCTCAGCACGGGCTGACCATGCTGATGGTGACGCACGATCAGCATGTCGCCAAGCGTGCAGATCGAGTGATCAGGCTGATCGACGGGCGTGTGCAAACGGATGAATCGCAAGTTCAATCGCCCTTCTAACGCAATAAACGCTATCCGAACAGTATTCAGCCCTGAAACCCAACCCCGTGGGTTCTATCATTGCTGCGGGGCACCCGCGGGGTGACCAGAACGGACACGAGGCGTGAACACCGTGGAATCCAAAGCCGCTGCAATCAATCCGGACCATCTGGTCGAGCGATCGGTGGCCGATCTCGACGGGATGAGCGGCAAGGTCATCCGCGCCGATGTCGTGGAATGCGGATCCGGTCCACCCGTGGTGTTCTTGCACGGGCTTGTCGGGCTCAACGAGCATTGGGGGGCGGTGGTCCAGCAGATCGCCGACCGCGCTCGATGCATCACGCTCGAGATGCCCCTGCTGAAGCTGCGAGGCGTGGATTGCTCATTGCACTCGGTCGCAGCGATGACTATGCAGTACCTCGATCGCCATATCGGTGAACCCGCGGTGCTGGTCGGGAACTCATTCGGCGGGCATGTCGCGTTGCGTGTCGCCCACGCCCGCCCAGAGTTGGTCAGCGGGTTGGTGCTCGCCGGTTCTTCTGGGCTGATTGAACGAACAGTGGTCAAGGGCGCACCGGTGCGACCATCACGCAACTGGCTCGTCGAGAAGATCGGCGAGTTGTTCTATGACAAATCGAAGATGAACGAAGATGATGTCGATCGGGCGTACACCTTGCTCAACGAGCGTGGCGGTGCCCGCGCGATGATCAGGCTCTCGAAGAGCGCACGCCGCGACAACATGACCGATGATCTCGGCGAGATGGATCAGCCCACGCTGTTGATCTGGGGACGCCAAGATGTGGTCACCCCGCCCTCCGCCGGTCAGGGTTTCTGCGAGCTGATGCCCAACGCGAGGCTCTCTTGGCTCGATGATTGCGGTCACGCACCGATGATCGAATCGCCCGACAGGTTTGCCCTGGCGATGCACGGGTTCTTTGACGAACTCCAATCGCAGGGGTTCGATTTCGCACGCTCGGATCACTAGCTAATGGCGATCATGAACACAACGAAACCAAAGAGCACCCCCGCCTGCTCGCCCAACGCGCCGCACTCGTGGACGACCCTGGTTGGGGCCGCGATCCATGCGCGCGTCGCTCTCCGCCAGAAGAAACTCGCGGATCGAGATTGGTGGAAAGAAAACACCTGGCGTGTGCAGTCCAGCCAGCTCCGTTCACTGATCACCCAAGCACAGCACACACGGTTCGGGCAAGGTCGCGGGTTTGCAGCCATCGCCGCCATCGAGGACCCGATCGAGATGATCAACGCCTACCAGTCATCGACCCCGATCGCCGATTGGTACGCCTTTGCCGACGACATCGCAGGCATGCGCGAGCATGGGCATCCAGACATTCTGTGGCCAGGGCGGGTAGACCGCTTCGCCCAGACCTCGGGCACGACGGCCGGCGACAAGTTCATCCCGGTCTCGGATGAGATGATGAAATCCAACTACCTCGCTTCGTTGGATATCTTCGCCCACCTGCTCAACCGGGGCGTACCGCCCGAACGCTACATGGGCGGGCGGTGCCTTTTTCTGGGTGGCTCGACCGAGCTGGATATCAATGAGCACGGGATCGCGACCGGCGATCTCTCCGGGCTTGTCACGCCGATGATCCGTTGGCCGATCAGCGCGATCTATTCGCCGGGCCCACAAATCGCCCTGATGGATCACTGGCCCGACAAGATCGAAGCGATGGCGCAGCTCGCGGTTGATCAAGACATCCGTTTTATCTCAGGCATGCCCTCGTGGGCGCTCGTGCTGATCGACCGGGTGATCGAGATCGCCAACGAACGCGGAGCCCATGCAACCTGCGCACGCGATGTCTGGCCCAACCTCGAGGTCTTTGTTCACGGCGGTGTCAACTTCGCCCCGTTCGTCACCAGGATGTCGCGCGCATTCTCGGGTGATCAAAGTATCGATTTCCCATGCCGACACGAGCTCTACCCTGCATCCGAGGGATTCATCGCGATGCAGGACGAGATCAACGATGGGTCCATGCGATTGCTCAGCGACAACGGCACCTTCTACGAGTTTGTCCCCCTCGAACAAATCGATGACGACCACCCCGAGGTGTTTACCTGCTGGCAGGTTGAGCAAGGGCAGAAGTATGTTGTGGTGATGAGCACCAACGCCGGGCTCTGGCGGTACATCATCGGCGATGTTGTCGTCTTCGATGAAATCCCCGCAGGTCCGAACGGCGGCGGGGACGGCCCGGCAAGATTGCGGATCGTCGGGCGCCATCGTCATTTCATTAACGCCTTCGGTGAGAACATCATCGTCGAGCACATCGAGCGTGCGGTTCAAGCCGCCATTGAATCAACCGGCGCTACCACCGGCGAGTTCACCGCTGCCCCGGTCTATCCCTCCCAGACTACGCGTGCGGGGCTTGAGCTGGTGATCGAGATGAAGCAACCGCTTTGTGGACAGGCGCTTAGCGGGTTTCGCGATGTGTTTGATCAATCCATCAAGGTCGAGAATGTGGACTACACGACCAAGCGATCCGATGATGTGGGTATGCAGCCTCCGACCATCACCCAGGTCCCGCTGGGTACTTTCCACCGATGGCTCGATGCCAAGGGGAAGCTCGGCGGTCAGCACAAATGTCCGCGGTGCGCCAACCACCGCCAAACCCTCGAAGAAATCCTCTCGGCCGCGTCTCACCCGGTCTGCTGAACCAACCGATGCTACAGTAACCGACCATGACAGAGTTCATCCAAAGCATCCTGACCACCCAGTTTTATGTAAGCGTTCTCGTTCTCGCGGTTGCCCATGGATCGATCATGGGGCTGGTCGGTTTCTCGACCTACCTCGAACGAAAAGTCAGCGCCTATATCCAAGACCGCATCGGCCCAAACCGCACCGGCTTTGACTTTGGATTGCCCTTCTTGTCGTTCCTCAAGGGTTTCCTCGGCATCGGGCAGATGCTCGCCGACGGGCTCAAGTTCTTCCTCAAAGAGGACTACGCCCCAACCAATGTAGATAAAGCACTATTCACCATCGCTCCGGCTCTGGCGATCATCCCGGCGCTAATCGGGTTTGTGATCATCCCTTGGGGCGGGTATATCTCACTGCCGGCGGCCGGAGATCTTGCGTTCTTCCAGTTCCTCTTTGGTCTTCCGGGAATCGGCGGGGTGTTTGATTTTATGTTCGGTCACCTTGAGGGCGGGACTTTCGCGGTTGCGGGCGCTTCGGTCTCTGTTGGTGTGATCTACCTGCTTGCGATCGCTTCGGTTGGTGTCTACGGAATCACCATCGGCGGGTGGGCATCGAACAACAAATACTCCATGCTCGGCGGGCTCCGCGCGACGGCCCAGATGATCTCGTATGAGATTCCGATGGGGCTTGCGCTGCTGTGTGCGTTGCTGATCGCCGGGTCATTCATGCCCAACGACATCATCATGCACCAGACCGAGCACGGGTGGCTGATGTTCTCGCTGCCTTTGCCCGCGATCTTGTTCTACATCTGTGCGCTCGCAGAAGCCAACCGCACGCCCTTTGATAACCCAGAGTGCGAGCAAGAGCTCGTCGCCGGGTTCCATACCGAATACTCCTCGATGCGTTTCGCCCTCTATCCGATGGCGGAATACGCCCACCTGGTCACCGGGTGTGCGTTTTTCGCGCTGCTCTTCATGGGCGGTTACCAGATCCCAGGGCTCGGGTGGACCTCGCCGGAATCAACCGGGCTGCTGGCCGTGCTCTTGAAGGTCAATGTGTTCGCGGTCAAGGTCATCGGGCTTGTGCTGCTCGCGATGCTCATCCGCTGGACTATCCCCCGCGTACGGTATGACCAGGTCATGAACCTTGGTTGGCAGGCGATGATTCCGACCGGGATGCTGCTGCTCGTAGGCACCTCGATCATGGTGTACCTTGGCTGGACCGGGCTTGCCCCGATGTTCCTCGCCAATGTTGTGATGCTCGTGATGATTGTCATTGGACGCAAGCTGCTCGCCAATCACTTTGGACTCGCAGCATCAAACAAGCGTGTTCCGCTCTACGGATCTCGATTCTCACCAGTGGAAGGCGAAACCGTGCTCGCGCATCCTACGCACCCATTGGCCATCGAAGACCGCCCCGTGCAGGGCACGGTTTCCACGGTCTAACCAGATAGCACCGGTTCGTCGGTTATTGCCTCGACGAGATCCCGCTCTCGCGGACCCGCTGAACAAGTGTGGGCAGCAGGTATCCATTGGCTTGCGATGCATACACGCGTCCGGAGACGATCAACTCGCGCGAGCCGTTATCACGGGCGCTCAGTGTTTCCATCTGCATCAACATCCGGCATGGCAGGATGGTGAGTGATTCGCCCCCCAGATCGGAGGCGTCATCATTATCAAAGACCAACGCCCACGATCCGTCCGCCTGCCGATCGAGCCGACCCCGACGACGGATGAGGATCGTGCCCTCGCGGATTCCTGAAGCAGTCGAGGCCGATCTCGCCGCGACGGGGTTTGTTGGATTGGTGCCCAACTGATCATGGATTGCTTTGCCTGCGGATTCGCCGCTCGGCAATCCTGACTCAAGCTCATCGAGCAGCGCCTGGACCTCGGGATCGTCTTCGAGTGATGCTGGAGTGTCGCCCTCGGGTTGCTCTGTCTGGGTAACTTGCTCAGCTTCCTCGGGTGTTTCGGGGTTGCTCGCCGGTGTTTCCGGTGAAACCAAAGAGAACCACGCGGGCAGCAGGTAGTTGCGCCCGTGGTACACGAACACCTCGCCACGCAGAAAGATTTTCTGCCCGCTCCATGATTCCGAGATCTGGTCTTGCACGGAACACGGGAGCAGCAGCATCGGTCCTTCGCCGGCGCTGCGTTGCTCATGCGAAGGAACAAAGATCAGCCGATCACTTGGGCCCCGGACCAGCTGCCCAAGACGATCGAGCAGGAAGGTGCCCTCGGCGAGGGTCTTTGGCGTTGTTCTTCGATCGAGTGTCTCGGAGAGCACATCGATCCAATCGTGCCCCTCTGTCAGGCCCGGCTCGACCACCCTGGTCGCAAGGGTCTCTGTGGGCATCACCGGGCGTTCATCGGTGCCGACCCTTGGCAGCAGGGTCTCGGCCTGCTCGACCCGCTCGCTGCTGCCCGGCATGGGCTCATCAGACTGAGCAAGCCCAAGCCCGGCGGACAGAGAAATGAGTAGACCGGCAGAAATGAGGTTGTGGGTGCGCATCGGGGTGTCCATACAAGAGCATATCGGGCAACTGTCCCAATGATATCGCTTTTTGGGCAATGGTTTTCCTGCCAACCCAGTTGACCTTCTGCCTGGCGGGTTGTAGCGTCCCCCTCGCGATATGATCGTGCATACGGCCGTGTGCCCGAGTGGTCTAAGGGGACGGATTGCAAATCCGTTGTGCGAAAGCCAATCGTGGGTTCGAATCCCACTGCGGCCTTTTCCGGGCGACTCAGATAATTCTGGGTCGCCCGGTCTCTTTTTTGATCCCTACCATCCTCACCATGACCCGCGAACCCAAGAACAATCCAATCTCCGAACCGCTGTCCAAGGGCGAAGTTCTCGCCGCCGCCGAGCGATTCCGCACCGACTTTGCAGGTGTGCGTGATGAAGTCGCCAAGGCGGTCGTCGGGCAGCATGATGCCGTCGATCAGGCGCTCACCTGTCTCTTTGTCGGGGGGCACGCGTTGCTCGAAGGCGTCCCCGGCATCGGCAAAACCTTGCTTGTGCGCACGATTGCCCAGGCCGTGGATCTGAGCTTCGGTCGCATCCAGTTCACGCCCGACCTGATGCCCGCCGACATCACGGGCACCACTGTGATTGATGAAACCGTCGACGAGCATGGGCGCACCAAGCGTGCGTTCCGTTTTCAGCAAGGCCCGGTTTTCAATCAGATCGTGCTCGCCGACGAGATCAACCGCGCGACGCCCAAGACCCAGTCCGCCTTGCTTGAAGCGATGCAGGAGCACTCGGTGACGGTGGGGGGGACCACACATACCTTGCCCGCGCCGTTCTTTGTGCTCGCGACGCAGAACCCGGTCGAGCAAGAGGGGACCTATCCGCTGCCCGAAGCGCAGATGGATCGATTCTTTTTCAAGCTCCGCGTTGGTTACACCTCGCGTGATGAGCTGGGCGAGATTGTCCGAAGAACCACCGGTGCCGAGCGACCAGAGATTCATCCGGTGCTCGATGGCGAGGGGCTGCTCGCCCATCAGCGCCTGGTTCGGCGTGTCGCGGTCGCGCAATCGGTCGAGGATTACGCCATCCGTTGTGTGCTTGCCACGCATCCGAAGGGGGCTCTTTCAGCGGGCGAGTTTGCCACGCCGATAGTGAACCAGTGCGTGGCGCTCGGCGCGTCGCCGCGTGCGGCTCAGGCGTTGATCCTTGCGGGCAAGTGCCGGGCGTTGCTCGATGGACGCGCCGCGATGGCCATT
Organism: Phycisphaerales bacterium; assembly: GCA_029260265.1. Lineage (GTDB taxonomy): Bacteria > Planctomycetota > Phycisphaerae > Phycisphaerales > UBA1924 > UBA1924. The sequence goes on from JAJDDO010000024.1 coordinate 528,905, forward strand.
GATGACATCCGGTGGGCGGCGCTTCCTGCCCTACGCCACCGCGTGATGCTCAACTTCGAGGCCGACGCCGAGGGGATTGATACGGACACGATCATCACCAACCTTTTGGACACCCTTCCGAGAGATGCGGGATAGTCGATGGTTCGGTTCTGTGAAGACAGGACACGGGTGTTCAAGCGGAGGATTGCGCACAGTTAAAAACTATACGGATCATCAAGAAGCCCACGCCGGCGGATCTGTGTCGGGGGCGGCTCATTGGCTGCCACTCGGCAGGCGGCTGCGAGCGCCTGGAGAAACTTCTCGTGCTCTGGGCACGCATCGAAGCGATCGAGAAAATCATCCACCACCCACGCGGGCGGGTCTTCAGGCTCGCCGGCAGCATGGGCATCGATAATCGCCTGATCGCCGAGCGCTTCGCCCGCAGAAGCAAACCATGAGGGGTCGATCTCGCCTTCGATGGTATCACCAAGCAGGGAGTCAGCCTTGACAGCGTTTTTTGGCGGCTCGACGCGGACACGGACCACGCAATGCCCGACGCCAACGATCGGCCAGAGCCCCTTGGCGGTTCTTGGCTCGCGGGTAAGCACAAACACGCCGATGCCGGCATCGTTGGCAGCAGAGCGAAACTGTCGTGCGTCGGCGCCGACAAGCGTTGGTGCAAACAAGTAACACAGAGCGCGAAGATCGCTGCCCAGGTCGTCGCCGCTGGTGACGAGTTTGGGCGGGCCGAGGTCAAGCGCGTCCTGGCGGAGGTACCGCTGGGCTTCTTGCAAGGGCAGCACGATGCGAGCCATTCGTGCAAAGTCGTTGCGGGAACGCGCCATCCGCAGCGCGTTGATGCACATGTTTGAGCACAGCAGATACGAGCCGCGAGCAAGCGATTGGCTCGCTTGCTCCATCAGCGTGTCGATCGGGTTGGTGCTCGTCTCGGCGGGCATTGCTCAGCTCGAGCCCTTCGATATTGTGTGCTGGAGCGCGTCGATCAACGACATCCATGTAGAAGCCTGCTCGTCGAGGTTGTATTCAAGCAGATCGCCCATCGATGACCAGTCTTCGTTTGCCAGCGCATCGCGGATCTCGCCCAGCGCTTTGGCCAGCCCGTTGATGCATTCCGTTGCGCTCACACCGTCGATATCAAGGGTGTGCAGATCAACACCCGCAAGGGCGCTGAGCTGATCGACCACATCGCGCACCGCGTGCCACCCTTCGAGCACCGGACCGAGCAGCTCGATCGCATTGCTCAGCTCGCCCGATTGGATCTGTGACGCGACCACAATCTGCTCGGCTTTGGTCGATTCAAGCGAGAGCCTTGTGTCGTCGAGCGTCTGGTTCATGAACGCGATCGGATCGACGGTGACGAACCTGAGCTCGGCGATATCAGGGGTCGACGCTGCCGGGTTCTCGAAGAGGCTGTCGTCGAGCGGCTTTCCATCGGCGTTGATCTCTACAATCAGCCTGCCCGTCTGCTCAGCATGAGCGCGGGCGGTGTCGAGCGCCTGCTCGATGGTGTCGCTCGTTTCAACTTGCTCGGTATCAATCCAGATCTGCATCACATTGCTCCTCGTTTGGCCCGCATGATTCTTGTACTGCGCGGCATTTTTCCTTTTTGATCAGCTTGAGATTCCGGGCGTAGATCACAATGCCGGTCGATTGCCCGAGTACCCCAACCACATCTCGCCTCCAGACAAAGTAAATGAACAGCAGCGAACCGCCGATGAGGCTGAACCACCAGAAGATCACCGGGACCGTCGAGACGCGTGAGCGCTCAGAGACCACCCATTGCACAAACATCCGCCCGAAGAACGCGGCCTGCCCGATCAAACCGACCGCGACCCACGCGAATGTTCCCCAGCTGGTGATGTTGAGGAACCCAAGCAGCCGGCGTGCCCACGCCGGGCGAGCGTTCCATACTTCGATCTGGGTGCTGAGAAATGTATCGAGTTGGTCGGCCTCGATGAACTCGTGATCGGCCATCGAACTCGGAGAGATGATCTGGTACCCCGCGACGCCATCGACTTGGTCGCGAGTCAGCGAGATCTCCATTGCGCCGATTCGTACATTCAGATCTGCAGACCCGCGTGCGAGCGCGGGCTGAAGGACCAGCCACATCCCCAAGAGGATCAGCAGGATCATCGCGATGATCGGCCCGGGTTTCATGATCCGCTGATCTCCTCGCTGGTCACCGGGCGTCTGCGTTTACGCATGTACCGCACTGCAAACAAATCAACTAGCCCGGGCAACGCACGCTTCGTGATCCCCATCCCGTACTTCGGCTCGCCGGCGTGGCGGGCGCGGTGCGAGACAGGCATCTCGACCACCGTGTACCCGAGGTGGCGGGCGGTCGCGGGAATAAACCGGTGCATGCCCTTGTACTCAAGCGGCAGGCGCAGGCCGATCTCGCGTTTCATCACGCGAAGCGAGCATCCCGTATCGGTGATGGTGTCGCCGAGCAGGATAAGCCGAAACTTCCGCCCGACCCATGAACCGAACTGGCGGATCTTCGCGTCGCCCTGCCCGCGTGCCGCCGAGCGGTCGCCTTGGACGAAGTCGGCGTTGGATAGTTTGAGCAGTTCGAGCATCGCGGGCAGGTCGGCCGGGTTGTTCTGCAGATCTGCATCGAGCAACGCGACAAGGCTTCCGTTTGCAGCACGGAACCCGGCATGGAATGCTGCCGATTGTCCATGCCCGGAACCCTCGGGGGTTTCGGTCATCGCCACGCACCGAACCCAGCGGTGGGTAACTTGCTGATCCATGACCCGCTGGCGGGTGAAGTCCGTCGACCCATCATCGACGACGATAAACTCGTAGGAGATCCCCAGCGGCTCGATCGCGTCGTGGATCTGCTTAACCAGCTCGACGATGTTGTCTTCTTCATTGTGCGCGGGGGCAAGAATGGAGAGGTCGAGGTCTTGTTTGCTCTGGGGTTCGTCGGTGTTCATGGAAATTTCTTCGAGGTGACCTGTGTGTGATTTCGCATTGGGCATAACCTAGAATCATTCCAGATTGTCAGCCCTCAGCAGTTCCCAAGGATCAAGTCTATGCACATGCGCCATTCAGATATCGAGCACGGCCCCGCGACTGTCAAGGTCAAGTACATCCTTGAAAACCCTGAAGAACTCAATGAGGATGGCTCAGACACCGCAGAGCATGAACTCATGGCGGCCAAGGGCGAGCACCTGCTTGAAGTCGCTATCGAGCACGGGATCAACATCGAGCACTCCTGCGGCGGGGTCTGCGCCTGCTCAACCTGCCATGTCTACATCGAAAACGGGATGGATTCGCTCTCCGAATCGGAAGAAGAGGAAGAGGATCGCGTGGAAGAGGCTCCCGGGCTGCAGATCAACTCTCGGCTTTCGTGCCAGTGCCTTGTCGAGGGCGATGGTCCAATCGTGGTCCGGATTCCATCGTGGAACCGCAACGCGGTCAAAGAAGTCCCGCACTAGGCGCGGTGGGCGTATGATTTGGGCATGAACACCCTCCGCCTCATCATCGTGGTTTTTACACTTCTGTTCGTTTGCACCAATGCGCAAGCCTCGACGGAATTGCTAGCCGAGTCACAAGCTGAATCCAATGCCCTGATCAACGAATCGGTGTGGGTATCGATGCGGGTCCGTGTACCCATGCCCGATGAGTTGAATGGGGCCGGGGGGTTCGGGGTGTTGCTGTTCAATGACGCCCTGCCGGTTGATGACGACGAGTTTACTTGGGACGAACCGAATCGGGACCATGCTATTGGCATCGGCTTCGATGCCCACAACCCCCCGCCGACTGATCTCGAGCCTGATGAAAAAGGGCGCGTCATGGGCTGGTTCGATGCGCCGGGCAACTGGTACGACCGCCCCCAGCGAGAAATCTCTATCCACGCCAACGGCACCGAGCGGATCAATGTCCTCTCAGATGTCGAGTTTCGAACTGGCGAGTGGGTCGATGTTGGGATCCAACTCCGGTATCAGCCGGGTGGGGCGCATGTCATCGTTTCGATTGATGGGACAACGGTTGTTGACGACATGATCTGGGGTGTCCGCCCGATGCCGATCAAGGCTGTCAGCGGCGTGGTTGGCGAGTCGATCGAGATTCAAGAAACCAAGATCGTGCATTCCACGCTCCTCTCAGATCTCTATCCCGCACCGATTCATGTCGATGTCTTCGAAGAGGCTTTCCTTGCCAATGCTGCGCGATTGAAATCTGATGTCGATTTCTCAGCGGTGCCCGAATCGGTCGAGCGTGTGATCGCCACGCTGACCCTCTCCGAGCCCGAGGTCGGGTACGACCATTGGGACAAGAAGGGCACGATCGGGATCTCGGTTCCCTTCGACAACACGCAGACAGATTACAAGGTGACCACGCCGACGCGTTTCGAGGTGTTCCGATTCATCACGCCCTATCGGCGTGGGTGGACCTGGCATATGGATGTTACGGACTTGCTGCCGTTGTTCAAAGATCAGCGATCATTTGATGCGCACATCGGGACCTACATGAAGGGTTGGGATGTGAGTTTCTCGCTCGATTTCTACCCCGGTGTACCAGATCGCACGCCGATCAAGGTCATAAAACTCTGGTCGGGCGATGCGGAGATCGGGAATCCGGAGAATCCGGTCGAGGATTTTTACAAATCAATTGCCGTCGGCGTTCCCGAGGGCACGACCAGCGCACGGGTCCGTATGAGCGTCACCGGGCATGGCATGTCGCCCAACTCATTGAACGCCGGCGAGTTTATGCCCATCTGGCGAACACTCACCATCCGCTCAGAGAATCCCACGGGCGATGTGCTCGCGGGCGATTTTATCGCACAATCCGAGCGGAACCACCTGTGGAAGACGGATGTGTATCTGAATCCGTGCAGACCTCAAGGCGGGACATGGAAGTTTGATCGCTCGGGCTGGGCGCCGGGCGACAAGGTCGAACCCTGGAAGGTGGACACCCAGCGAGAGTTCATCTTTGGCGATCATATCGTCATCGAGTACGCACTCGACGAGTACACAAATGAAGGACGCGGCGAGACCTGGGCCCCGCACCATTGGACCGATGCCGTCATTGTTTTTTATAAGTAAGATCCTCCATGCCTCCACACAAACGCAAACTCCAGGACAAATACTTCAAGCAGGCCAAGCGTGACGGGTACCTCGCGCGATCTGCCTACAAGTTGATCGAGCTCAATGAACGACGCAGGCTGATCCGCAAGAAAGACCGCGTGCTCGATCTCGGGTGCGCCCCCGGCTCGTGGCTGCAGGTTGCTGCCAAAATCGTCGGCCCAAAGGGGCTGGTCGTTGGGATTGATCTTTCACGCGTCGATCACGAGATCGACGAGAATGTCCACACGATGGTTGGAGACTTCACCAAGACCGACGCCGCGACCATGCTTGGCGAAGAGGGTGAACTCTTTGATGTGGTGATATCAGACATGGCACCCAAGACCACGGGGCATGGCGATGATTTCATGTCGTGCCGACTCTGCGAGCAGATCCTCGATGCGCTGCCCAACCTGCTCCGCCCAGGCGGGCGGTTCGTGATGAAGGTCTACGAGGGCGGCGATTTTCCCCCGCTCGTCAAGCGGACCAAATCGATGTTCAAGGACGCCCGCCCGCTCAAGCCCGAAGCCTGCCGCGATGTCTCCCGCGAGACCTACATCGTTGGCAACGGGTACAAGCCGGTCGCAGAGCCTGAAGAGAAACCAATCGTCGGGGCCGGCCCTTCGCCCAAAGCACCATCGGGGTGGGGCGGGTGATCTTCGCAGCGCCCATCGCAGGCGTGATCGCGGGGGGGCTCGGGGCGATCGGTGTGGTGCTGTTGTACATGCTCAAACTCCGCCGCCGCCCAGTGCCGGTGTCATCGACCATGCTCTGGATGAGCGCGGTCCGTGATATGGAGGGCAACATTCCCTGGCAGGCAGCCCGCCCAACGATTTTGATGGTTCTGCACCTGCTGATCGTCCTCTTGCTTGCATCGGCGATCGCCCGCCCGAGTATCGGTGCCGACGCCTCGGCGCAACGGCTCATTGTGGTAATCGATACAAGTGCTTCGATGAATGCGATGCTCGACAACACATCAACGACCCAACTCCAAAGCGCAAAGAAGCAGGCGATCGATGTCATCCGATCGGCGACCCGCGGGTTCGGCTCGCCTGAGCTGGTCGTATTGAGCGCCGGTCAAGAGCCCAAGCTGCTCGCGGGTCCGACCCGCCAGGGCAGCGAAGCGATCCGCGCAATCAACGCGATTGTTGGCTCCGACGAGCCGGGAGAACTCTCAAGCGTGCGCGAACAGATTGAGGGGCTGCTCAACACCCCGATCGGTGAAGAGCAAGCCAGCCAGATCGAGCGGGCCACGATCTTGATGTACACCGATCGGGCGGGCGCGATCAACGCGCCCGAGCGGATCGCGGGGGTAGGCGTGCAGATCATTGTGGCCGACGCAGACCCAATGAGCAATGTGGGGATCACCGCATTGAGCGCACAACGCGATCGGGCGGACCCTTCATTGTGCCGGGTCTTTGTGCGCGCGTATTCGACCGATCCAAACCCCATAGGCGTGATTATTCGTGTGCTCGACGGCGAGACCGAACTCGCCCGCGCTGCATTGGGCTTTGAGGGTGAAGGATCAACCAACAAGACCATAGAAACTCGGTTCGCGCGAGCCGGCGAACTCCAGGTACGCTTTGATCGTCCTGATGCGCTTGCGAGCGATGACCAAGCGTGGGTCTGGGTCCCCGATCCATCGCCCGTGCGGGTCGTTGTTGTCGCGGATGGACCCGGGCACCCGATCCTGCTCGATGTTCTCGGGGCGATCACCAACTCAGCAATCACGGTGATCGGCCCAGACGACCCGATCCCCGCTTGGGCCCAGCTCATCGTTGCCGATGGAGTCAGGATCCCGCAAGACCTATCTATCCCGACCATCCGCTTTGGCCCGGGGATGGCGGACGATGGGCAAGCTGAAGCTCCGCGTGTGCACCAGATTGTTTCCTATAAACGGGCGCACCCCGTGCTTTTCGAGGTCGCGATGGGTTCGGTCGCGTACACCAGCCCAGGCGTTTTTGTCGAGAGTTCAGATGCAACATTCGCGATCCTTGCTTCCGATTCACAGCGGCCGGCATTGATTGAGTGGGCGAACGCGGGTGCTCGGCATCTCGCGTTCGGATTTGACCTCGATCGATCAAACTGGACCGTGCAGATCGGGTTTACAATCTTTCTGGCCAATGCGGTAGAGTACCTCGTGCCCGGCGCCAGCGGCTTCGGTGAGGTCATCAAGACCAGCCAGTACCATCCGCGCGTCACGACCCGTATCAGCAACGGATTCACAGATATCCGATCGGTGAGCCTGCTCAACGAGCGCGAAACCAACCTGGATGCACGGGCGCAAGTCGGTGGAAAAGCCATCGAAGGGATCACAGCGTCATCTCAGCGAGTTGCCGTCCGCCGCCCGATCTGGACCTGGTTTCTGCTCGGCGCGTTGGTGCTCATGGCGGGCGAGTGGTTCTTGCATGCGTCGAGGCTTCGCGTCTAGCTATTCACCTCTTGCAGCGTCGGCATCCTTCACGCGAAACCCATCCCAGCGAGAAACATCGAGGATCAATCGCCCCGGCTCGTGCTGAAGTGGTGTCATCCGCCTGGGCCAGGCGCTGTGGTAGCCGTCGTCGTCTGTGCGTTCAATGCCGAGGGTCAGAAGCAAATCATCGCGGATACATTCACGCGGGAATGTGATCTGCGCGGTCCACTGGTTTTCTTGTGTGCTGATCGTGACGCGGGGATCCGCGATGCCAACAACCGAGCCGCCGAGATGATTGATGGAGCCGTCGCGTGCGATTGACCACGCTGCTCGCGGGTGCCCGTAGGCACCGGTCCAAACCATGAGCCGATCCCGATCCACGCCGGCTTCGTCCGTGGCGCATTGCAGGATCAGTGTCCACCCGACGCGCTCGTCCGCTTCATCTGGTGGAGCGTCACGATAGAGAACGCCGAGCGCAGTCCGCCCGCTCGGTGGAATCGCTTCCGCGTTTGGGTTTGATTCCATCAACGCATCCATTGTCCAATCACGCTTGAGCGGTCCGATCCGCACCCCGGGCGGGGTGGCGGTAATCGGGCCAGAAATTCCGGGGCGCGTAAACTCTGCATGTCCGATGCGGATGCGGATCTGATGTGTCGGGACGGTGGTCTGTCCATCAAGGACAGCAGGCTCGGGCGTTGCAAGCTGGAGATCATGCATCGATTCATTGCCGATCGTTTCCAGCACACTTCGCGCTCCGGGTGCATCAATGCGAACCAGCGAATCACCAGGCTCAGGCGGGAATGAGACAAACCCGAGCGTCGGGGAGAACCGTGAAGTTTCTGGCGACAGGTTTCCCAGATCATCGACCACCCACACCGCGGCCCTCGCCAAGGAATCAAGCCATGCCCGTGCACGCTTTGCTCGCAGCTCGTCATCGACCCAAGGGCTGAGCAGATCGTGAGCAAGCCCATCAGATTTAGATTGGCTGCTGACCCACATCGGCATGGGATGATCTCCAAAGAGCACCACGCGCGTCAGCGCTTCCTTGAGCCGATCGGCAAGCTGCGGATCGATGAGCCATATCCGCCCGAGGATGATCTGCCACCGGATCTCATTCTGGATCGCGAGCGCTTCGAGAAACGCTTCGGTCTCGCTGGTGTTGATCACCTCGTCATGAAGATCAGAGAGGTACCCCTCTGCGCGCTGCGCACCGATGGGGATGAACCGAGCCTCGGGATCAAGCCCGTCGAGCAGTAACCTCGCCCGCCAGCGGGTCAGCGGGCTCCGGGCGAGCTGCGTGATTGCGAGATGAACCGATTCGGCGTTGAGGATTTCTCTTGAGTGCGAGGGCGCGAAGAATGCTTCGATATCGCCATCATGCGCTTCGAGCAACGCCCGCGCGGGATCGGGTAGCCAGTTGAGCTCGTACCGTTCGCCCTGGATCCAGAGCCCCTGCCCGACCGCATCAAGGGGGATGGGGATGTAGGCATACCACGCGCCGGGGCTGCGTTGCTCAGCGGTGATCATCATCGCAGCCCGTGCCCGAGTGGCGTGGATGAAGCTCGGCGGGCTTGTCCACCCGGGCTCATTGGTCGCGGGCTCAAATCCAACCCAGAACACTGCCGATTCAATTGTTCTTGAATCATCGAGCTTGACGACCAGCCCATCACGGATCTCGATGAGCTTATCGACACGCAGCCGGATCACGATCGGTTGCCCGACCACTGCGTCGATCCGGTCTGCTGCGGGCCTGGGCGGCGCCGCGAACGCGACCGAACAGAGCACGCCAAGAAACATCCAGGCTGAAGGGATCAGATTCATGATGGATTGTTGTCGATGGATGCCCATTGTCCCACCGATACGCACCGGAATCTTTGGCAGTTGTCTGCATGCAGAAAAAAAGCACCGTTCGAGGAACGGTGCTTTGATGATGAATCTCGTGAGGTTTATGGGAAGATGCCACGGACCTTGTAGACCGAACCGATGTGCTCGAGGGCCGACGCGAACGCGGCTTCACGCAGCGAGCACTTGAGCGAGTTCCGCATCGCGAGCGTGCGTTGCGCCGCGACAACCATGTGGCGGTTGAGTTCGCGGTCAACCTGCTCGGCGGACCAGGTTACCGCGTTCTTGTTCTGAACCCACTCGAAGTAGGACACGGTTACACCACCCGCGTTGGCGAGGATCGCGGGGATGACCTCGATGCCCTTCTCTTTGCATCGGCGATCGCCGGATGGATCACAAGGCGCGTTTGCAGCCTCGGCCATGACCTTGCAATCGAGCCAGTCGGCCTGCTTCTCTTTGATCATCTGCTCGAGCGCACCGGGGATGAAGACCTCGACCTGTGTGCGGTAGAAGTCTTCTTCGGTGCACTCATCGGCTTCGTTGTAACCCGCGATGCCCCCGGTTTCCATGTTGTGTTTGTAGAGCGCCTTGCAGTCGATCCCGTTCTCGTTTTTGATCGCTCCGGTGTGATCCATAACCGCAACGATCTTGGCGCCCATATCTTGGAGAATCTGCCCGCCCCAGCCATTCACATTACCAAACCCGAGCAGCGAGACCCTCATGCCTTCGAGTGGAATGCCGATGCCTGGGAGCATCTCGGCGAGGGTGTCCGCAACACCCTGCCCGGTTGCTTTCTCCCGCCCGGCCGAGCCGCCAAACTCAACAGGCTTCCCCGTAACACAGCGGAGAGCGTCGTGGTGCTGATGCGACGAAGACATCATGTAGGTGTCCGCGAACCAGGCCATGATCTGCGCATTGGTGCCGACATCCGGTGCGGGGATATCAACATCGGGGCCGATCTGATCCATGATGGCGCTGCAGTAGCGCCGGGTGAGCCGTTGGAGTTCACCTTCGGAGAGATTGCGGGTATTGACATTGACGCCGCCCTTGCCGCCGCCGAACGGGATGCGGACCACCGCACACTTCATGGTCATCAAGAACGCGAGCGACTTGACATCGTCAAGGTGGACATCGTGGTGGAACCGGAACCCGCCCTTGTAGGGACCACACGCATTGTTGTGCTGGATTCGGTAACCCTTGAAGAGTTGATGGTGCCCGTCGTCCATTTTGACAGGGAAGTGGACCATGATCTCGTTCTTTGGTTGCGCGAGGATGATGCGTGTGCGGTGCTTGATATTGAGCAGTTCCGCCGCATCGAGCATGGTGTTGACCGTTTGCAGATACAGGTTGTCGGGGTCGTTGGGGAATCCGAGTTCGTCGGTGACTGATCCACGGGGGAGTTCGGTTGCGGTTGCGCTCATGATGTAGCATCCACTGGGTTTTTGCGGAGATATCCGCAATGGGTGCCTTGGCACCCAGGACATGCAGCACGCTCGCCGAATCGTCGGAGTTCGGGGTGCTGCCGGGCCCCGAGCGATCGGCTTTTCACTTCAAGCCGATGAGGTGTAGATGGTACATGCATCGAGGGCAAAACACCACCCTCAGGGGTGTTGGAAAGCAATTTCTGGGCCTAGATTTTTCGATGTGGTGTCGTGGGGAAGAAAGTCGGAGGGAATTGCGCAAATCCTGTGGGTTTCTGCTTTTCCCCGCGTCGTTCGGGTTCTATCCTTGATGCCCGCTTCATCGCGGGGAATATGACCGAACTGTCGTTGCCCGGAAGGTCCGGGCGGGCAGATGAAATCACCTCTGCGTCCCATTTCTGGGACATCCCGCCCGCGTCGTCCTGACGAGGGTGGGGACGGCGAGCAGTCGATCGTGACGGTCAACGATCCACCCAGCCCCCCGTCAATGCCCGCTGAATGCAGCGGGCGGAAGGACTACACATGATTGACGAGACCCTCATTGCCTCCCTTGGTATCGCTGACGACGAAACCATGGCACTCTTGGGTGAAGCGTTCGGTGATACCGACGCCGAAAACCGCATGGACAATATTCTCGCGGATCAACAGACAGACCTCGAACCGGGCAAGCTCATCAAGGGCAAGGTCATCGGGTTCGCCGGCGACGATGTAGTTGTCGAAGTCGGGCTCAAGAGCGAGGGGCTTATCCCGCGTGAAGAGTTCGCCTCGATGGGTGATCTGAAGATCGGCGACGAGGTCGATGTGCTCTTCGAATCACTCGAAGGCGACGAGGGGCTCATCGAGCTCTCCAAACGCAAAGCAGACCGCCAGATCGCCTGGCAACGCATCGTCGACACCACCAAAGAAGAAGACGAGGTCGAAGGCACCGTCATGCGGAAGATCAAGGGTGGGCTGCTCGTCGATATCGGCGTGCCCGTCTTCTTGCCCGCATCGCAGGTCGATATCCGCCGCCCGCACAACCTGGACGAGTTTATTGGCCGAAAGGTCCGTGCCGAGATCCTCAAGATCGATACCGAGCGTCGCAATATTGTGATCTCGCGTCGCAAGCTTGTTGAGAAGGAACGCTCGGACGCCAAGCAGCGTCTGATGTCCACCCTCGACGAAGGGCAGATCATTACCGGTACGGTCAAGAACATCGCCGACTTCGGCGCATTCGTCGACTTGGGCGGCATCGATGGTCTCCTGCATATCACCGATATGTCTTGGGGTCGCATCAATCACCCATCCGAGTTGCTCCGCATCGACGATAAGGTCGAGGTCAAGGTGCTCAACATCGATCGCGAGAAAGAAAAGATCGCGCTCGGACTCAAGCAGACCGAATCCTCACCGTGGGAAGCGATCGAGGGCAAGTACCCGGTCGGCGCACGCATCCGAGGCGAGGTGGTCAACATCATGTCCTACGGCGCGTTCATCCGCCTCGAAGACGGCATCGAAGGCTTGGTCCACATCTCCGAGATGTCATGGACCCGACGCGTCAACCACCCATCCGAGGTCATCACCCCGGGCGAAGAGGTCGATGTGGTTGTCCTCGAGATCGACAAGAACAAGCAGGAGATCTCGCTTGGTATGAAGCAGACCGAGGTCAACCCCTGGGAACTTGTTTCCGAGAAGTACCCAACGGGCACGGTTGTTTCGGGCACAATCCGCAACCTGGCCAACTACGGTGCGTTCGTCGAGATCGAGCCGGGCATCGATGGTTTGCTGCATATCTCCGATATGTCGTGGACCAAGAAGGTTACCCACCCCAACGAGCTCTACAAAAAGGGCGAAGAAGTGGAGTGCGTGATCCTCGAGGTCGATACCGAGAAGCAACGCATCAGCCTGGGCATCAAGCAGCTCTCCGAGGACCCATGGGTCGAGGCAATCCCCGGCGCGTACCAGCCCGGCATGGTTGTGCGTGGCAAGGTCACCAAGATCACCAACTTCGGCGTCTTCGTCGAGCTTGAAGATGACCTCGAAGGGCTCTTGCACATCTCCGAGTTGGCAGACCACAAGGTCGAGAACCCGCAGGATGTCGTCACCGTCGACGAAGAACTGGATGTCAAAATCCTTCGTGTCGATATCGACGATCGCAAGATCGGGCTCTCCCTCAAGCGTGCCCAGTGGGGCGACGCGACCGGAGGAGAGGGCTCAGAAGGCGAAGGCGGCTCGGGCGGCGGTTCGCCCAAGCCCGCAGGGTTCGACATGCCCGCACGAGGCGGCATGGACGACCACGGCTCGATGGGCACCGACAAGATCCAGCTCTAAGAGCTCGGGTCAATGGCTCGGGTCAATGGCTCGGTCAACCGGGCATATCCAAAACGCAAACGCCCCGATCACGAAGGATCGGGGCGTTTTTTTGTCCCAGCAGAGCGAATCACTTGTTCGTGTGCAAGGATTGCATCCTCGCGTCATCATGGTGCGAACAATGTTGCACCGGGACAAAGGGACCGCGCGAGAGCCTGAAGGCTCGATCGGGGTCCAACTGAAAACACGCCAACGGGCACACACCCCCGTCCAGCGGTTATGGACAATCAACTAACACAGGGCGATGAAGCTCAACATGGTGAGTAGCGCCACCCGGCGACGGAGATCGGTCATGATGAAGATATTTTGCACGGTCTGCATGCACGGTTCCTTTCTTCGGTTGTACCACAAAGAGAAACAACCCGTGTGCCGAATCCCTCGATCGGGTATGCCAATCCCCTTCAGCGGGCTCTTATCAAGGGTGCACGCATTTATCGGGCGTGCTTGCGTGATGCCTACGAGCACCATGTTGTGCGCACGCAACGGGCAGATGCAACGCACCCGCACGAGATTGGGTGCCCTGCTGATCGGATTTGCCGGAGTTCTCGGAACAAACACTGCTTACGCCCAGGCTGATCCGATCGCTCCAGGAGAAGCGATCGCGGATTACCTCTTGGTCGATCAATGGGTCCGCAAGGGTCAGGTTCCCCGCAGCGAGGACCTGGTTGCATCATCCAGAAAACTAGCAGCGGTGTCGGTCACCCTGCGAATCAACGGGCGGGTCATCGGGCGTGGATCTGCGGGCTCGCTGATCCCAAACCAGTCGCTGCTCTCGATCGCTGCGCGCGCTGCGATCGGCGATGCCCGCGGCTCATTGCCCGAGAAGGATGAACCCGGATGGGAACAAGCAAGACAGGAAGCTCGCGCGTCGATGGTGCTCTCGGTTGAACTTTCGGGCGAACTTGTCGAGATCCCCAGCTCAGAGCTGCAGGCTCCCGGCTTTGGCTTGACCCCGGGCAGCGAGGGGATCGGGTTGAGGCAGGGTGATCAGATCGAAGTCATGAGCATCGAAGAGATGCTCGTGCACGCGTTTGAACCCGAGCAGGCGGTCCGTGCACTGGCGGTCAGGCTCACCGGCGATGGGAGCATCGCGCTGGAACCACTCGATGAGATCCTTGATATGGGATTCAGGATCTACCGATTCGAGCAAACAAGCCTCGGTCAGCCCGGGGTGGGGAAGGGGGCGGTGTTCTTTGATCGAGGCGGGCGGATTATTGATGCCGGCGAGATCAACACACGCGAAATCGAACGATTCGCGGAAGGGCTCAGCAAGCACATCCAGGGATTGCGATGGGGCGGGGTTGAGCAGTACGGTCTGATGGGCTCGTTTGACCCGGTGAGCGGGCGTCACGCCACGCCGATGGGCGAACCGTTTGATCAGGCGATCGGCGCGCTCGCGCTGCTCCGGTACGGCTCGATCGGGCAAGATGAATCGCACATACAAGCCCGCGAGGTCGGTCGAGAGCTCCTCATTCATCTGGCGGCGGTCGAACCAGGCGAGCAGGCGATATCCAAGAATGTGCTTGCCTCGTGTGTGTGTGTTGGTGCGTTGGCGGAACTCGGGGATGGGGCAATGGAAAATACCGAGCAACTGCTCGCACTCCGCGATCGCGTGATCGGTGCAGTTGAGCACAGCTACACCGAGGCGTCTGGATTTGATCAATCGATCCCCAAGGGAGCGCGCGGGCTTGTGGCGTGGGCTCTGGTGCGCGGAGCCCAGATGGATCCGCGGATTGAGCACGATGACGCGATCGGGGCTGTGCGTTCGGTGTTCCGCAGTACCCCGGCGGGGCAGCTTGTCGGGCAGATGCCGTTTCTTGGATGGGCAGAACTCGAGGCCGCGGGCGAGGGTGATATCCCCGCTGCGGCGGTGCTCGATGAGATGCGGGCGCAGGTGTATGAGCACATGCTCCGCCCGAGGGATCTTGAATGGAAGGATCGTGATCTGCAGGGCGGGATCGTGTTTACGGCTTCGGGTCAGCCCCTGCCGAGCTGGCATGGCTTGCGTCCGATGAGCTTTGTGGCGACCATGCTTGGTGATGCTCGATTGACCCGCGGCACCGCGGTCAGCGGGGTGGTGCCGAAGGAAATCAGTGAGCTCGTCCAGGCGATCCGGTTTGTTCGTCAACTCGCGGCGACCGATCCGGTGACCCATATGTACACACGCCCAGAGCGGGCGAAGTGGGGGATCCGCTCGTCATTGTGGGATCAGCAGATGTCGATTGAATCCTCGGCGATGGGGCTGATGATGATGACGGAAATGCTGCGATCAATGGAGCAGATCTCGATGCGCGGGCGTGCCCCCCAGAACAGCGATTGAGCACAAACAACGCATGTTTTTGACGCGATCTGTGAGGGGGATTTGAGGGTTTGCAGATCCCGGATCGCCTATGATTATAAACTCGTTTTGACGGGTGCAGCGTGGGCAACTTTGCTCACCGATTGCCATGTCAGAGGCCCCGCCTCCGCGATCCATTGATTCTCCCTCGGAGCCCCCGAATATGTCGGAATCTCTTCCACCAGATGATGCAACGATGCGCGCAGGCGTCGTCGATTTGCAGATCGAACGCGAGCTTCAGGATTCTTACCTGACCTACGCGATGAGCACCATCATGGACCGGGCGCTGCCCGATGTCCGCGACGGTCTCAAGCCCTCGCAACGCCGCATCCTTGTTGCAATGAACGACCTCAATCTTCGCCCGAACAAGAAGCACCTCAAGTGTGCCAAGATCTGTGGCGATACCAGCGGCAACTACCACCCGCACGGCGAGTCGGTCATCTACCCAACCATGGTCGGCATGGCGCAGAAGTGGAAGATGAACACGCCGTTGGTTCAGCCGCAGGGCAACTTTGGTTCCATCGACGGCGACCCGCCCGCAGCGATGCGATACACCGAAGCCCGCATGACCGGCGCGACCGTCGAGATGATGCAAGACCTCAAGCTCGGCACCGTCGATTTTCAACCGAACTACGACGATCGTTTGATGGAACCAACCGTGCTTCCAGGCAAGTTTCCCAACTTGCTGGTCAACGGCGGGATGGGCATCGCGGTGGGGATGGCGACGAGCCTGCCGCCGCATAACCCGACCGAGATCCTCGATTCGATCGTTCGGCTGATCAATAACCCAGAGATTTCACTGATCGAACTGATGACCGACGAGGTCGATGAAGACGGCAATGTCATCCGTCAGGGTGTCAAAGGCCCCGACTTCCCGACCGCGGGCAGGATCCTCGGGCGATCGGGGATCCTGAGCGCCTACGAGCACGGACGCGGGCGCGTCACCGTGCGCGGCGAGGTGCATGTCGAAGAGATGAAAGCCGGGCGCCATCAACTGGTGATCGATGAGATCCCGTACTCGCTCAATCAGGGCACGCTGGTCGAGAAGATCGTCGATGCGGTCAAGGAAGAGCGGATCAAGGATATTTCTGATGTCCGCAATGAATCCGGGCGCAACGCCCAATCGCGGATCGTGATCGAGCTCAAGAAGGGCGCAGATCCGGCGGTGGTTGAGAATCAGTTGTACCAGTGCACGCCGCTGCAGCAGACATTCTCGATCATCAACATCGCGTTGGTCAACCGCCAGCCGCGGACGATGGGCATCAAGCAGATGATGCAGTGCTACATCGATCACCGCGTCGAGGTGGTGACGAGGCGGACCAAGCACCTGCTCCGCGAAGCAAAGAAGAAAGCGCACATTTTGGAAGGCATGATCTTCGCGGTGTGCGACATCGACGAGATCATCGCGTTGATCAAATCCTCGCAGACACGATCCGAAGCGATCGAAAAACTGATGGATCGGCATTACACGATCCCCGCGTCGCATCCGGCGGCGGCGAAAATCCCGAAGCGTCTGATGGATGCGATCCGCCTCGCCGATGAGAACGATGGGACGCTGCTGACACGGATTCAGGCAGAGACCATCGGCGCGATGCGACTCATTCAGCTTGTCGGGCTCGAGATCGAGCGATTGGTCAAGGAATACGCTGATCTCATCGTTGAGATCGAGGGGTACGAAGCGATCCTCGCCAGCCACCGCATGGTGCTCGACATCCTCGTTACCGATTGTGAAGAGATGATCGTCAAGTACGGACGCGATCGGCTGACCTCGATCGAGGACGCCGCGGGCGATATCGATATCGCAGCGTTGATCCAAGAGCAAGATATGGCGGTCACGATCTCGAATCAGGGGTACATCAAGCGTGTCCCGTTGGAAACCTACCGCGCCCAGGGGCGTGGGGGCAAGGGGATCAAGGCATCGGATTCCAAGGACGACGATTTTATCGAGAAACTCTTCGTCGCATCGACACATGACGATCTGCTCTGCTTCACAGACACCGGGCGGGTCTTCAAGATCAAGGTCTACGAGCTGCCCGAGATGACACGCACGAGCAAGGGCCGCCCGATCGTCAACTACATCGACCTCAAGCCCGGTGAAAAAACTCGAGCGTATCTGGCGATTAAAGACTTTGAGTCCGGATCCAACTTCCTCGCGTTTGTTTCTCAACGCGGCATCGTCAAGCGGACCGCCCTCAAGGAATACCGCAATGTCAACAAGTCGGGGCTGATCGCGGTCGGGCTCAAAGACAACGACGCGTTGTTCAATGTGCGTTTGACCACTGGGTTCGATGATCTGATGCTGGTGATCTCCAACGGCATGGCGATCAGGTTCAATGAGCAGCAATGCCGGCTCATGGGCCGATCTGCAGCGGGCGTCAAGGGGATGGATATCCCCGACGATGCAGAAGTGATCGGGATTATGCGGGTGCCGATGATCCAGGATGAGAACGATCCGGAGATCACGCACACCGATCCGGACTCCATCGAACGCAACCTCTGTCTGCTGACCATCACAGAGAACGGGTACGGCAAACGGACATCGGTCGACGAATACCGCGTCCAGCCAGAGAACGGACCGATGCGTTCGCAATCACGCGGCGGCAAGGGACGCACAGATATCAAAACAACTGATCGCAACGGCAAATCGATCGCTGCGGCGGGGGTGTACGACGAGAACGATGTGGTCGTCATCACGCGTGGCGGGTTGCTGGTGCGGATGAACGCCGATTCGATCTCACAGATCGGACGCGGAACCCAGGGCGTTCGCGTCGTCGGGCTCAAGGGCGACGACAAGGTCATCGCGGTTGCACGGGTTGAGGAATCCGAGGACAATGAGACCGATGTGGTGAATGAGCCGCCGACCACCGGCGGAGAGGAAAGCTGATATGGCGGTCGACTGGTCAGAACATATCATGATCGCGAACCTGGCCGATGAGCCAGCGCTGTCCGATGAGCTCGAGCTTATCTGCGAGCGGATCTGCAAGGGCGCTGACACGCCAAATGCCGTGCTTGATTTCCATGAGGTCAGCTACATCAACTCATCCAATATCGCACAGCTTCTCAAGCTCCGCAACGATATCGAGGGCGCGGGGCGTCAGATGATTCTCTGTGGCGTTCAGGACGATGTGATGAGCGTGCTCGTTGTAACCGGGCTCAATGCGGTGTTTCAGTTCGCGCCCGATACCCTGACCGCGATTGCATCGGTGCAGATCGAAGATTCGACCGAGAACTGATCGAGAAGGGTGTAGAGAGCAATGCCAATTTTCGCCCTGTTCATCATCGCTGCGATCGCGCTTATCGTAGTTCGGATTGGCGCTACCGCCTTGATGATGACAGGGCTGAGCCGATCTGTTGCGGAGTTTCAAGCGATCTCGTGTTTCTTTGGCGTTGGGTTTACCACCAACGAGGCCGAGATGATTGTTTCGCACCCTGCACGCCGAAAGATCGCCCAGCATCTGATTATCGCGGGGAACATCGGGTTGACCGGTGCGCTCGGTGCGGTGATCGTGACCTTTGTGGATAAGGACAACAACTGGTTCAATGGGCTGGTGCACGCCGATCAGCCGATCTCGATTTTCACACTGATCGTACTGATGCTCGGCGGGATTCTGATAATCGCGGCGGTGATGCGCCTGCAGATTGTCAAGAACCTGCTCGAAGCAGTTATCAAGCGGACGCTGATTCAGGTTCATGCCATCCGCCCGATGGACTATGAGACAATTCTTCGCTCGTCAGCGGGGTTCGCGGTGATCCAGGTTGAAATCGAGGATGATAATCCGCTTGTGGGCAGGACCCTCGCCGGCGCTCGTCTCGGAGAAGCAGGGGTGCTCGTGCTCGGGATTCAGCGTGCGGACAACAAGGAGTACATCGGGGCGCCGCACGCCACGAGCGAGTTTCGCGCGGGCGATGTACTCACCGTGTACGGGCAGGAAGCCTCGATACTCAAGGTGACCGGCCAGCATATCGCTGATGCAGACGAATTGTGATCAGGCTGCGTTGGGCACAGGGTTCTGATTATCTGCCGGCTTCGAGCTCGGCGAAAAGAACAACGCTGTAATGTCATCGGGTTGATGCAACGAACCAAGCTGGGCGTTGAGCTGCCCTTCAAGCGTGTTGATTGCATGCTCGAGCATCCCGCCCGTATTGCCCGCATCGGTGAGCGCACCGATGTAGCGTTCGGTTGGGCGCTTGCGATCATCGCCTACCGCATCGTGCTTGGGGAACGCGACCTCAAAGCCATCAGAAAACAGCACGAGTACATCGTCTGGGAACATCGTGACCGTTGTCTGACCAAACTCAACATCAGGGAAAACGCCAAGCAGCGGCCCCTGAGACTCAATCCGGTCAACCCCTGAACCATCGGCGCGAACAAGAATAGGCGCAGGGTGCCCCGCGCCGGCGAGGGTGAGCTCGCAGGTTCGGCTGTCATAGATCCCGTACACCGCGGTCGCAAAGCGTGAGTTGTTCCCGGTGGATTTGCTCATCGCGTTGTTGAGCTTGCTGAGGGCTTCACTCGGGGGAACGACGCGGATGTTCTCGCCCACGCCCTCGACCTTGTGCAGCCCCTGCGAGATGACCATGGTCATCAACGCTGCCGGCACGCCGTGCCCGACCGCATCGGCGAGGAAGAAGCCCGTGCGGTGCTCGTCGAGCTCGATGATGTCGTAGATATCCCCGGAGACATACGACGCGGGTCGGTAGACGATCCCGATATCGAGCCCATCAATCGCGGGGACGGATTCGGGCATGTACTCTCGCTGGATGGTTGCAGCGGTCTGGAGTTCTTCGTGGAGCTTGGCGATCTCGTGGTGCACGCCGCTGATCGACATCTCGGTGAGGCGCAGCTCGGAGGTGATCTGCTGAATCGCCGGCTGGCGTTGGGCGAGCGTCCAGAGCATGACCGCCGCCTGCTCGGGGTCAATATCCCAAGGCTCGCACAAGATCCCCTGCCCGCGAAGAATGATCGCGGTCCGCTCTTGGCCCGGCGGGATGAGCACGAGCGCGGGGCAGAGCGATTCGCAGAGCTTGTCGGCGAGCCGACAGATCGCGCTGTCCGAGTCATCTTCTGTCAGCACGATCAGCACCGGTGCATGGTTGTGATTGATGTGCTCGGCTTCGATCAACGAGTCTTCGATGGATTGCACGCGGAGCTGCATCTCTCGGTTACTCAGCCATAGCCCGATCGGTTCGGTCCAGCGAGAGATCCCGCCGTGCTGTTCAAGAGACTTGGTTGAAACCGCGAGCACGATTGGCCCGCTCACGGATGTATTGCTTTGATGCTTTGTCACCACGCCTCCTCGTCGCCCGCCGATATGCGGGCACACGAAGAAGATCGACTCAAACCGCTAAAGATTGTACCGAAAGCACGGAACAGCATCATCGTGGGCCCGCTGCAGACCAGTTCGACGATTCAACCCGAACTCATGGTCCGGATATGGCGTCCGTGGTTCGGTTATTGGGTGACTGATTTGAGGTACTCAAAGTCGAGCTTGATCTTGTCGCCTTCGGTGTAGCCCATCGTTTCGAGCAATCCCCCGCGGATCTCGATGGCATACCGGGCGTCGTACTTCGAGGAATACTTCTTGAGCCTCGCTTCATAGGCGGTCATCGACTCGCTGTCTTCGCGGGGCGGCTCAACCGGCATGTGGTGCATAGCGACGATCCGCCCGCCCGCGTCGAGGAACAGGATATCGATATCGACGAGGCAATCACGCATGAGGAATGATCGCTTGCGTGAGTTGCGGAAGCTGAAGAGCATCCCGCCGGCGGGTGCAATCTCGGTGCGCCCGCCGAGCCCGACTGTGCGTTTGGCATCATCCGCAACGAGCTCGAGGGTGTAGGCGGTCCCGCCAAGGTTGACCACCTGGTACCCCTCGGGTGCGGGCTTGGGCGATGAGCAACCGCCGAGCATGCACCCGATCAGTACAATGCCGGCCAAGAACGCGGTGCGTCGTGTTGTCATGATTCCATCAGCCATCGATCGTCCTCGGGGGTGAATACAAAGTCGTGGTGGGGGAGTGTATCAAGCCCAAAGCCCGCACGGAACTCCTCGATGGACAAGGGTTGGCGGGTGGGGAGAATCTTGCACCAGAACGCAATCAACCCGATGATCCGCTCGGGTGTGACACCCCGGGCGCGGTAAGTATCTAGCCGCGTATCGCCGTGGCGCTTGGCCAGCCGCCTGCCGTCCGCCCCGCGGACGAGCGGGAGATGGGTGTAGCTCGGGATGTGATCGATCCCCAGAGCCCGCATGAGCAGGATCTGCCGTCCTGCAGAATCAATCAGGTCATCGCCTCGGACGATATCGGTGATCGAGCAGGCCGCATCGTCGACGACCACCGCAAGCTGGTAACTCGGGCTCCCTCGTTTGGTCCAGACCACAAAGTCGCCGATCGTCTGATCGATGTCGATGCGTTGCGGGCCGGCGAACTGGTCATCAAACTCGATGGTGCTCGCCTCATCGACAATCAGCCTCCAGTTGGAATCGCGGGTGTCGAACGCTCTCGGAATGGTCAATGGGCGGAGGGCGGGGTCGAATCTGGTTTCGTGGGTTCCCTCGTTGGGAGCCGAGGCCGCCGATTCGATCTCGGTACGCGTCAACGGGCATGGATAGACTCGTCCTGATCGTGCAAGTTTTTTCATTGCAAGAACATATGGGGACTGATCGAGGGATTGGACTTCAGGGCCAGTATCCCAATCAAGCCCGATCCATCCGAGGGTTTCGATGGTCTGGTCGATAACACCCGGCTTGACGCGGGGGGTGTCGAGGTCCTCGATGCGTAAGTGTATGTGCCAGTCATAGTTGCGAGCGAGTGCCCAGTTGGCAAGAAAGGCAAATGCATTGCCTAGATGCAGCGCCCCGGTCGGCGAGGGGGCCAGCCTGGTGGTTCTTTGGATGGGCTCGGCTGGTGAGGGCACGGATGATTGTGGGTACACTAGTAGCGGCGGGCAACCGGCAATGGGCTGAAATTAATCCTGCCCATTCATTCCGCCCTCACGGAGGAGAAACAATGAGCGAGCAAGCACTGGTCAAAATGAGCGAGGAACAGATCGAAGCCGCCCTTGTTGACCACCCAGATTGGTCCGAACTCAACGGGCAGATCTCTCGGACATTCACCTTTGAGGACTTTGTGAGCTCGATGGCTTTCGTCAACAAGGTCGCCGAATACGCCGAGCGTGCCCAGCACCACCCAGATATGCTCATCCGGTACAACAAAGTGACGCTGACCGTTTCGACCCACGACGCCGGCGGCATCACGCACAAAGACTTCGATCTCGCCAAAGTAACCGAGAATCTAATGGGTTGATATCCGATCTCTACCGCAGCTCGACCGACCAGTAAGCCTCGTCGAGGAACGCTTTCCACGAATCGTATTTCGCGTGTGAAAGCCGCACCGCGATCAGCGGGTTTCGCTTAGGACGCACGGGCTTGGTGATCAGTTTCATCCTTGCTTGCTCAGGCGTGCGTCCGCCCTTGCGAGAGTTGCACTTGACGCACGAGCAGACGAGGTTCTCCCAGGTGTCTGGGCCGTTCTGGGTGCGTGGGATGACATGATCGATGGAGAGCTCGCAGGTGGGGAAGTTGCCGCCGCAGTATTGGCACCGGTTGTGATCGCGAGCAAAGAGGTTGCGTCGATTGAGCTTGACGCGTTGAGCGGGGAGCTTGTCGTACCCGACGAGCCGGATAATGCGAGGCACCGCGATATCAAAGCGGACGGTCTTCACCCAATCGTGCAAATCGGGTTCGTATTCTTTGCGCAGTTCGGAGAGCTCGGTCCAGGTCGAAAAGTTGTAGTTTGCGAATGAGCCGTCATCGGCATGGATGACTTCCGCGGCCTCGCGTGTGAGCAAAATAAATGCCCTGCGTGCAGAGATCACCCGTGATGCCATGTAGTGCTTGTTGAGCACGAGCACCTTGGCGTCGAGCCCCTCGTGGGCGTTGATGGGTTGGATTTGCCCAAACTCACCGGGCACCAACCCCCCACGGATCCGGGACCCCTTTGGATCGTCCTTCTGGATTCGTGCTCGTTTTCCGGCTTTTTTTCGGCGCGGATGCTTGGGCATGAAGTCTAGTTCTACCCGAAACGACGGGAATCTTCAACCCGATACACGGTTCCCGACAGAAACAGGCATCAAAGTTGTGTTTGCACCGGGTGGTCAAGGCGATGAACTCGTCTATCGCCCGGTAATCGGGAACGCCCTAATGCCGAAAATGCCGCACGCCGGTGGTCATGCAGCACACATTTTTCGCATCGCACAGCTCGAAGGTGTCGATGTCGCGTTTTGATCCGCCCGGATGGAGAATCATCGTGACGCCCGCCTCGATCAGGACCTCTGGCCCGTCGCTGAACGGAAAGAAGGCATCAGAAACCGCGATCGAACCATCCGCGAGCTCGCCGGCTTTGCGTACCGCGCCCAAGCATGAGGCGACCCGGTCCATCTGCCCGCCGCCCGCACCAAAGAGCCTTGCAGCCTCGCCATCGATCCCGCCGAGCAGGACCGCGTTGGACGAGAGTGCCCGGCAGACACTCTCCAGCATTGCCGCGGCATGAAGTTGTTCGCTGCTCGGCTTTGGACCCGCGGCGTGCGTCCAGCTTGTAGGATCAGGCACAACAAGATCGCGATCTTGCACGAGCAACCCGCCCGGGAGCCACTTGGTCTCGGTCGTGATGCTCGGATCGTCATCGCCAACCGCGAGCAGCCGGACATTCTTCCAGCGTGATTGAACCAGGCTCAGGGCATCTTTGTCGAAGCTCGGCGCGATGATGACCTCAAAGAAGGTGCCCTCTGCGCAGATGCGTTGTGCGCCATCGAGATCAAGCGGAGACGAGCACGCCAGAATCCCGCCGTAGGCAGCCATCGGATCGCCCGCGATCGCTCGATCTACCGCAGCGTGCACGCTCGGCGCACTGGCCGCCCCGCACGGGTTGGTGTGTTTGAGCACGCACGCCGAATGCTTGGTGCGGTCGATCCGTGCCATGGCGCGGACGAGCTCGAGCGCGGCACTGGCGTCGTTGAGGTTGTTGAAACTCAACGGTTTTCCGTGTAACTGTTCGCTGTCGATCAGCGTTCCGGCTGGCGCTCCGATTGACCGATAGACAGCGGCTTGCTGGTGTGGGTTTTCGCCGTAGCGAAGGTCGTCGGCCTTGGTGTACGAGATGCGGAGCCTCGCCGGCATCGGCTCGTCGCTGCGGGTCATCCAATCGCTGATCGCCGAGTCGTACTCGGCGCAACGCGTAAACGCGTCGGCCGCGAGTGTG
The DNA here is from genome assembly GCA_029260265.1 of Phycisphaerales bacterium. Taxonomy (GTDB): domain Bacteria; phylum Planctomycetota; class Phycisphaerae; order Phycisphaerales; family UBA1924; genus UBA1924. The sequence continues at coordinate 553,594 of JAJDDO010000024.1, forward strand.
CGGCGGAGGGCAAAGCTGGTTGAGCCTTCGTTGTTGGTGAGCTCATGAAGGATCTGGTGGTACTGCGACGGATCGGTCGCGATGGCGACGAATCGATGGTTCTTGGCCGACGAGCGGACCATTGATGGGCCGCCGATATCGATTTGCTCGATCGCTTCATCGTCGGAGACACCTTTGCGGGCGACGGTGGATTCAAACGGGTACAAGTTGACGACGACAAGGTCGATCGGGGCGATATCGTGCTCGCTCATCGCATCGGTGTGGTGGGGGAGGTCGCGTCTGGCGAGCAGCCCGCCATGGATCTTGGGATGCAGCGTTTTGACGCGTCCGTCCATCATCTCCGGGAACCCGGTGACCTGATCGACGCTGGTGACATTGATTCCAGCTTGGGTGAGCACGCGGGCGGTGCCTCCGGTGGAGATGATCTCGACACCACGGGATTGCAGAGCGGTGGCGAGTTCAACGATGCCGGTTTTATCAGAGACCGAGATCAACGCACGGCGGACGCGCACTTGGTTGGTGGTTTCAACGCTCATCGTGTCGGTGCCCTGCGCGATCGGTGTGGTCATGATGTGTTTTTCAATTATCTGGGCGAGAACCTGGCGATGCGTCCGTCGCTTGCGATGATGTACAGGTTGCCGTCTTCGAACATATCTGTGCGGACGCCGGCGACATCATCCATCTTGGTGCGTGAGAGGATGTCACCACGATCGGCATCAAGGCTGATGAGCTCACGCCCGGTCCAGACGAGCAGATCCGAGCCGTCACGCAGCCCGACAACCCAGCCGTGGACAGATTTATTGCTCCAGAGCGGCTTGCCCGAATCGACATCCATCGCCGACAGCCCAAGGTCGTCGGTGGTGACATACAGCGTGGTTTCGTGCAAGACCGGTTGAACGGTGATCGGGGCACTCGAGCGTTGACGCCAGTACCGGAGCCCGTCCTCAACCGCGAATGAATAGACCGATTGATCAGTGCTGCCCACATAGATCGAGAATCCATCGGTGAGGATATTGGTGGTTGTTCCACCTGCGATCCGCGAGGTGATGCCGGATTCTGCGCTCTTGACGCGGATGGTGCGGAGATCGCCACCGTCAGAGATCGCCGCAACAAACTCCTCGTCGATCACCGCAGGAGGCGTCTTGATCGGGCCGTCAAACTGGTAGGACCAGAGCTTGAAATCTTGATCCATCTGGAAGCCGAACAGCTCGCCGGCGGTCGTGCCGAAGATGGCGATGTTGTCGACGATCACCGGGCGGGTGCTTGTGACGGCGTGCAGCCGATCACGATCAATGGTGTTGCCGTTGCGGAGATCAATCTCGTAAAGGTCGGTTTCTGATGCGACATAGAGCGTCTCGCCGTACCGGACTGATTCAAAGAACGAGGTGGTTGGGCGGTCGACCTGTCGAGACCAGCGGACCTTCCCGGTTTTCGCATCGAGCACCGAGAGCGTCGCCCCCGAGCCTTGGGCGATGATCACATCATGATGTGCGGTGGTATGGACGATCTGTGCACGGCTCTGGAGCGGCGGGTAACCCGACCAGTCCCACCGGTATCCGAGCTTCTTGAACGCGTCGTGGTCGATCTTCCATTCGCTCGAGCTGATCGGCACGACCGCGTCCAAGCTGTCGTCGCTGGTGGTCGATGTGGATGAGCATCCACCGGCGGCGAGTGTCAATGCACCGAGCAGGGCCGCAGCACCCATCTGAAGGGCGGAACGAAGGTTCGAGTGGTTGTTCATCGGCGTGATCTCCCGCGATTGTGCGTCATCGCTCCTGCACGCCGGTTGGCGTGTCCATGTCATTCTTGCAGCCCAACAATAGGCCTCCAAGTGCCAATCTTGGGCTCATCGAGCACACAACTCGGGCATCAAACATCCGTCGATCGGCTTGACCGGTTCCCCTCGACAGGCAATCGTTTGGTATGTACACCGGGATAATCGAGCACATCGGCAGCGTCGCACTCGCAGAGACCACTCCTGCCGGGCTTCGGCTCATGATCGATCCCTGCGGCTGGGCGTTTGATCCCAGGCCGGGCGATTCGGTCGCCATCAACGGGTGCTGCCTGACTCTGGTTGACCCGCTCGATGCCCATGGCGGGCAGATGGCATTCGATGCCATTCCCGAAACCCTCGAAAAAACCGCGATGGGTACGCTGCTCGCCGGCGATCGTGTCAACCTCGAGGCCCCCCTCCGAATGGGCGATCGGCTCGACGGCCATACCGTTCAGGGGCATGTTGATGCCCGAGCCAAGGTGGTTGTGGTGGACTCCACAGACGGATACCGCATCCGCGTGCAACTCGACGCCGACCTCATGCGGTTCATGATCCCCAAGGGCTCGGTGACGCTTGAGGGGGTCTCGTTGACACTGGCAGCGATCAATCCTGAAGAATGCTGGTTCGAGGTGGCTTTGATCCCCGAAACCCTCGCACGCACCACACTCGTCGATCGCAAGCCCGGCGACCAGGTGAACATCGAGGCGGACATGATGGTGAAAACCATCGTCCACACCATTGAACACATGCAGCGAGTCGTTTCCTGATACACTCCCTTTATGCGAGTCCTCGGCATTGATCCCGGTCTGCGAATCACGGGGTATGCGTGCGTCGAGGGTGACGCGGTGCGTCCACACATCGTTGAAGCCGGGGTGTTTCGGCTCGTCAAGGGTAGCGTGACCCCAGAGCTTGCCGATCGGCTGGTTGAGCTGGATGCCGACCTGCGGGAGCTGATTGATCGCGTCAAGCCCGACGCCATCGCGATCGAGACCATGTTCACGAACCCCAAGCACCCCGGCACCGTGGTGATGATGGCCCACGGTCGCGGGGTGGTGCTGCTGGCAGCAAAGCATTCTGGGGTGCCGATTTTGGAGCTCAAGCCCGCCGAGGTGAAGAAGGCCGCGACCGGTTCTGGTCGGGCGGACAAAGCCCAGATGCAGCGGGCGATGCAGGATCTGTTTGGGCTCGCATCGCTGCCCACGCCCTCGGACTTGGCCGATGCATTGGCGATCGCAACGCTGGGGATGCGTCGGGCGGGGATTGCAGATTCGATCAGCCCGGTGTGAGCGGTATAAACTCCACCATGAGCACCGACCGCGAACCGAATGAACCGATCATCGCCCAGATCCTGATTGTTGAGGATGAAGAAGAGCACGCCGATGTCATGGGCGAGGCGTTGCGACGGCTCGGGCATGTCATCACCGTGGTCAACGACATCAATGCTGCCCACGAAGAACTCGTTGGCGGGTCATTTGATGTCATCATCACCGACCTGCGTATGCCCAACAGCGCAGCCAAGCACGGCGTCGACACAGAGGGCGCCAACGCCGGGATGGTGGTGCTGGACCTGGCCGCCAAACACCAAGCCCACGCCGAAACCGTTATGGTGACCGCCCACGGCGATGTCCCGACTGCGCGCGACGCGTTCAAGCACGGGGCGTTTGATTTCGTAGAGAAGCCCTTGGACCTTGCGGTGTTCCGATCGGTTGTCTCTCGTGCCGCCGAGCAGGCGGTGCTGCGGACTCAATCGGACGAGGAGTTGCGTGATCTTGTGCAGCACGACGGGTTCGAGGGAATCATCGCCGGCTCCGAGCCCATGCGGAAGATCCTGCGGACCATCAAAACGGTTGCGGGTTCAACCATTCCCGTGTTGATCACGGGCGAGAGCGGCACGGGCAAAGAGCTGATTGCCCAGGCGGTGCACAACAACTCGCCGCGTTCGGCAAATCGATTTGTGACCATGAACTGCGCCGGGCAGGCCGAGAGCCTGCTCGAAGATCAGCTCTTCGGGCATGTCCGCGGTGCGTTCACCGGTGCAGAGAAAGACCGCGAGGGCGTGTTTGAATACGCTTCGGGCGGGACGCTTTTTCTTGATGAAATCGGGGACATGCCTTTGACGATGCAGGCCAAGCTGCTGCGTGTGCTCGAAGGGGGCGAGGTGATCAGGGTTGGTTCCAACGAAATCCGCCGGGTGGATGTGCGTCTGGTCTGCGCGACCAACAAAGACCTTGAGGCAATGGTCGCTGAGGGCTCGTTCCGTCAGGATCTCTTGTTCCGGATCAATGCGAGCCATGTGGTGCTGCCGCCGTTGCGGGATCGCCGTGAGGACATCCCGCGGATTGTGCGCCACGCGGCAGCAAAGTACTCAACCGAGATGGCGCCTGATCGACCGTCGGCGGAAGTGAGCGATGCGGCCATGATGCGCCTGACCGCGTACAGCTGGCCCGGAAATGTCCGTCAGTTGCTCAACACGATGCAGAACATGGTGGTCATGGCGTCGGGCGACGCGAACAGCGATGGACCGGCGCATATAGATGTAGGGCATATCCCCGAGTCGATCAGGCTGTCCGAGAACGAAGCTGAAGGCGAAGGCTCGGGCGGGTCGCTCGCCGGGACGAGCCTCGAGCAACTCGAAAAGCGTGCAATCCGTGAGACCCTCAAGCTCACCGGCGGGAACCGCGAAAAGACCGCTCATCTGCTTGGAATCGGCGAGCGAACCCTTTATCGAAAACTGAAAGAATACGGACTTCGCTGAGTTTGTATCCGTTATCGGATGCCCTCTCAAGCACAGACGGCAACCCCTGACATGGGGGGGTGGCTGTGGTGTGATTTTTTATGAAACACCCCCGTTGAGGGTAGTTTCGCCTAGGGAATTTACCGAAACATTGGGTAAGCAGGGCATTCGCGCTGCTATGAGCCATCGCTGACGACCGGAGAAGTGTTCTTATGGTACCGGGTACAACGAAACTGATTGATGTCCTCAACTGTCCATCACTGCCTTCGCTTCCAGCGGTGGCGGTTCAACTGTTGGAACTTACCGGCGATCCAAATGTCAACATGAAAGACATCGCCAAGCTCGTCTCCACTGATCAGGGGTTGAGTGCCAAGGTGCTCAAAACCGTGAACTCGAGCTATTACGGGCTCGCCAAACCGTGCGGATCGATTGATCGAGCGCTCGCGTTTCTCGGGCTCAATACGGTCAAATCGATCGTGCTCGGTTTCAGCCTTGTCGAAACCACCTCAAACGCAGACGATGGCGTGTTTGATCTCGGCGGGCATTGGCGTCGCGCGATCATGGGCGCAACCGGGGCGAGGGCCGTCGCCAAACAGCTCAGGCTCTCGGATCCCGACGAGGTCTTCACCGCCGCGTTGTTCCAGGATATGGGCATGCTTGCTTCGTACATCATGCTGAAAGAAGACTATGCCAAGATCATCAACTCGGTCCCGCACCGCAAGCTGTGTGAAGCAGAGCAGGCGGCGCTCGGGTTTGACCACACCGAGGTCGGCGAGATGCTCGGCAAGATGTGGAAACTCCCCGAGGAACTCTGCATCGCGATCCGGTTCCATCATGACCCGGACAAGGCGGATCAACGATACGCGGAGATGGTTCGCGCGGTCGCCCTCGGTGTGCTGGCAGCCGATGCGATGAGCCCGGACGCCCCGAAATCCGCGATCCGGAAGATCGAGCGTCAAGCAGGCGACTGGTTTGGATCCAAGCACGGGCTGGATGTTGAGAACCTGCTCGAAGAAATCGGCGAGTCTTCCAAAACACTCGCCAAAATGTTCGAGCAAGACATCGGAGATGTTCCTAGTGCAATGACTCTGATGAATGAAGCCCGCGACCAAGGGCTCGAGATGCAGCTCTCCACCCAACGCGAAGCCGAATCACTCGCCCGCGAGAGCGTGACCGACGGGCTTACCAAAATCGGGAACCGCAAAAAATTCGACGCCGAGATGGGCGCCATGTTCGACGAAGCGGTAGCCAACTCGACCCCGCTCTCGGTGTTGTTCTTTGACGCCGACAAGTTCAAGATTGTCAACGATACCTACGGGCATGCCGCCGGCGATGTTGTGCTCGTTGAGCTCGCTCGGCGCGCAACCGAAGTGGTTTCAAGCGACGGGATCGTCTGCAGGTATGGCGGCGAAGAGTTCGTTGTGCTCCTGCCCAACAAGGGTGTGATTGATGCGGCGATGATCGCCGAACGGGTTCGCTACACCATCGCCGATAAACCATTCGATACTTCCTCGGTTGATGGCGTTCCGGATGAGCTCCCGATCACGGTGAGCATCGGCGTCTCGGGGCTTGATGCAGGAGCGAGCGATCGCCTGTCGACCGCGAAAGAGTTGCTCGAAGAAGCCGACAAGGGTGTGTACGCCGCGAAGGATGCGGGACGGAACAATGTTCAGGTTTGGGGAAGATTCACAACCGGGCAGAGCGAACCAGCTCCGGCTCAATCATCGAATCAGCCTGCGAACACTTCAACACCAATGCCCGCCGAGCGGGGCAACACGCTGCTGCTCATCGAGGATGACGCCCTGGCCGCGACGCTGGTCATGTCATTGCTCAAACGCAGCACAGTGACCGAGGTCGAATGGGTTTCTACCGGGGATGAGGCCTTCGAAAAAATCAACCAGGTTAGCCAGTCCGGATCCAATCCGTACATGTCGATCCTGTGCGATCTTGAACTGCCCGGCAAGCACGGGCTCGAGATCCTCAAAGCGGCAAAGGGCAACAGATCACTCTCCGAGATCCCGTTCCTTGTCCTGACCGCGGACGATTCCGCAGAGACCAAACAGAAGGTAGAGAGCCTGGGGGCCGCAGGGTGCATCTCCAAAGGGGAGTTCTGCAAGAACTTGGGCGTATGGGTCCAGCGGCTCGCCGATTGGGGCGCGATTCAAAGAAAAGCAGCGTGAGCAAACCGCTCAGACGCTGCTTCGAGTGATCACGACCAGTCAAGCGTGCTTCGCCATGCCGTGGTGATCTCATCAACCCCGATGCGGAGGTCGCCAGCACTCAGCTTGCCCGAATCGGTCAAGGCACCGAGCGTTGTGCACGGGATCGCGCCGAGTGATTCTCTCACGGCGTCCAGATCGTCGACCTCAAGGATGTAGCACGACTGAGGCTGCGCAAACGCCATCAGCGGGTTCATTTCAACGCACGCCTCGAATCCGATTGGTTGTTCTTGCGAAGAGCCTCCGATGAGCATTTCGCTGATCGCAACGAGCACGCCGCCCTCAGAGATATCGTGGGCACTGTTGACCAATCCTGAACTGATCAGCTTGTGAACCGCTCCGGCAATCCTTGGTCCTTCTCGCAGATCAACCCTTGGGATCGTGGTGTCGGCTCCCGCTGGGGTACCGAAGAGTTGCTGGTAGTGTGAGCCCCCGAACGCATTGGTATGAACCCCGACGAGCACCAGATGATTGCCGGGCGTCTTGGCGTCCGATGTCACGCAATGCTCGATGGTGTTGACGATGCCCATGCCGGTGATAAGCAGGGTGGGGGGAATCTCGATGGTTTGGTCGGGCTGCCCGTCTTTGCCGGGGATGGTGAACTGGTTGTTGAGCGAGTCTTTCCCCGAGACGAACGGCGTTTTGTAAGCCTTCGCCCCGTCGTAGCATCCCTCTGCAGCGCGTACAAGCGAGCCGAGATTTTCTGGCTTACTGCAACTCGGCCAGCAGAAGTTGTCAAGGATCGATACCCGCGAGGGGTCGGTGCCGACACACACCAAGTTGCGAATGCACTCGTCGATCGCGGCCAGCGTCATCAGGTACGGATCCTCTGAAAGCCCGGTCGCCAGCCCGCAACCAACACTGAGCCCCTTGCCTGAGCCCGGCACCGGCTCGACGACCGCGGCATCGCCCGGACCGGTGCCCGCAACGCCGACCAGGGGTTTGATGACCGTGTTGCCCTGCACCTCATGATCGTATTGGCGGATGATCCAGTGCTTTGACGCGATGTCCGGATGGGCGAGTAGTTGAAGCAGCGCATCTCGCACAGAGACTTCAGGTGCACGAACTTCAGATGATGGAGACGGGTGCCAACTCGCGGTGCGTGTGGGCGTGGGGATGCCGTCGTGCATGAACGACATCGGGAGCCTTCCGACCTCGGTGTTGTTGAAGTTCAGCACCAGCTCGGCGTTCTCGGTACCAAAATACCCAAGATCGGCCAGCTCAACATGCTCCTCATCGCAGATTTTCTGCAACTCGGCGATGTTCGCTTCGGGCACCGCCAGCACCATGCGCTCTTGGGCTTCAGAGATCCAGATCTCTGTATACGAAAGCCCGGCGTATTTGAGCGGGGCCCGGTCGAGATTGACGAAAGCGCCGATCTGCTCGCCCATCTCACCGATCGCGCTGCTGAAACCGCCCGCGCCGCAATCGGTGATGCTGGTGAACAGCGGCCCGCCCTCATCCTTCGTTCTCGCGTCACGAGCTCGGAGGATCGCGTCGAGCGTCCGTTTTTCTTCGATCGCGTTGCCGATCTGTACCGCGTGAGAGAACTCGTCGGCGTGCGTGTCGGTCAGCTCGGCGCTGCTAAAGGTTGCCCCGTGGATGCCGTCGCGCCCGGTTTTTCCGCCCAGAGCAATGATCCGATCTCCGGGTCTGGCGTCGCCGGCGATGAGATCGATCGGCATGATCCCGATGCATCCGCAATACACCAGAGGGTTGCCGATGTAGCGTTGATCAAAGCTGACAGCGCCATTGATAGTCGGGATGCCCATGCGGTTGCCGTATTCTCCTACGCCGCCGACGACCTCGCGGAGTGTCTGCTTGGGGTGGATGCACCCGCTGGGCACCCGTTCGGTCTCGGGATTGGCGACACAGAACACATCGGTGCTCGCGATGGGCTTGGCGGCCATCCCGGTGCCGATGATGTCACGGATGCACCCGCCGATACCCGTTGCCGCGCCGCCGTAGGGCTCGAGCGCGGACGGATGGTTGTGGGTCTCGACCTTGATACACACCGCGTGCTCATCGTCAAACTTGACAATCCCCGCATTATCAACAAAGACGGAAAGCGTCCAATCGAGCCCTTCTTCGATCAGCTCAAAGGTCGCGGCAGCGACCGTGGACTTGAGCAGGTTGTGGATCGTGACGGACCCGTCGGTATGGACTTCGTGACCGGGGCGAGATGCCCAATCGGTGTCGCCGATGGGCGCGCCCGTGTAGTGGATGGTTGATTTGAGCGTCTTATGAACGCAATGCTCGGACCAGGTTTGGGCGAGGGTTTCGAGCTCGATATCTGTCGGCTCGCGATCGAGTGATTGGTAATGCGATTGGATCGCCTTCATCTCATCAAGCGAAAGAAAGAGATGCCCATCGCGTGAGAGGGCTTCGAGCCCAGTGTCGTCGAGTGAACGGATCTGGACATGCATGAGGCTGAACGGATGGGTGTGCCCCTTGGGCAACTCGGCGGGGTGGTAGGGTTCGGGGTGGACAGCGGCGACGATGTGATTGGCGTACAGCCGCTGAATAAGGGTCTGGGCCTTGGATTCAGAGATTCCGATCAGGTCGTAACGCGTCGCGGTCGAGACCAACGCATCCACGCCGATCAGGGTGTTGATCGCGTTGGCGATCGACATCGCGGGCGGGTCCATCACGCCGGGCAGCGGATGCACCTCGGCGATTGAACACATCGGCGCCGAAGCACCCAGATGTACACGCTCGACCACCGGATTGCAGAGCACCTGACTGCAAATTTGATCGAGTTGTTCATCTGTAAGAGAGGCTTCGATGAGGTACACCCGGGCGGTGTGCGCACGCTTGATCTCAACATCCAGATCATGCGCGCGGGCGATCAACGCCTCGCCCCGCGGGTCGATGGCGTTGGGCAACGGATGAATCTCGATCCGGTGGACACGGAGTTGAGTTGGGACAGCAGCAGGGGTGGTGGGGGTCGCGTGTGCTTGCATGGACGATCGTAGTCGTCCGGGTGGGTATGATCGCCCGTGAGTGATACCACAAAGACATCCAGTGCCCATTCCGACCCCGCGATGCCCCATGTCGAGCTTTTTACCGATGGTGCGTGCTCGGGCAACCCTGGGCCCGGCGGATGGGGGTACCTGCTGCGCCATCCCAAGACCGGCAAGGTCCGCGAGCGCAACGGCGGCGAGAAACAGACCACCAATAACCGCATGGAGCTCAGCGCCGTGATCGAGGGGCTTGGCGATTTGACCCGCCCGAGCATCGTCGAGCTGTACTCCGATTCGCAGTATGTCCTCAAGGGGCTCAACGAGTGGATGGCGGGATGGAAGAAGCGGGGGTGGAAGACCGCATCCAAGCAACCGGTCAAGAATGTCGACCTCTGGAAGATGCTCGACGAGCTCAAAGCCAAGCACGAACTGCGGTTCCATTGGGTCAAGGGGCACGATGGGCACCGTGAAAATGAGCGGGTCGACGATCTGGCGGTCATGGCCCGCGATGAGATGGCCGGGCGATAAGCATCCGATAACCCGCAGCGGATTCACTCTGTAACGATTGTCGGATCTGCACGGAGTGTGTTGTTGGCGCAAGGGGTCCAGAGGGCGGTCTAACCGGACTCTATTTCGGATCCTGTGTGCTGCCGGGGAGAATCCCCAGCCTCGATCCGCCGATGAACTGGTTGAAATACACCGGGGCTGCCCGGTATGAGATGCCCCTGTACCGTATGGAGACCCACCGTGGAACTCGACACAATTCTTCGTCAGGCTCATGAACTCGATGCTTCAGATATCCACATTGTCTCCGGCGAGCCGGCGACATGCCGCATCCATCAGGTGATGACCCATGTTGGGGATGTCCCGATGGACCCCGCGGTCGTGATGGGCATGTTCGAGAAGATGTCGAACAAGGAAACCAGGGCCATCTTCGAGCGCGAGAAGGACGCGGATTTCTCGTATGAGGTCGAGGGGCTCGCGAGATACCGTGTCAACGCTCATTATCAGAAGGGCGTGGTCGGGCTTTCGATGCGTGCGATCAAGAGCAAGGTGCCCCCGCTCAATGCGCTCGGGCTCCCTGAGGTGATCGCGCGTTTGACCTATCTTCCGCGTGGGCTGGTGCTGGTCACCGGTGACACGGGCTCGGGCAAGTCGACAACACTGGCAGCGATGATCCAATCGATGAACCAGCGATACCGCAAGCATGTGATCACGCTTGAGGACCCGGTCGAATACATGTTCGAGTCTGATCAGTGCCTGATCGAACAGCGCGAGCTCGGCCGCGACATGATCAGCTTTGGCTCCGGGCTCAAACACGCGTTGCGTCAGGATCCGGACATCATCCTTGTGGGTGAAATGCGCGACCTGGAGACCTCGTCGCTGGCGATCTCGGCGGCGGAAACGGGGCACCTGGTTCTGTCGACGCTCCACACCGTCAACGCGGCCCAGACTGTGTCACGAATCATTGATATGTACCCATCTGGGCAACAGAATCAGATCCGCTCGATGCTCTCGACCACGCTTCAGGCGGTGGTCTCGCAGACGCTGTTCACACGGTCCGATCGCCCGGGCATGGTGCCCGCGGTCGAGACGCTTTTGTGCACGCCCGCGGTCCGCAACATGATCCGCGAGAACAAGATCTTTGAGATCCCCAATGTGATCGACACCTCGCGTGCGATCGGGATGTGCTCGCTTGATTCATCGATCGCCGAGCTGTATTTCAACGGGACGATCTCGAAGGAAGACGCGATCGCCAAGGCGGTGTTCCCAGATAAGCTCGAGCGCCAGCTCGTTGCCTAAAAACAGTTAAAAACGATTCGAGGAATATGCCATGCCCCAATACCGATTCCAGGTAAAATCTCAGGACGGAAAGACCCAGAGCGGGGTCATGAGCGCGGACAGCGCATCGGCAGCGGCAACGGTGCTGCGCAATCAGGGCGTGCATGTCATGTCGGTCGACGAGCAGAAGGGCAGTTCTGCGGGCTCGGGCTTCATGGAAACCCTCGCCGCGATGAACAATAAGAAGCCAACACAGAAGAATGTGTTGGACTTCACAACCCAGCTTGCGGTGATGATCCGGGCGGGGATTAACCTGCGGGCAGCGCTCGACGGCATCGCGGATCAGACCGATCACAAGATGTTCAAAAAGATAATCAACCAGCTCAAGGCCGATGTTGAATCGGGTAAGCAGTTCTCTGATGCGCTGATGCGGTATCCAAAGCTGTTCGGCCCGTTGTACATCAATATGGTGCGTGCTTCTGAGATGTCCGGTTCGTTCTCGGACATGCTCGAGCGGATTGCCGGGTACATCGGTCAGCAGATGGAGACTCGCCGAATGGTGATCGGTGCCTCGATCTATCCCGCGATCATCGGCGGGATGGCGGTTTCGGTCACGGTGTTCCTCATGACCTTTGTGCTCCCCAAGTTCTACACGGTGTTCGAGGGTAAAGAGGATGTGCTCCCCTGGGCGACCAACTTCCTCATGGGCGTTTCGCAGCTGATGACCGAGCAATGGCCCTTCTTGGTGGGCGGCTTTGTCGTGATCTTCGGGGCGATCTTTGCTTTCGGTAAAACCGAGGTGGGCGGGTTCTGGATTGATCGGATGAAGCTGACGGTCCCGGTGCTCCGGACGATGTTCCGATCGTTGTACATCACCCGATCGCTTCAGACGATGGGGCAGCTGATCAACGCGGGCGTGCCGATGCTCGACACCATCGCGATCACCGGGGATATCACGGGCAACCGGATCTTCGAGGGCCTGTGGCGCAAGGTGCATACCTCGGTGAAACAAGGGCGGAAGATCGCCGATCCGATGCAGGGCAGCTCGCTGTTGCCCAAATCGGTGGTGCAGATGGTGGCCGCGGGCGAGGAGTCCGGTAAGCTCGGCGAGGTGCTCGATGAGATCTCGGTGTTCTATGCCCAGAAGCTCAAGGACAACATCAAGGCGGTTACCGGAATGATCGAGCCCGTCATGATCATCCTAATGGGTTCAGTCGTCGGGTTTATCGCCATGGCGATCATCCTTCCAATCTTCAAGATGAGCCAGATCGTTTCGTAATGGACGCTTGGGATGACGATCAGGATGCTCGACGCGGATGCGTCAGGAGGAATGCGTGATGCACGCGAAAAAACCAACTTCTCGAAAACTTCGCAAGGCGGAGGGCGGGTTTACGCTCATCGAAGCCTCGATGGCGACGGTGATCATCGGGATCGGTGTGCTTGCGATGGTTGATGCACAGTCCTCGTTTATCACCTCAAACCTCTGGTCCAATCACGCAGCGAGCGCCACCTTCCTTGCCAATGAGGTCCGCGAGCTGACCCGGAACCTGCCCAAGCATGATCCGGTCAATGGGCTGTATATTGATGAGGACACTGATACCCTGATCGGATGGGGTCCCGATACCGGCGAGACCACCGTGAGTGATTTCGATGATATCGATGACTTCGACGGCTTGGAGTTCAGCGATATCGGGACCGCGGGGCTCGACGACGGCGATCTGCCCGGGCCGATCAACGCCTTTGGCGAAGTCATCCCCGAGATCATGGTCGATGGCACCGAGTTGGGTTCCACGGTTGACGAGGCCTTCACCGGGCAGGCAATGTCCGGATGGACCCAGCGGATCTTTGTTGAAAAAATCAACCCGTTTAACACCGGCTCAGCGGTATCCGATCGGTACTTTGAAGCGCCCAACGGATCGTTCCCGGGACGCGAAGTCGATGAGTACCCGCTGCGGGTGACCGTGCAGGTGCTTTACCAGGGGGCGAATGATCTGAATCCGAATCTCGTGACCGAGGTTGTCTGGGTGATCCCTTGATGCTCGTTGGAGGCTGGTTTATGCGTACGAAAAAAACCCCATCGCGTCGTCGATTCACCCTCAAATCAAGAAGAGGTGTTGCGTCGGTCCTCTCGATGATGTTCCTGATTCTGTTTGGATCACTTGTCGCTGCGATGGCGACGGTGTCGACCGGGAATATCAAAACGGCCAAGGTCCACCTTGAGGTCATGCGTGCGATGAGTGCCGCCGAGACAGGGATGGCGGTCGCGGAGCATCGGCTCAATGAAGCCGCATCGCGGTTCGTGGTTTCCAAAAGCAAGATGGATTCTGATCTCTCGTGGGCGTTGTGGACCGGCGATGCGGGCACCATCGGCGACTACACCGTCTCACCCCCATATGACGGGTACACGGAAGCAAGCCTGCCGACAGGCATCGCGCAGAGTCTGGTCAACGCGCATGACGCGGATGTCAATATTCTGGCCGGGCTCGGGTTTATCACGGATCCTGCGATCAACGCCGCACCGGGTGGGGTTGATTCAAGTGTGTATCGTTCGACCTACTGGGTGAATACGCCCGCGGTGCTCATCGAGAGCTGGCCGGATCCGGACACCACCAACCCGCCTCCGGCGTTCCAGATCCGGTACGCACCATTGGCGGGAGGCAAGTACATTCGGGTGATTTCTGAGGGGATCGTTTACGACTTTACACGCAACAGCGCCCCGATCCGGCGCACCATCACCCGCGATTTTGAGGTCGCCAAGACCGTCGATCAGGCGATCATCGCGCACTCGAAAATCCTGATCGGTAAAAATGTACTCATCGATGGAGACCTTGGTGCACGGTTTGACGAGGTTGATTTCGAGTTCGGCGATCCGATCGTTATGCGTTCAGACTTCATCGGGCTCGACGCAGACCTGGATACCAAGATCACGCTCTTCTGGACCGCTCTGGCGGCGGCGGATGTCGACGGTGACAACCGGCTCCGGTTCGGGCATCCGATCGAGGGCGCAGGATTGCCCGCGGATGTCGATCTCGATGGAACACCCGGCGATGATGGCGCGTTCAATGACGCGACCAACGACGGGTATCTGGACGAGATGGATATCTTTATCCGCCACTATGATGTAGATGGTGACAACCGCGTCACCCTCTCGCAGCCTCTGATTGATGGCACGCTCGCGGGGATCGCACTCAAGGCGCCCGAGTTCGTCGGCGCGGGCGGGGCGGTGATTGATGAGGATCTCGCGCTGCTTATCGACGGTGCTCATCCAGATCGCAACAACAACGGGATCTCCGGCTTTGTGGACTCCGACGGCGACCAGAGATACAGCCCGTTGGTTGATGATCCCGCGGATTATGACCAGATTCACTTGCTCTATTCCGACGAGCAACTCGGGTGGCGAGATGGGTTTATCGATGTGATGGATCAATACGCCAAGGTTTCCGGGTCGTTGACCTTCCGGGCGAATGCTTCCGCATGGGAAGCTGCGCAGGGTCCGATCGGCGATCATCTTCGCGGCCCGATCAACCCCAATGATGATGATTCGCCTCTGAGCTTTGACGCCGATGATCTTGAGTTGCCTGACATCTCGTCTTCGAGCTTTGTCGATACCGAGAACGCATTGATCAGCGCTGCAGATGGCGATCCTTTCTGGGATCAAATCGCAAGCCAGCTTGGTACTGACCTGGCGACCTTGCAGATATGGACCCTTGGCATGAATTCCGCGGACACTTCACTTCCGCAGTTCTCACCAATCTGGTCAGACGCCAACCATGACGGGCTGCCAGACAACTCGGCGTGGGCGTATTATGAAAAATCGCCCTTCAACTCACCGAGTTACTCGGATGTGTACTGGCGTCCGGTGTTCGAGAACTTTGTGTTCCGCAATGTGCAGATCCCGATGGGGCTCAATGGGCTGTTTATCAACTGCACCTTCGTCGGCTCGTCGTATGTACGAACCAGTGCACTCAATACCCACCCGCTCTGGCAAGAGTACGGGGTGAACCAGTTTGATGCCGGCGGTGTTCCAACACCGAAGTACCCACGGTATGTCTACGGCGACAACGCCGGCGAGGATGCCAGCAATGCGCCGCCGATGCTTCCAGCGACCGCGATTCCACCTACCGAGAACATTCTGATGACGGTTCTGGGGATCTCACCATTGGATAAGGGTGATGTGCCGCAGTCCGAAATCGGAACCTATGGCGCGGCGTACGACACGCTTCCGGCACCGATCGTGATCGCGGGCAAGCGTGTGACTGATACCAAGACCCACTCGAACAACCTCCGGTTCCATGATTGCCTGTTTGTCGGCTCGATCGTTTCTGATACCCCAACTGGATACACCCAGGTTCGCAACAAGATACAGTTCACCGGCGCGACCCAGTTCACGACCGTGCACCCGACCGAGCCGAACAACGGGTTCCTGAATCCGGATACTGCTGATATGGAAGCGATCCTGACCTCTTCGATGATGCTGCCGAACTACTCGGTGGATATCGGGACATTTAACTCGCCTCCGGACCAGGATGTTCGGCTGCAAGGCGCGATCATCGCCGGCGTGCTCGACGCACGCGGGAATACCGATATCACCGGCGCACTGCTGTTGACCTTTGATCCGAACTTTGGTGAAGGACCGCTGGTGGATGTCTTTGGCGTGCCCATCGGTAACCCCGCGGGGTTCAACGCTTCGCTCGGGTACTTCGGGGAGGGCGATGGCGACTTTGAATCGATCGATCCTGCGCTCTTGCCGATCGTGGGAGGCGTCCGGATTGTTGGATACGACATCGATGGCGATGGGCTGGTTGATGTTCCTTTCGACGAGCCACAGCCCGCCGGTTCTACGCCGATCCCGTTTAATGGGTTTGGCAAGATCCGGATCAATCATGATCCGAACATGGATCTGCCTGCCGGGCTTCTGGTCCCCTTGTCTATGCCGCCCGTCCGAGGCACCTACCAGGAGGGCTCGATATGAGAACCGGAAAACAAAGCCGGGTTCGGCGTGGGTTCTCACTGATCGAAGTTTTGATCGCGATGACCATCACCGCAACGCTGTTGACCGCGACGATGGGCGCACTCGATGCTTCGTTCAAGGGGTACAAGGCGACCTCGGAGAGCGCTTCGACGCAGGTGGTCGCGCGGATTGTCATGCAGCGACTGACAGCGATGGTCCGAACGGGTGAGGACTTTGGTCCATACCCGATCAATCCGATCACCACGCCGAATATTCAGTCAGACTTCATCGAGTTCGTCTCATTCCGCGATCCAGCCAACGATATCGTTCGGATCACCCGGCTCGAACGGCGCGACGCTCCGGCGGGTGAAGGATTGTTTGAGCTCTGGTATGTGGTGACAACCAATGTCGGTGGGGTCTTTGAATCATCGTCAGAGGCGCCGCTGCTGGCCGATCTGCAGGATCTGAGCTTTGACATGGAGTATGAGGTCGGGCCGAGGCTCAAGCGGGTCACGATTGATCTGATCATCAACCCGAACGATCTGCAAGATGCCGCGATCGCGACCAAGCTCGATACGCCGACGATCCGCCTGGTGACCAGCGCTGCACCGAGACTAAACGACTGATCCGGTTCTGCACTGATTCAGGATTCGCCCCGCATGGCTTCGAGCACTGCGGGGATTTTTTTGCACAGCTCGGTTGGGATCATGCCCCCGGTAGCATCGTTCGCTGCGGCCCATCGCTCGCCACCGATGG
Source organism: Phycisphaerales bacterium (assembly GCA_029260265.1). Classification (GTDB taxonomy): domain Bacteria; phylum Planctomycetota; class Phycisphaerae; order Phycisphaerales; family UBA1924; genus UBA1924. Next base: position 570,773 of record JAJDDO010000024.1, read on the forward strand.
CGTGGGCTTGCACACCGATCGCAGCGCACTGCAAGAGGTCGAGCTGCTGATCGGGGCAGAACTGGGCAATCAATGACCCGATGATTCCCGCGAGCGCGTCGCCCGACCCGCCAACACCCATGCACGGGTGCCCACGCTGGCAAACCCATGCGCGGTGCCCATCAGAGACCGCGGTCCGCGCGCCTTTGAGCACCACAACACACCCGAGGCGTTGGGCGAGTTGAGTGCACGCCGAGAGGCGTTGATCATCAGTCCCTGCGGGCACCAGTTGCAAACCCATCGATTCGCCGAGCCGCAGGGCTTCGCCCGGATGCGGCGTGAGCACGCATGGCGCCCGCATATCCTGTGTGAACTCGGGTACGCCCGCTAGGGAGTTGAGCGCATCTGCATCGAGGACAATGGGCGTGTCTTCTTGAGCGATCGCCCGCAGGACGACCTTGGAGACCCCGTCGCCGATGCCCATGCCCGGACCGATGACCAACGCATTGTTGGAGTTGAGCAACCCATCAAGAATCGGGGCGGCTTCATGGGCGATCAGGTCGCCATCATTCCCTACGGCCATCGGATATCCGGTCGCAAACGGGCACATGGTCAAGACCGCGTCAAGTATCGGCTGGGGTGTTGCGATGCGGACGAGCCCGCAGCCGGCGCGGATTGCGCCTTGTGCGCACAGGGCTGCGGCCCCGAGCATCCGTGGGTGATTGGGCATCGAGCCCGATGCGCCGGCGACGATCGCAACGGATCCAAAGACGCCCTTGTGTGCATTGTTCGGGCGGATGGGGAGTCGGGGCAGTGTTTCGAGGTGATCCATGATGAGTCATCATACTGCCAAGCCCCACCGGGGGGCGTCGGCGTGCTATATTCCGGGGTGATTGATACACATTGCCATCTGACCTTCGCAGATTACGCCGGGCGGATCGACGAGGTGCTCGCTCAGGCCCGTTCGGCGGGCGTGATGGGGGCGATCTCAATCGCCACCACCACCGTGGATTCTCACGATGCGTTGCTTGTCGCCCAAGAACATGAGCATGTCTGGTGCACGGCCGGGGTGCATCCTTTGTATGCGGATAAGGGGCCGCATGATTGGGACGCGGTGCGGACAATCGCTGCGGATCCCAAGTGCGTTGCGTTCGGCGAGATGGGGCTGGATAACCACTATTCCAAGCCCCCGATCGAGACCCAACGCCGGGTGCTCGCCGATGAGTTGGCATGCATCGAATCGTGTGTTCGGGGGGGGATCGACAAGCCGGTGATTATCCATTGCCGAGAGGCGTTTGATGATCTGATCCCGGTCTTGAAAGAATCCACCGTCCGCCCCGAGCGGTTTGTGTTCCACTGTTTCACGGGCACGCCTGAGGATATGACGAAGGTTCTGGACTTTGGCGCGAGCGTTTCGTTTACAGGGGTGGTGACCTATGCGAACGCCTCGTATGTTGCCGACGCAGCCAAGATGGTGCCGAGTGATCGGATCATGATCGAGACTGATGCGCCCTTCCTCTCGCCGATGCCCAAGCGGGGCGTGCGTCCGTGCGTGCCCGCGTTTGCCCGGTACACCGCCGAGTTCGTTGCCAGAGCCCGCGGCGTTTCGTTTCATGAGTTCCACGCCCAGATCGATGCCAACACCGAACGATTCTTCGGGATCACGGTTCCAGTGGTGCCCGCAGGGGTGCTCGAAGGTGAGTGCACATGCTGACCCCTGCTCAGAATCTTGGCGGGTGGTTCCATGACCTGCCCCGGTTTGTGATCCAGTTCACGCCCGAATTTGGGATTCGGTGGTATGGGTTGGCGTATGTGTTCGGGTTTCTGTGTGCGTACCTGCTGCTGCGGATGCTCTCCAAGCGGAACGCGACCAAGATTCCGCTTGAAGCCACCGGCGATGCGATCATGTATCTGGTGCTCGGTGTGATCCTTGGCGGGCGGCTGGGGTATGTGTTCCTCTATCAGCCCGCGCTGTTGATCACTTTTACTTCCGATGCGCCTTGGTGGGGGGTGCTGGCGATCAACAATGGGGGTATGTCCTCGCATGGCGGCATCTTGGGCGTGATGCTCGCGTGCTGGTTTGTCTCCCGCGGATTCAAGGACGGAAAGGGCGGGCGGATTGGTCGATGCTCGCCAATGCATGTCATGGATATGGCGAGCCTGATCGGCCCGATCGGGTTGTTCTTTGGGCGGGTCGCCAACTTCGTGAATGGTGAACTGCTCGGCAAGGTGATTGCACGCCCCGGGCAACCGGCGCCGTGGTACGCGGTTCGGTACCCGCAAGAGATCCTCGATCTTAATGCGGACCAGCACACGCAATCACCCGAACAGATGAGCGCGATCATCGAGCTCTCGATGCAGCACATGCTTCCAGGTGAGGAGTACTGGGAGTCCGGGTTCGCGCGGGTCGTCGAGCTGATCCAGAAGGGCGACACCGGGCTCAAGGTGCAGCTCGAGCCTTTGATCGCGGCGCGGTATCCGACGCAGTTGATGCAGGCCGGGTTTGATGGGCTCTTGGTCTTGGTCGTGTGCTGGATTGTTGCGATCAAGCCGAGACGCCCTGGTGTCATTGGTGCCTGGTTCTTGATTGTCTACGGGCTTGGGCGGATTCCGATGGACCTCGTCCGTCTGCCCGATGCCGATGTTTCTCAGTTCGGTATGGTCACCCGTGGACAGCTCTATTCTGCCCTGATGGTGATCGGTGGGATCGTGATGCTCACACTCATCAGCCGGGCCAAGCGCGAGCCGATCGGCGGGTGGCTCAAGCCTGCTTTGAATGAGTAGATAAAATCCAGCGGCCACCGCTCGTTATCTTCGGCGCAGCAGTGCCTTGAATGATTTTACAAACGGAGTCGATACTCATTGATCACTTCCGCTCGCGCCCGAGGCGGGCGATGCCGATCGTGCAGGCGACTCCGAGGACGATGAGCAGGGGCGAGCCGATGACCTGCCCGGTGGTTGGGGTAAAGAGCTGCTGATTCCAGTCCTTCGCTTCCTCTGGTGCTTGCATCTGTGCGAGGTTCTCTTCTGTGATCAGCGTGTCCTTGATGGTGTCGCCGACCTCTGGAGGGACGCCCTCGCGGAATGGGTACAGCCCGGCCGGGGCGGCGAGAATCAGCCCGAGCAATACCCCGATTGTGATCCGTTCATACTTGTGCAGTACCCACCGGAGGGCATTGCTCACCACGCCAACGCCGACCAGCACCCCGATGCCGACTGGGATGATCACACCGAGCTGATCGGCAACGCCTGAGATATTGGCGTCCATCATTGCGGAGATGGTCTCTTTGATTGATTCGATGATCGGCGTGTACAGCCCGAGCAACAAGAGCAGGAATGCGCCCGATACACCGGGCAAGATCATCGCACTGGCCGCGGCTGCTCCACCGATGATGAAACCGATTGGCCCAGTCAGCCCGATGCCCGAAGCGCCTGATTCTTGCAAGATGACCAGCGTGCCCATCAAGATCACGCCGATGCCGAGCCCGGCGAAGGTGTCCTTGCCGATGGGCTTGCCCATTTTGTACAGAATCGGAAGGCCGCCGAGCGTGAGTCCGATGAATAAAGAGAACATGATCCATCGATGATGGACCAGCGCCCAATGGATGGTGCTCGCGAACCCACCGATGGCGATGCCCGCGCCGATGACCACCATCAGAAGTGTGAGCACGGCGTTCTTCGAGAACCGCAGCCGGGTGATGTCTGAGACAGCGTCGATGAACTGGGTGTAGATGCCGCAGGCAACGAGCATTGTGCCCCCCGATATCCCGGGCACAAGGTTGGCAAGCCCCATGAGCACCCCCCCGAGCCCGCACCGGATCATCGGCACAGGAATTGGGTTGTTTTCAGGATTGGGAACATCCTCAGCGTTCATCGGGTTCTCTCTTGATCGAGCAGCATCGAGTCAGCGGATACGGTATGGTCGTATCATTGCAGTATCATCGACCGTCTTGATGCCTCGGATGCACCGGGGAGACAGATTTTCGTGCTCATTGGAGGTTCTTGTGCTCATTTTTTCATCTTCTAAGGAATCTTGGCCCGCGTCGACGCCACGGGTTGCCACGACGGCTGCGGTTCTCTTCTGGACAATCGCAGTATTGCCCGGATGTCGATCGGTACAGGCTTCGATGCTCACTATCGAGTCGGCGGAACCTCAGGTATCTACGAGCGAAGATGCCGCGACCACTCAGCTAATCGCGGCTGAGGATGCATCCGATGCGGAATCTCGCTGGCCGACGCGTTGGGGCGATAAACCTGAAACGCGGGGTGTGATTCTTGAGCTTGATCGACCGTGGACCGAGTTTCGTTCGGCACGGCTTGGACGCCATCACAACATGCGCACAACAGAGATCGAATACGCGGACGCCGCCGATCTCGCCCGGGCTGTCGGTATTGATGCCGGGTTCAAGTTCAGACCCGAAGCCCCCGGGAGCTTTGTGTTTGTGCCGAGGGTTGAGAAGGATCAACCGGGCGAGCCCAAGCGTGAGCCAGAGATGGCATTCAAGTTTGTCAGCGCGCAGAAGGTCGAGGGCGGCACCGATCAGGATATGGTTCGGATCGAGCGAACCTGGTTTACCTTCTCGTCGCCCCGAGATCCGGAAGCGTTGATCGGGACCTTGGTGATTCTTCCGGGTATGTTCGGCACCCCCGGGCCTGTGGTCGACGGGGCGGAGGTCAGTTTCCAGAACAAGGGGTGGGCGGTGTTGCGGATGATGTCGCAACCGTCGGGATTCACGGCGCACAAGCGTGTCGCGGTCGAGGAAGGGCGCACGGGCGAGATCGCCGCTGAGGTTGCCCGCGTCTACGACCAGCGGACCGCGGAGTGCGCCTACGCGGTTGATGCGGCGCTCGACTATGTGCTTGAGTCTTCCCCCGAGTTGCATCAGCATCCGGTAGTGCTTTTGGGGATGTCGGGCGGTGCGATGGTGCTGCCAACGGTGTACGCCTATTCGCCCGATCGGTATGACGCCGGCGTGCTGGTCGCGGGCGGCGCCAACTCGATGCTGATTACCGCGATGTCGAGCTACAAAGAGATGATCGACGCGGTGCGTTTCGATTTTGATCCGTCAACCGATCGCATCGATGGCAAAGCCACCCGTGATATCCTGCTCGGGCTCAGCGAGGCGTACCTCAAGACGGCCAAGCTGGATCCGATCATGACGGCGACCGAGATGCGCGATATCCCTGTTCTCATGCTGCACGCCAAAAACGACAAGGCGGTGCCCGCCAAGCGAGGGGTTGATCTGTACGACGCGCTCGGAAGACCAGAGCGATGGCAGTACCCGGTCGGGCATGAGCTGATCTTCGCGGCATTGCCCACCCAGTTCGGACGGATCGACCGGTGGATCAGGGCGGAGTTGAAGATTGAATCCGCAGACGCTGATCCGGTTTCTGCCGGCGGCGAGGCTCCCTGATCCGCCCCTCGGATCGCATAGACTTGCACATGCCATCACCAGAATCTGCCATCGACCCGCTCGCCGACCACAAGTTTACCAACGCGCTCACGGACGAATCTTCGCCGTACTTGCTTCAGCATGCGCACAACCCGGTGGATTGGTGGCCTTGGTCTGATGAGGCCTTCGCCGAAGCGATCGAGCGAGGTGTTCCCGTCTTCCTCAGCATCGGGTACTCGACCTGTTACTGGTGCCATGTGATGGAACGCGAGAGCTTCGAGAACGAGCAGATCGCGCAGCAGATGAACGAGCAGTTTGTATGCATCAAGGTTGATCGTGAAGAGCGCCCGGATGTCGACGAGATATACATGGCGGCGACCCAGATTTTTTCGGGCTCGGGCGGCTGGCCGATGAGCGTATTCTTGGAACCGAAGTCTCGCAAACCGTTCTACGCGGGGACCTATTTCCCGCCCGAGCCCCGGTACGGGCGTCCGGGGATTGGGCAGATCCTTGATTCACTTTCAAAGGCGTACAGGGATCGCCATGACGAGGTTGTTGAGCAGGCCGATTCGATTGCGCAAGCTGTGAAAGAGCAGGTTGCCGGTTCGCATGACCCGGTCGCGGTCGGGCGGGCACAAGTTACAAGGACGACCGCGGGCTTGCTCCAGCGGTTTGATCGCACCAACGGCGGGTTCGGCGATGCTCCCAAGTTTCCGCAGCCCGTATACCTCGAGTACTTGATGGATATGCGGGCGGTCACCAATGATGAAACCGTTGAGCAGATCGACGCGGTGCTCAAGACCACGCTGGACAATATGGCGCTCGGCGGGATCAATGACCAGATCGGTGGCGGGTTCCACCGGTATGCGACCGATGCGATCTGGCTCGTGCCTCATTTTGAGAAGATGCTTTATGACAACGCGCAGCTCGCCCATGTGTATGCTCGCGCAAGCAAGATCTACAACGACCCGTTCTATGCGCGGGTTGTCCGCAGAACGCTTGATTATGTTCTCGATGAGATGAGCGGGCCCGGCGAGCCCGGCGCGACCGGGTTCTTCAGCGCGCAAGACGCCGAGGTCGATGGGCGTGAGGGGCTTAACTACTTGTGGATGCACGGCGAGTTCGACGGGGTGCTCGGGGCGGATGCGGGCTTTGCCGCCAGGGTGTACGGGCTCGATGCGGGCACGAACTTTCAAGATCCGCATCATCCAGACGAACCCGCCCGCAATGTGCTCCGCATCGATGCTCGACCGGGGCAGGTTGCTTCAACGATGGCGATGAGTGATGAGGCGTTCGTCGAAAGGCTTGACGCGGTGAACGCCAAGCTGTATGCCGCACGACAGGCACGCAAGCAGCCGCGGCTTGACGACAAGGTCTTGTGCGGATGGAACGGGATGATGATCTCGGGTCTGGTCGCGGGCGGCGAGGCGTTGAATGAGCCAAGGTACATCGAGGCCGCTGAGCACGCGGGCGAGTTTTTGTACACCCACATGAGGACCGAGAACGGGCAGCTTGCACGGGCATACCGCGATGGAAAGGTAAAGATCCCGGGCGTGCTCGAGGACTATGCAATGTGCGTGCAGGGGCTGCTCTCGCTGCATCGATCGAAGCTCTCGCGAAATGGCTCTTCCTTGCCAAGAGCGATCGAGCTGATGGAGCAAGCCCATCAAATGTTCGGCGACGCGGACGGCGGGTACCACGACACGCGCGCGGATCGCGATGATCTTTTCGTCCGTTCGCGTTCGGTGTATGACGGCGCGGTGCCTTCGGGGATCGGCGTGATGTTCGCCAACCTGGTCGAACTTGCAGAGCTGACCGAGGATGACAGATGGATCGATCGGGCGGTGGGGGCGTTGCGTTCGATGTCATCGCCGATCGCCCGCAACGGGATCGGGGTGATCAACTCAACGCGGCAACTGCTCGCGATGCTGGGGATGAGGGAGATGATCGGCGATCGGTACCAGTTTCTCGATGATGAAGTTGAAGGAAGCGAAGAGCAGCAAGAGCAGGGCGCGGTCCATGTGTTTGTCGACACCGACGAGATCACGGTTGGAGATGACACGCCGGCGGAGTTCACGGTGGCGATCGAAATCGATGCTGGTTTCCACATCATCGCGGCGGATCCGGGCGAGGGCGAATCGGCGGCGTTGCTCGTGCCGATGCGTGTTGGATTGATCAGCGGCTCGGGGATCGCGGTGTACGCCGATTATCCTCCGGGCGTGGAGTACGGTGTTGATACCGTGGGCACCATCAATGTGCATTCCGGACGCATCGAGTTCACGGTTGCGGTCGAGAAGGCATCCGGTGTCGGGGTGAACCCGGGCGAGCCGTTGATCGGGCTGAGCTACCAGGCGTGCACAGATACCGCATGCCAGCAGCCGCGCACTGTTCAGTTGAATATCGCAGTCAAGATCGATTGAATCAGATTATTGATTCAGAGCACGCAATAGGTGCTGAGGTGCTTGCGCATCTGCATCGCAGGATCACCCAGCGGGTCGATCAGTTCGGCGCACCATCCGAACTCGCGGGCGGCCTCTACATTGGCCTCGGTGTCCTCAAAGAACAGGATCTGATCGCCCATGCACCCCACGCGGCGTTCGAAGGCTGCGAAAATTTTGTCATCCGGCTTGGCAAGTCCGAACAGGTGGCTTGCGTGCTGATGCTCGATGGTGGAGGCAACGGTGAACTCTTCTTCACGCCTCGCCCAGTGCAACGCATTGGTGTTGGATAGCAACGCGGTGGAGACCGTGGGCAGGGCGTTGAGCTCGGCGACGAGGTCGTGCACGCCGGGGAACTCTTCGAGCAGCCATGCCTCGTGGATCGCGCGGACCTGGTCGGGGTCGTAGAGATCATCGGAAGCCTTGGAGATGTTGCGGAAAAAAGCCTTGTCGCTCATCTGCCCGGTGTGGTATCGCTTTGAGAGCTCGTCGAGCTTGCTCATGCACTTCTTTGCTGCTTTTTTATTGCAGACACTCACGCCCGCCGCCTGGCAGCCCTCTTCCCAGGTCCTGCAGATCTTCAGCAGCACGCCGCCCCAATCAAAGCAGACTAATCGAATATCATGCCCCATCTGCACGCTCCTCGTTTCCAGTGACCTTCATGATTTCATCCATCACGGTTGTTGCGAACGAACCCCGAGGCAGATCAAACGCACACCGGATGTACAACCCGTGTTCGTCAGCGCCGGCTTCGACATCGGGGTCGATCACCGGGATCCGCATCGGACGACGATCGCCTCCGATCATAGTGAACCCGTCCCTGGCTTCACACAACTCCATATCTTTTGTCGTGATCTCCGAGATTGCAAGGGCTCGGCGTTCACGATTCCCAACTTCACCGCCCGCGACCAGCATAGAAGTGCCCCACATGGGTCCTGAGGGGCATATCTCGAATCCTTGAAGCCGCTCGATCAACTCAGGATCTGCAAGTTCGGCGTCTGTCACGGCAAAGCTCCGCCTCGATTTCATCACAAAGGCCAGATCACCTTGCTCCAACTCGCCCACGCTCCCCCCGAGAACCCGCTCGTTGAGCACGCGATTAAAGATCGCGGATTGGAAAGATGAAACATAAAAGCCCGCTGCGGTGGGGTCGATCGCGAGGATCGCTTGCTCAGGAGTCGCGCCATCTGCAAGCCTTTGCAATGCCCGATACTCGACCTTGAACACCTTGTGCATCAACTCAGACGCGCGGGCAAAGTCGCCCTCCGCGTAAGCCTGCCTCGCTTTGATCTGCCCCTTCGGCGAACCCTCGTGCGGGCAGAGTAACAGATCCAGCGTGCTCTGCGCATCGTTGAGCATCATCGAGCGTCCAACAAGATGGTTGTTCTGGAGGTACCCAAAGCGTTGGGGTCCGAATCGGTTCGGCACACCCCGCTCGGCCAATCGATCGAGTGACCGCTTCGCGTTGAGCACCGCGGTCGGACTGACGCCCCGGACCTTGATGGCGAAGCGGTTGCCGCTGAGGTGTCCGCGTTTGAGTTTGTTCTTATGGAGATCAACCCAGAGGATCCGTGCCTTGGTGTGCTCGAAGCTGGGGAAGTCTTCTGGTTTTTTGCCCGGTGTGTGAACAGAGAAGACCTGGCGCGTCAGCGCGTGCTTGTCCTTCAGCCCGGCGTGCCCGATCGCGTGGCGTTTGACATTGAAATGCCTCGCCAAAGCATCACGCATCTGCAGTGTCGAAAGCCCGTGGCGCTCTACGAAGAGGTAGATGTGTTCGCCCTCGCCGCATGGTTGGTACAGCGGGATTTCTTCAACAAAGAAATCCTCGTCGCGTTGCTTGAGCAGCCCCTTGGTGCCCGGGATATCACCCGTCATAAACGCCGGCGCGGCGACCCCGGTGTCGAACTGTTCGTTGAGTGTGTTCATCGTTCGTTTTCGTCAATCATCCCCATGCCCGCGAGCTCGAGGACGCTGTCTTCGACAAAGATATCCGCACCATCGAGCACCGCCAGCGCGATGGCGTCGGATGGTCGGGCATCAACCTCAACGGATTCGCCGGTCCGATCGATCAGATCGAGCGTTGCGTAGAAGGTGCCGTGCTCGAGCGAGTTAATCGAGATGCTGATCAGCGTGGCGCCGAGGGCGTTGATTGTGGAAATGAGCAGCTCGTGGGTTTGCGGGCGCGCGTGCTCGGTTTCGGTGGCGCCGTCGCGGATGGCCAACGCTTCGATGGTCCCGATCACAATCGGGAACCATCGCGCCTGCCCGCAGATCGGATCAAGCTCGCGCAGCTCGATCATCTGGGCACCGGTGTGCTCACAGATCAGAATCCTCGATAGTTCCACCGGTATCCGCATAGATGATTCTATGAACCCAAAGCGGCTCGGTGGGGCGATGGGCTACAAATTGCCGCTTTGATCGGCTATTCCGGCACTGGGCGATTGGACCAGGTTGCCAAGCCGACTCATCGCCTGAATCGGGATGCCGATGTCCTCGACCACCACATGACCGAGCAGTCCTTGGGCGTGCAGGGCGGTGAACCCGGATTTGAGTGCTGCCAAGCTGACTGTCCGATCGGCCTGTACGCACGGGGTGGAGGGCTGGCCTCGCTGGGCATCAAACCCGGAGGGCACATCGACAGCGAGAACCTGCGCACCGAGTTTCCGCTTGGCGTTGATGGCTTCAATCATCAGCTTGCTGATGCCTTCTGGTGCACGCTTGAGCCCGGTGCCGAAGATCGCATCGACGACCAGGGTGTCGGCAGCGATGGGCTCAAGATCAGATGCTTTGTCAGTGGTCACAGGGCCAAAGACTTCAGCATCGAGCCCGAGGCGGGTCACAATCCGCATATTGGTCGCGGCATCGCCGGTATATGAGTTCGGATCGATCAGAAGATGGATTTTCGGGTTGATCCGGTAGTTGGCGAGGCGTCGGGCAAGCACCAGCCCATCGCCGGCGTTGTTGCCCGGGCCGCAATAGATCTCGACGCGTGGATTTGCGATGCCCCCGAGCATTTCGATCGCATGCTTACACAGCCCCGCGCCGGCGTTCTCCATCAGGGCAATCCCGGAGATGCCATACTCGGTGAGGCAGATCTCATCGAGCAATCGACAAGAATCCGCGTCCATCTCATAGATCGGATACGACGCCCGATCGGGTGTTGACGCGATCGGAGCCCGGATTGAAGGCTCGCGGGCAGCAAATGGATTCGGCTTTGCAGGGTTGTCTTGGCCCGTCATGGTAGGAGTTTATCCCCCGGGCCCCTATCCTTGTGGCAGATGCCCACCCTGATGATGGACATTTTGATCATTTCGCTCAGCGTGCTCGCGGTGTTCAGCATGGTGTACTGGTCCACCGTTACCTGCTTTGTCATCTCGGCTCATCGGCGGTTCCCGACCGCGAGGGCGGGGATCGAGCTCGCCGAGCAATCTCCGCCCACCGCCCATGTCTGTGTGGTGATCCCCGCGCACAACGAAGCCGGGAACATCGCAACCCTGATTGAGTCGCTCAGATCCCAAGACTACGACCGGCTCCGCGTCGTGCTCGCGCTCGATCGTTGCTCGGATGACACCGCAGGCGTCGCACGCGAAGCGATCGGTGATGATCAACGATTCGAGATCATCGAGATCGACCAATGCCCCGTCGGTTGGGCGGGCAAGGTCCACGCGGCTCATCGCGGGTTCATGGATTCCAAGCACGCATCAGGTTCGGATATGGTGCTGTTCGCGGATGCGGACACCTGGTTCGACCCATCGTGTGTCCGCGCAGCGGTCGCGATCGGTCTTGATCGTGGGCTCGATCTGCTCTCGCTGCTCTCTACGCTCTCGACGGACGCATGGTACGAGCGGATCGTTCAGCCCTACACCGGCTTTGAGCTCGCACGCCAGTTTCCATTGACCAAGGTCAATCGTCGCCACAACGAGCATCAGCGTGCATTTGCCAACGGGCAGTTCATGCTTTTCCGCACCGCGAGCTATAAGCAAATCGGCGGGCACGAGGCGGTCCAGGATGCCATTCTTGAAGACCTCGAGCTTGCCCGTCTTGTGATCGAGCATGAGATGCAGAGCACGGTGCTGCTCGCCGATCGGATGGTGCGCTGCCGGATGTATGAATCATGGAGCGGCTTCCAGCGAGGGTGGAAACGGATCTATACCGAATCAGCCAACCGCGAGATGCGTCGGCTCCGCCGGTATGCCCTGCGGGCACCGATGACCGGGCTGATGTATCCGATCGGTTCGCTGGTGTGCATCGGTATCGCGATTGCATTCGCACAGCCCAGCACCCGGTGGATCAACATCATCCTTGGGTCGCTCGGCTTTGCTTCGTGGGCGATTGCGATGGTCTTGGTGTTCAAAACGAGCCGATCGCGGCTGCGTGACATCCCTTCGGTGTTGATCGGGTGCGTGCTCGTTGGGCGGATCTTCGCCCAAGCCGCACGAGATCTCAAGCACGGGGCCCCGACGCAATGGGGGGGCAAGGAGTATTCGCGGATTGCTGCCGAGCAAGAGCGTGATACAGACCGCTGCTCACCTCAGAACCGCGCGGGAGCCGCCTGATGCGTCGTGCTCGGAGAACCATCCCCGATGCGCGCATCGAGATCACGCCGATGATCGATGTGGTGTTTTTGCTGCTGACCTTTTTCATCTTCTCGGTGGTATTGATGGTCCGGGCCGATGTGCTTGATATCCAGCTGCCCGAGCTCAGCACCGAGCAGAGCGCCGAGCCGATGGTCCCGATCACTATCGCGATTGCGGAGAACGGTGCATTGTTGATCAACCGCGAATCCGTCGTCAGCGGCGAGGTCATCACCCGTCTCAACGCGCTCCAGCAAGAGCACCCAGGGGTGCCGATCGTGATCGCGGTTGACACCCGATCGGACGCGGGCGTGCTGATCGGGCTCGTGGATCGTATGACCAGCGAGGGTATACGCTCGTTCAGCATCATCGGTCAGCGTGCTGCCCCAGAGACATCCAACACCGAGCCGAGCGCCAATCAGCCATGAGCACACAAGCGATCACAACATCAGTTGAGGGCGGATTGGGCGCAACACCGATTGTGATTGGCGTTGCGCTGGTGCTCAGCGTTGGGATTCACCTTGGCGCAGGGTGGTCGGTGTGGGTGTTGGGCGATTCGATGCCCTCGCGTGCTGCCAGCGAGATCGAGGATCTCGCCGTGACAAGAATGGAGCCGAGCGAGGAAGATCTGGCATTGGGAATCGATGAGTCCAACTCGGCGACGATCAACTGGCTCGGGGTGGTAGAGAATGAGCAGGTCGGCGAGGCAACCGACTCTGTCGTAGACCAGGCTGCCCTCGTCAACAACCCCGGCGCATCGCCGAGCCCGCAGCAAAGCCAGCCTTCTGCCCAATCCGATACCCAGCCGACCGCCCAAACGCAGCAACCAGATCCAGAGACTCAGACGGATGCTGAACCCGAGCCAGAACAACCCACTCCGCCCGTGCAGACGACACCGATCGATGTTCCCGAGCTTGTAGAATCCCCCGAAGCCGAGATCGTCGTGCCCAAACCGTTCGAAGCCGATCAGCCCGAACCTGAACCATCTAGACCCGACGAGATCAAGTCCCCCGAGTCACCGACCACCAAACCGACCACCAAACCGACACCTGAGCCGACACCCGTCGAGCGCGAGCCCGCCGCGCCCAAGGAGCCCGTTGCCAAACCAGCACCCGAGCCCCCAGCGAAGCCGACGGTTGATTCGCCCGCGGGCAAGCCCGGCGAACTCTCCGAGCGAGAAGCCATCGCGATGGCAACGGATGTCGTTTATGACCAGATGCACCGCCCACTGGTATCCAACGGCATTGAGCTCATCACCAAGCAGCCCAAATACCCGTGGTCAGTCCGCAATGCAGCGATGCCAAAGAACGCCATTGTGATCATCCGGTTTGGGCGTGACGGTCGGGTGAAGTCTGCGGATTTCTTGGTTTCCAAGGATGGTAAAAGACGCTATGACACGGGGATGCTCGAAGTCGACTCGCCTTTGCTCGCAGCGATCTACCAATGGCGTGCGAAGGGCGAGAGGCTGCTCGATATTGATCCAGATGATCCGAACGCAATAATCGAGATCCCGATGCGGATCTTGTTCTCCAAACCTCGCGCAAAGAAAACGGACGAGCAGTAATCTCGCCCGGTGGTGAGGGACTTTGGTTTTATCTCGGGATGATTAGTCTTCTTCGCCCGCGATTGAATCACGCATTGAGGTGTCGGCCTCGATGTTCTTCATCTTGTAAAAATCCATGATCCCCATGTTGCCAGCGCGGAATGCGTCCGCCATTGCTTTGGGAACCTCTGCCTCGGCGAGTACGACCAAGGCCTGGTTTTTCTGGATGTCCGCCTTGTGTTCTTGCTCTTGGGCGACCGCCATTGCCCGGCGTTTTTCGGCCTCGGCTTGGAACCGGTGCTTGTCGGCCTCGGCCTGGTCGGCCTGCAGCTTGGCGCCGATGTTCGTCCCGACATCAATGTCGGCGATATCAATCGAGAGAATCTCGAACGCGGTGCCCGAATCAAGCCCGCGGGCGATCACAGATTTCGAGATCGCGTCCGGGTTCTCGAGCACTTCTTTGTGTGAACCGGCCGAGCCGATGCTTGAAACGATGCCCTCACCCACACGGGCAACAACGGTTTCTTCGGTTGCACCGCCGATGAGTTGCCCGATGTTGGTCCGCACGGTCACGCGGGCGCGGGCCTTGAGCTGGATGCCGTCCTTGGCGACGGCGTCGATCGTTCCTCGTCCAAGATTCGGATTTGGGCAATCGATCACCTTGGGGTTCACCGAGGTATTCACCGCATCGAGGATGTCTCGCCCAGCGAGGTCGATCGCGGTGGCGACATTCCAAGGCAGCTCGATCCGCGCATTCTGGGCTGCGATCAACGCGCGAACGACGGTGATGATGTTCCCGCCCGCGAGGTAATGGGTCTCGAGCATGTTGGTGGAGATATCGAGCCCCGATTTAACCGCCGCGATTCGCTGCCTGACGATAACGGTGGGCTCGACCTTCCGGAAGCGCATCGCCACGATATCAAACAGCCCGACCTTGGCGTTGGAGAGCAATGCCTGGAACCAGAGCGAGAAATACTGGGCGAGAATCGCGATGATGACGAGCACGACGATGACGCCGACGCCGATGCCGATCCATGCGATTGTGGGGATGGCTGCAAGTGTGTACATGTGGGTCTCCGTTGGGTAGTCCGTCTACTGCCCAAGTATATGCCTATTGACCATGCCCGGCGGGTTCTGCGGGCGATTCGTCTGCACGCACCGCGATTTGCATCCCATCGGTCTGCACAACGCGGATGGATTGCCCGGCGTCGATGATCCCGCCCGCGGCGATCGCGTTGTGGCGTGAGCCGTTGATTTCCACAATCCCCACCGGGCGAAGAGCGGTCACCGCGACCCCATGCTGATCGAGCAGCGCACCGCGTTGCTCATCTTGTCTCTGATTCTCGGCGCGGTGCTCGTTGGCAATTTCCTCAACAGATGACCCGATCATCTTTCTCCCGATCCTGGTATTGGGGAGCATGCTGACCGCAGAAAAGAACGCCATCGGCCCGAGAATCAGCACGGTGAGTGTCCCGATCACGCCCCAGATGGTGTCATAGCGGTAGAGGATGACGACACCGGCGATGGCGCAGATCGCCGCCGCGATCCCGATCGCGCCGCCCGAAGGCACAAACGCCTCGATGCAGATAAGCAAAAGCCCGAACAAGATCAATCCGACGCCGGCAAACAACAGGGTTTCCATCAGCCTTGCTCCTCTCTGGCATCGTCAACTTTGGAGCCCTGGTTGTCTGGCTCAACCTCGATGCGCATCGGCTGCACGCTCGTAACCCGCACAGCCGTGCCCGGCTCGATGTACCCGATCCCCGCGTAGACCGTCATCAGTTCGCCCTCGATATCCGCCTGCCCGCTCGGGCGCAGCGGCGTCGTGGTCATGCCTCGATCGCCAACACGGGCAATATCGTCGGCGTGCGGGGCGATGACCGAGAGCAGCGAGTGCCCGCTCGGATCAGCGCTGACGCCGGTCGCGCCGCTGAGCATCAGACGATCGAGGATCGGGATGCTCTTCATATTCTTGAGGATCAACCACATGACCACGCCCGCGGTGACCAGCGAGAGCAGCATGGTGGTTGCACCGGTAAGCAAATCCTGCTGGGTGCTGGGCGCTGCGAACGATCCGCCCGCGGGGATAAAGGTGCCCAGCAATCCGCCGAAGAGCGATATCAGCCCGAGCACCCCGAACACGCCAAAACCGGGGAGGACAAACGCTTCGAGCATGAGCAAGATAATTCCCGCGCCGATCGCGACCACTTCCCACCACCCCGCGAACCCGAGAATCGCAGCGGGCGCGATCAGCAGCCCCAAGGCGATCAACGCCACCGTTCCACCAAAGCCAAAACCTGGAGCGATCATCTCGATGAACATCGCAACGAGGAAGACCACGATAAAGAGCCCGCGTGCAAACGGGTTCGTGAGCAGACGCACGAGCGATTCCGACCAGCTCTCCCCCTGGCGAATCATCTCTTTGGCGCCCATAAAGGTCATAAGCTCTTCGTCGGTGTTGATCACACCAGAGGAGAATCCGAGCTCTTGCATCTGTCCCTCGCGCATAACGATCGCCGCGGTGCCGTCGGAGACATACGCGACCATCCGGTACTTGCCGGTGTCGCTGGCGGAGAACTCCGGCCGATTGGTGGCCACATCGAACGCGAGCTCGCCGATGCGTTCGGGGTTGCTGAACTCCTGCTCGATATCCCCGAGCGTGTCGCTCGCGGGTTGAAAATCTTTACTCGGGTCATAATCGGGCGGTGTGAATCCGTCGCTCGACGAGCCGTCGCTGTTTGGCTCTGGTCGTTCAACGGATTCCGGGGCGGTAGAGACCCCGCCGGTGGCGCCCGCAAGCATGGGCTTGCCCCTCAGCGGGTCTTCATCGAACAGCAAGAGGTATTCGTTGAAGTTGATCGCGTAGCGTGCGCCGGTGTCCGGGTCTTCGACGAGCCAGAGCTCGATACCATCGACGACGATCGCCTGGACGAGGTATTCGTCATACCCATGCCTGCGGGCCGAGTCGGTGACATCGGCGAGCAGCACGGGCAAAGCCTTGGTTCGCTCGTCGGGTGTCAACGCACGAAGCGTCGTCCGCCCGGTTTTGTACGCATCTTGAAAGGTCGGCGGAACAATGATGAATGCGTCGCCCATGGCCGCGGGTGAAGAGCTCACAATCTCTCGGCACGCCAACGCGATGATCGCCCCGCCCGAGTACGCATCATGGTTCACCCACGCGATGGTATTGGTGATTGAGGATCCCTTGATCGATGCGGTGATGTCGAGCACAGCGCCAAGCCCGCCTCCGGGAGTATTGAGCTCGAACACCATCGCATCGAACCCGCCATTTTCAGCCTGGGCGATGCGCCGATTGACGCTTCTGGCGGTCATCGCGTCGATCGGGCCTTCGATGGTGATGACCGCGACTCGATCGCCTTGGCGTGAAGCGGGGATGGCGCTCTGCGCAACCGTGAGCGATGCAAAGATCGCGAGCAGACTCAGCAGGGCCAAGCCCCGATTGATCACTTTGGGGGGGTGTATATGCACAGCAGAGTATACAACGCCATTGCCGACGAGGTTCCTGTTCGAGAGGGGAACCGGTAGGTTGTTTGTGCTATGGATGACCTGTCGGGGTTTCTTGTTCGATGGTCCAGGTGAGTTTTTTGCCCCGGCAATCGATATGCAGCGCAAAGAAACCCGGGCGCCCATTGATCCCAGAATGCTCGTGCTTGTGAACCATGGGCCAGATGATCTCGCGATCGGTGATCGGAAGCGGGAGGTCTGGGATCTCAGATTCCTCATGCCAGCGCAGCTCGCCCTCGTTCATCGGACCGGCTTCAACTTCGACCGGAACCAGCACGCGGTAGTAATACAACAGCCAGTGGGTCTGCCCCTCGAAGGCGGTCTCGGCGATCAGCCCAGAGAGGTGCAAATCCTTTATCTCGACATGCACGCCCGCTTCTTCCATGATCTCGCGCTGGGCGCACTGGGCGGGCGATTCGCCGATGCCCATCTCGAGCTTGCCCCCGATGGGCGAGCAGAGCCCTTTGTTGGGTGCCTTTATCCGGTGCAATAGCAACACCCGCCCGTCCTTATCCCGCAGGTCACACAAACAAGCAACCTTGTAGGGCAGGGTGGTTGGTTCCTTCTCGCCGGGCAGGATATTGGCGGGGTCTAGCATGCCCAAGGGTATGCACGGGGGCTTGATTGAGGCGGGTATACTCACCGCATGACCCAAACGCTCGGCCTCGTCGATTACTGGCACATGATCCACCGTGCGTGGAGGTATCGGCTCCGCACCGAACGAGATGAGATCCGGTTTCTTCTTCAGCAGGATCTGGGCGGCAAGCTGGCACTCGATATCGGCGCCAATCGGGGTATTTATTCGTACTGGATGCACAAGCAGGTCGGGCCAACTGGGAGGGTCGTCGCGTTCGAGCCTCAGCCGGAAATGGTCGAGGCACTCGAAAAGCTCAAAGGCTCGTTCGGGTTTCGTGGGCTTGAAATCGTCCAGACCGGGCTCTCGACCGAACCGGGCGAGCTCAGGCTTGTCCGTAAGCCGAACCACCCTGGCGGGGCAAGCTTCGAGCGTGAACCGACGGGCGACGAGCAGTCTTTGATCGTGCCGGTGACCACCCTGGATCTGTACGCCGAATCAAACTTTGATCGCCCGGTGGCGTTTATCAAGTGCGATGTCGAGGGGCACGAGCCGGCGGTCTTCCGTGGGGGCGAACGGGTGTTGCGTGAGGACAAGCCGGCGTTGTTGTTCGAGTGTCATGAGAATCAGGTCCGTGACGGCGAGTTCTTCGGGTACCTTGAGGGGCTTGGGTACGATGGGTCTTTCTTTTTCAAGGGGCAGCTTCACCAGATTGGCGAACTCGAGCAA
Organism: Phycisphaerales bacterium; assembly: GCA_029260265.1. Lineage (GTDB taxonomy): Bacteria > Planctomycetota > Phycisphaerae > Phycisphaerales > UBA1924 > UBA1924. The sequence goes on from JAJDDO010000024.1 coordinate 589,528, forward strand.
CTCCGCGAGAAGATCGATAAACCCTACCTGAACTATGTGTTTCGTCACCGCTGATCTTGTTGGGGATTGTGTTGCCTGATCGGGCGGATAGACGATACCCTAGTATGGTGAAAAACCCCAAAGAAACAGCATTATCAGCCAACCAGACCGCCCTGATCCAGCTTGGGGCGTCTCGCCCATACCTCGTTGGCATCGGCGGATGCGGGATGTCGGCGTTGGCGCAGCTAATCGATAAATCGGGCGTTGCTGTGCTTGGGTGTGATACGACCCCCTCGCCGGTGACCGAGGCGTTGACTGATGCAGGGATCTCGGTCGGATTTGATGAATCCGCCGAGGCGTTGCCCGAGGAAGCCGATCTGGTCATCGCCAGCGCTGCGGTGAAACCAGAACATCCGGTGCTGCTCGAAGCGACCCGCCGGGGATTGACCGCTTTGAGCTACCCCGAAGCGCTCGGCGTGTGCATGCAAGGGCGGACCGGGATCGCGATCGCCGGCACCCACGGCAAGTCGACCACCACCGCGATGCTCGGGTGCGCACTGACCGATGCGGGGATTGATCCCAGCGTGATCGTTGGCGCAACATGCGCCCAACTCGCGGGTGGAGCGCTTGGAGATTCTGAATCCGCGGTTGGGTATCGGGTCGGGCCCGATCTGATTCCGGTCGGCACGCACAAGGGCAAGCCCGGCGTGTTGATCGCCGAGGCGTGCGAGTTCAACAGATCTTTTCACCATCTCCGCCCAACGATCGCCTCCATCGCGTCGATCGAGGCGGATCATCTTGATGTGTACGGCTCGCTCGACGCGGTTGTCGAAGCGTTCGCCGGGTTTGCGAGGTTGATCCCGGAGGAATCAAAGGGCGGCAAGCTGATCATCGCTCACGACGGTGCCCACCGCCGAGAGATTACCGCCGGGCTTGGATGCGCGGTCGAGACGATTGGTTTCAACCCCGCAGCCGACTGGGTGATCGGGTACGACCCGCATACCGGGGCGTTGACCATTACCGAGCCGGATGGTTCGAGTGTGGGGTGGACACTCGGGATGCCGGGCGAGCATAATGCGTTCAACAGCGCGGTCGCCTACGCACTCGGGCGTTCGGTCGGGGCACTCGGGAGCAAACTCGCGGAATCATTCGGGGCGTTCCGTGGGCTCGATCGTCGGCTTCAGCTGCTTGGTCGGCGAGACGGGGTGCGTGTGTATGACGACTATGGTCATCATCCGACCGAGATCGACGCGACGCTGCGGGCATTGCGCCACGCCGAGGACCCCGCCGAGCATGGCGGGCGATTGATTTGTGTCTTTCAACCACACCAACATTCTCGTACACGGTTCTTTCTTGAAGAGTTCGCGACGAGCTTCGAGCACGCGGATGTGGTGATTGTGCCGCATATTTACTTTGTGCGAGATTCGGAGGCCGAGATGCACAAGGTGAGCTCGGCGGACCTCGTCGATCGGCTGCGTGAGAAGGGCGTGCGCGCGATGCACCTGTATCCGTTTGAAGCGATCATCGAGCAGCTCGAAAATCTTTGCAGACCCGGCGATTTGCTCGTGGTCATGGGGGCGGGCCCGGTGTGGAAGGTCGGGCGCGGGTACCTCGAAGCGGGTTCTGAATGATGACCCCCTCGGCGCACCAACTCGGCATCGAGCACGACGCACCGATCGACACCTGGTTCCATATCGGTGGGCGGGCGCGGATGCTTGCACGCCCCGAGAGCAATGATGAGTTGATCAGGTGTCTGGAGATGGACGACCAGATGCGGATGCTCGGCGAGGGTGCAAACCTCTTGGTTGATGACGATGGCGTAGAGGGGCTGGTGGTTTCTTTGCAGACCGGCGGTTTTCGCACCGTTGAGATCGATCATGCTTGCGGGCTTGTTCGCGCGGGTTCGGGGGCATCGTTGGCGCGGGTGATCGCGGGCTGTGTCAATGAGGGGCTCGGCGGATTGGAAATGCTGACCGGGATCCCGGCGACGATCGGCGGGGCTGCGGTGATGAACGCGGGCGGGGCGTTTGGCTCGTTCTGCGATCACCTCGTTGAGATCGAGGCGATGGATCGGCTCGGGCGGGTGCACCGCTTTGCACGCAACGAAATCGACTTTGATTACCGTCAATCAAGACTCAACCACCTCATCGTGCTTTCGGCGCTCTTTGAGCTCGAACAGGCTGATCCTGAACAGCTCAAGGGCGAGCGGAATCGGTGCATGGAATACAAGAGCAAGACCCAGCCCATGAGCGAGAAATCCGCCGGGTGCGTTTTCAAAAACCCGGTGCTGGCAGAAGACATCGAAGAGATTGGATCGCAGGGCGACCGGGTCAGCGCGGGGATGCTGATCGATCGGGCGGGGTGCAAACGGATGCGGATTGGTGGAGCACAGGTCTCCTCGGTGCACGCCAACTTCATCACGACCGATCAAGACGCCAAGGCCCGTTCGGTCATCGAGCTGATCGGGCTCGTCGAGCAGCGGGTGCTTGATCAATTTGGTCTCCAGCTCGAGCGTGAGCTGGTGATCTGGTCGGAGCATGAATCATGACGCGGGTGCTCGTGCTCGGTGGCGGCCCCGACGCGGAACGAGAGGTCTCGCTCGAGAGCTCGCGGGCGGTTTACGAAGCCTGCAAGCAAGCGGGGTTGGATGCGCAATACCGCGTAGTCGATCGCCCGAACGCGGATGAGGTAGCCGCGTTTGAGGGCGAGGTGATTTTTCCCGTGCTTCACGGTCGGTTCGGAGAGGGCGGCGAGTTGCAGGCGATGCTCGAGGCTGCCGGGCGGCGGTTTGTCGGATCTGGATCGCGGGCAGCCAAGATCGCGATGGACAAGATGGGCACCAAGCTGCTGGCGTCTCGGCTCGGGATCCCGACGCCGAGGGCGGCGGTGCTCGATCCCGCCGATGCGACACGCCCAGAAATCGCGGTCTGCCCACTCGTGATGCCTGTGGTCATCAAACCGGTTGCCGAGGGTTCGAGCGTTGGGCTGCACATATGCGAGGGGCAACCGGACTGGGTCAACGCTTTGGGCAAGATCGAGGGTGATCGTCGGGTGTACATGATCGAGCAGCGGATTGTTGGGCGTGAGCTGACCGTGGGGATTATCGAAGAACGCTCTGGTGGGCTCGGGGCGTTGCCTGTGGTCGAGATTTCGCCGAGTGAGGGCGTGTATGACTATGAAGCCAAGTACGCCCGGGGGGACACGGTGTACGCGGTGAACCCTGATTTGTCTGCTCGGATGGGCGAAAAAATCCAAGAGCAATCGGTGCGATTGTGTGAACAGATCGGGGTTCGTCATCTTGCACGGGTTGATTTTTTGGTGCCCGATGATGGGTCTGAGCCGATGCTGCTTGAGGTTAACACGATGCCGGGGTTCACCGGCAGCTCGCTGCTCCCGATGGCGTCGCGGGCAGCGGGTCGAGATATGGCGGAGTTGTGCGCGCATCTGGTGTCGATGGCATCGTGCGATGAACCAGAGAGATAGAGGGCGAGATGGCCAAGAAAAAACGGAAATCAAACAAGAAGAATCCCGAGGTCACCGAGCGGAACAAGCGGCTCGCGATCGGATCGGCGGTTGTCATCGGCGCGGCTTCGGTCTTTGTTGGAACGGCGATGGGTGTCGGTGAGCTCGATGCACGGGCGGCAACCATGGTGGCCTCGAGTGACCCGGTTGTCCGCGTTGATTTCCCGATCAACCAGAGCGGCGAGTCATGGATGCCCAACCACGAACAATCAAGGATCGAAACGCTTGTCGCCAAAGCGGTCGTCGGGACTCGCGCACTGAACATCACGGCACTCAAAGAAGTCGGCACAGTGCTTATCGACACCGGTTGGGCGGAGGGGACTCCTACGATCCGGTGGACACCAGACGGCGAGATCCACGCGAAGGTCGATTGGCGCCGCCCCGCGGCGGTCGTCCGCGCCGGACCGACCGAGGTGGTGATCGACTTGCATGCGCATCGGCTTCCACTGGCGTACCCGATCGCGAAGAGCAACCAGTTCTACTTTGTCAATGCGTTGAACTCGATGCCGCAACTCGGTCAGCAATGGGCGGGCGAGGATATCCGTGACGGGCTTGCGCTCAGGGCGTTGCTTGGTGAGAAGGGGCTGCTCGGGCAGGTAGAAGGGATCGATCTCGGTGAGGGTCGAGAGAACGGAACACTGAGTATTTTGACCACTCGGGGCACGCGGATTGTCTGGGGTGGTGGCCCGGGACATGATCTGCCCGGCGAGCAGACCACGAGCACCAAGATCGGGCGGCTCATTGCGCTCTTCGACGAGACCAGACGCATTGACGGGAGTGTTCAACTGATCGACATCCGGGGCGTCAACATCACCCTGATGCGCCGCGAAGACTAGGTTCTGTGCGAGGGTTCAGCATTCAATCATATTCTGGGTGCCACTGCTCGCAGTCTTTTGCGCAGCGGTGTCTTTTTTTCTCTGACGCGAAGAGCACTCCTGCGTCCCTCTGGCGAGTGGCTTCACCCGTTGAGGCAATTAGGTGCCGCCTGACATAGGCTTGCCCTATGGTTGAATCTATGGATCAGCACACCAGCCAAGATCTTGATCTGCTCGGGCGTCCGCCCTCAAAGCACGCCGATTGGTCGCACCGTCGAGGTGAACCAAGGGTCTTCGCGTTGATGTGGATGGTTTACCTGATGGCATTGACCGCGTTGATGTTTGCATCAATGTCGGGTGCCTATTCGATTTCGCGATCCATCACCCGCCCGGCGGCGCAGGGGATGCTGATCGCGACCGCGGTTGGGATCGGCGTGGTCTGGCCCATGGTGCGGCTCTCGCAGGTTGCGCCCCAGAGCCGCAGCGTGCTGTGGGGGATGCGGGATCTGGTGGTCGTGGCTATCCCTGTGCAGGCGGTGGTGCTGCCTCAGATGTTCCCGGTGCTCGCGGGGTGGTCGGTATCGGTCGTGCTCGCGGTTGATGCGTTTTTGTGCGCATGGGCTTTGGTGATTACGGGGCTGATCTCGATGGCGTACAGGTCCATCGGATCAAAGCCGCGCCATCCGGGCATCGCGGGCGGGATGTGGATGATGATCGTGCTCGCGGTGGTGCTCGCTGCACCCGCTGTTGGGCTGGTGAGTTCGGCGGGGACGAGCGCGGGTGTGCAGATCCCGCGGGTGGGATGGCTCTTGAGCCCGGTGAGCGGGATACTCGAGTTGACCCGTGATCGCAGCGTGCTGGGGACAGGGGCGATGGTTGAGATGTCGCATTGGCGGATGATTGCAGCGATTGGGTGCGTTGGATCTGCGTTGCTGCTCTTTGGTCATGCTCTTGAGGTGGCCCAGGGGCGGGGGCGCGGTTAGACTTTGCCCGGCCCTCCCAGTGGAGGGCTGTTCGATTATCAGGAGCGTACCGATGGATGTGATTACCCAAGCTGAAAAAGACACCCTCCAAGCCAGGCTGACAGCGCTGGTCAAGAATCGCCCGGTGATCACCGAGCGGATCGGTGAGGCGCGGGCGCTCGGCGATCTCAAAGAGAACGCCGAATACCACGCAGCACGCGAGCAGCAGGGGCTCGAAGAGGCGGAGATCCGTCGGCTAGAAGAACGCATCCGCACCGCACAGGTGGTCAATGAATCAACCCAAGCAGCGGATGTGGTCTTCATCGGGTCGACTGTTCAACTCCGTGAGGTGGGCGATGATGAGGTCGAACTCTACCGGCTCGTAGGTGAATCTACAGGCTCAAGCGATCCCGAAATCGTCGAGGTCACCGCGAGCAGCCCGATGGGCGATGCCTTGATGAAAGCGCGTGTGGGTGAGGTGGTTAGCGTCCGTGCGCCGCGTGGGATAAAGAAGTTCGAGATCCTCGGGCTCGTGTGATCTGACCGCAGACGGGCAACACCATCTAGAAATGAAAAAGGGACGGATTCCTCCGTCCCTTTACTCTTTTTGTGGGCAGGAATGATCAGCCGTCGTTTTCTTCAGCGTCTTCCTTGGTGACCTGGATCAAAGACTTGATCGCGTCTGGGTAATCAAAGGTGCTCATCTCGACCTTGTTGACCTCGAGAGAATCCACGGTGATGGTGAATGACTGCGGGCCCATCTTCTGGGTGGTCTTGGATGGGATTTTGACGCCTTCAAAGTCGGCGTACTCGTCGATGATCGAGGTTATCTTGATCGGGCCCATCTCTGAGTTTGCGATCGCGATTGAACCGGCGAGTAGCGAGGTCTCGGTTGAGTAGTACTCGGTGGACTCGTCGCCCGTGGAGGCCGAGATGTAGTCGATCTGATGAACGCTCTTGCCGTTGAACTCGGTCTCTCCGACATACTTGATGGTGGTGTAGCGGGACTCGTAGTTGAGTGCGGCTTGCGGATCTGCCTGCTCGACAAGACCCGCGACCTGTTCAGCATCGAGCAGCTTTGGGCCGCTCATTGGGTCGATGGACCATCCGATGCCATCCTTGAGCCCGGTGAGTTGTTCGCCGAACCCGGGGATGTTGATTTTGACCATCATGTTTCCGCCCTCTGCGGCATAGACATCCATGGTGCCGCTGAGCCCGGCCATCGGGATCACCATTGATCCGGTGGTGTGGATCGACTCTGCAGCGCCCAGCAGGTCGTGTCCGCCGCTGGCTTTGATGCTTGCATCGAGGACCTTGATGGCTTCTGCATCGTGGTGGACTTCTGGCTTGGCTTCTTTGGTTTCTGGTTCGATGGCCGCAGTTGATATCGTTGCGATGCCAGCGATCGAGCAGAGCATCGATGCTCCGAGCAGGGTATTGATGAGTGATTTGCGTTTCATATGAGATCCTTTCGTGGGTCGTTCTTTGTAAACTTCGTGGTGGGTGAGATTAGTCTTTGTACTTGATCCATTCCGCTGCGGCCTGCATGGGGGCGTCGATTCCTTTCAGCAGGTCTTCACGCGTAACGGGCACGGGGTGCTCGGGGATGACACCGGTTGCTTCGATGGTGTTGCCCGCCGAGGTGGTGTAATCTGAGATCGCGTGGAGCAGGACATCGCCAGAGGGGAGTTTGTCCATTGCAGCGGCCAGCGCCATGCCGGCTGATCGGGTGCCAAACACTTCGACGCGTCCGAATGCCTGCAGCCCGCCGGCGAAGAACTCCGAGGTGCTCGCGCTGCCCTGATTGGTCAAGATCGCCACAGGATTGGTGAATGGTTTGAGGCGTTCACCTGAGCGAGAGACGATGATCGGTGAGACATTGAACTCCATCTCTTGCCCGCGCATCTGCATGGTGCCGAGTGATTGTTTTTCATCAATGAAATACCGGGCGATCCCCGCGCCGAGCCCGGCGATGCCGCCGGGGTTGTTGCGGAGGTCGATCACGATCCCGTCGGCATCCTTGAGCCCGATCATCGCTTGCTCAAACTTGAGTGCGATGGGCATCATCCAGACCGAGAACTTGATGTACCCGATTTTTTTGCCGCCGAGGTTGTATTTGTCATCGTCAAACCAGCCCCAGTCGAGGTTGGTCTGCATGGGTGGGAGGTTGCCGAAGGTGACGGCTTCGCCGGGGCGTTCTACACGCGAGATGGTGTAGTTGTGCTCATTCTCATCAGCATCAAGGAAGGTCAGGTTGACGGTCGATCCTTCTGGCCCGCGTAGGTTGTTTGAGAGTTGGGCGACGCCATAGATCCCGATGAGTTCTTCTCCGATCGCATCGATGAGTTGTTCGATTTCATTGGAAACGGGGCGGTTGCGGAACTCGCTGAGGACCCATCCGGTGTGGACGCCGGCGAGGTCCGCCGGTCCGTCTTCTCGGATCGCGCTGACCACCGCACGCTGATCGATGATCAGGATTTCCATGCCGAGGTCGGCGTTGCCCATCCCATCAAGGAGGGCATCGGTCGAATGTTCAGAAGCCGTGATGTCATCAGCATCGTCGGTGTCGACTTTGAAAGCATCGCCGGAGTGATCACTTGGTGTGGTTTCTTCGGCCTCGGGGATAATCCCGAAGTGTGATTGCCCGAGTGTGTTCAGCATCCTCGAGATGACCCCACGGTTCTGGGCGCGTGTTGTGGCGGCCTGCGACATCGGGCGGTACTCTTCGCGCATGGCGGCCCAGTCGACGCCGTTGAAGGTGGTGTCGAAGTGGGTCTCGTTGATCAGATTCCACGCGGCGTCAAAGTCGGCCAGCGCTTCCTGGGAAGAAATCTGGTTCACGACAGGAACCGGGCTCGCTTCGGTCCTGCTCGTTTCGGCTTGGGTTGTCTCGCTGGTGCGGACGGAAGAGCACTTGTTGGTGCATCCGGTGAGCAGTGAGAAGGTCAGGGTTGCAGCACAGAATGCGATGCAGCGGCGTTTTGATCGAATGAATCCCACGGGGTGTCTCCAGAGGTTGTGGATAAAGGCACCAATGGTAGGGCGAGACCCGCCGGGTGCGGCTTGGTTTCTGTATTTCTACCGATTCAGCGATCCGCGGTTTCAGTGATTTTTGGGGTGTGCCCCTCGACCGCGTGGTGGACACGGACGACCCAATCCGGGGTGCGGGCGTTGAATCGCGTGAGGGCGGACCCACGGATGAGGTAGTAGAGGGCGGTTGAGCCTTGAACAAGCACCGCTACTCCTATCAAGAGGATGGAGATCAGGAGGGTCGCGGCCCTGAGCATCGAATCGATCATCGGCAGCATCTCAGAGACGCCCTGGGCGGATTGGATGGTGGGGTCGTTGGCGATCTCTGGTGTGATCAAGCCCTCGCCGGTAATGCTCTGGATGCCTTTGATAATCGCGTAGGTGCTCAGAAGCAGCCCGAGGGTGAGTTGATTGAGTGCAAGCTTGCCGGTTGTGCCGGATTCGAAGCGATGCAGCCGGCGGCGGAGTGTGAGCTCGCGCGTGCCCACCGCGCCCAGCATGATCGCGAACACAAGCGTGAATGGATCATGGATCCCGAATGGTACCGTGATGCATCCAGCGAGCAGGGTGCACCAGCCATTGAACAACGCAACACGCTCGGTCTTGCGGATCGGGCGTGCGAGGATGGCGGACTGGAGGAGTTGCTGATAGTCGGAGTCTGCGAGCCGTCTATTAGAGGTCTGGGTCTCGGTCAGCCGGATCATGGGCGGGGGGGTTGGATCTGATGGGAGTGCGCTCATGGTTTCTAGATCGGTTTCAATCGTCTTGAGCGGGGTTGGCATCTTGGTGATTGTGTATCCTGCGGTGAGATCGGGTGCCTGTGCCGATGGGAGAAGCAGATCAGCGTCCGAGAATCAGATCGCTGCTGATGATGGAGTTCTGATGAGACTCTGGCAAGGAGTGGGGCTTGGCTTTGTCCCAAGAATCGGGGCCATTGGCGTGGAACTGGGTAAATGTGATGAAGGGCGGGGGTATGGATTCCGATAAGTCTGTTCGTGCGCAGGCAGGGGAATAGACTAGTCCTGCGATACACCAACCTTATGAGGAGTGGGAACGATGAAGGGCATGATTCTTGCAGGCGGGCTTGGGACACGACTCCGCCCGATGACACGGGTGACCAACAAACACCTGTTGCCGGTCTATGACCGTCCGATGGTGTATTACCCAATCGAGTGCCTCGTCAACGCGGGGGTCACCGAGATCATGATTGTCACCGGCGAAGAAAACGCGGGCGATTTTATCAAGCTCTTGCGTGACGGGAAAGAGTTGGGAATGACCAGACTCGAATACGCATTCCAAGTCGGCGAGGGCGGGATTGCCGATGCGCTCAAGCTGGGGCGTCACTTTGTCGGTGATGACAAGGTGTGCGTGATTCTCGGAGACAACATTATCGAGGGCAACATCAAGCAGGCCGCCGATGAGTTCAGGGCTCAGGAGACGGGTGCCAAGATTTTGCTCAAAGAGGTTCCTGATCCGCACCGTTTCGGCGTGGTTGAGTTCGATGGCGACGAGGTGGTGAACATCATCGAGAAGCCGAAGGATCCGCCGAGCAATATGGCGGTGACCGGGCTGTACATGTACGACTCGAATGTTTTTGAGATCTGCGATCAGCAGCGACCATCTGATCGAGGCGAGCTCGAAATTACCGATGTGAATAACGAATACCTCAAGCGCGGGACACTGAGTTGGGCGAAGCTCGACGGATGGTGGACGGATGCGGGGACGATTGATAGCCTGCTTCGGGCGACCAATATGGTTGCCGAGTCGGGCGCGAACAAGATGAGTGTTACCGCCTGAGCAAGGGCGACACCTGGATGGAGATAGATCATGGGGCAGACCATTCTTGTCACCGGCGGCGCAGGCTTTATTGGCTCGAACCTTGTCCGATACATACTCAACAACCGCCCGGATGATCGGGTGATCAACCTTGATTCGTTGACCTATGCGGGGAATCTTGAGTCGCTTGTGGATTTCAAGGATGATCCACGCCATGAGTTTGTCCACGCCGATATCGGTGATGCCGAGAAACTCGACGAGGTGATGCCGAGGGTCGATTGCGTGCTGCATCTGGCGGCTGAGTCGCATGTCGATCGATCGATCCATGATCCGAGCTTGTTCTTGCGGACCAACATCCTCGGCACGCAGTCCTTGCTCGATGCGGTCCGCAGGCAGGGCGATTCGGTTGGACGGTTTGTGTATGTCTCCACCGATGAGGTGTACGGCGAGTTGCCGCTGGAGGACAAGAGTCAGCTGTTTACCGAATCGACACCCCTGAAGCCCAACTCGCCGTACGCGGTGTCCAAGACGGGCGGGGATATGCTCGCCCGTGCCTATTGGCACACCTATGGGATGGATGTGTGCACCACGCGGTGCTCGAATAACTTCGGGGCGTACCAGTTCCCCGAGAAGGTGATCCCGTTGTTCGTGGATCGGTTGCTTGATGGCAAGAAGGTGCCGTTGTATGGCGACGGCAGCAATATCCGCGATTGGCTGCATGTTGAAGATCACTGCGAAGCAATCTGCAGGGTGCTCGATCGCGGCGTGAGCGGAGAGGCGTACAACATCGGCGGGAACAACGAGCGATCCAATCTCGAGCTCACCAAAATGCTGATTGATCTGTGCGGGCGTGATGAGAGCGCGATCGAGCATGTCGAGGATCGGCTTGGGCACGACAAGCGATACGCGATCGATGCGAGCAAAATCCGACGAGAACTCGGGTGGGAGCCCACGCGTTCTGCCTGGCCCGAGGCATTGGAAACCACGGTTCAGTGGTACAAAGACCACAGCGATTGGTGCGCGCGGGTGAAATCGGGCGAGTACCGGCGGTTTTACGAGCAGAACTACGCCAAGTCGACTTGAGAATAGACGGCTCGTCTATCAGTTAATCCGCTCGCGGGTTGAAATCATCGGACACGAGGGTAGTATTTGTACTGTCAGTATGAATATGTTTTTGTGTGACTGCATTTTTGGTGTGTTGCACAGATTTGTAGTTGCTGCTATAGTCAAATACTCTTGTGTCCGCAATGAGCGGAACGGGGATCGCGTACAGGATTTCTGGAGAACACCTTGTCAAAGAAAACCAAATCAGCAGGCATTGAGATCCCTACGAAGGATGGTCTCGAGGGCTTCGTTTACGACGAGCAGATCGTTCGCATGTTCAGTTGGGCGACTGTTATCTGGGGGATCGTTGCTTTCCTTGTGGGTGTGATTATCGCTATTGAACTCGCGTACCCTGACGCGTCGATGGGGTTGCCGTTCTTGAGCTTCGGGCGTCTGCGTCCGTTGCATACGAATGCTGCGATCTTTGCTTTCGCGGGCAATGCGGTGTTTGCAGCGGTGTACTACTCCACGCAGCGGCTTTGTAAAGCAAGGATGTGGTCGGATCTGCTCTCCAGGCTCCATTTCTGGGGTTGGCAGCTGATTATTGTTTCTGCAGCGATCACGCTCCCGTTGGGAATTACCCAGGGCAAAGAGTACGCCGAGCTTGAATGGCCGATTGATCTCGCGATCGCGGTTGTGTGGCTGGTGTTCTTTGGCGGCAACTTCATGATGACGCTGATCAAGCGTCGTGAGCGTCATATCTATGTCGCGTTGTGGTTCTATATCGCGACGATCGTGACGGTGACGGTGCTGCATGTTTTCAACAACCTCTGGATCCCGGCGGGGCTTGTGCAATGGGCCAAGACGGGCGATATGCCCACCATGTCGATGGTGATGAAGTCCTATCCCGTGTACGCGGGTGTGCAGGATGCGTTGATGCAGTGGTGGTACGGCCATAACGCGGTGGCGTTTTTCTTGACGACACCGTTCTTGGGGCTGATGTACTACTTCTTGCCCAAGGCCGCCGAGCGTCCGGTGTTCTCTTACAAGCTTTCGATTATTCACTTCTGGTCATTGGTGTTTATCTACATCTGGGCCGGCCCTCACCATCTGCATTACACGGCGCTTCCAGAGTGGGCATCAACGCTGGGCATGGTGTTCTCTGTGATGCTCTGGATGCCTTCGTGGGGCGGGATGATCAACGGGCTGATGACCCTCCGCGGGGCGTGGAACCGCGTGGCGTCTGATCCGATCCTCAAGTTCTTTGTCGTCGGCGTGACCTTCTACGGGATGTCGACCTTTGAAGGTCCGCTGTTGTCGATCAAGAGCGTCAACTCGCTCTCGCATTACACCGACTGGACCATCGCCCATGTGCACTCTGGTGTGCTCGGGTGGAACGGGTTTATGACCTTCGGCATGCTGTACTGGATGATGCCTCGGCTGTTCCAGACCAAGCTGCATTCCAAGAAACTCTGCGCGATGCACTTCTGGCTCGGCACCGTCGGCATGGTGCTGTATATCCTGGCGATCTACTCCGCGGGCGTGACGCAGGGGTTGATGTGGCGTGCGTTTGATGAATCGGGGCGCTTGCAGTACCCCGGTTTTATCGAAACAGTCACCGTGCTGATCCCGATGTATTGGATCCGCGTGCTTGGTGGTCTGCTCTATCTTGTCGGTGCACTCATTGGTTTGTACAACTTCATCCAGACCTGGAGAAGCCGTCCAGAGAAGTACGAAGAGGTTGTGCACTATGCTGCGCCGTTGGGCAAGCCGGGCAAGGATCCGCAAGCAGAGTCTCGTCTGCATGCCAACGCGGGATTTGGGCACGCCGGCGACAAGTTCCTGCAGGGTGATTGGCATCGCAAGCTCGAACGGCTTCCGGTCCGGTTCACGGTGTTTGTGCTGATCGCGATCATGATCGGCACGCTTGTTGAGGCGGTTCCGATGTTCATGGTCTCGTCGAACATTCCAACGATCGCGTCGGTCAAGCCATACACGCCGTTGGAGTTGGCGGGTCGTGATATTTATGTCGCGGAGGGTTGCTACAACTGTCACTCGCAGATGATCCGCCCGTTCTATTGGGAGACGACCCGGTATGGCGAGTACTCCAAGCCGGGCGAGTTCGTGTACGATCGTCCGTTCCAGTGGGGCAGCCGACGCATCGGTCCGGACTTGGCGCGTGAAGGCGTGACCAACCCGAGCGCGTTGTGGCATTACAAGCACTTCAAGGATCCGACGGATATCACCGAAGGCTCGATCATGCCCAAGTATCCGTGGTTGTTCACCCAGAAGATCAACTTCACCAATATCCAGGGACGCGTTGATGCGATGGCGATGCTCGGGGTGCCTTATGGTGATCTGGTTCTCGAAGGCGCTGCCTCCGAGGCGGCGAAGGCCCAAGCGCTCGAGATCGCGGTCAGGCTCGAAGAAGAGGGCGGTCCGGCGCCAGACGATGTGTGGGACACCAAGGTGATCGCGGTGATCGCGTACCTCCAGCGTCTCGGCACAGATCTGTACGCCGAGCCGGATGTTGAAGTAACCGATGGGGAGGTGTCGCCATGAGTTTTACCGAAATCGTATCGAACATGGATCTGACGGTGTATCCGATCATCGCGATGGTGTGTTTCTTGGCGGCGTTTGGGGTGATCGCCTGGCGCGTGTTTCGGCGTCCAAAGGGCGTGATCACGCATGAAGCGATGCTCGCCCTCGACGACGGAGAAATCGCACCGATGACCAATGACCACACTGGGAAGGGAGAATCCCGTGGCTGAATACAATGATTCCACACAGCAGCGTGAAGACGAGCTCACCGATCACAACTACGACGGGATTCAGGAGTACGACAATCCGATCCCGGGATGGTGGCATGTAATCTTTATCGGATCGGTTGTGTTCTCGATTGCGTATGTCGCGATCATGCACTTCTCGCCGATGGTCCCGAGCCGGTATGATAAACTCGCGTCGGCCCAGTCGAAGGCGGAAGCCAAGATGTTCGGCAAGCTGATGGAAATCCCGATGGGTGAGGAGAAGGTCCGCCGCGTGATGGGCAACGAAGCATGGCTCGAATCGGGCAAGGCATTGTTTGCCAAGAACTGTGTGCTGTGCCATTCCGCGGATGGTGAAGGGCTGATCGGCCCGAACCTGACCGACGAGTTCTATAAGAACCTGACTGATCTCAACGGCGTCATTGATGTGATCACCAACGGTGCTGCCAACAATGCGATGCCGGCGCAGAAGACGATAATGGGGTCGAACGACATCGCGTTGGTCGCCGGGTATGTGGCGTCGTTGCGCGGGCAGAACCTGCCCGGGCCGCGGGGCGTAGAGGGTGTAGAGATTGCACCGTTCCCGGCAGCGATCGGGCAAGATGACGAAGTTGAGGCCGATGGGTAACCATCGCACGCCCTCTGCAGGATGGGGTACAGATTGCGGAGGTAGAGATGGCATCTGAATCATTACTGAACCCCGACGAACGGGTGTTGCCGACGCTGAACGAGGACGGTTCGCGGCGTTGGCTCAATCCGCGTCAGTCGCCGGGCAAGTTCTGGCACGGGCGGCGGATAGTCGCGTACATCTTGATCATCCTGTTCTCCGCGATCCCGTGGATCCGGATCAACGGGATGCCGGCGATGTACCTTGATATCGTGCACCGCGAGTTCACGCTGTTCGGCAAGGTCTTTTTGCCCACCGATACGCTGCTGCTCGGGTTGCTGATGATGATCTTGTTTATCTCGATCTTTCTCGTGACCGCTCTGTTTGGGCGTGTGTGGTGCGGTTGGATGTGCCCGCAGACGGTGTACATGGAGTTTCTGTACCGCCCGATCGAATGGCTGTTTGAGGGCAAGCCGGGCAAGCGCAAGCCGAAGAACTTTCGTGGCGTCCGCAAGGTGCTGCGGTATGTCGTCTACTTCCTGGTCTCGCTTCATCTTTCGCAGACCTTTGTCTCGTACTTTGTGAGTGCAGACAGCCTCTCACACTGGATCCTTGGCTCGCCGTTTGATCATCTGACCGCGTTTATTGTCGTGATGGTATCTACTGGCGCGATGATGTTTGATTTTAGTATCTTCCGTGAACAGACCTGTTGCGTGGTGTGTCCTTACGCACGCATGCAGAGCGTGTTGCTCGACCGTGATTCGCTGATCGTGACCTATGACCCGGGTCGGGGCGAGCCGCGTGGAAAGAAGAAGCGTACACCAAAGCAACCCGAGAGCACCCCGGAGACGGTGCCCGCGGGTGATGTGTCCTTGAATGTGCTCGAGTTGGGCGATTGCATTGACTGTACCATGTGCGTGCAGACATGCCCGACGGGGATAGATATCCGCGATGGGCTGCAGCTTGAATGCATCGGGTGCGCGCAATGCATCGACGCGTGCAATGTGGTCATGGACAAAATCGGTCGCCCGCGTGGATTGATCAGGTATTCATCACAGCGGACAATCGAGGACGGCAAGCATCAGTTCTGGCGGCCTCGGGTGATTATCTATCCGCTGATTCTCTTGATTGTGACCGCAGCATTCTTGGCTGTGCTCTTGAACAAGCAGGACACCGATGTGCTTTTGATGCGTGATAAGGGGCTGCCGTTCAACACACTGCCCTCGGGCGAGATCACGAACCAACTCCGGTTGCGGATCACCAACCGTTCGGATCATGATGAGGTCTATACGCTCAGCATTCTCGAGCCCGCGGGCGTGCGGATAGGGGAGCAGTACAGAACGCTCACGGTCGAGGCCGGGGAGGAGGAATCTTTGCGGTTCCCAATCTTTGCCCCGCCGAGTTTGTTCCCGGATTCGACGGCCATGATATCTGTGCGTGTGACCAACTCCGATGGTTCGTACACCAAGGATCTCGAACCGTTCAAGATGCACGGGCCATATTGGAAAGGTGAAACCGATGACTGAGCAAACTCAGACTGATGAGCGATCCGCGCTCAAAAAATACCTGGCAACGGGGAAGCATTGGCCGATACTGCTGGTCGTGTTGTTCGTTTCGCAGGCATCGATTGTGCTTGGCACCGCGGTGATCGCGTCTGGGCGCGGGTCGAAACCGCTCGACGATGGGTACTACGCTCGATCGTTGAACTGGGATACCGAGCGCGCCGCGTTGACTCGCGCCGACGAACTGGGCTGGTCGATCACTGTCACGGCCGGCCCGCCTCAAGGAGTGTATAAACAGCGATTGTTGAGCATTTCATTGGTGGATCAGGCGGGGCTGCCGATCAGCGATGCAGCGGTGCAGGTGCGGACCTTTCATCGCGCTCGATCAGATGTCAAGATCGAGGAAGTGATGCCGATGAGCGATCCTGGTGTCTATTCTAAGGAACTCAGGATGAGCAAGCCCGGGCTCTGGGATGTGCAGATCTCCATCCGTGCGATGGGTGAAGACATCTTGGCCAATGAACTGATCGAAGTGGGTGGGTAGCCAATGGACCCAATGCTCGTCGCAGTTGGTTCGGTGTTGGGCGCCAGTGTGATTGGCAGTTTGCATTGCGCGGGCATGTGCGGTGGGTTGATGCTCTTTGCGATCGGTGCCGACGGTGATCTGCGTCCACGGACAAAGGCCAAGCTCCAACTGGGGTACCACGGCGGGCGGATGGTCACCTACACCATCCTTGGTGTTGTTGCCGGTTCAGTTGGGGCGGCGCTCGATCTGACCGGCGGCTTTGTTGGCGTGCAGCGAACTGCGGCGATACTTGCCGGATCAATCATGATTGTGTTCGGGGTTGTGACCATCATGCGTCTGCGTGGTATCAAGATCCGCCGCCTCGCGTTGCCCAAGTTTGTGCAGCGGTTTGTCGAGCGATCCCAGAGGGCCGCCTTCGGGCTGACACCCATGCGCCGTGCGGTGTCGATCGGGTTGTTGACGACGCTTCTGCCGTGCGGGTGGTTGTACCTGTTTGCATTTCTCGCGGCGGGAACCGCAAGCCCGATCTGGGGTGGGTTGGCGATGCTCGCATTCTGGGTGGGAACGCTTCCGGTGATGGTGTCGCTGGGGACGGGGATGCAGATGCTCACCGGCCCATTGCACGCAAGGATGCCGATGATTACCGCAGTGCTGATCGTGGTCATCGGTGCCTACACCGCGTTCGGATTCCTCGAAGCACCGGCGCTGACACGGGATCTGGTCGGGGCGCCGGCGGCGGGGGTGGTGGAGATCCCAGATTCGGCAGAGGGGCATTGCCCGTTGTGTGAGGATTGACGATGCCTGCAGCGATCGGGCGTGGTACTGTTCAGGATCAGATGCGTGATGAATCAACGACCAACACGGAATGTATGTGCGCGCACTGCTCGCTCACGGTCCCGCCCGGGTTGATCGAAGAGGGCGAAGAGCATCAGTTCTGTTGCCAGGGTTGCAAGACGGTGTACCGCGTTTTACATGGCGAGGGGCTGGATGGGTTTTATTCCGTTCGCGATGCGGTAGATGCCAAGCCAACCCGATCGGCGTCGACCGGTGCGGGGTATGAAGAACTCGATGATCCGGCATTCCTCAACACGCTTGTGCGACCGGTGCCGGGTGGAGAGGTCGAGGTTGAACTCTTGCTCGAAGGGATGCACTGTGCCGCGTGCGTGTGGTTGATCGAGCGGCTGCCGAGGGTCGCAGATGGTGTGGTCGAATCACGCGCAAATATCCGGCGTCGAACGGTGTGTGTGCGATACAAGCCCGAACAAATCAAGCTCTCGTTGATTGCGCAGCGGCTCGATCGGCTTGGATACGCTGCGCACCCGGCGCGGGGCGGCGAGGCGAGGGAGATCAGGCTGCGTGAAGATCGCAAGTTCCTGATCCGTGTCGCCGTCGCGGGCGCCTTGGCGGGCAATGTGATGCTGCTGGCGATTGCATTGTACGAGGGGGCACATTCGGGGATGAGCCCGTTCTGGCAATCGACGCTGCGATGGTACTCGATGATTCTGGGTATCGCGGTGCTGTACTGGCCCGGGCGGCTCTTCTTCCGCGGGGCGCTGTCAGCGATCCGGACACGCACGGCGCACCTTGATCTGCCTATTGCTCTAGCGCTCAGCGTTGGCGGGGTGTGGGGTGCAGCAAACACGATCCGCGGCACCGGAGAGATCTACTTCGATTCGCTCGCGGTGCTTGTGTTTCTGCTGCTTGTCGGGCGCTGGGTTCAGCATCGGCAGCAACGATCGGCGTCGGATTCTGTCGAACTCATGCTCACGCTGACACCGACGAACGCGACGGTGCTTGATGACCAGGAGCAACCCAAGCGCGTCCCGATTGAGTCTGTTGAAATCGGGATGACGGTGCTAGTTGATGCGGGTGAATCCATCCCCGCCGACGGCGTGGTAATCGAGGGCGAAACCCAGCTCAATATGGCTCTGCTCACCGGGGAATCCAGACCAGTCACCGCAGCGATTGGCGAGCGGGTTGCTGCGGGCGCAACGAATCTGCGATCACCGATCTTGGTGCGGGTTGAATCTGTCGGCGAATCGACCCGTGTGGGCAAGCTGATGGACCTGATCGCGCGGGCAACCGCGGAGCGTCCTCCGATTGTGCGGTTCGCCGATCGAGTTGCCGGGTGGTTTGTGATTGTGGTGGTGGTTCTCGCGATAGGGACCTTTGTGTATTGGAAGCTTGCATCTGGGGTTGGCGTGGGTATCGAGCACGCGACGGCCTTGCTGATCGTCACCTGCCCGTGTGCGCTCGGATTGGCTACCCCGATGGCGATGTCGGTCGCGATGGGGCGTGCCGCGAGGGCTGGGATGCTTATCAAGACATCCGCGGCGATCGAGCAGCTTGCCAAGCCGGGTACGATCATTCTCGATAAGACGGGCACGATCACCGAAGGGCGCGCAAGGGTGGTCGCCGTCCACGGGGACAAGCGGGCTGGCAAAATGGCGGCTGCGATCGAGCGGCATTGCACACACCCCATCGCAGACGCGATAGTTGATTCGTTCGACGACGAAGCGGTTCTCGCGACGCAGATAGAACAATCAATCGGTCTTGGAGTGAGCGGCAAGATTGATGGCGTGGAGGTACGCATCGGCTCGCCCGCGTTTGTCTTTGCTGACGACACGCCTGTGGATGCGAGCGTTTGGATCGCTGAGGTGCTCGCTGACGGGCTCACGCCGGTGGTCGTAGTTGCGGACGGTCTAGGTGTGTGTGTGCTCGGGATTGGCGATCAGATCCGCAATGGCGTCGGCGAGGCGATCAGCGAACTCACGGCACGCGGATGGACAGTTCGGATCTGCTCAGGAGATCATCCCGAGATTGTTGGCAAGATCGCGGGATCGGTTGGGGTCGAGCAGGCTGAGGGCGGCGTCTCACCGGAAGCCAAGGCAGAACTGGTCACGAGCCTCAAGCAAGCGGATCATGTCGGGGCGATCGTGATGGTTGGCGATGGGGTAAATGATGCCGCCGCGTTGGCGAGCGCGGATGTTGGCATCGCGGTGCACGGGGGGGCCGAGGCATCACTTGAAGCCGCGGATGTTTATCTCTCGGATATGGGGGTTTTTCCGCTGGTGCGTCTCGTCGGGCTGAGCCGAGACACGATGCGGACTATCTATACGGCCTTGGCGATCTCGCTCTCGTACAATACCATCGCGGCAGCATTGGCGATGACGGGGGTCGTCAACGCCCTGATCGCGGCGGTGCTGATGCCGATCAGTTCACTCAGTGTGGTGACCCTTTGTGTCCGATCATGGCGGAAGGATGTGTGATGTCTGTGATCCTGATTATGATCCCGGTCGCGTTGGTGCTTGCAGGGCTGGGGATCCTCGCCTTTATTGTTGCTGCAAAGTCTGGGCAGTTTGATGATCTTGATACACCCGCGATTCGCGCGGTCTTTGATGATGAACCAACGCCGACCGAACACCCACGCGGCAAGGAGCCCAACGATGAACAAGATTAGCGTGCTGTTGATCCTGGTAGGGGCAATCGGAATATCCGTTTATCTCGGATTGTCATTTGTGAATATCCCGATCGCGGACAATTCATCCTCGTGGAAGCCCGTGCCCATTGGGTATGCTCAGGGTGAGTACGGGCTCCAGATGCAGAAGGCAACGAGCGCCCGTGATGCGCTTGGCTCACGGTTGATGAGCCAACTCACCGGTGCGATTGAGAGCGATGGGCCGCAAGGGGCGGTTGGAATCTGCAGCACGATCGCACCACAGCTCGCTACGCAGATCGGTAACGAGTTCGATGTGTCCATCGGGCGGACCTCGCACAAGCTACGCAATCAGAGCAATGTTGCCCCGGATTGGATGCAGGATGTTGTGGACGGGCTGGTCGAAGAGCCAAGCGTGTTTGCCAAGGCCGATGGTTCCATTGCAGCGGCGTATCCGATCCGTATTGCGGCCGCGTGCCTGCTGTGCCACGGTGATCCAGATACCATTCTTCAGGATGTGCAAGATCAGTTGATTATGCATTACCCGGAGGACCAGGCAACCGGATTTGGGCTCGGGGATCTTCGTGGTTGGTTCTGGATTGAAGTGGCAGGGGAATGAAAAACGCCGAGCGTGTAGCTCGGCGTCAGAGCGGGAAATGGAGCGAAGGAGGGTCGAACTCCTGACCTCATCATTGCGAACGATGCACTCTACCAACTGAGCTACCGCCCCGCAAAGCTCATTGTACCGGACCCGATGTATTCTGATGGATTGAGAGGCAGAATCCGTCGCTTCAACCGATTGACCGCACGGGATTCAATTTCAACAATCACCTACCCATGCCAACCACCGATCAACACCCCGAGCCGCCCCCCGCGATTGAGATCAATGGGGTCGGATTCAGCTACCCGCCGGTCGGGATTCGACATCAACCGGTCGAAGCCCTCGCGAGTATCTCCATGAGCGTGCTCGCGGGCGCTCGTCTGGGGATCCTCGGTCCGAACGGAGGCGGGAAGTCAACGCTTATTCGGCTCATCCTTGGAACGCTCACCCCCAGCGTAGGCACCGTTCGTGTGTTCGGAAAAAAACCGGCTCAAGCACAGGCCGATGGGCTCATCGGGTACCTTCCTCAGCGGATCGAAGCGCAGCGCGATTGGCCCATCAGCATTCGCCAGGCGGTGGGGTATCCGATCGCGTGCCGGCTCAAGCCCTGGCAAAGGATGAGCGCCGAATCATGCCGGGCAGTAGATGAAGCGATTGCTCTTGTCGGGCTTGGTAATCTCGGCGATCGGACGATCGGCGCACTGTCGGGCGGGCAGCTCCAGCGTGCGATGATCGCGCGAGCAATCGCGGGCAAGCCCAAGCTCTTGGTGCTCGACGAACCCACAGTTGGGGTGGATATCGCTGGGCAGCAGCAGTTTGCGGAGTTGATGAACACGCTGCACACTCAACTGAATCTGACGACCGTGATCGTCACGCACGATCTTCGGGCGATTGCAACTGTCGCCGACCGTGTTGCGTGCTTGTCTAGGACTCTGCATTTTCATGACGATGCCGACGGGCTCTCGCCGCAGCTGCTCGCCGATGTGTTTGCTCATGATATGGCCGCCGCGTTCGGGCGGGTCCATGTCGACGCCCACCTTGCCGAAGAGTGCAACGATCCCAATCACTCCAGCTCGGATCGCTGCGGGCACAATGATCACAATCATGGGTGCGGATGCGATGGGGGAGATCAGCCATGAGCCTGCAAGAAGCATTCAGCCCGGACGGCGGATTGCCCGCGATCATCGCCGCATTGGCCATCTGCACGCTTGGTGGCGTGCTCAGCACGCTTGTTGTGCTCAAGCGGCTCGCGTTTATTGGGCAGGGCATATCGCATGCCGCCTTTGGAGGCGTTGGGGTCGCCTTGATGGTGGGGCTCACCGGGGGGAGCGTTGCCAGCAACACCGGGCAGATTGCGGTTGTGCTCGGGTTCAGCATCGCTGCTGCATTGTGGATTGCACATCTTGCCAAGAAGAGTTCGGGCGGATCTGATACCGCGATCGGCGTGGTGCTTTCAGTCTCGATGGCGATCGGGTTTATTCTCGTACAGATCGCATCGGCTCGATTTGAACAGGCGCACGCCGGGCACGATCATTCCACTACCGAGATGGCTGGGCACGAGGATGCCCATCATGCGATCGAGGAGGTGCTCTTTGGTGATATACTCCAGGTCTCGTGGCTCGGGGCGATCATCGCGGTTGCGGCGATGCTCCTGCTGCTCAGCTCGGCGTGGTGGATGCGCCGGAAGCTGGTGCTCTGGGGATATGACGAGCCTGTGTGCGAGGCATTCGGTGTTGATGCCGACAAGATTCGCCGGGTTTTCTTTGTACTGCTCGCCGTTTCCATTGTGGTTGCTATGCAACTCGCCGGCGTGGTGCTTGCAGCCGCGATCTTTGTGCTCCCCGGTGCATCGGCGCTCAACATCTCTGGCAGACTCCGCCCGGTCGTCATGATTTCAACAGTGCTTGCAGTGCTCGCAGCGGTTGGGGGTTTGATCCTCGGCTTTTCGACCGGCTGGCCGATCGGGCCTTGCATCGTGGCTGTCCAAGGCGTGGTCTTCGGGATCACGCTTGCGGCACGCGGCGTCCTACGATAAGAGCCGCCAAGTGGCGACGAAAGGGAACCGATGAAAGCCGAAAAAATGCTCGCCGAGTTGAACCAGATCCGCAAAGACCTCGATGAAGACCAATCAGATATCGAGTGGTTGACGCTGCATCATGCGTTCTGCTTTATCTCTTACAAGATGGGCGATTTTCAGGCGTACCTTGACGATCAGAACGAACGAGGCGCGTTCGAAGAGTTCGAGGATTGATCCAGTGATGAGCAGGCGTCAATCCACGCGAAGCTCACGCAGGATCCGATCTGCTTGAACGGCGTTGCCAGATCGGCGAAGTTCGGCCGCGTACAGCGACTTGATCTTAAAGTAGTTTGATTGGCTCGCGAACTGCGCCGCCATGTCTTGCGGTCGTTTCACCTTGGCCGCCGCGTCTTTGAGGTAGGGCAAGATCGCGCCGCGTTTGTTTTCTGCCCGTAGCAACCGTTCCATCGCCATCAGGGCATCGACCGCCATCGGCCCGTCATTGAGGAACCCATTGACGATGCTCATGTAAGCTGCCCACGCCTTATCAGGCTTGCCGGCCGATTCCATCAGCGTCGCCTGCTGCATCCGCACATTTGA
Organism: Phycisphaerales bacterium; assembly: GCA_029260265.1. Lineage (GTDB taxonomy): Bacteria > Planctomycetota > Phycisphaerae > Phycisphaerales > UBA1924 > UBA1924. Next base: position 612,710 of record JAJDDO010000024.1, read on the forward strand.
AGCGAGATCCGGGCGGGCTCGGTACTTCTTGAACGCCCATTCCCACATCTGGACCTGGCGATCAGGGTTCTTCTCCGCCGAAATCATTTTGGTCAGCACATCGAATGAAAAATCGGGGTACTTGTTCCCGCACATCGTAAACAATGTACGCGACCAGGCATCGAGCTGTTTCTCATTGAACTGCCCGGCATTGGCAAACTCGGCGATGGTGTTCCAAGTGGTCGGCACGCTCGAACTCAAGGAGAGGGCGAGTTGGAGAAGACCAAGCCGATCATCGATCGATCCTGTCCTCGGCTTACGGAGGATCCCTCGCACCTCGTCGATCCCGCCTGAATCTGGCGAGGACCACTGCTCATTCATCATCCGCTCAGCGGCGTACCCGGCGGCGGCCGTCGTCAACGATTCGTTCTCACGGTCCTTGAGCATTCCCGCCAGCACGCCAATCGCCCCGTCGCTGATCTGCTCGCCCGTTTGTGGGTCTCGGACAGTGCCTCGGAGGTTCTGGTAGGATTCATATCGCCCGGAATCAAAGTTCCATGCCCGAGCACGCCCTTTGGCATCGAGGAACCCAATCCAAGCGTGGGACACATCGGCCCCGCGGGCGACGACATAGCAAGAGGGGATGCCGCACGCTTTGGCGACGGACTCGGCGAAGTACGCCTGATCTGCGCACACTCCGCCGTGCTCTTTGATTGATCTGATGCAGTAGTTGCCGGCCGTGGTAACCCTCTTGGGCGCACCGCTGCGGAAGTGTTCTGTATCGTAGTCGATCTCGAAAAAACGATCGCCGATTTTTGGATAGTTCCCATAGGTCTGCAGCGCCCATTGCATCTGCTCGATGGATTCTGTGACATTCACCACATGCACAAGCATTGGTGCGGGCATGATGGAGAGGTCGTTGGCGAACCGGCTGTTGTTGCTCAGAAAATAATCGAACAACTCAAGCGGGGTCGGTGCTTGCGTTCGGTTCTCGTTGATGTTGCGCGTGTACTCGGTGTCGTGGACCACGCACATCGCTGCGGCGAGCGCGGGGAACTGCTCGACTGCCTTCGTCCGCTCAGCGGCAAGCCGCCCCGCGAGCTCGAAGACCCCGCCCAGATCATCACGCATATCAATCAGCAACCCAAGCTCGATGCGAAACCGCGGAGTCTGCTTGAGTGGGTTGAGCGTCTTATCGAGCACACTGGTGAACCCACGCCCCGCTTGGGGATGCGCGGTGGTCAAGTTCAGTAATCGCAGCGTGGATTCGCTCGATGCCATCGCCGCGAGCTGCCGCTTGGATGCGTTGCCCGCGACATAGTCGGCGAGGGTCATAGCATCGGTCAATGCCTGGTCGAAGGTGCCCTCGTCGGTGATGCTCAGATAGATCTCATTGGCTTTGGCATCAACCGTGTCAACAAACGGGTCACCCCCAAAGCCCATCGAGCAGAGCACGGATATCAAAGTCAAAGCAGCAAGGTATGGGATTCTCATGCAGGCATCTTCGCAGATATCCCCGATTCGGTCGAGCGAATCCGTTCAGAACTTCCATAAAAAAAGCCCCGCAGCTTAGCGCTGCGGGGCAAAGAGATTTCGTTTTCACATACGGCTCAGATTCCCAGCAGGTCGCCGAGCACATCGCCGTAGGCGACAATCAGCCCCGCAAATACAACCGAAACGATCGAGATCAGCTTGATCAAGATGTTCAGAGCAGGGCCAGATGTATCCTTGAACGGGTCACCAACGGTATCGCCGACCACGGTTGCCTTGTGGTCATCGCTGCCCTTGCCGTAGACGATCTCGCCGCCATTGCCAGCGCCAACCGCTTCCTTGGCACGATCCATGATCGCGCTGCGGACGGTATCGGGGATCTTGGCCGAGTTGCCAGTGCCATCGACCATTTCCTGAGCGGTGGTCGCCCCGTAGGATTCAAGCAGCTTCTTGGCGTTGTCCCAAGCACCGCCCGCGTTGGCCATAAAGACCGCGAGGGCGAAACCGGAGGTGAGCCCGCCGACGAGCATCCCCATCACACCGGCGACCGAGAGGGTCAGCCCGACAAGAATCGGAACCGCGATCGCGAGGATCGAAGGCATGACCATTTCTTTCTGAGCACTCGAGGTCGAGATCGAAACACATTCGGCGTAATCCGGGTAGTGGTGCCCATCAAGATCAACACCCTTCATGGGCCAGTTGTCCGGGTTGGCAACATCCTCTTCGGACATGCCGTCATTGCGGAGTGCCTGACGGATGAAGCCGAACTGACGCCGGCACTCATTCATCATCGCGTAGGCCGCACGCCCGACCGCGTTCATGGTCAACGCACAGAAGAGGAACGCGAGCATCGCACCGATGAACACGCCACCGAGCAGTTTCGGGTTGGCGAGGGTCACATCGTAGAAGCGGAGCACATCGCTGACCGATCCCTTCTGGGCCGAAGCGAGCGTTGCCGTCCATCCATCACCAGCAACGGTGTAAACGGATCCATCTTCGGAAGCTGTCACCGGGAAGACGCTGCCCTTGACGGGATTTGGCTTGCCGATGGTCACCGAGTCATCGATCATCATGCCGCCATCAACGCTGTAGACGGGTTCATCGCCTGATGAATCAACAGAGACGATCGCGAACTTGCCGAAGCGTTGTGCAACCGCGAACTCGCCCATGTCACCGCCTTCGGCAACGATTGCAGCCTGGTTGTGCTCAAAGTAAGTCTCCGCTTGCGTGCCGATCTGGACCTGCACGATCTGGATGTACGCCGCGAACAGCGCCATCGCGGTGAGTGCGGCCGAACCAATCGCGAAGCCCTTGCCGGTCGCCGCGGTGGTGTTGCCGAGCGAGTCGAGCATGTCGGTGCGCTCACGAACAATTGGTTCCTGCCCGGTCATCTCGGCATTGCCGCCCGCGTTGTCCGCGATCGGGCCGTAGGCATCGGTCGCCAGGGTGATACCGAGGGTCGAGAGCATCCCGACCGCCGCGATACCCACGCCGTAGAGACCCATGAGGAACGAGTCGCCGCCGCCAGCGAAGGAGAACGCCGCGATGATCGCGACGACCACAACGAGCAGCGATGCCCATGTGGACTTCATGCCTTCTGCGATACCCGCGATGATCACGGTCGCCGGCCCGGTCAGTGCCTGCTCAGCGATCCGCTTGGTTGGCGGATGCTCATACGAGGTGTAGTACTCGGTTGCGTGTGCGATCACAAGACCAGAGAGCAAACCCGAACCGATGGAGAGCCCAAGCCCCCACCAGGTGGTGATGCCTTCAAGCTCAGCCGCGTCCTTAAAGATAAACCAGAGCAGCGCGAGAGCGCCAAAGATGATCAGCGCCGAAGCGACATACACACCCTTGTGCAGACCCTTGAGCAGCTGCGAGAAGTTCGCGTTCTCTTTGGCCTTGACCGCAAAGATACCCGCGATCGAGCAGAAGATACCCAAGCCCGCGAGCGCCATCGGTGCAACCGCAAGCTTGAGCCCGAGCGCATTGGCCGCATCGCCGTTGGCGAGGGTCATCGCCGCCGCAGCACCGAGTGCCATCGTGGCGAGGATCGACCCGTAGTACGATTCGTAAAGGTCCGCACCCATACCAGCGACATCGCCGACATTGTCGCCGACATTATCCGCGATGGTTGCAGGGTTGCGTGCGTCATCTTCGGGGATGCCGGCTTCGACCTTACCAACAAGGTCGGCACCAACATCGGCCGCCTTGGTGTAGATACCACCGCCCACACGCGCGAACAACGCCTGGGTCGATGCACCCATGCCGAAGGTCAGCATGATGGTCGTGATCTCGGTGATCCCGCCGTCCGCGAGCCCGAACTGGTTAAAGACAAAGAACCACGCAGAGACATCGATGAGCGCAAAGCCCACCACATTGAGCCCCATCACCGCACCCGAGCGGAACGCGACGGTCAGCCCCTCGTTGAGCGATTCTTTCACCGCGTGGGTGGTGCGGGCCGAGGCGTTGGTCGCCATCTTCATCCCGAACCAGCCACACAAGCCCGAGAACAATCCCGCGACAGGAACACCGATCAGCGCCCACATCGACTGGAGGTTCAGCTGCCACATCACCGCAAGGAAGACAATGAGCAGGACGAAGACCATCGCAACGACCTTGTACTGACGAGTTAGGTACGCCATCGCGCCATCTCGGACCGCCTGGGCGATCTCGATCATGTCTTCGGAGCCCTCGGATTTTTTCATCACCGAGCCCTGGAAAATTTTGGCCATGATCAGGGCGATGATGCCCCCGGCGGGTGCCAAGTAATACGCCGGAGTGACATCCGACATCGCTGCCAATGTTGGCATGAGTTGCATACTCATTGTGCTAAACCCTTTGTGCTGTGCAGTGTTGTGATCGAAAAGGAACCGATCGCCTGCACAAGGTGCACTGTGCGTGACAGGCGAAACCGATACCGTGCCCGCATGATTGAGGGCGCAGAATATGGACGAAACGCCCCAAACGGGGTCGCAACTATAGATCGTCCAAACACAAAGAGAACCCCAAAAGATGGAAATTCATCAATCTATGCACGATCTGCGGTCGGGCTCTGAGCGGGTGTCGATGTGATGGGAAAAATCAGCGCATCAAAAACCCCGACGCATGGTCGGGGCCGGTCTGAATCAGATCAAGCATGGTTGCTTAGATTGCGCGAGGAGCCGTGCGGCGCTTATCGCGGTTGCGACGCTCCGAAGGCTTCTCGTAGTACTCTTTCCGCTTGACATCCTTGACAAGCCCTTCTTTTTCGCAGAGTTTCTTGAATCGGCGCATCATCTGCTCGGCGCTCTCGTTTCCGCGGGATTTAATCCGGATTGCCATTGGTTCTGGCTCCAAAGGGGTCAAGGTCATCCCCGCACAAGCACAAGCTTGGTCGGGTTAGTATCCAAGGCACCCAACCCGCCAAGGTCAAGCCTCTGCACCGCCAGAGTTTGCTTTGTCCATGCCTTTCCGCCCGTAACCAGAGGGTATGTGCAGGGCTGCCGCCCCGATCGCCGATGTCCGCGCATGGACCAATTACATCATGCATCACCACACAATCAGCTCAGATCCTCAGGAACCCGCACCAAGGCCATGTTTTATCGGTCGATGATCGGTGCCGGGCTCGTTGTAATTTCGGTTCTTGCCGGGTGCCGGGCGTCTGGTCCAACAGTGCGTGAATCGCGTGCATGGCACGGGCAAACCCCGGTGATGGGAAGCTACCAGTTCGGTCGGCTGACCACGGACCTGCCCCCGGGCACACCGATCGAGAGTGTGATGGCTGTCGCACGCGCGATGTTGTACCGCCAGGGGCACATCATCGAATCCTACTCCATCTCGCCGCAAGGCGGCCGGATGGTCGCCCTCGCGGGCGGAGGGATCGCACCGTACGACAAGATCAAATTCAGCACCTCATTCGAAGGCTCGACAGTCGTGCTCGAGATCAACCTCGACCCGGGCAACGAGAACCGCTCCCGTGTCGTGCTCGAATCCCTGCTCGCCGAGTTGGGCATGTGATCGCAAAGAAAAAGCCCCAGCGTTCAGCCGGGGCTCTGTCAGTTTCCTTACAGCCTGATCAGCGTTTCTCGATCGGCGTGTACGGCGCGTTGTGCGGACCGATGTAATCCGTCGTCGGGCGGAACAAACGATTGTCCTCCAACTGCTCAATCACATGCCCCGCCCATCCGGCGATCCGTGCAAGCACAAACATCGGAGTAAACAGATCAAGCTTGAGCCCGATGCAGTGGTAAGTGGTCGCCGAGTAGAAATCCACATTCGGGTAGATGCCCTTGGATGCGTACTCACGCTCCATGATCTTCTCGATCGCGTGGGACTTGTTGTACAGGTCCATATTGCCCGTGTCTTCCGCCAACTGCTTGGCAAGGGTCATCAACTCGCTCGCGCGAGGATCCTTTGCCTTGTACACGCGGTGACCGAATCCCATGATCCGTTCTTTGTTCTTGATCATGCCCATGACATGGGCCTCGGCGGTTTCTACGGAGTCGATCTTGTTGAGCATCTTCATCACGCCCTCGTTCGCCCCGCCGTGCAGCGGCCCGCGTAGAGAGCCGATCGCAGCCGTCATCGCCGAGTACAGATCCGAGAGTGTCGAGATCACCACGCGGGCGGCGAAGGTTGAGTTGTTCAACCCATGATCGGCGTGCGTAATCATGCAGATATCAAACGCACGGACCATCGCATCCGTTGGCTTCTCGCCGTTGAGCATGTAGAGGAAGTTGCTCGCGAAGTTCAGCGAAGGATCGGCCTTGACAATCTCAAGCCCGCGGCGGTGACGATCAAACGCCGCAACAATCGCCGGAGCAACCGCCAAGATCCTCATGGATTTGTGACGCGCCGCTTCGACCGAGTTCTCGTTCGGGTTCTCGTCGTACATCGCGCACATCGAGATCATCGAACGGATGACATGCATCGGCTCGGCCTTGATCGGGCAGGACTTGATCTGGGTGACCATCTCGTCGCAAAGGGTGTAATGCGAGCGGAGGTCCGCGGTGAACTGCTCGAGCTCGGGCTTGGTCGGCAGACGCTTGTTCCAGAGCAAGAACACCGTCTCTTCAAATGAAGACTTTGATGCAAGATCCCCGATCGCGATGCCAACATACTCCAAGATCCCTTCGGTGCCGTTGATGAACGACATCTCGGTCTGGGCTGCGATCACGCCCTCGAGGCCTTTAGAGAATGTTTTTTCTGCGGTGCTCATGGGATTCTATCCTTCTGGTGAAATTCTTCATTTCCCTGATCCAAGCCCATAAACCGTGTTCCGGGCAAGCAAATCTGTGGGAAGGGAGTATAGGCCTACAAGGGTTCATCGGGGTACGATCCGGGGCATGATTCCAATTGGTATCGATCGTCCAAACCGCCGAAATCCACGCGTTGTTCCCGTCCTCATCGGGATAAACATCGGCGTTTTTTTGCTCATGCTTGTCCTCCATCAGATTTCTCCACTGATTCCCGGCTCGGGATACTCCGAAATTGAACTCACGGTCCTGAGATACTCCTGGGTCGACCCCAGGCATTTGCTCTTCTGGACCCTGATCACCAGTGCCTTCTTTCATGGCGGGTTTATGCACCTGCTGGGCAACATGCTCGCGCTCTTCGTCTTTGGCCCCCCGGTCGAAGATAGATTTGGACGCCTCGGGTTCCTCTGCTTCTACCTTGCCGGAGCGATTGGCTCGGCCTTGGCCCATGTCGCCGTCGATTCTGTCCCCGCAATAGGGGCGTCGGGGGCGATCGCTGCCGTCACCGGGGCATTTCTCGTGCTGTTTCCCCTCACCAGGGTGAAGGTGCTGATGCTGCTGGGATTCATCGGGATCTTCATGATCCCCGCCGTCTGGCTCATCGGGCTGTACATCGCATTAGATCTCTTTTCTCAAGCATTCGACACCGCCAACGGCGTCGCCAACATGGCCCACATCGGCGGCTACGCGATGGGGATCTCCGTCGCCCTGATCTTGCTCTGGACTCGCAAGCTCTCCCGCGAGCCCTACGACCTCTTTACGCTGCTCAAAAACAGGAATCGGCGACGAGCGTTCCAAGCGGCTCATCGTCAAATCCAATCCAAGCCGGTCTTCACAGGTAAGTCGAACCCACGCTCGGACGAGCTCGCCCTCGCCCGCGCAGCGGTGACCGCCGCAATCGCTGCGGGGAACATGGAGCAAGCCGCTGATGGCTACGCGAAGCTGAACAGTGAGTTCGCTGATCTTCCAAAGGCGACCACCCTTCACCGAGATGCTCAATACCAGCTCGCCAATCACTTGTACTCAACCGGGCAACGCAGACGCGCCGCAGACGCGTACGCCAAGCTCCTCGAGGTCTATCCACATGATTCCGAGCGCGAGGTGATCTCGGTCTTGCTCGCCCGTGTCAGAGCGCACGACCTTGATGACCAACCCGGGGCGATCGAAATCCTCAACAAGCTCCTTCAAGAAACCGTACAGCCAGAAATCCGCGCACTCGTCGAGCAGGAGCTCCAACAGTTGAAAGAACAAAGATGAACACCCGAACACGCATCAAAGTCTGCGGCATCACCTCCTCCGAAGCTGCATCAGCTGCGGTTGAATCCGGTGCAGATGCCATCGGCTTTGTCTTTGTTCCGGGCACCCCTCGGTTTATCGAGCCCGAAGACGCCGCGGATATCATGTTCGCCCTTCCCCCGATGGTGAACGCGGTGGGGGTGATCCAGGATCTCGATGTCGATGGGTTCTGCGAGATCGAGCAACGCTGCCCCGCCCAGCTCATGCAGCTGCATGGGAAAGAATCTGTCGAAACCATCCGCGCTTGCGGACCGGGGGTGATCAAGGCGTTCAAGTTTGACGCCGCGACGATCGGATCGCAACTCCACCGATGGGGCGAGGTTGAAGAGGTCGATGCCGTGCTGATCGACGGCTCGACCGGCGGCACCGGAGAAACCTTCGATTGGAACCTGCTCGTGCCGCACCTTGAAGGATTCGAGAAACCAATCATCCTCGCCGGCGGGCTCCATGCAGACAATATCGCCGAAGCGATCCAGACCATCCGACCTTACGCGGTCGATGTATCCTCAGGTGTAGAGTCCGCGCCGGGTGTCAAGGACACGGTCAAAATTGAAGCATTCTGTGCAGCGGTCCGCTCGGCAGATTGCGCACGCTGATCAAACAACGGTTTTAGACGCCAGCGTTGGCAAGGGCAGCGAGCGCTGTCAACGCTGCGTGCTCGCTGATCCCGTCAATATGCAGGACCGATTCGGCGATTTGCTGGTACATCTGATCGCGCTGCCCAAAGAGGGTATCCACCTCCGCGACCGGGTCATCACCAACCAGAGGCGGGCGATCGGTGTTGTCGGCATCACGCAACCGCTCGCAGAGCGTCGCGGGCAGCCCTCGGAGGTAGATCACCCTCGATCGTGTGTCGTTGAGCAGTTCCGCCGCGTTCGGAGCGGTCGGCGTGCCGCCCCCGAGCGCAAGCACGCCCGCGGGCTGCTCGAGCGCGTGGGCCAATGCCTTGGATTCTTCCTCGCGAAATCGTTCAATGCCGTGACGATCAATGATCGCGCCGGGTCCGCACAAGCCCATCAATTCGCTGACAAGCTCGTCGAGATCGGTAAACGGTTTGCCGAGCTGCTCGCCAAGCATCCGCCCGAGGGTCGATTTGCCGCTTCCGCGTAGCCCGATCAGCACAATGTGCGGGTCGGGATGCATCAATCTTCTTTGACACGCGCCATGTATGATCCGTCATCGGTCGACACGCGGATCTTCTCGCCGTTGGCGATGAATGGCGGCACGCGGGTCTGAAGCCCGGTATCACACATCGCTTCTTTAAGCTGGTTGGTCGCCGTTGCGCCCTTGATTCCCGGAGCCGTTTCGGCAACGGTCACAATCATCGATGAGGGCAGCTCGACCGCCACCGGCTTGCTCTCGTGGAACATCACCGTGCAAGTTGAGTTGGGAGCCATGTACAAGAGGGTGTCATCAAGCAGGTCCTTGCCCAACTCCACCTGATCAAAGTCTTCGAGGTCCATGAAGGTGCCCCCGCCCGAGCCATCATCGTAGAGGAACTCCATCTCCCGCTTATCCAGCGTTGCGCCGTCGACCGTGTCCGAGCCCTGGAAGCGTTGCTCCTTCATGCCCGATCCATCGACCGCCCGCATCTTGGCCTGGATGTACGCCGGTCCTTTTCCGGGCTTGGTATGGGCGATGTTGGCGATGACATAGAGCTTGCCGTTCAGGTTGAGCGCAACGCCGGGCTTGAGTTCATTGGCTTTCATGGGATGATTTCTCGAAAAAGGTGTCTTCTCGGTGGAATGCAGGCCCCGCCGACGGGGTTGAGCATGTGAACTTCCCGCCAGAAACCGGCGGATACCATGATAGCCCAGAGACCACGAGGCGAGGACGCCTCCAACCACCACGCATCGGAGAGCATGCATGTATCAGATCGATCGACGCCACTTCCTTGGTTTTCTTGGGCTCGCCGCCGGCTCGGCAACCCTCTCTCTGACCCCCGCGCGTGCCCTTGCACGCGTCAAACTCGCCGATTCCCCCATCCTCGCTTGGGACCAGCTCGCCAAGGGCATCCATGCGCTCGTTGACCCAGATACCGGAGGCAATGTCCTGACAGTCGCTTCCGGTGATTCGGTCTTGCTCGTCGATACCAAGTTCGCCCACCTCGGACGCGCCCTGCTCACCGACGCCCAGGGCTTCGGCCCCGACGACGCAGAGATCGTCCTCGTCAACACCCATCACCACGGCGACCACACCGGGGGCAACGGATCAATCGTCTCCAAGGCAGATGCGTCCTACGCACATAAGAACGCGCTGCCAAGGATCGAAGAATCGTTCTCACGCGTCAAAGCCTCCGCTCGCCAAGCGCAAGCGGCAGCCGAAAATGGTGGGGGGTCTGAAGAACTCATCAAGAGCGCCAAACGCACCGAACGCGCTGCAGCCAAGTGGCGACGGACCAACATTGTGCCGCACACCGGGGTCTCGGGCGAAAAGACCACCATCACCGCCGGTCAACTCGTGGTCGATCTGCATCACTTTGGCGCAGGGCACACCGACAACGACCTGTTCGTGCACATCCCGGAGCACAATGTCCTGCACACGGGGGATGTCGTGTTCAACGGTCTGCATTCATTCTTTGACCCCTCAGGCGGATACAACACCAAGAACTGGGTCAACGCAGCCAAACGCGGGTACGAGCTGTGTGACGCGGACACGATCGTCATCCCGGGTCACGGGCCCGTTGGTGATCGTTCAATCCTCAAAGCAGAGAGCGAGTATCTCGAGCAGCTCATTGATGCGGTGCAAGCTGAGATAGACAAGGGCACCACGAAAGAAGCAGCCGCGAACAAATCCTGGCCGTTCATGAAGGGGCTCGGGTTTGAGGGCATCAAGGGGCGTGCGATCGAAGCGGTCTATGACGAACTCGCGGGGTGATTACCGCCGCCGGCGTGCTGCCAGAACACCACCAAGAGCAATCACAGCGACACCTGTTGGTGCAGGCACATCCGAGCGTATATAACTAAATGCGCCGTCCGTGGAGTTTCCGCCCCAGAAGGTAAACTGCAGCTCGATGTAGAAATCATCATCTTCGAGGTACACCACGATATCACGCCCGACAAGCCCACGCGGGTTCTGATTGGCGAGCATCCCCCATGCGGTGTAATCGAGCGTGTCATAGTCGGCGGCCGTCCCAAACGCCCAGAGCGTCCCGATCGGGCTGGTGCCGAAGGTAGAGATCCCGTTGTACTCTTCTTCTTGAGCGATGTTAAAGATTCCGCGGTTCAAGCCGCGGGTGATCCAGACATTGCTCGTGATCCGGTCTTGGTTTTCAGCGAGTGTGAAATCGAGCCCGCCGGCATAGTTGAACTCATGGTCGAGCCCAGAGAAAACCGTCGATCCCGCCGCGTTTCCCGCAGCAATCAACAATGGCAGAGCACAAGCGTACAACAGCTTAATCATCCCGAATCCTCCAGCCGGGTACTCCGGCGATGAATGAAGAGTAGCCCAAAACGCCCAATACGCAAGGGAAATACAGCGTGATCAAGCAGAATGGTGTCCGATAACCGGGCTAGTGACGATCAATCTTCCGCACCAGCATTGACCACCAGTGCGTCAGTTGCCCCGACGGTGAGTTCCGCCATGGGTGCGGGCTCCGCGGTCTCGATATGCAGTCGCTTGGTTCGGTGCTCAGACCAATCCTTGACCATCAGGTCCGGTGATTCTGGACCCGCGTGCGTCTTGATCACATCATAAAACGAATCTCGCTGCGCGGGGACGAACCCGGATTCACGGAGAAGTCGGCAGAGCACCGCCTCGTCGAGGCAGTAGGTCGTGCCGGCGGACGATACCACATTCTCTTCCATCATCACCGAGCCCATGTCGTTTGCACCGAACTTGAGCGCGACCTGCCCGATGTGCGGGCCCATTGTCACCCAGCTCGACCCGATCGTGTACACATTGTCGATCATCAGCCGACTGACCGCCTGCGTGCGCAAATACTCGGTTGAGCCCGCAAGGCGCAACCGTCGTCCAAAGTTGCTGTCCAATTCTTTGGTGCCCGATCCATCGAGCTGCGCGACCACATCACCTGGGAAATCGAGCCCCGCGAGCTTGTCGTCCTCGGTCGGCCAGTGGGGCAGCCGCCCGAGCGCGGTATTGTCCGGCTGGAACGGCCAAGAATGGAAACCGAGATAATGCCCGCCAGGCTCTTCGCCAGCGCCAAAGTCGAGCAGCGATTTATCCTGCCACTCACGCACCATCCGCATGTGGTGCACCCGATCGGCGTACCCCTCGATGTGCCCATACATCATCGACGCGCTGGTGAACATGCCCAGCGAGTGCGCCGCGTACATCACCTGCAGCCACGCCTCCATATCACACTTGCCCATCCCGATCTTTGACCGCACCGCGGGCGCGAAGATCTCGCCGCCGCCTCCGGGCAGCGATCCCATCCCGGCCTCGCGGAGTTTGTTGAGCACCCATTGGGATTGCTCGATGATCCCCTTGCCGGGCGGACCAAAGAAGTTGATGAACTCGATCATCTCAGGTGGTGAGAACGAATGGATATTCACATGTGGGAACCGCTCGCGGATCCCGTTGAGCAACTCGAGGTACCAATCGAGCGAGAGGTTCGGGTTCATCCCGCCCTGCATCAGGATCTGCGTGCCCCCGATGTCGGAGAGCTCTTGCACCTTCTGGTACAACTCTTCGTATTCCAGCGTGTACGCGTCGTGCTCATCGCCCTTGCGTTTGAATGCACAGAAGATGCATTTGGCGGTGCAGATATTGGTGTAGTTGATGTTCCGGTCGATGATGTAGGTGCGGATCGTGTCGCCGTGCAGATCTCGGCAACGCAGATCCGCATACCGCCCCAACTCATGCAACGGCGAATGAATGAGCAGATCCAATCCCTGCTCGGGCGACAGCCGTGCCGCCCCGTGCGCCACAGCGTCGAGCAATCCCGGATCACGGGCATCAAGGTGGGGGAGTTCGGGCAAGGGCGTATAAATGGTGCGCATGGGTCGCCTCGGGGGAGAATGATTTCAGCAAACATTGAAATCATACGGGCCCAACCGCGTGGGTTCTACCCTTTGCGCGCACTGGCCGCCCGAAGATCCTCTTTCACACCTTCAAGATTGCTCTGCCCCTTCTTATCGAGCAGGCTCACGACGATCGCGACGACAAACCCGATCACAAACGCGGGCAGAAGCACATCAAGGGCGACGAGGTGCTTGGCGATTTCATCGAGCCCCATCGCTTTGAGGATCGGACCGGCGGCAAAGCTGAAGATAGGCACGCCTAAGAACCCCGCGATCATGGCGTACTTCGCCCCCTTCGCGGTCAGCCTTGACCAATACAACGAGAGGATCATCGTCGGACAGAAAGTGGCGGCGATCCCGGACCATCCAAAGATGATGATCCAGAACAACGGCTTGTTTGGATCACGCAACAGCAGTCCCATCCCGATCGTGAAAGCGATCAGCGAGAGCACGATCGTGACCTTTCGCGACAAACTCACGAGCCGATCATCGCTCATATCAGGGTGGCGGGTTTTCTGCCAGTAGTCCCGCACGCCCGCAGAAGACGCAACAACGAGCAATGAATCAATGGTGGACATAATCGCGCTCAGCACCATTGCGATGAACACGCCGGCGAAGAACGCCGGGAGGAGTTCAAGCGAGGCGTGGGAGAGGATCTTTTCGTGATCGCCGCCCAGCGTTTCGAAGTTGTACAGCCCGCGACCGAACACGCCGATGAGCACCGCGCCCGAATCGGCCAGCAGCGTCCAGATTAACGCGATGATCGTGCCCGGGAGAATCTGCTGCTCGTTCTTCATGGATATAAAACGCACAAACACCTGAGGCGACCCCCAGAAACCGATCCCGATCGCGGCGAGCCCAACCACCGAAACAATCGTCCCCGTGGTCCACCCGCCACTAGAACGCGCAATCACGCCATCGGGGTCCTTCACTCCGGGACCATGCAGCGAGAGCAGATGCGGATCGATCGAGCGGAGCGTCTCCATGATGCTGGTGATACCCCCGGCTTCCAAGAGGATCACAACCGGCAGGGCAACAAGCCCGATGAACATCAACGAGCCCTGGAACACATCAGACCAAACAACCGCGGTAAACCCGCCCTGCGTGATGTAGAGCATGACGACCGCAAACCCAACCGTCGCCCCGATGAGGTGGGGCCAGCCAAGAAAATCATTGAACGCGTCGCCCGTGGCGAACACCTGAGCACCCGCGTAGATGGGCACAAAGATAAGCAGCGATCCCGCAGCAACCAGGCGCAGCCCATGCCCTTTGTCGCGCAGGCGCGATTCAAGGTAATCGGGCACCGTGATCGAGTCGTACTTATCACTCAGCCTCTTGAATCGCCTTGACATAAAAAGCCACGCCCCGCCAACCCCGATCATCTCGCCCAGCACCACCCAGAATGCCTTGACACCCATCGCATACCCCATGCCCGTGAGCCCGATCAGCAGCCACGCCGATTCACCGGTCGCACGGGCTGAGAACGCGACATTGAAGAACCCCAGGTTCTTGCCCGATGCAAAGTAATCACGGATCGTGTGCATCCGCTTGGAAGCAAAGTATCCGATCGCGAGCAGTATGCACGCATAAATGACGATCGCCAGCAGTTTCATTGCGGTTGCAGAATCGATGGGGCACCTCCAAGGCGTATAGGAATCGCGGAATCGGCAGTGTACCAGATTACACGAACCGTTGCCTGAACACAAACTCAGAACCGAGCGGTCCAAAAACGAAAATGCCCGGGCGCGAACGCCCGGGCACCACTTGAAAAGAGGTAAACAGATACTTATCGACGCCGGCGGGTGAACATCACCGCGCAACCGAGCATCGCGGTCGCCGATGCCGGCGCTGGAACGAGGTTGTCACCAACCCAGTCAATCGCGAGCTCGTGTGCAACTTCGTCATGCACGCCAAACCCATGAACATAGAAAATCGGATCCGTGACACTGCCCTCGTTCTCGAGGATCAACGACCAGAGGTAGAACCCGTGGGCGCTCTCGGAGATATCCGAAAGCCCAAAGTCGATGTGCTTGTGCAGGAATCCATCCGAGCTCGTGGTGTCGATGGTGAAACCGTCCACATCCGATCCCGACGCGTCGAGCGTTGCTGAGAACAGGTTTGATGGTGCCTTGGAGATAGTCATCGTGTTCGATGCTTGGACAAAGTCCACGCCGCCCAAGCCGTCCCAGTAAAACAGGTTTGAGATGGTACCGTTGATTCCGAAAGCGTTGGCATCAAAGCTCACAGCGGTATTGCCCTGCAATGCCTGGAATCCCGCGGGGACATTCCCCGAGCTCAACGCGTTGAACCCCGGCTCATCGGAGGTGCCGAACTCGTCGAACTCGCCCTCGAACACGCGGGAGCTGGTGTTGAGGACATTGCCGCCGTCAAAGTCGTACTGCCCGGTGAGTAGGTTGCCCGCATCATCGCGGATGAGCAAGAGGTCGGCGTGCTGGGCAAACGCGGGGGCGCTCAACGAGAGCGCGATCATGGTGGTCATGGTGAAAATTTTCATAGGAAATTCCTTTCAGTGGTTGATTGTGAAACAGTTGAACATATGGTTTGAATCTTAAAAAACAGTGGTTTACGGGTTTGCTGACGGGTCAAATCGATTCTTGTCTATACTCGTAAGAACATCCTCAAAGCGAAGGGTCTCGGCGTGTCCGTCGATGAAGCCCCAGTTCGATTCGGCGTTCGGCGACCCTGAGTCGCCTCGCACCACATTGATCTGGACCTGCTGCTGCGCTTTAAACGCGGGCGACGGGTGATTCAGCCAGTTCTCGACATGCGGGTGATCCGCAGCCGCGAACGCCCCATCTTGGGCCATGTGCAGGAAGTGCACAATCGACGCCGGACGGGAAATCGAATACATCCGGTATCCACGGAAAGGCATCGTGAAGTTGGGTCCCCAAGGCACCGTCGTGGTGTCAAGGAAGTTGTTGATCCCGTAACTTGTCACCCGTCGCTGCTCCGCAGGTGCACCGGGCACCTCGATCCCGTCGGGGTATGGGCCCCAATGAATCGAATCGTCAAGCGGCGAATGGACAATGATCTCCGTGCCGTAGTAATCACGCAGAGTTTCGAACCAAGGCTCGAAATCTCCATGCACAACGCCGCCGTGGGCGAGATTCGCTTGGATGAGGTTTCCCTCAAAGTCATCGGTGTACATCGTGTGGGCGATCTCCATCTGCCGGATGTTGGACAGGTCCGCGACCGCGCTTGCGCTCTTTCGAGCATGGGACAACGCGGGAAGCAGGATGCCGATCAACAACGCGATGATGGAGATGACGACCAGCAGTTCAATCAGGGTAAAACCCGATCTGGTGCGCATGGCTGCCTTTCCACGCCTAGAAATCAGGCGTGTGTTTATCATCTTATGAAGGTGTGATAGGCCATGATCAGAACGATCGGCCTACGCTCGAGCTAGACGCATAGAGCCGGGGGTGCTCTCGTCGATCGAGGTGAAGGTGCGGACCTGACGAAGTGTACGCCTCGGTCGCTGTCCACCAGTTCAACCGATCCGCCATCCGAGATCAGGATCGCTGAATGGGTGACAGGGATCGGCGTGATCGACTGGAAAACAAGACACAGATCACAATCCGGGTCTTCTGATGCAGGGTCATCCGGTTCGTCGCCCGGTGGAGCGTTGGTGCTGCCCTCGTGGGCGTCGTTGCACCCACCAAAGGCCGCTGTGACCTTCTCTGAAGCATCGAAGTGGGCGCTGAAGTTGTGCAGCAAAGACAGCGCGCCGGTGCCCTGGACGGAAAAGACCATCAGCGACACGCACAGAATGAACCGCTTTAACAGCACACTCAACTATATCCCGAGTCCGAAAAGATGCCAACCGATTTGAGACTTTATCCCCTCGGATGCATTGTTTTGATGACCTTGCGGAGCTGCGAACGGTCGACATGCGTGTAGATCTGTGTTGTGGTGATGTCCGCATGCCCGAGCAGCGTTTGCACCACGCGGAGATCCGCCCCGCCCATCAAGAGATGCGTCGCGAAGCTGTGACGCAGCATGTGCGGATGGACATTCTTGAGCCCGGCTAGATTCGCCCAATGCTTGACAAGCTGCCACACACGCACCCGTTCGATGGGGCGTCCGTTCCGCGAGAGGAACAGCTTGCCCTGATCGCGCTGCTCGCCCGCACGCTCCGCGGTGATCAGCATGGGCCTGCACTCTTTGAGGTAGGCATCCATCGCACTCATTGCGGGCACGCCCATCGGGACCAGCCTCTGCTTGTCGCCCTTGCCCGACACCCGAACGACGCCGGCCTTCTCTCGAACATCGCTCAGCGCGATCGCCCCGACCTCCGAAGCGCGCAGCCCAGAGGCGTACATCAACTCGAAGATCGCTCGATCCCGCAGCCACAACGGCAGAACACCCTTGCGTGGGTTCTCTGGTGCTCGGGGCGCTTCGATCAGCCGGCGGACCTGCCCGGGTGTGAGCACGCCGGGGAGCTTGTGCCATTTCTTCGGTGTGTCGAGCGCATCGGCCGGGTTGGTCTCGATTCGCCCGGTTGCAAACAGCCATCGGCAAAGCACCTTGATCACCGCGAGATGCCGACCCACCGTCGTCGGCGCATACGAATGGTCCCGCGAGAGCATCCGGATGTGCTCGATCAGCGCATCGGGCGTGATTGATTCGATGGTCGCGACGCCCCGCGATTGAAGATCGATCAGCAGCGCCTCAAGATCACGCGAATATGCATCAACCGATGCGGGTAAGAGCCCGCATTCGATGCGGATGAAGTTGATAAACGCCCTGCGCGTGATCTGCATAGATTCATTGAGCTGATCGACGCGTTGTTCTTGGGCACTCTTCACGGTATCTGGATCGGCGTTCGCACTGCGGGCGCATGAAAACACCCCAGCCGGTGAGGGCTGGGGTGCCGAAGGTCAGCTCTTGATTGTCAGCTTTTCGGCATCATTACCCGAGAAGGGCGAGTGCTGCCTGTGGCTGCTGATTGGCGAGCGACAAGATGTTTGTCGATGCCTGGCTCAGGATCTGGTTGCGGGTCAGCGAGGCGGTCTCGGTTGCGAAGTCTGCATCACGGATGATCGACTCGGCCGAGGTGGTGTTCTCGAGACCAACATTGAGGCTCCGGATGGTTGCGCCGATGACATTCTTCTGGAATGCACCAAGGCGACCACGGGTACTCGACACATCCTTGATCGCCTGATCGACGATCTTCTGTGCGGTCGAGATGTTGTTGCCGTCAACAACATTGAATGCCTTGCCGGATGCAAGATCATCGAGGAACCCGAGCGACGAGCTGCCGAGCTTACGAGTCGCGATCTCGGAAATACCGAGTGAGACCCGCCCGGAGATGTCTACATCTGATGCGAGCTGGAAGTCCGCACCGCCGCCGGTGATGTCGAACGCTGCGACGGTACCGAGGGTCTGCGAAGTGGAGGTGTCAAGGCTGAACTCGACATCAAGGAAGTCGGAGTTGACCGCGAGGGTCTTGCCGTTTCCTGTTGCGAGCAAACCGTTGATGGTGCCAGCAATGTCCTGCCCATCATCACGGATGGTTGTCGTTGCCGCGGAGAACGCAGCACTTGCAGCCGTAGTTGCAGTGCCGAAGTCTGTTGCGGTCAGGGTGTGGACGCCATCGCCATCCTGAATGGTTGCGTCGTCCACAACCTTCACGCTGACGAACTCGTCTGAACCGTACTCTGAGCTTTGCAGCACAATCGCGGTGCCAGAAACAGCAGCGTCAACACCGGTGATGTCGGTGAAGCTGTCGATCGCGGTTGCGATCTGGGTCAGTGTTGCACCCGATGAGAACTGGAGTTCACGGCTGCCAAGCGAGCCACCGATTTCGATGACAAAGCTCGATGTTGCACCGTCGGTTGCTGTTGCACCGCCAAGATCAAGGCTCGTGGCGCCGAAGGACAGGAAGAGCCCGCCCTGCTGTGCCGAAGCGGTGACGATGGCATCAACTGATGCGGATGAACCTTCGAACTTGGCACCACGGACCTTGAAGTCGGTGACGCCGGAGTCAACATTGTTGGCCTGATAGTCAAAGTTGCCGTTGAGGAGCTTGGATCCCTGGAACGAAGTCGCACCAGAAACACGGTCGATCGTCTGAAGGATCGAGTCGATCTGAAGCTGATTCGCTTCTTTCTCTTCACCGGAGAGACCAGCGGAGTTCGCTGATGTGGTCAAAAGACCCTGGAGTTCGGTGAGCAGCGAAGAAACTTCCTGCAAGCCGCCTTCAGCAATGTTGATGACCTGGTCGGCACGGTGTGCGTTCCCGATCGCGGCGTTGAGTGCGGATTTCTCTGCTCGCAAGTTCTCACTTGCGATCAGACCCGCGGGGTCGTCCTTACCACGGTTGATCCGAAGACCGGTGGAAAGGCGTTCGAGCGAGTTGCCGAGCGAAGCATTGTTCTGCCCGAGCACGCGCTGTGCGATGAGTGATGAGACATTGGTGTTGATTCGTGTCATTGCTGACAACCTCCGTGTTGTATGACTTGTGTTTTCTGCACAAGACGCTGACCTGTGCCTCCGGTACTTCCCGGTGCACGAGTTGGTGATCGTCGTACAACACGCCCGAGTTGAGTCCAGATATGAACTTCCGCGCGAGTTTCACGCTCCATATGGGTTATCCGGACTCCATTCCGTCATTGCCCGGTCGAAATTGTAAAAAAACCCCCCGAATCGGAGGGTTGAAAAGGCGAATGATTCTTTTGAATTTTTCTATCCGAGCAGCTGAAGAACCTGCTGAGCCGACTGATTCGCCAGCCCGAGCACCGTGGTTCCCGAGCTCTGCAGGATCTGTGCCCGCGTGAGCTCGCTCGATTCGACCGCGAAGTCCGCATCGCGGATAATGCTCCGGCTTGCGGTCAGGTTCTCGAACGCCGACTGCAATGAGCGTGTGTTTGTATCAAGCACATTTCGCTCGAACGCCCCAAGCCGACCACGCAGGATCGAGACCTCATCGATAGACTTGTCAATCACATCCTGAAGCGTGGTGAAGTTCTGGCGATCCGCAGCAGCGTCCAGGCTGTTCGCCTGACCGGTCTGAAGCGAGGACAAGAACTGCACCGCACCGCTCGAAAGGCTCACGCCGCCGAGGTTCTCCGAAGAAGTGGATTGCACACCGATATTGGTCTGCTGCAAAGCATTGATATCCGGACCAAGCTGGAACAACGCGCCGCCGCCCGTGATATCGAACGACGAGACCGTCAGCGTAGGATCAACCGCGTAGGCTTCTGTGAGCAGCAACGACATGCTTAGTGACGGCGAGTTGATCGAGACATTCAGCCCGTTGCCCGTCGCCAAGATCCCGTTGATCAATGCGGTCACATCACGCCCGTCGTCGCGCGTCGCAGAAACAAGATCCGTGTCGGTCCAGTCAAACGGTGGCCCGAAACCAGGGAAATCGACATCGGCGTCGAACTTGAATACATCAAAGGTGCTCGTCCCATCAATAGGTGCATCGAGCCGTTTGACAGAAACAAACCCATCAGACCCATAATCCTCAGACTCAAACACAAGCCCGGAGGTCGCGTCGCCGTTGATCAGCGACGCGGTCACGCCGGTGATCGCGGTGTCCTGATTGATCGCCGAGGCAACATCGGCATACGCGGTATCCGCTTGGAAGACATACTCTCGCACGCCACGCTCGCCCTTGACCTGAATGGTCATCTGCGAGAGTAGTACGCCATCGGTCGCCCCGCCGGCGTTGTCGCCATTGAGATACAGCCCACCCGTCTGCGCCGATGCGATGACATCCACATCCACATTGACCGAGTTCCCGTTGGAAAAACTCGCCCCGGTGATGCTCGCCAACGAGATAGTGCTCGATGCGATACCCGAGGTGACATAGTCGAGCGTGCCATCGAGCAGCTTGAGCCCGCCGAACGATGCGGTGTTGGAGATCCGGGTGATCGATTGGATCGCCGAGTCGATCTGCAACTGGTTTGCGCGTCGTTCCTCGTCTGAGATCGCGCCGGTGTTGGCCGCCTCGACTGCGAGCGATTTGATCGAGTTGAGCAGATCATTGATCTCGGTCAAGGAACCCTCGGTCGTTGCGATGACCGAACTGGCTCGTTGCCCGTTCTTGATCGCTTGTTCGATGCCCTTGAGGTCGGTGCCGAGCCGTTCCGAGATAATCAGACCCGCGGGGTCGTCCTTGCCTCGGTTGATCCGCAGCCCGGTGCTGAGTCGTTCAAGTCGAAGTTGAAGATCGCCACCGGAACGGTTGAGCCGTTGCTGGGCGATCACGCTCGAGATGTTTGTGTTAATCCTGGTCATGGCAATCCTCCGTGATTGCTTGCGTGCACCCTGGTGGATGCATCAGGTTATTAGGCGCTGGATTTATCCTGCGATGAGTTCGACGAAGAAACAGGTGGGCGGACCGTGGTCACCCCAAGTGCCTTCGCCGGCGATGAAACAGATGATGATGCCTTTGGAGAACGAACCGATCGTCTCGCGGGCCCTGGTTGTATGGTCTGGGCGAGTGTGTCGAGGTCCGCCGGTCCGATCTTTGACGCCTGGGCATTTTCAACCCGTATGGCGTCATAGACCTCCTTGCGGTGGACAGCGATCCTGGTCGGGGCGTTGATCCCCAGCCGGACCTTGTCGCCCCGTATGTCGACGACAGAGATCTCGATCTCGTCGCCGATCATGATTGTCTCGTCGCGCTGCCGTGAAAGCACAAGCATGCGTCAACTCCTTTATCCGAATCCACACCGGCGTACATCTGCCGGGCGGGGTGGTTCTTGTTCTCAATACCGAGTCCATCCGGTACCGATTGATGGTGCACCGATCGCGCCACGCCCCAACGAGTTGGGTCGATTTTCAGAGCGCGATCATCACGCCCCGTTTTACGCCGACGCGGTCTGCGAAGAGTCTGCACCAACACGCATCAAGGGATGCCTGGTGGTCCATCGTTTCTCCGCAAGCACCATCTGCTCGCCCACCCTCGAGAGGGTATTGATAATGAGCGGCCCCTGGAAGTTGCCCGTGAGTTGCTCGCCAATCTTGTTGACAATGACAAACACCTGGGCATCCTCGAGCTTGGACAACCCGAGCGATTCCATCTGCTCGGGTCGAATCGGGACTGAATAGTCCTGCTCGAAGAAGGTCGGGTCTGTGACCACAAACGCCAGATCAGGATCCTGGACGCATTGAAGCCAGAAGAAGCACGCATCGTCACCGGGCTGAAGAAGACAGAACTCCTTCTGGTCGGTAAACCCAAGCATGCCGCCGGGGAAGGTGATCACGCGGTCCTCCGCGATATCGATCACACCAAATCTTGTCGTCCGCACTTCCATGTGTGCGCTCCGATATAATCAGCCGGTTCATTCGGATCGACGCCCGGCGTCCTTCGCCGGTCGACATCCTGTCATGGGTAACCGTGTGGCTGAATGACACGGGCCCTCGATCCAATCCGCTCAACCGGCTCTCACCGATCGGGCGCCGATGTGCTCACTACCCCAAGAAATCAAGCAGGGTGAGCTGTTGTGACTGGGATGCGACCTGCAACCCCGCCTGCAGCTGCAGCTGAAGCTGCGAAAACTGCGCTGATGCCGATGCAAAGTCCAGATCTCGGAGAGAACTGCGCATCCCGAGATCGAAGGTCTGGCGGTCCTCCTGGTGGATCACCTCATCCTCGACCCGTCTTCCGTACCCGCCGACCAACGATCGGCTCTGGATCAGCCCTTCGAGACTGTCTCCGAGTTTCTCTGACGCAAACTGAATGCCAATCGTGTCGTTACTCCGCAAAGCCTCCGCAAGATCAAGCAAATGCGTAAACAGGTTGTCCACACGCACCGTCGCACGATCCTCCGAGCGCAGCGTGTTGTTCGAGTTGATCAGTGTCCCGTCCACCAGCCCGAGCTGCTCAGCCGCGGGCGACCCGTTGTCTGGTTTGATCGAGAGCTTCCCGCCCAACGCCGCATCTTGGGTGAGGTTGATCCCGTTCTCGGGCGAACTCAACGATGCGGTGAAATCACTCGTTGGGCGACCGGCAGCGGTCAAGGCCGCGTTCGCCTGGGTGTTGATCGCTGCGATCAGCGTCGTGACATCGGTGATGCTTCCGGGAGAGAGATCGATCGGGATTTCAAATCCGTCGCCCAGGTTGATGCTGAAATCAACATTCAACGCCGGATCAACGAGCCCGGTGATCGGGTCGGTCCGTCCGGTGATGATCTCGACACCCCGCCCATCATTAAAATCACTCAGCTGAGTATCGCCGGAGAGCGATCGAATCCCCAGCAGCGTCGCGGTGTCATTCCCGCCGCTGACCTCAGCGATGGACATCGCCTGCCCACGCACACCCGCGGTTTCGGTGACGATATTGAATGACTGCCCGTTCTCGTTGAGCTCAACGCGTACGCCAGAGTTGCCCGCTTCAAATGCGCTGCGGATGTCCGCGATCGTGGTTGCTCCGCTGAGATCGACCGTGAAGTTTGCACCATTTGAGCGGAGATTGATCTGGTCCAGCGACGCCCCGCCAAGCCCGGTCAGCGAGCTGATCGGGGTCGTCCAGGTCAGTTTCGGATCAAGATCGAGCCCGAGTGCATTCCCGGCGTTGAACGCCGACGCGGGGCTGGTCGCCAGCCCGAGATCCTGGGCAACAAACGAACCATTGATATCCGTAAAGGTCAGGTCATTGGCGGGCACATCGATCGAGATCGACCCACCCGAGATCGAGACCCCTCCGGGCCCAAGGATGGTCACCGCGTTGTCCGATTCATACTGCGTAATCGCGGCTTCGAGCCGGTCTGCGATATCGCCGATCGTGTCCGCCCCGCTGAGATCAATATTGGCAACCGGCCCGCCATTGAACGAAAACTGGACGATCCCCGTATTGACCCCGACATTGCGGGCGCCATTGAGGTCTTGCAGTCTCGTGTCCGAAGTCAACGCCGGATTGAGGTCCACCGAGCCCTCGACACGGTTTGAGAGCGCGCCGATCGCGTTGTCCGCGCCAAGCGTGAGCGGGATATCCGAGGCGTCACCGAGGGCCGCGAGCAGACCGCCGCGTTCGCCGACAAACCGGTACCCGCCGTTGGCAAACTCGACCGGGGCGTGCCCCGGGGCGGTGCCGCCGAAGATATGCCCGACGATGGATTCGCGGTTGGAGATGCCAAAGAGTGAACTCACCAGCGAATCGATCACGAGCGCCTGGCTGTTCCGTGTCTCGGCATCGGACGGCGTAGAGATATTCTCTGACGCGATCGAGAGCGCCTCATCGACCAAGTCCTTCGCCTCGCCCAGCGCGAGGTCGAGCGTATCGAGCGAGTTGCGTGCGAAACCCAGGTTGGTAATCAACTGATCCGACAACGAGATCCGCCGATCCAACAGCGAGACGGTCGCGCTGCGGACCGGGTCATCGCTGGGGCGGAGGAGGTCGAGCCCGGTGGCGAACTGCTCGTTGAGTCTGGCAAGCTGCGAGTTGGTCGAGTTGATCCGCGAAACGGACAGCTGCGACATCATCGCGGTGGGGGATCGTCCGTATGTCACTGGGAAGGTGGTCATTGGTGGTGCCCTCGGTCCTTTGGTTAGAGCAAAGCGATCAGTGTGTCGAACATTTCTTGCGCAGCCGTGATGATCCGCGCCGCCCCCTGGTATTGGCGTTGATAACTCAACAGATTCAACGACTCTTCATCAACGCTCACGCCCGAGACGCCCGCGCGTTGGCTCTCCAGACTCTGACGCACCGCCTGCGCGGCGCCCGCGCCGGTGCGTGCGCCCGCGATCTCGACGGCTACCCCCTGCGTGTGGTTGCCCCAGAAGCTCGTAAATGTCCGCCCGTTGAATCCATTGATCGCGGTGGTGCTTAGCGAACTGATTTCTTTGGCGTTCCCGTTGGCGACGAACTGCCCCTCGACCAGCCGCCCGAGCTTCACATCCACATCATCGCGGACGCCGATATCCGACGAGTCCGAACCACTAAAGAAGGTATTGACGCCGAGCACCGCGAGGGCGCCCGACGAATCATCAGAGAACGCGAACGAGATGCTCGGATCATCCGAAACAATCTGCATCCGCCCGGACGGATCAAACGATGCGGTCAATCCGGATACCGCGTTGATCGCAGCACGGATATCCTCCGCGCTCGTATCGTCCGCGAAACCCGGCGCACCTGTGTTGTCGAGCCCATCGAGGTCAATCTCGACCCAGACACGATCCGATGTATTCGTTTGCTCGTTGCGGACCTCGAGGTAGAACCCGCCGTTCTCCGCAGCGAACGGGAGATCGGCGAAGGTCGAGTTGTTCGGGTCATTGAGCGCAAGAATCTGATCGCTGGAGTTGATCTGCAACGATCCGAGCTCATTGCTCAGCCAGTCCTCGTTGATCCCCGTGGAATGGAGCTTGTTAATCTCAAAGATCAGCTGCGATGCAAGGTCGTCAAGCTTCTCGAGCGTGGTGTCGATCACACCATCGCGTGATTCGAGCAGCCCTCCGAGCGCACCGCTGCGGACATCAAGGGGAGATTTGTTGTCCGAGACCACGATCTTGGTGGTTGCAATCGGTCCGGAAGTATCGCGGAGCACCTCCACACCTCGGCTCGAGTTGCCCAGCACCACCGGGGTCGAGCCAACAAACACATTGTACTGCCCGGCGTTGGTCTCGCTGACGGTGACATCAACGATCGAAGAGAGCTCGGTCACGATCTGATCACGCCGATCCCGCAACGATGATGCCTCGGTGGTCCCATTCTCTTGCGTAGAAATAGTCTCATTGATCGAGGCAAGCTCAGAGAACAACGCGTTGGCCTGGGTGGTCTGGGCATCGATCTGGCTTTCGAGCTGTTGACGCTCATTGAGCAGATCGGTCCGCATGTTCTGGATAAACGAAGAAAGCGATCGCCCCTGATTGAGCAGCGTCGATTGAGAATCGAGCAGGGTGGTCGCTTCGGACCAGGTGTTGAAAAACCCGCTGAGCTGCGAGGACATGTCGAACTCGGTACCCTCGTTGAGGATCGCCTCGAGCTGGTTCATCGCGTTGAGCTTCTGCCCCGCGGCGTATTCATCCGAGATCCCGTTCCAGAGCCGTTTCTGGAGGGCGCCGTCGATCTGGCGGCGGACATCAGCAACCGCGACCCCGTTGCCGATGTTGAATGGATCCGAGCTCGCGCCGCGGATGGCTTCGAGCATCGCGATCTGCCGGGCGTACCCAGGTGTGGCGACATTGGCCATGTTCTGGGCGGTCACATTGAGCCCAATCTGGCTCGTGAAAAGCGCCGAACGCGCGATATTCATTGCAGAGGTGATACTCATCGCGTTGCTCCTTTCCGCGTGCGCTTCATTGGTGAAGATCCATCGAGCTGGTGACCTGGGTTCGTGCGGGATCGACGCTGCCGTTGCGTCCGTAGGTGCCCGCGTGCGACATATTCGCCGAGACTTGCTGGATAAGCCCCTGCATATGCTGTGCAAGCGCGTTGGATGCTTCTTGGACAGCCTGATGTTCGGTGCGGAGCTGAGCGATCAACGCACGCAACCGTGCCGAGGATTTGCTGATGCGTTCAGCCGGTTCGCGATCGAGTGTGGGGAGCAGCTCGGGGATGGTCATGCAGTGCCCGTCGGGAGCGGTGATCATGGATTGGCGAGACTGCTCGATGGTCGCGATGCGCTCGAGCACCTCGCCCGTCTGGGCGATCACACGCCCGATGGCATTGGGGTCGGCCAGGGCGATCGCGTCGCGGTGCTCTCCGGCTAGTCCGAGCAACGATTCATGCTCGCTGGAAAGATTGACGAGCAACGCATCGAGCCGATCAGTGTCGATCTGGGCTTGGTGGGGTGGGATGGGGGTGGTCGTGGTGCTCATGGTTATCCCAGAAGATCCAGAGGGCGGCGGGCTTGGGTTACGCTTGGCTGGTTGGCTGATTGTTTGGTCGCGTTGGCCGCTTCGCTGATGTACGCCTGCCGACCGAGCATGTCTTGGTGGAGCCGATCAACGAGGTCAAACTTGGACGCCGAGACAATCTTGTCCGCGAGCTGCGCATCGAGCAGAGGCCCGAACTGCTTGTCTGCCTGCGTCGGTGCGAAAGGGCCCGCCGCGTTGTTTGATTCACGCAACGATTGCAAGATGGGCTTGACGAGCGTGGATGCAACAAGCTGCTCGGCTGCCTGCCGGGCGCGATCTGATCTGGTGCTCTCGGAGTTGTCCTTGACAAACTCCGCGCTGAGTTCGGTGCCGGTGAACAAATCGCGGCGGCTCGTGATCGGCGCGGTCTTCTCGTTGAGCAGCGATCGGAACGCGAGCGGGTCGCTCTCGTTGATCGGGCGGAGTGTCGCCAGTGCATCATTGGATGGCAGCTTGGCGAGGTTCACACGCCCGGACCGGTTGGGCTGAAGAAGACGCCCGATGGTCGCGTTGGCGGTACTCGAGATTGATTCGTTGGCGCTCATTGGTCTTTATTCCTGCCCGTCGATGATGAGCCGCGCGTGGAGTTTTCCCGAGGTGTGGAGCATCTCGAGGATCTGGATCTGTTCCTTCGGCGGGATATCAAGCTGATCAAACGCCGAGATCAGATCGTCGAGCTGGGCGGTATCCGATGCGCTTGCCTGGGGCGATTCAATTTTGGCAAAGTCATTCGTCTGCGACAACGGCAACGCCTGTGTCGGCACCGGCGGGGGCACCAGGGTGGTGATGCGGAGATCCTTGTGGGTGATAATGGCGCTCGAAACCTGCACATCACCCGTGATCACGATGATCCCTCGGCGGGTGTCGCAGATCACCTTGGCGGGCAGCTTACGAAGAGCGCTCGATACATCGGTGGACATGATGTCGCCAAAGAAGGCCGCAGGGTTTGCGCGTTCAGTGCGGGGCACCGTGATGCGGATCGTGCGAGGATCAACGGGCTTGGCGAGCGATTCACCGAGCTTGGTGCTGGTGAGCAGGTACTGCTGGTTGATCTCGGTGGCCATCGTACCGACGCTGTCCCACCCAGAGAAATCCGGGTCGATGATCAAATCAAAGCTCGTTGAGATATTCGGCATCGTGTTCACATCGCGGACCATCTGCCCGCCCTTGGAGATCGTCGCCACGGTGGGCAGCTCCGCGTCAGGCAGCGAGAGCTGCCCGGATGCAAATGCGTAAACAGGTGACTCAGGGAATGGGGTCAGCGGCGAGAGAAGCAGCGTGCCCCCCTCGAGCGATTGAGCGCTGTTGAGCACCGAGATGGTCACCTTGAGCCGGTCGTCGACCTTCGCACCCTGACGGGGGATCTCGCAGGTCACCAGCACGAGTGCCGCAGACTTGGTGGTGCTGATCTCGTCGATGCTGACCGGGTTACCGAGCTTGGACAGGGCCGCTGCAAGCGGGCGAGCCATCGCAAGCTCGGTGCCCTTGTCGCCGGTTCCGTTCAGACCAACAACGAGCCCGAGTCCCTGGATGACGCTGGCGCCCTCGCCTTTGACGCGGGTGATCTCGCGGAGTGATTTGGCTGCAATCGCGTCGCTGATCATCAGCGAGAAGAGGGCAGCAATCAGTATGGGTGTGACAATCCTTCTGCACATAGTGGAATCCTTCCGTTGGACACTTACGCGAATCGCGTGCCAAACGGGGGATCAATCGTGCGCAAAGATGTTGTCTGCTCAACTCGGCAGAGAATCGGTATCGAGCACACCGATTTCTGGATGGTTGCGGTAATACCCGTCGTAATCGAGCCCATACCCGACGACGAACTCATCGGGGATCTCGAACCCGACATAATCGGCTGAGATATCCGCGACACGCTTGACCTGTTTGTCGAGCATCACGCCCATGCGCAGCGTGGCCGGGTTCTGCTTGAGGATCAAGTCGCGGACCATCGCGAGGGTCTGCCCGGAATCGAGGATGTCGTCAAGCACAATAATGTGCTTGCCGGCCAAGTCCTTTGGCATTTCTGAGGCAAGCAACGCCCCTTTCGAACGCACCGATGCACCCGGATAGCTGGAAACCGCGACCAGACCGAGGGAAAGACGAAGCGGGAGCTCGCGGATCAGATCGGCAACAAAGATCATCGCCCCCGTCATGACGGGGATGATGATCACCTTGTCCATGTCCAGCACGCTGTGCCCGTCCTTTTCAAGGTCCGCCTGGATATCGCGTGCGATATCCGCAGCCATCCCTTTGACACGCTCGGCGATCTGTTCACGGGTAAAGAGTGTGCGTTGGATTTCTTGGAACATGACTCACAATAGGCACCGAACAAGACCGGTTGCCCCGCTCCACCCGCGATCGATCCAGAACGCGGACCATCAAGCCAAGCCTAGAACGCAAAGATGGTATCAAAGATCCGGGTGAACAGCCCTTTTTCACTCGTATCCTTCAGCTCGCCCTCATTCTCTACCACAAGGTTCAGATTCGCCATCTGGCTCGAGAGGATGGTGTTCTGGGTCGTGATGTCTTGTTCGCGAGCGACGCCCGAGATCACGAGTGTCTGGATCTCTTCATCTTTGGATATGCGTTTGACCGCTTCGAGCACCAGGGTGCCGTTGGGTTTGATCTCGAGCACCTGGGCGGTGATCCGGGCGGTGAACTTGTCCTTGCGTTCGTAGTCTCCCTCGCCGGTAAAGTCTGACTTGGCGGCGTAATCGAGCAGGTCAACATTGGCAAGGTTGCCGGCCGCGATCTGCAGCTCGAACAACGCCATCAGATCAACCAGCGAGTTCAGGCTGTGGTTGGCTTTGCTGTCCTTCGCGGTCTCGAGGCTCTGCGAGCTGGTCATCGATGAAACCTCATCGATAATGATCGTGATGATGTCGTGCTCTTTGATTACCCTTGGCTCAGGCGGAGCAACATAGACCAGGCTCACCTGCTCGAGCGAGAGGACCGTCGTGGTGTCGTCAATGGGTTCGCTGGAATGTTCCGCAAGGAACAGGCTCTGGGCGGTGGCGATCGAGCACACCATGGCGAGCACGCAGAATGCAAAGGATGATTGGCGGGTGGTCTTCATGATCGGGCCCCTATTGGTTTGATTCGCTGATGATGACGGCTCGCCCCAGTCCGGAGGCTCGGGCGGTGAATCTGCTTTTTCGATCGAGCGATTCGAGTTCGAGCAGCTCGCCGTCGCGCACGCTGCTCAGCGCGCGTGCCCTGAGATTCACAACGACCGACCCCGCGATCGAGCGTGCAGAGATGATGTCGCCGCGGTTGATGACGATTGGCGTTTCGATATCGTCATACATGATGACGGTGCCCGCCCGCAGAGCGGATCGTGCAACCAAGCCGTCGATGGTCTCTGCGTTGGCCGGTGTTGTGTTTGGTTTAACCCATTGTGTCTGAACTACATACATCGACTTGTCGATCTCGGTCCCGCGATTGATCCGCTCGGTGACGACCAGAATCTGACGACGGATCTCGAGCTTGGCGGCGATCGTGAAGCTCCGCTCGATGCGCTCGCCGGCGTACACCGTCAGTCGCAGCGTAAGCCGATTGGCATTGCCGATCTGATGAATCTCGACGAGCCGATCCTCTGCGGACATCGCAAGCGCCTCGCGGTCGGCGTCGCGGAGTTCGAGCCTCAGATCCTTCGACTGAACCCCGTATCGCTTGGCGATCCATCGCATCACCGAATCGTGCAATGTTGGAACGGGGGGCTGGTCTTTGGCATCGCTGTTGGCAGCGGTGCCCGACTTGATCGTGTCGGCATTGAGCCGGGTTGGTCTGCGTGTGATGAATGATTCGTTGCCCTTCACCACAATCGACCCGATGGCGACACGCTGGGCATCGTCGAGCATCTCTCGGACCTGCTCGACGCCAACGCGTGTCCAACTTCCGATTGTCACAAGCGAGTCGATCGGCAGCGGTGCCAGCTCGCGATGCTGAGGGCCGACGATCTCGGCGATGTCGCCGAGCGTCAACGTGTCGTCGCCCGCCAGGCGCACCGTCGAAAGCAGGGTGACGCTGGTGATCTCGCCTGCACGCAGAGGTGATACGCAAAGAGCCAGAAGGAGGATGATCAGGGTTCGTTTGGTCATGGTTGATTATCGTCTGAGCTGGGCGATGGACTGGAGGGTTTCGTCCGCAGCGCGGATGGATTGCGAGTTCATCTCAAAGGCACGCTGGGTGCGGATCAGTTCGATCAACTCGCGAGCGGGATCGACATTCGAGCCCTCAAGGAACCCGCCGAGGATGGTGCCTCGGTTGTCTTCGCCGGGGTTACCCGCGATGGGTGGCCCGGATGCTGACGACTCGACCCAGAGGTTCTCGCCGACCTGGGAGAGCCCGGTCGGATTGACGAAGTTGGTGATCTGGATCTGCCCAACGAGTTGTGGCTCGGCCTCGCCTGGAACACGGGCGAAGACCTGCCCGCTGGAGTCCACACCGACCTCCTCCGCATCCGCTGGGATGGTGAGCACGGGGTTGAGCCTTCGCCCATTGGAGTTGGCGAGCACCAGTTCAGAATCCGAGTTCGTGGTGAAGTTGCCCGAACGGGTGTACGCCTCGCCGTTGGCGCCAAGCGAATCCTCAACCGTCACCCGAAAGAATCCCGAGCCCTGGATCATCATGTCCAATGGCGATACACCCGGAACAGGGGGGCCTTGTGTGAAATCTTGTTGTGTGCCGGAGGTGTGAACACCAAGCCCGATGGAGAGCCCGGTGGGGCGCTGATCGCCGTTGTTGTTCTCGGTGCCCGGCTGGGCTCGCTCGATGTAGAGCAAATCCTCGAAGTTCACGCGCGAAGACTTGAACCCCTCCGTATTTGCATTGGCGAGGTTGTTGGCGATGACATCAAGGCGGGTATTGAGCGCCTTGAGCCCGGTCGAGGCGGATTGCATTGCGAGGACGGCCATGTGTTACTCCTGTCGTATCAGTGTTTTACGAGATCCGCCCGAAGGTGTTGATTGCTCGATCGGTGAGTCTGTTCTGCATCTCGATCATCCCGATGTTGCCTTGCGCCGACCGCGAGGCAGCCGTGATCTTCATCAGCGCTCCGATCTCGTTGACGCCGGATGATTCGACCATGCCCTGCTTGATCATCCCGGTCGCGTCGATCAGATCGAGCGGCTGGCTGTACTTGGAACCAAACTGCCCCTCGCCTCGTTTCTCGAGGATCGAACGATCGGAGACATCCGCGAGTTTGATCTGGGCGATCGACACATCTTGTTGATAGACAACACCTTGCGAATCGATCTCGATTGGTCCGTCGGCGAGATTGATCGTGATCGGTGAGTTGGAGGTCGAGAGCACCTCGGTGCCGTTGGCCGACATCACCAATGTGGAATCCGCGTTGGTGGTGAACCGCCCATCGCGTGTGAGGGTGGGGTTGGAAGGATCGCCTACAACGAAGAATCCATCGCCCTTGATACCCAGATCAAGGGGGTTTCCGGTCGGGGTGACCGGTGCTTGTGAGAAATCGATCATGGTGGGGGCGGAGAGGACGCCGCCGCCGAGCCGTTCGAGCAACTCATCGGATGC
The DNA here is from genome assembly GCA_029260265.1 of Phycisphaerales bacterium. Lineage (GTDB taxonomy): Bacteria > Planctomycetota > Phycisphaerae > Phycisphaerales > UBA1924 > UBA1924. The sequence goes on from JAJDDO010000024.1 coordinate 645,066, forward strand.
CATGTTGTGCAGTCCATCTTCTTGGCGTGCCGCATCGCGGAACATGGTGCCGGCGAGCACGGGCTTAAACCCGGCTGTGTTGGCGTTGGCGAGGTTATTGGTCAGCGCGTCTTGTTGATGAATGCTTGCCAGCGCACCCGAAGCGGAAATTTGAATGCCGTAGTTCATGTGATCGATCCAGTCCATGCTCAGCCCGGTTCATCCGTGAACCCGCAGCCGGTGCAAAGGACTCCTCACACATGGCGTGCCAATGGTAGAGAGCTGATTGTGAATCGAAGTATGGTGGGATCTGCGCGTTGTGCGCAAAGCATGAAGCGTGCGCAAAAATCGATCAGTCCATCTCGCTACAGAGTTTTAGGTAGGAATCGAGTTCATTGATAGTCAGATGCTGGATTTCGGGCTCGTTACTCACGATCCATTCGCGATCGGTATTCGTCGCGCGGGCGAGTCGATCTCGGACGATTTTGGGATCGGATGGAGCCAGTGCAAGTTGTTCGACGACCCAGGCAGCCACAATCGGGCGTGCTTCTTGCTCCACCACTGATTCATTAAGTAGGCGGTCAAGAGTTAGTATTCGATTCCAGTTCTGTCCTGCTGTCGTGAAAATGTGTTTGCCATTCTGAGTCGTATTGGTTTTGTGCCACTTGGCGGGTTCGATGGGATTTAGGTACGGTGTGATCCAAGTGTCCGACGCTGTTTTTGTGTAGACGGGGATTCGAAGTATGTAGTATTGATCCCGGTACTGTGCTGTCTGGTAGCTGAACTGCTTTTCCCATCCAGCACTCAAAGCACCAGATAAAATCAGAATCAGACTACCAACGACGGTTAAGATGAGAATAGGTTTCTTCACAACTTCACTATACGAAAGAAAACTTTGGTGGTTCCTCACCCGACGGTGTACTCAGTCTCGCCCAACGCTTCATCCACCTTCGTCAGCCACTCCGCGTACCCATCGCGCCCCATGAGCCCGAAGGTCGCCTTCTTGCCCGTCTCGACCGCGGGCTGGTCGTAGGCGTCGATGCCCAGCATCGCGCCGGCGTAGGCGGTGGCGATCTGCCACAGCGAGATGAACTCGCCGACATGGTGCGCATCGACCTTGGGCATCTTGATCGTGAAGTTGGGACGCTGGGATTCGACCAACGCGTATTCCGTCGCCCGTTTTTCCGCATTGAGCAGCCCGATCATCGGCTTGCCCTCAAGATACCCCAGCGCATCGACGCCCATCCCGGAGGGGATGGTCAGGTTGCTGGCGAACTCGCCGACCTCGACAAACCCGATGACCTTGTCGTTTGGACCCTCGCGGTAGAGCTGGACCTGCGAGTGCTGGTCGGTGGTGCCCAGTGCGCTGATGGGGGTGAACCCGGTGAAGACGACCTCGCCGTTGGTATCGTACTTTTTACCGAGGGATTCTGCCCAGAGCTGGGCGTACCAGTCACCGAGCAGCTTGAGGGAGTTGGCGTAGGGCATCAGCACATGGTTGGGCTTGCCCTTGCGTGAGCCGAGCTCGACGAGCAATAGCGCGAGCATGGCGGCCGGGTTCTTGGTGAGTTGCGGGCTTGAGCAGCGTTTGTCCATTGCTTGGGCGCCGCTGAGCATGGCGTCGATGTCGATGCCGCACATGGCGGCGGAAAAAAGCCCCACCGGCGAGAGGACAGAGAACCGCCCGCCCACACCATCAGGGACCGGGAGGGTGGTGATCCCGTACTGGTCGCAGATCGACCGCATGGTGCCCTTGGCGGGGTCGGTGATGGCGACGATGTGGTTGCTCCACATTTTGCCCAGAGTCTGCTGGAGGGCATCGCGAACGATCATGAATGCCGCCGCGGTCTCGGCGGTCTCGCCGGACTTTGAGACCACATTGTAAAGCGTGGTCTTCGGATCGCAGAGATCGAGCACCGCCTGCAGATTGTCCGGATCGACATTGTCGACGACGAACATTCTTGGGCCCGGTCGATCTTCGATTTCCAGCAGGTTGTAGGTGGGGGAGTTGAGTGCGGCTTGGATCGCGATGTTGCCCAGCGCTGAGCCCCCGATGCCCAAGACGACGATGTTCTCGAATCTTCCTTCGCATTGGTTGGCAACCGCGTGGACGGCGTTGAGGTGGGCCGACCGCATGGGCTCGTTGGCGAGCTCTCGCCATCCTTCCCAACCGGTGCCCCGCGAGGAGTTGAGTTGTGCGGTGAGCCGTGCGATCCCCTCGGCTTGTCTGCCCTTTGGATCAACGCGTGCGGGGTCGAGCCCATGAGGGCCGACGCGGGTGGAGAGACAGTTGGCGTAGTCGAGGGTAAGCATGGTTTAGGGTAGACCTATCGGACGATTCAGCCAACGAAATGGGATTCCTTGATGAAGGAATCAAGAAGGAACTGGAGGATCAGAATCTGGGGTCTAGGGTTGTGCATGATACACCCATGGCACGATGTCCGCCCCGGACTCAAAGACGCTCCGCTCCCCGATCAGTTCCGCTCAATTATCGAGATCCCCAAGGGATCGAGCAACAAATACGAGCTCGATAAGCAGACGGGGATGCTCCGTCTCGATCGTGTGCTGTCCAGCGCGGTGTACTATCCGGCCAACTACGGATTTATCCCCCAGACCCTCGCAGAAGACGATGACCCATTGGATGTGCTTGTGTTTTGCGCAGAGAAGGTCCCGACGATGTGCATCTGCGAGTCTCGCGCGATCGGCGTGATGACCATGATCGACGATGGAGCGCCGGATCACAAAATCATCTCGGTTCTGATCAACGACTCTGAGTTTGAGGAATACCAAACCATCCAGAACTTCCCCAAGCACACCTTCAAGATGCTCAAGCGGTTCTTTGAGGATTACAAGCAGCTCGAAGGCAAGCAGGTTGAGGTCGATGAGATCCAGCCCGCAGAGCGTGCCCACGAGATCATCGAGGATTCACTTGCAAGGTACTCCGAGGCGCGTCAGTCCGGGGCGCTGTGAGCGTGATGGGCATCGGTTCTGGAGTGTTCGTGCTCCGTGTTCTGTACATGTCTCTTTGATGGGATTGTTCCGTGCGTAAGTTCTCGATGCACCTGCAGGAATCATCTTCCGATAACAGGCAGGCGGCCGCATCGTCCTCGTGCGTCTATGGGATGCTGGAGGAATTCGTGCTGCTGAGGCGTGGTCCTCTGAACGATCTCTGTTCATTTCGCCAAGCTCGTGTACACTGTGAACATGGCGACCGATGAACCGATCCAATCAAGCGAACGCGTGCTCATTGACGATCGCCCGCATTTTTTGTTTCTGCTGACCGCGAGTTGGCGGTGGGTTGTTGTTGGTGTCCTGTCTTTCGTCGTCCTCAGCATCGTTGGCGGGCGGCTAGGCTCGGCAATCCTCGGTACGCTCGCATGGATCCCGATCGCCCTGATCGTTCTCCGGCTGATCTATGGATTGCTCGACTGGATCGCACGCAGGCATATTTTGACCGAGAACCGCATTATTTCTCAGTTCGGGATACTCAGCTGTGTGCGTACCGAGCTGCCGCTTGCTCGTGTGCAGCACCTCGTGCTCGTGCGCCCATTTTCCGAGCGACTCTTCGGGCTTGGCTCCATCGGTGTTGCATCGGCGGGCACCGGATCCGTTGAGCTGGTCTGGCGCGCAGTGGATCATCCGCAGAAAATGCTCGATTCCCTTCGCACCCAGATTGATGCCTACGCCAAGGTGGATGAATCCAGTGCGAATCAAGATGATTCAGAGCCAGTCACTCCGACAAGCATGGCAATGCCCGCGGTTCCGGTGATCGGTCTGGTCGGGGGGGTTGGCTCGGGCAAATCGACCGTGGCCAGGTTCTTTGCGCAGCGTGGATTCAGGGTCAGCAACTCGGACCAGGCTGTCCGCGAGTTGCTCACCACGCAGCCGGTGATCGATCAGTTGGTGGCGTGGTGGGGTCATGGGGTGCTTGACAAAGCGGGGCAGATCAATCGGGGTGCGATCGCGGACATCGTGTTCAAGGATCCTGCACAGCGTTTGCGGCTGGAGGGGTTGATCCATCCTCTGCTCCATCATGAGCGGCAGGCGGTGATCGAGCGTGCGAGACAAGATGGTGCTCCGGGGGTGATTGTGGATGCGCCGTTGTTGTTTGAAGCCGGGGTCGACAAGGAGTGCGATACGGTGGTCTTTGTTGATACACCTGAGTCCATTCGATCTTCGCGGGTGTTGACGAATCGTGGGTGGGATGCAGCGGAGTTCGGGCGGCGTGAGGATGCACAGATGGGCGTCGAAGACAAACGCCTGAGGTCAGATCATGTCATTGTCAATGATGGGCTTGAGAGCGATCTTGAGCGTGGGGTCGAGGATCTGATCGAGAAAATACGCTTGTCGAATCGGCGGAGTCTGTCGGGGGATTGGTCAAATCAGGATTCCTAGGTGGCTTTGGGCCCTCGATGGGGTACAATAGAGTCCTTGCACGCTTTGCGCGTCCCATCCGGGCCCCTGCGTGCACGCCACGATCCATCACGGGTTTTCAATGATTCGTGTTCTGTATTCGCATAAGCAATGCCTGCTGCATGGTGCAGCAACATTCGTTCGATCTACCTCCCAATATCCAAATCTTGGTGCTCTTATTCGCCTTGTGCCCGATGCGCAGGGCCATGCGGTCGAGGATTTCTTCGAGACCACGGTGCACCGACCATTTTCAAGAGGGTGAATCCGTATGGCCAAGTCCACCGAGATCGCTGACAGCAAGCCTGAGAAGGCAGCCACCACCAAAAAAACCACGAAGAAAGCCCCGCGCAAGCGCACGCCGAAGCCCGCGGAGAAGGAATCGGCTGCCAAGAAGAGCGATTCTTCGATGGAATCAAAGCCCAAATCCTCTGCGGAAGGGAAATCAACCCCCAAGCCCGCGAATGAATCGGCGACGAAGAATGATGCATCCGGATCATCGGACTCTTCTGGATCGGGGAACGATGGCGGGTCCAACAGCCGATCTGGCGGGGGCTCAGACAATCGCCAGGACAACTCGGGTGGACGCCAGGGCAGACGCAACAAGAGAAACAAGAAACGCAGGGGTTCAACGGCTGGTGGACAGAGCGGAGGCAACCGCCCACGCTCTGGCTCGTCGGGCATCCCGGCCCATGTATTGCCCAGCGATGAAGACCTCGAACGCGAAGCAGAGGAGCTCGAGCGGATCGTCGCCGCCGCGGGGGGCAAGGTCCCCGATGATGGGCTGACCATTTCTGATTTGCAGAAGATGACGCCCGAGCAGGTGTTTGAGGTTGCGGATAAAGAAGGGCTTGAGGAGTTTCACCAGATCCCGAAGCAGGACCTGATTTTCAAGATCCTCAAGGCCCGGGCGGCTAAGCACGGGATCATGTTCGGGGATGGCACGCTGCAGATTATGTCTGATGGGTTCGGATTCCTCCGCTCGCCCGAGCTCTCGTACCTGCCCGGTCCGGATGATATTTATGTTTCTCCGAGTCAGATCCGTCGGTTTGGTTTACGCCGAGGGATGACCGTTCGCGGTGCGATCCGCCCGCCGAAGGAGTCGGAGCGTTACTTCGCGTTGCTGCGTGTCGAGACGGTCAACGGCCGCACACCCGCGGAACTGCACGATCTGGTGAACTTCGAGGATCTGGTCCCGATGCATCCAGAGAAGCGGCTCTTGCTCGAGAATGAGCCCGATTCGATCGAGACGCGGATCGTTGATCTGGTCTCTCCGATCGGGATGGGTCAGCGTGCGTTGATCGTCGCCCCGCCCCGCACGGGTAAGACCGTGCTGATGCAGAAGATGACCAAGTCGATCACGGTCAACTATCCTGAGTGTCATGTGATTGTGCTGCTCGTCGATGAACGCCCCGAGGAAGTGACGGACTTCAAACGCAATGTTCCTGACCGCGTCGAGGTGGTCGCGAGCACCTTTGACGAGCAGTCTTCGCGCCATGTTGCGGTCGCCGAGATGGTGATCGAGAAGGCAAGGCGGATGGTTGAGTTCGGCGAGGATGTTGTCATCCTGCTCGACTCGATCACACGCCTGGCTCGCGCATACAACGCAGAGATGCCCAGCTCGGGGCGGATCATGTCCGGCGGGTTGGATTCCAACGCGTTGCAGAGACCAAAGAAGTTCTTCGGCGCTGCCCGCTCGATCGAGGGCGGCGGGTCGCTCACGATCATCGGGACCGCTCTGGTCGATACCGGGTCGAAGATGGACGAGGTGATCTTCGAGGAGTTCAAGGGCACGGGCAACTCTGAGCTGCACCTTGATCGTCGTCTTGTTGAGAAGCGGATCTATCCTGCGATAGATGTCGCGGCCTCTGGTACCCGGCGCGAAGAGCTGCTGATGGATCCCAAGGAGCTTGAGCTGGTTTACCGGCTCCGCAAGGTGCTCGCAGATATGAATGTTGTCGAGGCGATGGAACTGCTCAAGAGCAGGCTCGGCAAGCACAAGACCAACGCCGAGTTCTTGATGGCGATGTCGATCGGGTAACACCCCTCATCGGGAGCAGGCTTGTGGGGAACCGCAGATGGATCAGCATGACGATGGTTGTCGCCACTGCGCTGCCCTGGTCGGTTGCGCTCGGGATTCTCGGGCTGTGGATCCTCTTTGATTCCCATGGGCTTGGGGTGCTCTCGAACCGGGGGATCGCGGTCCCTGTCGGGCTTTGCTCGCTTGCCGGTGCCCAGCTTGTTTTTTTGATGTGCATCGCCGACCGGGTTTTCCCGCGGGTGCCGGTGTCGCTGAACAGATCGGTAGAATCGGTGTTTGGGGCGATCTTGGTGATCATGACGATCGTACTATGCGTGAACATGGTGCCGATATGATCGGCGGAGGGATTTCATGAACAATCGGTTGCTCAGTGCAGTGTGCACGCTCATCATGCTCGGATCTTGCGTGGTTACCGCGGGGTTTACCCAACAGCCGGAGCCATTGGACGATCCCGATGTGACCGGTTCCCAGCGTGTGTCATCGCTGCTAGCCCGCACTGCGCTGCTCGACCTCGGGCTGCAGGAGTCGCCCGGGATCGATGATTATTCGTGTGTTCAGGCGTTGATGTCGATCGCATCTCAGCTTGATGAGACCAACGCGGATCTGGCAAGAATGCTAGCAGAGGCGTGCTGGTCCTCGGGCGATCAGGGCGCGTTGCTGGATGCGACCAGAACGATTGTCCGCAATGATCCGAAGGACACAGTGGCGTTGCTCAGGCTCATCGGTGCGAATATCAACAAGGGGCAGACGGTTGAAGATCGGCTCAAATCGTATGAAAAATACCTCGGACCAGCGGCGGCGGCGATCGATGCTTCGGTACGCTCGCGATTGGCGCTCGACGCGGCGCTGCTCGAACGAGAAACCGGAGACGCGGATGGGTTTTCTCGGCATCTGATGATGGCCCAGCGGCTTGATCCCTCGAACAAAGACGCGGCGGTGCTCGCGGCCCAGATCCTTGGCGAAGCCAACGCGAATCCGGTGGATCGGTTCCGTCTTGAGATAAAGGTGCTGATGGCGGATCCGCTCGATCCGCATATCCACACCACGATGGCGATCGGATTGGCGACCGAAGGGGCGATTGTTCAAGCCAAAAGATTCATGGATAACGCGGCGAATCTCTACAACATTGGAGGGCAGGCACCGCCAAAGCGGTTGCGGGAGCAACGCATGGCGTTGGCGTGGCAGATTCATGGCCCGGAGTTGATTGTTAAACAGCTCAACGGGAATCTTCATGACATGCGGGCACAAGCCAGCGCGATGATCGAATCTCGCGAGCTGGCCAATGAACCAACCGACGGGCTCAATCGACCAGAAGATATCCGGTTAGATGTCGAGGTTGAGCAGATCCGGATGCTCGCGGCCCTTGTGACCGATGACATGGATACGGTGCGTGCCTCTCTTGGGGACCTGACCTACACCACGACGCAGATCCAGCTTGAAGCGATCGACGCGATGAACAACTTTACTTCCGACCGGAACGCATTGTTCAACAAGTATGTCATTTCGCTTCTAACGCTCGAAGCGATGCGCACGGTTGTGGGGCTTGAAGCAGAGCAAATGCGCGAAGATGTTGATCGATTGGTCAATGCCAACAAGATGCTGGCGGATGTGTTTCAGAGGATCGAGCCCTGGATCCTTTATACCGAGGGCAAATACCAAGAAGCCATCGACGGGATCAATCCTGAGACAAAGTCATCCAACTCGATCATCGTTCTTGCATTGGCCAACGAGAAGCTCGGCGATACGGATGCTGCTGCCCGCTGGTACTCGCGGCTTTCTCGCGAGTTCCCGCTGACCGGTTTCGGATCATTCGCTCGGTCGCAGCTCGTTGTGCTCGGTCATAAAGACGACATCATCTCTCGCGACGGGCATCGGATGAGCGTGGTTGCCAACACCCTCCCGGCGTGGCTTGACAAGATCATTCTCAATCCTTCGAGTTACCAATCGTTGGCTGTCGATTCGATCATCGAACGCGTTGGTCCTTTGCAAGAGCCGGTGGTGCAGATTACTCTGCAGAATCTCTCGCCGATCCCGCTCGGGATTGGGGCTTCACGCCCGATCGATTCGCGGATACTGCTTGTGTCTGGTTCACAACCAGATGCCAAGCGTCATGGGGGCGCCACAAGACCAAAGGTGGTCGAGCTGAATCGGCGGCTCCGGCTCAAGCCGCAAGAGTCGCTTGTTGTCCGCGTCAACCCCGATGGGCCGTACACCGATTGGGTGCTCCAGTCTAACCCGTTCCGAACCCTGACCGGGCGTTGGCGTGCGTTGCAGGGGTTCACGCCCGCGCCGTATGGCGGGCTGATCAACTCGCCTTTCGGGCTGGTCTCTGAGAGCAGGATCACCCATCGGCTTCCGCTGAGTGAAGTGGAGATGACGGACCAGGAGTTGGTCCAAGCGTTGGAGTCCGAAGATATCAACAAACGCAGACGGGCGGTCCGCGCGATCAACGCGGTGCTGTTGAGTGCGGACGAAAAATACAAACGAACACGCGGGGAGGCCGAATCGCTCGTGGATGCCTTGATGGTGCTGTACACCAAGGCGGAATCGTACGAGCGAGCCGAGATGCTGATGACGCTTCCGATCAGCGCGCGTCTTGCCGCGATGGAACCGCTCGACGAGCTCGCCCGCGAACAGATCGTGGTGGACGGGCTCGTGGACAAGACACCCGCGGATGCCTCGTTGATGTGTGCCGTGCTGATGACCAGGGTGGATGATCCGCTCAACCCGGTGTTCGAGGCGGCCCAAGCGCACCCCGACGAGCGTGTGCAGCTTGTTGGGCTCTTGATGAGCCAACGGTTGAGCGAGGGCGCCATGACACTGGCAACGACCGCTGACCTCATCGGCGTGATGGAATCACGCGATTCGAAGGCTCGGTTGCGTCCGTGAGTGATCATCTGCCCGAGATGGCTCTTTCCGCCCAACCGGTGAACGGATGGAAGCGGTGGAAGGGATGGATCGGGTTTGTGCTTGGGGTGGGGTTGCTTGTTGCGGCGGGGATGACAATCGCATCTTCGCCGGGTTCGTTTGATGACCTTCTGACAAGTCTTCGCGACGCGCCCATGTGGGCAGTCGTGACGATCATCGTTGCCCCGGTGGTGAGTTGGGTGCTTGTTGGTTCGTGCCTGCGGATGCTGCTGCTTCGGCACGGGAGGGTCGGGCACATCGAGATGCTGATGCTGGTGGGCAGCGCCTGGTTGCTCAATCACCTGCCGATGCGTCCGGGCCTGGTTGGGCGGCTCGGTTACCACAAGGTTGTCAACAATATTCGTATACGCGATGCGGTCGAGGCGACGCTCTGGTCGGTTGGGTTCAACGCGTTGTCCAACGCCATGATCATCGCGCTGTGTTTCGTGGTGCCTGATGGCACCTCGGCAACTCGGCTCATCATGGTGCTGGTCGCGCCGGCGGCGGTGATCGGGTTGCTGGGGATTGCAGCTGGGACGAGATCACGCCCTGCAGGGTTGCTGCTCGGCGGTCTGTCCATGCGGTATGCCGACACGCTGGTGTGGTTGGTGCGCTATGCCGCGGTGTTTGCGGCGATCGGGATCGAGATGACACCCGTGCAGATCGCGATGGTCACCGCTGTGAGCCAGTTCGCCCAGCTGATCCCGCTGACCGGAGGCGGGGTGGGATTCCGAGAGTGGGGCGTGGGGCTTGCGGCCAAGCAGAGCGGGCAGCTGATGCAGGCTGCGATCGGCGCGGATCTTATCAATCGGATTATCGAGACGATCTGGGTGATCCCGATCGGGTTTTATTCCACTTGGTGGGTCGCGAGAAGCTTTCAGCGCCACGCGGGTGATCAAGAAGCGATCGAAGCAAGTTCACCCAAAGATCAACCGATACGCCATCGCCACAACGAGCACGAGTCCGGGGATTCCGCCGAGCAGGATCCACCGGAGGGTTGAAAGCTGCGTAGGGTCGAGTGGCTTGATCGTCGCGATGGGGCGTGCGTCCGCGCCCGGGGCGATCAGGTCATCCATATCGGCAAGCCACGCGATCGAGCTCTGAAGCAGCACCGCGTTGCCCGGGTACCGCCTGGTGAGGTGCCCTTGTACGAGTTGTTCGGCGTTGTAGGCTGCGGCATCATTTGCCCATTCATTGGACCCGACCACGACCATTCGTTGGGTGATTGATCCGGTTCTGCGTTCGCCCGCGGCCGCAACGGTGTACGAGTTTGCCCGCCGATCTATCCCCTCATCGAAGACCGGCTGGTCTTGGAAATACGCCCGGCGGTCACCCGGGATGGTGTAGAGCCTCAACCAGCGGGCTTCGTTCCAGGTCTCTTCGTCGCCTTGGGCGATCAAGAGCGGCTTGGCCTTGGCGTTTTCTGTTTCCACTAGTTCAAGCTCTATCGCCCAAGGCATCATTGTATTGAGCCCGGAGAGCGCGTCGGCGATCGGGTGGGCATCATCGCTCTGCTCGCGTTGGACGATCTCCGTCAGCGGCGATGCAAGCCGGCCCAATGCGCCGACCTCGTCGTGCAACAGCGTGCTGCCCGTATCGGGGCTGATTCCAAACTCGCGGGTGATCATGGCGAGCGGGTCTGGGTCGCCGTAGGTCGGGAAGATTGATGGGTTGAGCGAGAGGAGTACGGGCTTGCCCTGGTCAACAAGGCTCTGGACGATCGAGGCCATCGCAGTGGCGCGTTTCGCGCCGCTGAGCCCGGTGTCGCCCGCGCTGGTTGTGGAGTTGACCGCGAAGACCATGTACACCACCGGGCGGTTGTTTGATGGATCAAGCTCGCCAAGATCGGGGTGTGTGGGTGATTCGATCGCGGCCCATTCAACGGTGCTGATTCCTCGCTGGGCGAGTTCGGTCGCGGTGCGTTGGAAGTAGTTGGCAGCAGCGAGTAGTTCACCTGGCTTGTGCCCGTGCACCAAGACGAGGATTGGTTGGGCGGGGGCGACGAGTCGACCGAGGGCGCTGGCGACGAGTTCTTGGGTGCGTGGGCCGATGATCCCCGCTGCCGAGCCGCCGGCTTGCTCGATGGCGTCTGAGGGCAGCAGCACCGATTCGATGTCCACGGCCGCGATGCCCTGGGAGGCGGGCCCGATGACGAGCAACGCCTCGCCGCTCTGGATCGCGAGTCCGACGCGTTGGGCGTCGATGGGCTTGATTGATCGGACCATTTCATGGGCGATCGTTGCCTGGTGGCGAGCGGGTTTGATTTTCTCGATGATCGGGGTGACCAGTTGGCGGACCGACGGATCAATGTACTCGGACCCGGCAAAGGCGTGGAGTTGATCGGAGAGGTCATCGAACTGGGCGATGGTCCGCCCGAGGCTTTCGGAGATCGGGCCGAGGAGCCTTGGGAAGTCGGCGATGCCGCCCACGCCGGTGGGGCTATTGAGTTGGGAGTTGACCGCGAGGCGTTGGGATTCAAGCTCTCGCCCGGCGACGCGCATCAGCGATGCCCGCTGGAGGAAGAAACCGCGATTCGACTGCCCGCCCGAGTTGGTCGGGTCGATCGCGTTGGCGACCGCGTCGAGCGAAGGCGAGATCTCCTGCATCGTGGTGATGACCAACTCGAGGGCAATGGCAGCCTCATCGAGCGCGCTGGTGCTTGAATCGATCTGGGATCGGTCGCGTTCGATGAGGCGATTGACGAGTGCGATGGAGTTGTTCTTTCCATCGGGCGATCCGAGGTCGATGGTGGTGGCGGTGATTCGCTCGCTGGATCGGTCGTAGGCTTCGAGGACATCGGTGACTAGATCAACGCTGCGTCGATCCGAGTTGGTCATCCGGGTCATATTGATCGCGAGCACGAGTTCGGTGTTTCCGTCGAGCCGATCGACCATCCGCCCCGCGCGTGGAGAGAGCTGGTGTGACCCGGTTGAGGTCGCGTCGAATCGTGCATGGTGATCGGTGGTGAGGACCCCGGCGAAGAAACTCGCCGACCCGGTCGCGAGGACAAAGAGAATAGCCAGCGGGGCAACGATCATGCGTGATCGCCCGAGCCGACGGATCTCGAGCACGCCGGTGGTGAGCACGATCATCCAGAGGATTCCGATCAGGAAGAAGCTGACGGTGGAGGTGTCGATCACGCCTTTGGAGAGTTCATTGATGCGTGTCGCGATCGAGAGCCTGCCGAGCACAGAATGCAGCGCCACCGATGCCTTGGTCGCGACCATTGAGGTGATGACCATCCACAAGACGAGCGCCATCAGCGTGCCGAGGAACGCAAGCGTCTGCGATGGAGTCAGCGCCGATGCGACCAGCCCGACAGCCAGGTAGAGCGATCCGACGAGCACGAGCATGAGGTACCCCGAGAAGACGGGTCCCAGATCGGGTGCGGGCTCAGAAATCAGGAAGAGTGTCGCAGGATACACCAGGGTGGGCACCAGCATGAGGATGAGGAAGAGCACCGATGCGAGGTACTTGCCCATCGCCAGTGACCATTCACCGGCGGGTGTGGTGCGGAGGGCTTCAAAGCTGCCCGATCGGTATTCTTCAGCGATCAGCCTCATCGAGATCGCGGGGGCGATCGGGATCAACAGCCATGAGGAGTATGAAAAGAAGTACCTGAGGGTCCCCGGTTGCCCAGGGATCACGGTGAGATTGACAAAGAGCACCGCGGTCAGAAAGGTGAACAGCGCGATGATGATCCACCCCGCGGGGACACGGAACATCGAGAAGAGCTCACGATGGGCAATGGTCAGCAGCGGGCGCATCATCCAACGCCCCCGATGCGTGTGTAGCTCGGGTCGTTGGCGGTGTCAACGAGGTGGATAAAGAGGGATTCGAGCGAAGCGGTGTTTCGGGTGAGTTCACGCACGAAGAGCCCGCGATCTTCTGCGGTCGCTGCGATTGCTTCGCGGAGATCGGTTTCGCCCGCGGACGCTTCGACCATCACCCTTGACCATCCTTGGGCGGAATCTTCTGGCTGGGAATCAGCGGGGCTCGAATTCGCGACCCCGGGGACGCTGGCCAGCACGCGGAGGGCGTGCTCGATGCCGGCGCTGGGGTTCGTGCGGACCTCGACCGCGTAGCGGACGGGTCCGGGTGCTTGGGTGATGAGTTGTTTCGGGGTGCCATCGGCTCTGATCTGCCCGCCGGCCATGACGATCACCCGCTCGCAGGTCCGCTCGACCTCTGGGAGGATATGTGAGCAGAGCAGGAGGGTTTTTTCGTGGGCGAGATCTCTGATAAGCGATCGAGATTCACGGATCTGGGACGGATCGAGCCCGTTGGTGGGCTCATCGAGGATCAGTACGGGCGGATTGTGCACCAGGGCGGCAGCCAGCCCGACGCGCTGCTTGTAGCCCTTTGAGAGTTGCCCAACGCGTCGGCGTGAGACATCGGCGATTCTTGTCTGGGACATGGCCTTATCAAGTGCTGCCGAGAGGTCACGCCCAGCCACGCCGAACAGTTTGGCCCGGTGCTTGAGGTATCCCTTCACGCTCATCTCTGGGTAGATCGGAGCGTTCTCTGGGAGGTACCCGATCTGTGCTTTCGCCCGTGCGGGCGAGGATTTCATATCAATGCCTGCGATGGAGACCGATCCGGAATCTGGGGTGAGGAACCCGGTCATCATCCGAATGGTGGTGCTTTTTCCAGCGCCATTGGGTCCGAGAAGCCCGGCGATCTGCCCTGCGGGGAGTTCAAAGGACACCCTTTCCACCGCACGGATGGGGCCGAAGGACTTCGAAATTTCTCGTATGAGGATCATGGTGTTTGCGTGTTGTTCAACAGGATAGGGGGGGTGCATGCCGATAGGGGGGCATGCCCTGTTTTCGTTTTGGATGAATCCGCGTCCGGTTGCGTGCGAAGATATCCTTGGGTATGGTATCGAACGCGGCGTAGGAATGCGTTCAATTGCTCGATGGGATTTGTTTTTCGTGGTTGAGACACAGCCAAAGATCGTCATCACATCCGGGACACCGGGGATCGCTGAGGACATTCGTGCCCAGCTGGGCGATAAGTACGAGGTTGTTTTTCAGCCCGACGAGTCCGGCTTGGCCGGGGTCTTGCGGGCCTTGGGCGAGGGGGTGTGCATCGTGGAACCCTCCGGCGAGGTGCATTGGTCCAATGAATATTACCTCGGGCTTGAGCTCGAGCTGCGTCGCCGGGTTGAACAGATTTGTGTGCACGCGGCATCCGACGCGGATGCCGACGGGCGAACAGTTGGCGGTGCGGTCGTCTCCAAGCATGAGCTGGTCTCGGCGGACAATGATCGGCACTTTGAGATCTACATCACTTCGCTGAGTGAACACGACGAGGACGGCACGCACGCCGGGCGCGTTGCAGCGGTGGTCCGCGATGTGACCATTGCTCGGCGCACACTCCAGAAGATGAACGCGATCGATCACGCCGGTTTCGAGCTGGTGCGTCTCGATGTCGAAGAGATCCGGCGCATGAACGCGTACGAGCGTTTACAACTGCTCGAGCAGCGCATCGTGAAATGCTCGAAGGAGCTTTTGCAGTTTGATCACTTCGCGATATTTTTGGTCGAGCAGAAAACCAACAAGCTCCAGCTCGTGATGAAATCGGGGTTGCCCGAAGAGATCCAGGATCTTGATCTGTATCTTGAGGCCGAGGGCTCAGGTATCTCGGGCATGGTCGCATCGACGGGCGAGAGTTACATCTGCCACGACACGACCGCCGACGAGCGTTTTTTGCCGGGGTTGTCGGGGGCTCGATCATCATTGACCGTGCCGCTGCGTGTGAGCGATCGGGTCATCGGGATCATGGATATTGAATCGCAGAGCCCGTACGCGTTTAACGATCAGGATCGTCAGTTCGCGGAGATCTTCGGGCGGTATGTCGCGATGGCGTTGCATATGTTGCAGCTGCTGGTGACTGAGCGTTCGAGCACGAACACCGCGGTGTCGGATCGGTTCGAGGGCGAGTTGCACGAGCCGCTGGAAGATATTCTGCACGAGGTCGACTGGCTTGATCACATGCAGAACGCCGATCCGGAGACCAAGGAACACATCAATCGCATCCTGATTGATGTGGAGGAAATCAAATCGAAGATGCGTTCTTGCGCTTCTGGTCCGCAAACTATTTTGGGTGTTGACCAAGCGGTCATGGAGCGTGAGAAAGATCCGCAGATGATCGGCAAGCGCGTGCTGATCGCAGATGATGCGAAGAAGATCCGCAAGATCATCGGCGAGGTGCTCTCACACCGTGGGTGTGAAACCGATGTTGTTGCTGACGGGCTGCAGGCGATTCGGAAGCTCGAAGCAGTCGATGCCGGCGAGATTCAGCCGTACGACCTGATCATTTCTGATATCCAGATGCCTGATCGGAACGGGTATGAGGTGTTCGCCAAGGCGCGCAAGTCCTGCCCCGATGCATCGGTGATCCTGATGACGGGATTCGGGTACGATCCACACCACTCGATCGTGCGGGCAAGCCAAGAGGGCTTGCAGTCGGTGCTGTTTAAACCCTTCGAGATTCAGTTGTTGATGGGTCAGGTCCGCGAGGCGTTCGGGATAACGGGTTAAACCCGCGTTGCGATCAGCACACGATCTAGGCCATCAGAATCCTTTGCAATCCGTTCGTTGGTGAGCAGCTTGTGCGATTGCGCGAGCTGGATACATTGCTGTGCGGTGCACGAGGCGATCTCGACAAGCAGCATCCCGCCGGGCTCGAGCAACCGCGGAGAGGCTTGTATCAGGGGGGCAACGAACTGTAAGCCATCGGCTCCGGCGCGGAGGGCAGTGGTGGGCTCGTGGTCTTTGACATTGGGCTCGACGGAATCCCACTCGTGATCGGGTATGTAGGGGGGGTTGGTGCAGATGTAGCGGAACGATGCGTCGTTGCCGGCGATTGGGTGACGCTCAATCGGATCGAGCAGATCGCCTTGGATCAGTTCGACGCGGTCGCCGAGCTTGTGCGCATCAATATTTTCCTTGGCGCATGCGAGCGCATCAGCGGAGAGATCGGTGGCGATGACGCGAGCGCCGGGGAGGTGTCTGGCGAGTGCGGCGGCGATGCACCCGCTGCCCGTGCAGATATCGGCGATCATGATCCCGGTGCCCGCATCGGATTCACGCAGCGCGTTGTCGCTCGGGTTATTGCGGGCGTGTTGGAGGACCTCTTCGACGATGGTCTGCGTGGATGGTCGCGGGATGAGCACTCGCTGGTCGACCACGAAGCTCATACCAAAGAAGGACTCTTCGCCGACGAGGTACTGGATCGGCTCGTGTGCGAGCGCCCGCTTGACGAGCTCGCGGAGTTGTTCGCGTTCGATCGGTGTCGCCGGGCGGTCGGGGTCCATGTAGAGCTTGAGCCGGTCTGAGCCGACGACATGAGCAAGGAGCATCTCCGCCATCCGCCTCGGGGAATCGAGGTCCTTTTTCGTGAAGGACTCGTTCATCCATTGCAGCAGCGAGCGGGTTGTCCAGGTTTGGGTGTTGGCGGGCACGGGTCAATCATACCCGATTTGGAGCGATGGTTGCAGGTTATTTCCCGTCGTACCAGTTTGTTGACGCGTTGGCGTCGACGACCAGCGGGACCTTGAGGTCCATCGCGGCTTGCATCCGGTCGACGATTTCGGCTTGGGCCGCATGGGTTTGGGCATCGGGGGTCTCGAACACGAGTTCGTCATGAATTTGGAGGATCATCTTCGAGCTTTGCAGCGCGTCGCCCGCTTGAGCGGTGCTGATGCGTTGGTGCAGATCGATCATGGCGAGTTTGATGAGGTCGGCGGCGGATCCCTGGACAACGGAGTTGATGGCCATGCGTTCAGCGAGCGCCTTGCGCTGCGCGTTGTTGGAATCGATCTCGGTGATCGGACGCCGGCGACCGAGCATGGTTTCAACATAACCATGCGTGCGTGCGAACTGGACGCACTGATCGAGGAAGCTGGTGATGTTGGCGAACTTGGCTTTGTAGTTGTCGATGATCTCGGCGGCTTCAGTGTTGGAGACTTGCAGACGGCGCGCGAGCCCCCAGGGGGTGACGCCGTAGACAATACCGAAGTTGACCATCTTGGCGCCGGAGCGTTGCTCTTTGGTGACCTGGTCGAGCGGGAGGTCGTTGATCTGCGCGGCGACGGATTGGTGGATGTCTTCGCCGGCGTGGAATGCGTCGATGAGCGCGGGGTCATCAGAAAGGTGGGCGAGGATACGGAGCTCGATCTGGGAGTAGTCGGCGCTGATGAGGTGATGATTGCTTTCCGCCACGAAGGCGCGGCGAATTTCGCGCCCGATGTCGGTGCGGATCGGGATGTTCTGCAGGTTGGGGTCCGACGAGCTCAGACGCCCGGTCGCGGCGACCGTCTGGTTGAAACTGGCGTGGATCCGCTTCGTTTCAGGGTGAATATCGCTATGAAGCGCTTTGAGGTAGGTTGAGACGAGCTTGGAGAGTTGGCGGTACTCGAGGATGAGCTTGGGGATCGGCGTAGAGATATCGGGGTCGGTTGAGAGCTTTTCGAGGACCTCGGCGTTGGTCGAAAAACCGGTCTTGGTTTTCTTGAGCGGCTTGATCCCGAGCCCCTCGGGCTCGCCATCGGGGGAGTTGAAAAGAGCGGCGGAGAGCTGCTTTGGCGAGTTGAGATCAAAGGTGCGCGCGATGGTCGACTTGGCTTCTTCGTCGATGGTGCTCACGAGTTCGTCGATTCGTCTTTGCAATCGCTTTTCTTGATTTTTGAGTTCTTTGGGATCGACGAGCACGCCGTTACGCTCGAGGGTTGCGAGGACATCGACGAGCGGCATCTCGATTTCGCGGTAGAGCTTTTCAAGCGATGGTTCGCGATGGAGCTGTGGCGAGAGTTGTTCATTGAGCTGAAGCGTTACATCGGCGTCCTCGGCGGCGTAGGGCGCAGCGAGCGCAAGGGGGACTTCGTCGAATCGCTTCTGATTCTTGCCAGTGCCGATCAGGTCTTTGATGGAGAGGTTTTCGCGTTCGAGCAATGCGAGTGCGAGGTTGTCCATCGAGTGAGATGAACGCGCTGCGTCGAGGATGTAGGACGCGATCATGGTGTCGCCAGCGGCGGTTTTTTCATCGACTGGGATGTACCCGGCGAGCTTTATCCCCGCGTTTTGAAGGATAATCAGGTCGTACTTGATGTTGTGTCCGACCTTGGCGATGGTGGGGTCTTCAAGGATCGGCTTGAGCGCGGCGATGACTGTTTTGGCATCGAGGCAGTTGTCGGGTGCGAGGACGGGGATGTAGTAGCCGGTGCCGGCGGTGCGTGAAACGGAGATGCCTGCAAGCGTTGCCCACATGGGGCGGATGTGGGTGGTCTCGGTGTCTACAGCGAAGATCTTTGCGCCGTCCAGGTCTTTGAGCATCGCAGCAAGTTCACTCTTTGTGCGCACGAGGGTGTAGTCGCCGTTGATATCGACGGGTGATGCGGTTTCGGCGTCGGGCTGGTTGAAGAGCCCAAAGGCATCGGCGGCGGGCTTTGATTTCTTCCGTGGCGATGGCTTGATTTCTTCGATGGTCTCGGCAGCAGGACCGGCGATCATGGATTTGAGATCGGACTGGTACCGATTGAAACCGAGCTCTTTGCAGATCGGGATAAGCGCTTCGAGGTCGATGCTCTCGACACTTGCAGCGTTGAGGTCGAGTTCGATGGGGACATCGTGGCGGAGGGTGACGAGGTCCTTGGAGAGCGGCAAATGATCACGGGCGGCGAGGAGGTTCTCGCAGCGTTTGCCCTTAATTTTCCCTGCTTCAGCGGCCTGAAGGACGCTCTCGAGGGTGTCGTGTTCGACGAGGAGCTTGGCGGCCGTTTTGATCCCGATGCCCATCACACCGGGGATGTTGTCGCTCGTGTCGCCCATGAGCGTGAGCAGGTCGATCATCTGGTCGGGGCGGATGCCGAGGTCGGTCATCAGCGTAGCTTCGGTGATGAGTTCGTCTTTGTGCAGATCGTACATCTCTGTCGGTGGCGCACCTTCGCCGAGGAGTTGCTTGAGGTCCTTGTCCTTGCTGATGATCCGCACGCGGATGTCGGGGTGCTTTGATGAAAAGTCCGACGCGATCGTCGCGAGGACATCGTCGGCTTCGTAGCCCTCGCACCCGATGACCGGAACGCCGATCTCTTTGAGCAGTGCCAACGCGCGATCAACCTGAGGGAATAGGTCCTCGGGCGGGGCGTCGCGGTTGGCCTTGTAGTCCGGGTAGAGCTGCGAGCGGAAGGTGCCCTTGTCGCCGCCGACATCGAGGGCGACAGCGATAAAGCTCGCGGCCCCGTCCCCATCGAGGTGCTTGCCTTCATTGCGGATCAGCTTGAGCAGCATTCCGACAAACCCGTAGGTCATGTTGGTTGGTTCTTTGGTGACCGGCGAAGTCATCGGCGTACGGATCGCGTGGTAGGCGCGAAAGAACTGGGCGAAGCCGTCGATGAGGTAGAGGGTTTTCATTACCGGGAGGATAGGTGGAATTGTGCTACGAATCCGTCATTTTGAGGGATGCCGCACCGCGAGATTGTTTTGTTTGAACAAGGAGTGGAATGCTGATGACCTAGAAAATCAGCATTCAAGAATCTTGCTTCGCCAGATGACTCAGATCCTTCCCCGGCCAACTGAATGCTTCTTGGCCGGTGGCGGTTTCGTGGAGGATGGTGAGTCGTCTTGAGTAGGCCTGGGATTGCTGGATGCCTCGGCGTTGCATGACGGACATGGCGATGTCCACAAACTTGCCGAGCCGGAACGATTTGGTGCCCGCGTCGGTGTGCCACCCGAAGGGTTCGAGGGTGGCGGTGAGTGGGGCGGTGGCGGCGTACATGACGCCGGTGCCGACGATCGCGCCGGTCATGATGCGGGTGCTGATGGCGGTTTTGGTGTGGTCGCCCATGGTGACGCCGAGGAAGGTCTCGCCGGTTTTTTCCATCTTCGCATCGGTGGTTGGGCGTGCGTTGATCTCAGCGTAGGTGTTGAGCAGGTTCGAGTTGGTGGTGTCCGCGCCGAGGTTGCACCATTCACCGATCCAAGAATCGCCCAGATGCCCGGCGTGTGCCTTGTTGGAGTAGCCCTGGAAGATAGTCCCGCCGACCTCGCCGGAGACTTTGCAGACCGGGCCGATCGCGGTGTTGGGTTTGATGAGGCACTGGTCGAGCACGGTGGTGCCCGGTCCGATGTAGGCCGGCCCGGTGATGATGGTGCCGGGGCGGATGGTCGCGTTTTCGTCGATGACGATCGGGCCGCGTTGAACATCGAGGACAACTGTGGGCAGGACCATCGCATCGGGGTGGATAGCGATGGTGTAGGCGCCGATGCCGATGACCCCGGGGGGGAGGTCCTTGAGGGCGGGCATCGTGGCGGTGAAACTGGCGAGGTCATACTCGAGGCATCGGTCGCGGAAGGTGCGCCAGTGCCACGGGCGATTCATGAGGACATGATCGTCGATCTCGACGGTTTTCATGTCCGGGTTGCCGCCGGTGAGCAGGGCGTGGACATCGGTCGCGGTCAGGCGGACGGCGATCATGTCGGTTGATGATTTTTCGATGAGGGCTTCGCCGAGCTTGAGTTTCTCGATCGCGTCGATGGGCAGCGGGCAGCGCCCGTTGATCATCAGGATCTCGTCGTCCGACGGCTCGGGCGGGACATTAATGGGCAGGGCGGTGTGTTCTTGGGCGAGCTCGGCGATCGCGGCGGGGAGGACCAGCGCGATCGGCTCGAGGTTGAACGCAGCGGTCAGCCGTTCGGCGGTCGTCATCGCGCCGGTGCGGATTGCGTGCGCAGGGCGGAGGTCATTGAGCGGGGCGAGGATGCCCTTGGCATCATCAAAGAGAATGGCTTTGGTGGTGGTCATATTGAGAGAGTGTATGGCGTGAAACTCAGATGTGACGCGCGAATCTGGTTGGGACGGCGCTGTGGAATCCGAAGACGGGTTCGAGGGCAAAGAATATGAATGAAAGCACGATTGCACCCAGCCCGGTGTACAACGCCGAGAGCGTGCGTCGGATCAACTCGCCCGCAGCGTTCCAAACGATCGGATCATGGCCGAATCCACGGATTGTGAAAATTGCGACGATGACGACCTGGGCGATCAGAGCGCCGAAGAACGAGAGGACAACCATGGTCAGCGGGTTGCGACGGATGACCATGCCCCGGATGGCGAAGATGAACTGGCAGACGAGCAGGTACCCAAGGGCGTGCGGCCCGAGCACCGTCGAAGCGCCGCCGTCGACATGCACCATCGGCGAGAGCAGGTCCGCAACGACGCCGAGGAAGATCGCCGCCCAGAGCGACTGGGCCTTGGGGGCATGCAACGCGAGGAACACGATCAGCGGCAGGATCACGCTTGGCAGCACGCCGCCCTGTCCGGCGTCAAAGTACACGAGCAACGATCGCTCGATGCCGAATCCAATCCAAGAAACGAACGCGAAGACGAACCAGTTCATGGAAGCATCTCCTCGTTCTCGACCGGGAGGCGGAAGATCACATCGGGCACGCGTCGGAGGTCAACCGCGGGCTTGACAATGATCTGTTTGCGGAGCGGTTGGTTGGGGGCGTTCTCGATGCGTTCGATGGTGCCGACGACGAGCATCTGGGCGTGGCGTGGCCATTGGTCGTCGAGGAGCCTGACCTCGAGCCCGGGGGTCAGCGCGGGGGCGTCCGGATTGTTCGGGGGGGTGACATCGCCACGCAGGGTGCCATCGCCGAGCGGGGTAAGCAGGCAGCGGAGCTGGTGCTGCCCGTTGTCGTCGAGCATCACGCTTGCCATGAGCGGCAGCGACGATTCGGAACTGATCGGCAGGACCTTGCAGGTTCGTTGATCCGCGATCGAGACGCGCCCGAGCAGCTGGACCGCTTCAACCACGACGACGGTGTTGCGATGGATGCCCTCGTCGGTGCCCGAGCGGACGATGAGCAGTTCTCCTGAATGACCGATCCGCGGGCGATGGAGCTGCTTGACATCAATGTCGGGGATGAGGTTCGCGCCGCGTTGGAGCTGGTCAACCAGGTCGGTGAGCTGGCGATTGATGGATCTTTCACGGAAGAGTTGGGTGCGGATGCGATCGATCTCTTGTCGGAGCGACCGCTCTTGCTCGGAGGTGATTCGATGCACGGAGGAGGTCGGGATGATCCAGGTGGTGAGCTTGGTGATCGGGGCTTCGATGGGGGCGATGACGACCTCGGTTTGGGCGCTGAACCATTGCAGCCCGCGGGTCCATCTCACGGGGAGCAGGGCGAACACCAACAGGGTCGTGACCGTGATCGGCATGGCCCATCGCACGAGTGCTGGTTGGTGATTCATTGGTGACCCCTCGTCGGCGTTGCTCGCATCTCAGTGTACCGCGGGGGCAAGGTTCTCGCTTGGGTGCGCCGGGGCATCTAGGAGTCCGCGTTGTTTTCGAGGGTGTCTTTCCATTCCTCGATGTTTTCGAGGTAGATGGCGGTGCCTCGAGCGACACAGGTGAGCGGATCTTCCGCGAGGGTGGCATCAAGCCCGGTGGCCTTGTTGATCTGGGTGGTCAGCCCGCGGAGAAGCGCACCGCCTCCCGCGAGTACGATACCGTTGTCTACAAGATCCGCCGCGAGCTCTGGCTCGGTGCGTTCGAGTGTGCGGGTAACGGCTTCGATGATGTTGGTGATCGGTTCGGAGAGAGCTTCGCGGACCTCTTCGGAAGAGACGGAAGTTTTTCGTGGCAAGCCAGAGACCATGTCGCGTCCGCGGACTTCCATTGACGACTCTTCGCCGGTAGGAGCAGCTGATCCGATCTGGATCTTGATGCGTTCCGCGGTCTGCTCACCGATCATCAGGTTGTAGGTCCGCTTCATGTGCGCGATGATGGCTTCGTCCATGTCATCGCCGGCAACGCGGATTGATTCGCAGTTGGCGATGTCGGCCAGGGTCATGATGGCGACCTCGGTGGTGCCGCCGCCGA
This sequence comes from Phycisphaerales bacterium, assembly GCA_029260265.1. GTDB lineage: Bacteria > Planctomycetota > Phycisphaerae > Phycisphaerales > UBA1924 > UBA1924. Next base: position 668,288 of record JAJDDO010000024.1, read on the forward strand.
TATCGACAATCATCGACGCGGTTGGTTCAGCAAACGGGAGCCCGGCACCAATCGCTGCGGCGATCGGCTCTTCGAGCAGGTAGGTCTTGCGAGCGCCGGCGCGGTCGGCGGAATCAAAGACGGCTCGTTTTTCAACCGCGGTGATTCCTGAGGGGATAGAGATCACGACACGCGGGCCGAGGAACCGGACGCGTCCTGTGATTTTAGTGATGAAGTAGTTGAGCATCGCCTCGGTGATTTCAAAGTCGGAGATGACCCCGTCTTTGAGTGGTCGGACCGCGGTGATCGAGCCGGGGGTTTTGCCGAGCATCTCTTTAGCGACCCACCCGACCGCTTGCCCATTTTTGAGGACCTGATTGGTGCCCTTGCGGACAGCGACCACGGAGGGCTCGTTGAGGACGATCCCCTGCCCGCGGACCGCAACAAGGGTGTTGCAGGTTCCCAGGTCGATTCCCATATCGACACCAAACGGTCCTAGCAGGCGTTCATACCACACTTGTGTACGGTCTCCATCGGGGGCGAAAGCCCGGGGTGTGTCGTCGCGTCAATGCTCAGACAGTGTGTGTGAGCGTAGGTTCCATGATAGCAATGATCGTGGGTGTGTGCTTGCAGATCCCGGTTTCATTGGGATAGCAGGCGGAAAACGCGCAAATCTCGCGGATCGATCGGTGATGCAAAACGGAAGCTGCCCGTCGGATCCGGACATCCGACGGGCAGCGTGTATGGCAGGGTCTGATCGGGACAAGCTGAACCAAATTAGTCGTTGGAAGCGACCGGGGACTGCTCGGGCTGATCGTCAGCCGACTCAGGTGTGATCTCGATGATCTGTGGATCGATGGTGAATCCGCGGACCGGTTCGGGCTGGGTGTCGTACGAATGCACGCGTCCTTCTTGGTTGATGAGGAACTGGGCCTCTTCAACATAGCTGGTGTCGCGATCACGCCCAGCGATGGATTCCAAACGAGCACGCTGATCGTTGCGGATGGTCGACAGACGCGTGTTCAACTGGTCCAGGGAGTGAGCCTGGAAGTTGGAGTGTGCGTTGATGGTCGCCTGGCGATCTTCCATCATGTCGATGAGCCGTTCGTTGCGTGCGATCGTATCGATCTGGGCATCGAGTTGGTAGAGCTTGGCTTGGAACTCGGACTGCTCGGTGGTGAGCCTTTCAAGCAACTCGGCGAGCTGGACTTCCTGCTCGTTGAGGTACTGGAGATCGAGCTCAAGGTCGGCGCCGCGGGATGCGTAGAGATCGCGTGTTTGCTCGATCTGCTGGCGCTTGCCGTAGGCTTTATCGAGGTTGACGGCCCGGTTGTCGAAGCTCACACGGACAATCGCACCGGGGTTGGCGGATTGGGTGACGCGGGCCTGGGCGAGTTGGGAATCAACGACATCGAGGTCGATTGATGCGAGCCCGACGACCTTGTTGGCGACCTGGAACTCACGGGTGAGCTGGGCGATCTGGGTCTGGACTTCTGAGAGGTCGCTGCGGACATCGGCGATCTTGCCGGGGTATTCCGCTTCGAGCTTCTTGATCTGTGCACGAAGGATGATCGGGTCATCGATGTGGTCATCGATCATGCCGGTGAGGGACTGCTGCCCTTGTGACATGAGTGCGCCCATCCGATGTGGTCCTGCGACGGCGACTAGGACTCCGCCTGCCAAGACAGCGATGACGGTTCCGCGAACAACTGTTTTTCCAAAGCAACCCATGGCAGCCTCCTTTTATAATCTCGCCGGTCCATCCGGCGTTGTGGTTTTCGACTTCAGGGCATCGATGCCCGATGGAGACTCAATGGGATTCTGGGTCGTTGGATTTCATGTTGGATTAAAAAATGCCGGATTCATGGTCCGAAAGCATGGTGTGGGCACAGAAAACGGGTTTTTGCATCGGATGGTGGTGGGGCGGTGGTATCCTTATGAGAAGGGGCGGGGTGAAAGACCGTCCCGTACAAACCCAAGAATGAACACCCACGCAAGTGCGGGCAATGAAGGGTCTCTGCATGCTCACCAATATGACAACCAGTTTTATCGCCCGCTTGCGTGCCAACGACGAGGCGGCATGGTTCGAGCTCTGGGAGACCTTCGGCCCGGTTATCCGGATCCAGCTCTCCAAATGGGGACGCGGGCGCATCGGTGTCGAGACCGTTCGTGACCTCTCCCAGGAAACATTGGCGGCTTTGTCAAACTCGATCGAGCGGTACGACCCGGCGCGGGGCGCACGGTTTTCGACCTGGCTCTTGGCGATCGCGAAGCATGTGCTCGGTGACGAGATCGATCGGCGTATGGCGCTCAAACGCGGCGGGGGCAAGGCGAACGCGTCGTTCGATGAATCATGGATGAAAGCGGATGCAGCGTTGGGTGTCGATGATGCATACGAGGCTTCGGTGTTCCGCGCCAAGGTCGCCGCCGCGATCAGGATGGTGGAGCGGGAGACTGATTTTACGGACTTCACGATCTACCGGATGCGCGTATTGGACGGGCAGAGCGGCAAAGAAGTCGCTGCCGGGATCGGCGTGAGCGAGCCAACGGTGAGCCGAAAGCTGGCCAAGGTCCGTGAGCTGCTGCGGGTGAAGCTCAGGGAGGTGATTGCGACCTATTCGTTCACGGAGGATGAGCTGAGCGAAGCCGAACGAAATGGATTGGTCGCGGATCCCAATAGTGGTGGTGGCGGGCATGCCGACCCGTCGACGAAAACCGGAGATGTCATGTTTGATGACGCGATCGGAGAGATCTACCACCGGCAGATGGAACTTCGAGCACAGGACGAGCGGAATCTGCTCGGCTAATCGGCTCGATGAAGGGGCTTACTGATGAGCGATGGACTACTCACGCTTTTGAAGATCTTGGTTATTATTCTTGGAGCCACCTTCGGGTTTACCCTCTTGGTGATGCTGATCGGGGTCGTGTTCAAGATGACCTTCCGGATCACCGGCAATATCTTCCGGTTCATTGGTGAGACCACTTCGGACATTCTTCGCTTGATCGGTGCGGTTCTGGCGGCGGTGATATTTTCGCCGATGGTGCTTTTGAGTATTGTCATCGGGCGATGGTCGGCGTCCAAGCATTACGCTGGAGCATTCGCAGATGAATGCAAGGCCGGCGGGCGTTGTGTGTACCGTCTCTTTGCCGGGAATCCCGCGAGATTGCTTGGGCTTTCAGGAGCTCTCGAGGGCGTTGAGCGCAGGATACCAGATGCGATGGCCGCGGCTCCGGGGCGTGACAAGCCGGCGCGGCGCGTTGGGCAGTTTGATGGTTACTCGATCGTCGGCTCGTTGAAGGGCGGCGGCTCGGGTGGCAAGCTGTATATCGCCGAGCCTGATGAGATGAAGCGGGCGGTGTTCAGCAAACGAAATCTTAAGCATGTCGATCAGGTGGTTATCAAGTCGTTCTCGTTGCAGGACGGATCGAGCCTGCCGCAGATTGTTCGCGAGAGCCGTGCGCTCGATGCAGCGCGGAAGCTTGGGCTGGTGATCGAGCATGAGATGACGCCGGAGCGGTTTTATTATGTGATGCGGTATGTTCCGGGCGAATCGCTGGCCGTGGTGACAAAGAACTTCCACGCCATGAGCAGCGCCGATGGGCTCGATGCCGAAAATCTACGATCGGTGCTCGGATACGCACGAGACCTGCTCGTGGCGCTCAATGCGTACCACGGTTCGGGTTTGTGGCACAAAGATGTCAAGCCCGACAATATTATCGTCGACGGGCGTGATGCCGGTGCCCGGGCGCACCTTGTGGACTTTGGGTTGGTAACGCCGCTGCGTTCGGCGATGACCCTGACCACGCATGGCACCGAGTATTTTCGTGATCCAGAGCTGGTACGCCAGGCTCTTCGTGGGGTGAAGGTCCATCAGATCGATGGGTCCAAGTTTGATGTCTACGGCGCCGGTGCGGTGTTGTTCTCGATGATCGAGAACTCCTTTCCCGCTCACGGCGGGCTTAGCCAGATCACCAAGAAATGCCCCGATGCACTCCGGTGGATCGTTCGGCGCTCGATGGCCGAGTACGACCGTCGGTATCCGAGCGCATCGGCTATGCTCGCCGATGTTGAGGTGTTGTTGAATGCCGAGCACCCCTTCGCGGTCAAGCCTGTGGACCTCCCGAGTGTCTCTGGCGGTGATGTGCAACAACAGATCGCTGAAGACCACGACCGCGACCCCGGGTACAACTTTGGTGCAGATTCTGCGGCACCGAAGTTCGATCATCGTGCCGCTTCACCCGTGCCGCCGCGGAACCCATCGCCAGCGGGCGATCGTGTGGGACGCCCCAAGACACGCGTGCACGGATGGTGGACCGGGAAGTACCATGTTGTTGACCCATCGCACCGCGCTAAATCGCCGGATCAGCTTGAGGTGCCTCTGTATGCCGCCCGCGCCCGCGTGCTGCGTGCGGTTGATGATCGCAAGCCCGCCAAGCACCAGGTGAAGGCTGCCCGCAAGCGTGCACAGCAGATGCGAAACCGCGCACAAGCGCGTGTGAAGGGCCGAAGTGGGGCCGTCGAGCGGAGCTACTCCAACACGCCGGGTGCGGTTGTGGTGGTTGCAGGCTCGTTCGCTCTCGTTCTCGCATTGGGTCTTGCGTTTGCGTTCACGGCGGGTTCAAACTTGTTTGATGACGGGCCGAGCAGTACAGTCGTCTTGAGCCCCATGCCGCCCGCGGTTGCACCATCTGTTGGTCAGCATGATGATGTTGTGAATGAAGAGTTGCCGATGGTCGATGCTTCGATCTTGGTGGTGAGTGATCTGCATCTGCCGCTCCCTGAGCAAGCGGTTGCCGAGTTTTCAGCGGGCTTCGAGCAGCTTCGCCGGAGCGGGCTTGATCTTGGCGGCGATCTGATTGATGGGGCAAACGAGGAGACGATCAATACGATTGCTGAGCTCCGCCACCATATCGGCGCTCTGCCGCTTGATGCCCCTCGATTCTCGATGCGCATCCGTGAGTGGTTCGATGGCAGCGAATACGATGGCGTGCTGTGGTTTGCGTACAACCCTGAAGATCCGGCGAGTACCTACGCGGTTCTCGTGACCGATCAACTGTACTGGTCCCAGACTCCGGTCGAGGAAGATCTCCCCGGACGGGTGGTGAGGGTGCTGGCCAGCAACGGGTACCAGGTCGCTGATGAATAATTATCAAGTCGATTCAGCGGAAGAGGATTGAATCAACGCGTTCAGCGTGTGCATCGCTCGCCCAGACCGGATGGTCTCGCGGGCGATTTTTACACCCGCTTCGAATGATCGGCATACATCGGCAACGATGAATGCTCCCGCAGCGGTGATCGTCAGCATGTCTGCGTGCTCAGTGTCCTCGCCCTCGAACGCCGCTCGGAGGATATCGGCTGCGTGTTGCACATCGCGGGCTTGGAGGTCTTCGATTGTGCATGAACGAAGCCCAAGAGACCTTGGGTCAACCGTTTCTTCGTGCAGTTGCCCACCGCGCACATGCATGACTCGGGTTGGGGCGGTGATGGTCAGCTCATCGAGCCCATCGTGTGAATGGACAACCATGGCGTTGGTGGCGCCGAGGGCGGCGAGCGTTTGGGCCATCGGTTCGACGAGGGCGTTGTCATAGACACCGATGAGTTGTCGTGAAGCGCCAGCGGGATTGGTCAGCGGCCCGAGGGCGTTGAAGATGGTGGGAACAGCAAGAGAACGCCGCGGCCCCATCGCGTATCGCATCGCTGGGTGGTGGTTGACCGCGAAGCAGAAGCACACGCCGGCGGCGGCAAGGCATCGGCGTTGGGTCTCCGGTGGGGCATCAATGTTGACCCCGAGCGCCGCGAGGACCTCGGCCGATCCGCGACCGGTGCGAGATCGGTTGCCATGCTTGGCGACGAGGATATTACGGATCGGAGAATCTTTGGGTGGTAAGGCCGCTGCCGCGATGATCGCTGCACCGGTGGAGACATTAAAGGTCTTGGGTGCACCGCCCGTGCCGCAGGTATCAATCAGGACTGCGTGCTGTGGGATGTCATAGTCAACCCGAGTAACATGAGCCCGCATGGCACGGGCTGCGCCGGTGAGTTCACCCGCATCGGGGGCGTGGGTCTGGATGAGTGCGAGCAACGCGCCGATCTGAGGCTCGTCGAGTTGCCCGTTGAGCAGGGCGAGAAAGAGCGATTCAGCGACGGGTTCGGCGAGGGGTTGCCCAGATTGGAGCGATCGCAGCGCGTCGGGGATGTCAATTGGTGTATTCACATCCAAGCGTAGCCGACCCATCCGCCCGAGATGATCGTACAATAGGATATGAGCCAGAGGAATGACCCATCTACAGGATCGACAGCCCGCTTGGCGCGTTCGGTCGCGTCGCGGGCATCGCGTGTTGTGTTCTTGAATGGATGCGGGCGTGTGCTTGCGGTTGCGATGATTGTTGCAGCGGTGCTGGTCGCGGGCGGGCGATGGTGGACCGGGATGACCCTGTGGTGGGCGGCGCCGATCGCGGGGGGCGCGGTGGCGGTGCTTGTTGGTGGGTGGTTGTCTTGGCGGAACCGGTGGTCACTGCGGCAGGCTGCGGGCGAGGCGGATATCCAGCTGGGGCTGAAGGACGAGCTTCGCAGCGCGATCGAGTTGGGTGATGGTGACCAGGTCGAAGTGTTCGAGAAGATTGCAATCGAGCACGCCGAGCAGCGAGCGATCGAGGCTCAAGAGTCCGACATTCGCTTTGTCGTGCGGAGGAACCGATGGGTGATCGGAGCGATCGGGCTGGGTGCGACGCTCGCGGGTGGTGTTTGGATGCCGACGCGGGATCATCAGGACGAGCCGCCTGTTCAGGTTGCCCGAGGGCAAGATTCTCGTGCTCGCAAGGCCATCCAGACAGCACAAGAGATCCTGGGCAAGGAGGACGAGGCGCGGATCGAGAGCGATCGAGTTCGCGAGGCGATGGAGGATCTTGAGGCACTCGAAGAAGAGCTCACCGCTGCGGAGGGCGATTCGTCGGACGCCAGCTCGCGTGCTGCAGCCAAAATGGATGCACTCGCCGATGAGCTCGAACGCGACGCCGATGCTCAACAGCGTGCGTATGACGGGCTGGCCGACCGGATGGACGAGGCTCTCGATCAAGATGCTCTATCTGGAAATCCGGTTGATGAACTCAGCGATGCGCTGCGCGATAGACAGTTTGACGACGCCCAAGACGCGATTGATGAGCTACGCAAGCAGGCTGAGGAGATGAGTGATGCAGAACGCGAGGCGTTCAGCGATCGGCTCGAGCAGCTGGCTGATGCGATCGAACCTTCGGATGAAACGGTCGATCAAGACGATGCCGGCGATGAGGGTTCAGACAGTCAGGAACAACAAGGCGGGGAAGAGCAGGGTCAGAGTAGATCCGCCAGCGATCCGAGCGAACGGCTCTCTGATGCGATCCGTCAAGAAGCGGAGCGGCTCAAGACGCAGAGCGATCAGAATCCAAAGCAAGCAGAGCAACCCCAAACCGATGGCGCTGAGCCAAGTGGCCCGGACGCCCAGGATACGAACCCGAATAGGGATGAGCCAGTAGATGACGGCTCGAATGCGAACGAGGATCGCCCGTCACAAAACGCTGAGGGTGATGATCAGAACAGGGCCGAGCAACCGAACCAAGAACCTGTGGATAAGCAATCTGAGAAGGGCGAGCAGGAAAAACAGGCAGTCAAGGGAGCTGAAAAGCAAGCCGATGAGCCCAAAACCGAACCATCGAAAGAGCAGGCTGGTGAACAGTCCAAGCAATCCAGCGAGCAAAATCATCAGGGCGATCAGGATACCGAGTCCGGTGAGGACCCACCCCAAGAAGGTGAAACGCAAGAGCAGCAAACTCCTCAGGATGAATCGAATGCTGAGCAGGGCAGCGAGCAAAGCGACCAAGCCCGTGAAGTATCTGAGAAACAAGCCGGAGAAAAAGATGGTGCCCGAGAATCGATCGATGATGTTCTCCGCGAGATGGACGAGTCTCAACGAGGCATCGACCAGCAGCGTGAAGACGCGGAAGATCTCCGCCGAGTTGCGCGCGAGCTTATCGAAGAGCCGAGCGACCAGAATGAGCAGCCGCCGGATGCACAATCCAGATTGGGACGCGATCAACAACAGCCAGACCAGAATGGAAGCGGCGGAAACGATCGCGTAGAAACACAACCAAATGGCCCGGCGGGGCAGGCGGATGATCAAACATTCGTACCGGTTGATGGGAGCGGCGAGGATACGCAAGGAGACCGCACGCAACCGGTCGGGGAGTGGTACGCACCCGACAAAGATGGCGCAACCGGAGCAGCAAGAGAACAGTCCGCCAACACCCTGAGGAAGGCAGCGGATTCTGCAAGGCGTGCGGTTGACGGACAGCGTGTGCCCCGGCGGTATCGTGATCTGGTCCGGGAAGTATTCAAACGCGTTGATCAGCGTGCATCGGATATTGAACAGGGCGAAGTCAAGCCCGGCAAGGACGCAAAGCCCGCCGGCGAGGCGAGCTCGTGAGTTTCGCGTTGCAGCAACCGTACTGGCTGCTGGTCCTTGCGCTGATCTTGCCGAGCGCCTGGGTCGGGTGGCGATGGATGTCGGGCGCGGTCCGTGGGCGTCGGATCTTTGCGATTGCGCTGCGGTGTGCACTCATCGGGCTTGTTGCGTTGGCGCTCGCCGGGCTCGAGCGTGTGCGTGTGACAGATCGGGTCGCGGTTGTTGCGGTCCTCGATGTTTCCGGATCAGTCCGGGGGTACGCCGACTTTGGAATCGATGATCTTGGAATGCAGATCGAACCCGAGCAGGGTTACCAAGCTTTTCTCACGCGGGCGGGTGCGGACATCGGTGCGGATGACCTGCTCGGCGTCGTGGTCTTTGATGGTCAACCGACCGGTATCGGGCTGCCCGCACGCGCGGGGGTGCTCGATCGGATTGTGCGAGTGGATTCGGTCTCGGGGACGGATATCGGCGCAGCGATTTCGCGTGCGCGAGGGATGCTGCCGGCGGATGCCAACGGGCGGATTGTTCTGATCTCCGATGGGCGTGACACGGTTTCCACCGCGGGTTCAGAAGCCGTGACCGGGCTCACCGGTGTGGAGGCATCTGTCCCGATCGATGTGGTGCCGATCGAATACACGGTTGAAGCAGAAGTTGTGGTCGAGTCCGTTGGGCTCCCTTCGCGTGCATTGCCAGAATCGGTTGTGGATGCCGCGGTGGTGATCCGCTCGGCGGGTGTCTCGCGTGGCACATTGAGGCTGTTCTACAACGGGCAGCCGGTGGTGCTCGATGATTCGACTGGTGCGTTGAGCAAGGGGATTCAGCTCAGCCCGGGACGACAGGTCGTGCGCGTTGCGGTGCAGCTTGGCGGGGCTCGGGTGCATCGGGTTCGGGCGGTGTTCGAGCCTGAAACCTGGTCAGAGTATTCTGGCACGCGTGTTCTCGTCGGCGACACCAACGAAGAAAACAACGCCGCGAGCGGGATCACCATGAGCTCGGGGCATGGGCGGATTCTGGTGGTCGATGGTGTATCCAACGGATCGGCAGCCGGCGTGGGCGCAACGCTGCCCGATACTCTCACGCGGGCCAAGTGGGATGTGCAGACGGTGTCTGCGAGCGATTTCCCAAAGGACCTGCTCGAAATCGAGCAATACGACCTCGTGCTCTTGGTCAATACCCCACGCGATGCAATCTCCGAGCGCAGCGAAGAGATCATCGGCACCTATGTTCGAGAACTCGGCGGCGGCGTGGTGTTCGTTGGCGGCCCGGAAGCGCTCGGGGCCGGCGGGTGGCGTGGGTCACCGATCGAGGAGATCATCCCGGTGAACATGGATGTCGCCGACGATGTGGTGATGCCCGAGGTCGCGGTGATGATCGTGCTTGATTCTTCTGGCTCGATGCGCCAGCCGGTGATGGGTTCATCGCGAAGCCAGCAGACTGTTGCCAATGAATCGGCAGCCGGGGCGATCGATGCGCTGGACAAACGCGATCAGATCGGGGTCATCGCGTTCTCCAACTCGGCCAAGCTCGTCGTGCCCATCGGGGTGAACGCCGATCAGGAAAACACCCGCCGATCGGTGCTCGCGATTCGTTCTTCAGGCGGGACGAACATGGGTCCGGCGCTGCAGCTCGCCAAAGAGCAACTGCTCAGTGTGCAAGCCAAAGCCAGGCATGTGATCGTGTTGTCCGATGGGCAATCGCAGAACGCTGAGGCGATGCCCGGTCTCGCGCAGGGGCTCGGCGAGGCCGGCATCAAGGTGACGACGATCGCGGTGGGCGATGAGGCCGACGCGCGGACCCTGCGGTTGATGGCCAGCCGGTCGGGCGGGTCGTTTCATCAGGTGATGAATCCCAGCAGACTCCCGCGGGTGTTCCTCAAAGCGATGCGCGTCGTCCGCAAGCCCATGGTGCGTGAACAACCCTTCGTCCCGATATTGGTCGAGAACGCTTCACCCGCGATCGGCACGATCGGGCAGATGCCGCTGCTTGGGGGGTTGGTCCTCAGCGAGCAGCGCGACGAACCGCTGATCTCGACGCCGATGATCTCTGGCAGGGGCGAACCAGTCTTTGCTCATCATCAAGTGGAGCTCGGTCGGGTGGCGGTGTTTACGAGCGATGCGAGCACCTGGGCGAGCCGGTGGATCGAGCATCCTGTCTTTGAGCGGTTCTGGACCAATGTCGTGCAATGGACCATGCGCAACACCGGCGACGAGCCGGGTGAGCTGGCGATTGTGGTGCGCGAAGGGCGCGCAGAGATTGGATACCACGCGATCGACACCAACGGCGCCCCGCTCGACGGGCTTGAGGTCAACGCGAGGCTCTTTGCGCCCGATGGCACCGAGCGAGCGGTCCAACTCATGCAGACCGGACCCGGGCAGTATGAAGGAACCACCGGGCAACTCGACGAGGGTGTGTATGTTGTGATCGCTCGCCCGAAGCTGGGCACCGATACAATCCTGCCCACGATCGCCGGGCTCGAGGTCTCCGGCTCGGGCGAGTTTATGCATCTGAGCGCAGATCGCCGGGCGTTGGTTGAACTTGCCGAGCGGACGGGCGGGCGGGTGCTCGATTTTTCGAATCCCGATGGTGCGGGGCTCTTTGAGCGTGACGGCTTCGAGCCGACGAAGGCGTACGCGCCGATGTGGCCGACGCTGCTGGTGCTTATTCTGATGGTGTTCCTTTGCGATCTGGCGGCCCGGCGTGTCGCGTGGGACCGATGGATCGCGATCGCCAAAGCCGACACCATCGCGGCAACGCGCACCGTGCGGACGAACACCCAGCGGCTGCGTTCAACCAAGCAGCCCGCACAAGTGGGCCCGGCCATCAAGATCGAGCAGCCGAGACGGAAGCGAAAAACCAAGCCGAATCCAAACACGGAGCCAGTTGAAGAAGTGAGCGAGGAACCGAGCGGCGATGAGAACCCATTGCTCGCAGCCAAACGCCGGGCACGGGATCAGTTTGAGGATTAGTCAAAGCACCCTGGCCAGATTGACTCAAGATGTTTGCGATCTCTTTCAGGCAAATACTCAATCCAGTGATTTTTCAGTGCAACGAGAGCGTTGTCACAATAGGTATCGTCGGCAACTTCAGCATCAAATGCAAGAAACAGAGCAATACAGACGGACTCTTCATGCGTGAAATGACGGTGCCTTGTTCGTACATGCTCAACCAGTTCGTCCACAACATAGAAAGATGGGTTTAAGCCGTAGATCAAAGACTCGGCAGCATTCCAATCATCATTTTCATCAGGTCCAAGAGAGCAGCATTGTTTGAGGATGCGTGTCATGTACGCGGGCAAGTAGTAGCGGTAGCCGATCGAGTCCATAAAGCTCATGCATGATCCGCCCGGATCAATCGCAGAAACATCAACTTCCCACCAATGCGAATCGGTCTCCAATGCCCTTGCCGCAGCGCGTTTTTTGTCGGATCCATAGTCGTCAATTACATGTGCTTCGCGCAAAGAGATCCCGCCATCACGGGTGACATCATGAAATGCTCTGCGGATTTGTTCGACAAGGCGATCGCGTTTGAGCTTGAGGTTGTCGCGGCTCCGTTCGATTCGATTCTGATGAAACTCATATTCTTCGAGTGGTTCGTCCATTCACGATCCTATCTAATCGATAGTTTAGAGTGATCCATGCAACGCCAGTCGGTCGGCATGATTGACGCGGACATCGCGGATGGTGCCGACAAGGTCGTTGGCTTCGCTCGCGGGGACATCGAAGAAGACGATGAGGTCGCCGTCGGTGCGTCCGGAGAGCTGGACGGTGCCTGTGATTTCGGATTCATCGAGCACCGCGACCGGAGCGCGGGCGGATTGCCCGTCGATGGTGATGCCGACCATGCCCGAGCCGGCCTTGATCTCGGTGCCACGCTTACGGTGCTCTCTGCGGCTGATGCCCTCGACAAGCACCTTGAATGATTTGCCGACCTGCTCGGAAGCGATCGAATCAGAGATTTCCGTCTGCATCACCAGCAGTTCGTTGTTGCGGGCTCGTTTGATTTTGTCGTCGATGTCATCGGGGATCTTGTCGTATGCCACGGTGCCAGGGCGGGGGGAGTATTTAAAGATGAAGCAGTTTTTATAGCGCGAACGCTCCAGCATGCGCTTGGTCGCATCGTGATCTTCGTCGGTCTCGGTCGGGAACCCGACGATGATGTCGCCGGACAACATCAGCGGGCGTCCGATCTCCGGCTGGTGGAGGTACGCGCGGACGCGGTCGATAAACTCGTCATACTCTTCGATGGTGTACCCGCGGTTCATCATTTTGAGCAAGCGATTTGATCCGGTCTGGGCCGGGACATGGATGTACCGACAGATCCGCGGGCAATCGCGGATAACCTGCAGGACATCATCGCCGAAGTCGCGAGGGTAGCTGGTAAGGAAGCGGAGACGCTCGATCCCGGGAACCTGCTCGTGGATCTGGTAGAGCAGATCGGCAAAGGTGGTCGTCTGCGCTCCGGCGAAAGCGTCGCGGTTGTGCGAGCCCTTGTAGGTCCGCCCTTTTTGCGGCTGCAGTACGCCGTCAATGCTCACCGCCGAATCGTGCTCGTACCGATAGTGGTTCACGGTCTGCCCGAGCAGCGTGATCTCGATCACGCCCGAGTCGACAAGCCGTTTGCATTCGTCGATGATGTGTGTCGGCGGGCGGTGGATCTCGGCCCCGCGGGTGTGGGGGACCACGCAGTAGGTGCAGAACTTGTTGCACCCGCGCGTGATCCGGACATAGCTCGAGCGGGCGGTGTTGGTGTCGATCGGCGAGACCATCCGAGATAGGTCGAGCGATTCAAGCGAGTCTTGTGCTGCGGCCAGCGTGCCCGATCGGCGTGAGCTGTTGCCCTGCAACGCGATCTGCGACGCGGATTTTCGGATCGCAATCTCCGGGCTCGATCCCGCGAGCGAGGCTTTGGTGCGCACCGCGTTGTCGATCAACTCGGGGAGCTTGTCGAGCTCGGCGGGGCCGCACATGACATCGACGACCGGCATCCGATGGATGAGGTCTACGCCATCGCGTTCGGCCATGCATCCGAGCACGCCGACGACGAGATCGGGGTGAGATTTTTTCCGAGTCTTGAGTGCGCCGAGTCTGGACCAAACCTTCTGCTCGGCGCGCTCGCGGACCGAGCAAGTATTGAACAGCACAATGTCGGCCTGCTCGCTCTGACCGGTGAACCGGTATCCAAGGGCGGACAACGAGCCAGCGATGAGCTCTGAATCGAGCTCGTTCATCTGGCACCCAAAGGTCTCGAGATAGACAGTTTTCGTAGGCATCGGCATGGAGTGTACGCGCTGAGCAGCCCAAACCCAACATCAAATCCGTACAGAGGATACACTCAGCGGATGACCACGATCGAGGACATCCGAGAATGGTTCGGCGAACTCTCGCTGGCGACCAAATGCCTGCTCCTGTTTGGGGGTGCTTCGGCCTTAATTATCACCATCGCGCTCTCCCTGCCCCTGCTGAGGATGAACGGGCTTGTTGGGTCCGGCGAAGAGGACAACGCACGCACCGCGTATGCGGTCTGGGAAGCCCAGAGCAGCCCGTTGCAGCGGACCAAGCCCATCACGGCCGCCTCGACGACCATCACCCCGATGACCTTTGCCCAAGCGATCTCCGCAGCGAGCGATGATCGGTTCGTCCGCCGGGCGAACGAGAAGTTCCGTCAATCACGGACGAAGACCGAGTGGTTCGATGCGGACTGGACAGGGTGGAGCCGGGTCTATCGGTACGCCCGTGTTCAGCGTGACGACGCGGGCATTGTGACGCACATGACGGTGCTCGAACGCCGATCTGGTGGCGCGGGCTGGCTGCTTGTCGTGAATCTGTTGTATATTTTGGGCGCTGGGTCGGTCGTGCTCGCCGTGGCGTTGGTGGTGTATGCCGCGATCACGAGCAAGCTGATTATCTCGCCCGTTTTGTCCTTGCAGAGGACAGCGGAAGAGGTCCGCGACGGCAACCTTGATGTCCGCTCGCATATCGAGACCGGGGATGAGTTTGAAGAACTCGCGGAGACCTTCAACCTCATGCTCACCGAGCTCTCTCGCCAGCAGAGCCAGCTTCGTGGCGCCAATGCGGCGATGGATATCAAGCTCGCCGAGCTCGCCGAAGCCAATGTGGCGCTGTTCGAATCCGCAAGGCTCAAAGGCGAATTCCTTGCGAGCGTATCACACGAGCTGCGTACACCGCTCAACGCGATCATTGGGTTCGCCGAACTACTCCTCGAGATCGCGCGCACAGAAATCGCCGAGGGCAACACCGGCGAAGACGATGCGGTTGAAAATACGGAACTGGTCAAGCGTGAGCGGTACCTGGTCAACATCGTGTCATCAGGACGAACACTGCTCGAGATGATTGAATCCCTGTTGGAAATGGCCAAGATCGAGGCAGGCCGCGTAGAGCTTGCCATCGAACCGATGAACCTGTCGGAGACTTGCCAGGCGCTGGCCGGGCTGATTCATCCGCTCGCACGAAAGAAGAATATCCAGGTGCAGCTCGAGATGGCGGAAGGGTTGCCGCTGATCGAAACCGATGCAAAGAAGTTTCATCAGGTGGTGTTCAACCTGCTCTCCAACGCGGTCAAGTTCACCGGAACAAGTGAGCAGGAGACGGGCGGCGAGATCATCCTCCGCACCGAGAACCTTCCAGACGACGATTCGGGTTGTGATCGAGTGCGGATCTCGATTATTGACAACGGCCCCGGCATCGCGATGGAGGATCAGCAACGTATCTTCGATAAGTTTCAGCAGGTTGATTCGTCGCACACACGCTCGCACACCGGGACCGGGCTCGGGCTGGCGATCGTGTCCGAGCTCACGAGGCTGCTGCAGGGTGAGATCCAGCTCGTTTCTGAGCCCGGGCGGGGCTCGATGTTCTCGGTGATTATCCCGACCAAGATCGATCAGGCGACGCACGAGGAAACCAAACTCGAAGCCAAGTTTCGCGGCTCGCTCCGCCCGCCCACACAGAGCACCGGGAACGGTCAATCCGCTGCAATCGCAGACTGATATCGCTTGATTTGCTTGGGTTTGCGTTGGTCAGGCGAAAAGACTACCGCAATCACATCGATCCGGATCGGGGCATCACGGTAGCGAGGCTGCTTCTTTATGGCCCTTGCAAGCGTGCGGAGCTTGGCCTTCTTCGCGATGGTGATGTTGGCGGTTGGATCAATTTTTATCCGGGCATCGGCGTGGTGCAGCCTTGCCTTGACCTCGACAACAACGATCGCTCCGGTTTTTTTCTCTCTGCACAGCAGGTCGATCTCACCCATCGCCAATCGCTGATTGCGTGCGAGGATGACGCATCCGTTGCGCCGCATGAAACGGGCAGCCGCGTTTTCGCCACGCACCCAGATTGTCTTCTTCTGCCTGCCGAACATCACAGCCGCTCATTGCGGGTTGTTGAAGTATCGCTCTTCAGCGACCCCGATCAACTGTATAAGCAGATCGTCTCGCGATGAGAAGTGGGCCCGATCGAGCAACCGCTCGAGGTATTCACGCTGCTCAACCTGTCGGCGTTCGATTGTGATCTCGCGCTGGATAGGCAGCTGGGCATCGTAGAGCGTAATGGATTCCTGATCGATGCTGCGAAGCTTGAGCCAATAAGTCGAGGAGCCTGCTTCGAACGGCCCCGCGTGATCGCCCTCGCTCAGTGCCCAGGCTTGTTCATTGAGTTCGTCGATGCCATAAAACTTGGTAGTGCCGTACGAATCCTTGATCGGGAATGATTCAAGCCCGCCCTCGTCTGGCTTAAAGGTATTGAGCTTCGAGCGGGCAACATCCTTAAACGACGCTCCATCATCAAACATCTTGGTGATCTCGGCGATCTGCTCGGTGTCCGTCGTGAAAACGCGGATGCGTCTGAAGTTGGCGGTTGGAGGCGGGATGTACTTGTCGATATCGCGTTCGTAGCGTTGTTTGATGTCACGCCACGACACATTGACACGACGGTTAATCTCGCGATACAAGGTGCTGCGGATCAGCGTATCGACTTCTTGCTGACGAAGCGCCTCGTCGAGGGTAAGCCCTTGCTCTTCGAGGATCCGCTGATTGGCGAGTTCGGACGAACCGAGGTTTTTCGAGAGCAGGTCGTTGCGGAAGCCCTTGAGGAACGAGCGGAGCCCGAGCCGTTGTTTTTGGGATAGCGAAGCGAGTGCCTCTGCCCGCAGCAGCTCGTCGGCGATGATCCCGTCAAGGCGTGTCGCGATCGTCCGGGCTGCAACGCGCCCCCAGTTTGCGCTGTTCTGGCGTGACGCCTCTGCGATCAGCAGGTCCTTGATCGGGGCGAAGAACTCGTTGACATAGATTGGATGCCCGTTGATATCGCCGACCTTGGCATCGAGCAAGACGAGCGAGGACGAACCGCCCGCAGGCAAGACCTCCTCGATCTTGGGGGTGTTGGTTGTGGTTCTCTGCACGCCCGGGGTTGAGAGCGTGATGATGGATTCGGGTGAATCAGTCACAGCTTCAGGGTCTTGGGTGGACGCGAGCGCCGTCCGAGCGTCGTGCTCGTTGGTCGTGTCTTGTGGTTCGCTGACTAGGAAGTCCGACTCGTTGACCCGCTCGAGCTGTTTGGTGTTGATTTTGGTGATCTTGTGGTTGGCGCACCCTGAAAGGGTGAGCAGGGCCAGGGTTCCACCGATGGCGAGGGCGACGATGAATGGGTGATCGGTCTGGCGTTCTTGGCTCATTGGTGCGGATCCTTCCTTTTCGATGACCTAGGATACTTGCAAAGAACCCGGAGGACACGATGTCAGACGCTGAACAACCCAAGATTATCATTGATGACGACTGGAAATCTTCTGCTCAGGCAGAGAAAGAGAAGCTCGCCCAAGCCGAGCAGCAGGCCGCCCAAGCCGCCGCCGAGGGCAAGACCCCCGGTTTGCCCGAGCAAATCGGGTTCAAGGAAGTCATTTCCATGCTCGCCACGCAGGCGTTGATGTACATGGGCGCATTCCCCGATGAGTCCGGACGAGCGATGGTCTCGCTCGATGTCGCCAAAATGAACATTGATATGCTCGGCGTCATCCAAGAAAAAACCAAGGGCAACCTCTCCGAGGAAGAGAAAAAAATGCTCGATGGCACGATCATCGAGCTCAGGCACCAGTTCGTGGAGGTCACCAAGGCGGTCGCCGCCGCAGCGGCGGATGGCACGCTCGAACAGATGCAGAGCACACCCGGTCAGCCCGATCTGGGTGCCAACCCGGGCGGACCCAGCCTGAAGTTCTGAATGCGGACAGAATGAAAACAAGGCAGCAATAAGGACAAAGGTGTCGAAATTCGCTGTTTTGCCGATACGATAGAGAGTTCCGAACTCTCACAGACTGGAGCACCGAGTTGAGTACCAAAGACGGGTTACTGCAGCGTCATCATTTTCTCCTCCGGAGACTCCAATCCCTGACCGGGATCGTCCCGATCGGGGTGTTCCTGATCATGCACCTGACGACCAACTCCACCATCGCGTGGGGTGGGGCAAACAGCCGAGCGCATGGTGATGGATGGGTCGATCGGGCGGTATCAACCTTCCAGCACGAAGTGAGCTTTATCAACGACATGCCGTTGTTGTTGCTGATCGAGATCACGCTGTGGGTCTCGATCGCGTTCCATGCGATCTTCGGGTTCATGTATGTGCTCTCGAGCTCGAACAACATGACGAGCTACAAGTACGGCGGGAACTTCCGCTATGTGCTCCAACGCTGGACCGGAATGCTCGGCATCTTCTTCATCTTCTACCACATCGCGACCCTGCGGTGGGGGTGGTCATGGGCGATTCCAGGGCAGACTGAATGGTCACACGAGTTCGCCTCCTCGACCTTCGCTGCAGCAATCCAGGGCTCGACCGAGGGATACACCGGGTTGGGGCTTTTGGTTTCGGTGTTCTACTTCTTGGGTGTCAGCGCCCTGGTGTTCCACTTTGCCAATGGGCTCTGGACCGCCGGGATCACCTGGGGATTGACGGTATCGCGGGGATCACAGAAACGCTGGGGTTATGTCTGCGCCGGCCTGGGCGCGGGGCTGATGGCGATGGCGTGGGTCTCGGTCATCGGGTTTGCCACCCTGGACTATGACCGTGCCCTTGATGCCGAGATGGGCAGATCGCATGCAGAGCAGACTCTGCCCGAGCAGCAGCACAAAGAAACAGTGACCCAGGCATCCAACGAAGAGCACAACGGCGGGTAACCCAACACTTCCCTGCGTGGGCTCCATAGGAGATCCACGCAGCACAGATCGAGATTGATATGAGTGATCAGAAACGAGTGATTGTTGTGGGCGGGGGATTGGCGGGCCTGGCTGCGTCGATCCGGATCGCAGAAGCCGGCGTCGGGGTCGACCTGTTCTCGATGGTCCCCGTCAAGCGATCACACTCGGTGTGCGCACAGGGCGGGATCAACGCGTGCAACGATGTGGCCCGTCAGCAGGGGTACTCCGAGTACCAGCATTTCGACGAGACCCTGATCGGTGGCGACTTCCTCAACGATCAGCACCCGGTCCTCGAGATGACCAACTGGGCGCCAAAGATTATCGATCTGCTCGACCGCATGGGCGTGCCTTTCAACCGTTCGAATGAGGGGTTTCGTGATCTGCGTCTCTTTGGCGGCTCGCTCTTCAAGCGGACCCACTTCGCGGGGGCAACCACTGGGCAGCAACTGCTTTATGCTCTCGATGAGCAGACCCGCCGATTCGCTTCGGAGGGCAAGATCCACATGAAGGAGTTCTGGGAGTTCCTCTGGCCGATCATCGAAGATGGACGGTGCGTGGGGATCGTTGCCCAAGACATGCGGACGATGCAGATCCAGAGTTTCCGCGCCGACGCGGTCGTCATGGCGACCGGCGGGTGCGGGCTGGTGTTCGGCAAATCGACCAACTCGGTGATCTGCACCGGCGGTGCCGCATCGCGGTGTTTCCAAGCCGGTGCTTGGTATGGCAACGCCGAGATGATCCAGGTCCACCCGACCGCGATCCCCGGCGCGGACAAGTGCCGATTGATGTCCGAATCAGCGCGTGGCGAGGGCGGACGGGTCTGGGTGCCCGCCAAGAAGGGCGACACCCGCAGGCCAACAGATATCCCAGAGAATGAACGGTACTACCTTCTTGAAGAACGGTACCCCAAATACGGCAACCTGGTCCCTCGTGATATCGCGACGCGAGAGATCTTTGATGTGTGCGTGAACGATCACATGGGCATCAACGGGACCAATCAGGTCTATCTCGATCTGACCCATAAGGATCCGGATTACCTTACCGAAAAGCTTGGCGGGATCTTGGATATCTACGAGAAGTTCGCTGGCGAAGACCCACGGTACACCCCAATGCGGATCTTCCCCGCGGTGCACTACTCGATGGGTGGTATGTGGACAACCTACACCGCGGGCGATTACCAGCCCAGCGCACCGCTCGGTGCCCATGTGCCCGGAGCGGATGTCCCTGTCGGGACCGAGCCGGGGCTTGGGCTCAAGATGGGCGCTCACAACAACGCGATGACCAATATCACCGGGCTGTACGCCTTTGGAGAGGTCAACTTTGCGTACCACGGAGCGACAAGGCTCGGCGCCAACGCGCTGCTGAGTTGTATATTCGATGGTTTGTGCAATGGCGTGAGCGTGGTCAACTATGTACGCGATGGCGGGCACACACCCGCGAGTGAAGTTTCGCAGGGTGTCTTCGACGCTGCAACCAAGCAAGAGCAAGCCAAGCACGACGCGCTGCTCGAAACGACAGCCAACGCGACGGGCGATCGGGCATACAACCCGTACCAGATCGCGTTTGAGCTGGGCGAAGAGATGAACGCGGCTTCAACCGTGGTCAAGACCGGGCCCGGGCTCGAAAAATGCCTGAGCAAGGTTGAAGAGCTGCGTGAGCGGTACGCCAAGGTCGAGCTGGGCGATGGGGCGATGTGGACGAACCAGTCGCTGAGTTTCACGCGGACGGTCGGGGATATGTTGATTATGGGCGAGATGATCGCCAAGTCTGGGCTGCTGCGTGAGGAATCTCGCGGGTCGCACTACCGGACCGATTTCCCAGAGCGTGACGATGAGAAGTTCTGGAAGACCTCGGTCGCCAAGTTCAACACAGAAACAGGCAAGAGCGATATCGAGTTTGTCGAAGTCAAGGCGGGGCTGATCAAGCTGCGTCCGCGTGACTATGGCAAGACGGATGATTCGGGTCCCAAGCCCCAATCAGCGAAGAAAGAAACCGCGGGCGCGTCATAACGAGCACGATTGAAGGATACCACCGATGAGTGAAGCAGAAGCCTACAGCTACGACGCCGAGATGCGTAAAGAGAACCGCAAGAAAGCGGTCGCCGGGCGCAGCGTGATCTTCAAGATCAAGCGATGCGACGGCCCGGGCAAGCCGATGCGATGGGAATCGTTCAAGGTGCCCATCACCGATGGGTCCAATGTGATCTCTTCGCTCAACTGGATCGCTGCCAACCCGACCACGGTCGACGGTCAGCAGACAACACCGGTCGTGTGGGATTCCAACTGCCTCGAAGAGGTCTGCGGCGCGTGCACAATGGTGATCAACGGGCGGGTGCGACAGTCGTGCTCGTGCTTGATCGATGAGTACGCCCCGCTCGAGGGCGATGTCATCACGCTCGAGCCGATGACCAAGTTCCCGGTTGTCCGCGACCTCTGGGTCAATCGCGATCGGTTGTTCAACAACCTCACCAGGGTCAAGGCATGGGTGCCGATTGATGGAACCTACAGCATGGGGCCAGGCCCAAAGGCGACCCATGATCTGCAACAGATGCGCTATGCACTCAGCGAGTGCATGAGCTGCGGGTGCTGCCTCGAGGCGTGTCCGCAGTTCGTCAAGGTCGAAGATGAAGAGAAATGGGATAACGCGTTCATCGGGGCGCACGCGATCTCTCAGGCTCGGCTTTTCAACGAGCACGGCACCGGCAAACGGCTCAAAGGCGAACGCATGGATGAGCTGATCTCCGAGGGCGGGATCTCTGAGTGTGGCAACGCTCAGAACTGCGTCAAGGTCTGCCCCAAGGGCATCCCGCTGACCGAGTCGATCGGGGCGATCGGTCGGAGCGCAACGGTGCATTCGATCAAGAAGTTTTTCACAAAGTAAGACCATGAATTTCTTCTGAACAAGCCGCGTTCATGGGGCGTGGTTTTTTCTTACAAAGACACAGCCATACATTCGCGGTTGCGGAGCATCCGGATGGTTAGGCGTTGAGGTCGAGCCGCCCTGGACCCGATTTGCCGTGCTGTCCCTGCTGGGTGTACCCGATCTGGTTTTCCTGGCGATCTTCGCGGGCATCCTCTTGGTCGGCGTCGGCGAGGTTGCGGATCGCGTCAATTGCTTCGGCTTGGGAAACCGTTTTGACATAGGCATCCTGGATGCCGCGGCTGTTCTGGGCTTTGGTGGACTCTTGGCGTATTTTCTTCCGCTGGGCATTGGACGCACTGAGCGGAGCGCCGGAAAGGCTTGCTGCCAGATTGTTTATAGCGCCGGTCATACATCTATTGTCGGTTTAACATGGGTGCGGAGACCACCGAAACTAGATCGTTCGCTTCAAAAACTTTGTTTTTGTTCGGGTTGTTGGGGTGGTTATACGCCCATGATATTGACGCCACAGTCTACATAGAGGTTTTCGCCGGAGATCCCTGAGGAGAGATCAGATGCGAGGAATACCGCGGTTTTGCCAACATCGCTGCCTTCGACACCTCTGCGGAGTGGCGCCTTATTGACAATCGCCTGCTCGACCGAATCGATCCCGCCAACCGCTGAACTCGCCAGCGTGCGGAGGAACCCACCCGAGATGGTGTTGACGCGGATGTTGTGCTCGCCGAGCTCGTACGCGAGGTACCGCGTGGTTGATTCGAGGCAGGATTTGGCAACGCCCATGATGTTGTAACCGGGTACGACTTTTTCTGCGCCGTAGTAGGACATGGCCATGATCGAGCCGCCGCCGTTGGCGGCCATCTGTTCCTGGGCGCGTCCAGCCATCGCCGACAGGGTGTACGCGGAGATATCGATCGCATCGAGGAATGCTTTTCTCGGGGTCTTTGAGAACATGCCGACTTTGAGCCAATCGCGATCGGCGAAGGCGATGGAATGCACAAGGAAATCCATGGTCGGGAAATCGGCTTTGTACTTGGCAAAGAGGTTATCGAGGTCATCATCCGAGCCCGCATCGCAGGGGCAAAGCCACGGATCTTGCTGGATCTTGCTGGCCGCTTTGGCGGTTCGGCGTTCGTTTTTTTCACCGGGGATGTGGGCGAAAGCACAGGTCGCGCCCTGCTCGGTGAGTGCTTTGGCGATATGCCACGCGTAGGAGCGGTCGTTGGCAACACCGACGATGAGCCCATTTTTTCCTTTGAGAAGTGTCATGCGCACAATCCTTTCATCGAGCCCGCGGGGCATCGTTGGGGTGAATAGGGATCATAGGACCGGTGGGCGGGATAATATTGTCCATGAGCGACACGATAAGAGCGGATATCAATGCGATGGGGCTGGAAGAGCTTGCACGCGTGCTGATCCAAACCGGGGAGATCCGTCGTCTGATCGCGCTTGCACGCGACGAAGACCTCGGCGAGCCGATGCACGATGCGACCGGCGAGTTGATGTTCGCAGATAGTGACACCCGAAGGGTACGGATGGTGATGCGCGAGCCGGGCGTTCTCGCGGGTTTGGCGTTTATTGACCTGATCGTTGAAGCCTTCAAAGACAGCGACGAGCCGGTCCAGTGGCGGAGCCTGGCGCGTGATGGTGATCGGGTGCAGGCGGGCGATGCGGTGATCGAGATGGCCGGCAATGCCCGGGCGATTGTGCGCATCGAACGCACGATGCTCAACCTTGTCTCGCGCATGAGCGGCATCGCGACACGCACCGCGTTGTTTGTCGACTTGGTCAAGGGCACTGGCGTAAGGCTCTGTGACACACGCAAGACCACGCCGGGGCATCGGTTGATCGAAAAGTACGCTGTGCGATGCGGCGGCGGCACCACCCATCGGCTCGGGCTCTATGACGCGGTGCTGATCAAGGACAACCACATCGCGGGGCTTGATGATGAACAACTCGGCGATCGGCTCGAGCAAGCTGCTTCGCGCGCCCGGAGGAGCGGCAGCGAACTGCGATTTGTACAAGTCGAGGTCGATCGGATCGAACAACTTGCGCGGGTGCTTGCGCTCAAGGACGGATTGATCGACATGGCTTTGCTGGACAACATGGACCTTTCCACGCTCGCCGAGGCCATCAAGCTGCGCGATGAGGCAGGCTCAAGCATCCTGCTCGAAGCGTCCGGCGGGGTGACGCTCGAAACAGTCGCCCAGATCGCCAAGACGGGGATAGATCGGATCTCTGTCGGCGGGCTGACCCATCAGGCGGTGAGCCTCGACATCGGGTTGGATACTGTGGAATGATCTATCAGGGTGCGATCGAAACCGCGATGCAGCTGTGCGAGGGCTGTGCAGTTCAGCGAGTGGTTGTGCTTGAGAAGGCGCAATCGACGCAGGACGAAGCATACAAACTGGCGTGCATCGGAGATTCTGTGCTTGTGGTGGCATCCAAGCAAACCCGCGGGCGCGGGCAGCGGGGGAGCCGATGGGAGGATGGCGACCATGAAACGCTTGCGTGCACCTTTGCGATTGATGCGGCGGAGCACGACCCGTGCAAGCTCGCGGCGGCGTGCGGGCTTGCAGCATTGCACACCGTAATCGGTGCATGCCCGGAAGCGACAAGCGTCAAGATCAAATGGCCCAACGATGTCGTGGTCCGTGGCGACGATCGCGATCGCAAAGTCGGTGGCGTGTTGATCGAGATACGCGACAAGATCGCATTGATCGGGATCGGTATCAACGCGTCCCAGAAAAGCTGGACCGGTGCGCTGGCGGAATCAGCAATCTCGATTCTTCAGATCAACGGGAGCTCTGATCGGACGGCACTCGCGTGCGGGCTTCTCGAGCAGGTTTCTGAGTGGCTCAATGCCGATGATGAACAAATCAAGGCTGCGTGGGCATCGCACGATGCGATGGTATCGACAAAGAGGGTGTTTTTGTTCAAAGGTGAACGCATTGAAGGGTTTGTTGAGTCGGTCGACCCGTTGACACAACTCTGCGTGCGCACAAACAGGGGCATCGAGCGTTTAGATGTCCGGTTGACGAAGAACGCCTAGAGAAGGCGTTTGATGTGTTTGCCCATGTCGATTGCTTGTTCTTGGGTGAGGGTGCCTGGTGTCCATGACATGCGGAGACCGGGCCCGTTGTTCTTGTCGGGTTTGCCGTCGATGTTTTCGCCTCGGTCTTTGAAGCACGGGATGATGTGGAAGTGAACATGTTCCACGGCTTGCCCCGCTTGGGAACCGTTGTTCTGGAGGATGTTGTAGGCCGTCGCACCGGTGACCTTTTTGATCGCCCGCGCGATGCGCGGAAGCACCCGCCCGAC
Source organism: Phycisphaerales bacterium (assembly GCA_029260265.1). Taxonomy (GTDB): domain Bacteria; phylum Planctomycetota; class Phycisphaerae; order Phycisphaerales; family UBA1924; genus UBA1924. The sequence continues at coordinate 693,101 of JAJDDO010000024.1, forward strand.
CGCTGCGGCGTGATCATCAGACAACTCGTCGATGGTGCGGGCGGGCTCCTTGGGGATCACGAGCGTGTGCCCCTCGGAGAGCGGACCGATGTCGAGGATCGCGATCACGAAATCATCCTCGTAGACCTTGTGGGAGGGGATTTCATTGCGGATGATCTTGGAGAATATGGAATCAGTCATGGTTCAATAGTAGTGCGGGCACAGCGTGCGTACGATTGCCCGATGGGTGAAACTTCGACACAATCTCAGCCGACGATCCGTCAGCTTTCTTCGTTGCTCGTCAACCAGATCGCTGCCGGCGAGGTCATCGAACGCCCGGCGTCGGTGCTCAAGGAACTCGTTGAGAACTCGATTGATGCCGGAGCAACCCGCATCGAGGTCCAACTCGTGCGTGGGGGGGTCGAGCTTGTCCGTGTGAGCGATAACGGGCACGGGATCGCGCCCGAGCAGATCGGGCTGGCCCTGATGCCCCACGCGACAAGCAAGATCAGCCAGGCCGATGATCTGGATCGGATCTCGACGATGGGATTCAGAGGCGAGGCGCTCGCGTCGATCGCCTCGGTGTCACGCGTTTCGATCCGCTCGCGTGCCAGAGAGCACGACGAGGGGAGGCTGATCGAAGCCGAGGGCGCGGATGTGTTTCCGATTCAGCCCGCCGGCGGAGCAGTAGGCACGACGATCGAGGTGCGGAATCTGTTTTTCAATACGCCTGCTCGACGCAAGTTTCTCAGGACCGAGACCACCGAGCAGACCAGGTGTGTAGCATGGTTACGAGACCTCGCCATGGCGCACCCTGCAATCGCATTCAGGTGCGTCGGCGACGGAAAGGTGAAGCTTGATCTTCCACCGGATCAATCACCCAAGGATCGTGCGCTCGCGATCATCGGCAAAGAACTCGAGGGCGAGATGATCGAGGTGTCGCTCGATCAGTTTGACGATGCGCGAGGCGTGCTGATGTGGGGGCTGGTGGGCTTGCCGAGCATCGCGAGGGCAACCAGCAACGCCCAGCATGTTTTTCTTAATGGCAGAACAATCCGAGACCGGACCATTCAGCACGCGCTGCGTGAAGCGTTCCGTGGGCTGATCGAGCCGGGCAAGCACCCCACCGCGGTGCTGATGCTTGAGATGTCGCCCACCGCGGTGGATGTCAATGTCCACCCGGCGAAGCTTGAGGTCCGGTTCCGCGATCAATCCATGATTCACCGGGCGGTGTATCACACGGTCCGCGAGGCATTGATGCGGGCGGATGTCACGCCCACCGTGCTCCAACGCCTGCCCGGAGCGGGGATGAGCGACGCGATCATGCCCGCAGCGATCCCCGCCCAACGCGTTGAGCGCCAAGTCGATCAGATTGTTGAGTACCTCAAGGCAAAGACAACCGAGCAGAGCACTGCACCGAGTGAGCCCGATCAACTCCGCAACGAGATCCGCGATGTGCTCAGCGCATCGGTAGAAGTTGAAGAGGCGTCATTTCCATCGGTTGTGCCCGTGCAGAGGGTGCTGCAGGTGCATTCGAGCTTCTTGGTTTCACAGGATGCCCGCGGCATTGTGATCGTCGATCAGCACGCCTTGCACGAGCGCGTCATGTTCAACGCGCTGATCGAGCGTGTCACCGGGAACGGCTCGCTCGAACAACAAGCAATGCTGATGCCCATCGTTGTTGACGCGCCCGCGTCTGTAGTTGATTCATTTGATTCATACCAAGAGCTCTTCTCGCAGATCGGGATGGACGCCGCCCCGATGGGGCCGAAATCCATCGGCATCCGCAGCGTCCCCAGCTTCTTGCTCTCTCGCAATGTCGAGCCGGGTGAGTTTGCCGAGGATCTGCTCGAGCGCATCGACCGCGAGGGCTTTGTGCCATCAAGCGAGGAAGCCTTGCACGAGGTGCTCGACATGATGTCTTGCAAGGCAGCGATCAAGGCCGGCGATCGGCTCAGCGAGAACGAACTCGACGCGATCATGAAGCTCCGTGAAGAAACCGACCGCGCCGGCTCATGCCCGCACGGCCGCCCAACAACCGTCCGGTTGACCCTTGAAGAACTCGAAAAACTCTTCGATCGACGATAACCGTTTACGCCTCATCCAAGAGATCCACGGCTTTGAAACGCTTGCCTTCAAGCATTTCGAGGCTTGCCCCGCCTCCGGTGGAAACATGGCTGAGCCGGTTCGCGACGCCGAATTTTTCTGCCGCTGCTGCGGAATCGCCGCCGCCGATGATCGAGGTCGCCCCCGCGTCGGTTGCGTCGGCGACCGCTTCAGCGATCAGCTTGGTGCCCATCTTGAACGGTGCCCATTCGAACACGCCCATCGGGCCGTTCCACACGATGGTCTTTGAGCCCTTGATGATCTGGCTGTATCGAGCCGCGGTCTTGGGGCCGATATCGAGCCCCATGAACCCGTCTTTGATCTCGTCATCAAAGACCTCGATGTCGCCGGCGCGTTCGGCAAACTCGGTCGAGCAGATGTGGTCTTCGGGGAAGTGCAGATCCGTCTTGGATTCTGCAGCCAGCTCGATGATGCGGTGTGCATCTTTGACCATTTCCGATTCAACGCGTGAATCGCCAACCTCTCGCCCGAGCGCTTTGAGGAAGGTGTAGGCCATCGCGCCGCCGACGATGATGTGGTCGGCCTTGGGGAGCAGGTGCTCGATCGCGGGGAGCTTGTCAGAGACCTTGGCCCCGCCGAGGATCACGGTGAACGGGCTCGCGGGGTTTGTAAGCGTCGAAGAGAGGTACTGGATCTCTTTCTCGACAAGGAATCCGGCAACCTTGGGCTTGTTTCCCATCGCGATGGGGGTCGCGACCATCGAGGCGTGCTCGCGGTGGCAGGTGCCGAAGGCGTCGTTGACATAGACATCGGCGTAAGACGCAAGGGTCTGTCCGAAGTCGGCTTCGCCGCGCTTCTCGCAACCATGGAACCGAAGATTCTCAAGCAGCATCACATCGCCGTCGTTCATGGCGTTGATCGCGGCCGCGATCTCAGGTGATTTGCAGTTTTTCGCGGGGATCGTGACCTCCTCGTCGAGCAGTTCGCCGAGGCGCTTGGCGATCGGCGCCATCGAGAACGCCTGCTCATAGCCTTTGCCCGCGGGGCGACCAAGATGTGACATCAGGATGGCCTTGCCGCCGCGTTCAATGACTGAGCGAATGGTCGGGAGCGCACCGCGGATCCGACGATCGTCGGTGATGGTCGAGCCGTTCAGCGGGACATTAAAATCGACACGGATCAGCACCCGTTGACCTGCGACTGGGATATCTGCGATGGTTTTCTTTGCCATGATGGACTCCTTCGTTTGGTATGAAATCATATGCGTGCGAAAAGAAAAAAAGGACAAGCAAGCTGCTTGTCCTGTTCAGAATCAATCTGGCTCAATCGCATTCAGTCGACCATGTCGCCGGCGCGCCCTCGGACCTCGGCCGCACCCTTGTTCACAAGATTATCACGCATCTTGCGGAGCTCTGCCTGGATCGAGGCGTCAATCAACTGGTCGCCCAGGCGCAGCTTGATCCCGCCGAGCATCGACGAATCGGTGTATGGGTGGAGGATGACATCTTTGCCGAGCGCGTCCGCGATCCGGTTTTTGACCGAGCCAAGCTCGTCGGCGCTGATCGGTGATGCGGTGAAGACATCAACCTCGATGCGGCCGAACTGGCTCTGAACCATCTCGTCCATCGCGGCCGAGATGGATGGCAGATTCCCGAGCCGGCCCTTGCGGTTGAGCTGGCGGAGAAAGTTGAGCGTCAGCGTCGAGACCCTGCCCTCGAAGATCCGCAGCAGCGATGCATCGCGCTTGTCCGTATCGATCAGTCGCGAGGCGAGCAGCTCGCTGAACTGGGCGTCGTTGCGGGCCATCTCGAGTATATCTTCGAGCTCTCCGAGCACAGACTCGGTGTTGGCTTGCCCGCCTTGGGTGTGGGCGATCTCGAACACGCTCTTGGCGTAGACCTTGGCGAGTGCGTCGGGTTGTGCTTCGATCAGGGGCATCGCAGTCCTTTCAAGTCAACAGGCGGTTTGCCCGGCTTGGCTTAGCTCTTGACGGTCTTCATCTCGGCGAGGGACTCTTCCATCAGGCGTTGCTGATCGCCCGCGGTGACCTCACGCTGGAGGATTTTGCCCGCCATCACGGTCGCGAGGGTGACCGATTCGGAGTAGAGCTCGTTGAGTGCTTGTTTCTTGGCCGCGTCGATATCCGCTTTGGCTTTTTCACGCATCGCGGTGAGCTCGACATCGGCGGTTGCCTTGAGCTGGGCCGCGAGTTCGATCTGCTGAGCCTTGGTTGATTCGAGCATCTGCTGGGCCTCTGCTCGGGCGTCGGCGAGGTTCTTCTCGTACTCGTTGAGGGCTTCCTTGGCCTGCTTGCGTGCGTCTTCTGCAGCAGCGATCTCGCCGGTGATCTTGGCGTTGCGTTCATCGAGCCCGCCGACGATCTTGGGCCAGATGCCCACCGCCGAGATGCCCGCGACAATCACGAATACAAGAATCGCGGTGACCATCGGTGCGATGCCGGCTTTGGGGGACTCGATGACCGAGGACTTGTGCTCTCCGTCGTGCGCGTCGCCATGACCCGAGGAGGCGTCATGCCCGACGGCTCCCTCGGCAATGTCGTGAATCTCTGCCTCGATTTCATGCAGAGGATCAGAGGCGAAGGACTTGGCGCTCAGGGTTGCAAGAGCGATCAGGATCAACAGGAAAGCAATGCGCTTCATGTGGGAATCTCCATATACAAGAAAGCCGATCCGGGGCGTTTTTTCAGCCCCGGACTGGTGGTTTGATTACGCAAGACCAACGAGCAAGCCGACGACGACCGCAAAGAGGGTCGCGCCTTCGATGAGTGCTGCCGCGAGGATCATGTTGGTACCGATGGTGCCCGATGCCTCTGGCTGGCGTGCGATGGACTCGAGTGCGCCCTTGCCGACGAGCCCGATGCCCAGACCGCCGCCGAGTACCGCGATGCCTGCGCCGATGGCGGCCAGGCCCTTGCCGATGTTTTCAACACCTGCGCCGTCCTGGGCGAGTACGGATGCGGGGCCGAGGAGTGCGAGAGCGCCGGTTGCCAGGGCCATGTTTTTGATGATCTGCTTCATTTTCAGATTCCCTTTGTGATGACCGGGTGTATCCCGGTCGAAACCATATGTACGGGGAGGACTCCACTGTCGATCCAACTCGGATCGCAATGGCCTTGGGTGCCTCCCCGAGGAGCCCCAGGCCCAACAACTATGTAAGACTCACGCGTGGGCCGGTGCCCCTTCGTGTGCGTGGTCGTGATCGTGCTCACCATGATGCGCCAGAAGCGAGATGAACACGGTCGTGAGGAACATAAATACAAACGCCTGCAGGAAGGCGACAAACAACTCGAGGAAGTAGATCGCGATCACTCCGACCCCCGAGATCACACCAACCGGGATCCCGATGACATCGCCCTTGACGAACCCGTCAGCCGCGAATCCGAGCAGCACCGCGACCAAGATATGACCCGCGGTCATGTTGGCGAACAAACGAATCGCCAGCGCGATCGGCTTGATGAAGGTGCCCATGATCTCGATGGGAATAATGATCGGCCAGACAAAGATCGGTGCGTCGGCCGTCAGGTGCTTGATGTATCCCGCGACACCAAGCTCTTTGATCCCAGAGAAGTTGATCATCAGCCCGGCAATCAGCGAGAGCCCCGCGGTGACAAAGATGCTCTGCGTTGCGGTGCCGCCGATGAATGCCTGGTGCTTGGCGACCATCTCCGGGTTGAGCCCGAGCCCGGCTTCACCCAAAAGCAGGTTGTGCAGATCAAGAATCGGGATCAGCCCGAGCAGGTTATTGATGAGGATGAAGAAGAACACCGTCCACAAGAACGGCATCATCTTGTTGGTCCGCTCGCCCAGCAAAGGACGAACCGTGCTCTCGCGGAGGTATCCGCAGATGACCTCGACCATATGAGCAAATCTGTTGTTGGTGATCCACCGTTTGTGTCCATCAGATTCGTTCCCGGTCGCGACCGCCTTGGCGACGAAGAAACCGACGAACAGGAGGATCAGCCCGGAGACCACCAGGTTGGTCTGCGCCGACGACCAGATCACCCAGCCCGATTCGTTGACGAAGGTGGGATGATTGATGACATGGGCCACCGGGTCACCGGCTCCAAGGGTAAGACTCGACATGCTTGACATACTCAAACGCCCTCCGCAGCGACACCCGAAGGTGCTTCAAGTGTGTGCTCGTGGACCAAAGACAACACCGACGCCACCTCGATGACCATTACGATCAACAAAGCAGCGAGCAGCGATAAGAAGAATACAAACTTGGATGGTTCCATCGTGAAATGAATCGCAATCCCGATCGCCAGTGCCATCATCGAGCGAACCATCGAAACACCCAGAACCGGGACCGCCCACGCACCGGCGAGCCGAGCGGGCAATGCACCAAGCACGAGAAGCGACAACCCAACACTCGGGATCATCGCGATCAGCGTCAAAAGCCCATCACGCATCGACCCGCCCTGGGTCGTGCCGATCGCCCCGCCCGCAAAGGCGCACAGCAAGCACGCAAGCACGACCGCTGCACCAAGTTTGGTGATCGGGAGCTTGACCAGTGATGAGGATGATTCGTTGCTCATGGTGAGTGAAAAAGCTCGTCTTGGTGTCTGGATCCTGTGTGAACCGCCCCCTCCGAGTGGACAACCCGCAGGGCGAGAACCATAGGTCCCATACACCCGATCGGCGAGTCGAAAAAGAGGAGTTTTCATCGGATTCTTTGGCATCCGTCGGGGTCCCGATGGGCCTGGAGACAGCGGATCAGGTATCCGGGTCGCCGTCTGTTCGAGCGGAAGACTTGACCTGCTCATTGTTGAGGTCGAGCGCCTCCTTGATAAACCGGTAAAACCCGACCACCAACCCCACAAGAGCAAGGATAATGGTCCACCGATACCCGGTATTGGCGAGGTAATCGATCCCGTACCCGATCGCTCCCATCCCGAGCATGCCGTAGACCGGGTCGAGCGCGATCGACCACGCCTTGGCTTGGCGTGCTCGGTTTTCGGAAGCCTTGCGTTTCGATTCATCGCTCATAGAGGGCTCCTCGGGCGATTATTGAACTTTGGAATGGGCAAAGGCCTTGGCGTGTTCGGCTGCTTGGTTGAGTTTGGACCCGTCGCTGCCCGATCCTTGGGCGGAATCGGGCTTCCCGCCGCCCTTGCCACCCATGATCCCCGCGGTCTCGCGGATCCAATCGCCGGCCTTGAGACCCTTGGCGATCATCTCCTTGGGCACACTCGCCAAAAGACCCACCCGACCAGATTCAGAATCCGGGCTCAAAAGCATGATGGGCTTGGTCGGGCATTCGCTCTGGATGGTCGACATCGCGGCGGCCATCGCCGAGCGATCAGAGCCGAGTTCAAGCGTCGCGATCACGATCGGATCGTCCGATTCGGCGGCGGACTTGGCGAGCCCGGTGGCGAGACTCTGGGCCTCGGCGGCTCTGGCGTTTGCCGCTTGCTTCTTCGCGGCCTTGATGTGGTCCTGCACCTTGGTCAAGTACACACGGATCCCGTGCTTGCGGACCGCCGGGATCACAACCTCGTCAACCCTGGCGTAGACCTCTTGGTACCTCGCTTCGAGTTCCGCGGGGGGCACATGCGTGAGATCGACCGCCTTGGCTTCGAGTTTTTCCGCTGCTTCGTGCGCATCGATGGCAAGCTGCCCGGTCAACGCGGTCATCCGGCGGATCCCCTTGGCGATGCCCTCTTCATTGATGAGTGCGAAGGACTGTGCATCCTTGGTGCTTGTCAGATGGGTGCCGCCACAGAACTCAACGGAGACCGAATTCCACGCCTCGCTTTTGGGATCATGGAGGAGCTGAGCCACTTCGACACCAATCGAGACAACCCGGACCGGGTCCGGGTAGGTTTCATCAAAGACCGCACGCAGCGAGCTGATCTGCTTGGCCTGCTCGAGCGGGGCGAGCTCTGAATACACACCCAGGTCCTGATCGATCTGATGGGCGACGATCTGCTCGATTTTTTCGAGATCGGTTGCTGAGATCGGCTCGTTGTGCGCAAAGTCAAAGCGGAGCTTCTCGTGATCCACGCGTGAGCCGCGTTGGTCGCACCCGCCGCCGAGAACCTCGCGGAGTGCGAAGTTGAGGATGTGGGTGGTGGTGTGGTTTGCTTCTACGAGCCGGCGGGTCTTGGGTTGGACATGGAGCATGACATCATCGCCGACCCTGATTTTTCCGCGTGGGACGCGCCCGATATGGACGACATACCCACCAAAGGCTTTGGTGTCCTCGACCTTGAACACGCCGGGGTTGGACCCAGTGACCTGGATCTCGCCCGTGTCGGCGACCTGCCCGCCCATCTCGGCGTAAAAGTTGGTTTTGTCGAGCACGATCCCGACGGGCTTCATCCCCGCGATGGTGCTGTCGGCATGGTCGTCGAAGTTGTGCCCGTTCCAGATCGCCTTGACGGTCGCGCGAAGGTCCTTGCCGGCGAACTTGGCGGAATCATCGGTGGGCTTGATGTTCAGATGGTTGAGCTTGGCGATCTGTTCGGCGCGCAGCTCGATCTTGGTCCCGCCGTCATCTTTGCGACCGCCGGAGCGTGATCGTTCCTTCGCCTCTTCCATCGCACGGTCGAAGCCTTCGAGGTCGACCTTCAGCCCGCGTTCCTCGGCCATGATCTGTGTGAGATCGACTGGGAATCCGTAGGTGTCATAGAGCATGAACGCGTCATCGCCAGCAATCGACTTTGCGCCCTCAGCAAGCGACTCAAACTGCTTGATCCCGCGATCGAGTGTCTTGCCGAAGCTGGTTTCTTCTTCGCGGATGATCCCGATGACACGCTGGGGGTTGTCGAGCAGTTCGGGGAAGGCTTCACCCATGCGTTCGATCACCGTTGGCGCAAGGTCGGCGAGGAACCTTTCGGGCGCGTTGAGCTTCTGTCGTCCGTACCGAACCGCACGGCGGAGGATTCGGCGGAGCACATACCCGCGTCCCTCGTTTGATGGGGTGCCGCCGTCGGTGATGGCGAAGACCAGCGTGCGGATATGGTCAGCGATAACGCGGTACGCCTCGTCGACGCCGGTGGTGTCGTCGTCGCCGAGCTTGCCGTGGTATTGGGCGCACCCGGTGAGCTCTCGCAGCCGATCGAAGATCGGTGTGAACACATCGGTGTCGTAGTTCGAGTCCTTGTTCTGCAGCACCGAAACAATCCGTTCGAGCCCCATGCCCGTGTCGACATGCTGGGCGGGCAGCTTGGTGAGCTTGCCGCCTTCGAGCCGGTCGTACTGGATGAACACCAGGTTCCACAGCTCGATGACCTCTGGGTCGTCCATATTGACAAGCGCACCGGCATCGCGGTTGCCGACGCGGTCGTAGTGGAGCTCTGAGCATGGGCCACAGGGCCCGGTGTCGCCCATCTCCCAGAAGTTGTCTTTCATCCCGAAAGGCATCACGCGCTCGGGCGGAAGGAAGGTCTCCCAGATTTCTTTGGCTTCGAGGTCGGGCTCAAGCCCGGCGGATTTGTCGCCACCAAAGTAGGTCGCGTAGAGGCGCGACGGATCGAGCCCGTAGCATCCGCGTGATTTTTTGCCGGTCATCAGCTCCCATGCCCACGCGACGGTTTCCGCTTTGAAGTAATCGCCGAAGGACCAGTTGCCGAGCATCTCGAAGAAGGTGTGGTGGTAGGTATCGCGTCCGACATCGTCGAGATCGTTGTGCTTGCCGCCCGCTCGGATACATTTCTGGGTGTTGGTGGCGCGTTTGATCCCGCTGAGCGACGATGTGGGGTCGAGGGTGCCCTGGAAAATTGGTTTGTACTGGTTCATCCCCGCGTTGGCGAAGGTATCGCGGAGCGACGGGTCATTGGTCGGGCAGGTGGTTGAGGAGGGCACGAAGGAGTGCTGGCGGGCCTCGAAGAACCTCAGGAAGGCGCTGCGGACCTCACTGGCGGTGGGGACGGTTGAGATCGGGGCGGTTGTGGGCATCTGCTGGGGTTCCGGCGTGTGGACAATGGAGATTCGATCAGTGCCCAGATGGTACGCGATCAAGGGTTTGGATGCACAGGATCAACCCGTCCGAGAACACCAGAAATTCATCGGATTGAGTGGCGGGGATCGGGTTTTTGGGGTCTCCTTTGGGTGGATGCCGCTGCGATCGGCGCGCCCAAGCCTCTGCGGCTGTGTTCTGCGGAGAGTCGAAGACATTGGAGAGACAAGATGATGAAGACACGAGTTGTTGGTGTGCTGGTCCCGATGGTGCTGGTCGCAGCCGCCGGTGCCGGGGTGATCCGTCATGATGTTGATGATGGGCAGTACCAGAGTTACGCCAATCTCTCGCAGTTTGCAGCGGTGGGGCACCTGCAGATGCAGACCGTCTTTGGGGGGCGTGATTGCAGCGCGACGCTTATAGATAGCCAATGGGCGTTGACTGCGGCGCACTGCTTCGATGGCATCCCTGTTCGGTCCTCCACGCTTGTGCTCGGGTCGGAGTCCAGAGCGATCGAAGAGGTCGTCATCAATCCAGGGTGGGCCCAGGGGCAGTTCCTCAATGGCTTTGATCTCGCGCTCGTGCGTCTTGCTGCCCCGGTGACCACAATCCCGGTTGCGCAGCTGTACACAGGATCGGGCGAGCTCGGACGCACCGGCTCATCGGTCGGGTTTGGAAGGTTCGGCACCGGATTGACCGGGGATGTGCTCGATGTCCCGGGGACCAAACGGGCGGGGACGAATGTGATTGATATCTTCGGCACCGACCAAGGATGGGCGGGCGATATCCTTGTGACCGACTTTGATAACCCGCTCGATGCATCGGATTCACTCTTTGGCGATTCGAGCCCGACCGATCTTGAACTCCAGGTCGCGGCCGGCGATTCAGGCGGGGCGATGTTCATCGAGGAAAATGGTTCGTGGTTCCTCGGCGGGGTGACCTCGTTTATCGCTGCGGGTGCGGATGGGAATCCAAATGCCGATTACGGCGATATCTCGGCCTATACCCGCGTGAGTGCGTACACCGATTGGATCAACTCGGTCGTCCCCGCGCCGGGCACCGGCGGGGTATTCGCGATCGGGCTACTGGCGGTAACCCGCAGGCGACGCATGGACTGATCATGGCGGCTAGGCTTTCGTACCATGGCCAAACGCCAGAGCAAGAAAAAACCGACCAAACGCACAATCAAACCCGATGCTCCCGGTGCGCCGGTCGAGCGCCCGATCGGTCTTGACCAGATCATCGGGCAGGATCAATCGATCGAGGTGCTGCAGCGGTCGATGGCTTCGGGTCGTTTGCACCACGCTTGGATTTTTCACGGCCCCGAGGGGGTTGGCAAGTTCACCTCTGCGTTGGCATGGGCCGCGGTGCTGCTCGATCCGACCAGTTCACCCGGGCTCGATGGACGGATTCTGCCCGAGTCATCGAGCGAGGTTCAGCAGCTGCTCAAGGCGGGCACGCACCCGGACCTGCATGTTGTCAGAAAAGAGCTCGCCCGGTATTCTGAAGAAAAACGAGTGCGCGATCAGAAACTCGCGACTATCCCCAAGGCGATTGTCCAAGAGCACCTTATCGAGCCGGCGGGCAGGGCCGCGATGATGAGTTCTGGTTCGATGGCGAGCAAGGTGTTCATCGTGGACGAAGCCGAGCTGCTCGATCGTTCGCTTTCTAACGCACCGGTGCAGAACGCGATCCTCAAGACCCTTGAAGAGCCCTCGCCGGGAACGGTGATCATCTTGGTAACATCGAGCGAGGATCGGTTGCTGCCCACAATCCGTTCGCGGTGCCAGCGTGTTGGATTCCATCCGGTGGATGATGATGCGATGCGCCGCTGGGTGTCTGGTTCAGGAGTTGAAGCAAGCCCGGAGGACCACCAGTGGCTGATGCGGTACGCCGATGGATCGCCCGGTCGATATCTTCGTGCGTTTGAAGGCGGGTTCGCACGCTGGCACATGCAGATAGACCCGCTGTGCGCCCAGTGCGACCGTGGGGTGCATCCTGTCGGGCTCGGGTCATTGATGAGCGATCTGGTGGATGCGTGGGCGCAGGGCTGGGTGAAGCAGGGCGAGAAGATTCGCGAGAATCGGTCCAAGGATGCTGCCAACCGTGCGGGCGCAAGGCTGATGTTTGCGGTGATCGCGGAACGATACCGGCCCGGGCTCGCGAACACGAGCACGATGGATCAATCGCTGCGTGCAATCGATGCGATCGAGCGTGCAAAGAATGAGATGAACACCAATGTGCAGATCCGGTTCGTGATGGACCATCTGGCTGCGGGGCTCAGCGGGCATCAGCCGGTTCTTGCTTAGGTTTGCAGAACGGGCGTCGTTAGGCTTGGATGCTCAGCGATGGACGCGGCTCGTCGGACGATGCGTTCTGATGAGCATGGGCAGCTTGCGATTGCTTTTCTTGCTCGAGTTGATCCATCAACAACGCCCATGTTTCACGCTCGTATTCAAGCAAGGAGATTACCTTGGCGAGCCCTTCGCTGTCGCGTTCGTTGCCGCACCTGACGAGTTCGGTGTAGAGGAATGAGTAGAGCTCCCCGACGCGCTTGGAAATTTCGGGAGCGTGCTCGGGCTTGATGGTGTTGAGGAGTTCGAGAACGATATCCCGGCATTGTGAGAACCCAAGGTAGATCTGCTCGTGATCACCCTGCTCGAGCCCGGTCTTTGCCTGGTAGGCAAACCGGACCGCTCCATCGAGGAGCATGAGGCGGAGTTCTTCGGGCGACGCAGACATCACCTTGGATTGCAGATACGCGTTGATTGGTGCTTGGTCATTCATTGCGATTGCTATCGGTCCCTCATTTGGGCAAGTTGAGCGATCCTGAGTGGAAACTTGGATTATCCGAGCGCTGCGATCTGGGCGAGCGATCCGCTCTGGTTCTGCGAGGCAGCGATCGCCTGTTCCATTGCCAAGAACTGGCGTTCGAGGATTGCCCGTTGAGAATCGAGCCGGTCCTGAAGCAGATCAATCCGGTCGTTCTGGGAATCGATCTGGTTCTGGAGCGAGGTGTTCTGGTTCTGGAGGATGCCGCTGATGCTGTTGACATACCGGTCGACAAACTCCTCGATCCGTACCATCGCACCAATTTCGGAGAGGACGATTTCATCATCGGTGTTCTCATCGCCGTCGTCGGTGTTTTCGAGCACCCGCTTGGTGAACAGGTCCTCGACCGCGGCGGGATCCTGGTTGTACGCCTCGCGGAACTTGTCCTTGTCGAACTCAATCTGACCGCCGGCAGCAACGCGGATCCCCGCCTCGACAAGCCGGTCGAAGGTGGTGGTGAAGCCCTCGTTGGGCTGGCGGAACACATTAAAGAGCCCGTTGCGGAGCTGGTTGACGGTGCCGTCGCCGAGCAGGGTGCCTCGGACTTCGGTCTCTGAATCAAACCGTGTCTGGAAATCGATGTTCGAGATCGCATCGTTGAAGGCAGAGACAAAGTCACTGATTTTGTTTTCGATCGTCTCCGTGTCATTGGTGATCGAGAGGGTCACGGGGGTATCGCTGGTCGATTTGATATCGATGGTCGCACCTTGGATGATGCTATCGAACTGATTGGTCGAGCTCGAGAGCAGCACGCCGCGAGCGGGGTCGGTTGATCCAAAGAAGATCTGGGCATCGTTGCCCTCGTCGAGGGTGCTGAGCCCGAGATCAAAGCCGCTGGAATCGATGGTAAACCGCCCGCTTGTACCAGATTCCGAGCTGGCGATGTTCAGACGGTACGGAGCGGTGCCGGTCCCGGTGTTGACGACCGAGAGGGTGACGCCAATACCTTCGTCGTTGACGGCGGTGACGATGTCATTGAGCGTGGCGCCGGCTTCAAAGGTCACCGTGGTCTCGAAGGAGCCGTCGATGAAGTTTTCAGGATCGGTCCCGGTTGCGGTGCCGGCGATGTTGAGCCTCGATGCGACGGTGCCGTCGGTGTCGGTGATCTGGATGGCTGCGCCGCCCGGTGTGCCGGTTTCTTCGATCACGATGCCGTCGCCGGTGTCGTTGATCCGCGCGTTGATTGCAAGGTCAACGATGCTCGAGCCGCCGGAATTGATCGCGTCGATAATAGCACCGAGGGTGTCGTCGCTGCTTGAGATATCGATCGTGGTCCGCACGCCGTTGGAGTCCACGATATCGAAGCTCCCGGTGCCGATGCCCTGCCCGTTGTTCAGATCGCTCACGCTTGAGGCGCGTCCGAGGTAGGCGAGCTGAAGATTCGTGCCCGAAGCGATGCCCGAAGTGAATGAGCCGTCGATGCCCAGGGCGGTCGAGGTATCGTTGCTGGCGATCGAGAAGGTCGAACCGCCGGCGGTGTTGTCCGTGATCTGCAGCCCGTTGCCTGATTCATTGAGCGAAGCGGTGAGGCGTCCAGAAGAACTGCTGTTGATCGTGTTGATGATGTCGTTGAAGTCTTGAGCACCGGAGAGATCGAGAAGCGAGATGGCGCCGTCGCGTGTGGTGATGCTGAGGCTGCTCGATGCACCGTTGAGCCCCGATCCGCCGTTGAGGCTTGACACGAGCGTGGTGTTGAGCCCGGCGAAGATGCGCTCGCCGCCGAGCGAACCCCCCGAGAGTGAGCCGGCGATCCCAAGATCGGTCGCGGTGGTGTAGGTGGTCTCGCCGACGGTGATGTCTGCGATATCAACGGTTCGCCCGCCGGTGGTGTCGGTGATGTCGATCGCGCCGGTCGAGGCGTTGATCGAGGCGGTGATGTCAGCGTATCCCGCGTCAGAGAGGGCGGTATTGATCCGTTCGACGACGCCGGCGACCGATGAAACCTCGCCGTCTATGGTCTCGAGATCTTCATTCTGGATCTCGCCGATCCGCACGCCGACGGTGTCGCCCGCGACCACGATGTTGAAGTCCGCCACGCCAGCGCCGAAGGTGTTTCGGATCGAAACCCCTCGCCCATCGTTGAGGCTCGACAGCGCGGTGTTGGTGTCAAGCCCGTACACGCCGGTGCCGGTGATGTCGGCAGCGACGCCCGTGTAGGAGCTGAGCCCGAGCGATTCGAGCACGGAATACCCAACACCGTCTTGTAATGAGGTGACACCCTCGATAACGATGTGGTCGTTGTCCGCGTAGGCGTTGACGCCTGAGACTGTTGAGTTGATCTCGTTGAGCAGTTCGTCCACCGTGCCAACGCGTGAGAGGTCAACCTCGGTGCCGTTGACGAGGATCTTGCCGCGGCTGATCCCGTCGCCGTTGTTAAAATCTGCCAGCGCGGTCTCGCGATCAAGGCGGGCTTCAGCCCCCTCGAAGGTGAGCGAGTCGAGCCCGATCGCCGAGCTGTCCGCATCGGCGAACCCGCGGGTGAGCATCTGCTGGGTCGAGACGAGCCGGTCAACGATGAAGTTGTACGAGCCCGAGAGCGCACCGATCCCCGCCGAGGCGGTGAGGACATCCTCGTTGGAACTCACCGCACTCTTGCCGTCAAAGATGTTTTCGGTTCGGAACGCGCCCGCCGCAGTTTTCAGGGTATTGAGCCGGGAGTTGACATCAAGGAACGCCGCCTGCTGGGTTTGCAACTGGATGATGCGTTGCTGAGCGAGGATCTGGGGGCGTGATTGGATAGAGAGAAGCTGCTCGATCAGGCCGCCCGTATCGATGCCGCTGAAGAGACCAATATTCGAAGTGATACCGCCCATGACTGTTCTCCTGCAGGGGTTCGCTTGTTGGCGGGCCCTGCCTGTGTTGCTTGCCTATCTATCGGCGTCTGAAGTGCCCACGCACGATTCCAAGCGTGCAATGGGCAGAATCTGAGAGATCGTCCGTGGGGTGGATCGTCCGGATTCTGCGCCGACTTGCGAATGATCCGCGCGAAGGCGCAAATATGGCCGAAACAGGGGGAATGGTGAGGTTTGGAGAACCTCTGTGCTCATCAGGCTGTATTGATGCCAACAATACTGCGATAAGCAATATCCAGACGGAGCTGAAGCACAATGACCACCGCGACCGAGAATCCGATCCCACTGCCCGCCAAATCGATCCGCAGCGCGGTTCTGGTGCTTTCGCTAATCACCGCGATGAGTGCGATTCCCGGTATCTATCTCGGGATCGGGAGCTTTGGCGGGTTCGCGTGGGGGATGTTTGGGTTCGAGGCCCTCGTGCTTTGCAGTTCCATCCTTGGGATTCTGCTCGGGCTCGGAAAAATCACCGATGGGTTTGCCCTCGCGGTGCTCTGCATTGTCGGCACGATGGTGGTCGGGGCGGTCTTTGGGATCCACTTTGATGCACGAACCAAGATCGCAGACAACGCGACCTTTGTTCCTTGGGTCAACCGGATGCTCTTGATCCGTCTGGTGTTGATTGCGGGGTTTGCATCGTGTGCATCGGTCGCGGTCTTTTCTCGGGATGCTCGGTGCTGGAAATCGGCGTTTATGGGTGTGGCGTTTCTCGCGCCGGTGCTGGTCAGCGTTGTGCTGCTTCGCCGGTTTGGGTTTCCCTTTTCGGGCGGCCAAGACGCCGAACCCGGCGCACTCTCGGTCATCAGCTTCTTGCTCATCGCGTTGGTGCTTGGGATCATGATCTCTGCAGGCGGGCACTTCTTGATCCGTGCGTTTGAGATCGGTCAGCCCGGTAAATCGCCCGCAAAGGGCGGCTGAGACCATAACGCGAGCCTTTTGCAAATAGTTTGGAATTATCGCGCGCACGCCCCCAACAATACAGCGTGGAGTTTGCACTATTAGCTATCGCGTTGTTCTTCGCGGCCTTGATCGGCGCGGGGGTGGTGTTCTGGATTGTCTCTGCGATCCGCCGTGGGCGGCATGGCAAGGATCTCGACAGGGTGACCCTACGGATTTTGACCGAGCGTGTTCGCGCGGTGGGTAAGCTGGTAGGGCTCGAAGTCCACGCCAAAGAGATCGCAACCGCGAGACACGGGTGGGGGTGGGTGCCTCCGATCGTGCTCAGCCAGGCAAAGCTTGCGATGATCTTTCAGTTTGAAAAACAGTACGCGGTCGAGCTCGGCTCTTTGAACGAGCACGATGTCACCGACCTGGGCGAGGGCAGATTCAGGGTCTGCCTCCCGGCGATCGTCGGCTCGCTAAGGCTTATGGATGTCGAGCCTTACGATATCCAGCAGGGGCGGGTGCTCGGGCTGATTGATGTGATCAACATGAACGCCGAGCGTCAGAGCGAGCTGATGCGGACGGCGCAGCAACAGGCCGGCGAACTGTTCGAAAAAAACGATGAACGGTACGAATCACAAGCACGCGACGCGATCGAACGCCAACTCAAAGCCATCGCAAAGCTCTTTGATGGCGAGTTGGAAATCCACTGGCAACAATCTTCATCAAGCACGACCCAGCCAGAACTCGTCATGGACGATGCACTCAAGACTAAGGCCGCGGTTTAGGTGCAACACGCTATCAATCGGGTTGAATTTTTCTAGCACGCGCTCGGGTGCCAGATCGTCTTCAGCTCGACGAACGGCTCGATCCATCCGACGCCTTCGCATTGGGTGTCGTCCGCAAACGGAACATCATCGCGAATAGTCACCCGTTTGAAGTTGTCGGCCGATCCTTCGCGTAATGCTGTTCGATGATCGGCGCTGATCCCCGCTGCATGAATCGCGATGATCCCTCGGTGTGTTGCGAAGTGTTCAACCAGCTCATCGCGGAATCCGGTGATGGTGTTGACCACGCCGCCGGGGAGGTCGCTGGTTGCCATCGCTTCAGCGAGCACCATCGACGGGATCGGGTTGGATTCAGATGCGAGCACAACACAGGTGTTCCCGCTCGCAATGACCGGGAGGACAAGCGAGATAAGCCCGAGCAGGCTCGGCTCGTCGGGGGAAAGGACACCCACGACGCCCATCGAGAACGGGATCGTAAAGTTGTGATAGGGCCCGGCGACCGGATTGGTCGAGCCGATGACCTGCTGATACTTGTCGGTCCAGCCAGCAAAGTGAACAACCCGATCAATGGAGGCGTCGACCTCGCCCTCGTCCCCGGCTCCGATTGCTTTGCTCAACTCCTCTCGTTTGCCTTCCATCATCTCGGCGAGCCGATAGAGTATTTGCCCACGCAGATACGCCGTCGAGGACGACCAGCCCTTGTGTGCTTTGCCCGCAGCTTCGACCGCATCGCGGATGTCCTTGCGTGATCCCTGACAGACATGGGCAACAAGGTTGTTGGACGCATCATTGACGGAGATTGTCCGTCCGGATTCTGTGCGAGGGAACTTGCCGCCGATGGCGAGCTTGTAGGTCTTTGGAATTGGAAGTCGCTGGCTCATGTGTTGAATCTCGCTCAGGCGTTGTATTGCATCTCGATCTCGTGGCGGATTGGGATGCCGTCGAAACCGATGTTGGGGATCTCGGATTTAAGATGCCTCGCCTCGGTCACCGCGTCGCGGTGCAGGGCGATCATGTCAAAGTTCCTGCGTTGGTAAAACCGGATCGCGGGGGTATTGTCGTTGGTGGTGATCAGCCACAGCCGCTCACATCCAAGCTCGCGTGCCTTGTCGCGTATCGCATTGAGCAGGCATGAGCCGATCCCGCCGTGCCCGGCCATCGAGTTGTGCGTGATGATCTCGCACGCGGTTCCATCGATGTGGTAGGTAAGCAGCCCGACGCTCTGCCCATCACGCACCGCGACAAGCCCGGGGAGTTCATCGGCCTGGTACAGCTTGCCCATCGAGACCTGGGTGGTTGATCCCCAGTACTGCCTGAGTATGTGCTGCACCCAGGGTTTATCCTCGGGCTCTAAGCCGCGTACATCAAAGGTGTGCGCGGCGCCGACCGCGTAGTCATTCGCGCCCAGGGTCATCCGCCTTGTCGAAAGCCTATTCATTTGGTTACGCTCCTCGCGATGGTTTATGATTCAAGGTACGCCATCAGCCCGTGGCGCCCGCCTTCGCGTCCGAACCCGGATTCTTTGTACCCGCCGAATGGGCTGGTCGGGTCAAACTTGTTGTAGGTGTTGAGCCAGACAATCCCCGCGTCGAGCTTGGCCGCGACATCAAAGATCTTTGATCCCTTGTCGGTCCAAACACCGGCGGCCAACCCATACGGCGAGTTGTTCGCCCGCGAGATCGCCTCGTCGGGTGTGCGGAAGCTCATGACCGCCAAGACCGGGCCGAAGATCTCATCACGAGCAATCGTGTGGCTTGGTTGCACGCCGGTAAAGAAGCAGGGCTTGCACCAATACCCCTTTGCGGGCAGATCAGACCTGCACACATCGTGCATGGTGGCGCCCTCTGCCTTGCCCGCATCGAGGAACTTGTTGATGGTGCCGAGCTGTTCTTTGGAGTTGATCGCCCCGACATCGGTGTTTTTGTCGAGCGGATCACCAACACGCAATGATGCAAGCCGATCGGTGAGCTTGTCGATCACACGATCAAGAACGGATTCCTGCACAAACAATCGTGAACCGGCGCAGCACACATGCCCCTGATTGAAGTAAATCCCCTCGATAATGCCCTCGACCGCTTGATCGAGCGAGGCGTCCTCAAAGATGATGTTCGCGCTCTTGCCGCCGAGTTCGAGTGTGAGCCGCTTGTTGGTCGCCGCTGTGGCTTTGGCGATGTGTCGGCCGACTGCCGTCGAACCGGTGAATGCGATTTTATTGATGTCATCATGCTCAACGATCGCTGCACCCGTTTCGCCCGCCCCGGTGACGATGTTGACCACGCCCTTCGGCAGCCCGACCTCTTGGCAGATCTCCGCGAGACGCAATGCGGTGAGCGATGTTGTTTCCGCTGGCTTGAGCACCACGGTATTGCCGCACGCCAGCGCCGGCGCGATCTTCCACGATGCCATGAGCAGCGGGAAGTTCCAGGGGATGATCTGCCCGCACACGCCGATGGGTCTGGGTGTTCGTCCGGGTAAGGCGTAGCCGAGCTTGTCAGCCCACCCCGCGTGGTAGAAAAAATGGGCCGCCGCGAGCGGGATGTCCACATCGCGTGATTCCTTGATCGGCTTGCCCCCGTCCATGGTCTCGAGGACTGCGAGCTCGCGTGCGCGTTCCTGGATGCGCCGTGCGATGCGGTAGAGGTATTTTCCGCGTTCCTTTCCGGGCAACGCGCTCCATGCGGGCAGCGCATTGCGGGCGGCTTGCACCGCCGCATCGACATCGGCCGCGTTCGCGTCTGCGATCAGCGAGAGCTGCTGCTCATTCGCCGGATTGATGGTTGCAAAGTGGTTGCCGGATCTGGGTTCCACGAATGAGCCGTCGATGAACAGCCCGTACCGTTCGGCGATCTCTGGGCGGACGGATTCGGGCGCGGGTGCGTACTCGAAGATCCCGCCGCCGGTGCTCGCGCGGAGATCAAGCCTCGCCGGTGCAGATCCGTGGGCTGGTGCCCCGGCGTGTGGTTTAGAAACAGTGGTCATGCGTGATTCTAGTGCAGAAATCGCCCTCGGAAGCAAATACAGAAACTTCACCAAAGTCCGCCCCCGAATCGTCCGCTAACGAGGATATGAGCGACACGAATCACACCGACGACAACCCGATCTCCCGCATCGAGCCACGCATCGAGACCAGGAAGCTGAAATGCTCTTCTGGGCGCGTCGCCGACCTCACCGGCACCGGGATGAGATTGCTCGTGTCCTCCTCAGATAAACCCGAGATCGGCGATGTCCAGACCTACACATTCACCGATGAAAACCACGCCATCGAAGTCTCCGGCACCGTCCGGTGGATCTCCGACGCCGCCGGCTTTACTCGCAAGTGCCAGGTGGGCGTGCAGTTCAACGACCTGACCGCGCCGATCCGCGAGGCGTTGATGCGTCTGGCGGTGCAGGGCAACCTCGGCGAGCCCGGAAAGCAGATCGAAGAGGTCCAGGTCAAGTACCCCGATCTCTACGCGATGCTCGGCGTGACCTCATTCGCCAACCAAGACGAGATCCGCAAAGCCTACCACCACCAGGCCCGCCGATGGCATCCAGACCTGAATAACTCGCCGGGCGCGTCGGACCATTTCGAGACCATCACCAAGGCCTACGAGTTGCTGACCGATCCCAAGCTCCGCCACCGCTACGACGAACGCTTCGGCGACCAACGCGCCGCCTAATCAATCAACAATTTTTATCTGGGTGCCACGACTCGCCGTCTCCGGCGCAGTCGTGTCTTCATCTGTATGCGCCGTGTGCTTTTGATTCTAAGAGCACTACTCGGCCGCTCCGCGTCGAGTCGTGGCACCACGAAGATCGATTTATGCATCCGAGAAGTCATACCCGGCCGCGTATTCCCCGGTCTTGAGCTTCTGCATGCTCCGCAATACATCGTTGAGCAGCGAACTCGCGCCGAACCGGAACCAGTCCGGGTGCAGCCATCCCTCGCCGAGGGTTTCGTTGACCATGCACAGGTAGTGCCAAGACTGTTTGGCGGTGCGGATGCCGCCAGCGGGTTTCATGCCGATCTTCTTGCCCGTGTCCTTATAGGCATCGCGGATCGCTTCGAGCATCACCAGCGTCACCGGCATCGTCGCCGCCGGCGAGACCTTGCCCGTCGAGGTCTTGATGAAATCACCCTCTCGGATGCACGCGATGGCGATATCGGATGCCTTGCGTACTTGGTCGTAGGTTGCCAACTCGCCGGTTTCGAGGATCACCTTGAGGTGCGCCGGGCCGCAGGCCTCGACGACCGCCGAAATCTCCTCAGCGACCTCTTCATACCGTCCGCTGAGGAACGCACCGCGGTTGATCACCATATCAATCTCATCGGCGCCATCGACGACCGCCTGGCGGACATCCTTGAGCCGGATGTCCAGCGGGAACTGCCCGGATGGAAAACCCGTCGCGACCGATGCAACATGCACGCCCGAACCCTTGAGATGCGCAGCAGCAGTCGGGACCATAGATGGGTAGACACACACCGCAGCAACATGATCGAGCCGTTGCCCGATGATCTCTTCGTCGCGTTCCCACGGGCGGATCGCCTTGACGCACAGGCTCCGCACCTTCTCGGGCGAGTCTGCGCCCTCGAGGGTGGTCAGGTCGATCATTGATGCCGCGAGCATCAGCGCGCCGAGCTTGGATTCCTTCTTGATCGATCGGGTCGTGAACGACTTGGCCCGCCGATCGACCGCGATCGCATCGACGGTGGGGCTGGTCGGCATTGAAAAGCTCATTGCTCGCCCTCGGCGTCGCTCGATTGAGATTCAGATTTCTCGATATCGAGCCCGGTCGCGTACCATTCATCCCACCCGCCGAGGTAAAGCTTGATCCGCTTCTTGAGCATCGAGTTGTACCCTGCCTGCAGCAACCGCTTGCTCATGGCGCGTGCACCGGCGGACCCGGCATTCTCGCCATAGACAATCAGATTGTCATATTTTTCGAGCGATGGATCGGTGCCATAGCGTGTGTCAATATCACGGGCGCGGAAGTTGCGTGCGCCGGGGATGTGCCCCTCGGCGAACCGTTCGGGTCTGCGGATATCGAGAAAGAGCGCATCGGCGTTGTTGCCGTCGAGTTGCTCTTCGTAGAGCGAGACGGCCCGGTTGAGGTCGATGTACTCGATCTTCTTGTCGGAGATGCTGCTGCCGCTGTTGCACCCGCCGAGGGCGATGCTCATCGCCAGCAACCCCAGTGCAGCGGGCAAGAAACGGGTTCTGATAGAATGTTGCATCTTTATCGTCCCTTCTGGCAATAACCAGTGTTCGTCCATCGTTGTCTCTATCATCGGCTTGAACACCAATCGTCGCTCAATACACAGGTAACCAAGTCTATGCAATGTAAACGCTGCCCATCAAAGCGAATCGGTTTCTTGGTCATCATGGCCTCGCTCGCTGCGAACCAGAGCCCACTCATGTCCAGCACCGATCACCACGAACCCGATCAGACCGAGCCCGTCGAGCAACCCGAGCATCAGTATGTGGATGTCAAAGTCGCGATGACCCACGATGCCATCTCACCGGGGCAGACCGTCCTTGTCGGGCTGACCCTCTTTATTGAAAAAAACTGGCACACCTACTGGCCCGGCGCCAGTGATTCTGGCTTCGGCGTCACGCTCGAAACCACCGCGCCCGATGTCCTGCTTATTGGCGAGCCGATCTGGCCCACGCCCCAGCGTTACCTTTCACCTGGCGACATCCTCGACCATGTCTACGAGGACCACTTCACGGTGCTGATCCCGATCACGCTTGCCGACGACGCGGTGGAGGGCACGCCGATCCCGATCACCACCGACATCAGCTACCTCGTCTGCAAAGAAGTCTGCCTGCCCGGATCGGTCTCGATCGAGTACGGGCTCTACGCGGTTGATCCCGGTTCCGAAGCCACGCTGAGAACTCCCCAGCATCACGATCGGCTGAACATGATTTATGATCAGCGTCCCCGCCCACTCCAATCGACTCGACAAGATTCCGCGATCACCATCAGCGAAGCCTCCGCCCAGATCCACATCCCCGGCGCGACCGCGTTGATGTTCTACCCATCGGCAACTTGTGTCGAACTCCCCTCGCTTATCACCGAGGGCAGGGTCGGCGGCGATACAATTACACTGAGCTTTGATCCCGCAGAGGGCGGCCTGCTTGAAGGTCGAATAGAAGTTCTTGATCACCACAACAAATCACAGAGCTACACCATCCGCATTCCCGCCGTTGCGGAGTAACGATTCAACCCAAGAGGAGTACACACCATGACCATATTTACAAATCGCTGGACCGCCGGGCTTGCATCACTGATCGCAGCCGTCACCATGCTTGGAGCAGGAACAATGAACCAAACTGAAGACAAACCAGGACAGGTCGGAGTCTCCGCTACGGACTTCACCCTTCTTGATCTCGACGGCGTCGAGCATACGCTGAGCGAATACACCGCCCAGGGGCAGATCGTTGTCCTTGAATGGTTCAACTCAACCTGCCCGTTTGTCAAAAAGCATTACCGCGAGGACACCATGACCATGGTGAACCTTCAGAAGCAGTTCGCCGAGCAAGAGATCGTCTGGTTGCGGATCAACTCCGCCCACGAGGGGCACACGAGCGCGGGCGTTGAGTTTAACAAGGCCGCCGCCAAGGACTGGGGCATCACGACCCCGATCCTGCTCGATCCAGAGGGCACCGTTGGGCGGGCGTATGGCGCGAAACGGACACCAGAGATGTACATCATCGACACCGCCGGCATGCTTGTCTACCACGGCGCCATCGACGACGAACGCAATGCGATCGCACCCGGAGAGGTGAACTTTGTCTCCGACGCCATCACCGATGTTCTCGCTGGCGAGCCGGTCAAAAATGCGAGCAACAAGCCCTACGGGTGCAATGTGAAGTACAACTGATCATCCACGATTCTTCCTTCGCGTCGGAAAAACGCATCCGCCGTCATCATCCGCCCGATACACTCGGTCATGGAGACGACGCGAACTGGAGACATGGATGTTTGATCTGCCTGGATACCTGGGAACCTTGGCCAATCTGATCGTGGTGATCATTGGATTCGGGCTGATTGTGTTTGTACATGAGCTGGGGCACTTTGTCGCCGCCAAATGGGCGGGGATCCGCGTGCTCGCATTCTCGATGGGGTTCGGGCCGGTTGTGTGCTCATACCGCAAGGGCATCGGGTTCCGCAGGGGATCCTCCGAGCCAGAGTACCTGAAAGGGGTCCATGCCCGAGCCGCCTCGGCGGCCAAGGTCGACGAGGGCACGAACACCTCGCAAAGAATCTCACCGACTGAATACCGATTCAGCGCATTGCCGCTCGGCGGGTATGTCAAAATGCTCGGGCAAGAGGACCTCAACCCAGGCGCAGCATCGAGCTCACCGGACTCCTACCAGAACTGCCCGATCCCCAAGCGGCTAGTTGTGATCTCTGCGGGCGTGGTGGTCAATGTGATCACCGCGGCGATGCTGTTCATAGTCGTCTTCATGATCGGGCTGCCCGGGATTACATCGCGTGTGGGCACGGTCATTGCAGATTCTCCCGCTTCCAAGGCGATCGCCATCGGTCACGACGGGCTCGAATCGGGCATCCAACGCGGCGATCTCATCACACGGATCAACAAGACTACGGTCCACGGATTTCGTGATATCGAAACCTCAATCGCGATGGCGTCCAAGTCATCGCCTTCCGAGGTCGAGATCATCCGCGATGGTTTCGAAGAACCGATTGTTTTCCAGGTGATGCCAGAGGTAAACAGAGCGATCGGGATGCTCGATCTTGGTGTCGGATACACGCACAGCACAAAGGTCACCGACGAAGCGTCTCCAAATGATTGGGTTGCATTTGTGACCGACCTAGGCGGGCTCGATATCCGCCAGGGTGATCAACTTACTCTGATCAACGGGCAAGCCGTTGATTCGCCGTACGCGATTTCTGACGCGGCATCGGTTTCCGGTGGGCAACCGATCACCATGACACTTGCCGGACAAGATTCCACGCGTCAGATCCCACTGGAAACGCATGCGAAGATCGAGCGGACACTCGTCGAGATCGGTGAGTTCTCCTATCCACTCGACAACATCCTTGGGCTGACCGGTGTGCTTTGTGTTGATCCGCAATCACCGCAAGAGAGCGTCAAGCAGGGGCTGGAGCCCGGCGATGTCTTCGTGCGGATCGGCACCGTGAATCACCCCTCGGTCACCGAAGGGATCCGCACCATTCAATCGCTCGCGGGTCAGCACGACATCGAGATCGAGGTACTCCGCGATGGGGTGATCAAGCAGCTGTCAGTTGATGTCACCAAGGCTGGCACGATCGGTTTCCTCCCCGGCTCCACAATCGATACATCAAATCTGCTCGGTTCACCCGCGTCCACGGGTCTGCATGGACTTCCCGCAGCCCGGGTCATCACGCGGGCGGGCACCAAACTGCTCTCGATTGATGGGCATCCGGTGGGCAATCTCCGGGATGTGCAGGCTCTGATCGTGGATCAGACGCGAGATCGGTTCGAGGCTGGCGATGATTCGTTCGATCTTCTACTCGAGCTTGAACTCCCCTTGCCTACTCAGCCCGACGGGTCGGCGCCAATCACAACCGAGACCTGGACACTCACACGCTCTGAAGTCGAGAAGCTCCGCGATGCGGGGTGGGAACTGGCGACCTCTCAGGGGCTGATCTCGATGTTCCAACCTGAGATGACGCTCGATCGTGCCGCCGGACCGGTGGCAGCGATCAAGCGTGGGATCCATGAATCACGCAGGGTCATGAACATGACCTATCTGACCTTCGTGCGTTTGGCGCAGGGCACGGTCAAGGTCAAGCACCTCAAGGGCCCGGTCGGTATCGCGCACCTGGGCACCCAGGTCGCGGACCAGGGGTTCATGATGATGCTGTTCTTTCTCGGATTGATCAGCATCAACCTCGCGGTGATTAACTTTTTACCGCTTCCGGTTGTCGACGGCGGTCAGTTCCTCATACTCATCTACGAATGGGTCCGGGGCAAGCCCCCGCCGATCGTGTTTTTGAATGCGGTGACTTCTCTGGGGCTGTTGTTCATCGTGGTTGCATTTTTGTACATCACCTTCCAAGACATCACCAACCTATTCGGAGGCTGACCCATGCCGATGCTGCTCGGTCTCGCCCAGATCCTGCTTGTCGGGCTGGTGGTCTTTTTATCCTGGCTCATCGCGTACACCTTCTACGCGTTGACGCATCCCGCACGCAAGAGCTACGCGTGGGCGATCGCCCGCAATGTGCCGGGTGATCCGGGCGAGTGTGATCAGCCTTACGGCTTTGAATCATTCGATCTGGCCGGGCAGCGTGGGAAGATCGAGTGCTGGCGCATCAGCGGGAAGAACCCGAATGCCCCGGTCGTGATCATGACCCACGGGTGGGGTTCAAGCAAGCAAGGCGGGCTCAAACGGCTCGCCCCGATCGTCGATCACGCACGCGAAGTCATCATGTGGGATCTGCCCGGGCACGGCGAATCGGACGGGATCTGCGCACTCGGCTCCCGTGAGCACCATGATCTGATCAAGATTCTGGACACGATCGCTCTCGATATCCCGATCGTACTCTTTGGATGGTCGATGGGCTCGGGCGTGTGCATCAAGGCGTGCGCGGAGATGGATGATCCGGAGCGGATCGTTGGCATCATCTGTGAATCGCCTTATATCCATGCGATCACCCCCGCGAGAAATGTGATGCGCCTGCGCGGCTTTGTCACGAGGATCAACCTCCCGATCGCGATGAAGCTGCTCTCACTGAGATTTGGTCTCGGGTTTGGCTGGAACGGATTCGCACGAGATGAACTCGTGCGTTCGTTCGGATCGATCAAGATACTCATCGTGCATGGCGAGCAAGACCCGATCTGCCCGATCGCGGACGCTCAACGGCTCGCCGAGTTGAGCGAAGCCGCCACGCTTGTGCCGATCGAGCATGGCGGGCACAATAACCTGTGGGTCGATGATCAGCTCAAAGCCAGGATGGCTGAAGCCGTGGGCGGGTTTATGGAATCGGTTGCCCAGCGATGAATCATCCAAACTGGATGGATTGCTGATTGAGTTCCGCTGTCCGGGCGTGACTGATCGCGACCTTGGCCATGATATTTGAAGCGTCGTACACGGGCAGAGGTGAGTTCTGCGGCGTGATCAGCAGCGGCGCTTCAGAGCATCCAAGGATCACGCCCTGGCACCCGCGATCCCGGAATTTTTTGATGACAGAGAGCATGATGCTCCGCGAGCTTTCGGTGATGACACCGAAGACCAGTTCGTCAAAGATGATCCGGTCAAGGGTGTCGGCGTCTTCGTCATCCGGGCGCACGAGCTTGATTCCTTTGATGCCCAAATCAGTCTGGTAGGCGGACCCTGTGGTGACATACCTTGTGCCGATGACCCCAACGGTGGTTCGTTTGTCCTCTGCGATGACATCGGCGACGGCGTTGGTCATTTTGAGCCACGGAATCGGGCTGGACGCATTGGCAAGATGCACAGCGTGCTGGACCGCGTTGTCTGGAGTAAAACAGAACTGGGCTCCGATTGAGGCGAGCTTGATCGCCGAAGCGGTGAGCATCGCACCGACCGTTCGCCAGTCGTCGGCGCGGACCGCATTTACATAATGCGTGAGCGGAATATTGTGGATCGAAACAGTCGGATGGTGGGCCGGGTCAAGATTGACGGCGGCGTGTCGAAAAAGCTGTTGATAACACAACGCCGCCCCTTCGGGGCTGACTGCGACGATACCGATATGGATGTTCCCCTGGGTCTCGTTCAAAGGTGATTCCTTTCGCCTCTGGATGATGTGCGACACCGCAGTGTCGCAGAAAAGAGGCAGTTTGTCAAGATCAATGGTGCTTGTGCCCTGAAATGGGTGTTTGTGCGTCTGGATCAATGAAATGGATACAATCCATCTCCATGAACGCCCAAGAACAATCTTTGACCAACCCGTTTGTGGTGCTCGGCCTGCCCCTGGTGTACCGGGTGAGTGCCCAAGAAGTTGAGCGTGCGTACCTCAAACGCATGGCGTTTGCCCACCCCGATCGGGTGGGTGAATCTGGGGGGATCGATGCTGCATTGCTCAATGATGCCCGCGCCGTATTGCTTGACCCTGAAAATCGCGCCAATGCGCTTATCGAGATACTCGGTGGCAAATCAGCGTCGCAAGACCGCGCATTGCCCGATGATTTTCTGATGGAGATGATGCAACGCCGACAAGAGATCGAAGAAGACCTAGGTTCAGGAGACGAGCAAGCACGCGAGCGATGGACTCAATGGGCCCACCAAGAGCGGACTAAGCACGAGAAGGAGGTCGGCGAGCAGTTTGATTGTGCGATCAACTCGGACGATCCGCTGCCCGATCTGCAACGGTGCCGAATCACGCTCAACGCGTGGCGATACATCGAGCGTCTGATCGAACAACTCGACCCGGACTACGACCCTTCGCGGGCGGATTTCTCATGATCGTGTGATCGATACGATGGACGCCTCTCAAACACCATTCCTTGTTGCTCTCGCGGTGCTGCTCTTCTGCTCTGCTTTTTCATCCGCATCCGAGACCGCATTCTTTGGGCTCTCGCGAGCCGATCGTTTTCTCATGCGCCGATCTCATCCGCATATTTCTCGGATGGTTGACCGGCTGCTTGCCCATCCGCGGGGGCTGCTCACACAGGTATTGGTGCTCAATATGGTCGCCAATATCGGGTACTTTGTGGTGACCAGCGTGATGACGATGCACGCCGACTCGATCGGATGGCAGGTGGGCATCTCGCTTGGGTCCTTGTTCGTGATTGTGCTGGTGGGCGAAGTCCTCGCCAAGCTGCTTGCGGCGGGGGCAACGGTTCGCTTCCTCATGTTTGCAGCCCCGGTGCACATGATCATTGTCCGCGTGTTTCATGGGCCGCTGCAGATCTTTGATTCGTGGGTGATTGGCCCATTGACGAGGCTCGCCTCACCCAGTGCCCATCCGGACGCGGCGACAGTAACCACAGAAGAGATGGGGGCGTTGATCGAGCTGAGCAAGGGCGAGGGGGTGATCGGGGCGGGCGAGGAGGAGTTGTTCCAAGCGATCATTTCGTTGAGCGAGCAGCGAGCCGAACAGGTCATGGTGCCGCGAGTGGATATCACCTGGGTCGACATCGGTTCAACGCGCGAGCAGATGCTGGAGCTCTATGAAAAAACCGGTCGATCTCGCTACCCGGTCTGCAGAGGCTCGCTCGATGCGGGTGTGATCGGCTTGGTCGATGCGAGGCGTGTGCTCGAGGGCGCCAAGATCGCGGACGCGATGATTGAGCCGATCTTTGTTCCCGAACAGATCAGGCTCGATCAGCTCATTGATGCGATCCGTGGTGTCCAGTTCCAACAAGCCATCTGTGTTGATGAGCACGGTGGCGTCGCCGGGCTGGTCACCCTCACCGATGTCATTGATGAACTTCTCCGTGGGTACGCCGAACCAGATGTGGACCCGTCGCAGACACTGGAGATGGTCCGCCCGGGTTGCTGGGTGATCCCGGGTCGGCTCGGGATCCGCGATTGGGTGGCGTATCTTCCGGGCGAAGCAGAGTTTGCCCACACCAAGCAGGCGAACACCATCGGCGGGTTGGTGATGGTGCTGCTTGGGCGGGTGCCGCACGAGGGAGATACGGTCCGATTCGGCGGGGCAACGCTGCGGGTGATCGAGATGCACGGCCGATCGGTCCAGAGCGTCGAGGTGATGATGCCGGAAGCCACAAAGGATCCACAACATGATGGGGGGGCGTCATGAGTGTTGTCCTCGTTTTGTGGTGGGTACTCATGCTCCTTGGGCTGGGCGGGTCGGCGTTGTGCTCTGGGCTCGAGGTCGGGATGTATTCGATCAATCGGGTCCGCCTTGAAGTGCGTTCGCGGATCGGTCAACGCTCGGCATCGATCGCAAGGCTGCGGGCGGAGCTTGAAAACCCGGCGAGGGTGCTTACTTCGTTGTTGATTTTCAACAACGCGTTCAACTACCTCGCGACCCTCGCAATTACCGCGCTGCTCACCATGCAGGGAGTCGGTGATGTCTGGATCATCGTGCTTCAGGCGGCGATCTTGACGCCCGTGATTCTGGTCTTTGGCGAGGCCATCCCGAAAGAGGTGTTCCGGGGGCACGCCGACGGGTTGATGCCGAGGCTCTGGAGCGTGATCGTCATTGGCCGCATCGTGCTCACATGGTTGTTGGTGCTTCCCGCGTTGCTTCTGATCGCGAGGACCATCGCGGGGCTGGTCGGGGTTGACCCAAAGAATGTGGTCGGCTCTGGGCGCGAACGGGTCGCGGAGCTGCTCAAGTATGGCGCGCGTGAGCTGAGCGAAGAACAGGTCACGATGATCGATCGCGCGTTGGTCTTTGAGCGCTCAAAGGTGCGTGAGAAGATGCACCCGATTGACGATTCGATGATGCTCGATATGGGCTGGAGCGTTGAGCGTGCGGCTGAATCACTCGCCGGCGGATCGGGGAGATGGGCACCGGTAGGCGATGAACACGCCAAGATTATTGGCATGGTTTCTATCCTCGATCTGCATCGCGCTGGGTCAGATCTGGTTCATGACCGGATGGTCGAGCCGATCCGCATCCAGGGCGCGTGGTCGGTGAGAAAAGGGCTCGAGGCGCTCAACTCTGGGGGGATGCCGGTCGGTGTGGTCGTGGTTGATGGCCAAGACGCGGGGATCGTGACGATTCAGAGCCTGGTCGAGCCGTTGATGGGCTCGTTTTCTCGATAGGCAGGAATACCAAGCCCGTTGAGGGCGTTGAACTTTCGGAGGTTGCCCATGAAGTGGTCCATGATACTGCTTGTTCTTGTGTTCGCCGGGTACATCGGGTTTATGTTGCTGCGCAAACCCGCCCCGACCCCAGGTCTCTTTGATGCCAACATCACCCTTGCGGATGCCCAGCTCCAATCCGAGCAGAGCGGCAAGCCCATATTTGTCTTGGTCACCGCCGATTGGTGCCCGCCTTGTCAGTCGCTCAAGCGCGGAGCGATGGTCGATGCCGGCGTGGTCGATCTGATCTCGCGGCGGATGATCCCGGTCTACCTTGAGGCGGACACAAACCCCGCAGAGATACAGGACCTGCCCGTGCGGTCGTACCCTACGGGCTTGGTCATATCCGATGGCGAGGTGCGTGCAGTGATTGAAGGCGGAAAATCGGCGACGAATTACCACGCGGCGCTTGAGCAAGCCCTCGCAAACGGCGGGTGAACGATCTACGATTTTGTGTGAAACCACGAACCGCACTGAGTATCGGGAACTTTGACGCCGTGCATGTTGGGCATTGCGCCATCATTGCCAAGGCACGCCGGCTTGTCACGGACAGCGGGCGGGTGGTGGTGATTGCCTTTTCTCCCCACCCGATGACCCGGCTCCGCCCAGAGAAAGCGCCGATTGAGATCGAACCAATCCATACCCGGGTGCAGCGGCTCAAAGATTCGGGAGCCGACGAGGTGGTGGTGCTTGATCCCACGCCGGAGCTGCTCGCGATGTCGCCGAGCGGATTTGTCGATATGGTGATCGATGAGCACCGTCCAGATGTGATTGTTGAGGGTTCCGATTTTCGATTCGGTGCTCGGCGTGCGGGCGGGGTGGTCGAGCTCAAGGAGCTGTGTGCGATCCAGGGTGTTGATGTCCAGGTCGTGCCGCCGGTGATGATGAGCGTCACCGATCAGAGCGAGCTGGTTGCTTCGTCGACCATGATCCGGTGGATGCTTGCCCATGGTCGTGTGCGTGACGCGGGGTATCTGCTCGGGCGGATGCATGAGATCCGCGGCACCGTTGTTCGTGGCGATCAGCTCGGGCGAACCATCGGATTCCCGACAGCCAATATCGAGACGGAATCGCTGCTCCCATGTGACGGCGTATATGCCGGTATCGCGGCTTTACCGACCGGAGAAGAATGCATCGCGGCGATCAATGTCGGGGCGAGACCGACCGTGCAAGGATTGACGCGGCGCGCGGAGGCTCATCTTTTGAACGCCGATGGCACCGTCTGGATGCCCCCCGCGGGCAGCGATGAATACGGGTGGGATTGTTCGATCAGGCTGATGGCGTGGGTGCGTGATGAGATCAAGTTCGGCTCGATCAATACACTCAAGGATCAGCTCTCTCGCGATGTCAGGCGGATATGCACGATTGTCCAGCGATTTATTCCTGCTGAAGCAACCGCCGGGCCCACACATTAGGTACCATGAATCAATGACCACCGAGACACTTATGAATCAATGGACCACGACCACCACACCCCAAGCGATCGCCAAATGGATCGACGAGACCGACACCATCGCCCTGCTCACCCACGCCAAGCCTGATGGCGACGCGCTTGGTTCGACGCTCGCGCTTGCTCGGGCGATCAACCTGAAAAAGAGCACCAGCGGTGCTGTCTCGGCGGCCGAGTGCTGGTACTGCGGGCACATGCCCGCGTGGGCGAGCAAACTGATCGGGAATACCAAAATCCGCCATGCAGAATCAGGGGAGATGAGCCCCGGCGTGTTCGATCCCCAGGGGGTGCTCATTACCGATACCGGGGCGTGGTCGCAGCTCGAGCCGTATCGTGCGTTTCTCGAGCCAAGGCTCGATCGCACGGTGATCGTCGATCATCATCTGCAGGGCAATGGCGAGATCGCAACCAAGCGATTGATCTGCACCGATGCAGCGGCGGTTGTTCAGCCTGCGGCGGATATCTGCGTCGCGTTGCTCGGGCTCGGATCACCGAGCGAGCTTCCGGCTGAGATCGCTTTGCCTCTGTATGTTGGATTGGCAACCGATACAGGGTGGTTCAAGCATTCCAATGTGACTCCTGAGGTCATGCGGTTGGCGGGTGATCTGCTCGAGGCCGGTGTTGATCATGCCGCGCTGTTTGCGATGTTGTACCAGCGGGATCGGGCGAGCCGGCTGAAGCTGATGGCCCGAGCGCTCGCCTCGCTCGAGGTTATTCATGAGAAGAACCTTGCGGTGATGATGCTGACGGACCAAGATTTCAAAGACGCCGGCGCGGCGCCGGGTGATTCGGGCGGTTTTGTCGATCTGCCTCAGTCTGTTGCGTCGATCCGTGTGGTTGCTATGCTGACCGAACATCACGACACTGAGGGCGTATTCACCAAGGTGAGCATGCGGTCCAAGCCCTCGGCGTGGGAAGGCAAGGACCCGATTGATGTCAACGAGGTCTGCAGCACCCTCGGCGGCGGCGGGCACGCCCGGGCATCGGGTGCGCGGGTTCGCGAGGATCTTGCAACCACCAAAGCCAAAATCATCGAGGCACTCGGGTGAACGATAACCGATCGATGCGTGACAAGATCGAGCGTGAGCTTCACTCACCCAAACGCCCACCTCGCGGCGGTGGGGACCGATCGCGTCCCGGCAAACGCCCGCCGATGGGCGTGATGACGACCACACTGTGGGAGTATCCATCGCAGCATTATGATTCGGCGTCCGGAACGACGATGCAGGGCTCGAAGGATTACATCGGGGCGACGCCGAGCTGGGTCATCTGGCAGCTGCTCACGCGATACACGCGAGAGAACGACACGGTGATTGATCCAATGTGCGGATCAGGCACCACGCTTGATGTGTGCGCCGATCTAGGCCGCAACGGGATCGGCTTTGATCTCAACCCGCAGCGGAAAGAGATCGCCCACGCAGACGCGCGGGCTCTGCCGGTCGATGATGAATCAGTTGATTTCGCGTTTGTCGATCCTCCGTATTCGACGCATATCGATTATTCAGATGATCCAGACTGCATCGGCAAGCTCGACGCGGGGGCCCCGATGGAGCGCGATGATGCGATGCAGGGGCACGCGTACTACGAGGCGATGGATGGGGTGCTGGCCGAGTTGCACCGGGTGATGAAGCCCAATCGGTACATGGGGCTGTATGTTTCTGACTCGTGGAAGAAGCGCAAGGGCGCCAAGGGCGGCGTGTTCATGCCGATCGGCTTTGAGCTCTACATGATCATGCGTGGATACTTTGAACCCGTTGATATTGTCTCGGTGGTGCGTCACAACACCAAGCTCAAACGCGGAAACTGGCACAAGGCCGCGGAGAAAGAGAACTTCTTCCTGCGTGGGTTCAACTATTTATTCATCATGAAGAAAACCGATTGATTCAGAGCATCATGTCCGAATCGCTCGGGCCGTCTTTCTTCGGGTCATCAATCTGGATGCGGATCTGATCGATAATTTTGTGCAGCCGGGCGCGGTCTTCGGGCGGCATCTGCTCTGCGGCCGCGAGCATCCCGGCGATGGTCAGCTGGCGCTTTGTGTAAGACCCGTCGGTCTCTTTGCGGATCGCGCTGCCCGCGCGCGAGCTCGTGAAGGTTGGGTTGGATTCGATCATGTCCGCAATTTTTCGCAGCATCGTCGCAGCGGTTCCCGCCGCGACACCATGCCCGACTCGGACATGCACGGGCACAAGCGAGGAGTTCTCTGATGGGCGTTTGATGACGGTACCGCTGATCAGGTGCCCGTCTTCATCAGCGATCGCATCATCGTCGCGATCGAAGGTCTCGGGGTTGACGCCGGTAAAGTAAACGCCCAGATGATTGGTATGCTCGTATTCGTCAGCCATGCGGAAGTTTACTCAAGCGGGATCGGCCCGTCATCACCCTTTTGCTCGCTTCGCCCGAGTTCTCGCGGGTCATACGGCAAAATCTCTTGGTGAGAAGACTCCGCGAGTTCGACCTCGGGTGAGTCTGTGACGGATAAGGCGGGGTCACGGATCGGGAACGGTGTGTCGTCGGCGTAGGATTCGCCGCATTCGGGGCAACGCCCTCCATACGCAAGCCCATCAAGATCGTACTTGCAATACCGGCATTTGAGCCCGTTGTGAACATGACCGGGTTGTGCCTGGTTGGCTTGTATCCTCTCGTCGATCCGCCCTCGCGATCCGGCAGCGTACAGCTGGTGCTTGATCACCCAGCGGAGCACATGGGTGAACTGCATCACCGTGACCGTAAAGAAAACGATCGCGATCAGAATTATGAGCAGGCTGAAGATCCCGATGAACCCCGCCGGCCCACGGAACGGCAGATTCGCCATCACCATCGCGCTGGTGACGGCCAAAATCGTCCCGAAGACACCCATCGCCCACGCGGTGGAACGGAGCCGATGCCCGATCGAATCGTTCGATGACCAATAGGCGAGGTCGCCCATGTAGATCGAGGTCGGAACCAATCCAACCCAGCCAATCACGCTTGAACAGATATACCCAAAGAGCAGCAGCCCGAGCCCAAACTTATTCGTCGGCACCGCGGCTCCTGCGCCCGCATGGTACGCGTAGAGCATCAACGCCTTGACTATCCACGCGATCGCGACGACCCGGATGATCAACCGGAATCGGTCAGAATCAAGAATTGCGTTCGGCACACGCCCGTGGGTCATCGGGCGTGCGGTCGCGATGATCCAGATCCCGATCGGCCACATGGCGTGCGAACCAAAGTACACCAGCGATCCGATCGCACGCATTGAAATCGATTGCGAGGTCGCGATCGCTCGCACGCTGAGGCTGGTCATGACCATCCCGAGGATGGAGATGGACAGGATTAGAAACCCGATGAGGAGCAAACGCACATAGCCTGTGGGCGCCTCGACACTCATCGTCCCCGAGCGAGGACCGCTGGTGACTGCACGCCTGATCGGGTGTCCGCATTCGGGGCATTCGCCGTCCTTGGGTAACCCGTTGAGGTCATACCCGCACTTGTCGCACGCCCGCTCGCCCACAATGTACTCTTTGAACTGTGCCATAGAAACCCGGTTTATATACCCCGTTCGAGCATCAACGGTTGCAATGGTCTTTACGCCCGGGTTTTCTGGGCGGCTTCAACCGCATTCGTGAACATCGTGCGCCAGGGGGTCGGTGCGCTCTTGAGTCCACTGCCCATTCGGGTCCAGTTGGGGTACCGGTTCCATTCAACCGCCCGTTCGGGGTGAGGCATAAGCCCGAAGATTCTACCGCTCGGATCGCAGATACCAGCGATTCGATCCACCGACCCGTTGATGTCGTCTGTATACCGCAGCGCGATCTGGTGGTTGGCGGTCAACTCATCAAGCACATGTTGGTTCTGAACGACGAAACGCCCCTCGCCGTTGGCGATCGGGAGCATCACGGTCTCCGTTTCCGCCTGTGTGAGAGTTTGTGTCCAGATGCAGACGGATTCATGGTTGGGCTCGATCCGGATCCAATCGTCGCAGAACCGATCGTCCGCGTTCTCACAGAGCGCGACCTGCGCGGCTGGCGGGTGCTCGGTGTGCTCGATGGATGCGGGCAAGAGCCCTGCCTGAACCATAACCTGGAACCCGTTGCAGATCCCGATCATCGCCACGCCGCGTTTGCTCGCTTCGTGCAATGTGGGGAACAGCCGTTGGCGGACATGCATTGCGAGGATCCGCCCTGATGCGATGTCGTCGCCGTAGCTGAATCCGCCGGGGAATCCGATCAGATCAAACGGCTTGATCCGATCCGGATCCGCACAAAGCGCATCAATATGGAGAAGATCGACCCTCGCGCCACCAAGCTCGAACGCCCGGCAAAGCTCGGCGTCGCAGTTGGTTCCAGCGGTGCGGATCACGAGTGCTCTGGGGGTGGTCATGTAGCAATGGTAGACCCGCCATCCGTGAGTTTGAGGTGGATATCATCGGAGAGCGGCCCAAAGAACAGGGGCCGAGATATCACCGGGTGATGCGAGCCCGGATTATTGAAAGGATACGGGTATGCCAGCAGTTCATCCATTCCGGGCGGTGCAATACAAGAAGGGTACAGGCGATGTGAGCTCACTCGTTGCTCCGCCTTACGATGTGCTCGATTCATCCTCAAAGCAGACACTCCTTCACAAGGACGCGGGCAATGTGGTCGGCATCGACCTGCCGCATGTCCCCGCCAAGGAGCTCGGTCCACCCGAGGCTTACCAAGGCGCCGCCGATTCGTTCGCGTCGATGCTTGATTCGGGTGTGCTGTTCAAGCGTGAGAAGCCCGCGATGTTTGCCTATCGCCAGGGGTTTGAGTTCGAGGGCAAGCAGTACCAGCGCTGCGGCATGGCGTGCACGCTCGATACCGTGGAGTTCGGACCACGCGAGGGTGGGGGAGTCCTTGCGCACGAGCAGACCTTTGGCGGACCCAAAGAAGATCGAATGGCATTGATGAAGGCATCCAAATGCCAGTTCTCTCCAATCTTCGGGCTTCATCCGGACGAAGATGGCTCGGCGACCTCGATCGTTCGCACCGTGATCGACAGCCGACCGGCGGATATGACCGCTGATCTCGGCGATGGTATCTCGCACGAAATCTGGACCATCGACGATGCCGCGACCCTCGATGCATACAAATCCGCCCTCGCCGGAGAAGATGTCTTTGTCGCCGATGGGCACCATCGGTACACCACCGCGATCAACTACCTTGATTCGCTCGGCGATGTTCCCCATGACCATCCTGCTCGCCAGACCATGTTTGTGCTTGTATCCATGGCCGACGAGGGGTTGGCGATTGGCCCGACCCACCGCGTGCTTGGCGGGATGGAAGATTACACGATCGAGAAGTTCATCGAAGCCGGGCAGGGGCTGCTCAATGTTGAGCCCATCGTGAATGATCCGCAGAAGTTCGATCAGCAGATCGCGACACTCGCCCAGCGCGAGCACACCAACGCGTTTGGTATCTACGACTTTGCGACCGGTTTGTGCTACGGCGCATGGCCGGCGATCGCCGATCCGCTCGAAGAGAGGTTCCCGCAGCAATCCAAGCCCTGGAGATCGCTCGATGTTGCAATCATCCAGCACATGATTGTCGAGGAAATCTGCCAGCCTGAGCTCAACAAGGGGAACCCGATCAACTGGGCCTTCCCGCATTCGATCGACGAGGTGCTCGCGATCGGTCGCGGCGATGAGACCGGCAGCGCCATCAAGGGCGGTGGGAAACCACAGATCGCGATCATCGTCCGCCCGACGCCTCTGGACGCGGTGCGCGATATCTCGCGGGCCAATGAGCGGATGCCGCAGAAATCGACCTTCTTCTATCCCAAGCTCGCGACGGGGTTGTGGCTCAATCCATTGGATTAGTTTCTTGATGAAGACCTGTTATCACGAGCCGCGACCGAGAGGGAGCGGTTTTTTTAGTTCGATGAGTCGATCCACCCGCCTCCGAGCACGATCTCGGGGGTGTCTGCATCAAAGATCGCCAATGCCTGTCCGGGTGTAACCGCCCGTTGAGGCTCGTCGAACACACACTCAAAGGTTCCAGCACGCCCAGATGGGGTGCTCGGATCGGCGTGCGCACACTGCCGGACCTTGGCGGGAACGCCCGGCGAGTTGTACCGGTGCTGGGCGAGCACAGGAGCCCAGTCGGCGAATCGGGATTCATCGATCAACCAGTTGGCCTCGCGTGCGGTGCACGAGGTGGACATCAGCGAGTCGTTTCCGCCCACGGTCACGGTGTTAGTCTCGGGGTCTTTGTCGATGACATAGATCGGGTGTCCGACCGCGACGCCGAGCCCTCGTCGTTGTCCGATGGTGAACCGGTGCTGCCCTTCGTGCTCGCCGAGGGTTGCGCCGCTCTGGTCAACAACCTTACCCTTGATGCGCAGCTCAGGGCGGCGGCGTTCGACCAGACCCGCGTAATCATTGTCCGGCACAAAGCAGATTTCTTGCGAGTCTGGCTTGTCGAAGACGGGCAGATCATACTTCTCTGCGATGGCGCGGATCTCGTCCTTGGTGCGGTACTCGCCGATCGGAAGCAGCATCTCGTTGAGCCGACCACGCGGTGCACCGAAGAGGACATAGCTCTGGTCCTTGGCATCATCGAGCCCCCGCAGCAGCATCGGTTCGGTGCCCGAGCGATCGATCCGCGCGTAATGCCCTGACGCGATAAACTCGGCATCGATCTGCTTGGCGTATTCATGAAGCTTGCCAAACTTCAGCCAATCATTGCACCGAACGCACGGATTGGGCGTGCGGCCCTTGGCGTACTCGTCAACGAAGTAGTCGATGATCCGCCCAAAGTCCTTCTTAAAGTTGCAAACATACAACGGGATATTGAGCTTGGCGGCTACCTGCTTGGCATCACCCGCATCGCCGACCGAGCAGCACCCCTGATGCCCGATCTTCACCTTGCTCGGGTCACAGCTCACGCCCGCGGAATCAAACTCGACCAACTCATCGAGCTGCTCGCCGGGTGAACCAAGCCGCATAAAGCACCCGACAACCTCGTATCCCTGCTCAATGAGCAGAGCGGCGGCGACCGAGGAATCGACCCCGCCGGACATCGCGACGAGGACCTTGGACCCGGGCTTGGGGGCATCGGGATGGGGGCGATCGCTGAGCGGCATGATTCAATCGTATACGCTCGGGCCCGGCGGGTTTTTCGGGGGCAGGGATCGTAGAATCTCGCTCGATCCGCGGGGGCTCATCCCGCCGATGAGGAGTATCTGTATGGCATGGTTCGGGCGTAAGGCAAAGGCATCAACTCATCGTGTTCAATCCTCCGCTGCGGTCACCGCAGCGCCCGCGCCGCGTGTTCGCCCTCCCGTATCTTCATCAAATCCAGAACGCGAACAACGGATCATGGAGTTGGGCACCGAGATGCTCGACATCGCTCGGTCTCACAAGTCAGGTGTGCTCTCCAAGCAGTTCTATCAGGACAAGCTGATGGACTGGTCGATGAAGGATCAAGATTTTAAGGTCCAGATGTTTCGATTTGTTGATGCGTTCCCCGCGTTGACAACGCCCGAGATGGTCCACGATCATCTGGTCGATTACATGACCCAGCCTGGGGTCAAGGCGCCGCCGGGGATGGATCTTGCTCTCAAAGCGGGCGGCGTTGCCAAGGGGCTCGCCGCCAAAACAATTTCTGGGCAAATAAAGGGGATGGCCAAGAACTTCATCGCGGGGACAGACGCCGCCGACGCGCTCCCGATGCTTGCAAAGCTGTGGAAGCAGGGCATCGCATTCAGTGTGGATTTGCTCGGCGAGGCTTGTGTGTCGAACGCTGAAGCCGAGATGTACCAGGCCAAGTACCTCGATCTTGTTGAGAATCTCGTAGGCACCGCAGCGGACTGGGCCGCGAGCGATCGGTTAGAAAAGGATCACCTTGGCACTGTGCCGCGTGTGAATGTGTCGATCAAGGTGTCGAGTTTGTGCGCGTTGTTCAACCCGATTGCGCCCGAGTCCTCCATCGTCGATTTTATGCAGCGTGCGATGCCGATCCTCGATGCGGCCAAGCGAAACGGCGTGCTGATTAACTTCGATATGGAGCATCACGAGTTCAAGGATCTGACACTCGATACCTTCATGCACGCCTGCGATACCCATGAGTTTGATGCCGGGATTGCCATGCAGGCGTATCTCAAATCCGGTGTGGATGACGCCAAACGCATCAGCGAATGGGCCAAACGAACCGGGCGCGTGGTCACCGTGCGTCTGGTGAAGGGGGCGTATTGGGACTTCGAAACAATCCACGCTGAGCAAGAGGGTTGGGCGTGCCCGGTCTGGAATGAAAAATGGCAAACGGATCAATGCTTTGAGCAGATGGTCGAGGTCTTCCTTGACCATTGTCCAACCAAGCCCGGCGAAGGTGGCATCAAGCTCGCGCTCGGGTCTCACAATGTGCGTTCAATCGGCGCCGCCTTGGCCGGGGTCGATAAGCGAGGGCTCCCGCGAGAAGCAATCGAGTTGCAGATGCTGCACGGGA
Organism: Phycisphaerales bacterium; assembly: GCA_029260265.1. Classification (GTDB taxonomy): domain Bacteria; phylum Planctomycetota; class Phycisphaerae; order Phycisphaerales; family UBA1924; genus UBA1924. Next base: position 734,060 of record JAJDDO010000024.1, read on the forward strand.
TGGCCGATCAGCTCAAGCACGCGGCCGCCGAGATGGGGCTGCGTGTACGCGAGTATGTGCCGGTCGGGGAGATGATCCCCGGGATGGCGTACCTCGTGCGTCGATTGCTCGAGAACACATCCAACGAGTCTTGGCTCAAAGCCGGGTTCTTGGATAACGCCAACACGGCGACGCTCTTGATGGAGCCGGCGATGGCGGGATCTGGGATTGACAAGCAGGATCTTTATCTCATCGCGCCCGAACGCCACGAGCTCGCCGAGGCTGACGAACGAATCGGCAACGCTCGTCCGTTCTACACCGAGCCGATGCGCGATTTTTCTGAACGCCATCAGCGTGAACAGTTTCAACTCGCGGTCAGTGGTGCCCAGGTCCCAACGGTTGCCAACGATCACACCCCCGAGCAGGCAAGTGCAATGGTGGATCAGGCAATCGAAGCGTTCGCCGCGTGGCGTGACTTTGATGCATACGAACGGGCGAGAGTGCTGACGATCACCGCAGATTTGATGCGTGCGCGTCGTGACGAGCTCGCCGGGATCATGTGCAAAGAGGCCAAAAAAACATGGCGTGAAGCCGATGCAGATGTATGCGAGGCGATTGATTTCTGTGAGTACTACGCCAGGCTCGCGCCCAAGCTCTTTGATCGGCAGCGGCTCGGCAAGTTTATCGGCGAACTCGACGAACTCTGGTACCAGCCGCGGGGCGTTGCAGTGGTGATCTCGCCATGGAACTTCCCGCTTGCGATCTGTTGCGGCATGACCACCGCCGCGCTCGTGACCGGGAACACCGTCGTGATCAAACCCGCGGAACAAACCCCGGGGATCGCCAAGATCATGCATGAAATGCTCTCTGAAGGGCTCGCCCAAGTCGGCGCTCCTAAAGGCGTGCTGCATTTTTGCCCCGCGCCCGGCGAGACAACCGGCGCATCATTGGTGCGTGATCCACGCGTCTCGCTCATCGCGTTCACCGGGTCCAAGGCGGTCGGTCTTAATATCATCGAGGCCGCCGCGATCACCCCAGAAGAGCAATCGCAGGTCAAGCGTGTGGTGTGCGAGATGGGCGGGAAGAACGCCATCATTGTCGACGCGAGCGCAGACCTTGATGAAGCGGTGCTCGGCGTTCGGTACTCTGCCTTCGGATTCCAGGGGCAGAAGTGCTCTGCCTGCTCACGATGCATCGTGGTCGATCCGCAAGGACCGAACGGGCAACGGATGGAGCTTTTTCTCGAACGCCTGGGCGAATCAACCAAGACGCTGGTCATGGGTGAAGCGACGGATCCGAATGCCGATGTTTCTCCGGTCATCGACGCCGAGGCCGCGGGCAATATACAGAGATTCATCAATACCGCAAGGGCAGAGGGGCTCAACGAACTGGTCGGGTCCAAGGACTTTACAGAGACCGGGATCGAGAACCTCATCACGCCGCACATCTTCACGGGCGCGACCGAATCGAGCACGATCTCTGAGCAAGAAATCTTCGGCCCGGTGCTCGCGGTGCTTCACGCCAAGGACTTTGACGAGGCGCTCCGGCTTGCAAACGGGCACCGATACAAACTCACCGGCGGCGTGTTCACCCGAAAACCAACCCACATCGATCGCACCAAGACCGAGTTCCGTGTCGGAAACCTGTACATCAACCGCGGGTGCACCGGAGCGTTGGTCGGGCGTCAGCCATTCGGCGGGTTCGGCATGTCGGGCGTGGGCTCCAAGGCCGGCGGCCCAGAGTACCTGATGCAGTTCGTCGAACCGCGAGCATGCTGCGAAAACACCATGCGCCGCGGTTTCGCTCCGGAGTTGTAATATGCTTTCGTCGCTACGGAAATTAAGAACAGAATCTGGCCTAGGAGTAACGCCATTACTGTTAAGTGCATTATGCTCGCTGTATTTTTGGATGGCTTGGCTTTTGCTTGATACTCCGACAACTAAGGGGCCTGCTGTTTCGGCATGGCGAGGCAGTGTTAACGATCCTAGTTTTATAGACTTGTTTGGAAAAAGATGGGAGATGTATCTTAGTCTCCGCACAGAATCAATTAGCTTGATTTTTTTGTCTGGTGTATTGATTGTTTTTTCACTCGCGGTGCATAGGACTCAGAAAGAAAAGTTCGAAATTCCTTTGATTGGAGATGTGCAGAGGGGGACAATTCACGCGGTGCTGCCCTTTGCGATCGTATCCGTTTGGACTCGCTGGGGATATGTTCTCCATAGCCTCATTGAGAACAGAGTTGCAATCTGGGATCTTACGAAGGCACATCAAGAACCCATGCAGGGGCAGTACGGCTCCTTGTTGCGTGGCGGGTTCTTTGGGGATCAGTGGTTTTATTCTTATATGAGTGATTATATGATTGTGAAGCGATCGGTGATTGCAGACGCAGGGAACTTGATGGTTATGATAGGTTTCGCGATATTCTTCGCAGCGATGCATGCATCCGCGATGGCATTGCCGATATATTACAAGAATAGAACCGCAGATGTTTCTAAAGAGTTGTCTGTTTTTCTTTGGTCCGTATTTTCTATAGTTGCATTCGCCTTTGTGTTATCGCATGCCCAGTTTTACTTTGCTGGACAGCATCCGAGTTGGTTTAATGGCGTTTGTTGGGGCTGTGTAGTTCTTTGGCTCGGAATCTATGAATGGATTGATAGGTACAAAAGAAAAAACATTAACGATTCTTGAACTCGCGTTAGTGTTCGCAGCACCCCGACGACGAGCAGCATGAACTCTTGCCGCCCTTGCGTGGTTCCCATTCGCCTTTGTTGCCCTTGATCAGGTCAAGCATCGGCCACACTGCGCAGAAGTCGTCGCCGGGGCCAAAGGGCTGGTCGCCGGTGCGAACGATGCTGCCGTCTTCGTTTTTATGGAACGCTGAAACGCCCGGCCACGGGCTGCCCTTGTCGTCGGTGTAGCCCATGGCTTTGGCAAACTCGGAGTCGTGCCCGCTGACGACGGGGTAGTCCCATCCGCGCTCTTTGGCAAAGCTCGCAGCGACCGCAGGCGGATCATTCGAGCACAACACAAACCCGCACCGCTCCTGGAGATGATCCGCAATCCCGATGAAACCATCCGCCCACAGCGAGCAGTACTCGCAGCCGCGCCCCATGTTGTGAATCACGAGCAACTCGGTCTTGTCACCAAAGAGCGACGAGAGATTGATCGGCGTGCTGTCGAGATTGGTCAACACCCAATCCTCGGTCGGCTCTGGTGGTGCGTCGGCGATTGCTTGGCGGAGTGCTGCCTTCGCATCGGTTACTGCTTGATAGAGTTTCTTGGTTTGATCATTCATGCATCGAGTGTACCCGAATGATCTGGCGAAACGCAAGCCGATTATCGGCGTTTTGGCTCGCGTGAAGCCTTGGGGGTGTCCACAAAGCCCGAGAGCTTCCGCGAGCGGATCGGATGCTGGAGCTTGCGGATCGCCTTTGCCTCGACCTGGCGGACGCGTTCGCGGGTGACCTTGAAGATCCGTCCGACTTCTTCGAGCGTGTAGGTGTACCCGTCGCCGATGCCATAGCGGAGCTTGATAATCTCGCGTTCACGATAGGTGAGCGTTTTGAGAACGAGCTCGATGCGCCCCTTGAGCATATCCTGGGCCGCCGCTTGCGAGGGAGACAGCTGGTTGGTGTCCTCGATGAACTCGCCGAAGTTGGAATCTTCGGATTCGCCCACCGGGCGATCGAGCGAAACAGGATGCCGAGAGATGCTCAACACCCGGCGGACCTCGGTGGGGGTCATCTCGGCGCGTGCCGCAATCTCGTCGGCGGTTGGTTCCATGCCCGAGCTCTGCGTCAGCTCCTTCTGGATATTGCGGAGCTTGGTGATCGTTTCGATCATGTGCACAGGGATGCGGATTGTGCGTGCGTGGTCCGCGATCGATCGCGTAATCGCTTGGCGGATCCACCAGGTCGCATAGGTCGAGAACTTGTACCCTCGTTTGTACTCAAACTTATCGACCGCACGCATCAGCCCGGTGTTGCCCTCTTGGATGACATCAAGGAACCCGAGCCCGCGGTTGCGGTACTTTTTGGCGATCGAAACCACCAGCCGCAGGTTCCCGCCCGAAAGATCACGCTTGGCCTGTTCGTATTCCCAGAACACGGTGGAGATTGTTTTGACGCGCAGATCAAGCTGCTTGGGCTCTTCGAGCACCAACGCGCGGAGCCCGTCGAGCTCTTCTCGCATGACTTCAAGATCGTCCTTGTCGTATTTTTTGGGGAATCGAGCCGCCTGGAGCATCTCCTCTTGCAGGCTCTGGATCTTGAGCAGTCTCGATTTGAGCTTGCGCATCATCGGCACGATCCGCCCGGTCCGCAGGCACAACTCCTCGATCAACGCGGCCATCCGCGTTCGCCTCGCATCGATCCGGTCCCTGATCGCCCTTGCCTTCTTTGTCTCGCGGATGTTCCCATCATCACCCCTGAGTTCATCGAGCTTCGCCCAATCATCACGGTTCATTTGGAGAAGCTTCTCGATGGTCGGCAGGTTCGCGGGGATTCTCGCAGAGAGTTTCTCCTTGGAGTTCTCATCGAGCGTGCTCAATCGGATGGTGCGATCGAACGGCAGCTGCCCGCGTTGCACCTGGTGCAGGATATCGACCACCTGGGCAACGATGTAATCGCTCTGCAGGCATCGCCGGCGGAAAATCATCCGGGTCATCTCGATCTTCTTGGCGAGGCGCACCTCTTCATACCGTGAAAGCAACGGGATCGAACCCATCTGCGAGAGGTACATCCTGATCGGATCATCCATCTTGGGTGCGGGCATTTGCCCGGCGCCGCTCACCGCTTCGTCGAGATCGCGTTGGATTGATTTGGAATCCATCGCGCTCGCTTCGGCGACATCGGTCTCGGCCTGGGATTGATCCTTGGCACTCAACGGCGAGAAATGATGCCGGTTGATTTGCAGCCGCGTGTGCTCGCCCTTCCCCAAATTCTGCCCACCAACAACCGACATTGCACGAAACTGTTCGCCGATTCTTCCGATGCCACCGATTTTTTGAAGTGTGCCGTCTTTGTGCGCACGGAACATGCGTCCGCGGTATTCCATCTCATCGATCAGCTCAATGCCCCGCGCGTCGATCTGTGCCAAGAGCGCATGGAGGACACGCGTCGAGATGAACTCGTCGGGGAGAACATTGTTGAGTTCTTCATACCCGATCCATCCGCGTTGCTCTCCGATGTCGAGCAATGCAGCAACCGCGGGGTGCATGATTCCAATCATAACTTCCTCCTGATACACCCTGATGAACTGCATTCCACCCGCCGTTCATCACCATCCCTGGCCGATCCGTAAATCAGACCGATACACATTCTACTCATCAACAAGCCTTGCTTTCCCACCTTTACCAAACCGATTCCTGACCTCCCGCTGACGCTCGATAAACGCACGCAGCCGATCTGTTTCATCCATCTCCAGATCGGTGTCGTGGCTTTCTGCTCGATCGTGATTCATGGTGAGCATCGCCGAGGCATTCACGCACTCGCGGAACATCCTTCGCACACGCTCGTTCTCGCCCTCGGTCTCTCTTGAAACCATCTGATGAAGCGTTGTCGCTCGCGGGGCAACATCGGTCTCGTTGTCTTCGCCCTCGCTGAGCACCGCGAGAACCGCGTGCAGCTCGGACCCGGTGCCGTCCTCAACGGAATCGAGCATCGCCTGGGCGACCATTCGGCTCATCGGCGACGAGAACAATCCAGCGCTGAGCAGGTCCCGCTCCTCGCTGGACATCGAGATCCAAAGCTGCCCGTCGCACAGCAAGCACCCGAGCAACCGCTCACGGGCATCGGGTTTCCATCCGGTTTCATGATCTGGATGCTCTTCGATCCCGGGCTCGCTGAATCTTTGCCTCGGCCCGTTTCGACCCGCCCGTAGAGCGTTGACGACGATTGATTCTTCGATCCCCGAAGCGTTGGCGATCTGGCGGATGACCAGCCGCCGACGGATCGGCGACAGGTTCGCGATCCCCAGCTCGCTCAGTTTGCCGAGTTCATCCTCGATGGCCTGGGTCATCCGCGCCGGGCCCGCGTCGGACAACGATCGGCGGAGACGATCGAAGTGCCATTTGAGCAAATCCTCTGCTCCGTCTATCACACGCTCGAAGATCTCTGCACCGTCGTCGCGTGCGAGCAACTCGTCCGGATCCTTGGCATCGGTGTAGCCGCTCAACGCAGCGACCTTGATATCGATGGTCTCCGAGAACAACACCCCCAGTGCCCGATCCGCGGCGCGTTGCCCCGCCTCGTCGCCATCAAACAGGAGCACCACCGTATCGCAGAGCCTGCGGAGAACCGTCGCGTGACCACTGGTGAGCGCGGTCCCGAGCGTGCCGACCACATGCTCGATGCCCGCCTGATGGCAGGCGATCACATCGGTGTAGCCCTCGACGATCACCGCCGTACGCCGTTTCTTGATCGCGCGTGCAGCATGATTGAGCCCGTACAGCGTGGTCGATTTGCGAAAGACGCTTGTCTCCGGGCTATTGAGGTATTTGGGTTCGTCTTCGTCATTGATCTTGCGCCCGCCGAATGCGATCACGCGCCCGATCTGATCGTGGATGGGAAAGATGAGTCGATTGCGGAGGGCGTCGTACTCGCCGCCGGTCTCGCGCTGCTTGAGCAGCCCCGCGTCGGCGAATGCCTCGCGGTTGAGTTTCATCTTGTCGATGGTCATGCTGAGCCCGTCCCAACGATCCGCCGATGCGCCGATCTGGAATCGATCGACCATCTCGGCTGAGATACCGCGTTGCTCGATGAGCTCGCGAGCGATCTCGCCGTGCTCTGGATGGTTGAGGATCGTGCGGAAGTAGTTCCGGGCCGCTTCGTTGGCTGCGATGATCTCTTTGCGTCCAACGCCCGATGGCGGAGCGTCACCAGAAGCGTTGCTGGGTGAAAACTTGCTCAGCTCAATGTTGCCCCGCTCAGCAAGGAACTCGAGCGCTTCGCGGAAGTCCATCGAGTGGTATTTCTGGATGAAGCTGAACACATCGCCGCCCGCGCCGCACACAAAGCAATGGAAGATCTGCTTGGTCGGCACCACGCACATAGATGGGTTGCGATCATCATGGAACGGGCACAGCCCGACATACTCGCGTCCTTTGGCCTTGAGCGAGAGGTGCTCGCCGACGACCGCAGCGATATCCGACGCGTCGCGGACGCGTTGACGATCGTCGTTCTGTGGCGCACTGGCAAACATCGCGTGGTCGCGGCCCTCGTGTCTGATTCCGTTCGGTTCGTGGACTCCAAAGAGTAGCCCGCGAATGGTATGGTGCCAACGAATCCGTATTTCCGCTCCAAGTGGATCAATTCACTCATCTGATCGGACCACCCAGCGTCCGAGATCACGCGGGGGCAGCGCGGATACTATAGATTGTTCATGATACGCCAAAGGCTCATCTTTCAAGGACGGGTGCAACGCGTCGGGTTTCGCGCCCGTGCATCGCTCGTTGCCCAGCACCACAGGGTGACCGGATGGGTCCGCAACGAGCCCGATGGCACGGTGATGCTCGAAGTACAAGGGTCACAGAACGAGGTGAATGATTACCTCAGTGAACTCCGCAGGCGAACCTCCGGGCTCGTTGATACCGAGATCCGTGCGGCCATACGCCCCGAGCAGGCTGAAACGAGCTTCTCCATCGACCGCCATTCTCACTCGGATCATTCCCCATGTTGATCTTGTACGATATTGATATGACGCTGCTCGAAACCCGGCACATCGGGGTCGATTGCCTCCATGAGGCCGGACGCGATCAGTTCGATCCGGGATTCTCTGTCGAAGGCGTCAACTTTGGCGGATCGCTGGACCCCAACATCATCGCCGAGATGCTCGCTATGAACGGCATCGAAATCAACGAAACCAACATCGCCGCCATGCGCACCGGGTACCACCAACGGCTGCGCGCTGCAGCAGACGATCGAGAAGTATCCTGGGCACTGCCCGGAGCCCACGAGCTTGTTCGGGCGACGCGTGAGCTCTCGATGAGCACAACGCTCGGTTTGCTGACGGGTAACTTCGCCGAGACCGGCACCATCAAGGTTCAAGAGGCCGGCTTTGAGATGGCTGACTTTGAGATTTGTGTCTGGGGTGATGATTCGCCTCATCTTCCGCCTGTTCGCTCGCACCTCCCGCCGGTGGCGATCGAACGATTTGCAGCGATGAAAGGGCATCGCCCGGATTCCGAATCTGTCATTATCGTGGGCGATACTGTCCATGATGTCTCGTGTGCGCTCGATTCGGGGTGCAAAGTGCTCGCGGTGGCGACCGGGCACGCGAGCGCTGACGAGCTGCGTTCCGCGGGGGCGCACCATGTGGTCGACAACCTGACCGACACCAAGGGGATTATTCGATGGCTGACCAATCAGTTGCTCCCGTTCGCTCAATCGAACGCTTGAAATCACTCGATACACTCCGTGGGTTTGCGCTCTTGGGGATTCTGGTGCCCAATATAGTCGCCTTTGGCTGGCCTCAGATCGCGATGGTTGATTCTCAAGTGATGGGGGATTCGGGCGCGAACTCGCTCGGTCTGAAGATAACCTCGATGGCGTTCCTCGGGAAGTTCATGTTTAACTTTGCGATGCTGTTCGGGGCCGGGGTGATCGTGTATTCAAAGAAGTATGATCACGCCGATCGGCCAACCAGGCTTCACACCGGTGCGTGGCTCTGGTACAAGCGGTGTGCGATTTTGCTCGGCTTTGGGCTTCTTCACGCATATCTATTCTGGTACGGCGACATCCTCACCATGTACGCAATAGCAGGGCTGACACTGCTCTGGTGGGTGAGGCGAATCCCGATTTCAATCCAAGCAGTCCTCGCAATTGTTTTCTACATGATTACGACACTGCTGATGCTCGGGCTGACGCTCTTCGGGGTCTGGGCGATCAAGGAAGGGCATATCACGGAAGCCCAGATGTCCGGCACCGATCCGCAGATCGAGATCGATGCGTACCTCGGCTCGTGGATGAGCGCGTTTGGAATCCGATTCCAGACCTCGATCATGATGCACTTGTTTATGGTGCCTTTTTTCCTCCCTGTTCTCTGGGGCATCATGCTGCTCGGCATGGTCCTGACACGCAACGGCGTGCTCTGCGGGTTCCGCTCGATGGGGTTCTATCTCATCTCCGGAATACTCGGGGTATTGGTCGGGGGAACGGCGACCTATCTCGTGTATACAAGCCTCAACTCGCCGGACAAGGAGTTTGGCGATCTCATCTGGCGGGCGATATCGCAAGCGGTCGGCATCCCCCTCGCTCTCGGGTACGCCATGCTGGTTATCGCGGCAACGAAAACTAAGCTGTTCAACTTCATCACCACGCCGCTGGCGGCGGTGGGGCGGATGGCGCTGACCAACTATTTTCTGCACACACTGTTATGCACTTCCCTCTTCTACGGCTACGGATGGGGGATGGGGTACTTTGGCAAAATTCAGTATCCCGGGCTCTGGTATGTCATTGGCACCGTGTGGGTTGTGAACATTGTGTTCAGCATGCTCTGGTTGAAGTTCTTCCGGTTCGGCCCGGTCGAGTGGGCATGGCGGTGCATGACCTATGGAAAACTCCTCCCGATCTTGCACAAACCAACCACGGCAGCGCAACCGCAACCCTGATCGGATACACTGCATCAACGGCAAGGAGGCCACCATATGCCCGCCAGCTATCGCGCACTGTGCTCTGATTTTTATATCAACCTCAAGATGAATGTCCGGATGGAGCTCCCCTCCAACCGTGAGCCCGTGCTCGAACTCTTCGAACGCGTCCGCCGATCGTACCCAGCGATGAACGCGTTTCGTCGGTATAAAGAAGAGCTCGCCCTCGAGAGCGCTGCCAATGCCACGCCGCACCAATGGATGGCGATCCGTTCGAGTTCGGTCCGCGCGGGCGTGGTGAATCCATCAACCGAGGAAGAGATGTACGGGCTGCACCGCATCGCCGCCGAGGTCTCGCCGTACTACCTCTCGATCTCACCGTTGGATCTCGAGTACATCGAACTGCTCTACGGGTTTGACCTGCAGGCATCGGGCAACCACAACGCCATCGTCGCCGCGTCGTTGCTCGGTGGGTCGCCGTTGTCGAATCTGGTCGAGTCCGATTCTGTCCGCGTCACCGATTGTCAACCGATGGTCGGCATGACGATGACCGATGAAACCGGGCTCGAAGTCCATTTCGAGGTGAAGACACGATCCAAGAAAGGCAAGGCGGACGGAGCGCCGACCACCGAGCCGATCAGCGTCTACCTCACCCTTCGCAAGTACGACCCGGTCACTAAACTCGATGGGCTGGTCGACCAGCTCAATGAACTGGTCGGGCGTGGGCAAGAACTTGTCGATGAGTACGCGGTGCCGAATCTGCTGGTGCCGTTACGCGACGAGATCGCATCGAGCTCGTTCTGATCTTTCGCAGAGTTTCTGCTAGAGTGCGCTCATGATGATTCTGCTCGCCCAAACACGGATTGACCCGACGCTCTGGATCTGGTTGGGCGTGCTGGTGGTCATTGTGCTGATTGGCGGCGCGGTGTTGATCGCGATCCGCCGGAAGCTCTTTGCCGAGAATCCGAACGAGGATTTTCAGTCCGGCGGGATGCTCGAGCAGATGCGGATCATGCATCAACAGGGCAAAATATCCGATGAGGAATACGAAGAAACCCGCTCGGCTCTGATCAACAAGGTCTCTGCGAACAAGCCTTTGCCCGAGCCAGAGACCGATCGCAAGGAGTAGTTCCCCATACATGGAGCGGGTAGTTCTCCGGTTTATGACGGTTATTCCGGTGTTTCTCGGCATATCCCGCGCGTGCGCTCTGGCGTTTCAGGACCGAGCGGGCTAGGGTTTTCCGTCTGGCATGAATAGCCCCGCCCGATTCGCAATCTGAAACAACTTGCCGGCGTTTCAGGGTTGAGATGGGGGGCGTGTTTGCCCGATACCAGTGAGGAATCCCCCGGTTTGTCCGATGGGGGGCAACCAACGATGGAGCAATGATGTCCGACAACAACACAGATGCACATGTCCCCAACCACACCTCCCCGGCCAACTCGACCGGGTCAGATTCCGGATCAGGGAACTCAGGAATCGGCGATGGCTCTGGCGGATCAACCGATTCCGGCGACGGCAACGGGTTCAGAGGACGAAAGGTCACCACCTGCTCATTCTGCGGCAAGACCTCACGCGATGTCGGTCCCATGGTCGAAGGTCCGGGCGAGGTCTACATCTGTGCAAACTGCGTAGAACTCTGCCAGAATATCTTCCGTCAGGAACGCCGGCGTGTCTCCGCGATCTCCGCTCAACTCGCGGAAATCCCCTCGCCACGCGAGATCGTCGAGTTTATGAACGAGTATGTGATCGGGCAGAACATCGCCAAGAGGACCCTCTCGGTCGCGGTGCATAACCATTACAAGCGATTGCTGCACACCGAGTCCGAGGACGCCAACGCGATCGAGCTCGATAAGTCCAACATCTTGCTCATCGGCCCAACCGGCTCGGGCAAGACCCTGCTCGCCAAGACCATGGCCCGGATGCTCAAGGTGCCCTTCGCCATCGGCGATGCGACCACCTTGACCGAAGCCGGGTATGTCGGTGAGGATGTCGAAAACCTCTTGCTCAAGCTGCTCCAGGCCGCCGACTTTGATGTTGAAGCAGCCCAGCGGGGCATCATCTTTATCGACGAAGTCGATAAGGTCGGCAAGACCTCGGGCAACGTCTCCATCACCCGCGATGTGTCGGGCGAAGGCGTCCAGCAATCACTGCTCAAAATGCTCGAGGGCACCGTATCGAATGTCCCCCCGCAGGGCGGACGCAAGCACCCCGAGCAACAGTACATCCAGTTTGATACAACCAATGTGTTATTCATTGTCGGCGGCACCTTTGTCGGGCTCGAAGACATCATCCGCCGTCGTCTGGGCAAAACCCGGATCGGATTTGGCGCCGGAGCTGAGGATACAAATCAGCGTCATTTCGATGATTCTAAGGCCGAGATCGAATGGCTGCGTGCACAAGTCACCAATGAAGATGTCGTCGAGTACGGGCTGATCCCCGAGCTCGTTGGTCGTCTCCCGGTGATTACACCGTTGATGCAGCTCTCGCACGATGCGCTGGTCGAGATCCTCACCAAGCCCAAGAACGCGCTGGTCCGTCAGTATCAGCACCTCTTCAGCCTGGAAGGCGCGAAGCTGAGCTTCACCGAAGGTGCATTGTTCGCGCTCGCCGAGAACGCATCAAAGCGTGCAACCGGTGCCCGTGCATTGCGTGCGGTGATGGAAGAAGCGATGATTGATCTGATGTACGATCTTCCCGATCTCGACAATGATGGTGTCGAATACATCATCGACGAGTCGCACATCAAGTCGCACCGCAAACTCGAAGAACTCCGCGTGAACAAAGCCAACTCCGCGTAAAGGTCATTGAAACATTGAATCCAAAGCCCCGCAGTTTGCGGGGCTTTTTTACGACGGGTGCTTATCGCGCATCGCTCGGCGGGCCTGGGGTGAATCAAGATCGACGCCGCATTCGGGGCAGACGGTCGGTTTCGGCAACGAACGAACATCGTACTTGCAAAAGGCACAACGCCCTTCCAGAGTGACCGCGCGGGGGTAATCCTCGAGAATCGCGTCCCAGATCCCGTAAATTGCTTCTCTGGCGATGAAGGCGTACTTGGAATCCAGCACGATGTCGTACTTGTCGCTTCGGCTCGATTGAGATTCTACAACCTGGACCCGCACGCCCCGCAAGTGCAGCCCATACACAATCTGCTCGATATCCCTTCGATTGCTGGCGCTGGTAATGATGATGGGCTCGTCGTTCTCGGGCATGTAGACAGAATAGGGGGCTATCGTCCCCTATGAGCGATTCGCCAACCCATATCCCTGTCCTCGCCCGCGAGGTTCTCGAGGCTCTGGACCCCCAACTGGGCGAGACCTACGCCGATTGCACCGCCGGGCTCGGCGGGCACGCCGCGATGATCGCCCGCCGTATTGGCCCCGAGGGCACAATCGTCCTCAATGACCTCGATAGAGGGAATTTGAAAATCGCTAAGCGTCTGGTGCAGAATAGCTTGCGGCCAGACGGGCCGGAAAGTTCCAATGTGCACCCGTACCATCTCAACTTCGCGGATCTCCCGAGAAAGCTGAAAGAATCGGGCATCGAGATCGACATGATGCTGGCGGATCTCGGATTTGCGAGCCCGCAGGTGGATGACCCCGAGCGTGGGCTCAGTTTTCGGTTTTCGGGGCCGTTGGATATGCGGCTGGACCAATCTTCCGTAATTACGGCTGAGGAACTGGTTAATACCCTGCCCGCCGATGAGTTGGTGCGGATATTGCGAGACTTTGGGGAGGAAAAACATGCCCGGCGCATTGTGTCAAAACTTGTTGCTGAGCGAGAGGTTGTGCCGATCACAACGACTGATCGACTTGCTGAGATTGTGTGTTCAGCGGTCCCGGGCCCACGGAAATCGATCAATCCCGCAACGAAGACCTTTCAGGCGCTTCGGATCGCGGTCAACGATGAACTGGGCAGCCTTGACTCGTTCTTACGCGTCATCGGGATCGCGCTGGCCAAACAAGCCCGGGGGGAAACCACCTGGCTCAAGGGCGGGACACGGATCGCGATTATCGCGTTCCACTCGCTCGAAGATCGCCCGGTGAAACGGGCGATGAGCGCATGGGCACGCGATGGATTGGTGCAGCCCTGCACCACCAAGCCGATCATGGCATCCGATGCCGAGATCGCGGAGAATCCGCGTTCACGATCGGCCAAGATGCGTGTGTGTCGTGTGATCGGCGGAAACGCCGGGGCATGAGTTTGATCCCGGGCGAAGGACCGCCCGGATTCAACGCGGAGACCACATCCGCGGATGCCCTCTCAGACGCCCGCCGAACGCAATCAGAAGCAAGGACGCCACCGTGACCACAGAAAGCAAACTCGCACTCATCATCGGCTTTGTCCTGATCCTCGTGGTCGGGGTGCTGGTGTCTGATCATCTCTCGCAGGGAACGACCGACGAGATCGAACCCAACCCGATCAACAATCGCCAACTCACGGTCAATGAACTCCCACACACCGGGAACGATGCACGCACCAACACGCCAGCGATAGATCACCTGGCTCCTGCCCACGCAGCTACCAACCAGGGTAATCGCGGCGAGTTGAATGCCGCGCCGGATGATGCCCCGGTTGTGATTTCACAGGCTGCACCGAGCAAGCCCTCGCTGCTCGATCAGTTCCGAGGCACGGTCAACACATTGGGCACAACCGATGTCCCGGCATTGGCTGCAGAGACAAATCGTGATCTTCCTGATGCCCCCGCCCGCTCGTACACGGTGCGTACGAATGATTCGCTCTACGCGATTGCCCGTGAAACGCTCGGCGACAGCGAACGATGGAGAGAACTCCATCGAATGAACATGAACCTGCTCGGTCCTGACCCCGTTCTCCAGCCGGGCATGGTGCTGACGCTGCCCGGCTCGGCGATTGTCACCCAGCCCCAGCGTGCCCGCAGGGACAGCCGTCCTTTTGAGAATGTAAGTAAGCAAACGACCTACACCGTGCAATCCGGCGATGTGCTCTCGATGATCTCCCAGCGTCTCCTTGGTACTTCACGCAGGGTTGACGAGATCGTCAAGCTCAACGGGCTGAGCGACGCCGATGAGATCCGCGTGGGCATGGTGCTCAAGATCCCCGCACGCTAAAGGATCGGAGTCGATATGTTTATCAAGCTGATAATTCTTGTTCTCGTGGTTGGTTCGAGCGGTGTCGGGGTGCTCTCGGTTCGTCAATCGCGCCTTCAGGCCGCCCACGAGACCGCCGAAGCGAGGCTTCGAATCCGCAAGCTTGAGAACCGCACGAGCGAACTCAAAGCAGAGATCGCGTTGCACGCCACGCCCGAGCGCATCGCGGCGGCACTCGATTCACTGGAACAATACAACCCCGCGGTCCAGCACCCCGCCAAGATCGGCGAGGTGTTTCGCCCGATCAACGAAACCGAACCCAATGAGCCTCAGCTTGAGGATGAGGAATCGTGGATACTCGAGGATGGGACCCGCGTGCTGATTATTGAGCAGGCGATCAGCCCATGAGTATGCGGACGAACGGGCACGCGAATACCGCAGCTTCAGCCAATATGGTAGCCAAGATCCTGAGGGTCTGCACGGTTCTCGGATTGGTTGTGGTGATTGGGCGCGTTGCGCAGCTTCAGCTCGCGCCATCCGATGACCTCCAGGGATTCATCACCGCTCGCACCACACGCAAATCACTCGTCGCCAACCGGGGTGATCTGCTCGATCGTAGAGGGCGCGTCTTGGCGACAACCAAGTCAGGATTTCGCGTCGTGGTCGATCCCCAATCGGTGACCGAAGGGCACACCATCAAGGTCGATCAGGTGATCACCGCGCTTGCGGCTGCGCTCGATATGAGCCCCGATGCCGTTGGTCAGCGGATAATGGGTGCCCTGGTAGAGAATGCAAACAGGATAGAACTCGCAGAGAACACGCCGGGTATCACCCCGCCCGCGGTTGCTGGTATGGGATCCGGCGGATCTTCACGGGCAACGACCGAGGCGCCAAAGGTCAAGCTGATCCGGTACCTCCCGATCGGGGGCATCATCACCCAAGAGGCTGCCGATGCGGTGCAGCAACTGCATCTTCCAGGTGTGAGCCTCGAGAGCCGACCAACGCGTGTGCTCAGCGCTCCCCAGGTCGTTGGATCGCTCGTCGGTAAGGTGGGGTATGAAGACGCATCAACCCGGCGAATCGGGCTCGTCGGGGCAGAGTCCTTGTTCCAAGATGAACTCGAGGGCACCAACGGGTCGCTGACCTATGTCCGCGATTCACGCGGACGCCCGCTTTGGGTGCAGCGTGGACGATGGATTGATTCTGATCGCGGGGCCGATGTACGGCTGTCGCTTGATCTTGAGCTTCAACGCATTGTGTACGAGGAACTGGTCGCCGGTGTCGAGCGGGCCGAGGCCGCCGGCGGGCGTGCGGTGATGCTCGATCCGAACACCGGCGAGGTGCTCGCGATGGTTGATGTCCTTCGCGACACACCGGATGCGATTGACTTTCCGTGGGATGACGATGCCGAGGGTGCCGAGCGGACAACTTACACGCCGCTGGATCCGATGCCGAGGTATCGGGTGATCCGGGAGGATCCGATCCGGGCGACCGAGCCTGCGCTGGCGTACAACCGGTGCGTGCGTGATGTGTATGAGCCGGGCTCGACCTTTAAGCCCTTCGTCTGGGCGCTCGGCAAATCCAAGGGGTTGCTGCCCGACGACGAGATGATCGAACTCGATGCCAACTGGTTTATTTCTGCGGACGGACGCAGATTGCAGGATGTGACCTATCGGTCGGAGTTGAACTGGAACGATGTGCTGAAGTATTCGTCCAACATCGGGATGTCGATCGCCACATCGCGGCTCGAGTTTGATGATGTCCGAAAAATGGTGGGGGCGTTGCGATTCGGTCATCGCACCGGGATTGGGCTTGCCAATGAATCGCCGGGTTTGGTGACTCCAGAATCGAGGTGGTCAAAGTACACCCAGACCTCGGTGGGCATGGGGTACGAGATCGCGATCACCCCTGTCCAGATGGTGCGTGCGTTCTCCATCTTTGCACGCAAAGATGCGGGGACATTGCCCGAGATCAGATTGACCGCATCAGGCACCGATGATCGCCCGGGAATCGTTGGCGAAGAAATAATCGTTGAGCGCGTTTTCGAGAGCAAGACCGCTCGGCTGGCCATCGAGCCGATGAGGGCGGTCGCCGAGCGGATGGACACACGGACACGGGCGAATGATCCAACAATCCCCGAGCCCAAGTATTCGATGTTCGGTAAGTCGGGCACGGCCAATATCGCGGGGGTCGCCCCCGAAGGCAAACGCCGTCCCAAGGGCACGCCGGGGTACTTCCGGACCCAGTACAACTCGAGTTTCCTGGCGGCGTCGCCCGCGGGGGCACCCGAGGTTGTCTTGTTGGTCGTGATCGATGATCCAGGACCAGCCCGAATCGCCGAGAAACACCACTATGGGTCTTGGGTTGCCGGCCCGGTTGTACGGCGGATACTTGAACGAGCGCTGCCCTATCTGGGTGTCGAACCTGATCTGCCCAAACTCGACGGCTGAACCGTATCAATACCCGAACAACATGATTGCAATTTCATCCAAAAACACCGGAATTCGGTATTTTCTGGCTTGTGTGCGAAAGGCCTTTCGCGTATTCTTGGTGTGAACCCATGCCTCGGCGTGGTGTGAACTGTCTTGCTCACCGGTTGAGATCCGGTGGATATTCCGTTTTTTCGTGAGAGTTTGAAGGAGAAAGAAATGAACAAAGTATTGCTGACAACAGCCTTGCTCGCCGGCATCAGCGGCGTCGCGGGCGCAACCGTGTACTCGGACACAGTGGGCGATGTCGCTGCTGCGATCGGTGCTTCCAACTTGGACATCACGCAGGTCGAGATCACCGACGACGGCACCAACATCACATTTAGCATTCAGCTCAATGGTGATTTGGATGTTGATGTCTGGGGCAAGTACGCTCTTGGAATCAACAACGGTTCCGGCTTAGATGATGCGGGTAACCCTTGGGGCCGCAACATCGATTGGGGTTCTGGCCAAGAGATCACCCATTGGGTTGCATCATGGGCGGACGATGGCGGTTCAGGCATCGGTGCTCAGGTTTGGAGCTACGACGGAGGCGCATGGAACGAAACCGGCTCCCTGTTCAGCACCGATGACAGCCAGCACGCGGCCGGCTTCCAGATTTTCACCATCTCTTTGGCTGATCTCGGGCTCAGTGGCGGCGATACCTTCAGCTTCGATGTCATCAGCACCGGTGGCGGCGCAGATCCAGGCGTTGATCACCTCAGCGTCGCGGGCGAAGCAACACCGGGCTGGGGCGATACCTCGGTCGGTGGTCAGTTCCTCAGTTACACCGTGACCCCGACACCGGGCTCATTGGCACTGCTCGGGCTCGGCGGCCTCGTCGCGACACGCCGTCGTCGCTAAGACGCGCGGATACATCTCGACATCCACAAGCACGCTCGGCATTGCCCGGGCGTGCTTTTTTAGTGATTCGGCGAACGCCCGGCGACCACGGCGTCGCGCCCGCCGGTGCGGACGATTCTCCGCATGAACTGCTGGTAGGCATGATCAAGCTCGGCGAGGGTGTACTGCGGGAGGTAGGCATGCAGAACTTCTGGGCCGATGCGACGGGTTCGTAAACGGCTCGAACTCCCTTCGCCCAATGCGGCGTCGATATGGTCATTGAGTGATGCCGATGCGCTATCTGTGAGCATCCGTTGAAGCCCCGCGCGGAATCGTCCGGCTTCGGCTTCATAGAGAAAATGGACCAGCGCCCATGATTGGGCGTACCAGTTGAGAAGTTCGTCGCCGGTGGCGTTGCGGGCGATGAGGTCTTGGGGCCGCGTCGAGACCAGCGCGTGCAGCGAAATCAACGATCCAGCGCTAACGGCCTGGCGGAGCTGATCAAAGCGCTCGGTGTTTGCCCAGGGCATAAACCGCGGGCGATCGGGCGAAGCCAGATCCCACCGGAACCCCTCCATAAAACATGCGATGCCCTCGTCGAGCCAGACGGGCAGCGGGTCTTGCAACACCGAGTGGGCGTACTGATGCCAGCCTTCGTGCGCACAAATTATGAAAGTATCGCGTGGGCCGATGTTGTAGAACACGCCTCGATGCCCGGCGGCGAATCCGCCACGCTCGATGCGGAGGTAGACGGATGCCTTGTCACCAAGCAGCGCGCGGGTGAGTTGCTCCCACTGGATCCGATTGCCCATGAGGTAAGTTTCGATCGGCTCATCGAGCTCGGGCAAGTTGGTGATCGCGTGCTGATAATGCACGACGGAGCGTTCGACGAAGGTTGGGAGTCGGCGGTTGATCAGCCGATCATTGGTGGTTGTGCGGACGATCGAGCTGGGCGTGAGGTAGATCCGCCCGGTGTTGCCTCGAAACGACCACGCCCCCTCCTCAGCGATAAACCGCGAAGCGTCACCGGTTGATGGTCGAAGCAGGGGCGGATCAACCGTCTGCGTTTGGGCGCACCCCGCAAGGGTTCCGCCGATCAGCATGATCGCCACGATTCGGCTCATGCGAGCTTGTCCAACGCGGCTTTCGTCGCGTCGCGGTCCTTCACCAGCTCGGCGAGTTGATCGCGGGTCTGCTGGACCAAATGCGCCGGGGCCTTGTCGGTGTAACCCGGGTTCGACAGACGCCCCTCGATGCCCTTGATGGATTTATCGAGCCCGGCGAGTTCTTTTTCGAGCCGGTCACGCTCGACCGATGCGTCGACCGCGTCGGCGAGATCGGAAACATGGTGCTCGGCGGCTTCGAAGGTGAACGCGGCGGCGTTACCGATCGGGGCAGCGGTCGAGATTTCTTTGACACCCGCATTGGTCTCGATCAGGGGCGACCATCGCGCGACATCGTCGGCGACCGAACCGGAGGCATGCAGCACGATCTTCCGCTTGGGAAGCACCTTGTTGTGCGCACGGACCTCGCGGATCGTGGTGACGAGCGACCGCATCCGGTCGAACGCTTCCTCGGCGACTTCATCGCGAAGCTCGTCGATCGGCTCGGGCCAACCGGATTGGCAGAGAGTATCCGTCGAGGTGGTCTTGGCAAAGTTGAACCCGGCGATCTCGCGCATCGGGATGGTGTCGAGCCGTTCGAAGATCGTCTCGGTGATGAACGGCGTGACCGGGTGCATCAGACGCAGGATCGAATCGAGAACAATCCTCAGCACCGCCCGCTGACGATCGTCAGCGTCGACGGTGGGCTTGATCGATTCGAGGTACCAGTCGCAGAAGTCCCGCCAGAGCAGGTCGTAGATCGCGTCGGCGTAGTCCTTGAACTGGTACCTGCGCATCGCGGTGTTGACCTTGTTGGTCGCTTCAACGACGCGCGAGAGCATCCACCGGTCGCACAGGCTGAGCTCTTGCGGGTCGATCGGCATGCCGGGCTCGATCGGGTTCTTCTCGAGCATCGAGATGGCGAACTTGGAGGCATTCCAGAGCTTGTTGCACAGGTTGCGACCGAGGTCGAACTTGGGCGAGGTGTTCTTGCCGGTGGCTGCATCGTGCTCGACGGGCATGCGGACATCTTGGGTCTGCGTGGTCATCTGGCAGAGGGTGAATCGCATCGCGTCGGCGCCGTGAGAGTCGATGATGTCGAGCGGGTCGACGCCGTTGCCCAGGGACTTGGACATCTTGCGTCCCTCGCCGTCCTGGATCATCGCGTGGATGAAAACATCCTTGAAGGGGGCGGGGCCGGGTTGATCTTCAGTAGAACGGGCTTCCAGCCCGTTGCTTTGGTTCTGAGATGATATTGAGGAAGATGAAGAAACGGGCTGGAAGCCCGTTCTACCGGGGGAGTCTAAGAAGTACCGGTTGAACATCGCCATCCGCGAGACCCACAGCGTGATGATCTCGCGTGCGGTGGTGAGGACAGAGGTCGGGTTGAACGCTGCGAGCATGGACTCGAAGTCTTTGATGCCCGAGGATTCCTTGGCCGCATCGGCGTCGGGCCACCCCATCGTCGAGAGCGGCCAGAGCGCAGAGGAGAACCAAGTGTCGAGGACATCGGGGTCCCTGACGAAGCCGTCATTTTCGAGATCTGAAATCACATTCTCGCCGACTGCTGCTGGGCTTAAGCAAACAAATTCAGTCTCGCCGTCATCTTGAATTGCTATTAGATCTTCCCAGAATGGCTCTTGTTTCCATTTCACAAGTGCAGAATCCCCGGTAGCGTTAGATCGAATTTTTGGTTTACTCCACACCGGAATCCGATGCCCCCACCAGAGCTGGCGGGAGATGCACCAGTCGCGGAGGTTATCGTGCCAGGATTCGTAGGTTTTCGCGTAGCGCGATGGGTAGAACGACATGGTGCCGTCGGTACTCTCCCCGGTAGAACGGGCTTCCAGCCCGTTTCTTGATTGATTCGCTTCTTTCCGTGTCCACTCATATTCACTTGGCTGATCACACAATCCCCCCTTCACGGGATTGTTGAGCATGTAGTTCCATTTCTCGCGGAACTCATCTTCATCCCGGACGATGCGATCAAAGTATTCGGCCTGCCAGAATGATCCAGAGTCGTTCCTGCTCCGATTGATCTCGTTGGCGGTGTAGCTCTTGATGCTGTGGATGATGTCTTGGAGCGGGTACCACTCGTCAGCGCCGATTTTGTTTGGCGTGATGAGGATGTGGACATGATCGGGCATGACGGTCACAAGATGGACTGTTGCTCGCTCATTATTGAAATGGAAGCATGAATCGAGGACGAGCGAGCGTTCGTGCTCACTCATGTGTCCTTCTTTGATGCGGAAGGTAACGAAGTATGTGGAGCCTCCGAGTTGCCAGTGGGGGAGGTTTCGTGTGTGGATGGAGAGTTGGTTTGGGGTGGGGGAAGAGGGAGGGGAAACGGGCTGGAAGCCCGTTCTACCGGGAGAAGAGGGGGTGGATTCGGGCCAGGTTTCTAAGGAGGATTCTGTGCGTTGGTTTGGAACGAGGGCGCGCTGGGCGTTGCCTCGGAGTCTGTCGTCGGTGACCTTGCAGTACCATTGGTCGCTCAGGTACGGCTCGATCGCGGCGTGGGAGCGGTAGGAGTGCCCAACGGAGTGGGTATGGGGCACGATCTTTTCGAGCAGCGATCCCTCCGTGCCTTCGGCGACTGTGCGGGCGTCGAACTCTTTGATGACGAGTTTGCGGGCGTCCTCGCGTGACTTGCCGACGAAGATGTGCCCGTCGCCGATGTCCTCCCACCCGTGCTGGTCAGAGATGGACGCATCGGGAGCCATGATGTTGATGGCTTCGAGGTTGTGACGCTGACCGATCATCCAGTCATTTGGATCGTGGGCCGGGGTGACCTTGAGGAACCCGGTGGACATCTCTGCCTTGGCGTCGCCCTCTTCGCCGCCGTACTTGACGGGCAGGACGACATAATCATCCTCGATGATGGGGATGACGCGCCCGATGACGGGCAGCTCGCAGAGGAACCCGCGGACCGCGGTGGCGCGGGGGTCCTTTGGATTCACCGCGACGGCGGTGTCGCCCATGTAGGTCTCGGGGCGGGTGGTGGCGACGGTGACCCAGGCTTGTTCATCCTCGGGGTGCTTTTCAGCGCCGGGGTACCCGCGCCGGGCGAGCTCGGACCAGGTGACCGGGTTGTGGTTGCCGGGCTCGGTCTCGTGGACGAGCGGGTAGCGGAGGTAGTAGAAGTTGCCCTGCACTTCTTCCATCTCGACCTCGTCGTCGGCGAGTGCGGTCTGGGTGACGGGGTCCCAGTTGACGAGGCGCTTGCCGCGCTCGATGAGCCCGTCTTTGAAGAGCTGGAAGAATGCTTCGCGGACAGCGCGGGCGCAGATGTCGTCCATGGTGAAGCGTTGGCGTTCGTAGTCGCACGAGCAGCCCATTTTTTTGAGCTGGTCGGTGATGCGTGCTTCGTATTCGTCTTTGAAGTCGAGGACGAGTTGGGTGAACTGTTCGCGGCCACTTCTTCCTTCAGCATCGAGCTCGCCGGCGAGTTCGCGTTTTTTGTAGTCGGCGATCCCGGGTTTGCCGGCTTCTTTGAGCTTTTTGTCGACCATGGTCTGGGTGGCGATGCCGGCATGGTCGGTGCCGGGCATCCAGAGGGTCTCATAGCCCTTCATCCTGTGCGCACGGATGAGGATGTCCTGGATGGAGTTGTTGAGCGCGTGCCCGAGGTGGAGGGCGGCGGTGACATTGGGCGGGGGGATGAGGATGGAGTAGGGTTGGGCGCTGCCATCGAGGACGCGGGCGGGATCGGCATGGAAAGCACCCGAGTCGAGCCATTTTTCCCAGATGCGGGGTTCGTGATCGGCGGCGGTGTAGGCCTTGCTCATCGGGGTTTGGGTCGATTCGGTCGTCATTTGGTTGATCCTTGCACGGGGTGCGTGAAATCGGGGCAATTCGTGGCTTTGGAGTGTACGCGGGGTCGATATCCTTGTGCATGGATAGATCTACATTCCGACAGAACAAGATCGGTGTTTTCTCTGCTCGTTCGGGATCGGCGAGGGCTGCGGGGGTGGGGCTCGCGGCGGTCGCGGTGTTGGGCGTTGCGATCGCGGGGTACGCGATTTACACGCTCGCGCAGCCGAAGCAGGCAGAGCCGATCGTCGAGGATCCGGGTGAGAGCGGGATCGCGCCGACGCAGACGATCGAGGGCGTGCTCGCGAGTGTGCAATCGTTTGTGCGTGATAAGGAATACACAAGGGCGCAGGCGGTGCTCGAATCGGCGGTGCTTCAGTTCCCGGGCGATCAGGATCTTCGCGTGGCGATGGGGGATCTGATGATGCTCGACGGGCAGAACGCGGCGGCGTATGACCAGTATGTTGCGGCGATCGAGATCGGACCAACAAACGGGGATATGGAGTTCACCGCAGGGACCCTTGCCAACACGATTGGGAATCGAACGCTCGCGGTGCAGCATTACAAGCAGGCGGTGAAGATGGATCCGACGCGCCCGGATTACATGACCTACTTGGCGGTGCTCCAGATGAACCTGAATCAGCTCGATGATGCCAAAGCGAATCTGGCTCTGGCGTCGCAGCTTGCGCCCGATGATGCGCAGATCTGGGCGATCCGGGCGAGCCTGGCGTTGCGTGAGAACACCTTGGGGATCGCGCAGCTGCATATAGATCGGGCACGCGAGTTGGAGCCCCGCGAGCCAAAGTGGATCCTCTCGGAAGCGAAGATCCGAAAACGGGGCGGCGAGGTGGATGTGGCGATCAACCTGTTGACGGGATTACCCGAGGAGATGCTCTCAACGGATGAGACACTCGGGCTTCTTGCGGAGTGCTATGGGCTGGTCGGGCGGCCCGGTGATGCGGCATCGAGGTACATTGATGCGGCGCAGGCGGATGAAAAGAACGCGGGATTGGCGTTTGAAGCCGCGCTCTGGTTGGAGCGGGCGGGCGACAGGGAGAACGCGCTCAAATGGGGTCGGCGTGCGCGTGATCTCGGGCATCCACGCGCGGGAGAATGGACCGAATCGCTGCCCTGATGCGAACTCGATACGGATTAGCTGACCAGACCGTCTTCATCCTCATTCTCTTCGTCGCTCTCATCGTACTCGATGATCGAATCGCTCATTCGGTTGGCGGACTCTGCCCACGGATCGACCGGGTCGGGCTCTGGTGCCCGAGACTCGATCTGGCGTGCGCTGCGGGTCCGGCGGAGGACAATGATGAGCAGCATCGAGAACACCAAGATGAGCCCGAGGATCGAGAGCATGGCGAGCAGGGACCATCCCTCGCGGGCGGCGATGTCTCGCTCGGGCGATTGGGTGATCTGGATGATGGGGATCGGCAGGTTCATCAGGGGATGATACGGGCGAAAGCGTCGGATGGATGCTACAGTTGTGCCCGAACTGGAGGACCGATGCATCTTGAAGCACACCAGAATGTGATTAACGACTTAGAGGCGCGGATTGTAACGATCCGTGACTCTCTTTGACTACGACAACAAGATAAACCGGCTCAAGGAGCTCGAAGAACGGATGGGGGCGATGGATTTCTGGGATAACCAGGAGGCTGCCCAAGAAACCGTCGGCGAGCTCAAACGGATCAAGGTCCAGATCTCGCCGATCAAGCAGGCATCGGAAGATTTCGAGGATGCCAAGCTGGCGTACGAGATGTCACGCGAAGAGGGCGACACCGATCTGCTCAAAGAGGCTGACGGGCAGCTCTACAAGATGCTCGCGCGGATGGACAAGATCGAGATCCAGTCGCTGTTGAGCGGCAAGCATGACACGCGGGATTGCTTCTTTACGATCTCCGCGGGCGATGGCGGTACTGAGGCGAATGATTGGTGCGAGATGCTTTTTCGCATGTACCTGTATTTCTTCGAGAACCAGGGATGGAAGATCGAGGAGGTCGAGAAATCGCACGGGTCCGAGGTCGGGCTTGATTCGGTGACGCTGCATGTGCAGGGTGACTTCGCGTTTGGGTATCTCTCTTGCGAGCGTGGGACGCATCGGCTTGCGCGGGTATCGCCGTTCAACTCGCAGGGAAAACGCCAAACAAGCTTTGCGACCGTTGAGGTGGTGCCCGAGTTCGAGGAACGCGATGTGGTGATCCCGGATGCTGATCTCGAGATCCAGGCGTTCGCGCGTTCGAGCGGCCCGGGCGGGCAGAATGTGAACAAGGTTGCTTCCGCGGTCCGTCTTGTGCATAAGCCCACGGGGATCATGATCCTTGCGTCCACGCATCGTGAGCAGCAGCAGAATCGTCGGCAGGCGATGACGATCTTGATGGCCAAGCTCGAGCAGCTCGAGGAAGATCGGCGGGCGGCGGAGATCGCCGAAGCGGCGGGGGGCAAGCTCGAGCATCGCGGGTGGGGCGCGCAGATCCGCAGCTATGTGCTCTACGACAATCGTGTGAAAGACCACCGGACGAGTGTTGAAGGCAACCCGACCAATGTGCTCGACCGAGGCGAGCTCGAGCCATTTATTGACGCAGAGTTGAAGCGCCGGCGTGCAGAACGGGGATGATCAGCTTTGGTTGGTTGGTAAAATTTCTTGGAATCATCGATGAGTGTTGAGCACGACAGGGTGATTGCCAAGGCGCGGGGTGAAAGGTCATTCATTTGTCTGCGTTGTCGGTACGAGCTTGACGGGGTGCCGATGAATGATGCCCACGGCGTTGTGTGCCCTGAGTGCGGGTACGAGATGCGGTTTCATGTACAGGTTCGGCTCGAATCCAATGACCAGGTGTATCAGCAGTCGGTCAAGAAAACGCTGAACCGGATGGACCGTGTGCTCACGAGGCTTGCGTTTGGGCTGGTTGCCGTTGCGGTCGTGGTGGTGCTGGTGATGATCTTTTTCTAGTTTAGAATGATCCGGATATTGGTGGATCGAGATCGTCGTCGCGATTTCTGTTTTCATCGATGCCGCGTGCGAGGGCAGCGAT
The DNA here is from genome assembly GCA_029260265.1 of Phycisphaerales bacterium. GTDB lineage: Bacteria > Planctomycetota > Phycisphaerae > Phycisphaerales > UBA1924 > UBA1924. The sequence goes on from JAJDDO010000024.1 coordinate 759,963, forward strand.
CAGGATTGCACCGAAGCAGAGGATCGGAAGAATCGCGGGCATGCGAACACCATATCGCGGGAGAACGATGTAGAACACGATGCCAAGAACTAGCACCAGGGCGAAAGCGACGAACAGCCTACGGGCGAGCTTTTTACCTTCGGTGTTCTGCTCATCCTCTCTGCGTAGGCGTTCGCGTGCGTCCTCGATGAGCATCGAGTGGTCGTCGTCGGGAGCGCCGGGGCCGATGAGCGGCTGGTTGTGGTCGTCGGAGGTCATGGTTCAGAGCTCGAGTTGGATGTCGTCGTTCTGGATCACTTTCCGGAGGATGACGAAGAAGATGATGGCGATCCCGCTCAAGAATGGGACGGTTGCGCCGATCCACCAGGGGAGCACCTTGTTGAAATGGAAACTGAACATATCCGTGTGGTGATGGAAGATGCCGAAGTCTTCTGTGTGATCAGCAGAAACCGTGATGGTGCATTCAAGGGATTCGGGCGCGTTGAACGAAGCGATGGTTCGGTAGCTGTGACCCATTGTGGTCTGCCACCCGTTCATTTCAGTCGTATCGATCGCGGCTCCATCAGATTCGATTGTAAGCTCAAGCGAGGGGAGGGGATCGCTTGTGTCTTCGACCTTCAGCATCACAATAAACCGTGTGTTGTGGTCTGGCAGGGTGACGGTGGTTGGAGAGTTCGCGTCGAACTCGGTGATCGGAAAAACCGCGTCCTTGAAGAGGTGGCTGAAGAACTGGGCACTCGGGTACGCGGCGATGGCGAGCCCGAGAACACAAAGGAGAAGTGCGGCGATGATGAGCCTTGGTGTCGTGAATCGTCTCGATCGTGCGATTGAATCGGTCATTGCTTGCATTTGTCGATTGAGATTAGACGAGCAACGCGGCGGGTGATTCGAGGAGTTGCTTGACGGAGTTGAGGTACGCTGCGGCCATGGTGCCGTCGATGATGCGATGGTCCGACGAGATGGTCATGGACATCTCGCTGCCGATGATGAGTTCGGCGTCGCCATTCTCGTCGTATTCGACAAAGGGCTTATCGATGGCCTTGCCGACCGCGAGGATGGCGGCGTTTGGCGGGTTGATGATCGCGGTAAAATGATCTACGCCGAACATGCCCAGATTGCTAATGGTGAAGGTCGAGCCGGAGAGTTCCTGCGGGCTGAGCCCCTTGTCGCGGGCTTTGGAGGCGAGTCGTTTGGTCTCGGCGGAGATCTGACGAAGCCCTGATTGATCTGCATGATTGATTGTTGCTACGACGAGCCCGCCGCCCTTTTCGGGGGGGAGCGACACCGCGACACCGATGTTGACCTGGGCGTGAAGGTCGATCGCGGGGCCTTGCGGGTTCCATGATGAGTTGATGAATGGGTGTTGGTGCATCGCCAGGGCGCATGCGCGGACGAGGAAATCGTTGACGGAGAGCTTGACGCCTTGGGGGGCGAGCTGCTCGTTGAGTTCGGTTCGCAGGGCGTTGAGTGCATCCATGCGTGCGCTGATGGTGACCTGATAATGCGGGATGGTGGTCTTGGATTCGACCAGGCGTTTGGCGATGACCGAACGCATGGTGTTGAGGGGCACGGTCTTTGATTCGAGCGTTGCACCCGGCACGGGCATAGGCAATGGGGCGGGCGCGGATGCAGGAGCAGGTGACGCGGCGGTCGCCGGGCTGGGTGCTGTCGAGGTGCCGATGGCGTTCTCGACATCTTTCTTGGTGATGCGCCCGGAGGGGCCGGTGCCGACGATGGTGGCGAGGTTGATGTTGTTCTCGGCAGCGATCTTTCGAGCAAGCGGGGAGACAAACACACGATCACCTGTTGTTGATTCCGCGGGCGGCTCGGCGACGGCGGTGGCGGAGGGTGCGTTGAGCTCGGAGCCGTTCTGCTGTGCGGTTGCTGGAGCGGGCGAGGCGGACATGCTCTTGGCAGCGTCCTCAACCGATTCGCCGTCCTCGGCGAGCACGATGATCGGGAGCCCGACAGCGATGGATTGGCCTTCGTCCACCGCGAGCGCAGCAACGGTGCCGTCGTCGAAAGATTCGAGTTCCATGGTGGCCTTGTCGGTCTCGATGTCGGCGATGACATCGCCGGCGGAGACGGCGTCGCCGGTATTGACATGCCATTTGACGACGGTGCCTTGTTCCATGGTGTCAGACAGGCGGGGCATGGTGATGCTGATGGGCATGGGGTGAATCCTTCAATCAGTCGGTGCAGCAGATCAACAAAGAGAAACTATCAGTTGAGCATATCGCGGACAGCGTCCACAATCCGTTCCGGGTTCGGCAGGTAATCGTATTCGAGCCCCTTCGCATACGGTGTGGGGACATCCTCGGTGTTGAGCCTCGCGGGGGCCATGTCGAGCCAGTCGAAGCATCGCTCGCAGATCTGGGTGATGACCTCGCTCGCGATCGAGGCGAAGGGCCAGGACTGGTCAACGACCAGGACCTTGTTGGTCACCTTGACGCGTTCGATGATCGATTCGATGTCCAGCGGGCGGATGGTGCGCATGTCGAGGACATCGACCTCGATGCCTTCGGCGGCCAAGGTTTCGGCGGCCTCGAGGCAGAAGTTGACGGGGCGACCGAAGCTTACCAAGGTGACGGCGTCGCCTTCGCGGGCGAGGCGGGCTCTGCCGAAGGGGATGTAGTATTCCTCTTCGGGGACATGGGCCTTGTCGCCGAGCATGCGCTCGGATTCCATAAAGAACACGGGGTCGGGGTCGTTGATCGCGGTCTTGAGCAAGCCCTTGGCGTCATAGGGATTCGATGGGATCGCCATCTTGAGCCCGGGTACATTGGCGTAAAGTGCTTCGACGCACCAAGAGTGGGTCGAAGCGAGCTGCCCGCCCGCGCCGTCGTTGCCGCGGAAGACGATCGGGCAGCCGAATTGACCGCCCGACATGTAGAGCATCTTGGGCGCGTTGTTCAGGATCGGATCGGCAGCGACAAAGCTGAACGACCAGCTCATGAACTCGACGATCGGGCGAAGCCCGGTCATCGCCGCGGCGATGGCCATGCCGGCGAACCCGTTCTCGGAGATCGGCGTGTCGATGATCCGCTTGGGCCCGAACTCGTCAAGCATGCCCTGCGAGATCTTGTACGCCCCGTTGTACTGAGCGACCTCTTCGCCGAGCAGGAACACGCGTTTGTCCTTGCGCATCTCTTCGGACATTGCTTCGCGGAGTGCTTCGCGGAACTGCACGATGCGGTCGCCTTCGCGGGAGGGGAGCTGGTCTTCGGAAAGGAAGACGGGCAACGCAGGGTTGTCGACGGCGGGGTGGATGTCGGTTTCAATCATGGGCATGGTGGTCATGGTGTATTTCTCGTTCGTCTTCGTTCCAGGGCGGACGGTTTATTTTTTTCTTCAACATCCAGATGATAATCACTGCAATGGGTATGAATGCCGCGACCACTGCGCCTCCAAAGATCAAGATCCAAGTACCGAGACCCGGAATGCCTTCCTGCGCAAGTGTCATTTCATCACATCAACGGGTTCTTGGTGCCGTGGGTGTAGGTTGCGGTGGGGGACAGGTTCTTTTCAGGGTTGGCGTAGACATCGGTGTACAGCTCGCCCGGTTCAGGGACCGCGGCGTTCTCCGCGGCTTCGACGGCGTCGAGCACCGTGTTGCGGATCTCTTTCTGCATCGACTTCCAGCCGGCCTCGTCGATGTGCCCCATGCCCATCAAATCTGAGCAGAGCTTGGCGATTGAGTCTTGGTCCTTGAACTGGTCGACCTCGTCCTTTGTCCGGTACTTCTGGGGGTCGGACATGGAATGTCCTTGGTAGCGGTAGGTCTTGAAGTTGACGAAGCCGGGGCGTTGTTTGTCGCGGCAGTCGTCGAAGAAGGGTTTGAGTTCGCTGTAGGCGTGGAGGATGTCGAGCCCGTCGATGGTGATGGACTTGATGCCGTAGCCCTTGGCGCGGTCTTCGAGGTTTTCGGAGTTGGCGGTGTGGCGGTTGATGGCGGTGCCCATCGAGTAGCCGTTGTTCTCGAGGATATAGATGACCGGGAGGTCCCACAGCGAAGCGAGGTTCTGTGCCTCGTGGAAGGCGCCTTGATCGAGTGCGCCGTCGCCGAGGTAGCAGAGTGCGATCTTCTTTTTGCCGGTGCCGAGCACTTCGAGCTCGTACTTGGAGGCGAAGGCGAAGCCCGCGCCCATCGGGGTCTGTGCGGAGACGATGCCGTGCCCGCCGAAGAGCCAGTTGGGTTTGTCGAACATGTGCATGGATCCGCCCTTGCCCTTGGCGCATCCGGTGACTTTGCCGAACATCTCGGCCATGCATGCCTCGGCGGACATGCCGCGTGCGAGGGCGTGCCCGTGATCGCGGTAGGCGGTGACGACGGGGTCGTCGTCGTTGGTGCAGGCGATGGTGCCTACGGCACAGGCTTCCTGCCCGGAATAGATGTGGCAGAACCCGCCGATTTTGGCCTGCTGGTAGGCCTGCTGGGTGCGGTTTTCGAACTCGCGGATGAGCTGCATGTCATAAAGCCACTTGAGCATCATCTCTTTGGATGGCTTGGTGGGTGCGGGTTGCGAATCTGCTTTCGCGGGGTTGGTGCTTGTTGCCGGCGCTTGGGTCATGGCGTCGTGGTCCTTGTTCTTTTTCTTGTTTGATTGGTTGTGCAATGGGGCCTTTCGTCTTTGATCTGGTCGCCTGAGCACAAACAAATCCAAAACCGGGAACGGGCCCGGTCTGGGCATCCTGCGAGTATAGAGGATTCCTCGCTCATCGACAATCGGATGCGGGCTGAAAAGCGGTTCTTGATGCTCTTATCGCGAGGAGAATCATGAGGCAAACGATTCCCGAGGTGATCCCAATGACCCAGAGCCGGAAGGATTCTGGGTTGTTTCCAGCGATTCCGAGTCCCATGATGCCGCAGAGGGGGCCGAGGGTGTACCCGAGTCCGATAAGTGCCTCGTGTTTTCCACCGGCGTCGATCTCTGTGGATCCGACGGCGAGGGCGTAGTACAAAGCGCCGCAGTAGGTCATTGCGATACCGATGCCCGTGGTGAAGAGCCCGCCGATGAGCATGGGCATGGCGAGCGATGGGAAACTCGGAGCGAGCATGCAGGTGGTGAATCCGACGAGCAGCAAGGCCATCCCGGTCCAAGGCGTCCACCATCGCCCATGCCAACCATGCCAACGCTCGAAGAAGGCAAAGAGGGTCACGCGAGCGATCAGCCAGGTGCTCGCGATCGGGGTCTGCCAACCGATCGGGATTTCGAGTTTGGTCTCGACAACGGGCAGCAGTGGGGCCAACACCGAGAGGACGACATAGGACGCGATGAGCAGAATGCGGAATGTGCTCAAGAGTGGGCGGTAAGACTCGGGGTGTTGTTCGTGGTGCTCGCTGATGTGCTTGGGCGGGTCGCTCGGAAACCAGCGAAGGGCCGCGATCATGAGCAGGTGCATCACGCCGAGGATGGAGAGGATCGCGAGCGGGTTTGATTCGAGCAGCGGGGCCATCAGCCAGAATGCGGCAACAAGGGCGGCGGACCAGACAATGTTGAAGCGTCCGATGGCGTTGCGGAGGGGCTTGCCCGAGCGCCCGCCGGAGAGGTAGCTCTCGACGATGGGCCAGAGCACGCCGGTGGCGGGGGAGAAGATCAATACCAGCACCCAGAATGCGGCGGGGGTGTATCGCGGGGCGAAAGAGTCCAGCAAGATCGGGAGTTGGCAGGCAACAGCGATCAGCAAAAGCACGAGGACGAGGCTGCCCCGTGTAGAGAGCCAATCATGTTTTTTGGTGTATCGGCGGACGATCGGGCCGGCGGTCAGGGCCCCGACGATGTACGACGCGCCGAGGGCCAGTGTGAGCAGCAGGTTCATGCCCTTGGCGTAGCCCAGCGAGTGGGTGGCGACGAAGGCAATGCCGTTGGTGACGATCCCGGTGCCCAGAGATCCGAGAAAGGTGAGGGCGAGGACAGCGCCCAGCGGGGTGGCGATGGCGGATTGATGAGACGAGATGGTGTTGGTCATTGCCATTGGTGCGGCGCGATCGTAGACTGTCTGCGGCCTTCTGAGATGGGGGTTGACCAATGTGTTTGGTCCCGTAGCTCAACTGGATAGAGCGTCGGCCTCCGAAGCCGAAGGTTCTGCGTTCGAATCGCAGCGGGATCGTTGGAAAAAACATTGCTGAGGACGCGTAACGGCGTTTCCCGGTCGCTCCGGTGCAGCTCACACACCCTGATTCGCGCAGCCAAATGGCTGCGCAGCAGAGGAGCTGCAGCATGAATGCCAGAACACCGAGTTATCGCAAGAGGTCCGGCCGCGATTTTGCAGTCGTTACGCTTACGGATTCGATTTCGAAACAGCGTCGGGAATACCAACTCGGGAAGTATGGGTCGGCCAGTTCGAGGACCCTGTACTACCAACTGCTTGCCGAGTTCGAAGCCGCGGGCAAGCGGCTTCCTCCGGTCGATCGATGCGACCCAGATCAGGCGGGGACCACTGTCTCTGAGTTGTGCCTGGTCTACTTGGAGTGGGTCAAGGGTTACTACTCAACGAGCGAGGCAAACAACATCAAGATAATCCTACGGGAGTTCAGAAAGTATCACGGATCAGATTTAGCGGAATCCATGGGACCAAATGCGTTGCGTCGATTTCGTGAAACCCTGATTAGTCCTGAATATGACTGGTCACGGAACTACTGCAACAGTCAGCTTAAACGGTTGAGGCGACTCTATAAATGGGCGGCCTCGCGTGAGATGGTGGCTGTGCATGTGTATGAGTCGATCCGCACACTTGAATCATTGAAGAAAGGCCGGACCGACGCCAGAGAGAATAAAAAGGTTGTGCCCGTAGATATCGGCATTGTCGAGAAAACGATTCCATTTTTGAACAGGCAAGGGCCTGATCAAAAAACTGGGCAACTTGATTCCGGGAGGCGGGGGCAAGCTCGCAGTAAATGTTGGTGGCGGATCCTACTATCCTAAGCCTTCATTATCACAGACGAAGAACGCACTCAGGCGAGTTCATAAATTATTAGGCGGAAAACCCAAAGGCATGGTGAGGAAGCCTGGAAAAATGGGTGGTGGTGGAGCTCGAGTGACGAAGGATGGAAAAATTAACTACCGGCTGGACAATCAAGGCCACACGCCCGGGGGAAATCATCTTAACGGGAAGGAACCTCATATAGATTGGGCTGATTGGAGAAATGGTAAGAGAAATTCCGGCGGGGATTATGGTTCGGAACCAATTTGAGCAATACTCGATTAAGTTGAACGGCTATTGAATGGAATTGATATGTTACATAAATCAAAATTTGAGCGATGCCAGCTGTTCTTGCAAGAAATTGATGACTTGAAGAAAGAAATAAATGCTAGAATCGTAAATGGGGAATCGCTTCAGTTCGTAGACGAGCTGAAGCGATTCTATCAGGGCACCGAAGAGCAGGTCCGTGACAAACAAGTGTTTTGCCAAGAATATCAGGACCTAGGGCAGTTGCGTGTAGATTTGCTTCGCCGGCAAGATTTGCTTGAATCGATCGTATATCTTAACTGGGAGTTGTTTCAAGATCTTGTCGAACTGAATTATCAAGATTTGCTTGATGAAGAATTGTTCGAGGACTGCGTCTGGCTGCCAGTCCGTGATGAGACTGATATTATTGTTCCTGGACAGTTTATGTACTCCATTGATCATGATGGCGGAATATGGTATACAGATTTGTCAATCAAATAATATTTTTCCGCGGCACCTTTCTCTCGTAGAGGGGCGTATTCAGAGTACATATCACAGACCATGATCCATGAACAAGTTGCCGGTTGCCCTCGCTTCCGCGAAACTGAAGCAGGCTTCATCCGAACTCGGATCACTGAGTTCAATTTCACGATCGCCATTCTTCAAGCCTTGCGCAGCCACGGCTGCGCAAACAGTGCATACTCGGTACATGTGAGTGCGAATTACGCGACATTTGATGAACGATAACCCTATGCATAGACTGTAGATGTACATTTCAGGCTGCACTGAAAGTTGCCTCCGAAGCCGAAGGTTCTGCGTTCGAATCGCAGCGGGATCACTTGAAACCCTCCAATCTGGAGGGTTTTTTCATGGAGTGGCATGGCCTGCTATTCTTTGTGTATGAAGTCGATACACATCGTGATGGGATTGCTTGTTTCTGTTTTTGTGAGCGTCTGCCTCGGTGCACCAGACGGTGAAGTGGTTGGACATGAGCCGGATTGGGATGCGGTGACCGGCGGGAACTGGTCGCCTTGGGTGATGGCGAGCGACGGCACGCAGGAGTGGAACCCGGTCGCGGGGTTTAACTCGTGGATTGAGACGATCCCGGTAGAGGACAGGGCTTGGCCGATCCTGATAGACGCCAGATATAAGTTTGATTTGGTGTTCGCCGATTCTTGGTCGAGCTCTCTGCCAGAGCGGGATCTTGATGAATGGGCGGCTCGGGTTGAGATCCTCAAACTCCCCGAAACGGCGGATGCCCTCAGTCAGGTGAAGGATGCTTTACGCCGTAAACATCTTGGCAAGCTGTTTACAGAGTTTGATGATCCTGCGACGAATGGTGCGTGCATCCGGCATGGGCTCGAAGATGAGATTTATGATGGGCAAGAGAATCCGAACCTGGCGATCATGCGCGGTTCGATCACCGAGCTTTCTCAACTGAGAAACGCAACCAGGTTTGCCATCTCATTCGCGATCTATCGTTTGCAACTGGGCGATACCGATGGGTTTGTGGAACTCATCGAGTTGACGAATGGGGCGGTGCGTTTTGCGCAGGAGTCTCCCAACTCGATCAGTCATCTGTTGTCAGTCGCGATACAAAGAGATTGCTACGAAACAGTCCTTTGGGCATTGGAGTGTCACGATGATGTGTTTTCTGAGGAGCATCTCGAACGGCTTGCGCTGAGTTTCCAAAGCAATCAACTCGGGGATGTCTCCATGCTCGGTGATGTGATGCTCTTTCATGATATGTGCCGACGCGTTGTGAATGGTGTTGGAGGGTTTAATCTTGACGGCATGAATCCTCAGCGTGCTCTCGATGTAGGCTTTGAGGGCGACCCGACGCATGTGGCGTTCGCCGGGTTACATGAATCGGTCCAGCAGACAATGTTGCTCTACGAGAAAATGATGTGCTCGGGGGCGTCCGGGCGGTTGTACATCCGAGAAGTTTCGAATCAACATTCTGAAGACATCTTCGAGAGGGAAAAGGATCCTTCAAATTTTGTTGGTAATCAACTGATTGATGTCGCTGAGATTGCAGTCGGAAAGCTATCGCTCATTCATATCGAATACCTGGAGGGGATCGGCAATGTCCGCCTCGCCATTGCGATTTATCGCTACAAGCTCCGTCACGGGGTGTTCCCAGCATCCATTGCTGAACTTGATGAGGACTTGATGGGGTTTACTCCACTCGATGGATACACGGGCGAACCGCTTAGTTATCGGTTAACTGAGTCAGGCCCGGTGATCTACTCGTTTGGGTTCGATCTCGATGATGACGGGGGGCGGCATGTTGTGTCGGAGTACCCAAGATCGGATCGCTCCGCAGACGGTGATTTTGTACATTTCCCGCATCAGTTTCTGCAACTGTTCTCGCAGCCGTAATCTCTTTGGCACGCTCCATTGTCCAAAGGGTTGTGGTTGGATCGGCGTGTGAGTTGCTGATCACCTGCTGCGGTAGGCGGTGAGGATGGCGTCGACATTCTTCTTGGCGTCGCCGAAGAGCATCTGGGTGTTGTCTTTGAAGAAGAGTGGGTTGCCGATTCCGGCGTAGCCGCTGGCCATGGACCGCTTCATCACGATGACATCTTTAGCCTTCCAGACTTCGAGCACGGGCATGCCCGCGATCGGGCTGGCGGGGTCGTCGAGGGCGCTGGGGTTGACGATGTCGTTGGCGCCGATGACGAGCACCAGATCGGTGTTGGGCAGGTCCGGGTTGATCTCGTCCATCTCGAGCACGATGTCGTAGGAGACCTTGGCCTCGGCGAGCAGCACATTCATGTGCCCAGGCAGACGCCCTGCGATCGGGTGGATGGCGAAGCGAACACTCACGCCGATTGCTTCGAGTTCCTTGGTGATCTCGGAGAGGGTGTGCTGGGCTTGTGCAACAGCCATCCCATATCCAGGAACAATGACGATGCTTTTGGCATTGCACATGAGCTCGACGGTTTTGGCGACATCGATCTCGGTGTGCTGACCATCGACAGCGACGGCGGTGCCTTCCGCTGCGCCGAAACCGCCGAGGATAACGCTGACGAATGAGCGGTTCATGCCCTTGCACATGATGTAGCTGAGGATCGCACCGCTCGAGCCGACGAGTGCTCCGACGATGATGAGCAAATCATTGGAGAGCATGAACCCCGCGGCGGCGGCGGCCCAGCCGGAGTAGCTGTTGAGCATCGAGACAACCACGGGCATGTCGGCCCCGCCGATCGCCATGACCATGTGCACGCCGAGTACGCCCGTGATCACGGACGCGATCACGAGCAACCAGATCGCGCGTGTGATGTTCTCTGCGTCTACGGCTTGCACAAACATGACAGCAATCCAGATGCTCACCACGAGCAGCATGAGATTGAAGAGGTGTCTCGCGGGGAGGATGAGCGGTTTGCCGCCGATCATGCCGTGGAGCTTTGCGAATGCGATGATCGATCCGGTAAAAGTGACTGCGCCAATGCACACGCCGATGTAGACTTCGATGTTGTGGATGAGGTGCTCGGCTTCGGACATCTCTGCATGTGGACCGAGGAGCGTGGCGAACCCTACGAGGACCGCAGCGGCGCCGACAAAGCTGTGCAGCAGCGCAACGAGTTGGGGCATCTCGGTCATTTTGACTCGGTTTGCGAGGAAGGCGCCGATGATGGTTGCTGGGATCAGGGCGGCGGCGAGCATGCCATAGCCCATGAAGTCCTTGGCCATCGCGGTCGCGAGCAGCGCGATCAGCATCCCGGCGATGCCCATCATGTTCCCCCTGCGGGCGGTGTCCGGGTGCCCGAGCCCGGAGAGGCTCAGGATGAACAACGCGGCGGCGACAATGTAGGCAATAGTGGCAAAGTTTTCGGGCATTGGGAATCCTGTGCGTTTTTGTACTACTTCTGGAACATAGAGAGCATTCGGCGGGTCACGAGGAACCCGCCGGACACATTGATCGCGGCAACAAAGACCGCAATGGCACCAAGAACGGTGATCGCTTCAGACGGTGCACCAGACAGGTGGAGCATCCCCCCGATCAGGATGATCCCGCTGATTGCGTTGGTGACACTCATCAGCGGCGTGTGCAGCGCGGGTGCGACATTCCAGACAACCTGCCACCCGACGAAGCACGCGAGAACAAACACGGTGAAGTGGCTGAGGAATGAATCTGGTGCGGCCCAACCCAGCCCGACCATCGCCAGCCCTGCAATCACCCAGAGGACGATGCTTCCAAGCTTTGATTTACCCGTGTTCTCCTTCGAGGATTCGTCAGCGGCGCCATGCTCTTCGGTCCATTGCTGGCTCGCTGCTTCGGGCTTGGGTGCCGGTTCGGCTTGGGGCGGGGGCCAGGTCGTTTGTCCGCCGTGGCAAACCAATGCTCCACGGATGATCTCGTTTTCGAGATCAATCTTGAACTCTTCAGAGCCTCCCATTTCATCGATCATGTTCACAATCGTTGATGCGTAGAGCCAGCTTGTTTGGATCGCCATGCGGCTTGGAAGATCGGTGTACCCGACGAGGCGGACACCCTTGTGGATGACCATTTTTTCGGGCTGGGTCAGTGCGCAGTTGCCGCCCTGCTGGGCGGCCATATCGACGATCACGGCGCCCTCTCGCATGGATTCAACCATCCCCGCGGTGATGAGTTTGGGGGCTGGTTTGCCCGGGATGAGTGCGGTGGTGATGATGATGTCGACTTCCATCGCCTGCTGGGCGAAGAGCTTCATTTCTGCTTCGATGAACTCGGCGGACATTTGCTTGGCGTACCCGCCGGTGCCGCTGCCCTCTTCTTTGAAGTCCAACTCCAAGAACTCGGCGCCCATGGATCGGACCTGATCGCCGACCTCTGCCCGTGTATCAAACGCGCGGACGATTGCGCCCAGGGAGCGCGCCGCCCCGATCGCGGCGAGCCCGGCAACGCCCGCGCCGATGACGAGCACCTTGGCGGGTTTGATCGCGCCCGCTGCGGTGCTCTGGCCCATCAGGAATCGTGGGTAGACATTGACGGCCTCGATCACCGCGCGGTACCCCGCGGCGTTGGCCATGGCGCTGAGCGCGTCGACTTTTTGTGCGCGCGTGATGCGTGGGACGCAATCCATCGCGAGCACCGAGGCGTTTCGTGCGTTGAGTTTGGCGAGCACCTCTTCGTTCTGAGCGGGCCAGACGAATCCGATGAGGCATCCGCCTTCTTTGATCAGATCCGCTTCGTGCTCGCCGAGTTCGGGGTGCATCTGAGGCGTGTGGACCTTGAGGATCAGGTCTGATTCTCCCCACAGCGCTCGGACATCGGAGGTCAATGATGCGCCTGATTCGGCGTACATTGAATCGAGGTGTTCGGCTTGGAAGCCCGCGCCTTCCTCAACGACCACTTCAAACCCGGCTTGGATGAGTTGCTTGACCGTTCTTGGTGTGCCTGCGACTCGGCGTTCGCCGGTGTGAACTTCTTTCGGTATTCCGATTCTCATAGCGCCCTCTCTTGATGAAGCTCTCGACAAAATCATACTAGCAAGTCCGTTTCTTGTGCGCACGATCTGGGATCAACATCTTCAGAGTCTTTCGCGAGGGTCTAAATTACAACGGGGGAGGCAATCAGGCAGATGCGGGGGGCCTAAAATGCCCATTCACCCGGCTCCGCCGGAGCCGGGCTCTTCAGGCAATCCCCACGGGAGTCCGCCCAAGATGCCAACCAAGCAAGCAGCCGAGAACTCCAACACCACCCTCGATTCTGTCGTGATTCGTTTCTGTGGAGATTCCGGGGACGGGATGCAGCTCACGGGCGGGCAGTTTACCGATACAGCGGCATTGATCGGGAACGACTTTGCGACTTTTCCCGATTTTCCCGCCGAGATCCGCGCGCCCAAGGGCACGACCTTCGGGGTGTCTGGTTTTCAGGTTCACTTTTCCAGCGAGAGTATTTTTACGCCCGGCGATCGGGTCAACGCGATGGTGGCGATGAATCCCGCGGGGCTCAAGGTCAACCTGCCCGATGTCGAAGCCGGCGGGATCGTCATCGTCAACGAGGATGAGTTCAACAAGGGGAACCTTTCCAAGTGCGGGTACCTTGATGGGTACAACCCGCTTGATGATGAAGAGATCCTCTCCAAGTACAACCTCATTCGGGTGCCGATGTCTCGGCTGACCAAAGAGTCCCTCGCGGACTCGGGGATGGGCGCCAAGGATGTCAACCGCTGTCGAAACATGTTCGCGCTCGGCATCGTCTATTGGTTGTACGAGCGATCGCTTGATGTGACCAAGGAATATCTCAATAAGGTTTTCGGCGAGAAAAAAGGCAAGCCGGAGATCGCCAAGATCAATATCAACGCCCTCGAAGCGGGATACTACTTTGGTGAGACCTCAGAGATGTTCCCCGCTCGATACCGGGTCCCGCCTGCATCGCAAGAGCCGGGGACCTATCGGCAAATCAGCGGCAACGAAGCGACCGTGCTTGGGCTTGCTGCCGCGTCGCAGCTTGCACAAAAAGAGATGGTGTATGCGAGTTATCCGATCACGCCGGCTTCCAATGTCATTCACGGGTTGGCAAGGCTCAAGCGATTCGGGATCAAAACCATCCAGTCCGAGGACGAGATCGCGGCGGTCTGTTCTGCTATCGGCGCGAGCTTTGCCGGCAATATCGGGGTGACCGGGACATCGGGCCCTGGGCTTGCGCTCAAGGGCGAGGCGTTGGGGCTTGCCATGATGCTCGAGCTCCCGCTTGTCGTCGTCGATGTTCAGCGTGCGGGGCCCTCGACGGGCATGCCGACCAAGACCGAGCAGGCTGATCTCCTTCAGGCGATGTTCGGGCGGCACTGTGAGAGCCCGGTCATTGTTGTGGCACCGCGGAGCCCATCGGACTGTTTCCACATGGCGATCGAAGCGGTTCGGTTGTCTATCGAGCACATGTGCCCTGTGGTGTATCTCTCTGATGGGTACATTGGCAACGGCGCCGAGCCGTGGAAGATCCCTGATTTCAGCTCGCTTGCTCCGATCACGGTCGATCATCCGACGCTCGATGATGCGGATGAGAACGGGTACTTGCCTTACAAGCGTGATCCGGATTCTCTCGCTCGCAAATGGGCCATCCCTGGCACGGCGGGGCTCGAGCATCGGGTTGGCGGGCTCGAGAAACAGGATGAAACAGGGAATATCTCGTACGATGGCGACAACCATCAGCACATGGTTGATATCCGTGCAGAAAAGGTGCAACGGGCGGCGAGATCGATTCCGCCGCTCGAGGTCCACGGCGAATCATCGGGCGATGTGCTCGTTCTCGGGTGGGGGGGGACCTATGGCTCGATCACCACGGCGGTCGAGCAGGTTCGAGCGAGGGGGCATTCGGTGAGCTCGGCGCATCTGCAATACCTCAATCCGTTCCCGTCGAATCTCGAGCAGGTGCTTGGTTCCTTCAAGAGGGTGGTCGTGCCGGAGATCAACTCGGGGCAGCTGAGTGTGCTTCTCCGATCGCGGTATCTGGTGGAGACGATCGGGATCAATATCGTCAAGGGGCAGCCCTTCCGGGTGGACACGCTCGTGGAGCGGATCATGGAGGTCATCGAACAATGAGCACCGCAGAATCAAAGAATACTGAGCTCCCGATCTACACCGCCAAAGACTTCACAACCGATCAGGATGTGCGTTGGTGCCCAGGGTGCGGAGACTACGCGGCGCTCTCCGCGGTGCGCAAGGCGCTGCCCGAGATCGGGCACAGGAAAGAGAACATCGTGTGTATTTCGGGCATCGGGTGCGCGGCGAGGTTCCCGTATTACCTTGACACCTTTGGGATGCACTCAGTGCACGGGCGTGCGCTCGCGGTGGCGACGGGCGTGAAGTGCGCGAATCCTGAACTAGAAGTGCTGGTTGTATCGGGTGATGGCGATCTGCTCTCGATCGGTGGGAATCACACCATCCACACCATGCGGCGCAATGTTGATCTTTCCATCTTCTTGTTGAACAACAAGATCTATGGACTCACCAAGGGGCAGTATTCTCCGACGAGTGAGCAGGGCAAGGTGACCTCGTCGTCACCTGCCGGCTCGATCGATTTTCCGATTAACCCGATCGCGCTCGCGGTTGCTGCCGGATGCACCTTTATTGCCCGCGGGATTGATGTGGACATGAAGGGCATGGACAAGCTCATCTCGCGCTCGTTTGCTCACCGTGGGACTTCATTCGTAGAGGTCTATCAGGATTGCAATATCTTCAACCACAAGGCGTGGTTCTATGCATCTCAGAAGGACACCATGCCGGAGAACACCATCCGGGTTGAGCATGGCAAGCCGCTGATCTTTGGAAGCGATCGAACAAAGGGCGTTCGGTTCAACAACGGGCATCCCGAGGTGGTCACGATCGGCGAGGGCGGTATCAACGCGGATGACCTCATTGTGCATAACGAAACCGATCGTATTCTGGTTTCGATGTACGCACAGATGGCGCATCCGGAGTATCCAGAGCCGGTCGGTGTGCTGCATGCGGATCCGACCAAGCCAACTTATGACCAGCTGCTCATTGACCAGATCACCGACGCGCAAGAGAAAAACGGGGAGTCTGATTTTCAATCCCTGCTCGTTGGAAACGATTCTTGGAAGGTTCAATAGCGAGATCATGCCGTGGGCTTGGGCCCATCATTCTCATTGACATACAGCGGAACAATGCGTTGCTGCTCAACATCTACAAGCCCGAGATCGGTGAGCTTGAGTTTAGGGATCACGGGCAGCGGCAGGAAACTCAATGGCATGAAGGGGTCTTCCATCGGGCAACCGATCTCGCGCACGCCGGCCAGCAAGGCATCTTGCTGCGCGATGACACTCGGCGCGTCCTGGTCAGAGATCAGCCCGGCGATCGGCAAGGGCAGGAGGGCCTTGACCTCACCGCTTACGACCACGCATTGTCCGCCCCCCGATTCTTGGAGAGTTCGGACCGCGATCGTCATATCTTGATCGTTCGACCCGACCACCGCGAGGTTGTGCGCGTCGTGCCCGACGGTGCTGGCCAATGCTCCGCCGGTGAATCCGAACCCGGTTACAAATCCGAGCCCAACCCCGGACGAGGCTCCGTGGCGAGCGATCACCGCGATTTTGAGCATGTCGCGTGATGGGTCCGCAACAAGATGCCCGCCGGCGATGGTGGGGCGCATGTGCTGCTCGCCGGTGATGAGTTGGTGGGGATCGGCTTTGATCACGCGGATCAGGTCGCTGTCTGCTTGGGCTTCAATGCGGAGTGATTCGGCATTGAAGCTCGGATCGATCCGCACAGATCCGCGTGCGATGGAATCGTCGAGATCGTAATCAGCGTCATCAAGCCTGTTGAGCATTTTGCCGTGTTCTGCGATGTGCTCCCCCCGAAAATACACGCTTGTTGGGCGTATATCGAAGAGGTCATCAAACACGATCAGATCGGCCTGCCTGCCCGGTGCGATGGCGCCCAGATCGGGCAACCGATAATGATCCGCAGCGTGCAGCGACCCCATCGCCAGCGCGGTGATCGGATCAAGCCCACACCAGACCGCCTTGCGGATCGCATGGTCGATATGCCCCTGCCGATGCAGATCACCCGGGTGTCGATCGTCGGTGCAGAAGCAGAACCGCGATGCGTTTTCTGGGGTGACTGCGGAGACCAACGCTTCTATATTCCGCGCGGCGCTGCCCTCGCGGATGAAGATCTGCATCCCGAGTGCGAGCTTCTCCTGTGCTTCTTGTGCGGTCGTGCATTCGTGGTCGGATCCGATGCCCGCAGCAACATAGGCCCCGAGGCTCGCCCCCGTTAACCCGGGGCAGTGCCCGTCGACGAGGGCACGCTCGAGCCCGAGTTTTACCCGCGAGAGCACGGCCTGATCGCCGAGGAACACGCCGGGGAAGTTCATCATTTCTGCGAGCGCAACAACACGATCGTCATCAAAGAGCGGAGCAAGGTCATCTGCGTGTAGGCTCGCCCCAGAGGTCTCAAACGCGGAAGAGGGCACGCACGATGATGCGGTGAACAGGGTGTTCATCGGCAGGTTCTTGCTGGCGTCCATCAAGAACCGAATGCCGGGCATGCCGAGGACATTGGCGATTTCATGCGGATCAAATACCACGCCTGTGGTCCCATGCGGCGATGCGACGCTGACGAAGTGGCGGGGCATCATCATTGTAGATTCGACATGCATATGCGCATCAATCAGCCCCGGCGCAAGATACCGC
The DNA here is from genome assembly GCA_029260265.1 of Phycisphaerales bacterium. Taxonomy (GTDB): domain Bacteria; phylum Planctomycetota; class Phycisphaerae; order Phycisphaerales; family UBA1924; genus UBA1924. Next base: position 777,278 of record JAJDDO010000024.1, read on the forward strand.
CCGTCGAGGTTAATGTGCTGCTTTGCATCGATTTTGTGATGGCTGACACCTGAAACTCGCCCGCCGAAGACGGCGACATTGGTCTGCTCGATCGATCGTGTGAAGACATTGACGACCCGTGCGTTGGTGAAGACCAGATCCGCCGGACGGTCACCCCTTGCGACGGCCATCAACTCTGGGCTTGTTCTTGGGATCATGGGCTAACCCTCAGGTGCAAAAACGCTTGAGAGGATACACACCAAGTCGTAGCCAGACGCTGCATGACAGATCTACGCCTAGATGTTGCATGGTTCTTTTGTTGGATTGGGTCGCCCTCTGCCCGATCGAACCAGATGTTGGAGGTCCTGATGAGAGTAGGCGTTGCCTGAATGATGACGAAAAAAAGCGGGTGAAGAGACTCGAACTCTCAACATTCAGCTTGGAAGGCTGACGCTCTACCATTGAGCTACACCCGCGATTGTGCTCGCAGGATTCCTGCTGCAAGCGATCTGCCTCCCCTGTGATCAAGCAAGGCGGGGGTATTGTACACGCCCTTGGAGTTCATGCCCACCTCGGGTGCTGCGAATATCCCCGGCGAGCCCGCCTGCCCACATGAGCGTGGGAGAGGGTGCGTTTGGGCAGAGGTATGATCAGGTATGAAAAAGTTTCTGATCCCAATCTCAGTGGTCATCGTGCTGATCGTCCTCGTGGCCGGCGGGCTCGCAGCGTGGGCATACTACGAGTTCCTCTACACCGAGCCTCTTACCCCGGTGGAGCTCGCCGAGTTGGAGATCGATTGGACCCCGGTGACGGGCGGGAACTGGTCGCCTTGGGTGACAGCAGCGGACGGCACACAGGAATGGAATCCGGCGAAGAGTTTCAATACCTGGCTGGCGACGGTGCCCGAGGAAGATAAGGCCTGGCCGATCATGGTAGATGTTAAGTACGCCGAGCCCGTGTTTTATGATCATGCCGATCTCGGCAAGATGCCAGTGCAGCAGCCGCAGTGGGATCGGTTAGTCGAGGTGCTCGACTCAGAGGAGTCTCGAGAGATGAGTGAGAGAATCGGCCAAGCTTTCCGGCGACCGGTACTCGGTTGCGGTATGTACAACATGGTCGGTCCGATCGAACATGCCTCGATGGTGAAGTACGGAGCGGATCAGCTCAGTGATTGGGATCCGAGCAATCAGGAGGAGGTGAGCATGATGCTCGCACTACTCCCTTCATTTATTGTTCATAGAGAGTGCATCCAGTTTCTAACTGCTTACGCGATGCACGCGGTTGAGTTAGGCAATCTGGAGCGGTTCCATAATTCGCTTGATAGTGTGAATGGCAGCACAAGCCTGTTCGAAGAAGCACCCTTCATTATCAGTATGCTCATGAAAATTTCGGTCAATGCTATGGTGGTAAGCGCGATTGACTGGGCAATTGATCGCCATGCAGGCAAGTTTACAGATGAGCAACTGCACGCCCTAGATCAACTCATCAAAGATGAAAATGACTATCAAATCTATTGGCGAGGCGAAATGCTCATGTTTGAGGATGCCATCCGTCGGCTTTCCAGCCCAGATGGTTCGCTCACGCTTCTGGCCCGGAGGAGTCGTGTTCAAATCGCCGGAACAGAATCGTTTGGGCCGTCGGCGGACTTACCGCGGGCTCGGTTGCATCCATCTTCTCAACGAGTACTTCATACTTATGATCAGATTATCCGCAGAGACTTTCGGGAATTAAATGATTTACAATATCCGTCTGGTTATTCGTATCTCCAGAGCCGATTGCCTTCTTTGGGGCGGTATGCGGGGTCACTCCTGGAGACGCTCCCCTCGGTATGCGAGAAATCAGTTGGGCAGATCCGCAAGTACCATCGGTACAACAACGCTGTGCGTCTAGCGATCGCGGTTCGGCGGTACGAGTTGAGGCATGGTGAACTCCCCGGGTCGATCGAAGAGCTTGATCCGGATCTGGTTGCTGGGCTTGATCTGATGGACCCGTTTTCTGAAGAGATGCTCACCTATCAGCGAACAGAAAACGGATTCGAGATTTTGCCCAGTCATCCTGAAGATGAACCCGGCGAGATCCTCTGGCCAAAGCAATACGAACAGATCGTGGAGCGTGATGAGCCTGAGTATCTTGATGGAGAACTGGAAGGATTGACCGAGGAGCAGAAGCAAGAAATGCTCGATTCGCCATGAATCTGACAAACGAGTCGCTGATGATCAGAGCTTCGATTTGTTGTACGGCCTGTCGCAGTTGACGCCGAATTTTTTACAGATTTGATGCTCGTGCGTGCAGTTGGGGCGGGCGGTGCAGTTGTACCGCCCGTGCAGGACCATCGAGTGTCCGAGCGAGGACCAACGCGGGCGTGGGAAGAGGGCCATCAGTTGTTTCTCGATCTTGGCGGTGTTTTCCTTTGCCCTATCGACCAGCCCCCATCGCCACGCCAGGCGTTGGACATGGGTGTCAACGGTGATGCCATCTTGGACATCGAAGCAGTTGCCGAGGACGACATTGGCGGTTTTTCGGGCGACGCCTCGCAGGGTGAGCAGGTCTTCCATTGTGTTTGGAACGACGCCGTCGTAGTGCTCGACGACGCGGGTCATGGATTCGTGGATGGACTTTGATTTGTTGCGAAAGAGCCCGATGGTCTTGATGTAGGGCTGGATTTTTTCGGGCGTCGATTTGGCGTATGCAGCCGGGGTCTTGAAGGCCTTGAACAACCCGGGTGTTGCTTTATTGACGCCGGCGTCTGTGGATTGGGCCGACAAAATGGTCGCGACGAGCAGCTCGTGCGGGTTGGTGAAGGTGAGCTCGCAGTGTGCATCAGGGTAGTGCTTGCCCAGGGCGTTGGCGATCTTGAGCGCATGGGCGCGTTGCTCTTTGGTAACCTCGGGGAGGGCGAAGTGGATGTCCTTGAGCCCGCGTGGGTTGTTGATGCCTTTGGGATGCGGTGTGCGTGTTGGGGTCATGCTGGCTCCGGTGCTTTTGTTGGGCTGGCGTGCTCTGCGGTCCAGAGCCCAAGAAGAAAGGAAATGAGGACCGCAAGGGTGATGCCTCCGATGGTACGCGAAGCGGTAGAGTGCATAGCAAGGAAGGCGTCCTTGTGGGTGTCAGCTAAGTCTGTGTTGCCCGCCGCAGCGGCGTCCCAGTAGGTCTGCAGATCCTGATTTATCGCGGGCATCAAGATCAGCAGGTGGTAGCTCAGCAGCCCGAGCGTGCAGCACAAAAGGATCGAGCGGAGCACACGGGCGAGCGTGTTGAGCGAGTACCCACACATGAGCATGACGATGAACGAACCGAGCGCGGTTGATGCACAGATGAACTGGATGGTATCGACGGTGAGGAAGACCTTGCCGGCGATCTGCCCGGCGCCCAAGATGGCATGGTCGCCCGAGTAGTCTGGGTAGCTGGCGAGGGTCGGATCGAGTTTACGCATGGTGGGGAAGACGATCGCGGCCACGACGCCGCTCATGGCGGTCGAGCCCATCCAGATGGCAAGCGAGAGCAGATTGATGGTCTGGGCGATTCGGAGAACGGGGTGGGTGCGCATGCACTATGATAGTGCGTGCATGTTGCCCCGGATATCTCGGTTTCGCTCGCAGGTGTCCAGGGCATCGGGGGCGATGGATCCCCGAGGTCCATGCTCGATTGGCTCCGCTCGCTCTCGATTCGAGGGGCCGCGATTGATGGATCACGCCCGGGGTTTCGAGCGCGTGAGCTGGGACGATCCGCGAGAAGAGATTTTGCCGCGTCGATGCGTAGGAGAGAGATCGAGTTCACCGGGATCGATCTCTGGATTCCCGCCGAGCACTTCACGGGCGCGGAGCATTGTTCGCGTGCTGTCGAGATCATCCACCAGACCACGGAACTGGCAAGCGAGATGGCGTCGCTCGTGGGGGGGCGATCAACAGCACGGGTCTCGGTGATGACGCCCGGTTCGATTGATGCCGATCTCTTGCGGGTGATGGGCGATGGAGCCGAGCGGGTTGGGTCGTTGATCGTTGACCATCGGGTAGATCTGCCGAGGGCTTGTCCCGCGGGAGTTGCGATCGGTGTCGATCCTGCGTCGGTCTTGATCGCAGGGGGCGATCCGGTCGAAGCGGTCCACGCGGCCGGGGGGCGGCTTGGATCGGTGAGGCTCGATGATGTCAATGCGATGGGGCGGTGCCCGGTCGGCACCGAGGGCTCTCGGCTGGATATTGATGGATACAAAGCCGCCTTGATCGTCGGCGGGGTTGATTGGGTGACGATTGATCTTCGCCAGTTGCCCAACGCATCGCAGGGATTTGAGATCGCCCGGCATGCTTGGGATTCCGGACTCTCGATGGGCTGAGGGGCAAAATCTGGGGGAACTCGATGGTCCGGGAAACTTTCTTCAGCGTCGCTCGTAGAACCTATGTGGGCTCTCACGCCCGATATGGGCGGGAATGTTCTGTGGGGCACGGATGTTGACCCATTGGGGCTGGGAAGGCCGAAAAGAAGTAAAATACCCTTCCGATTGGGGAATCCGATCGGTGCATGTTTGAAACGGAGTCAGAATGAACCGATTGTCACGCTCAGCAGCCATCTTTGGGGTCCTTGGTCTTGTGGGTGTCTTTGGGTTGCCCCAAGCGTCATTGATTGCTGCTGAACCCGCCGGTGAATCATCGAGTGTTCTCTCGTCTCCATCGGCTGCCGATGTCTGGGCTGCCGCTCGCGATGGTGATGCAGCCGCACTCGATGCGTTGCTTGATCCGAGCGCATGGGGTTCGACCGATTTGGGCGGGCATCTTGTTGATTCCATTCGACTGCTGCAGACCAATGAGGATCTGCGTGAGCAGAACCGGGCGGAGCAGATCGAGGAAGTCAGCGAAGAGCTCGACGCCCGACTGGCCGCGTACGAGGAATCCGCATCACCGGTCGAACTGAGCAAGGCGCTCGGATCGGCGGTGGGGCTGCAGTTGCTGTATGAAAACGATGACAACTTCTTTGCTGATCAGCGGGTCAGTGAGCTGCTCAAGCTGGGCGACGCCGCGGCCAAGGAGGCCGAAGAGAAGGGTGATTGGATGATGGCCAGCGAGCTGTTCTACCGGCTCAACGCAATCTTTGATCCCAACGGCCCGTACAAGCCCGCGACCAAACGCCTCAACAAACGGCTCACGATGATCCGGATGTACACACCCGAGCAGCTGTGGGAGATCCGCAACGAACGCAGGCTTGCAGAGGAGCTCGAGCCGCTGCCCGCGTACAACGCCTATGGCGACGATTTTCACGACAAGCTCTTGGGGATCAACTCCGTCACCGTTCGTACCGCGATTCAACGCGCCGCGTCTCAGCATGTCGGGCGGAAGACCCGTCAGCACGCGGAGGGGGTGACGATGAATCACCTCATCGCCGGCGGGCTGCACTCGATCAGGACCATGGTGACCACAAGTGATCTGAAGGCCGCATTCCCTGGCTTGGCGGATGAAGAAAAGGTCTCTACCTTCCTCGCTGTGCTTGACGAACAGATTGCACGCATCGAGAACAATGAACGAACGGCGAGTGCCTACGACCTCCGCCGGGCGCTTGATGCCGTGCTCAGCTCGAGCCGCGATACGGTCGATGTGCTCGAAGCAGCGCTGTTGCACGAGTTCGGCAACGGGGCGATGGGCGAGTTGGACGATTACACCGCGATCATATGGCCCGACGAGATCGCACGATTCTCGCGTTCAACACGCGGCGAGTTCATCGGCGTCGGGATCCAGATCCAGCTCGATGAGCTTCAGAATATCAAAGTTGTCACACCGCTCGAAGGCACCCCAGCGCAGCGATCGGGGATCCGCGCGGGCGATATCATCAAGAAGGTCGATGGGCTCAGCGCTGTCGGGCTCGGGCTTGATCAGGCGGTCGAGGTCATCACCGGCCCCGCCAATACCGATGTGACGCTCACCATCGAACGCCAAGATGAAGAAACCGAAGAACTGACCGAGATCGATTTCACCATCGTGCGAAGAAAGATCGACCTCCCCTCCGTGAAGGGGTGGTCAAAGTACGGTCCGGGCGATGAGGACTGGAACTACTTCGTCGACCCCGAAGCCGGCATCGGGTATGTTCGATTGACCGGGTTCTCCGCGGATACCACCAGGGACTTTGATCGTGCGATCAGCAAGATGCACGAGAAGCAACTCAACGCGTTGATTCTTGATCTCCGGTACAACCCGGGCGGGTTGCTTGATCAAGCCGTCTCGATGGCGAGCAGGTTTGTCCCCGAAGGGATGATTGTCAAAACCGTGAACGCATCCGGCGTCACGCAAGAGAGCCAAGACGCACGCGCTGTAAGCCCGAAGCGATCGCTCTCGGATATCCCCGTGATTGTGCTCGTCAATGAGGGGTCTGCATCAGCCAGCGAGATTGTGTCTGGTGCGATCCAGGCAGCCGCTCATCAGGGCAAAATCCAGGCGCTCGTCGTCGGGAACCGCAGCTTTGGCAAGGGCAGCGTGCAGAATGTCTACATGCTCCCCGGCGGGGCCGCCGCGATGAAGGTCACCACGCACTACTACCGCATCGACGCACCACGGATGATCCACAAGGTGCCCGGCGCGACCGAGTGGGGGATCGAGCCTGATCTCAAGGTCGGGATGCTCCCGAGCCAGCAGGCCGATGCGTTGATGCTCCGCCGTGACGCCGATGTGTTGCCGCTCGACGAGAACGGCGAGATCATCGTCGACGCTGAGCGCCCCGATCCGAACTCGCTGATCACCGAAGGGACCGATCTGCAGGTCGAGACCGCGTTGGTGCTCCTGCAGACGCAGGCCGCATCGAAGATCGGCGAGCCGACCTCGATGAAGGACTGATCAAGGTTTGATCAAGGACTGATTAAAGAGACAATGCTCTCCTTTGCACCCCGTCACGCTGGCGGGGTGTTTTTTATTTGCGTGTAAAGAACTCATGCAGAGCGAGAATCTGTTGTTCAATCGTTTCCGCATCGACTTCAGTCGCTGTGTAATCATTCGCGACGCACTCAAAGAGTGAGTCGTGGAAGGTAAGTATGAAGTGGCGGTCGTCATCAAAGTACTCCGCCATGTGGCGGTCATGGACCCGGTTTGCTCGTTCCAACGCCGCGATCCAAGGAGATGATTTTACCTCGTAGGAAGCGTACGGATCTAAACCAAACTTGCAAAGTGGGTGCCCGTCCAGTGCTTCGTCATTTGGTGAACCGAGTGCGTGTGCGCGACAGCCCTTGAAGCAAACCATTGCCCATGAATCAGTTTGCGTGAAGTAGCCAATGGCAACCCGGTGTTCATCGGCGAGGAGAATAGGCTCGGGCGCACCGCAGGTGCTCTTGGGCAGATCAAGAAGATTCACTAGTTTTGGCTTTACATCAAACTGTGTGAGGCAGAGACTGGCAGGCATGATGATTCTCTTTCAAGGTGCAAATCTTTGGGGTTTCAGATCGCCCCGTAGGTACAACGGGTGTTTCGGAAAGCCGTGCTTGGTGATGGCGAGGCAATGCGGATCGCAGTGGGGGGTGAGCAGGTCGAGGACTTCGGTGTGGCGGTTGTTGAGGGCGGCGTGGGTGCCCCATCCGATGATGATGAGGTCGGCGCGTTTGGCGAGCTTGACGATCGCGGCGTCGTTGCCCGGGCCGACGGGGTCGTCGGTTTTCTTGAGCCCCTTTGGATCCGTCGAACGCAGGGCGAAGATATTGGCGACATCCATCGTGCTGAACCCCCAACGGACAGCGTACCGGTGGCAACGCGTCAGGGTCGGGTCGAGGACCTTGGCGTCGGCGGTGGAGGGGTTGAGCAGGCAGAAGCAGACGCGCCTGCCGCCCGGTGCCCATCGCCGACCGAGGGTGTAGCGGTAGACCTCGTCATCAGAGAATGTTGCCCAGCCCTTCATGGTACAGTGTATGGATGCAATCCCTCACAATGCATCGCGTTGAGCGGGCAAGGAGATCGAAATGAGACCAGGCAGGTTCATGATCGTGGTTGGCGGGCTCGGGATGATTCTCGGATGCGCGGCATTCATCACACACGAAGATTCAGCGTCGGCGTCTCACTCGTCAATCAGCCCCATAGAGCAGAAGGATGTGGCGTACATCGAGCGGGAAGGCGTGGATACCAAGTACACCTCGCTGGACATCTATCACCACGAAGACACCGAAACGCTCCGCCCGATCGTGTTCTACATCCACGGCGGCGGATGGGCAATCGGCGACAAGGCCGCCGCCATGTACGCCAAACCCCGATGGGCGATACGAAATGGGTGGGCTTTGGTCTCGGTCAACTATCGGCTCTCGCCCGATGTCATGCACCCAGAGCACGCACGGGATGTTTCGGCAGCGTTCGCGTGGGTACGCGAGCACGCTGAGGAGTTTGGAGGGGACCCAGACCAGATCGCGGTGATGGGGCATTCCGCGGGGGCCCACCTCGCGGCGATCATTGCGTGCAACGAGGATCTACTCGCCGAGTTCGGCTCAACGACCGATCAGATCGCTGGTGTGGTCCTGCTCGATGGTGCAGGATACAACCTGCCTGAGCGTATGGAGTCACTGCCCAAACGCGGGCTGGCGACCAAAATGTACACTGAAGCCTTTGGTGACAACCCGGAGTTGTGGGAGTCGGCATCGCCGACGCTGCAAGCCAAGCCCGGTGACCATCTCGGGGCGTTCTTGGCGATTCATGCGGGTGACCGTGAAGAGTCCGCAGCACAATCAAAGGCGCTGGTGAAGGCGTGGGCGGCAACCGGTGTTCGCGCAGAGTTGCACCACGCGCCGGACAAGACGCACATGACGCTCAACCATCGGCTGGGCTATCGTGGCGATCGCGAGACCAAGCGGATTGAGTTGTTCCTCGAATCAATCTTTGATTAGAGTGCCGCGAGATCGTTGGCGTCAAAGTCGGCGTTGGAGTACACCTTCTGGACATCATCGTCGTCTTCGAGCGCATCGATCAGGTTCATGACTTTGCGGACATCATCGCCGGCAACCGCGACGAGGTTGTCGGGAATGCGTGAGATGCCGGCTTCGAGGATCTCGATGTCCGCGGCTTCAAATGCATCTTTGACGCCCTGGTAATCCGCGACTTCGGTGAGGATGGTCCAGACGCCCTTGTCCTTGTCATCACCCTCGGGAGATTGAACATCGTCGGCGCCGGCTTCGAGCGAGATGTCCATGATTTGATCCTCGTTGTACTTATTGGCATCGAGGATAATTTGTCCCTTGGTCTGGAACATAAACGCGACGGTGCCCGCGTTGCCCATCGACCCGCCACCCTTCTTGAAGACCGTGCGGATATTGCCGACGGTGCGGGTGTTGTTGTCGGTGAGCGCGAGGATGAGCACCGCGGTGCCTCCGGGTGCGTAGCCTTCGTAAATGAGTTCTTCGAAGTCCGCCCCGCCGGTGCCGCCCGCGCCTTTTTCGACAGCACGCTTGATGGTGTCCTTGGGCATGTTGGCGTACTTGGCTTCATCGATGGCGTAGCGGAGGGCGAGGTTGGTGTCGGTGTCGCCACCACCAGAGCGTGCCGCCGCCATGATCGCCTTGGAACATTTGGACCAGATCTTGCCCTTCTTGTTGTCCTGGGCGGCTTTGCGATGCTTGATGTTGGACCACTTACTATGACCGGCCATGGATGGGCTCCTCTGCGTGAGTCTTCGACAAAATCAGATACGCATGATTGTTGGGGCGACTGGCCCGGATTTCATACTCAACTGCGAAAAGGGTGTTACTTCATAGGATCCATCTTGACCCGCGGATCTACCGGAACCTGATCGGTGCTCGTTGGGATCTCGGCGAGCTTGGGTGCAGCACCCGCCTCAGCGTCCGAGATCTTGAGGCGGATATCTCGTAGCCTCGTTGAGAGACTCACCACCGCTTGGTCGTTGATCGTGTCTTCTACCGAGATCTGCTGAAGCTGTCTTCTCAGCAATCGCTCGGCTTCGAGCCAGCCAACAATCGCGTCGTCATATCGACCAACCCACCAATAGGCATCGCCGAGGTGATCGTGGATGGTCGCGTTGCCATTTTCCTCTTGCTCGAGCTCAATCGCGATTGCACGCCGAAGGAGGGTGATGGCCCCTTCACGAACGATCTTGGCTTCCCCATCGGTTTCGTCATTGAGCACATTGAGTTTGTAGCGTGCCCAGCCGAGTGAATCGAGCACGCTCGGATTCTCGGGCAGGGCATTGAGAGCGCGTTCGAGCATCCGCTCGCCTTCTTCAAGCCTTTCATTACTCTCGGCGAGCATGTACCCATAATCGTTGTTGGCCCAGGGTTGATCGGCGTCGTAGGCAAGTGCGAGTTCGAGCAACTCGGTGGTCGCATCGGGCCTATTGAACGCCCCAGCCAGCGAGGCGAGGGTGTAGCTGATGTCGGCCTGCTTCTCCGCATCGCTTTCCGCTGGGCGAGGGCGGAGCGGGATGGCGAGTTGATCGGTGCTCAGCTCGATCATCTCATCGAGGAATCCATCGGCGGTAAGTCTGTCGAGCATCTTGCGTACGCTGCCGGTATCTCCGAGCCCCGCCCCAAATCGGAGCAGCTCAAACCCAAGCCGATCATCGAGCGACCCGGTGCGCACCGCGAGGGCGTGGAGAACCGCGAAGGCATCGTTGATGCGTTCATCGGCGAGCAGCTGTTGCACCGCAATGATTTCAACTGCATTGTGTTGCTCCTCGCTGGCATCATCTGGAAGGTGTGTCAGTGCAGCGGCGGTTGCTGTAGCCAGCGACTGGTGCTCGCTCGGATGCAGTTGTGCGAGCATTGAAATCTGAATCCGGAGAAGCTGATCGGGGATCGGGCTGATCCAGCTCGAAGTCGCGTCGAACAATGAAAGCCATTGGTCTGAAACGAGGAGTTCGTCGTTCTTGTTGGCGAGTTGGAACAGGATCGCCGTCATCCGCTGGCGCTGCGCGGGGAGCAGTTCGATGGATGCCGGGAGGGTATCGATGAGAAGCTGGATTGCTTCTGTTTCTCTTTGATCTCGGGCGAGCTGCTGTGCTCGTTCGATTGAGGCATCGAATCCGTGCGCGAGCTCGGTGCGTTCGATCGCACGCTCGATCGCTTCGCCGGGTCGATCGAGAGAGCTTGTAAGGACCTGCTCAGCCGCTCTTGCAAGCTCGAACGACCCAGTCTTGGCGTACCCCTCGTCGAGAATGCGAAGTGCCTGTTCGGGGAGCTCTTGCTGGAGTTTGATTTGGGCGAGACGCATCCGGATCGGGACCGAGCTGGGCATCGATTCAAGCCGATCAACGAGCCAACGCTCGGCTCGTCCCAAAGCCTCGTCATCGCCCGCACTATCAAGGGCTGCCCAGATACCGATCAGCAGCGGCACGCCGATCTGTTGATGGGGGGTCTTGTGCGAGAGCTCGGTGAGCAGGGTTTCGCTTTCGCGGAGGAGCCTGTTGCGTGCGAGTTCATTGGCGCGGGTCAGAGTCACCAGTGGCGACCGCGGCAGCCGCGAAGTGAGCAGCCTCAAGAGCCGCTTGTACTCTTCTGCATCCTCAAGATCTGCTCCCGGCGCGTGCAGCAGAATCAGCTGCTCGTACGCTTCTACTCGATCTGGATCTGCTTCGAGCGTGCGTTCAAAGTACGAGCGTGCATCGCCTGGTTTATCAAGTAACAACGCGATTGATGCAGCGTCGGCGAGGTCATCAATAGACGCATCCGAAAAATCGGCATTCGCGGAGATGAGCGCCCACGCCTCGCTCGGCCTCTGGGCGCTGATCAACGCCCAAGCCCGCTGACGAGTTGCAAAGGGTGTATCCATCGATTGAAGCGTCGCAAGAAGATCCTCGGCGTGTTTCCAGTCCCCGTTGAGAAACGCGATCCGAGTCTCAATGCCGAGCAATGCGGCGCTCTGCATCGAGTCTACCTCAGGTGCGCCTCGCATGGCGTCAGGGCGGGCGAGCGTCAGCGCGATGTGGTCAAGCAGTAATCTCTGATCTTGATCGGCAGCGTGCATACGCGAACGCAAGAACGGGAACGGGTCGATGAGCGAGCGGACGCACGCGATGCTGATCTCTCGTGCGGACTCAGGGTGGGCGCGGGTGATCTGTACACACGCATCAAACCGGTCCGCATCGGTATCGAGCATCGCAATCGCTTCAGCGACCACGATGGTGCTCGGCCAAGTGTATGACGGTGAACAGAGCGCATCGATTCGTCCTTGCGTTGTCGGGCGGGCAGCGAGTTCTATACGGGTCAGTGCGTGGGCTTCGGATGGACGCAGCTGGGTGCTCATCCTCGATGCCCGGATTGCATCGGGCAGCAATGTGCTCAGTGAATCAATGGAACGAAGTGTGCGGGCCCACCCTCGTTCCGTATCGGCGGTGCGGGCCGGTGCGAGGGTGATGTGTGAGAGAAAGGACAACGCGGCCGACGCGGGGCGACCCGTTCGGAGCTCAGAACCGATCTTTCGCGCAATCATGGGGATCGGCATGGGTTGTTCTGGATCAATCGCGTTGGCGTAGGCGCGTGCTGCGCGTGATTGGGCATTGATCGCGGTCCATGCATCGCCGACATGCATCCATAGGGTCCGGCGTTGGGTATAGAACTGGACAATCTCGGATCGCCAGCGTGGGTCGCGGCTTGTCTCGTCAAAAGACTCGAGCGCTTCGGTCATCGCCGTCGCGCCCGCATTGAGCCGCCCGTCCTCGATAAGCAGAGCGCCGAGCAGCACGCTGCTGATCGTCTTCGCCATCGGATCATCGTCGGCGATTAATCTTGCTTGGGTCGTGAGCCAGAGCACCTCATCAAGATTTCCCTCGTTGGCAGCGTCCGACGCGAGCATGGTCAATGCGCGGGCGGACGCACCGCCGAGATCGGCGGCTTGACGGAAGGCACCGATCGCGGACATCCGATCACCCAGATCGAGGTAGGTGTCGCCTAGATAGTTGAGCAGATCGGGAGAGGTTGGATCAAGCGTGATCGCCTGGTGCAGCTTTTCAACGCCTTCCTCACGCTGTCCATCTTGAATCAATGACCGGGCATTGGTGTAGAGCTTGGTCGCCCGGGCGAGATCATCAGCACTCGGCTCATCGGGCGGAGCGGGCAACGATGGGGTCGGGATCGTGGCGATGACCTGATCGAGCGTGAGTAATCCTCGCTGGTGTTCGGGTGATCCTGCGGCGAGCATCGCTGGCGCGTCAGGGATGATCTCTGCCAGAACTGAATCTGCAGCCGGGGCGAGCGGGGTGAGTGCCTGGAGCTCGGCCTGGGCTTGAAGCTGACGGATCGGGTCCTCAATATGCTCGGTCGCCAAGACGATCTGGTCGGGTGTCGATTGAACCGAGCGACAACCCGCCAAGAGGAGCCCGGCGAACAGCACATATCCAACGAAAACCAGATTTGTATTGATCGCCCGGCGTCGAATTTTGGCAGCGGGCACAGCGGGGGGCGTGTGGGTCACGGGGACCTCCCAAAGAAGTTGACAACCTTATGAACAATCTTCGTCGCTTGCGGCATTGGCCTTGGTATCGCGATCAAGCTCGTCGATTGTAGAACATGTGTTTCGTTTCCGATCGGCCCAATACTCAATCATCCCGTAGATGCGTCGGGATTCGGTCGCGCGAACAGCACGCTCGAGTTTGCCCATGTGTTGCGTCGCGGTCCCGGCACCGAGGAGGACACCTTGCTGGGCGAGGTACTTCATGAGCAGCCCGTCCAGCGGGAATGCGTGCCCGCCGAGTGCGATCAATGTGACGCGGGCGGCGACAAAGTCGGGCACGCCATCGAGCGTTGAAAGATATTGGCGGGCATCACGCTTGGGCGCGTCGAGCAGATGGATGAGTTTGAGCGATTGCTCACGCTGAAACACGGCGTTGAGTGCTGCGGCAATACGCTCACAACGCTCGTGGGCGTTGGGGTACCTCGTTCCGATGATTGCAGCCAGCTCATCGGGGAAGCAGACGCGCAGTTCATTGTAATCGGCGAGGTTTGTGCGGATTGCGTCCATCGCTTTGATCGCGTGGCTCAATGAGGCTTCCCAGAGAAACAGCGAAAAAACAAGCTCATGGATCACCGGGTCGCTTGGAGCAAGCATGTTGGGAGCAAAGTCGAGAGCGCTGTACCGGATCTTGTCCGGGCATGATTTGTTCAGCAAGGTGATAAAGACCTCGAGATGTTTGTCGTCGACCTGGCTCACGCCTGCGGTTCCTCAGCTATGTCTCTCGACTCATTTGCGGCTTGCCTTGCCTCGCGATCGAGGCGATCCTTGTTGAGCAGATTCATTATTTTCTTCTGCTCGTGCAGGCCCTGATCCACCGTGAATACCAGCTTCGGCATCTCTTTGATCCGGATGCGTGACGCGACATCGTGGCGGATTTTTTTACCCGCGGCCTTGAGCCCGTGCATGGTGATGTTCTCTTGGTCTTCGGGCATGATCGAGACAAACACCTTGGCGATCGACAGATCCTCGGTCATCTCGACACGGGTGATGGTAATCATCCCCTTGATGCGTGGATCTGCAAACCCGCGTGCGAGCCGGTTCTGCAGTTCGCGTTTGATCGTTGAGCCGACTTGGAGGGCTCTGCGTTTGGCCATGATTCTCTCCGTGGAACACGATCAATCGAGCGTGCGTTTGACCTCGATGTTTTTGTAGCATTCGAGCACATCGCCATTCTTGATGTCGTCGTACCCAACGATCTTCATGCCGCATTCCATGTTCGCACGAACCTCCTTGGCATCGTCCTTGAACCGCTTGAGCTGCTCGAGCTTGCGATCGTTCTCGATGACCACGCCGTCGCGGGTGACGCGGATGAGCGCGTCGCGTTGGACGATCCCATCGGTGACATAGCACCCGGCGATGGTGCCGACTTTGGATACCTTGAAGACTTCGCGGACCTCTGCGTGTCCGAGCACTTCTTGGCGGATATCCGGTGAAAGCAGCCCCTCGACCGCTTTCTTGATGTCCTCGACGATGTGGTAGATCACCTGGTAGTTACGGATCTCTACGCCCTTGTTCTCCGCGAGTGCTCGCCCCTTGGCGTTGGCGATAACATTGAACCCGATGATGATCGCGCTCGACGCTTCGGCCAGCACGATATCTGAATCGGTGATCCCGCCGACCGCCTTGTGGATGACACGGACCTTGACCTCTTCGTTGGTGACCTTCTCGATCTCCGATGTCAGCACATCGACAGAGCCCTGAACATCGGCCTTGAGCACCACCAGGATCTCCTTGACATCCTGATCGGCGATCTGCGTGAACATCGTGTCCAGCGTGAGCTTGGGCTGGGCAAGCAGGGTTTCTCGCTCGCGATCGCGGCGTTGTTCCGCGGCCTTCTCGGCCTCCTTGAGCGATGAAACACAATAGAACTTGTCACCGGCATCCGGAAGATCGTTGATGCCGGAGATCTGCACGGGCAACGGCGGCAGAACCTTCTTGTGCTTCTTGCCTCGGTCGTCGGTGATATCTCGCACACGCCCAAAGGCACGACCCATGACGATGAAATCGCCAACGCTCAACTCGCCTTCTTGGACAAGAATATTGGCAACATTCCCTCGCCCACCCTCCGGGCGAGCTTCGATGACGGTGCCCTGGGCAGGGCCAGAGAAGTCGCTCTTGAGTTCAAGGATCTCTGCCTGCAGATCAAGGATCTCGAGCAGGTCTTGGATGCCGATATCCTTGATTGCGCTGGTGCGGACCACTTCTGTTTCGCCACCCCAATCGGTCGGATTGAGCCCGTGTTCTGCAAGTTGCCCGAGGATCCGCTGGATGTTCCCATCGGTTGCCTGCTCTTTGTCAATCTTGTTGAGCGCAACGATGATCGGCACGCCCGCGGCTTGGGCGTGCGAGATCGATTCGATGGTCTGGGGCATCACGCCGTCATCGGCGGCCACAACCAGCACCACGATATCGGTGACATTTGCCCCGCGTGAACGCATCGCGGTAAACGCTTCGTGACCAGGAGTATCAATGAATGTCACGAACTTCTGATTCTTCTTGTCCGCTCCGACCGGCACACGGAAGGCGCTCGTTGCCTGGGTGATCCCGCCGGCTTCGCCATCGGCGACATGGGCGTTGCGGATCCGGTCGAGCAATGAGGTCTTGCCGTGGTCCACATGCCCAAGGATGGTGACGATCGGACCACGCTGGCGTTCGTCCTTGCGATCCCGTTCGGCGAACTGCTCGGCGACTTGTTCCTCCGCGCTCTTGGCCTCGGTGACCTCGAGCTCGATCTCCCAATCCATCATGATCTCTTGAGCCTTCTCGCTCTCGATGCCCGAGTTGATCGTCGCCATCACGCCCTGCATGAAGAGTTTCTTCACGATGTCGGCGCCCTTTACACCGGTCGCGGCGGAGAGGTCCTTGATGGTAAACGGTTCGGTGATGGAGACATTGCCACCGATCTTGGCAGGCGTTTGTGCCGCGTTGGCGGCGTTGCGCATCTGCTGCTGTCGTTGACGGAGGTATCCACCGGAACTCTTCAATCGTGCGTCACGATCGGCTAGATCCGCCGCGGTCCAACCGCCACCGCGGTAAGGCTGATCTCCGCCGCCACGGTTGGTGCCGCCTGTGCGTCTGCGGGTGTTCCCGCCTCCACGCGCGGGGCGTCCGTCTGGGGGTATGGCTCCCGCGCCGCCACCCGGCGCGCCCTGCCCGCCGCTGTAACCACCGCCACCGCCATAACCTCCGCCATTGCGTGGCGGTGGGCGTCTGCGTGGTTCCGAAACGGGTTCAGGAGCTTCAACGCGGACAACCTTGGGGCCGGAGAGCTTGATCGTGCTCTTCTTTTCAAGCTGACGCCCGGCAGGTGCGATCGTCTTTGGACGCGTGGGCACATTCATCTTTGGTGCTTCGCTCGGTCCCTTCACTTCTGGCTTGGGCGGGCGAACAACTCTTTGCGGCTCATCTGCTGCCGGCGCTGGGGGCGCACTCGCAGCGGGTGCCTTTGGTGCGTCGATCGGTGGGGGTGTCGATGAGAGCCCCGCCGGAACTTGGGTCGGGCGAAGAGTTGGTGGCGTGGGTTTCGCCGGTGCAGCAGGCGCGGCGGCTGCTGGAGTCGCGGGCTTGGCCGTCGCTCTGGCTTTGGCTTTGGGCTTGGGGGGAACTGCCACTGCAACCGTGTTCTCTGTTGCGTCGGATTCATCGGTCGATTCTGATGGGTCGATCGCCTTTGCCTTCGCCTTGGCCTTGCGGGGTTTGTTTTCGCGGACCTTTTCGATATCGATTTTCTCAGACGACTCAACCGCGGTATGCGGCGAGTCCTCGTTGTCTGTCGATGCGAACCATTCGCGGATCGTCTGCTCGAGCCCGATCGACACCGTCGACATGTGATTCTTGATCACATCCTTCGGGATGCCCTCGGCGTGGCATTTTTCAACGATCGCTTTGGACTTGATGCCCATCTGTTTCGCGATTTCAAAGATTCGTGTATTGGCCAACTGCTTCTCCGTCTGATGTATCGATCAACCGCGTATGTGCGGTCTGTGTGGTTTCTTAACTCCGAGTTCAGCTGTCGCCAAGGATGTCGGCGGCACGAGACTCGGAGTGTTCGTCTGGTTCGGTGGTCTCGGTTGATTCCGGTTCTGGAGCCGGTGCTGGTGCTGCCCCGAGGATGGCTGCAGCGGCAACATCTGGTGAGATGTCTTCGCCTGAGATCGCACCCGAAAGAATCGCCGATGCCGCTTCTTCCTCTTCCGCCTTGCGGGCGGCGGCTTCTGCCTTTTCACGCTCTTGCTCTTCCGCGACCACCTTGGATTTGGCGGCGCAGAGCTCGACCGCCTGCTCGGCGAGCGCTTCGTCGATTTCAAGCTCAACCATCAGCATCTCGACGCCGATCTCTTCGACATCAAACACCGAGATCATGCCCAGGGCGGCCAAGCGGTCAACGCCCTCGGTCGTGATTCCCTCGATCTGTGTAAGCGTTTCAGACAGTGTTTCGAGCCCCTTGGTGAACTCTTCCGGGGTCAGGATGTCAACATCCCAGCCAGTCAACCGGGCAGCGAGTCGAACATTCTGTCCACGCTTGCCGATCGCCAATGAAAGCTGATCATCACGGACAACAACAGTCGAACGCCCGAGCTCGAAGCACAATGAGATTTCTTGAACCTCGGCGGGCTTGAGTGCGTTGGCAATGAGAATCTGTGAGGACTCATTCCAGCGGACGATGTCAATCTTTTCGCCGTTCAACTCGTCAACGATTGTCTTGATCCGTGACCCGCGGATGCCGACGCATGCGCCGACCGCATCGACCTTCGAGTCGATCGAGGAGACCGCCATTTTGGTGCGGTAACCGGGTTCGCGGGCGATTGCCTTGATCTCGATGGTGCGTTCCATGACCTCTGGGACTTCGACCTCGAAGAGCCTGCGGATGAAGTCTGGGTGTCCACGCGAGAGGTAGATGCTCACGCGGTTGCCCTGGTCTTTGACATCAGAAATGGTCGCGCGGACTCGGTCGCCGGGGGCGAACTGCTCTCCGGGGATCTGCTCGGAGCGGAGCATCATGCATTCGGCGCGATCAACCTCTACGACGAGGGCGCCGCGTTCGTACCGCTGGGCGATGCCGACAATGATCTCACCGATCCGTTTCGAGAAGACTTCCATGAGGGATTGGCGTTCGTCATCGCGGAAACGCTGGATCATCACCTGCTTGAATGTCTGGGCGGCGATGCGACCAAAGTCACCCGGATCCATGTCAAGCGGCTCGTCATAGCGGAACAGCTGGATCTCTCCAGTGATCGGGTCAACCGCGCACTGGAACTCATCCGCATCGAGCGTTCCAAAGAACTTCCTGCACGCGGAGACCATCGCGCTCTCGAGGTCCGCGATCAGCAGCGAACGATCAATGTTGCGGTCGCGTGCGATTGAATCGAGGATTCGCATCATTTCTGAGGTGTTCATTTAAGTCTCCGGTGTCTGTTTCCGCATTGCGGGATTTGTTGTTGAGTTGCCAAGATGTTGAGTTGTCTGTTTGTGGGATCAAATTCCAAAACACAAACGACCGCGAGCTTGGATTAAGCTGCGGCCTTGCGCGATAAACGAGGACGGGGAATCCCTGTCTTCGCTCCATTCCGGGTTGGACAACGCTGTTATTGCATCGCCCGCACCTTCCTAGGCAGTCCAGTACCGATTTGAATCAGGCACCTATCAGACTTCATCACGCACAGCCATAACCATGTCCGCACTCCGATCAGCCGGACCCCATGCCCGGCTTCATACATCAAGTGTAGAACCCCGGTGCCCATATTCAACCGCTCACCGTGTTTGGATGGGCAATATCAGGGGATTGGGACGGAGATGGATTGTGCAGTTTGCCGCCCAGATAGGCCGAATTGTTGGCAATGAGCGTGATTTCGCACCAACCGATGGTTTCCACAATCGAAGCGTGGGCCAAAATAGCCGAGCTTGGACCCCGATTGGCTGCAAACCCCAGCGACGGATCCATCAAACTTCAATGGATTCAGGCTCTGCTGGCGATCGGTCTGCGAACCCTCGCGTTGCATGAAATTCAGCAACTCGCTTCCGATACCCGAATGCATGCTCAACTGGTGGACCTCATCGCGAAGGCAGAACGCATAGACGATGACCTGATCACCCCCGAGCAACGCGAGCAGATCCTGCGAACCAATCTTGGCAGGCTTGGCCCAGCGATTGAAAATCAAAATGAACTGGACCGTTGGCGTGCATCGGCGTACGAACAAATCCAGTTCAGATGTGCCGATGCCAACATCGTCCGCGTCGTCGCAGGCCGCGTCGACCAACTCCAAGACATCCGCTCGGGGCTCCGCGGGATGATCAACCAAGCGATCACCACGCTCACCGGACGACCCCGAGGCCCGATCGTGCTCGACGGCGTCAGCCCGCCTTGGATACTCCAACGGCTCCTCGAAGAAGACGCCCAGCCCACCACACTGGGCTTCCGCCAGCAACTCATCGTGGTCCAACCGAGCTGGTCGGATTTCTTGGACGGGATGTCCATGATCGACCTGGGTGAACAGATCGGCGACGATCGAATCGAATGGTTCGTCGGCCCCGATGCGATCGACCGCTTTTCCTCGTATATCCGTCGACACTCTGGCAAAGCCCATTCGAGTGTCCTGATCGCAAACCCGGGCAACCAGTCTCCAAGGGTATCAGAGATTCAGCAGGTCCTTGGCGATCTTGACAAAGAGGAACAGGCGCACAACGACACGCTGTACAAAGACCTCGCCGATCGGTACTCCGATCGGGACGCGATCCATTGGTCCGCTCGCTTTCAACGCCGGAGCGAGCCGCTGCGGGTCCTGATCCCGACCTCTCGGTACACGACCTATCTCAAGCATTCGTGCGCAGACCTTCAGCGTGCACTCGAGGGGATCGGGTGCCAGTGCCGGGTCATCATGGAACCCGACGACTTGAGCGTATTCCCGGTTGATTCCTACCTTCGTGCGCTCGACGATTTTGATCCGGATCTCGTCGTCACGATCAACTACCCGCGTTCAACGATCGCCGAGCGGATCCCGCCGGGTGTGCCCTATGTGTGCTGGGTGCAAGACGCGATGGTTCATCTGTTCAACGAAGACTGCGGCAACGCGGTCGGTGAGCGTGAGTTCTTCGTTGGGATGATCCATCCAGAGCTTGCCGGTCGGTACGCCTATCCACAGGATCAGATGCAATGGATGCCGATGCCCGCAAGCCAATCAAAGTTCGCCGGCTCTGCGTCGAGCAGCCCCTACGAATGCGAGATCGCCTGGGTCACCCACCAGAGCGAGCCGGTTGATGTCCAGTGCGATCGGCTGCTCGGCATGGTTTGCGAGCACTTCCCTGATCGCGCAGCACATTTCGAGACCCTGTTTACACAAATCCGCGACGGATTCTCTGAAGATCCCGCTCGTTTCGTTTTCTCATGGCTCAACCAGCTCACCGATGAATGTCTCTTCCCGGATCAAGACCCTCACGCGGAATCAATCATTCGAGCCCACGCCATCCACGGCATGGTCTACCCCATCGCCGAGCGGCTTTTTCGCCACGAAACCCTCCGCTGGGCGAATGAACTCGCCGAGAAGAACAACTGGCGTCTGCGTGTGTTCGGAAACGGGTGGGATGCCAACCCCGAGTTCGCCCACCTCGCCGCCGGCCCGGTCGAGCACGGGCATCAACTGCACGAGTGCTACCGATCCTCAGCGGTCCAAATCCACGCGTCGCTGCACCAGCCGATGCACCAGCGCGTCAGCGAGTGCCTGATCTCCGGCGGGCTGCCGATCGTGCGTGTCGCCCGCGATGCGTTCGCGATGATGAACGACGCGGCCGTGCTCGAAGCAGTCGAATCCGGCGCAGCCACTCCAATTTATGAGGGCGATACGCAGACGGCTCTGCGTGCAACGCTTGAAGACAATCCGAGCGGCGCAAAGATGATTGAATGCATCCGTCGGCTTGGGCTGTGCACCGAAAACGAGTTCGCCGAGCGTACGCTCACCTGGCCGATGACCAAGGTGCTCGCTGCCCAGCAATCCAGCCGGTCTTCAGCGCAGCGTGCAAACACGGATCGGTTCTGCTCCATGACCGATTCTCTTTTCGCCAACAAACCGGGGCTCGAAGACCTCATTCGGCGGGCGGTGACGGATCCGCAATGGCGTGACGCGCAAAGGGCGCACGCCCGCAGTTCCCTCGATGCGGTCTACACGATGGAAGGTTTCGCAGAGCAGGTGCTGAAGTTTGTCGCCGACTCGATAAGCGATCAATCTACAGCCGAGACTCGCCCCACGCGCTGAGCATACAGATCGAACGCAGCTTGTACACCGCTCTGTGGGGCACAAACGACATCCAGTCCGAGCGAAGATATCCGCCGGTGACCAGCTTCGATCGGTTCACCTGTTTGCTGATTGCGATCCACTGTTCCCATTCATCTCTACGCCGAAGACTAAACCCCTGCTTGGCGCGTTTCGTGAATGTTTCGCCAAGCACTGCTGATGCATATCGCCGAAGATCCGGGCGGTTGGTCTCGTTGCTGTGTTCCATTTCAATCGGGCGAACACGGGCACCGAGCCCGTATTCGAGCAGCTTACGATCAAGCATCGGCGATCGAACCTCGAGCCCGAAGTGCATGCTCGCGCGGTCAAGCTTCGGAAGTATCGAGTTGGCGCAGAACCCGAGCAGATCAAGGCGCTGGACCCGCCTGAGGTGGTCGAGCTCGGGGCGGTCTTGATCGGTTAGCCAGGACGCCGCACGCTCTTCGTCGTACCAGCCGCCCAGGGTGTGCGTGAGCGCACACGATTCCGCCGGATGAAACCCCGCCATGACCCGCGAGAGGTACCCATGCACGAATGAGTGCGATCCGAACACCGTGCCAGCGATGTTGCGTGCGTCATCCGAAGCGTCGGGCGAGCGGATGAGTTCACTGAGTGGTTCCGATTGCGATCTGAGCGATCGGTTCTGTGCGAGGTTCTGCCAGGCGTGTTCGCCTTGCTCGCGTTGCCAGAGGTATCCGCCGAATCCCTCGTCGCCGCCATCCCCTCCGAGCAGGGTCTTTCCACTCCGCGAAGCGTGTCCACAGATCCGGGTTTGGGTGAGCAACGCAGAGTGTGATTGAGGCTCATCAAAGGCATCGGCATAGACATCCAACTCGACGCCCAGATCCCATCGGTGATCGGCGGTGTTGCATACAAGCCCAAGCCGATCCGCAAGTCGGCGCGCATCAGCGCTCTCGTCCTCCGGGCCGTCCATGGCGAGCGTGAAACAAGCCGGGTGTGCACCAAGCCGGGTTGCAGCACCGGTGACGCACGCCGAATCGAGCCCGCCAGAGAGGAACACACCCACCGGGACATCGCTGCGGAGATGCTCGCGGACTGTCCGCTCCCACATCTCGGCAAACTGATCTGCATCCAGCCCGGGTCCGGTTGATTCATCGGGTGGTGACCAATACCGCTCGGTTTGCAGTTTACTGCCGGGCTTCCAACGAAGCGTGTGTCCGCTGCAGAGCTTGTGCATCCCGGTCCACATCGTCATCGGCGCGGGGCAGCATCCCAGCGTGAGCACATGACGAAGCGCGATCGGATCGAGCGGCTCCCGATTCTCATTTAGCGCCCGCACCGCATCGGCATCCGATGCGATCAACACCCGCCCGTTTTCTTGCATATACACCAGAGGCTTCATGCCCGCGTGATCGACCGCTGCGAACAGCTCGTGTGTCCGATCATCCCAGATCACCACGCTGAACATCCCGCGGATCCGCTCGATCAATCCCCGTCCCCATCGGATCCACCCCTCAACGAGCACCTCGGTGTCGCAGCTCGATCGGAACCGATGCCCCCGGGATTCAAGCTGGCTGCGAAGCTCGGGCGCGTTGTAGATCTCGCCGTTGAAGCTGACGGCAACCTGTCCGTGAGCGCCGATCATCGGCTGGTGCCCGCGGGGGGTCGGGTCCACAATCGCCAGCCTTGTATGCCCGAGCGCCGCGTGCCCCGATGGGCTGACCCAGGTGCCCGATCCATCTGGTCCTCGCCGTGTGAGCCGATCCATGCATCGAGTCCAGGGCGTCGATTCCGTCAGGTGCGGGTCGAGCGGGCGATCCGCAAGGATGGCTGCGATTCCACACACGGTTAGGCATACGCCTTGCGCGAGCTGCCCAAAGGCGGGTGATCTACATACTGCATTGTTTCGCCCGGTCCTTGCGAAAACCGGAGCAGGTCGCGGATCCATTTCAGCGTCATGGTGTCCTCGCGAAAATCGTGCCGGAGAAGGTGTTCGCGGATGTACCGGTCGGTATCCGCAATCACCATCGGAGGCTTCTCACTCAACCCAGCATCAATCATCCGTTGATCAAACCCAGGATACCGAGCGTCCCAATCGTACTCAGTTGGTTGGTCAGATGTCGATGTTGCATCCTCAAATCCCCAGAGTGCCGCCCTCGCATCGGGCGAGATGGCGCGGAGTGGTTCGAGCCGACTGATGAACAACTCAGGCTCCTTTGCTTTGCGTGCTCTGAGCATGGACTTAATGTACACATGGCGGAGCGATTGCTCGTACTCGTGCAACCCGAAGACCTTGGCGTAGCATTCGCGTGTATGCCCGCGCTCACGCATCGCGTCCTGAATCGCGCTCTCGGGGCGGAGCGGCTCGTCCGCATTGGGAGTGACGCAGAGAGCTTCTTCAAGCATGGAAGCGCGGTAGCAGTGCAGCCCACGCGTGGCGAGCCCGCCGAGGGTATTGCACAAGAACAGAGGCGTGGCGCAGAATGCTTCGGGCGCCATCTTGCCGCAGACTTCACGGATCCGGCAGACGACATCGCTGAGGAGCAACAAATCGGCATCAACCGCGATCAACCACGGACGCGCGGATTCGATCCCGATCGTGAATGATGCTCGAACTGCCCGCGAGAACGGCCGCTCGTGGATCACAACACATTGCGAACTGTTCGGGAGTGTAGATTTCAAGAGCTCAGCGCAGTGGTGTTCTGTCCGCTCGCCCGCCGAGCGGATCACTACGGTGAGTTCAGATGCATCAGGATATCTACGCTCTGGTGCGGACATGATGGTGTATGCTAGTGTATCTTGGAGCCTGATGCATATGCCCGAACCGATCACAGTCCTTCTTCCGATCCATCGTTGGGATGGGCACACCGATGACGCCATCGGATCAATCATCGAACAGACCCACCAAGCGTTCGAGCTCCTCCTGATCGTCAACGGCCCGGATGCCCAGAGCAGGGCAAAGGCCCGGGTCTATGAGCTCCGCGACCCACGGATCCGGATGATCGAGCATCCAGAACCGAGCCTGCCCAAAGCGCTCAATCTCGGGATCGAGCACGCCAAGTATGAACTGATCGCCCGCATGGACAGCGATGACTGGTCGCACCCGGATCGGCTCGCGATCCAGGGGCGATTTATGCAAGCCAACCCCTCGCTGGGCGGATGCGGCGTGGGCACCTCGATCGTGGATCCGGACGGGAGCCTACTGCATGCGCACCTCCCGCCGACCAGCAGCGAAGAGACCCGTTGGCGCGTGCTGATCTGGAACCCATTTGTACACGGGTCGATGATGATCAGAAAACAAGCGGTTCAGAGTGTCGGCGGGTACGACGAAACCCTCTTACGGGCCCAAGATTATGATCTCTGGATCAGGCTTGCGGGGTTCGGTTTGTCGGGGATCCCCAGCATCCTTTATACGCACCGATCGACGCGCCGGGCGATATCCGATGCGACCGCCTCTGGGCTCGATGATGTTCAGTCTGCGCACACCGCGGAGATTCTCACCCGTGCATGGGCTGGTCTGAGTGATCGCCAGGATCCAATGGTGCAGCCGATCATGGCCGAGATTGCCCGAGGCGATGCATCGGCGCGATCTCAGCTCGAGCACCTCATGCAGACCCGGGGGCCGACGAGGCAGATGCTCATGGCGTGGATGTGGTCGTGCTGGCGTCATCCCGTTGCGCCAACGGATCACGCTCAACGCAGCGACCGAATCAGCGGCACACGCGATCTGCTTTGCGAACTTGGGATCAGCAGGGTCTGGCTGTGGGGGGCGGGCGACCTTGCCCGCAGCCTCCTCGCTGAGCGTGAAGCCCTTGGCGTGCAAGTCGTTGGGGTAGTCGATGATTTTCGCGCCGGATCCGCCATCAACGGTCTTCCAATCGCCCATTCAGATGAACTGCCCGCGATCATGGGCGAGCACGAGGCGGTGCTGATCGCGTCGGACCTCTACGAGCAAGCAATCTGGGACCGATCCGCCTCCCATCGTTCAAAGGGGATCCGGGTGATTCGGCTTGTAGATTCTTCCTGCCCATCTGCGGAACCGGTGCCATGACGAGCACAACCCCGCTGGTGGATGTCGTGATCCCGATGCACAATGCATCCGCCACAATACTGCGTGCATTGAGATCGCTTCAAGCCCAGAGCATAAGCGATTGGCGGGCGATCGTGATCGATGACGCAAGCGAAGATGATTCTGCCCAGGTTGTAAGCTCCATGAATGATCCCCGCGTGGGTCTTGTTTCTCAGTCTCATTGCGGTGTTTCTGGCGCACGAAATCACGGGTTGCGGATCTCGGATGCCCGGTTCGTGTGTTTTCTTGATGCGGACGACACGCTGGAGCCAAGTTACCTAGCAGAGTTGCTTCCTGTCGCAGAAAAAACGGAATGTGGCGTGATGTGCGGCTGCAGCGTCGTGGACGCGTGCGGAGAACCAATCTTTCCGATATCTCCGCCGTCGATTCATGCGCTCGATCAAAGCATGCTGCTGTCCATGGATTGCCCGCCGATCATGTCCATCTTGCATACCAGGCAATCGCTCAATCAGATTTCCAGAAACGGCAAGCTGTTTGACGAACAGCTCGATGCGTTTGAAGACTGGGACATGCTGATGCGACTTGCACGCCAGTTTGGTTCAGCTGAGCAGCAGTGGGGGGTGGTCACCCAGACGCTCTGCTCGTATTGGTGCACGCCGATGAGTTTGTCGGCGGATCCGCGCCGCGTCCATGATTGCGGGCTCGCGATGATCCAACGGTACGGCCAAGCGGACTGCCGGCGTGCATGGAGGCTCCGATCATGGAGCGCGTGCGTCGCCATGCAAAGTCAAGAGATGGCCAATGAACTGCTCATTGAACTGGGCGGGCTGCGACAAGAGGACCTCGGGATCGTGCTGGGCTCGTTGCGATGGCAAGTCTGCAGAAGACACGCGGTGCGCCACGAAAAACTCGGCGAATGGTCTTCAGCACTCACTCGCTTTCTCAAATCACTCAGCGCGTATCAGGACTCCCAAGCAATGATCGAACTGATCGAGGACATCCGATCGTGGGGGGGTGACCGCTGGACGCTCGCGGTGATCAATGCGGCAAAGCGGGTTGAAGGCGACGGGCGATTGGTGATTTATGGGCTCGGTCACAACGGACAGCGGGTCTGCCAAGCTGCTAGGGCATTGCGGCGATCGGTCATGGTCATGGATGACGATCCGACACGAGTCGCGAGTTTCGATCAACAGATTCTGTTGGATGAACTGCGAGCGGACGATTTTGTGCTCGTCTCGCCCGATGATTCTGCCGGGATGCTGAGCACAATCACCTTGCAGACGCCGGCGAAGGCGATGAGCATTCGTCAGCTGACCCGGACCGAGCATCCAGATACAGCCGGTGCACGACAATAGATGCGTCAAGGTGTTGAGCACACCTCGCGGCGAGCTGATCCTCGTGCATCCAACTGCTCAAGACTACATCCGTGACGGCATACCGATCTAGATCATCTATCGAGCAGATATCCCAGCCAAGCAGCTTAGTGCTCCAACGATCCGGGTGATCATCGATGATGCATTGGATGGCCGCACCTGAACCTGCGAGTGTTGAGGCAAGATCAATCGTGTGCCGCCCGGCACCAAAGATCGCAATCCGCTTACCTGACAAATCTTCAAGCACGCGGAAGAGACGCTGATGCGCATCCGCTGGTGTCGAGCCCGAGCCGGAACCCATCGAGGAGGAACTGCTAAATGCAACAGGTCGATCGCCCGCCCATGCACGCGGCGACATCGCACAAACGCTTTCAATCAATGCTTCAAGAGCCTGGGCGTGCGCCTCCTCGTTATGGAATCGACGGACATGCTCCACGGCAGCGTGCTTCATGGATTCAAGATCAACCTGCCCGCATGAGCCGATCGTATCGCCAATCGCAATACCCACTTGCTCTCCGGATTGGTCCTGGCCTGCTTCGACAATCAACCCGGTTTTACCGTGCACAATCGCTTCGCCCAGCCCTGAGTGAACTCGAGAAACGATCGGCACACACCCGGCGCCCATCGCTTCGAGCATCGCGACGCTCTGCCCTTCAAACCTTGAAGCAAGCACCCAAACATCACCCCAGGCTAAGTGCTCGACCACCTCGCCCGGATCCACCGCACCAACAAGGTCGACGCCCGACATCGCATGGGTGTCACGGCGGAGCTTGTCCATTGATGGGCCATCGCCGACAACTCTGAACTCATAGTCAACACCAAGATGATCGAGCCGTGATGCGATCCAGGGGAGTGCGCTCACTCGTTTTTGATGTTCCTCGATCCGACCTGTGTACACAAGCCGGATGGCCTTGTTGTTCTCCGTCATTGCCGCGGGCGTTGGATGATGTTCGGCGGTCACCGGCACCGAATGACGGATATGGGTAACATCGTCGTTGCGAAGGGGGATCCTCTCACGGCAAGCATCCGCCAACTCCTTGCTCACCCCAGCGTACCCATGAACAATCGGCTCGAAATGGGTCCCGACGCCGAGGTCATACCCGTTGTCTGCGTGAAGCCATGAAACCGTCCGAATCTTTTCAGGCATTGAAAGCGACAACGCGGCTACCGCTCCGAAACAGTCGCCGTGCAGGCATGGGGCGAGAACCACCGGCTTGCCGGTCTCGGCAAACTCCGATTCAATCACTCTCCGATACTGCGGGATGATCTCTTCGATCCGTCCGTTGAACTCTTCCACCGGACGGCTCGCGCTGATCTCGGCGACCAGGTACGCCCTGAGAAACGCGGGAATGGGCTCGCCATTGACTGTATGGGCAAGAATCCCGCTGCGGATCCCACGCGAACGCAGAGCGTCGACCGCCCGCATCGCCCATGTGGTGACGCCGCTGACACGGAGATGGCTTGGCAGTACAATAAGCACAGCGGGAATCCTCAGCCGGTGTTGTTTCGATCTGCGGATGATATCCGATAAGGAAAGTCAGTGCACACACTCGTTTCCATCATTGTGCCTTCGCGGGGGAGGAGCGATCAGCTGCAGAGGCTTGTTGATGCCCTTGCGACTCAACAACTCCGCCGCGCCCAATCGTTCGAGCTGATCGTGGTGATCGATGGTGATGGCAGCCCGCCAAGCTTCCCTCAAGGGCTTTGCGCGAGGACCATCAGCGTTGGCTTTGGCGGCGCGGGCAATGCCCGCAATGTCGGCGTCGAGCACGCGAAGGGCGATATTCTCCTCTTCCTCAATGATGATGTTGTCCCATGCGATGGGTTCGTACAAGCCCATGTCGACGCGATCAAGAAGGGCCATCTTGCGGTGCTTGGTCAATCGCCTTGGGGCGGCGGGTTTGCGCGAACGCTCTTTGACGAGTTCATCACGCACACGCCGAGCATCTTTGATGCTGGGTCATTGGTGCCGTTTGGACTGCATGACTTTCGATCGGCGTGGACCCTCAACCTCTCGATCCGCCGATCCGCGATCAGGGACCAGCATCCACCGTTCGATCGTGAGATCCGCCCGGTGTATTTCGAGGATCTGGAGTTCGCCTACCGATGCTTCGGCGATCAGCCAATCATCTACCACGAACCCAAGGCTCTCGCCGTGCACCATCATCGCGTTTGCATCGAAGAGTACTTCAAACGCGAGGTCCTGCTCGGGATGATGTCCGCGGTGCTGTATCATCGCAATCAGCCGTGCCATGATCGGATCTTCGCACAATCTCCGGAAGAACACGCACGGGCTTCTGCGCCGATGCTTCCAATCGATGCCCCTGATCATCGCCGGATTCTCAAGGCATTCACAGATCTCGCCCGCACGCGAGCGGGCGATGTGGTTGATCCGATCGAGCAAGCAAAGGCGATGTACATCATGCACCTGCCCATCAAACGCCGAGCGTTCCGGCTCGGGCTCTGTGCGTTCATCAATGACGGACCCATCGCGTGGGATCAACGAATACCGCGTGCAGCAGAGCTACTTGCAGCTGATCCGGTCTTCTCAACGCTCGTTCGCATGGAAACCGAACATCGAATCGCGGAGCACACCCATGCTCAATGAAATAGAGTTCGTGCATCCAAAGACGGGTTGCCCCCTCGAGAGACATGAGGATTCATGGTGCATCGCTCAGACCGATGAGCGGGTCGCCGAGATCCGCGATGGGGTGATCGACTTCGTTGCCGATTCAGCGTACACCGCGAGCTTTGGTTTCCAATGGCACCAGACCAAGGCCGTCCGCACCCGAGACACGCAGCTCATGCAGGGGCACACGACCGAGATGAACCTGCGGACCGGGTTTGATTCGATGGACCTCGCGGGCAAGCGATGCCTCGAAGTCGGTGCGGGGCTCGGCGACGACACCGCGTACATGCTCGATCTCGGCGTAGGTGAATACCACGCGGTTGACCTCTCTGAATCGATCTACCGGGCTGCTGAGTTGATCAATGATCCACGGGTCCGCTTTGTGCGCGCCGATGTCAATGCATTGCCGTATCAGCCGGAATCGTTCGATGTCGTGCTCTGTCATCGGATGATGATGCACACGCCGCATCCCGCAGCAACGCTCGCCCGTGCAGCAAGAATGGTCAAGCCCGGCGGCACCTTGTTCGTGCACTCCTACCACAAAAGCAAATACTTCAACGCTTCAGCAAAGTACAAGTACCGCCCGGTGACCACCCGGCTGCCCCGACGAATCCTCTGGACATTAATCGCGGCCCCCGCGCCGATCTGGAGGGGGCTGACGGTGTTGCCCTCAAAGGTGTTTGGCCAACGCGGCGCCGAGTTCGCCCGCAGGTGGAGCCCGTGGGTTGTTCAAGCCGCCCACACGGTGCCCAACGCGGATCTCAGAACACTTCTGGCGTATGAGACCCAGATCACATTCGATTCACTGACCCCGAAGTACGATCTGCCGATGTTCGCCGACGACTTTGAAACACTGATCGAGTCGATGGGATTCGAAATTGTCCATAGAGAGCGCCGCCCGTGGTTCCCGCTCTGGGCGACCGCGATCAAGCGTCAGGCTCAAACAGGAGTCAACATCGTTGCAGCCGAGAACGAGGAGGTGTGCGTATGAGCACCCAGACCAAGGACCTGCTCCCGATTCGTATTGCTGATGCACGAGCTGCGATCGAGGACCAATCGCAAACCGCGTTTGTTGTCCGCGGCGCACTCTCCGCCGGCGAGCTTGATGACTACATCCGTGGTGTCCAAGGCCAGTTCGCCCATGCACCGGTTGGGAAAGAGAAGCCGGCAACTGATTCGGGTGAGGACTTCGTGCTTCCCTGGATCTATGACCACACCAAGAAGCAGTTCAGCGTCCATCGGCTCTACCGATTCTGCACCAATGATTCCGGCTCTTCGTACGGGGCGTTCCATGAGCGTGTGATGAACACCCGCGACGAGATCGAGCAGCCTTGGGACAACACCCCTGCCTACCGAGAACACGGGTATCGAAATATCCACATCATCACACGGTACCTCGATGATGCCGACGGCTACCCGAGGCACAATGATGTCCCCTATCCGCACCCGTGCCCCATGCTCCAGTGCTGGCTTCAGCTCACCGAGCCCGGCCAAGATTTCAAGGGCGGCGAGCTCGTGCTTCATCCACCAAGCGGCCCGTCCGTTTCTGTCTACCAAGACCTTGGCGTTCGTGGGGGCGATCTGATCTTCTTCGACAAACGAACCGATCACGAGGTCACCGAATGCCGGACGGTTGGAAGCGGACGAGGCCGAATGATCGCCCTTATCGGAGCGATGGCTCCACTTGAAACGAGGTCCGGGTAATCGTGCGGCCGCAGATAACACCAAACAGGACCAAAACGAGGCTGTCCGCTAGTTAATTCGTGAGAATTATTGATGTTTCATCGATCGGCCGCTTGTATGGGCGTTTCATCCGTTGTAATTTGAAGATGCCCCTGTCAACGCCGAACTCTCGGCAATGGGCATTGTCTTGTGGTCTAGAGAGTCCACTATTTTAGGAGAGAAGAAATGAAAGTAGCACTTTTGGTAGCGCTCGCAGGCGCCGCAAGCGTCGCCCAGGCAGACCTGTACACTTCAGCCGACATCACCGGCGACAGCAGCCATATCTCGGCAGCATCCATGCAGAATGTTGCACCCGCCAATCGCACCACCGACGGATACTTCCTCGGTCACGCAATCGGTGGCGCAGGCGGATTCGCACTCATCAGCCCAAATGTAGATTCCATCTTTAATGGTGCGTCAGAGGTTCTTGGCGCTGACGGCACCACCGGCGGCACCATCACCTCCTCAGACGCCACCCTCGTTGGTGATGTGTTTGCTTTGGGCAACACAGTCATTCAGGTTCAGCTTGACACCACTGCTGCTGACATGTTCATCAGCGGCTTCACTGTTGGTGGTCTTCCTGCAGACTCCGCAGGGATGTTCATGGGCGCAAACGCTGGCGGGAATCCACTCGATTTCACCAACCCAGCATTCATGAACCAGGCATTGCTCTACACAATCGATGCTTCGGGCGCAACCACCAATGTCTTTGATGTCACCGGCATCATGGGCACCCTTGGTGATGGCAGCTGGGACGGCTCGGCTGGCGTATCGATCAGCGGTCTCATGGACGCAGGCACCGTTGCTGCTGGGTTCCAGTTCGATCTCAACATCGTACCTGCACCAGGCAGCGCCGCACTGTTCGGCTTTGCTGGGCTCGTCGCGACCCGTCGTCGCCGCTGATCCCAAGCTCAATCCTGACCCCCAAGGCAACCCCTCTCCGGAGGGGTTGCTTCTTTTTGCACCACGCTCATCCATCACTCGTCAATAAACACCCCATAGAGCGATGAACCCGCCGGGTTCTTCTCATTGAAGGATCCTGTACGCTCGACGCGGTTGTTCGCTCTTTGCGGGCTGTGATCGCCGCCGCTGTAGGTGTCCACCCCGCCCCCTTGATCGAGGAAAAACGACAAGCTCATGACCCTGTCAGCGTCATAGTGATAGGTGTTCGACCCTGATTGACCAAGCACCGCTCCCGGATTTGCCGAGTACCGATCATCCCCGCCAAGATCAATGAACAGGGCGATCGCCTGCATCGACGCCCCGCCCAGCCCAAGCCCGTCGCATCGGTACGAATCATTCCCGCCCTTGTCGAGCAGCATCCCGATGGACTGATCCCAAGTCCCCGCTTGTGAAGCTGCGGTCATCGACCAATAGGTATCGTCCCCCGCGTCATCGACGAGGATCCCCGCCGCCTGATGGGCCGCGAACGCCTGCCCGTACCGATTGGCGTAGTACAGATCATGTCCACCGAAGTCGTGCATGATCCCCAGCCCGTAGTAGTACCCGCCAGCCTGCGAAAACTCGCCCGCCTCATACTTATCGTTCCCGCCAAAGTCATAGATCGCCCCGACGCCGCCGGCAGCGTATCCGCGGATCCCATACCCGAATCCCTGGCTCATCCCGAGGAACACCGCGGGCGTGCCATAGGCAGATCCGAAGCTGGGCCCGTTGGCCCGGTAGAGGTCATTGCCCTTGGTGTCGATAATCGCCCCGAGCCCGCGCGGCCCGCCGATGCCCTGGCAGAGCTTCTCACCGATGTAGGTATCCGATCCGCCCTTGTCGAAAATCAACCCCGCCCCGTAGAACCCGACGCCCATGGTGAACCCCGCACTCTTCCCGGCGTTTTCATACTGGTCATGCCCGGCGCGATCGATCAGCACACCAACGCCAAACAGCCCCGCGCCGATGCTCAGATGCCCGTGTGAGATGTACACATCGTTGCCCGCCCGATCATCGAGCAGCGAGTATCCAAACACGCCGGTTGCCGGTCCCGTGAAACTGCCCGAAGCCTCGTAGGTGTCGTTGCCGAGATAGTCCACAATCGCCTGGTTGCGTTGGGGGCTCGTGGGCTCGAAGTCTACGCTTTGCGGATACTCGTACCGATCATCGCCGCCCAGATCAACGACCGAGGCGAGACCTGACATGTCATACCGGTTGTGGGCTTTGCCGCCGAGGACCATGTAGTTCCCATTGGGGTCGACCTCGAAGGCGATGATCTCTCCGTCAACCAGAACCCGCAGATCATCCGGGATTTGTTCTTCGGGCAGCGGGCTGCGGTTCATCATGAGCCCGGCTCGCACCTTTGCTTCCCAGCTGTACGCTTGTGCCTTCATCGCCTGCGTGTGCGCCGCGATCAGTGCCCCCGCCGAATCCTTGCTCATCCGGATCACACTGATGTAATCGCCCGCCCGGTCTGTTTGGATCGACCAGTCATTGCGCATCTGCGAGACCAACGCCGCCGATTTTTCCCACGCCTGCCAATCATTCTGGTCTTCGATGCTCTGCATCAGCGTTTCGGCATGAGTCTCCGCCACATCAGGGAGATCGAGAATGTGCGTGATCAACCCCTCTATACGATCGAGGTCTCCCTTTTTATGTTTCGCGCCGATGGTGTTGCCCTTGGCGATCTGTGCTGCGAGTTGATTCTCGACCGCGTCGATACTCAGCGGGCGGGCGAATACCTGGATCACTGCGGGCACCGAGTTCGGATCCAGATTGTCCTGTTGCACTCGTGAAAGATTGGCGAGCAACGCGTCCACCCCGTCCTCAGTTTCACGGATTCCAAGGTCACCGGCTCGATCAAGAATCATCGATTCAAATTCGCCTTCCAATGCCTGTTCGACTGTTCGTTCTCCGAGCCCGCGTTTGATCGTGCCTGACCATTTATCCATGCTTGAGAGCGTGATCGAGACGGTGAACTCTTCGCCGCCCGCTCCGCCCTTCGGCACCGAGGCGCTCATCTGGGCGTCGGGAGATCGCCGAAAAACTAGGTTGATCAACTCGCCCGCGTTGAGCTCTTTGACCGCTTCTCGGAACCCGGCCGCGTCAACCTGTACACCGTCGACCGAAACAAGATTGTCACCCCGCTGCACGCCGGCGTCGGAGGTGAACGATTTACCGCCCATCGGGCCGGGGTAGATCCAGCCGACCACCAACCCCTCGGGCGTATCCCTCACCGCAAGCCCGAGGTACGGCTGCTGATCAAGCGGGCGATCATCGCTCTGGGCAGAGGTTGCGGAGATGCACACCGCGAGAACAAGGAATACCAACTTCATCTGAATGAAAACCATTCGTGCTCTCCTGACCAGGTTGTTGTATTGAAGAATCTGGTTAATCAGATTCTGCGTCATCTGTTGTATCATTCTCAGGCTTTGGCTCAATGGATTTGATCATCATGGCATACAGGATCCCTGCGCCGATGATCACGAGCCCAACGGTCATCGCCGCGACCACCCGCGCCGCCGGTTCAAGCACCCTCGTATCGAATACCAGCACCTTGATCGCAACCATGCCCAAGAGCCCAAGCCCGGCCCAGCGAAGAGCAGCGACGAGCCGGAAGCCAAGCACGAGCGATGCGACCGCGAACAAACTCCACCAGATCGAAACCGCCGCACCACGCACCGCGCCCTCTGCGAACACCTTGCGTGCAACTCGTTCAGCCTCGATCGAACTGCTTGCCAGCAGCAACGCCCACGCCAACCCCAAGAGCACCATCACCAGCGTAGTCCGCAAGGACCCAAGCACGCGGGGGGCATCTTTGGCTTTGTGCAGTTTCCTGAGCCGGAGCACAATCCAGATACTCGTCGAAACCAGAATCATCGTGGCCCAGAACCCCGTACCGATCAGCGGCGGCTGGTCGAATGTGGGCTCCCCGATCACGACCTGATGGGCCGCCCACCCAAGCGTGAGCACGCCGATGAGGACACCGCTGATTTCCATCACCGACCACCGGGTGAGCTTGAACCCAATCAGGACAAGCACCGCGGCGTACAACGACTCAAAGAGCAATGCCTCAGATGTGCCGAGCTGCGCATCAAGGCTCCAGAGGGCAATCCCCCAAGCGCCAATCGCAACGGCTGCGGAACTAAATCGCAGCACAAATCCGGACCCCGGAAGAAGGGCAAATCCAACCCATCCGAGCCCCGCGATGACAAGAGAGATTACCTGAATATCCAGAACGAGATGATTGTGCTCAACGGAGATCTGCCCAAGCACCGCGATGCCTATGCCGACGCTCGCGAGGACAATCGCATTGATCAGCACCGCCGCGATCGGGAAAACAACCCGGGACCAAGCAGCAACCATCGCGATCAACACCAATGCCGGGCCGAGTGTTTCGGAGGCTGATTGTGGATGAATCAGGCTCCCGCCGATCACCCACATCGAGAGACACGCGGTGATCGAAGCCTCGACCTTGTACCGCGATCGCCATGCCGCCGCAACGCAAGCACCACCGACAAAGAGCATCTGCCATGTCCACACTGAGTAGCCAATAGAGAGCACCGATCCGTCCGGATCGTCAATCACATGATCGAGGAAATCGAATGATGCCAGACGCCCCAGAGCGAGCCCGAACATCGCGAGACCAAAGATCCCGGCAGCACGGAATCGGATGCGCCGCGCGGTTTCAATCGCTGCGAGCCCGACCATGGCCCAGGCCATCACCTGCATCCATCCACCCATCGCGGTGGCGATCGTTGCCACACCGAGGAGCGTTCCATTGATGCCCAACGCCGCGCCGAGCGCCGAGCGTGGTGATCCATGCTTGACCCAGAGCCCGCCGCCTTCGCGTTTTTTGGTGAGTGTGAAGAAGGCGATGACGATGCTGGCCACCGCAAACCCGAGTGGTGCAAGGTAATCGAGATCAGAATGAATCTCCCGCAGCGTCAACGCCGCCATCGCGACCGCCCACGCGGTCACGCCGAACAGCGAGTTGATCCATCGTGCCTCAGCTGACAGCAAGGCTCGTGGGTCAAAGGTCTTCTCACCATCCTCCGCCAAGAGGAACCCAGCCCGTGAAGTGTTCGTCCACTTTGTGCGATCTCGCATGGTGGTGATAAACCGAGCCGAAACGACTAACTCAACAACCGTCGCCAGCCACACCGTGGACAAGAATACCAGCGAACTCGTTGGCGCATCCACACAGCGGTCTTGCAACCACAGCGTCCCAAGGATGCCCGTTCCCCACCAAGCGAGCTTGCGAACATACGAGTACGCCCCGCCTCGCCACCCAGAGAGGAAGAGCCCAAGTGCCAGCAGCGAGATAAGGTACGCC
The DNA here is from genome assembly GCA_029260265.1 of Phycisphaerales bacterium. GTDB lineage: Bacteria > Planctomycetota > Phycisphaerae > Phycisphaerales > UBA1924 > UBA1924. Next base: position 813,920 of record JAJDDO010000024.1, read on the forward strand.
GGCATGACGATGTATGAAGGCTCGCCGGTAGAGAGCAGCACAGGCACGAGAAATGCGGCGATCAGCGAGAGTATCGCGAGCACCACCCGATTTGACAACGAGCCGAGCAGCACGCCGATCACCGTGATGGCAACGAGGAACGCGAACGCGGTGGGGCTATCGATGAGCTGGTACATCTTCGCCGCTGCAAAGATCGCCGCGTAAATCGCCGCGATGCCCGCAGCCGAAATCCCCGATGAGGCCAGGGCGTTGATCTTTCTTCGCACCACCTCGCCACAGACGAGCAGAACGACACCAAGCCCAACGCCTCCAAGAACCCGCATGGTCGGCGAGATCCATCCGTTGTCGACCGCAAGCTTGTAAAGGAACGCGATGCCGACAATAAAAATGATGACGCCGATCAACGAGATCCCGAAGATAAGCCCGCGTGTCCCGCTGAGCCAATCCGGCTTCTGGAAGCTTGGTCGAGCAGCTTTCTTTGGTTTCATCGCGGGCTGATGGTGCCGCTGCTTGATAGCCTCACTTCGGGATTGGTCAACGGGCGAGAAGGGAGGGCTTGGTGCTGCCGATCTCTGAGCTGGAATCGCGGCTGGTGACGATTTTGGTCCCAGCGATACCGCAGCGGGCGGCTTGCTCGCAGCGGGCACTGGGGCGCGCTGTTGCTCGAGGGTATCCATCCGAGCGGCGAGCTGGTCAAACCGCTGGCGCAGCTCGTCGAGTTCCGATTGCAGCCTGCGCTTATCTTGATCTTGGCCCTCGTCCATGGCAGCTCCCAATGAGAGAGTGCATAGTACACTATTTCATCCAAGATTACATGCGGCAGATGATGCGGGGAACAGCCAATTAAAAATGCCTGGCACCAACGGGTACCAGGCATATACGAAAGCGGGTGAACGGATTTGAACCGTCGACATTCACGTTGGCAACGTGACGCTCTACCACTGAGCTACACCCGCGTATTCACTTGTGACCGGGCAAGCCGATCGGGTGGAAAGATATCCTCAAAAACCGTGTTCGTCAATCAATCTCGGCATCATCCTGTCGACTTTCGCGGATTCTGCGACCCGCAGCCGATTATCAGGACTCGGGTGCGGGTTCTTGGTCGATCAAGGGTCCGAAAGGGTGATCTGTGATTCGCCCTTTGCTTGCCTAATCGCTGCGGCGACCTGCTTGCTGGTGTAGGCATTTGACATCCAGATTGGATCGGGCTGCCCGGGCGAAAAGATCGCGAGCAGGGGGATCCCAACCTGATCGAGTTCTTTGATTTTTTGCCAACCAGGAGCCGTCGATCCGGTCACATCGGCGACCATGGGCACAACATCATCGCCAAGCAGCAACGACTTCACTGGATCCTTGCCCAGGACCACTGCTTCGAGGGTCTTGCAGTTCAGGCACCACTCGGCGGTGAAATCAAGCACGACGACATTCCCACTCGCAAGGGCGGTCTGCAAAGCTGCTTCGGAGTAAGGCATCCAGATATTATGGACATAGTTCTCATGCAGATGGTGGGTCTGGTTGTAGGCTACCGCCGATCCGCTGAGTGCGAATACCACGCCGAGTACAGCAAAGCTTAATCGTGGACCGACCCGCTTGGTGATGCGGATGGTCTGCACAAGCAACCACAACCCGGCAGCCATCCCCATGAGCCCGATCACCCACCAATGAACAGCCTTGCCCCACCAGGGGAAGGTCCACTGGAACTCGCTGCCGAGTGCAATCACCGATGTTCCGAGGAAGTAGGCAGCTGCTGCAAGCATGAGCAGCCCCATGACCTGCTTGACCAGTTCACTTGCCGGACCGGTTCGGGGAATTTTCTCAACCATCTTTGGGAAAATCGCGAGCACGAGATATGGCAGGGCCATTCCCACGCCGAGGAAAATGAAAATCGTCATCACCAATGCGGGGGGCATGGTCGCCGAGCCCGCAAGAAGCGCACCGGCAACGAACCCAAAGCAGGGCAGCCCGAGCACCGCGGTCATCATCCCGAACACAAACGATCCTTGCACCGAGTCGGCCTGCGGATTGACCTTGTACACCGATTGAGGCAACTTGATCTGAAACAAGCCCATGATCCCGATGCTCATCAACGCGATCATCAATCCGATCCCGCCGGTCACCCACCAGTACGAGAAGATGATCGATGGGTCAGTCACCGAAGCAAAGAACGCCACGGGTATCCCGATTGCGGTCCAGAACGCGACAACACCGATCGCCATCGAGAGTCCGAGCTTGAAGGCCTTTGATTTTTTCTCACCGGCGTGAGCACTGATGGTCATGATTTTTAGCGGGATAACAGGGAGCACGCAAGGAGTGAGGTTCAAGACAAATCCACCGATCGCCGCGCTGAGCGCAAGCACCACAACCCCCAAAGGGGAATGAATCGGTGGCAAGGACAATCCGAAGAACCTGCGATCGGGCTTGGTAGATTCGGTCACGACCGCATCAAGCGCACCCTCACCCCAAGCCTTGGCATCCGCAAATACAGACGGATCGAATCCGTTGAAAAGCTCATGAGTCGTGATTTGAGAGCCCGCATCTGGATCTACGGTGAAGGAGATCGATTGGGATCTACGGCTTGGCGGGTCACAGGTCGTGTCGTTGCACGCCTGAAAGTTCACCGCGATCTCGATTGTTCGATCGCCAACTTCTGCCTGATCATCTACGAGTACCGGGATGTAGGCGATCGCCTTTCCCGAGTAGACTTGGTACTGCACCGGGCCGTTCGCAAAGCCAAAGTTGACCGGGACACTGTGGACGGTTGGCCATTGGATCTGCCCGAAGCTCAGCCCCTCGGTCTCTGTGGGTTGAATAGTGGTTGGAATGGCAGTGAAGTCACCCATCTCTGCGGGGATAATTGGTTCATGAAGGTGTGAGTGGTAATGGTCGTCATGATCAAGCACCACCGCGATCACAAATCGGTCGCCCGGGGCAACACGATCCACCGAAGATTGACTAGAGACATCGACATGTGAAACCCCGAACCCCATCTGGGCAAAGCTTTGGCTCGCAAGCAGACCCATCGCCGCAAGCAGGGGTAGCACGAATAGTCGAATCAATCTTGGGTTCATCAGCGCGGCTCCTTGCAGCAATCATTGGTCCACGCGGTCCAAACTGCCCGGATCGGTCCATTATTTCATGCCCACCCGTTCTCAGGGCGAAACATCAAGATATCCGGACCACACGACCGATACAGAACCCACGGATTGGACCGTTTGGGGCTTGTTGCGCCATGAACGCGGAGCGTTTTCGATGAGCATGCTCGATCAAAATGAGATTGATTCCCTGCTCTCGGCGGTTGAACCGGCGGAAGAAGAGACCACCGGGTCCGACGGCCCGATGATCTTCACACGCTCCAAAATGGATCTGGATCAGATCGAGATCCGCCAGTACGATTTCAAACGCCCCGAGCGTGTGTCAAAGGACCAGATGCTCGCGCTCGAATCGCTCCATGAAACCTTTGCGAGAAACTTCGGGGCCTCTCTTTCCGGGTTCCTCCGCACGATCGTCGAGGTACGCGTGGCGGCATGTGAGCAGATGACCTACGGCGAGTTCGTCTCTGGGCTGCCCAACCCGACCAGCTACAACCTCATCCAGTCCGACAAGCTCGAGGGGCAGATGTGTCTGGAGATCTCTCCGCTGATTATCTACCCGGTGATCGACCGGTTGCTCGGCGGGACCAACCAAGACCTCTTTATCCCCCAACGCCCGATGACCGCCATCGAGCAGCGATTGATTTCCAATGTCCTCGGGCGTGGCTTGGCCTCGCTCTCCGAAGCGTGGGAATCGGTCCTCCCGCTGAAGTTTGAGATCGTCGCCCACGAGTCCAACCCTCAACTTGTCCAGATCGTTCCGCCCAACGAGGTGGTCATGGTGATCGGGCTCGAGGTGCGTATGTCATCGCGTGCGGGCACGATGAATCTGTGCATCCCGTACAATGTGATCGAGCCGGTGATGGGGGACCTGTCGAGCCAGAGTTGGTTCGCGGTCAAGCGGACAGAGGATGATGTTGCCAATACAGACCGGATCGCCGAATCGCTCGATCACGCGGGTGTTGGGGTGTCCGCGGTGCTCGCCAGCACCACGATCACGATGGAGGAGTTCGGTCAAATGCAGGTCGGGGACATGCTCGTCACCACTCAGCCGGCATCAGAACCGGCGGTGATCTTTGTCGAGGATGAGCCCAAGTTCCTCGCCCAGATTGGTCAGCACCGCAATAAGCGGGCTGCCAGGGTGATCCGATCCATCGCCAAGGGCGAGCGGATCGATACAACCTGCCGAGAGTAGGCACACGCTCTACCAAGATTGTTCATCCGGATCCCTCATCTTTGGCGTGTACAAAGAGGAGCGTTTGATATACAATGCGCGGAGGCGGACTGTTACGAGAAACGAGGGCATCATGATCAAGGGCGCATTGAACATCAAAAAACTCCTTTCTGCGATGGGGCGTCTTGATGCCTCTGATCTGCATATCAAGGTCGGGATTCCGCCTACCTACCGCATCGGCGGGGCGCTCAAGCCCATTGATTCTGACCCTGTTTCAGAGGATGAGGCGGACCACCTGCTCGATCCGTTGCTCAGCGATGTCCAGAAAAAACGCTTTGATGAAACCGGTGATCTTGACTTTGCTTGGCATCTCGAAGACACCGACGCCGGCGGTGGCGATCGATTCCGGATCAACATGCTCCGCTCCGGGAACCACACGCACGCCGCGATCCGCCGGGTGAAGGCCGAGATCCCGAGCTATGAAGAACTCCACCTGCCCCCTGTGTATTCACAGATTGTTCATCGAGAACGCGAGGGGCTTGTGCTGATCGTCGGGGTGACCGGGTCGGGCAAGTCGTCCACCCTCGCCGCGATGGTTGACGAGGTTAACGCGATGCGGTCAGAGAACATCATCACCATCGAGGACCCGGTCGAGTACCGCTTTATGTCCAAGAAGTCCATCATCTCGCAACGCGAGATCGGGATAGATGTGGTGGATTTTCATGAGGCCTTGCGTCATGTGGTGCGTCAGGATCCGGATGTGATTTTCATTGGCGAGATGCGCGATCAAGAAACGGTGCTCAGCGCGATCCAGGCCGCGGAGACCGGGCACCTTGTGTTCGCGACCCTGCACACCGCCGACACAATGGGCGCGTTCGGGCGGATGCTCGAGTTTTTCCCTCAGGATGAGCGAAGTTTCATCCGCAACTCATTGGCGAGCACGCTCAAGGCGATCTGTGCTCAGCGATTGGTGCCTTCAAACGCCGAGATCGTCGGCACGAAGGTTGTGCCCGCGGTTGAGGTATTGCTGACCTCGCCGACCGTGCGCGAGCTCATCCGAGATGAGCGTGATTCTGATCTTCCAGCCGTGGTCGGGACGAGCCGCGAAGAGGGGATGATCTCATTCACCCAGCACTTTGCCGAGTTGGTGGATAAGGAATGGGTCTCGATGACCACCGCCAAGGAATATGCACCCAACCGCGACATGCTCAACTCAATCCTCAAGGGCGTCGAAGTGAAGGCGGCTTCCTTGGTCGGGCGGATCAAGGGCTGACCAAGCTTTGCCCCCGGCGTGCTTGAAGTGATGGTGGCTCGCATTGGTCACGAAAGGGCTTTCATTGTGGCGTGTGTTCCGGTATACTCAACCGCATACCAATGAGGAGCCGTCGAATGATGCGGAAGCTATCTTATTTATCGATCAGTACTTGCGTTTCGATCTCAGTGTCTATAACGCCCCATGTGAATGCTGAGGAGCCGATCGAGATCGGGTTCCTCTGGCATATGCATCAGCCAAAGTATGCCCCCGACCTCAACCCATTTGGGGCTGATCCGTTTTTCAGCTACTCGGTTCCGGACATCCACAATCAACGGCTGGGCCCATACATCGATTGGCCCAAGAACGCGGTTGATGCCGGGTCGGGGCTTGCCAACCTCGGTGCCCATGTCAGCTTTTCGGGTTCGCTGATTGAGAACCTTGATTCGCTCGAAGGCTCGGGGATCAACGGCGGAATATGGAACAACTGGGATTGGGCATATACATCAGAGCAATCGGGTTCACCCACGAGCAACTACACCGCATTGGGGAACCCGAGGCTCGAGATGATCGGGTTTGGATATTTTCATCCGTTGATGCCGTTGATTGATGAGAAATCAATCATGCTGCAACTGGCGATGCACGATCGTGTTCGCCAGAGCGCGTTTTCGACAAGCGGTTCGTCCGAGGGGCTCTTCCCGCCTGAGACCGCGTTCAGCACCCGGATGATTCCGGCACTTGTTGAAGCCGGGCTTGAATGGGTGCTTGTTGATAACTTCCACTTCGATCGCGCTGCCCAAGGCTATCCGCATACCGATTCAACGGGCGTCGCCCGCCCGAACCGCGCGGATCAGATCAACCCAGATCCGGCGAGCACCGGTGGGCGATGGGTGCAGTTGCAGAATCTCTGGGCGCCCTCGCAGGTGTCGGTTCCCTTTGGTTACCAGCCACACTATGCCCAGCATGTGAACCCGGACACCGGAGCGATCTCCAAGATCATCGCGGTGCCCGCAGCCAGGTACGAGGGGAACGAGGACGGGCGCGGCGGGTACGGCGCGTTCCTCTATGACCAGGTTATGGATGCGTACCTCCCGGATAATACAGATGCTTCCCATCCGATGTTCGTGGTGCTTCATCACGACGGCGACAACTTCGGCGGCGGCTCGGAGGGGTATTACCACCATAACTTCCAGAATATGGTCAACTGGGTCGCAAACGATCCGGATTATAATGTCTCCACGGTTGACGATTACCTCGACCGGTTTCCACCTGCGATCAGCGATGTCATCCACATCGAGGACGGCTCGTGGGCGGGCGCTGATTCGGGTGATCCCGAGTTCAAGAAGTGGCTCGGAGGTGATGTTGCTGCGGGGGCGGTTTCGCCGGATATCAACTCTTGGGCTGCCCTGGTGTCGGCGCGTAACGCGTTGAGCACGCTCGAGCACGCGAACCCACTCGATCCTGCAGACCAGTCAACGATCGACCAGTTGATCAGTGGATCGGGCGATGCACGGCATCGAGCCTGGCGGTGGATGCTTGTCGCGCAGGCGTCGGATTATTGGTACTGGGACGGCACAGAGGTCTGGGACTCGAACCCGACGCGTGCGGGCAATGAAGTTGTCGCGATTGTTGATTCCTCGATCGGATCGTTCTCCGACCAGACCGCGCCGACGATCTTTGTGCCTCAACGCGAACCATACAACCCCGGAGAGGTCGAGTTTGGCTCGGTCCCTCAGCCGAGTGATTTCGAGGTCTGGACGCTCGTCGATGATTACACCGCGGTTGATCAGGTCACGCTGCACTGGCGTGTTGATGCGGACGGCGTGAATCCGCTCGGGTCGATCGAGAATGAAACCTTCGCGGGGGGTGGTGAGGTCGGCGCATGGCAGAGCGCCGCGATGAGTTCTGCCCCTGTGCCCACACCCGCCGGCGTGCTCCTGGCAACACGCAAGGCGCAACGCTACGGAGCGATGATCACCGGGCAATCGAGTGTCTTGATTGATTATTATGTCGAGGCCCGCGATACCAGCGGCAACATCGAGCGTTCAGATATTCAGCATGTCTGGGTAGGCGATGGAACCGGCGGTGGGGGCTCGGCATCGGTTGCGGTCTCGCCGGATCCTGTTCAGGCGGGGCAGCAGGTCACCGTTTCGTACGATCCAACGGGAGGACCGATTGGGTCGGCGGGTTCGATCTCTCTTCATTACGGGTTTGATGGTTGGGTAAGCGTACTGCCGGATGTGCAGATGCTCGATCCTGACGCCGATGGTTCCTTTGCGGCAACGGTTTCTGTGCCGTCCTCTGCATCGATGCTTGATCTCGCATTCAACGATGGCAACGGCAACTGGGATAACAATAATGGGCAGGACTGGCACTTTGTGGTCGAAGCCGGATCAGGCGCAACGCCCTTTGTGATCGACGGCACACTCGATGCCCAGGCGCAGTTGATCAGCACCAACAGCGGAGTTAGCCTCTGGGCCGGATTCGACGGCGAGCTTTTGTACCTCGCCTGCACACCCGCAGGCAATGGGCATGATCGGTTCTTGGTGCTCGCCCAGTCGCCGGGAGCGATGCAGCAGGCGATGTGGGGCAAGAACGGGCAGGTCGCGGCGTGGGACGCATTCATCGGGAATGAAAACGACAACGGATGGAACGGATGGTTTGATGCACTCGGCGCAACGCAGCTGAGTTCCGGTTCGGTGCTAGAGGCGACGATTGATCTCGCCGGCCAGTTCGGGAATGTCCCTGAGTCTGTTTCGCTTGCGGTATTGAGCTACGGCACAGCGGACGGCAGCACGCTGGAGATTACCAATCAGGTGCCGGCGACCCAGGACGGCGATGGGAATGTGGAGCCCAATGAGTTTGTACAGATCGAACTCTGTACGCTCTCTGGTGAGGGGTGTTGCCCCGCCGATCTCACCGGCGAGGGAGACTTGAATCTTCAGGATGTGTTCGCGTACCTTGGGCTGTACAACGCGGAGGATCCGCAGGCGGATCTTACCGAGCCGTTCGGGGTGCTGAATCTGCAGGATGTGTTCGCATACCTCGCGCTGTTCAATGCGGGTTGCCCTTGATTCGGCTCACCCTGCCTGAGCATGGTCAGAGGGGTCGATGCCGAGCGCTTTCATTTTTTTGTAGAGCGTCGTGCGATTGATCCCGAGGATCTCGGCGCTCTGCTGACGATTCCAGTCATTGGCGAGCAGGGTTTGGAGGATGATCTCGCGTTCGGGCTTGATGAGTGCATCGCTGAGCGTCATCGGTTTCCATGAATCGTTCGCGGGGTTGATGCCGATCGCAGCGCCCATGCCCAGCGGTGCATCGGGGGACCGGTCTGTGAGGTGCTGGGGAAAGTCCTCAATGCCGATCGTCAACGATCGAGACAGCACGGCAGCCCGTTCAACGAGGTTGGAGAGCTCGCGGACATTCCCCGGATAGGTGTACCTGCGCAATGCATCGAGCGCCTCGGCGGTAAAGCCGGTAAACCGCCTGCCGAGTTCTTGTGATTGCATCTCAAGAAAATGGGTTGCGAGCGATTCGATATCGCCTATCCGCTCACGCAAGGGCGGCATCTCAATCTTGATCACATTGATCCGGTAGTACAAGTCTTGACGAAAATCGCCCGACGCGACAAGCTCTTCGAGCGGTTGATTGCTCGCGAGGATCACACGGACATCGACCTCGATCGTTTCATTGGATCCGACCGGCTCGAACCGGCGTTCCTGCAAAACCCTGAGCAGCTTGAGCTGCATACCCGGAGAGGCGCTGTTGATTTCGTCGAGAAAGAGTGTCCCGCCGTCCGCTGCGAGAAACTTGCCCTGCTTATCCGCGTGCGCACCGGTGAAGGCGCCCTTGACATGCCCGAACAGCTCACTCTCGAGAAGGGTCTCGGGTATTGAGCCGCAGGCGAGCTCGACATAGGGCTTTGCGTTGCGTGTTGAGGACTGATGGATCGCGCTGGCGATCATGGACTTGCCCACGCCGCTCTCGCCGGTCATCAAGACCGTGGTCCGCGAGGGTGCGACCGCGCGGATGGTCTCGTAAATTTTCTGCATTCGATGATCGTTGCCCACGATGTTGTCAAGCCCGCATTCATCCTCGAGCCTTGATCGCAGGGTTGTATTCTCGCGTTGGAGCTCATGCTGGCGCAGCGCTCGCTGGAGGGCGATGCGGAGTTCGTCGTCGATAACCGGCTTGGTCAAGAAGTCGACCGCGCCGATTCGGAGCGCTTCGACCGCGCTCTCGATGGTGCCGTATCCAGTGAGCATGATCACCGCGGCTTGGCGGTGCTCCTGGGTGATCTTTCGCAGCAGTTCGATCCCGCCGATCTCGGGCAGGTTAATGTCACAGATCACCACCTGAAACACGCCCGCCGGGTTGTCATTGGATTGGGCGAGCAGCGCCATCGCATCGCTCGGGGTGTAGGCAGCAACCGCGTTGCACCCCTCGGCGTTGAAAAACTCGACCAGCGAATCGGCGACGATCGTGTCGTCATCAATGATTAGAATCCGTGGATGCTCGCTCATGATTATCCGATCAGCTCATCGTCTTCGGACTGAATCGGGATCGAGATCCGCAATATCGCTCCGGGGCGGAGCGTGTCGGTGCGATCCTCGCGGGCACAGAGTGTGATGATTCCTTCGAGCTGTTCGATGATCTGATGGCTGATCGCCAGCCCCATCCCGTGCCCATCGTCACGCGTTGTTGCGCCGTGTTGGAAAGCCTTGTTGTTTCTCATCGAGCTAGCGATGCCGACGCCGTCGTCTTTCATCTCGATCACGACCTCGTCGCGTTTGCGATCAAGCTTGGCAATGATCTCGATCAGCCCGCCCGGATCGAGCGCATCGGCCTGCGTTGCGCGCCCGATGGATTGCACCGCGTTAAAAAGCCCGTTGAGAAGCACCGTGTACATCGGCCCGGCGGGAGAGCGCCCGGCGTCTGGCTCAATCCGCACATCGATCCGAACGCCCGCTTGCGATGCGTGCGGGCGGACAACATCAACAGCATGGTCAATCGCCATCGCGATGCTGATCACGCTCGACACGCCGAGGATCGGTGATCCGATCGGGACCGACTTTGATCGCAACGCCGCGTTGACCATGGTGCTCATCCGCTCGAGCGTGGATTGCACGGTGTTGATCTGCTCGCGTGCTTGGTTTAGCTCATTGACCGATTTGGACCGTTCCTCTTTGGGCAACGCAGCCGCAGCAAGCCCGAGCCAACGCATCGAACCGTCGAGCATGTTGCTCAGTTCATGCGCAAGGGTGGTCAGGTGTTGCGAACTCTCGACAGACGCGTCCACCTCGCGTGGTGAGTGCACGCCCGGGGGGCGGACAACCTGCTTGCGGCCGGGTGCGGGGTTTGGTGTCGGATCGTTGGTGTTTTCATTGGTCATCACCTCACTATTCGCCCAGTTCATAGCCGATTTCAAGTGCATGATGCCCAAACGCAACACGCGGGCATATTCCTGCCCGCGTGTGCGCACAACATCCTACAAACGGAATGCACCGTGTGTTTTCGGACTTGCCGAGTGAACGCTATTCGACCCCGACCGCGTTGGCATCGCGATCAGAGAGCATTCCGCCATCGGCCCGCAGCTTGACCGTTCCGTCACGCTTCCAGCTCCGATCGCATCGCGGTTCATCAGAGAGATCGTCAACGATCGTCTCGCCGGATTCACTGATCATGAAGCGTGACACGCCACACAGGTCCGCAAGGTCATCCATGCAATACGCTGCGAGAACGCCCTCAGGATCCGCGACCCGGAGCCCGGCATCGAGCGGGTTGTCGATGCCGCGTGTTGCGCGGGCATCTTCAAGTATCCGCCTCGCGTTGTCGAGCAACGCGTGTGTGCCTGCCCAGCCATCGGCGGCCACAACTCCGGTTGGAGCAGGGAACCGCGTGAGGTGCACGCAATGCTCTGCATCCTTCGGATCAATTTTGTGCAAAGCACGGAATGCCTCATCGCTTGTGTGGCACATGATCGGAGCGAGCAGTCGGCAGAGCCCATCGGTCAGGATGAACAGCGCCCGCTGGGTCTGCGTCCGTCGAGTGGAATCCGTCGCATCGCAGTAGAGTCGATCTTTAACCGCAGAGAGGTACTGCCCGCTGAGCGTCGTGTTGCAGAAGTTGTAGATCAGCTTGTGCACTTCGTGGAACGCGTATTCGTTGTACGCCTTGACCACCCGGCTGCTTAGGGCATCAAACTCAGAGAGCACCCACGCCTCAAGCGAGTGCGGATCGAACGATCCGCTCTGCTCATGGGTGTACCCGTCGAGGTTGCTGAGCATGAACCGCATCGTGTTGCGGACCTTGCGGTAGTTCTCGCCGGCGAGCTTGAAGAACTCTTCGTCCACCTTGACATCGTTCTCGTAGGCAAGTGAGCACACCCACCAGCGGAGCACATCCGCCCCGTACCGATCGAACAAATCCTTGAGCGCAGCGCCCTTTGATTTGGACAGCTTTTTGCCGTCCTTGTCCACCATGAACCCGTGCGTGAGCAGTGTCTTGAACGCTGGCTTGCCCATCACCCCAAGCGATGGCAGCAGCGACAGCTGGAACCACCCGCGGTGCTGATCGGATCCCTCGAGGTACAGATCGATCGGGAAGTCCTGCCCGTCCGAGCGCTGGCGCATCACCGCGTTCCACGATGATCCCGACTCGAACCACACATCGAGGATGTCGCGCCCCTTGACGAGATCGCCAAATGAAACACTGCCGTTGCGGAGCGCCTCTGGAGCATCGGCATCGCTTGATGCATCGTAATCCGCGAGCAAGAACTCGGGCGATTCCTTGAACCAGGCATCGGACCCATGCGCACGCACCACATCGGCGACCGCTTTGGACGAGCGTTCGGTCATGAACGCGCCTCCGTCGGGCATGGTGAACGCCGGGATCGGCAATCCCCACGCACGCTGACGGCTGATGCACCAGTCCGGGCGCGAATCGAGCATGCCACGCATGCGGTTGCGCCCCCACGCGGGCACGAACGAGACCGTGCCGCCGTCCTGGGTGGATGCGAGCGCCATCTCACGGAGCCCCTTGTTTTCACGCTTCGTTGGCTTGTTGACATCCACAAACCACTGTTCGGTGGATCGGAAGATCACGGGTGTCTTTGTCCGCCAGTCGTGCGGGTAGCTGTGCATGAACTTCTGGGCATGGAACATATGCCCCGACTCGGTGAGCCTCTTGGCGACCAGATCGTTGGCGTCCCAGATGGACATCCCGGCGAGCCATTCCGGAGCCGTTTCATCATAAGTCCCATCGCCGAGCACCGGGCAGTACACGGGCAAGCCCACGCGCAGTCCGGTCAGGTAGTCATCGCTGCCGTGCCCCGGCGCGGTGTGCACCAAGCCCGAGCCGTCTTCGAGTGTGACATAATCGGCGCTGACGATCGTGTAGCAGCTGGTGGTATCCGCGTCGGGCTCGCCGATCGGGGTGGGGGCGTTTTCACGCAGCGGGTGCTTGTACCGCAGCCCGAGCAGCTTGGTGCCGCTGGTCGTTGCGAGCGTCTCGACATCCTCGCTCTTGGCGCCCTTGCAGACCTTGGCGACCAGTTCGGTCGCCATCACGGTGAGGTTCCCGTCGACGCGGACGAGTGAATACTCGAACTTTTCATGCACCGCAATGGCAAGGTTGGCCGGCAGGGTCCAGGGGGTTGTCGTCCAGATCATAAAGCTCGGCTTTGAACCGGGGCGTGCGCCCTCTTCGATCCCAAACGCCTCGTACACCGCGTCGCCGTCGGCCGCTTCGAAATCGACATACACCGACAAGTCTTCGCGTTCTTGGTATTCCAGCTCCGCATCGGCGAGCGCCGTTTCCGAAGCGATCGACCAGTGCACGGGCTTGAGGGCCTTGTACACCAGCCCTTGTGCGCACAAGCCGGAGAGCACTTCGAGCACCGACGCCTCGAAGCGCGGGTTCATCGTGAGGTACGGGTCTTTGTAATCCGCGACCGTCAAGAGGCGTTCCATCTGCCCGCTCTGAAGTTTCACCTGTTTGGCGGCGTAGCTCTGGCACTCTTTACGCACAGCGGTTCGTCGGGTGTCATCATCGAGTGTCTCGAGCTTCTTAGCCTTGCCCGAATCAACCAGATCGGTCATCACCTTGTGCTCGATTGGCAAGCCGTGGCAGTCCCACCCAGGCACGAACGGGCAGTCGTACCCATCCATGAACTTTGATCGAGTGACAAAGTCCTTGAGACACTTGTTCATCAGGTGCCCGAGATGGATCGAGCCGTTGGCGTACGGTGGTCCGTCGTGGAACACGAACTTCTTGCGTCCCTTGGCGGTGTCCATCATTGCCTTGTAAAGGCCTTCTTTATTCGCGAGTTTGTTCCATCGTTTGATCGATGCCTGCTCGTTCTGTACAAGGTTGGCCTTCATCGGGAAGGCGGTCTTGGGCAGGTTGAGGGATTTTTTATAGTTTGGCTTGGTTTCGTCTTTGGCTTTGGTTTCGGACATGGCTTGACAACTCCTCCGCCGGCGAAATGCCCGCGGGTTGAATCTCTGGATGTTCAGTGGATGGGATCGGCGATCCCGGATGGCTCGGGCAAATCATCACCCCGCGAGTCGGCTGGGCACAAACGCCCGGGCCCTCAGCGGGGCATCATAATTCGGCGGCTCGAAACCACCTGGACGCGGCATGCAAACCGCTGGAACCATTTGTGTTGGGCGAATAAATCGTTCATCGCGCAAAGCATAGTCCCCAGATCGTCCATTTCCGCCTCTAGATCGCCCGAATCCACGAAAAAACCCGGACGAATCCGGGTCGAGAATGATCAGAATGCGGTGACGCACGGCCATGCCTCTATTTCTGGCGCACCCCGTAGCAATGGTCCTCGACCATTCAGCCGAATAGTCACCGCGTGGGATGCAAGTTTAGAGATGCTCAAACACCGATTGCGTCCGAAGGATCAACCCTTCGCGGGCAATGAGGTGGTAGCTCTGGGTCTGGATCTCGGTCGCCAGTCGTTGGATATCGAGTATGCTCATGCACGGGCCGACCTCATCGGTCCAGCGGTGGACAAGCGCCTCTTCCTCACGGGCGAACTCATCGAGCTCGTCGTAGTTGGTTCGGTACAGGCTCTCGCTGAGTTGCTCTGTCTGGACACTGGTCATGTAGTTGAGCTTGGATCGTGCGAACTGGTGCTCAAACTCGCGTTCGCCTGCACACAAGAATCGTTCCACGATCCCGGTCTCGGGCAGCCCGCCAGGCATTTCGGTCACGATCTCGACGGCACACGCACCAGAAATCTCGAACCGGCACGCGTGGGCACCGGGCATCAGCCATCCCTCAAAGGAATAGGGCCCGAACTGGATATGCCTGCGATCGCGGATATCGAACAGCTCGGGGTGTACCGGGCGGGAGTAGAGGGCCGCGTGGTAGTTCTGAAGGCTCGATGTTTTCGCGGATGTGCTGCTTGGTGTGTTTGAAAACGATGATTGGATCTGGGCCATGGATTCCTTCCATGCCTGTCACACCCGGGCGGAGCCCCCGGATATGGGTGGATGATGTGGCCAAGTCGAGTCGTCACCGCATCCTGAGCGATGGGCTGTTCACGATGCACCCGAGGGAACTGTCCCGAGGACCCTGTACTGCGGATGCAAGCATGGTGTGAATCAACCCTCAACTTTGCAAGTGCACAAGATATTCGATTCCACCATGATCAATCCACTACAAATAGTGCATTTGGGAAAGATTTCTCCTATACTCATGGCGACCGATTGAAGGAACTGCAGTTGAAGAACAGCCATCCACATCAAGAATCACTCGAGCGCATTGTGCGCAAACTGCCGTTGCGACAACAAGTTGCTGCGCTTGGGGATGCGATTCTTGTTGCACCTATCCACGAACGCGATGCCCATGCATGGCGGTTGATAGAAATTGCAGGTTTGGCCACCAAAGACAAGGCGAATGCCCACGCTTCGAGCCCACTTGAACTCCTTACCGGCGTCGGCGGGCGATGGCGGGCTCGATTTGCGGATGAGGCGTTGCTTGCTTTGGCTCGTGGTTGGCTTCAGCTTTCTGACCCGGTCCGCAAGGTCGCTGTTTCACTCGGGCGTCAGCGTTGGATTGATGTTGTGCAGCGGCTCAAGGATGATCCGACTCCGGGAGCGAGGCTCGCGGCGGTGGCGGTTGCCGAAGATACCGCGGATCCCGCATTCGGTCCCGTGGTCTGCGAGATGCTCTGTGATGAACAGCAGAGTGTTCGAGTTGCAGCAGACCGTGCGTTGCTTCGGCTCTGCGTGACCATGCTCGAGCACCTCCCGCGTGCGATGCTCGGCGACGAACTCGCCGAGTTGGCCGCTCGCCCGAAGGTCACGCTGCACGCCGACCCCAAGGTGATCGAGCTCGAGCGATGCACGCTGTTTGAATCCATCGCCGACGCTGCCTGGTCATTTTCTTCACACCGATGCCGATCGGCATTGCTCGCAGCGTTGTTGCTGATGGATCGCGCTGCGCAGACCCCGATGGAGCACGCCGCCTCAAACAAAATGCGTCGATTGCTCGCCCAGAACCAGCACCCGAGCCATTCGCCGATGCGGACCGTGCTCCGCCGATCCGCGGTCCCGATTCTCCGCGAGCGTGCGCTGCGGTGGGTGGTGATTGGTCCGCTCACACAAGCAGCTTCAGATCGGCTCTTGATCGCAGAAACCCTCGAAGAGCACCAGGTCGTGCTCGAGCACGCCACCCTTGGTGCCCGTCCAAAGCGGGGCGAGCGACTGGGCGCGATCCGCCACAACTCGAGGGTCATCGGCGGGAAACCGACGGTGGAAGAGAACGGATTTTTGCCCACGCCTCGCGTGTTTGCCATGCTTGATGAGCGATCAAGGGTCGGGCTGCTCAGGCTGATGCACTATGCGGGCACCGATGAACCGACTCGGCGGTTGTACATCGACGCAGCACTCGGCGATGAGTCGCCATGCGTTCGACGCCATGCAGCACAACTGGCAGACGGGGCAGATCTGGTCGATTTTCTCTATGACCAGAACGATTCGATCGCGCGCGGGGTCGCCGTCCGGTGGTCCAGCGTTGGGTTGCAACCGGTGGAGTTTGCCAAGCCCGCGTGGGCGCACCGCGACAAGATCACACGCGTCAATCTTCGATCGGCCAACTCCTGGGTTCGGCGGGTAGCACGCGAGGAAGCCGAGCGCATCTCGCCCTGGCAGCTCGAATCGCCGGCATCTCGGCTTCACGCCCGCAGGATGCACGCCAAGGACCCCGGCGGCTTTGTCCGGCTCATCCGGGATCGGCTCACCGATCCAGACACCTGCTGCGACGGGCTGATGCTTGTGCGGGCGTTGGGGCTTCACAAACGATTCGAGCTCGATTTGATCGGTATTGTGCAAGACGAAACCGCGGATGCCAAAACGCTGGCAACAGCTGTCTGCGCACTCGGGCAGGTGGACACCGATTCAGCACGCCGAATGATCCGTCAATCGCTCACGCATAAGGATGATCGTGTGCGTGCAAACGCGGTCGAGGCGATTGATGAATCGCCAGCGGTGATCCTTGAACTCAAGGACGATCCTTCGCATCGCGTACGCGCCAACGCGATCCGCCGGGTGATCTCTTTGGGATCCTCCAAGGACCCAAACAACGCACGCGATGCGGGTGATGGGCTGGTTTCCATGCTCGATGACAAACGCATCGAGCATCGGCTCGCGGGCGCGTGGGCGGCGCAACGCACCGTGGTCACCGCTGCCCGTGGGGTGCTGGGCACCACCTGGAACCCGCTCGTCGAGAGGATCACACACCTCGCGGTCGATGACAAAGATGAACAAGTCCGTGATCGGGCGTCGCGGTGTGCCAATCGGTTGCTCGTCGAGATCGAGGCTGAGAACGCAGAGAGGGTACGCTGATGCAGATTGATGCCCATGTCCCCGTCGTGTTCCCGGCTTCACCCGCACCGGTTGCCCAAGATTCGGGCAACTTCCCGATCGGGCTTTTCGGCTTGGGGTTGGTCCTGATCGTGGTCGCGGGTGTTGTTTTCTCACACCGGCGCGCTCGGCGGATGGACCCGCGCGAACTCGCGTTCCGAAAAATCGTTCACAAGCTCGGATACTCTCGATCACAGATTAAAAAACTGCGGCAATCATCGATCAAAGCAGGGCTGAGCTCTCCGGTCGGGCTGGTGATGAGCCCTTCAATCTGCGCCCATGAGCTCTTGAATGGCTCTCAATAAGATACAGAACCGTTGATCGAAAGCGTTGGGTTGATCACTGCCCTTCGATGGTCAACGGCGTATGTCCAGATTTTTCGATCCGTTCGGCTGCCATCTTCTCCCAACCCGATCCGAGCTCGCCCTCAGGATCGGGCGGCACAATATCAACCCGCTTTTGCCCGAGGGTTGCTTCACCGGAACGCACGCGGTCTTGGAACGCTCGGCATTCGCTCAGAAGCCGATCGAGGATTTCATCCTCGCCAACGGTTGCGACCTTTTCGCCTTGCACATAGATGATGCCCTTGCGATCGCCCGCAAAGACCGCGACATCCGCGCCCTCTGCCTCGCCCGGACCGTTGACCACGCACCCCATGACCGCGACCTTCATCGGGACGACGATCTCCGCCGAGAGCTTCTCGTTGACCTCTTGGACGAGTGTGAAAAGGTCGACTTGGATTCTGCCGCAGGTCGGGCACGCGATCAGCTCGGCCCCGATGCGTTCACGCAACCCGAGTGTGTAAAGCAGCTCGAGCCCGTCTTCGACCTCAAAGATCGGATCATTCGCGTACGAAATGCGGATGGTGTCACCCACCCCGTTGGCCATCAAGGTGCCAAGAGCAACCACCGAGCGGATGCACCCGGTCTCCTTTGGCCCCGCGTGCGTCACGCCGAGGTGCAAAGGGTGGGGGAATCGCTTGGCGATCTCGGTGTAGGCGTCGATCACCAACGCCGCGTCCATTGACTTGGCACTGATCGCGATGTCAAAGAAATCCCGCTCGTAAAAGATATCAAGATACTCTTCGAGCTTGGCGATCATGATGGCGAGCATGTACCCGTGCTTGTTCTCGCTAAAGACCGCGCCGAGTTCTTTGGCGCGGGCCTGCTTGTCCTTGCGTTCGATGATCGAGCCTTCGTTGACGCCGATGCGGATGGGGATACTCGCATCCTTGCACGCGTCGATGACCTGCTCGACCTGAGCGCGGTCGTTGATGTTGCCTGGGTTGAGCCGGATCTTGTGCACGCCCGCCTCGACGGCTTCGAGCGCACGCTTGAAATGAAAATGCACATCGGCGACGATCGGCACGGTGGTCTGCCGAAGGATCTCGGCGAGTGCCTCGGTGTCTTTTTTCTCAGGCACGGCGACGCGGACAATGTCAGCGCCCGCTGCGGTCAGCTTGTGGATCTCGGCGACGCACTTATCAATCGTGTGCGTGTACCCGGCGGTCATGGTCTGGACGCTGATCGGGGCCGCGGCCTTGGACCCGTCCGCCATCGGATGATCTACTGGCAGACCTCCGCCGATGCGGATGATCCCGGTACGGGTGTCCCCAAGGGCAATTTGGCGGTTTGGCGTGCGTGGTTGCATGGATGGATCCTAGGTCGGCATGGGTGATCTGGTTGGGCTCGAGAGGCACCGGGCGGGATGATTGCGGAACTTGCACCTCCTCAGCCCGAGGTACGCGAACAACTCAAAGAACACAAACCCCGCAGGGATTCCAAGCACGATCGGTCCGAAAACAAAGACCCTGATCAATAATTGGGTGAAAGCAGAGTCAAGAGTGAACCGGATGGAGAGTCCCTCGATGACGATCCCCGCAGCCGCACCAAACGCGATGCTCATCATCGAAATCACCCATCCAGCGCACCCGTGGGCGACAAGAGTCCAAGACCCGTTCCAGTCGAGACGCATCTTTCGTTTGCGGGCGATGTACCGAAGCCCGATCGCTTCGATGCTCGTGAGGGTGAAGAGCACGATCCACCCAATGGTGAGTCCAAATACAACAGAAGCCGCGAGCACCGCCAAGAATATCGAGAGATCGACAAGAAGAAACGGGAGAGATCCAATCAATACCGCGGTGAGAATGCCAACAGCCAACAGAGCCGATGCCAGATCGACCCCGCGGGTGTCATGGATTATCAATGATTCAAGCGTCCGCATTGGGTGCCTCGCGGTTATCCACCATGTCGCGTATAAACTCCGCAGGCAGGGCTTGCGTTGCCAAGGCGTCCCCGCGCGGGATTGGATGCTCTCGACGATCGGTTTGCCGCACTCCGGGCACGGCCCGCCGGGGTCAAGGTCCTCAATCACATACCCACACCGCTCGCACAAGAGCGTGAGTGGATCCATCGGGTCGAAGTTTGGCTGCGGGTCATCCATCGCTGGGTTCCTGCGGGCAAACCCGGTTGGCGTAGGCGCATCGTTTGTAGTTCCGCATGACAAAGTACACCAGCAGGAATGATCCCACGGCGAGCCCGATTTCGATTGAGCGTTCAAGAATAATTGTGGATTTGTAGATCAGAATCCGTTTTTCATAATCTGTTTGTGGATCTTCAATAATCCAGATTGCCCGTTCGACAACCTGCCCGCCAAGCACAATGGCGGCGGTTGAAAGCCAGACAAACGATCCATGTGCGGTGAGATTCCACAACGAGTCGGCATTTATACGATGGCGGAATCGAGTCGGGAAACTACGGGCAACCAGTACACAGATGCCAGAAAAAGCGAGACTATAAGCGGAAATGAATAAACCAATTATCGTGGAAATGCCAAAAATGAGTGCAAACCCAATGACATAATTCAGTATTGATGTATCTGTTCTTGGGCGCACGAGATGAGTAGTTGCTGTCCCTACAGATCCAACGAGAAGAATGAGAATGAGGGTTTGAGTGAGTTGCTCGATGCACTTCTGGTGATCAAATCGGATCAACTCGATCGACTTCTTCGGATAACGAAACATCATCCACCATGTTCTGAACAGGTTTCTTTTGGATTGCTTCTGTTGCCATGCTGTCCCGATCCGCGCCCCCGGCAAACTCTCCACAATCGGCTTGCCGCACTCCGGGCACACCCCATCCTGATCCAACCCCTCAATCACATACCCGCACCGCTCACACAGCAGTGTGAACGGGTCCATCGGGTCGTATTTGATTGGAGTTGTTTCTTCCATGCTCGTCAATGTACGCACGCCTTCGGCTTCGTGTTCAGCACGAGACATCGAAGAACCGGTTGTTGCTCCCGCCTTCGCCGACCTTGAAGCGGATTGACTTGGAGCACTTGGGGCAGCGTGCGAGGTACCCATCGCCGGTCTTGTTGCGGTAGATCCGCTGGTACGCGCCCGAGCAGGTGAACCGCACGCCGAGCCAGGGGCGATCGTTGGGCTTGGGGTGCTTGGTTCCGGGCGGGGGGATGGCGGGTTTGGCGTTCAGAGGCATCCGGTACTCTATCGGCAAGCAATATCGCGTGTCCACAATCTCGATAAACCTTGTGGTAGTACAAACTAACAGGTGTGTTTTTCAGTCATTCGTGTCATCACGCCGAGAGTAGAAGCGGTAGAATCAATATTCAGAGAACAGTCCACGCAGAGGATCATTGTTTACCACCCATGGCCGGCTCGCTCTCAATCCTTCCAGACCCGCCTCCACCGCCCGCGCCGATCGGTCTGATCGCAGGCGGCGGGCGATTGCCGATCCTCATCGCGAAGGGTCTCAAAGAGATGGGCTACGAGGTGCACGGCGTCGGGCTGCACCTGCAGTACGATGATGATCTCCCATCGATGTGTTCGAGCTTCCACGATGTCGGGCTGCTTCGGATGAAGTCTTGGGGGCGTACGCTCCGCAGGTTTGATGTCCGCCATGCGATCATGGTCGGGCGGGTCGACAAGGCCAAGCTGATGCACGAGCGTTGGCGGATGGTGCGGAATATCCCGGACATCACCACCATGCTCGCGTGGTACAGGCATCTACGCCATGATCGTCGATCGCACGCGGTGCTCAAGGTTGTCGCTGAAGAACTTGACAGGAACGGAGTATCCCTCATCGACTCGACCATACCCATCCCGGATCAACTCTCCACGCCCGGCGTGATGACGAAAAAGAGACCAACCAACGATCAGCAGACGGACATCGACTTTGTCTGGCCCCTGCTGACAGAGCTGCTGCGTCTGGACATCGGGCAGGCGCTGACGGTCCGTGACCGTGATGTGATCTCGGTCGAAGCGGTTGAGGGCACAGATCGGATGATCATGCGCACCGGTGAGCTCTGCTCGCGGGGCGGATGGACCCTTGTCAAGGGCGCACGCGCCCAGCATGATCGGCGTTCGGATGTGCCGACGGTTGGGGTTCATACGATCGAGAATATTTACAAGAACCGCGGGACCTGCCTGGCGATCGCTGCCGGTGATGTCATCATGCTCGACAAAGAAATGATGATCGATCGAGCGGATAAATATGGGATCGCCATCGTCGGCGTGCCAGTCTCGCACGCGCCGATCACCACGACCAACGGCGTCACCAACGCGGCGGCCAACGGCACCCTCTCACCATCAAATGGCTGAAGGGCAAGACTCAACAAACCCGTCCGAACCGCAGTTCGTCTCCCGTGGCGGGCTCAAGCTGCATCACGCGATCACCGAGTTGAGCATTGATGTCTCTGGGCGGGTGTGTGTGGATTTCGGTTGCTCAACCGGCGGGTTCACCGATTGTTTGCTGCACCACGGGGCGCAGCTCGTGCATGCGGTCGATACCGCCTATGGCGAGTTTGCCTGGAAGCTCCGCATCGATGATCGGGTCGTTGTCCACGAGCGGACCAACGCGATCCATGCGGATGTTCCTCAGGCTCTGGTTGAGAGGGGCGGAGCGGATCTGATCGTGATCGATCTGGGATGGACACGCCAATCGCGTGCCCTGCCCGCCGCTGCTGCATGGCTCAGCGGCTCGGGCGAGATTGTGTCTCTGGTCAAGCCGCACTATGAGGCAGAGAAAGACCAGCTTGGTGAGCACGGGGTGCTCGATCCTGAGCTTGCCGAGACGATCGCCGAGCGTGTGCGAGATTCAATGGGCGGGCTCGGGTTCCATGTCCTCGGCTGGACCAAAAGCCCGGTGATCGGCGGTGCGATCGGCAAGCGAAAGAAGCGCAAAGGGAAGGGCAATCCCGAATGGTTGGTCTGGCTCAGGCGTGCGATATAAGAGCGTTTTTTAGCGGAAATGGCTGTTTGAGGCCGCTCCGGATGACACCGGCGTCCGATTGTGCTACATTGTGTGCCGAGGAGTTTCGTTGCCCGTGATCCGAATAAAATCCATATCGATGACTGATCCGCTTTATGCCCAAGAAGTGGCCCTGCGTGAGCAGGTACTGCTCACCTCGGTGGGGTTGGATATCCAATCGTACAACGAGATGTTTCCTGGAAGAGAGGAACGCTGCGAGCACTTCGTTGCGGTCTTTGATCACCCCAAGGGCGAACGCGTGGTGGGCACCGCGACGATGCTCGCGCCGACAGATGACGAGCCGTTCGCTAAGGTCATGCAGGTCTGCGTCGATAAGCAGAGGCAGGGCGAGGGCATCGGGATCAAGCTCATGATCGCGATCGAGGCCAGGGTCTTTGGTGAACTCGGCTATCCCGGGGTGTTCTGCCATGCCCAGCTTGTTGCGATGCCGTTCTATGAGAAGCTCGGATGGGGAGTTGATTCCGAGGTCTTTATAGAAGCGGGGATCGAGCACAAGCGGATGGGAATTGCCGCTTCCAAGCACTCTGAGCCCTCCAAATCGCGATAATACAGCGCTGATTCATCATTGTTGGTTTGGTTTCAAGCACCGATCCGGGTACGCTTTAGTGGAATGACGCAGCAGAACACAGATCATCGAGCACCCCCGAGCGAAGAACTGATCGCCGATCGGTTCCGCGATGCGGGCGTGCGTGTGACGCGACAGCGGCTCTTGATTTATCAGAATCTTTGCTCGCTGACGACGCATCCGACCGCTGAACAGCTCTTGGACGAAGTCCGCGGGCACGATGAACGGGTGAGTTTGGCGACGGTGTACAACACCCTTGAAACCTTGATCTCTCACGGGCTCGTGCAACGCATTGCGGGGAACGCATCGGGTTCGGCTTGCCGGTTTGAAGCCGACACCTCCGAGCATGTGCACATGGTTCTTCCCGATGGGTGCGTCCATGATGTGCCCAAAGACCTCAGCGCCGAGATCATCAGCGCGATCCCAGAGGCGACACTCAAACGGTTGAGCAAGCGTATGGATGTCTCGATCGATTCGATCAAGATTGATCTGGTGTGCTCAACAACTCAAGCATAGTTTACTCTGGTTGTTCTAGCCGCACCGCGACGACCGCGCGTGCGAGCAGGTCTGCACGGGTCCGGTGATTGGGCTCGACGATGCCCAGAACCGCGATCGGTGGCAGCAACCATTTGATCGTGTTGCGGAGCAAGGCCCGATGAATCGGCAGCACGCTCGCTGGGCCCGAATTGGTCGAAACCACTCGGGTACGCATCGCAAGCTTGCCCGGTGTCGCCCCGAGCGTGGACTCAAAGATTGTCGAGACCACCAACCCCGTGAGCAGGAGTATCGGCAGCGAGATCCATCCACTATCCGGACGGGCAAAGACATTGCCGGAGAGAAGCTCGAAGATTCCGACATCCATGATTGGAGCGATGATCGAACTCAGGATACCCAGGTCAATGAGCATGCCCGCCATCCGCCGCGGCGGAGGTGCAATGGCGTAGAGATCAGGCAGCACGAATACGAGGGATCGACTCGGGTGCACGCTGAGCAAGATCGCCATGGATCCAGTCATAAAAAAGAGCATCAGTAGAAAACGGAGGATATTGGAATCCAGCAACCCACGCGGGATCGGTTGCCCGTTGTACAAAGCTCGCCCGCTGGTGAGGTTGATCTCCACCACCCGAACACTGCTCGGCTGATCGCGGTCGGCGGGCAGCCGAGCGAGGAGCACCAGGGTGTTTGAATCTTCGAGCAGCATCGCGGAAGCATCCATCGGAGGATCATCAAGCGTGTGCACGATCAGGTCAGACGATGCGGAGAGCACATGAACATCGAGCTGTTCATGGTCATTGATCAACCCGGTGACGATTTCTGTGTCATGCCCGAGCACAAACGCCGCATCCCAGATGGTGTCGATTGAGCGGATTTCGATCGGTTCCCAGGCGTTGTCTTTGGTTCGTGTGATGGCAGCGGTTGTGTCTCCGATGAGTGTGATCAGCAGCGGCTGATCGTTCCACTCAAGCAGTCGTATATCATCAAAGACTGCATCGGGCAGCGTGATCAGTTGCCATCCCGTTCTTGTGAGTCGATACAGGGACCAGGTGCTTGCAACCTTGATCAGCGCGTGCAGTTCGCCGCCGGGAGCTGCAAACCCGCGAAGATCGCCGGCCCCGGGCAGGCTCGAGTGGGCATCGAAGAATGAAGCGGACTCGAAAACCCATGTGCCGGTGGTGGGGTTGAATGCGGTTTTGCCTGAAGACACCCGGCGGATCAAGCCATTATTGACGGTGCTTGGTGCAAACACCATGTACACGCGATTATCGATACTCGCCAAGGCTTCTGGGGATGACTTGAGCTGGCGGATGGCGTTCACCGAGCCGTGCTCAGCATCGGCGCCCGCTTTGCCCTGCCCCGCCCTCGGCGGCAGATGAACAAGCGAAAGCATCCCAAACTGATTGCGGTATACGCTCCACCCGTGCTCACCCACACCCGAACTCACAGGCCCCGTTGCAAGCAGCGGAATCGTGCACAGGGCGCACAAGATCAAGAGGATGATGCGGGTGCGGCTCATGGATTGGGGAACGCTTGATCGAGATCAATCGTCTCGTGGATCCGGTGGATCTTCGAGAGTTTTTCTGGTTGAAAAACGACCGGGCGGATGGCCTTGCTCTGCGGGTCAGAAACCTCGATGCGGACGAAGCCGTCAAAGCCCGCGGCCCTCACCTCGATCACGCCCGGAGCGAACCCTTGCTCGCCCGGATCCAGCCCCGCGAGCGGCTTGTACCGCCACATCTTTGCTGACGCGATAACCTCGCCGGCATCATTGATCGCTTGAGTCCGCGAAACGGTGAAGGTCTTGGCGTCAAACCAGATCGCGACACTTCCCCATTTCGCGGGCAGCTCGATCCCGACCGCTTGCCCGTCGGGTGACCAGCGTGAGGTGGTCTCGGCATTTGGGTCGATGGGCACGATCCCGAGGAGGGTGATCATCTCATGGGGATGGATCGGCACGCCGAGTGCGTCGAGTTTTTCTGCGGTTGCCAGGCGTTGGAGCCCGATCATCGCGAGCCTGTTGTCCGATTTCGAGAGGTCCATCGTCCAGTACTGCTCAGCGTTTGCGCCCAGGGTGAAGTAGGTCTTCTCAAACTTTCCGATGGTGAGCGAGAACCGATCCGGACGCATGATCTGCAGGTGCCCCTCGCCCTGTTCCTTGAACTTTTCACCGCGCGGATCCTTGCCCTCTGCCCGTACACTCACCCGAGCCCACACCCGATCGAGCATCTGGACCCGATCGTTGTGCATTGCGATCAGCCCGGAGGCCGACGGTGGCGGCGGGGCGGTGGACGGGTCAAACCGTGGTGTTGATGTGCACCCACCAAGAGCCACAAGGAGCATTCCAAGCCCAATCACAATGAATCCGAGGGTGATCGGGCTGCGTTTGATATTCATGAGTCCTCCGCCGAATCAAGGTTCATAACCCGTCCGAGTTCCTCGGTTGCATCGGTGATGGCTTGGTCGTCGAGCTGGGGGTCGATCACGCGGAACACCGGTCCGCCGCCGCCTTTGATGCGTTGGCGGAGCGCGAGCTCCGGCGGAGCGTCTTCGCTCGCGGGGGTGGACCCCTCAAAGAGCAGGCGTTTCTTCCGCATGAGGATCAATCCGAGCAGGTACCGGAACGCGATCTGCTTTGACTCGGTGGCTTCGTCAAGCTGCTCGAACAGATCCATCATCTCGTCATCATTGACGAGAGGCTGAACGCGGTCCTCTTTTTCAGGGATGATCCGCTTCCAGAACCCGAAGAGCCTATCAGGGGATTGCGGGCGGGCGCCTTGCTCCCATGCCTGGATGGAATAGAGCGAGCGGACCAGTGATTCTTCGCCCGGGCGTTCGATCAGGGCGGCGATATGCTCATCGCCCACCGCGAGCTCCTGCCCGGTGTGGGCGCAGATGTCTTGGGTGCGGATGATTTCATACGGTGCCGGTGAACCTGCCATGGATTGAGTATACGCGCGGTCGGCATTGAAAAAGCCCGCGAATACACGGGCTTGAATGATTTGATAGATGCCGTGCTTGACTAGGCGGCGCGCTGGAATCGGTTGGAGGTCATCGCACGGATGAGCCTCTCTTTATCCCCAGCGCGGTCGTAGCGGGTGATCGCCAGGGCCATCTTCGCAGCCCCCGGCTCGTCGATATCGCACCAGACCACATTGCCCGTGACAAAGACCGCACGCCCAGGGCCGATGTCGCGGTTGGTTGCGAGCCCGGGCAAGTCGATCTGCATGGAAACGGTCGAGCCCGGCTCGATGGGGATATCAAGCTCAAAGCACACGCCGCTCTCCGAGAGGTCGTAGATATGCCCCTCGCGTGAAAAAGTCTCTTCGTCTGGATGAACACGCACGGAGGTCGAGGTGTACCCTGGGTTCACGCGGAAGCGTTCGTGCTGGCGGCGATTGATCGATTGGGTGCTCATTGCTGGTCTCCAAGAAGAAGTGGACACCGTGCTTATCGGCACCGTGGTATTCGGACTTGACCCAGACCCCACGAGACCAGAAAGAAGGCGCAGTTCCTGCATACATCTCTGCTGAAACTCTGAGATTGGGTCAAGAACTGGGCTACCAGCCGGGAACGCTCTCCGTGCCATGCAGCTTTGTCCAGAGTGCATCGAGCAGCCCCTTGGTCCCGATGCCGGTTGCGCCCGAGATCGCGAAGACCTCGGTGTTTGAATCAAGCTGGAGATCAGAGCGGAGCTGCTTGACCAGCACATCGCGTTCGTCTTCTGGAACCAGATCGAGCTTGTTGAGCGCGATCAGCTCTGGTTTTTCAGCCAACTCGCTCGAGTATTCCATCAGCTCTTGGCGGATGGCTCGGTAGTTCTCCGCCGGGCTTGAATCATCCAGAGGCACCGCGTCGAGCATGTGGACAATAACCTGGGTGCGTTCGATGTGCCTCAGGAAATCGTGCCCAAGCCCGGCGCCATCGGCGGCCCCCTCGATCAGCCCCGGGATATCCGCGATGATCACTCGGCGTGAGCCGTCGATAAACGCGATGCCGAGCTGGGGCGAGAGGGTGGTAAATGGATAGTCAGCGACCTTGGGGTCTGCGCGGGTCACGCCCTTGAGCAGCGTGCTCTTGCCCGCGTTCGGGAAACCAACGAGCCCGACCTCTGCGATAACCTTGAGCTCCATACGAAGGGACTTGATCTCGCCCTCTTCGCCCGGGGTTGCCTTGCGTGGAGCCTGGTTGACCGCGTTTTTGAAATGATCGTTGCCGAACCCGCCTGCGCCTCCTTTGGCGATGACGACCCGATCACCATCAGCCATGTCGGCGAGCATCTCGCCGGTGTCGGCATCAAAGATCTCGGTGCCTGCGGGCACACGGATGAGCTTGTCGTCGGCGTTGGCGCCGGTCATGTTTTTGCTGCCGCCCCCGATTCCGTTCTCCGCTTTCCACTCCGGGATACCGCGGAAATCGATCAGGGTGTTGATGCCCTGGTCGGTGACGAAGACGATGTCGCCGCCTTTTCCGCCGCTGCCGCCGTCGGGCCCGCCCTTGGGCGTGTGTTTTTCGCGGCGGAAGGCGATTTTGCCGTTCCCGCCCTTGCCGGCGGTCACCCTGATGTGTGCTTGATCAATAAACATGGGTGCAACACTAGGTCCCAATGTGTATTCAGCCACGAATAGTGGGGTTGAACAGGGCTTGATTCGAGGATTCTTACAGGGTGGGGGGGCGAAATCCCGATGATTCTCTAGTGTGTGCTGGTTTGCGCGCACATGAATGAGGATTTGCGTGGCGGAAGAAGAAACGACCCAACCTGAAGCCGGGCAGTCCGAGGGGCAGAATGTTGACCCCGCGGGCGATCCGATTGAGATGCTCAAGGCCGGATGGCGTGATGCGTGGCAGCTGCCCGCGTTGCTCGTCGGGGCGGGGGTGCTCTTGCTGGGTGTTGCGTTCGCGATCTCGAGCTCCCCAGATCCGGACATCACCCCGGTGCTCAACGCCGCCGACCGGATGATCGATGCTGGGCATTATCAGCAGGCTCTCGATACGCTTGGCACCAAGGCCTATCCGTGGATCGCCAAGCCCGAATCAACGACCCTCGAACAACAACGCCGATACCACCTCTCACGAGCGCGGGCGATCTATAGGATGCAGCAGAAGCACAAGCTGGATCACGACGAGAACCGGGTCGCGGTGATCCGTGAGTACCTCGAGTTCGAGCGCCTGGGCGGATCGATGTCGCCGCGAGATCTGACCGAGCTTGCGGGGACCTATCTGGCGCGTGATGATATTGATCTCGCATTGCAGCGTGCGCGGGCGATTCCGATGACTGAGAAGCCCCTCGCCGATGAAATCCGCAAGCGTGCGATTGATCAACTGCTCGACCGGCCGGACCCGAAGACCAAGCAGGCAGATGGCTTGCTCGCGGATATGCTGATCGATGCGCAGCTCTCCACAGTCGACCAGGTCTGGGCGCTCGAGCGTCAGGGAAAGATCCGGCTTGCTCAAGGGTTTGCGGATGAAACCGTGACGAGACTGCTCCGCTCGATGCCTCGGATAGAACGCGCCGAGGTTGCCGGGAGATCGAGGCTGTATCTCATTTTGGCTCGGGCGTACATGATGCTCGGCGCGAACGCGGAAGCCGAGAAACAGGTGAACCACGCGTTGTCGCTGTCATCACCAGTCGATTCGCATTATGCCGAGATCCTGCTTGCACGCGGGCAGCTTGAGGTTTTTAACGGCGAGATCGAGCTCGCACGCAATACCTTCTCCGAGGTGGTAGACCGGCACTCTTCGTCGGTTGCCTATCCGTGGGCGTTGCTTGGGCTCGGCGAGAGCGAAGCCGCGCTCAGCGAGCGGGAACTCTCCTTTGAAGCCTATGAGAGATTGGTGCAGGCGTACGATCGGCTCGGGATCGAGAGTGATCCGAGCCGGCGTGAGGTGCTTGATAGTCTGCTGGCGCGGGGCGAGGATTCGCTCGGCGCGGGCGTTCCGATTGATGCGGTTCATTACGCGGAGCTCGGCGAGGCGTTGTATCAAGGGCGTGAGCTTCCCGCCGATGTTCTCCAGCTTTTGGCTGCGGGTCACAAAGATGCAGCCGATCGGCTGCTCGGTTCACACGAGGCCAATATCCGATCCTTGTCTTCGCTCGATCCTTCGACGCGTGCGGAGGTGCAGCGTCACATGATGGCGGCGGCGACGAACTATCGTCTGCACGCCGAGCGCTTTGTGGTGACCAACCTGCCCAAGTACGCCGCGTCGCTCTGGGAATCGGCGGACTTGTTCGATCGTGCCGGCGATCAGTTTGAAGCGATTACCGCATTCCAGACCTACGCCGATTCAATGCCGTCTGATCCGCGATACGCCGAGGCGAAGTTCCGTCTTGCAGAGGCTTTGCGATCGATGGGGGATTACAAATCCGCATCCTCGGTGTACTCTGATCTCATCGATGCCAAGGAGGGCAGCTCGGGGGCGGATATTGGTCCATTTGCCGATGCGAGTCATGTGCCTCTTGCGCAGGCATTCCTCTATGACGAGGATGAGTCCAATGACAAAGAGGCCGAGCGCTTGCTCGTCAGTGCGATCGATGGCTCGATGGGCTCGGCAGAATCCACCATGTTCCATAACGCGCTTCTTGAGCTGGCCGAGCTCTACGACCGGACCGATCGCCCCCAGCGTGCGATCGAACGATACACCGAGTTCCTCGCGCGGTATCCTGGGGATATCGAGGCGGGGGTGATGGCATTCAAGCTCGCCGACGCCCATCGGCGATTGTCTGACGAGATCGAAGACTCGCTCGCAGAAGCGATGCCGGCGACAGAACGAAACGCGAGACTCGCGAAGATCGATGAGCACCGCCGAGATGCGATGGAAGGGTATAAGGGCGCGATCGAGACCCTCGGTGCCCGTGCAGAGCGGACGCTCGGGATGTTTGAGGGCGTGGCGTTGCGCAATGCGTACTTCTATATAGGCGATTGTGCGTTCGATCTCGGTGAGTTCGATGATTCGATCCGGTTCTATGACCGGGCGAGGGATCGGTACGACGGCGAGCCGGCGTCGCTGGTGGCGATGGTCCAGATTGTCAATGCCTATATCTCCAAGGGCGAGATGGGGCGTGCGCGGACCGCCAATGAGCGGGCCCGGCGGTTCTACGCGAGCATCCCCGACGATGCCTGGGATGATCCGAATCTGCCTATGGATCGGCGTGATTGGGAGCGGTGGCTCGACTCAAGCGCAACGATCTTGTCGCAAAGATGACGAGTTGTGCAGAGATGCGCACAAAAGGCCGATAACACCTCACACAGGGATGGATCCCTGCGCTTGATGAGGGTCACGGATGGCCAAGACGCCAATATACACACATGAATCGCTGGTACTCCGCGTAGAGACACTTGTCGATGCGCTCAAGGTCAGCTGCGACCATCTCGATCGGCTCAGTATTGAGCAGGGTGGATGTCTACGCAATGGTGAGATCGAAGCGGTGGTCGATGTGCTCGCGCGTCGAGAGCCCGTGCTCGCCCGGCTCGAGAGCATCGGCGATCAGATCACCGTCATCATGAATGACGAGCAGTGCCTCGATGCGCTCGGGCATGATGAGGTCAGGCAGGTTCGATCTCGGCTCGGTGAGCTTGAGGTCTTTGCCGGGGGCATCCGTGAGCGCGACGCAGGGAATCAAGAGCTGATGTTGCGTCAGCGAGATGCGCTTGCGGAGCAGATGTCTTCAATCGGTCACAAAAAAAACGCGATGAACGCGTACTCGACCAACCGGGGCACACCGAACCCGACTCTGCAAGATCGGAGGGGCTGATGGGTGCTTTGATGAGTCCGTTGGAGTCCGCCGAATCCAAGCCGTTGTCGCCAAACGACCTCGCCGAGTTGATGGCTTCATTCAATGAAGTCACCGCGAGGCTCGAACACACCCACACACAGCTCAAAGGCGAGGTTGGTCGGCTCAATGCCGAACTGAGCCAAGCCAACGAGGCGTTGCAGCGATCCAAGAGGCTCGCGGCCCTCGGGGAAATGGCGGCGGGGATCTCGCACGAGATCCGCAATCCGCTCGGCTCGATCCGGCTCTACGCCAAAATGCTCGAAGAAGACCTCGTCGAGATGCCCGAGCAGCGTGAGGTCGCAGAAAAGATCGCGCGGGCTGTTCGTGGGCTCGATGGCATTGTCAACGATGTTCTCACCTTCTCCGGGGAGATGAAGGTCCGCAGGAACGAATGCTTGATGAGCGATCTGGTTGATGTCTCGCTCGAGATGTGCTCGGCCCAGCTTCAAGGGATGAAGATTGTCCGTAGCGGCGAGGAGCATGCACTCTTGTGTGACGGCGGGCTTGTTCAGCAGGCGATCGTGAATGTGCTGCAAAACGCGGGCGAAGCGAACAACAGTGTTGGCGCCGATCGATTAGAGCTCGAAATCGAACGCGGCGAGATGTTCGACGCCGATTCGGTTGTTATCCGCGTTCGAGACCATGGCGACGGGGTCCCTGCCAAGGTGATCGAACGGATGTTCAACCCGTTCTTTACCACCCGGGCGACGGGCACCGGGCTTGGGCTCGCGATCGTGCATCGGATTGTCGACGCACACGGCGGGCGGGTGGTCGTCTACAACAACATCGAGAAACAAACAAATGAACGCGGGGCAACAGTTGAGTTGCATCTGCCCGCTGGTGATTTGGTGAGAGAGAAACAACGCCGGGCGAGCCCGGAGGTTGTGGTCAAGATCGGCGTCCCCTCTGGAGCGCACAGAAAAGGATAGAAATCATGCCCAGGTCTGTATTGGTGGTTGATGATAAAGAAATGATGCGCGATTCGGTCGGGTCGACGCTGACGCGCGCCGGGTTCAGCGTACGCACCGCGTGCGATGCCAAGGGGGCACTCAAGGAGATCCAGTCCAACAAGCCCGATGCGGTGGTCACCGATCTGAACATGCCCGGGATGACCGGGATTGATCTGGTCGCGGAGATCAACGGGATCGATGAAGAACTCCCGGTGATCTTGATGACCGCGTTCGGCACCATCGAGACCGCGGTGCAGGCGATGAAGAACGGGGCGTATGATTTTATCACCAAGCCATTCGAGGGTGACGAGCTGATTATCTCGATCAAACGGGCGATTAAGCACGCCACGCTGCTCCATGAAAACGCGATACTCCGTGCATCCGTGCCGGTTGCAGGCGAGCAACGCACCGGGCTTGACCGCCTGATCGGTGAGTCCGACGCCATGCGGAAGGTTCGCGAGCAGGTTCGCGCGGTGGCATCGAGCCACGGCACGGTTTTGGTGACCGGAGAGTCCGGGGTCGGTAAAGAGGTTGTCGCGCGGGCGGTGCATGATCTGAGCCCGCGGGCGCAATCGCCGTTCTTGGCAATCAACTGCGCCGCACTCAACGAGAACCTGCTGGAGAGCGAGCTGTTCGGGCACGAACGCGGAGCATTCACCGGCGCAGACACGCTCCGTAAGGGGCGGTTCGAGCTTGCCAACTCTGGATCGTTGCTGCTTGACGAGGTTTCGGAGGTGTCGCCTCAGATCCAGGCCAAGCTCCTGCGTGTGCTCCAAGAGCGTGCGTTTGAGCGTGTGGGATCCAGCGCGACCATCGGGGTAGATGTGCGAGTGATCGCGACAAGCAACCGTGATCTGCCGCACGCGTCCTCTATGGGCGAGTTCCGTCAGGACTTGTTTTTTAGGCTCAATGTGCTCCCGATTCAGATCCCCGCGTTGCGTGAGCGGCTTGATGATGTGCCCCTGCTCGCCAAGCACTTTGTCGAGCGAATCTGTATACGCGATGGGCGGCGGAGGGCGGCATTCACCCCAGAAGCGATGGCGTTGCTTGGCGGGTACCAATGGCCGGGCAATGTCCGTGAGCTGCAGAATATCTGTGAGCGTGCGGTGGTGCTCTCTGATCCCAAATCTACCTCGATCGAGCGGAGTTTGGTCGAGCCTTGGTTAATGACGGGCAAAATCGTGCCCAAGGCCACGCCGCTGCGTGCAAGTGCCGCCGGTGCGATCGGTCGGGCTCGTCCTGTGGAGAACGGGGCATCACTCAATGGGCACGCCCATGGGTTCGCCTCGGAATCGGCAGCGGGAGGCTTCAAGCCCGCGGGCGCGTCCGCGGTGGCTTCATTCACAGAGTCCAAGCCGCTCACCCTTCCCGGAGATCGTACGCTCGCGGATCTTGAGCGAGAAACAATTGTCGCGACCCTTCATCGGTTCAACGGGCACCGCCAGAAAACGGCCAAGGCGCTCGGGATCGGGGTCCGGACTCTCGGGCTGAAACTCAAGAAATGGAAAGAGGAAGCGCTTGTTTCGCCCAATCTGTGATGGTTTTCTGGTTGGCGTGCGAGTTGCGAGGAGCACACGGTGTCGATAACGGATCTTTCAACTGCAGGTGCGGCCCCATCGCTGGAGATGATGCTCAAGTTTGCTGGTCAACGCCAGCAGATTCTGGCGCACAACATCGCCAATATTGATACGCCGAACTTTCAGGGCAGGGATGTTGATCCGGCATCATTTCAAAAAATGCTCGGTAACGCCATTGACGAGCGAAGAAAAGGCAACGGCGGGGCGTTTGGCGGGCTGGATATGGGTTCGTCACGCGAGATCCAGACCGATCGCCAAGGCAACCTCAAGCTCGAACCGGGTACACCAACCGATGGGGTGCTGTATCATGATCGGAATCAACGCGATCTCGAGCGGATGATGCAGGATCTGGTGGAAAATGCAACGATGTTCCGTGTTGCGGCGGATTTGATGCGTCAGCAGCGTTCTCAGCTCCACGGGGCAATCGCCCAACGGGTCTGATGATCGATGAAAGGATGAGTTATGTACGGTTCACTTGAAATCTCAACCAGCGGCATGGTGGCTCAGCGGACACGGATGGCGGTGATTGCATCGAATATCGCGCACGCCAATACGCTCGTGAACTCGCAGGGGGAGTACGAGCCGTACCTCAAGCGTGAAGCGATGTTCTCCCCGAAGAATAATGGGCAGATGGGGGTCGAGATCAAAGAAATCACAATCATCGAGAACTCGCTGCGTGAGCAGTACATGCCGGAGAGCCCCTTCAGGGATGCCAACGGCAATGTGATGGTCCCCGATATCGACCCCACGACCGAATGGGTCAACGGGATGCAGGCATCGAGGGCGTATGAAGCAAATGTCGTGGCGGCAGAAACAAGCAAAAATATGATGGCACAGGCCTTGCGATTGCTCGCCTAAGCGGGCATGATTGACCCCGGAGAACACGCATGAGCGACCCACTCGGACTCATTGGATCATCAGGAAGCATGGGGCAGATCCCAGGGCAGGGGATCGCGCGCGGCGGGAAAAACAACTCCGGGCCGGACTTCAAGGCGGTGCTGATGGACAACCTCAAAGAGGTCAACGCCGTCCAGCAAGACGCCACCCAGGCAACGGAAGATCTGCTCGTAGGTCGTCGCAATGACATCGAAGGGGTGATCGTGGCAACCGAAAAGGCGGACACCGCCTTCAAAATGCTCCAGGCGATGCGGAACCAAGTGATGCAGGCCTACGACGAGGTCAAGCAGATGCGTGTCTGATCTGTTTGCGAACCCGCGTACTCTTTTCAACATGTTGATTTAGGCATTGCGGCGGGTGCTGATTCTGCGCACTTGTTGCCCGGATGAGAAGAACCTGCAAGAAGTCCGCTCGTGTTATCAAGCCGGGAGGGGCGATAGGCCGATCTTGCGTGCACGGGCGTGATCTGCGCTCTCGCCTTGCAAGGATTGCGCGGCGGACCAAAGGCACGGAGGCCGATGTGTTATGAACCAACTCCGCCAGGTATTGGCCAATATCCAGCAACAGACCACGCGGATGTCCGCGTCGCAGAAGCTGCTGCTCGCCAGCCTGGGCGTCATCGCGATGATGACGATGTTCTTGGTCTCTCAGTATGCATCCAAGCCGGCGATGGTCGAGCTGATGAGCGACAATGGGAATGTTCAAACAATTGATGTGCTCAGCCGATCGGGGATTGATGCCAAGGTCGTCAACGGCAAGATCGTGGTGCCTCAGGGGCAGCAGCGTGCAGCGGCTGCTCGGCTGATGGAATCGGGAAACATGCCCGGTGATACCACGCTGTTCTTCGACAATCTGATTTCGTCCCAAGACTGGAAGGCGTCCAAGGATCAGCACCGCCAGCAGGCGATCATCGCGAAACAGAACGAACTGGCACGCATTATCTCCAAGATGCGCGGGGTCACCAAGGCCACGGTGATCCTTGATGTGCCCAAGTCCAGCGGGCTCGGGCGGGCCGTTCGTACGCCGAGCGCTTCGGTGATGGTGATGACGGCGGGCAATGTGCCTATGAGCCAAGACGCGGTCGATGCGGTCGCCGGGCTGGTCTCCGGATCCGCGGCGGGCATGACACCCGGCAGCGTCAAGATCATTGAAGGATCGACCGGACGGCTTCGCTCGGTAAGCACCGATGAATCTCGGATGGCATCGAGGTACATGGACCAGGCCAATCAGACCGAGGTGCATACCAAACGCAAGATCGAATCGATGTTCGCCCACATCCCTGGGGTGGTGGTCTCCATCACCGCGATCGTCGATGCCACCGAGGTCGCGACCAAAGAGCGTGCCCATGCCGAACCCAAGCAGGGTACGGTCTCGGTGCCCACGCGGATCTCGGATAAGTCTGACTCGACTTCGCAAGAGAGCACCGGGGGGGCTGCCGGTGTGAGATCGAATCAGACCGCCGATATCACAGTTGGAGGCGAAACGGGGACTTCCGCAGAAACGACCGAGCAGGATTCAGATTTTCAGGTCGCCATCGGCTACAAAGAGACCAGCACAATTGATCACCGGGGCATGCCCACGCATATCCGTGCGAGCGTGATTGTGCCTCAAGAGTACATCGAGGACATTATCCGCCGCGCCAAGGTCGCAGGCGGTTCGAGCGATGAAGAAGCAACTGTCGGCCCCGATGAAGCCAAGCAGAAGTTTGACGACGAGTACAAGTCCATGATCACCGAGCTGGTCAAGCCACACCTGATGGGAGTCGGTCCTGATGGTGCGCCGATCACGGGTGATGCGGTCGTGTCGATGGCGCCGATGGGCGCGTCGTACATGCCTGCGGGGATGAGCATGCAGCCGGCGGGCTTTATGAGCACCCTGACCGGCGGCGAGGGGATGCTCGCGTCTGGGAATCTGATCGAGACCGCACTGGTCGGCGTGTTGGCGCTCGTCGCCGTGGTGATGATGCTCATGATGGTGAAACGATCAAGCAAGAACATCGAGCTGCCAAGCGCAGAGGAGCTTGTCGGATTGCCGCCAGATATCGGGATGAACAGCGATCTCGTCGGCGAAGCGGGAGAAGGCGAGAACGCGATGACCGGCATCGAGCTTGATGATGAGGTTCTCCAAGTACAGCAGCTGCGTGATCAGGTCAATGAACTGATCGGCGCCGACCCCGAATCAGCAGCTCAGTTGATCGAGCGTTGGGCAGAAATTGATGATGAAGCGTAAGGATTAATCACACCAATGGGACGCAAACCAAACCAATCACTGCCAGATGATCCTCGCGAGCTCGTGGGCATATCCAAGGCCGCGATTTTGTTGCTCGCCGTGGGCCCGGATAACGCGACGGCGGTGCTCAAGCACCTGCCCGCGGATAAAGTCGAAGAGGTCACACGCGAGCTTGCAAGCCTCGGGCGCGTCAACGATGTGATGCAGAACGCGGTGATCGAAGAGTTCTACAACATCTCGATCGCGACCCAGTACGCCAACGAGGGGTCGCTTTCGTACGCCAAACAACTGCTGCAGAACTCTCTGGAACCTGGCGATGCGGATCGTGTGCTCGGTCAGATCCAGACCCAGGTGCAGAAGACACCATTCAGTTTTCTTCAGCGGGCGGAGTCGAACAACCTGCTGACCTTTATCCAAGACGAGCACCCGCAGACGATCTCGTTGATTCTTTGCCATTTGTCGCACCACAAAGCGTCCGAAATTCTCGTCGGACTGCCTATGGAGAAGCAGCTTGAGGTCATCAAGCGGGTCGCCAATATGGAGCAGACCAACCCAGAAGTTATCCGTGAGGTCGAGCAGGGGCTTGAGTCACGGCTGTCGAACATGCTGATGCAAAACATGGAGAAATCGGGAGGCGTGCCGACCGTCGCTGAGATCCTCAACCTCGCCGACCGAGCGACCGAGAAGACCATCATGGAAGGGCTCGAATCCGACGATCCGGATCTGGTCGAGGAGATCCGCAGGCTCATGTTCGTATTCGAGGATATCAAGCTCGTCAACGACAAGGGTATTCAGTCGGTGCTCAAAGAGATCGAGAACGACGAGCTCTCGGTGGCGCTCAAGACAGCTTCGGAAGTGCTGCAAGAGAAGATTTTCAAGAACATGTCCGAGCGTGCGGCCTCGATGGTGAAAGAAGATATGGAGTTCATGGGCCCGGTGCGGGTGTCGGATGTCGAAGCTGCCCAGCAGCGGATCGTCGATATCGTGCGCCGACTCGAAGAGGCCGGCGATGTCATCATCGAAGGCCGTGGCGGCGATTCCGAGATGGTCGGGTAAAGCACGGAGGACGATGCGATGGGCATGATCCGACGCGCAGACATTGAGACCTACGCACGCAACGCGGTTGCGATGAACCTCGGCGATATCGAGCGCCAAGGCGAGGCGCTCATGCAACTCGCCAGCGAACGCGCCGAGCAGACTTTGCAAGAAGCACAAGCCGAGCGAGAACGATTGGTCGCGGGCGCAGCAGAGCAAGGGCACAAAGAAGGCTTTGACCAAGGGCACCGCGAAGGCGTAGAAAAAGGGCATCAGGAGGGATTTGACCAAGCCCACAAGGAGCATGCCGAGCTGATGGGCGTGCTGGCAGAGCAATGGGCGATGATGCTCAAAGAGTTTAGTGATGCACGCGACACGATGTATCAGCACGCGCGTGAGGATGTCGTGCTGCTCGGCATCGAGATCGCGAAAAAAATCACGGGGCGAACAATCGAGCTTGATCCCACGGCGGTCGAGACCCAGATGCAGAGCGTGCTTGAAACGCTCGCCCATCCAACAGGGCTTGTGCTGCGGGTGCATCCAGATGACCTGGCCTACGCCGAGAAGGTGCTGCCGGGTCTCATTGCAGATTGCCTGCAATGCACCCACGCCGAGGTGTGTGCTGACGATTCGATCGAACGAGGTTCCTGCACCGCGGAGACGGATGGGCGCGGCAAAATCGATGCATCGATCCAAACCCAGCTCAAGCGCGTTGTCGAGGCGATACTTCCCACAGATGCCAGCCGCGACGAAGGGGCTCGGGCCGATGATGCACGCGGCCAAGAACAACAAGGCGACGCGGCATGAGGATGTTCGCACCCGAGCTCGAGAGCGTGCAGAACGCCACCGCGGTGCAGATCTCCGGACGCGTTCGCGCGGTGCGAGGGCTCAGTGTGCTTGCCACGGACTTCCCGGTGCCGATCGGTTCACTCGTCGAGATCGAGTCACCCGCGGGCAACATTCTGGGCGAGGTCGTCGGGTTTGATGGGCAAGACACCATCGCCATGCTGCTCGGCGAGACCACCGGGATCGTCTCGGGCGCACGGATCCACGCCAAGCAGATCCACCAGTCTGCCTTGGTCGGAGATCGGCTGCTCGGGCGGGTGGTCGATGGGCTCGGGCGGCCGATCGACGGGCTCGGGCCAATCCGCGAGACCGTTTCTCGCCCGCTGAATCCTGAACCGATCTCGCCCATGCAGCGTCGGCGGGTGAACCAGCCGCTCCGCACCGGGGTGCGTGCTCTTGATCTGATGACACCGATGGGGCGGGGGCAACGCCTGGGCATCTTTGCGGGTCCGGGGGTCGGCAAATCGACCCTGCTCGGGCAGATCGCACGCGGAACCGATGCGGATATCAATGTCATCGCACTGATCGGTGAACGAGGACGCGAGGTGCGTGACTTCATCGAAGAGTCGCTCGGGGCAGAGGGGCTCGCACGGTCCGTTGTGGTTGTGGCGACGGGGGATGAGTCGCCGCTGCTGCGGCTGCGCGCGGCCAAGCTCGCGTGCGCGGTCGGCGAGTACTTTCGAGATGCGGGCAAAGATGTCCTGCTCATGATGGATTCGGTCACCCGATTCGCACACGCCCAGCGTCAGGTCGGGCTCAGCGTCGGCGAGCCGCCCGCGACCAAGGGCTACACGCCTTCTGTGTTTTCCTCTCTCGCGGTCCTGCTTGAACGCGCCGGCGCAGTTGAATCCGATGTCCATACGACCGGCTCAATCACCGGGCTGTACACGATCTTGGTTGAGGGCGACGATATGAGCGAGCCAATCTCAGATGCGGCGCGCGGGATCCTCGATGGGCATGTCATCTTGAGCCGCAAGCTTGCACAGAAGGGACATTTCCCTGCGATCGATGTCCTCGATTCGGTTTCACGGGTTGCCGCCGATGTTTCCGACGCGGGGCACAGCGCGGCGCGTCACCAGATTATGCGTCTGCTGGCGGCCTACAAAGAAGTGGAGGACCTTGTTCAGATCGGTGCCTACGCCTCAGGGTCGAATGCAGATACCGATACAGCGATTGATATGGTCGAGGTCATCAACGAGCTCTTGATGCAGCGAACAAGCGAGCAGGCATCGTTTGAGCCCGCCCAGCAAATGCTGATGAAGCTCGCCCTTCAGAGCGGAGAGATGATTGCGCAGCGGAAGAAGATCATGACAACAGGGCAACAGGGTGCCGCCGGCCCGAGCTTCTCCTAAAGGAAACGATTGAGCAATGCGTCGATTCAGATTCAAACTCCAGCCTGTGCTCGAACAACGCGAACGCGTTGAGCGTGAAAAGCAGCTCGCGGTCGCAGAGGTTGAACGAGAGAAGACGCGGCTCGAGAACCAGATCCGCCGATGCCAGCAGATGATGGATGACGAGAAACGAACGCTCCGCGACACGCTCGGCGCGGGGACTGGTGGGGTTGATCTGCAATCGGTCAAGCTGCAAGCCTCGGCGACCCTTGGGCACCACCTCGATGCACACCGAGCGGTGCTCGAACTCGCCGGCGTGTACACCAAGCTAGAACAAGCGAGAAAAGCCCTCGTCCAAGCATCGTCGGCCAAGAAGGCGGTCGAACTCCTCAAAGACCGAGCCTTGCAAGCGCACAACGACGAGATCAAATCAAGCGAAGCGCGAGAGCTTGACGAACTGGCGGTGATGCGTCACACGAGAACACAGGGAACCGTACTATGAAAACCCTTCTAAGATCAGTCATTTTCGTCGCGATCCTGAATCTGCTGGCGATTGTTGGATTCGCGGGATGGATGTACTCTTCCGGGCGCCTCGACCAAGGACGCATCATGGAGGTCCAGTCGCTGTTCAGCGAAACCGTCGCGGATCAAGAAGCGAGAATCGCCGCGGAGGAAAAGGAAGCCGCCGATGCACTGGCGAATATTGACAAGCCGCTGCCAGAGGTGGCACTGACCACCGACGAGCGGAACCAGATGCGTGTCGAGATGACCCAGGTTGATCGTCAACGCCAAGCCAGGACCGAACGAGAGATCGAGAACCTGAAAACATCTCTCATGCGTCAGCAATCGATGCTTGACGACGAGCGGGCCGAGCTGGAAGCGGAAAAGGACGCCTTCGATGCTATGCGTGCACGCCTCGAGGTGATCGAGGGGGCGGATCAGTTCGCCAAATCCCTCTCGGTGCTCGAGGGTCTGAAACCCAAAGACGCCAGATCAGCGCTTCAGGTCATGCTCGATGATGGCAAGCAAGAGCAGGTGGTATCGTACCTCTCGAAGATGGATGATCGAATCCGGACCAAGTTGTTTGCAGAGTTTGTCAAGGCCGATGCGCAGTTGGCAGCCCAGTTGCTGGAGTCTCTCCGTACGCGTGGCCTGTCGGCCGCTCCGAACGGATGAGGCCCACTCAATGACCACAAACAAACTACTGATCCAAAACAACACGCACTTTCAGCATCTCCCGGCGCAGTCCATGCGCTCGGGCGCTGATTCAACGCGTGTTTTCGCCGAGGTGCTCGACTCGCATTCTCCAGTTGATCAGGTCGATTCCGACTCGATCGCTGGCATGAAAGATCGTGTGCCGGTATCTGATGCTCCAGGGCACGCCGATCCGGTCGAGCCCTACCAAGAAGAGACACAATCGGCGGATTCTTCGCAAACCGATCACGCCAATCAGGGCAAAGGCGATGGGCAAGAACCCGACCCACGAGACGGGCGATCAAAGGAAAAAGAAGCAGAATCGGCCCGCATGGCTCGTGCACGCCGACTCAGAGAGCTTGGGCAAGACGACTCGGTCACAACCGCATCGCTCGGGGGCGATACCGAGCAAGTTGTCCGCCCGAGCACCGATTCAGTGGCGACACATGTCTCCCCGATCGGCCCGGCCATTGAACCCGACAACCAAGCCCCGACCGGAACGCCGAGTGTCCAGAATGGAGTTGGGATGAAACCATCCTTGCAACCCGCAGCCGGCGATGATCCCGTTGTGGATCTGAAGAGCGACCCACGCTTGGAAGTCGCAGGGCATATCAATCTGGATAAACCGGTGCCCGACAGTGATGACCAGGGGCAGCCGGTGCCCGAGAAAGTAAACAAGGTCACCAAGCTGGCCGAAGAAACGAAGATTCCCCTGATCGAGCCCGATGCCGGATCGATCACACCGACCAAACCGGGATCCGATGACAAGCCAGACTCGGTGTTCCCCAAAGATGCGTCCGAAACCGTGATTCCGAAGCGTGAGCAGATCCAATCCCATACGGAGTTATCGAAAGACAACACCGCAGCCCAGTCGACACGTGCAGCCGCTGCGCCGCCGGCAATAAACGCGGTGCTCGACCGTGTAGCAACGGCTCGTTCTTTGGTCCAATCGGCAGCACCGATCACCGCAGCCGGGTCGGCTTCGAATCCTGCGGGCGTGACGGGCGTCTCGTCAGCCAGCGGGGGATCAATCGGCAGCGACCTGGCCGATTCGCCCAAGCTTGGTGTCCTCAAGCAAGCTACAAGCGCTGCACGCCACGACCGTTCAGCGGTCATGGCGCAGGTTCAACGCGGGCTCGCGTCTATCCTCCGCACATCGGGTGGCTCGATGACGCTCAGGTTGAGCCCAGGACACCTCGGTGATCTCAAGATCCGCGTTGCGACCGAGGATGGCGGGGTTCGGGTTCGTTTCGAGACCGAGACTGCAGGCGCCCGCGAGGCGATCGAGCAGGGGCTCCGCGGGCTTCGCGAGCAACTCGAAACAAAGGGCGTGCGTGTTCATGAGATGAATGTCGATCATCGGGACTCAAACCCGTTTGGTTCATCAAACAGCGATAGCAACGCAGCGAATGATGAGCAAGACACGAACCGGCAGGGATCAACCGAACAATCTGAAACAGGCGAGACCCGCAACAGCAAGCATGGGGATCCACAGCCAGTCACCGAAGACCCGCAAGCAATATGGACCGATCTCGGTCTTGACGCGGTAGCGTAACTATCGGAAAGGGTACCAATGAGTGCGATCAGTTCATTTAGCTCGAATCCAACCAGCTCATCCGGGTCAAACGCGCTCGGTGCGCTGTCCTCCGGCGATTTCCTCCAGATCATTTTCACCGAGCTGACCAACCAGGATCCGCTCGAACCAAACGATACCCAGGCCACCCTCGAGCAGCTCGCGACTATCCGCTCGATCGAATCCAACACCCAGATGGTGGATTCGCTCAGCCAGCTGGTTTCCCAGACCGAGCTCGCATCGGCATCGCAGCTCATCGGCAGCCTCGTCAGCGGGATCACGCTTGACAATCGGCGTGTTGCGGATCTGGTGATTTCTGTATCCCAGACCGCGGATGGACCGGTGCTCAATCTGTTCGATGGATCACGGATGTTCTTCCGCAATGTGGACGAGATTGTTGGTCCGCTAAACGGACCCGAGCCCGACGATGAAACCGATTCGGATACGGATACCGATCCGGAAGATCCACCGGTGTCGCCGCTCGATGGGCTGACCAAGTTCTTGCCCGAGGATTACACACAATCGGGCGCGGTTGACGACTCGGTCACACGACTGTTCGAAGAGCTGATCCCGTAGCGCCCTCGTAGCGGGCGGTCATGGAGACCGAGCATGGCGGATCATTCGACGCAGCTTCTGCGGTTTCTCGGGCGTGGTGTTCGTCCGTTTGATTCAACTGATACGCCGATCGTGAACGCCACGGGGATTGATTTCTCCGAGATGCTCGATCGCGCTCGCGCAGGGGATCCCGAGTCCGGTTTCAAAGTTAAGCTCACCGCGGATCTCGATCGTGAACTGACCATCGAACAACGCAGAGCCCTCGGCATCGCGGTGGATCGCGTGGTCGTGGTGGGCTCTGAGCACGCGCTGATATTGCTCGATGAGCGGATCCTGCTTGTGGATGTGCGCACAAGAACGGTGCTCGAACAAATCTCGCATTCGAATCACGAGCCTGTCGGCGGGATCGACGCGTTTATCCGCGCGCCACAGGACGAAGTAGCATTTGAACGGGCGGTTGATCCAGATGCCAAAGGCGTGCGGGGTTTGGCACGCGGCGTGCGAAACGCATCGCTGGTGCAATCTCTTCCAGAGAACGCATCTATTTAGATCACC
Source organism: Phycisphaerales bacterium (assembly GCA_029260265.1). GTDB lineage: Bacteria > Planctomycetota > Phycisphaerae > Phycisphaerales > UBA1924 > UBA1924. The sequence continues at coordinate 858,178 of JAJDDO010000024.1, forward strand.
TCCGTTCCGGGATTTGTGTTCCGAAACCAGAAGAAGGAACGCCGACAATGGCATCAACAACCTCACTGCTCATCGGGCTCAGCGGGCTCAACGCCCACTCAAGAAAACTCGATGTCATCGGCAACAACATCGCCAATGTCAATACCACCGCATTCAAGAGCTCACGGATGCTCTTCTCTTCGATGTTCACCCAGAACCTCGGGCTCGGCACCTCGCCCAATGATGTGCTCGGCGGTGTAAACCCAAAGCAGGTCGGCAACGGCGTGGCCATCGGAGCGGTTCAGAGAAACTTCAATAATGGCTCGCTGAGCCCGACCGGTGACCTTCGTGATCTGGCGATCGATGGTTCCGGGTTCTTTATGGTTGAACGAGAGGGGCAGACCTTTTACAGCCGTGCAGGCACCTTCCGCCAAGACCCCTCGGATAACTTGACCACCGCAACCGGTGAGCGGCTGCTGGGGTATGCGGTCGATGAAGACTTCAACCTGCTCACAGGGGACCTCGTCCCGATCAATATCCCGGTCGGCAAGCGGACAATCGCGGAAGCAACCGAGAATGTTGCTGTCGTCGGCAACCTCAACAAAGACGGCGACATCCCCACCCAGGGCTCGATCATCGATCTGCTCGGCACCGCGACCGCAGGGTTGAGCGAACTCGGTGGCGGTTTCATTGGCTCGGGCTCTTTGCTGACCAACATCGAGGACCCCAACTCGCTCGGCACCCCGTTGTTCACCGCAGGACAGACCATCACGATTTCGGGTGTTAAAAAGGGCGAGGCGGTTCTCCCCGATGCGTCATTGAGCATCACCGCAGGAACCACGGTGCAGGAATACATGGATTTTATGGACGCCGCCCTCGGCATCCAGACAGCAAGCGGAGCCAACCCGGATGGCAACACGCCGGGTGTGAGCGTTGATCCGCTCACCGGGATAATCCAGATCGTAGGAAACACGGGGACGGTGAGTGATCTGACCCTGGCATCGGGGGATATTCAGCTGCTCGATGCAGCGGGCACCTTTGTCTCCTCGCCGTTCGTTGCTGACAAGACCGCGACCGCTGACGGCGAGAGCATCCGAACAACCTTTATCGCGTACGACTCGCTCGGCACCGATGTCCGGGTCGATGTCACGATGGTGCTTGATTCGACGCCCGATACCGGGCCGATCTGGCGGTACTTTATCGAGTCTGCCGACGACACTGATCTTGATCTCGCGGTTTCGACCGGCACGCTCGAGTTTGATACCGATGGGCAACTCGCGCCAGATAGTTCGTCGATCTCAGTCACGATCGATCGTCAGAATACCGGCGCGGGCACGCCGCTGACCTTTGATATGCGATTCATCTCGGACTCCGGGCAAACGACTTCGCTCGACACCCGCTCGAGCCTGATCGGGCTCGCGACCGACGGGCTCCCTCCGGGAACACTGGAGACCTTCGCAGCGGGAGAGGACGGCGTGATCCTCGGGCGATTCTCGAACGGCGCGATCAGGACGATGGGGCAGGTCGTGCTCGCCAACTTCTCCAACCCCGCCGGGTTGATTGATGCGGGCGGCAACCTGTTTGCAACGGGGCCAAACTCTGGGCCCGCCGCGATCGCGGGCGCGGGGGAGCTGGGCAACGGGACGATTGTGTCCGGGGCACTTGAGCTCTCGAATGTCGATCTCGGGCAAGAGTTCACTGAGTTGATCCTGACCTCGACGGGGTATTCAGCCTCTTCGCGTGTTATCCGGACCGCAGACGAGTTAATCCAGCAGCTCTTGGTGCTTGGTCGATAAGGCGGAACGGATGATTGAGAAGGATGATCCATGATTGCGCTGACCAGACTCAACGGGCAGAAGTTCGTGCTCAACGCCGAGCTTATCCGGACCATCGAAGAGAGCCCGGACACCATCATCACCCTTGTTTCGGGGGAGCACTTGGTGGTGCTCGAGACGAGCAAGGAACTGGTGCGTCGGGTGATCGAATACGAACGCCACCTGCGCAGACTGAGTCCGCCTGCCTAATTCCTCAGCGTCCGAATATCTTCCGGTGTTTTCTAGATTCCCTCGAATCCGGCGTTGGCGGTAAAGAATCCCCGTTTCCACGACGATGTGTGGGTATGCGTTGGAGCTCGGATGCTTTCACCGACGCATGGAGGATTCGCGGTGGATATAGGTACACTCATCGGACTTGGGGTTGCGCTCGCATCGGTTGCACTCGCGATTATTCTCGGGGGCGACCCGCTCGCGCTGATCAATATCCCCTCGGTCGTCGTCGTTGCAGGCGGCTCGGCGGGTGCTGTCATCGCGGCATTTCCGCTCGCTCGAATCCTCAAGGTCCACACGGTTGTTCTCAAATCCATCTTCAACGATACATCGGATGTCGAAGAGGTCATCCGTGATCTCGTCAAGTTCGCCGAGATCGCTCGGCGCGAGGGCATCTTGAGCCTCGAGAATCATGTCGGAGATATGAAAGAAGAGTTTGTCGTTCGGGGGATTAAGATGGCCGTCGACGGCACCGATCCAGAGCTGATCCGTGTCATCATGGAAACAGAGCTCGAGGGGCTTATGGATCGGCACATGAGCGGGAAAATGATCCTCGATCAGTTCGGCAAGTACGCCCCCGCGTTCGGGATGATCGGCACCCTCATGGGATTGATCTTTATGCTCGGATCCATGGACGACCCGTCATCGATCGGCCCGAGTATGGCTGTGGCGTTGATTACGACGCTCTATGGTGCGGTGATTGCCAATGTCTTTGCCGGTCCGATCGCCGACAAGCTCTACATGAATGACCAGGAAGAAGTCCTGTTGAAAACCGTGATTATCGCGGGCGTGATGTCGATCCAATCGGGGGACAACCCGCGTGTGGTCGAGAGCAAGCTTTTGACCTATCTCCCTCCAGCCCAGCGGGCCGGGTTCGGCGATGAAGCAGAGGCTGCATAAGCAACACGCACGGTTGGGAGGTGACCAATGGCGAAGAAAAAAGAAGCCCCAAAGGCAGAGGTTCCTGAATGGGTGTTGACCTTCGGCGATCTCATGTCCTTGCTGCTCTGCTTCTTCATCCTCCTTGCGGCGTTCTCCGAGATCAAAAAACCACGCGAGTACCAGCGTGTGATCGACTCGGTGAACAACGCCATGGGCGCTGATGGCGGGCTTGGGCTCGCCAAGATCCTTGAATCCATTTCCAACTCCGAGGTCAGCCAACATTCCGAGCGGGCAAAGCGCGATGATGATAAACGATCCACCAACGAGAATGTTGATCCAAATGTCCCCGGGCGTGAAGAGAAGGTCGCGGTGGTCCAAGAGGGCGCTCGCCACGCCATAGGCACCTCGGTTATCTTTGAAGCAGGGAGCTATGAGCTCACCAAGCGAAACAAAGACATGATCCAATCACAGGTTGCACCCAAGATCCGCGGACAGAAATACATCTGCCCGGTGGTGGGGCACGCGTGGGGCGTTGAAGAAAAACGATCAGGCTTTGGGTTTGACGAACTGGCGTATAAAAGGGCACAGGTTGTCAAGGACTTCTTGGTCCGAGAATGCGCGATCGACCCCGCGATTCTGCGGGTTGAGTCGGCGGGGAACACGGAACCAATGACCCTTGACGCCGGTTCCGGGCAAGGCTCGGTGACGAATCGCCGAGTACAGGTCTATCAGACTGGACGAACAGTAGACCAGACTCATCCAGATCCAGACTTCACCGGCGTCGGTGGGTAACACCGACTCCTGAGCATGCGAGAGGCCGCCATGGCAGACGAAGAAAAACAAGCAGAAGTAACCGAGGAGTCATCGGAGAGTTCCGGCGGCGGCGGGCTGAAAATGATCCTGATCATCGCGGTTATCATGATCGTCGAGGGCGCTGGTCTCTATGTGATCCTCTCCAAGATGGGCGGACCAAAGGCCATCGAAGCCAGCGAGCTCGCAGGGCTCGAAGACTCCGGCGAAGAAGCCCCGGTTGAGGTGGAACTGCTCAAAGAGCGGTTCCAGAACATGCAGACAGGGCGGGTATGGGAATGGCGAGTCGAGATCTTCCTGCGCGTACGCACGAAAAACCTAGCCGAGATCACTCGGCTGCAAGAACGCGATGCCGCGACACTGAAGGAAGGTGTGGCGTTGATCTTCCGCCGTGCGCATGATCGCCATCTCCGCGAGCCTGATCTCGCGACCATCACCCGTCAGGTCACGACTTACCTCAACGAGCAGTTCGGGGTCGATCCCGACGGCATCCCATTCATCGATCGGGTCATCATTCCAGAATGCAAGGGATTCCCCGCCGACGGTTGAGCGATCGTGTACACACTTTGTGCGCAAACACTGCGCAGAAGAACAAAGTCTGCGCTTTGTGCGCAAGAACTGGACAATCTGAAGGTGCAAGGCCGATAACTGGATCAGCACGGCCCGCTGTGGGTCTGGCTGCGCCGGATCTGCACCCCACGGATACTCCAGATGCCCGACGAAACCGAAGACACAAACGAAGCCACTCCCGAGCCCGAACAGCCCGAAGCTGTTGATCCGCAAGCAGATGCCGCCGATGCCGACGGCGACCAGCTCTCGCCGGATGACGAGCAGGCACCGGTCGCGAGCGATGACGAGGCGGCCGCACTTGCTGCGGCGATGTCTGCGATCGGACAGGTGCAGGGCATCGCCGACTCCGTCGAAGACCCCGGAGGGCAGTCGTCTGACGGCGAACCGTTCCAAGAACCGGTCTTCGAGCATGGCGGGGCAGGGACTGGCAACGAGGGGCTCGATCTGCTCTCCGATGTCAACCTGAGTGTTCGCATTGAGCTCGGACGAACCAAGATGTTTGTTGAGGATGTGCTGAAGCTCAACGATGGTGCGGTCGTTGAGCTCGACAAGCTTGCCGGCGATCCGGTTGATGTCTTTGTCAACAATCGGCATGTCGCCAAGGGCGAGGTGCTGGTGCTCAACGAAAACTTCTGTGTGCGAATCAATGAGATCGTGACATTGAAGGAAGACTGATTTTTAGATTGACCCACGCGAACCGGGACGGAGGATCCGTCCCCAGCAAGCCAGGATGGCGACATGCAGACACGATCAAAAATTGTCCTCTTCGCCCTTTCATGCTCAGGCTTTGCAGCAGTTGCTCAGGTTGGCCCTATGCCATACGAAGAGCCCTCGCGAGTCTTGGCCCCTCAGCAGCAGTCGGCATCCGCGTATGCCGACCCCGTTTCGCTCGACGATGCGTTGATCGCTCGGTCGAGTTCGGCCTCGCTGCCGCTCGGCGCTCGCGCCCAATCGAACCCTACAGCAGACTCTGCCATTGCGGAGCCTGCTCCATTTGTTACGCCGCCCGCTGATCAAGGGCTCGGGAGCAAGAAACCCAGCGGCGACCTGTTTGAGCGTGGGAGCATCGTCCAGACGATCTTGGCGCTCGGTGGCGTGCTTCTGTTGATCTTTGGTCTTGGGCAGCTCTATAAGCGGCTCGCCAAGAGCCAGGGCGGGCTTGCAGGCGCGATCGGCGCGGGAGGCAGTGCCCCGAGCGGGCTGGTCGAGGTGCTCGGGCGATATCCGATCTCGTCATCAATGACATTGGTTGTGATGCGGTTCGATCGGCGCATCCTCCTGCTCTCTCACGCCGGGCGTGGTCGAGGCAAGCGTGCATCGCTCGGATCGATGACGCCGCTGTGCGAGTTGGATCGTCCTGAGGATGTCGCCTCGGTGCTGCTTAAGGTCCGCAACGAAGAGGGTGATTCGATCGCCCAGTCTTTCGCCCGCACGCTCCGTGAAGCAGACGATGTGCATGATCAATACCTCGATGAACCGGCTTATGAATCAACTTATGAGCGAGGGGATGAATACGAGCAGCCACAGGTCCGGATTCCCCGTTCGCGCCGTTCAGCCCAGGTCATCCAGAACGATTCGGGTGACATCGCCGAGTTCGGCGTGCAGACCGAATCCGAAGCCGCTGCGGGTGTCCTCCGGCGCCGGCTTGCATCCATGCGGCGCAACGACTCGCCGCTGAATCAGCCCGGGGCATTCGATTCCGGGACCGTCCGGTGAATCGTCTTCTTCGTGCTATTCTGATCGGATTATTGCTGTGCTCCACAGCGGCAGCGGCCAATGCGCAGTCATTCGGTCCGTCGCGTCCGGATGATGCACCATCCGCCGAATCATCATCCTCGCCAGCATTCGATCAACTGCTCAATCCGTCATCATCCTCGGAGTTCAACCCATTGTCGGTGCTGCAGGACGCGGGGTCGATGGTCAACGGAGCTCACAACCTCGGCTCCTCGTTCTCAGGATCAAGGCCTCAGGCAGGGGGCGGGCAAGAGCAGGGCGGACTCTCTGTTGCATTGAACATCATGCTGCTGCTGACGGTGATCGCTCTGGTCCCGTCGATTATGCTGATGACGACGAGCTTTATCCGCATCATGGTGGTGCTCGCGTTGCTTCGTCAAGCAATGGGCACCCAGTCGCTCCCGCCCGCGCAGGTGGTGACCGGGCTCGCGTTGTTTATGACCGCGTTGGTGATGAAGCCGACGATCGATCGGATCTGGACTGATGCGGTGGTCCCATACCAGAACGGCGAGATCCGCAACATTGATGTGCTCTGGGAGCGTGCAAGCGAGCCGATGCGCGACTATATGTTCGATCAGATCGAAGCGACCGACAACTGGTCAAGCTTGTACATGATCCTGAACTACCAGGGTATTGACACATCTGAGCCGGAGCGTCTAACCCGTGGTGATATCTCGATCACCTCGCTCGTGCCCGCGTACATGCTCAGCGAACTCAAAGTGGCGTTTGTCATGGGTTTCAGGGTGTACCTGCCGTTCCTCGTGATCGATATGGTTATCGCGAGCTTGTTGATTTCGATGAGCATGATGATGCTCCCGCCTGTGCTGATCTCGCTGCCATTCAAGCTGATGTTGTTTGTGCTGGTGGACGGGTGGACCCTGATTATTGGGAGCCTGCTCGAAAGCTTTGTTCAAGAAGGCGACAGCGCTCGATTGAGTACGAGCGCGGTGGCCATGCTGCCGCTGCTGGTGATTCAGGTCGTTCGCGGTCAGAGCCGGGCGCCGCTGGTGTTGTCGCCTGTACAAGAAGGGGAAACCGATGGAACTTGAAGAGTCTTCGCTCGCGCTCATCCGTGATACGCTTCTGGTGGTGCTGCGGGTTGCGGTGCCGTTGCTCGGCGTGGGCATGGTGATCGGTCTGCTGATCAGCCTTGTTCAATCGGTGACCTCTATCCAAGATCAGACCCTGACCTTTGTGCCCAAGATTCTTGGCGTCATTATCTTGGCCATTCTGTTGCTCCCGTGGGCGGTCGATACGCTGATGGCATTCACATCGGAGATGTTTCAACTCTTCTAAGTTATGAACGGGCTCGAATCCATCCTGGTTCAGACGGTGCCGTTCATGCTTGTGGTGACGAGGCTGACGGGCCTGTTTGTGTTCACCCCGCTGCTGCGCAGCGGCAGCGTGCCGATGGTGTTCAAGGCGTTGCTCGCATTGATGTTCTCATTGGCGATTTTTCCGTTTCTGCCGCCGGCGGCTCCCGGGATGGCGGTGGACCTGGTTCAACTCGTGCCTCTGATGTTTGCCGAACTCCTGATCGGGATGGCGATCGGGTTGATCGCGGGGTTGCCGCTGATTGCGTTGGAGATGGGCGGGTATGTGATGGGTTATCAGATGGGTTTGTCCCTTGCGGAATCATTCAACCCCGAACTCGATACCAACGGCTCGGTTGTGGGGCAGCTGCTGTTCTACCTCGGCATCTTCATCTTCATTTCTGTCGGCGGACTCGAAACACTCTTTGTTGCACTGGCAGATTCTTACCATACGGTCCCGATCGGTATGTTCACCGCAGGCGATGTCCCGATGGACATGATCATCGGGGTGCTCTCATCGGGCTTCGAAGTTGCGCTTCAGGTCGCCAGCCCAATCGTTGGCGTGGTATCGCTGTTGTATGTCTCGATGGGGTTCATCATGAAAACGATGCCCCAGATTAACATCATGAGCATCGGGTTCGCGGGCCAGATCCTTGCGGGGCTGATCACGCTGACAATCCTGCTCGGGACGATTTCTGTGGTCGCGACCGACGAGATCACCTCGACGCTGGACCTGCTTATCGACTGGATCCACGCCCTGGGAGGATCGGGGGTCGCCGATGGATGATCTTGGTGAACGCACAGAAGAGCCTACCGCAAAGAAGAGATCAAGCGCCCGCCAGAAGGGGCAGGTCCCCAAGTCCCAAGACCTCTCAGGCATCATGTCGATGCTCGGGATGCTGGTCGTCATGATCGTCTTCGGCGGGAGTGTTTTCGAGATGTTCGCACGCGTGATGCGTCGGACGCTCTCGGGGGATATCAACTCCGGGCTTGTGTCAACAGACACGATCTGGCAAGGCGCAAAGTATGTGGTTGTCGAGATCGCGTATGTGTTGCTGCCGATTATGGCGCTGGCGTTTGTGCTCGTTTATGTTGTTCAGTTTCTCCAGGTTGGTTGGCTGATCGCCCCCGAGCAGATCCGACCAAAGTTCAGCAAGCTCTCGCCGATCGGCGGGATCAAACGCACCTATGGCAAACGCGGGCTCATAAAGACCGTGCTCAACACACTCAAGCTGATCGTGCTCGTTCTTGTCGCTTCGCTGGTCATCCGGTCGCATCTTGATGATATCTTGGTGCTGCCGAAACTCGCCCCGATGTTGGCGGTCTCGGCGATCATCCGATTGGTGATCACGCTCTCGCTCGTTCTGATCGCGTTGCTGCTCTTGCTCGCGTTGCTTGATTTCGTCTATCAACGCTGGCAGCACACACAAGAGCTCAAAATGACCAAGCAAGAGGTGAAAGATGAACGCAAGAACATGGAGGGCGATCCGCTGATCAAGGGCAAGCGGCTGCAGATGGCACGCCAGATCGTGATGCAGCAGATCGGCAACGCGGTCCCAGAAGCCGATGTGATCGTCACCAACCCGACGCATTTTTCGGTCGCGATCAAATACGATACCGAGACCATGAACGCGCCCAAGGTGATCGCCAAGGGTGCCGATCTGATCGCGATGCGGATCCGTCAGATCGCACGACAGAATGATGTCGCGATTGTTGAGCGTCCGCCGCTGGCGCGTGCGTTGTATTGGGGTTTCGAGGTTGGGCAAGAGATCTCGCCCGAGCATTACGAAGCCGTCGCCGAGTTGCTCGCTTATGTCTACAAGATCGACGGGCGTATGTCTCCTGCCGACAAGGCGTTCAGAGACCAACAAGAACCCGCAGCTGTGTAAAGGATAACGAGTAGCCGTGCCCGAAACCCCGTCCCAATCATTCGCCTTGCCCAAGTGGGTGCACTCGCTGAGTGCCCATCGCGAGTTTATTGTGCCTGTTGGGTTTGTGATGTTGCTCGGCGTTATCCTTGTGCCGCTGCCGCCGGCGATGCTCGATATCCTCATCAGCGTCAATATCTCACTGGCGATCATCGTCCTGCTGACCACGCTCTACATGAAGAAGGCGTTGGAGTTTTCGGTCTTCCCGTCGCTGCTGCTGGCGACCACGCTCTTCCGCTTGGTGCTCAATATCGCGTCGACCAGGCTGATCCTCACCGCCGATGCGTCATCGCCCGAGGATGCGATAGGGGTTGCGGGCAAGGTCATCAGTTCCTTCGGCGTGTTTGTCGCGGGCAACTCGCTGTTCGTTGGCGTCATCATCTTCTCGATCCTGATGATTGTCCAGTTCATGGTCGTCACCAAGGGCGCGGGGCGCATCGCTGAAGTCGCTGCTCGGTTCACACTCGACGCCATGCCCGGCAAGCAGATGGCGATTGATGCCGAGCTCTCCAACGGCATGATCTCCGAGGAAGAAGCCCGCACCCGGCGTGATGAGATCGCCCACGAAGCCGACTTTTACGGAGCGATGGACGGTGCATCAAAGTTTGTCAAGGGCGATGCAATCGCCGGCATCATCATTACCGCGGTCAATATCGCCGGCGGCTTTGCGGTCGGGACCATCGAACGCGGATGGCCCGCAGGGCAGACGGCCGAAATATTTACACGCCTCACAATTGGCGACGGGCTGACATCACAGATCCCAAGCTTTGTGATCTCGATCGCGGCGGCTCTCATTGTCACACGATCAGGATCAAAGGCCAACCTCGGCAACGAGTTGACCGCGCAGCTGATGAGTCAGCCCAAGGGGCTCTTTATCACCTCGGCGTTCTTGGCGCTTCTCTCCTTCTCACCGCTGCCGACTGTTCCGCTGATGGCCACCTCTCTTGGTATCGCGTGCGTCGCCTTTGTGCTCATCCGCAACACCCGGACACAAGAGACCGAAGCGCGTGATCAGGCCGAAGCAGAAGCCGTGTCCCAGATGCCGCCGCCGCCCGTGGAAGATCTGCTCAAGGTCGATGTGCTTGAGCTCGAGGTTGGATACGCACTGGTCGCTTTGATTGATGCGAACCAGGGCGGCGACCTGCTCGATCGTGTGAGCGCGGTCCGCCGTCAACTCGCCGTAGAGCTCGGGCTCGTGATGCCACCGGTGCGCATCCGCGACAACATGCAGCTGGCGCCCAACGAGTACCGCGTCAAAATCCGCGGCAATGTCGTCGCGCAGGGCTCTGTGGAATCAGGCAAGCTTATGGCGATGGACTCGGGGATGATCTCCGGCAAGATCGACGGCATCCCTACCCAAGAGCCCGCCTTCGGGCTTGACGCATGGTGGATTGATCCGCAGATGCGAGCCCGCGCCGAATCGCTCAACTACACCGTCGTCGATCCGACCAGCGTGCTGGCGACGCACATCACCGAGATCGTCAAGACCTACGCCGACGAACTTCTCACCCGCGAAGAAGTTAACAACCTCATCGAGGGGCTCAAGGACAAGGCCGCCAAGCTGGTCGAAGAAGCAATCCCCGGAGTCGTCAAGATCGGCGAACTCCAAAAGATCCTCCAGAACCTGCTCCGCGAGCGGATCCCAATCCGCGATATGGAGAGCATCCTCGAGACCCTCGCGGACTGGGGCACCAAGACGAAGGATCTGGATGTGTTGACCGAGTATGTTCGCAACGGGCTCCGCCGGACGATCTGCTCGATCTATGCCGCTCCAAACGATCAGGGTCAGCTCACAATGGTGTGCACGACGCTGGATCCATCGCTGGAAGATCAGATCAACTCGTTCATTGATCGCGGCGCCCAAGGGACCTCAATGAACATGCCGGCAGCCGTTGCGCGGCAAATCGCGACAGAGGTTTCTGGGCATCTGGCATCGGTCACGGCGCGCGGGCGGCTGCCCGTGGTGATCACCTCGCCGCAGGTACGCTCTGCGGTTTGGCAAGTTGTTGAACCTTATGTGCCTGGAGTTGCAGTACTTGGGTACAACGAGGTGGTCTCCGGGATTGAGGTCGAGTCCGTCGGATTGGTCGCTCCGATCGGGGGAAATCAGCAAGGCGTAGAAGCTCAACCGGTTGGAGTCGGTGCCTAGTCCAGAAAAACCCGCAAACGCTGCGCCGTATGGGGGTGGTGAAGTCCCGCATGGGGTGGTACAGTGGTCTTGCGTATATTCACATCCGACGCCATGAACGCCAGGACGGCCCGCCATGAAACTCAAGACCTATTCTGCACCATCAATGGCCGAAGCCCTCGCCCAGGTCCGCAAAGACCTCGGCCGCGATGCCATGATCCTCCACACACGCACCTACCGCACCGGCTCTTGGCTCGGGCTTGGTGGCAAGACCATGGTCGAGATCACCGCCTCAGCGCCCGAACTCAACAAGCCAAATACAACAAAGCGGGCGATGCCCAAGGCGCAACCCCTCCGCCAAGCGCCGCAAGTGCAGCTCAAATCGTCACCCGATATCGTGGTGCAGCGAGCAGAAGTCCCCGTCCGTTCTCGCACCAGTGCACCCGCGCTCGTTGGCGCTCAGAAGACAGCTGGTCCATCGGCTCCGATGACACCCGCACCCGCCAATACCGGTGGGCTTGACGGACGCGACGCGCTCTTCGAGGGGCAAGCACCGCGTTCCAAAGATACCAAACGCCCCACGCGAACGCCACGGGTCATCAACACCCAGCGTCTGCACCAGCAGCCCTCCGACGGATTGCGTGCACGCTCATCGTCCGCGATGGATCGCAAGAACCCGCGCGACGCGATCGAGCAGACTATCCGTGAACAAAAACCCTCTGTTTCTGCACCCAAAGCCACAACACCCGAACCGACCAACGACGAACTACGCGAGCAGATGGCCTCGATGCAGAAGATGATGGGGCAGGTGCTCGAGTCCACTCGGCGCACCGCGATCACCGTGGGCCGCAACGACTCCGAGACCATGTTGCCGCCCGGCGAGATGCCCGCGCCATTGATGGCGCAGTATGTCAAGATGATCGACAATGATGTTCCGGTCGCGGTCGCAGACAAGATCGTCGGGATCGTCCGCGATCGGCTCGACGCCCGCGAACTGGCAGACACCACCGTCGTCCGCCAGGCGTTGTTGCGCGAGATCGAGTTGACCATCGAGACGCGTTCAGAATCACTGCTCACCGTTGCAGCAAGCTCCAACGAGACCGGGCGACCGCGGGTGATCGCACTCGTCGGCCCAACCGGAGTGGGCAAGACGACAACCGTTGCTAAGCTCGCGGCAACTTATAAGCTCCGCCACCACAAGAAGGTCGGGCTGATTACATCTGATACCTACCGAATCGCCGCTGTCGAGCAGCTCCGCACCTACGCAGGAATCATCGGGCTGGAGATCAAGGTCGTCACCACCGCAGAGGAGATGACCAAGGCGATTGAAGAGTTCAGCGAGATGGATGTGCTCATCGTTGATACCGCTGGGCGTTCGCAAAACAACTCCCGCAGGCTCGACGAGTTGAAGGATCTCGCCCTCGCGGCCAACCCCGATGAGACCCATCTGGTGCTTTCAACGACGGTGGGGGAGAATGTCCTCAGAAAGACCGCCGAGCGTTTCATGCCTTTGGGCCCTGACCGGTGTATCCTTACCAAACTTGACGAAGCAGTGACGACCGGCCCGATTGCGGGGTTGACCGGGCGAATCGGGCTGCCGTTGAGCTTTGTAACCGTTGGGCAAGAGGTGCCCGACGATATTGAGCCGGCTCGTGCAGACCGGCTCGCAAGAGCGGTTCTCGACGGCCCCGAGGCCGTGGTGAGGAGTGAGGAACACGGATGAGCCAAGCAGTTTCGGCCCACAACGATCCGACCAACAATACACCCGACGGCGATGACCAAGCGGCACGCCTGAGGGAGCTTGTCAACTCGTTCGGGCGAAACGATCAGCCTCAGCACAACCACCATCACCAGCACGCACCACAGCAGGTCCAACCCCCGCCACGCAGGGTTCCGATTATCGCAATCGCATCAGGCAAGGGCGGCGTGGGTAAAACGACAACATCGGTGAATCTCTCCGTCGCGCTGGCAAAGCACAATCGCAGGGCTTGCCTGCTTGATGCAGATCTCGGATTGGCGAACGCGGATGTGCTCTGCGGATTGATGCCAAAGGTTCGCCTTGAATCCGCGGTGGTCGAAGATCCAAACTTCACGCTCGAAGACCTCGCGATCGACGCACCCGGCGGATTCCGGCTGATCCCCGGATCAGTCGGCATAGGACGAGTTGGCGAGTTGGACGAGGGCGAACGCTCGGTGCTGTTGCGCCGGCTCGATGATCTGCATGCTTACAACGATGTGGTGCTCATCGACACGAGCGCCGGGCTCGGAGATTCGGTAACAACCTTTGTTGATGCCGCCGATGCGGGATTGATTGTGGTCACCCCTGAACCAACAAGCATCGCCGATGCGTACGCGTTGATCAAGGTGCTTGTCACCCAGAACAATGCGGGCGAGGGTGTGCCCAAGAAGCGGATCCCGACCCTCGCATTGATCGTCAACCAGGCGGATTCTGAGAAAGACGCCATCGCGGTACATGGGCGGATCTCAGGCGTGTGTGATCGGTTCCTCGGGTACCAGCTGCCGATGCTCGGATTCGTTCGGCGGGATAAAAAAGTCCTCAAAGCAATCCGCGCTCGGGTGCCATACATGATCGACGCTCCAAAGAGCGCTGCCGCACGCGATATGGGCGAGCTCTCCTCGGCGTTGATCGATTGGGCCGGGATCGAAGGGCGGGCGAGTGCCCAGTCAAAGAAGCGTGGATTCTTCCGTCGATAATGCCCTTCACCCGCTGAAGTCCAAATTTAGTTCATCCATCTGGCTTCCGAGTTGCGTTAAGTTTTCTGTAGGATCAGACGCGCAATGTATGCGCGTTTGGTTCTCGATCCACCATGCGCTCGTCATCTGCGTCGGCAAGGTGCCGATAGATGAGATGGGCAGCAGAGATCTACTCATGGGTAAAGAAAAGAAAAAAGCAATGACGAGCGCACAGGGCAACGAGGATTACCTCGCCGATGTCCCATCACGCGTTGTTTCAGGCTCGATGGGGCTCGTTGCATTCGCGCTGGCCGCCGGTGTTGGGCTCTGGGCGGGCAACTCGGCCCTTGTCATCTTGACAAGGGCACTGGTTGCGTGCGCTCTGTGTGCGATTATTGGGCGGGTGCTCGGTGCGATGGGTGAGGCGTGTATCGGAGATTTCATCGGCAAGTATCGGGGCGACAACCCCAAGCCGGTGATGCCAGAGGAGTTGCGTCAACTTGAGTCTGATCGGGCAGCACACGGGCAGGTTGTGGATGAAATGAGGAAAAAGGCCGCGTAGAAAAAAACTAATGATTCCTTGCACACCGCGCCAAGACTTTCGATATACTGTCGGTGGTAGCACCAGGACGGTCGCTGCAAGGAAATAATTCAGCCTTGGATGGGCATATCAGATCGTTTTCGGACGATCTCAGAGCGGACCGGGTTCTCCGGAAAACCTCAGATGAACATGCAAATCTAGGTTGAACAGTGGGTCAAGGAGACGACCAATGACTGCGATGCGTTCAAGGATGCGGATGTCATCACGCAACAATGCGCAACATGCCCAGGCGACCAATCTACCGACTCGATTCGATGATATCGAGATGGTTGATATTTGGACCGAGTACCGCGAGTCCAAGCCTGAGGAAATGCGCAACTTCTTGGTTGAGAAGTTCCTTCACCTTGTGCGTTACAACGCCGAGCGTATCCACCAGCGGCTGCCCGACGAGGTCGATATCGAAGACCTGATGTCCGCCGGCTTGTTCGGGTTGATGGACGCGATCAACGCCTACGACCTTGAGCGTGGGGTGAAGTTCGAGACCTATTGCGCACCGCGCATCCGAGGCGCGATCCTCGATGAACTCCGCTCGATGGACTGGGTCCCGCGTCTTGTGCGTCATCGGACATCAAAGGTCGAGGGTGCACGCCAGAAGATTGAGATGGAAGTCGGACGCAAAGCAACCGACAAAGAGATCGCCAACAAGCTTGAAGTCGACAACGACGAGTTCATCAAGTACAAACGCGATTCGCACGCGGTGTCTGTTTCGAGCATCACCCGCAAATGCTTCCAGTCCGACGGGTCACGCGAGCTCCGCGAGATCGATGTGATCAAGGACGAGCACCAATCCTCGCCCGTCAAAATCATTCAACGCACTGACCTCAAGGACCTGATGACCAAGGGGCTCACGAGGGCCGAGCGTCTGATCGTGCTGCTGTACTACTACGAGGGCATGACGATGAAGGAGATCGGCACCACGCTCGATCTTTCCGAATCCCGCGTTTCGCAGATGCATTCATCGATCCTGCAGAGGCTCAAAGCCCAGATGCAGCATCGGATGCGCGAGCTCGAACCAATGAAGTAACCAAACCAAACGAGCGTTTCTCTCCAGGACCCGGCCTTGCGCCGGGTTTCTTTGTGATTGGGGTGGATCGAGCCGCAAAGAGCGGATTCACTTATATGTGCGCACAACCGCTGCCATCGCGATCGGGAGCAACCTCGGAGACCGCCGACGCGCGATCGCTCTGGCGATCAGGCAGATCAACCAGCTCGATACCACGGCCGTAAAACAAGTATCAACCATCATCGAGACCGATCCGGTCGGCCCCCCCGGGCAAGGCGCGTACCTGAATGCCGCAATCCTTGTTCACACTGAGCTGCCCGCCCGCGAGCTACTTGACGCTCTGCTCGCGATCGAGCTCGACCTCGGTCGCGAGCGCGTCGGCGCACAGCGGTGGGGCCCGCGGATCATCGATCTTGACATCCTGCTTTATGCAGATGAGGTGCACGACGAGCCCGGGCTGGTGATCCCGCATCCTCGGATGCACGAAAGGAGCTTTGTGTTGATCCCGTTGTGTGAGATTGCCCCGTCTTTCCGTGTGCCTCCCCAAAAGCAAACGCCTCGGGCAATGCTTAAGGCACTGCACGAGGCGTAGCGTGTGGTGGTGTGTTTTTTAGGGCGCGGGTTGTGCTTTATCCTGCTTCTGCCCGTGGGTGAGCCTGCTTGTAGCTCTCCTCAACGCGCTTGGTTGACAGGTGGGTGTAGACCTGGGTGGTCGAGAGGGACTGGTGACCGAGCAACTCTTGAACCGAGCGCAGGTCCGCGCCGTTCTCGAGCAGGTGGGTCGCGAAGGAGTGACGCAGGGTGTGCGGCGAGATCGAAGGATCAAGCCCGACCGAGCGGAGGTACTTGTCGAGTTTCCGTCGGACCGATCGGCTCGAGAGCCGGTTGCCGTGCTTGTTGAGGAACAAGGGGCATGGATCACTCGCGTTGGCCTTCTCTGCAAGCAGCGGGGCGAACTTGGTGTCGGAGCCAAGCAGGTCGGTGTACCGTTGGATTGCGCTCAACGCGTGGGATCCGAGCGGGACGATGCGTTCTTTTTGTCCCTTGCCTCGGACATGCATCGCCTCGTTTTCAAAGTCGAGGTCCTCGCAGTTGAGCCCCACGAGTTCGGATACGCGGATCCCGGTGGAGTAGAGGGTCTCGAGCATCGCACGATCGCGGCGTCCGAGCACATCGTGCTCATTGGGCGCCGAGAGCAGACGCTCGACCTGGTCGGTGGTGATCGCTTTGGGGAGCCTCTTTGATTGGCGAGGCGTGCGGATCAGGGTCATCGGGTTGGCCGTGGTGTACTCGTTGCGGTTGCCCCATTTGTAGAACGAGCGGAGGGTTGCGATCTTTCGCGCCATCGTTGCCGGCGAGTAGTTCTGTTCACCAAGGAATCCGAGGAACGAACGGATAAGCTCGGCGTCGGCGTCGCAGATGGTGCTGGTGAGTGTAGGACGATCAATGGTGCCCGCGACCTCGCCCTTCGAGCCCGATGAGCGTGCCTTGAACGCGAGTTCTTCATCGTTCCGATCGACCTCGGCGCCCGATTCGTCCACAAGGAACTCGATGAACTGACGCAAGTCAGCGCCGTAGCATCGTGCGGTGTAGGGCGAGAAATGACGCTCCTCGGTGAGGTAGTGTGCAAAGCTTTCGGTAATCGGCAAGGTCTTTGGGGGATTGGTCATCCGCGGGCTCCGGCGTTTGATTTTGAGTTATGTGGAACAACGATGGGTGTGCTATCGGTCGTAACTTGGCGTGTCTTCAGTGCGATCATGGTGTCGGTGGGCAAGAACTTGTGATGCGATGGTCTCGGCGTCATCCCAGCTCAGGTCCGAATCCTCGTTATCCGCCAGATGAGCAAGCCTTTCGAGCAGGTCTCCGGCCTGGTTGAGGTCGCAGGCAAAGCGCCAGAAATGAGGCGGACGCTGAAGCGTGACGCACACCATCTCCGGTGGAGGTGGGTTCGGGTTTCGTGTGTCTGGTGTGCTCACTCGGTGCTCCACGCTGCGCTGACGCAGCGGGGGGCTGCATCGAGCTAGGGACTCTGGGCTCTGCCAAGCGATTGTCTCGCAAGACGCAGCCACTCTTCGTCAATCAATCGCCCCACGGTGTGGTGGGTCGCAAACTGCGTGTACAGATTCATGCTTGCGGTATACGAACGCCACCCGAGGGCACTGGTCGGATCACTCCGCCCGATGGCGAAACCGCGAACGCTCATCAGAACCTCATGGTTGCGAGCATTCAGGTGTTCGGAAACAACCGTGACGGGATCGCCGGAGAAACTCACGCCGTCGAATCGCCCGAAATCGGTATAGGCCATCGAGAGTGCCCGCGGATCAAGGGCCGCGTGAGACCCTCGCGCCATCCGCCCCGGTCTGGAATAAAGGGCAAGTGCGAGCCCAAGGGTCGGTGGGTCGTAGGGGTCATACGCGGTGATCGACGATGCGATAATCGCGTCTACACCGAGGTACTCTGCGATTTTGATCGCGTCTGCGGTGCTTGTAATCCCGTTCTCGAATCCGAGTGTTCTTGCCGCACTGATGGTGCGGTTGAGCGGGACGCACCGGACGCCCCGGATGCCTTGAACCGCGCCAACGATCGAATCGCCGACATTGAGTGTGTTGACAAGCGAGGTTCCCGATTCGTTGAGCGGGGGGAGGACTGCCCAGAGGACATCGCCGGCAGCGGTGTCATAGGGCGACACGATCACGCCGGGCGGCGAGAGCACCTCTCGTTTGTCAATTGAGGCGCATCCGCCCAATCCGAGCAGGGTGAGTGCGGTGAGGATCACCGCAGCAAGCATGGTCTGTGCACTTGTCATGGCGTCCGTGCCGGCTGAGCCCGGGCCTCCATGCCCAGACGGTGTTCTGTTGCGGGAAACACTCCCGCGGGTGAAGCACCGAGCACGCGGTTAGGCGGGCTCGGTGGGAAAATCATTCGCCGGTGTTCGGCTCGCCCTCGGTGGGCACGGTCGCGAAGGTGGATTTGATATCAGGGATCTGGACACTCGCGGCACGAACCGCCGGTGAGAGTTCCATCGACCAGAGATGCTCTTGTCCATCCATATTGGAGACAAACACGATGTCGTTCTTGCGCCCCCACGCGGGCATCAGGTCAATCGCCCGTCCGTCGGTGAGTTTGACCTTCCCGGTGCCTTCGGTTGAAACCATCCAGAGGGTCGATGAATCAGGCTGGGCAGCGGTGCCGTTGGCCCATGATTCGGAGTTGGGGACCGCGGCAAAGCAGATGAACTTGCCGTCGGGGCTCCAGGTCGGGTTGATGAGGGCCTGATTTGGGCCGTTGGCGATCTCAGTTTCCCGTCCGGCGTTGCCGGTCTCGGCGTTGTAGTCCATCGTCCAGACACCGAAGGCACGATCTCCGCGTTCGCGTGAGCGTTGGAAGAGGATCTGGTCAGCGCCGAACATACCCGAACCGGCGACCGGGCACCACTCAGGGAAGAGCCCGAACCCGATGAACTGGGCACCGGAGGAGGCGTTGATTTCGAGTGTCCACATCTCCCAGCGTCCGGTTTGTTCACCGAGCCGTGAGAAGACCAGTTTGGTGCCGTCGGGTGACCAACTCGGGTGCAGATCATGGGTTGATTCTGTGGTGACCTGGACCACCTTGCCGCCCTCGGCGGGCATGACATAGAGGTCCCAAGTCCCGTTGCGATCGGATGAGAACGCGATGAACTGCCCATCAGGAGAGACCGATGGCATCACATCTTGTGCCGGGTCATCGGTGAGCCGGGTCACGACGGTGCCGTCGATGGACTTGATGTAGAGGTCAGCGGTCGGGCGGTGCTGGGTGGATGCAAAGATGATGTGATCGCCGTCGGGGGTGATGACAGGATCGAAATCAGTCCCGGCGTAGGAGCGGGTGATCTGGCGGACATTGAGTGTTGCGTGTGTGCCGTTGGTGCTCGATTCCGCGGGCAGTTCTGCGCCCATCGCGTTGGCGTAGATCAATGCGGAGAGATCGCCGGATTTGAGCCCCGAGGGGGCAGCAGACTCGTTGGTGAAGTATGGCGACTCGGAATCAGATGCCGCCACTTGATTCGTGGGCTTGGCAATCGGTGTCGAAGTCTGGGGCGCTTGGGCGTTGGGGCGTGTTTGTGATTGGAAAGAAGTGGTTGTCGCGACGGTCTCGTTGACAGGTTTGCTGGCTGCGGGTGTCGCTGATGACGGGTTGTTTGTTTGGGCGACCGATTGGGCAGCTGGTTTGGATTGGGTCGTTGGCATTGAGCCCTTCGAGGCCGGCGATGGGGTCTCGGCAGCCATCGCGTATTCGATAGATGCAGTCGAGTTGCTCGAGAGACGAGGGGTGGTGACCGGCTTGATGTCTGTTTTCTTGGTGGTGTAGTAGGTGTTTGAGCGTGCGAGGGAATGGTCGATGCCCGCGGTTTGGTGTGCGGTGTTGGTGTCTTTTTTCCAGAACCCGGCCCGTTTCGGGCCGCACCCGGTCACGGCGGCGATGGAGCCTGCCAGGGCGATGATCAGGATGGGACGCAGCGTGGTGTTGAGTGGTGCGGGCATGGTTGATGGGTCTCCAGAGACAATCTCGCCCCAGGGCTCTGTGCCCGGGGTGGTGGTGGGTGAGATACTCGGAAAGTGGGGCTCCGCCCGCGTGATCCGACAATTGAACACGGAACCGTCGCGGCGGGTGCTCCGACCCTTCGAGTGTGACAGCGTCCGTGAATGCTTTATCGGACGGGTCGGCGGTGACACTTGAACGCTGCAAGCGATGGAGTTGGGCAGGTGCAAAAAAACATCGGGCGGATCCCACCACAGGTCCGCCCGACGAGAAGAGAGAGACAACTTTGAGAGGCAGCTAGTTTCGGCGTGCTCTGGACATGATGCATGGCGAATCGCCCGGGCGATCCCACCGGGCGTGGGCGCCGCGGGGTTCTTGGGACGCGAGCAGGTGCCCGAGGTAGGTGTCGAGTGATTCGTGTGAGAACTGCGCGAGGTAATCGGAGGTCGCGGAAGTGTTGATCGACATGATCTGATCGACCACCTGCTCACGGGAGAGCGGAGCCCGGGTGGAGGGTTTGAGTTCTTCTACACGGGTAAACTGGGGGCGGGGAATTGAAAACAGATCGGTCATGTCGAGTCTCCATACTCATTGAACGCAGAGGGTGATCCATCCTTGGACCACCGGGTTGCCTGCTCGATATCGGGGGGGGCGTGGGTTCGCCGTCACTGTGTAATCAATGCGGACCTGAATTTGATGCGCACCGGGCGCAGGCTTTGCCGGTTGCGGTTTGCTAGGCTTGAAGATGATCCGCCTGGTTTCCAACGAAAATGCTGTTCTGATCGATCGGCATACGCACGAGCCCTGGGGTATGCTCACCGAGTTGTCGGTGACGGATGATCCGAAGGATTGGCCGGCAAACATTCCGGGCGATCGGCTGGTGGTCCGCTGCGCAGGAATCAACAGCGAACCAAGCCCGATGCGGTGGATGCCCAGCGGATGGCAAGCGTTTGACTATTCAGTATCCAGGGCGGTTGAGGCTGCGGATCGGCGTGGGGTTGAACTGCTCATCCGCCCGGCGCATGACGGGATGCTCAGCGATGCCGTCGCGTGCGCTTCGTGGGCGCGAAAGATGGAGTCGTCATCCGTCGGGCTTATGCTCGACCCGCTCGGCTGGTTGAGCCCATCAATGATGGGTGATGCTGCGGATCATCTTGCGAGGATCGCCGAGTTGATGATTGAGTGTACCAAGATCAGCGGCGTACTGATGCAAGTGTCGGCGGGGCAGGAAGATCTGGATGCTGCGATGGTGGAAAAAGCATTGGGCACACTGATCGAGGGTGTCGGGGTGGTTGTGGAGATTAATCAAGCGGATGCGGGCGGATAGTTTGGGCAGATGAACTGCAGCATTGCAGCAGCCCATCGGGCCGCGATCGGCTAGTATTGGGCAACCAGCGAGGGACCCATGTCAGACACACAAGCACCGAACCATCCGACACTGAAGCGTGTGAAAGCAGCATTTGGCGGGCTCAACCTCCGGGCGACGAGCTACCGAGATCAGGCAACACTGATCGTGGATGCCAAGGATCTGCACCGGGTTCTCGAGTTCCTGAAGACCGATGAGGATTGCCTTTATAACTTCCTCTCGGACATTACCGCGGTGGACTATGAGGGGTACCCGGCCAAGACCATCGGGCGGTTTGCGGTGGTGTACAACCTGTGTGCCTACTCGCGTGATGATCGGATCTTGGTCAAGGTGTTCGTAGATCCCACCATACCGACCGGGGGCATCGACGCTGATCCTGGGCTGCATGTTGATTCGGTCGTAGACCTCTGGGCGGGCGCCGAGTGGATGGAGCGCGAGGTGTTCGATATGTTCGGCATCCGGTTCGACAACCACCCTGACCTTCGAAGGATCCTGCTCTGGGAGGACTATCCCGGGCATCCGCTCCGTAAGGATTATCCGCTGCGTGGGCGAGGTGAACGCGAGTCATACCGGATCGTCGATCGCACCAGCTCGTAAGACACTGATTTTTTGACAACCAAGATGGATGCTTTACGGCCCGGTGGGCGTGCGCACCGGCGACGGGGCGTTGATCTCGATGCGATCGCGGGCGAGATCCCAGAGCAGCGTGCGTGCCGAGACCGGCGCGGGTTGGGTCGAATCTTGGAGGGTGACCAGGGTGTCCTTGTCGCCTGAGGCGAAGATGGTATTGTCGACCGCATTGAACCGTGCCTTGTCGGCGAGCAGCCTGCGGGTCTGTGAGCTGAAGATCACCGAGCCGATGGCGTCGGTGCTCACGAGTCGATTGGTCTGGCCGGTCTTTGAAGCGAACTCAAACGCTGCGTCGAGGGTATCGCAGGTGAGGGTCATGATTTGTCCGTCGCTCAGCGATTTGTGATGAACCGCGATGGTGTCGTGCATCGTCGCACGCCCGGCGTTGCGATCGAGATCGAGCCTGCCCTGCCAGGTAAACCGGGTGAGTCCGGGGCCGGCACCCGTGCGATTGTTCGCGTTGTCCGCGTTGTCATTGGAACCTTGCTCGCGGTCCATGACGAGCATCTGCCCCGGGGCCGGGACGGTCAGGGTTTCGCGTTGGTTATCTGCGAGGATCTGGGGGCCTTCGAGGTAGAGCAGCCCGATGGTCCGTCCGGGATCATCGTGTGCGTATGAGCGGGATTCGATTTTGGCGGGGACTGGATCCATTCCGGGCATCGCTTGTCCATAAGCACGGGCGCGCAGGAGTTCACGCTCGGGGAGGGGCTTGCCTGCGATCGGTTCGGAGATGGGCATCGGGGAGAGGTCGATCTCGATGCGGTCGGCTCCGATGGTGTCCTTGGTGTAGGCATCTGGTGTTGAGATCGCGGTGACCGAGCCTCGGCATTCAATCGAGCCGATCGCGTCTTCGAACCGCATTGATTCCTTCCAGCTCACGCGTACAAACCCGTTTGAGTTCGGATCATCCACCGCGACATCATGCGCGAAGGTGCCCGGACCTGGAACACGCAACGAACGCCTGCGTGCATCGAGGT
Source organism: Phycisphaerales bacterium (assembly GCA_029260265.1). Classification (GTDB taxonomy): domain Bacteria; phylum Planctomycetota; class Phycisphaerae; order Phycisphaerales; family UBA1924; genus UBA1924. The sequence continues at coordinate 881,356 of JAJDDO010000024.1, forward strand.
CGATGTGCTGGCCGGTGATTGTTGAGCCGGCCTGGGTGACGCTTGCGGGCTTGCTGGGGGTGCCGAAGAGGGTGACTTGTTCATTGACGCCGTCGGCTTCAAGTGAGTTGGCTTTGGCGTTCGTGCGGTTTTTGCCCGTGAATCGGATGTCGGTGTTTGCGTTGGCGGTGCGGGGTTGAACCTTGCCGGAGAGGTCACGCATGAGGGTGACATTCAGTGATTCTGTTTTCAGCGTGTTGTCTGGTGTTTGTGCGCTGACCTTGCCGCGGGCAGCCATGCGGATCGGGTCGATCGCGTACCCGCTTGAGCCTTGAGCAAAGTCGAAATCGAGCGTGTCCGCAGCGAGCGAGGATTTGTCTTTGCTGATGACCACGCCGTTGACGAAACGGAGCTTGCGCAATGCGGAGGCGGGGGGCGAATCCGGGTCGAGGGTGGCGGTGATAACGGATCCGGCGATCTGGTTGCCGTCTTGTATACCCTGAACGATGCCGCTGAATGTTGCTTGGCGGAGCCGATTGGAGATTGATCCATCTGGGTTGGATGCGAGATCAAACGAGGCATGGTCGCGCCAGGTGAGTTGTGCGCCGGAAGATCGACCTTGTCCATCAGCCGGTTCGGTCGTGATGACGCCCGCGGAATCGATGGAGATATGTCCATCGAGCAGCGAGGCGTTGATCGAGTTGGTTCGGATCGAGCCCGAGCCCTCGATGGTGATCTCGGTCGGCGTGGGGATTTGTTCGCTGGCACGCAGGGCGAGGTTGCCCGTGGTTGCGTGGTAGACCGCGTGCGTGGTGATGCCGGAGAGGTTCCGATGGGGGGCTTGGAAGTTGACCATGCTGCCCGGGTTGGCGTTCATCTCGATGGTGATGTCGTCGTTGGCGAGTTGGGCGGGCGCGGCATCATCGGCGAGCGGGTTGATGGTCAGCGGCCCGGACCAGGTAATCACCAGTTCGCCCTGCTGACCGGGTTGGATCTGGCTCGTCTGGGTCGGCTTGGTTGGCGTGGGCTCGGTTTGTGCAATCACAGAAGGTGTGGAATCGGATGGGCTGAGATCGACCTGAGGCGCACCCTCGGCTTGGGTGGTGGATTGATCGAGGTTGATCTGGGCGATTGCATTCTCGCGGAGTCTGCCATTATCAAGCAGGGCCCAGATATCCAGTGAATCAGCTTCAATCTGCCCGGTACCCACCACGCGGGCGAGCACCTCTTGGGCGAACTGGATGTGATAACGGGTGATCGCGGGGACCCGCTGCTCGTTGGTCTCGGTGTCATCAACCGGATGAAGATCCGATGGATCGGCGCCGGCTGTTTTTGGAGGATTTTGGGTCTGTACTGCTGAAGAAGGTTTCGTAGCTTCGTCGGAGGATAGATCTTGGGGCTGTGCGGTGTCCGGGCGGATGACGAGTTGTTCGCCTCGGCGGATGTCAACGAGTTCGACTCGGTCGCGGACCTCATTGAGCATCACCGTCAGATCGTGCCCCGCGAAGTCGATGCGGTCTGAATGGACGGTGAATCGCCCGGCGGATTGCAGACGAAGGTAATGGCGGTCAAACTCGACCGGGGCTTCAAACTTGGTCACCAGTGTCGGCGTGGCATCGTCGGCAGCGGGTGTGCCCGGCGAGGGGGTGACGGCAAAGGTCTGGACGGTGACATCGCCTTCGAGGATACCGGATTCGGGCGGCTGGTTGGGGTCGGGCATGACCACGGTGCCAGTATCGGCGCTGATTTTCACGGCCCGCCCGTCGCGTTGGTAGATCCAGACGACTGGGTGGTCGAGCCGGCGTTTGCCGTTGCCGATGGGCTCAAAGCGTTCGGCTTCGAGGGTGCTTGCGACGCGAGAGGTGTCCTGCTTGTCGGTCATGGTGACAAACATTCGCCCGGATGCAGCGAGATCGGTGATGTCTGGGATGTCGCTCGGATCGGTGGGGAAGAACTGATCGGAGGGTGAAGTCTGAGTCGGTGTGGTTCTCGTGAACCAGAGGATCGCGACGAAAACAATCGCGAGGGCGATGCTCGCGAGGATGCCGATGAGCTTTGGTGATGGTCCGGTTGGCCCTGCCATGGGCGATGGTAGGTCAGGCGGGCGGGGTGTATTGACCTTTGGCGGTGAGGATCATCGCGATTGCCTGACGGACCGCGCCGTGTCCGCCGTTTCGTTCGGTGACAAATGCAGCAGCATCGAGGACTTCTGGCTCGGCATCAGCGACCGTCATCGGGAGACCAACACGGGCCAGCGCGGGCAGGTCGGGCCAATCATCGCCCATGTAAGCAATCGCGTTGATCTCTACACCCGTTTTGCTCATGATGACATCGAGGGCTTCAGATTTGTTCTTCGAGCCTTGGATGACGAGATTTTCGTCGATGCCCAACGAGCGGACACGATGAAGGAGCGCACTCCCCGCGCGTGCGGTGATGATGGCGAGAGGATAACCAGCGTTGAGCCAGAGCTTGATGCCCATGCCATCGCGGACAGAGAAGCGTTTGGTTTCTGAGCCGTCGTCATGGAGATTGATTGAGCCGTCGGTGAGGATGCCGTCGACATCGAGGATGAGCAGCTTAATATCTTTCGGCTGGGCAAAGGCGCCCTCGAAGTCATGTGCTGATTCGGTCATGAGTCGTCCCCTTGCACAAGTTTCATCGTGATCAGGTCCTGGACATCGAGCAGCCCGATGGGCATGCCCGCGTCGTCGACGACGGGGATCTCGTCGGCGCGGTGCTCACGGAACATCGCCACCGCATCGCGGATCAATGCGGTCGCGGGCAGTGTTCGTGGATCGCGGGACATGGCGTCGCCCATGGGTTTGGAGAGTTCGCCCGGATCACGGAGGATCAGCCTGCGGAGGTCGGAGTCGGTGAAGATGCCGCTGAGTCTGTTGGTGTCGTCGACAACGAGCAGCGCCCCGGGGCGGCGGACGACCTTTGACGCTTCGTTGAGTGCATCGGAGAGCGGCTGGGCTTCAGTCGCGATCGGGAGGTTCTTGCCCGCATGGAACCGGAGGAGTTCGGTGACCGGTCTGAGCATCGAGCCGAGCTGCCCGCCGGGGTGTCGGCGGTGGAAATCCTCGGCGGTAAACGAGCGAGCGCGCGCTGCAGCCAGCGCGATGGCGTCCGCGATGGCGAGGGCGGCGGTGGTGGAGGTGGTGGGGGCGAGGAATGAACCATCGCCGGCTTCGTCGACCACCCCGACCTCGAGGGTCACGGTTGCCAATCGCATCAGGGACGATTCCGGCTTTCCTTCCACAGCGCCGCGGGTGATGGCGATGATGGGGATGCCGTCTTGGCGGAGGATGGATGCCAGCGAGACAAGTTCTTCGGTCTCGCCCGAATGGCTCAGGCAGATGGCGAGGTCTTGTTTGCGGAACCGCCCAAGGTCGCCGTGGGCGGCTTCGGTTGGGTGCACGGCGTGCGAGGTGATACCGATCGAGGCGAGGGTGGCGGAGATCTTGGCGCCGATGTGACCGGATTTTCCGAGACCAGAGACGAGCACCGTGCCGCCGTTGTTGGCGCATTGGACGATCAAATCAACCGCATGAATATATTGATCGCCGATCTGTTTGGCGATGCGTGCGATCGCGTCGGATTCATGGGTGAGCACGCGAGCGATGAAGGCATGTTGATCGGTTTGTGTGCTTGGGGGGCTCATGGGCAAGGATAGGGGCGGGGATGGTGCAGAGCGTGGAGCGGGGCATTATCTTGGCTTGATGGATAGAATGAACCATGACCAATCCAAGCGTTTCGCAGCGTGTTTTGAATCTCAAGCCTTCGGTGACTCTTGCGCTCAATAGCAAGGCCAAAGCGATGCAAGCAGAGGGGCTGGATGTCTTGGGGTTTGCAGCCGGCGAGCCCGACTTTGATACGCCAGAACCGATCAAGGACGCCGCAATCAAGGCGATGCTCGCGGGCGAGACCAAGTACAAGCCGGTGCTGGGTGATATGAAGGCGCGCCAAGCCGTGGCCGAAAAACTCATCCGCGAGAACAACATCGCGGGATTGACCGGCGAGCATGTTGCCATCTGCACCGGCGGCAAGCATGCGCTGTACTGTGCTGTCCAAGCATTGATCGATCCGCCCGAGGCTGGGCAGGCGCCGATGGAGATGCTCCTGCCCGTGCCCGCATGGGTGAGCTACCGCCCGATCGGCGAGCTGGCCGGGGGTGTGGTCCGCGAGATTGAAACGACCGCCGCGGAGAGTTTTTGGCTTGATCCGCAGAAGCTGCGTGCCGCGATCACGCCCAATGCGCGTGTGCTGGTGATCAACTCGCCTTCCAACCCGTGCGGGACGATGTATTCAGAAGCCGACCTGCGAGCGATCGCAGCGGTCATCCACGAGACCCGCGACATCGCGCCGAATCTTGTGGTTTTGACCGACGAGATCTACGAAAAGATCACCTACGGCGAGCACAAGCATTTCTCGATCGGCTCGGTGCCCGAGATCGCCGAACGGGTTGTGACGCTCAATGGGATGTCCAAGGCGTTCGCGATGACCGGGTGGCGGGTCGGGTACGCCGCGATGCCCGGTGAGTTTGGCAAGCTGTTGATCAAGTCGATGGGCAAGCTGCTCGGGCAGATGACCTCAAACATCACAAGCTTCAACTACGCGGCGATGCGCGAGGCGCTGGTAAACAAAGAAGTAGCGGAGACCGTAGAGCAGATGCGCACGGCGTTCGCGTCACGGGCCGAACTGATCATGCGTCGGCTTGAAGAGATCGAGGGCATCACCTGCCCGACGCCGACCGGCGCGTTCTATGTCTTCCCTGATGTGTCTGGGCTCTTCGGCAAGACCTCGGCGGGCGGGGCAAATATCGCCGGCGCGGTCGAGCTGTGCGAGGCATTGCTTGAAGAGAACAAGGTCGCCTTCGTCCCAGGCAACGACTTCGGCGGTTGCGGCGGCAACCATGTCCGCATCTCGTTCGCGTGCTCCGACGAACAGATCAACGCGGGTGTGGATCGGTTCAAGGCGTTTGTTGATGGATTGAGATGACCACGGTTCCCATACCAAGCGAAAAGCTCACACACGGCGAGCGACGGTATCTTCTGCGATCGTTTGTTGTGCTCTGGATTTTTCTTGGTCTGATGAGTCTTGTTGTCGCAAGGATTTTCTTGCCTGGGTTGGGGAAAGGGATGCTCACCCGCACGATGGATCGTCCGTTCTCGTATTCATCCAGCACCCTCGATTGGCCCAAAGATGCGCCACCCGAGTTGAGGTGGCCGACAAGGCAGGATATTGCTTACTTTCAAGGTATGGGCGGATTTGTCAGCGGGATTTATGTAAATGGGTGGGACGGCGTACGGACCCGTTTTCATATGGAGGTTTATCAGGCGGGTATGCCATTTGTGGTCATTGACAGGAAAACATCGCGGATTTTTCCTCACAGGGGGCCTGCGGTTTATGCTGACCCAGCTTTCGGCGCGGTGCCTCGCGTCCGGTTCAGTCTGCTTGGAGCGATTGGGAATGCGACGATTTACACCTTGATCGTGTGGGTGTTTGTCGGTTTATTCCCCGTCGCTCTCAATCAGCGGCGACGGGTGCTCGCATATCGTCGATGGGCGAAGCAAGCGATGTGTACCGCATGCGGGTACGACATCCTAGAACTGGCGGTCTGCCCTGAATGCGGCATCCCATCGCACAAAGCGCGCGAGCTTGTATCAGACGATTCTGAATGAATTTGTTATCTCAGCGGGCAGGATCGCCGATGATCGGGCAATGAGCACGCAACTCCAAGAACAAATGACCGGTCTTCGCTTTGTAGGGGATATCGAGTTCAAGCTTTGCCCGCAATGCCTCGGCGTTGGGCGGGTGCCTTGCCCGCAGACGGTCGCGGTTCGAACGCTGGGGCTCAACTCGGTGCCGGCGTTGCAGCCTTCGACCGGGCACCCGATCCCGTGCCCGTCGTGCAATGGGAAAAAGCAGATCGTCAACTTCTGATCGCTTGCGTGTGGCTTGGTAACCGGTTCACGCGAGCGTCATCACCACCTCGTCGATCTCCTCGGCTCGGGCGTTGGCAAAGCCCCGTTCATCGCGCACATGGATAAACCCGCACCGCTCCATCACCCGGATCGATCCGATATTGTCCTTGGCAGCCCGTCCGCTCAGCGGGCGTATGTGCTCAATTTCGAGAAAGAGCTGCAGTGCTTCGGTCGCGATCCCGTTGCCCCAATGCTCGTGTCCGATCCAGTAGGTGATCTCGCGATCGGCTTCCATGTCGAAGCTCATGATGCTGCCGGCGACTCGCCCATCAGCAAGAACCGTGCGTTTGAGGACCGCATCCGAGCCGAGGAGCTTCGCCCAGTGGGCATCGAAGGCTGCCTGATCTGATGGGTCTTTCGGAACGAATGCAGCCATATGCAATGCTGGCGGGTGCTGCATGTGCTCGAAGAAGATCGGAAGATCGGATTCCAGAACCAATCGGAGTGCGACGCTCATCAATCAAACTCGTCCATCACCGCGATCTCTGCGTCTTCGTCTATATCGCGAAGGTGCAGGAGGATTTCGGAGTCTTCGGTTTCGATCCCGACGCGTTGATCGCGGACGAGGACGAGCAGGGCGAGGAACACGCCGACCATTTCGGCGCGGTTCCGCCCGGTGACCAGCGTGCGGAGGGTCATCGCCGAGTGGGTCGAGAGACCGGAGGTGATGTGGCGTTCGAGGCGGTCGACAATGTCCGCGGCATGCAGCTCGATCGGGGTGTCGTCGGAGACGACCTCGTGCTCGCCGATGCGGTCAAAGTTGACTGCGGCGATGATCTGGCGGAAGGCCTCGACGAGGTCATTGAGATCGAGGTCTTCTATTTCCATCTCGCCCATGCCTTCGATGGCTTCGCGGACGCGGGCGTCGTCGACGGCTGCGGGTTTGACGGGGAACCGGTTGTCCCAGTCGACTCGGCGTGCTTCGAGGGTGTCTGCGGCGTCTCTGAATTTTTTGTATTCAAGCAGCTGACGGACGAGTTCTGCCCGTGGATCCTTGCCCGGGACCGGATCATCGGCTTCGAGGTCGGCGTCTTTCTCGTCGAGTTGGGCGGCGAGGATGCGTGACTTGAGTTCCATCAGCGTCGAGGCCATGACGAGGAACTCGCCGGCGATCTCGATATCGATCCGGTCAAGGTCATCAAGGAAACCGATGTATTGCTCGGTGATTTGGGAGATCGGGATGTCGTGCAGATCGATCTCGTGCTTGCGGATGAGGTAGAGCAGCAGGTCCATCGGACCTTCGAAGGTGTCGAGTTGCACGCGGTAGAGCTCGCTCATACCAACAGTGTACCCGTGAATTGGTTGGATGCACAGGCATTTCTCCCGTTCCGCCCCATCATGGGCGAGGATGTGCGGGTTCAGGAATCTTTTTCATCCTGCATGAGTCTTGCGAGCAGCAGCTCGACGCGTTTGATCTCGCGGGTGACCATGACGCGTTGCATCTCCATCCAGAACCAGATTTTCATCATGCTGACGGCCATCATGCAGACGAGAAATCCGCTGGCGAAGGCAATGAGGTCCTTGGTCTCTTCAGAGCCAAAGAACCGCACAAAGCACCAAACGGAGATGCCCATAAACACGAAGGTCATGATCATCGCGATGGCGGATACGAATCGGTTGTTGCCTTTGAAGACCGAGAGGACGAGCTGGTCGAGCCGGTGCCCGTCGTTGGGATCGCCGATGAGTTTGGCGTTCTCGGAGTTGAGTGCTTTGCGGATATTTTTATCGAGATCGTCCATCTTATTCAGTCCTTTCAATGATTGGTTTGAGTTGGGCTCGCGCACGGCGCAGGCGGGTTTTGACGGTGCTCACAGGTATGTCCAGCAGAATGGCGATGGTCTCGGTCGAGCATCCGTCCATGTAGTACAAGATCACAACATCGCGGTATTTTGGGGCGAGTAACAAGATCGCTGTGCGTACGGGGGCTGGGTCTGCTGGCTCGGCGTGCTCATTGAGAATCTGGGATTCGTGTGCATACGAGCGTTTGAGCTTTCGATCGCGGATCATCGCCCGGATCGCGTCGGCGCATTTGTACTGGATGATCCGCATCGCCCAGGGTCCAAACAAGGCGGGGTCTCTCAGCGAGCGGATTGAGCGGGCGATCCCGATCCATGCTTCTTGGGCCGCATCTTGGGCGGCTTCGCGATCGCCAATGAGATGGATGGCTCTTGCGAGCATCCGGCCTGACCAGATATTGACCAGTTGCCCCAACGCATCGGTGTCGCCGGCTTGGGCTTGGAGGACGAGGAACTCGGACAGGATCTGCGACTTGGTTCGTGTCATCTCATTGGTCAGGTCGCCGGTGGGGGGCGTCGGGTTTCTTTCTGAGCGAAAATATGATCAAAATCAGGTTTCTGAGCTCTTGGTGGGCTTCATATTCAGGGTGCGTGATGGTGTTCTTGAGATTCAACCCGCCCGTGAGACTAGTATACGGAACCCCGCATGAGCAGGGGATTTCATCAGGTAGGCGGCATCAGGTGTAATGCACCGGTGCACGCGTCGGAAGGACAAGAACCATGCCATTGCCAGTCGAACAGAAAAAACAGATCATCGCAGACTTCGCACGCAAAGAAGGCGACTCGGGCTCGCCCGAGGTCCAGATCGCGTTGCTTACTGCACGCATCGCCCAGATCGCGACACACCTCCGCGAGAACAAGCAGGATATGCACAATCGGCGTGGCTTGGTCATGATGGTTGCCAAGCGGAACCGTTTGCTCAAGTACCTCGCGAGGACCAACCGCGATTCGTACCTTGATACGATCAAACGCCTTGGTCTGCGTAAGTAAAAGAAACTTCACCGAGCGTGCCCGAAAAGGCACGCTCGGCTTTGCTTTTGGAAACTGGTTTTTGGAAAGCATTTGTTCGCGGGCTCGTTGAGAGCGGCAGTGGGCGCAGGGCGGCTGATGAACATCAACTGCCCAACGCCTTCTGCCTCTCGATCGTGAGGCGGGCCCACAAAGTTTCGGTAGCGGTCTCGTCCCGTTGTACCTGCAATGTGTGCAGGGCGGTGCGTGGTTTGGCTCCGAGATACCCATGCGGGGAACCTCACACCCCCGCACGATACCAACAGAAGGTACAACTATGACAATCGAACACACCATCGTCGAAAAAGAAATCGGCGGACGCATGATGCGCATCGAGACCGGCCAAGTCGCCCGTCTCGCATCCGCCTGTGTCCTTGTCTCCCATGGTGACACCACCGTGATGGCTTCGCTCGTTCGTGCCGCGCCGCGCCCGGGTCTGGACTTCTTCCCGATGCAGATCGACTACCGTGAAAAGCTCTCGGCGGGCGGCAAGTACCCCGGCGGGTTCCGCAAGCGTGAAGGCGCACCGAATGAAAAAGAAGTCCTCACCATGAGGATGATCGACCGCCCGATCCGCCCGCTGTTCCCCGACGGGTTCATCGAAGAGATCCAGGTCCAGTGTTGGGTGATGAGCCATGACGGCGAGAATGACGCCGATGTGATCGCGGGCACCGCGGCTTCGGCTGTTCTTGCGATCTCCGATGCGCCGTTCCAGGGCCCGACCGCGACGGTTCGTGTTGGACGCGTGTTCACCGACGACGGCGTTGTGCATGTGCTCAACCCCACAAACTCTCAGCTCGAGTACTCTGACATTGATCTCGTGATCGCAGGTCATAAGGACGGGCTGAACATGATCGAGGTCGGCGCTGCCGAAGTCCCCGACGAGGAAGTGCTCGATGCGCTCAAGTTCGGGCAAGAAGGCGTTGACCAGGTCCTCGGGCTCATCGATGAGCTTGTTGCGAAGGTCGGCAAAGAGAAGAACCTTGGCGACCACATGAACCTCGTTCCCGATGATGTCATGGCTGAGGTCACCAAGTTCGCTGAGAAGGACATGATCGAGGCACGCCAGATCAAGAGCAAGAGCGAGCGTGGCAACGCGGTCGGCGCGCTCAAAAAGAAGATGCTCGATGCCTGCTTCCAGGTGAACGAGTCGGGCACTCCAGGCGAGTGGGAGGCGTCCAAGAAACGCCGCTCGCAGGCATCGGACGGTTTCCGGAAACTCGAGAAGAAGATCACCCGCCGGCTCATCGTCGAGAAGGGCACCCGCGCGGATGGGCGTGCGTATGCGGAGATCCGTCCGCTGGAGATGCATGTTGGCAAGTTCAGCCGCACCCACGGGTCGGCGTTCTTTCAGCGAGGCGAGACCCAGTCGCTTGTTTCGGCCACCCTCGGCACCGCTCGTGACGAGCAGATCGTCGACGGCTTGATGCCCGAGTACTCCAAGAAGTTCTACCTGCATTACAACTTCCCACCATTCTGTGTCGGCGAGGCCGGACGCATCATGGGCCCCGGTCGTCGTGAAGTGGGGCATGGCGCACTCGCCGAGCGTTCATTGCTCGGGATTCTTCCCGGCGCTGATGAGTTCCCTTACACGGTTCGGATTGTCTCGGACATCACCGAATCCAACGGTTCGTCCTCCATGGCTTCGGTCTGCGGCGGGTGTCTCGCTTTGATGGACGCGGGCGTCCCGATCAAGAACACCTGCGCGGGGATCTCTGTTGGTCGGTTCACCGACGACAATGATGAGAACGAAGTTTTTGTTACCGACATCATCGGTGAGGAAGACTTCTTCGGCGACATGGACTTCAAGGTCTCCGGCACCCGTGAGGGCATCACCGGGATTCAGCTCGACCTCAAGGCACGCGGTTTGAACCTCGATCAGGTCAAGGTGATCTTTGCTCAAGCCAATGTCGGGCGGATGGAAATCATCGAGCAGATGGAAGCCACCATCCCAGAACCACGCAGCGAGATCTCTCGTCACGCTCCACGGATGATCCAGCTCAGGATCCACCCCGAGAAGATCGGCAAGCTGATCGGTCCTGGCGGCAAGACCATCCGTGCGTTGCAGGACAAGTACTCCGTCAACATCGATGTTGAAGACGACGGGACCGTCTTGGTCTCATCGGTCAACGCCGAGAATGTCGAGCGTGCCGAGGCCGAGATCGGCGCGATCTGTGAAGATGTCAAGGTCGGGACGATTTACGAGGGCAAGGTTGTATCTGTCAAGGACTTCGGTGCGTTCATCGAGATCGCGCCGGGCACGGACGGCATGTGCCATATCTCGGAACTCGCCTACGGCTATGTCGACAAGGTCTCCGATGTGGTCAAGGTTGGCGACGAATGTAAGGTCAAGGTGCTCTTGGTTGATGACCAGGGGCGGATCAAGCTGAGCCGTCGCCAGGCGATGCCAAAGCCGGAAGGCGATGAGGGCGGCAATGGACCAGAGGGCGGCAATGAAGGCGAGGAAGGCGGCGAAGATCGCCCCAAACGCCGTCGCCGTCGCGGTTCTCGCGGCCCTAAGCAGGAAGAGTCCACCGCTTCAGAATAAACATTCTGTAGATTTCGAACAGAAGATAGCCCGTCCAGATAGGTATCTGGTCGGGCTATTTGACGCGCGGGTGATGTTTGGTGTATGCTGTAGTCATGCATCAATCGTCGGCTCGTGGGCGCGATCGTCGTGGTGTGGACTATGTGCCTCGGATGGTCGCCTTGGGACGAGGCCCTGATGTGGCATGAAGAAGGGCTCGGGATTGACCCGAGATGCGTGAAGGTATGGAAGACACCAACGAATCAAAGACACTCACAGACATTTCCGGTGAAGTGAAGTGGTTTGATCCTCGCAAAGGGTTTGGGTTTGTTGTGGGCCCCGATGGACAGGATATCTTTGTTCATTACACCGTCATCGAGGGCGACGGATTCCGTGTGCTCAAGGATGGGTCCAAAATCATCTACGACGCCGAGCACAACGATAAGGGCTGGCGTGCCACGCGCGCGATCTGTGTGGACGAAAGCGGAGAGCAAGCCGAGGATCAGGCAGAGGCTCCCGAGGTTATTGTCCCCAAACGGACCTACTCGCGGACTCCGCGTAGGTAGTTTTCGATCAGGTCTTCTTGAGTTCATTCACTCACGCAGTGCCCCTCTGGCAACAGCACGCGTAAAGTATTGGCGTGGTTTTATTCTGGCTATCCATCGGGTTCCTCGTCGGGGTTGTTGTCGCAGCGGTGCTGACGGGAACGATGGTGCATCGTTCGCACGCACGCGTGCTCGCTGCGCAGAAGCGTGCGCGGCGCGCCGAGCGGCTCGCTGAGATCGGCTCGATGACCGGCGGGCTCGCCCACGAAATTAAGAACCCGCTCTCGACCATCGGGCTCAATGCACAGTTGCTTTCTGAGTCGATCGAGGATCTGGTTCTTGATGAACAAGATCGGGGGAGGCTGCTGAGGCGGACGCGAGCACTCCGCCACGAGACCGAGCGGCTGCGTGGGATCCTTGAGGATTTTCTCGAGTTTGCCGGCGAGCTTCGGCTTGCGATTACGCGTGTTGACCTCAACGCGATGATCTCCGAGCTTGCGGATTTCTACGAGCCTCAGGCCGCCTCGAGCGGTGTGCAACTCCGCGTTGATCTTTGCGGTCAGTCACCGATCGTCGAGATTGATGGAGCCCATATGAAGCAGGCGATCTTGAACCTCATGCTCAATGCGGTCAACGCCATGGACACCGATGGGAACGATCCCCGCGAGTTGATTCTGAGAACGCTGTGCGCTCACGATCCGGTGACGAAAGAGCCCGTCGTGAGGATCCATGTCATCGATACCGGCCCCGGTATGAACGAGCAAACCCGCGACCGGGTCTTTCATCCGTACTTTACCACACGATCGAGCGGCACCGGGCTCGGGCTCTCGATCGCACGGCGGATTGTCGATGCGCACAATGGGCATATCGATCTGCATACCGAGATTGGGGTCGGATCAGATTTCGCGATCGTGCTGCCTAATGCTGGACCGCGATCGGGCGGATGATCGGCGAGAGCCGTTCGACCGCTTGGGCGAGTTCGTTTTCTGTGCTCAAAAGATCCGGGCAGAATCGGATATGGAACACGCCGGTTGTTGGACATGGTCGCCCGTCGGCATTGACACCCGCCGCCTTGAGTTTCTCGATGCAGCCGGCTCCGTCGTTTACCGCGATCGTCGTGAAGGCGCCATGGTGATCGAGTGGTCGGGTGTTGATGCCGGCGTTCCCGAGCATCTGCTCGAAGCTGCTGAGTTGCTTCATCGAATAGGCGCACAGGCGGTCGACACCGATCGCATTGATGAGGGCAAGTCCGGATCGAGCCTGGTAGTAGGTGATCACGGGCGGGGTTGCTTCGAGCCACGCATTGCCACCATCGGTGAGGGCGGGCGACTGCGTGCGGTGGTACCCGAAGGTATCTTCTTTGGCGAACCATCCGGTATCGGTCGTGAAGAGCGCATCTCGTGCGGGCACGCCGGGTGTTGGGCTCAGGTGCATCGGGTGAATCGCGAGGAAGCATGCGCCGGGACCGCCTCTGGTGTACTTGTAGTTGCCCGCGATGAGGAAATCGCACCCGAGCTGTTCGATGCTGATCGGGTTCGTACCAAAGGCGTGGTATGCGTCGATCATGATGAGCGCGCCGTGCTCATGTGCCGCCCGGATGACTCGATCGAGTTCACCAAGCATCTGCCCGGTCGCGAAGAAGATCATGGACACGACGACGAGATCAGTCTCATGCGATATCGTAGCGATGATCGCGTCGGCATTGAACAACCCGCTCGGACCAGCGCCGACCCAACTCACACAAGCACGCTGCTTGTGGTGATAGGCTTTAAGGATAAAGTCGATTGAATCAAACTCGCCCGTTGTGGCAACAATGCTCGGCTTGGCAGTCGGCAGGGCGTTGAGAACCGCCCGCAGCCCCTGCCCGGCGCTGCTTTTGGGAATGATCGCGTCTGCGCGCGAGCAACCGATGAGTAAGGTGATCCGCCCTCGATAGGCCTCTCGTTCTGCGATCCATACCTCCCAGGCGCCGTCGATGTCCGTGTACCAGGCATCAAGGCATTCTTGCACATCATCGCCCAGCGCATCGAGCGGGCGCCCGAGCGAATGGTTGGCGAGGTAGATCTCATCGGTGCGCTGATTGCGCGCGAGCACCCGCGAGAACAGCGGATGGATGTGCTCGATCAACCCCGCTTCGCTCAGCGGTTCATTGCCGAGCCGAGCAACGGCCTTGGTGATGGTCTCGACGGTGCTCATAGGTGTGTGCGTACTTCCCAGAGCTCGGGGAAGAACCGGTGGTCGATCATCTTGCGGAGGAAGTCGACGCCGGAGGATCCGCCGGTGCCCATTTTGTACCCGATGATTCGCTCGACAACTTTCATATGCCGAAAGCGCCAGTGGGCGAACTGTTCTTCGATATCGACAAGTTTTTCGGCAAGCTCGTAGGTATCCCAATATTTTTCGGGATGTTGATAGACGGCTTTGAGCGCTTCGAGGACCGCGGGATGTGATTGATGGACGGTGGCGGTGTCGCGGTTGAGGACATCGTCGGGGATGGTGAGCCCACGCCGATGAAGATGGGCGATGAACTCGTCGTAGATGCTTGGCATTTCGATGGTTTCTTCGAGGGCTTTGACCGCGGCGGGATCGTGGCGATGGACCTCAATCATGCGTCGGTCTTTGTTGCCCATGAGGAACTCAACGAGCCGGTATTGGACGGACTGGAACCCGGACCCGGTGCCGAGCACATCGCGGAACTGGGTGTATTCTGATGGGGTGAGTGTCGCGAGCACATCCCACTGATTGAGCAGTTGAGACTGGATGTGCTTGACGCGTGAGAGGATTTTAAAGCTCGAATCGAGCTGGTCTTCGCGGATATGACCGACGGCCGCTTTCATCTCGTGGATGACCAGCTTCATCCAGAGTTCGGAGGTCTGGTGCTGGATGATAAAGAGCAGCTCGTCGTGGTGCGACGGGCTCGAGCGTGTGTGCTGACACGCGAGCAGTTCGTCGATATGCAGGTACTTGGAGTAGGTCACCTTGTCGGCGAGGTCGGTGTGGACCGTGTCTTCAATTGCTCTGTGTGCCATGTATGCTCCTCTTGGACCGGCCGGGTCCGTAGGAGTGTACGCCGGTGCCCTTGCGATGACCGATGGGATACAATGCCTTCGAATCAAACCAACCGAGGACCCGCCCATGAAGATCGCATTTTCTAACCTTGCATGCCCGAACTGGACCGTTGACGAGCTGGCCCAGAATGCCGCGTCGATGGGTGCATTGGGTGTCGATCTGCGTGCGTTTTCTGGCGAGAACTCGCCCGCGTTGTCATCAAACCCGATGACGATGGATCCGGTAGCACTCGGGGATCTGTTTGCCAACGCTGGCGTGACGCCGATGTGTCTGTCGACCGGTGTTCGGTTTGATAAGCCGATTCTGCCCCCTGTCATCGGGCGGGCGCTGTTCAATATTGAGGAAGGCGTTGAAGAGACCAAACAGTTTGTCGAGTTCGCGGCCAAGGCAGGCATTGCGTTTGTGCGTGTGATGGGATTCCAGCTGCCCGCCGGCGAGCCGAGGGTTTGGGGGATGCGTCGCATCCGCGAACGCCTCGCACTCGCAGCCCAGACCGCACGCAACACCGAGGTGCGTGTGGTGATCGAGAACGGCGGCACGCTGGCTTACGCTGAAGATCTGCTCGAGCTCGTCGAGAGCGTCTCCCTGCCTTGGCTCCGGGTTTCGTACAACACGCTGACCGCTGCACAGAACGGCGAGTGCCCGGTCGAGGGCATCCGATTGCTTCGCGATCATCTCTCGATTGTACGCGTTGGCAACACCAATGAACAATCACACACGCTGCTGGGCGAGGGTGATCTGCCGATGCATCAGGCGTTTGCTGCGATGGATGAGATCGGCTTTGATGGGTGGGCGGTGTATGAATATCCCAAGCTCTGGTGCAAAGAGCTCAGTGATGATCCGAGCAATGTGTTGACCCATGCGATCGACACTATGTATGAATGGGCAAGCAAAGAAACCGAATGCAGTTCGTCGGCGTGCGGATGCGACGCGGCTTCCGCTTGATGCACCCGTGAACAGCCAGCCAGATCAGCACAGCGAGCAGGGCGAACGGGTGATTAGCCGTGCGTATGAGCTCGGGTTTGCGTTCGCGGGGATCGCCGAGACCTCGAAGAGTGCGTATGTTGGGCAGCTGCGGGCGTGGATTCAAGAGGGCAAGCATGGGTCGATGCAGTGGATGGCCGACCACGCAGCGGTGCGTGAAGACCCGGCGTTGGTGCTCGAAGATGCGGAATCAGCGATCATGGTGGGGGACCTCTATACATCGCGCGCGGACAATATCGACGCAGATGTCAAGCCAGGCGAGGGGCGAATCGCGCGGTATGCGCGAGGCAAAGACTATCACAAAATCATGAAGAAGCGGCTGATAGCGCTCGCTGACGAACTGAGAGAAATGTATCCCGATGACGGGTTCAGGGTGTTTGTAGACACCGCGCCGGTGCTCGAGCGTGAGCTCGCCCAGCGGGCGGGGATTGGCTGGACGGGCAAGCATACGCTGACGATTCATCCTAAAGGGGGGAGCTATTTTTTGCTCGGCGGGATCCTGTCAACGCGCCGGTTTACGACACCGATCGAGCAAAGACCAGTCGGCGACCATTGCGGCTCGTGCACCCGGTGCATCGACGCCTGCCCGACCGATGCGATCACGCCATATGAGGTCGATGCACGAAGGTGCATCTCGTATCTGACGATCGAGCACCGCACACCGATCGAGGCCGGGTTCCATCGTGCGATTGGGGATTGGGTCTATGGGTGCGACATCTGTCAGGAGGTGTGTCCGCACAACTCGGCACGCCCGATCGAACAGCTCGATCCCCGCACCAGCACCGTCCACGAGGCGTACACACCGATGCGCGATCGGTTTGATCTGCTTGAAGTGCTCCAATGGACCGAGGACGATCGGCGTGAAGCGTTCAAGGGCTCGGCGCTCAAAAGAGCCAAACTCGATATGATGCAACGCAACGCACGGATCGTGTTGGAAAATCAAGCTGCTGTTTGAGTGGCTTGGTTCTCTCGCGGCAGGAAACTCATCGCGATCAGGATCACCACCCCGAGTGTGAGCAGCGGGGTGGCGCGTTCGATGAATCCGACCCAGAACATCGGTGCCGCGATACCGATCGCGAGCCACATAAAAAAGCTCTTCGTGGGTCTGTTCTGTTTTCGTGCGCGGACAATGCGGTAGAGGATGTACGCGGGGAACAGCAGCCCGTAGGCGCCGAGGAAGTTTCGATAGACGATTTCTCCGGCGTTCAGATCGGCGTGGTTTGCGATCCGCGGGATGATCAGTGCGAGCACCCCCGCGAGGATGGCGACGCCGAAAGTGAGCGGGAGCGCGGGGCCGCCGCCGGGCAGTTTGGGCAGCCGATCGAGGTGGACACGCACGGTGAAGATCCATTGGCACATGATGTGGGCGAGGATGCCCGCGCCGATCAGCGGATGAACTGATATGGAATCGGTGTTGCCCTCGAGGGTGCGGATGATGAGCCCGGAGTACTGGTAGGTCATCACGAGCATCGTCGCGAACATGAGCCCGAACCCGAGGGTGAACCCTGCTCGAGCGTGCGATGGTGAGCCGAGCCGTTGGCGGGCGTGGTGAAAGGTTGAATCGAGATACGGGCACAACGCGAATCCGAACACACTCAGCGGGATCATCCAGAGCACGCCGGTCTGGAGCATTGATTGCTGATTGACTTCGCCGATGACCTCGCGGGTTGTCGGGGAGATCGCATCAGGAATGGTAAAGCTGAGAACGAGCACCACGACGCTGAACACCCAGAGCACAAGGGCGAGTTGTGATTCGCGACCCATGCGTATGCCACGACTCGTCACAATCGCCCACGCCACCGCGATCGCGCCAGCGCCGAATAGGTATTCATCAGGGATCGGAATCATCCCCTGTGCATAACTGAATAGCCAGACAATCCAGAAGACATGAAATGCGATCGTGACGATCGAGAACCATCCGATCGCGTTCGCGTGATCGCGGACCATCTTGATGGATTGGGCCTTGGAGGTGAGCACCCAGCCCATGAGCCCTGCGCCGATGATATTGGGCACGGCGAAGACGAGGAATCCGGCGAACCCAAAATCTCGCACCATGAGCGCGGGCATGAACATCCCGATGCACCAAGTCCATGAGCATCCCAAGTACGCGCTCCACCGGATCGTGCCCATCGCTGAAGGCTCGTCGTTCATGAATCCGGGCTCTCGGCGTTCTCTTGGATTGCTGCTTGGCGTTGGATGCGTTTGTTCTTGTTGTGGGCCTTGGGTGTGATATGGAAGGTCGCGTAGCAGCGGCCGACGCGTTTGGGCTTGGTGGGCGGCTTGCCGGCGGCTTTTCGCTGCTTGCTGCGTTTCTTGCTGCCCAGCGGGAGCATCTGCACGATATCCATCACGATGGTCGTATTGAACTCACCGCCGGCTTCGACCAGTGCAGGGATATCGTCGCGTGGGGTGATCCGGTATTCCGCCGGGCCAAGGCATGGGCGAAGGAACTTATATTCAAGGTGCTTGCAGACCACGGTGTAATCGCCGCCGCACATCCCGAAGACATAGGTCCCCCCCGCGATCTCTGAGTTGCCCAGAAGCGCCGCGCCGGCCATCGCGTTGTACCAGTTCTTATTGAACCGCCGGAATGGCAGGGTCGCCTTGAAGGTCTTTTCATCGACCTGCTTCATCGTGATCCCCGAGCGGAACGCATAGGGGAGCCAGATCATCGAACACACACGGTGCCAGAAGTTGTTTCGGGTCGAGAGCTTGGAAACGAACGCCTCGGCCCGCTCAAAGAGTGTGGGCTTGCGTTTGACATTCGTGGGATCATGGACCACGGACGCCGAACCCGACGCGCCAGCCGCGGGAGACTGGTCAGCGTTTGATGATGGGTTGGGTGCGGTGGTGGGCATGATTCTGTGCAGATTATAGATCAGGATTAAGCGAATCTGGCAGATCAGGCTCCTGATTCTGGAATCAACTCATACCACCCTTTTTCGGTTCTCTGGACCCTCTGAAACGGGTTGCCGGGCTCATGGTCAAGGCAGAGCACCCACCCGCGTTCGGCTGCCTCGTGCAGGAACCAGCCCTTGGTGATCATCGAGGTGTACGCCTCGACATCGTACGAGAGGGAATACGCCTGCCCAACATGGTGGGTCGTCGGCATGACATCCGGGGTGAAGACGATTGTCTGTCCCTTGTCATCGGTGAATACCACCGCCTGCTGTCCCCAGGTGTGCCCGGGTGTGAGGAACACATGGACACCGGGCAAGACCTCGGTCATCCGCTCTTCCAGCGGTGCCTTGGGCATGTCTTCGCGTGAGGGTTTGCGGTTCATCGGGAACGGGCGTTTGGCATCGACAAGCCGAAGCCGGGGGCGGCCATCGGGGAGTGTGAGTGATTCATCTTCGAATGGCAGCAAATGATCGCGGTAGTAGGTCCGCGTCATGACCGAGTCGTTATTGCGGGCGTCCTTCCACTCGCGGGTCTGGACGATCAACTCGGCGTTGGGGAAGGTGAACTTGATATCGGTGCAATCACCTGAGGCCGCTCCGGGTTTGGTGGCTGTCCAGTCCGCGGTTTCTCCATCGCGAGCACGCCTGGTCAGGCCGCCCGCGTGGTCGAAGTGCAGGTGCGTGACAATCGCGTGATCGATCTCCATGAGATCCACACCCGTCTTAGTGACGGCGGTTTCTACCGTGCGTCCATCGAGCCCAAAGATTTTGGACATCTTCTCATCGAGCTTATCGCCCGTTCCGGCCTCGATGAGGACACGGCGAGGACGCCCGAGCATCTGGTCGGGCTCGACCGATTCAAGCAGCAGGCAGTTGTGCGAGAGCTCAATCCGGTTCTTGTCATCGCACCCGATCGAGCGTTCCCAGACAACCTTGGGGATCAAGCCGAACATCCCGCCCCCATCAAGGAGAAACCGCCCAGCACGCAGAAGTGTCACTTTGTATTGCATGGGCAAGGGTAGGTCGGGGGAATGAAAAAGCCGCCCGCATAGCAGCGGGCGGCCTCAGAAAATCAGGTTTGATCGGGCGGCTTAGAGCCCGTCTTTTTCGCCCATCATTTTGAGCATATCAACACACCGGTTGGCGTAGCCGGCCTCGTTGTCATACCATGAAACTACCTTGAAGAAGTTCTGGTTGAGCTCGATACACGCCGAAGCGTCGTAGATCGATGAATGCGGGTCCCCGATGAAGTCCGCGGACACCACGGGCTCTTCGGTGTACCCGAGAACACCCTTCATCTTGCCCTCGGAGGCGGCCTTCATCGCGGCGTTGATCTCAGCAATCGAGGTCGCCTTCTCGGTGCGGAAAGTCAGATCGACGACGGACACATCCGCGGTCGGCACGCGGAAGGCCATCCCGGTGAGCTTGCCGACGGTGTCGGGCAGGCACAGCCCGACGGCCTTGGCGGCGCCGGTGGAAGCGGGGATGATATTCATGTACGCATTACGCCCGCCTCTGAAATCTTTCTTTGACGGGCCGTCCTGGGTGGGCTGGGTCGCGGTCGCCGCGTGGATGGTGGTCATCAGCCCTTCGACCATGCCGAAGTTGTCCATGATGACCTTGGTGATCGGCGCCAGGCAGTTGGTGGTGCACGAGGCATTGGAGAGGATGGTGTCCGTGTCCGGGTTGTATTTGCCGCAGTTGACCTTGTGCACGAATGTCGGGACGGTGTCCGGGCTCTTGGTCGGCGCGGAGAGGAGGACACGCTTGCATCCGTTGTTATCGATATGGAGTTGGGCCGCGTCGCGTGTAAAGAAGAACCCCGTGGATTCGAGGACATAATCCACGCCCATATCACCCCACGGGAGTTTGGCGGGGTCCCGTTCGGCGGAGGTCTTGGTGGTGTACCCATTGACGGTGATGCTGTCTTTGGTGTGCGAGATGTCGGCGGGCTTGCCGTCGATCAGGAATCGCCCATGCATAGTGTCGTACTTGAGCAGGTACGCCAACGAATCCGCATCGACGAGGTCGTTGATGGCGACGACTTCGATCCCAGGTGTGTTGCTGGCGATGCGGTAGACAAGCCGTCCGATGCGTCCAAATCCGTTGATCCCGATCTTGATGGTCATGGCAGGTTCCGTCCTTTAATTTTCCGCTATGGGCAACGCCGCAGCGGGAGGTATTCGTTGTCGCATTCTAGGTCGGCATGTGCGTAACTTCCGTCCGCTTGCTCAGTGATCGTCGATATCCGAGAGCACCCTCGGAGGGAATGCAGCCCGCAGCGCGTTGCCTACAGCGAATACATCGATCACCTCCTGAGACACCGCGCCCCACACCGGAGAGAGGATCCCCATCGACGCAAGAATCATCCCGACAATACTCAGGATCATGCCCCCAACGGCGGACTGCAACACGATTTTACGCATATGACGAGAGATGTGAAAAAACTCGTCGACGCGTTCGAGCGATGAATCCATGATCACAACGCCCGCGGCTTCGGTTGTGATGTCGCTGGCCTGCCCGAAGGCGATCCCGACGGTCGCGAGGGAGAGGGCGGGTGCGTCATTAATCCCGTCGCCGACAAAGCAGGTGCGAGATGTTTCGGATTCCTTCCGGACGATCTCAACTTTCTGCTCGGGTGTTTGTTCCGCGTAGACAATCGGGATGCCGACTTGTTCTGCGAGGTAGTTGGCCTCTGATTCCCGATCACCCGAAACCAGCATGACGCGTTCGTACCCGTGCTTGGTGGTCAGGTGTTTGATGAAGAGGTCGCCCTCTTTGCGAGGCTCATCGCGGAACTGCACGGTCGCGGCGTACCGCCCGTCAATCGTCACCACACATTCCAGCCCGGCGGCCAACTCGGGCAACGAATCCACCGCGCCTGGGTCGATCTTGGCGAGCGCATTGCGCCCGGTGACGAGTACACGCTTGCCATCAATGATGCCCGCGAGCCCCTCGCCAGGCTTCTCAGAAACCTGCGAAGGTTCAGAGATGGAGACACCAGCCAACTCGCCCTCGTTGACGATCGCATCAGCAAGCGGGTGCTTGGAGTACCGCTCGAGGGAAACTATTTTGGAGAGCACCGTACTTCGGTCGAACCCATCAGCGGTGATGATGTTGGTCACGGTGGGGGTGCCGTAGGTCAGCGTGCCGGTCTTGTCGAAGATGATGGTCTTGCAGGTCTCAATGGTTTCGAGCACCCCCGGATCTTTGATAACGATCCCTCGTTTGGCGCACATCGAGACGGACCCGATGATGGCGACGGGGATACCGATCAACAGCGGGCAGGGCGTCGCCACCACAAGCACCGCGAGGAATCGAGTCGGATCGCCAGAGATCGACCACGCCGCGATCGCCAAAGCAACCGCGATCGGGGTGTAGATCGCACCGAGCTGATCGCCCAACCGGCGCATCTGCGGTTTTTGCTGCTCGGTCTCCAGCATCACCTTCATGATCCGGGCGTACCGCGAGTCCTCGGCGGGTTTGGTTGCTTCGATCGTGATCGCGGTTTCGCCGTTGATCGCACCTGAATACACAGACGACCCGGGCGCCTTGGACATCATGTACGGCTCGCCGGTGAGGTACGATTCGTCCATGACGCCGTGACCATCGAGGACGGTGCCGTCGACGGGTGAAGTTTCGTGCGGGAAGATAGTCACATGATCGCCAACCTTGACTTCATCAAGGGGGACATCGGTCAGCGTGCCCGCGGTCTTGATGTGCGCCACCGAAGGCATCCGTTTGGCGAGCGCCTTGAGGACACTGGATGCGTTCTGCACCGCGTATTCTTCGAGCGCTTCGCCGCCCGACAACATCAGAACCACGATCGAACCGGCGAGATATTCGTCGAGGATCACCGCGGTCACGATGGAGATTCCTGCAAGCAGGTCCGAGCCGAACTGGCGATTGAGTGCCTTGCCCACGAGTTCGAGGACCAGGGGTGTTCCGCCAAGAACGAGACAGACAATCAGCGGGAGTTGGTATTCAAACTCGGTCGCCCCGACCGCAAAGCGCAGCACCAAGTGAACGATGATCGTGACGATCGCAATCGCCGCGATGATGATCTCACGCTTGGCCCAGAGAAGTTTGAGCAGATTCATGCGTGCTCCGCGAGTCTGGAATGTCGTATTTGACCATCCACAATGGTCATCATCGGGCGGGCATTCATGGTCCAATCAATGAACGGTGTATTCGTTGATTTTCCGACGAGGTCAGAATGTGAAAGCGTCCACGGATGTTCAGGGTCGATCAATGTGATGTCCGCCGGCCCGCCGATGGTGAGCTTGCCGAGCCCTCGCTGATCGAGATTGCAAAGCCTTGCGGGGTTGATGGTCATGAGTTCAATGAGTTTGGGCAAATCAATCACTCCGGTCTCGACGAGGGCCTTGTGGTACAGCCCGAATGCGGATTCAAGCCCGATGATTCCGAACGGTGCTTGGTCGAGTGGGTTGGCTTTTTCAACGGCGCTGTGCGGGGCGTGGTCGGTGGCGAGGATCGTGATGATCCCGTCGGCGACCGCCTGGGTGAGCGCGTCACAATCCGCCTGCTCACGCAGAGGCGGGTTCATCTTGGCCATCGACCCGAGTGTTTCGATCGCTCTATCGGTGAGTAACAAATGGTGCGGGGAAGCCTCGGCCGTCACCGGCACACCCTCGCCCTGCGCTCTGGCGATGATCGGTATCGAGCCGCCGGATGAAACATGCTGGATGTGGTATCGGCACCCGATCGGGCGAGTGAGCTCGATATCTCGTTTGATGATCGATTCCTCTGCGATCCGTGGCCAACCCGTCAGCCCGAGCCTCTGCGAAACCTCGCCCTCATTCATCACCGCGCCGACGGTCATCTTTGGATCTTGGCAGTGCTGCATGAATGCGGTGCCTGTGCTGTGGACGGCTTGAAACACCTCGCGCATCATCACCGGATCTTCGATGACATCGCCGTCGTCTGAGAACCCGACCGCGCCCGCTCTTTGCATTTCTGCGATTGGGGCGATGGTGGTTCCTTGGCGTCCGATCGTGCCGCACCCGATGGGGAACACCCGGCAGTGCCCGGTTTCATCCCCACGATCATTGATGAACCGGATCATGTCCACGCGATCGAGGGCGGGGTTGGTGTTGGGCATGCAGCACACGGTGGTGAACCCGCCGCTCACCGCGGCCCGGGTGCCCGATTCGATATCCTCTTTATGTGTCTGTCCCGGCTCGCGGAGATGGACATGCGGATCGATGAGCCCGGGCGTGAGCACCAGCCCGTGGGCATCAAGAACAAGATCAAAGCCGGTTGGGTCAAGGTCTGGTTCAATAGCACCGACCTTCTCATCAACGACAGCAAGATCGCTGATCTGGTCCATTCCAGACGCGGGATCAATGATTCGTGCCGAGCGGATCAGGATGTGCGTCGGCTCCTTGTTATCGATCTGATTGTCCAGCATACAGTAGAATAGGTAAACAGCTGCCCGTGGGCAGCCTTGTTCACAGAAGGATTCAAACCACAAAAAAGATTTTTTTGTCAAACGGAAAAAATCGCAAGGGGCTTCCTCGTTGGGTGCTGTAGGTGCCAGCCCTCATCTTCACTGTGTTCATTGTCTGGATTGTCAAGATAGCGTTTGAGACGCTGTAGCTCTGTGGTTGAATAGGTTTCATGGGCGTGGTCGTTGTGGGTCGTCAAGGCTACCATTGTCATCGGTCAATGCATTGGCCGATTCCGGGGTGTAGCGCAGCTTGGTTAGCGCATCTGACTGGGGGTCAGAAGGTCGGAGGTTCAAATCCTCTCACCCCGACTTAGTAGCATTGAAGGCTTCGGCAAGTGCCGAAGCCTTCTGCCTTTATGGTGAGTTCAAACGTGTCCTGCCACCTTGAGAGGCGATCGCCAATATTGAACCGCTCAGCACGTTGACCTGCCCGCACCGATCGATTCACGCGCCCGTGTCGTAATAGAACCGTTCGTGTTCGATCTTGCCATCGTCATTCCACTTTGCGACGACGACCTGCTCGACGTGGTAGTCCTTGCCGTCCTTCCCGCGCCAGTCCATGACGTTCTGGTACACCGAGGTGTTGCCATCGATCGCCACGACGGGCGTCTCGAACCCCTTGAACTCGGCTACCGAATCGACAAATTGCTGTTCGCGCTCCAAGTTGGCGGCGAGCCCTTCTGTTGCGCCGTAGGCTGGCTCAGTCATTGTGACGTTGTCAGCGTAAAACTCGTTCATCGCGTCCATGATGCGGCCGGAACGGATGTACTCAAACATGTCGTGGATTCTGACAGTCATCTGCTGTCTCCTTGTTGGTATCTCGTTGAGAATCGTCGCGGGCCCGGCTACACACCTAGGTCCTCTGATTTATGTCGTTCACGCCAGCTCGAAACCGAGCAACTGGCTCTGCTCAATCGCGTGCACTTCGATAATGCACGGCCCGCTCAATGTGACGGCGTCGCCAGTTTCGAGTTGATTTGCGCCGATACGCACGCTGCCGGTCGCAATATGCAGGTAGCCGAATCGTCCCTCCGGCACCGAGAATTCGAGATCCCTTCCCGCTTCGAGGTCAGCCACGCTCACGTAAGTATCCTGGTGGATACGCTCGGAGTCTCCGGCACCATCTGGGCTAACCATGATGCGCCACGTGTTCCTGTGCTCGTGCTTCGGGATCGCGCGTTGGGAGTAAGCCGCATCGACACCTGCCGTGGCCGGCTCGATCCAGATCTGCAAGAAATGCACAGGCTCGGTCGCCGAAGCATTCATCTCGCTATGACGGATGCCGGTGCCAGCCGTCATGACCTGTACGTCGCCGGGGCGGATTACGCCCTGTTGCCCTGTGCTGTCGCGGTGGGCGAGTTCGCCACGAAGCACCCAGGTGATGATCTCCATGTTCGCGTGCTCATGCTCGCCGAAACCAGCGCTGGGCTCGACGATGTCGTCGTTGAGCACACGCAAAGCACCGAACGACATCCGTGCCGGATTGTGGTACCGTCCGAATGAGAACGAGTGTCGGCTGTGGAGCCAACCGAGCTCTGTCCTGCCTCGGTCGACCGACCGACGGATGTCTAGCTGCAATCCGGTCTCCTTCATCATGATTCCTCCACTTGGTTTACGGCATCGCCGCCCTTGTGCGGATGGCGTGCCCGGAACAGCAGGCGGCTGAGCTGATTCAGATCAGACGCAGTCATGTGTCCAAGCTGTGCACGGTGCATCCCGAACACCTTGTCGTTGAGTTCCCGAAGCTTGAGCAGCCCCGCATCGGTCGCCGCGACAACTACGCACCGCCGGTCTTCAGGCGCCGGCTTGCGCGTGACGAGACCCGCTTTCTCAAGGCGATCTACAAGCCGAGTAGTGTCCGGGTCCTGTGCAACCATCCGCGCTCCGATCGTTTCGGTGCGAAGCCCCTCCTTCCCAGCCGACGAGACGATTCGCAGCACGTTGTATTGAGCATCGGAGAGGCCGTGCTCCTTGAAGAGCCCAGCGAATGCCCGGCTCAGTACCGCGTGAGCCCGCATCAAGTTCAAGTAGGCCTCTTGCTCCGGTGCGTCAAAGGGATGCTGCTTGCCGACTTCATGTTGCAGGGATGTTGGAGTTGGAGCGTCCATGGCCAAAGTGTATGTTCCAACACATAGTGTGTCAACACATGAAAATTGTAGAGCAACAAGTATCTGGAATGGACGATCTCAAGAAACTCACTGCGGGATCAGCGACACCGTTTCCAGGCTCCAAAGGCGGATTCCATCTACAAAAAGTTCAACTGGTGTCCTGTCATCCCGATTTGTTACAAGTTCTGTTGAAGCGGCATCGGTTCAGATCAGGCTGCGGACTGATTGTCCAATCTGTGAAGAAAGCTCAGATGGTGAGCCGCGTGAGCAGCGTGAAAACAGTTGAACTCCTCTCGTGACATTTTTCCAAAGCCAGGATGTGGATGCAATGCTCCGGTTGAGTTGAGGAACTGCTCCACGCATTGCTCAAACTTATCGAGCTCGATCGCATCTTCTAGCCCGCTGCTCGGAACATACATGCCCGCCGTCCGCACACCATTTATTGATCTTCCAGCGATCAATCGTGGTAGCGCGAATCTACGCAGCACGGGTCTCAACGGATACCCCAAGATGGTCATCCATTTCGGGTAGCCGCTCATGTTCGATTCAATAGTCAGTCGAATGTGATTGCACATCTGGCCAAGACTCCACTTGCCCGTCGCCTCATAGCCCGACTCATAGAGGGCTCGGCACTCCTCAACCGCTTCGATAAGATTCTTAAGTTCCAACTCGCGTCGCATCTTGTCTCCAGTTTCTCAGTCGCTGTACTGTCGATTTCGATGGTGTGAATCGATTCTTCGTATTCGCGGATTGCTCTTGCTCTGTTGGTCGTCGCATTGGTGCGATGCCGGGTTCCGGATCCGTCGCCCATGTGAGAATAGACCCTAGATAATCGCTCGTAAGAGACCAGAAATCGAGTTTCCAGCGACCAACTGCAGATTTGTGCAACAAAGAGTTCGACTGGTATTCTGGCACCCTGAATTACAGAGCCCGGCAGTCTGAAGATCAAAAGAACGCGATATACTATCAATCTACAGATGATTCAATTCAAGGCAAAGCTTTTTCGACCTAAACCAGGCAATGGCGTGAAAACCGTCGCTTGGACTTTTCTGATTCTGCCAAAGAGAGCCAGTACGAAGCTACGCTCGCGGGGCTTGGTGTCGGTTGAAGGTACTCTCAACAATTTTTCGTTTCAAGCAACGCTTCAGCCGGATGGCCAAGGCGGGCACTGGCTTCAGGTAGACCGAAAGTTGCGTGAAGGAGCGGGTGCAGTGGCTGGCGACACGGTGACGGTGGAGTTCACGCCGATGACAAAGGAACCCGAACCCAAGGTGCCGCCGGATTTTCGAAAGGCCCTTGCAGAGACTCCGATAGCCAAGGCGGTGTGGTTGGACATCACGCCCATCGCACGCCGAGATTGGATCCATTGGATCACCTCCGGCAAGCGAGCCGAGACCCGCGCATCACGAATCGATAAAGCGTGCGACATGCTCGCAAATGGGAAACGCCGTGCGTGTTGTTTCGATCGGTCAGGGATGTACGGCAAGAATCTCAGTTGCCCTGTGCCCGATGATGAGTAGAACACATCGGTGCGGGCAGTGGGCTCAGCTATGCGAATGGTTCTTCGGCAGAAACTGCGGCGAAACTGTAGTGCAGCCTTCTTGGCATTTTTTCGCATCATTTCAGATTCCGACCGTTCAACGCAAAAACAGAATCTTGGTTTGTAGATTCCGATGGCCAGTCTGGGCTGCGAAGAGTTCGACTGGTATTCTGGCACCCTGATTTGAAGCGGAAGCCCTCTGATATTTCCGTTTTCGCTTGGGTGAAGAGTAGGGCGACAGCCAGATTTTTGGAGAGCTATCGGGGATAATCCCCTATCAAATCGTTGGTCGCTCTTGCATTCACGCGGGGTCGCTTTGGAAGGAGTCGTTATGCCTCATGTCCATCTTCTTACAACCGGAGGTACCATCGCCCACAGCGAAGGCAGTCTCGTCTCCGGCGGAGGACTCCTTGAGCATCTCGGCGTGCAATCGGATGATGTCCAATGGACCTTCGAGGAAGCCTCACGGATACCAAGCTCGCAAATGACGCCCGCGATGCAAGTCGAACTGGCTCGTCAAATCGACAACGCGGCAGAGCAGACCCGCGCAGACACAATCGTCGTGAGCCACGGCACGGATTCTCTAGAAGAGTCCGCCTTCATGGCCGACATGCTGTGCTCGACCAATACACCGGTCGTCTTTACCGGAGCGATGCGTTCGGGACATGGTGGCGACGGCCCGATGAACCTGAGAGACGCAGCAAGCGCCGGGCTCGACGCGACACAAGCCGGGCTTGGCACCGTTGTGGTGATGGCGGGTTCAATCCACGCGGCAAGCGAAGCCCGAAAGCTGCACTCATCCGCAGATGATGCCTTCGTCTCTCGCGATCCACTCGGCAGTGTGGATCGCGGTTCGGTCCGGTGGTCCGGTCGCACCCCGCTCCGCGTGCATATGCCGATGATCACGCCGAAGGAAGATGTCTGGATTATCCGCCTTGGCGCTGGCGCGGGGCCTGCACAGATCCATGCGGCACAAAGATCGAGCCCCGCTGGAGTCATCTTGGAACTCTTAGGCAAGGGAAACATCCCGCAAGACATCCACGATGCGGCGGTTGAAATCGCACGCAATGGATGCCCCGTCGCATGCACCACGCGGACAGGCGACGGGATGGTTAGCCTACACAACGCATCAGATCACCTCATCCCGATCGGATTCCTTGACGCGCTCAAAGCGCGCCTCGTCTTGATGCTTGGTGCCGCGAGTTCAATGGGTCCCGAAGAACTGCGATCCCGGCTTGATGCGTTCGGTGGCTCTTGAGCCGAGGTGCGCTGGTCGCGGTTCATTACTTCGTGCGCCTTCAGGGCAAGCGATGAGAGGTAAAGAATCAAAGTTTTATTGTAGACCTATACTCTCAGCTAAACCGGTTTCGAGAGTCGATCTGTAAGCAGAGGCTTTGGGCTGGCGATCCAATAACTCTGTTCATTCGCTTGTATCTACGGTGCCATCGAGAATGCCGAGCCTGCGATTCAAAGCTCCAATGGCCGATTTCGGTGATAAGGGATTCAACTGATGTCCTGTCACCCTGAATATTGAAGACCGAACTTGTGGATCGATGAAGCATGTCACATAATTGTACTGGGTTTATGCATGTGCGAGTTGAAATCAGGTAATTTGGAGCGAGGCCATCTTCAATTTGCATGTATGACTCGGTTGAACTACTCTGTGTGCTGTGGCTGTGGATCCATTCTTGTCGATCGTCACTTAGGATTCGCTCTTGTAAGCAGGGTGCGAGTTGAACAGAATCAAACGCTTACTGTCATTGCTTTGTGTTGTGACCATGACGAATTCAAGAAGAGGTCAATGGCGTTGTCGAAGATTGCTCGCTTGGCATCTGATCGGAGGTGTGAATGAATCTTGATGCAAATGTAAACCGGCTGGTTGAAGAGAGCGTGCTCTGCTGGCTTGCTACGAGTTCTGCGTCCGGGCAGCCGTCCGTTTCGCCAAAGGAAGTCTTCACGACCTTTCAAAACGACTCGATCATTATCGCCAATATTGCCTCGCCGAACTCAGCACGAAACATCAAAGAGAACCCCAAGGCGTGTGTCAGCTTCGTGAATGTGTTCACACAAAGAGGATTCCAACTCAAGGGTGCTGCTCAACTGCTCGGCGTTGGTGATGACGGATTCTCCGAGATCGAACAGATTCTGCTCGAGATCACCGAAGGGAAGTTCCCGTTCAAAACAGTCTTCCGTGTGATGGTGGAGGAAGTCAGCGAGATCTTTGCACCCCGGTACCGGCTCTTCCCAGAGACCACCGAGCAGGATCAAGTTTCGAGCGCGATGGAGAGCTACGGGGTTCGACCCCGGATCTAGCTCAAGTTTTCGTAGCTAAACGGATGTCTTGGTGGTTCGAATGCTGCAGTTGAGCTTTGCAACAGCATCGAAGCCTTCTGCGATATCTCCGCCGATCCAAAGATGATGCCAAATCGACCCGTATGAAGTTCTTAAATCTCAATAGATTTTCGGCAAGGCTTTTTACACACATGGACCTTGAAACGAGTGAACAAGCAATCCTGATCGAGTTCGTGTACAGTGCAGCGATGAGAATGCAGAATGTTTGTGCCCTGTTCCTGCTGCTGCCCGGTGTGATGAGCGGCTGTCAAGTGTATGAAGATCCGGCGGCGATCCAGATCTATTCGAACAGTTTCAACGATGCCGATGCTCTGGATTCACTCTTGCCCATTTCAAGAGGGAACAACTTTTCGATTGTGCGTGATCCTGTTCACCCGGCAAATCACGCACTTAAAATTGGCGTGGTCGCCGGCGATCACTATGGTGGTTCGGCCCATGTCAAACTCGAAGAGTTTCTGGCGAATGAACCAACACGGGTCTATGTACGCTATCGGCTGTGGCTCGATACTTCGTGGGCCACCCGAGAGCAGCGGAAAGTTGCCCGGATTTAACGGCACCTATTCGCGAGCGGGCTGGGGCGGCCGCCCGTCCGATGGACACAACGGATGGTCGGCACGCGGCATGTTTGGCCGATTAGACGAGAGTGGGCGTACCCCCATTGGCTCGTACATCTATCACGCGGATATGGTCTCAAACGAGCAAAAATATGGAAACAGCGAGTGGTGTGATGCGCTGCTTGAACGAGAGCGGTGGTGTGAGATCGAGCAGGAAATTCAGCTTGAATCGGTTGGCGAGAACGGCGGGCAGGCCGACGGGTGGATCCGCGCGTGGGTCGATGGAGAGTTGGTGTTTGACCGGCAGAACTTGCATGTTCGGGACACCGATGCTTTGCGTATTGAGTCGGTCTGGATCAATATCTACTACGGCGGGAAAACGCCGGCGCCCAAAGATATGTCACTCATGATCGATGACCTTTGGATTGGATTTCGCCGGCCAAATGATGGGTTTACGGGCGAATGAACATGCGTTCTGCAGTCCATGAAATGGATTACGCAAGTGAACAGTGTTGGTGCAATCCGTTCGTGGCAGATCGGTTGTTGTCATTCAGGTGGTGGTGATTGGGGGTTGAGGGATTGCCCGCACCGTTTGCAGAACACCGCGTCGTGGTCATGCCCCTGGGTCATGCAAGACGGGCATGAGCGTGTGGTGACCGTGCCCGATCCTGATCCCGCGATCTCCGCCGACAGGATCCCGGTCGGCACGATGATCAGCGAATACCCGATGAGCACAAGCAACGCGGTTGTTGCTTTCCCGATGACGGTGACGGGGGTGATGTCGCCATAACCCACGGTGGTCATCGTGATGATCGCCCAGTATATCGCGCTCGGCATTGAATCAAAGTCATCGTTCCCATAGTTGCCTTCGACCACATGCATCAGTGAACTGGCGATGAGAATCACGATCAAGACGGTCGCCATGAACACCGCGATCTTGTGTCGGCTGACATAGAACGCGTTCTTCAAAGCGGTCGCCTCGCTGAGGTACCTTGCGAGTTTGAATATCCTGAAAATCCGCAGAAGTCTAAGCGTTCGGACCACAAGCAGGCGTTCTCCTCCTGGAACAATGATGCCGATGAATGCCGGGAGAATCGAGAGCAGGTCGATGATGCCAAAGAACGAGGTCGCGTAGCGGAGTGGGCGACGGACGATCAAAAGCCTGGTGATGTACTCCGCAGTAAACAGGGCGGTAAACAACCACTCAAGACCAAGAAATATCTGACGATAGGGCTCACGCTCCGCTGAGTGGAGCGTGCTCAGGATCACCACAGCGACCGATAAAAGGATTGCAAGAATGAGAAAGACATCAAACGCTTTGCCGGCCTTGGTGTCCGCTTCAAAGATGATCTCGTGGAGTTTGTCCCGCCAGGGGGCAACGACGGGTGGCGGCTTCTGCTCGGTTTCGCTCATAGGGGCTCCTCAGCCGGCCCAGAAATCAACCAATGCCGAGCCCATTCTGGGTATCGGCATCCGATATCAATCGTGTTCACCATTGTTCGATTGTCGATTGTATTTAGGGGCTTGATGAGCTCGATGGATTCGCTGACTGCCCTGCCTTCGTCGAACCGTTCCGTGTCCGCCGCCCGTTTAACAGCGTCCCAATCGGGGTATATCGGATGCAGAACTGATAGCTGATAAGCAGCACCACGGTCGTGATCACGGTCAACACGCCGAACTTGATCACTGGCGGGGCATCGACGCGAAGCAGCAAAGCCTGCCCAACGATCACCAGTGGCAGGTGAATGAGATACAGCCAGTACGACGAGTCTGAGATGTACCGAATCCACGCGCGGCTCTTGGAGAGCAGCGACTCGCAGCATCCAAGCAGCCCGAGCGTCATCAGCCAGGCATAGCCAATCTGCACGATGGTGGAGATCCAGTGCCTTGCTGAATCATTCGGGATCAACTCCGCAGCACGCGCGCCGTGAAACCCGAGCAGAAGCCCAAAAGGCAGCAGGATCAGTGCCAAAGGCAGCATCACCATCCAGGCACGCCCGACCCGAGCCTCGCTCCCGCGGGCGGTGAACCATGCAGCGCCGAAACCAAAGAACGCGGCGTAGTACATAAGCACATGCACCATCGGCACGACTCCCGCAGAGGTGTCGGGTCCGAATCCGGGCATGGATCCGCCGTTGTGCATCTGCAACTGCATCGCCACCGAGAGCGGCAGTATCCAGAGCAAGCACATCGGTGTCCGCATCACGAACTTCTGAAACGAGCCCGGGAGTTTGGAACCCAACAAGCCGACAACGATAAATCCAGCGTTGAGCAGGCACAAGAACCACAGGAACCACAGATGCTGAAAGAATGACCCATGCTGGAGTGATCGAAGCAGGCTCTCACCATCTGGTGTCGTGTTGAGGTGGTCCGGCGCTTTGCTCTTGGGTTCGCTCTCGCGTTGGGCGATGAACTCGCGGATCTGCTCGCGTCCTTCGGCAACCTGCTCGAACTCGATCGGGACGCTGATCATGTTGGCAATGTATTCTGTAATTTGCTGGTTGTGACGCATCGATTGCAGCGGAATCTCACCGGTCGGGCTCTTGATGCTTAGATCGGCGCCCGCTTCCAGCAGACGCTCGGCGACATCCGCGCGTCCAAAGAAGCAACTGGTGTGCAGCGGGGTGTTGCCATCACGGTAGGGTGCGCTCGGATCAGCGCCGTGATCGAGCAGGTACTTCGCAGCTTCCGGCTGATCCCTGACGGCGGTCCAGCCGAGGGGCGTAAGCCCGAATGATGGATCGGGGGTGTCGAGGGTTTCGGCGCTGGCGACAAAACGCTCGAGCGAGTGCATGTCCCCGTTTGCAGCGGCGGTCCAGAGGTCTGGGCTTGGTTCGCCGGGGGCTTGTGTGTCCTCAGTGGACTCGGATTGGATCTGTTGTGTTTTTTGCCTGACCGCCCAACCGATCGCCGACATCTGAAGCGGGATGATGATCGATCCCCCAAGCACAAGCGGGATCAGGATCCGCTTGGTCCGCTGGGTGATGAGCCCCGATGCGCCGCGTTTGCTCCAGAGCATGGCGGAAAAAAAACCGCTGAGCAAAAAGAACAACGGCATCCGGAACCCATGAACCGAGGCAACCAAGAAACCGAGCAGCCCGGATGACGGACCATCAGAAACCACCCAGCCGGGTCCGGTATAAGCAAGCGCAGCGTGCAGTGCGATACCGAGAAGCATCGCGAACGAACGCACCGCGTCGAGGTCATGCCTTCTTGCGATGCGCCCGGGTTGTGCTTCAGCAGTATCTACCATCCGCGATGGTAGATCGGGAGCGGTGAGAATTCGTGCTTATCCGTTCGTGATATAGTTCCGCATCGCCATGACCTCGATGCTGAGCTCCGCATTGGACGCCGCGTTGAGATCGCCGATCGAGATCATGCCAACGAGCGAGCCCTGATCAACAACGGGAATATGGCGGATGCGCTGTTCACGCATGACGAGGCGGACCTCGTCGAGTTCGGTGCTCGGATCGCAGCTGACGACATCGCGGGTCATGACCTCGCCGACCATGGTGGCGCCGGGTTCACGCTCTGCAGTGACGACCCTCGTGAGGATATCGCGTTCGCTGATGATGCCGATCATCTCGTTGTGGTTGGTGACGACGAGCGAGCCGACATGGTGCTCGTTCATCATCTGGGCCGCGTTGAGTACGCTGGAATGACGAGATATGGTGAGAATCTTTTCGTTGCGATTACTGCCGTAGTTCTGCTCGTTCCAGCTCTGTTTGCTCGCCAAGAGTTGAGATACCCTCTTCATGATCGATTCCTTTCGATGCAATCAGCGTGGGTGCTTCTTCTTGAATGAACGGACTGGAGACACGGCCGCCGATCTGGTTGATGAGTCCATTATGCATATTTTGCCGCAAATTGGAAGTAGAATCCGACCATGTGAGGGGCCTGTTTATGCAAACGACTCTTTTGGCTGGTAATTTCGAGCGCGTGTTTGCAAGTTATTTGGGGCCTATCCTGCCCCAACTAATTTAAAGGCGAGGATGAACGATGTTCGTAAAACAGTCTCTGGATGAACTCAAAGCGGGCAACAGGCGATTTGTCGCCCACCTCCATCACGAGGTTCCCACCGACAACCACAACCGTCAGCATGAGCTAATTATCAACCAGAAACCCATCGCGGTCATCGTGGGATGTTCCGATGCGCGTGTGCCGCCAGAGCTGGTCTTTGATCAAGGGATGGGTGATCTCTTCGTGATTCGCGTCGCGGGCAACATCATCACACCATCACAGATCGAGAGTGTCGAGTTCGCTGCTCTCCAGTTCGGCCCTCGATTGATCGTTGTATTGGGTCATTCCCAGTGTGGCGCAGTCAAGGCAACAATCGAAGCGATGGAAGGACCTGTCGAACAACTGGGCAAAATGTATTCAACGGTCGTTGAGCATGTTCGGGTGTCAGTCGAGAAAGCCCGCACCGCGTGCGATGGCTGCACCGGTGATCAACTCCTCGACCAGTCCATCCGGACCAATGTTCATAGATCGATCGCCGATCTGCGTTCTCGATCTGAATCTTTGCAAAGACTGGAACGCGAAGAGGGTTTGATGGTGGTGGGGGCGCACTATGAGATCGAAACCGGGCGCGTCGAGTTTTTGGAAAGCGAATAGGTTTGATTCTTGTTCCAAAAAACCACCCGCTGAGTGCGGGTGGTCTTCAAAGATTAATCAGCGAGATTAAAAACGAAATCAGCGTCGGAAAGTGATCCGAGCACGGGTCAGGTCGTACGGCGAGATCTCGACGGTAACGGTGTCGCCCGGGAGGATCCGGATGTAGTGCTTGCGCATCTTGCCGCTCACATACCCGATGATCTCGGATTGTTGCTCGTTGGGCAGACGGATCTTGAACATCGCGTTGGGCAGTGCTTCGAGCACAATTGCGTCCATTGTAAACTTGTCATCCTGCTTGGCCATGAAATCTCCGTCGTGTTTCCTCGCGTGCGCCGTCGTTGGTGCTTGCATGTCGCGGGAGAATAGAATATCCCCATCGGCGGGCGAATACCAAGAGTTCAGTGCCCACAAACACGATTTCTCCGGATAAATCAGGAATCTTGAATCCCAGGATCAGCCGAATCGGTCGATCGAGAACTTGGTCTGCTCGTGCTCGAGCATCACACGCACGCTGTGCCGGGCCGTGCGGTACCCGAGCGACATCCCGTGCCCGGTCAGCCCGCCACAGTACCAAACCTTGCCGTCATCGATCCCTTTGACGGGCACCGCACCGATCACGGGGAGCCCATCGGGCGAAAAGCCCATGATCCCAGACCACCTGGCCGTGATGTCATACTCGTTGGTGATCAGCTCTCTGATGAACGATTCGAGATGCTCTTGGACTTCAGCCGTGGTGTCGTCGCTCGAGGTTGCTTCATTGGCTTCGTGGTATGTGCGGGCCCCGCCAAAGATGACCTGATCATCCGGGGCTGAGCGGACATACTCCGAGCCTCGGTTGAGGTAGTAGTTGTACTCAAGCCTTGCGTGCGAGGGGCTCTTGGGTCTCATCGCGAGCATCTGCCCACGGTTGGGGGTAACAATCTCTTTGAGGCTTGGGGCGAGCTGCGAAGCGTACGCGTTGGTGCACATCAGCACCCGCGACGCCTGGACCGTGACCTGCTTGCTCAACAACCTCACCCGTCCGTCGTGCTGCTCCATCCGGTACACCTCCGCTTGCTCAAAGACCGGTGTCGATGACAAAGAGGCGCTGAGCAGGTCGATCAGCTCGCTCGGCGAGCAGGCGGCATCATGCGGGTTCACCAGCCCAACCCGCGGCTTCGATGACCACCAGATCGGGTCTTGCGGAGCGTTGGCAGGCTCGATGAGTTCAGCGGCGAACCCGTCCTCACGCATCATCTCGACCGATCGCCGAAGCTCAGATTCCTCCTCCTCGGTGGTCGCGATCAGGCACGATGGGCGAGCCGCGTACCCCTCAGTGGATTCAATCCCCAGCGCCTTGAGTCCGCGGAGGTTTTCTTCTGTCCAGTTCCATAGAAACCGGGTGTGCTCGCGTCCGATCTTGTCAGCGGTCCGCGCATAGTTCTCCGCTCCACCACGCATGAGGTACCCCGCATTGCGTCCAGATGCTTTGGATCCGATCCAGTCCGCTTCGAGTATGACGCACGATCGCCCCTGCGACTCCAGCTCAAGCGCCGCGGACAACCCTGAAATGCCCGCACCGATGATCGCCACCTCGCAGGTGATCTCTTCGTTGGTCGGGTTCCGCTGCCAGAGGCTGATGGTCATGATTGCTCCGAATCTTTGAGAACGAGAACCAGGTCATTGACATTGGTGCCCGTCGGTCCGGTACGGATGGTCGCACCTATGGAATCAAGGTAGGCCAGTGTATCATGATTCTGTAACGCATGGCGGGCAGGGCTCGCGGTGATCATCGCAGGAGCGATGATCGATCCGCACGCGTCACTCGGACCGTCGATCCCGTCGGTTGCCAAGCCGAGCACCATCCAGCTTGTTTCATTGGCTTGGGCGAGTGCGAGTGCACACGCGAGTGAAGCCTCCATGCACGGCCCACCGATCCCCCCTGAATCGTGTACATCAACAGTGGTTTCGCCGGCATAGATCGTCGTTGTGCCGGTTCTCAGAAAGCTCTCCGCCAGTGCTTTTCCTTGGATCTGCGCATCGCCTGTGATGCCGGTCTGCACGATGGTGTCCGTGCCGAGTTGAGCCCGCAGAGCAGCCGCTGGGGTGGTGTGGTTCCCAAGAATCAAGTGCAGCGGGGGGTGGCTCTCGGTCATCATCGGGCCAGATGCGATCGTGCCGAGATCATCGCCGATAACATCGGAAATCAAATACACCCGCGTATCGGGGCAATGGGCGAGCAGATCGCCCAGCCCGCCGGCTTTGAGTGTTTCGAATTGTTTTCTTATTGCATTGAGCTCTTGGATCGTGGCGCCCGATTCGTTGAAGCTTCGCGTAGTCTCGATGATCTGCTCAAGGGTGACCCCGGGCCTGGGTGAGCAGAGGTGCGCCGATCCGCCGCCAGAGATGCAGACTATGCAGGCGTCACCCGCGGGGATTGATTCTGCGTACACGCGTAGGCGTGCGGCCGCCTCTATATTGCGCTGCGTCGGGTGCGGGTGATCCGCAGCCAAAGTAATCACCCTCGGATGAATCGGCACAATCAGTTCCTCTGGTGCGAGGACCACACCGCCCACGAGACGATCGGCAAGGGCATCGGCGAACCAACGCGCCATCCCGATCGAAGCCTTGCCGAACGCGAGTATGTGCGTTGGGCGATGTGGGATCTGGATGCTCGCGTTGTCGAGGAGTGTTTCTGGTGCACACGATCGGAGCGTATGTTCAATCAAGCCCGCCGCGATTGCTTGCACACGCGGATCAAGCCCAAGCTGAAATCGGATGGTGTTCACGCGAGGGCCTTGCGGAGCCGGGCGATGGCCTCATCTACAGCTTTGGCCTGCTTACAGAACGCGAAACGCACGAACGCGGCCCCGTCTGCAGGATCCGAATAAAAGGCGCTCGGCGGGATGGCACCAACGCCGGCGTGCTCAGGGAGCCATCGACAAAGATCAACATCGCTGACGAGCCCAAGCCGTTGCGTGACCTCGGTATGCTCCGCCATGATGAAATAGGACCCCGCAGGGACACGGACTCTGAAGCCAAGTTCGCTCAGCGATTCACCAAGCAGCCCCCGCATTGAGCCATAGTGGGCTTGGAGTTTGGTAATCTCATCCTCTCCCTCATCAAGCAGTGCGGCAACCCCATGCTGGAGCGGGGTCGGCACGGAGAAGGTGAGGAACTGATGAGCCGACCGGATGCCCGCGCTGAGTCTGGGCGGAGCGATCGCCCAGCCCACCTTCCAGCCTGTCAGCGAAAAACTCTTGCCCGCGCTCGAGAGCACCACCGTTCGATCACGCATGCCTGGGATGGAAGCGATCGAACGGTGGGCGATGCCATCGAAGGTGATCCGTTCGTAGACCTCGTCAGAGATCGCGATCGCATCATGCCGAATGCACAACTGGGTGATTTGTTCGAGCTGCCGATCGTTGAACACCGTTCCGGTGGGGTTGTGAGGCGTGTTGATGAGCACGCCCTTTGTGCGTGAACTCATCGCGGCTTGCAACTCTTCGTCATTGTATGAAAAACCGGTTTCGGTCGGGTGCAGGGTGACGAGCCTCGCAACGACCCCGGCCATCGCCATGCACGCGCGGTACGAATCGTAATACGGCTCAAAGACCACGATCTCATCGCCGGGGTTGAACAGCCCGAGCATGGTCGCCGCGATCGCTTCGGTGCACCCGCTGGTCACGGTGACCTCGGTGTCGGGGTCTGGATCGATGCCGTTGATTCTGTTCGCCCACCGGGCGATCGCCTGGCGAAGAATTGGGACGCCGGGCATGGGGGCGTATTGATTGTGCCCAGCATCGATGGCGATTTTGGCAGCGAGCTTGCCGATCTCTGGGCCATCAAAGTCGGGGAACCCCTGGGCAAGGTTGACCGCCTGATGCTTGTTTGCAAGCGCGGTCATCTCTGTAAAGATGGTCGTGCCAAAGGGGCG
Organism: Phycisphaerales bacterium; assembly: GCA_029260265.1. Classification (GTDB taxonomy): domain Bacteria; phylum Planctomycetota; class Phycisphaerae; order Phycisphaerales; family UBA1924; genus UBA1924. The sequence goes on from JAJDDO010000024.1 coordinate 920,705, forward strand.
GAACCGGTCTGAAATCGCTGTGCTCATGCCCAATCGTAGGGGCGAGCGGGGCGTTACTCGAATCCGAGCAATCTCGCCGCTTCCCACGCTGGCGCCGACCACGGGGCAGCCGCGGTGATCTCGATGAGTTCGCTGCGTTGTTCAGGATCTGCCGGGTCTGGGTCCAGGTAATTTTGTTTGAAGGTATCAAGGAGTCCTTGAGCTTCTAGAAGTTTCCCTTCGAGTGTTTCACGCTGAGGTTCATCGACCCATCGAAGTGCATCCGCGAACTGTTCGCTGGTTGGCATTGTGTGCCCCATACCTTCGATATCGATGAGTTTGATCTGGAGCTTGTCGCGTTTCATCAGGTCTCGGCGGACGATCATCTCGGGCTCGTTGAAATCTGCGGTCCCCGTGATCGCAGCAATCCGGCGTTGCTTGAGCAGCTTGAACCACTTGGCGGAGGGCTTGCCAAGCCTCGCGGGCCAGTACTTGCCCTCCTTGCCCGTCGGTGCGTTGTGGTAGGTATCGAGCCCAACGATCGGCACCGCGCCAGCGAAGATTTCTGGGAATGAGCATTGCAGGATGCCCGAGCACCGACCGCCGCCGGACATCCCGGTGAGGTAGATCCGCTGGTGATCGATCCGGAAACGGGCGTCGAGGGTGGCGATGGAATCGAGATGGTTCTGGAGCCGATCGGTCAGCGGGCGGGTGTTACCGTTGTTGTCAACCCCGACGCAGATAAGCCCGAGTTCATCGCAGATCGCTTCAAAGATGCGTGGCGGCGATCCACTCTCGCTCGGGCTGATCCAGATCAGCACACCAAGTGGAGTGTCCGGATCGAAGCCCTGAGGAAACCTTGCTTGCATGGTTTCTTGGCCCAGTGTGCGTGAGAGCCTCGGGTAGTTGGCGCGGATTCTTGATCGAACAACCTTGGTGGTCAGGGTGATCGGCGAGCCGGTATGGGGCGGTGCGAGTTCAAAGCGTCGATCAAGCTCAGTCGTGTCGGCAGGGAACTGGGGATTATCGATTGGGAGCGTGATACGCGATTCGATCACTTGGGCATCGATGGTGAAGAACTTGCCTTCGTCGGTGATGTTTCGGACAAGGTACGAACCGTCGGAGGCTTGGTGCACCTCGGCGAGGGAGTCGTCCAAGCCCTTGCGGGACATATGGATGTAGGCCATTGGCTCAGTCGCGACCGATTCAAGGGAAGGATTGCCGAGCCCTCGGCGCAGGGCGACGAAGTCGCGTGTATTGAGCTGTCCAAGATATCCGCCGAGTTCGCGGAGCATCCGGTTATCAATGAAAACAGTTTCAATCGGCTTCGAAGATTGGGTGATGTATCCGCCCGTTGGTGGCTTGGATTGAACCCTGAACGGATCGCCTGCTTGGAGCGGGCAACTCAGCAGCATGAGGAGGACGAGCGCATGAAGCTGGGAGCGTCTTGGGATTGCGGGGGTGTGCATAGGATGTGATACGCCAAATCGGGTCTGGGGTTGTGGCTCGGGTGGTGAATCTGTTGAAAAAAGGCGCAGAAAGCGATTCAAATGGGGTGCCGACTTGACCGAAGAGAGAATGGGGCTAGCGTTCCCCCCAACCAGATGCCCTGGTAGCTCAATTGGTAGAGCGAGCGGCTGTTAACCGCTAGGTCGCAGGTTCGAGTCCTGCTCGGGGCGTATCAAAAACCGTCGGATCCTCATCAAAGCGGATCCGACGGTTTTTTCATGTCTGCAAACGGGTCCAACCAATCGTGTTCGGGTATGAAACCGATCAGTGAACGGGATCAGTCCAGATCTCGGCCAGGTCTTGGCCGTCGCAAACCCTCCGAACCACGAGATACAGCATGGTGGATGCGGTATAGAAATAGCTGATGGCATAGCCCGCGAAAACGAGCTGGAAGAGTGATCTCCAGAACTCGATAAAGTTGTTGGCGGTTGGCTGGGTCGCGCCCAGATCGCCCGTGCCTGTCAGGACCCTTGAGCCCGCATCATTGGCGAGCATCCCCATGCCCCAGTCGGTCAATGAGATGGACCCGAGCATGACAAACTGGAAGACCCCCAGAGCGATCGACCCAAGCATAAACAAGATCGCTGCGTACACAAACACCCGCAGCGGGCGGCCGGCGAGGTAGGCGTAGCTGCGCTGAATCGCATCGAATCCGTCGGTGCCCTCGCACGCGATCGATGGAACAATCAGAGGCATGCAAAGCAGCTGCATCAGCAGGGTCAGCGTCACGATGAGCCCGAGTATGAGCGCTAGCGAATACAGCACCCCGCCGAGCAGGTCGACAACAGGCACCGAGACAAGGAATCCACCCAAGGAAATCAGACCGAGGAGAACCACCGCGAGCACAATCGGCGCGAACACCGCGGTTGCCAGGTGCGTGATCCTGCGGAGGACGAACCCTGTGGTATCCGTGCGATCCGCGATGCGGCCTTGGGAGAACTCGATCGCGGTGCTCCTTGCCATAATGCATCCGATGATCGAGAGTATGAAGAGCATCGGGATGCCCACGATGACCGTAGTCCACGGGTGAGCGTAGCCAGCTCGGAAAATGTTTGCGAGCAGATCGATGAGCGAATGGAAGGCATGGATCGGGTGCAGAGATAACTCAGAGTTCATCGCGGTGGGCAGGATGCGTGGAGGCGTTTCAATCCAGAGTGTCGGGACCCAGCTTAGGATGCTGAGCAGAAATGCCGCGACCACGCCGAGTATGAGCCGTGATGGCCCCAGTGCCAAGGCGGGGGCCCGGAGAAGCTTGGGCCAGAGCAGATCACTGGTCAGGTCCTCAAAGATATGGACATGCTCGCGCGTGCGTGGGGGCCTTGACGATGGTGCGGATGAGGTGGTTTGGTCTGCCATATGGGACATGCTACCCGATTGTGGTTGCCAAAGCACGGCTTTGCGCCGATGATGAGGTATGCGAACCCATATCTCTCGTTGGATTTTCCGAGTATTGACCCTCTGTGTGGTTGGCCCCCTGTGCGCGAGCTTTGCATCTGGGGTCCGCTCGATTGATGGAGCTGAGCACGCGAGCTTTCTGGTGTCCCAGAGCATCGGGGCCGGCGCTGCGGTGCTCGCAGTGACCCTCGGGATCGTGGTAATCCTCGGCGTGGTGATCGCTCGGGTGACAACGCGGCGCGAGGCGATGCTCAATATGGCGTTCATCTTTGGATGGGTCGCTTGGACCGGCGGACGGATGGGCGACCTGTTCCGAGCCCAGCAGGGCGGGTTTGTGCTGCTGGCGATTGAGGGTACCGTGATCGGGCTCGCGGTGATGATGGTGTTGAAGCTTTCTTCGCGGGGCGACGCCGATGACGAGCCGATGACCTCTTTGGATTGTAAAGCTATTCTGAATATGCCCGAGTTGATGGCTCTTGGGGCGGCGATGATCGCTGCGATCGCGGCGGCTTGGGCATTCGGGCGAACAGATCTGCCCGGGCAGTCGCTGTGGGCAACATTCGCCGGCGGGATCGTTGCGGGCCTGGTTGGCGCGATGGTGCTGAAGAGCAACGAGAAAGACATGCATGAGCGATCACACACCATGATCCCGATGGTCATCGGCGTGATGCTCGCGGGGGTGGTGTCGCCCTTGATCGGGATGGTGTCGCCGGGACCGGGGGGCATGCTCGAATCGATTGCCTCTGGATCGATGCCGGGGTGGCTCGCGGTTTCTCCGATTTCTTGGGCAGCGGGGGCGCTCTTGGGTGTTCCGATCGGTTGGGGTTGGCTTGAGAGCACGGTGGCGATGCAGGAATCGCATACCCAAACCGCCTAGGGCTTTGCCGAACTGACGGGTCCAAAGCGGGCTGATTTTGTGTTGATTGTGGGTTGAAATACTCGGGCGGTGCCTGGGGTTGTTTGTGTGTGGACGCCCTATCATCTTGGACAGATTGAATCAGACAAAGGAACACCATGACAACAGATACAAAGACTTGTGGCAGCAGTGGTTGCGAGTGTAAGCCGATGCCGGATGTTCAGGGTGCCAAGGATTTTCGCAAGGTCGCGATTGATCGGGTGGGCGTCAAGGATGTCGTGTACCCGATGAAACTGGCAACCCGTGATGGGGGCGAGCAAGCGACCGTGGCGTCGATCAATATGTATGTCGCGCTGCCTCAAGAGCAGAAGGGGACGCACATGTCGCGCTTCCTCGAGGTGCTCAACGAGCACAAGTGCTCGCCATTCCGTCCAGAAGACATCCCGATGATCACCAAGAAGATCAAGGAACGGCTCAATGCGGAAGAGGCGCACTTTGAGGCGTCGTTTACCTATTTTATCGAGAAACCCGCCCCGGTAACCGGGCAGACTGGGCTGATGAACTACGAGGTGACCTTTGCGTGCAGTGCCAATAGCCACGAGGACTTTGTGATGACGGTTGCGGCGCCGGCGACTAGCCTGTGCCCGTGTTCGAAAGAGATCTCGCAGTACGGAGCGCACAATCAGCGGTGCAAGATCGAGGCTTCTGTGCGCACCAACGGGGTCTTGTGGATTGAGGACCTCGCAGAGATGCTTGAGGGGGCGGCGAGCCATCCCGTGTACGCGGTGCTCAAGCGTCCCGACGAGAAGTATGTGACCGAGAAAGCCTTTGAGAACCCGAAGTTCGTCGAGGATATCGTCCGTGATCTGGCGATGACGCTTGATGAGGAGGATCGGATTGTGCAGTACTCGATCAGTTCTGAAAACTTCGAGTCGATCCACTCTCACAATGCCTACGCCGAGTTGGAGCGTGACAAACGCGAGGATTGATCCTGCGAGCCCAAACAAGCCGATTGGTCCGTATGTACGATGATATCATCGGCGGTATTGGTGCGCATTGGGCGGATTGGCGGGCATGGCGAGGCTGAAGCATATTATTCCGAGCATGTTCCACCGGCGGGTGCTGCTCTTGGGTGCGATCGCAGCAGGAGCGTTCGTGCTGCTCGGTGCTCGGCTCGGATGGATGACAATCGTTGACGGGCACGCGGCACGCGAACAAGCAGAAAAACGGCTGGTTCGACGGAGCTGGTATCCGACGGTTCGCGGACAGATCCTCGATCGCAAGGGGCGTGTGCTCGCGGTCGACCGGGCGAGCTATGACCTCTCGGTTGATTACCGGGTGCTCGACGGGTCTTGGGCCTTGTCGAGGGCTCGTCAGCACGCGAGAAGGGTGCACAAGGACCGATGGGGGCTGATGAGTGATGCCCAGCGTGATGCGTTGGTGTTGCAGATCGCCGATGCGTACGAAGAGCATGTCGAGAGCATGATGAAATACATCGTCCGCGAAACCAAGGTTGATCGGCGTGAGCTCGATGAGCGTCGGCAGGCGATCGTTGATCAGATCCAGCGGATGCACGCCCAGTATTACGATCGGACCAAGACCCGGCTGATCGAAGATCGAAAACGGTCCGGGCTGCCTCTCGAAGATGGGGATCTTGCACGCATTGAACGGATCGCGTCGCAGCCGATCCGCGAGATGGTGCAGGGGCATGTGCTTGTCGAGGGCATCAGTGACGAGATCGGGTTTCGATTGATGAGGCTGATCGGGCGTGAGCTTGTTGTGAGAGCACGAGGAGACATCGATGGGCGGCAGGCGCGGTCGGTGGAGTTATTGCCCGGGCTTGAGGTAATCGATGCGTCCGAGCGGGTGTACCCGTTTACAAGCGTGCAGGTGGACTTTGATCTTCGATCGTTCCCGCTTCCAATGCGGGAGCAGCGTGCGGTGGGGGTGGAGGTTGACGATGTGGCATCATTGGTGCTTGGGCGTGTGGATGATCGGGTCTTTGAGACCGATGTAAATCGGCGCAATGAGCGGTTTGATTCAGATGACGAGTTTCGCGCGTGGGCATCGACCGCGGACGGCATTGATCGCGGGCGGTACGGGCTCAATGGCGATCGCGTCGGGCGGACGGGGCTTGAGGCGGCGTATGAGGATGATCTCCGCGGGCTTCGCGGCGTGCGGATTGAGCAGCTGCAGACGGGGATGGTTCGTGAGATGCCGACGGAGGTCGGGCGGGATTTACACCTGACGATCGATGTGATGCTGCAGGCGCGGATCCGTGGGTTGATTGATCCTCGGCTTGGGCTGACGCGGGTGCAGGGGTGGCATAACAATCCACGCCCCGAGATCATGACGATCGGCACCGAGCTGGGCGCCGGGGTGGTGGTGATCGAGGTGGGGACGGGTGAGATTCTGGCGATGGTCACGGGTCCAACGCCTCCGCGTGATGGTGATTGGGCACGATTGGGGATCGCGGACGATGCACAGCGTGTGTACTTTGAGAAGGTGCACTCGCCGTATGTAAGCAAGGCGATCGCCAAGCCCTATCCGCCGGGATCGGTTGCCAAGGCATTGATTTTGTGCGGGTCGGCGGCGCATGATGTGTATCACCCTGGTGAACGGATCAAGGCGAGCGGGCATCTGATCGAAGATCGTGCGGACATCCTGCGATCCTGGATATTCAAGCAGCACGGGATCACCCATGCGGATCAGCTTGGGCATGATCCGGACGGGGTGGAGGCGTTGATGGTTTCATCCAATGTGTTCTTCTTTACGCTTGGGCAGCGGCTTGGTGCACGGAACATCGCGGAGGTCTATAACCGGTTTGGTGTGGGGTATCGGTATGAGCTTGGGGTTGGCACGGTGTGGCCGGGCTCGATCGGGGGGTTGCGTACCGAGAACGACGGGTCAGATCTGACGAAGTTCGATGCGATCCAGTTGGGGATTGGGCAGGGGCCGGTGACATGGACACCGCTGCATGCGGCCGATGCGTTCGCGACGATCGCGCGGATGGGGTACAACATCGAGCCGACCTTGATCCGCGATGGGACCGCGCCGCGGGTGACGGATGTGAGTATCCCGTCTTGGGCTGCGAGCGAAGCGCTCGAAGGGTTGCGGAAGGTAGTTTCGGATCCGCAGTTCGGCACGGGGTACGCAATGACCTTTGATACGCAGAAGGATCCGGTATTCAATGCTCCGGGTATCGAGGTATGGGGCAAGACGGGGACAGCGACAAGCTCGCCTCTGGTGATCGATCCCGATGACTCTGGCGAAGGAGACAACGGCCCGTTGGAGCCAAGGGTTGTGCGTGCCGGCGATCATTCGTGGTATGTGTCGCTGGTTGCACCCAAGGGCGATGGTCCACAGTATGCGATCGCGGTGGTGGTCGATTATGGAGGATCGGGCGGGCGAGTCTCTGGGCCGATCAATAACCAGGTGATCCATGCGCTGATCGCGGAGGGGTACTTGCCTGAGGCGAATGTGGAGGCGGGGCCATGAGTTCGATGCCGATGAGCACGCGGTTGTTTCGGCTGATCCGGGGTTCCGGGCACCATGATCCGATGTACAAATCGATGCGGATGATCAACTTCTCGTGGGTGAGCGTGGTCGCTGCGATCTTGATCACCATGATGGGGATCTACTCGATTGATGTCAGCGAACAGCTGCGTCCAGATGGATCGACGGCGTTGGCGGCGGTGGCGAGCAAGCAGGTGGTGTTCCTGATTATTGGGATGCTGGCGTGCGTGCTGATCGCATTGCCGCACTATCGAGTGATTGGTTATTTCTCGGTGATCTTGTTTGTGTTGTGCGTGCTTCTCTTGGTGTTTTTGTTGATCCCCGGTGTGCCGAGTTGGCTGGTTCGTCCTCGTAATGGTGCACGGGCGTGGATAAATCTTCGTCTGATGGATTTTCAACCCAGCGAGCTGACCAAGATCGGCTTTGTGCTGGTGATCGCGTGGTACATGCGGTTTCGGTCGCATCATCGAGAGATGAAGGGGCTCGTTGTGCCAGGGATTATTGCGGCGATACCGGTGGCGTTGATCACGGTGCAGCCGGACCTTGGGACGGCAAGCCTGTTCGTCCCGGCATTGTTCGCGATGCTGATCGCGGCGGGCGCCAAGCTCAAGCACCTGATACTCATTGTGGTCTTCGCTGCGATGGCGGCACCGGCGGCGTACCCGTTTATGAAACCGCACCAAAAACAGCGGATCGTCGCGATGGTCAAGCAGTACCAGGGAGATGAATCAACCTCGTTTGATATCAACTACCAGTCAGATCGGGCGCAGACCCTGATCGGGGCCGGGATGGTCACGGGGATGAATGACGACGCGGCGCGGGCGGTGGTGCATTACAACCAACTCCCCGAGGCTCACAATGACATGATCTTCGCGGTGGTGGTTTCTCGGTTTGGATTGCTCGGAGGATTGGCGGTGATGGCGCTGTATGGGCTCTGGGTGGGCGGGGCGTTGTGCGTGGCGGCCTCGTGTCGAGAACCGCTGGGGCGATTGATCGCGGTGGGGCTCGCTGCGTTTATTATGGCGCAGGTTGTGATCAATATCGGGATGAATCTTGGGCTGGTGCCAATTATCGGGATTACACTTCCGTTCATGAGTTATGGCGGATCGAGCCTGCTGACCTGCTGGTTGATGACGGGGCTGATTGTGAATGTGGCGTTGCATCGTCCGCGTCCGCCCTATCGAAGCTCGTTTGAGTTTGATGACGATGAGCCGGACCTGATGCAACCGACCCGGGCGTATGGGCGCAAGATCGGATTTTCTGGGCGGGCTCTTACTCGGTGAGTATGGACGGAGATGATGGATGATGATTGAAGCACTCACGCCACCGGCGGGATGGATCGAAAGAGCGAATGAGCTTGGGATTTCGTTCAATGAAGGCGAGGTCGAACAACTCGGGCGGTATCTTGCGTTGCTGATGGACGCCAACACGCGGATGAACCTGACCGCGATCCGCGATGTTGATGAGGCATGGGATAAGCATATTCTCGACGCGTTGACGCTGGTGCCGGTGATGAGTGAGTTGGAGGACAACGCGTCGGTGATTGATATCGGCTCGGGGGGCGGAATCCCGGGGATTCCTCTCGCGATTGTGATGCCGAAGGTCTGGTTTACGCTTGTCGATGCGACCGCGAAAAAATGCAATTTTCTTGAAGAGGCTGCCGAAGCGCTCGGGCTCACGAGTGTACGGGTGATCAATGATCGTGCGGAACGGCTGGGCAATGACATCGGCGAGCGGACGCCAAATGGGCGAGAAGATGCACACCGCGAGCATTACGATCTCGTGGTTGCGCGTGCGGTGGGGCGGATGGCGATGCTGGTGGAGTTGACGGTGCCTCTGGTGAAGGTCGGCGGGTTGGTGGTGCTGACCAAGGGGCAGAAGGCGGACGAGGAGTTGGCCGAGGCGAAGCAGGCGCTGTATATGTTGCACACTTCCCACGCGGGCACGATTGACACACCAACCGGTCGGATTGTGGTATTGGAGAAGCAGCGAAAGACGCCGAGAGACTATCCGCGTGGGAACGGCGAGCCGAAGCGGTCGCCGTTGGGCGTGGTGAAGAAGTGACAGGATCTGTAGCGGATATCTTGGGTGATACGGGCGCGATCGCCGATGTCCTCGGCGAAGGCTATGAAGCCCGCTCTGAGCAGGTCCGCATGGCGCAGGCGGTTGATCTGGCGATGCAAGAGCAGTCGCATCTGCTCGTCGAGGCGGGCACGGGGGTGGGGAAGAGCTTCGCATATCTGGTGCCTGCGATGGTGCGGGCGATTGAGAAGAATGAGGTCGTGGTTGTCGCGACCAACACGATCGCGCTGCAGGAGCAGTTGGTGCTCAAGGACATCCCGGTGCTGCAAGAGGCGCTCAGGGGGATCGGTGAGTGCAAGGGGGTGCTGGTCAAGGGGCGCGGGAACTACATGTCAATTCGTCGGTTGCAGCTTGCAAGCAAGCGGCAGGATTCGCTGCTACCCGATGCGGCGGCGCGAAGGTCGCTGGCGGTGATCGAGGATTGGGCATACACGACGGAAGACGGGTCGCTGAGTTCGCTGCCGAACCTTGAACGCGGGGGGGTGTGGGATTCTGTGCGGTCGGATTCGACCAACTGCATGGGGCGAAGGTGCCCGCATCACAACGAATGCTTTTACCAGAGTGCACGAAGAGAGATGGAGGGGGCGAACCTGCTGATCTGCAACCACGCGTTGTTCTTCTCGGATTTAGCGCTGCGTGCGAATGGGACCGGGTTTTTGCCTAAGTACGACCATGTGATTCTCGACGAAGCGCACGGGGTGGAAGACGCGGCGGCGGATCACTTTGGATTACGGCTGACCGAGGGGCGGGTTTCGTTTCTGCTCCGTGCGCTGTATCAGAAGAAATCGGGCAAGGGGTATCTGGCGAATCTACAACTCGCGGCGGGAGACATCGAACCGATCGAGCGCGCCGCGGCGTTGGTGAACCAGGCTGAGCACGCGTCGATGGCGTTCTTTGATTCACTGCATCGGGTGGTGAGGTCGGGGGCAATCCGAAATGGGAGGATCCGTGAGCCAGGGATTGTTGAGAATCACCTGACGCCAGCGATGAATGATTTGTCGGTGCGCCTCAAACGGCTGCGTGAAGAAGTCACCGGCGAGGCGGACCGGTTTGAACTCAACGCGTTCGCGGTGCGGGCGGCGGAGATCGCAGACAATGCGGAATCATTGGTTGAGCAGACGATGGAGAAGTGCGTTTATTGGATTGAAGAGACGCAATCCAAGGGGCGTGGTGGTCCGAGGGTGACGCTGGCGTGTTCGCCTATCGAAGTTGCTCCACTGCTCAAGGAGCATCTGTTTAGCGAAGATTGCAGCGTGATATTGACGAGCGCGACCCTGACGACGCGGACGGTAAAAGATGATGAAACGAGCGAGCACGCCGAGACCGCGTTCGCGCACACGCTGAGCCGATTGGGCGCGGAGGGCGCCAAGACGGTTCAACTCGGGAGCCCGTTTGATTATGGATCTCAGGTCGAGGTGTATGTTGACACCTCGGTGCCAAGCCCGAAGGGCAAGCCGAATGCGGATGGCGAGTCGTTTGAGGACGCGGTTGTTTCGCGTATACATGATCATGTGATCGCGACCGATGGCGGGGCGTTTGTGCTGTTCACAAGTTTTCAGTTGCTTTATGAAACTGCGGATCGGCTGACACGCCAGTTCGAGGCGCTCGGGATGCGGGTGTGGGTGCAGGGCAAGAGCGGTTCACGGTCGCAGATTCTTGAAGAGTTCCGCGCGTGCGATCGCGGGGTGCTGTTCGGGGCGGCAAGCTTCTGGCAGGGTGTTGATGTACGCGGCGATCGGTTGCGTAATGTGATCATCACGCGTTTGCCGTTTGAGCCGCCGACACGACCGCTGGTCGAGGCAAGGTGCGAGCGGATCAAGGAAGCGGGCGGCGACCCGTTCCGCCATGATTCATTGCCGCGAGCTGTGCTGCGATTCAAGCAAGGGTTCGGTCGCTTGGTCCGAAGCAGCGAGGACCGCGGACGGGTGGTGGTGCTGGACCCCCGTATCGTTTCGACGGGGTACGGCAAGATGTTCCGCAACGCGATCCCCGAAGGCGTGGTGCTGCGCCGGCTGCCAGAACTTGTTGATGAGTTCACGGGTTAAATTAAATCGCATAAGTCTATGTGCTGGCGCGATTTAAGTACATTTGCTCGATGTTTTTGTTTTGGTGTCCTATGATGCTCGCTCGATTGGGATTGGCCGATCGGCTGAGGGAGTGAATCATGCTTGGACGGGTATTTAAGGCGTACGACATTCGTGGGGTGTATCCAGATTTGTTGACCGATCGGATGGCGTGGCAGATCGGATGTGGATCTGCGAGGTACCTGCTTGAAGAGGCCGAGGCGGACGGTGAGACGGCGCCGATGATGCGCAATGTGATCGTCGGGCATGACATGCGGGTGTCGTCGCCGAAACTCAACGAAGAACTCATCCGCGGGCTCAACTCGCTTGGCGCGAGCGTGATCGATCTGGGATTGATCGACACACCGATGATGTACTTTGCGATTAACTATCTTGATTGCGCGGGCGGCGTCGTAGTGACGGCGAGCCACAATCCGCCGCAGTACAACGGGTTTAAAATCTCGAAGCGCAAGGCGAAACCGGTCGGCGAAACGACCGGGTTGTCGATTGTCCGCAAGCACGCGGCGATGGTTGATAAGAACGCGGTGCCTCTGGAGGGGACGAGCATCGATCATCGTGATCTCTGGGATGCCTATCGCAAGCATGTGCTTAAGTTCCTCGATCTGAATGGCAAGAAGCTCAAGATCGTCGTGGATGCATCCAATGGGATGGCCGGGACGATGTGTCCAAAGATATTCGGGACCAATGGCGAAAATGTCGACGGGCTCGAGATCATCGAGATGAACTTCGAGAACACCAAGAACGAGTACGCCCATGAGCCCAATCCTCTGGTCGCGTCAAATCTTGCGGATCTTCAGGCTGCGGTTGCCGAGCAGAATGCAGATCTTGGATTGTGCTTCGATGGCGATGCCGACCGGTGCGTAGCGGTCGATGAACGCGGACAGATTGTCCCTTGTGATCTGATGACGGCGCTCTTGGCGGGGTTCTTTCTTGAGAAGCATCCGGGCAGCGCGGTGATTTATGATCTCCGTTCGACCAAGGCGGTCAAAGAGGAGGTCGAAAAGCATGGCGGGACCGCGCATCGTGGGCGCGTGGGGCATGTGTTTATGAAGCACCTGCTCGCCGAGAAGCAGGCGGTCTTTGGCGGTGAGTTGTCCGGGCATTTTTACTTCCGCAAAAACTTCAACGCCGACTCGGGCGCGATCGCGATGGCGACATTCCTCTCGGTGCTCGCATCGAGCGGCAAGCCGATGAGCGCGTTGATTAAGCCGCTGGCGAGGTACTTCCAGTCGGGCGAGATTAACTTCGAGATTGAAGAGAAGGACGAAGCACTCGAGCAGGTCATCGAAGTGTTTGCCGATCGCGGCGACATCGACGAACTCGACGGGATTACGATCGATGGCTTTGAGGAAAACGGGTGGTGGATGAACATCCGGAAGAGCAACACCGAGCCGCTCTTGAGGTTGAACGCGGAAGCGAAGGATGCCGAGACACTCGAGGCGTTGATCGCGGAGGTATCGCCGATGCTCGGTACTCGGGTTGATCACTGATCCGGGTTCCTTTGGGATTTCTAGGGCCGGCGAGAAGCCGGTCTTTTTCATTGGGGAGAAGTTGCAGCGGTGTTCAGAGCAAATCTTGAGCCCGTGTGCGAGCGAAGCGTGTATACTCTGCATATCGGATCGGCGAGGTCTTTGGCCAGCCTTCGAAATGAAGGCGACTACGGCGTTGGCGCACGGAGGCATGGATGAATCTGTCGCAGTTCTTTGAGCATTGGTCGATCGTGGAGAACCCGTTCCGAGGCGAAGAGGCGCGGAACGATTCAATATTCGCCCGCATGGGCGTTCATCCGCGTGGTGTTGAGGCACACGAAGAGGAAACGGCTATTCCTGGTGAGTTGCCGTTGATGCGTCCATCGTCACCGAGTGTGCATTCTGATTTCGATAAAATAATCGGCGAGTTGGATCAGCCTTCAACTTCAATTGTGTTTGGAGAAAAGGGCTCGGGAAAGACCGCGATCAGGCTCCAGATTGCTGGGAGGATCGCCCAGCACAATCGGGATCATCCGACACGGCGTGTGTTTCTGATTCCGTATGACGACCTCAACAAGCACCTCGATCATTTCAAAAAGCGTTCCGGGGTGAAGGGCGATAAGAATCCCTTCGAGGGAATGCGGCTGGTCGATCATATGGATGCGATGCTCTCGGTCGGTGTTGGGCGGGTGCTCAATGCGCTGCTGCCCGGGCCAACAAGCCCCGTGCCCGCGAGCCTGGGTGAGCATGCGGGCAAGCGTGCTCGACGGCTGCCGGCTACGACGCGGAGGGATCTCCTGTTGCTGCAGGCGGTGTACGATTCCAACGATCCGAGCGGGGCAAGAACAGCGCGCCTGAGACAGATGCTCAAGATCAATGGCGGAGGGATGGGGCTGCTCGTGCTCATCGGGCTTTGGACTGGATGGGTCCCGGGCGTGGCGTTGTTCTTTTGGAGGACTCTCTTCTCCGGGCTTGCGGGTGCGATGGGAACGGCGATCGATATCGGTTCGGCGGCGTTGCTCCTGCTTTGGATGGTGTTGCTTGTCAAGGTCTTTGTGGTCGACCGGATGATGATCGGCCGCGTCGCGGCCAAGGTTGCCAAGCAGCTTCGGATGGTTCCGCGAGCACACGGCGGGTATTTAGGGAGCCTACGCCGATTGAATCGTGCGGTGGTGCACGCCAATGTTTTGCCTATGACAGACTCGGATGAGCAACGGTACGCGATGTTCGCAAGGTTGCAGCGTGTGATTGCTGCGTTTGGATTTACCGGTGTGCTGGTGGTGATCGACCGGGTCGATGAGCCAACGCTCGTCAATGGCGATGCAGAACGGATGAAGCCGATCATCTGGCCCATGTTGAACAACAAGTTTCTTCAACTCGATGGCGTAGGGATCAAGATGCTCTTGCCGATCGAACTCCGCCATGCTTTGTTCAAGGAATCGAGCTCGTTTTTTCAAGAGGCACGGCTCGACAAGCAGAACCTGGTCGAGCGGCTGAGTTGGACGGGGGCGATGCTCTACGACCTCTGTTCAACGAGGCTCTCAGTATGCCGCCCAGCCAGCGCCGAACGCATCGGGCTGATCGATTTGTTCTCAGAAGATGTGACGCGTTCGGATGTCGTCGAGGCGCTTAACTACATGCAGCAGCCGCGCGACGCGTTCAAGTTTTTGTACCGCTGTTTCAATGAGCATTGCTCGACGGTGACCGCAGATGAGAACTCGTGGCGGATCGCCAAGCACACACTTGAGCGTGTGCGCAAGGACGAAGCCGAGCGTGTGATGCAACTCCAACGCGGGATACGCCCCGCGTGAATGTGGGTGGTCGCCGTGCCCGGTGATTTGCAATAGTTTTGATTTGGTTGTCCAATCCGATGGAGAGCTTCGCTATCTCATTGTGAAGGTATCGTTGTCGGTGCCGATCTTTTCCCGAGAATGCTCGGTAGGTTTAAACTGGAAGGATGAGTCATGAGGACAAGTGAGATGTTGTTGTGCGCGCTCCCGTTGGGGATCGTGGCATCTGCGGGCTATGCGCAGGATTGGCATTACAGCGAGCAGGTGATGTCGACAGAGTTGATAGTCAGGACCTTCTATGATTGCGCGGTTGACCGTCCGATATCGGTCACTGCAGCTGCCACCTCGGCGAGCGCATTTGGAGAGAGTTGCAATCCAAACTTCGGGGATAACTACGAGTTCGAGATCTCGCCCGAGCCGGGGATGGAAGATCAGTCCCCTTGGGCTTCGGCGGCCAACTCTGAAGCGGGACTGTATTCCTGCCCGGATGCCTCTGCCTGCACGATCGCCTACGCCTATGCCGATGTGCAACTCGGTCTTGGTGATGCTCCCGGGTATGCCGATCAGAGCACCATCTCGGTGCATGCCGGGAGGATGGATTCAAGGATCACCGGGTGTCCGGGGTGCAACCCGAGCGGGAAGGGACAGATGGCCGCATCATGGGTCGCGGCCTGGCCGACGGTCTGCGCCGGAGGGATCGCGAGAATCGCGGTGGAGATGGATATTGATGTTGACCCCGACAATGACTCTGGTCCGTGCTTTGTCCGCCTCGGTGAGCCGGGCGAGTCTCCGGATCCCATCCGGACAGATACATTTACGGGGTTCACCGCGACCTTCAAGGATGTGAATGGGGATGTGATTGGATCGGATACCTACCAAGGAGTCGCGTTCAGCGGGATGGGCGAATCGAGCTTTGTGATGGGTAACATCTTTGGACTCGAGAACGGTCCCCCGAGAACCCCGGATGGGCGGATAGAGTGGGGCGGCCCGCCTTGTCCAGTCGGCGAGGTCTGCTTTGGTGCCGAAATCGATCTGGACTACAACTTCGAGCTTGCCGTTCCCGCCGGCACCGCGTGGGTTGAGTTTGACGGTGAGTCGGTCACGATTCAGGGTGATCGATTCGATATCAACGAGGATGGTGTGGTCAACTATTGGGACCGCCCGGTGCTCGCGGCGAGCGTTGGGTACAGCGTCAATCAGCTGGGGTATGAACTGCACGCCGATGTGGATCGCAACGGGTATGTGAACGCGAACGATCTGGCGCTTCTCGACGCTCAGCCTTGCATCGCCGATACCAACGGCGATGGCTCGGTTGATTTCGTCGACCTCAGCCTGTACCTGCAGTGGTACAACGCGGTCGATCTGAGCGCTGATCTGAATGGAGATGGTTCGTTGGACTTCATCGACATATCCGCATTCATCGGGATGTATGCGTCCGGCTGCTGATTCGTTGGGCAAGTTGTTTCTTTTGCGAAGACCCCCTCGGCGGGGTCTTTTCAATGGACTCAGACTCGCTTGAGCCTTGCATACTCGAGTACGAGTGTTTTTTTACCAACGGATTCAAAGTGCACGATGGCGCGTGCGTTGGCGCCTGCGGTTACTTTGACAATCGTGCCCTGCCCAAACTGCGGATGACGGACGGCGCACCCGGCGGGGAACTCGGCGGCGGCGTTCTGGTGGGCGGCCTGATGCGTCAGCCGTTGCTCGCGGGCGGCGTCTATTTTTTGGCGGGTCGATTCGCGCGAAGATTGGGTATCGTTGAATCGAGGGCCGCCCACAGATGTCGACTCGCGGGTTGTTCGGATATCGTCGGCATCATCGTAGTATGAATATTCGCTGGACTGGTCGCTGAAGATAACGGATTCCGAGCCGATTTCTTCGAGGAATCGCGAAGAGATGCTGCGTTCGGTCATGCCACGGATGGTGCGGCGTTTGGCGGTGGTGATGTGCAGGTGCTTCATCGCGCGGGTGATGCCGACGAATGCGAGCCGGCGTTCTTCTTCGAGCTCGGAGAGTGATTCGTTGGCGCGCGAGTGCGGAAGGGTGCCTTCTTCGAGCGCGATCATCGCGACCGCATGGAACTCCAGACCCTTCGATGCGTGCAGCGTCATCAGGGTGACAGCGCCCTGCGAAGGGTCTATTGCATCCGCGTCGGCGACGAGTGCGATGGACTCGAGGTATGCTCGGAGCATCGCAAGCAGCGGCGGCACATCGCCGAGGTCGCCCGCTTTGGCGGCCTCTTCATCGCTGAACGATGCCGGATCATTGGCGGGGTCGTACTCCCGCTCGAAATCGCGGGCGGATGTTATAAGCTCGCTCAGGTTGTCGAGGCGTTCTCCGTCAGAGTCGGCGCCCGATGCTTTGGCCTGTTTTTTGTAGTACGCTTCGAGCCCGGATTCGGTGATCACGCGCTCGACAAGCTCGTGCAGCGAGGTCGATACCGAGGCGCCCATGAACGATCCCTCGCCGGTCCATGCGTTGACCATCTCGACAAACTTGCCGATCGCGGTCGTTGCGCGTGCGGTGAGCCCGAGCTCGCTGGTGCGGGTGAACCCCTCCCAGAGCGTGATGTCCGCGTGCGCCGAAGCGTTCTGGATAATGTCGAGGGATGTTTTTCCGATGCCGCGTGTGGGCGTGTTGATGATCCGCATGAGCGATACGCCGTCGGATGGGTTGGCGATGGTGCGGAGGTAGGCGATGGAGTTTTTAATCTCTTCACGATCAAAGAAGGCGGTTCCCCGCGCGATGCGGTAAGGGATGCCGCTCTGGCGCATCGCGTCTTCCATCACACGCGAGAGCGCGTTGGTGCGGTAAAACACAGCCATTTCTTTCCATGGGACCTTGGCGGCGCCGTCGTGCAGACCCTGAAACCAGTCGGCGATCGCTTCGCCTTCGTGGCGTTCGTCGTTGACGGTGATGACCTCGATCGCGTTGCCGCCCTTGCTCGAAGTAAACAATGGCTTGTCCTTGCGCTTCGTGTTCCGCTTGATCAGCGTGTCGGCAGCGGCCAAGATCGGCGCGGTGGAACGGAAGTTCTCACCCAAGGTGATTGTTTTTGCGCCCGGATAATGCTCCTCGAAATCGAGAATGTTCGAGATGTCGGCCCCGCGCCACCCGTAGATCGCCTGATCCGGGTCGCCAACGACACAGATATTCGGCTGGGTGGGTTCATCCTCCATCCCCGGAAGCGGTTGTGGTTTCGATGCGAGCAGTGATGCGATTTTGAACTGCGCGGTGTTGGTATCCTGGTACTCGTCGATCATCATGTAGTGCCAACGACGATTGAGTTCGGCGCGGATGTCATCGTGTTTTTCAAGAATTTGCACGGTATACAAAAGCAGATCATCGAAATCGATCGCGTTGGCCTTGCGGAGCACCGCGGCGTAGGCGGTGTAGATTTTCGCAATCTGCTTCGAATAAAAATCGCCCGCCTGCATCTCGTAGCTCTTCGCATCGATCATGTCGTTCTTGGCCGTCGAGATCGCCGAAAGCACGGAGCGTGGCGGCCAGTTCGATGCCTGCAGGTTCATAGATTTGAGCACCCGCTTCATCGCGGTCATCTGGTCGGAAGAATCGTAGATCGTGTAGTTCCCGCTCAGCCCGGGGATCTCGGCCTGCTCGGCGTACCGGCGGAGCAAGCGAGCGCACAGCGAATGGAAAGTCGTGATCGTCAGCCCACGCATCCGCGGATCACGCGGCGCATCGGCATCGAGCGCATTGGGCCCGCCAATCTGCAGCGTGACACGCTCACGCATCTCCGCTGCGGCCTTGTTCGTAAAGGTCAATGCCAAGATGGTCCAGGGCGGGACTCCTTGGTCGACAAGGTGCGCGATGCGGCGAGTGATCACGCGGGTCTTGCCCGATCCGGCGGCCGCGAGGATCAACAGCGGCCCTTCTGTGCACAGCACCGCCTCACGCTGAGGATCGGTCAGCCCATCGAGGATCGCCTCATCCGCGGGCGGCGTGTCGGATTGGAGGAAGTCTGGCAGGTCGTCGAGTGGCATGGTGGGGGCGTGTTCCGAAGCTGCAGGAGGTGTGAATCCATTCATCGCCGGTAGGGTAGGAGTTGGCGCGTAGGGTTTTGTGGTACAGTATGGGAAGATGGAGGAAAATCATGAATTGTATCACAGTTTGTAGCGTGGTTTCGTGCTTGTTGGTTGGGGGGTGCTCGTCGGCAGCAAAGAACTGGGATTCTGTGCTTGAAGAACTCGTTTCAGGATATCCAGAATCAATGGACATCATGACGCCGGTGATGCGAAATGCGCCAACGGATTGCAGGGCAATGAATTCGGGGCCGCGCATGAGTCAGTCGAAGTCGGGCTCCGCCCACGCACAAAAACGCTATCACTTGTTTGCCTCGGACGGAGAAGCGTACACGAAGGCGTCAACGGGTGAGATTCCCAATCCCATTGGGCTGATGCTGGTGAAAGAAACGCACGCGACGGACCCTCTCGATAATGACAAGAGGTTTGTGTTGATGGATAATGAGCTAGATTGGTCTCTACCCAATCGTGTGCACGGAGAAGTTGCAGATTTGTTTCTCATGTTCAAGGTGGGCGATGAATTGATGCCGGGCACGGATCGCGGGTGGATTTATGGCGGCGCAACACCCGGCGGCGAGGTCTATGCGAGCGGGTTGATCGAATCGTGTATGAATTGTCACCAATCCGCGCCCTACGACCGGTTGTTTGGTCTTGCACCGGCGGACACGATTTACTTTCAACCCATGCCGGCTACTAGAATTAAGTGATCCTTGTCGTCGTCAGAGATTCATGAGCATTTCAGCGACCAGTCAGATGCCTTGTTCGATCAGCTTGCGACACCGAGCGCGGACAGAGGCGGCGGGGTCGTCTTGAGCCGCTTCTCCGATCATCTCTTTCGCTTCTTCTTTGTATGATTCGTATTGCTCGGCCAGCGCGTAGATCCCTGAATAGGTCCAGGCGCGGACGAACTTGCTGGTGTCCTGCAAGCACACGCGGAGGAACTCTTCGATGTTCTCGAGATGGTGCTCGGGGATCGGCATGCGGCTGATGCACTGGAGGATGTGCAGCCTAGATCCCCAGTGCGATAAGCCTGTGACCGAGGCGTAGACATCATCAATGAGCTTCTCATCAAGCCCCTCGCCCTTGTTGTCGAGGTGGTGTTTGAGCAGCCAGCTTGCGCCCACCTCGGTCTTGACGCCGCCAAGTAGATGGACGATGTCCTTCACAAATGAGGGATGTTTGGAGTAGTTGCCGTAGATTGCGCGGATCGCGGGCGTGGTCTTGTAATCCCAGGCAGCGATCTCAAACTTCATGCTCACTTGTTGTTTCCTGTTCCCATTCCCACAGGCATAATTGTGTGCGGGGCGTCGGCGGCACGCTTGATGAGGGTGATGCCCTCGGGGAGCGACTCAGAAATCATGCTCACGACATCGCCTTCGAGCTTACGGCTGAATACGGATCGGCGGGACTTACCAACGATGAGTGTGTCGCAGCCGTAGGTGACGGTGTAGTCGAGGATCTCGTCGGCGATGGATTGGCTGGTCACATAGATCGGCACGAACGACACGCCGTGCTCTTTGGCGAGAATCGCGGTGGTTCCCAGTGCTTCCTGTGCGGCCTTGTCGGTTTCGATCCGTGGTGCCTGGCCCGGACGGAGGTCCATCACGCGGATCGGGCGGACAAAGACCGCGAAGAGGGTCGCATCTCGGCGTTTGGCGGTGTCGACCGCAAACTCAGATTGGTAACGCCCACGGGCAGCGAGCATGATCTTGGGCTTGGCAGGGTCGATCTCGATCTTCTGGTCCTTGAGGATCGCCATCCAGCCCGTAGATGGGGTGTCGAGCGTTTCGCCCGTATCCAGCGGGCCGGCGTGCGAGCGGATCGTACGAGTGCCGAGGGCGAGGGCGATCAACGCTCCGCTGAACATGGTCGAGATCGGTTGAGTAATCCCGATCGTGAGTGTGATAGAAAACAAGAACAACCCGAGTATCCACATCCCGATGCGAACGGGCTTGCTGAGTTCGAGTTGCTTGTTGTAGGCGCTGGAGAGCACGGTGACGGTGATCGCGCCGGTAACGCCAAGTACATAGAGCGAGGCGAGCACGGTGACATCTTGCTCTACCGCGATGACAAGCATGGGGATGATGACCGAGACGATCAGCCCCACCCAGGGAACGCCCGAATAGTTGAGCTTGGTCAGCGCACGCGGGAGTTCTTTATCCTGGCCCATCGCAAAGAACACAGAGACCATCGCCATGATCGCGGTATTGGTCGCCGAGAGAAGCAAGAGCCCGAAAGTGATGCCGGCGATGTTCCCGAACACCGCGCCGAACGCGGAGCCAAACCGATCAGTCGCGGTTTCTTTGGCGATGATCCGCATCGAGGCGTTGGTGTATTTTTCGACGCTGTGGACATACTCCTCATGGTGGTGGTATGCCTGAGCTGCCTTTGCGGGGAGCGTCGTGAGCTGGTCATCGGTGAAGACCAGCGATGCACCGCCGGCGAATTCAGATGCAATCTCCGCGGGGAGGAGCTCCATGACCACCTGACGGGATTGGGCGATTCCTTGTTCATCTGGGGTGTGCTTGTCACGCAGGCTCGTGCCATCGGCGGCGAAACTCAGCCCGGCAAGAGCAAGCCCGAAGAGCAGGTTGAGCGCAACCACCTCAATCGAGACAGGCCAGATGGTTCGCTTGGCTTCACGCGCGACGGGCTTTTTCATCATCCCCGTCATATTGGCGACGGCTTCAACACCGGCGAGCGCGAGGCAGATTCTTGTGAAGTTGACCCAGGCGTCGCTGGGCGGGTTCTCGCGGAAGTAATCGAACGAGATCGTCTGTACACCCGCCATGAATGCGGGGATGGCGAGCAAAGCCATGACCGCCGAGACGCCAAGAGCGACCAGCGCGATGATCAACGCAAACTTACCGGCGGACTTGGCGCCAAGCCAGTTTACCCCGCCAATCAAGACGATCGAAACAAGCGCAAGCGGGAGCACCAGCTGGTGGGGGACATGAAAATAGTGGAATGCTTCGATCGATGAAATCGCAGCAGTCATGATGTACCCACTGAGCAACAGGGTCGATCCGATCACCGAGAGCGTGGGTGAGAGTTGGCGTGCAGCGGTGTAGACCCCGCCGCCGTCGGGGAAGCATCGACAGATATGGGTGTACGCCCAAGAAACCGCGAGCATGAGCAGCCCGATCGCCGCGAGATAAATGATCGACGCATGTGCGGTATAGAGGAATGCAAGCCCAAGGACATAGAGCCGTGAAGTCCCCCAGTCGCCATACAGCAACGGACCGGCGTGGATCCATCTGAGATCGCGGGGGCGTGATTCGGTGACGAGCATGCAAGGTTCCGTGTGCGGCGTGGATCAGATTGCGAGTATAGAACCCCAAATCTACGAGAGGGGGTGTTGCCGAGGTTCGTTGAGGTGTGTCTGGCAGGGGCGTTGTTGGGATAATCGGACCTTGGGTCTGGTTGTAATCGGACGATATTATTCGCGGATGTTCTTGTGGATGATCCAGATCCGTTCGCGAGCCGATGCGTATATGGGTACGGAATCTTCGCTGTTGTTCATTGTGGCAGCAATCGAGATTGACAGTGGGGCAAATCTGCCCTACTTTGCGGTTCCGGCTCGGGGGTCTCTCGAGAGCAGGGACGAGGGATATAGAATCGGAGTCTCATGGGCAGCGAGCAGCATTCATCTAGTGACCAAGCGCCACGCGGTGCATCTGCGGACGATACCGCTCCGTTCGGGAATGAAACGCTCGAGTCCGAACAGATCACTGTCGCCGATGCCGAAAAGTCGATCATGGAGGCCACCAAGGATGGCACCAATCTCGACACGCTGATCGGGCGCCTCGTGATCGACCAGGGGCTGGCGACTCCAGAAGAAGTCAAGCACTGCCTTACGCTGACACGCAACGAGACGGAGGATGCCTCGGACAACTCGCTCGCACACATGCTCGTCAATCGGGAGTATGTCACCAAACGCCAGCTCGTGCGTCTGCGCGAAGCAATCGAGGCCGAACGCTCGGGCAACTCCATCTCGGGGTACAAGGTTCTGGGCAAGCTCGGCGCTGGAGCAATGGCGACGGTGTACAAAGCCAAGCAGGTCTCGCTCGATCGGCTTGTGGCGATCAAAAAACTCCCCGAGAAGTTCTCGCAGAATCCACAGTTCATCGAGCGATTCTTTGCTGAGGGACGGGCAGCCGCATCGCTCAATCACCCCAATATCGTCCAGGCATTCGATGTGGGCAATGAAGGGGATGTCTACTACTTCGTCATGGAGTATGTCGAGGGGCGTAGTGTTCACGAGGATATCGTCAAGCACAAGCGGTATCCGGAAACCGAAGCGATCGAGATCGCGATCCAGATCGCCGAAGCGCTCGAGCACGCCCACCACCGGGGCTTGATCCACCGGGATGTTAAGCCCAAGAACATCATGATCACCAAAGAAGGGGTCGTGAAACTCGCCGATATGGGCCTTGCGCGTGCCATAAGCGATGTCGAAGCCGCCGAGGCCGAGGCCGGCCGTGCCTTCGGCACGCCTTACTACATCTCACCCGAGCAGATCCGAGGCGAGAAAGACGTCGGCCCACCCGCTGATATCTATTCGCTCGGCGTGACCCTCTACCACATGGTGACCGGATCCGTTCCATTCGAGGGCAAGAGCCCCAGCGCGGTCATGCATAAGCACCTCAAGAGCGAGCTGATCCCCCCGGATCATGTCAACCCCAAGCTCGGTGCAGGGATTTCTGAGGTCATCGAGATGATGATGGCCAAGAAGGTGAAAAACCGGTACCAGAACTGCACAGATCTACTGGTTGACTTGCGTGCCATCAAGAACGGCGATCGCCCATTGATTGCCCACAAAGATGTTTTTCATGCGGACGATCTGGCATCACTCGCCGCTGCAGAAGCCGCGGTCGAGACCGCGATCCCCGAGGATGAGGCGGGCAGGGGCAACAAGACCCTCGCCGATCATCTGCTCTGGCCACCATTCTTGGTGCTGGCGGGGTTGTTGTTTATCAGCCTGGTTCTTCATCTGGTCCAACTCGGGTAATCCCCATCACCACTTCCACCTCTTTCACAGGTTCTGACTTGCTTTCAGCCCCTGAGGATGGTTCAATACAGCTCATCGCCCCTGGGAGTAAACTATTCTCGGCGGGACAACAGGCCGATATCAGGTGCAGATCGCACAGCATATCACAAGGAGATCGAACATCGCTCGCAGACGCTTTATGAGACCGCAGGGACCCGTCCAGCGGACAAGAATTAATCACATGATCCGCCTCTCCCCGATCCGCCTGATCGGCGAAGACGGCGAACAGCTCGGGGTTGTTGAAACACCAGACGCCATGCGCATGGCTCAGGATGCCGGGCTCGACCTTGTCGAAGTCGTCTCCGATTCTCGCCCGCCCGTGTGCAAGATCATGGACTACGGCAAGTACAAATACGAGCTCTCCAAACGGGCCAACAACTCGAAATCGTCAAATCAAGAGCTCAAAGAAATCAGGCTCGGGCGTTCGATCAAGATCGATCCGCATGATGTTCAGATACGCGTCGAGCAGGCACGGAGATTCTTGATCGCCGGTCACAAGGTCTCGATCACCCAACGATTCCGCGGGCGTGAGATCATGCACAAGCAGCTCGGCGAAGAGCGCCTGTTCAATATCTGCACCGACCTCGCGGATGTCTCCAAGGTTGAGATGCCTCCGCGTGGGCAGGGGCGTGCGATCTCGGTGGTTCTTTCACCGGATAAGCCAAAGATCGAATCGTATGTCGCCAAGCAAGCCGCCGAAGGCAAACGGATCGAGGAAGAAGACCTCGCCAAGCTCGAAGCCGAAGTCGCAGCCCAGAACGCCAAGCTCGAAGCCCAAGAAAAGCATGAGGACGAGCAGGACGAGAAGAAAGAGAAGCAGAAGGGCCCCAAAGACGATCGCGCGAGCAATCCTGTCGATGACGAGATCGCCGACCTTCTCGGCGGGTAAGCAGGTTACAGGACAGATCCAGCCTCACCAACCCGGGCAACAAGCCCGGGTTTTTCTTGTCTAGACTTCCCTGTGAAACCGACCAAACCAACCGGCACACACGATGCGGTCGTCCAGATCGATGGCGAGCACGAAACCCAGACCGGGTGGCTCTACACATTCTCGGTTCAATGGGCGGATGGTTCGAGTTCCGACCACGAAATGACCATCTCATGGGTTGATCACGAGCACCTCGTTGGCGGCGGTGTCTCGCCAAGCGTGCTTGCACACCGAGCCGCTACCCAAGCCGCGAATCATCTCGGGAAGGGCGGTCTCCCCGCACGATGCGATGTTTCGAGCCTGAGCCGAATGATCGAGAACTTCGATGCGTTGGTCCGTGAGATGTGATCGTCCACACGCACTGACGGGGCATGCAACACTTTGCGGGCTGGACGGTATGGTTCATCTATGAGACACCTATCCGCTGCAGCATTGGCCCTTTTCTCCCTCAGTCTCCTCATCGGTGGTGCGCCCAAGCCTGAGAGTCGGGTCTACGCGTTCGCGTATCTCCTGCTCGATAAGCCCGAGGCGCTCAGCGAGTCTGAGATGAACACCGCGATGGGTGGGCACTTCAGCAACATGGAGGTTCTTGCCGAGGAGGGCAAGCTGCTGATCGCAGGCCCGCTCGCCGAGCCGCGAATCGACGACACCTACCGCGGGATCTATGTGTTCGATGTCACCGATGCCGAGGCCGGTATGAAACTCTTCAACACCGACCCATCGGTACAGGCCAAGGTGTTCAAGCCCGAGATGTACCTGATCGAGTGCAGCGAGCCACTTCTCGAACTGCCAAGACTCGAGAAAGAGGACGAGGCCGCCCGGCTCGCGGATCCAGAGATTCCAGATGAATGGGCGGGGCGTTTCTATGTGCTCGCGATCGCACCGGGAGACGCCGAGTTCGAGATCACCGACAAGGTGCTCATCAACGCAACGATGACATCAACCGGCGTTGAACCGATCACGCAGCGGCTGCTCTTTCTTGATTACGAAAAGGCAGATCTTGCCAATGATGAGTTCGAGGCTGCGGACATCACCGAGTGGTCGTTCTACGGCTGGTACGGATCCAAGTGCGTTTCAAAGATGGCCACGGATTGAGTGAAGATCACAGCATTCCCTTGAGGTACTGCCCGGTGTAGCTTCCCTTGACCTTGGCAACCTGCTCAGGCGTGCCGCTGGCGACGAGGAGTCCGCCGTTGTCACCGCCCTCGGGGCCGAGGTCGATGACCCAGTCGGCGCACTTGATGACATCGAGATTGTGCTCGATGACGATCAGCGTGTTGTTTGCATCGGCCAATCGGTTGAGCACGCCGATGAGCTTGTTGATGTCCTCGAAGTGCAGCCCGGTGGTGGGCTCGTCGAGGATGTACAGCGTGTGCTCGGAGCTCGGCGTGCCGTCGTACTTCGTGCCCTTGCCGAGCTCGGTCGCCAGCTTGACGCGTTGGGCCTCTCCGCCGCTCAGGGTGGTCGAGGGCTGCCCGAGCGTGATGTATCCGAGCCCGACATCGCGGAGGCATTTTGTGAAGCGGAGGATCTTTGGATGATTCTCGAAGAACTCGCACGCATCCTCGACCGTCATCGCGAGGACATCGGCGATATTCTTGGATCGGTACATCACCTGCAGCGTTTCACGGTTGTAGCGTTTGGCGTGGCACACTTCGCACTCGACGAACACATCGGGCAGGAAATGCATCTCGATCTTCTTCATGCCTTGTCCTGAGCAGGCTTCGCAGCGCCCGCCGCCCTTGTTAGAGGCAACATTAAAGGAGAACCGCCCTGGCTTGTAGCCACGGATTTTCGATTCCTTTGTCGCGGTAAAGACCTTGCGGATCTCATCGAAGATCCCGGTGTAAGTCGCGGGATTCGATCGAGGCGTGCGCCCGATGGGGGACTGATCGACCTCGATGATGCGATCAATGTGCTGCAACCCCGTTATGCGTGAGTGCTTGCCGGGCTTGGGCTTGGAACCCATGACATGCTGCTTGGCAGCACGAAGCAGAATCTGGTTGACCAGCGTAGATTTTCCCGAGCCCGAGACCCCGGTGACGCAAAGCATCCCGCCGATGGGGAACGGGACATCGATATTCTGCAGGTTGTTGTGCTTGGCACCCTTGACGGCCAGTGCCTTCTTGGCGTTGAGCTTGCGCCGTTTGCTTGGCACCTCGATCCTTCGACGCCCGGCGAGATAGTCTCCGGTGAGCGAAGCCTTGGCCCTGGTGATATCGGTGATCGAACCCTGGGCGACGACCTCGCCGCCGTGAACACCGGGGCCGGGGCCGATGTCGATGATGTGATCCGCAGCACGGATGGTGTCCTCGTCGTGTTCGACAACGAGCACCGTGTTCCCAATATCGGTGAGGTGGCGCAGTGTTTTGATAAGCCGCGCGTTATCGCGTTGGTGCAGCCCGATGGTGGGCTCGTCGAGGACATAGCACGCGCCGACCAAGCCTGATCCAACCTGCGTGGCAAGGCGAATGCGTTGGGCCTCGCCGCCGCTCAGCGAGGCGGTGCGTCGATCGAGCGAGAGGTAATCCAGCCCGACGGATTCGAGAAATCGCAGGCGGTTAATGATCTCACGCAGGATCGCCTCGGCGATGTGGGCGTGTTCCTTGGAGAGTGATAACCCTTCAATATAGGCAATCGCGTCAGTGATATTGAGCCGGGCGAGCTCGGAGATGTTGAGGCATGTGCCCTGGTCGCTCGGGCGTCCGATGACGGTCTTTGATCCCGCCTTGCCCATGTCGGCGCGATGTTTCGAGTCGATGGTCACATGCAAAGCGGAAACCTTGAGCCGATCGCCGTTGCAGGTCGGGCAGGTGATCTCCTGCTGGAACTGGTGGAGGTGGTCCTTGACCCATGCGGATTCGGTTTTGTGGAACCACGCGTGCAGCATCGGGTACACGCCGTCCCATTGCTTGCGGGATTTGAGTGCGCCCGGAGCGTCGTTGCCGTGCATGAGCAGGGTGAAGAGTTCATCGGACATCGCCGAGAGGTGCGTGGACTGCGGGATGTCGAACGCTCTGCAGAACTTGCGGAGGATGCGTGGATAGACCATCGCGCCGGGTCCGTTTTTCTTCCAAGGCTGGATGGCGTTGTTGAGGATCGCGACATCCATACGGGGGACGACGAGCTCGGGAGCAAACTCCAGAATCACGCCGAGCCCGTGGCACTCGTCACAGGCACCAAAGGGTGAGTTGAATGAGAACACACGGGGGGAGAGCTCGGGCAGGGAGATCTCGGGATGATCAGGGTCGGCGAAGTGTTCGCTGAACGCATGGTCGGTCCACAGATTACGGTCCTCGGCGTCATTGACCGCGATGATTACCGAGCCCTCGGCGATCCGCAACGCGGCTTCGATGGACTCGACCAAACGCTGACGCGCATCATCTTTCAGCACCACGCGATCAACGACGGCATCAATCGAGTGCTTCTTATACCGGTGCAGCTTGAGCGGGTTCTCGTTGTCTTCCTTCAGCACCTCGCGGAGATCAACGATCTCGCTATTGACACGAGCTCGCCCCCAACCCTGCTTGAAGAGTTCTTCGAGCGTGTCCTTGTGGAATCCTTTTTTCGCGCGGATGACTGGGGCGAGCACCATCATCCTCGATCCGGATTCCATGCCCATGACATGTTCGACGATCTGGGTCGCGCTCGAAGACTCGATGGGGCGTCCAGAGCGTGCGGTGACGGTGCCATCCTTCTTTGTCTTTGTCGGCGCCCATGAGCGGGGGGTACCGCAGCGGGCGAAGAGCAGCCTGAGATAATCATAAATCTCGGTGGTGGTGGCGACGGTCGAGCGTGGGTTGTGCGACGCCGATCGTTGCTCGATGGCGATGGTCGGGGGGATGCCCTCGATCTCTTCGATGTCAGGTTTCTTAAGCTGATCAAGGAACTGACGGGCATACGCAGAAAGCGATTCCATGTACTTGCGTTGCCCCTCGGCGAAGATCGTGTCGAATGCCAGCGATGATTTTCCCGAGCCGCTCAAGCCCGTGATAATGACTAGCTGATCGCGGGGGATATCGATATCGATTGATTTGAGGTTGTGCTCTTTGGCGCCACGGATACGGATCGCGCGTGCATCGGTCGGCGTGGATTGGCGAACGCCCCTCTTCTTGGTCGCCTTGGGCTTCTTCGTTGTCTTTTTCTTGATCGTGCTCAAGGGGTCGTTTCCGGGCGCGGGGTGGTTTCAGTGGTGGAGTCTGATGCAGATTGGGCCGCGGCTTGTTGGCGTTGGACGGCCTTGTGCTTCTGATAAAAAAGAGTCCCGAGCAGCAGGCATCCGATGGCGACGCCCGTCATGTAGGTGCCGAGCTTCGAGCGGAACTGCTCTGGAGTGGATCGGTTTGAATCTGGGGTTTGCTGCATGGGCGATGGTAGGGCGGCGAGGACTTATTGCCTCTTTTTCTTTCGTCCGCGTTTGGGCGCGAGGGCTTTTTTAAGGGCAGAACGCTGAATCATGATCGGAGCGTCGTCGACCGCTTCTTCATCGTCGCGATGCTGGGCGATCAACTCGCGGACATGCATCATCTGGTCACGCATGGTGGCTGCCAACTCAAACTTCATATTCTGGGCCGCGTTGAGCATCTCGTCCTCAAGGATCTTGACAAGCTCGTGGGCGTCCAGAGCGGGATCGTTATTGTCCGAGGCGTGCTTGGCGCCTCTGCGGGCTTTGAGCTCGTCGTCAATGCCGGTGCGCAGCGGCTTGATAATGGTGGTGGGGGTGATGTTGTTGGCTTCATTGAACGCGATTTGCTTGGCGCGTCGGCGTTCGGTTTCGCCCATCGCTTGTTCCATCGCGGGCGTGATGCGATCTGCGTAGAGCACCACTTCCGCGTTCACATTCCTCGCCGCTCGCCCCATCTGCTGGATCAGGCTTGTCGCGCTTCTCAAGAAGCCTTCCTTATCCGCATCGAGGATGCACACCAGCGAAACCTCAGGCAGGTCCAATCCTTCGCGGAGCAGGTTGACGCCTACCAAGATATCAAACTCCCCCGCGCGCAGATCGGTCAGGATCTCGAGCCGCTCAAGTGTTTGAATATCCGAATGCAGGTACCGGACCTTGAGCCCCTGCTCGTTGAGGTAAGAGGTCAGATCTTCGCACAGCCGTTTGGTCAACGCGGTAACAAGCACGCGTTCGCCCTTGGCAACACGCTGCTGGCACTGTGCGAGAAGATCGGGCACCTGCCCACTCGCCGGCCGCACCTCTACCTTGGGGTCCACCAAGCCGGTGGGGCGGATGACCTGCTCGACGACCTCGCCGTTGGTTTTTTCAAGCTCATATGCTGCTGGCGTTGCGCTGACATACAACACGCGGGGGATCATCTGCTCAAACTCCTCGAATCGCAGCGGGCGGTTGTCGAGGCAGCTCGGCAAGCGGAACCCGTGCTCGACGAGCACATCCTTGCGTGCCTTGTCGCCATTGAACATAGCGCGAACCTGCGGCAGCGTAACATGCGATTCGTCAATAATCAGCAGCCAGTCATTGAGGTTGGTACGTGAGACGCCAAAGCGACGGGCGTCTTCATCATGGTCCCGCCCATTGCTCTGTGTGCCCACCGAAGCGCTTTGGTGCGCGGGATCGCCCGGTGCATAATCAAAGTAGTCCAGCAGGGTAAATGGCCTCTCGCCGGGTTTGCGCCCATCCATGTACCGCGAATAGTTCTCGATGCCTGAGCAGTAGCCAACCTCCTCGATCATCTCCAGATCGTACTTGGTGCGGGCGATGAGTCTCTGGGCTTCGAGCAGCTTGCCCTCGTGTCGGAGCTCGGTGACGCGTGCATCAAGCTCTTCACGGATCATCTTGAGCTTGTTTTCAAGCTCGTCCTCTGGCATGACATAGTGCACCGCGGGGAACAGAAAATACTGCTTTTCGCTTGCGAGCAGCTCGCCGTTGGTTGGGTTGATCAGTTCGATGCGTTCGATCTCATCGCCGAAGAGCTCGATGCGGACCGCGAACTTTTCGTACGCGGGCCAGATCTCGATCGCGTCTCCTCGCGCGCGGTAAGTGCCGCGTTGGAAGTCGATCTCCGCACGCTTGTACTGCATTGCGTTGAGCGCAAGAAACAGCTCGCGGCGTGGGAGCTGGGCGCCCATAGAGAGCGTATACACCCGCTCAGAATAAGCGCTCGGAGAACCAAGCCCAAAGATGCACGAGACGGAAGCGACAACGACGCAATCGCGGCGTTTGAGCAGGTTGCTGGTGGCAGCAAGCCGGAGTTGGTCGAGCTCATCGTTGCGTGATGCATCCTTCTCGATAAAAATGTCGCGACCTGGGATGTACGCCTCGGGCTGGTAATGGTCGTAGTACGAAACAAAGTAGTTGGCCGAGTTGTCCGGGAAGAACGAGCGGACCTCCTCGAACAGTTGGGCCGCGAGTGTTTTGTTGTGCGATAAGATCAGCGTGGGCTTGTTGAGCCTGGCGATGACCTGGGCCATGGTGAAGGTTTTTCCTGTGCCCGTGGCCCCGAGCAGCACCTGTGCCCGCTGCCCAGATTCAAACCCATGCACAATTGCATCGATCGCCTCGGGCTGATCGCCCGCAGGGTTGAACTCAGAAACGACTCGAAGTTGTGGCGAATCAGTGGACATCGGCGGAGTTTAGGCCCGACTATGAGCCGAACAAAAGAAAATCGAGCCAACGCTTGCAATCTTAGATAAGTGACCGTATAGTCACATATATGGCCGGCGGATCTCCTTTGGAGGATCTGGTGAATCCAGAGCTCGACTTTGCACTCAAAGTCACGATCAAGTGTCCTCCTGAACGCGATTGGAAAGCGCTGAACGAAGGGCTCCCTCCGGGGCAGGTCTCCGCGTCACGCTGCGAGTGCGGGCTTGGGTCGATGTTTTCAGGAGAGTCGCCTATCCAATCCGGGTATGAACAGCACGATTTAGTCTGGAAAGCGCTCGGCGATCCGACGCGCCGGGCCTTACTCGACGAGCTCCGTAACGGGCGAAAAACCACAAGCGAGCTCGTCGCTTCGGTGCCGGGCATGACCCGGTTCGGCGTGATGAAGCACCTTGGGGTGCTGGAGGATGCAGGGCTGGTGATCAGCCGCAAGGAAGGGAGGCAGCGTTGGAACCACCTCAACGCGGTGCCTCTGCGTGGGATATACGAACGGTGGGTAAGCAAGTACGAAGACCAATGGGCCGGATCACTGGCCAATCTCAAACGAGACCTTGAAAGGAAACAACAGATGAGCACCAAGATGAGCGACCAGCCGGCACGAGTTGCCGTAGCGCAGAGCGAGATTCTGATCGATGCACCCAAAGAAATCGTCTACCGGGCATGGTTCGATGACACCAGCAACTGGTTCTATGAATCGGAGGCAACCAAGGATTCCACGCCAACCGTGTGCGAAGAGAAAATGGGCGGCAAGATGTACACCAAACTCCCCGACGGAGGGTTCAATGTGCTTGGTGAAATCACCATGCTCAAACCAAACCACAAGATCCGCATGTGCGGCGACTGCACGATGCCGATGGCGATTCTGATGAACATGACCATCTCGTTCACAGAAATAGACGGCAAAACAATGGTCAGTATCGACCACCGGATGAGCGGCGAGGTTAGCGAGGGAATGGCCGAAGAGTTCGAAGAGGGATGGGCCGATGGGCTGAGAAAACTAAAGGAGTTGATCGAAGCGTGAGCCGTTCGGCTAGCCAATCAATCTTGACCAGGGCGGAGACCCGTACTGGTCCCTCAGCCGTTGGATTGTGCGGATGACATTGGTGTAGGTATCGTCACCCTCGTTCTCATCAATGATCATGTGGGTTGCTTCGTATTTCTTAGCGGCTTTACTCACGGCGGCAAGCTCCTTTAACGCAGAACGCATCGTCTCACAATCCTTGATCGCGTCTTGTGTTCGACGATTCCATTTTTGCGATGAGTCGCCATCAAAGGAATAGACGAGTGAGTTGTTGCGATTTCGCCTCCGGACAATCGTGTAGTCATCCTGCTGCAGCGGATCGTTGTTCTCAAAGCTCTCGCCGGCATCGTTGAGCACATCAATCGCTTTCTCTCGGCGTGCCTCTAGTTTGGTGTACACATCCGCGTTCTGTTTCATGATCTTCGACGCGACATTTTTGTGCTCTGCAAAGTTCTTGATCCCGAAAATCTCACCGAGGTCATCGAGCTCACCCGTGAGTTCTGTTGCTATTCCTGCCTTGACCATCTGGGCAGCGCGGATGGTGAGGATCGTGCTCGCCGTGTCGATCTGTTCGGCGCCGGCAGAACTGGTCGTGCTGATCGAGCCGTCGGGTGCCTGGAAGAGCTGCACATCGAGCACCGCCATGGCGCGGAAGACCTCGCCGTGGTGCCCCTTGGCTTCCGCACGCGATGCGATCTCGGAGGCCCAGATAGAGTTCATTTTGGCATCCACCGTCGCATTACCGGTCGAGCTGTCTTCAGAGAACGCGACCGCACCGCCGAGCCGTGATCCCGGGCGGACAAAGATGTCATCAGAGCAGGCCGCGAAGATGCTGGCTGCGGAGATCGCACCCTCCTCGATGACCGCGTGGTAGATCAACGCGTCATCGAACTCTTTGAGGATCTCCATCATCTCCAACGCTTGGTAGACATACCCGCCGGGAGAATCGATCGTGAACACGACATGCTCGATGCGCCTCTTCTTCACCGCGGTCAGGGCCTTGCGGAGCCCGTAGGCGTTCACCTCCACGCCGATGGTTCCGTGAATAGGAACAACCGCAAAGTGGGTGCGTTCAACATTATCCTGGATATGAGTTCTCTGAGGCGGCCTGGTCTCGGGTTCGTCGGTATCCAACGCCTCGCCCTCTGAGTTGTCTGGAGCGGTGGTGGCGGGATCGGGAGTCGGTTTCTTTGGGATTCCCCAGAAGTCATCGGCGAGCGACTGATAGCTGACTTCCTTGATCTGACGCCGAGCGATCGTCTTGGTGGTCTTGATGTTGGCGATCTTGGTCTTGATGACCACCTTGGTGCGCGTCTCGGAGAGGATCTCGCCCTCGATGGTCGAGCCATCCCGCAGGGTCAGGATGTCCGCTTTGGCAAGTGGCGTGAAGCCGCAGATGAGCAAGAAAAGAGCGGTGACTACGATCGGGCGGTATCTCATAGCGTGAGTATACAGCGGTGTTTGGCGGCTGTTGCTTCAAAATTGCTCATTGAAGAGCAAGAATTGCACGCAAGCGGGATCCAAACTCGATATAATCACCATGCCCATATGGTCGGAGACCATCGGGTGAGTTTGTGTTTCCATCCATGATCGACAGCCGACACGGAGGTTGAGCTGCCATGAGTACCATGCAAAGCATGACCAACGCCCCGAAGACCGAGCCCAAAGCCCCCCAGACACGCGCCGAGGGGTTGCAACTCACCAAGCTCACCGTCAATGGGTTCAAGAGTTTCGCAGATAAAACCACCTTCGATTTCACCGATCCGATCACCGGTATCGTCGGGCCCAACGGGTGCGGCAAGTCCAATGTGGTTGACGCCATCAAATGGGTGCTCGGCGAAAGGTCGTCCAAGTCCTTGCGAGGCAAGGAGATGCTCGATGTTATCTTCGCCGGCTCTGTCGGGCGCAAGCCCTCAGGGATGGCGGCCGTTTCATTGAGCTTCAACAACCCCGCCGGTGCGTTGGCGGAGTTTGCTCCCAACCCGATTCTTGAAGAGCCTGTTGAGCCTGAAGGCGAGGGTTTGCAAGACCGTCCTAACGATGAGCATGATGTCGAGCATGTCGAGCATGACGCTCACCTTTCGGATGACGACGCCGACCGCGCCGCTGATGAGGGCGAGTCCGAAGCCTCAGCGATCATCACCGAGCGTGCCCGCATCAACCGCCCGCTGCCAATCGACTCCGATGTCGTGGAAGTCGAACGCCGTCTTTACCGCGATGGTAAAAGCCAATACCTGATCAACTCCAAGATTGCCCGGATGAAGGACATCCGCGATCTGTTCCTTGATACCGGCATCGGCGCCGATGCCTACTCGATCATCGAGCAGGGCAAGGTCGACCGGATGCTGCTAGCCTCGCCAATGGAACGCCGGGTGATCTTTGAGGAAGCCGCCGGGATCGCCAAGTACCGTCAGCGCCGGGTCGAATCCGAGCGCAAACTCGAAAAAACCGAGACCAACCTCATCCGCACCCGCGAGCAGCTCGATTCCACCGAGCGTCGTTTGCGTTTGGTCAAGGGGCAAGCGTCCAAGGCACGCCGATTCAATGAGCTTGATGGAGAGTTCGGCGCCCTGCGCTTGGCCCTCGCCTTTGAACAATACGATGACATCCGCAAGCGCCTCGAAGGGCTGACCTCTCAGATTGCTTCGCTCGAAGACGAGAAGCAAACGACCGAAGAACTGCTCCGGGTCGCAGAAGACGCACAACTCGAAGCCCAAAGCGTTCGCGCACAGCGTGTACGGGCTTTGCGAGAAGTTGAAGAGCAGCTCTCGCAAGCCAAGCACGCCGCCGACAGCGCAACGCAGCGTTCGACCATGACCGCCAAAGCCATCGAAGAAGCCGCCCATACAGTTGAGACGGAGACCGTCAGGCTTGTTGAATCAACCGGCAGGCTCCGCGAACTCGATGAACTGATCGAAGTCACTTCGGCGAAGACGGACTCGCTCGAAGAGCAACTCCGAGGCGTCGAAGAGGGGCTCAAAAACGCAAACGAGTCCAAGGAAGAAGCGTCCCGTCAAGCATTGGGTTGCCGCCAGTCGCTTGATGAAGCCCGAGCAGCGTGCGCATCGATCGAACGCGAGCATGCGACGCTGGTCACCCGCGTCGCCGCTGATGAGAGCCGCCTCGAAACCGCCGATGAGCAGTCGCTCGAACTCACCTCCGGGATCGAGCGGATTGAATCAGATCTGGGGATTTCATCGGATCAGATCAAGGTCTTTCAGAGGAGTGCTGAGGCACTCGACACAAAGCTCAACAGGCTGCGGGCTCAGATGAAGAGCATCACCGATCGCGCCGAGCAGGTCGGGGCGTCTCGATCCGAGCTTGCTGATTCGGTTGATTCGCTTGATGAAGACCGCGTAAGACTTGAAACCCGCCACGCGACACTCGACGAGATGGTCCGCTCGCGTGAGGGGCTTGACGATGCTGTCCGCACGGTGCTTGAAAAGAAGGAGTCCGGAGAAGGATTCCAGACCGTGCTCGGCTCGCTCGCCGAGTTGATCGAAGTGCCAGCGTCCCACGCCTCCGAAATCGAAGCCGCGCTCGAGAACGCTTTGCAATCAGTCGTGGTCGAATCCATGGCGACCATGCCCAGTGTCGAACAGCTCCGCGCTCTGCCAGGGCGGGTGAGTTTTCTTCCCGCGATGACTACGCACCTGATAGCGCCCAGCGAGTTGAACCCGCTGCTGGGGATCGCCAGTTCCCGCGTGCAGCCGCTCCGCGGATTTGTGCGTGCCAAGGGCGATGATCCACGGATCGAGGCACTGCTTGACCGGTTGTTGACCAACACGCTTTTGGTGACGGATCTCGACGCCGCGATGCTGCTCGATGCCGGCCCACTCCGCTCATTCCCGATGCGTTATGTCACGCGAGCCGGGATCGTGATCGAGCCCGATGGGCAGGTCGTCGCCGGCCCCGCAGGAGCATCGCATTCCGCGGGTCTGATCGCACGCCAGAGCGAGTTGAGCGAGCTTGATCAACAGCTTGTTACGCTCCACACGACTCTCGATCAACAGAGAAGTGCCCTCGCCGAAGTCGATGCCGATGCCGCCGCACTCGGCGAGCAGCGTTCGGTGCTCAACACCTCGATTTCCGAAGCCGGACAGGAACTGATCAAAGCCTCGCACGCGATCGACCGCCACCAGGCCGACGAGGATCGTTTGACCCGCGAACTCGACCGTGCACGCGACGAGCACCTACGCCTTGTCGAACGCAGAACACAGATCCGCTCCGAGCGTGACGAGCTTCACGAGCGATCTCAGAAAATCGAACGATTGTCCATCGACGAGCAAAGCCGCGTCGAGCGTTTGGCCGCCGAAATGGTCAACGCCGAGCGTGGGCTCTCTGAAGCGTCCGATGCGGTTTCTGCGATCCGTATTGCTGCCTCGACAGCCAACGAGCAGCTCCGCTCAGAGCAACGCCAGCTCGCACAGACCACCAGTTCCCGCGATGATGCCGAACGCCAAACTTCGCAAGCCCAGCGGCAGATCGAACGGGCGCAGGCCAATCTGAAAGAGCACCAGAGCGTCGCCGAAGAGGCCGTGGCGCAGCTCGACCAAGCCCACCGCGAGATCAGCACACTCGAAGAGCACGCATCCGTGAGGCTCAAAGAACTCCGCGAGACCGATGAAGCAACACACGCCGCGGGCGAATGCGTCGCGGCGGCACGCGATCGCGCCGATGCATTCCAGCGTGACTGGCACGCGATCGAGACCTCACGCCGAGAGATGGAAGTCCGCCGAGAGAATATCGAAGAACGAACCGCAGACGATCTCGCCCTGGATCTCGCAATCGAATACCCCGAGTATCGAGTGATGATGAACGATGGAGATGTCGAACGCATCGAAGTCCACGACACCACCGCGCGCGTCAATGTGCTCCGAGGCGAGATTAAAAAACTCGGGCATGTCAATGTCAACGCGATCGAAGAGGAATCAAACCTCACCGAGCGCAACGAAGACCTCATCACCCAGGTCCGCGACATCGACGAGGCCCGCATCAAACTCGCCACGCTCATCGAAAAGCTCAATGTTGCCTCGCGCTCACGCTTCGGCGAGGTCTTCGAGAGCATCCAGAAAGAGTTTGGTGCCCGCGACGGGATGTTCCGTCGACTCTTCGGTGGCGGACGCGCCGAGGTCCGGCTGATGCCGCTCGTCAAAGTCGTCGACGGCGAAAAAATCATCACCGACGAAGTCGATCTGCTCGAATCGGGCATCGAAGTCATCGCCAAACCGCCAGGAAAGGAACCACGCTCGATCAACCAGCTCTCGGGCGGCGAGAAAACCATGACCGCGGTGGCGATGCTGCTGGCAATCTTCCGGTCCAAGCCCAGCTGTTTCTGCGTGCTCGACGAAGTCGACGCGGCGCTCGACGAGGCGAATGTCGCCCGGTTCTGTGGCACGCTCGACCTCTTCACCGACCAATCCCGCTTTGTCGTCATCACCCACAACAAACGCACCATGCAAGCAACCAACCGCATGTTCGGCGTCACCATGCAAGAACGAGGCGTCTCCAAACGCGTCGAGGTCCGCTTCGATCAGGTCGGCGACGACGGCGCCATCGACAAAAGCGCACACACGCAAATCGAAGACGAACCCGAACAAGATTCCAAACCCGGAGCCTCCGGCGGACTCCGCAAAGCCCTCGCAGGAATGCGCGAGGAACAAGGCGTTGAGCAGCAGGCATGATAAAGGGGAGACATGTTGTCAAGGGTGTACGGATTCATTGGGCTGAAGATTACGAAGCTAGATCGGGTGTGCATCAAGCTGGGAGCAATCTTTGTTGTGCTCTTGATCGCAGTCTTTGGCATAGCGTCGTATTTGCAATGGTCCGATCCATGTAAAGATAGGGACTACCTGTTTGACTTTGCTTATGACGATGAGTTCCATACTCAAATTGAGGCGATCACTGTATGTCAGTATTTCGATTCTGATTCCAGCAAGGATCCGCCGCCTCTCGTGATGAGTAATCCAGGCGATATCGAGGGCTTGATCAGTCGATTGGATGCGCGTAATGGTGATTACGGAAAGCCCAAAGCCCAGTATAGATTGAATATTAAACTGTACTCAGGTGAGTGTGGAGGGGTCTTGCTTCTTTGGCATTCTGATCTGCGGAAGCTCGTAATAGTTGATGCGTAGGGCTACGACAAAGAGTTCACTGGTCTGGCTCGCGAAGCGATGGTGTATCTTGATGAATGGGTTGAGGCCAACACGCCGGATGATTGATTTTGAAGTCGCTATTCCACCCGCTCGTGCATCTTGCCTTGGAAGCTCTCAAGGTGACCGCTGTGGCTCATCATCTCGTCGACCACACCCTTGAACTGTCCATCGGGCATCGGCGGGCTCTGCCCGTCCATCACCGATGAATAAGTCGCGTCATCGAGCCCGAGGAACACACGCATCGCGTAGTCGTACACCGCGTCGTGCTGATCGTTGGACAGATCAAGCCGAAGCTCGTTGATCACCTTGGTGCCCAGGCTGATCCATTCGTCAAAGGTCTCCTTGGAGATCGAATCCTGGATCCACTGCCCCATCCCGTTACGGAACGGCGGCCGGGCGAGCTTGGTGCCCATATTGCCGGATTTGGAACACTTGAAGTCTCCAGCAGGCGCCGCGATCGGTGCCTTGTCTGCAACCTCGGGCACCTCGATGTCGATCTCTTTGAGCATATCAGCGATCGCGTTCTTGGGCATCAGATCGCCCCGGGTCGTTGCTTCGGTGTACCCCTTGAGCAGCACGCCCATCGCCTCGCCCTTCTTGCCCGCGTCGATGTACGCCCGCCCGGCGAGTTGGTAGGCCTTGGTCATCGCGTTGTTGATCTCGGCGCACTTGGCAAAGGTCTGGGCGGCTTCAAGATGCCGATCGCCCTGGAGGTACGCGTTGGCGAGCGAAAAGAACGCCATATCGTTGGTCGGGTCTTCTTCGGTGAGTTTGGTGAACTGGGCGATTCGGGTTTCAAGATCCACAGCGAGGCTCCTTTGGTAGTCTGCTGTCAACGATAGGACCGCTTGCGTATCGTGTACTGATTATGAGCACAACTGATTCATCCATCGCGACCAATCTGGCTGGGATTCAGCTCTCATCCCCGGTGATTGCCGCTGCGGGGACCGCGGGCACGCTCGATGAGCTCGCCGATGTGCTCGATGTCACCAAGCTCGGGGCGATCGTGACCAAATCGATCACCCGCGACCCGCGTGCCGGCAACCCGTTCCCGCGGATCACCTGGACCCGCGCCGGGATGCTCAATGCGATCGGGCTCGCCAACCCGGGGCTAGATGCGTGGCTCAGTGATATCGCACCAAAGATCGTGCAGGTGCCCACGCCGGTGTTCTGTTCGATTGCGGGTGACTCGATCGAGGACTACACGCAAATCGCCCGAGCGATGGATTCAACGGCGAGCGTCGCCGCGATCGAGGTGAATGTCTCATGCCCGAATGTGCACTCCGGGCTCGAGTTCGGTTCGGACAAGGGGGCACTGGGCGAGCTGGTCGCCTCGGTGCGTGCAGCGGTGTCCAATGCCAAACTCTTCGTGAAGCTGTCGCCGATCACCATCGGCACGCCGAGTTCACTGGTCGACATCGCCCGTGTTGCGGTCGACTCTGGAGCGGACGGGCTGACGCTCTGCAATACCGTTCCCGCGATGGGCATCAATGTGCACACCCGCGAGCCGGTGTTATCGAACATCACCGGCGGGCTGTCAGGCCCAGCGATTCATCCGGTGATCGTCCGCCTCGTTCATCTGATGCACACGCAGCTCACCAGAGAGACCGGCACCGCGATCATCGCCGCCGGTGGCGTGACCCGCTGGCAAGACGCCGCCGAGTTTATCCTCGCCGGGGCGACCGCCGTCCAGATCGGTGCGGGCTTGTTCGCAGACCCCAGACTCCCGATCAAAATCAACAAGGGGCTCACCAAATGGGTTGCTCGGCAGGGGCAAGCACAGATCGGAGATCTGGTCGGGCAGGTCGCTAAGAGATCATCTTGATCGACGCGACCGCGAGGATGGTCGCGATGGCGAGCTTGAGATGTGGCAGCTTGAGCT
The DNA here is from genome assembly GCA_029260265.1 of Phycisphaerales bacterium. Lineage (GTDB taxonomy): Bacteria > Planctomycetota > Phycisphaerae > Phycisphaerales > UBA1924 > UBA1924. The sequence goes on from JAJDDO010000024.1 coordinate 961,089, forward strand.
TGTGCGCGAGCATCGCCCCGAGATATGCCCCAACAATCGCACCCACACCCATCGGCACTGCAAAGCCCATCGCATCGGCGAGGGTCAACGCCACCCCGTCTTCGTACTCAATCGTGTGCAGGGTCGAGAGCTTGATTGATGCGCCGATGATCGAACTGATCCACATCGCCCCCGCGCTGCCCGCGATCGCGTGACGAAGCGGGAGCTTGGCCATCTGGAGCAGAGGCACAAGCAGGATCCCGCCTCCGATACCCAGGTACCCAGAGATCATCCCCACACCAAACCCGATTAGCAATATCTTCCAGATCGCAGGCGTGGGCGAATCGTCCGGATGGTCAGGCAGCTTGCGGATCGTCGTCACAATGTTGTAAAGGCAGTACAACCAGATAAACCCCGCGAACGCATACAGCGACCATTCACCCTTGGATTCTCCACTGAGAAGCACGCCGCCGACCATCCCGAGCGCCATCGTCGGGATGAGGATAATGAGTAAGTCCTTGCGTGCTGCGCCCTTCTTCTTATGGAGGACTGACGAGGAGAGCGCGACAAGCACATTGACACACATGGCCGCGGCCATATAGACATGGTGCCGGGTTTTGTTCGCGTCTGAATACCCATAGATCATCGCCAATGCGGGCAGCATGATGATTGATCCACCGAGCCCGGCAAGCCCGCCGACACACCCGGCCAAGACGCCAAGTGCAGTACGGATAAGAATTTCGGTGAGTGTCAGGTCCATTGGGCTCTCTGTGGATTTGTACCGGTTATCCGTTCTCGGGCCAAACTCGTGTGGGATCTGCGAGCGATGCCAGTTATGCCGGGTTGATCCCTGCCCGATATCCATTCCTGTCCGCACTTGGCGGGCACCGATCACGAACCCGGGCTACCATAGACCACTAGAGGCAAGGACTGCCTGCGAGAGCCCAGACAATATCGGCTCGATTCGGGACGGAACCGGAACACGGTGAATCCAAACGAAGATGCAGATCAGAGGCCAATAGTGAACACGACACAACCCCAGATGATGACCACGAATACAAACCGAGCGGTTTCGATGCGGATCGATCCCATGCGTGCTGTGCATGTCGGGGCGTGGCTCAGCCTGCTCGTGCTCGTGGTGGTCAGCGCGATCTGGACCAAAGAGAACGCGACCCTCCCCGCGCTGGCCGTGATCGATCAGTCAACGCTGCCCGTCGCCGAGATCAGCACCCCCGCGTTTGTGCCCGTCTCAGCCGATGTTCCACCCGCCATCGAATCGGACCCCCAGCCCATCATTGAAGACACAGCCGAGAACGACACCTCGATCCGCTGGTTCGATGGACGCGCAGCAAAGCCCGCTCGTGTGATCTACATGACCGTCACCGGGTACTCGCCCGACGCGCGTTCTTGCGGACAGTTCGCCGACGGCAAAACCGCGACGATGTACTCTGTCTGGACCAACGGCATGAATCTTGTCGCCGCCGACCCGAAGCTTCTCCCGTACTGGTCACTGGTTTCTATCCCAGGATACGCCGACGGCGAGATCGTCCCGGTTCTTGATTGCGGCGGCGCCATCAAAGGCAACCGCATCGATCTGCTCTATCCAACCCACCGCCTCGCCCGCAAGTGGGGCGTGCGTCAGGTGCCCGTCACGGTCTGGGAATACATCGACGACGCCGAAGGCTGAGCAGCCCAGTTTTGTTTCAAGCTTTTCACGCGAGGTATCATCTGATGCCTCTGTTTTTGTTGAGCGAAACACGGTTTATCCCCCTCCGCGTGCCATCAACCATCGGATGCTCGCCCTGTTGAGCCGCAACGCACTAGGTCCTGAAGCGATAAGCGAGAGCACGATCGCCACCGCCCATGACAGCCCTATCGCTCCGATCGGCAAAGCCGACGAGAGATCAATCCCGACCACCTGACGATTCATCTCCCGCCCGCCCCATGCAGCCTGCAGCCCGAGCAGCGTCCCGAGCACACACGCCCCGATCGCGATGATCAATGCCTGCCCGCAAACCAGCCGGACGAGCTGCCCGCGGGTCGCCCCGATCGCCCGCAGCACGCCCAGTTCATACTTTCGTGCGCTCACCTCAGCGACAATCAGATTCGCCACCCCAAAGCATGCCACAAGCATCGCACCGATGGCGACGGTGGAGAGCACCGCCATCGTGCTCGAAAAAACAGTCTCGATCTGCCGGCGGATCTGCTTGCCGCTGCCCACATTGAGGACTCCTGCGCCCAGCAACGCCCGGCGCATCTCTTCGACCGATTCAAGATCATCATACGAATCATCAAGATCGACCTGAATGAGTTGGGCGGTGCGTACGCCGAAGTGCTCGATCAGATCTTCCTGCGAGCCGAACACCGAGTGAATTGCCTGATGAACAAGATTGTTGCTGAGATCAAAGTAGTTGTTCACCAGCTCGAGCCCCGGCGAGGTTACCACCCCGACGATCTCAAAGGAGTGATCATCGCCCAGCTCATCTTGGCAAACAAATGTGTCTCCTATGCCGAGCCCACGCGCAACGAGGAACTCGCGCGCAACGAGCACCGCGCCGCCTTGCGTAAGTCTCTCTCTGGCGGATTGTTCATCGCCCTGCACAAACTCAAGCTTGACCATGTCAAAGAACGAGTCAGGCTCGAACGCAATAAAGTTTGTCTTATATTCGCTCAGCCCATCAACACCGAACGCATCCGTGCCCACGGGGTGCATCGTCACCATGCTGGTCGCATCAACGAAATCCAGATCGTTCAGGATTCGAGCGGCCTCCTCGTCAAGCGGCAGCCCATACGCAAAGGCGTCTGGAAACCTGATTTTCCCGAGCCAGTCGTTCATCGCCGCAGACCCGTTCGTCCAGATCCCGATCATGAGCGCGAGCCCCGTCATCAACGCCCCGCTGGTAAACCCATGCCGGTACGGCGTCGCTCGCACAGTCCGTGTGAGCAGCGATCCGGGCAAGATAAATGCACGCGATACAATCGGGCCCACCACGACAGAAATCACGATCACCACAGGCACCGAAATCAGGAAATACCCAACAAACATCAACGGAAGTCCAACGCCCGCATACGCCCAGAAAAAGAACGAACGATCACTGAACCAGATCACCAGCACACCCATCACCGCGATGCCCACCAAACCACATAGCCCGACCTTCGCGATCGAGACCGCCCTGTATGGCTTGGCTCGCACAGCCAAGGCCTCGAGCGGCGACAACGACGCCGCCCGCCAGGCAGGCCACATCGCGCCCACCAACCCCGCGAGCACCGATCCAAGCACGGTGACAACAACATTCATACCCGGAATCACCAGCCCGCTGGGCATCTGCTGCTCAAAGACCAACGCCAATATCCACGCAAGCCCTATACCCACCGGCACACCAATCGCGGATCCAAGCACCGCCACGATAAGCCCCACAAGCAACTGTGCCCCCGCGAGCTGATGCCGAGCTGCGCCGATACACCGCAGCACCGCGAGCATCCGCTGCTGCTCGGCGACCCCGGTGGTCAGCCCCGTGGTGATGATGAACGCCGCACTAATCAACGAGATCACGGAGATCAACACAAACCCAAGCTGCGTAGCAGCCAGATTTTTCTGAACACCGCTGGTGATCCGTTCGGTTGTTTGGACAAGGTATTTCTCGCCGAGCGCAGATGCATGAAGCTGTACGAACTCCGTCGGATCAACCCCCTCTTTCAGATGGATCTCGATGTCACTGATCCGCCCTTGCTTGCGCCCCATCGCATCGAGCGTCTCGAGCGTGGTGTACCCGATCGGCTTCCCGCCCAGCGGTGGGGGCTCGGCGATCCCGACAACTTCCAGAGTCTGCATCCGCCCAAACAACCGAGGCACCAAAAGCGTATCACCCACCCTCACACCGATACCCGCATTCAGCCGATCCGCGTGCTCTGCGGTGTCCGCAACGCTGCTGGCATCCGGCGCTTCGAGGCTCATGTACCCGATCGGGTCACTCATCAGCCCAACAGATCCACCCCGTGCGCCCGCATCGGTGTAGGCAAAGCTGAGCCGCTGAGCAACCCGTGCATCAATCACGATCTCGCCCGCCCCGGTCGCGTTTCTGCCGAGAAGAAGCTGAACCCGGCGTGAGCCGATCTCCAGGTCCGGATCGGTCCCGCGTACAAAGCAGTTGGTGGAGTAGGAAGTCTCGACCGCTGCGTACCGGTTCACGGACGAATCAGATTCGTTGTCGATCAATGTAGGGACCTTGGCGACCAGTGAAAGCGTCCGGTTCAGCCTTGGAAGCGCGTGCTCTACACCGTCCCATGAACGCACCGCTTTGAGCACGCCCATCGGCATCGATTCGCCGCTCATCGGTTGGACCCGGATCTCTGCGGTCCCGACTTGTGTCTGTATCTGATCAACAAAGGCGGCATTGATCGACGCCATCGCGCACGCGATCGCCGTCACCAGCACCACCGACAGCCCGACGGCCGCGGAGAGCAGGGCCAATCTACTCGGACGCGCCGAGCAGATGCTGTGTGCGAGTCGCAACTGAGCCCGCATCCAGCCCTCCTTCTTTCGCAGAATCAATCACACCACGAACGGTCCCATCCGCCATCACAAACACCTTCGAGCAATGCTTGGCAGCCTCGAGTTCGTGGGTCACCATCACCACCGTCATCTTCTGCTCTTCTGCGATCCGCGCAAGCATCGACCACACCTGGTCGCTCGCCTGTGAATCAAGATTGCCCGTCGGCTCATCAGCAAAGACCACCGGAGGCTCATAGAGCAACGCCCTCGCGATCGCCACCCGTTGCTGCTCTCCTCCCGACAATGCTTCGGGACGATGCGTGCACCTCTCGCCGAGCCCGAGCAGATCCAGCAACTCCATCCCCCTATTGGTCAGCCCCTTGGACTGCTCACCGCCAAGTAGCCCTGGGAGGAGTACATTCTCGATCGCGTTCATCGTTGGGATCAGGTTGAATGCCTGGAAAACGACCCCGATATCCCGCCTTCGATACATAGTCGATTCGCGCTCGCTGAGCGAATGGATCGGCTTGCCCGCGACATAGATCTCGCCGGAGTCCGGGCGATCCATCGAGGCCATCAGGTGCAAGAGTGTCGATTTTCCGCTCCCCGATCGTCCCATGATCGCATAGAACCCCGGCTCGGTAATCTCGAGATCCAACCCCCGCAGTGCGTGGACCCGCCGATCACCGATCGCGAACGATTTTTGGACATCCACGCATCGAATCATGATCTACTCATTGGGAATTCGACGGCTGGGATCTCAGCTAATCGAGTTGTCGTATTCATCTGATTCCATGCAATCTTCCAGATTGCCTTTATCGATGATTTTGAGCTTGACAAGCCAACCATCGCCGTATGGATCATTGTTGACGAGCTCAGGGTTTGATCCGAGCTCTTCGTTGATGGCGATGATCTCGCCGCCCGCCTGGGAATAGATATCCGAGGTTGTTTTGACCGATTCGACCTCGCCGACGGATTCACCCGGTTCGATCTCGGTGCCAACCTCCATCATCTCGACAAAGGTCACATCGGTGAGCTGGTCAACGGCGTAGGTGGTCAACCCGATGGTGAGGATCTCGTCGTCGACCTTGTGCCATTCGTGTGATTCTGTATACAAGCGATCTGTCGGTGCGCCCATCGTTTTCTCCTTCACGGGTTTGCCCAGCATAGGCCCGGTGATTCACTCCTGTACACCTCCGGACAATGAATCATCGTGGATTTTCATCGCCCTGTCGATCCATCCGGGTGCCTACAGTCGATCGCATGCTCTATTCGTTGAATGTCAACTCAATCCGCGATGTGCTCAAACGCCGAGGCAAGCGGGCGATCGCCCTTGTTGACCTCCCCAAATACACGATTGAACACCTCGGGCTCAACGCGATGAATCTCTCGACAGACCTCCTCGCCGGCATCGGGCGATCAGAGATCGAGAAAATCCGCGATACGGGCGACCGCGTAGGATGCACCTGCTTGCTCCTCTCGCAAAACGAACCGCTCCCGCTCGGCGATCTCCGCGGGAACAAGGGCGATGCCGGGGTTGATCGAGCAAAGCGAGTGATTACCGCCGCGACCCTGCTCGGGTGCAACTCGGCCTCGATTTCCATCAAAAGCAAAGACAGCGACGAAAACTTCGAGCAATGCGTCGAACGAATGAAAGCGGTTCTTGCCCATGCAGACGCCGTGGATATCAATATCCTCATCGCCCCCAATGATGGGCTGACAGAGGATCCCGAGCGTCTGACCCAACTCGTCAAGGCCATCGGTGGATTCCGCATCGGAACACTCCCAGATTTTCAGGCAGCCCACAAATCGGGTGATCCCGGCGGGTACCTCCGTCGATTAACGCCCTACGCGTCGGTCGTCAACGCGACAACCCTCGGCTTCACCGACCCCTCAATCGACGAAAACGACCAGAAAAAGCCCGATCCGCTCGAAGAGGGGCTGACAGGTCTTGATGCCCTGGCAGCAGAACTCGAGGGCATGATGGATGTCCCCGCCCCGGTCCATGATGGGTTTGATTTGGTGCCGATGGTGCAGGCTTTGGCCGCTGTTGGATTTGATGGCAACATTGCTATTGACTACCAGGGGGGGGGAGATGGTACACTTGGTGCAATGCAGAGCCGTGACGCATTGGAGTCGGCCTTCGAGTCGATCGCAGGGTAACAGATCCATAGGGGGATCCGATGACCAGCGTACAAACGCAGACCGTTGCGAGGCCGCCCAAGATCGGGGGAGCAATGCCTGTTGATAGCCCCGTCATCATCACCATCGATGGACCCGCCGGGACGGGAAAATCCACCGTTGCCCAACTGCTCGCCGCTCGGCTCGGGCTTGATTTCCTCGATACCGGCGCGATGTACCGTGCCGCCGCTGCCATACTAATTGACCGAGAAATCGACCGCGAAGAAATCGGCGAGCTCGTCTCCGCAGTTCTCGGCGCGGATCTGCACTTTGATTGGTCCCAAGACCCTCCGACCATACTGGCTTGGGACAACCCGATTGATCACCGCATCCGCCAGGCAGATGTCACGGCGGTCGTTTCATTCGTCGCCTCGATCGCCGATCTCCGCCACCACATGGTCCGCAAGCAGCGGGTGATCGGGTCCCAGCATCCAAGGCTCGTCACCGAAGGCAGGGACCAGGGCTCGGTCGTCTTCCCAGATGCCGCGGTCAAGTTCTATCTCGATGCCAACCCCGAGGTCCGCGCCCAACGGCGCGTCGAGCAACTCGCCAAGAAGGGCGATGTGGTTGATATCCAAGAAATGTGTGAGCGCATCGTTGAACGAGACCGGATGGATTCCACCCGCTCCGATGGCCCGTTGATGTGCCCCGATGATGCCATCCGCATCGATACCTCGGTCCTTTCGCTCGATCAGGTCGTCGACACCCTCGAGCAGCATGCGCGTGATCGCATCGCCATGATGCTCGACGGGAGCTAAGCCGCCCCCAATACTTGTCAATGCTCTCTCGGTATCGCGCGCACCATCCCGGCTCTTCTCTGCTCCAGATGCTGTTTTATGATCTCGTCCGTGAATCTGCTCGCATTCTCCTGCGGGTTGTGTTCCGTGTCCGCAGCCGAGGATCGAAGAACATCCCACGCACCGGCCCGGTGCTGTTGATCGCGAATCATCAGTCCTTCCTTGATCCACCGATCGTGTCCGCGTTTATCCGCCATCGCCACACCGATTTTCTTGCTCGTGCCGGGCTCTTTAAGTTCCGCCCATTCGGATGGCTGATCCGGAGTTTGAACTCAACGCCAATCAAGCAAGGTGCGGGCGACACCGCCGCGATGAAGGCGACCATCGCCAAGCTCAAAGAAGGAAAGATGCTGATCGTTTTCCCAGAAGGGTCTCGATCACCCGACGGCAAAATGCACGAGTTCAAGCGAGGCATCGGGATATTGCTCAAACGAGCAGATTGTACGATTATCCCTGTCGGGATCGCGGGCGCGTTCCAAGCCTGGCCCAGATCAAGGAAACTGCCCAAGCTTTTCAACAAGCCGAGCGCGATTATCTACGGGCAGCCGATCGATTCCGATCAACTCATGGAAGAAGGCGTGGATAACGCCATCTCCCAAGTCTCCCATGAGGTCGGGATGCTGGTCCGACGCGCCGAGGCACTGCGGAACGGCATCCGCTAAAACTCAATCTGCTCGCGAAACCGGAGGCTCTTCAACCTTTTTTCCCTCGGTGTCCTCGTCCTCCTCAGCATCTGGTGGATTCACCGGAACAAGCAGCGTTCGGCGTGTGCTTCTGAGGTCATCCTTGCGGTCAATCACGGGTGATTGTGGATCGTTTACCGGGATCAATGTCGTGGTCCCTTCAGATGTTTCTGGGCGAATCTCGATCTCTTCACCCCGCGCGGAGTTCATCAGATTCGCAAGCAACCGGTCTTGTTCGGTGGTGAAGCCCGCCGCGATGCCCTCGTCGTGGTACAACTCATACAGAGCACCGACAACCTGAGAATACGACATCCCGAGCCCGGACTTGAAATCATTGCTCGAAGGCTCATTGGCGAAGTAGTCCACCAACTCAGGCAGCGAGGCGGGGGTGTTCTCGTTGATGATCGTTCGCCGGGTCTTGGTGTTGCGGTAGAGCAACCGGATATTGTCTGTTGCGGTGTCGGCCGTGATCAGGAGTCGATCCGACCATGCCGAGGCGAGTAGCGGTCGCTGAATCTGCAAATCTCGCCCAAAGAGCACAATACGCGGGATGTCCTGCTGGGTCACATAGATCAACGGCTCGCCGTAGGGCACGATGTCGAGGAAGAACTTCTCCGCAACCATCCGCCTGCTCACCCCACGGATGGGATCAGATGGCAACCAACTCTCTGCCAGCACCTCGATCTGTGACAAGCTCAGCTTCGGGGAGTTGTAGTCATCCGAACCGGCCAGCTGGTTGATGATCTGATGCTTCCGGTTATTGATTGCCCGCTTGACAAGCCCCTCGTACGCCTCGACGCGGATCGAGAGCATGTCAGATTCAAGCAGTGAGCGAAGTGTGCGATCAATCGTGGGCCGCCCGTTGATCCGGCTCAACAGCTCGATCGCATCGGTGCGGAGGTTGTCCGGGCCGTTGAGGGCAATGTCCTCGAGCGCCTTGGCTGCCCGCGGATCATTCAGCCCCGCGCCCGCGCGTAATCCTGCAAGGCGAGGGATCGCGTCGGGATGGTCGTAGGTATCAAGAAGAAACGGGAGTGCTCGTTCACCCATCGCCTGCAGACACCACGACATGTCGCTGGAGAGGTCCGCGTTGTTGACGAGTGTGATCGCGTAGCGCCGGGCGTGCAGCTCTGGGTACGACTGGTCAATCGTCACATGCGAGAGCAGGTTGATGAACTCGCTGTGCTTGTTGCTGAAACGCTTTGGAACCTGCACGAGGATCAGCGATTCACTCTTCCCGCGTGCGGTTGGCTCGCGGTCTCCGGGTTGCATCGGGAAGTTGGCGTTGATCGCAGAGGTAATCTGGCGTGCCCGCTGATGCGAGGCGTTGTCCAAAATCACCTGGATCTCGGTCGGGAAGGTGACCACGCCGCCATTGAGGATCCGCCCGACATTCCGGGTGATGCCATCAAATGACTGCCCGGGCTCTGCGAACGGGTTAAGAAAGATCGGACCCCGTGCGGTTGCGATCTTTCGGGCTTGGGGGTTGCCGAATGACGAAGGCGGACCGATTCGCATCTCGGTTGTCCACAGCTTGCCGCCCTCCAGGCTCGTCGCGTTGATCGCTCGGACATACAGATCAAAGGTCTCACCCTCACGGGCTCCAGGGGGGATCGCCGCCTGGACGATCACCGCAGCGGTATTCGGGTCTTTGAGCAGCGCCCGCGGGCTTGTGCGGTTTAATGGTGAATCAGATTCGCCGTCATTGGCGATTGATACGCCGTTGATCGCCATCATGCGCTCAAGATGGGCAGCGTATTGCTCTGGGATGGTCATCCCGCCGGTGCCGTCGAGCCCAACCACAAATCCGATGCCCGAGACGAGCGTAGATTCGTTCCCGATGATGCTCGCTTCACCACCAATTGTTCCACGCAGCGGCGCAGGGATATCGCGGATGGTCAGCGGCGCGCTCGTCCTTGCCTTGGGGACGGGCGTGTTGCGATTCTCTCGCCATTTCTGGATCCGTTTGCATCCGCCCATCATCCCGAGGGTGATGGCGCCGGTTGCCAAGAGGACACCGAGCAGGTGGAGCCGGTGAGATCGTCTATCTGCGTGAGAAGCGGACATAGTCAAGGAAAACCTCGGGTGTTTGATGTGCATGAAGCCGAGCCTGTGGGTATTGGGGTGGTGATACCCGCGCTCGTTTGTTCGAGCGGACTCATCCTAGTGCTTTACGCATCAAATTGCCCGGTGTATGCACTCACTTGCAGAGCAAGTTTCAACTTCTGCGTCGAGTTTGGTGGATGAACGGCGCGCACGCGTGTGCTTCGGGCGGCAATTGGTGGAAAAGTGCACACAGCCTTAGGAAAAAAAGTTTGGCAGTTATACAGGTTCTGTTTTTCATACACTCTCTGCTCTTGGCTATTCGCAGGCTGCAAAGCCTTTGCCCCGCACGGGGTTGCCCACCTGAGGGCCAGATGGTTGCCGGGTTTCTTGGTTGGTTGGGAAAAATACATCACGAAGAATCGAATGAAAAAACTCCAAAATTGCTTCATCGTCGCTACGCAACAGGTGGTAGAGTGGTATGCTTACTGCCCGATAGATTCCGGTATCTTGTGTGTCGGAATATATTGAGAAGAGACAGAGACTTGCGAAGCCCTTGTGCTTGAAGGACTTGGGATCAACCGACAGGTTGTCCACAACGCTTGGCTTTGAAACACTGGTTCGGTTGGTGCCAGCACCGCCAAGCCGACAGCTGGATGTCGAAAGATGTTCGGGATGTATTCGACTTTGGTTCAAACAACTGCTTGGCAGGAATCATCGCCGTGCTAAATAGAATCGGCCCGCAGTTGCGGCGTCGATCCGGTCTCCGGGCTGTTTCGCCGGGCACCAAAAACAAGGCATGCTCGCCTGAAGGCTGTGGTTCATCCACCCCCAGACGGTCATCGGTATGCCGACTCAGGGCTGGTCATCGTCGTGTGGGCACGACGGAGATTCGGCGGGATGGATTCACCGGGGCATCGGACGCCCCAACCGCATCAGCGGGCACCACATGGCGCCCAACAACGCGGCCAACGGAGTTTGTGTCATGTCAGTTTTATGCGACACACAGATCGAACAACTCGTCGATATTCAACCCTTCGAGCAAGCAACCAAACGCGACGGCACCATCTCCTATGGCGTCTCGTCCTACGGGTACGATGTCCGCGTAGGCACCATCTTCAAAATCTTCACACCAACACCGCCGACCGGCGGCGTCGCGGTTGTCGATCCAAAAAACTTCACCGATGACTTCATGGTCACCGTCGACACCGCGGTGCAGGGCACCGATCATGTCATCATCCCACCAAACTCATTCGCGCTCTGCGAGACCGTCGAATGGTTCGATATCCCACGCGATATCCTCGTGCTGTGCGTCGGCAAATCGACCTACGCCCGGTGCGGGCTGATCGTGAATGTCACGCCGCTCGAGCCAGAATGGCGGGGCAAGGTGACGCTGGAAATCTCCAACACCACACCCCTGCCCGCCAAGATCTACGCCAACGAAGGCGTCGCCCAGTTCGTATTCCTCAAGGGCGACCAGGTCTGCAAGAAAAGCTACGCCGACAAAGCCGGCAAGTACCAAGACCAGGGCGGCTTGACGCTGCCCAAGGTCGACTAACCAGGTTCATTCACACCACACCGAAAGGAGCCAACACATGGCAGGCGAAAACGATAAATGGGAAATCTACGAAGACAAGGGCGGAAAATGGCGCTGGCGCAGAACCGCGACCAACGGCAACATCGTCGGCGCCGCCACCGAAGGCTACAACGCCAAGGGTGACTGCGAAGACAACGCCAAACGCAACGGCTGGGGCGGTTGCGGGCAGGGCGGCGAGAACGACAAATGGGAAATCTACGAAGATAAAAAAGGCGAATGGCGCTGGCGCCGCACCGCGACCAACGGCAACATCGTCGGCGCAAGCTGCGAAGGCTACACCAACAAGTCCAACTGCGAAGAAAACGCCAAGAGGCATTGTTGGGCTGGATAACAGCGAAGGTTCTTTAACTGATTGATTCCATTTGTATTGATTGATGTTCTGCATTGCGTTCCGTGCATAGCTGTCTTATTGAATCCGTTTGTAGGAAGGCACACGCCAGATGAAAATCACCCGTCGATTCACCACGGAAGGTATGGACCCGTTCGCGACCACTGAGTGGACCACGCGAGCGAGTCGGATTTCAAACCCGGATGGTTCGGTTGTCTTTGAGATGCCGGACGCTGAGGTCCCCGTTGGGTTCTCGCAGCTGGCGACGGACATCATGGTGTCCAAATACTTCCGCAAGGCGGGCGTGCCTCAGCTCGAAAGCAAGTTTGCGCTGCCCGGTGACTCGACGCAGGTGCTCAATGATGACGGCTCTGCCAAGACGGGTCCAGAGCGTTCCGCCCGCCAAGTGATCCACCGGCTCGCGGGGTGCTGGAAGCACTGGGGCGAATCGCACAGCTACTTTGATTCCGCGGATGACGCGACCGCGTTCTATGACGAGCTGGTGTACATGCTCATCCACCAGATGTGCGCGCCCAACTCGCCGCAATGGTTCAATACCGGTTTGAACTGGGCGTATGGCATCTCGGGGCCTGCACAGGGGCACTGGGTTGTCAACTCTGAGACCGGCGAGCCCGAGCTGGCCGACGACGCGTACACGCATCCGCAGCCGCACGCGTGCTTCATCCAATCCGTCGATGATTCGCTCGTCAACGAGGGCGGGATCATGGACCTGTGGATGCGCGAAGCGAGACTGTTTAAGTATGGCTCGGGCACCGGCACCAACTTCTCGAGCCTTCGCGCGGGCAATGAGCTGCTCTCCGGCGGCGGCAAGTCCTCGGGCTTGATGAGCTGGCTGAAGATCGGCGATCGCGCCGCGGGCGCGATCAAGTCGGGCGGCACTACCCGGAGGGCCGCCAAGATGGTCTGCCTCGATATGGATCACCCGGACATCGCCGAGTTCATCAACTGGAAGGTCCGCGAAGAGATCAAAGTCGCTGCGCTCGTCGAAGGCATGAAGGCGATCCAGGGAACCAAGACTTCCGAGAGCGATTCGGAAACCGTCGGCGAGACCGCCGCCCGATTAGGATTGACGCTCGACTACGATTTCAACGGCGAGGCGTATTCCACCGTCGCCGGTCAGAACTCCAACAACTCGATCCGTATCCCAGATTCATTCTTTGATGCGGTCGATGCCAAGGAGCAGTGGGAGACCACCTTCCGCACCACCGGCGAGGTTGCCAGCACCATCGACGCGAACCAGCTTTGGGAAGATGTTGCCTACGCCGCGTGGCGGTGCGCAGATCCCGGCGTGCAGTACGACGGGACCATCAATGCCTGGCACACCTGCCCGGGCGCCGGTCGCATCAACGCGTCGAATCCATGCTCCGAGTACATGTTCCTCGACAACACCGCCTGCAATCTGGCATCGTTGAATGTTATGAAGTTTTACAACTCGAACACCAAAGAGTTCGACATCGAGGGCTTCGAGCACGGCGTGGACCTCTGGACGATGGTGCTCGAGATCTCGGTCTTGATGGCCGCCTTTCCGAGCAAAGATATCGCCGAGCTCAGCTACAACTACCGCACCACCGGGCTCGGCTACGCCAACCTCGGCGCGATGCTCATGCAGGCCGGTATCCCCTACGATTCCGAGCAGGGCAACGCGATCTGCGGGTGCCTCTCGGCGATTATGACCGGGCGTTCATACCGCATGAGCGCACTGATGGCAAGCGAGCACGGCGCGTTCCCCGGCTACGCACCCGAACGCGACAACATGCTCCGCGTTATCCGCAACCATCGGCGTGCGGCGATGGGCGTCGCCCGTGACAGCGGCGAGTACGAAGACCTCCGCATCTCACCCGTTCCGATCAACCACGAACTCATCCGTGATCACGGCGTGCCCCTTGGCAACGCCATGGACATGCTCCATCACGCGACCAAAGCCTGGGACGAAGCGCTCGAGCTCGGCGAAGAGCACGGGTACCGCAACGCCCAGACCACCGTCATTGCGCCGACCGGCACGATCGGCTTGCTGATGGACTGCGACACCACCGGCGTCGAGCCCGACTTCGCGCTGGTGAAGTTCAAGAAACTCGCCGGCGGCGGGTACTTCAAAATCGTCAATGCCTCGGTCGATCCGGCATTACGCTCGCTCGGTTACGACGACGATCAACGCAAGCAAATGCTCCAGTACATCCTCGGCGCACTCTCGCTCGATGTCCCGATGCCAGATGGCGTTGAGAACGCGGGCGGGATGTCGCTGGGGCGTTGGCTCGGCGATCGTGGACTCAACGACGAAGACCTCTCCAAAATCACCGATCAACTCCCCGGTGTGTTTGAGCTTGGATTCGCCTTCACCGCCTGGGGGCTCGGCGACGAGGCGATGCAGCGGCTCGGAATCGACCCCGACGCTGCCAAGGCAGACCCCGCGTTCAACGCCCTCAAACACCTCGGGCTGAAGCCGTCGCAGATCAGCCAGCTCAACCGGATCGTGTGCGGCACCCAAACCATCGAGGGTGCGCCACACATGAAGGATGAACACCTACCCGTGTTCGACTGTGCGAGCCAGTGCGGACCGTTGAGCACGCGGTTGATCTCCGCCGGCGGGCACATCCGCATGATGGCGGCGGCCCAGCCGTTCATCTCCGGGGCGATCTCCAAGACCATCAACCTCCCGCATGATGCCACGGTTGACGATATCAAAGAGTCCTACCGCGAATCATGGGATCTCGGGCTCAAGGCCAACGCGTTGTACCGTGATGGGTGCAAGCTGAGCCAGCCTCTGAACATCAAGAGCGATGCCGATGCCGAGCTCGATGATGAATCGGTGGTCGATCAGATTGATCACGAATCCGCGCTCGACGAGGTCGCCGATGGCGTTGCACGCATGGCCGATGCGGTTGCTCACGGAGACCAGCTCGTGGTTGCACAACAGCAGCGTGAAATCGAGTATCGCCCGATGCGTCGCCGACTCCCCGAAACACGCCGATCAATCACGCACAAGTTCAATGTGGCCGGTCACGAGGGTTACCTTACCGTCGGGTGCTATGAGGACGGCGCGCCGGGTGAGCTGTTCATCACCATGGCGAAAGAAGGTTCGACCATCGGCGGGCTTATGGATTCACTGGGCACCTCCACCTCCGTCGCGCTCCAGTACGGCGTGCCGCTCGAAAGCCTGGTCAAAAAATTCACGCACCAACGCTTCGAACCCTCCGGCATGACCATGAACCGGGAAATCCCATTCGCCAAGAGCCTCGTTGATTACATCTTCCGCTGGCTCGGGATGGAGTTCATCGAAGGGTACCGCGAGGCCAACGCGCCCAAGCATGAATCAACCTCGTCCGAATCCTCCGGCGAGGCTCGCACGAGCACACGCAGGATCGTTGCCGATGTGAATGAGCCCAAGGACAGCTCGGCGGATCGAGTAAAGACACGCATCTCAAAGACAGAGATCTCACAGACCGCAATCGAGACAGGAAAGGGCACAAAGGTCGTTGTCAGCAATGCTTCGACACTCTCGATGGCGCTCGAATCAGCCGGGGATGCACCGCCCTGCGATGTCTGTGGCACCATCACCGTACGCAGCGGGACATGCTACAAGTGCCTCAACTGCGGCGCATCGATGGGGTGCAGCTAAGGAAGAGTACGAGGAAAACAGTTCACGGAGTAAATGGCGGCGGCTTGGAACAGAGAAGGTTGATCACAAGCTGCTCATGAAGGCGAAAGGTCAGCGAACGGACGGATATGTACGCTGCGGGATTTGGGGTCACGGAATGATCCCGCCCGTTCACCAAGCCGGGAAATGCGTGAAGGGCCGATAGGCCAAGGACCCACGCAATCTCGGCACCGACAAGACGATGACGGTTGCCCATCCACCAAGTCGCCGCCAAACCGTGAACACAAGGGTTCGCAACAGCCCGGACGACATCCCACCCAGCTTGAGATCAAGCGGCCCGTCCTCACAGACGAGAGCACCTGGTCTCGAGCCTCCCGCCCCCAGGCATGCCCACCACGGCCTGGGGGTTTTTTTTGCCGTTGTGTTGGAAGTTGATTGTATGGATTGAAAAGCGGTGGTTTAGGCAGCGTCCCGCTCGGCTGCATTGCTCGCCGCCCATTGAGCACAGGTTCCAACGAGCATCGATGGGACAACGAGCTTGCTGAGGTAATCATCGCATCCCGCGCTGATGCACAGCCTGCGGTCATAGATCTGCTCATGCGCTGTAATCGCAATGATGGGTGTGGTCACACCTTGTAAACGCAAGAGCTTGGTTGTGTCATATCCATCCAGCACCGGCATCTCGATATCCATGAGGATGATATCAATCGGCTTTCCGTTTTCAGTTGAATCATGCTGGAGTTCGCATCCGACCTGGCCATTCTCCGCAATCAACACTTCCGCACCCTCTTTGGTGAGGTGATGAGCGATCAGCCGTTGGTTGTCAACGCTGTCTTCAATCAGGAGTATGCGAATATTCTGCAATGCTTTGTGTGTCATCTTGTACCCTTTTCCACAAATGTAATATGTTGCCAAGTAGCGGATCGGTGTTCTGGGATTGCATGTTCAGAGGAACACGAGGAAATATTCGCATACCCCCCCGTTCATGGGAGAGATATGGGCGGGTCTTGAACCGGTGAACATCGCGCCGTGCTGGGTTATATTCTGTAATTTATACGAAACGAGATGAGCGAGTTGTGTACACAACAGCGATAGTTTTCATCCATTTGTTGAATGGGCTATCAGCAGCTTCGGGCTGAAGCGGCGCTGTTTCTCTGCATCTGATTCTGCGATACAATGCGTCAATGAACGAACGAGCAGACTCAGATTTGAGCGGGATCGATCATGCAGCATGGGTGCGCATCATGCTGATCTTTGGGATCGGGATCGTTGTTCCGATAGGTCTGATGGCCATCCCGAGCTACGCCTCGGCCCGTCGATCATGGTCGTACGATATTCAATACCTCGTTCATCCGTTGTTTAGGATGTCCCTGGTGCTTCTTGGCGTCTGGTGGTTGGGGCGATCTCGGCGCCCGGATGATGGGATGCCCATACTCGGGTTGTGCGTTGGCTGAGGTCAGTTTGCCAAGGGATTGCTCATCGGTGCGTCCTGCACATTTCCGATGTTGGTCGTCGGGGCGCTGGGCGGCGAGCAAGATGATCTGAAGATCCGATACCTCGCCTACACCACCGTGATGCCCGGATTGACCGAGGAGATCTTTTACCGTGCGTTCGCCTTCGGGCTGCTGGTTCGTGTTGCCGGCTGGAAGCTCTGGCCCGCAGCGATTTTTACAGGCGTGGTGTTCGGGCTGGCACATGTTGATTTCACACCCGATGAGGGAGAAACCATCCTCGGGCAGCTCGGGTGGTGGATCGCGATGATCGCGCTGGGCGGGGTGCTCTACGCATGGTTGTATGAACGCGCAAGCTGGAACATCTGGGTTGTTGTCGCACTGCATACTGGCATGAACCTCTGGTGGGATGTGTTCGAGATGGGCGGCTCGGTGCTCGGCCCGATCGGCGCGACCGTGGCGCGGATCGCGGCTGTCGGGCTTGCCCTGCTTCTGGTGGTGCATTACAGATTGCTCAACCAAGAGCCCAGAGCCCAGAAACCGGGGCGTCGAGTGATACGATCAACGCATGACCAATGCTGATGCCAGTACCAATGAATCAACCACTTGGGCGACACTCCTTGCCGGATGGGTCAACTTTGCCCAGTCGGCGGTTGCTTTACCCAAAGACCAGACCGGCGACCGATGGCGTGCCTCCATCGCCCCATCCATCGGGCTCCACGCCATCGCCATGGCGCTCGCAGAGCTGCACAAAATCGATCCCGACGACCGCCCGCTCGCGATGGACAAGGCCGAGCTCGGGATTAAGGAATATGCGTCCACACTCAACGAGGCATGGCGATCAGAGCCCATGCCTGAACCAATCACCCAACTGCTCGATGACGCCAAGGAAGCCTGGGAAGATTCGCTGCACGAAGGCGTGATGTGGATTGTCAGCTCTTCGCGGTTCGTCACGCGTCATCCCGCTGACATCCTTGATGGGCTGATCGCGACTGGGTTTCTTGGCGAGGTTTTCTACGCCACGCCAGGCACCGAACTCTTTGAAGGGGCACCGGTTGCGTGGACCCGGGCCAACGCGGGCGGGCAGCCCGAAGACGACATCATCGAGATGCTCACCGCCCTGCTCAACTCGTGCGACGGAGAGGTGTTCGATCCCCAGGTCGTCCGTCCGGTTCATCAAGTTTACCGCCAGTTTGATTTTCTCAAGGGCGGTGCGGTCCGCGATCTGGTTGCCCCCGTGACGGGGGAGCTGCCCCCTGGGCAGCCGCTGTTGATCCCGCTGCTCAGCGGCGGTGAAATCTCTCCGGTTCCCTTGCCGCCCAGATCATCCAAACCGTTGGAGCCGGTCCCGGTGCAATGGGCGGAATCTGCCGAGGAAGACGGCACGATCGACTCGTGATTGTCCACAAGGGTGGCTAGGATGCAAACCCGAGCGCGGCGCGAGTTCGCGCGGGAGAAACACTTCCATCCACCACACCGATTCTTTCCGGAATCGACACGGAAAGGACCAGAACTATGGCCACCAGAAGAGCAAAGATTTCAATCATCGGCGCCGGTAATGTCGGCGCAACCTGCGCCCATTGGGCCGCAGCCAAGGAACTCGGCGACATCGTCCTGCTCGATATCCCACGCGCCGATGCCCCGGATCAGCATATGCCCAAGGGCAAGATGATCGACCTGGGCTGCTGTGCACCGATCGACAACTTTGATGCCACCCTCACGGGCACCTTTGATTACGAAGACATCGCGGGTTCGGATGTCGTCATCGTCACCGCCGGCATCCCGCGTAAGCCGGGCATGTCCCGCGATGACCTGATCGAAACCAATGTGCGAATCGTCAAGTCCGTCTCCGAGAACATCAAGGTGCACGCCCCGGACTCGATCGTTATTCTTGTCTCCAACCCACTTGACGCGATGGTCTACACCGCATGGAAGGCTACCGGGTTCCCGTCAAACCGCATTGTTGGGCAGGCGGGCGCACTCGACTGCGCACGGTTCCGTGCATTCATCGCTTGGGAGCTTGGTGTAAGTGTTGAGGATGTCTCGGCGATGCTCCTCGGCGGGCATGGCGACGACATGGTCCCGTTCCCAAGGCTGACCAGTGTTCACGGAATCCCGGTGACCGACATGCTGTCCGCAGAGAAGATCGAGGAATGCGTCCAGCGTGCAAAGGTCGGTGGCGGCGAGATCGTCAAGCTCATGGGCACCAGCGCGTTCTATGCACCAGCGCTCGGCACCGTCATGATGGCCGAAGCAATCATCAAAGATAAAAAACGCATCATCCCTTCGGCCGCTTATCTCGATGGACAGTTCGGGCACAAGGGCTTGTTCGTCGGGGTGCCGGCGCTGCTCGGCAAAGACGGCGTAGAGAAAATCGTCGAGTTCAAACTCACCGATGACGAACAAAGACTCTTCGATGAATCCGCATCGCATGTTGAAGATCTGGTCAAGATCGTCACCGAGCGATTCCCAGAACTCGCCTAATAAGAATGCTCACCTATAAACCGATAAAGCACCCCGAAGAGGTTCAGCCCGCTGCGGGGTGCTTTTCTTTGCAACTCCGCGAGCGATTGATCGGATGAGCTACTTGTCTTTATTGTGCCGGTAAAGATCGCCGATCTTATCGACATATTTGTCGTGCTGCTTGCGTTGATGATCCTCGAGAACATTCTCGGCGTCCTCGCCCAATGAGGTCAGCAGTTTGTAAAAATATGGGAAATGCCCAAGCCAACGATTCCATCTTGTATACACCACCCAGGCGCTGATGGGGCTACAACGCCTGCGGGTATCATGTATCCAGAACCCATGCTTTGCATTAGGGATCAGGTGCCTCAGATTCCATCCACACCGCCTATCATCGTCTTGTTGTCCGTTTGACCAAATCTGAGGAGATCACAGCAATGCTGAACTACCGAATCGCGCTCACATCGATCGCAGCGACACTCTTGGTCGCTCCCGCGATCGCTCAAGATGACATGACCTTGCAGCCAGAGGTGACCGAATCGCTCTATCCCGAGCCCTATGCCCCGAGCTGGTCGGATAACGACATCGCGTTGATCGCCAAGCAGCTCTCCGGATCCTGGAAAACGACCGATCCGATCGAGAACGGGCGGAACGACGATGGCTCCGTCGCCACAACCGACCTGCTCATCAGCATCGCGCCGGTGGATGTCGAAGGAATGAGCGATACGCTGTACATCGAGAGCGCTCTGGCCGATACTCCCTGGGCTCCCTATCGCCAAGCGATCTTCCAGCTCTACCGCTACAAGGACAAAGTTCGGCTGCGTACCTATGAGCTCACGGTTGGGCAGACCTCGATCGGGGTCTACTCCGCGATGTGGGCCGCTCCGGAATATTTCCCTGATCTCGCTGCATCACAGATGATTGCGACGCTAGATGTTGAACTCGAGCCAGCGAGCAACGGTTTCACCGGTTCGACGCCATACCCATATCCAACCGGAAGCGGGGGGGCGGTCGAGATGACAAGCTCCATCACGCTCGATGGCGATACCCTTCGTACCGCAGACCGTGGGTATGACGCCCAAGGCAATGTGGTCTGGGGCGCCGGCGAAGAATCTGCATACACCTTTGAGCGGATTGGCTCGTATGTGTTCGTGGATAAAAGAACAAACGGCTTGGCAATCCTGACCTTCGGAGAAGCCGGCGATAAATACGCAGAGGTCGGCGATCGGATGGCTGTGGACTATTCCGGATACCTCATGGACGGCACCATGTTCGATTCCAGCTACAGCAGAGGAAGACCCTTTGCATTCCCATACCCTCCGGGGCGTGGTGCGATCCAGGGCTTTGGCGAGGGCATGGAGGGCTTTGCGCTCAATACCCATCGCAAAATTGTGATCCCAGGCCCGATCGGGTACGGCGAGAGCGGGAATCCGCGTGCGGGGATCGCGCCCAACTCGACCCTCCTCTTCAATGTTCACCTTGCTGAGATTCAGCGAGCAGAAAAACCGACTCTGCCGCCTCCTCCGCAGGGTACCGTTGAGCCGAGCCCATGATCTTTTTCGCGGCGTGCTCCACGCCGCGTTTTTGTCTCTGGTATCATCGTCTGTAGCCCGAATGGCTGCAACAAGGGTGGGTTGTTAAGGCCTTACGCCCACAATGGTCTCCGCTTTGAAGAGTTGCCCAGGTAGGGCGAAGGGTGCGTGGTGCTCAAACAGAAGAGTGATCTCTTTCTTACGCTCTTTGGGCTTGTTGATGTCCTCGCGGTCTCGGGTGCGTGCTTGTTCGCTTGGGGCGCACGGGTGCTCTTCTTTCACGAGCCCTTGCCTACACATTGGGAGTCCTACTTCAAGGATCCGCTGATCCTGTACGCGGTCCCCATCGTGATCGTCACCCTCTACCTCAGCAAGCTCTATCGACCCCGCCGTGACCGGACCATCTGGGGCGAGCTTGGGCAGGTGCTTCGTGCATCATTGATCTCGATCGCCATGATCGTGCTCGCGATATGGGCGGTGGGGGGCAGCGGCATCACCGAGGGGATCAAACCTGTCCCAGAAGTAACGTATCCGGGCTGGAGGCTCGCCCACGATCCATTCCGATTCCAACTCGCGGTTCTGCTCGGGATCCTTCCATTTGTGATCGGGATCTATCGGCTTGTGCTCCGGCTCGTACTCCGTGCTGCACGCAAGCGTGGGTGGAACGCCAGGCATGCCGTGGTCATCGGCGTGGGTCGGCTCGGACAAATCACCACCCGGACCCTCGGACGAAACTCGTGGACCGGGATCAGCGTTCAATATTTCATCAGCCACCACGAACAAACCAATCGCGTTTCGTGCATGGGTTTTCCCGTCCGCGGAGGGATCCGCGAGATGGAAGCTATCCTCGAACAACGCCCCGTCGATGCGATCTACATCGCCTTGCCCAGCGCGATGTCGGCGCGGTTGCCCGAAATCCTGCGCAGGCTCGAGCGGTTCGCGGTCGATGTGCGAATAATCCCGGATGTCCATCCACGGTATCTGCCTCAGAATATGGCGGTCTCCGAGCTCGAAGGGATGCCCGTGCTCAGCTACCGCGAGAGCCCCATGGCCGGTCTCGGCGGCTTGCTCAAGCGAAGCTTTGATGTGCTCGGCGCACTCGCCGCGATGGTGCTCTTTGCCCCGATCATGATCTTTGTTGCGGTTTCGATCCGCCTGACCACGCACGGCCCGGTTCTGTTCAAGCAACGCCGGGTGAGCTTGGGCGGCGATGTGTTCTGGATCTACAAGTTCCGCACCATGACTGATTCCGATTCGCCACAAGACGATCAGCAGTGGACTGCCCGCGATGATCAACGGATTCACCGATTGGGCAAATGGCTCCGCAGAACAAGCCTCGACGAGCTGCCGCAGCTTCTCAATGTGCTCAAAGGGGATATGGCGTTGGTCGGTCCACGCCCTGAACGCCCAGAACTCATCGACCGATTCAGGGAAGACTGGCGAGGGTACATGATCCGTCAACAAGTCAAAGCCGGCATGACCGGATGGGCCCAGGTCAACGGGTTACGCGGAGATACCAGCCTAAAGAAGCGGCTTCAGTATGACCTCTTTTACATCCGCAACTGGTCTATCTGGTTTGATATTCGCATTATGTTCGTGACGGTCTTCCGTGGATTCATCCATCGAAACGCGATTTGAATCGGTCCCGAAGCCGCTTTATTCTCAAGAAAATTGCAGTTGCACGGTCTTCGCAGTTGCGAGAAGGGTGCAGAACTCATACAATCGGACTGCTCTCGAAGTGCAGGGTCCAGCGTTTGGATTCTCTCGCATGCACTCGTGTTCGTGATGTGTTTGTACAGAGAAATACAAGCTTGTTCAGGGCCTCAACAGGAACCGAGACCCACAGAACCGCGAATAGTCCGCCGTAGACAACAAAGCCGCTCCACATGGCTGTGTTGACGGATGAAACTGAATCAAAGATTGCCCATCGTTGCACCCGCGTCGGTGCCCACGAGAACGGGCGTTCATGGAGGTCGTCATGACAAATAAGAAGGCATTTACACTGATCGAGCTGCTGGTGGTCATCGCGATCATCGCATTGCTCATCGGTATCCTCTTGCCAGCATTGGCAAAGGCAAAGAGAACTGCGAAGAATGTTACCTCGCAGACCAACATGTCCCAGCTCAACACCGGCAGCGCCAACTACGCCGCCGACAACAAGGACCTCATCCCCGCCTACTCGTGGCGCGGACCTCGTCCAGGACAACCACCGGTCAAGTTCACGCTGCCAAACGGGCAAGTAAAAACGATCAGTCAAACGGGTGATGATCAGCGAGCCGCTGCTTTCCAAAACCAGTCAATCATTATGGCTGCGACCGGGCGCTTTGATGGCGAGTTCAAGATCGTCAACTTCTCGGCCAGACTCCCACACCGCCGGTACACCCATCTGGTGCTGCTCGATTACCTCTCAGACAAACAGCCTGAAGAGATCGCGGCAAGCCCGTTTGATGCCAATCAGCTTCAGTGGCAGGAAGATCCACTCGACTACGGCACCGGCTCGACGGTCCCATACGCAAATGGTCAGCCAGAAGCTGGGTACGAGGCAGACAACTCTTGGGCATCCGTGAACATCCGTCAGCGCTGGGCGTTCGCGTCAAGCTACCAGACCGTTCCCGCTGCATGGAACAGTGATGGGATCGGCGGACAGAACACCTACCTGCCCGTCTCCAATACCCCTCACCTTTTCCAGGGGCGTGATGGAAATCCGCCGCTCGGGCGTCGTAAGTACCTCCAGGTTGCTCACCCATCCATGAAGGTGTACATGTTCGAAGAGTTTGACCGGTTCAGCGTGCCCGAAGGGCGATACTTTGCATACCCAGACGCGAAGAGCAACCTGATGTTCTTTGACGGCTCGGTTCGTGCAGAACTCACCGGCGATGCCAATGCCGGGTGGAATCCGGATGATCCAACAGTCTCATGGAAACAGAAGTATGTCCCGCTCGACACCTTCCCATTGCCACGCACCGGGCTTGGCGAGAGCGAAGAGTACTGCCAGCGGTACCGTTGGACCCGCAACGGGCTCCAGGGCATCGACTACGGCGGCAAGGAGATCGGGCTGCTCGGCACCTCCGTGGATCCTGACGATCCGGACTGTGGACCGTAATCGATTCTCCTCCATTCTTTGATTCACCGAACCGGGAACGACGCGTCGTTCCCGGTTTTTTATTGCTGGAGTTCGTGTTTCGCTTTCGGCTTGTGAACTGGTGGGTGATGTGGTAGGCTCAGCGTGTGGTATGGCATGGCACGGGCGTGAATCAGCGTCCGTTCGTGCCTTGGAGGGTCTTATGCACGCAAAGCAATCTGGTTATCGCGCGTTTACGCTGATTGAGCTCTTGGTGGTCATCGCCATCATCGCGCTGCTGATCGGGATTCTGCTCCCCGCGCTGAGCAGCGCCCGCAGGAGCGCCCAACGGGTTGGCTGTCTGGCGAACCTCCAGCAGTTCGGGGCCGCGTCGGCTACCTACACCGCGGACTTTGAGGACTTCATCCCCGCCTATTCCTGGCGGGGCGGTGACAACCCGAGCAAGTTCAATGATCTCCGCACAGGTTCAGGCGACGATATCCAAGCATCGATGGACCAGGCGACGGATATCGTCCGCCGCCGGACTTACCTCTTTGATGTCGATCGGTTGACGGAACGGTACCCGCACCGACGATTTACGCATCTTGTGCTGATCGATTACATGTCCATCAACCTGCCCGAGCCGGTGACCGCTTGCCCCGCCGATCGTCAGCGCATCATCTGGCAGCGTGATGTCGAGGACCGCTCAAACATTCCAACCGGTCGCGGTTGGGACAACATCGCCGACTGGTGGTGGTTCAGCTCAACCTACCAAGCACCGCCAGCGACCTGGTCGAAGGACATCGGGCGGGCCGGGCGTGGGACGATGACGGTCGAGCAGTACCGCGCTGACCACAACCTGTTCAATGGATTGCCCGCCGACGGGCTCGGACGCCGAAAAGTAAATCAGGTCTCGTACCCGTCCATGAAGGTGCAGATGTTCGAGTTTCACGATCGCCACTCGACCCAGCTTGGGCAGTTTTACGCGTATGAAGATTCAAAGAGTTCGCTGCTGTTCTTTGATAGCTCGGTGCGAGCAATCCAGACGGATGAGACCAACCCCGGATTCCGTCCGAATCGTGCATTCCAGGACAAGCCGACCACGATGAGGTACCGCCCGTTCGACTTTGAGACGCCGGTGGTCGGCGATTCGGAACGGTTGCTCAACGGCTGGTTCCGGTGGACGCGTGGCGGGCTGCGCGGGCTCGATGTCGGGGGCAAAGAGATCAACACCGGGCAGTACGGTTCATCGGCGCCATAATGCTTTGTTGATACCCAGCTTCTGCACAAGTCTTCAATGCGAGTCCGCATGAAAAAAGCTCCATCGTTCGATGGAGCCTTTGTTTACAGAAGATGAGCGTGGTGTTTATGGTCCGCGTTTGCGGGTCCTGCGGAGATCGGCCAAGCGTTCTTCGATCTCGGTCTCCCAGTAGGGGACATCGATGACATCATCAAAGCCATCGACGATCGAGGGCATCTCGTAGCTCTCGGCCTTCTTCATGAGCCTTTTGTATTTGCCGAGGTTCTTCCGCATTCCTTGCAATGCTGAGCCCGCTGAGGAAACATAGTTGGCGTTCCCGAGGTAGGCCACATTGGCGTTGAATGACTTGACTGATGCGACCAAATCCTCGCGGAGGCGCTTGCATTTTTCGTAGTCACCTTTGACAATGGTGTGCCCTATATCACCAGCACTGTCCCACTTGTCGATGTTGTTTGCAAGTGCAAATGCCTCGAGTGATTTCTCGTCGATCGAGGTGACAATGCCGTACTTGGATGCCTGCTTGGCGGTCAGGGTAAGCACCGAGTCTGGGCCATCGATGGTTTCGTAGGCACGATTGCCAGGGATGGCTTCGATCGAGTTGGTCAGGACCCACTCGCCATCCTTCTGGTAGGCGTAGACCGCTTCTGCCGAGAGCATCATGGCCTTGACCAGATACTCTGAATGCCCGTTGGCCTCCGCCTGAGATCCGAGTTTGGCGGACATGATCGAGGTCATCTTGAGATCCACCTCCGCGGATCCGGTCGCGTTCCTGGAGTACACCACCGCACCGCCAAAGGTCGCCCCGGGAGCCATCGTAATCGTGTCACAACTAAATGAGGGCCAGATGGAGGCACTAATCGCGTGCTCGATCAGCATGTGGTAGTCGAGCTGATCTGCGAATCGATCCATCACCGCGACCATATCCTGAGCCGCCCAGACCTCGCCGCCGGGCGAGTTGATCCTGAACACGACATCGGTCACCCCGTTCTCGACCGCCCATTCAAGTGAGTGGGCGATGCCCAGCGGGTAGACATGTTCGCCGAAGGTTCCCTC
Source organism: Phycisphaerales bacterium (assembly GCA_029260265.1). Classification (GTDB taxonomy): domain Bacteria; phylum Planctomycetota; class Phycisphaerae; order Phycisphaerales; family UBA1924; genus UBA1924. The sequence goes on from JAJDDO010000024.1 coordinate 987,626, forward strand.
GATGGGAACCTCGAGCAGGAGCTTATATCCATCGCGTTTGAGTGTTGGCTTGGGTGCCTCTTCTTCGTTGGTGCCGAGGGTGGGTATGGATCCGGTCTCGGTTTCGACTGCAGGCGGAGCGATGACCTCGCCATCGATGATGGATTTGATCTTCCGCCGATCGAGGGTGAGACGGGCTTTGATCCCGTTGATATCGGTGTCGATAATCACATTGCGTCGGGTTTTAGAAACCACATTGCCGTCGTAGACCTTGCCGTCGCGCATAATGACCTGGTCGCCGAGGGCGATCGATCCAGCCGCTCCGAGCACGGCGCAGAGCATCGCGGCATGGAGTGTTTTCAGTGCTTTCATCCGGGTTCCTTTCCCAACAAACAAGAATCAAACTGGTCCGCTCCAGCTTCCAGAACAACACAGCGCCGTGATATAGGCAAGCTGTCCCCTGTTGCATTCTATCAAAAAACGGGGATCCTGCCAAGCATCTCTCGGGTCTTTTCCATGCCTGAACAACTATTTTGCTACGATCACGGGTGAGAAACGGGTATGAAGTCATTGTGGTCGGCGGGGGGCACGCCGGTGTGGAAGCGGCTTGGGCTGCTGCCAATGCGATCGCACGCCCATGTTCGGTGGCATTGGTCACTGCGGATGCCTCAAAGATCGGTGCCATGAGCTGTAATCCAGCCATCGGGGGGCTCGCAAAGGGGCAACTCGTCCGCGAGATCGACGCCCTCGGCGGGTTGATGGGGCTGGCCGCAGATGCGACGGGGATCCTCTTCAAGGTTCTCAACACTTCAAAGGGAGCCGCAGTTCATGGGCCGCGTTGTCAATCAGACAACCAGGCCTATGCCCAAACGGTCCAGAAACTCTTGGCCGCACGACCCGAGATTGAACTGATCGAGGGCATGGTCGGCGAGATCATCACCGAAGCATCAGATGCTCAGACTCCGCCTCAGATACGCGGCGTGGTGGTTGAATCTGGTGGACACCGCAGAACGCTGGAAACCGAGAATCTGGTGCTCACCACCGGGACCTTCATGCGCGCGATGATGCACACGGGGGACCAGCAGACCGAGGGCGGGCGGATCGGTGAGTCCTCCGCGGTCGGTATCTCGGCGACACTCAAGGAGATGGGTTTCGAGCTCGGGCGACTGAAAACAGGTACGCCTCCAAGGCTCGATCGCACGACCATCGACTGGGAATCGCTCCCCGTGCAGTTGGGCGACGCGGATCCGGTGCCATTCAGTGAACTCTCACCCGGAGGATGGCGTGTTGGGCAGGTGGTCTGTGACCGGTTTCCTTTGCTCGAGCAGATCGAATGCAGGCAGACCACCACCTGCGAGGATTCGCACGAGATTATCCGATCGAACCTTGATCGTGCTCCAATGTTTTCTGGTCAGATCAACTCTTCCGGGCCACGATACTGCCCGAGCATCGAGGACAAGGTTGTTCGCTTTGCCGAACGCACCGAGCACGGCGTATTCCTTGAGCCCGAGAGCTTGGGTACCGACTGGGTCTACTGCAACGGCATCGCGACGAGCCTGCCCGCGGATATTCAGGACGAGCTCATCCGGGCGATGCCGGGGTGTGCGCACGCGAAGATTTTGCAGTACGGGTATGCTGTCGAGTACGACATGGTCTCGCCGCACCAGATTCACGCGAGCGGTCAAACCCGGCTTGTCGAGGGGTTGTTCTTTGCCGGTCAGATCAACGGCACGAGCGGGTACGAAGAGGCCGCAGCCCAGGGGTTGCTCTGCGGGCTCAATGCCTCTCTAAAAGCGCAGGGCAAGGCTCTGGTGACGCTTGCTCGCGATCAGGCGTACATCGGTGTGCTGATGGATGATCTGGTGACCAAGGTGCCCAAAGAGCCGTACCGGATGTTTACAAGCCGGGCGGAATACCGGCTAATTTTACGATCAGACAACGCCCCTGATCGGTTGACGCCGATGGCGATCGAGTTGGGGTTGCTCGATGATCATGATCTCGGGCGCCAGCGCAAGGCTCACTTTGAGAGGCGTTCGGAGTTCCTCCAACGCGGACGCGGATTGATGAAGTCCACCATGATCGGCGAGAAGAGTATCTGGGATCGCGTGCTCAACGCGGATTACTCGGTGTCCGATCTCCGCGAGAGTTTGCAGATGCAACTCGTCGGCGCTGACGACGGGATCTGGCGGACCCTGCACGCGGATCGGCGGTACGAGCCTTATATTGTTCGTCAGCACGCCGAGATCCGTCGCCACGCCGATCTTGAACGCAAGCCCCTTCCCGAGTGGATCGATTACAACGAGTTCGAAGCCCTCCGTACGGAAACTCGCCAAGCACTCACCAAGTTCCGCCCATCAACATTCGGGCAGGCATCACGCCTTGAGGGCCTGACCCCGGCGGATCTGACGCTACTCAGTGTGCTTGTCAAGCGGGCGAGGCAGCAACGCAAAGCACAGAATGAACAAGACGAGGCAGCGAAGTGATTCCTACATTCGCAGCGAGCAGCGGCGTGCTTGTGCAGCTTGATCTGCTGATTGTCCTTGCGTGCGCAGGCGCGGTGACCCTTATGCTCTCGCGGTTGCGTGTCCCCGTGATCCCCGCGTACCTGCTCGCGGGGATCGTGATCGGGCCAAGCGGTTTCGGGCTTGTTTCCTCGCACGAACGGATCGAGCAGGTCGGGTATATGGCGCTGATTGTGCTGATGTTCTCCATCGGGATGCACCTGGATACCAACACGCTCCGCAAGGGTGCTGCCTCGATCATCACCGTCGGCGTGCTGAGCACGCTCGCGACGACCGCGGGGTTCTGGGGCATCCTTTCGTTGACTCCCATGGCGGGGAGTTCTGCGTTGGCCGTCGCGATGGCGCTGGCGATGTCATCGACCGCCGTGGTGCTCAAACTGCTCAGTGAACGCAGAGAGCTGCAATCAACCGGTGGACGCATCGCTCTTGGGATTTTGCTTGTCCAAGACCTGATTCTGATTGTCTATCTGGCATTACTCCCGTTGATCGCTGAGCTGAAGCAGCAAGAGACCACCGACGAGATCGTGTCCTACACCGAGCGAGTTGGCTCGATGATCATTGCACTCGGGGCGATCGCCGCGATGATCGTGATCGGCAGGCTCCTGCTCCCTCGGATACTCCGCGAGGCTTCGAGGCTTGCCGGCGGAGAGGTGATGCTCGTCCTCACCGCAGCCGTCGGGCTTGGTGCGGCAACCCTGACGGCTTGGGTCGGGCTGAGCCCCGAACTCGGTGCATTTATCGCCGGATTCTTGCTCGCGTCAACTCCGTTCAAATACCAGCTCTCCGGACAGCTGGCGCCGGTGCGAGATTTGTTTATGGCGGTTTTCTTCACGGCTGTGGGCTTGCAGGTCGATCTTGATTCGATCATCCCGCTCTGGTGGGTGGTGCCCGTTGGTGTTGTTGGCATGATGATGCTTAAAGCGTTGGTCATCAGTGTCACCGCGTGGGGCGTCGGGGTCCAGAGCGGGCTCGCGGGGCGGAGCGGGATCTTGCTCGCCCAGGGCGGAGAGTTCTCGCTGATCGTTGTAGGGGTGTCGGCAGCGCTCGGGCTGGTGAGTTCCCAAGAGAGCTCCATGGTCGTTGCGGTGGTTATCGCTTCGCTTGTCTTTACCAGTTCTCTCGTTTGGATCGCCCAACGGGCCGAGCCCTTGATGGGCAGGATCGGGCGTCCGCCTTGGCGGCAGAAAGATGCAATCCGCGAGGAGCCCGATGCCAAAGGGCTCAGCGGGCACGCCATCATTGCCGGATACGGGCTTGTGGGGCAGGCATGCGCGGCGCGCCTCGAAGAGGGCGGCGTCGAATGCGTGATCGTCGATCTCAACCACAAAACTATTCACGAACAATCGGCCAAGGGCAAGCGAATGGTCTTCGGTGACATCGCCAACCCGGAGGTGCTCGAATCCGCGGGCGTTCGATCGGCGATGACCGTAGTGCTCTCGCTCCCGGATTCCGATGCAACCATGCGTGCGATCCGTACACTCAAAAACATGTGCCCCCAGCTGCATATCGCGGTGCGCGTCGCGGTTGAGCGAAGGGCGCAGACCGCCCGCGAGATCGGCGCGGACCTCGTCGTGACCGAAGAGTCGATCATGGCAACCACCCTCGCCGATCTGGTACTCGAACAATGCCAGGTCAAAGAGGATGAACCCCAAAGCGGGTGAGAGTTTATCCGCCGAGCATTTTCAGCTCATCGCGAAGAATCGCAGCAAGCTCAAAGTTTTCTGACGCGATGGCTGCTTCGAGTCGTTGACGCAACTCGGCGCGCTGGCTTACCGGGAGCTTTGGGATCAACGAGTCACGCATATCTCGGAGCATCTGGACCTCGCCGGATTGCTCGAACGCTTCGGGCTGTTCTGCTGATTCGAAATACAGCCTCAGCGCTTCGATCCCCTCGTCGATCGCGTTGAGCGCGACCTTATTCTCTTCGTGCTTGAGCGCGTGGCTCGCCAAGGCCCGTGCGCGCATCATCATGATGTACGGACGATGGGATTCGAGCGATGCCTGGTCATCTTCTTCGATCGCGTGATCACGGAGCAGATCGACCAGCCTGAGGTTCCGCGAGGTGTCGCGGACCACGGCCTCGAAATCCTCGAGCACCAACAACGCGATGTACCGGTGATAGTACTGCTGGGACTCTTCTCGCAAGAGCCGGCAGTCCTCCGCGGTCAATGAGCGGGCACGCGGGGGGGCATCATCGTCCTCATCAACTTGGTATTCGTCGGCGTCCATCGGCTCGGCCTGATCGATCCGGGCTTCGCATGAATCGAGCAGGCTGCCGTATCCGTTCGGGCGTTGTCCGTCTGGGCGTCCATCGACATACATCTGGAGCATTCCGAGGTCGAGCCGGACCTGTATCCGGGGGGTTCCGTCGTCCGCTTCGATCAGCCGAACGGAGATTTGTCCCGGTTCAAAGGGCCATTCGGCGAGCATTTCGGTGAGGTCTTTGTGCATAAAATTCCTGCTGAAAATGGAATCGAATTGAGTAGTATGCATCGGGTTTTGAGCGGTGCCAATAAAATTTTGAATAGACCGATCATATTGTCAAAAAGGTCCGTTTGGCCACCTAATCCGCACAATCCGGTGGAATTCGAGGGAGAAGAAACAACAGAAATCACAGGAGTTCAGGTGGTTTTCTCTATGCCCGATGGAACTCATCGGATAAACTGACGAACCGATGAGAGAGGTTATTGTTCAGGCCTCATATCAGTTTTCCAACGGCGCTCGCCGTGGAAAGGGTGGGTAGGAAAGTGAGAAAGAGTACAAGCAATCGGTCCGTCTCGACTTCTTCGAGGGGCGTAAAGTCCGCGATCCAGATGTATCTTCAAGAGATCAACCGCCACAAGCTGTTGACCGCTGAAGAGGAACGCGAACTTGGGTGGAAGATCATCAATGATCAATGCCACGCATCTCGCCAGCGGATGATCCAATCCAATCTGCGGCTCGTCGTTTCGATCGCCAAAAACTACAACAACCGTGGTCTCCCTCTGACCGATCTGATCGAAGAGGGAAATATTGGGCTTCTCCGCGCCGTCGAAGGCTTTGATCCGGCACAGGGCGCACGGTTCAGCACCTACGGCTCATGGTGGATCAAGCAATCCATCAAGCGGGCGTTGATCAATGCGAATCAGCCGATCCACATCCCGGCGTACATGGTCGAGCTGATCTCCAAATGGCGGCTCCACTCGCGATTACTCGAATCAGACCTCGGCCACCCGCCGTCCATCGAGCAACTCGCTGAAGCGATGGATCTGCCCGTCAAGAAGGTTCAGATCATCAAGCGTGCCGTCAAGGCATTCAACGCTCCAAACCAGGCACCTCGGGATTCCGATGGCGATCTGATGGGGCTCGGCGAACTGATCGCGGACACCAATGTCACCACACCAGAGAACCAAACACTTCAGGCCGAGGAACTCAATATCCTCCGCAAGCTGATGGAAACCATCGACGAGCGTGAAGCGGAGATCCTCCGGTACCGGTTTGGTCTTGATGGTGCCGAGCCATTGACGCTCAAAGAGATCGCCGCCCAGATCGGGATCTCCCGCGAGCGTGTGCGTCAGATTATCGAGGAATCCCTCGCCCGCTTGAACGAGCGTCTGAACGATTCCAAGCCAAGCCAATACTTCCGCCGCACCGGTGAGGAGGTGTTCGAGGATCTTGATGCTGCGGACGATTCACGCCGTGTCCCATCCTACCAGCAGGACATTTCGCGGCAGAATGCTGGGTGATTTCCAACGATCAACTTCCCCAACCGCCTCATGATTCGAGGCGGTTTTTTTATGTCTCCGCCGGGGAGCGATCACGGGGCTACCATCGACGAGAACGATGGAATATTCACGCCCAGAGCCGTGTTGATTCCGTTTTCAACGAATGGAGACATGAGCAGAATGAGCACCGAGCCCACCATCGAGAAAGTCGTCATCATCGGATCAGGCCCCGCAGGCTGGACCGCCGCCATCTACGCCTCACGGGCCAATCTTGACCCGATTGTCTATGTAGGCGTCGCCAAGCAGGACCCTGGTCCGATCCTCCCCGGTGGGCAGCTCATGCTGACCACGGATGTAGAGAACTACCCCGGATTCCCTGAGGGGATCGCGGGCCCAGAGATGATGATGAAGTTTGAAGAACAAGCACGCAGATTCGGGTCCCGCGTTGTGGGCGAGGACATCGTGAAGTGTGAGTTCTCCTCGGATGGCTCGGCGCACACGCTGCACACATCCGGCGGCTCGGTCGTCAAGGCCCATACCGTGATCATCTCAACCGGTGCGACCGCCAACTGGCTCGGGCTTGAATCAGAAATGGACCTCGCCCGCAACGGCGGGGGGGTCAGTGCGTGCGCCGTCTGCGACGGCGCCCTGCCTATGTTCCGCGACCAACCAGTTGCCGTCATTGGCGGCGGCGATTCCGCGCTTGAAGAAGCGAACTACCTCACCAAGTTTGCCTCCAAGGTGCACATCATCCATCGTCGTGATGAGCTTCGTGGGTCAAAGGTCATGCAAGAACGGTTCATCGGGAAAGAAAACGCAACGGTTGAATGGAACAAGACGGTGCTTGACTGCATCAGCGAACCAAACGAGCACGGGGCCAATCGACTCACTGCGATCCAGCTCAAAGACACCGTGACCGGTGAAGTCTCCGAGCTGCCGGTCAAGGGCATGTTTGTTGCCATCGGGCACACCCCGACCACGAAGTTCTTGCGTGATACGGATCTCGAGTTTGACGATGCCGGGTACATTGATCTCAAGACCCGATCGAGCCGGACGAATATCGCGGGTGTATTCGCAGCCGGTGATGTTGCAGATGCAGAGTACCGCCAGGCGATTACCGCGTCGGGCATGGGCTGCCAGGCTGCGCTTGATGCGGAGCATTGGCTCGGCGATCAGGGTCTGAACTAGGATTGCAAACCGTGGCACCGGAGAGTTTGGTGCAATTGAAAAACGCCTCAAACTGAGGCGTTCTTTGTGAAATGATGGTCGGGCGTGATGACCTTGAAAGACTCAGCCTTTCACGGCCTTCTTGTAGTCGGCGAGACGCTCTTCGAGCTCTTCTATGGCTTCGGCGTTGTCCTTGGGTGCGAGTGAGATCGCTTTCTTCTGCCATTTCATGGCTTCAGCAGCGTTGCCGACCTTCATGCATGACAGCGCGTAGGTGTCAAGGATTGACCAGTCTTTCCACTCGGTCACTTCGCAAGCCATTTTGGCTGCCTTGTGGGCGAGCTTGTACTCACTCTTGGGCATGTCTTCAGCTTCGCTTGTCAACAGCATCCAGGCGATCGCGTTGAGTCCCATGGGCTCTTCAGCGAGGTGGTATTCGATCAGGGCGTTGGCGATGTTGTGCATCAGCGGGAAGTCTTCGCCGCTCTCGGCGAGCTCAGAGAACTTCATGAACCCCATTGAGATCAGCTCGCCCTCTTGCCCCTCGGCAGCTGCTTTGGCGGCATCAAAGTCGCCGGAGACCACCGCCTCGAGCGGCTCATCCATTCCCATCGGGTGGCCGATCCATGCAACCTTGCCCTTCTGGTCAACGATGAATGCTGCGGGGATGCCGTTCTGATTCGCGGGTGCGAGCCAGGTCTCTGACATCTTGCCGTCGACTTCGACTGCAACGGTGTAATCCATACGATCGCCTTGGTCATCGACGAACTCGGTGATTTTTTCGATCCGTGCGCCTTCGGTTTCTTGTTCCCAGACATTGACGCCGATGAACTTAACCTTGTCGCCGTAGTCTGCCTGCATTTCTGAGAGGTGTGGGAACGCAGCGATGCATGGGCCACACCAGGTCGCCCAGAACTCGACGACATAGACCTGTCCTTCTTCGAAGCGATCAACAGATTCGCCCTTGACAAACTTGGCGATCTGGAGGTTGGGTGCATCGCTGCCGATCCACAACGCGGGGGTCTTGACTGGAGGCAGGAGCTCCTTGAGCGTCGGTGCCGGTGCCTTCTTGGCGTGCCCCGCGGCCGGCTCGGTATGATCCTTATGCTCCGGTCCTGATGCCAGAGCGGTTGATCCCGCAATAAGTGCGAGGGCGAGTACTGGTGTGAAAATCCGTTTCATGGCAATCTCCTTGGTTGGAACAAACGCCCCATTGAGGAGGGCGCTCGATACAACACCATACCGGCTCGGACGGCGAGCGGTTGATGAAAATCCAAATAAATGAGGTTTCTAGGGTAGTCAGTGGCGATTCAGCAAGACTGAAAATCTGCCTCGCCAAGAAGTGTAAATCCTTTGCGACGAAGGATTTGGCCTGCTAGAGTCGGGTCGTCAACCGCGATGGCGATCGTTGGGCATTCGCCTTTTCCGATCATCAATGGGTAGGCAAAGGCGATGTTGATCTCGGCTCCGAGCAGGAACAGACACATCCTCGACAACGAATGCCCCTCGTTGAGTTCAACCACGAGAACCTCGTGCTCGCTGAACGGCAGATTATCCTCTCTGAGGAGCTTGCGTGCGTCTGATGAACGATTGGTGATGATCCTGACAACCGCGTGATCTGACGCCTCGTGCACCGAGAGGGCACAGATATGGCAGGTCGATTCCTCGAAGTTCTCGACTAAATCGAGCATCTTGCCGACCTTGTTCGAGAGAAACACACTGAACTGCACCACCGTGGGGGGCGAATAGCCTTGGGTCGTCTCCGTTGGTATGGGCATCTGGCTCATGCGTATTCCCTTTTCGTCTATCTGGAATCGAAAAAACAGAGCATACCAAGTATGCCCTGCTTTGTGCAACCATATTTCGGGTGTTCCTTGCTCTTGAGCAAGGATTCTCTTAGTCCTCGGACTCTTTACGGTCTTCAGCGCGGTAAACCCGCTTGCGTTCGGCTGAGGACTTGCGTGAACCCGAGCGTGAGACACTCCGGACACTGTTCCTTGGCTTTGACTTTGCAGCCCGAATCCGGGCATTTCGTGCATTGGCGAGCGTGATGGAACGCTGATCGACCGCGGGCTCTGGTTGGGTTTCTGATCCACGGGAAAAGCCGGTATCAGTGCTCACCGTTTCGGAGTTGATTTCGTTTGTCAACGCGGAATCGTCGCTGCCATCCAGCAGCGGGTTATCTGAGTTCGGCGAGGGAGCCAGTGCGTTGAGTGCGGGATCGTTCGATCCCGCGGGGAGTTGATAGACAAAGAGCTTGTGAGAGCCGTCGGCGACCGGCTCAGTCGATTCAGGGAGCCCTTGAATCGAGGGCAGCGGGATCGAGACCGGCTGCCCTTTGCCCGAAAGATTGCTCACGAGCACCGCGACATGGTCGCCAGAACGGACGCCCGACCAAACCACACCAGAACGCTTTGTGGTCTCGAGTGTGAGGATTTCAAAGGATGACGCGTTGTCAAAGATTTCATCGAGTGATGCCCATGCGTGCATCGCAAGCTCGCGGTAGTTCGTGTAGCTGAGTTGGGGGAACCTGGGGCTTTCGGTTTGTTCTGGGGCGAACAGGGCGAAGCCGTCTGCGCCGCGGAGGCGGAGATGCTGGATCAATGCGGTTTGGTCTTCGTCCGACTGTGGGGCGGCGTGGTACATGTCCCGTCTGGATTCGTCCTCAAAGGAAATGAAGTTTGAAACCCAAGGAACGATCTTGTGCCCTTCTGGGAGTGCACGAGCCGCAGCTGATACACGCTCGATTGGGGTCCAGAGCATCGCTGCGCGATCATTTGGAGTCGTCCCCGCGGTTCCCTGATTCCGCACACTTGTATGAACGGAATAGGCCTCGTAGGGATAGGCAATCGGCATCGCCACATTCATCCCTGATTCGAGATAGAACCTCGATTGGTTCCAGCTGGTCGCACCGACCGATTCGCGATTGCGAGTGGCTGCCCAGATCATCGCGTCGTTGTAGGTTTCGGGCCCATCGTTGTAGTTGCCTATGTAGGCGTTGGCGATCTGAGGATTCGGGTGTGATCGGACGAGCCGGACGATCTCGCGGACATTGCGGGTGATGTCCGATGGTTTGCCTTCGAGATCCATAAAGAGGTAGTCGAGTTTCGGGAGAGAGGCAAGCGCATCACGCAGGGCATTCGGTGTGGTTGGGCTGCCATGGGTGTCGTAGGGGAATGGGCAGTTGCGGTGACGGATGAGAAAGGTGACAGGTGCGCCGGACTCGGCGACTTTTTTCATCGAGTTACGGACGAGCCAGTTCATCGAGCCGGTGAACCCTGGGCCGTGGGCACCGCCCGGGTGCGGCATAGGGACATAGATATTTTTGTCGTTGTAGTCGACCCGTTCGGTCAGGCTGTCGGGGTCGACTGTTCTTGGTGATGGAGGGTGCGAGTCTCCCCCTCGGGCATTTTTGAGTGTCTTGTATGACCAATCCACAAAGATCGGATCGTCGACCGAGTGCGCGAGTGTTGTGCTGGGATCATCGGTCTGAGGCGGCTGTTTCTCTCTTGGGCCGGCGCCAGCGTTGAAAGTGATCGTGCAACCGAGTGTAGCACATGCAAAGAAAAGTGAGCTATTGAGCATACAGAGTCTCCTGAATGTCCCCATGGAAGTATCTCCTTGTAGCCTCTATAAAAAGATCGCCCGTTGCGCGGACGATCTCTGTTCATTTTGATTTGGGCGTAAACCTAGGCAGGCTGTGCGGTTCATCTTGTGTTATCGAACCTAGACCGAGAAGCTCGATCCGCATCCACAGTTGCTCGTCGCGTTCGGGTTGTTGAACACGAAGCCGCGTCCCATGATCTCGTCCTTAAAATCAACGGTGACGCCTCCCAGATAGAGCATGCTCTTGGGGTCAACGATGATTTTGATCCCGTGCTGCTCGAACAGCTCGTCAGAGTCTTTCTGGGTTTCTGTGAGATCGAGCAGGTAGCTGAACCCCGAGCACCCGCCGCCCTTGACACCGACGCGGAGCCGGACCTTCTCCGCATCAAGATCTTGCTGCTCAACGATCGAGCGAACCTCGCGTGCTGCGGTCTCGGTGAGGGTGACAACATTCTGGCCTGTCTGGGCGGCGGTTTCTGAACTCATGGCATCTCCTAAAATCTGCTTTATGCAATCATATACGCACAGTGTCGGCTCTGTGTTCGATCAGGCATTCTTGTCTTGGTAATCTGAGATCGCAGCCTTGATCGCGTCCTCGGCAAGCACCGAGCAATGGATCTTAACCGGCGGGAGGCTGAGCTCCTCCACGATCTCGGTGTTGCGGATGTCCATGCCCTCATCGAGGGTCTTCCCCTTGAGCCATTCGGTGGCAAGAGAGGAGCTCGCGATCGCTGAGCCGCACCCGAAGCACTTGAACTTGGCATCTTCGATCAGCCCGGTGTCGTCGTTGACCTTGATCTGCAGCTGCATGACATCGCCGCATTCGGGCGCGCCGACAAGCCCCACGCCGATCTCTTTGGATTCTTTGATTTCTTTTTGCGTGCCGAAGGTCCCGACATTGCGGGGCTTCTCATAATGCTCGATTACTTTATCTGAATAAGCCATGATGGCCTCCTTGTGGTTCAGTTAGATGGGTGCTTAGTGGGCGGCCCATTCGATTTTGGTGATGTCGATGCCCTCGTTGTGCATATCGAACAGCGGGGAAAGATCACGCAGCTTGTTCACTGCTTCAATGATTTTGTTGCCCGCGTACTCGATCTCTTCTTCGGTCGTCCATCGTCCCATCGAGATACGCAGCGATGAATGCGCGAGGTCATCGCCGACGCCCAGGGCCTTGAGGACATAGCTCGGCTCGAGTGATGCGCTGGTGCACGCTGATCCAGAGCTCATCGCGATTTCCTTGGTCGCCATCATGAGGCTCTCGCCCTCGACAAACCCGAAGGAGATGTTGGTCAGATGGGCAAGCCGTTTATCGGCATGCCCGTTGATCTGGACAACATCGAGCTGATCGCAGATCATCGATTCAAGCTTTGTACGCAGTGCGATGAACCGTTCACGCTCGGTGTCCATTTCTTGTGCGCACAACTCGCAGGCCTTGCCGAGCCCAACAATTCCGGGGACATTGAGTGTCCCGGACCGGTACCCGCGTTCCTGCCCGCCGCCTTCTTGGATCGCGGTCAGGCGGATGCGAGGTCGGCGACGACGGACATACAACGCGCCCACGCCCTTTGGGCCGTAGAGCTTGTGGCTGCTCAAAGAGAGCAGGTCGATGTTGTCTGTTTTTACATTGGTCGGCATCTTGCCAACCCATTGAGTCGCGTCGGTGTGAAAGACAACATTGTTCTCATGGCACAACTCGCCGATCTCGGGGATCTCGTTGAAGGTGCCGATTTCGTTGTTCGCCCACATGACCGAAACAAGGATCGTGTCGTCACGAAGGGCGCCGCGGATCATCTCGGCGGTGACGATGCCGTCGGATCTTGGTTCGAGCCAGGTGACATCAAAGCCCTCTTTTTCGAGCCTCTTGCACGGGTCGAGCACGGCTTTGTGCTCATGGATCACCGTGATGATGTGCCCGCGACTGGTCTCGCCCGCGGGCTTCTTGGCGTACATGTTTGCAGCGCCCTTGATGGCGAGGTTGTTCGATTCGGTCGCGCCAGAGGTAAAAATGACCTCTTTCGGATCAGCACCGAGCAGCGAGGCGACCTGGCGGCGTGCGGTGTCGATGCCTTCTTCTGCGGCCCATCCGAAGGAATGGTTCCGGCTGCCGGGATTCCCAAAGTTCTCGGTAAAATAGGGAAGCATGGCATCCACAACGCGTGGATCGCAGCGGGTGGTTGCGGCGTGATCGAGGTAAATGGGGAGTTGAACAGTCATGGATGATGCCCCTCGGGGTGAAATGCGGCGGCTTGTTATGCGGATAAACAGGTCTTGATTCTTGGAATCATTCTAAAGTATGATAGTCGTCTATGCAGATGGTTGCAAGCCATCTGCCGGAGTTGAAGCTGGAGAGTTGCGCGAGCGGTGGCGCTAGTTCTTTGGCTCATACCGGAGCTTGACCCGGTTCCCCGCTTGGTTGAAGGTGACATCGGTCATGTAGGCACGCATGAGCATCACGCCTCGCCCGCGTGGGTTGGAGATGTTTTCTTCAAGCGTGGGGTCAGGCAACTCGGCGGGCACAAACCCGGTCCCCTGATCCTCGATCGCGACCTCAACAACACGCTCAGAGATTGAATACTCAACGCGGATGGGGGCATCGTGCCCGAGTGATTTGTGCCCGTGCTCGAATGCGTTGGCGATGCCTTCGACCAATGCCAGGCGGATGGCGTAGGTCGAGCTCTTCGAGTAGCCGGCTTCATCTGCGAGGTCCACGATCTTCTCGACGAGCGCACGGATCTCGTCTCTCTGGGATGAGAGTTCAACGATCGTCGCATCCGGGATTCGTGTGCGGGGATCACTCATGGGAGGAAGGTGCAGCGTCAGAGGAAATTGGTTATCCCGCGAACTTTTCGAGTGCTTCGTCGGCGGTTTCGTGGATGTTGAACAGGCTGTTGAGCTGGGTGATCACAAAGATCTCGTAGATTTGCGGGTCGATGTTTGCCAGGCGGAGCTCGCCGGACTTGTCCTTGATCTTCTTATTGATCGTGATCAATGCACCGAGCGCTGCCGATGAGAGGTGATCAACATTTGTGAAGTTGATCAGAATCCGAGGGATCTCTGCGAGCCCGATGAGCCCGGTGATCTCCTCGCTGATTGCTTGGATGTTGACCTCGTCAAGGATATTGCGATCGACAAACTCGACCTGCGTCACACTGTTGCTCTCGGTAATTCGGAGTCTTGAATCGGACATGGTGTTCTCCGTCGGCGTGCCTCTTGAGACCTTCGGGGCTCTGCGCGTGGTGACAGTATAGAACGGTGATGGACCGCAGACAGGGATTCGACAGCGCCGCGTGGATTGTTCTTGTGCTTGCAAAAAGAAAAACGGGCGTGCCAGATGGCACGCCCGTGTGATCCGTTTTACATTCGGCGGGTTATCCGCCGTACTGATCAAGCAGGCCCGGGTAGTTGTGCTCTTCTTCCTCGTTCTGGATGAGGATGGTGGGCTTGAGCAGCACCAAGAGGGTCCGCTCTTCTTTGGTCTCTAGGCGGTTGGAGAAGAAGCGGCTGAGTACTGGGATCTTGGAGAGCACGGGCACGCCGGTTTCGACCTGGAGTTCATCCATCACACGCTGCCCACCGAGCAGGACGGTGCCCTGATCGGGGATGGTCACGGTGGTGTTGATCTGGGTCGAGGTGACCAGCGGGACCTGGATGGTACCGGTTGAGGTGCCGGCGTTACCGCCGCCCACACCGCCGCCGCCCGCAGCACCGTTGAGCACAATGTTGTTGTCCGGATTGAACTCAAACGCGGTCTGTGAGGTCCGGATAGTCAGTGTGACATACCGGCGGTCCGCAGAAACCACGCCTTCGACATCCACAAGCACACCTGCGTTGATCGGAGTGATGACCGGGTCGAACGCGGTTGACGAATCAGACGCGATCGGGGTCAGGTCCGAGACGAAGGTGGTTGTGGTCGCGACCGCGATGAATGATCGCTGCCCGTTGGTGAAGGTCAGACGAGGCGCGGTCAGCGAGACCGATCGCTTGTCTGCCTGTGTTGCTTCGACGAGGAAGTCGACCTGGATATCGTCGAGGAATCGTCCGGAGACGCTCAACGCCGGGTTGAGCCCAAGGATCTGGCTCGCGAAGGTGCTGCCCGCACCGAGTGCGTTGGTGAGTCCGAAGGAATCTTGAGCACCGCTGATGATGGACCATTCATCGCCGCCGAGCACGGTTCCGTCTGGAAGTGTGCCTCCGTTGCCGCCTGGGCCGAGCAATGGCTGGGTGATTGGTGTGTCAGGAACGCCATCACCGTTGGTATCAATGAAGTTGCCGCCGCCGGTGATGTTTGGGAGCAATCGCCCGTCATCGCCGAAGAAATCTGATGGGAGAACAGACGGATCGATCTGGCGAGCGAGTTGGAACTCGGTGTTGTTGGCGTTGAAGTAGACATCGAGGTCGAACCCGATCTGCTCGAAGAAGTCTTGACCGACAAGGAGGAACCGGGTCTCGACATTAATCTGCATCGCTCGCTTTTCGCGGAGCTTGTTGAGCAGACCAACGATTGCGCGATGGTTTTTGGGAGTGGTGGTGATCACGAAGTTGCCGTTGAGTTCGGTGATCGCGCTGGTGTCGCCACCAAGCCCTGCCCAGCCATCGGGGTCAATGTTTGCTTGGATCAGGTCAACGATCTGGGTGATGCGGTCATCACGGGGGATGTCATCGAGATCGTCGTCGCCGCCGGAGAACGGGCTCTGCCCGCCGCCGCCACCGCCACCGGCGCCTTGCTGCACCGCGCTCTGGAGGTCAAACTCCGGAGCGTTGTCGAAGGTGGGGACCTCAAAGATCAGGTCGCGGATATCGTAGATTTCCAATGCGGTATTGAGATTGAGCACCTCGTTGGAGGAGATGGTCAGGATGCCGTCCTCGATCGCCCAGCCCGCAGGTGCGTCCGGGTCCGAGACCTTGGAGAGCACGCGGTCGAGAAGGGTCTCGACGGTGACATTGTTGAGCTTGAGGTCAACCGGGGAGTCTGGATCGACACCGATGTCGGCGAGTGATTCCCAGTCGACATCGATGTCGAGTTGGGTGGTCGAGCCGACAAACGCAACCACATCTTCGAACGCATTGTCAGAGAACTCAACAGGCATCCGTGTGTCCTGCATGGTGGTCAGAACGGTACGGTTGGCTTCGGATTCGGCGTACTCGAGCGCATCGCCGCGGCGGAAGGTGATCGCGGGCCAGTCGTCTGGGTACCCGATGATCCGATCCGGTGGGATCATCGCCTTCTTGTTCTCCAGGTTTTGATCGAGCAATCCGCGACGGAACCGGTTGTCCGCGGCGGCGTATTCGCGGTAGATGATCGTGTCCTCGATGATGTCCTTGAGCAGCAGCCCGACCGGGTTGGCTGGATCAAGGAAGAGGATCGAGTCGACGACCTCGAGGGCTTCTTCGTACTTGAGTTCTTGCTGAAGAGCGCGGACGCGATCAATGTTGGCGATGATCTTGGAATCACGCTCGGTGCGGCGTGTTTGTTCAAGCTCGCGGGTCTGCTCGAGGCGTTCGCGTTCCTCGGCTTCAGCGGTGCGGATCCGGATGCCCTCTTCTTCAGCGTTGATGGTGCTGGTGAGGTCATCGATCTGGGCGAGCCGCTGCTCGTAGAGCGATTCAGGCATCACATTGCGTGCTTCTTTGATGGTCAGCGATGCCTGTGCTGCAAATCCTCTTGCGGCACTTGGATCGCCCGCGGCGAGCGCATCGCGTGATTGCTGCATCAGATTTGCGAATGTTGCTTCGGCTCGTTGAAGTTCAAGCGCGGTGTTCTCGATCACATCAGTGAGGATGTCGCCTTCTGGGCCGCCCGAGGAGCCGAGCTCGACCTGGATGTCGGTGCGGCGTTGCTGGGCGAGTTGGCGGTTGTCTGCGCTGAGGTACGCACCGAACTGATCAAGCACGGTGGTGTACTTATCGAGGGCAACACCGAGTTGGCGTTCTTCATAGGCGCGGTTTGCCTCGCCCATGAGGCTTTGGGCCTCAAACTGGCGGGCGGTGTCCATCAGATCAGTCGGTGCTTGTTCTTCAACGATTGAGCTGTTGGCAGCGACGGGATCGATCTCGATGAGCTCGATTTCGATCGGCTCGTCTTCCGGCTCGCCGATGTACGAGCCCGTGCGTCCGGTCTCTTCTGGTTGATTGGTGTTGGAGGTCAGCCATTCTGAGCTCATGCCGCTTTCTGGCGCAAGCATGCCCATCGCGGGGTTCGCGGTGGTGATTGCCATCGAGCCGGTGTCTTCGATGGCGGTCAGCTTGCGGCGGTAGCGGGCGAGGAGTTTGGTCTGATTCGGAGTGAGGTCAGCACCAATGCGTCCGATTCGCTCAACCAATCCCTTGGCCTTCGTGTATTCGGAAGCATTGAACGCGGTGGCGAGGTTAGCAAAGGCGTTGGGCAGCAGCGCCGACACCTCATCGCGACGCATGTTCACCAACTCGAGCACCGCGTCAGCCGATGCGATCTGCTCGGCGGTTGATCTCGGTGAGCTTTTGACCGCGTTGCTGTGGCGGTCTGCTTCGACCAGGTTGTCGGTCAAGAGTGCAAACTCAGCCTTCTGGATCGAGATATCAAACCGATCACTCTGGCGGATCTTGCGTGCAACACCCGCGAGCAGATCCCAGAGCCTCTGCCCATCGGAATCGCCCATGGTCGCGCCGAGCGGGGAGTCTTGGATCGCAAGCAGCAAGGCCCGGGCCTGGATGAGCTTGCCATCGGCGATCATCGTTCCCGCACGATCGAGCATGGTCGCGGCATCACGAGCACCCTCGGTCTGGGGTTGAGATGATTCCGGAGATGCGAAGACAGGAGCAGTGGTGACTCCTGCGAATGCACATGCTGCGGCGAGTAGCGATTTGACATTACGGTGTGTGGTGGGTGACATCCGGATCACTCCATTATGGATAAGTGTGCGACGGGCGAACCCGCCAGTGGTGTACTGAATTAGGCGATCATTGTGTCAATGTCGCGTATTCCTCTTCATGTCGCCGCATGTTCTGTGCTGTCGAGACCCAGCGGCGGAAGATGGGACGATACCTCGGTGGACGAAGAATCGCAAATCCATCTGTAATGAGTTTGTCCCTTTCCCGAAGTTTTCTCTGCATCGACAGAAGCGGGGCAGCGATGCGTGTGAGAAGTGGCTCACTATTCGTTCGCCCCGAGCGATGGGTTCCACGATCGTTCTCAACTCCGTGTTTTCTTTTCCGTTTAGACAAGATCGGCGTGTGGTTCGGTGGATCATTCGGAGTCATTCGCGTCTGGAGATTGAGCGCCGAACGGGAGCGCCCAGAGGACTTGCTCGACGCTTAAATCCTTGTCGGATATATCTTTGGGAACAGTACGATTGTCAATGAGCCTCCGGAAAGTCTCCTCGCCGATGCGGTTTGCGCTGACAATCACGATCTCGACCCAGTCGCTCGATTCCGGGATAATCGCGCTGGCCCCGATCTGGGCGAGTTCCTCTGCGCGTCTGAGGCAGGGCGCGACAAGAAGCACCTCGCAGAGCAGGTCGTTCGTGTCGTGGTCGGGTGTATAGCGGGCCACGCATCGCCAGATGGTCATCAGAATTTCTTGCTCATCGTCGTCCAGATTGGTGTCGGGATCCACATTGAGGACGAGCTGCCAGTCTCCACGGGCTTGTTCGACGATCTCGTCGCCGTTGAGCAGTGAGGGGTCCTCATCGCTTATGAGGAGGATCGATCGGTGTTCATGGGCGGCGGCATCGGCGCCTGCGGGTTCGTCGATCTGAGAGAGGTCGAACGCCGCGAGAAGCTTTTCAACACGCGGGCGGTCTTCGGGTGAGACCCGGACGGTGATGATCTTGTGCTCATCGACGAAGACATAAAAGAAGGGATCCTCGGAGACCGCTCCAAACCCAACCATCCCGTCCTCAAAGAAGAAGGGGCGGTATCGGCGGAGGATATTGGTGACGCGTTCTTTGCCGATTGGTTCGTAGGCGATATAGGGATCAATCTCGCGATACTCGTCGTGTCCGATGTAATCGACGATCGGGAAGACTCGCCCGGGCATCAGCGCGAAGAGCTGCTGCCAGAGGGCTTCGAGCCTGGTGGCAGGGACAACGATGTCGTAGACATAGCGATCTGGCCAGGCTTCCCAGTCTCCGTTTTCATCATCGCCGTCGGCGGGTTCAAACTCTGAAGCAAACCCCGGCACAGGGATCATTGGCTCGACAGGGTACACCCCGAGCGGGAACGGGAATCCGTTGACGAGAACACGCTCGATGGATGAATCTTGTTCGCAGTTGGACATGGTGCTCCTTGGCGGACATTGTATCCCAAGCCCGGCTCGATCGAGGCAGACAACGGGCTATCGTTGCCCATGAGCGAATCAAACAGCAAGCCAAGTGTCAATATCCGCGCCAATGAGGGCACCGGGCTCGAGGCCGTGGTCGCGATCACGGTCGGCAATACCCGGACACAGGTCGGGAGCTTCATCCGCGGAGAATCGGTCTTCGTCGGCGCGTTCGGATCGACCGAAACCGATGAGATCGTCCGCACCATCAAAGAGCGGATCATCGCCTTTGGCGGGGCACTCGAGCCTGTGGTGGTCATCGGCGGGGTTGATCAGGGTGCGATCGAGGCGATCGAATCGAGTTTCGCGGGTGGGGCGATCTATCGGCTCGGGCGTGATATCGGGCTGAAGGTGCAGCACACGCTCACCGACTCTGGCGAGCAGACGGTTGGGCAAGATCGATTGTTGTGCGCGATCGGGGCGTTCCATCTCTATAAGCAGGCGTGCGTGATCGTGGATGCCGGGACCGCGATCACGATCGATTTCATCGATGGCGCCGGTGTGTTTCATGGCGGGGCGATTATGCCCGGCGTTTCGATGATGCTTGAATCCATGCATGAAAAAACGGCCTCGCTGCCCGAGGTGGCTTTCAAGCGGATCGACGCGTCTTCAAATGAACCAGGAAAGCAGACCGATGATGCGATGAGGCTCGGGGTGAGTGCTGCAGCGTGCGGCGCGGTGCGTTTGTTGACCGAGCGATACGCCGAGTTCTTTGAGGGCTATCCCAAGGTCGTCGCGACCGGCGGGGATATGGGGATCTTTGAAGGCGATGATCTGGTCGAGATGTTTGTGCCCGATCTGCAGCTCGTGGGTCTTCGTGTAGCGTGCGAGATGGAGATAAGCTCGGACGACGACGAGCAATGAACGCAACCCATACGATCGAGACCCCGCGATCTCTTCCCGGCGCTATCGCCATGATCCGGGTGCGATCGGATACGATCGAGTCCACGCTCGAACAAATCGGCATCCGCCCGATAGGTCCCGGCTCGATCTGTATACGCAACATGATGGATATTGATTCGGGGGTTGTCGCGCCGTGGGGTCAAGGCTCGGTGATGTTGATGCCGCATGGTGGACCAGCGATTGTCAGGGCAATCAGCAACGCGTTGGTTGAGCGTGGGGTCCCGATCGTTGATGGTCTGCATGATGCGTATCCCGAGGCTCGTGATATCCACGAAGTTCGGATGCTCCACGCGCTGAGCAAGGCCGCGAGCCCGATGGCGGTTGAACTCCTGCTCGATCAGCCTCGTCGATGGAGGCAGGTTGAGCCCCAGACAGATGATTGCGCCGACGATCGTGTGCTCAGCAGGCTGATCAGCCCGCCGATGGTGGTGGTGGTGGGGCGGACAAACATTGGAAAATCATCGTTGTTGAACGCGTTGGCGGGCAATGCTGTTGCGTTGGTTGCGGATGCGACCGGGACCACACGAGATCATGTGGGGGTCTTGGTGGAACTCGGCGGGCTTGTCGTCAGATGGATTGATACCCCCGGGATGGATGCATCCGTGGTTGACGATGAGGCGGTGGACATCGCAATCGAGATGGTTCGGCGGGCAGATCTGGTGGTTCTCTGCAGAGATGGAAAAGATGGGAGCAATCTGCTCGATCCGAGGCTCAAACAGGCGATCGGTGACATGGCTGAGGTGGTACAGGTCGTCACCAGGGTGGATCGTGGTGTTGTGGATGGGGTGGATGGGATCAGGACCTCCGTTGTGGATGGAGCGGGGCGAGAAGAACTGGTCGCAGGCGTCCGCGACGCATTGGTTCCGCCTGAGGCGATTGATGATCCGCGGGCGTGGCGGTTCTGGGGGCAGTGAGCCTTTTTGCTTCCAGCCCGCTACGATCTCCCCCTCGCTTGCTTGCCCGTGTTGGGCTTGGGTTGCGGGTGATTTTGGATCTGGAGAGCTCGGACCATGGACGATCGTCAAACAGAAATTCGCCAAGGCGAAGGGCTCAGTGAGTCTCGGGTCAACCAGGACTTCGTGGACTTCCTCAACAAGTGGAGTTCGCCGGTGCTGATGGTGCTCGCGGTGGCGGCCCTTGCCTACGCCGGGATGCAGTGGATGAGCAAGAAGAAGGTTGAGAAGGTCAATAGCGCCTTCCGTGATCTGGGCGCAGCCGTCGCGGGCGGAAATCCGTCCCCAGCGTCACTGAAAACGCTTGCAACAGAGTACAAGGGTGTGCGGGCGGTGCCCGAGCTCGCGCTTCTGCAAACGACGGACATCTACCTGAGCGCTTATATCCGAGGTATCGAGCCGGGCACGGTGATTGATCCGGTCACTGGGCTTCCCACTGATGATGCAGGATTGCTCGACGATACCCAGCGCTCGGCGTACCTCGATCAGGCGGGGCAACTCGCTCAGCAAGTTATTGATCTGACCGAAGGCAAGAGCGCAAAGGCGGTACTCGCGATCCAGGCGAAGATTCGATTGGCGGTTGTCCATGAGGGCAAGCGTGATTTTGAGAGCGCCAAGGCGACCTACCTGAGCGCCGTTGCAATCGCGACCGAGAACGGATTCCCTGTGCTTGCCAAGTTTGCTCAGAAGCGTGCCGAGGAGACTTCGACGCTCAGCGAGGTTCAGGGGCTGCCGAGCAATGATCAACTCATGGCATTGCCCGGTGAAGGTGAGCTCTCTGATGACATCATCAATGAAATACTGAATCCAAGCTTTGATCTGCCCGTGGAGGGCGCGGTGGATGCGGAGTCTGACAACGAGCCGACCGAAGAGCCTGATGTTGAAGCGGGTGAGCCGGTTGGAGATCCCGAGCCGGAATCCGCTGAGCCTGCTGCCACGCCGTGATGAGTCCTGCGGACAACCCCGAGGATGCCCATGTCTTGACACCGGGCGGCAAGGTTGATCCGGATGCGGTGTACGCTGCGTACGAGCAGGCAAAGGATCGTGGAGATGAAGACTTTGTTGTTCGCGTGAGCTTTGAGTTGTTCCGCGATCACAATACGCGGCTCGATAAATACCTGACCTCCCGCGTCACCTACATGAGCCGCAGCCAGCTCCAGAAGCTCATTGATTCTGGGCAGGCAATCGTCAACGGCAAGCCGGCCAAGGCATCAACGAAACTCCGGCTTCAAGACCGCATAACGCTTCTGATTCCAAAGCCGCCCTCCGGTGATATCGAACCAGAGGATATCGCGTTGGATGTTTTGTTCGAGGACGAGCACATCATTGTGCTCAATAAGTCGCCGGACATCATCGTGCATCCCGCGCGATCAGAGAATCGGGGAACGATGATCAACGCGTTGGCGTTCCACTTTGCCAATAGAAGTTCGGGCGTGCTTTCCTCTGTGGGTGAGGAGTTTGCACGCCCAGGGGTTGTCCACCGGCTCGATCGCAACACCTCCGGGTGCATCATCTTTGCCAAGACAGATCAGGCGCATTGGAAGATGGGCAATCAGTTCGAGCAGCGCACGGTCAACAAGCGATACCTCGCGGTGGTGCAAGGTCATGTGGTGCCCGATACGCAGACGATCGAACTGCCGCTCGGGCCGCACCAGTCCAAGGCCAAGGGGATGCGTGAAAAACGCGTCGTGCGCCATGATGAGTTGGGCAAAGCTAGCATCACGGTATGCCGGGTGCGCGAGCGGTACACGATCGGCAAAGCCAAGTATTCCCTCATCGAGCTCGAGCTCAAAACCGGGCGGACGCACCAGATCCGTGTGCATATGGCCCACCTCGGGCATCCGATCGTCGGCGATGACATGTACGGCGGGAGATCATTCATCGACGCAAAGGGCAAGCTCGTGATTGATCGTCAGTCACTCCACGCGGGGCTGCTGGGGTTTGTGCATCCGATCAGTGATGAACCGATGGAGTTCATCGCCCCGCCGCGTGATGAGATGCTCTCGTTGATTCAAGAGCTGAGATCATCGGGTGAAGCAAAGACCGTCGAGATCAACGGCACCATCCCGCTGGAGCAGTTTGGGCTCTGAGCACCAAAGTGATGGAGGATGGTTTGATGAGCGGTGCAGATGATTCCGCGGGATACGAGCTCGATCCCGAGCCCGTGGCTCTGGCACCAGAGCCGGTGGAGATCCAGGGGGCTTCGTGCAAGCAGTGCAGCTATGACCTGAGCGGGCTGGTCGAGACGGGCGTGTGCCCAGAGTGCGGGCTGGCGATCGAGCGGTCGTTGACCGAGGATTTTCTCGAGTTTTCCGCGCCGGCGTATCTCAAATCATTGCACACCGGCGTGGTGCTGATCTTGACCGCGATCATCATGAAAACGGCGATTGTTCTCAGTATTCTCGGCCTTGGTTTTCTCTCTTCGAGCAACACGACCGGGATTGAATGGGTTTTTACGGGGCTCCGGTTTTTTGAGTTTGGCGTCTCGCTTCTGCTCGCCGGTGGGTGGTGGATGTTCTCGGCATTGGACCCCGCGTTCGTCGGTCGGCTTGACGGTTCCACATACCGAAAGGCGGTCAGGATAACGACGCTGCTCGGGGCTGGGGTCTCGGTGGTGCTGTTCCCGTTGCAGGTGTTGTCAAACTATGCGATGTCACTGGGGCTGATGTCAACAGTTGCGATCCTGGGCCTGTTGAGCTTTGTTTTCTGGGTGGTGGGGTTCTTTGCCGCGATGTATTATCTCCGCTGGTTGTCGCCGAGGTTCCCGAACCGATGGGTGTACAAACGCGCCAAGCTGCTGATGTGGCTTGGGCCGATCTTGTTTACGGTTGGATGGTTGTGTGTAGGGCTCGGGCCATTGGTCGCGGTGATTCTCTATTGGAATATGCTCAACTGGGTTCGGCTCGATCTCAAATCCATCCGGGAGGGGCACTCGATCATGCTCCGAGATCGGTACTTTGCGAGATAATCAGCCGAACAACCCCGCCCCGGAGTACAACGCTTCGTGATCGAGCAGCCAGCGTTTGCGATCGAGCCCGCCGCCGTACCCATGCAGGGTGCCGTCGGCAGCAATCACACGGTGGCAGGGGATGACAACGCTGACGCGGTTCTTGCCGTTGGCGAGCCCGACGGCCCGCGAGCCGCCCGGGTTGTCGAGCCGATCGGCAAGCTGCCCGTAGCTGATGGTCTCGCCGAAGGGGATGTTGCAGAGTGCTTTCCAGACGCGCTGCTGCCATTCGGTTCCGGGTGTGTCGAGCGGAACGGTGAAGTCGATGAGATCGCCGGCGAAGTAACTGGTGAGTTCTGATGCAAGTTGATCGAGGATCGGGTGCTCGCCGGCGGTCATCTGCATACCGAACGCCGATTCGAGCTCGGCTTGCTCGCGCTGCTTGCGATCCGGCGAGCCCATCTCCAGCAGGCAGATGCCGCGATCGGTGGTGGCGGCACGCATGGTGCACAGCGGGGTCTCGATGGTGCGGGCGATCAGGAGAGTCATGCTATAAGAATACCCGGACGGGGCGTGCTTTGCACAGACCCGCCCGGGTAAGGAGAAACGATTACTTGCTTTTCTTGTGTCTCTTCCGCTTCTTTTTGGACTTGGATTTTCTCTTGCTCTCTTTGAGTTTGGAGGGCTTGAGGGCAAGCCGTGCAAATCGTGAATCGACCCGTGCAAGGCGAACGGCGCGAGTGTCAACAACTTCTACTTTTTCGTCGGGCAGTTCGAGCACGACGAAGGGCAGGCAGACGCTGAGCACCTTGCGGGGGAGTTCGGTTTCGTAAGGACGCGCCGCGTACTGAAGTACGATGACCTCTGGTTTGATGCCCTCGCAGTTGACCATCGCGGCCTGTCGAAGTTCGTGCATGGTCATGACGAAGAGCCCTTCGCGGATATCTTCTGGCGCGATCGATCTCGACACGGTGAGTGCTTTGTTCCTTTGTTTGTTCATGGGATACCTGCCTCTTGCGGATGCACGAACAGCTTGTACCCGAAGGGTGTAAAAACGCACAAACTCTGTGCGTGGAGTTTAATTTGCCGGTAACTTTGAATGATTCGCGGGCAGGGCTGCCCGGCGTATGGCTCAGCCCGCGTGGAGATCGATCGCCGATGTCTGGCGTTCAATCAAGCTCTGGTTATTGTGTGTAATCACAAACACGGGGATGCTCCTGGTCGAAAAACGAGTGAGTGGTTTCTTGGCGCGCACGCGATCGTTGTCAATAATCGATGTAAAAAAAGATCACAAATAGTGATCTTAATATTCCGAGAGTTGGAAAAAATATTAACCGATCTTGGATTGCCCGTTCATGTACGGTTGCAATGGGCTCGGGATGTTCACCGAACCGTCGGCGTTCTGGTGCATCTCGAGAAGCGGGATCAGGATCCGTGGGCTCGCGGCAACAGTGTTGTTGAGCGAGTGGCAGATCGTCGTTGGACCCTTGCCGGCGTCGCCGCCCTGGCGGTAACGCATGTTGAGTCGGCGGCATTGGTAATCGTACAGACGCGATGCAGAATGCGTCTCGCCGTAGTCGCCGGCGGGGGTGCCGGCGTCGTCCTCGTCGCCTCGACCGGGCATCCAGCATTCG
The DNA here is from genome assembly GCA_029260265.1 of Phycisphaerales bacterium. Taxonomy (GTDB): domain Bacteria; phylum Planctomycetota; class Phycisphaerae; order Phycisphaerales; family UBA1924; genus UBA1924. The sequence goes on from JAJDDO010000024.1 coordinate 1,013,340, forward strand.
ATGTCGATCATGTCGGCGTTCTTCGTTCCCAGATCACCCGTGCAGCACTGCAGCAACCGGTGGGGGAGCTCGAGTGTTTGCAAGAGCGATTGCACGAAGCTCATCATGCTTTGATGGTGCTTGCGTGAGGTTGCTTCGTCGGCGACATCAATGATGACCTGCTCTACCTTGTCGAACTGATGGATGCGGTACAACCCCGCGGTGTCCTTGCCCGCTGCACCGGCTTCTCGGCGGAAGCAGGTGGATACGGTGACCATCTTGAGAGGCAGCTCGGCCTCGTCAAGGATCTCATCTTGGTGGATGCCCATGAGCCCGACTTCACCGGTGCCGGTGAGGTACATGTCCTGCCCGCCGCCGCGAGAGGTCTCGTTGACCTCGTAGGCTTGGTCTTTGCCGCCCGGGAAAAAGGCGGTTCCGATCATGGCTTCTTCGCGGACGAGCACCGGGACGCTCATGGGTTTGAACCCGTTGATGTTGACCATGGTGTCGAAGGCGTAGCGGAGGATCGCCTGGTGCAGGCGCATGCCATCGCCGGTGAGGATGTAGCTGCGTGAGCCTGCAATTTTGACGCCACGCGGATAATCGACGAGGTTGTGCATGGTGCACAGCTCGATGTGCGTGCGGGGCTTGAAGCCTTTGTTGGCTTCGAATGACTTGTTCTTGTCCCACCAGTTCGGTGCCCAGGTGCTCAGCTCGATGTTGTCGTCTGCGGACGCGCCGACTGGGACATCGGAGTCGGCGGGCTGGGGGATGCGGAGATGGATGGTCGTGAGATCGGGCTCGATGGCGGAAATTTTTTCATCGAGTTCTTGAATCTGGGCTTTGAGCGCAGCCGGTGCGGATTTGATCTGTTCGACCTGGGCTTGGATGGCAGATTTCTCTTCGCCGGTGGCGGATTTCATCTTCCCCATCAGCTGCCCGATCTGGGGGCCCACCTCTTTGGCGAGCTTATTTTGTTGCGCCTTAAGCGACTCTTGCTCTGCCTTGAGGGCACGGATCTGGGCGTCGAGTTCGACGAGCCTCGGGATATCGACATCAACGCCTTTCTGCTCGGCGCCGGTGATGAAGAGGTCCGGGTTTTCACGCAATGCTTTCAGATCGATCATGGTCCACGACTGTAGGTTCTGGGGGGTAGATTGGCGTGATTGCGGACGGGGAAAGATGACATGATTGCGTCATGAAATCCGGGATGCCGAGCCCTCGGTGGTCATCGGCAGTACCATTGGGTATGGATCCTCAGCCGATCGCATCTCCCTGGTTCGTGTTTCCGCTCGCGGCGGTGCTCTTGGTGGTCATCGCAGGGCACATGATCGCGCTGCGTGAGCTGCCGGCGGGGCGGATCCCGGAGTCTCGACGACGGATCCGTGTGGCAACCGGGTGGGTGATGATGTTCGCTATCCCAATGTCGGCGTACGGATTTGGGATTGCCACCACCGCCGAGCCCGAGGTATTTCTCTTCGTCTGGACGAGCATCATCCTGATGTTGTTGGGTGTGCTGATTCTCGCGGGTGTTGACATGGTCAACTCGATGCGGATACACCGCAAAGAGCGGGCGGAGCTCGAGCTTGAGTTCCACATCAAGAGCGCCAAGCAATCGCGAGATTTGAGTGATGAATCCGGGAGTGATGATGAGTGATCGCCCGACAAGGCTGCCAGCAATTCTCACCGCCCCGATGTCATGGATTTATGGGCTTGGTGCGTCGTACAACGCACGCCGGTTCGATCGTGGGCATTCTGTCGTCCGGCTCGATCGCCCGGTGATCTCAATCGGGAACCTCTCAGCAGGTGGGACGGGAAAAACCCCGATGGTGCATCATGTTGTGCGTGCGTTGCTCGATGCGGGGCACCGTCCGGTGATCGCGATGCGCGGATACAAAGCCGAGCCGGGCACGCTCGGTGATGAAGCGATGGAACATCGCAGCATGTTCGCTGACATCCCGATGGTGGTTCAGCCAGATCGTGTTGCAGGTCTCCGAGCCTTGTTTGAAACTGAGGAGGGACGAGGCGTTGATTGCGTGGTGCTCGACGATGGGTTCCAGCATCGGCGAATCGCTCGGGATTTGGATGTCGTATTGATTGATGCGTCACGCCCGCCCGACGGCGATGCACTCTTGCCAAGGGGCTATTTGCGAGAACCCATCTCGGCGCTCAAGCGTGCAGACGCTCTTGTCTTCACCCATGCAGAGATGGTCGAACAAGCTGAGACGGCTCGGATCGGTCAATGGATGAAAGCGCATGGACTCCGCGCTCCTGTTGCGTGTACGACACATGATTGGGACGGATTCCAGATTCATGATTCGGATGGTACCCGTGATGAATCCTCAGAGTGGATCAGCTCCAAGCGGGTGCTGGTTGTGTGTGCGATCGGGAATCCCAATGCGTTGAGATCCGCGGTGTTGCGAGTCGGCGGGAAAGAAGTTGGATTTTTGGAGTATCAGGACCACGCCGTTTTCGTTGCCCAGAAAATTGAAGAGATCGTAGATTTGGCAAGGTCTACCGGCGCTCAGGCCGTTCTGATGACCCAAAAGGACTGGGTCAAGGCAGGTGATGCCCTGAGAGGATTGGCGATTCCTGTCGCGATTCCTCGGTTGAGACTCGGTTTTCAGCGAGGGGAATCGGCATTCGGCGAGAGAATCCTTGGGGTATTCAGTAGAGGCGGCGATTGATTCGAGATGGAGAGATCAGCCATACGGAACGATGTTCTGTATTGACCCCATCGAGGGGGGCTCTGTTGTCCTTGTTGGGGATGGGTCATAGACTGTGGGCAATGAATTAGGCAGCGGTGTGGAGGGGATGAAGCACCGCTGTAGATGGCAATCATGTTGGTTGTCAAATCGTGGAATCTGGAGAAACAATGAAACGCACATCAATGAAGAAAACAATGTGTATCTCTGCCGCGACGCTTCTCAGCGTCATGCTCGGCGGATGTACAACACAGAAAACCGCCGACAAGCCTGAGGGCCAAATGGCTTCGGAGCCGGCACCCGCACCAAAGAGCCATTCGTGGGGCTACTACTCGCCGCGCCTTGGTGAGAACGAAGCTGCAACGAAGATGGCATTCCCAACCGGGGATCCAAAGACCAGCGCACTGCTGTTGCATCAGGTCACGCCAGTTCAGGTGAACCGTGGACAGGACTTTGATTTCTCGTACCACATCACGAACTTGACCTCCGCGAACCTGCAGAATGTTCTCGTGAACATGAGCTCGGCAAGCAATCTGGACATCAACAACTCCGCACCCAAAGCCTCGAACACATCCGATGGCATGACTTGGGCGATGGGCGACTTTGGTCCAGGTGAAACAAAGGTCATCAGCATGAACGGGCGTGCGGACAAGGTCGGCATTGCCGGCGATTGCATCAGCGTATCGTACAACAACTTCCTTTGTGCAACCCTCAATGTGGTTGAGCCTGCACTGGCATTGACCAAGACCGCAACGGAGACCGCGCTGAAGTGTGACACCATCGTCCTCCGCTATGTTGTTAAAAACACCGGCACGGGATGCGCAGAGAATGTGGTCATCACCGATACCCTCCCGGCAGGCATGACCCTCGAGAATGGTTCAGGCAATGTGTCCATTCCTGTTGGGCAGCTCTGTGAAGGGGAAGCAAGAGCCTTCGAGGCTCGCGCACAGGTCTCTGAGCCAGGCACCTACTCGAGCCCGGCAATGGCATCGGCAGATGGCGACATGAGCGCCAAAGCCAGCGAGACCAACACGGTAGTCACCGCACCTGAACTCGCGGTCACCGCCAAGTGCCAGAGTGCACGCTACCTCGGTCGCAACATGACCTACAGCTACACGCTCGAGAATATTGGCAACGGCGTTGCATCATCCGCAACCGCTTCAGCAACCATTCCAGCTGGTACCACACTCGTCAGCGCAAGCGCGGGCGGCGTGCAGTCCGGCTCGAATGTAAATTGGGACCTCGGGAATCTTTCACCTGATGCCAAGCGTGATTTCTCAATCACCGTTCGTGCTGCAAATGCTGGGGATTACTCCTCAGCTGTCACCGCAAACGCATCGTGTGCAGATTCTGTTTCGGATAGCTGCTCGACACCGGTCAACGGTATCCCCGCGATCTTGCTCGAAGTGGTTGACATTGATGACCCGATCGAGCTTGGTGCTCAGACCACTTATGTGATCACGGTCACCAACCAGGGCACCGCTGCGGATACCAACATCCGCGTGGTTGCTGAGCTTCCTGGCGAGATGTCATTCGTCTCCGGCAGCGGCTCGACCTCGGTCAACGCATCCGGTTCGACACTTCGGTTCAGCCCGGTCGCCACGCTTGCAGCGGGCGACGAGGTGAGCTGGAGAGTCGTTGTCCGTGCGGACGGCGAGGGCGATGTTCGTTTCGCAATCGAGATGACATCTGACGAACTCACAAGCCCGGTCAACGAGACCGAAGCAACTCGCCTGTACAAGTAAACAGCATGCTGTTTGCCTGATATTGGCATGATTTTTATCTCAAGCGGTGCTCCTGAAAGGGGGCATCGCTCTTTTTTGCTCAACACTGATTTTTCTGCAATCAACGAGTCGATAGAGGGGTATACCGTTGTGTCAGGAGCCGCGTTCTCATGCCGAGTTCGATCGACAATCAGAAGAATCCACAGTTAGACACCCCTCTGGGGTTGCCGATGGTGATTCTCGCGAGTACCTCACCTCGCAGGAAGGCTCTCTTTGAGGAGGCCGGGATAGAGCACATGGTTAGCCCGGGCTCCGTTGATGACGGCGAGCTTGAATCAGGGGCCGTTGATCCAGTGCAGTGGGTGGGATCGTTGGCGTACTACAAGGCCGCCTCGTCCGCAGATTCGATCCAGGATCAAGCTCCAGATGGATCCGTTGTGCTCGGGGCGGACACGGTCTGTGTCTACGGCGATGAAATCGTGGGTCAGCCCGTTGACCGTGAAGACGCGAGGCGGATATTACAAAGGATGCGTGGCGTTTCCCACGAAGTCCTCACCGGTGTCGCGATCGTTTGCCCGGAATCAGGTCGCCGCGAGATCTTTGTTGATCGTTCGGTGATCACAGTGGGGGAGATCAGCGATGAGCAGATCGAGGAGTATCTCGATTCAGGCAAGTGGCAGGGAAAGGCCGGGGCGTACAACATCACCGAGAGGCTTGCTGCGGGCTGGTCAATCAAGTTTGAAGGTGATGAGTCCTCGATCGTGGGTCTTCCGATGACACGGACACTCGATCGGCTCAAAGCCTTCGCCATGAACAGTTCACCCTGATAATCTCAACTTGATCAGTTAGGCCGCTCTGCGTGCGGCCCCGCGGTCGAGCACACGCCAAGCATTCCGGCTCGCGATGAGCAGTTCAGCAGGAACGCTCTTTGAATCGAGCATCGGACGCACTCTTCCTAGGGTCACAAAGGTAGCGTATCTCGCGTCGGCCTTTGAGAGCCAAAAATCGTCGCCTCCGAGCACACGATCTTCGTAGAGCTCGTGGAGCTTCTCGATGTCGATCGCTTCGAGGTCTTCGTACTGATCGACTCGCTCGACAATCGCGTGGGCCGCGACCTCAAGAGAGGTCGGCTTGATGTACACGGTATCGCCCGGTTGGACATGGTCGTAGGGCGCGCGTCGATCGCGTCCGAGCCTTGCTTCGGTGGTCTTGTGCCCGGTGAGGATCGGGCCGAGGTAGCGGGGATGGACGATCATGAGGTGGGTTCCGGTCATGAACCGGGTATCGGACGATCGCGGGTTCACCTTTGAGAACCGTGATCAGATCGAGATCAGATATCTAGAAAAATGCTCAATGACTCAGTTCTGACGCATTTTTTCGATGGTTGCCGTGGTGCTGAGTCCCTCGACGAGATCGATCAGGGCCACCCGCCCGCCCGCGTTTTGGACGGTTTGTGCTCCGACGACCGTCTCGACCGTGTAGTCTCCGCCCTTGACAAGCACATCGGGCAAGATCGCCTCGATGAGTTTGATCGGGGTGTCCTCGTTGAACAGGACCACCGCATCAACGCACCCGAGGGCGCCGAGCACGCGGGCCCGCCGGTCTTGGTTGTTGACCGGGCGTCCGTCGCCCTTGAGTGCGTGCACGGAGTGGTCATCATTCATCGCGACGATCAGCATGTCGCCGAGTTGTGCAGCACGCTCGAGCAATGAGACATGCCCCGCGTGGATCACATCAAAGCACCCATTGGTAAACACGACGGATTTTTTGCCTTTGCGCGCGGCGCGAACAAGGACCATGAGCTCATCGAGCGTCCGTCGTTTGCCGTGCTGCTTGGTGTTGCTGATCAGCAGATCGTTGTGGATGCGTTCGAGCGGGATCGGTTCGATGCCGAAGATCTCGACCTCGAGCCCGGCGGCGGCGTTGGCAAACTTGGTCGCGTCGGTCCATGATAAACCATTGGCACGCCCGGCCGCGAGGGCAGCGAGCATCATATCACCCGCGCCGGTGACATCGTAAACCGATCGCGCCACCGTGGGGATATGTGTCGCCTGGGTTGATCCAGATTCGAGCACCAGCGCCCCATGCTTATCAAGCGTGAGCACCACCGCTTCAAGATCGAGCGAGTCCATCAGCGAACGGGCAAGATCGAGGTTGTGGTTCGGGTTGTCTTGATCGGTGATCAGCCCGGTCGCGAGTTCGCCCTCTGTGCGGTTCGGTGTGATGCCCGACGCACCTCGGTATTTGGAATACTCCTTGATCGGTGCGGGGTCAACAAAGACCGGGATCCCCGCGGCCTTCGCACGATCAATCATCCCTTGGCACAACGCATGGGTGCACACGCCCTTGTTGTAATCCTCGATGCACACCACATCGATCTGCCCGAGATGCTGTTCGAAGGCTTCAAGGATCCGGTCGGCGATCGTGTTGGAGATGGGGGCATCTGATTCGAAATCAAGCCGGAACATCTTCTGAGCGTGCCGACCCTGGGCAAGCCCGATGAGGTTTCGTTTGACGGTGGTCGGACGCGACGGGTCCACCACGAGCCCGCGAGCGTTGACGCCCTGGTCGGTGAGTCCGGCTTTGAGGAGTTCGGCTTCTGCATCGTCGCCAACTACGCCGAGTGCGACAACCTCGGCCTTGAGCGCGATCAGATCGAGGCACAGGTTGGCCGCCCCGCCGGGGTTGCTGGACTGTTCGGTGACCTTGAGCACAGGGACCGGGGCATCTGGGCTGAGCCGATTTGCGATGCCCCTGAGTTGTTGGTCAAGCATGAAATCACCCACGACCAGAGCGCGGAACGGTTTCCAATCGGCGAGGGTTGTGAGGAGCTGGTCCATGCGTCATCCTAGGGGCGTTGATGGAAGAGGACGGCTGATTCTGTGCGGGGTGTGGACGAAGAGAAACCCGCCTAATGGAGCGGGTTTCTCGTCGTTCGATCTGTCTGATCATGCAGAGGGGTTAGCCCATGCACTTCGCGCAGGCTTTGCCATCTGTGCAGTCCGCACAGGCTTGGGCCTTCTTGGCTGCACACTTGGCACAGACCTTGCCGTCCTTGCAGCCTGGGCATGCTGCTTTGGTTGCACACTTGGCGCCGTCCTTGTCGCAAGAGCCACGCTCTTTGCATTCAGCCATCTGCTCAGCGGTGCACGCCTGCCCATCGGTGCACTTGGCAGCGGTGCAGTCTTTGTCGCCAACAGTCTGGGTTGATTCGCAGCCGCCGAGGAGACCGGCAACCATTACACATCCAACAAACATCATCCGTTTCATCTGAATACCTCTTTAAGCTCGAGTATGTGAGAACAGTCCCGCCCTCTTATCTGATGGCGTAACACACGCCGCTAGCGTGGATCATCCGCATTCGATGGTGATTTGTCAAGCCCAAGCAGGTCAGGTCGGCGTTGTTTCGTCCGTTCGAGGCGTTGCTCCAACCGCCATTCGGCGACCGCATCATGGTTTCCCGAGCAGAGCACCTCGGGCACCTCGATCCCATTCCAGACCCTGGGTCTGGTGTAGTGGGGGCAATCAAGCAGCTTGCCATCATCCGGGATATTGAGCTTGGCGAGTTGTTTGGGGGAGATCTGATGCCCATCAGGGTTGGTGGTGTTGGGTCCAGAGAAGCTGTCCTCGGACGCTGAATCATCATGTCCGAGCACCCCGGGCAGCAGCCGGGCGATCGCATCGATGAGCACCATGGCGGCCAGTTCGCCGCCCGAAAGAATGTAATCGCCAATGGAAACTTCAAGCGGGTCAAGGCGTTCGATGACCCGCTCGTCGATCCCCTCATAATGCCCGGCGATCATCAAAAGCCGCGGTTCATGGGCGAGTTGCTCCACCAGTTTTTGGGTCAGGGGCACACCCTGAGGCGTCAAGAGGATCCGCCTCGCCTTGCGAGGGTCCATCTGCTCGACCGCCTGAACAGCGTCCCAGACCGGCTGACAGCTCATGACCATGCCCGGACCACCGCCAAATGGGCGATCATCGGTTTTTCCGTGCTTGCTGGTGGTGAAATCACGGATGTTGGTGCCGATGATCTCGATCGCGCCGCTCCTCTGTGCCCGAGCAGGGATGGACACCCCCAGCGCCGCGGGGGGGCTTTGGGCGAACATCTCAGGGAATGTGGTCAGAATATCGATCCGCATAGATGCGATGGTAGTGCCCGCGGTGGATTCTGTGGGATTTGTGGCCAATCATTGAGACCCGGAACACACAGATGCCAGCGAACAGGTCGCTGCGTCGAGGGAAAAGACGGATTGATTTCTATCAGCCGTTGTTCCGGATTCACAGGTACCCGCGATTCAGCGGGCGAATAGGAGTTAGAACATGGTTCGTATCCGTATGCAGCGCTTTGGTCGCCGTCACCGTCCGTTTTACCGCATCAACGCGATTGATCAGCGCACCCGCCGAAACGGTCGAGTGCTCGAGAACCTCGGGCATTACAACCCGATGGATCCTGATGAGTCCAAGCAGATTGTGCTCAAAGAGGAAAAAATCAAGGCATGGCTCGACAAGGGCGCTCAGCCCTCAGACACCATCCGCGACATGCTCGGCAAGGCCGATTTGCTGGGCCCAAAGATGAAGGCCGAGTGGGAAGCTGATCGTGCGATCAACATGAACCGAGGCAAGTGCAAGGGCGCGATCAAGCGTATCGAAGCCGCCATCGCATCGCTCGAGAAACTCGAAGACGACGCGGATGTGACCTCGTTCGTGAACACCGCGAAGAAGTCCTTGACGCTCGCCAAGTCAACGCTCTCGCCGGCCAAGTCCGCCGATGCAGAGAAGGCAGCGGGCGAAGCCGAGGCGGCTCTCGCTGGTGCACAAAAGGCAGCAGCAGCCGACAAGCCGGCTGAGGAGCCCGCCGACGCCGAAGCCGAGTAAGCGTCCGCATCCAAGTTATAGTGAAAAACGCCCATCAAACGGGCGTTTTTTTATATGATCAGGGGGATGGTGATCGATTTCACGAAACTCATCTGGTAGGCTTGGCGTACTGGGAGTGAAGCATCAAGGAGGCAGAAGAATGGATCGACAAGTACTAGGCGCGGTGTGTGTAGCGATGGGTCTGGCGTTCAATGCGCTGGCGGATCCGATCTCGTACCAAGGACAACTCAAAGATCAGGGTGTGCTCGCCAGCGGGGAATATGACTTTAAGTTCCAGCTCTACTCGTCAGAGTTTGGATCGACACAGATCGCTGTTGAGCAAGTCGTGGATGATGTTTCTGTCATGGATGGGGTCTTCAGCCTCGACCTCGATTTCGGGGATGTCTTCGATCAAAATGAAGCATGGATCCGCGTGCTGGTCCGTCCTGGCGATTCGATCGGGTTGTACACGGCTCTGCTCCCGAGGGAGTTGATCACGACCGTGCCCAAGGCATCCTTTGCCAAGGTTGCGGAAACTTCGTTGGATTCATTCTGGCAAGATGCGGGAACAGATGAAATTATGTTCGGCACCGGTATCCAGCGCGTGCTGATCAACCGGGAAGATCCGATTCAACCCGATGAGTTCTTCGGTGTGCACGCCAACACCGCCGGAATCGCGCTCGGCGGGATGAATATTTCAACCAACGCCGATGGTCAACCGTATTACGGATACGCCGTCGACGGCGTGCTTGAAGCCTACACCTACTTCGCGCCTGCGCAGAGCACATGGAATATCTGGATCGGTGGCAGCACCGTTTTTAATCTCGATTCCAACGGGAATCTCATTGTTGCAGGGAACATGGCAGCAGGAGATATCCTCGCGGACGGGGCGGTGACTGGGAACTCGTATGTATTGAACACTCCACGCACACTCGTGTATTCGGTTTCGGGTGATAGTTTTCATTCCGGCAGCGGGAACTCATTTGCGGCCGGCGATGCGGTCGGCGGGGCGTACCAGACCCAGAGCGGGCAGGGTTGGCTGATGGCTCCGGTGAACCTTCCGGACGGAGCGGTCGTGACTTCGGTTCGGATCAGTTTTCTCGATAACGCGACGGGCGACATGGCGGTGGCGCTCCAGGCACGCAGCTTTACGGGCACGCTGACTGAGATGGCATTGATCCAGACGACCGGGGCTTCGGTCGCGGTGGGAAATGCAACGACGACCACGATCACCGATGGGATGATTGACAACACCATGAACGGGTATCACCTGCGGGCGTTCTCGTCGTTCTGGCCCGGGAATCTTCTGCTGCGGATCTTTGGGGTGCAGATTGAATACACCGTCGATGAGGTCCAATAAATTCGATCATAAATCGGTAAACAGCCCTTAAACTCGCGTATGAGATTTGGTACCATGCTGGTTGTACTCGAACAACCAAAATGGGGAGGATCTCAGATGAAACGGAAAACACAGGCTGTCTTTGGCGCGATGATGATCAGTTTACTCGGGGCGGGCGCTTCCGCTGAGCCGTTTACCTACCAAGGGCAGTTGTTCGATGGCGGGCAACCCGCCGATGGTTTGTATGATATTACACTCCGGATCATGAACACCCCTGTGGGCGGGAGCGTGATCGGGTCCGGATTTACATTCACCGATGTGCTGGTCACCGATGGTGTTTTTCAGGTCGAGTATGATCCCGGTGATATCTTCGATGGATCTGATGTCTGGCTTGATGTGGCCGTCAGCAATGGGGGGGCCCCGGTCACGCTGGCCCCGCGCTCGAGGATTACCCCAACACCAACCGCTCAGCACGCGACCACCTCCGATTTCGCACTCAATGTGCCCTGGACAGAAGCACCCGGGATCATCACCTACGGCGATGGAAATGACCGGGTCTTCGTGAACCGGAGCGGTCCGATTACAGGAGCAGAGTACTTCGGCGTGCACGGTGATGTCGCGGGGTTCGCCGGGATGTATGTTTCTGGACCGGCAAACTCGCAGCCGTTTTATGGGTACTCCGTGGATGGCACCGCGAATGCTTTCCATTATTACAACGCGGTTTCGGACTCTTGGATTCTGTTTTCGAATGGTCAGACTGTGATGGAGGTTGATTCGGTTGGGGATGTGAACATTTACAACGACGCGATTGCCGATGATTTCAAGTTCACGAGCCCAAAGACCCGCCGGGTCGCGATCAGCGGGGATGTCTTCCACTCCGCTAACAACAGTAACTTTATTGGAGGAGTCCTCGGATTCACCGGGAGCTACATCACGGATACCGGGCTCGGGTGGCTCGTTGCGCCGGTAAATCTCCCTGACGGAGCGGTGTTCCAGAGAATGACCGTGTATTGCTCGGACACCGCAGCTGGTTCCCTGTCAATCACGCTCAACACGCAAATTCACAACTCGACATCATCAACTTCTGTCTTCAATGTGAGCTCTGCATCGACAAGCGGGTCTTCGCTCACACTTGTGGATACCACGCCGACAGCGAGTGTATCCGTGGTCGATTATGCCTCGAGGCACTACAGCCTGCTCGTGTCGAGCTCAAACTGGCCCGGAAACAACACCCTGGGGATCGGGAGCGTGGTCATCGAGTACACGATTGACGAAGCGAACTGACTCGGTCTATCGCCAATCAACAACGATCTTGCCGAACTGCTCGCCCGCTTCGAGCCGTTCGTAGGCTTTCGTGCACTCGTCAGGCGTGAACACCTGGTCGATCACCGGCTTGAGCGAGCCGTTGTTAAAGAGCGAAACGACCTCCTTGAACTCGTCGTTGGTGCCCATTGTCGAGCCGAGGATGCGGAGCTGGTTCCAGAAGATGCGTGCGAGGTCGGTCGTCGCGTCCGGGCCCGTGGTGCATCCGGGGGTGACATACGCGCCGCCCCGGGCGAGCGATTTGATGCAGCTGAGGTGGGCGACCTTGCCGACAGAATCGACCGCCATGTCCACGCCGCGTTTGTTGGTCCACGCCCGAAGATCGCGTGACCACTCCTGCCCTTCATCGAGGATGGTATGGTCAGCGCCGAGTTCTTTGGCCCTGTCGAGTTTCCATTGGTGCCGAGAGGTGACAGCGACCTTGCAGCCCATGTGCTTGGCGATCGCGAGCGAGGAGGTTGCCACGCCGCCACCGATGCCGGTGATGAGCACGGATTGACCCGGGCAGAGTTTTCCCTTGGTAATCATCATCGAATACGCGGTGAGTGCACAGAGCCCAAACGCTGCGGCCTCGATCGGGTCCGCATCGTCGGCGATGGTTGCCAGATTCGCGACCGGACACGAAAACAACTCGGCGTGGGCCCCGAAGTGGTGCTCGCCGATGAGTTCATAGTTCGGGCACATTGTTGATGAGGGTGGATCGGCAGGCTGCGCACGATCGGGCACGATGATCGCGGCATTGTAGATCACCCGTTTGTTGATCCATGCTTGGTCAACGCCCTTGCCGACCGCGATGACCTGCCCGCACCCGTCGCATCCTGAGACGCGGGGGTATTCGAGTTTGAGCCCGGGCACGCCTCGCCCGACCCAGAGGTCCATGTGGTTGAACGCCGAGCAGATCGTACGGATCGTGACGGATCCCGGCTCGGGGGTGGTCGGATCTGGGAAATCAGATTGCAGGGTGATGTTCGGTGCGACGGGGTTTGCTTGCTTGGTGACGACGATTGCTTTCATGTGCCGAGTGTAGAAACCTGCCCGCCAAGAGTCTTTGGGGACCCATATACTGTGATCTGATGGGTTTGAGACTCGACAATAGGGATGGAGGGGTCTATCCTTGCGGTCCCTATTCGGGCTTCATCTCAGCAGGCCCGAGAGACCGAGGATAGACCAATGACCCAGCAGATCATCGATTCAATCAACTCAGATGCGCTCAAGGCAGACCTGCCAAGGTTTGATGTCGGCGATACCGTCAATGTTCATGTCCGGATTGTTGAAGGCGACAAAGAACGCGTTCAGGTTTTTCAGGGCACCCTGATCAGCCGCAAGGGGCGAGGCATCGATGAGATGATGACCGTCCGCCGAATCGTCGGCAAGGTCGGCGTCGAGCGTACCTGGCCGATCAACTCACCCTTGGTTGCCAATGTTGAGGTTGTCCGCCGTGCAGATGCGCGTCGTGCGAAGCTCTACTTCCTGCGTGACCGGGTCGGCAAGTCCCGCCGTCTGCGTGACCGCCGTCGCGGCATGAAGCATGTCGAAGGCTTGAAGACTGTTGGATAATCCAGCTTCAGTTCAGAACTTTCAACCCGCTCATTGAGCGGGTTTTTTATGCAGAGTTCCATCAGGGTGCCACGACTCGCCGACAACGGCGATGAGTTGTACCCTGATTTGATGAGATTCATAGAGTTAGATGAGTTTGATATCGTTGAGCGCGGGGAAGTTTTTTCGCCAGTTGGCGAGGGCGAGTGGGTCAATGGAAACCGAGAGCACAGCTTCGTCGCCGTCTAGTTCCCCGAGAATCTCGCCTTTGGGATCAATCGCGATGGACCCGCCGGCGTAGGAGAGGTGTGGATCGTCGCCGCACCGATTGACCCCGAGAACATAGGCTTGGTTCTCAATCGCGCGAGCAATCAGCAGCGACCGCCAGTGGTGGGCTCGTGGGGAAGGCCAGTTGGCACCGAGGGCAAAGACCCCCGCGCCGAGTTTCGCCCCGAGCCTGAACAACTCGGGGAATCGGAGGTCATAACACACCGCAGGGCAGACCCGCAGGGTTTGATCGCCGCAGTTCCATTGGTAGCTCGTTACCTTATCGCCTGCGTCGTAGGACTCCATCTCGCGGCCGTATGAAAACGGATGAATCTTGCGAAACTCGCACACCTCACCGTCTGGCATAGCGATCGTTGCGCAGTTGAAGCCCCTCTCACCGGATTCAGTGCGGACGGCCCGCGAGCCGTGGATGGTGCATTGGGTATCTACGCTGAGCGATCGGAGAAACGAAAGCGTCGACCCATCATCATCGCAGGCCCGATCGATATTGAGCGTAAAACCGACATCAAACAACTCGGGGAGCACGATCAGATCGCCTGATTCGATCTCCGCTTGGTCGATCAGTTCCCGGACCCGTGCGTGGTTGGCCGGCTTGTTCTCCCACGCGATGTCGAGTTGGATAAGATGGGCGTGCATCATTGAACACAGAGTATACACGATCGGGCAACGGTATCGAACGCGAGCAAACACCAACACGGGATGATTCTTCTCCGGCGGTGCCCGTCGTGGTTGTCGGCGCCGGTGCTGCTGGGATGATGTGCGCCATCGCGTGCGCCCGACGGCTGCGTGAAGCCAAAAACCAGAGCGAGGTTGTGCTCCTTGATGGGGCCAAGAAACCGGGTGCCAAGATCCTCGTTGCCGGCGGCGGGCGGTGCAATGTGACGCATTACACGGTTGATGAACACCAATACGCCGGCTCGACCCCCGGCGCAATCCGCAGCGTGCTCCGCAGGTTCGACGCTGACCAGACCGTTGATTTCTTCAGCGGGCTCGGAGTGGAACTCAAGCGTGAGGGGACCGGCAAACTCTTCCCTGTTACGGACAGCGCCGCGACGGTGCTCGATGCGCTGCTCCGTGAGCTTGATCGGCTCCATGTTCGCCGGGTCTTCCCCTGGAGGGTTGCCAGAGTCGAGCAGCACGAATCAGGGTTCCGTATTTTTCAATCGGGCGACCCTGACGGATTCATGCAAGCCCAGCATCTGGTGCTGGCAACCGGGGGGATGGCTTTGCCACGGACCGGATCGGACGGCGTGGGGTACAAGTTCGCCAGAACACTGGGGCACAGCGTGACCGATCGGGTCTTTCCATCTCTCGTGCCGATGGTGCTGGGGGAGGGTTCACGGTGGATTACCGAACTCTCGGGCATCGCTGTTCGCGCAAGGCTGCAGGTGCAATCTGCAACGGGGAAGCATCTGCACTCGTTTACCAACGACATGCTCTGCACACATTTCGGGCTCTCGGGGCCTGGTGCGCTCGATGTCAGCCGGTACTTCTTTGATGCCCGCACCGATGACCCGGGGACACAACTCATCATCAACTGGCTCGGCGAGACTGAACCGACCGAAGTCGACACGACTCTTCAGTCTCTTGGTAAAAAGAGCGTGCTCGGCGGGCTCCGAGAGGTTCTCCCCGAACGCCTTGTCCGTGCGTTGTGCGCGCAATGCGCGATTGATCCGTCATCACCGGGCCATGCTTTGATCAGGTCAGATCGGCAACAACTCGTTACGCTGTTGACCTCGACCGTGGTTGATGTCGATCGCGATCGAGGGTTCACACACGCCGAAGTGACCGCGGGCGGAGTGCCAATGAAGGAACTGACAACGAAGGATATGCGGAGCAAGAAATGCCAGAACCTGTGGCTGGTCGGGGAGATCCTCGATGTCGACGGGCGCATCGGTGGATTCAACTTTCAGTGGGCGTGGGCAACGGGATATGTCGCGGGATCTGCGATCGCCAAAGCAATCTTGGCAGATTAGGCCGCAACGATTTGAGCGAAAGGGTTGCCGGCGCGTTGGATGTCTTTGATGTCTAGGGACAGGTACCACGCGAGTTCATCGGGGATGCGTTTGAGCCCGCGTCGTTGGGCTTTGGCGAGCGCGTACTGCAGCGATTCGTACATCCGCTGATGGACCCGGTCGGTCACATTGAGCCCGAGCTCGTGCATTGCTTCGATGGAGAACTTCCATGCGTAAAACTCTTCGAGGCATCGGGGTTTGTAGGTTTGGAATCCGATAGCGTGGTGCCCGATCTCATGGAGGAAGATCGCTGCGGACATCGGGCCCTTTGGCTTGGGTGATTCGAGCAGGCGTGCGGTGGTGCCGTCCTGGTAGGTGACCTGCCAAGCGACGCCCGACATGGAGGTACGCCACTTGCGGACACGCACGCCGTACTTGGCAAGCATCTGCCTGGTGATTTGTTCATACTTGATCTGCATCGCGGTGGGCGGGGCTTTGGCGGTTGTTCTGGGGGCTGGTTTGCGCACACGAACAACCGGCGCGGGCTTGGGTCGCTTGGTTTTCTTTGTGAGCAGGTCCCAGAGTGTCAGCACATCATGCTCCTGATTTCCCGACGAGGATCTCGCCGATCTGGACCTTGCGCCCGTTTGCAAACGCCTTCCATTCCATCGATCGCTTGCCCGGAGGCTGGACATCGAGCAGTTGAATCATGGTTCCATGCCCGCACACAACCAAACCCTCGACCGCGTCGATGATCGTCCCGGGAGTTTGTTGGGATTCAACATCAGACGGTTGCGAGCGGTTCACTTTGAGCACCTCATCGCGATGCTGAACCGAGACGCCCGGCCAGGGACTCAGCCCATTGATCTTCGCGCTGACCAATCGTGCGTCTGCATCGAAATCAATCCAGCCATCGGACTTGGTCATTTTGCTGGCGATCGTGACGAGTGTCTCGTCTTGTTCTTGGTAGTTCACCCGGTCGTGGGCAAAGTCGTCGAGCACGGACTGGACCAACGCCGGGCCATCGGCTGCGAGCAGATCGTGCAGCGTGCCCATGGTTTGGTCGGGCTCGATTGGGCGTTTGGTTTGCCCGAGGACGAATCCGGCGTCCATGGATTTGGCGATGGTGATCACCGAGTTTCCTGTGAGCGTATCGCCGGCGACCATCGCCGCATTGATCGGGGCGGCCCCGCGCCACCTGGGGAGCAAGCTCGCGTGAAGGTTGATCGCGAACCGATCTTGGAGCAGTTTGGTGCCCAGATACTGCCCGTAAGCGATGATGACCCACGCGTCGGCTTCCCACATCCGAATGAGCTCGCGCGGGTGGTCGGCGTTGATGTTCTCTGGCTTGGCGATCGGCACATCGGGCAGGTGCTCGCCCGCCCACGCACCGATGGGTGTCGCGGTGAGCACCTTTTTCCGCCCGGCCTTGCGGTCGGGCTGGGTCACGATGCCCGTGATCGTGTGCTCGCGTGCGAGCTGCTCGAGGGTATCGAGCCCGAAGGCGCCCGAACCAAAGAAGACAATCTTCATGGCGATGGTCTCCTTGGCTTAGCGCTTGCGGGCTTTTTCGAGGGACTTGATCTTGGCGCGATTCTTGAGCCGCGAGAGCTGAGACATCTTGTCGAGAATCATCACCCCATCAAGATGATCAATTTCGTGCTGCCAGCACCTTGCAAGGAGCCCGGTTGCGCTGAACTCTTGGACCGTGCCATCCATCATGGTGGCCCGCATGACGACCGAACTCGGGCGGCGTACTTCCCCTCTGATGCCCGGAAGCGAGAGGCAGCCCTCTTCAAATGGCTCAAGATCCTTCGAGAACTCGATTATTTCCGGGTTCAAAAAAGCCTGCGGGTGTTCAGTGGTTGAGGGGGCGAGCGCGTCTGGGTCTTCGTCATCGGGGTGGCGGGGCACATGGGCAACAAAGAGTCGCCACGAGAGCCCGATCTGCGGAGCGGCGAGTCCGATACCCTCCGCCATCACCATGAGTTCGACCATCCGTTCAGCGACCGCTTTGACCTCGTCGCCCAGCTCGGTTTCTGGGGCCTTAGTGCGGAGGATCTCTGTGGGGTAGAGCTCGATACGGAGTTTGGATGGATCTGCAATCATCATCTGATCGTATGCTTGATGATGACGCTCCGGGGGACACGATGCACAATCGGGTTTCGAAGCGTCTACACTGATGGGCGACCCGACCATACCGGGAACCTGCGACAGGAGGACGACAGACCCGTGGCTTTGTTTGGAAAAAAGAAAAACTCGGACGACTCCCAAGATACACCGACCGAGGAGATCGTAACCCCGTCTGCTTTTAGCCCCAAAAAGGCCAAGGCGTTCTTTGACCACGCCGAGACCGCCCATGATTCTGGCAACTACGAATACGCCATGCAGATGTGGCTCAGCGGGCTGATGCGTGACCCCTCCAACATGGATTCGCTCAAACGATTCCTCCGCTCTGCAGAAGTATTCTCGATCGAGAATCCAAAGAAGGGAGCGAGCAAAGAGGTCAAGAGTGTTGCGAATGCCAAGGGGGACTTGGGCAAGTTCATCAACTCGCTGCTGGACTTCGGGCTCAAGCCGATTGATACCTCCAACGCGATCAGGGTCACAGCCGCAACGGCCAAGCTCGGGCTGACCGAGCAGACTCAGCTCCTCGGCGAACACGCTCTCAAGCTCGCACAGCAGGATAAAAAACCGAAGAAGGACATGTTCATCAAGCTGCTCGATTCGTTCGAGTCTGCGGGCGCATTTAAGCTCGCGGCGATCGCCGGCGAGGCCGCCTGCCAGATGGATCGCTCCGACGGAGAACTCGTCGTTCGTGTACGAAACATGCTCGCCCAATCGACCATGTCCGAGGGCGGGTACGACGACCGTGAAGCCGGGGGGTTCGAAAAGAACATCCGCAATGTTGATAAACAGCTCGAACTCTCACAGGAAGACTCTGCATCAAAGACGAGCGACACCAAGGACCAACTCATCGTGCGAGCCGCGGACGATTATAAGGAACGCCCGGGTGACCTTGCGGTTTTGAGCAAGTACGCCAAGGCATTGGCCGAGCGTGGGAAGAGCGCGGACCTGCTCAAGGCGATGACCTTGTATTCAAAGGCTTACAAAGAGTCTCAGCAACCACGGTACAGGATGCTCGCCGGCGAGATCCAGCTTCGGATGGGTCGTCGTCGGATCGAGAAGCTAACCAAAATGATCAAGGCCGATGCTTCCAACACGGAAGCCTCTCAAAAACTCCAAGAGTCGGAGAAGGCGTATCACAAGCTCGAGATGTCCGAGTTGATGTTCCAGGTGGAAAACTATCCAACGGATCTCGGTCTCAAGTACAAGCTCGGCAAGATGTTCTTCAAAGACAAGCTCTTTAAGGAAGCCATCGAACAGTTCCAGATCGCGCAGACCGAGCCCAAACTCAGGCGCGAGGTGCTCAACATGATGGCCCAGTCGTTCGTACAGCTCGGGGGGTGGGAAGACGCCGCAATCCAGACCTTTGAACAGGCAATGGAAGGCATCACCGATCCCAACTCAGAGCTGGGTATGGATCTGCGATACGGATTGATGGACGCGTTGCAGATCAAAGCCGTCAAGGACGGCGATATCGAGTCCGCCGAGAAGGCCGACAAACTCGCAGCGGGGATCGCGATCCAGAGCTTCAGCTACCGCGATGTCGCCGAACGCCGCAACCAGATCAAGGCGTTGATTTCCGAACTGAGAGGCTGAGCATGGCCCGGGCACCCAAAGCAGTCGCGATCATCCCGGCGCGGATGGGCTCGACGCGGTTCCCCGCCAAGGCATTGGCCAGCGAAACCGGCAAACCAATGGTGGTGCATGTCTGCGAGCAGGCATCCAATGCCGAATCGGTCAGCCGGGTCGTGGTGGCGACAGATTCGCAAGAGATCATCGACGCGGTCAAGGCCCACGGATTCGAGGCGGTGATGACCTCGACCGAGCACACCAACGGCAGCAGCCGGCTGGCTGAAGCAGCCAAAGTTCTCAGGCTCAAGGGAATGAGTTGGATCGTCAATGTGCAGGGTGATGAGCCGGAGATTGAGCCGGACCTTATAGATGCTGCGGTTCTGGCCCCGAGCCTGCTTGAAGAGTTGCCTCAGTCTCGGTTTGTTCCATACGGACCATCGGCCGGCACGGTTGCGAGCCCCATTGAATCTGATGAAGATATAACTAATCCGAATGTGGTCAAGGTAGTCACTGGGTTGATTGAGTCTGACGCAGGTGTAGGAAATGGACTCTATTTTTCGCGATCGCCAATTCCATATGTGCGGGATCCGGATATCAAGACGCGTCTGCTCCGCCATGTAGGTATCTATGGGTACACGGTTGCAGCATTGAATAGGTATGTGGAGTGGGAACCGAGCCCACTGGAGTGCGCCGAATCGCTTGAGCAGCTGCGGTGGCTTGAACGAGGTCACGCGATCGCGGTGGCCGTTCGTCCGTCCTCCCACACCGGGATCGACACGCCGGAGCAATACCGGGCGTTTGTGGAACGGCACCGGGCCGCCAATCCATAAATTTTTCATCGGTTATCCACAACTTCGCCCGATCGGTTGCACACCCAGCATCCGAGTTGGTACGATCAGGGATGCCCGCACCAAGTGATCCATCAGAATCGTCGTCGAACACCGGCCCCAAGGGCATGGATTTGCTCGCCGAAGCCGGCGACCGGTCGATGGCCAACTCCGAGTACTACTCGCCGATCCCCGATGGATACAAAAAAGGCAACCACAAGTATGTCGTGATCCTCGGCACCGTGATGTCCGGGCTTGGCAAGGGCATCTTCTCTTCATCGATGGCCAAGGTCCTCAAAGACAAAGGGCTCACCGTCGCGCCGATCAAAATGGAGGGGTACCTCAATATTGATTCGGGCACGCTGAATCCATACCGCCACGGCGAGGTGTTTGTGCTCGACGATGGCACTGAGTGCGATATGGACCTGGGCACCTACGAACGGATGCTCGATCAGAATCTTCACAAACGCAACTTTGTGACCTCCGGGCAGATCTACTCCGAGATTCTCGACCGAGAGCGTCAGGGCGTATACCTCGGGCGAGATGTGCAGATGATCCCGCATGTCACCGGGGAGGTGAAACGCAAACTCCGCGAGCTCGCGCTCCGCGGCGACGGGAACAAACCGGCCGATGTCGTATTCGTCGAGGTCGGCGGGACCGTTGGCGACTACGAGAATGGTTTTTACATCGAGGCCTTGCGAGAGCTCGCGTTCGAAGAAGGACCGGGCTCTGTTTGTTTCGTCGCGTTGACTTATGTCATCGAGCCGCAAGCGCTCGGGGAGCAAAAATCCAAGGCCGCCCAACTCGGGATCAAACGGCTGATGGAGTCGGGCATTCAGCCTCACATGATCGCCTGCCGTGCGAGCAATGTAGCGACGGACAAGGTCATGGAGAAGATCGCGATGTTCTCCAATGTGCCGATCGGGCGCGTGTTCTCGATGCATGACCGCGAGAGTATCTACACCATCCCCGACGAGATCCGCAATGAGGGACTCGACCGCGAGATCCTCGGGATTCTAGGGATCCATGATCGGGTCGATGTCCGGCAAGAAGATGTCGCCCGTACCAAATGGAGCACATTTGTTGGTGGGCTGACGGCGGAGAATAAGCACAAGGTCCGCATCGGGATCACCGGGAAGTACGCCGATCTGCGTGACGCGTATGCGTCGATTGATAAGGCAGTCGAGCATTGCGGGGCGCATTTGCGTGCTGCTATCGAGATCGTCTGGATCGAAACAAGCAACATCAACGACTCGAATGTCAGCGAACGATTGGCTGGTCTGGATGGCGTGATCATGCCCGGCGGGTTTGGTTCGCGAGGCGTTGAAGGGAAAATGGCGTGTGTCAAACACTGCCGCGAGAACCTCGTGCCTTACCTAGGGATCTGTCTGGGGTTCCAGGTTGCGGTGATCGAGTTCGCCCGCAATGTGTTGGGCATCAAGGATGCATCGAGCACGGAGTTTGACCCGATGTGCGGCACGCCCGTCATATCCGAGCTGCCCGACCAGAAAAAAATCGAAGGGCTCGGCGGCACGATGCGGCTGGGCTCGCAGGATGTTCAAATCTCGCCCGGAACGCTCGCGTCGTTCCTTGCGGACGGAAGAACAAGCATCCACGAGCGATTCAGGCATCGGTATGAAGTTGATCCCGCGAGGATTGAGCAGCTTGAGGCCGGCGGGCTCGTTTTCTCTGGCAGGCACCCAGATCAACCGATTATGCAGGTCCTCGAGTTGCCATTGGTCGCCCATCCGGTCGCCGGTGTTGCACCCGAAGAACCCATCACGCATCCGTACTTTATCGGTGCCCAGTTCCACCCGGAGCTGACCTCTCGCCCGCTCACGCCACAACCGATGTTCATGGGGCTTGTCGCGGCGGCGCTCCAGCACCGGTATCAGAACGATGATTCGCAATGGGCTGAGATGATGCAAACCAATCCAGCGATCAAACGCTGGCTCCGCACACCCAACGGCAAGCACCAGCACGCCTAGTTCTTAGAGCTTCATCAGGGTTCGCGATGCGTCCTTCAGGATGCACGCACTGAGCAGATCAGGTCTGCCCAGGGTGATCGAGCAGTTGTGCAGCAGGGTCTGGGCGTACATCGATGCGGTTGATCGCTCGTCCGCCGATTCAAGGGTCAACGAGAGTTGCACGAACACCCCAATCGCCCACGGGCGATTGATCGCGTTGTCGGGCTGATACTCGTTCATCATCCAGACACCCGCCGACCGGATCCGCGAGCGAACTGCTTGTAGCGGAGTATCGAGCTTGTTCGGATAAAGAGCCACCATAGTCCAGAGCGCATGCAGGGCGCACAGCTCGATCTGGGTCCAATGTTCGATCGCCATCTCATCAGTTTGCTCACTCAGCGACGCGCCGCTGCAGGCTGGTAAACTGATCTGCTCAGTGTCTGAACTCAGCGTCCACCAGAGCGCCTCATCGAGATCCGCTTTCGTGTTTGCTCGATTGATCAATCGGACATCGAGCAGGTGTGCGAGGAACGGCGTCGTGGTACGAGCATGATTGCCAAACTCGTCTCGGAACTGCTCTGCAAACAAGATCCGTTCGTCTTCGGGTGCATCGAACGGAATTTTATCGATCACGGGGGCACTCATGGAGTCAAGCCGAGCGATCCATTGACCGAGTTGATCACGATTTTCTGAGAAGATGGGCACGATTGAGTGTAGTTCCTCTTCTCTGCCCTTGACTTTGGACGCGAAGGTGTCAGCCTTGGGCATGCAGTTGATCACCAAGCCCGACCCGGCCTTGACCATGCGGTGTGTCCTTGTGCCCACAATGGGCTCGATGCACGCGGGGCACCACGATCTGATCTTGCGAGCCAAAGAACACGCCCACGCCCACGGGCAACGCACCGTGGTCTCGATCTTTGTGAATCCGACACAGTTCAACGAGAAATCTGATTTTTCAAAGTATCCGAGAGATCTGGATGCGGATTGTGATTTTTGCCGCGATCTGGGGGTTGATGTGGTGTTCGCACCTGAGGTTGAGATGATGTATCCACCTCAGATCAGTATCCCGGTGCCGACGCTGCCCGATGTGGTGACCCTGCCCGGGCTCGAGGATAAGTACCGCCCGGGGCACCTGGAGGGGGTATGCCAGGTGGTTGCTCGGTTGTTTGATGTTTGTCGCCCTTCCTCGGCGGCGTTCGGTGAAAAAGACTGGCAGCAACTCGCTGCGGTCACTGCGATGAGCGAGCGTCTCGCTCGCCCCGTAGAGATCCTGGGTGTGAGCACGGTGCGTGAGCCGGACGGGCTGGCGTTGAGTTCAAGGAATCTACTGCTTGATGCAGAATCCCGAGAGCAGGGGCTGGCGATATCTCGGGCGTTGTTCGCGGCTGGCGATGCCCGAACCGCCAGCGAGGGCGAGCGGGTGATGTGCGAGGTGCTCGCTCAGGGCGGATTCGAGCCTGAATACGCGGTGGTGAGGGATTCGGCCACGCTGCTCTCGCCCAAAGATGGTGAATGCCGGGCATTGATCGCCGGGTTTGCGGGTGGGGTGCGTCTAATTGACAATGCGCCGTGGCCGACGCGTGGATAGACTTGGGATCAGTTTTCCTGTTGCGTTCGACGCAGAAACGGAGTGCACGATGCTCAAGACCCCGATGTACGATCAGCATGTTGAATACAAAGGCCAGATGGTCGATTACGCCGGGTGGGAGTTGCCCATCAAGTACGAGACCTCGATCCGCGATGAGCATATCCATTGCCGGACTCAGGCGGGGATGTTCGATGTCTCGCATATGGGGCGGATCATGCTCAAGGGCAAGGATGCGGCCAAGCTCCTCGAACGGATCTGCTCGCGTCGGATCGGGAACATGCAGGACGGGCAATGCAGATACACGCTGATCTGCAATGAACACGGCGGCGTGAAAGACGACGCGATCGCATTGCGTATGGATACCAGCGAGTTTCTTTTCATCGTCAACGGCGCGAACCGGACCAAGATAATCGAGCACATCAACGCCGCGGTTGCCGACCGTGGGTACAAGGTCAAAGTCGAGGACCGGACAGAAAAGACCGCGATGATCGCTCTGCAAGGGCCCAAGGCGATGGAGCTGATCTCCAAGGTTTCTTCCGAGATTCCGACCCTCAAACGATTCCGATTCTTGGTCAAGAATCTGATGATCCTGAAGGTCATCGTTTCACGCACCGGGTACACCGGTGAGGATGGTGTGGAGGTGATCCTGCCTGCCAGTGCGGTGCCGATGGCGCTCAAGATGCTCATGAAGGAGTTTGGGTCTGATGAAGACCAGGCGGTGCTCAAGCCCTGCGGGCTTGGCGCACGCGACACGCTGAGGCTCGAAGCCGCCATGCCGCTGTATGGGCACGAGTTGGGCGAAGACATCAACGCGCTTGGGCTGGGAATGGACTTCGCAATCAATCTCGATAAAACGACCGAAGAAGACGGCGAGACCTTCATCGGGCAAGAAGCCCTAATCGCCACCCGAGATAACGGCGGGCCGGCACAGAGACTCGTCGGCATCGTTCTGGATTCAAAGCGAACCGCTCGCCAAGACATGGCGGTGATGATTGGCGGGCAGCGAGCGGGTCAAATCACCAGCGGGTGCATGAGTCCGACGGTCGGAAAATCGATCGCGATGGCGTATGTCGATGTCGCCCGATCAGAACCGGGCACCGCGGTCCAGATCGATGCGGGTCGGCACCAGTTGGATGCAGAAATAGTCGCGTTGCCGTTCTACAAAGCACCAAAGAAGTAAACCTGTCTTTGCAACGGTGCCACAACTCGCCGTCTTCGGCGCAGCAGTGTCTTCTTGAACGCTGAATGCCAATCAAGGAACGAATGCGCCGATGCCCGCGAGTAGTGGCACCCAGGTGCTTGGATTTGGAATGCCTTAGTCGTCGAGTTCGTGCTCGACCCATCCCGCGTTGGTGTGGCGGACGATCGCGCCGGTCGCTTGATAGATCATCTGTTCAGCAATATTGGTGCAGTGGTCGGCCATCAACACCGTGAGGTTGATCATCGCGTGGAGATCGAACGCGAGATCGACACTCATCTTGCCCTCTGAGACCCGCTGCTCGCAGTCCCGGTTGATGACATCTTGGAACTTCAGCACCGTGCCTTCTGCTGCGAGGACCGCTTTGGCTCGTTGGGCGTCGATCTTGTCAAATGCCTTGACCGTATCGCGGAGGATCCCCGCGACCGAGTTGGTCAGCACCCGGGTCGTGTTGGGGAATGGTGTGGTTCGATCACCGATCGAGACGACCCGCTCTGCGATCGCAGCAGCAGCGTCGGCGATCCGTTCGAGCTCGTTGTTGACCTTGACCGCTGAAAGCATCGAACGGATCTGCCCCGAATCGAGTCGGCATCCCTCGTTGGTTGCTTTGATAAGCAGATCAACCGCATCGCGTTCGATCTCGATATCCGCGTGGTCGACCTCATCATCGCGGTTCATGACGATGAATGCACCATCGGTATCCCGCTGATAGATCGTCTCGAACGCTTGTTCGGCGAGGTTCGTGACCAGCACGCCCTGAGAGGTGAGCTTGGCCCGGATTTTGGCGAGTTGCTCATCGAACTGTTGTGATGTGATCGGCATGGTGCGATCATCCTGATGGGTGAAAAAGTTTCGGACGATTCATGCCACAATAGCAGATCAGCACCGACTATGTGCATCAAAGGCGATATCCTGTTGTAAATCGTCCCGATCAATCCAAGAACTAGACCAGGAGTCCAAGATGCCATTTGATATCGACCTCGTTCACGCTCGGCAGATTCTCGATTCACGCGGAAATCCGACCATCGAGGTCGATGTCGTCCTGAGTTCGGGCGCGATCGGACGGGCCGCGGTTCCCTCAGGTGCATCAACGGGCGAGAGTGAAGCCGTGGAACTCCGCGATGGCGGCGGCCAATGGATGGGCAAAGGGGTGCTCCAAGCGGTCGATCATGTCAACTCGCGGATCTCCCACGCGGTCGAAGGGCTTGATGCACGCGATCAAGAAGGGGTCGATGCGGTCATGATCGAGCTCGATGGCACAGAGAACAAATCTGAGCTCGGCGCAAACGCAACCCTTGGGGTTTCGATGGCCGTCGCCAAGGCGGCTGCGGAAGCATCCGGATTGCCCCTCTACCGGTACCTCGGCGGGAGCGGTGCCAAGGTCCTCCCGGTACCGATGCTGAACATTTTGAATGGCGGCAAGCACGCCGACAACACCGTGGATTTTCAGGAGTTCATGATTCAGCCGTGGGGTTTCGATGATTTCAGCGAGGGATTCCGCGCGGGGGTCGAGATCTATCATCATCTCAAGGGCGTGTTGAGCAATCGGGGGATGTCCACCGCCGTCGGCGACGAGGGCGGGTTCGCTCCGGATCTCAAGGACAACGAGGACGCCCTGAAGATCATCGAAGAAGCGGTCGACAAGGCCGGGTACAAATGGGGTGAGCAGATCTTTGTGGCGCTCGACCCCGCGACTTCCGAGCTCTGGAACGAAGCGGCAAAGGACGGCAAAGAGGGGTACAAGTTCTTCTCAAGCTCACAAGACATCATCTCGTCAGAGGACCTCGTCGCGATGTGGGCCGACTGGTGCAAGAAATATCCGATCCGCTCGATCGAGGATGGACTGGCGGAGAACGACTGGGCGGGGTGGGCCAAGCTGACCGATGCGATCGGTGACAAGGTCCAGATCGTTGGCGATGATCTGTTTGTCACCAACAAAAAGTTCGTCCAGCGTGGGGTTGCTGAGGGATGCGCCAACTCGGTGCTCGTCAAGGTCAACCAGATCGGAACACTGAGCGAAACCTTCGATACAGTCAACTTTGCGATGAGAAACCGGTACAGCTGTGTGATGAGCCATCGCTCGGGCGAGACCGAGGACTCAACCATCGCCGATATCGCGGTGGCGACCAACTGCGGGCAGATCAAGACCGGAGCGCCATGCCGATCTGATCGGAATGCGAAATACAATCAGCTGCTCCGCATCGCGGAAGAGCTCGGCGAGAATGCGGTCTACGGCTCGCAGATCTGAGGCAACCACCCCATGAATACCCCCGGCGGGATCGACGCACCAAACAAAGCACGCGCGGTCCTCGCGCGGGTGTTTGGTGATGGCGAGAACCCGCTCGCGTGGGGATTGCCCATCGGACGCATCGCGGGCGTTCGTGTTCGGGTGCACCTGGTGTTCCTGCTGTTTGTGCTCGGGGTGCTGATCTTCACCCTTCCGGGGAACCGGATGGGGCTGGTTTTTGCTTTGCCGATGCTGGTATCGTTGTGCGTGCTGGTTGCCGCGCACGAAATGGGGCATGTGATTGTGTGCCGACGGTTGGGCGGGCGTGCCGACGAGGTCATGCTCTGGCCGCTCGGTGGACTCACCGATGTTCACCCCCCGCAAACCCCCAGTGCTGTTCTCCGAACAGCACTGGGCGGGCTCTTTGTGAACGCCGCGTTGGTTCCCATCTTTGCAGCGGCGGTGTATTTTGCGAGCGGATCTTTTCGTTCACTCATCTTCAACCCGCTCTCGATCGGTACAGCTGTCGGAGAGGTTCAACTCCGGAGCGGCACCACGCCTTGGTGGTTGGTCGCGGTCTGGTCGATGTATGCGGTCAATCTGATTCTGCTTGGTGCCAACTTGTTGATCCCGATGTTCCCTCTTGATGCGGGTTCTTTGCTTCAGGCGATGATCTGGAAATCAATGGGACAGATGAAGGCTTTGTGGATTTCGGTGCATGTTGGGATGATTGCTGCGGTTGGGTTGGGCTTTGTGGGTGCGATGATGGATGATGGGAAGGTGCTCTTGGCGATTGGTGTGTTTGGAGGGTTGGTGTGCGTGGGCAAACGCCGGCAACTCCAGTTCTTGAAGTATGCAGAGATGATCCCCGGGTACCATACCGATCCGCAACCAAACACCCCGCTCGCGAGCGTCGAACCTGATCAGGGGCTGAAAGGCGAAGAGATTGATGGAATCCTCGCCAAGATATCGAGCGAGGGAATCAGTTCGATATCGAAATCAGACCGGCTCAAGCTCAAGCGGGCGACAGAAATAAGCCGAAATTCGGAAGACAACGGATCAGTTTCCGAGTAATCACCGCAGAGGCAAGCACACGGATGGGTATTCAAGACCGAGATTACAACCGATCAAGCTACGGCATTGGCGCAAGCCAAGGCGGCGGGCGGCGAGTCTTCATGCGCTCACCCGGATGGTCGATCACGATCTGGCTGATCGTGATTAACATCGCGATACACCTGCTCGCGGTCGTCGTATTCGCACCCACGAGCAACCACCCCAACGGGCTTCTCTATGGGCTTGGGCAGCTGACGATCTTTGATGCTTTCCAGAGGCTTGAGGTCTGGCGACTCGTCACCTTCCAGTTCCTGCATGACCCGAACAGCCTGATGCATGTTGGGTTCAATATGTTCGGGCTGTGGATCTTCGGACCGATGGTCGAGGATTACCTCGGACGCAAGAAATACCTCGCATTTTATCTGATGTGCGGACTCAGCGGCGGTATGCTGTTCGCGATCTTGAATGTGCTCGGGAGATACACGCCTCTGAATCTGCTCAGCGATGGATTCCATACTCCACTGATCGGTGCTTCTGCGGGTGTGTTTGGTGTGATCATGGCATGTGCGTATGTCTCGCCAACCACGGTCATCCGGTTGCTCTTTCCGCCGATCTCGCTCAAGATGCGGACACTGGCGTACGGGTATGTCGGGCTCGCAGCGTTCAACCTGCTGATCGGTACACACAACGCCGGTGGCGAGGCGGCCCATATCGGCGGGGCGATCGCGGGGTATTTCTTTATTCGAAACTCGCACCTGCTGATGGATTTCTTTGATATCTTCGGCGACTCTCGCCAGTCAAAGCCAAAGGGCAAACGCCGGAGCAAGCGATCGAAGCCGATGAAGCCTGGGACGGACGCGATTGAGGCATCAGAAATCGATCGGATCTTGGACAAGGTCAGCCGCGAGGGGTTGGCGAGCCTGAGCGAGAAAGAAAAGAAGACACTTGCTCAAGCAAGCAAAAGGGACGATTGAGCGGGCTATCTTTCCCCGATGCCAACGCCACTGCAGTTTACGATCAGCGCAACCTCAGCCAACGCCCGTGCCGGGCGGGTTGAAACCCCGCATGGCGGATTCGATACCCCCGCATTTATGCCCGTCGGCACCAGGGGCACGGTCAAGGGGATCCTCCCGCACCATGTTGCCCAAGGCGGGGCCCAGATCCTGCTCAACAACACCTACCACCTCATGCTTCGCCCGGGCAGCGAGCTGATCCAGAAAATGGGTGGGGTCCATCGGTTCATGAACTGGAACGGACCCATCCTCACCGATTCGGGCGGGTACCAGGCATACTCGATGGCGGACATCAACGCGATTGATGAAGACGGCGTCTCGTTTCGCTCGTATCTCAACGGCGATCTGATCCGGATGAATCCAGAGATCGCGATGCGGGTCCAGAATGAACTCGGCCCCGATATCATGATGGCGTTCGACGATTGCCCGCCTTCGATTGATCCCAGCACAGGGCACGCGACGCAGCCAAGGCTTCAGGCCGCGACCAAACGCGATACAAAGAAACGAACCAAGTACGACCACGCCGCCCGTTTAGAGATCGCCAATGAGCGCACGGTCCGATGGCTCGAGCGGTGCAAGCTGGCACACGCCCGCGCGGATGAACAAGCCTTGTTCGGGATCGTGCAGGGTGGAACGGATCTCGCCCGGAGGGACTGGTCCGTCGAGCGGGTATGCAATATTGATTTGCCTGGATACGCCATCGGAGGCGTGGCGGTGGGGGAGACCTCAGACGATATCGCCAAGGTGGTCCGCCACACGGCGCCAAGGATGCCCGCGGGGAAGCCTCGGTACCTGATGGGTGTGGGATACGAGCGGGATATCGTTGCCGCGGTTCTGGCAGGGGTCGATATGTTTGACTGTGTGCTGCCAACCCGCAACGGGCGCAATGCCAACGCTTTTACGAGCGAACCCGGCCACGACGGGCAGATCCGGATCCGCAATGCCCGGTTTGTGGATGATCCGCTGCCGATCGAGCCAGGGTGTGATTGCCAGGCGTGCGCGCCCGGGCTGCACGGCTGGAGCGTGGAGGGGGGCGCCCCGTTCTCGCGGGCGTATCTGAGGCATTTATTCAACGCGGGCGAGATGCTCGGGCCGATTTTGGTCACGCTGCATAATCTGCGGTTTTTTCAGCGATTGACCTCAGATTTACGGTCTGCGATCCGTGAGGATGATTGGTCGGGGTTTGTTTCCAAGCGGCCGCATCTGGATGAACTGGTGAAGGCGTCGCTTACCCATTCCCAATGACTGATTTGGACCGGGAATTCCGGGCTGGCTGCCCGCAAAGCGGGTGCAGGGGTCCTAGGATCCCCGCTCACTGGAATAAGCATCCCGCGAAGGGATGGAAAGGCACGAACGAATGAATACTCCCACCATCTTGATGATGTGGTCGAACCCTGTTCTTGCGCAGGCGGACCGGATGATCGGCGACCCCGCGACCGGCGGATCTGGTACCCCTGTTGTCGGTGCGGACGGAGCTCCGGCGGGCGGAGGCGCTGCACCCGCGAGCCCATTTGGCGGTTCATTCTTCCTCATCATCATGGTGATGATGGTCGGGATGATCCTGATGACCACGATGTCGGGCCGCAAAGAGAAAAAACGCCGCGCTGCGTTGCTGAGTGCGATCGGCAAGCGTGACAAGGTGCAGACCTCTAGCGGGATCATCGGAACCATCATCGAGATCAAGGGCGAAGAGCTGCTGATCGAGACGGACCGAGCATCCAACTCTCGGCTCCGCGTTGCCCGCGGCGCGGTGCAGCAGGTGCTGCGTTCGGAATCCAAGCCAGAGGTTGAGGAAGACGATTACGCTGTCAACGGCGTTGATGAGAAATAAACGAACGGTATCCACGAACGAACACCAACACGGGGCAACCCGATCTGAACGCGCGGGTGCATCTCTCTACGGGGTGCAGATCCGCTGACGAGGTTTACACACATGCGACACTTTGTCCGCAACTCACTGATTGCCATCGCGATGCTTGTCATCGCGTTCTGGGCATCATTCCCCGCAGGCGAGAAGATCGGCCTTGGCAAGGACCTCGAGGGCGGTGCTTCGCTGACCTACTCGGTGCAGCTGAACGCGACCGAGAACGCCAACGAGGTGATCCCCAAAGTCATCGATGTGCTCAAGCAGCGCATCGACCCCAACGGCTTGTTCGAGATTTCGATCGTCCGCCAGGGGCAAGACCGGCTCGAGATCACCATGCCTCTGCCGGGCGAGCATGTGACCAAGCTCAAGGAGGCCTACGAGCTCGAGCTCGAGAAGCTTTCGGGCACGGCGATCTCGGATGATGAGTTTGATCGCGTGATGCGATTGGGCGAAACCGAGCGTGCGGCGGAGCTTGATCGGCTCGGGGCAGCGAGTGCAGCGATGCGTGCGGACCTCCAGCGTGCAGCTGAGGCGAAGGATACCTCCGATGCGATGCGAACCGCGTTGGATCTGGCGGGGCGGACCGGTGCGGATGAGAACCGGCTCGACGAGCTGGCGCTGCTCGCGGCCGATGCCGAGATCGAGTACGACAACATCCGCGATCTGACCCTCGCCAATGCGGTCAGCCAGCGGCTGGTTCGCAGGGCGCTGGAACTCTCGACCGAATCAAAGTTTATCCGCAACGACCGGGCGACCACCGAGAAGGACAAGTTCCTCGAGTTCGATAGCCCACGCAAGCGGGCGCTCGACCGGATCCGCGATCGGCATCCGGAGTTGACCGACCAGCTCGACCGGGTGGTCGCGGCTTACAACGCATACGACGATAAACGCGATTCTCTCGATGACACCGCGGACCTCAAGCGGCTGGTTCAGGCGGCGGGCGTGCTGAGTTTCCGGATCACCTGTGACCCGACCGGCGGCTCGAACACAAACCCAGAAAATGTACACCCCCAGGAGTTGCAGCTTCGATCCACGCTGCAGGAAAAAGGCCCGCGCCAGGCGTCGGCACGCGATGCGCAGTGGTTCAGAATTAACAAGATCGACTCGTGGTACGACACGGTTTCAGAGTTTGAGAGTCTGCAGGCAAATCCGTCGGCCTTCTTTCGCAGCCGTGGATATGTCGTTGAAGAGTATGAGGGCGAGTACTACATGCTCGCATGGGATGCGCGCAACCTTCGCATGACCCAGGACGACGGGCATTGGGCTGTTGAACGAGCATTCCAGACGAGCGACCAGCTCGGGAAGCCCGCGATCGGGTTCAAGATGGATCCGGTCGGTGCCAGCTTGCTCGGCGATCTGACCGGACCGAACCTCGGCGAGCCGATGGCGGTTCTGCTCGATGACGAGGTGTTTACCGCACCGAACCTCAACGGGCGGATTTCGAGCAACGGCATTATTCAGGGCGACTTTACCCCCGCAGAGATAGATTATGTCGCTCGCGTTTTGAACGCCGGCTCACTGCAGGCCAAGCTCAGCGCTGAACCAATCTCTGAAAATACGATTGCGCCCGAGCTCGGGCAGGACAATCTGGACGCCGGGATCAGGGCGGGCATACTCGCGTTGATCGTGGTTTCTATGTTTATGGTGATGTATTACTTCGGGTACGGCGTGGTCGCGGTGCTTTGCTTGGCGATCAACGCCTTGCTGATTCTTGGTGCGTTGGCGCTGAGCCGGGCGTCGTTGACGCTGCCGGGTATTGCGGGGATTATCCTGACCTTTGGTATGGCGGTGGACGCCAATGTGCTGATCTACGAGCGCATCCGCGAGGAGCTTGGTAAGGGGCTCGACCTCCGCCAGGCGGTCCGCGTTGGTAAGCAGAAGGCGCTCAGCTCGATCGTTGACGGCAATGTGACCAACCTGATTGTTTGTTTCGTGCTCGCCAAGGTCGGCACCCAAGAGATCCGCGGGTTTGCGATCACGCTCGGGATCGGCGTGGTCTGCACGATGATCAGCGCTCTGTTCTTTAACAACATCATCATGCACATCTTGGTCGATCGGATTCGCATCCGCAAGATGCGGATGCTCCCGATGATCGTCAAGCCACTCGAAGCGGTCCTGCATCCGAATATCAACTGGATCGGGTTGCGGTGGTTCTCGTTGGTGCTCTCAACAGTTGCGGTGGGCTTCGGCGCGTGGATGGTCTACTCGCAGGGCGCGGCGATGCTCGATACCGAGTTCCGCGGCGGCACCCAGGTTACCCTCGCATTGAAAACAGATGAAGCGAGCGGGCAGCCGATGACCTTAACACGCTCAGAGGTCGAAGACCGAGTGCACGCCCTGGGCGAATCGGTTGATGAACTGAGCCTGATCCGTCCGCTTCGCGTTGCCGAGATCGTGCCGGTCAACCCAGCGGATGACAACATCACGAGTGATGTATTCAATATCAAAACCTACGCCACTTCGAGAAAAGATGTCGGCGATGCGATTATCCGCGAGTTCGCCGAGATGCTCGATGTGCCCCCCGCGTTGTCGTTCGCGGGATCGCTCGTGTCAGATTCCGCGGGCGCCCCGGTTTATCCGGTCGTGACCAGCCGGCTTGGCGAGAACATCAATCAGCCCGAGCTTCGCAGGAATGTGAAGAGCTTTGTCGATGGCGTGGCGATCGTGATCGAGGATATCACCCCGACGCAAACCCTCGAGAGCCTCGAGCATCGGCTTGATCTGCTCAGACGCAAGGATGACTTCCTTGATGTCCTCGGGCGTTCGAGCGAGTTGGTGGTGATCAAGGGCAGCGCCGATGCGGTGCAGTCCGCGGTACTGCTTGTTTCAGACACGGATATAGGATACTCGACCAACGCCAACGCGTGGCAGACCTCGGTCGCCCAGCGTGAGTGGGAACTGGTTATCGCGGCCTTAGCAGAAAGCTCTGATCAGCTCAGTGTGCAGAACTTCAGCCCCGCGATTGCGGAAAACTTCCGAGCGACCGCGTTCGCAGCGGTGCTGTTGTCGCTGATGCTGATCCTGATCTATATCTGGGTGCGGTTCGGTTCTGTGCGGTACTCGGCTGCTGCGATCGTTGCGTTGACCCACGATGTACTTGTCGTGATCGGGTTGATTGCGTTGGCTGAGATTATCTATGACAAAGAGTCCTTCTCGGGGGTGACCAGCATGCTGATGCTCGAGCCGTTCAAGATCGACCTGAACCTTGTTGCGGCGTTGCTGACAATTATTGGCTACTCGCTCAATGATACGATCATCATTATGGACCGTATCCGCGAGGATCGGGGCAAGCTCAGCTACGCATCCAAGGCGGTTGTGAACTCTGCGATCAACCAGACGATCTCGCGTACTGTGATCACCTCGGGGACGACGCTGCTTGCGATTCTGTTCTTGTACATCAAGGGCGGGCCGGGTGTGCATGCGTTTAGTTACGCGTTGCTCTGTGGCGTGGTCGTCGGGACCTACTCATCGGTCGCGGTTGCGGCCCCGATGGTCTGGTCATGGCGCAAGGATCTCGAACTTCAGCGAGAGCGGCGTGCAAGCGAGGAATCTGCTCAGGCGTGAGTGTTCCCGGTGTGTAGTACACTTGGCGCGACCAGGGAGCGCTGCGATGGAAGAACGATCATCCAAGGTCTTTGTTGGGCTCTGCCTGCTGGTGCTGGTGTGGATAGGTGTGTATTGGATGTGGGAACCGGAGCGGGATGACTCGCCCCGAATCACATTCGCAGCCCAGCCCGATGATCTGGATCAACCGGTTGTTGATGAACCGATCCCCGAGCCGGTGGTCGAGCCAGAGCCGCAAGAACCTGAGCCGATCAGAGTTGAAGTTCCCCGCGTAATCACCGATCTCGATGCCCGAGAAGAACCCGCGGAGTTGATCGAGCCAAAGTTCACCGAGTACATTGTCCTCAAAGACGAAAATATGGGATCAATCGCACGCAAGCTGTTCGGATCGAGCGAACGCTGGGACGCGATCGCGCGATCAAACCCGCGGGTCGATCCCAAGCGGCTCAAGGTCGGGCAGGTCCTGCGTATCCCAGTTGATCCGGACAATATCCAGGGAATCTTGGTCGCGGACAGCGTTGGCGGCGAGGGGAGCGATGCAAAGAAAGCACGCCCATCCAAGGTGGTCGAGTACTTTGTTCAATCGGGCGATTCGCTCTCCAAAATTGCCCAGCGTTTCTACGGCTCGTCGCGGCATGCCCAGATGATCTTTGAGTACAACAGGGATACTTTATCAAGCATCGATGACATCAGTATCGGGCAACTGCTCAAGCTGCCCCCGCTCGATGAGACCGAGGGATCGGGTGGGTGACCTTTGGCGAATCGGGGCGCGTACAATCGTCTATGACCAGTGCGGAAACATCATTTATCGTGACCGGCGGAGCGGGGTTCATCGGGGCCAACCTTGTTGCGGAACTCATGCGGCGTCACCCGGGTGCGCATATCTATGTCGTCGATGATTTTCGTACCGGTTCTTATGCCAACATTGTCGAGGCGTGCGATCGTGCGGGCGTCGGGGGCTTTGAGGGCACGGTGCTCTCTGACTCGGTCGGTGATCTCAACTGGCAACCGGCACTCTTGGGGATTCAGCCCAAGGCGGTGTTTCACCTCGCAGCGATCACAGACACGCTTGAGTTCGATGAGCAGAAGATGCTGCGAGCCAACACCGAACCGTTCGCAGAGATCCTCGAATCATGCATCGAGTGTGAGGTCCCATTGGTTTACGCATCGAGTGCGGCAACTTATGGTTCACCCGAGCAGCGGACGCCGTTCGGGCTTGAGCTCGCGGGCAAGCCGAACAATGTGTATGGATTTAGCAAATGGTTGATGGACGCGGAAGTCTTCCGGTTCTTCAAGAAACGGGAATCGGCGGGCGAGCCGCTGCCTCATGTTGTCGGGCTGCGGTATTTCAATGTCTACGGCCCGGGCGAGTGGCGCAAGGGCAAAATGGCATCGATGGTCTGGCACCTGACCAACCAGGTTTTGGACGGCAAGCAGCCCGGGCTGTTCAACTATGGCGAGCATGAGCGTGATCAGATCTTCGTTGAAGATGTGGTCTCCTGCACCCTCGCGGGCGCCGAGCCCGGCGTGAAGCCGGGGGTGTACAACCTTGGATCTGGGCAGACGACTTCGTTTAATCAAATCGTCGAAGCAATCAATGAGGCGTTGGGCGAATCGGTTGAGCCGAGGTACTTTGAGATGCCCGCGGAGATGATCCCGACCTATCAGCATTACACATGTGCGGATATGAGCAAGACAAAGTCGGGGCTAAACTGGGCGCCGGGCTGGTCGCCGATGGACGCGATGATCCGGTACGCACGACAGATCGCGACGGAGCGGAAGAGCTCGTCGGCCGCCACCAACGCCTAACCAATGGGGTCTTTGCGTATGCCAATTAAGAGAGTGCTCGTGACCGGCGGGGCCGGATTTCTTGGAAGTCATTTGTGCGAACGGCTGACCGCCAACGGGCATGATGTCATCTGCCTCGACAATTTTTTTACTTCTCAGAAGTCAAATGTCAAGCACCTGCTCAAGCTGGACAACTTTGAGCTGATCCGTCACGATGTGACCCATCCACTCTGGCTTGAGGTCGATGAGATCTACAATCTTGCCTGCCCCGCAGCTCCTGGGCATTATCAGTACAACCCAATCAAGACTATGAAGACTTCTGTTATGGGCGCGATCAACATGCTCGGGATGGCCAAGCGATGCGGAGCCAAGATTCTTCAGACTTCGACCAGTGAGGTCTACGGCGACCCGAGCGTACATCCTCAGCCTGAGTCATACAGAGGAAATGTCAACACGCTTGGGCCTCGCGCTTGCTACGACGAGGGCAAACGGGCAGCAGAAACGCTGTTCATGGACTACAAACGCTCGCACAATCTTGATGTCGCGATCGTTCGGATCTTCAACACCTTTGGTCCTCGGATGCACCCGTTCGATGGGCGGGTGGTTTCCAATTTTATCATTCAGGCACTCGAGAATCGGGACATCACCATCTTTGGTGACGGGTCGCAGACGCGTTCTTTCTGCTATCGCGATGACCTTGTAGAGGCGATCATCCGGATGATGGAATCGGATCATCTCGTCGGCCCGATCAATATCGGCAACCCCGGAGAGTTCACGATCAGAGAGCTGGCGGAGATCATTGTTGAGCTGACCGGCTCATCGAGCCAGATCGTCAATGCCGGCCCATTGCCCGAGGATGATCCGCTCCAGCGTCAGCCTGATATCACACTCGCCAAGCGACACCTTGATTGGGAGCCCACCACCGAACTCCGCGATGGGCTCGTCAGGACGATCGAATACTTCCGATCGATCGATCTGAGCAACTTTCGGGCACCGACGCCCAATCATTAGATCCGCGGAACCTGCGCCTCGACAGCCGGGCAGATCCCGCAATCGGGGAGCGGCGATGAAAAAACATGGTTCGAGACCCGATTGGGGCACCGAACTCTCCCGAATCCGATAGAATCAAGCCATGCCGATCCCACGGATCTCTCAAGAACGATGCCTCATACTCTCCGACGGCGGTCTGGAGTCGGCGGTCGTTGCAGCGATCGCAGCCGAGCAAACCGTACGCGGTGGGGCAGAACCCTCCGTTGTGCTCGCAAGCTGGTGGGGCGGGGCGACAGATCTGGATTTGTTACTCCCGTCTGTTGATCGAGCCGTGTCGCGGCAGGCTGAAATTTATGGGCTCGGTCAGATCCCGGATCAGACGGGGTATCCGCCGGAGGATCAGGATTCGTTCACCCAAGAAAACTCCTCGGCCAAGCACACGCAGTTGATCTTGCAGGGCGCGTACATCGCGGCAAGCCTAGGGATTCGTCGGGTTGTTTGGCCGATTCGCGTTGGCAGCGTACAACGGGACTTTGATCCAAATGCCGATCTTGATCTCGTGGGCTCTACAATTGACCGCGGCGTGCTTGCGGGGCGATTGGCGACGCTTGATGTCCAGTCGGATACAAGAGACGAGCAGCTCGAGATCAGCATCGAGATGCCTCTGGTCGATTTTTCCAATATCCAACTCGCTGATCTCGCGGGTGATCTGTCCGTCTCGCTCAGTTCGTGCTGGTGGTCGCATGACCGCCAGGTGACGCCGAGCGCCCAAGGGGAATACGAGTACTGGTCGAAACGCAGTGTCCTCGGGCAGGGCAGCGCCGGGGCTTCGTATGAGGTCAAATCGTTCGATGCCCAAAGGGCCCTTCACGAACGCCCCGCTCGATAAGTTCTTGTTTCGTGGCACAGCAGCTATGGGTCTGTCGCCCCATCGGGCGTACACTCGTGCACTATGTCGAGCACACACACCACATCATGTATCGCCAAGTCCACCCGAGGGAGCGTCCAGCGCTGGTCGCAGACCCTGATTCCGACGGTCCGCCAGGCGCCCTCGGATGCCGAGATGCCTTCGCATGTATTCATGATCAGGGCGGGGTTTATCCGTCAGGTGGGGGCGGGGGTGTACAACTACCTGCCGCTCGCGTGGCGTTCATTGCGAAAGGTGTCCGAGATCATCCGCGAAGAGATGGATGCTGCCGGTGCCTCCGAGTTGCTCATGCCCGCGTTCCAGCCCATGGAGTTGTACGCCGGCACCAAGCGCGATATTGACTACGGCGATCTGCTCTTCACCCTTGAAGATCGTCACGGGCGAAAGCTTGCGTTGGGTCCGACTCATGAAGAAGTCATCACGGACCTGATGTGCGGCGCATTGACAAGCTACAAGCAGTTCCCGCTCAACCTGTACCAGATCCAGACGAAGTTTCGCGATGAGTTCCGTCCGCGGGCTGGGTTGTTGCGTGGGCGTGAGTTCATTATGAAGGATGCGTATTCGTTCCATCTCGATCTTGATGGCGATGCGGGGCTCAATGCAACCTACGACAAAATGCACCGGGCATACACCAATATATTCACACGATGTGGGTTAGATTTTTCGGCGGTGGAAGCGGAGGCCGGGCCGATCGGTGGTTCCGCTTCGCACGAGTTTATGGTGAACTGTGAAGCCGGCGAGGACACGATCCTGGTCTGCCAAGAATCCGGGTACGCGGCCAATGTTGAGAAAGCCGAGATCGGCGAGCGTGCATGGTCGTTTGAGGTCGCTGCCGATTCCGAGCTTGTCAAGCACCACACGCCGAACATGCCCGGGATTCACAGCGTCGCCGAGCACCTCTCGACCACGCCGAGCGGGATGCTCAAATCGATTGTCCTTCGCACAACGGAAGAATCCCCGCGATGGGTGATCGCGGTGGTGCGAGGCGATCATGAGGTCAATGAATCAAAGGTGCGCGATGCGATCGGGTGCTCGGTAGAACTTGCCGACGAGGGCGAAGCGAAGGCCGCCGGGTTTGTGATCGGGTATGTTTCGCCGAGGGTATGCTCGAGCATTGATCTTCTCCTTGTTGTTGATCCCGATGCGCTCGCCGGTGCGTCATGGGCGACCGGCGCCGATGAGCCGGATCATCATGTCACCGGGTTCAACTGGTCACGGGACATGGGCGACGCAATCCGCGGCGGCAAGATCCAGGTTGCCGATATTCGAAACGCCCAGGGCGGTGATCCCTCACCGCGTGTTGCTGGTTCGGTGCTGCAGGAGCGTAAGGGCATCGAGGTGGGGCATATATTCAAGCTTGGGACGAAGTATTCCGAAGCGATCGGGCTCGATGTGCTCAACAAAGATCAGAAGAAGCAATCGGTGATCATGGGTTGCTACGGCATCGGTGTGAGCCGGACCCTCGCGGCGTGCGTCGAGATGTCGCACGACGACAACGGGATCATCTGGCCCGCGGCCATCGCGCCGTTCCATGTTCACCTTGTGGTGATCAAGCCCAATGAGCCCGAGGTGCAAGAGGCGGTTTCCGCGATGAGCGATGAACTCGCCGGGCATGGTATCGATGTCTTCATCGACGATCGTGCGGAGCGTCCGGGCCCGAAGTTCAAGGATGCGGACCTGATCGGGCTCCCGATCCGGCTCACGATCTCACCAAAGACCATCGAGCAAGGAGAGGTCGAGTTCAAGCTTCGATCAGACGATGCTCGAGGGGTCGGGCATCCTCGCGAGGCGATTGTCCAGATGTGCCTTGATGCTTTGGCACCATGATCGTGTGAAATCCGATGAAATTGGCGTGATTTCTGCGAAACTAGCTCCACACAGCGCTTGACAGCGCGGCTCATTTTCGGGATGATGGATCAATCGCTGATTTCTGTTGATCGGCATTTGTTCGCCGGCGTCGGGGTTGCATACACAATATGAATGGGGAGTTCGCACACGATGTGTTCCAAAATGATCACCGGGTATTCGTCCCGAGTCGCCATTGGGCTTTTTCTGATTTCTGGACTCGCAGTCGGAGCCTCGGCTCAGTCGACCGCCGCTCGGACGCAGAGTGTCCAGTGGAGTTCAGGATTCAATGACGCGGTCCGCACGATGAGCCCCGCAGCGTTACAGTCGCGTGCAGAGCAGCTGGTCGCCAATCGGATCGATTCGCATGTGATCGTTCACTTCGATCATGCGCTCTTCGCAGATGAGAAGTCGGCATTGGCGCTGAGCGGATTGCATCTGCAGTCATCGCTGGGCGGCACGAGCTACTTCGCGAGGCTGGACGCCGATGCTCAGATAGAAAGCATATCACGCTCGGCGCTGATTTCGATTGATTCGATCGATGTCACACGCAAGCAGCACAACGATCTGCTTAATGGGCTCGTTCACCCGTGGATGCTCTCGAAGACCGATTTGAACAAGCATCCCCGGCTCAACGAGTTTGCGGAGTCTGGTCTCGTGACGCGCGAGGAACTCGCTGCCAACGATCTTGATCCACTCCTCGCGGTTGTGGTCATGTTTCACAAGGACATAAATGTGAAGAATGCATCCGCTCGGCTCTCGAAAGAGATCGGCGCGGAGCTCTCATCGGAGATCTACTCGATCAACTCCGCGGTGATGCACATTCCCGCCAGCTCGCTTGATGCTCTGGTCGCCGATGATTCGGTGATGTGGGTCGAGCCGCCATTGCCTCAGATGTCGGGTCTAAACGCATCCAACCGGGTACTTGTCGGTGCCGATACACTGAACACCGCACCGTATGATCTTGATGGATCGGGCGTCGATGTGCTTATCTACGACGGCGGGCGCATGGCATCTCATAATGACTTTGGGCCACGCTTGACCGTTGGCGCTTCGGATACTGCACCAACCTCGGATCACGCGACCCATGTTGGTGGCACAGTGGGTGGAGACGGCACCGTCAATGCTTCCAACCGGGGGATGGCGCCGGGCGTCGATCTGATCTCCTATGGCTTTGAGCAGGAGGGTGGGTTATCACAAGGATTCCTCTACACCGATCCGGGTGATATTGAAGCGGATTATTCAGACGCGATCGGGGTCTACGGGGCCGACATCTCAAACAACTCGATCGGCACCAATACCGCACCCAACGGTTACCCGTGTGATTGGACCGGGAACTATGGCGTGACCTCCGCGTTGATTGACGCGATTACTCGGGGATCGCTCGGCGATCCGTTCAGAATTGTGTGGGCCAACGGAAACGAACGCCAATCCAGCCGCTGTATAGGCGATGACAATGGAAACTTCGGCGAGTACTTTTCAACCGCCCCGCCTGCGGGTGCAAAGAACCACATCACCGTTGGTTCGGTTGATTCCGATACCGATCTGACATCGAGCTTTAGCTCGTGGGGTCCGGTCGATGATGGGCGGATCAAGCCTGATATCTCTGCACCGGGATGCGAAGCGGGCGGCGATGGGGGTGTGACTTCGACCAGTTCCTCCGGATCATCGAGCTACACGACCAAGTGCGGTACCTCGATGGCGGCTCCCACCGTGACCGGGATTTCGGCGCTTATTATTCAGCAATACCGCGCCACTTTCCCTGATCGGTCTGATCCGATGAACGCCACGCTCAAGTCCATCCTTGCCAATACCGCGGTTGACCGCGGGAATGTGGGGCCGGACTATCAATACGGGTATGGTTCAATACGAGGCACCGAAGCGGTTGATGCCGTGCTCGCTGAAAATGTCATCGAGGGCGATGTCTCGCAGGGCGGGGTTTACCGGTTTATGGTGATCGTCGCTCCCGGCCAAGCAGAACTCAAGGTCACGATT
Organism: Phycisphaerales bacterium; assembly: GCA_029260265.1. Taxonomy (GTDB): domain Bacteria; phylum Planctomycetota; class Phycisphaerae; order Phycisphaerales; family UBA1924; genus UBA1924. The sequence goes on from JAJDDO010000024.1 coordinate 1,055,595, forward strand.
GCCTGGGACGATGCTCCGGGCACGCCGAATGTGGATCCTGTGCTCATCAATGACCTCGATCTGCGTGTGATCGATCCCACCAGCGGGTTGCATCTTCCGTGGACGCTGAACCCTGCGGATCCGGGTGCACCTGCGGTGCAGACGAACCGGGATGGGATAAACAACATCGAGCAGGTTGCAATCAGTAATCCTCCCGCGGGCGTGTACGCCGTCGAGGTCAGCGGATTCAATATTTCATCGGGCGCTACACAAACCTTCGGCGCGACCGCGACAGGCTCGATCATCAACTGCTCGTCCGATGGGCTGGTGGCGTTTAACGCCTCGCTCGTGAACTGCTCGGGATCTCAGACGGTCCGCGTGGTCGATTGCGATCTGAACACTTCGGATACGGTTGTGGATTCGGTGAGTGTGCAGGTGTTCTCGGATACCGATCCATCAGGAATCATGCTGGTGCTGACCGAGCAGGATCCCGCGTCGGCGACATTCGAGGGAAGCTTCAGTTTCGCAGACTCCAACGGAGCGGACATTCTTGTCTCCGAGGGCGACACGATCACCGCGGAGTATTTCGATGCGGATGATGGGAATGGCTCGACCAATGTACAGGTCTTGGCTACCATGACCGTTGACTGCACCTCCCCCGGGCTGGTTCAGGTTGCGGCATCCAACATCGAGCCTCGGAGCGCGGACATTCATACCCGTACCGATGAGCCCGCGGCGGCGACGGTGTTCTATGGAACATCGATGGGCGCGTTGAACGATTCGGCTTCGGCCAACTCGTTTGTTGAAATGCACGCTGTCGGTCTGCAGGGATTGAGCGATAACACATCGTATTTCTATGCGGTTGAGTTTACAGATCCGGCGGGCAATGTTTCGTACCACGACAACGCGGGCGCCGGCTACACCTTTACGACCCCGGATATCCCCGATTTCTTCTCAGAGGAAATCACATCCTTTGCTGTTGAGGGATCCCGCGCGTTGTTTACACCGATCGCAGGTGTTGAAGGATACGCGGCGTGTATGACGATGCTCGATGGCGGGATGCTGCCGTTCGATCCAACGGTCGGAACCTCGATCTCGCTCTCGGATGATGACTCTGAATCGGTCAGTATCACCGGCGGCGAATCCGTTGTGCTTTACGGGCAGTCCTTCACCTCGTTCTTTGTAGGATCAAACGGGTACATCACCTTTGGCAACTCGGATACCGATTACACCGAGACCATCGAGGACCATTTCAGCGAGTTGCGAATCGCCGGGCGGTTTGATGATCTGAACCCGAGCGATTCGGGCACCGTGCGGTACCGGCAGCTCAAAGACCGTATGGTCGTCAGCTGGGACCGGGTGACCGAGTACAGCGGCGGCAACGAGAACACCTTCCAGATCGAGATGTTCTTCTCGGGCGAGATCGCGATTTCTTGGGAGACCCTCGAAGGCGGAAATGACGGGATCATCGGGCTCTCCGAGGGCAACGGCGTTGATCCGGACTTCGTGCCATCAGATTTCAGTTCCTATCCAGAGTGTGTTGAGGGTTGCTTAGCAGATATCAATGAGGATCAAGTCCTCAATCTGCAAGATGTCTTTGCTTTCTTGGATGAGTTTAATGCCCAGACCGGGCTCGGCGACTTTGACCAAAATGGGCTTTACAACCTCCAGGATGTCTTCGCGTACCTCGCCGTGTTTAATGCCGGATGTCCGTGATTGAGGGCGTGAAAAAATGAAGATTCAGCCGGGAGGGCACGATGCTCTCCCGGCTTTTTTTATGGGTGGCCCGATGCCGGTGGGCACCGATTGAGCCCCGAGCCTACGATCGGCGCATGGTTCTCACTGACCCCATTCATGTGCTTCTCATCGGCGGCGGCGGGCGTGAGCACGCCCTTGCGCTCGGGCTCTCCCGATCCCCGATGCTCAAGACACTCTACGCGACGCACACCTCGAACCCCGGGATCGCCCGGCTCGCCGAGCCCGTCGATGTCCCGGTGTCCTCAGAAGAGATTTACCGGCTCAAACAGTTCTGTGATCGTAAAGCAATCGACTTGGTGGTGATCGGTCCTGAGGAGCCGCTCGCCCTCGGATGGGCAGATCAACTCAGGATCAGGGGCGATGGGACCGAGCGGTGGGTGTTTGGTCCCGACGCACGCGGGGCCAAGCTTGAAGCCGACAAGTCCTACGCTAAGCAGTTTATGCGATCGGCATCCATCCCCACCGCGGAAGCGCGGATCTTTGATCGCCCCGAGCACGCGACCGAATATCTTCGTTCGCGTGATGAGTTGTATGTCATCAAGGCCGCAGGTCTTGCCAAGGGCAAGGGTGTGGTGATCCCGAAGACCAATGAAGAAGGACTCAACGCGATCGACGCGATGATGCGGGGCGGCGTGTTCGGCGACGCCGGGAAGACCATCCTTGTCGAAGAGATGCTCAACGGCACCGAGGTCTCGGTGCTGGCGTTGATGGACGGAAAAAACATCATGATCCTCCCGCCCTGCCAAGACCACAAGCGGCTCGGCGATGCGGACACAGGACCGAACACCGGCGGGATGGGCGCGTTCTGCCCCGCCGAAACGATTTCTGAGCAGGTCATGCGTCAGCTTGAGACTGATGTGTTTGTGGCGGCTGCCGATGCGCTCCGGCGTGATGAGATCGAGTTCCGCGGCGTGCTGTACGCGGGCGTGATGCTCACGGCGGGCGGCCCGAAGGTGCTCGAGTTCAATGTCCGCTTTGGCGACCCGGAATGTCAGCCGCTGCTTGCTCGGATGGAATCTGATTTGCTCGAGCTGCTTGTCGCCACCGCATCGGGTCGGCTTGATGAGATTGACCTGCGTTTTCATGAGAAGCACGCGGTCTGTGTGGTGCTCGCCAGCAAGGGGTATCCGAAGGATCCTCAGCTCGGGGACAGAATCACAGGTGTTGAGAGGGCCGAAGCGATGGACGATGTGTTCGTCTTCCACGCGGGGACCAAGCTCGATCCTGATGGGAATCTGATTACCGCCGGCGGGCGGGTGCTGGGTGTCACCGCACTCGGCGAGACCCCGGAGTTGGCCCGAAAACTGGCCTATCAGGCTTGCAAAGAGATCCAGTTTGAGGGGATGCAGATGCGGACGGATATTGCCTCGTTCGCGGTGACTGCTCCACGCTGAGTTCAATATCCATCGACTCAAGCGTTGGGCTGATTGCCGGGCCTAGTTGCTTCGGCGGCTGGCCGCAGCGGTGAGCCAGGCGCCCGTACCGACGGCTTCGTCGCTCGTGCAATACCAGTTGACACGATCGACATCGGAGAGGTCTTTGCTGAGCACAAGCCGAAGCCCGTCGTCTGTTGGACCGAGCGAGAAGGTGAACATGTCGATTTCTGTGTTGCTCTGATTGAAGAGGTGGACAGCACCGGAGGAATCGTCATCGTCGTTCTTGCTGCTCACGCGTATGCCCGTCGCGGGCTTTGTACAGGTGACATCAACCAGCCGCGTGAGCGCTTGTACATATTGCGGGGTCGCGATGGCCCCGTCGACAATCCAATCCCCGGCTTTGCGGACGGCCTCAAATCGGGTCCGCCCGTCTTTGCCCGTGATCGAGATCCGAGAGATGTCCGACGGTGATGTATCGCTGGGAACCTTGCTGATGTAGGCTTCGGGTGTGGGAGTCAGCGAGCTCAGGTCCTTGCCCTTGATCTGGATCACGCTTGACCCTGAGTTGGTCGAGATCTGGGCAAAGAATACTTCGCCATCCATATCGGCCTGCCCGCCGATGACGAGCACCGCCGCCTCAGAATCAGCCTGCACTGAAACCGTAGCGATCGGTGTCTCGAATCCGTCTTGGATCGCTTTGTCAACTCGCTCGACGAAGCTCAGTGCGCTCAGCTCGAGCAGTGATCCGACCAGATTGTCCGCCGTCGAATCCGAAGCCCTGGCTTGGAACGGTTTGGAGATCATCCATCCGCCGATCTCGCGGCTCAGCGTAACGGTGCTCGCTCCAGCTTGGAGAGAAACTTCTTCGACTTGCGATGGGGTGACGGCGAACAGTTTTTCTGAACGCCAAGGCAGGAAACCGGTGGTGATCATCGCGTCCTTGAGCTCGCTTTCAACCCGACCAAACCACCGAGATTGGACGATCCCCTCGTTGTCTCGTTCATCGACACGGATAGGAATGTACCCGCCGGCCGGTGTTGATCCAAAGGCGATATCGGTCTGCTTTCCATCCGCGTCGATGACTCGGATGGTCCCGGACAGATCGGCAATGGCATCGTCCTCACTGATGGCGATCCGCTGGGTTGCGAGGTTTCGGATGCCCGCACGGGCCCGGCGTTCGTCGCCGGCCCAGCTTTGCCGATGCCCATCCCCGCCCCAATAGACGATCCAACCAGTCTCGCCCTCGCCTGCCCGTTCAACTCTTTGGTCGTCAAGCCCCTCAACTGTTCGTACCAAGGCAACCACCCGCGCTGCATCTATGGGCAGCGAGCGCCAAGAATCCTGCTCCTGCGTGTGGGCTTTGACGGTGGATTGGCGAGAAATGACGACCACACCGCCGAGGAGGCCGGCGATGATGATCCAGAGGAGTATGGTTCGGACCTGCATAGGAATACTGTATCGGGCGAAGCTGGACTTTGCACCCAGTCCGGACCGACAATGAAGCAGATGAATACTCCATCACCCCATCCTCGACCGCTGATCGCGATCACCCCGGACCTGCTCGATCGCAATGGGCACCAGACTATCCGTTGCACATCAGCGTATGGACAGAAGATCTGGGCTGCGGGCGGCATTGGTGTGGTGATCGAGCCATGCCTTGGGCACCTTGACGAGATCCTCGACCGGTTTGACGGTTTCGTGCTCTCTGGGGGGGATGATCCAAAGACCGAGCCGTTCGGCGTGCCAACGCATCCAAAGACCACCGCGGTCCACACGGTTCGTCAAGAATTTGAGACCCGACTGCTCGAAGCCCTTGAACAGAGAAGGCCCAACACGCCGGTGCTCGGGGTCTGCCTTGGTATGCAGATGATGGCGTTGTGCTCGGGCGGGAAGCTCGATCAGTACATGCCCGATTCACTGATGACCCACGATCAGCACTGGGAGAACGAGCATGAGATTCTCGTTGCGAGCGATGCAGAGTTTCAGTCTGGGATGGTCCGATCAAAGCATCATCAAGCGGTCAGCGATCCTGGATCAATGCGTGTGCTCGCCCATGCGCCAGACGGCGTGATCGAAGCGATAGAGAATCCACAGCGAGGCTACTACATCGGGGTCCAGTGGCACCCAGAACGGACAGCGGATGATCGGCTTGGGCAATGGTTCTTTGATCGGCTCGTTGAATCGTGCCGAGACTAGAACGGCAGGGTGGCGCCGCTGCCGAGCTGCCCCGAATCGCGGGCACCGAGCGTGCGGTAGATATCCATTGTTGCCGATGACGAGTTGAGTGTGTAGAAATGGATCCCGCGGACCGCGTTATCGAGCAGTTCGCGGCTCTGTTCCGTCGCCCAGTGCACACCAATCCGGCGGATGGCATCGTTTGACCCATCCGTTCTGCGGATCGCGCGAAGCAGCGGGGCGGGGAAGTGCATCCCGCGCGCAAGATCCGCCATCCGCTTCATCCCTGCGACGCTTTGCACGGGCATGATTCCCGCCAAGATCGGGATGGTGATCCCAGCGAGCTCGCATCGATCGCGGAAGTCGTAGAAATCGTGATTGTCAAAGAACATCTGCGTGACCAGAAAATCGGCACCCGCATCGACCTTGGCCTTGAGGAAGTCCATCTCGACAAGCCGGTTCGGGGTGTCGGGGTGTCCTTCTGGGAATCCGGCGATCCCGATTCCGAATCCGCCTGGGACGCCGTTGGAGTCCTTGAAGTGACGGATGCGGGCGACGAGTTCTGAAGCATGCTTGAATCGCCCGGTCCCCCAGTCGTGTTCACAGTCGGACGGTGCGTCACCACGCAAGGCGAGGATGTTGCGGATTTTTTTGCTGACATAGTCTTCGAGGATGGTGTCAATCTCAACCTCGCTCTGGTTCACACAGGTGAGGTGCGGGATGGTGCAAAGCCCGGTTTGTTCGCGTGTCTGGTGCACAATCTGGCGGGTGAGCTCGCGAGTAGATCCGCCCGCTCCATAGGTGATCGAGACAAATGCGGGCCGGAGAGACTCAAGCTCTTGGATGTGCTCAAAGAGCTTCTCGGCACCGAGCTTGTTCTTCGGGGGGAAGAACTCAAACGAGAAGGTGGTAGGATTGGCTTGGAATATTTCGTGGATGTGGGCCATTACTCATGCTTTCCGCAACGGGATCGGTGGTTTGTTGAATCGTCGGAGGTATCGGACCTCGTTCGTGAGAAATGATGGGCATTCGTGTTTGGCTGACGGTACACTGGAGATGAACCCGGATGGAGGAGCGACCGCTGATGTTTTCTGATGTCTCCGCAAGAGATGTGCATGCGTGCTACGAGCTGATCGGCCAATGCCGTGAGCTTGGTGCTGATGTCGACGCATGGCGGTTGCATCTGCTCAATAAGATGCGATCCGTCGTGGGCGCACAGGTGGTGATCACTTCTGAGATTGAAAACTTCGGTGCGGGGACCGATGACGCTCCGCGATCGCTCGGGCTGCATCGGGCCGGGTGGATCTCCGACGAGGCCGAGGCTCGATGGCGAGAGTATGCCCAGTCGATCCCATACGAGCACACACCCGAGTACCCCTACCTGAGCAGGTTTTCTGGATCGACACTGATGCTCTCTCGTGATGAGATCTGGGGGCAGGGAACCTGGTATCGATCCAAGACTTTCAATGAGGTTCACCGGGCTTGTGGGATCGATGACTATGTTATCTCGATCTGCAAGACCCCGATCGAGGGACGATGCACGACGCTCTGGCTGCATAAGGGTGTCGGTGAGCAAGATTTCACCGCCCGCGAGCAGGCCATTATCGCGATCATCCACAACGCGCTGAGCCACGAGATCGGCGGGTTTCTTTCGGCCTGCGACGAGCCCAAAATCAGCACCCTCACCAAGCGGAAAATGCAGGTGCTCCAGCAACTGCTCCTCGGTGATTCCGAGAAACAGATCGGCTTCGAGTTCGGCATCACACGGGCAACGGTCCACGAGCATGTGCTTACGCTCTATCGACACTTCGATGTTTCCAGCCGCGGCGAGCTGCTCGCCAAGTTCATCGGGCGTGCCCGCCCGCCGAGGGATAACTGAACCGATTTTACAGTGCCTTGGTCTCATGGCACGGGCACTCGCTCGGTCATGATCGCACGCACGGCTTTGCCGATCGCCAAGATAAACACACACAGCTTCCGATCTCCGTCGCCGCGGAGTTTTCTTTGCATTTCATCAGGATCAACGATCTGCCCGCGGGTTTTGATCTCCACGATCCCGGCGTTCAGTGATTGCAGATGCTCGCGGACCTTGACATGATGCCACGCCATTGAATCGATCACCCGAAACGCGGTGGTCATCGGGTGCGCGGATGCTGACGATCCCGTAACGAGCCCGGTTCCAGGATGCACCAACGAGAGTGAAGTCGCCGCAAGCAACTCGTTCATCAGATCGGTACGCTCGACCGATGGATCGACCGTGTGGATGAACTGTTCGATGGGGGATTCCTGTGTCGGCCGATCGGGGTCGCCAGCGAGTTGGGCGAGCACACTCCCATCCTTGCCCAGAAGGGTTGCCCGCCTTGCTGATTTGGCGAGCTTGCCAACCCAGAGGACCGCCTGGGTGAGCTTGCCAGACTCTGACAGGATTTCGATCTCGCCCGCGGGCAACTCGTCGGCGTGCACGCCGGGATGAAGTTTGATCGCGCCGTGGTGCCTTTTGGCAATAATCAGCTTCCAGATTTCCGGAGCGGGGCTTAGGTCTTCGAGCCGGCGCGAGCGTGCCCCATCGTCGGTGCGCCGCGATGGGTCAAGGTGGAACGCGCCTGCGGGCAGGTCTGGATCGAGCACATCGCAGACTGTGGTTTCGATCTTTGCGTTTTGTGCGCACATCCACGCCCTGGTTTCATCTCGGTCGACCCCAATGGTGTGCAGTCCGGCGAGGGCAAGCTGGATCGAATCGCCTCCGATGCCGCAGCAGAGATCGAGAATCGTGCTCTCTGGTTCGAGTTCCTGTGCAAACCGCGCGGCCTTGTACCTTGCCGAAGCGGTTGACGAGGACATCTCGATCCCCGAACAATCGCCCATGATCGTTGCGGCGAGGGATGGTTCAAACTTGCGGGCGGCTTTCGCTTTCGCTCGCGCGGACTCGATCGCAACCCCAACCTGCGATTGCGAGCATTTCTTGCGGAGCTGCCCGATCTGGGCTGCGGTAGGGTTGGTCGGGGCGCGTGCGACGACCGCCGACCCTTGGGGGGTCTGTGTCCATTGCCAGTCCTCGATCGTCCAGTTCATAAAAAGGACAGCCCACCTTTCGGCAGGCTGTCCCGGTGTGTTTTAATCAGTCATCATTTTTAGTACCGGTAATGGTCTGGCTTGTATGGACCGTCAACGGGGATGTCGAGGTATTTGGCCTGATCGTCGGTGAGCACGGTCAGCTTTGCGCCGAGCTTGTCGAGGTGCAGCCGAGCAACCATTTCGTCGAGGTGCTTGGGAAGCACATAGACCTTGTTCTCGTACTGGTCACGGTTCTGGTGGATCTCGAGCTGGGCGATCACCTGGTTGGTGAACGAAGCGCTCATCACAAAGCTTGGGTGCCCGGTCGCACAACCGAGATTGAGCAGACGCCCCTCAGCGAGAATCAGGATGCTCTTGCCCTGATCATTGAACACGAACTCGTCGTACTGTGGCTTGATGTTGATCCGCTCGACATTGGAATCCGCCTGGAGTTTCTCCATCTGGATTTCGTTGTCGAAGTGCCCGATGTTGCCGACGATGGCCTTGTTCTTCATCCGCTTCATATGATCAAGCGTGATGATGTCTTTGTTGCCTGTTGTGGTGACAAAGATGTCCGCGGTCTCAACAACTTCTTCGAGCGGGCGGACTTCAAGCCCTTCCATTGCGGCCTGAAGCGCACAGATCGGGTCGATCTCGTTGACGATCACCCGGCAACCCTGCCCGCGGAGCGACTGCACGCAGCCCTTGCCCACATCGCCGTACCCACACACGACGGCGACCTTGCCCGAGAGCATGACATCGGAAGCCCTGTTCAGGCCGTCGATCAGTGAGTGGCGGCATCCATAGACATTATCGAACTTGGACTTGGTGACCGAGTCGTTGACATTGATGGCGGGGAACGGGAGGGTGCCGGCTTTTTCGAGCTGGTACAACCGGTGCACGCCTGTGGTGGTTTCTTCGGAAATGCCCTCGATCGCGGGGGTTGCCTTGGTAAACCAACCCGGATTCTCGTCGATCACCGAGCTGATGGTTGCAAGGACATGCTTGAGCTCTTCGGGGTCCTTGGTTGCGTCGTGCTTGGGGATCGATCCGGCGGCTTCGTATTCCGCGCCGTTGATCATGAAGAGCGAGGCGTCGCCGCCGTCGTCGACGATCTGGTCTGGTCCTGATCCGTCGGGCCAGGTGAGTGCCTGGCGTGTACACCACCAGTACTCGGCGAGTGTCTCACCCTTCCAGGCAAAGACGGGAACGCCCTTTGGATTTTCGGGGGTGCCGCCGTCTTCGGGGCGACCGACGACGACCGCCGCCGCTGCAAAGTCTTGGGTAGAGAAAATGTTACACGAGCACCACCGGACATCAGCGCCGAGTGCGGTGAGGGTCTCGATGAGCACGGCGGTCTGCACGGTCATGTGCAGAGAGCCCATGACCTTGACATCCGAGAGCGGCTTGGAAGAGCCGTACTGCTTGCGGAGCTGCATGAGCCCGGGCATCTCGTGCTCTGCAAGACGGAGCTCTTTGCGCCCGTGGTCGTTGAGGGAGAGGTCACGGACTTTGAAGTCCACGCCGTTGATCTCATCTTTGGTGAGTGTTGGTTCGGTTGCGGTTGCGGTCATGTGATTTCCTTTTCAGGGTTGATATCCGGGTTCATCCCCCGGCGTGGTGGTTCAGACCCGCGCTACGGCGGCAAAGAGGGAAGGCCCGGATGCATCAACACCAGGGCGGAGTTTATTGATAACGACGCTCTTGAATCCTGCGTTCTTCAGCAGTTCAGTGATCTGTTCTTCGGTGAATCCAAGATGCTCGTGGCCCATCGCATGGCGGTATTCATCTCGTGCGTGGGCGAACATGTCAACGATCAGCACGCACCCGCCGCCGTTGTCGTCGCGGAGTATGCGGGCCATTTCCTCGAGTGATGCCGAGGGATCGTCGATGTGGTGGAGGACTAGAAAGCATACCGCAGCGTCGACCGAACCCGATTGAAGCCCGAGCTTGGTGAGGTTGCCCTTGACAAACTTGATGTTCTTGCGGTTTGCTACACGGTCTTTGGCTGCATCAAGCATGGCTTGGCTGCTATCGACCGCGATGACCTGCTTCACCCAGGGGCAGAGAAGCTCAGAGCAGTTTCCAGTTCCGCATCCAAGATCCGCGATGGTCCACGATGGGTTGATAAGCCCGAGCATGGCTTGGTCGGTGAAACGCTGCCCGAAGAGTTCCGAACGCAGATCATCCCAGTGCCCGGCGTGTTCGCCAAAGAACGCTTCCGAATCGGTCATCCGTTCGGCGAGCACCGCGTGTAGCCTGCGATCGTCCTCGCTGTGGACGGGGTCCTCGCCGAGCTGATCGCGGATCGGAACCCACAGGGCTCGGTGCTGCACGCTGAGATCATCGAGGACAACCCGGTAAAAGGCGGACGGGCCGGAGGTGCGTTTGAATACCCATTGTCCATCGAGCAGGACCTTGAGGTGGCGAGAGCCGGAGGATTGGGGTATCTGCAGCACACGCACCAGCTCGCCAACAGCAAGCTCCTCGCGTTCGAGAACACGCAGCATCCGCAGCCGAATTGGATCGCCGAGCTGCGAGAGCAGTTCAACGAGGGTTCCGTGCGTGTTGGTGCGTTGGGGGCTGGGCATGATCCATCAATCCGGATAGGTGGATCAATGGTACAAAATGGATTCGGGTTCGTCAACCATGCACCCAGAAAATCTCACTCGTTGGGTGATTGGCTACCGCGGGTCGAGGGCGATACTCGGGCCGGGGATGATGCCCAGTGCACGGATTCTTGAGAGCAGAGCCTGGTCGGCGGGATCAAACCAGAGCGCATGGCGGAGCGAGAGGATTTCACTGTCGGTGTCCCCGATTTCGCGTGCAAAGTCGGCCATAGCGAGATGAGCAGTCGGCGAGGTATCGCCGGTAGCTTGGATGGCCGAGATCAGTGCCTCTCGGGCTTCGTCCATCATGCCCGCCATCGCGGCGTAATGGGCAAGCCTCAGCTGTCCGCTCCCTACGGGTCCTTCATTGACCGTGGCGCTCAGAAGGGACATCAGTTCTGCCCTCTTGCCCGCATTCATGAGGGCGCGGGCGAGTTCCTTGATGTAGACGACATTGCCCGGTTTGAGATCATGGGCGATGCGGAGATGATTGCTCGCATCGTTGTATTTTCCGAGCCTGTTCTCTATTCGTCCGAGCCGGTATTCGCCCTTTGCTTCATGCGGACGGAGTTCGACATACTTCGTCCACATTTCGTAGGCTTTCTGGAGATCACCGGCATCTTCAGCGGCGCCGGCCATCACCAGCGCCTTGTTTGAATCCAAGGTCGTTTTGATCTTTCTTGGAGCCGAACACCCCGAGGCGATCAGCGTTGAGCAAAGAACGAGCGAAAGAAGGATGGCTGAGTGGATTGGTCGCATGAGTGGGTCTCCATAGCCGGCGGCACCGGCTTGATGCAGTATAGAACGGGTAAATCGCTGTGGTGCGCCGTGATCGACTACCATCAAGGTATGCTCGCGAGCGTTGTTCTCAATCACGATCTGCCCGATGGCTCGACGCACTTTGACTGGATGATTCAAGAGCCCAGCAGTCTAGAGCGGTGTTTGCTCACCTGGCGATGTGCAGATCGCCCAGATCATGCCAACTGGAATGGGTGCTGTGAACGGATCGGTGCCCATCGTCGGGTGTATCTCGGGTTTGAGGGTGAGTTGAGCGGTGATCGTGGGCGTGTTTCACGGCGGGCATCAGGTACGGTACTCGAGTTAGCTCAATCTGATCGCATCGTGGAAGCGACCATCCGATGGGCTGATTGTGTGCTGGTGTATCGCGGGCAGGCGTTGGAGAGTGATGGCGGGTGGGAATTTTCTGTACGGCGATTGGCCGCTGAGGGGTAGACGAGCGTGCGAAGTTCTGGTATGTTTGATTCCGATCAGGCGTATGTTGCATGTTCGAGCAGCCGGCGTTTGCAGACTGAGGAGCTTCCAGATGAGGGGACCAAATAGACATCCGTTGCCTCCGGGGTATTCTGGACCTGCGCCCGAGCGCAAGCCAGAGTCCAAAAAAGTCAAGCCAAAGCTCGAGCAGAGCCTTGATGACACGCTGCCGTTGGATCTTTCTCCTGAGATACCTCAGGCGGCTGGGGCTGCGAGCGAAGCGCCCAAAATTCATACCTTTGAACAAAATCTTGGGCGTCAGCACGAAGAATCGTGGGAGCGTTCACCCAATGTCACGGGGACGGGTGCGATCCATTGCAAGAGCTTTCATTGCAAGCTCACGGGCGACAGCTTGGAGTTCCTCGATCAACAGATCAATGAATGGCTCGATAGGCATCCGCAGTATGAAGTGAAGTTTGTAACCACCTCAATCGGAACATGGACGGGCAAGCTCAAAGAACCAAACCTGATCATCAATGTGTGGGTTTAAACCCACGGGCAAAGATTCCCAGCGGTGTGAGGGATGGGGCGCATCATGGGAAATTCATTTTGAAAGTAGCGAAGAATGATCCTGCAGATCGCGATGGGTGTGGTGGGGGCGTGCTTGATGCTCTTGGTGCCTCAAGAGCCGGCGGTCGCACCTGAAGACGCTCCGCCGGTTGTCGAGGTGCCCAAGATTGAGCGGATGAAGCTCATGCGTGTTGTGCGCGTGATTGATGGCGATACGATTATTCTCGACCTCAATGGCAAAGAAGCCCGCTTTGAACTGCTCGGTGTCAACGCTCCAGAATACATCGAACGCGATCCGACCCCGCGTCGGCACGCTCGCCAGGCGTGGTTCGCCCTGCACACGTTGCTCGACGATGAGTGGGTGTATGTTTCATATGATCCGAACTTCCGAAGAGACATCGCAGGGCGATTGACGGGCTTTGTATTCCGCACGCCAGATATGCTGTTCGTGAATTTGGAGATCATCCGTCAGGGATACGCCGAGCACACCGATCGGAAGACCAAGCTTTTTCAAGAGCCGCTCGCGTGGTGGGAGCAGCATGCCCGCGAATCTGAGAGAGGGATCTGGGGCGATGAAGAAGTCCAGATTGAGAAACCTCCAAAGCCCGATCCGGTGCCGCCGCCGGTTGAGTTGAGCCCCGAGCCTGTCGACCCGATTGAGCCAACTGAGCAGATTCAAAGCCACTCGGAGCGGTCGGTGTATCTGACCAAGAGTGGTTCCAAGTACCACACGCGGGATTGCCAGCATTATTCACCAAACTGCCGACGCGTGCCGCTTTCTCAGGCCCGCAAAGACCACCAGGCTTGCAGTGTCTGTAAGCCCGATGAGCCAGAACAAGATGATGGGCCGGTGGAGAAGGATGGATAATCCGTCAGTGATGCTCACCGCGAATCTACGCCGATACAACTAATATGTGTGGCATTCTTGGCATTCTTTCGGCGGCGCCCTCCGCCTATTCACTCGATTCTTCGGTTGTGCACGCCATGCGTGACCGCCTGGTCCATCGTGGACCCGATGACCAGGGGCTTTGGCATGGTGAGATGGGATGGCTTGCACATCGCAGGCTCGAGGTGATCGACCCGAGCCATGCCGGGCATCAGCCGATGTTGACCGCAGACGGGCGATATGTCATCGTCTACAACGGCGAGTTGTACAATGATGCCGAGATCCGGGAAGAGCTTGAAATCCTCGGCGTGCGGTTTACCACGCATTGCGATACCCAAACGGTGCTGCACGCGGTTGCTCAATGGGGGCTTGGAGCTGCGGAGAAACTCCGTGGGATGTACGCCCTGGCATTGGTCGACACGCAAACCAAGACGGTGATCCTTGGGCGTGATCCGATGGGCATCAAGCCCTTGTACACCACATGGACGGATTCGGGATGTCTGGTCTTTGGTTCAGAGATTCCCGCCCTGCTCATGCACCCAGAGGTCGGCTGCCGCCCTGATTGGGTGACCGTGAGTGCGTACCTCTCATCGATCCGCACAACGCTTGGGAGGCGGACGATGTTTGATCGGATCGAGTGCCACCCGCCGGGCGAATGGGTGAAGATTTCTCTTGAGCGAAGAGCTGAAATTGAGCGTGTCAACTGCTGGGAGAACTTCGCGCCGATGACGACAGAGGACTCGGACGCATCCGCGTTGGTCCGCGATGTGGTGACGGACTCTGTAATCGCGCACCTGCGGACAGATGTGCCTATGTGTGCCCTGCTCTCTGGGGGTTTGGATTCAGCGATCGTGTCCTTGATCGCCAGGCGCGAGCTCGGAACGCTACGGACCTACTGCGCAGGTGCCAAGGTAGATGGGTTCGATGATGATTTTTACTACGCGCGAATGATGGCCGAAAAGATTGGCACCGAGCACACCGAAGTGGTGATCGAGCAAGAGGATTTCGCGTTGAGCTGGAGTTCGATGATCGAGCACACCGGTGTGCCGATGTCGACGCCCAATGAGGTTGCGATTCAGGCGGTTGCGAAACGATTGCGCGCGGATGGCAATGTGGTCGCGCTCAGCGGCGAAGGGGCCGACGAACTCTTCGGCGGGTACGCCCCGATCATGATGCAAGCGACGGCGCATCTTCGCGGGTTGGATGATCCCGCCGACCTTGATGGCGGGTTGTTTCATCTGGAGTCCAATGCGTGGATCACCCGTGAGCAAAAATCGCTGGTACTCAATGCAGACGCTTGGTCGCTGGCTCAAGAAGATCGGGCGATGCGTGCGTTTTACCGCGAGGGTTTTCGCGATATTCAGCGCGGCACAGCGGGCTGCTCTGGGCTCGAACCGCATCTGCGGTTCCTCCGCAAGATGAATCTCTCAAACCTTCTGCAGCGTCTTGATACGGCAACCATGGTTGCTTCGGTCGAGGGACGGACGCCGCTGGCGGATATGCGGGTTGCTCGATTGGCTGAATCGCTGCCGATGAGTGCGAAGTTTGTCGCGGGGACTGATCAGATCGAGGGCGGGACCAAGATCTCGCTCCGCGATGCGTTCCGTGATGATCTGCCCGCGGCGATTGTCAATCGGCCCAAGCAGAGCTTCCCCATGCCGTTCCAGTCATGGGTAGCTCAGCACGCAACGGCACTCCGCACGAGCGGGTTTGCACGATCCGTGTTTACGGCAGAATCGATCGATCTGGTAGGAGCCAAGCCACAGGAGCTTTGTATGCTTGCTTGGCCGATGATTAATCTCGCGCTCTGGGGCGAGCGGTGGTGGGGCGACGGGGTAGATGGCCCGCTCAGAGCGCTTTGCGCGGCTGGACAATAACATTGGCGAGCAAGAGCCCGATTACTATTGATACACCGATGAAAAATACACCGATCGCGGTCTGAAGCCCGCCGAGCGTATCGGCGTCGAGGAACGCGGTCAGGCTTCGGAACCCGACCGAGCCGGGCACGAGGATCAACAGCCCGGGCAGGGTCAAGATGGCTGCGGGGCGATTGGTCGTCCGAGCATACACATTGCTCGCAACGCCGACACACGCAGCCGCGAAGGCGATGCCGATCTGATTCCCCATTGTCGATGATCCAAACTGAGCGCTGTACACCGCGATGAACGATGCCAAAACCATCATGCCCACATCACGCGGGCGTGCGCGAAACATCACCACGAAACACATCGCAGCAAGCAGCACAGAGATCGGCACGGTCCACCAGGGCATCTCGACCGCGTCGACAGGATCAAAGTTGGGCAGCAGGGTGTGGGCGATCCCGGTGCCGACAGCGACGCCAAACCCGATGATGAGCAGGACCATCAAACCACCAATCAGCCGAGCGCTCCCAGAGACAATATTTCGTGTTGCCAACTCGCTCATTGAGACGGTGATGGTGAATCCGGGCAAAAGAATGATGAGCCCCGCGAGGACGGTGAGCGGTGCGTTGTAGGGTCCGATGACTGAGCCTGCGCCCCAGGCGATGGTCGCGGCGAGCACGCCGGATCCGAACTCGATGAGCCTCGCAAACTCGCGGTTCTTCCCGGCGAGTTGGATCATGATCCCGATTGTCCAGCCAATGATCGCGGTGACACCGATCTCCGCCGGTCCACCGCCGAGGAACACGCAGGCGTTCCCCGAGACGACCCCGAAGCACAGCACTTCGAGCCATGTCGGGTAGGGCGAAGGCTCGTTGAGCACCGCCTTTGTTCGCTCCACACCCTCTGATGGGGTAATCGATCCGTCGTTGACCAACTCGATGAGCTCGTCGAGTTTGACGAGCTTGGCGAGTTGGATATCGCCTGGGATGACCCGCTCGAGGATTGTCGAGCGATGGCTCTCGGTCTCGATGGAAACGAATACCGATGTAGGCGTTGAAAAAATGCCGGCCTTGAGATTCAGACGCTCTGCGCATTGGCTCAGGGCGTCTTCGAGGCGGTGGGCGGAGGTGCCGTAGGTACCGAGTGCCTGGGCGATCGTGACGAGGAACTCGATCCGATCATCACGGACGATGCGCTCGGTTTGGTGCAGAGCGTGATGATCCATTGATTACATGCTGCCACCGTCGAAGATGACTCGGTCAATCTTGCGGCGTGGGTCAGGCTCGGGGACCGCAGACAGCAGCGACTGGGTGTACTTGTGCTGTGGATCGGTGATGATCTGCTCGCGTGAACCGTCTTCAACAATCTGACCCTTGTACATCACCGCGATTCGTTTGCAGACATGCTGGATGACGGCCATGTCATGGGAGATAAAGAGATAAGAAAGCTGGAACTCGTCCTGCAGATCCATAAGCAGATTGATGACCTGGGCTTGGATAGACACATCGAGCGCGGAGGTTGGCTCGTCACAGACGATGAACTTTGGTTCGAGCGCCAGCGCACGGGCGATGCCGATGCGTTGGCGTTGTCCGCCTGAGAACTCATGGGGGTACCGGTCTGCAGCAGCGCGGGGCATGCCGCAGCGTTCGAGGAGGGATTCCACACGATCACGGAGTTCATCCTTATTCTTGATCATCCCATGGATAACGAGTGGCTCGCCAACGATCGAAAGGATCCGCATACGAGGATTGAGCGATCCCGCGGGATCCTGGAACACGATCTGCATATCTCTTCGGAGGCGTTGGAGTTCCGTACCCGAAGCGCGGAACACATCGTGCCCATCAAAGATCACGCGCCCGCCGGTCGCGGGGACAAGCCGGAGGAGGGTTCTGCCGACGGTGGTCTTGCCACACCCGGATTCGCCGACGAGCCCGAGGGTCTCGCCGGGCTTGATGTTGAAGGAGACGCCGTCGACCGCTTTGAAATGGTCGGTGACGCGTTGGAGCAGCCCCGAGCGGATCGGGAAATAGGTCTTCAGGTCATCGACGACCAGCAATGGCTTTTCAGTTGCGGTCGTGGATTCGGTGGATTCGAGTACTGCGGTGTCAGTCATGCATCCATCGTAGCCGAACGAATCAAGGTCCGAAAGGAAGTTGGGGTGAGTTTCGGTGATGATTTCGGTTGACGCAGGGGATTTGCGGTGTACTGTTAGCGTTCTACCGGGCAGGTAGCTCAGTTGGTAGAGCACTGCATTGAAAATGCAGGTGTCGGCGGTTCAAGTCCGCCTCTGCCCATTGTCGACGCCGAGGATCAAATGATCCTCGGTGTTTTTTTGTTGAATTTCAATGCGATTGCGAGTCGGTGAGATTCATCTGCTGGGCGAGCAGATCAGAGTACGAGCCTGCGATTGGTTCGCCAAGAGCGGGGGCAAAGGTGGCGCGGAGTTCCTCGGCAATCCGTTCAACTTGCCCATCGGGTTCGTTCCCGGCAACCAGAATTTCAAACTCAAAGAACCACCCGAGATCGACCACCTCGTCGAGATGAATCCGAACATTGTTCCAGAGATAGAACTCGCGGGTTTTTTCGACCACAAGCCACTCGGGGAGCGGTGCCTGTCCGAAGCGTTCAATAACCTCGGCGTGTGTGTAGAGATGAAAATCAGACACCTTTGGTGCCACGGTCGTCGGGCGATCGTAGAAAATGTACTCGACGGGCTCGGGCGAGCCGACCGCACGGTCGATCGCAACGGCTTGGCGTTTTTTAAGCCGCCCGCGTGCGATGTTGTAATAGGTGTCTGTCTGACGGAGCCGAACGGTGAGCGGGGCGTTGATCTTTGTACAGATCATGCGGGCGATTTGTGGATCGCGGAGCTCTGCTTTGTACTCGTAGTTCTGCATGAGGGTCTCCGTTGGGTTATCGACCTGATTCGGCAAGGGCTTTGGTGAGTTTGACCTCATCCCAGATTTCCACACCCAGCGATTCGGCCTTTGAAAGCTTGGATCCCGCTTTGCCGCCGGCGATGAGGATATCGGTGTTCTTTGAGATCGAGTTGGTGACCTTCGCCCCGAGCGATTCGAGCAACTCGGCGAGGTCGGCGCGGGCGTGGTGCTCAAGGGTGCCGGTGAGGACGATGGTCTTGGAAGCGAATGGGGAGTCGGCGATCTCGTGACGCTCGCGGTAGTCTTTGCTGGTGAGATCGACACCGAGCTTGGAAAGGGCATCGAAGGTCTCGCGAGCAGCGTCTGAATGGAGGTAGGCGAAGAACACATTGGCGGTGTCCTGTCCGAGCCCGGTCTCGTATTCGGTTTTAAGTTTATCCTTGGTGCCGATGAGCAGTTCGCGTTTCTTCTGGCTGGTGCGGTTGACGGCCATGGGCATGAGCCGCCAGAGTTCTGCGTTGACGAGCGCATCGAAATCGGGGAAGACCTTGGCCAGAGCCTTTGCTGTGGAGGTTCCGACATGGCGGATTCCCATCGACCCGAGCAAACGCCCAAGCCCACGCGATTTGGATTGCTCGATGCCCGCGAGCAGGTTCTCGATCTTCTTCTCGCCCATGCGATCGAGTTCAAGAAGTGCCTCTTTGTGCGTATGGAGTGTGTAGATGTCCGCGAAATGATTGAGCGGAATCTCCGAGGCGCGGACGGCATCGATGGTGGACTCGCCGAGCCCATCAATATCCATCTGCTTGCGCCCCGCGAACCAGACGAGCTTCTCACGGATCTGGGCGGGGCATTCAGGGTTGATGCATCGGCGGGTGGTCTCCAGGGTTGGATCTTCAGCAGATTCGGGCGGGTCGATTTCTAGTGGGGAGCCACACGCCGGGCATGTAGGCGGCGGGAGGATTTGCTCGGCGTTCTTGGGGCGTTGGTCGGTGATCACCGCGACGAGCTGGGGGATGATTTCGCCGGCTTTTTCGACTTCGACAAGGTCGCCGATGTGCAGATCACGCTGGCGGATCATGCCGTAGTTATGCAGGGTGGCGTGCGTGACCTCGGTGCCGGCGAGGAGGATGGGCTCGAAGGTCGCGCGGGGAGTGATCTTGCCGGTCTTGCCGACCTGGTGATCGACCGCGATGAGCCGGGTCGGTTTGCGTTCAGCAGGGAACTTGTAGGCGATGATCCAACGCGGGGATTTGCTCGTTGCGCCGAGTTGTTCTTGTTGAGCAAACGAATCGACGCGGATGACGACGCCATCGGTCGCGTAGTCAAGATCGTGACGCAGTTGATCGATTCGGTGGATGGCATCAACGATCTGGTCGGCGGTGGTGGCCGCTGATCGGTGCTCGGTGGTTGGGATCCCGAGAGCCTGGAGTTTTTCGCACAAGAGTGAAAATGATGGGGCAAAGGAGGTATCAGACAACTGCCCAACCCCGTGGGCGATGAAACCAAGGTTGCGGGCGGCTGCAACACTCGGATCGAGTTGCTTAATGGTCCCCGCGCAGGCATTGCGGGGATTCATGAAGAGGTCGTCTCCCTGCTCTTCGCGTTCTTTGTTGATTCGCTCGAACTCGGCGAGCGGAATGTAGACCTCGCCTCGGACCTCGAGGACCTCCGGGACCGCAGCGGGGTCGAGTTTGAGGGGGAGTGATCTGATGGTGCGGATGGCGTGGGAGACATCGTCGCCGCGTTGTCCGTCGCCTCGCGTGAGGGCTCGGATGAAGTTGCCTTTTTCGTATCGGATGGAGAGGGCGACGCCGTCGATTTTGGGTTCGCAAAGAAATGATACTGGCTTGTTGAAGAGTGCATCAGCGTCCGAGGCACCGAGTGCTTTTTCGGTTTTGGAGATCCAGTCTCGGATTTCCTGCTCGTTGTAGGTGTTGTCGATCGAGAGCATCGGGAGGGCGTGGTCGAGGGTGGTGAAGCCCTTGATGGGCTGACCCCCGACGCGGACGGTGGGGGAGTTTGGATCGGCCAACTCCGGGTGATCGGATTCGAGGGCAGCAAGCTGTGCGAGCAGTTCATCGAACTCGCGATCGGACATGGTTGGGGCGGCGTCGGTGTAGTACGCGCGGTTTGCCCGTTGGAGGAGAGTCCGGAGCTGCAAGATGCGGTCTTTGGCGGTGGGCACGGACGGATTGTATCGGCGGGGTGCTATGATCGCTCAATGGCTGCCAAGATCATTGATGGACGGGCTCTGGCGGAGGCATTCCGCTCGGCGACCGCTGAGCGGGCGGCGGCACTGCGTGCAGCGGGAAACCCGGCCAAGCTCGATGCGATTCTGGTTGAATCCGGGGACAACGGCGCACGGGTCTACGCAGAGAATCAGCATAAAACCTGTGAAAAGCTCGGGATCAGGTATGAGCTGCACACGCTCGCGATGGGCTCGGATGAATCTGCGATCGCAGCCAAAATCCACGAGCTGAATATGGACCCATCCGTCCACGCGATCATGATGCATATGCCTCTGCCCGATGAGGTCGACGCGTACCGGATGCAGAGCATGATCGATCCGGACAAAGATGTCGAAGGCGTGCACCCGGCCAATATCGGCAATGTGGTCTATGGGCGATCGATGCGAGCGCCGTGTACAGCCTTGGCGACGCTGAAACTGATCGAATCCACCGGCGAGGATATCAAGGGCAAGCGGTGCGTGGTGGTCGGGGCGTCGGCGGTGGTCGGGCGACCGATCGCGGTGCTGCTGATGCAGCGTGAAGCGACGGTGGTGAGCTGCAACAAGCTTACCTGGGGGCTTGATCGGTTGTGCAGGAGCGCGGATATTTTGATCCCCGCCGCCGGGGTCGCTGGGCTGATCACCCCCGATATGATTAAGCCCGGCGCGCTCGTCGTCGATGTCGGTGTCAACCGTGTGAAGGGTGCGGATGGAAAATCCGTGACCGTTGGCGATGTATGCTCTGAGGGTGCTGCCAAGGTTGCCGGGTGGATGAGCCCGGTTCCGGGAGGGGTTGGGCCGATGACGGTGGCGGTCTTGCTGCACAATGTGGTGGATCTTGCCCAGAATTCGGGTGCGGGATGCAACCTCTGAGTGTGTGTCGCGTTGAGATATAAGGTGAGAATCAGGGTTTCGGATTGACTCTGCGGAGGATTGACCATTGAATCAGGACATGCAGACACTCGCTTTTCTACCGAACCTGGGTTGGCCCGAGATGCTCATCATCGGGGTGGTCATGCTTTTGCTCTTTGGGCGTCGATTGCCCGAGGTCGGCAAGAGCCTTGGTGAGGGGATTGTGTCTTTCAAGCGTGGGCTCAAGGACATCGGCGATGGGATCGACGCGGAGGCCTCCAAGCCTGCGAAGTTTGATTCCGCCCGCCCGCCTCTGACCGAGGGCGTTGATAAGCGGGTCGCACAGACCGAGCCGGTATCTGAGCCGATGAAGGAAGAGTACAACAAGAGCGAATGAGACCTGATGAAGGGAGCCAGGCTTCGGCACCAGAGTTTGGGTTTCGAGGTTGTTTTTCGGTGGAAATGGGCTACGATCCATCCACCTTTTGGCGAGGTAGCTCAGCTGGCTAGAGCGTAGGATTCATAACCCTAAGGTCGAGAGTTCAAGTCTCTCTCTCGCCATTTCATCCGCCGGTGCGGGTCATTCGACCGCTGCGGGTACAGTTCCAGAACCAACTCATGCCCTGATCGCCCTTGTGGGCACCGTGATGGCGGATGCTTGGCGGGTTTGAATTGCCGATATAGTTCGTTCAATCAGAATTTTGATGCAATTTCTGGTATTCTTGGTCGTTGTGGTGGTAGAAAATCACTTGGAGGTCTTTGAAATGCAGAATCGCGTGATCGCAATCGGGGTGTTGGTTCTTGGAGCGTCTGCTCTCGGAGCCGGGGTCATTCTTTTGAACAGTGACCATGACAGGGTTGATCCTCAGGATGCTCAGGCACTGGACCAGAGTGCGCCGCAGCAGATGGTCGCTTCTGCACAGGGGTCTGGAATTGATATCCCCGAGGCTCTGCCGGAAAGCGTTGAGGTGCCTGAGAATGTTCGGGGCAACGGACGGCGGGGCGATCGTGGAGATGGGTTCTCAAGGATTGAAGATCGGATTAAAGAGTTTGACCTTGACGGCGACGGGATTCTTTCCGCCGACGAACGCAGAGCGATGCGTGAGAAAATGCGCGCCGATTTCATGGCACGCATGGACCTCGATGGTGATGGAAAGCTGAGCCTGGAGGAACGGGTGATCGCCCAACGCGAGCGGATGCTCGGATCAGATCGCGGGCAACGCCGTGCGATGCAGTTCGACGCGGATGGCGACGGGATACTGTCGGAAGCGGAAGTCGCTGCGCTTGACGCTTCGATTGCCGAACGCGAGCAGGAACGCATCGATCGTGATCTTGAACGATACGACGCGGACGGCGACGGGGTGCTCTCTGAAGCTGAGCAGAACACACAGAGGCAGGAGCGTGAACAGCAGCAGGAACAGAGGATTCAGCAGTTCACCCAGGGCTTTGATGAGGACGGCGATGGGGAGCTCAATGAGGATGAGCGGGTCAACGCATTCGCGACCATGCGCGATCAGCGGGATCTGGATCAGTTCCTTTCACGATACGATACCGACAAAGATCGCGAGATTGATGCCGACGAGTACCAGCAGTTCCTCAATGCCTATGCCAGCAAGGAAAACTTCGCCGATGTCACCAGAGATGGAACAGTCGACGCGGAGGATGTCATGGCATTCCGTGATTACAACGCTCGGGTGAACTCAAATCCATGAGTGGATGCATCGGGTCGGCTTGCTGAGTTACTCTGAGCCGAGCGCGAACGAGCTTTGTGAACTCTCGAAGTAACCACCCGCGTGAGCGCATTGCCACGCGAGCCAATCGCCGGCGATGAGTGATGGGCCGGGGGCAGCGGATGCTTGTGCGCTTTGAGTGGTGATCTCGGGCCACCAATCGAGCCACAACTCGCTGAGTTCGGTTGATGCAATCTCGCTTGGAACAGGGTGCACGAGTTCTGGGATCACTGCTTGGCGTTGCTGAATGGATCTGCATCCGAGCGGCGCGGCGCAGAGAGTAATGAGGGCAAGAACGGTGACAGTGCGGCGAGCGAATCGTGGTGCGGTGGTGCGTGTGTGCATAATCCAGATTTCGGCATGATTTCTATGGATGGCAACAAGCGAGTCCATTCAGCGCAAGGAATGGTCCAATCACGCGGATTGGGCCGAAAATCATCTGAAAAACGCGGTTTTCGGACCAGATCTGTTCGGGTTTGGGGCGTCTTTGTGGTATGATTTGCAGGGAGCGATTCGTCCGTGCTTGAGTCACGCGGGAGGTTCTTTGTTGCTCAAACTTGAAGATGTGTGTTTGTATCCACGCCGAGCGTTGATGATGCTCATCATTTGCTCACTTGTTTGCTGTGTACCCGCTCGGGGTCAAGCAGATGTGCCCGAGGCGCCTCGACCAATCCAGCCAGAGTTTGAACGCGACGGATACGCGTATCCGGTCAGCGGGCTCGTTTTTCGATATGTGTTCCCGCACCCGGATCTACCTGATGCAGACAGCCTCGGTGCGGTTGTGGTGCCATTGACACCAACCAGCGATGGGTACATCGCGGTGGTCGAGGGGGCGGAGATCCAGCTGATTCGGCTTGGTGATCTCGGGGCCGACGGGGCGGTGATGATTTATGGTTCTGCGTTGGCTGCGATAAATCAGGGCGTTCGAGATTATCTCGAATCAGCAATCGGGCTCATCGGGCATCTTGTGACCCCTGATGCTGCGGAGGTTGCGTACCAGTCAACGCGAGAGGACCTTCGAGGTCATGATCAACGCACGCTGAGTGTGCTGGTCTGGCGTGCTGTGGTCGGCGAGGTGCGTAGTGTCGCGCACGGCGATCGGATCGCAGAAGACGAATCCAGCGCAGAGAGCAATATCAATCATCCAAGCCACCAAAGGCTCCGCGATCGAGTTGAGGTTTCGCGGGGCGATCTGCTGACCCGCGAATCGCTCGACGATGAGATCCATCGGTTGAACCGTCATCCGGGGCGTCGTGCAGATGTGACGGTCGCGCCGACTCAGAAACCCGGAGAGGTGCTGGTGGATTTTCTGATCACCGAGCCGCGTCCTTGGACCGTGTTCGCACAGATCAGCAACACCGGGACCGGTTCAACGGATGTCTGGCGTGAGCGATTTGGGTACATAAATCGACAGCTGACCGGGCGCGATGATATCTTGCAGTTTGATTACATCACCGCGGGGTTTGATGAATCGCATACATTGCTCGGGTCGTACTCGTTTGATCTCGGCTCGAAGGCACGGGCCAAGGTCTTTGGGCGGTGGAACGAATACACGGCCCGTGATGTTGGGCTCGGGTTTGAAAACTTCGCGGGTGAGGGGTACGAGTTTGGTGCCGAGGTCGCGGTGAATGTGTACCAGGACGGCCCGAAGTTTATCGATCTTGTTGGCGGGGCGAGGTTCGAGCATATTGATGTGCAGAATCAAGTGTTCCTGATCAGCGGACGCGAGAGTTTCTTCCTGCCCTACGGCGGTGTGCGTTACGAAAAGCACACGCCTGTGCATAATGCGTTTGGCGAGTTGATCATCGAAACCAACTGGGCATCAGTCGCCGGGACAAACGCTTCGGGGGTGCAACGGCTTGGGCGGTTCGGGGTCGATGATGATTTTACGACCCTGCGAGGGCAGCTCACGCATTCGTTTTTTCTTGAGCCGATTTTGGATCCGCATGGTTTTCGAGGGGACTATGGCGAAGGACGGATGGCGCTTGCCCATGAGGTGTTTGTGTCTGTTCGTGGGCAATACTCGTTCGATGGACGGCTCGTGCCCAACTATGAGTTTGTCGCGGGCGGATTCCACACCGTTCGTGGGTTCCCCGAATCGTCAACCGTTGGCGACGACGCGTTGATCGGCACGCTCGAGTATCGGTATCATTTGGGTCGGGCAACACGCGTGGGCGACGCGGATGATCAGGGGGCCAATGTCTTTGGCCGCCCCTTCCAGAGTGTGCGAACCCGCCCGTACGGAACCGCGGATTGGGATGTGATCCTTCGTGGGTTCTTCGACTTTGGGTTTATCAATGTCAACGATGCGCCGTTCTTTGAACGCGATGAATCACTCGCCGGTGTCGGCGTTGGGGTCGAAGCAAGGCTTCGGCGGAACCTGACCGTGCGTCTTGACTATGGGGTCGCGATGACGGATATCGGGCAGGGCGCCGGGCAGACAACGAGCAGTGGAGATGGACGGCTTCATTTCTCAGCGACAATTGTTTATTAGCAATCGCAAAGGAGCAGAGCATGAGACAAGAAATGACTCGGACGACTCGGTGGGGATTCTCCGGATTTGCCGCCAGGTGCTTTGTGGCATGCGGGCTCGCTGTTGGAGTTGCGGCTGCAAACCCTGGCCAGGATGATGTGGACAGCACGCAGGGCGATGTCCAGTTCATCTGGGAGGACGGGTACCTCACAATCATCGCGGCTGATGGATCAATCATCGATTGGTTCAACTTCGATATCGGCGAGGGGGAGACGGTTGAGTTCATGATGCCCGGCGTGGACGGGCGTGTTCTGAACCGGATTCTGAGCGGGGTGCCGACCGAGATCATGGGAGATCTACTCTCCAACGGGCGGGTGTACATCGCCAATCCGTCTGGTGTGATCTTCGGGAACAATGCGGTGGTTGATGTCGGGGCGTTGTATGCTGCTGCGGGGAATATTTCGAACGATGATTTCGTCGCGGGGATCAATCGATTCACAGACGCACGCGGTGTGGTCGAGAATCGCGGGTTGCTTCGGGGCGATCTGATCTCATTGATCGGCGGGCGTGTGGCCAATCACGGGACTATTTCTGCGCCGCTCGGAACGGTCATCCTCGCAGCGGGTGAAGAGGTTCTCATTGGCGAGCATCTCGGTCATATCTATGTACAGATCGTGAAGCCGAGCGATCTTGAACAGAGCGGAGAGTTCGCTTCAATCGGAGCCGATGGCCTGGACCTTGCTGCGGGCGATGTCTTTTCGATCGCTGCGTGGAACACGGGGGCGATTGAGGGCGGGAATGTGCAGATGGTTGCCGGCTCGGGCACGACGCGCGTTTCTGGATCAATCAACGCTTCAATGGGCGATGTCGGCGGTGAGGTGAGCTTGATCGGTGATGAGGTCCAAATCATCGGGGCGTCGATCAATGCGACCGGCGAAGCCGGCGGCGGGCGGCTGCTCGTGCAGGGAGATCAAATCCGAATAGATAGCACACAAGCGGGTGACCAAACAAGGGGCGAGGGAATTGTCGCCGGCGAGATTGAGATCGTCTCCACGGGTGAAGGTGCCATATCGCTCGGGGCGGATCTGCTGGCGACCGATGGGTCGGTGACGCTTGATGGTGATGTCGAGTTGATTGATGATGTCGCGATCGTGTCGTTGGGCGATGACGCAATGATTGATGTGATCGGTTCGATTGATTCAACCGATAGCGCCTTCCATAGCCTGTCGCTCAGCGCTGAGGGTGGGATGGTGAACCTGCATGGTCCGATCGGGACAGGCCCCGGCGATTCAAGGGTCGGCTCGCTTGAAGTGCGGGCGGACTTGGCTCGGGTTGGGTCGGATGTGTTTGTCCGCGATGCGATGAGTTTCTTTACGCCGGTTGCCGTGTTTGGTGATTCGGTGACCTTCCATGCCGGCGACGGGACCGCGTTGTTCGGAGATGACATTTACTCAGAGGTGATCGGTGCATCCAATGTTGCGTTTCTGTATGATGGCATCGCGTATGCGGGCGATGGAGAAGCAAGGACGCCGTTCAAGTTCCGTGGGAATATCGGAATCGGCCCGGTCGTCGGACCATTCGATGTTGTAGGCGGCGACTTTGGGACCATCAGATTTGGCGATGATCTCGGAGTACCGAGCAGTGCCGTCGCGTTTATGTTCGCCGACGGAGCGACGCCCGGGATGGGGCTGATGAGCGGGGCAGATTTTAATCTGGACGCGCTGTTCCGTGTTGCAGCCCGTGACTCGATCCTGATGGGACGCGGGCAGAAGTTGTTGAGCTTTGGCTCGCTTTCCATGAGTGCCAAAGGCCCCGGCGAGACCCTGGTCGAGATCGGCGATGTCAATGTGCTCGGCAATCTGCTGGTGACCTCGCTCGGCTTTGAGGGTGGCGAGATCCATCTGCTCGGACGCGACGGGAGCCTCGTTGATTCGGTCGACTCGGAGGGGGATCGCATCAACGGGATCATCGACGAAGGGGCAGAGATCATCGTGATGGGCTCGCTGACCATGCTCGGTGATGTGTCGGTCGATGGCGGGGTTGTGCGCGTCGGCGCCGACAGTTTCCGAATCGCAAACAATGATGGTACCGGGAGCGTCGGGGATTTGGATATTGAAATTTTCCCTGGCGGCGTATCGCTTGATCTCTTCCGAAGTGTGCTCGAGGGCGGGAGTGAGTTGTTCTATCCATACGACCTGTTCTTGCTTTCTGAGGATGATCCGACGCCGGTGGCGGATCTGGCGACGAGCTTTGTGGATGATGACCGGATCGATGTCCGCGATGATCCTGCTCTCATTGCAGGGCTCGAAGTACTCGCCGAGTTGTCCATGAATCCGAGTGCGCCTTCAGTGTCGGTTCAGCATGATCTTCAGCGTGTTGGCGGGGCGCGATACGATAAAATGGATGCCGCAAGCTTTGGGGTGACCATTGATCGGTTGTCCCCTCGCTCGGTGCGTCGATTAGCAGGGGCGTATGTCGGGCTGCTCGGTCAAAGAGCCGAGGCGGAATCACCCGCACGGATTGAGACACCCCGGGTGAAGGAGAAACTTGCGTGGCTCTGGGTACAGACCCAGGCGGCGGGAGTCACCGATGCCGATGCATATGCTGTTGAGCATGATGCGGCGGGGCATGAGATCCTTGGAAGGGTTCAAAAGGTGTTCGACGCGATCCGGATGCTCGAGTTGACTCCGCTTGAAATCGCACGCGCCGAGGTCCGGTTTGCTGACATTATCCGTCCGGCAATCATCCCGCGGGGCGGGTTTGATCTTCATTGGATCGGTGTCTCTGATGCGGAGACGATCGCTGGGCGTTGAGATGAAACCCAGTGTGGATGCGGTGAAACTTGCGGGACAGCTGCGCCCAGGTGAGTTGGTGGGCAAGACGGTCGTCGTGATTGATGTGCTGCGTGCATCGACGACCATTATCGCTGCTCTGGATGCGGGCGCTCTGGGCGTGATTGCCAAGCGTGATATCGAATCTGCTCGCCAATGCGCAGGGTCTATCGATAGGGCGTTGCTTGGGGGCGAGCGGTCGGCGGCACACATTGAAGGCTTTGATCTGGGGAACTCCCCGCTTGAGTACAGCCCGGCGGTTGTTGATGGACGGGTGATCGTGCTCTGCACCACCAACGGAACCAAGGCAGTCAAAATCGCCATGGAGGGCGAGTTGGTCATGATCGGAGCAATAACCAATCGTGCTGCGGTTGTTGATGAAGTCATCGAAGCGGGGCGTGATATCATGCTAGTGTGCTCGGGGACCGATGGAGAAGTTTCCGAAGAAGACTGCTTCGCTGCAGGGTTAATCGCTGAGCTGCTTGATGGATGGGGAACGCTCACCGAGCGGGCACGAGAGCTATCCATAAATGCTGGTACTGCGTTATGCGGTGCGGGAGATATCGAGAGCGTTCTATTTCGCACCTTTCATGGGCACAGGCTTCATCAACTCGGCCATGCATCTGATATCCATGCAGCTGCGAGAATGGATTCCTCGAAATGTGTTCCGATGCTCGATAAGGGTGGGATGCTGTCATTGATGCGCTAGAATAGAGCGGTTTTCGAAAGGAGCGCACCATGTACACCTTGGTTTTAATCCGTCACGGTCAGAGTATCTGGAACAAGGAAAATCGATTCACCGGGTGGAGGGATGTAGATCTCTCTGAGCAGGGGGTTCGAGAGGCCAAGGCCGCGGGAAATCTGCTCAAGGATGAAGGATTTGTTTTCGACGAGGCGTACACCTCGGTACTCAAGCGTGCGATCCGGACACTGTGGTTCAACCTCGAAGAGATGGACCAGATGTGGATCCCTGTTTATCGTTCTTGGAAGCTCAACGAACGCCATTATGGCGCTCTGCAGGGGCTGAACAAGGCCGAGACCGCCGCCGAGCATGGCGAGGATCAGGTCAAGATCTGGCGGCGGAGCTACGACATCCCGCCGCCAGCACTCGAAAAATCAGATGAGCGTTGGCCCGGCCACGACCCGCGGTATGCGAACATCCACGAGTCGGAAATTCCATGCACCGAGTGCCTCAAGGATACCGTCGAGCGTGTGGTGCCGTACTGGAACAATGAGATTGCACCCAAAATCAGAGCCGGCAAGCGTCTGCTCATCGCGGCGCACGGCAACTCGCTGCGGGCGTTGGTCAAGCACCTCGACGGGATCTCCGACGAGGACATCGTCGGCGTCAACATCCCGACCGGGATGCCATTGGTCTATGAACTCGATACCGAACTGAATCCGGTATCCAAGCGGTACCTCGGCGACCCCGCAGCGGTTGAGGCCGCGATGGCCGCCGTAGCCGCACAGGGCAAAGCAAAGTAATATTCTTACCGGGTCATTTCGCGTTTGAGCTGAACCCTGCGTTGCTTGCTCGCTTCGCGTTTGCGTCGCTTGCGTGAGATGCTCGGCAGTTTGTTCAGCATGCTATCACCCCAGACCTTCAGCCGACTTGGTTTGGTGTGTCCGTGGTTCATGCCCAGCTCAGCCCCTCGGGCAATCTATTGAAGTTCTCATACCCGTCTTCGGTGACCACAACCATGTCCTCGATGCGGATGCCGCCGATGGCTTTGCAATACAGGCCCGGCTCGATGGTGATCACATCGCCGGCGATCAGTGCGGGTCCGCCGACATCCAAAAGCGGGGGCTCATGCACATCGAGTCCGATCCCGTGACCGGTGCCGTGCACCATAGCACAGTGTGTATCCGGAGCATCATCGTCGGGCATCGTGACGCCGTATCCATGCTTGGCGAGGACTGCGATGGTTGCCCTGTGCATCTCATCGCCGGTGACGCCTGCTTTTGTGATGCCTTGCGCTGCTTGCTTGGCTTCGACGACGGCGGCATGCATCCTGGCAACCTCTTCCGGGATATCACCGTGAACAACCGTGCGGGTGCAGTCGCCGTTGTATCGGGTTGCTGAGATGAACGGGAACAGGTCGATGATCACAGGCTGGGCAGTTTTCAAGGCGCCCGCCCCGCGATGGTGACAATCCGCACCTATTGGCCCGCCCGCGGTGATCGAGCCGTGTGGTGTCGAGGCTCCGTGCTCAAGAAAGAACACATCGATCATCCGTGCAAGCCGCTCTGAGGTCAGCGGGGAGCCATCGCAGTGGAGGACGCCATCAGAATCAGCGGTTGCATTGGCGACCGTCGTGCAGGCGTAGGACATGCATTTCTCGGTGAGGTTCTGAGCCGCGCGGAGATGACCCAACTCGGTTGGGTCCTTCGATCGTCGATCGAGCACGAATAGGTCCGGATCGCAGGTGACCGTGATCCCCGCCTCTTCGATGATGTGCGCGTTGAGCAAGGGCAGGCTGCGGTCTGCGGTGACATGGGTGATCCCGCGTCGGCGTAGGCACTCGGCGATGGATTGGGCGGTTGCGATGGTCCGATCGCCTGACAATCCGCCGGCGGGGGTAAAGTCAGAATACCCGAAGCACTGGTCAACGCTCGCGTGCTTACGGGCACGCCCAAGTTCGATCTCGCGCAAGATAAGTACCCGCTCTTTTGTTTCGCTCGCATCGAACTCGATATAGCCGACCGGATCACCAACCCCAAATTGGACTTTGTGGTACAACGAGAGGTTGGTAAGCGGGACGCCGCCCATGACGATTGCGTGGTTGTCGTTGCTCATGAAGCACAATAGGGCGATAGACTCCATGATGCGGATAGCAACATGGAATGTCAACGGTCTGCGGGCAGCAATCCGCAAGGGATTCGGAGATCATCTTCAACGGCTCAGCCCCGATGTGCTGCTGATGCAAGAGGTGCGTGCGCTCAAAGAGCAGCTTCCTTCCGACTGGATTGAACCGAGCGGGTGGAGCACGCTCTGGCACCCCGCGGAGAAAAAGGGGTACTCTGGGACCGCGATCTGGGCGAATCAGGATCAGAAAGAGGAACAACGCGGCGCGGGCGAACCAGACCCGGAGGGGCGGGTCATTGTTTCCCGGGTCGGAGGGGTCCGGGTTGTGAGCGTGTACCTACCCAGCGGGTCATCGGGCGAGCATCGCCAGGCGGAAAAAGACCGTTGGCTTGGTTTCTTCCATGAATGGACG
Source organism: Phycisphaerales bacterium (assembly GCA_029260265.1). Classification (GTDB taxonomy): domain Bacteria; phylum Planctomycetota; class Phycisphaerae; order Phycisphaerales; family UBA1924; genus UBA1924. Next base: position 1,087,289 of record JAJDDO010000024.1, read on the forward strand.
AGCAAGCTCGCCCGATCGAGGGTTCCAACCGTCCTCGGCGGAGATTTCAACATCGCCCACACCGCGCAGGACATTTTTTATGCCAAGAGCAATGAAAAAAACTCGGGGTTCTTGCCGCACGAACGCACCTGGATGGGCGAGCTGCTCTCGCAGGGGTGGGGTGATGTGGTCCGCGAGAAGTTTGGCGATGTGGACGGCCCGTATTCATGGTGGTCAAACCGAGGTCAGGCGCGGGCGTTGGATCGTGGTTGGCGTATTGATTATTTGCTCGTGAACAAGGCCGCGAAAAAGCTGGTCACCGATTGTTTCATTGATCGCCAGAGCGGGCTGGAAGTCTCTGACCATGCAATGGTGGTGGTGGATCTTGATGTCTAGCGTTCGTTCGATGACTCCGCGATGATGCGGACCGCGCTGAGGAATCGGCCAATCTGCTCGGGTGTGGTTGCGGTGCCGGGAGAGACGCGAACGCCGCCATCGGTGCAGGTGCCGATGGCGTTGTGGAGTTCCGGCGCACAGTGCACCCCGCCTCGGGCGGCGATGTGATGCTCGGTATCGAGTATCGCGCCGACCTCGCGGGCACAGAGCCCCTTGATATTGAACAGCACCACCGGCATTCGGTTTTCGATCGTCGGCTTGCCGTAAATCATCACGCCGGGGATGGTCTTGAGCCCCTCAAGAATCTGTGCGGTCAGCGACATCTCGTGCTCATGGATTGACTCGCAGCTTGCGTCCATCGCTGCGAGCAGCCCAGCGAATCCGACAGCGTTTGGTGTGCCCGCTTCGAGTGCATCAGGCAGGTGCGTGGGCATCTCGAGCCCGGGGGCGATTGATCCGGTTCCGCCTCGGCGTTCGCAAAAGAGCCTCGGGTTTGTGCAAGATTCTGGGAATGCGCGTTCGCTGACATAGAGCGCCCCGGTCCCCGTTGGACCCCGCAGCCCCTTGTGCCCGGCGATGGTGAGCAGATCAATGTCATCGCGTTGGACATCGATCGCGATATGACCCCCGGTCTGCGCAGCGTCGACCATAAAAAGCACATCGGGTGATCGCTCGCGGATCGCCCTGGAGACTTGCCCGACGGGCTGGATCGTGCCGAGCACATTTGAAGCGTGTGATACGGTGACCAGCACGGTGCGTTCATTGCACGCGTCGGCGATAGCTTGCGGATCCATCAAGCCTTGATGATCGCACGGCACGATAACGAGATCGAGCAGCCCGTCGCTCGCGAAACAATGCAAGGTGCGGAGCACCGCGTTGTGCTCGATCGCGCTGGTGACGACATGGATCTTGAAATCGGGGGGGCAGCATTTTAGTGCAGCACGGACCACGCCATGAATCGCAAGGTTGATCGAATCTGTGCAGCCCTGGGTGAGCACCACGCGCATGGATTGAGGTGCGTTGATCAACTCGCCAATCCGAGAGCGAGCAGCCTCGATAGTCCGTGCTGCTTGGCGTGCGAGGTGATGCCCGCCGCGCCCAGGGTTGCCGCCCTTGGTCCGCAGAAAGTCGACCATCGCCTCGCCAACCGATTCGGGCTTGGGCCAGCTCGTCGCCGCATTATCGAGGTAAATGAAGTCCCTGTGCATGAGCCCAGTATACCCGGATTCCGGGCGTCTAGACACGCCCGGCGACCAGCACGATGAACGAATCTTCCAGATCGTCCTCGGCGTTGACGACGGGGGTGATGTAGGCGTTGCCCTCATCATCGACCGCATCGGCGAGCTTGGCATAGACATCGGTCTGGGAGAACCCGGCATCGCTCATCGCGTCACGGAGCTCCGGGATCGACCAGAGCCTCCATTCATAGATAAACGCGTCAAACAGCTCTTCCTCGATCACCCCCGCCCGCTCGATGCGGAAGTGGATCAGGTTGGTCACCATCCCGGTGGTGGGGTCTGCTTGGTGCTGTTCCCAGGTGTATCGGCAGAGCTTACCGCCGGGCATCGGGTGAGCGCGGTGGACGCCACCCAGGGTGTAGGCGGACTCGCCGCCGTAGGTGTCACAGATAAACACGCCTCCGGAGCCCTCGAGTCTTTTTCGTGCATGCGAGAGGTATTCAACCAGCTCCGCACGGGTGTGCAGGTACCCGATAGAAAAGTTGCCCACGAACAGCACATCGATCGGGGTGCTGATCTCGCGGACATCGCACTGATGCTTGGCGACCCGGGGATGATCGTCACGAAAACTCAGTGCCTCGTTCTCAAGATCGACAGCGATCGCAGAACAGTCATCGCGTTGTACCCAGAGGTGCGAGAGGGCGCTGGTCCCCGCGAAGTCTTCGCCGAGAACTCTTGGATCTTCGCCGTGGATGGCGCGAATCAGCGGCACAAGATCCTTGGGCGATTGCACACACAACTCGTACAGATCATGCTTTGATAGTGTCATATGATGGAGGCAGCTGTTCTGCTATGAGATCGGCTCAAGATGCTGCCGCAGCGGCACCCATTATCCCGACGATGATTACAACATAGACGATGATGAAGAGGATGTAGGCTGCGGAGAGCGAGATCCCGATCCAGCCGCAGATCTTCCCGGTCTTCGCCATTCCCGCAGAAGCTTCTGGGGCGGACCCGTCCGCAATACCCGCCATCGCCTTCTTGGAGAACATGACAGCTAGAATTCCACAGACTAAGCCCGGGATGAGATATGCCCAGCAAAACAGGATGGAACAAATCCCAAGAACCATTGAGGCGATTGCTCGTCCACTGGTCTGCTGAGGGGCGGGGGAGTACTGCACGGTTGGTTGTTCTTCACTCATAGCGCAATAATACCAAACAATGGGCATTCGTGGCTGACCGGAGCTCGAATAATTTGATCATTTTGAGCACGCTCGGCACTACGCCATCCGGATCCATTTGAAAAGTGTCCTCAGGTTCGGGGGTTTTCCGAACATCAGCAGCCCGACCCGGAACACCTTGGCAGCGAACCAGAGGAACAGGACCACCGCGATCGCGTTGAGCACAATCGCCGCCATGACCTGCCATGTGGGGGGCGGGTCATTGGATGAAACCCGCATGATCATGATGAACGGGGAGATCGGCGGGACGAAGCTCGTGATTGTCGAGAACAGCGAGTTCGGCGCCCGGATCACGGGCATAAAGAAGATGTAGGGCAGGATCATCATCATCATGACCGGGGTCATCAATGACTGGGCCTCGCGGAGGTCATTGACCGCCGAGCCAACCGCCGCCATCAGCGACGCGAACATGAAATACGCGAGCAGGAAGAACACGAAGATGTACAAGAAAGTCACCGGGGTGACCAGATCGTTGCGGTTAAAGAATACCAGCCCCGCGATCCCGACGCCGTTGTAGATGGTCAGCAGCGAGAGCCCGACGCCCATCTGTCCGACGATTTTTCCGGTCATCAGCTCGAGCGGTGAGACCGCCGAGAGCAGCACCTCGACCACGCGGCTTGATTTTTCTTCGACCGTCGTGGTCAGCAGGTACTGCCCGCCCGTCATGCACGCCATCAGCAAGAGCATGAGCGACGCGAACGGGATCGCAAAGTTGGTCAGCCCAGAAGATTCGTTGCGTTCGCCTTGCTCGGTGATCTCTTTGCTCTTGCGTGCTCTGACCGAGCTGAGTTCAATCACGGTATCGCGGTCGATATTGGCGTTCTGGTATCGGAGTTCGCGGATCGACCACCTCACCGAGTCCTCGATTTCATTGATGGTTTCCTCGTTGAGCTTCGGGCGGAAGTAGGCTTGGTAGACGCCGTAGCCCTCCTCGTCGTTGACCTTGCGTGTTGCGTCGGCGTCGATCTCGACGATCGCGATGAGTGTTTCGATATCCGCATCCGAGTCGGCGGTGGTGGCCACTTGCTCGCGGAGCTCGGCCTTGAGCTCTTCGATGTCCGCGTCTGCTGCGGTTGGGATCACGCGAAACTTGGGATAGCGGATCATTTGTGCCGCGTTGTCGATCGCATCGTTTGCCTTCTCGCCGACGAGTCCGCCGATGAGCCCCTTGGCGGCGTCTTTTATTCCCTCGGCTGTGGCAATCCATCGTTGCTCAACCTGCTCGGGTGATAGACGATCGATCGCGACATCGCTGACCTCGCCAGATCGGTCGAGCACATAAATCGTCCCGGCGTCGGCGGGGGGTTGTGAGCGCATGGTGACCATCACCACAACCATGATGACCAGCACCATTACCGCCGGCAGCACCAACGCGCCGATGATGAATCCCTTGGTGATCGCCGTCGATGCAAACTCGCGAGCTGCAACCCGGAGTACCTTTGATACATTCATGATGCTGCCTCCTCGGAATCCGCATTCTCGCCAGCAAGCAGATCCGCACGCAGCTGCTCGGCGTCTGCGCCGCGTTCACCCCCGGTGACGATCTCAATAAAGACATCCTCCAGGGTCGGCTTCTTGATCTCGATTCGGTTCATCGGATGGGCAGCCAGAAGCTTGCCCATCGCTGTTTGAGGATCCATCCCCTCGCGGAGAATCACTTCAAGGGCACCCTCAACCACCGAAACATGGGCGACCCCATCGACCTGGCCAATCTCATCCGCGATCCCAAGCCCGGCGGTGGGGGCGATGTGAATCGCCCGAGGATCAAAGCGGGTACGGATGTCGTCGATTGTGTCGTCGAGCACTTTTTTGCCCTGATGGATCATCACGATATGGTCGCAGAGCTGCTCTGCCTGGAACATCACATGGGTCGAAAAGATCACGGTTTTACCGCTGGTGTGCAGCTCGTCGATCAGCCCACGCAGCAACCTCATGTTGACGGGATCAAGCCCGGAGAACGGCTCATCGAGGATGATCAAATCCGGGTCGTGGAGCACCGAGGCAATGAACTGCACCTTCTGCTGCATTCCCTTTGAGAGCTCTTCGCACTTTTTCTTGTACACCTCGGTGAGCTCGACGCGCTCGAGCCATTGCATCACGGTGGCGTTGAGCCCGTGGGAATCGAGACCCTTCAGCCGACCGATGTGCTTGAGAAACGAGCCGACCTTCATTTTCTTGTAAATCCCGCGTTCCTCAGGGAGGTACCCGATCTGGTCCTTCGACTCGATCGCCGAGTGCTTCCCAAGCACAGAGAGCTCGCCGCGGTCTGGGAACAGGATCGACATGATCATGCGGATGGTGGTTGTCTTGCCGGCGCCGTTTGGCCCGATGAATCCGTAGATCGAGCCAAGGGGGATATCGAGATCGATCCCTTCGACAGCTACTTTCGGTCCGAAAGTTTTCCGGACGCCTTGCATTGAAACCGCGTTGGTCATGAAAACCCCTCTGAGCGTGGTGCAGAATCCTTGTGGATGGTCTGCTCAGTGTACGCCGGTGATGTGTCTGGTTGGGAATCTCGGCGTTCTGATGTCGCTCAATCGTGTTGAATCGCCCTACCCTACCGCGGATGTCTATCGCCCCGATCGAATCTGCCCTGCGAGCCAAGCTCGACCAACTCCGCACACAATACGCGGAGTTATCCGAACGGCTCGTCGCTCCAGATGTACTCGCCGATCATAAGCAGGTTGCAGCGATATCAATCAAGCGAGCCGCGATCGCTCCCGTTGTCGAGGGTTTCGAGGCATATCTCGCGGCAGCGAATGATGCGGAGGAACTGTCTGAGGCGATCGCCGGCGATGATGCAGAACTCGCCGCGTTCGCCCGCGAAGAACTCCCCGGGGTCGAGCAAAGGGCCACGGAGTTGATCGAGCAGATCAAGCACACCTTGGTGACAGCGGACGACCGGGCGGTCGGATCAGTGATCCTTGAGATCCGCGCGGGGACAGGTGGCGATGAGGCTGCGCTGTGGGCTCGCGATCTGCTCCAGGTCTACACGCGCTATTCGTCGAGTAAGGGGTGGACGGTGGACGAGATGGATATGGTGGTTGATTCCGGGTTTGGAGGAATCCGACACGCGGTCGTCAATATCCGAGGCGATGGGGTTTGGCAGGAAATGAGCTTTGAGGCAGGCGTGCATTCGGTCAAGCGTGTTCCCGCGACGGAAACCCAGGGTCGGATTCATACTTCTACCTGCACGGTTGCGGTGCTGCCCGAGCCCGAGGAGATCGAGGTCGCGATTGATTGGACCAACGATGTCGACGAGCATGTGACCACCTCGCAGGGACCCGGCGGGCAGAATGTCAACAAGGTCGCCACCGCGGTCCACATGATTCATAAACCGACCGGGGTCGAAGTCCGGATGCAAGAAACCAAATCCCAGGCGCAGAACCGTGAAAAAGCTAAACGGCTTCTGATGGCGAGGGTCTATGAGATCGAGCGTCAAAAGATCGACGCCGAGCGGGCAGCCGAACGAAAAGGACAGATCGGCACCGGGCAGCGATCAGAAAAAATCCGGATCTATCGGTACCAAGACAACATCGTGGCTGATCAGAGGCTGGGCGAGAAGTTCAGCAAGAACAAGGTTATTGATGAGGCCGACCTTCAGCCGCTGTTTGATGCGCTGATCGAGCAGCAGACCGCCGAACGCCTCGCATCATTGTGAGCGAGCAGGGGCTTCAAGCCGATCCGTGGGTCTCGCCGATGAAACAGCATTCTCCTATGCGTCCGGCTCGGGCTCAGGCATCGTCCGATCCGGTGAACCGTGCTATAGTTTCGTCAGGGCGAGAACGCCCTCACTATTCACAGAAATGCCCCGAGAGAACCATCAATGGAACGATCTGAAATCCTTGACAAAGTCCGCGAACTGCTTGTCGACGCCCTGGCGGTCGATGATGATGAGGTCACCCCCGAAGCCACACTGATTGGTGATCTCGGCGCGGAATCCATCGACATCCTCGATATCTCCTTCAAGCTCGAACAAGACTTCGGGTTCAAGATCGCCCAGGGCGAACTCTTCCCCGAGGGCGTCACCAAAGACCCGGACTTTGTTCAAGACGGCGTCGTGACCGAAAAAGGGCTCGAGTTACTCAAAGAGCGCGTGCCGCACTTTAATCTTGATACGCTCAAGGCCGACCCATCTGTCGAGAATGTTGCCAAGATCTTCACCGTCGATGCGTTGGTCACCTTCTGCGAACAGAAGCTGCAGACCGCCTGAACAGTCCGCCAGAACCGGCGCGGGGAGTCTTCATGCGATGGATGTGGATTGATCGGATTGTCGAGTTGGTGCCCGGCGAGAAGCTTGTTGCGGTCAAGCACATCTCGATGGCTGAGGAACATATCCACGAACATTTTCCATCGACCCCGAACCGAAAGCCGATGCCGATCATGCCGATGTCGCTTGTGGTCGAGGGCATGGCGCAGACCGCGGGCGTGCTTGTCGGGCACGCGGAAGGCTTCAAGGAAAAGGTGGTGCTCGCCAAGGTCTCCAAGGCCGAACTCACCCGTGAGCCAACCCCCGGCTGCACGCTGCGGTACACGGCGATCATCGAGCAACGGACAGCGGTCGGGGCGTCGACGAAAGGGATTGTGGAGCTGATTGATCCGCAAGCAACGGCAAATTCTGCAGAGTCCGCACAGGTTATTGGTTCGATTGACCTTCTTTTTAGTCATTTGGACAACAACATGACCGGCGTGCAGTATCCTAAAGAGAACTTCGTGTTCAGTGAGTCGTTCAAAACGCTGATGGAAACAAGTGGTATCGAAGCCGATTTTTAACAACAGAACGAGAGAATCCATGACCATTCAACCCACATTCAAAGCCGCCGCCCGTTTGGGGCTCGTTTTTGCACTCACCTCTCTCTTGGTCGGCTGCGGAGCCTGGACTCCAGACCGGGCCCACAACTCACCAGATCGCACCGTCCGCCGACCGCACACCGCGATGCGTGGACCGGCATACAAGCGATTGATCTTGACACTCAACGAGTCAAACCAGCTGAATGTCCGGGCCAACGAGTACGCTGATGCGCTCGAAGCCAGTGGCGAGGTTGACCCGATGACCCTGCTCGACGCACGCCAGCTTGCCGACGATGTCGCGCAGTTCGCTGACGATGTCGAATGGTCACTGGCCAACAACCAGCGGATGCAGTGGCACCGCTCGCGGATGGACGAGCTCTGGGATACCCATGTTGATCTGTACCCGCAGGACGAGGCGTTCGCCGATTCGTACCGAACCAAAGACATGCGGAAGCGGTCGTTCAAGATCCAGCTCAAGCAGGCGTACAAAGAACGCTGGAACCTTGATTTCGAGAAGGCCCGTGACCAGGTCATGGAACGCCAGCGCCAAGATTTCCTCGAATCGCTCTGAGCCGAGAACACTCAGGAATCCGAACCAAGCTTTTCACGCACCAGTTGATCGAACAGATCGGCTGGTGCCTTTTTGTTTGTCCACATCTCGAACTGTGCCTCGGCTTGCTTGACGAACATCTGCACGCCATCGATGGTGCGGAACCCGCGTTCTATGGCAGCCTTGAGCATCGGGGTCTCGATCGGGTTGTAGACCGTATCAAAAAACACGGTTTCCGGCGGGAGCGTCATGTCTGGGATGGGGATGGAAAGCCCCTCGGGGTCCGGGCCGCCGGTCATGCCGATTGGGGTGCAGTTGATGTACAGATCGCATTCTTGTTCGATTGCTTGATCCAGCGTGATCGCGTTGATGCTCGATCGAGCGTGAATGGTCTTGCCGTTGGTAACTTCCTTTGCGAGATCAGCAGCTCTTGAATGATTTCGGTTTGCAACAAAGATGACGCACCCTTGTTCATACAGACCATGAGCGGCTCCTCTAGCCACGCCACCTGCCCCGATCAGCATGACTCTCAACCCCTGGGTTGAAGGGTAGAGCTCTCGAACAGTCTCAAGGATTGCAAAGGTATCCGTGTTCTCGGGATGCGGACTGTAGAGCGTCCGTATCAGTGAACCCTCATACTCATACTCATCGACTTCAAAGACCAGAGTATTTGCCGCTTGATGGATAGTGGCGAATGATGCAGTACAATCGAGAACGGGGAAAACGCATACAAGATTCTCTTTGTGAGGGATCGTCACGCTGGCACCCGCAAGTTCCAATGATGAATCAATCAAAGCAAGCATCGTCGCCTTGAACGATTCATAGCTCCCCTCGACCGGCATCGGCACATACACCCCGTTCCACCCGACCGCCTCAAACCCCGCGTTGTGCACGAGCGGCGACATTGACTGCGTCACCGGCCATCCGATGATGCCGTAGACCTTGGTGTCCTTGTTGATCTTGCGGAACCGGTAGAGCTTGATGAGTTCTTCGATAGTCGGCTGCCCGGGCGCGGTCTGGGATTCGTCATGCAGCGTTGCGAAGGTCAGCAGCCCGCCGAACTTGGGCGCGAGCACCCGGCTCATCAATCCGAACTCGCCCATGCACAACGCGATCATCGGCTTCTGACGCTGGGCGAGCAGCTCAAACATCTCGAGGTTGTCACGGATGCTGCGAGCGCGGTACGCGACCTTCATCACGCTGCACGCTTTCTCGTCCTGCATGGCGAGGATCTTGCGCGTGAGGTCCGATGGGCGTTGCTCAAAGTCGTGGGTAGAGAGGATCAGCCGTGTGCTGAGGGTGCGTTTCTGCTTGGGATGGTCCACCGCGAGGTTGATTTTCTGGCGGATATTCTTCGAGCGTGTGTAGGTCGCCAGCTCGACATCGATGTATGCCGGCGGATGATCGGAGGTGCCCAGAGCCTCGAACATACTGACACGCTCATCGTCATCGCCGTGGTACTCGCCGCCCTCCCAGTGCGGTCGGCAGGTGACGACGCACGGCAGCGGCGAGGCCTTGACGAGATCGAGAATCCGATCAATCCGATCCTGAAGCAGATCCGTTGAATCTTCTTGGTCCTCGAAATACACATCAATCCGGAACTCGACCATGTCCGCGCCGTGCTCGGCGGCAAGGATCGCGTCGCGAATAGCTTCGTCGTGGGTCTCGACCATCAAGGGCACACAAATCATGGTCATGGGTGTTTATCCGGCGGTGGGGGTGAGTACTGCTGGGCGGAGGGTAAGCCGACCAGAACAGGCGACGGGCAACTCGGCGGATGGGTCCTCGCCGGGCTCTATGAGCCGGACATCACCCTTGAGGTCGATCGAGCCGTCGTCGTTGTCCTTGAGTTTTTTCATGATGATCCGGATGGTCGCTCCGGGGCGGACGAAGGTGCCATATTTGAGGGCGCGGGCTCTGCACAGCACCCACGGAACCTTGGCGGCGTCCTCCGGGTCGATGAGCCTGCGGGACGCCTGGGTCATCGCTTCGAGCATCATGACGCCGGGCAAGACCGGGAAGGTGGGGAAGTGGTCCTGGAGGTATTCCTCGGCGTTGGAAACATGCTTGATCGCGATGATCTGGTCATCGGATTGTTCGAGTACGCGGTCGATCAGGGTGAAGTGCATGGATGAGTATATGCTGGGCTCATGCGTTTGCGTGCATATCGTCACAGATGCCCGGTGTGAGAGATATCGCGATATGTGTGCGCCATTGGGATTGGTCGGAGACCTCCCAGACGCTCTCGCTGATGACCCGCGAGCATGGGCTGCTGCGGTGCCTTGCCAAAGGGTCCAAGCGTGAGAAGAGCGCGTTTTCGGGCGGGCTGGAGCTCTGCACGCTCGGCGGGTTTAATGCGATTGTCAAGCCGAACACCGAGTTGGCCCTGCTGACCTCGTGGGATCTTCAAGATCCGATGCCGATGGTTCGCCGAACAAGCGAGCGGTTTAACGCGTGCATGTACGCGATCGATCTGATCCCGCGGCTGATCCTTGATCACGATCCGCATCCCGAGGTGTTTGATGCTTTATTGGCGTTGCTTGAAACAATCGGAGGCATGGAGCCGTGCGATCGGGGTGTACCGATCCTCTCAGTGTTGGTGTGGTATCAATGGCAACTGCTGGTGCACACCGGTTCCAAGCCCGAACTGCATGTTGATGTTCGAACCGGCGAAGAGATCGAGCACGCCAAGGTCTATGGGTTCCAGACCCATCACGCGGGCGTGACTGTGGACCCCGGATCTCAAACCACCGATGGGCTGGTCCGTGTGCGGGCACGAACCATCGAGGTCCTCCGTGCGTTGGACGGCGGGGCTGGGTTTGAGGATTTTTTGGGGTATCAGCGGGGTGAACTCGAGCGGAGCGGTCGGCTTCTTGGGTTGTGTCTTGCGACGATCATCGGGAATGAGTCGGCTGCTTTTCGGGTCGTTTACCCCGGTTAGTCGGGTTGTGTTCGTAGGTATTGTCTCTCGATCTACGCGCCCCGCTTATCTGGCTTGCGGTGCATGCCGATAGATGCTTCGGAGACCTCATCGCTGATGGATCGGCCTTGGGGAAAGCTCTTGAAATATGAAGATCGGTATGGATACTGAACTGATGGCTGAAATCTTGAGTTGCCCCGCGCTCCCGTCGCTTCCTGCGGTCGCGGTCAAGGTCTTGGAACTCACCGCAGACCCCGATGTCAAGATCGATGAACTCGCTAAGCAGATTCAAAACGACCAAGCGCTCTCGACCAAGATCCTCCGCACCGTCAACTCAAGCTTTTATGGACTCCGCAAGCGGTGTGCATCGATTGAGAAGGCGCTGGTGTATCTCGGGCTTGGCCCGGTGAAGAGCTTGGTGCTCGGATTCTCGCTCGTTTCGACGCTTGATGAATCCTATGACGATCGATTTGATTACATGGACTATTGGCAACGCGGTCTTCATACCGCGATCGCTGGGAAGATTATCGCGGAAGCGACCGGGTCGGACGATATCGCCGACGAGATCTTCCTTGCCGGCTTGTTTCAAGACATCGGCATGGTGGCGATGTACAAGACCATTGGGTACGAATACCTCGAAGTGGTCGAGAAGACCGATGGCGTGCACAGCAAACTCGCAAAGCATGAACTCGATGCATTCGAGCTTCAGCACCAGGATGTTGGTGCGGCACTTGCTGAGAAATGGCGGCTCCCAGAAGAGATCGTTATCCCGGTGAAGTTCCACCAACGCCCGACGGCATGCCCGACCGACTACTCCAAGGCTGCACGATGCGTGGCGCTCGCCAATCTTGTGCATTCGGTCTTGGTCTCTGATGATCCGACGCAACCACTCCGCGAGGCATACAAACGGGGCGAGACCTGGCTTGGGCTGAGCGAGTCTCAGCTCGATGAGATCCTGCTCTCCGCGGGGGAATCAGCGCGTGAACTCGCATCGATCTTTGATCTTGATATTGGCGCGATCCCGCTCGCCGAGGATGTGCTCGCCAAGGCCGATCGGCAGCTCATCGAGCTGTCCAAGGATCAGAAGATCGAGAGCTATGCCGCCAAAGAACTCAGCAGCCTGCTTGTTGGCGAAGAGGGGATGGATCCGGTCACTGGAATCTTTACCCGCGATGGATTCAACCAAGCGGTCCGCCAGGCATTCCTCAAGGGTGCAACCGGGGAGATCGATCTGACGGTTGTTCAACTCATGCTCACGGGTCTTGATGAGTTGAGCAGCGCGATGGGTGACGAGCCGCACGACGAGGTGGTCATCGGAACGACCGTGATGCTCCTGAAACACTTCGAGCCAATGGGCGGCGTGGTGTGCCGGCTTGGGGACGCGGTGTTTGCGGTTGTGCTCCCTCAGGTTAGCCGGCGCGATGCAACGCGGACCGCCGATGAATGCTGTTCAGAGTTTAGTAGAATGCTCACTGGATGGTTGCCCGACATCGATGGCGTCCAGGAGATGATCAAAATGAGCATCGGAATTTCAACCCTCGACACAGACTCGCGTGGTGTGCTCAAGACCCCAGAGCTGCTTGTTACCGCAGCGGGGCGTGCAGTCCAGGCGGCCAAACTCGTCAACGGTTCAGCCGTGCGTGCGTTTATTCCACGCAAAAATGCCGCCTAAAATCACCTTTGTTTATCACTCCGACGGAAGCATCTTGCCGATTGTGCACGCATCAAGCGGGTATCGATCGCAGAGCGATCGCAAATCGTTGACGCTCACACGCCCGATCTGCTCAAGCTCATCTGCAAGCGGGATGTATTGCCCGGTCATGGTCCACAGGCGACCAAGGCGCTGCATCCGATCGCTCGGGCGTTCAGACCCAAGCGTGGACGCGGTGACCATCTTTGATCGAAGTTTTTCGAGGTCCGATTCGTCAAGTGAATCTCGCAGAGAGCTGATCTCTCTGCTCATCGCATCCCAGATCGCATCGAGTTTCTCTGGGTCCCCAGAAGCGTAGAGGAAGAAATCGCCGCACCCATCGAGCCCGTCGTACGCCGCCTGCGCTTCTTCTGCGAGCCCGGTCTCGATCAACGCCCAGTGGAGGCGTGAGTTATCCGCGCCGCCCAGGATCTGCGCGAGCAATGCCGCTGCGTATCGCTGATCATCCGTGACGCTCGGTGCATCGCAGAGGGCGATGAGGTACCCGCGGTTGACCCGCTCATCGCGGATTGTGAACGGCTCTTGGGCGGTTGCTGGCTTGGTTGTATCGCGGGCGGGGCGCGTTGTTTGCCACGAGCCGCAGAGGGTGTTGATCTGGTCCACACATGCATCGAAATCGAGCTTGCCCGCAAGGGCGACGACGGTGTTGTCTGCGGAGTAGCGTGTATTGAAGTACTCAGCCATCGAATCGCGTGACATCGCTTTGATTGAATCCGGAGTTCCCAGCACGCGATGGGCGAGCCCGTGGGTGCCGTAGTGGCGTTCGACACATGATTCATACAGAACCCAGAACGGGTTGTCGGCGTACATTGCAATCTCTTCAAGAATGACATTCTTCTCGGTGTCAAAGTCGCTCTCTCGAAGGGCCGGGCGCATCATGGTGCCGAGCATGTCGGTCGCTGCAGTCAGTTTTTCGGGCAAGACATGGGCGTAGAAGCAGGTCATCTCCCGCGAGGTGTAGGCATTGTTGTTCGCGCCGATATCATCGAATCCGCGATTGATCGCATCGGCGTCGAGTTGCTCAGTCCCCTTGAACATCATGTGCTCAAGAAAATGGGAGACACCCATCAGGTTTGTCTGCTCATCGCGTGCGCCGGCTTTGACAAAGAAACCCGCAGCAGCAGAATGGGCGGATGGATCGATCTCGGCGATGATGGCCATGCCGTTGTCGAGGGTTGATTGCTTGAAGTTGACACTCATGCACGGAGTGTAGGTGCCGAGAGGCGCTCAACAAGTTTCTGACAGACGGACTTTGGATCTTCACTCCCGCATACTGCGGCACTTACCGCCACGCCCCGGCACCCGATGTCCGTCAACTCAGACACATTGTCTGGCGTGATCCCGCTGATCGCGAGATGAGGAACATGCGCGGTACGAGGCTCGGCAATGAATGCCCGGATGAGCTCGCAACCAGAATGATTCGGCTTGGGCTTGGTCAAAGATGGGAAAATCGGACCGAGCCCGCATGAGTCCGCCCCATTTTCAATCGCCACGAGTGCATCGTCAATCGACGAGCAGGTCCGCCCAATCCATCGCGCCGGGCCCAGTATCTGGCGTGCTGCAGCGGTAGGAAGGTCACCCCTTCCGAGGTGAATGCCGTCGGCATTGGCGAGTCTGGCGATGCCGACATGATCGTTGACGATGACATCAACCCCCACACCGCGGCAGGTTTCAACCAATCGTGAGCAGTGTTCAAGCAGCTGTGAATCCGTCATGGCTTTCTCGCGAATCTGAATGCAATCAGCCCCGCCTTCAACAGCAAGCTTGATCAGCTCTGAACACGAAAACTGGGTGCACAACTTCTCGGTCACCAGCACACACAGCTTCCACTGCGGGCATGGTGGCGCGAGACGAAGGACCAACCGTTTTTCAAGCTCATAGACGGTGTAACGCAGAGTCTCGAAGACTCGTGCGTCGGCACCAATCGCTTTGGAGACTTCTTCGATGACCCGCAATGCCTCACCAACGCGCTTTGCGGCGGCGACCACGATGCTCGCGAGCCCATTTTCACGGTTCTGTTCAAGCGCGGTCGTGATGCCTGTGCCGACATCGCCCGGGGTGTCTCTCGAAGCGAGGAGGTCAAACTCGGAAATGGGGAGGGCACCGATTGCTGCTCGCATACGGTGCCGAGCAACCTTGCACTGTTCGGCGAGCGATTGGTCATCGAGCGCGAATCGAGCAGCATCTTCCATCATCCGGAGCCCCTCGCGGGCACGGTTGGCGTTGGCATCAACTATGCGAGCTGCGTGGTCCACGGGCAGGATTCCTTTGGGGAACAACGGACGATCCAGACCAACCATAGGAGGCAAAGAGCGTTGCAAACCAGTGGTTTACAGTCATTGGATGCGACAGAAGTGTCTGGACGGGATACAGTCGATGTTCCTAAAGTGGCAGCAGCGAGCTGATCCAGCTTCCAAGTCCTGCCCGTGTGGGGAACCACGAGATGAACAACAGACCAACACAAGTTGAGCCCAACGAACGCGTCACCTTCGCGATCAGGTACGAAGACGAGCACATGCTGGTCGTCGAGAAGCCAACGCGGACCGTCTCACAGCCTGGGGTTGGGCATCAGCACGATACCCTCCTCAATGGTCTGATGGCCCAATATCCCAAGCAGCTGCGTAACCTAGGGGTCAACCGGGATTTCGGGCTCGTTCACAGGCTCGACCGTGAAACCAGTGGGTTGCTCGTGATCGCACTGTCCCCGAACGCCTATGACGGTCTCCGCGAGCAGTTCGAGAACCGCAAGGTCAACAAGTACTACTGGGCGGTATGCCACAAGGCCCCGCGTGAGCCGCAAGGTGTGATCCGCAAGCCGATCCTCGACGAGATCAAACGAACCAGCCGATACACCTCGGTTCGGACCTCGAGGATCTCGAACAAGGGCAAGCCCGCGCTGACCGCGTATCGGGTGCTGCAGAGCAGCGATCTGGCCGCACTGATCGAAGCACGCCCCGTCACGGGCAGGCTCCATCAGATCCGCCTGCACCTGAGCATGATCGGAGCGGCGGTGCTCGGTGATTCTCAGTACGGCCCCAAAAAAATGAAGTTCGGCGCTCCCCGCCTTGCACTGCATTCACATCGCATCTCTTTGACGCACCCAATCACGCACGAGCAGGTTGATGTCCGGACCAAGTTCCCCAAAGACCTGCGGACACTGCTCAAGAAGCTCGATCTCATCCGCCCAGATATCGACCAATCTCCCTCAGTCGAGAAGAGCACCGATCAGCTCTCCACCGACGCGGTCGGCGAATAAAAAACCATGATCGGTAAGCACCCAACGCTCCGCGTACGGGTGCTCTATCCACCCTGAATCGTGGCAACTCTGGACTGCTTGACATAACTGATCTTGCTTCTCGATGGTCGATGCGGTCATCCTCGCGCTCACAGCATCCACCCCTTCGCTCAATCGAATACTGGTCATCAGCAGATCCATCAGAGCTCGTCGGGTATCCGGCGGTTCGATGTCACAGATCGGGGCGAACCCGCGATCGCTCAGTTTGAGATAATCATCCAGCCTCGGCGTGTTTTTCCATCGGTACCCATTGAGATGCCCGGATGCGCTCGGTCCCACAGCAAGCCAAGGCTCGCTCCTCCAGTAGTTCATGTTGTGCAAGCATTCCGCGCCGGGCTTGGCGTGGTTGGAGACCTCGTACCGCTTGAATCCGGCTGCGTCGAAGGTTGCGAGGCAATGGTTGTACATATCGACCTCAAGCTTCTCGGGCGCTCTGGAAAACTGCCCACGGTTGAGCCTCGCGGTCATCGCGGTGTTGGGTTCGTAGGTCAGCCCGTACGCCGAGATGTGCTCGATCGGCAGACTCAGCGCATGCTCAAGATCGGCATCGAAATCTTCCAGCGTCTGCCCCGGGATGGCGTAGATGAGATCAATCGATCGTCTAGATATGCCGGCGTTGCCGAGTGTCTCGAGTGCTTCGGGCACACGATCCGGGTTGTGGTGGCGTTCGAGCGCCTTGAGGTGGTCGGTGTTAAATGATTGTGCACCGATCGAAGCCCGGTTGACTCCGCCGCCAGCCAGCACTTCTGCGATCTGGTTGTCAACCGTTTCGGGATTGCATTCAACGCTGAACTCGCCTTTGCCATCCCGGATCTCGGAGAGATCAAAGACCGAATGGAGCTCCGCAAGAAGTCTCTCCCAGAGCTTGGGTGCGAGCAGGGTTGGGGTGCCGCCGCCAACGAAGACGGTTTCCAGCGGAAGATCCGGGAAGTAGGAAGCCTGTGCTCTGAGCTCCCTGATAAGCCGATCGGTGAACGCGGCTTGGCGATCCTGCCGATCAACGATCGAGTAAAAATCACAATAGTGGCATTTATGGAAGCAGAACGGGATGTGGATATAGAGTGATTTCGGCGGGGTTGTGTTTGGGTATGCCGCGCCGGATGCCGATCTTGGTGCAAACACTTGGCGCGAAGATCCGATTGAGCGTTGCATAGGCAGCGAAATCGCGGTATCGTCCGTCATGTGTGGCAGGTCTCCTGGTGCCAAGGCCGGGGGAGGTATTCCATGCTTGGAAAGGATTGTATTCGTGCAAGTAGCCCTCGTACGCGTTGCCCCCAACGGGCAGACTCAAAGAGTTCCAATATCACGCTCGAGCACCATTATTGGTCGCAATGACGATTGTCATATCAGAATCCGCTCCGCCGGGATGTCTCGCAAGCATTGCGAGGTGATCGTGGAGGGCGGAGATCTCACCATACGAGATCTCGGTTCGAGCAACGGTACCTACATCAACCAGGAAAAGATTTCCTCCCAGCCAACTTCTGCGGGAGATCTTGTCTCGGTTGGTGGATTGGTGTTTCTTGTTGAGGTGAACGGGATTCCCGAGGATATCGATGCGGCTCTGCTCTTCGAAGATGGCTTGCCAGAAGTAGAGAATCATGTTCCGCCAACTCAACCCCAGCCCCCCCTGGTGCCCGCTGGGAAGGCGAAGGAAGATTCGAGCATGATGGACTTCGAGTTCGATCTCGATGATGATGACGACGAACAGCCACCGCTCTGAAACACACATCAGAGTACACAGTTAAAAAGGGCACCTCCAATGTTGGAGGTGCCCTTACTTTTAATCTTGGCGTTGGATTACTTGGTGGTTCCCGAACTGTCGGCCGGTGAGGGCTTTGCGCCAGGCACACGGATGTTGGTGCCGCATTCTTTGCAACGAACAGTTTTTCCGCGTGCGATCTCGGGGACCGCGAGGACTTTTCGGCAAGTCAGATTTGGACACATGATACGGACCATTTTATCAGCCATTGAAAGCTCCTCTGAACAGTCATGATATCGGCATTCGATCTGGACACCAAGACAACACGGTCCTGTTTGATTGTGCATCGGCCCTCATGATCGGAACATTCGGATCCGGTGGCCACCACCGACGACAACGGGGACTATCCTTGGGTGCCGATAAGTCTTTCGATACCAAATTCTGCCCGAATGAGGGGGTTCATATGGTTCACGAGCGTACCGGGTCACGAGCAAACGCAGTTGTTGGGCTTCAATGGGGTGACGAGGGCAAGGGGAAGCTTGTCGATCTGTTGGCATCAGAGTTTGATGCGGTTGTCCGGTACAACGGCGGCGCAAACGCCGGGCATTCTGTGGTTGTGGGGGGCGAACGCTATGCGTTGCACCTTGTCCCCTCGGGGATCCTCTCGCCGGATGTCCTAGCTGTCATAGGCAATGGCGTGGTGATTGATCCGCACCGATTACTCGAAGAACTACGCACCCTCCAAGATCGTGGTGTCGATACATCTGGGATGGTCATTTCCGACCGGGCCCATATCGTGATGCCTTATCACAAAGCCGAGGATGCATTGCGAGAGGAACTGCTCGCGCCGGCAGCGGATCGAGGACCCGAGCAGACCAAGAGGGTCGTTTCCGCAATCGGAACAACCCGGCGTGGGATCGGCCCGGCGTACGCAGACAAGGTGCACAGGGCGACGGCGATCAGGATCGGTGATCTGCTCAATCGAGCCGTCCTCGCGAGCAAGCTCGAGATGATCTGCTCGATGAAAAACGCGGTGTTCGAATCCCTGCACCCAGGTGAGCACGAATCCTTTGATGCAGTTCAACTCACCGATGAGATGGTCAAACTGGGCGAGCTGCTTGCCCCAATGATCAGCGACACCGCGTATCTGCTTGATGATCTCAGACGCGAGGGAAAGTCGATCCTGTTTGAGGGTGCGAATGCGACGATGCTTGATGTTGATCATGGGACCTATCCGTATGTGACGAGCTCGAACTCGTCAGCGCTCGGGATCGGGCCTGGCAGCGGGGTGCCGCCTCAAGCGGTGACCAAGATCATTGGGGTGGTCAAGGCGTACTGCACCCGTGTGGGCGGCGGTCCGATGCCAACGGAACTCTTCGACGATGTTGGTGACGCCATCCGTCAGAGAGGGCGGGAGTTCGGGACCACGACCGGCCGACCACGGCGTGTCGGCTGGCTCGATCTGGTCGCATTGAAATATGCTGCCATGATCTCGGGCGCGACCGAGCTGTGCATTACCCTGCTTGATGTGCTGTCTGGAGAGCCGGAACTGAAACTCGCTGTGGAATATGAGATGCCCAGCGGGCGGACCGCCCGATTCATCGCCGACGGGATACTTTTAAGCGATGCGACCCCGATCTATGAAACCATGCACGGGTTTTCCGAAGATATTACTGGGGCGAGGTCGTTTGACGAACTCCCACCCAACGCCAGAGCGTATATCGAGCGGATAGAAGCATTTGTAGGCGTGCCGGTTCGGACCGTTTCTGTCGGTCCAGATCGTGAACAGACCATTCGGCGATAGTTGACCGAAGATGGGGGATTTGAAATGTCTGTGAGTCAAGTCGAACAAGCGAACCAGATAGCCCTCGATCGGATCAAATCAAAGTTTCCACAGGCGGACCCGGATCGGTTCCTTGTGCGCGTGCCTCACGCCAAAATCCCTCGTCACATCGCGATTATCATGGATGGCAACGGGCGATGGGCCCAAGAGCGAGGCTTTGCTCGTGTGGTCGGGCATCGCAACGGGATGAAGGCGGTGCGTGAAGCGGTCGAAACCTGCGCCAAGATCGGGGTCGAGGTGCTCACGCTCTATTCATTCAGCTCAGAAAACTGGTCACGCCCAAGCGATGAAATCCAGGCGCTGATGCAGATGTGCGAGATGTACTGCGCTGGTGAGCAGGATGCATTGGCCGAGAATAATGTTCGTGTACGCGTGATCGGTCGCCGGGCAGGGCTACCCGATGAAGTGGTGGGGGCGTTAGATCTTCTTGAACAAACAACAGCGGGTTGCACCGGGTTGACGCTCTGCCTTGCGATCAACTATGGATCTCGCGACGAGATCGTGGATGCGGTGCGTTCGATCGCAAAGCGGGCGGTCGAGGGGGAGATCGACCCGTCGCGGATTGATGCCGAACTGGTTTCGGAGTCCTTGTACACTGCGGGGATTGACGATCCCGAGCTGTTGATCAGAACCGGCGGAGATTGGCGGGTGAGCAACTACCTGCTCTGGCAGATTAGTTACAGCGAGATCCTTGTGCTCGATGAATACTGGCCCGATTTCGATCAGCAGGCACTTTGCAACGCGGTGGAAGTCTTTGCCTCCCGGTCGCGGCGGTTTGGCGGCATCGAATCCGAGGCTGAGGATCAGGGCACCGGATGAGCCATCTCCGGGCTGCGGTGCTACCCTCTGTTCGTGCTAAAACACCGATTAACTCTGGGTCCGGTTTTTATCGTCGCGATCATTCTGTTTGCGTACCTCGACGAGGTGCTCGATCATCTTTCGACGCCAGCGTGGGTGCCCTACCACAAGGACACACTCCCGCCTGGCATGGTGGTTTTTGTGGTGATGATGGTGCTCAGTTCCTTTGGGGCCCGTGAGGTTGCACGGATTTTGCGTGCCAAGGGCGATGAGATCGGCACCCTTTTCGCGGTCGCGATCTCACTCTCTGGGTTGCTCTTGATCGGATTCATCCCGGTTGAGATCACGGGCACGATCGGGCTCGCGGTAGGTGTTTCGTCTGTTGCCTTGGTGTTTGTCAGCGGGTTGATCTACGCGATCCGGAAGAAGCAAATTGATGGCGCGATCGGCATCGGTGGCGGCGTGCTCTTGATCTATGTGTATATGGGGCTGATGCTTGGGTTCATGGCGTTGATCCGACGAGAGCATTCGATCTGGGTTTTGGTATGGGTGCTGGCATGCGTGAAGTCTTGTGACATCGGCGCGTTCTTTACCGGCACGACAATCGGGAAGAACAAGCTCATCCCCTGGTTGAGCCCGGGCAAGACCTGGGAGGGGCTCGTTGGCGGGATGATTACCAGCGGCGGGGTTGGTGCGATCGGCGCTTTGATGCTTTCTTCTGCGGGGATCAGTTCACCTGGAGTGCTCGCGGGCGGCCTGATGGGCTTTGTGTTTGGTGGGCTTGGACAGATGGGGGATCTGACCGCGAGTTTGATGAAACGCGATGCCCAGATGAAGGACTCGGGTTCGAGCCTGCCCGGGTTTGGCGGGGTGCTGGACATCATCGATTCGCCGGTGTTTGTGGCCCCATTTGCGTTCTGGGCCCTTCGATTGGTGGCGGTGCTCTCGTCTTGATGGGTGCGGGCTGGCTACACTGTCTGTATATGAAGATTCAAGGTGCACGGGAGATCTGCATGACTGTAACCCACAAGCTGCTCGCATTGTTTCGCGTCGATAAAGAGATGCATGGTTTACAAGCGAGGCTGAACGCTGCGGAGAACTTCCTCGGTGCCCAGACGAAGCTCTTGGCCGAGCTTGGGGCTCAATCAGAGTCGTATCAAGCTCAGATCCGCCAGTTGACCGCGAGCGAATCCAATGCCGAGGGCGAGAGCAACCGGGTCACGGTGCATATCGATGATCTTCGCGAGAAGATGAACAACGCTTCGACAAACAAAGAATACAAAGCACTGCTCTCTGAGGTCAACAACCTCAAGGAGCAACGCGACGAGCATGACCGTGAAGCCATGACACATCTCGAAAAGATCGAAGAGTTGAAGTCTGAGCTCGGCGAGGTTCAAGAGAAACTCGATGAGCGAGAGAAGGTCCGCACGGTCGCCGAGTCCGAGCGTCAACAGCGATCCGACGAGATCGCTGATCAGCTCGCAGAGCTGAGGACCAAGCGTGAGGATCTTGTCGCCGATGTGCCCGTCGATGCATTGAGGGTCTACGAGTCTCTCCTGAAATCGCGGGGCGAAGAGGCGATGGCGCCACTGGAAATCGCAGACCGCAAACGCCACGAGTATGTCTGTGGCTCATCGATGATGAGCGTGCCGGTTGAGGTCGCCGCGTCTCTGATCCAGGGCAAGCTGACCATTTCCCCCAATGACGGGTGCATCCTCTACCTGACCGAGGAGGTCGAAGAGGAACTCGCGGGCGCATTCAAGAAGTAAAAAGCATCCTGGGCGGCTGAGAGTTTTTAGATCAAAGGCTCTTCGGTGAACGACGCGGGCAGTTTTTCAAGCCCGAGGTGTTCGCACGCGCGTTGGGTGAGCATCCGCCCGCGACGGGTCCTTGCGAGGAATCCGATCTGGAGCAGGTAGGGCTCGACAACATCCTCGAGTGTCCCGGTGTCCTCGTTCATTGTTGCTGCGACAGCTTCGAGCCCAACGGGCCCGCCGTTGTAGACCTTGCGGATGGTGCTCAGATAGCTCCGGTCAAGATCATCGAGCCCGATCGCGTCCACGCCTTCGAGCTGAAGGGCGGCGTCCACGATGGAATCAGAGAGCTGCCCGTCCGCACGAACATCCGCGTAATCGCGGACGCGACGCAGGAGCCTGTTGGCGATGCGGGGGGTGCCTCTTGATCGTTCCGCGATCTGAGAGAGCGTGCTGGAATCTTGATCGCTTGCACTCATTTTGAGCAGGTTGGCTGATCGGTTGAGGATGTGCACCAGCTCATGCTCCGCGTAGTACTTCAGGTGGTGCGTGATCCCAAATCTGGACCGGAGTGGCGAGCTGAGCAGCCCCGCGCGGGTGGTCGCTCCGATGAGCGTGAACGGGGCGCAGTTGATCTGCACAGTCCGAGCATTGAGCCCGGTATCCAAGCAGACATCAATGCGGAAGTCTTCCATCGCGGGATAGATGAACTCCTCGACTGCGACGGGGAGACGATGGATCTCGTCGATGAAGAGCACATCTCCAGGCTGCAATCGTGTAAGCACCGCGACGAGGTCGGTGCCTCTTGCGAGCGCCGGGCCCGAGGTGGTGTGCACCTTGGTCCCCAACTCGGTGCTGATGACATGGGCGAGCGTGGTTTTGCCGAGCCCCGGTGGCCCGTGGAGGAGGACATGTTCGAGTTGCTCAACATGCTCGATATCACTCGCGGCATCTTGCCGTGATTTGACCGCCTGGATCGCGATGAGCAGGCGTTCGATCAGATCGGGCTGACCAACATACTCATCGAGGGTCTTTGGACGCAGTGCCCAGTTGGCGTGCTCCTCGACAG
The DNA here is from genome assembly GCA_029260265.1 of Phycisphaerales bacterium. GTDB lineage: Bacteria > Planctomycetota > Phycisphaerae > Phycisphaerales > UBA1924 > UBA1924. Next base: position 1,110,513 of record JAJDDO010000024.1, read on the forward strand.
GGCTGGTTTCGGTGGGGGAGATGAGTCGTTCGGTGGCCATTGTTTCTAGTCTATCGGTTTGTGTCCGGGTATGGCGTGATTAGTGTTCAATTCACTCAGGAATCGGCCCAATGGATCAAGAAAAAGGGTGCCCAGATCGGGCACCCTTGGGGTTCACACATGAAGAGCTCTCAGTCCTTGGTTTATTCGTCGTCGGCGGACCGTGGGAGCAAATCCGGCGCGTTGGCGAGGTTGTAGGCCAAGACGGCCGCGTTGGTCGCGGATTGAATCAGGTATTCTTCGATCGCTTCTTCGAAGGTGTCGTTCTGGGTGTGCCAGGTATGCTGGTAGTCGGCGCGACCGACTTCATCCCAGAAGAAACCGGGCATGCCGTGCTGATTGAACGGGGCGTGGTCGGATCCTTTGTGGGTGTTGATTTTGTCACCGGTTGGGCGGATGTTGACATTCATGTACGCCTCGTCAATCTCGGAGTAGAACTGCCCGTTGATTGGTGCGGTTGCTGCTGCGAGGTAATCGACCATAAAATCGGCAGCGGGGATCCCGCCTTCATAGTTGGTGCCGCCGTCATCGACAAAGGTCGCCGAGATCCGGTCTTGCTGATCCTGGCTGAGAGATTTCACATACCCCTTGGAACCCAAGAGCCCCTGTTCTTCGCCGCTCCAGAGCGCGAATCGGATGGTGCGTTTGGGCTTGATACCCGCAGCGGTCAGGATCCGTGCAGCCTCGATGGTGACTGCGGTGCCAGTTGCATTGTCGGTGGTGCCCAATGAGCCCGGGCCGTCCCATGAATCGATATGACCAGAGATGATGACGACTTCGTCCGGCTTCTCGGTGCCTGTGATCTCAGCGATGACATTGTAAGTCGGGATCGGGCCCTCGGTGAGTTTGTGCGGGAGATCGAACTCGACGAGGATATCAACACCCTCGTGCGCACGCGCTGAGATGTAATCGAAGTCGCTCTGGCGCACATTGATCTCGATGTCCTTGGGGTAATCGCTGGCTTTGCGGGACCGCCACTTGTTCGCTGATGTTGTCCAGACGCGTTCATCCATCGAGCTCGAGATGAACCCGTTTGGATTCTCGCTGAGGACCGCGGCCATGACCGCTTCGGGTGAATCGCCCTGGGGCGCATCCCCATCGTCGTTGGCACCCCTTGAGAAGGCAAGATTGAAGTTGTTGCCCGATGAAGAGTGCGAGATCCCTGTTGCGGAGTCGCCATCAAAGGTGAGCTCGATCTTCGATGACCCCATCGAGTGCTTCCATTGGAAATTGATGGTGTCCCCCTCGCGGGTGAAATCAGAGATCGGGCCTTCCGAGAAACCGGTGATCGTCATCGTGCCGGTGACCGGGGACGCCGATTCATCGAATGTCAGGGTTGCGGGGACGGGCGAGCCGTGGTAGTCGAAGGTGCCGTTCCATTCGTTGGAATCGGTTGGCGAGGTTGGCTCGGAAACAGCGGCGGCTTTGGTCTCTGTGATGTTCTCTCTGATTTCGTGGCGTTGGTCCATCCGGTTGCGCATCTGGTAACCGACCGAGCGGATGCCGCCTTTGCCGGTGTAGTTTGGATCGAGCAAGATCCAGCGATCTGCAAAGCGACCCTTGTGCGCTTCGTATTCTTCGAGTGAATCCGGGAGGCTGATGACTTGCCCGCCGAGCGGGCCATCAGTGCCTCGTGACCATGAGAGGGTTGAGAACTGCATCTGGCGGAGCTCTTTGCCCTCATCACCGGAACCATCGGGTGCGAGCAGCACCCGTCCGGTGGAATCGCCGCGATCGAACCTGGTCGCGATCACGCCCCATTGCTGGAGTTCGGATTTGTCCAGCCCCAGTTCCTCAAAGTAATCGCGTGCCCAGTTCTGAGCATTCCAGAGGTTGGTCGACCCGGTGAGTCTTGGGCCGTGGTCTGTGGTGAGCACCGCGAGGGTCTCCATGATGTGCGAGTTGTGCTTGCCCTCTTCGATGATCTGAGCGACCGCATCTTCTTCACCCATCTGGATATCGGGGACATCGACTTCTTGCCCATCAACCACGGCGAATGGTTCGAAGTCATCGGAGGCATTGAGCTCGATGCTGTAGGTGGTGCTCGCGCATCCGACGAGTGTGATGCAAGTGCCCGCGAGGGCGGCGATGGTCATGCGTGGGTAAAGGCTCATCCGATTCTCCTGAAAGTTTGATCAAGGGCTGAATGCCTTGGTGTTGGTGTACCAAGATGATGATCCCGCGTTGCGGTTGATCGATCCAAGGATCACTCTAGGAGTCCACATCGCGGAGTTGCACCGGATTATTCAAGAGGGAGCCCCTTCTTTTTCCAGAGCTTGAGCAGGGCTTTGAGTTCGATTGGTTCCCAGATTCGCCCGTTGGCTAGCTCGATGCGTAGAAGGTCATTCTTCTCATTATAGAGCGAAACCGTTGCAGGGGTGGTCTCTGTTGCTTTCGTCGTCACACGCCAGAGCCCCGGCGATTCTTCTGGTTGCTCGACTGAGTCCCAGCGGAGGGCGACCGTGTTGGTGCTTGAGTTGTAGGCGTAGGAGGCGTACTCGCCGGGCAGGTGCTTGGATGCCAGCAGGGCAGATTGAAGGTAGGTTTGGACCTGAGAGATGTATCCCTCGCCTTCGATCAGCGGGCGGGTCACAGACGGGGGCTGATCATTCTGCTGAAGGTAAACGGTCATGCTGGTGTTGTGGCGGGCGCCGGTGATCGAGGAGTTGACCTTGCGTTGCTCGGCATCCGCATTGGCGGAGATCGCGGGGAGTTCTTCGATGAGGGACATGCGGATGGTCCAGGCTTCATCTGCCTGATCATCGGAAGCAAAGAAGATGGCGCGGGTATCTATTCGCAGGTTCTTTTCGAGCGCCATCGCATCGAGTTGGAAGAGGTACCCAATTGTGCGATCGTCCTCTGACCATTCAGACTTTGGTTTCTCGGACATCTCGCCTTTGTATCCGGCCCATGAGCGAACTCGGCGGTACCCATGCTCGGTGGCGTCCATCTCGTCGCCGGTTGAAGCGGGGGTGTAAAGCCGTTCCCAGTGATCTGTCTTGTTGCCGGTGAGGACAGCACGATAATCTTCTATCGTGAGCGTGTCCAGGAAGGCCAGGGTCGAGAGAATCGCGGCGGTTCGGCGTGTGTTTTCGATATCGGGGTTGCCCAGATCGATGGTGCCGACGGATGTTTCGTAGATTCTTTGTGCTGTCTCAAAGTCTTTGGCGTCGGTGCGGAGTTCAAAGACGAGAAAGTTGCGAGGCTTGTTCTGGAAGATGGTGTACCCGGTCATCTTGTCTTCGCCGCCCTTGGGATCGGGCTGGCGGATGTAGAACCGTTCACCCGCCCAGAACTTGATTTTGAGCTGTGTCCGGGAGATCAACTCGCCGGTGGCACGGGTTCCGTACCCTCCGGTCAGCCGTTGAATGATGTTCTCGGCGACCATGCTGGAGGTGAGGTCGGGGTTGGTGGTTTTTTGCCCCTTTATCGTCATCAGCCCGGTATCGCCCTCGAAGGCGATGGCGGTGGTGGATTCTGAGCCATAGGACACGGTTTCTGCAACAGCCCCTTCCGGGAGGTACAGCGTGAGCCCGAGTGACTGGAGCGTGGTGGTGGTCTTGGCAAGGTTGACCGGCGAGCGGGTATCGTCTGCCGGCTGGGCGACGAGTTGGGCGGTGCCCAAAGTAATCATGATGGCGGCAAGAAGAATGGGGTTGAGTCTCATGGGGCTCTCCGGGGGGCGAGGGTCGTTGTCTGGTTCTCTTCGGCTGATTGGGCAGAGTTGATCGAAACTGGAAGGCAGATTTGACACGAGTTCATATTTGGGGTGAATTTCTTGTATCGGAGCGGCGTGATGATTGACTCGGCTTGGGCGAAGCCTACCCTTGGGGCCCTGCTGATTGTACGGAGTTGATCCTCGGTATGGCGGCGGGCAGACCAATCGCGGTTGCGGTTGATCTGAAACAGGTGAATGAGCGATGCGTCGGCCAAGCTGGCTTGCGATATGAACCGCCCGGATGGGCCATAGATGATCGAGGATACGCTATATGAGTACTGGAAGCAGGATTCGAATTCGGATGGAAGCGTATGACCATATTGCGCTCGACTCATCGGCTCGTGAAATTGTCGATCACGCCAAGCGAACAAATGCAAAGGTCAAGGGCCCGGTGCCATTGCCGACCCGCATCGAGCGATACACCGTTCTGCGTGGGCCGTTTGTCGATAAAAAATCTCGTGAGCAGTTTGAGATCCGCACCCATAAACGGATTATTGACATCCATGAGCCCAATGCACGCACGGTCGAAGCGCTCAACAGGCTCGTCGTTCCAGCGGGCGTCTTTGTAAAGATCAAAGCATAATACAGTTCAGGATTGCTTGAGAGAGCAGTCCTGGTTTTCTTTTTGTATGAACCGACTTGCCCTTGAAAAGAAGGGGTAAATCAAAAACTTCCTCTGTCAGCATCTGCTGGCACGAAGCCGAACCCGTCGGAATACGGGATGAAGGATTCGAAAATGACACTTCCGAGCAAAGGCGCCCACATGCTGGGGCAGAAGATTGGGATGACCCGCGTTTATAACGACGAGGGTGTTTCATTCCCGGTGACCATCATCAAGCTTGATCCCAACACGGTGACCCAAGTGCGGACCCCCGAGGTTGATGGATACTCTGGCGTTCAGATTGGTGCGGGCGATCTCAAACCTCGGAACTCGACGATGCCGATGATCGGGCACGATGCCAAGGCTGGGGTTGCTCCAAGGCGGAAGCACTCCGAGTTCCGTCTTGAGGACGGGAAGCACAGCGACTATGAACTCGGACAGACCATTTCGGTTGATGTGTTCAATGATGTGAAGTTTGTCGATGTGATCTCGATCAGCAAGGGCAAGGGCTTTATGGGTCCCATGCGTCGGTATGGCTTTAAGGGCCAGTTGGCGTCTCATGGTGTTGAGCGGAAGCATCGTTCGCCGGGTTCAATCGGTGGACACGGCAACAATGCCGGTAAAGCCGGTCGGATCAAGAAGGGCAAGCGGATGGGCGGGCATACCGGGAACACACGGAATACCATGCGGTCCTTGGATGTTGTTCGGGTGCTTGAAGATGAAAATATTCTTTTGGTGAAAGGCCCGGTTGCTGGGCACGCCACCTGTTGGGTCGAGGTTCGTCCTGCGACCAGATTGAATCGTTCGAAACAAGGAAAATAATCCTTGCTGAGTTGATATTGGGGGTGGGGGTGTCAATACTCTCCACCCTGAGATCGGCAGGTCGTTGAATGACGAAACCACCGAATGGAATTTGGATATTGCCCCGAGAAATCGGGAGTCAATGCCGAGTCCAAGCCATGCGACGAACGGCCCATTAAGGGTTGGCCTGAGAAGGCGATATTCGGAGCTGGCAAGGGCGAGTGAACCGGGAGCTGGAGCTTCTGGGGATTCATGAGGCGTGCGGAAGGGTAAAGACCAATGGATGTCCCCGTCTACACAATGAGCGGTTCGCAGAGCGGCACCATGCCGATCGACGAGATTGCGCTCGGTGAAATAGTCAATGCTGACCTGCTCAAGCAGGCATTCGTGATGTACCACGCGAATCGGCGTCAGGGTTCTGCAAGAACCAAGAACCGATCAATGGGCGCGTACACGCATAAGAAGCTCTACAAACAGAAGGGGTCCGGCAACGCTCGGCATGGTGACAAAAATGTCAACCTGTTCCGTGGTGGTGCGATGACCTTCAATAAGAAGCGTACTCGGGCAGACTATCACAAGTCGATGCCGATCAAGATGCGCCGCAAGGCGAATCGCAATGCTCTGCTCTCGAAGATCCTTTCTGACGAAATCCGGATCATCGACGGGCTCAAGTTTGCTGCTCCAAAGACCAAGGACTTTGTTGCGTTCCTCGATGCCATCAAGGTTGATCGTTCGGCGTTGGTCGCTCTCTCGGGTGATGCGGAGAAGAGCAAGAATGCTCGTCTTTGTGCTCGGAATATTGAGGGCGTTCAGATGTGTCGTTCGGATCAGCTCAATGCGTTTGAGATGCTCAATAACCGGTTCTTGGTGATCGACAAGTCTGAGCTTGAGGCTTGGCTGACCGGCCCGAGTTCGCAGACTGGCAAGATTGTCAAATCTGACGGGGGTGCCAAGTAATGGTTCATGAACACTACATTCTTCGCAAGCCACTGCTCACTGAAAAGAGCACGGCGTTGATGGAAGATTTTAATGTCTATGCCTTCGAGGTTGACCGGCGTGCATCGAAAGATGACATCAAGGGTGCGGTCGAGAAGGCGTTTGGTGTCAAGGTGCTGAAGGTGACAACGCAGGTCCGCAAGGGCGGGGCGCGTCGTTTTAAGTACGGCAAGGTTGCGGAAAACAGCTGGAAGCGTGCAATGGTGCGTGTGGCTGAAGGGGACACCATCGAGCTCTTCTGAGTTTGGGTGAGAAAGGATTGCTGATATGGGCATTCGTGTCTACAAGCCAACCAGTGCAGGGCGTCGAAACGCGTCGGTGAACCTCCATGAGGCGATCACCAAGAAGACGCCGGAGAAGAGTCTGCTTAAGCCGCTGCCGAAAACCGGCGGGCGGAATCATCAAGGAAAGATCACTGTCCGCGGTCGTGGCGGCGGTGCCAAAAGAATGTACCGTCAGATCGACTTCAAGCGTCGGAACATCGAAGGTGTCGTTGGCAAGGTTGTTGGGATCGAGTACGATCCAAACCGCTCGTGCCACATCGCACTGATCGAGTACGCCGACGGGATGAAGCGGTACATTCTTGCTCCCAACGGGCTGACCGATGGGGACACAGTTGTGACGAACTCGACGGAGTCTGTTGAGCCAGTTACTGGCAACTGCATGGCTCTTCGGTTTATCCCAACGGGTATGAATGTGCACAATATCGAGTTGCTTCCTGGTTCTGGTGGCAAAATTTGCCGCTCGGCGGGTACTTCTGCTCGGTTGACGAATAAAGAAGGAAAGTACGCGACATTGGTGATGCCTTCGGGCGAAACCCGTCGTGTCCTGATTGATTGCCGTGCGACGGTTGGTGTTGTGGGAAACTCTGATCACCAGAACCGTCGTTTGGGCAAGGCGGGCCTGAGTCGTCACCTCGGTCGTCGTCCGAAGACCCGTGGTGTGGCGATGAGTCATCATGCTCACCCGATGGGTGGTGGTGATGGTCGCAGTAAGGGTGGTCGTGCACCGGCAAGTAAATCTGGCACGCTGGCAAAGGGTGGCGGTACTCGCAACCGCAAGAAGCCATCGCAGGATTTGATCCTTCGTCGTCGCAAGAGCAAGCGTTACGGGCAGTTGAAATAATACTCTGGAGGTACCCCGATGGGTCGCAGTTTGAAAAAAGGTCCGTATGTCGACGAGAAGCTCTACCTCAAGGTAGAGAAGCAGCGCGAAGCGGGCACCAATAATCCGATCAAGACCTGGGCGAGAGCATGCACGATCGTGCCTGAGTTCGTCGGGTTCAAGTTCCTGATCCACAACGGGCGTTCATTCCCCGAGGTGTATGTGACGGAAGACATGGTTGGGCACAAGCTTGGGGAGTTCGCGTTGACGCGTACATTCCGTGGGCATACGAACAAGAAGGAAGGCCTGAAGTCCGGGCGCTAACCCGGTCCAGTCAGGAAGGAATACACAGTGAAACTTCGATCTGAAGAACTGAAAAAACGAGCCGCCGAAGCCGGTGTGAGCGCTGAACAGCTCGCTGACGCGATCAAGCGTGACGGGATGAAGAGTGACAAAGCGCTCTCCGCCGTGAACAACTGGATGGGTGGTCGTGATCACCCTCGTTGTCGTCGTGCTGATATCGAAGCGCTCGGTGCCGCTGTCGGTTGTCTGCCGAAGGACATCGCCAAGTTTACCTCAGCGGTGAATCACACTCGTGGTAGCCAGAAGAAGGCCAAGCTTGTCGCCGACCTGGTCCGCGGGAAGGATTGCCTTGATGCGACCAACATGCTTGATTTCAATACCAAGCGTGCTGCGGTAAGCTTCAAGAAGGCCATTCATGCGGCGTGTGCTGATGCCGAGCAGCTAGGTGCGGACGCGAGTTCGTTGTTCATCTCTGAGGTGAGCGTCGATCGTGGGATGCACATCAAGCGGTTCCGTCCGAAAGACCGCGGTCGGGCACACCCGATTCTTAAGAGAACATGCAATATCACCGTATCAGTGCAGGAGCGTAGCTAATGGGTCAAAAAACACATCCATTCGGTTTCCGGCTTGGTATTACCGAAGCGCACATCTCGCGTTGGTATGCACCCAAGGCGCTTTATGGCGAGCTGCTCGTTGAAGACGAGAAGATCCGCCAGTATCTTGATAATCGGCTCAACCGTGTTCCACCGAACGCGATGGTTGCCGAGATTCAGATCGAGCGTACCCGCGAAGAGTTGAAGATCATCTTGCGTACCGCTCGTCCTGGTTTGGTCATCGGTCCCAAGGGCGCCGAGGTTGATCGGATGACCGAAGAGCTGCAGTACATGACAGGGCGTAAGGTTTCGATCACGATTATCGAGATCCGCGAGCCCGACATGGATGCCCAGCTGGTCGCAGAGAATGTTGCTGAAGCCCTCAAGAAGCGTGGCGGTTTCCGCCGTGTGGTCAAGATGAAGACAGAAGCCGTCATGGCAGCAGGGGCTCTTGGTGTTAAGATTCAGATTTCTGGCCGCCTCGGCGGTGCAGAGATGAGCCGGAAGTTGGATGCCCGTCTTGGTGCGTTGCCTTTGTCAACGCTTCAGGCGAACATTAACTATGGTTTCGCCGAGAGTCACACGACTTACGGCATTATTGGTGTGAAGGTATGGATCTACAAGGGTCCATACTCGAGCGAGGTTGATGAGAACCAGTCGAACGCTGCCGGTGCCCAGGCCCGTGCGCGTGGTCGTCGCTAATAGGGAAGGTGAATAGATATGCCTCCATATAAGATTCCCAAGCGGGTGAAGCATCGCAAAGAGTTCCGTCGTGTGCGTGATCGCAAAGCGACCAAGGGGAACTATGTCGCGTTCGGAGAGTTTGGTCTGCAGGCGCTCGAGCCTGTCTGGCTGAAGAGTAACTGTATCGAAGCGGGTCGTGTTGCTTGTCAGCACTACCTCAAGCGAGAAGGCAAGCTCTTTATCCGTGTGTTCCCCGACAAGCCTATTTCCAAGAAGCCGCTCGAAACTCGGATGGGTAAGGGCAAGGCGGATGTGGATTACTGGGCAGCGAGGGTGAAGCCGGGCACGATCCTTTTCGAGCTTGCGGGCGTGAGTGAATCGAGAGCGCGTGGTGCTTTCTTCCGTGTTGCAATGAAGATGCCGGTCAAGTGCCGGATGGTCGGCCGTCGGGTCGAGGCTTAAGGAGCGTGTGATGACCGGAAAAGAAGTCAGGGCTCTGAAGGACGAAGAGATCATCGCGGAGCTTTCTAGGCTGCGTGCGAAGATCTTTGGACTGAAGAACAAAAGCGTGAGCGAGAAGATTGAAGACATTTCTCAGTTTGGCAAGATCCGCAAGGATATCGCCAGGCTGATGACCGAGCAAACCGCACGGGCGAGTGCCTGAGCAGGAGTTTGAAGAACATGAGCGAAACGAATGTAAATGGCGCAAAGATCGGGATCGTCGAGAGCGACTCGCGGGACAAAACCCGCAAGGTAGTGATCAAGTACCGCTCGAAGCACCCTAAATATGGCAAGTATGTGAGCAAGCGGACAGTTCTGCATGTTCACGACGAGCAGAATGAATCGCAGAACGGTGATGTCGTCGAGGTGGCACAGTGCCGCCCCGTCAGCAAATCCAAGAGCTGGAAGCTCATGCGGGTCGTCGAGAAACGCAGCGTATAAACGAATGTACTCCGGTCGATGCCCAGAGCGTCGCCCAGATGAAAGAGCAAGTTATGCTTCAGCAAGAATCAAGATGCGAAGTCGCAGACAACTCGGGCGGGAAGATCGCGTATGTGATCCGCGTCTATGGCGGGTCTACCCGGCGTGATGGACAGACCCGGAAGACCGCAGGGATTGGCGACAAGGTACTTGTGAGTATCAAGAAGGCTCTCCCCGGATCAGATGTCAAGACCGGCGAGAAATACAAAGCGGTGGTTGTTCGCGTCGCACGCAACACACGCCGTAAAGATGGATCGTATGTCAAGTTCGACTCTTCAGCGGTCGTGCTCATCAACGATGACGGAAACCCAAAGGGCACCCGTATCTTTGGCCCCGTTGCCCGCGAACTGCGTGAGCGCAACTACATGAAGATCGTGTCTCTGGCACCGGAGGTTTTGTGATGGCAAGGCATATTCGCAAAGGTGACCAGGTCATCGTCAACTCGGGCGATCACAAGGGAATGACCGGTGAGGTTCTCGAGATCCTCACCAAGTCGGACAAGGTGCTCGTCAAGGGTGTAAACCTGAAGACCAAGCATATCCGCAAGACCCAGATGAACCCGCAAGGCGGGATCATCACCAAGGAGCTCCCGCTGCATCTCTCGAATGTCAATCCGATCGCGGATGGCAAGCCAACACGGGTTCGGTTCGAATCCAACAAGGATGGCAGCAAGGACCGCGTCGCGGTTCGCTCGGGAAAATCACTCGGACAGATCCGTGCACCAAAGAACTGATCAAGCACAACCAACGCCCGTGAACGGGTGAGGAAATAGTCATGGCGAAGAAACAAAAGTTTGACGAAGCGGTGATCAAGGATGCACTCCAGCCCTCGACTCCCCGTCTGAAAACACAGTACGACGAGCAGGTGCGTGAGAAAATCTCCAAGGAGTTTGGTATCTCGAACATCAATGCGATGCCAAAGCTCGAGAAGATCACCCTGAATGTCAATGTGGGTCGGCATATCGATGGCACCAAGGTGCCATCGAATATCCGCGAAGCGGTGAAGCACACGCTGACCACGATCTCCGGGCAGAAACCGGTATCGATCTTGGCGAAAAAGAGTGTGTCGAACTTTAAGGTTCGTGAAGGATACGAAACCGCATTCAAGGTCACGCTCCGCCGTGAGATGATGTGGCACTTCATGGATCGGCTGATTAACATCGCGTCCCCTCGTGTCAAGGACTTCCGCGGATTGAGCGATAAAGCGTTCGATCGTCAGGGGAGCTACTCGATGGGGCTGACCGAGCAGGGGGTGTTCCCCGAGATCAACATGGCGGAACAGTCGTTCACGCATGGTATGAATATCAACTTTTCGTTCAAGAACTCGGATCCGAAGTTGAGCAAGTTTGTGCTCGCCGAGCTCGGGATGCCATTCAAGAAGCCTGAGAAAAAGAAGTGAACGAGGGGAAGGACTGAATCATGGCCAGAAAATGTCAAATCGTCAAAAGCAACAGAACACCGAAGTACTCCTCGCGGATCGTGCGTCGGTGTGAGCTGACCGGACGCTCTCGGGGCGTCTACCGCAAGTTCCGGATCTCCCGGATCATGCTCCGCAAGCTTGCCCTCGAGGGCAAGATTCCGGGGATGCGGAAAGCCAGCTGGTAAATAGACTCAACGCGGACGCCCTGAGAGGTCTCCGTTCAACAACACATGGACAAAGGTAGGTCCCTATGTCAATCAGTGATCCAATCGCAGACATGCTCACTCGTATCCGCAATGCAACGCGGAATCGCTCGAAGAGTGTTGTCGTGCTCAATAACAAAGTATGCCGAGGCGTTGCAGGCGTTCTCGAATCCGAAGGCTACATCAACGGATTCGAGGTCGTCGAAGACAACAAGCAGGGCACGATCCACATCGATCTCAAGTACGGCCCGCGCGGCGAGGTGTTGATCCACGAGATCAAACGCTTGAGCAAGCCAGGCTGCCGTGTCTACCGCAAGGTCGGCGAGATCCCTCAACCATTGCAGGGGCTCGGGATCTCGGTGGTCTCCACCAGCAAAGGTGTGCTGAGTGATCGTATGTGCAGAGAAGAAAAAATCGGTGGCGAGCTGCTTTGCTCGGTACTCTAATCAATGAATCCCGCGTGCACAAGGCATGCAAGACTGGAATCCCCGGCACATGCCGGATGACGACGACAGCCTGAAAGGAATGTGAGATGTCAAGAATCGGTAAGAAATCAATCGATGTCCCCAGCGGCACCAAGGTGTCCATCTCGGGGCAGACCATTGCGGTCGAAGGACCGAAAGGGTCATTGAGCTTTGATTTCCGCTCAGAGGTCGCGGTTGAGCATGATGCAGATGCCAAGCAGGTCAATGTGTCAATGGACCCGGCGATCATCGCCAAAAAGCGTTCCAACGGTGCATACTGGGGCACAACCCGTGCGTTGATCGCCAACATGATGGAAGGCGTTACCAAGGGGTACGAGCGGAAACTCGAGATCGTAGGTGTTGGTTGGACATGTAATGTCCAGGGACAGGAGCTTGTGCTGAAGGTTGGATACGCCAACCTCATCAAAATGCCGATCCCTGCGGGCTTGACCGTTACCACTGAGAAGCAGCAGATTGTGGTCACCGGTGCGGACAAGCAGGCGGTGGGGCACTTCGCCGCTTCTACGCGGGCGAAACGCAAGCCAGAGCCATACAACGGCAAGGGCATCAAGTACTCCAACGAAATCATCCAGCGGAAACAAGGAAAGGCATTCGGCAAGTAAACCAGGCAATCGCCTGATGGAATGCCACGAGGTATCACGATGGATAAGCAAAAACAAAAACAAGTTCGCCGCACGCGTCGCCGGATTGGCATCCGCAAGCGTGTTTCGGGTACACCCGCGCGTCCGCGCATGTCGGTGTACCGTTCGCTCAGTCATTTTTATGTCCAGGTCATCGACGACCTTTCCGGGACGACGCTCGCGAGCGCCTCGTCGCGTGATAAGGGCGTCAAGATCGACGGCAACAGCGGCGCATCAGGCGCTGCTGAACAGGTCGGCAATGCCATCGCCGAGCGGGCCAAAGCAGCGGGAGTCACCCAGGTGGTTCTCGATCGCGGCGGATACAAATACCACGGACGCGTCAAAGCGTTTGCAGATGCGGCCCGTAAGGGTGGTCTCGAGTTCTGATCGAAAGAAACACCATGCCAGATATTCTTGAAGAAAGCTCAACTCTCGATTCCAACACCGTTGGGATCTACCGAACCGCCGCCACCGTCAAGGGTGGTCGTCGGTTCAGTTTCGGCGCACTCGTCGTCGTTGGTGATCACAAAGGAAAGATCGGATACGGATACGCCAAGTCCCCCGAAGTTCCAACTGCGATCGAGAAGGCTGAGAAGCGTGCCAAACGCAACATCACGACCATCCCGATGGCCGGCACAACCATCCCGCACGAGGTGCAGGGGCGGGCGTGTGCGAGCAAGGTCTTGCTCCTTCCTGCTTCACCGGGTACCGGTGTTGTTGCGGGCGGCACCGTTCGCGCCGTGCTTGAGATGGTCGGGATCACCGATTGTCTCTCAAAGTGCACCGGCTCGACCGGAAAACTCAACACAGTCAAGGCGGTCATCGACGGGCTGAGCCAGCTTCGTACCCGCGATCAGATCGCGGAGCTGCGTGGTGTTGAGATCACGACTTCGGACATCGAAGAGCGCATCGAACGCGGGCAGCGATTTATGCCGGCCAAGACCGAGGGCTCAACCAAGATGGCGGCTCCGGTCAACACCATCGGGCAGGATCGTGGTCGCGGCGGCGGGCGTGGTGGACGAGGCGGCGGCGGACGCGGTGGACGCCCAGGCGGCGGACGCGGTGGACCAGATCGCAATGCAGCACCCAAGACGGAAACAGCAGCACCCGCAGAGGGTGCCGCAACAGAAGAGAAGAAAGACTCGTAAACAACGAGTTCATTAGACACAAAGGCAACTCACTTAGGAGTGATCAGCCATGATGATTCACGAGATTACCGCAATGGCGGGCAAGTACAAGCAACGCAAGCGCATCGGCCGAGGCGTTGGTTCTGGCAGCGGCAAGACCGCCGGGCGTGGGCAGAAGGGCGCGGGTTCGCGTTCGGGTAACTCACGCAAGTACCAGTTTGAGGGCGGGCAGATGCCGTTCTTCCGTCGCATGCCGAAGTTCGGTTTCACCAACCATGATTTCAAGACCCATTTCTGGGTTGTTAATCTTGGTGATATCGTCAACAGCGATGCATTCAAGTCTGGCGGAGAGATCAACGCGGACACACTCATTGCTGCCGGGCTTATCCGTGACAACAGCAAGAACATCAAGGTTCTTGGCGGGTTTGCTGATGATGCCAAGGTTGGCGTCAAGTTCACCGTTGAGGTCAACCGCGTCAGTGCTTCCGCACGCAAGCTGATCGAAGATGCCGGCGGATCGGTCAACGAGACTGGTACCCGACGCGATCGCGTGCGTGGTGTTGACCGAAACTCGGACGACAAATCACCCAAGAACCTGACGAAGAAGTTGAAGAACCAGCGCTGGCATAAGCAGCGTGCTGAGGCTTTCGCCCGTGGCGAAGTGCTCAAGAAGAACTAGTACACCGTGAGCACACATGCGAACGGAGAATGATCGCCGGGGTTGAGCCCCCGATGGGACCGCAGCAAGTTCGGTACATCAGGGGTTCAATCTCGGCGTTCTCGCTCACCGACGGGCGAGATCTGGAGCGAAGATGCTTTTCAAAACACTGATCAATGTCTTTCGGATCGATGAACTCCGCAACAAGATCCTCTTCACCCTTGCGATGCTCATGGTTTATCGTATCGGTTTCTGGATCCCCGTTCCTGGTATCAACCAGGGCGAGTTGACGCGGTACTTTGAGATGCAGGCCGCCAGCGGCAGTGCTGCGGGCAAGATGGCTCAGTATGTCGCGATCTTCTCAGGCGGATCGTTCGGGCAATCCACGATCTTCGGGCTCGGGATTATGCCGTACATCACCGCATCGATTATCTTCCAGCTCTTTGGGTCGGTTTCACCGGCCCTCAAGAAGCTCAAGGATGAAGGTCCCAGCGGGCAAACCAAGCTCATGGAGTGGACGCGGTATGTCACCGTTGGGCTCTGTGTTGTCCAGGCTGTGGGTTGGCTCACATTCATCACGAAGTCAAACCTCGTGTATTCACAATGGGCGAGCAACCCGCTCTGGTGGGTCATGGGTGTGGCGAGCCTGACCGCGGGAACGATTTTCCTGATGTGGCTCGGCGAGCAGATTGATAGATTCGGCATCGGCAACGGTGTTTCATTGATCATCATGGCCGGCATCCTCACCGGGATGCCCGGGGCGGTGATGAGCGTGTACTCGAACTTTGATGCCCAAGATCCGAGTAAGATGGGATGGATGGGGTTGATTCTCTTGCTGGGCGGATTCATCCTGGTGGTGGCCGGGTCGGTGCTACTTACGGTTGCTCAGCGGCGAATACCTATCCAACAAGCCAAGCACTCTCGTGGATCGCGCGAGTTTGGCGGGCAGAAAAGCTATCTCCCGTTGCGTGTGAACCACGGCGGCGTGATGCCGATCATCTTCGCAAGTTCGTTGATGATCTTCCCATCAGTCATCTTCGGGGCACTCCAAGAGCGAGCAGTGGCGGCGAATATTGACTCCGGCTGGTACTACAACACAATCAACTGGTTGAGCAGCAACTTTCAGATGGGTGAGTTCCCCTATCTATTGCTCTTCATTGTGATGGTGTACTTCTTTAGCTACTTCTGGATCACGGTCCAGTTTAATCCTGAAGAGATGAGCAAGCAGCTCCGCGACCATGGTTCGTTTATCCCCGGGCTTCGCCCTGGGCCGCGGACCGCAGAGTACCTCGAAGCGGTGATGGAGCGGATTACCTATGTGGGTGCCGCATTCCTCGCGGTGATCGCGGTTCTCCCGATGGCGGTGAATCAGGGGCTCAAGGTGGACTTCATTGTGACCCAGTTCCTCGGGGGTACGGGTTTGCTTATTGTGGTCTCCGTGGCTCTGGACTTCCTCCAGCGAGTGGAGGCGAGTCTGTTGATGCGAAACTATGATGGATTCCTTGGCAATAGCGAGGGAGGCGGGGGATCGACCAAGCGTTGAGCCCAGAGATTCTCGATCCCGGTGTGTATCGCCGGGTTTGAGGCGGGAAATTGATGTCCGTTGTCCACTCTTGGAGTGGTGCAAACGCGACAAGCCGCGGGGGGGTGCCTAAGATCCTCTCCCGCTGCACTGGATCGGATCCGGTGTGGTGTGGCCGAGAATGTAAATGCCCGGGATACCGGGTTGGATTGAGTTGCCGCTTATGTGGCAGGAGGTTGCGATGAAAGTCTCATCCAGCGTCAAACGCCGTTCGAAGGATTGTCAGATTGTTCGGCGTAAAGGCAAAGTATTTATTATCAACAAGAAAAACCCCCGTTTCAAGCAGCGTCAAGGCTGAGTGATTCGAAGATGTACGCCGGGCATCCGGTGTCATAAAACATGGACCATTGCCGGTGTTAGACGCCGGCGTCAGGAGCGAAGCAGTGCCCCGTATCGCAGGTGTTGACATTCCGGATCGCAAGAAGATTTACTACTCCTTGCAGTACATTCACGGCATCGGACCCAAGTTCGCTGCGGATCTCCTTGCTGAAGCAAAGATCGACCACGACATGAAGGCGAGTGATCTGAGCGAGACCGAGGTGTCCATGCTCAACACGATCGTCGACAACAACTTCCTCGTCGAAGGTGCTTTGCGTCGCCAGGTCCAACAAAATATTCAACGCCTGCGTGAGATCCGTTCTTACCGAGGCGATCGTCACCGTTCGGGTCTTCCTACCCGCGGACAACGCACACGCTGTAACGCCCGTACCCGTAAGGGCCGCAAAAAGACAGTGGCCGGCAAGAAGGGCGTCAAGGGTTAATCAACTCTGGGGCATTGCCCCGGGGATATTCAAATACGAAATCGCAAGGTTCCAGCCCCGGATGGGGAACACAAGTGGAACCGTATGGAGCGAACAATGGCAAAGAAGCAGAAGAAAATTCGTCGCAATGTGGTTCGTGGGATTGCCCATATCAAAGCAACCCACAACAACACACTCGTCACCATCACCGATACCAATGGCGAGACCCTCGCTTGGGACTCGGCTGGAACCATTGGTTTCAAGGGTGCCCGCAAGTCCACACCATTCGCAGCCACCCGCGCCGGCGAGCAGGTTGGACAGAAGGTACGCAAGATGGGGATGAACGAGGTCGAGGTCAAGATCACAGGCTCCGGCGCTGGCCGTGAGAACGCAGTATCCGGGATCGCATCATGCGGCATCCGGGTCACCGCGATCGAAGACCACACCCCGGTGCCTCATAATGGTTGCCGTCCTCGCAAGAAGCGTCGTGTATAGAGAATCACTCGCCACCGATCGAGAGATCGGTGGCGTGCTTTGTGTGGTCCCGAGCCGAAAAGAAAGAGCGTGCTTCCAGCAAGGGTACGGTTCTGTGAGTCGGTGAAGGTTTGAACGAGACGAAACTTGCTGAGGAGTTCCCATCATGCGTATTCGCTGGCGTGGATTAGAGTTGCCCTCCCGGGTTGTTGCAGACCCGAAGTTTACATCCGATACATTCGGGCGTATTACCGTTGAACCATTTGAGCGTGGGATGGGCACGACGATCGGCAACTCGCTCCGCCGTATCTTGCTATCGTCACTCGAGGGCGCCTCCGTAACCGCGGTGAAAATCAAGGGCGCAGAGCACGAGTTTACCTCGATGCACGGCGTGCTCGAAGACACTACTGATATCGTTCTCAATATCAAAAACCTGATCGTTAATCTTGAGGGTGACGAGCCACGGGTCATGAAACTCGCGGCACAAGGACCCGGTGAGGTCACGGCAGATCTGATCGAGGCGGATACCAATGTCACCATCGTCAACAAAGATCTAGTGATCGCCACACTGACCGAAGAGATCCCATTCGAGATGGAGATCCATGTCGGCAAGGGCCGCGGGTATGTGCCCGCTTCCGAGCAGCACGGGCGGAATGATGAGCAAGAGATCGGTGTTATCCCGGTCGATGCGATCTACTCACCGGTCCAACGCGTTCGGTACCAGGTTGAAGAAACACGCGTTGGCATGAAGACCAACTTCGATAAGCTGACGATGGAAATCTGGACCGATGGCACCATCACACCCGAGATGGCGTTGGTCGAGTCCTCAAAGATTCTCCGCAAGCATCTCAATCCGTTTGTCCAGTACTTCGATATTGGCGAAGAGCATGTCTCAGAGGGCGCTGCGGCTGCAGCCGGCGTGGATGAAGAACTCATCCGCAAGCTCAACATGCCTATCCAGCAGCTCGATCTCTCGGTGCGTGCATCGAACTGTCTTGAGTCTGCACGGATTGACACGGTTGCACAGCTCGTAGTGATGCCTGAGCCAGAGTTGCTCAAGCTTCGCTCGTTCGGACGAACATCATTGCGTGAGGTGAAGCGGAAGCTTCACGATATTGATCTTGATCTTGGAGTCGAACTCCCTGAAGGCTACACCGTTCAAGGGACTTGAATGAAACAACAGCGTCGCGGTGATCGCAACGCTTATGAGGAAAGGACCGAGCCATGCGACATCGCAAAGCCGGATTCAAACTGGGGCGCACAACAGCGCATCGTCAAGCAATGCTCCGCAATATGGCGGCCAGCCTGTTCGAGCACGGACAGATCACCACCACGATCCCCAAAGCAAAGGCGCTTCAGCCGTTTGTAGAAAAGATCGTGACCAAAGCCAAGAAGGGCGATCTGCATAACCGCCGGATGGTCATTAAAATGCTCGGGCAAGACCGACGAGCGTTCGCATGGTCACACCTGCCTGCAGGTGCAACCGATGAGCAACGCGAGCAGGTCGAAGAGCAACGCGAGTTTGTCCAGGGGTTCTTTGATATCCCTGGCACCGATGAGCTCGAACGGAACCGCTACGGCGAGATCCGCAAGGCACCAAGAATCGTTCGGCATATCTTTGATAATGTCGCGCCACGATTCATGGATCGCTCCGGCGGATACACCCGCATCGTCAAGCTCGGGCGTCATCGCTTGGGCGACGCGGCGCCTCTTTGCATCATCCAGTTTGTTGGCAATGAGGAAGGTCCCGAAATCGGCGG
This sequence comes from Phycisphaerales bacterium, assembly GCA_029260265.1. Lineage (GTDB taxonomy): Bacteria > Planctomycetota > Phycisphaerae > Phycisphaerales > UBA1924 > UBA1924. Next base: position 1,129,401 of record JAJDDO010000024.1, read on the forward strand.
GCAGCCGAGTACCCGCCGACGCACCGCCGATAAGCGGACCGCGTTTGCTGCCAAGCTCCGTAAGGACACCGCCAAGTCAGACCCTGCGCCAGCTGCAGCATCTGACGAGGGTGCATCCGAAGAGTAATCGATCGGGTGACGAACAAAGAAACCAAGATGCCGCTCGTTTCCGGGCGGCATTTTTTCTGCGCCCTGTCTACGATCGGTCATGCTAAAAGCACTCAACAATGTCGAAACAGAGGGGCTCCGGGCGATCACGGATGCGAAGGATGCCGAGGCTCTCGAGGCGTGGCGAATCGCATACATCGGGCCGAAGGGCAAGATTCGCGCGGTGATGCCCATGATGAAGGATGTCCCCGCCGATCAGAAGGCAGCAGTTGGCAAGCGGCTCAATGAAGTCAAATCCTCGCTCGAAGCCGCATTCGAAGCAATGGGCTCTAAGCCCGGCGCCTCGGCGAGCGTGAATCCGGGACCGATGCTTGATATGACCGAGCCGGGTGTGATTGATTCCAAAGTTCTTGGTCGCCGCCATATCATTCCCCGAGTCCGCGATGAGCTTGTCGAGATCTTTGCTCGTTTGGGCTTTGAGGTCGCCCAGGGTCCAGAGCTCGAAGACGATGAGCACAACTTTGTGAAGCTGAACATCCCACCCGCGCATCCGGCTCGCGATCCGATTGATAATTTTTATGTTGACGATCCCGCTGAGGCGGACAAGCCGCGGATGCTCAGATCACAGACTTCGACGGTGCAGATCCGCACAATGGAGCGGATGCTCGCGGAGGGCGGCACGCCTCCGGTGAAGATCGTTTCCCCCGGGCGCGTCTACCGCCCGGATACGGTTGATGCGACGCATTCATTCATGTTCCATCAGATCGAGGGTCTGTACATTGATCGTGGCGTGTCGATGTCGGATCTGAAATCGACCCTGCTCCAGTTTGCACACGCGTACTTTGGAGAGGATGCCGAGATCCGGCTCCGCCCGAGTTTCTTCCCGTTTACTGAGCCGAGCGCAGAGTTCGATATGATGATCGCGCTCAAGCCCGACGAACCGGCGCAGTGGGTCGAGCTCGGCGGGTGCGGAATGGTGGATCCAAATGTGCTCAGCGCGTGCGGGCTTGATCCCGAAGAGTGGACCGGGTTTGCGTTCGGCTTTGGTATCGAACGCATCGCAATGGGCAAGTACGGCATCCCGGATATCCGAATGCTCTATGAGAACGATGTTCGATTTTTGCAGAGGGTCTGATCGCGGCGAACGGAGTGTGCTGTATGAATGATGAATCGGCATCAGCTGGTCAGGCACGCCAGGTGCAATGGGATCCGAGCAAGCATCTGCCTCAAAGGAGACCCGGGTGGCCCACTGCGGTTGGGATCGTGTTCACGATTTACGCATCGCTTGGATTGATTGGTGGCATCCTTGGCATGATCATGCTGAAACTCAGTGCTTCGTCGAACTTGTGGCAGCTCGACGGAGAGCCGCTGCCCCCAAGCATGGCGTTCGGACCACTGGCGGTTGCTCTGGGTGCACTCGGTATTTTGCTTTCGATTTTCCTGCTCTATTCTTCGCTTATGCTGCTTGCCCGCCGAAAAAACGCACGCGGGTTGTTCATCACTTACGGCATCATGCTGCTTCTGTTCGCCGCTCTCAGGGTTGCTTATGGGATACACATGATCGCAGAGATGCGGCGATGGTCTCGGGAGAATCCGGATAGCATGTTCGCTCAGGGCTTTGATCCGATGTCAAACAACATTCAGTCCTTTGCCCAGACAGCTGGTATTGTCATCGGCTTTGTATTCACATTTTCGATCGCTTTGTTTGTGCTGATCTGGTTTGGGAAGGTGAAAACAAAGCCAGAACACTATACTGGCAAATCGGTTTGAACCGTTGGCTATGTTACGGGCACCCCGCATTAAACTCGGCGAGGTACGCGAATACATCTTGCAGATTGAACACGCCGAACGGGGCGGAAAGGTCCGCGGATGGATCCTGTGCGTTGAACAGCGTGAGATAAGCAAAGACATCCTGCAGGTTCAAGGTGCCTTCGCCCGTGATATCTGCAGGGCATAGATTGATATTGACGGTCTCGGTTAAGATGGTCGCGTTGCCCGATTCTTCGATTGCGACGACTGTAATCTCGTGAGGGCCGTGAGACAGGTTCTGGTCAAATGTATAGTGGTATTCGTCTCGGTCGTAAGGCGTCACCTGATTGAAGATGCTGATCTCGTCCAGCGGATCAACACCCGCATCAAGATCGAGGAACATGTGCATCGAGCGTGTTGTGCGATCATTGGTGAGGACGGTAAACGAAGGCGAGTCATCCGCGATCGTGGTGTTCGCTTCGACAAGGGTGATATCCGGCGATTCACGGTCGATGTAGATCACCTTGCGGACTTCGCGGAAGATGGGTGTCGTCCCAGGATTGCGATGCCGGAATACAATCACGCTGAGGTAGTGCAGCCCCTCATCCATCGTGGTTGCGTCGATCACCTGGCGGTAGAGCCCGAAGCTCGATCCGGAGTTGAACATTGGAGCGTTGGCCGTGATGAACTCTTCGTATCCGCCGATGACCGATGTCAGAGGCGAGATGTCAATGAACCCGTTCCCGTTCCAATCCCGATTCCGTTGATCGAAAGCAAAGAGGGCATTGTCGTCGGTATTGGGATCGAGCGCATCGCCCGCGGCGGTCTGCACGCGGATCTCGAATGAATCCCCGGTCACAACTTGGATCTCGTTGATCCTTTGGAGATCATCCGGGTAGTTGATCGGGTCGGGGGCGATGGTGCCGTCCTGACCAATAAAGGTGACAGCGGCGTCTGGCAATGCCTCCGCGTAGACCACATACCCCTTGCCGTGTTCAGTGGAGCCTGTTTTGTTGTTGGGGACCTTGAGCGTTATTGATCCGCCGGCACCCACGATGATCGTCTCGGGAATGTCGTTGCTGGGGTCAACCACCGGATCGGCAGCGTTGCCGGTCATCTCGTGGATCCTCGTGCCTTGTGGGTAGGAGGTGTTAACGGTTACGGTCTGGAATCCTGCATCGAATCGGTCGTTGGTGGCAACGACACAGTTGCTCTGCCCGTTGAGCGCACGCTCGTAGACGAGCACATCGCCGATTGAGCTATTGAGCTGGAAGTATTGTCCGTGGGCGACTTGATTGCGGAGTTGGACGAGCGTGGTCATCGTATTGTCAAGCATCTGCGATGAGCCATCCCAGCCGAGCGCCATCGGCGATCCTTCGCGTGGGAAGAACCCGGATGACCGCTGCCCGATTCCCCGAGCGTTGTGGTACACAATCGTGCGCCCTGGGCGCATCAGCATGTACGCGTGCATCTGGTACCCCTGCTGGCGAGCGGTGGGGAACGGCGGCGCAGAGTGCCCGCCGCCGGCAGATCCATTATCGTGGCTAAACACATGGTTCATGCCGGAAGATCCATTGATCAGCCCATCGTCAGCCGCATCCAGATGCCCCGAATCGGTGTTCGATTGGATACTTGCCCAACTGCTCAGCCCCCCGGCATTGAGCAGGTCGCGAAGCCTCGCAGCTCCTTGGATATCGAGGGAATCGCGGTTGGCAAAGCTGTCGTGGCGCATCTGGTTATTGAGCATGTCGAAGTTGCCGGAGACATTCTCGCCGAAGGTGAACGGATTGACCATCTGGCCGTATGGGTTCTCGCGGGCGAGATGGATCGAAGCATCAAAGAAGGTATCCCAGAACCACGAAGGCGTATGTTTATGGGCATCGAGCCTGAACCCATCGACACCGACATCCTGGATCATCCATTGAGCCCATCGCATGAGCATCCCGGTGGCATTATCCGTGACCGGGTCGCCGTTGAGCGGAGTCGCCGAGTTGAATGGGTAGCGTGTGAACGGCGTGGTGCCAGGATTGCGGCTTGTCCCCGGGTTCGTGAAAACATCTGGAGAAAGAAGCTGATCCGGATAGAACCTCGAGTTTGATGGATCAGGGATATTGAACAGCGTGCCGCCTGGGATATTGAGCGGGTCGCTCGCATCGACAGGTTGACGGATGAAGTTGTTGACCGATTCTTGTGCGATATCAACAAGCGCAACGAGATCGCCCGCATGCAGATCGTAGTTCGAGCCGCCGGGGTTCTCTGATTGAAGATAACCCGCGCCGTTCCCGCCGTGGAAATCGCCCCAGTTATCGAGCGGGAGTTTGTCGCGGGGTGGCGACTCGCGTGGGATCCAGAATCCGGGGTACCCGCCTTGGGCGAGGAACGCATCGGAAGTCGTCCGCCCAGAGTTGTGATTGAATATGGCGTCGATATAGACCTCGGCTCCGCTCATGTGCAACTCGTCGACCATCGCACGAAACGATGCCTCGGTGCCGTAGGTCGTGCGGGCACGCGAGCTCGAAGTCGCCAATATCGGGGGCTGCCCGAGATCAAAGCGATTGAACGGGTCATACCCTGGGCTGAGGAATGAAGAGGTCTTCGAGATCGGAGGCAACCAAACCGCGTCATATCCGCTGATGAACAAGTCCGGTGAGCGGCGTTCAATTTCGTCCCACTCTGATTCAAACCATTGCAGATAGGTCCGTGAGTCTTGGGCGGATGCCGGTATGCCCACGCCGCAGAGAGCGATGAACACACTTGTGCGGAGAAGAAGTTGATTGGTGCTGAACATATGCAGGGTCTCGTTTTGTTCGGATTGAGGTGTGTCAGGGGATATCGGCTTGGTCACATTATGACCGATTTTCATGGGATTGTGAATGCACTTTCGTGCAAGAATACGGTAAAATCGCACAATCTTTTTCGTGATGGTGTATCGTCCGAGAAAATTGAGCCATAAGTCTGCTGAGTTGACCTCAGAAATCACCGCTCGAACCTGGAGCCCGTATGTTTATCAAACCTGTTTCCCGTTATGCCCTGATCGTCTTTGGCATCATCATGCTCTCGATGCAGGGCGTGCTGCACGCCGCCCCGGTTGCCGAGGTGATCGGCGACGGGATTGTCCGTTTTGACGCCTCGCCCGAAGCCGCCGACAACCGCCGCCCCTCGTTCGCACTTCAGAGGGCATTGCCTGGTATCGGGTCTGTTGAGGTCTCAAACCTACCGGTCGTGCCCAAGTTCTTTGTTGCCGACTCCGGGCGGAGCGCCGTGACGATCAGTATTGGTCCGGGCACGAGCTTGTATGGCACCGGCGAGTGCGCCGGGCCGCTGCTCCGCAATGGGTTCGTCACCGAAGCCTGGAATCATGATGCGTTCGGCTACGGGCTTGATGCCAAGAATCTCTACACCTCGCACCCTTGGGTGCTCGCGGTGCGTGCCGACGGGAGCGCCTACGGGATCCTTGCGGATACGACGGAGAAATGCGAGATTGATCTCCGCGATGGGATCACTTTTCGGGCTGAAGGCCCAGAGTTTTCGGTGATTGTGATCGATCGAGAATCGCCTCAAGCAGTGATGAAGGGCTTGGGCGAGTTGACGGGAACGATCGCGATGCCGCCAAAATGGGCGGTCGGATATCATCAATGCCGGTACTCGTACAACCCAGATTCGCGGGTCAAAGAGGTGGCCATGGAGTTTCGCAATCGTCGGCTTCCAGCGGATGTGATCTGGATGGACATTGATTACATGAACGGATACAGGGTCTTCACCTTTGACGATGAACAGTTCCCAGACCCCGCAGGTCTCAACGAGTGGCTCGATACGATCGGGTTCTCGAATGTCTGGATGATCGATCCGGGTGTTAAAAGAGAAGAAGGCTATTTCGTGTATGACTCGGGCGAGGAGTTGGATGTTTGGACCAAGAACGCGAAGGGTGAGACCTTCACCGGGGAAGTTTGGCCGGGCGTTTGTGTGTTCCCCGACTATTTCAACAAGGATGTCCGCTCGTGGTGGAGCGGGTTGTACGAGGATTTCATGGCACTCGGAATCGACGGCGTGTGGAATGACATGAATGAGCCCGCGGTGTTCAATGTGAAATCCAAGACCATGCCTGAAGACAACATCCATCATGCCGACGAGCAACTCGGCGGCACCGGCACCCACGCGCGGTACCACAATGTTTATGGCATGCAGATGATCCGAGCTACGCGTGAGGGGGTCCTTGCCACCAATCCTACCAAACGCCCGTTCGTGCTCTCGCGTGCCAACTTTATTGGTGGGCAGCGGTACGGCGCAACATGGACCGGGGATAACAGCGCCAACTGGGAGCATCTCGAGATGTCGATCCCGATGACCCTGAACCTGTCGCTCTCGGGGCAACCATTCGCTGGCCCGGACATCGGCGGCTTTGCGTACAACGGTGACGGCGAACTTTTCGCAAGGTGGATGGGGTTCGGGACCCTGATGCCGTTCTCTCGTGGTCACACCGCAAAGGGCAATATCGACAAAGAGCCCTGGTCGTTTACCCCAGAGATCGAGGCAACCTGCCGAAGAGCGCTCGAACGCCGGTATCGTTTGATGCCCTACATCTACACCCTCTTTCATGAGTCATCGGTCTCCGGGATGCCGATCGCGATGCCGACTTTCTTTGCGGATCCTGCTGACCCTGCCTTGCGGTCTGAGGATGATTCCTTCCTCTTGGGGCCGGACCTGCTTGTATCGGTGGGGGCCACGCCGGAAAGCGATCGAATGCCCGTGCTGCCGATGGCGGTCGATGGAGTCGAATGGGCGAAGTTTGATTTTCCGGACTTCGATGGGCATCCAGATTCAGAAGATGCGCACCTCCCGATCTTGCGAATCCGTCCGGGTGCGATCATCGCGACCGCGCCGGTGACCCAGTTCTTTGGAGATCGCCCGGACTCGCGTGATGAACTCACCCTGATCGTCCACCTTGATGCCAACGGCTTCGCCAGCGGCGAGTTATACGAAGACGCTGGCGAAGGGTTCGGGTACCTCGTCGGGAACTATCTGCGTACAACTTACCAAGCGACTCTTGACGGAAACTCGGTGGTTGTCCGGATCTCTGCAGAGGATGGGCGGATGGATCGCCCGAATCGGCGAGTCCGGATCCGCGTGGTGGGCGATCATGAGTTTGATTCGGTTGAGTTTGCCAAGGATTGATTGACTCTCTTGCGGCGATCCTACAAAGGGTGCCGATTCAATCCATGAATCACAGGATCAAACGCCGACCGGTTTGTTTTCTTGGGTAGCCAGCGTCAGGATGTTGGTTTGGGTCATCTCCTCGCCGATCAACTCGCCGCGGATGCATCCTTCGCCCATGACCAGAATCCGATCTGAGAGCGCGAGCAACTCGGGCATCTCAGAGGAGACGAGCAGGATCGCGAGCCCGTCTTCGGCCGCTGCGCGGATGAGTTTGTACACTTCGGCTTTGGTCCCCACATCGATCCCACGGGTAGGTTCATCAAGAAGGAGCACGCGGGTGCTTTGGGTCATCCAACGGGCGATCAAGAGCTTCTGCTGATTTCCGCCAGAGAGTTCGCCCGGTGTGGTCTGGCGGAGCGAAGCGGTTTTGATCTGGAACCTTTCGATCCGTTGTTTCACAGTATCCAACTCGGTGTTCATCCTGCGGATGCCACCGATGCCGGAAATCTCGGGCATGATTGGCGTGATGATGTTCTCATCAATCCCGAGGTTAAAAAAAAGCCCCTGATTGCGACGATCTTCGGGCACATAGCCCAAGCCGATGCCCGCCTTGATCGCTGCACGGGTGCCCTTGCCCGCGATTTCTTTTCCGTTGACGAGGATCGAACCGGTCATTCGTTTGTCGAGCCCGAATATGGCATCAAAGAGCTCAGATCTTCCCGCCCCGACCAGCCCGCCAACACCAAGCACCTCTCCGGGATGAAGATCAAGCGAGACATCGTTGAGCTTGCCCGGCGAGTTGAGCGAGCGGACGCGGAGCCTTGGCTCACCTGCATCGACATGGTGAGCCTGGCCATCGGCGACCTGCTCGATCGCTATGCGGATCGGGCTTTTATGCGAACCGTCTTCGATCGGTTCGATCCGCCGTCCGATCATCTGCTCGACCAGCACGGGCTCGGTGATCTCTGCAACAACATTGGTGGCGACATACTTGCCGTCGCGGAGCACGCTCACCCGGTCACAGCAGGTGAAAATCTCACTCATCCGATGAGAGACATAGATTATGCAGAGCCCGTCCGCTGCGAGTTTTCGCGTGATGTTCATCAGCGTTGTGGCTTCGGATATCGAGAGCGAGCTTGTCGGCTCATCAAACACAATCACCCTGGCGTTCGTTGATCCATCAGCGCCGCGATCAAGCGAGGCTGCGATCTGGCAGATCTGTCTTCGTCCGGGGCTGAGGTATCCGAGCGGCTTGGTCACATTGATCGTTGGGTCGAGTTGGTGAACCAATGACTCCGCGCGTAGGGTCATCTCCGCAAAGTGAACTGCACCACGCCGAGTCGGCATGTCGTGCAGGCAGAGATTCTCTGAGACCGAAAGGTTCGGGCATTGAGCAAGTTCCTGATGCACGATGCGCACACCGGCGTGGAATGCCCCGTCGAGCGAGCCGGGCTTGAGCGCTTTGCCACGGAGTGAAATGGTGCCGGTGTCTTGTTTGTGCAGCCCGGCGATGACCTTGCCGAGTGTTGATTTGCCCGCCCCGTTTTCGCCCATCAGTGCATGCACCTCGCCGGCGCGAAATGAGACCGAAACATCACTCAACGCTTGGGTTTGACCGAAGCGTTTGGAAATGTTCTCGGCGACGAGAATAGGTTCTCTATCAGTCTCATTCATCTGTTCGTGGCGGTCCCTTTGGGGTTTGTTTTATGGGGATTCCTCAGCACCGAGCCACATGTCCCATTGCTTGGCGTACTCCTCGGCGTCATCCGAGGTCACGATATCAAAGTCGGCGTAGACCATCTCGGCAGCGGGGGATCGGTCGAAGTTGAGTTTGTCGATGATCATCTCGACCGATTTCTCGCCCCACCCGTAGTATGGCTGACCAACCAGAACCTGGACCTGCCCCTTCATGGCGTATTCGAGCGGGAGCGGGAGTGGATCCATCGAGACGATCTTCGCGTTTTCGTAGATGCCGTCGAGCGCATTGTCGGTATACAGGGGCCATCCTCCAACCAACGCCCATCCCGTGATATCCGGGTTGGCGATCTGGACTTGCTGCATCTTGGCGACCGCTTCGGTCGCGGTTTCTGGCATGAACGAGTAGACCTGTTTGATGGTGATGCCAGCATGGTTGTCCGCTTCTTCTTCGACACCCTTGACGCGGGCGTTGAGGTTTGTCGCCGCGGGGTTTCCGGTGAGCACCGCAACGACGCCGTTGCCGTCAAGCTGCTTGGCGAGCTGACGCATGACTTCCTTGCCTGCTTCTTTGTCGTCGACGCCGTAGTACGCCATTCTTCCAGAATCGGGAGCATCGGAATCGAAGGTGACGACGACTACGCCCTTGTCTACAGCGTCCCTGAGTACGCCGTTGAGTGTGTTGGCATCGGTGACTGATATGGCGATTCCGTCAACGCCTGTCGCGACCAGTTGTTCGACATACTGAGCTTGGAGCTGAGCATCTTCTTGGGGCGGGGTCTGCCAATCGATGACAATGTTTACACCATCGAGCGATTCGGACAATCGTTTACCCGCATCCACTGCGCCGGTCTTGGCAGCGAGGAACACCGGGTTGGAGTTGCTCTTGGCGATGACCGCAATCGTGTAGGTTGTTTCGGAACTTGAAACATCGGTGGTCCCCGAAGCGGATGGGTCGGCTTGCTCTGAACAACCCAGGAAACTCGAGCCTGTGAGAAGAGCGAGTGTTGTAGGAAGAAGGAATGCGGTGGGAAGTTTCATATGACATCTCCTGTGGCCGGCTTGTTTAGCCGGTGGTGTTAGCTGCGTCGGGCAGCGAGTCGTTGTTTGGATTGATCGATGATTACCGCGAGGATAATCGCGCCGCCCATGACGATCTGATTGACACTCGGGTCAACACCAAGGTTGACCATCGCATTGTTGATGAGTTGGATGATGATCGCGCCGAGGACCGCACCGAGCGCGGTGCCTCGCCCGCCCATCAGCGAGGCCCCCCCGATGACGGTTGCCGCGATGACCTGAAGTTCGTATGCGTTGCCCGCGTTGGTTTCTGCGGATCCAAGGTAGCCGATGTAGAGCGCCGCGCTGAGCCCCGCCAAGGCGCCCGTGATGGTGTACACAAGTATTTTGACGCGCCCAACTGGTATGCCGGCGTATTTCGCGGCAGTCTCATTCCCGCCGATCGCTAGAATTCGGCGTCCGAAGACGGTCCGCGCAAGCACAAACCATCCCCCGATGGCGACGACAACCATAAACAAAATCGGAACCGGGTAGACACCAAAGAACTCACGTTTGACGAAGCCCTCGGTGAACGAACTCGACAGATGCCCGATTGATTGTTTATCGAACATCGCCTGCGAGGTGTACACAGTGAGCCCGCGGAGTGTGGCCATCATCCCCAGCGTAATCACAAAGGGATGGACCCCGAACCCGACCGTCATGGCCCCGTTGGCAAGCCCACATAAGGCGCCGGCAAGCACGCAGACCCCGATACCAATGGGGATAGAGAGCATCCAAGATGCATCCGTGCCCAATGTATTGAGCGCCATGGCTCCAAGGATGGCGCAGAATCCATAGATTGACCCGACCGACAGATCGATCCCGGCAAGGATGATCACGCCGGTCATGCCCACCGCCATGATTGCAAAGAAACTCGCGTTCTTGGCAACAAGCACGAGGTTGTCCTTATTCAGGAACGGATTCTTCCAAGACTGGAGATACAGCGTGCGGGTTTCCGAGTCGTACCGATCAACCCTGGATGAGGGATATTCGGTGGTCTCCGCGTTCACAGTAAATCTGAACGCGTGAATCTGGTTCCGCCCGAGTTCGCCTTGAGCATGCTCAGTTCCTTGCTTGTCAACGAAATGGACTTCCACCGATTCTGGGAACACGGTCGGTGATTTGACCTTGACCGGGTAAAACATTCCGTAAATGCTCAACGCAGACATCAGCAGGATGATCACGAGCACAAGCCCAGATTCTTGATGCTGAAAAATCCGAGAGAGCATGCCCCCGCGGCTGCTTGTTTGCATCGGAGGCTTAGAAGCAGGAGCGGGCTGGTCAGTCACAGGCAGAGTCCCCGAGCATTCGGTCAATGTGTCCCGATGAGCAGAATCATGTGGTCAAAGCGTCAATCGATTGTACGCACATACCGATCGGTGCCGGGGATGACGAGGTTGATTGATTTCGATTCTCGGCGTGCAAGATCGCGTCCGGCCGCGTTCATGTAGGTGGCCTTTGGATTCGCGAAGAATGTCCGCTGTGGGTTTTTGGTGATGAACTCGGCGTGTCCGTCTGCGAAAGCGAAGTACCCGCCCTCATCGCCGTGGTTGTCCACATCCGCGTAACCGGTGTCGGGATTGAATCCGACCTCATCGAGTACACCTTGAGGCTGTTGACCGGGTGTGTTGTTCCACCAGTTGTATCCGCCCCAGAATGCCTGGGTCGCGAGGTCAAAGTCATTGGTCTCATCGCCCCACATAACCGGAGGGAACAGCACGCGTGGATCGTCTGATTTGAGCCCCGCGATGTACAAATAGCTGATGTTGTAGGAGACCACATCGTTCTCTCCACCGGGCGCTTCAGGGGTCTTAAAGTTGTTGAGTCCGCCGGGCTGGTACTTGAGATCCCACGGGCTGGATTGTGGCCAACCATAGAAGACATCCTGGCTATCGCGTGGGCAATGGAGTGATTCAAAGCCTTCCATGTATCCTGACATGATCGCGCTGTTGCTGCCGTTGGGATAATACCCGATCCCGTTGTTTGGAAGACCTGGAAAGGATGATCCAAAGTATCCGTTGTCGCCGTTGGGAACAAATCCATCCCACTCAGCATCCCCGATCTGCAGGAGGCTGAAGAGCCCCGCGACACCACCAAAGATGCCCTGGTTATCGATCAGCGATCCGCGGGTTGGTCTCGCAACCCCACGAGCAACTCCTGCAGGAAGAACGGGGAACCAGCCCTCGAAGTCCGCTGAATAGATTGACATCGCGGTGCCCATCCCGCGCGTGTTTGCTGCGCAGAGCATGTCCTTGGCGGTTAGTTTCGCTTTGGATAACGCGGGCAAGAGAATGCCGATCAGCAGAGCGATAATCGCGATGACCACGAGCAGTTCGATCAAGGTGAATCCACGGGTTGGGCGATTCGGGGGGGGCGTTGTTCGGTTCATCATGGTGTCCTTCATTTCCCGCGAGATTGATTGGTCCATCGTTGAGTATGATGAGGGGATCGCTCTTAGTCGGTCTCTCAGAGCAAGTCTACAGGAGAATGGCTGTGTGCGTCAACCGAATCCACTTTCGTTACGGAAAAACTCTCATTCTATCGGGCTGCCTGACCGCTGCAAGTTCATACGCCCAGCCAAAGCCCGATCAAACTGGGGTGCTTGAGTCAACTCCAGATTGGGCGAGAGGGATCGTCTGGTACCAGGTGTTCCCTGAGCGGTTCCGGAACGAAAATCCAGACAACGATCCGCAAGGTGTGGATTTGTTTACAGCACATTGGGACCAGGACTTTGACGACATCTCCATCGAAGAGATTGAATCGGTTTGGCTCCGCCAGAAGTACAACCCGAAGCGATTTGGTTTCGACCCGGACAGGCCGGGGGGCATTGCGCGAAATGCGATCTTCGAACGGCGGTACGGCGGGGATCTCCAGGGGGTTTATGATCAGCTCGATGAAATCGCCGCGATGGGCGTGGGGGGGATTTACTTGTGCCCGGTCTTTGAGTCGCGATCATTACATAAGTATGACGCGTGGGATCACCGCCATATCGATCCGACCCTCGCCCACCCCGGCGCATACAACGACACCGAAATTTCTGGAATCACGCTGCGACCGAATGAGGATCCCGCGGATGAGTCCACATGGGCGTGGACGCCCTCAGATCAATGGTTTGTGGATGTCTTTTTGCCGAGGGCCAAGGCGCTCGGAATGCGGGTGATTCTTGATGGCGTATGGAACCATGTGGGGCTAGGGCATTGGGGGTTTCGGGATGTGCAGGTCCATGGCCGAGATTCCCGGTTCTCGTCGTGGTTTGATGTTCGGTTCAATGACGATGGGCAGTTGATCGGATGGCGATCATGGAACGGAAACAACGGCAATCTGCCTGTGTTTCAGCAGGTGAAAGGTGACTTGGCACCTGGCCCAAAGGAGCATGTCTTCGCGGTGACGCGTAGGTGGATGGACCCAAACGGTGATGGGGATCCGAGCGACGGGATCGATGGATGGCGGCTTGATGTGGCCAACGAGATTGGCAGGACTTTTTGGAAAGACTGGCGAGAAGAAGTCCGCACACTGAACCCTAGAGCGTTGATCATAGGTGAGCTCTGGTTCGATGGCGAAGAGTACTTTGATGGCACCGCGTTCGATGGGCAGATGAACTATCCGCTCGCGTTCGCTCTCGCCGACTGGCTCTCCATCGGTGGCGAGGCGGTGGGTGATGGGCAACTCTTTGCGAATAGAGCGAATGCCATTTTTCATCATGGGGCTGAGCATGATCTTGTACATATGAACTTGATTAGTTCGCATGATACCGAGCGGCTTGCGTCCATGATGCACAACAGCTTCGCCCGTGGGTTTGATAGGGATGCTGATCGGTGGGGTGAATCCGGGTATGACGCGGGCGATGTTGATGCCCGCGCAATGGAACGATCGCTCATGATGTACGCGGCGTTGGTTGCCCTGCCGGGGTCGCCGATGATTTACAACGGTGATGAGTATGCCATGCCAGGGGCTGATGACCCCGACAACCGGCGTCCGGTTCAGTGGGATTCACTGACCGAGCAACAGGTTCAGTACCGAGATTCTATGGCTTGGCTCATGAAGCTTCGAACATCGCCGGACATCGGGAGTGCTCTCCGCCTGGGTGATGTAGAAGTTCGGCCCGATAACGATGGTGTGGGCATTGTTGTTCGGAGAAGGCTCGAGGGCGAAGTGGTGGAGATCTCAATCGGGCCTGACTCGTCGAATCACGATGGAAACCATGTTTTTGTGCCACAGAGCATGGAATCATGGTTGCACATCACCAAGGTGCCACTTCCCTAACTCTATGCTGGCGAGCGATTTGAGGGCTGGGAATCAAAAAATGCCCAGAAGGTGTAGATTTCTGGTGATTTTTGACTCGTAAAGCGAAACAAGTTTCGTTACTATCCGGGTGTCAGCCCCCCGCGGGGAATTGCGGGTGGTTGTAGAGCAAAATCCCACACTTGGAAAACCCGGATGTTCGCGAGAACTGAATCGGGAGGAGAAGAACATGAGAACGCAAAAATATCTGTGTGCAGCCCTGATCGCGACCGCGGCCGGGCACGCTGCGGCCCAACCAACGATCGACGGTGTCTATGACGCCGGCTCTGAGGGGTCTTTGTATTCCGAAATCATATGGACTCAATCCGTCCCGACCGCCTTTGGCAACAACGAAACCGGCGATCAGATCGGCGGATCGATTGGGAACCCTGAAGCCGTCACGACGGGTATGGAGATCTGCATCCCGCTCAGTGCTCTCGGAAATCCAACAAACTTCCGAATCGCCGGCTGGATCAACTCGGGAGACCGAACCTTCCTCTCCAATCAGATCCTCCACGACGGTGGGCTTACTGTCGATACCAACAACATCGGTGGTTCACCCGATTGGGACACCGATCCACGCTTCACGACAAGCGATTTCGCGACCGTGCCCAGCTTCGCTTCGGGAACACCAACAGTTGATGGCACCCTCGACGGGCTGTATGGCGCGGCGCACTTCATCCAGACAAACTTCACTGGGTTCGGTGACAACGGCGATGCGACCGCACAAGGCGGCGGCGGCTCAGAGATCGACGGTTTGTATGTTGCGGCTGACGCGACCAACCTCTACATCTTTGTTGCTGGCAACATCGAAGCCAACGGCAACGGTCTTGATCTCTACATTGATACCGACAGCGGCGCGACCGGCGCTTCTGAACTCGGCGCGGGCTCAGGTTCGGGTGATTTCATCATCAACGCACAGTCCGGGATGGTCTTTGATACCGGGTTTGCACCAAACTATGTGCTGAGTGTTGATTCCGAGTTTGTTGATCCGGATCGCTTGCCGCGTGCCTACTTTGGCTCGTTTACGGGCAACGATGCGGCGGTTGATCTGCTCGGCACACTTAGTGGTTATGGCGCGGCAGGTGCTGGCGCACTCACTGGCGGTGACGCGGGGGTTCCAGCGGCATCGCTCGCGGTGGATAACTCCAACATCGAGGGCGTGGGCGGATCGGCGACTACATTTACACCGGCTGCACCGGACTCCGCATGGGCTTACGGATCAGAGATTGACAATGCACGCGTCTTCATTGATGTGCCAAACAGCAAACTCTACCTGTTCATCGGCGGCAACCTTGAACTGAACTTCAACAAGCTCAATCTGTTTTTCGATGTTCAGCCCGGCGGGCAGAATGTTCTGCGGGATGACAATGTCGACATCAGCTTCAACGGTCTCAACAGCATGGCCGGCGTGACCTTTGACTCAGCGTTTGAGCCGGATTACTGGATGAACATCAACCGTGGTGTTGATGGTGCAACCGGCGATGTGTTGTTCTACGCCGATGCATCAACACTGCGTACCAATGGTGCATTGCGGGATATCTTCATCGGTGATATCTTGGACTATGGCTCATTCTTCGGCGGCGATCTTCCTTCGCATCCGGTCCTTGATTTCTCTGGTCCGCGGATCGACCTGCTTCCGATGGTGGGAAGCGAAAGCCTGTTCTCCGAGTACGCTCCGCGATTCTCACAACTTGACCCGTTCAATCCGGTATCGGGACTCCTGCAGATCGCGTTGGATAACTCCAATGTCGGCGGCGTGACTGATACGGTTGCGGATAGTGCGGCGGCCAATGCGGTGAGTACGGGCATTGAGATCTGTCTTGATCTTGATGAGTTGGGCTGGGATGGGTCGCAGGATATTCTCGTGGCCGGTTGGATCTCTAACAGCGGCTTCGATTTCGTATCCAATCAGGTCCTTGGCAATATTCCTGGTCCTGATAATGTCGGCGCGATCGATTCGGACAATGATGAAATCAATGATCTTGATTTCAATTCGATTTCCGGTGACCAGTTCTTGAATCTGAGCAACCCGGCGCCGCCAGTCTGTGAAGCTGACCTCGCTGCTCCGTTTGGTGTGCTGAATCTGCAGGATGTCTTTGCTTACCTCGCACTTTTCAACTCGAGCGATCCATCGGCGGATCTTGCTGCACCATTCGGCACCCTCAACCTGCAGGATGTGTTTGCCTACCTGGCGTTGTTCAACGCTGGTTGCCCATAAGCGATACATCTTGAAACTGAATATGCAACTCTGGTGCCCGTGGCGAACACGGGCACCTTTTTCATGATATGATGTGCATCAGAATGCACACAGCAGAGGAGCGTTTATGCTGATATTGAAGTACATCGTGGCGGTGCTCGCATTGACCGGTGGCGCGTTTGCCTACGCCGACCCTGACATGGTTCGTCCGGAGTCGCTCGAACAGGGCTTCGTGATTGTTGTCAAGGATGAAACGGGCAAGGCGGATAATGCACATCCGATCTATCTGGCCTCGAGCATCAATGGCTGGAATCCCGCAGATGAAAAAATGGTCTTGACCGGGCGATCAGACACACGGTGGCAGATCGTGATCGATCGAGATCTGCAGGGTGTGGGGGTGCAGTTTAAGTTCACCCTCGGCGGGTGGGATCAGGAAGAACTCGATGGGAATGGCAAGGCGATCGAAAACAGATCGCTCCCGCTTGTCGATCGTTCAAAGCTGAATCCTGGCGAGATGCCGATCGTCGAGCTTTCGATAGTTGAGTTCCGTGTGCCGGTCTCATTGGCCGAAGAGGTCCGCATGTCCGGTCGATACCGCCAACTCAATGTTACCGGCGATGTACGGCGGCTCGAGGTGCGAGGCGGCTCGGGGGGGGCGGAGAGTATGACCCGTGATCTTCTCGTTTGGTTGCCGCCAGGATACGAAGCCTTCGAAAACCGCGACAGGCAGTATCCGGTGCTTTACATGTGTGATGGGCAGAATCTCTTTGAGCAACTCCCCGGCGTCCCCGGGGAATGGCACGCCGATGAAACAGCGACCGCGTTGATCGAGAACGGTTCTATCGAGCCGGTCATCATCGTTGGGATCCCATCTGCGGGAGTAAACCGTGTGAGTGAGTATCTTGCGATTGGGTCGTATCGGGGAGTGGTCCCCGATGGGCGTGCATTCGTTGACTGGGTGGTGCGTGAAGTGAAGCCTCGGGTCGATCGCGCGTTTCGCACCGCGGGTGATCCAGCGAGCACCTCTATAGGAGGAGCCTCGTTGGGCGGCATAGTTGCCTTGTACGCCTCCACAGCGAGAAGCGATGTGTTTGGTTCGGCGATCATCGAGAGCCTGCCGATGCTCAGCGATCGGGGCGAGTCTGTGCGATCGTATCTCAAAGATGATGTTCATCACTGGCCCACGAAAGCGTTTGTGGGGATGGGTGGTCAGGAAGTCGGCTCGGACAAAGCCGATGCCGAGCGAAATCTGCTCTATCGTCAATGGGCGAAGGAGATTGACGGTGCCTTTCAGAGCGCGGGGCTCGGTGAGTCACGAAGAATGCTCGTGATTGAGGCTGACGCCCATCACAGCGAGCCAGCGTGGAGTGATCGGTTTGACGATGCGCTCATGTTCCTCTTCCCGTCCAATGGCGGATAATCACGAGGATTGGATTTTTACACCGCGTGCTCACACCAGGGAGGGTGACGCATGAGACTGACCATTACGATACGGGCTTTGATTGGGCTGATGGTGATCGCAGCGTCTGGGTGCGTGATCAATCGCAACCAAGCCCGTGTAGATTCGACCAAGCACTCGCTGGGTATGAAAATTCATGGGATATGGGTGACCCGATGGGATTATCGTGCGCCTGAGGATATCGAGCGTGTAATCGCCGATGCTGCTTCGACTGGCGTGACGGATCTCTTCTGGCAAGTACGCGGTCAGGGTGATGCCTATTACAAGAGTGATCTGGAATCATGGGGAGAGGAACTCTTCCGTGATGATCGGTCGCGGACAGATCCGGGGTTTGATCCGCTTGAACTTGCGGTTCGTGAGGCGCATCGGCGTGGGATTCGGATCCATGCGTGGTTGAACATCATGCCCATGTGGCGTGGGACAAAGAAGCCGCGAGATCCGAACCACATGCTCTACACCCACCCGCTCTGGCGTTTGCAGGACGCCGACGGCAAGGTGCAACAGTTGCATGATGGGTATGTGGTTGTCAATCCAGTCTATAACGAGGTTCATGTCTACCTCGCTGGGGTCGTGCGTGATGTGGTGGAACGCTACGACATTGATGGTGTGCATCTTGATTACATACGGTTCCTCTCTGACGAGATTGGTGCCGATGTCCTGGTTCCAGGGGATGCGAAGAGCTTGTCGATGTACGCGAGGGCAACCGGGAATGCGGGCATCGCCTCACGCGTTGATCGCGAGGCGTACCGGGTGTGGATCAAGACAAGGATCACCGATCTTGTGCGCACAATACGGACTACCGCGTTGGATGGGCATCCGGGGCTGGTGTACTCGGCCGCGGTTTGGAGGCATCCAGAGATCGCCGAGCAACGATACATGCAGGATGCAGCCCAGTGGGCCAACGCGGGGGTGATTGACCTGGTCATGCCGATGATCTACTCGGATGATGATTTGCGATACCAGACGGACCTCGACGCCTGGCTCAAGGCGGTGGATGATCGCAAGGTCGTGCCCGGAATCGGTGCGTATAAGCATGACAGCGCCGGGCAGACAACCAATCAGGTGATGCTGGGCGATCAGCGACGCTTTGCCTTGTTTGCGTATTCAACCTTCTTTGAGAGTGTCAATCCAGATCAGGATCAATCACCCAAGGCCAAGTCGCAGAGGAAACTCAAGCGTGAAACCATGCGGCGGTTCATGACCGATGCGAACTGATTATGACCACGATCGGGATTGATATCGGGGGTTCATCAGTCAAGGGTGTGATGCTGACCGGTGATGGGTGGAGAAAAGCCCAAAGCAAAGCCTACACAGATCCAGATCGGGCGGCGTTGATTTCAGCGGTGCGGTCTGTATCCGATCAGTTGGGTGGGGAGGCATGTTGTGTTGGAATGTGTGCACCTGGGAAGCAATCCTGCGACGGGAATTGCATCGAGTATTCCGCAAATCTTCCTGCCCTCAATGGGTGGTATTTCACAGAGATGTTCTCCGCGTGTGGACTGGTTGAGGGCGCACGAGTCTATTCCGATGCGATTGCGGCGGGCGCGGACTTTGTGCGCACGAATGCCCTCCTCGGGCGCGTTGCGTGCATCTCTATGGGGACCGGTGTGGGGCTCGGGGTATTCGATGATGGGGTATCAATCGATCTTGTTCGATGCGATGCCAAGCACTTCGGGGCGATCAAGGTTGATGCCGGAAAGACACTGGAATCGGTCGTTGGAATCCCGGCGTTGCGAGAGCGATTCGGGGATGATATCCGTGGCGGGATCGCGGCGATGGGCAAAGATGATCGGACGATTCGTGCGGTTGTGCGCATGATCAGGATGGTGCTTGAGCTGTATTCGCCTAGGAGTGTGGTGCTGATGGGCGGGATCGGGATCACGCTTGCGCAGCATGCGGAAATGATCGATCGGCTGGTACGCGAAGAGTTGGCGATGGACTCTTCATGGGCGGTGCGGTTTGGCGACTCTGTGTTCCACGCCGCGATGGGAGCGGCGAGGCTTGCTCAGGATGGCTGAGGTTTCGACGATCCGATCATGCAGACAAGCATCGAGAGCCCGACGCCGATGGTGAGTTTCCATGTGAAGTGGTAATCTGCGTACTGCGTAATCGGCGAGTCGGCGTGCCCGGCGCCGAGGGCATTGAGCACCACAGGCTGCGAGAGCAGCATCCAGAGGAACCCAACGACGAGCGCGAGTATTGCGGTGTCAGAACTGCCGCGTTTGGTAAACAGGGCGGTAAAGAACACGCCGACGAGCCCGGCGTACGCGAAGGCCATGGTGCCGAGGGCGAAGTTGATGAGCGTGTCCCCATTTGACTTGTTCCAGTAGATGCACCCGACCGCGCACAGCGCAAGGGCGATCCCAGAGATGGCAACCACGGAGCGTCCGATGGAGACATAATGTTTGTCGGGGCGGCCTGCACGCAAGGGTTTGTAGAGGTCGTCCACGAACGCAGCGCCCATCGCATTGATGGCGCTATTCATGCTTGATAAGCCCGCAGCGAATAGCCCGGCCATCATCAACCCGCGGACGCCGGGCGGGACTTGTGTCATGATGTAATCGAGAAACACCTTGACATCATCGCCGCCGCGTACAGCCTCGGCATTCGTGAGTTCGGGGTGTATGTAGACAATCCAGAGCCCGAGTCCCACGATCAAAAATAATGCGGCGGTGGGGATTCCAAGGAGGATGCCCCCGATGACCGAGCGTGCACCGTGCTTGGCAGACTTGCAGGTGAGCATGCGTTGGGCAAGGTCTTGATCGGTGCCGTAGGAGCCAATGCCGAGCAGTGTGAACCCAATGATGCAGGCGGGGAGGGTGAATGGCCTAGTCAGGTCGAACGATGGATCGATGACGGTAAGCTTCGAGGCTCCCATTTCGCCCCCGGTGCGGAGGACCTCGATAATCTCTGGCATCGGTGCGGTGAAGGATGATGCGATGAGCACGATCGCGGTGACGGCTGCGCCGACCAAGATAATGTACTGGATGACATCGGACCAGATGACGGAGGAGATCCCGCCGGCGAGGGTGTAGACGGTGCCGACGATGGCAAGCGCGCCGATCGTGACCATGAGATTCTGAGGTTCGAGTCCGTGGTCGAGCCCAAAGATCAGCACCGATGCGGGCATCGCGCCGACATACACGCGTGCGCCCGAGGCGAGCACCCGACCAGCGAGAAAGGTGACCGATGCAGCCTTTCGAGCTCGGGCATCGAATCTGCGCTCGAGCAGATCATAGATCGAAGCCGAGTTGGCTTTGTAAAAGGCGGGGATAAAGAAGAAGGCGATGAGCAGTGCCGCAAATATCATCCCAAGATTCGTGGCGAGGTAGGTCAGGTCGCCGCCGAAGGACTGCTGGGGAGCACCGATAAATGTGACAGCAGAGAGCGAGGTCGCGACAATAGAGACGGCGACGGCCCAGGTGGGCATGTGGCGTCCGCCGAGAAAGTAGCTGGAGGTGTCGGCTTGCTTCCTGCGGGCAAAGAGAATACCGGTGACGATGAGTATGCTGAAATACCCCGCGAGGACGAGCCAATCTGCGGCGACGAACGATCCGGAGTTGGGTTGGAGCGGTAGATTCGGTATACCCAGACATCGGCAGATTCAGAGTGGTTTGATCAGGACGAGTGCTCGGTGTGATAGCGTGCTGGTTGGTGCTCGGTGGGGGATGATTTGGTGAGCAGAGGGGTCTAGACTGGTTGACCGCTGGAGAGATGGCTGAGCGGTTGAAGGCGCACGATTGGAATTCGTGTGGGGGAGCAATCCCCTCGGGGGTTCGAATCCCCCTCTCTCCGTTACCATATTTGGTATATGAAACGGCGTCGCGGAAGTGACGCCGTTTCGCCCGTTTTGGGGCGAGCTACGCGGTTCGGCGTGTCTCTGCGAAATCGCATTTTGAACGGATCTTCCCAAATACGCCCGGATTGCAGCGAGTGTCTCTCGTGGCGATTTGAGGGGTGCCTTCGCGCGTGCATCGAGTTCCCTGTTCAGGGCCGATTAACAGGGACTCTGCGCGAAATCAGGGAGAACTACAGCTATCAGCGAACCGTTGCACCTCGCTCATGGCATGAAATGGCAGGATTTGGCATGGTAGAGCTTGATTTCCCTGCGCGATGGAACAGGGAATAAGCAGGGAATCACCCAGCTGATCTGGCCGCGAGTTGACTACTCATCGCCCCATTGATCCCGAGCTCGGTGGCTTGCCGAGTCCAATCAAGTTGCTTCGATGCAACGAGCAGATCATCCAGCGTGATGCTGCTAGGAAGTGTCCCGGTGAGGGCATGGCGTAGAACATCCGGTCCGAGCCGGGTCAGCGGGAGCAGCTTTCGCACGCGCGTCCGGGACACACCCTGAGTTTCAGCGAATGCCTCGATATACAGCTTGGATTGAATGATCTGATCTTGCCAGCGGTACGCGAGACCGATCGCATCCACAATATGCTGCTTGGGCTCAGGCTTCGACGGGATGATCAGATCGTGGCCGTCAGGGCAGAGGAGCAACCGTCGTCCATCGAGCTTCTTGATCTGGAGCTGCAGTTTCAGATTGATGTGCTCGCCGCGGTCATCGACCTCTGGTGTTCGCAAGCAGAGCGGACGCGAGGGAGTCTCCTTGGGTAGTGCTCTGAACGTGTGGCGTTGGAGTTGCTCGATCTTCTTGGTCTCGAGTTGGACCGTGATGGAGTTGGGCGCAAGCTTGACCTCGTGGATGGCTTTTCGGATCCAGCGGTCCCGGACTTCCGTGGACTGCAGGTCGAGATCGCGGTGGTCGAGATGTCCAAGGACCAGCCCTCGGACGAGCTCGTCAAGATGCTCGGCATTGATGGTTTTGATCGGGCAGTTCTTGAAGCCGTGCTTGATCGCTTTCTGACTGATGTAGTAGCGGACGAGCCGCTTCTGCTTCGTCTCGCTCTTCTTGGTGAGTGGCCGTTGCGTGGAGGTCGGGCTCATTGCGAATCCATCTCTTGTACGCAGCTTCCCCTTGAGCAGATGCGGGTGCGTCCAGCGGTGCAGGTTTTTGCGGTCCTGCTTGGTCATCAGATCCTGCGCGGTATCCCATGTCGCCTGATCAATGATGGGTTCATGCAGACCGTCGTAGATCTCGGTGTGCTCACCCCGGGTGTGCGTGATCTTGCCGATGTAGAGCCGATTCGTCAACACACCATGAATGTACTTCTGTGAGAGCGGTCTCCCCCCGCGAACCGTTCCGCTCTTGCTTGTCCAGAGTTTCGTCGTATGGCCAGCCTCGTTGAGTTCGTTGGCGACGGCAACAGGCGATTCGAGTTTGATGTATCGTGCGAAGATCATGCGAACGAGATCCGCCTGCTCAGGGATGATGTAGATCCCCTTCGTTTCTTCCTCAGATTGGAGTCGGTATCCCAGCGGAGGCTGACCACCGACCCAGTACCCTTTCTTTTTGGTCGCGGCGATCTTGTCACGGATGCGTTCGCCGGAAACCTCCCGCTCGAACTGCGCGAAGCTCAGCAGCATGTTGAGCGTCAACCGGCCCATCGAAGTCGTTGTGTTGAACTGCTGCGTCACCGACACAAACGACACCTGTTTCTCGTCAAAGACTTCCATCATCCGCGCGAAGTCGCTCAGCGAGCGGCTTAGGCGATCTACTTTGTACACCACGACGACATCGATTCGGCCACGATCAATGTCATCAAGCAACTGCTGGAGCCCCGGCCGTTTCATCGTGCCACCCGAGAAACCACCGTCGTTGTACTCGTCTTCGACCAGCTGCCAGCCCTCGTGCTTCTGGCTCTTGATGTAGTCGATGCCCGCCTCTCGCTGGGCATCGAGTGAGTTGAAAGCCATGTCGAGTCCTTCTTCGTTGGACTTCCTGGTGTAGATCGCGCAGCGGGTGGTCTTCATCATGTGCTCCTTTATGACGCTTGTTTGAGTTTCTTGAGACCAAAGAATCGAGGCCCGGACCAGCGTGCCCCGGTAATCTCGCGGGCGATCTCCGACAAGCTGGCAAACTCGGTCTCTCGGTACCGGAATCGTTTGCCGTCTTCGAGGACGGTGACCTCGTGGTGATGACCGCGCCATGTACGGACGAGCGTGGTGCCCTCGGCAAGATAGACAGGGTGCCGCTGCTTCCGCTGTGTGGCGACCGCTTGCTTGGATGCCGGAGTTTGTGCGTTGCGGATCGCGGCCTTGAGCAGGCGGCGTGTGCTCGCGTCGAGCCCGCCGTGGGATTGCTGCTGGAAGTGCCACGAGATACCCCGGACGAGTGCCTGCTTGAAGTGAGGCGCATCACCCCGGATGCCCAGACTCGCCCATTCCTGTTGGAGCCGGGCGGTAGTCAGATTTGCGAGGGTGTGGAGTTCGATGGTCATGCGTATCTCGTGCTCAAGCCCCTGCCGCCGACCCCGGGATCCGCGCACACCGATCGCGCCGCTCGCATCGAGAGAGGGATCGTTGACCCGTGTGCATGGGTTTCCGGGGCCGGCTTTTGAGGAGCCGGTCGGGGTGCTGCGGGAGAAGTCCCGCGGTGTCACATGAAGCCATGGATCGGGTGAGATTGCAAGTCCAATGGGCCTAGATTCTCGACAAATATGGAAGTCTTTGGAAAATCAGCCAATCAGGTGCGAAGTGCGCTGGCCACCATGCATTTTCATCCATTCTTCAGTGCTGAGCCTCGGCGGCGGCCCCGGCCGAATGCATGTTCGCTCACCGAAGATACGGTCGAGCACATAGTGCTCCTCGGGTACCTGCGCGAAGAACACGCAGCTCTGCTTGCATTCCTCTTCGGTCGCGTCTGGATGGGGTGCAATATGGAAGGCCCCACCGCGTCCCTCGCCCTGCCCAGCCGCATATGGCTGCTGCTGGTACTGGGACATGAACGCGCGAGCGCCCATCCGCTCCATGGCCGCGCGGAGTTGCTCCCGACCTTCACGCGCCGGATGGAGGGCCTCGCCTTTCCTTCTTACGAGTTGCCTGCTGATCGACGCGGGGAGGTACTCGTCCTCGGTGGCGATCGCGGTTAGGCTCAGCACCTCCCAGTTTTCCTGCTTGAGCAGGTGCCCGGTGAGGTCATCTTCGGCGAGCCGCTGCATGGCCACGATGATCACACCGTCATGCTTGCTGTCGAGGCGCTGGTAGATGTTCCGGTCGAACCAGTTGTGGATCGAGTCAGTCTTCTGCGGATCCTCCGCGTCGTGCGCTGATTGTGGATCATCGATAATGATGAAGTCCGCACCCCGGCCTGTAATAGCACCCGACGGCGTGAACCCCGCCCGAGATCCGCCCTGCGCAAGCTTCAACGTACCGGTCGATTCTTGCACACGCACATGCGGGAACAGCGACCGGTATCGTGGGTGGTCCATCAGGTTCCAGGCCAGATCATGGTGCTCATTGACCAGCCCTCGGTGCCCGCCCACGCACATGATCTTGGACTCTGGACGCACCCCCAGCACCCACGCCGGGAAGGCGATTGATGTGCAGATCGACTTGAGCGACCTCGGCGGCATGTTGATGATGAGCCGTTTGGTTTCCCCGCGGTGACACCGGGCCAGCGACTCACCCAGCACATCGATCGACCAGTTGTGCTGGTACTTGATATGCGGATGCAACGCCCTGAACGCCAGCTGGAAGAACATCCGAGGCTCATGCTGGTACATGTAGCGGATCGCTTTGGTATCATTCTTCATCGTTGTTAAGCTCCTGTGTCTGTCCCGATTCTGAGAATCCAAACTGCTGAATGAGCTGGTTGAACGCTTCGCGATCAGTAGAGTCGGGTTGGAACCCCTCTACGGTTCGGTGATTGGTAATAAACGGAAGGACCATTTTCATGGCTCGTAGATCACCCTTGAGCGCGTCGTTGATCAATGTTTTGATGATCACTTCGCGTTTGCTGATGGTCACCTGCTGACCACCCTCCGTGATCCGGAGTTCTTTGCTGAGTTCGATATCAATCAGTTTCTCAAAGTCCTTGATCTTCTTCGGTCGTCCGTTTGGATTTCCAGATTGACCCACTTTCCACTGGGTGTGCTTGGGTGGTTTCTGGTAGCCGATTTCGTACTCGGGTTGATCATCCATTGGTGACCTCCTCTGGGGTATTCTCAATGGGGCGATTCTTAGCGAGTGCGCTGTAGGTCTTGCCGGTTTGCTCCTGGAGAGCTTCCTTCCCGGTCCATTGCTGCCAGCGTGTGATTGCGACATCGATATAGCGCGGGGAGAGCTCGATCCCGGCACACGCGCGTTTGGATTTCTCGCAGGCGATGAGTGTCGAGCCGCTGCCCAAGAACGGATCCAAAACAATCTCACCACGGCGCGAGCAATCGAGGATCGCTTCCTCAATGAGCCGCACCGATTTAATCGTCGGGTGGAGCTTGAGCACCTCGCTCGATGCGGGGTCTCCCTCGGCGTCATCGAGCGAGCGGGCTGACGGGAAGCTCCACACATTACTCCGCATGCGTCCGTGCTCACCGAGGCCGAAGTTATTCGGGTGTCGATCCGTCCCATGCTTGAACACAAAGACCAGTTCGTGCTGGCTGCGATAAAAAGTGCCCATACCGGGGCGGTCCTTGACCCAGATGCAGAGATTCTTGAGCTCAGTGTAGTGGGTATTGCCCGCGGCCAGCATCTCCGTGGCGTGCCGCCAGTCCATGAAGTGGTAGTGGATGGATCCGGGGAGGCTGACTTTGCAGAGCTGTTTCATGACGGATCCGAGGAACTCCGTGAACTCTGCTGGGGACATCTCTCCTGAACCCATCGCAAAGTCACCATGCTCACCCGCGCAAACCTGCCCGATGGCCTTGGCGGGCAAGTTGTACGGCGGATCGGTGAAGACCATCGCGGCGTGCTGCACGCCGAGCAATCGCTGGTAGGAAGCCGGATCGGTACAGTCGGCGCAGAGCACGCGATGCGCATGGTCGCCTTCGCCGAGGATCCAGAGATCGCCGGGTTGGGTGACGGGTGCGAGAGCTTGATCGTCGGGAAGATTATCCGCAAGCGGTGGGCCAGCAGATTGTGATACCCGCCCATACGGCGAATGTCACGCCGCAAAACGAATCTTCGGCCTCACCTTGATCACCGGGTACAGCAATCGCGGATCGTCACCGACATGATGTCGTCTGATCGTGATCTTGGGCTCGAGTTCACCTCCTTCCGTGTAG
>JAJDDO010000025.1 GCA_029260265.1 Phycisphaerales bacterium
GGTGCTCGAACGCTACGAGTACGGCGACTACGGGCTGGTGACCATCTTCGATACCAACGGCGATGTGCTGCCGAGCTCGCAGTTTTATGCGGTGCATTTGTACACGGGACGATCACTGATCGCGGGGACGGGGCTGTATGATTACCGCTTCCGCGTGATGGACCCGTGGAGTGGGCGGTTTAATCAGCGCGATCCGCTGTGGTACATCGACTCGATGAATGCGTATGGGTATGTGATCAGTAATCCTGTGGGGTATGTGGATCCATTGGGGTTAAGCTACTGGAGTGACTTCGTAGATGGTGCTCGTCAGGTGCGTGACTTTCTTGATGGAACGCTTTTTGAAGAGACAGAAGACACCGCGAATGCCCATGCGAGGCACGCTGCTAACCTTGCGAGGAAGGCTCGCGAGCTTGGCGACAATTGCCTTGCGATGAAGATATTTTTGTCTGGCGTGGGATCCGCTAATACAATTGCGCAAGATGCAGTCGCAATTGCTGATGATGCAAGGCTCTTAATAAAGAGTGTTACAGTTGTGATTAGCACTGCGATGCCGGCGGGTGGAACACACAAGTTGGTTAAAGGAATTCGTAGCGGCAGAGAGTATCGGATCGGAAAGAATTTGCGAATCGCTCCCTATGGGAATCGGGTTAAAAAAACTTGGGCTCCAGGATCTAAGGCATTTCAAAAACCCCATTACCATAGAAAAATCATCGATAAAACAACAGGAAAGACTAAGCCAGGCGGATCGCTCAAAAAACACCGGCCTTGGGAAGGCGGGTGGTAGTGTGTACACCGAGGCAGAGAATGCAAGTAACTGGATTGTGCATGTCGATGGAGATGATATTTCGTTGTACATGTCGGAGTTGGAAGCAAGGAATGATCTTGAGGCATATGACATCGCGAATCAAAATTTTCATTTTTTTACGGCAGATGGCTGTCGCATAGCTGTCACAGCTACAGAACCAAATGATATTTGGCGTTCAGACATAAGGTTTAATCGGTGTGAGGCTGATAATGAGTCGAGATATGAAATGGCCAGATTGCTGACAAACTGGTTTGAGACATACGGTGATGGGCAAATCATTGATCCAGATGATATTCAGAGGGGGGGTGTAGAATATTTAAGCCTACTGATGAAGTTTAGAGGCACCAGAAATCACGACGGGATTGTTCTTCGTATGATTCGCTATCTTCATGGGTTAGTGTGCGGTCGATCTCCCTAGTGGGCAAACCTGTTTGACCGTAATGGGCAAATACAATTCGACGAGAATGAAGAATGATCGTGGTCGACATTGATGAAATTGCGATTCGCCAGGGGTTCAGAAACTCTATCCGGATCTCAGGTGAGCAGTTGAAGGGTACTTCCGCGAAACTGAAGCAGCCTTCAACTCATCCCGGATGACCGAGTTCTATTTCGCTATCGCCATTCTTCAACCCTTGCGCAGCCACGGCTGCGCAAACAGTGCATACTCGGTGCTTGTCAGTACGAAATGTACGACTCTTGATAAACGCGAACTGCTTTCATACGCTGCAGATAGCTGTTTTGAGTTGTCGGTCGATCCAAGTCACATGGCAGAGGTCGCCGGTTCAAGTCCAGAAACGCCCATCCTATGAGACTGCTCGCTTAGAGAGTGGGTGTATATGGATGGCGGGTCAACGATCCAATGCTTCGATAGTCTGGCACTATTTGGGCCAGGCATTCCATGAGCTATCGAGCTGGGGATCCGCATTGTCAGCGGGATTGATAATCGCGATTGGCAGCCCGAGCCGTGATGCCTCTTTGACAACTTCAGCGGTGCCTCCAATCGCATCGCTCTGCTCGCCGTTGAACACCGCGATGAGCCCGTCGGAGGCTTCGAGCATGACCCGGTTCATCGCGTGGTAACATGCTGGGCGTGCCGATTCGCCCGCCGATACGCGGAAGGTGCCTCCGTTTATCCCATCCTTGGCGTCATCGATGATCGCCTTCGTCTGCATCCAACTCGGGTCATCCTCGCCCCCAAAGTCTTGGAAGAATGACTCCTCAGGCATCGGCAAGATGACATGCAGGGGTATCCCAAGCCGGAGTGCGGCTTGGCAGGCTTCGGTGTCCGCACCGGAAGCGACGCTCGAGAGCACCTCGATATGCCCGCCTCGCTTCTGAGCCCTCGATTGAAACAGCTCCATAAACCGTTGGATATGAACGCCGCAGTTCTTCAACTCTTCTTCGGTTCTTCCGGGCCCTTTTCCGGGACGATGCCCGGAGAATGCAAGAATCCAGACCGGTTCACTAGCGCAATTCGCGTTCATGATGCACATCATAGCTTCGCGGCTTATCTGCCACAGCAGGGCTTGCCTTTGGATGGCAATGTGTTCAAATTCAGTGCAATATCGTGCAACTTCAACCCGTTTGGGCAATAGGATCTTGTTCGAAGATCGTGTCTCAGGATCAAATCGGAACGCTCTCCATGATGCCTCCCCGTCATCCCGGGTTTCTGTCTCTCAAAGCGGTCATGCTTGGCGGGGCGGTACTGCTTATTGTGTCCGGCTGCCGAACTCCCAACGCCTATCGAACCCAAGCAGATTCGGTGGCGGGGGAGATCCTGACCGATGCCTGGGACCAAGCGGTGGGTCGTCCCAACGACGCGTTCACCATTGAGCCAGCCCAAGACTCCCTCCGTCGTCGGCTACTGCTCGATCAGCACCTCCCGATGAGCATCGGCGCGAGCGCGGGATCAAGAGATGACCCAAAGATCAAGCAATGGCCTGACGCCGATTACCTCACGCGGGCCGATCCGATCAGCGTGCCCGCCAAGAGCCAAGGCGGGACCCCAAAGATCACGCTCAATGAAGCACTCGTGATCGCAGCGAGCAACAGCCGGCTCTACCAGTCTCAAAGAGAATCGGTCTTCCAGTCCGCGCTTCGTCTCGATCTTGAGCGCAATGAGTTTCGCAACACATGGGCGGGGGTCGTCGATTCCGTGTTCAGCTCCGATCTCGGCTCTACGCCGGAGACCAATGGGTTTGTGAACCGAAACTCGCTTGATGTCTCCAAGCGATTTGCCAACGGATCCCAGTTCATGGGCATGCTCGCGGTGGACCTCGCCAAGCTCCTCAATGGCACCCAAGAGGGCTCGACCGGTGTGCGCCTCGATTCGAGCATCTCTATCCCGCTGATGCGTGGTTCTGGAAAGTTCATCGTCACCGAACCCTTGACGCAAGCCCAGCGTGATGTGGTGTATGCGATCTACCGCTTCGAGCGATTCAAGCGTACATTCTCGGTAGGAATCGCGAGCGATTACCTCTCGGTGCTCCAGCAGCTCGACCGTGAAACCAACGCAATCGAGAACTACAAGCGAGTTGTCTCTTCAACCCGCCGAGCCCGCAGACTCGCCGATGCCGGGCGTTTGCCCGAGATTCAGGTTGATCAATCCGTCCAAGATGAACTCCGCGCTCGCAACTCATGGATCAGCGCGACCCAGGCATCGCAGCGGCTGCTTGACCAGTTCAAAATCACGCTTGGGCTCCCCGCCGATTCCATGATTGCCCTCGATTCAGGCGAGTTCGATCTGCTACTTAACGCTGAGCGGTACGCGAGGTACCTCTCTGGGTCCGAGTCCGCGGGCGATGAGCAGGTGCCGGCAGCCGATGCCGCGGTGGTGCTCGTCCCTCCATCTGCGGAAGACGCCGGTCCTATGGAAATGCCGCAGCAAGATGCGGTGCTTGTCGCGCTCGACAATCGGCTCGACCTCCGCGTCGCCGTCGGAGAGATTCTTGACGCGCAGCGCGGCGTGGTGGTCGCGGCCGACAACCTTCGCGCAGACATCACCCTGCTCGGATCCGCATCACTCGGTCAGAGCCGGTCGCTGGGCAGCGCAGGGCTCGATGACGCCCAACTACGCACCGACAAGGGCTTCTACTCGCTCCTGCTCGGGATCGATCTCCCCTTCGAGCGCACCGTAGAACGCAACGGCTACCGCAATGCTTTGATCGCGTACGAGCGCACGATTCGCGAGCTGCAAGATGTTGAAGACACGGTCAAACTTGAGATACGCAACACACTCCGCGAGATGCTCGAGTCTCGTGAGACCATCCGGATTCAAGCCGAGGCGGTACGAGTCGCCCAGCGCCGGGTTGATTCCACAGATCTCTTTCTGCAGGCTGGTCGTACCGAGATCAGAGACCTGCTCGAGGCTCAAAACGCATTGAACACCGCACAAGATGCGCTCACCAGCGCGGTGGTGAGGTACCGGATCGGTGAGCTCGAGTTTCAGCGTGATCTCGGCGTGCTTGAAGTTGCCGACGATGGGCTCTGGACCGAGTTTGATCCAGGCTCATACGACATCGACCAAATCCGCACAAGGCTGGACGCGGCTCGACCTGACCAACAACCAACCAATGACGACGATGATTCCGCACGGAGGACAACCAAATGAACCGAACTACAAAGACTGGTGTGATCTTCATCATTGTGGTGGTGATCGCTGTGGGCGCGTGGTTTGCCTACGGCGCGATCGCGGACACAGATACTTCAGCAATGAGCAATCAATCGCTCTACACGGTCAAGCGTGCCCCGCTGACAATCAGCCTGAATGAATCCGGAACCATCAAATCCCGGGATCAGCATGTCGTCAAGAGCGAGGTAGAGGGGCGGACATCAATCCTGTTTGTCATCGACGAGGGCGTTGTTGTCAACAAGGGTGATCTTCTGATCGAGCTGGACGCGAGCTCGCTCAATGATCGCCTGGTCGATCAACAGATCATGGTCGAGAACACGGCCGCCGATCATATCTCTGCCAAAGAGAACCTCGAGGTCGTCAAGATCCAGGCGGAGAGCAACATCGCGAAAGCCAATCTCGAAAATCAGTTCGCGATCGAAGACAAGACAAAGTACCTCGAAGGCGAATGGCCCAAGAATCTGATGCAGGCCGACACCGATGTTAAGCTCGCCCAAGAAGACTACAGACGAGCAACCGACGAGTTTGATTGGTCAAAGAAGCTCTTCGAAGAAAAATATTTGTCGGAGACCGAGTTCCGCGCCGATGAGCTCGCCCTGAAACGATCAGAGCTCCAGGTCGCGTTGGCCAACGAAAGCCTCAAGCTGCTCAAAGATTTCACGCACAAACGCCGGCTCGCTGAGCTCGACTCAGAGATGTCTCAGAAAAAGCTCGCACTCGAGCGCGTCATGCGTGAATCGGCGAGCAATGTCGTGCAGGCCGAAGCGAGAGAGCGTGCGCGCGAGGCCGAGCTCAAGCGTCAGCGAAACAAGCTCACCAAAATCGTAGACCAGCTCTCCAAAACCAAAATGTACGCGCCGGCGGACGGCATGGTGGTCTATGCCACGAGCTCAGAGTTCAGCTGGCGCGGCGATACCCAACCGCTCGATGAGGGGCAAGAAGTCCGCGAACGCCAAGAGCTCATCCACCTCCCGACCGCAGACTCCATGATGGTGGTCATCCGTGTGCATGAGTCATCGCTCGGCAAGGTGAAAGCCGGGCAGCGAGCTCAGCTCTCCGTTGATGCACTCCCCGACTCTGTTTTTACGGGTACAGTCACCAAGATTGCGCCGCTCCCTGATGCTCAATCGGTCTTCATGAATCCGGACCTCAAGGTGTATGACACCCAGATTATGATCGAAGGCGTGCACGCGGACCTCCGCACCGGGATGAGCTGCCAAGCCACCGTGCTGGTCGATCAATACGACGATGCGATCGCGGTGCCGATGCAAGCGGTCGTGGGAAGAGACGGGCAGTCGGTGGTGTATGTGGTCAATGGGTCACAGTCCGAGCCGCGGGTGGTGCAAACCGGGCTCGACAACAACGCGGTCGTGCATATCCTGAGCGGGCTTGAAGAAGGCGAGCAGGTGTTGCTTACTCCGCCGCTCTCCGAAGAACGCTCGGGCTCGAAGCGACCTGGCTCAATGAAGCCAAAGGGTGCAGCATCACCCGATGCAAAGGCAAGACCAAAGCAGCCCGAGATGAAGCCTTGAACCCGCCGGAATCCAGCGCAATCGTATCGGCATCGAACCAGGTCATCGTGCTCCGCGAGGTCTGGAAGACCTATCGAATGGGCGATCAGGATGTGCACGCGCTCGCGGGTGTTGATCTCGAAATCGAGCGCGGGAGTTTTTGGGCGATCTCTGGACCCAGCGGGTCCGGAAAAAGCACCATGCTAAATCTCCTCGGGTGCCTCGATCGCCCGACCTCGGGTGAATACACATTTGAGCAGAGCGACATCGCAACGACCACCGACGACCAGCTCTCTGATCTGCGGCTCAAGCACATCGGATTCGTGTTCCAGAACTTCCATCTGATACCCCAGCTCACCGTGCAAGAGAACATCGAGCTTCCGCTCTTCTACCAAGGCGCAAATCCGGAAGAGACCGCTCTGCGTGCAAGGGCTCTCGCGGATCGTGTCGGGCTCGCGGATCGGCTTTCGCATCGCCCAACCGAACTCTCAGGCGGGCAACAGCAACGGGTCGCGATCGCCAGAGCACTCGCCAACGATCCCTCGGTCATCCTCGCTGATGAACCAACCGGAAATCTTGACACCGCGACCGGCAACTCGATCATGTCACTGCTCACCGAGCTGCACGGGCAGGGAAAAACCATTCTGATGGTGACCCACGAGCCCGACATCGCGGCATACGCCCAGCTCCAGCTGCTCATGCGTGACGGACGGATTGAATCGATCACCCAAAGCAAACCAAGCCCGATCGGAGCCCCCACGCCATGATCCTTGCACGGTTCGCACGCAATATTCGGCTCGGTGTCAAGACACTGCTCTTGCACAAGATGCGATCCGCGCTAACCATGCTGGGCATGGTTTTCGGTGTCGGCGCGGTAATCGCGATGCTTGCGGTGGGGGAGGGCGCGAGCAAGCAGGCGCTCGATCAGATCCGCCGGTTGGGCAGCCAGAATATTCTGGTCACCTCACAACAGCCGGTCGCCCAATCCGGATCAGGTTCGATGCAGGTGCGTATGAATATCTACGGGCTGCTCTACGATGATCTCGATCGGATCGTGCAGAGCTTCGAGAATGTTGTGACCACCGTGCCCGCCAAGCTCATCCGAGGGCAAGGGCGTGTGGGCAGCAGGACTCTCGAACTCCGCCTTGTCGGCACCACCCCAGACTGGTTCCAACTCGTCGCTCGCAACAAGATTGCCGGGCGCAACTTAGTCAATCGCGATCTCACAGAGAAGGCCAATGTGGTCGTTCTCACCGAGCATGGCGCACGCCGGCTCCTCGTTGGCAAAGAGATCGTTGGCTCAACCGTGCGGATCAATCAAGGCTACTACACCGTGGTCGGGGTCATCCAATCAGAGAGCATGCAATCGGGATCCATGCAAACACCGGACCAGAACATCGATGCCTATATCCCGCTGAGTGTCGCGAGAGAACGATTTGGGGATATGACCGTCCGCCGCACAAGCGGATCCAGAACTCGCGAGCTCGTCGAGCTTCACCAGATCATTGTGCAAGTTGACTCTACAGAGCATGTCGAATCAACCGCGGCGGGCATAGAGCGGATGCTCAGCAATGCCCACCCGAACGCGGATTACAGGATGAGCGTGCCGCTTGCATTGCTCCGCCAAGCAAGGGCCACGCAGAGGACCTTCAACATCGTGCTCGGTTCAATCGCGGGGATCTCGCTCTTGATCGGGGGCATCGGCATCATGAACATCATGCTCGCCTCCGTCACCGAGCGCACCCGCGAGATCGGGATCCGCCGTGCCATCGGTGCACGAAGAAAGCAGATCATCGGGCAGTTCCTCATCGAGACGGTGGTGCTTTCTGTTGCGGGCGGGCTGATCGGTATCGGTATCGGGCTGCTCATCCCCTGGCTGATTACCATGTTCGCCGACATGCCCACAATCGTGACCGCATGGAGCGTGCTGCTCTCGGTGGTCATCAGCGTCGCGGTGGGCATCATCTTTGGGATGTACCCGGCGATGCGTGCTGCAAACCTCGACCCGATCGTCGCCCTCCGCCACGAATAGCATCCGATGAGCGGCGCGGTTGATATCCTGAATGAAAAACCACCGCAATAAAAAAGACCACCCAAGCGGGTGGTCTTGTGCTATCCATGATGGACCCTGTGGTCCAGATGCAGATCTTAGATCGGACGGACCAACGGATCGGTTGGCTTCGCGAGGGTGCCGGTTGTCGGCCGTCCGCCGGGGAGCCCCGTGCTTTGATCACAGAATCCTGGCTGCCAGATACTCAAGAAGATCATGATGTCATTGAGCTCGAGGTTTCCGCTTGCATTCATGTCGGCAAGGATGTTGCCCGACTGATGCCAGTGCAGGAAGATCTGCAGATCGAGCAGGTTGACGATGCCGTCGCCATTCAGATCGCCCGGGCAGGCGGTCAGCGCGATGGGGCATCCCTCAAAGACCGGTGTGCCATTGTCGGTGCCATAGATCTTGAGCCGGTAGCTGACGAGCGTCTTTGCGGTGTGATTGGCATTTCCGGGGAGCCCAAAGGTGCCCAAGTAAGTCACCTGCTCCTGACCAAGGTCAGCGGGGTCCGGTGGGTCTGCCGGTGCGGTGCCCTGTGGGCTTGCTTCATCTGACCGGAAGTCGGCGATGATCAATCTCCACTCGCCTCCGGACAACTCGCCCCAGTGCTTGTAGGTCGAGAAGGTGTGGTTCAGGTACGCATTCCCGCTCATCCCGTTGGAATCACCGCGAGGCAGTGCCAGTGGTGAGATCGTGCCTTGCGGGCTTGCGATCGCGATGAACAAGTCACCCGCACCGTCGCCCTCGATCGTGACTTCAAGTTCGACGCCCTCGACGGTCAAGTTGTCACGGACGCAACTCATGATGAAGTTGGTCGCGGCACCGGGAACAAGCCTGTTGGTCTCGAGGTTCTCAGAAATGATGGCGACTTTCTCGTATGTCGCATCCGCGATTTCGCCATCGGCGAGGAACGCATTACCCTCTTCAGCAATATCAACCAGCCCCGAATCCAAAATGATGGACTTGGAAACATTTTCCCATGTCAATGCAGCCGCGACCGCCGCGTCGGCGTCCATGATCCCAAACCCGTACCCGTCGTGATGACGAACTCCGCCGCTATTGGTTGTCCAGAAAGTCGGTGGGTTGCCGGGGAAATCGTCCGGATCTGAAGTGCCAAGCCCAACGGCATCGACAGTCCAGTAGCTCTGGGTTGGGTCGTAGTTGACCGGTGTCGAGGTCTGCTGGATGATGTGCTGCACATCGCGGATGGTGAGGGTCGGGTTGGCTTCGAGCATCAGGGCGATGATTCCTGAAGCAACCGGTGCAGCCGCGCTCGTGCCGTTGAACTGGCAGCTTTCAAGATCTGGATCGACAAAGCTTGTATTGAATGCACCAAAGTCCGTGCTGCAATTGGCAGAATCAGTATCGCCATCACCTGGCTGCTCAAGGGTGACGAGCCCGATCCCGGCCGATGCTGCTCCGTATCCCGCGCCCATGGGCCGCGGTGTGAACTCTTGCGCAAGCGTGGTGTCTTGAACATAAGTGGAAGCAAAGACTGAGCATCCGGTAGTCGAGTACCCAGACAGGGCATTGGACATCCCTGCCGAGCCGATCGCAAATGTGCGGGCTCGTGTTGCTCTGGAGTTGTACTCGACGCGATCACCCATCAGCCCGCTCCAACGCCAGCCGGCGTCCACCATGCCGTCGATGTGAAATACATCGGGGACGCCATCGCCGTCGCCATCGGCGCGGGTGGGGTCTGGACCTGAAATATCAAGGTATCCGTATGGGGTAACCGGGGCTGGTGCGTTGAATCCTGCAAGCCCGGGAAGGCTGATCGCGTTGCCGGTCAAGAGTCGAGCGAATCCCTGAAAACTGCTTCCATTTCCTGCTGAAAAGACAAAGATCCGCCCATGCCCATTGCGCCCGAGCCGAAGACCCTGATCAAGCCCGATGAACTCGATGCGGGTCATCCCTGCATGCGTCACTTGTGGGATATCGATCTCAAAGTCATCCGGGAGAGCCTCAAGGAACTTCCCGGTCGGCGAGACCGGGGAAGTTAGATTCATCGGGCCCCAAGAGTTATTGATGATGTCGATGTCATTGAGCTCATGCCCGAATGATTCGCCGGCGTTGATGGAGCTGCCATTGAGCAATGACGCGAGCTGCGCCCCATACGCAACGCCCGAACCAGCAAGCCCGTTGTTGCCCTCACCTGCAGCAAGACCGGCGACGCTGACACCATGCGAGTAGCTGATGTTGAATGGGTCAGTCGGCACCGAGAGATCGCGGTTGATCTGGTTGACAAGATCGGGGTGAATATTCTCAACGCCCAGATTGTCAACATGGTAGAAACTGTTCTGGTCGGCTTCAAGAATGCCAATCACCACGCCGCTGCCGGTGATCCCGCGGTCATAGGCGGCGGCGACATTGTTGTCGTTGCCGCCCGGGTTATCGATGTGCCACTGTTCTGAAGCAGATGGGTCACTCGTGATCGCTTTGTTCTCAACCGGGTTGCGGTGTTCGATTTCGGTCCAGAGAATGCCCGGCTTGTTCTCGAGTGCTGCAGCCATGTTGATCGCGTCTTCCACCGAGTTGGCCTCGACGATGAACACCGTATCCAACCCGCTGAATGTGCGGTAGGAATGCGATCCCGGGCGATCGCTCTGGAGCGCCGCACCGGCCAATGAAATCGCACGCTTAAGGTCCGCTTCGCTCTCTGCACCGACACTCAATCGAGCGAACAGTGTTTTGGTTTGGTTGAGGTGCGGGCGGTTGGCATCAACCACGCGCACGGCCTTTGACTCGCGCCAGGTGGGATGCTCGACGGTGTAATCCAATCCATTCAAGGAGTTCAGCTTGAGCTTCATCACCTTGCCGGTGACGGCTGCAGCGGTCGACTGACCAGTGGCAGCGCCGTTCGTTTGAGCCTGCTCTTTGACAGGCAGGGTCGGTTCGGCGGCGTTCGCAGCGGTCAAACCGGTGCCGAGGACAAGCCCCGCGAGCGAGAATAGCGTCAGTGCGTGCATTTCAATGCGCATTATGGTCTCCAAACTTAGTGGTTGTCCCCGTCAGATCGGGCAGGCCCGAGTATAGTGCATTCGGCCCCGTCATGCCTGCGAATTCTGACGATTCTGCGAGGCGCACAGCGTGCGGTGATCCATGCAAAATCGGATGGGGCTGGAACATGTACCCCTACTCCAATAAGATCTACGCCGATACCAGATCACCTGTTGCGATCAATCCTCATCGCGGGGTCATTTTTCCCCTTTCGTTGCGAATGAGGGTTATTCCTGCGGGCTGGTCATGGAACTCGGATCGAGCAGTTCGTTCAGTCGATCGGCATCGAGAATCCCTTGTTCCAATGCCAGTTCGCGAACGGTTTTGCCCTCGGCGAATGCTTGGTAAGCAAGCTTGGCCGATGCGTCGTACCCAATAACAGGAACCAAACTTGTGCACATCGCGAGCGATCCTTCGATCAACGCTTCACACCGATCATGGTCGGGCTCAAGCCCGTTTAACAGCTTGTCATTTAATGTATTACAAGCACCGGCGAGCAGGTTGATCGAGTCGAGCACATTGGCACCCATCATCGGCATCGCAACATTTAGATCCAGCAGCGAACCAACCCCGCCGAGCCCGCCGGTCGTCACCGCTGCGTCGTTGCCGATCACCTGGCACGAGACCATGACCACCGCCTCGCAGATCACCGGGTTGACCTTCCCAGGCATAATGCTCGACCCTGGCTGAACCGCAGGCAGCTTCAGCTCCCCGATCCCGCACCGCGGGCCTGAGCCGAGCCAGCGGATGTCATTGGCGATCTTGGACAGGCTCACCGCGATGGTCTTGAGCAATCCTGAGGCTTCTACGATCCCGTCTTTGGTGTGCTGGGCTTCGAAATGGTTGACTGCTTCGCGGAAATGGATGCCCGTCGTGTTGGTGAGTTCCGCGCAGACCAGCTCGCTGAATCTCGGATGGGTGTTGATCCCGGTGCCCACGGCGGTGCCTCCGATAGGGAGCTCGCCCAGGGTGTGCAGCGCACGATGGAGCCGCTCTTCGCTGTGGTGCATCTGGGCGGCGTATCCGCTGAACTCCTGCCCGAGCCTGATCGGTGTGGCGTCTTGCAGATGCGTCCGCCCAATTTTGACCACGCTGTCCCATGCCTTTGCCTTGGAATCCAGCTCTTGGGCCAGCCGCGTGATCGCGGGCAAGAGCTGCCCCTTGATCGCCCGCGCTGCGGAAATATGCATCGCGGTGGGGAAGGTATCGTTGCTGGATTGCCCCATATTGACATCGTCATTGGGGTGCACCGCGCCGTCTTGCTTGAGGTATTCGCTGTCTTTGCTCGATCCGATCGGGGCGCCTTTGGCTTGGCAAACGAGGTTCGAGATGACTTCATTGGCGTTCATATTCGTGCTCGTGCCGCTGCCGGTCTGGAAAATATCGATCGGGAAATGCCTCGCGATCCCGCCCTGGTCTTTGAGCCCGTCTTGGATCAAGGCACACGCGGATTCGATTGACTTGGATTTTTCATCACTGAGCTTTCCAAGCTTGTTGTTCGCGTGGGCGGCTGCAGCTTTGAGGGTGGCGAAGGCGCGGATCAACTCGCTGGGCACTTCACGCCCAGAAATGGGGAAGTTGATCACCGCACGCTGGGTTGATGCTCCATAAAGCACATCCGAAGGCACGGGCATCTCGCCCATCGAATCCTTCTCAATCCGGGTTCCGGTCGGTTCAGTCGTGGCGGCGTGTGTCATCGCGTTCCTCTTTCTCGCAGGGAGTCGTTCTCAAACACCGCATCATAGGTTCGTTTCTGCAAACTTCACTCGAAACCGAATTCAATTGCTCGCCGTATACTGCATGAGACCGCCGCATCCACCATAGGGGACACCAATGAATCGAGCTACCGCCGCCCTCCTCTCGGTCTTCGTCTTGCCGTTGGCGATTCAGACCGCCGATGCCCAGAGCCAGACGCGAAAAAACAACCCGTCGGACCCGGATATCCAGCTTCGTGAGAATCCCTACATTTCCTACTCCAAGCCGAGGCAGTGGGTGGTTGATCAGACAATCTATCTGCTCTTGCCTCAATATGTGTACCTCGATCGCCACAACACCATCCAGCGTGAACCTTCCCCGGAGTTCCCCGACAATTTGGAGTTCGTCTATCCGCTGGTGTACCAGTCTTCTGCGAGTTGGAGCGATCCCGCCGCCGAGGTCTCCGGGTCGTTGTGGATTAACGATCGTCAGCTCGAAGTCAAACCAACCATCCGATACGCCCCCCAGACCCAGGCGCCCTATTCAATCTGGAACTTCGGCGTCAAGGAAGCCCGCGTGTTGAGGTTCACCCTCAAAACAACCGCGACCTCGGTGGATACAACCTTTCATGAACAAGAAGCACTCAAACTCTCTTGGCCCGACGAATGGCCTGAAGAGGCCAATGTATTCCTGACGCCCATTCTTGATTCGATCGGCGAGCCGGTCTTGCCGCCCCTCAATGCCCCGGCGGGGACCGATCTGAGCGTGCCCGATGAATCGGTCATCACCGATCTGATCGACCACTGGACCGACGGGCATGATCCTAAACAGCTCTCGCCTGTTTTGCTCGCCAAGTACCTCACAGCCAAGGTGGTCGAGCACATCCATTCCAATGATCGTTCGTTGGTTGTGCCCAACACTTCGGGGTTCAATAGCGCGTTGACCAATACAAACGGGGTGGGCTCGACGCACAGCTTCAGCAGAACCGGGTTTTATGCCGGGTTCGAGGTCCGCCGAGCCGATCAGGCCGCGTTGTCCAACCGAGGTTCGCGACATGACATGACCATCCTCCTGACAGCGGTCTTCCGCGCCGCGGGCATCCCCGCCCGTTCGGTGATCGGGATCGACAATGAAGAGTCCGGCGATGATCGTGTCCAGAGCTGGACCGAGTTTGCGTTGTTCGATCCGGATCTTGATCTGCTGGTCTGGATCCCGGTGGATATCGATGAGTTGCGTGGGCGTGGGATCCGTTCGGCTCGGTACAAAGACCATTGGAAGTACTTTGGGACCTCGGATCGACTTCATTCTATCGCGCCGGTTTCGTTCTACTTCCACCCGCCGGCGGCGTACCAATCCTACGAAGTCCCCGCGCTCTACGGCATCCGATCAACCGAAGAACTCTCGCAGATTGCAGAGCAGATCATCAGCTTCTCGATCAGCCGAAAGGCTGTGCGAGGAGATGACAAGAAGGACAACCGCGACAACTAGATTATTGGACCGATCAGACTTCGAGGCAGTTCTCGAACCGGTGCTCGTGAATCGGGGCAAGCACCCCGAGGATCTTGCCGAGCACAGCGCCTGGTGAGCCGATCGCGTCGATGTCGTGCACCAGCGTCGGGTCATAGTGATCGAGCACGGGCTTGGTCTCGCGGTCGTACACATCAAGGCGATTGCGGACGACCTCTTCGCGTGCGTCGTCGATACGCTTTTGTTGCAGAGCGCGTCGGCTGAGGCGTTTGACCATCTCGTCGCGATCGTTGGCAACCAGGTGGATGATCCCGAGCACATCAATGTACTGGTCCATCAGCCCGGTCTGGGCTGCGGTGCGCGGGATGCCGTCGAGGATCAGCAGATCGGTCATCGGCTTGAAGACCCCGAGCAGCGACTGGGCATGGACATACTGATGCCAGAGCGCGACGGTGACCTCGTCGGGGACGAGCTCGCCCTTGGATGAGTATTCGTAGAAGACCTTGCCGAGTTCAGAGTGTTTGTCGAGCGAGCGGAACATATCGCCGGTGGACATGTGGAAGTACCCCGGAACCTTCCCGAGCAAAGCGCCCTGGGTGCCCTTGCCGGCACCCGGTGCGCCGAAGAGCAATACTGCCTGATACCGGTCTGTCATCGCTGCACTCCCTGCCCTCGCCTCGCTTCTGGAATCCCCTCCGGATCCCAATAGAGGCGTTGATCCTGACAAAGCTTTCACATTCCACGCCCGAGAACCATACCGCCCCTCGGGTCTAAACGATAGGTCGGTAAACCCACAAAGGGGCTTCATTCTGCCCTGCCAACTCTGAAAGAATCACCCAAAGAAAAAGGGCGTGCCCGTCAAGGCACGCCCGAGAAGATCTTGATTTTCAGGCGGAATCAGGCCCCCGACTCGATGACCTCTTCCTGGAGGTTACGAGGCATCGCACGGTACTCTTTGAACTCCATCGAGTTGGCTGCACGCCCCTGGGACATGCCACGCAGATCGGTGGTGTATCCGAACATCTCGCTGAGCGGGACATCGGCCGTGATCTCTTTGATGATGCCCTTATCCTCGGTATCGAGGATCATCCCGCGGCGCGACGAGAGGTCGCCGGTGACATTGCCGAGGTAATCCTCGGGGGTCACGATGACAACCTTCATGATGGGCTCGAGGAGCACCGAGCCGGCCTTGGAGACCGCTTCACGCAATGCCAAACGGCCCGCCTGCTCGAACGCGATCTGGCTCGAGTCGACATCGTGGTACTTGCCGTCCACGAGGGTGACTTTGATATTGATCAATGGGAACCCGGCGCTCACGCCGCCCTTGGCGGTGTTGCGGACACCGGTCTCGACCGATGGGATGAACTCCTTGGGGATCGACCCGCCGACGATGCCGTT
This sequence comes from Phycisphaerales bacterium, assembly GCA_029260265.1. Classification (GTDB taxonomy): domain Bacteria; phylum Planctomycetota; class Phycisphaerae; order Phycisphaerales; family UBA1924; genus UBA1924. The sequence continues at coordinate 15,561 of JAJDDO010000025.1, forward strand.
GACGAACGCGACATTATCCTTGAAATCTAACCCATCGGCTTCGGCCTGCTCAGCGGTGTAAGGCTCGATGTTGACGGTACAGTCGCCAAACTGACCGCGACCACCGGACTGCTTCTTGAACAAGCCTCGGCAACCGTCTGCCGAACCATTGATCGCCTCACGGTAGGAAACCCGTGGTCGCCCAACCTCAACGCCGACCTTCATGTCGCGGACGATCTTGTTCTTGATGATCTCAAGGTGAAGCTCGCCCATGCCCGCGATGATGGTCTGCCCGGTTTCGTCGTTGTATTCCGAGCGGAAAGATGGATCTTCGCGGCGGATGGTCACGAGGGCTTCGGAAAGCTTCCGCTTGTCGTCTGCGGTGTTTGGTTCGATGGACATCGAGATCACGGGCTCTGGGAACTCCATGCGTTCGAGGATGACGGGGTTGTCGCTGTCACACAGCGTGTCGCCCGTGATCGAGTTCTTGATCCCGACAACCGCAACGATGTTGCCCGCGCCGACCTCGTCAAGGGCCTGGCGGTCCTTGGCGTGCATCTCGAAGATCCGTGATGCGATCTCGCGTTTGTTGTTGCCCGGGTTGATCACACGGGTGCCCTTGACGAGCTTGCCCGAGTAAATCCGCATGTAGGTCAGGTCGCCATGGGTATCCGAAACGACCTTGAACACGAGCGCCGAGAACGGTGCGGTGTCGTCGTGCGGGCGGGTCATCGCGACGGTTTTATCCTTCGGATCGGTGCCCTTCATTTCGGGTACTTCTTGCGGTGATGGCAAGTAATCAATGACGGCGTCGATGAGGCGCTGCACGCCGACATTCTTGAGCGCTGAACCACAGAAGACGGGGTTGCACTCGAGGGCGATCGTGCCCTTGCGGATGGCCTTGCGGATCATCTCTTGGGTGATGCTGTCCTCGTCTTCGAGGTAGGCTTCCATCAGATCGTCGTCGAGCGCTGCCGCGCCTTCGACGAGGTCGTGGCGCCACTTGGCTGCAGACTCTTGGAGCTCGTCCGGGATGTCCATCTCGGTGACAACCGCGCCCATTGAATCTGGGTCAAAGTGGTACGCCCTCATCTCGAGCAGGTCGATGATTCCTTGCAGCTCATCGCCTTCGCCCCAGGGGATCTGCATCGCGATTGCGTTGGCGCCGAGGCGTTTCTTGATGGTGTCAAACGAGTAGGCGAAGTTGGCGCCGAGCTTGTCCATTTTGTTGATCAGGCACATGCGGGGAACATTGTAACGGTCGGCCTGACGCCACACGGTTTCGGACTGGGCTTCAACGCCTTCCTTGCCGTCAAACACCGCGACCGCACCGTCGAGCACGCGGAGCGAACGCTCGACTTCAATCGTGAAGTCCACATGACCGGGGGTGTCGATCAGGTTGATCTTGTACTCTTTGCCCTTGTGTGTCCAGGGGCAGGTGGTCGCCGCGGACTGGATGGTGATGCCTCGCTCTTGTTCTTCTTGGAGGAAGTCCATGGTTGCGGTGCCTTCGTGGACTTCACCGAGCTTGTAGTTCTTGCCGGTGTAGTACAAGATTCGCTCGGTGACGGTGGTTTTGCCCGCATCGATGTGGGCGGCGATGCCGATGTTGCGGATGTATGAAAGGTCGCTTGCCATGATTCGGTTCCTCTTCAGGTCGTATTCGTCGTCGGTTCTACTGGTTGGCCGACGGGTACTTCCGGCGGCAATCACGATGCCCAGCATCGTGATGCGAGGCGAATAACTTGGTTGGGGTTGCTTGCTCGTGAGTCTGACTCAGCCGAGCGCATCGAGGGACGCATCACCGGCCGGGTCGGGTTCGGATGGTTCGTCCATGTCGGTGCACTCCTCATGTCGCCCGCGATCATTGCAGATACGCCGGGAGACTCAAACACTCAAAGCCTTGTCAAACAAAGGATTCCGAAAACACTCCTAATTGAGCAGCCAGGAATCCGAGTCCAGAATCGTAGCCGCAAATCCAGCCCAATCAACCGAAAAACCCCGTTATTGACCCGCGATCTTGCGGACCCGGGAAAGGGTTTGGTCATCAAACTGACGCAGCGGGTCCAGATGCATCCGCTCATTGATTCCCAGAGCCCGGATCGCCCATTCTTGGGCCTGATCCTGCTCATCAAGCTGGAGGTGCCCGTCCATGATCATGACAGCCAGATTCGGATCGTGTGGTGTCAACTCGGCCGCCCGGATCCAGTACCCAAGCGCTTGTTCACGCCAGCGCTTTCGATCGGGTCCATCAAGAAGACGGGTGTCGATCGAGTGGATGAATGTGCCCGCCCATCGCAGTCGCTTGGCAGGCTGGGAGATGCCTTCTTCGTCAACACCCTTGATGATTACCTCAATAATCTCTGACCAGTCTTCGCCGGTGAATGGTTGGTTCTCAGGGTTGCTTGTCAGCAGCCAGAACAGCTGCTCATTGTGCACAATCCAGGTTGGTGTGTGGTCTGGGCGAGCGATTGCTGCGATCAGAAGATCTTCGGCTACCAAACCACGGGCGAGGCGTTCATGCTGGATCAGCAGGGGATTGGTCGGGTCTTCCTCCCGTAAATCGCCAAACTCATGGGCCGCAGATCCTGCACGATCCAGTGCTCGACTCCACGCAATCGATCGGATGGACTGCGACGCGATGAAAACGCCAACTCCAAGGCCAATCGCAGCGAGGAGCACCATCGAGCCGCGATCCCGTTTCGTCGACGGTTTGGGCAAGATTGTTCCCGCCCCGCCGATCATGACCGCGAACAACGGGGCAGAAACCGCAAAGGTCGGGGTGAGATCGAGTTGCCCGTGCACAAACAGCACCGTCGCCGCTCCACCGAGCACCCACTGCAGGGTCGATTCATTGACATACAAGGCGATCACCACGGCAACGCACCCCCATCCAACGACGCCGAGCACCTGCACGCCGATGAGTTCCGGATCCATCGTGCCGGTCGCCAGCCGGATCGACAAGGCCGAGCTCATCACGACGATCAACCCGATCAGGCGCAATAAATACTTGGTGTCCGGCTTGTCTACACCGATTTGCTCAGCCAATCGGCGTGGCGAGATCGACCACACCATCATCACAAAAACCGCGAGCAACGCCACACCGCCGATGCCGAGTGTTGAGATGAAATCAAACGCGATCGAGTGCGGGCTGGAGACATCTTCGGGCGAGGTGGGGGGTTTGAGCCTGGCGTAGTTGTCCTGAAAGTTGCCCGGCCCGACGCCGACGATCGGATGCTCGCCATAGATTCTTGCAGCCCCCTGCATGTACTGCGAGCGGAACAAGATGCTGAGTTCGCCGATCCGCTCGCCGATGAATCCGCGTGCGATCACGGCTCCAACCACACCGATACTCGCAAGTATTGCGAGAAAACCAACCCGGAGTTTCGGTGTCCATGCGCACAAGCCAAGGATCCCAGCTGCGATCACCAGAGAGCCCATCGCCCCGGTCGATCGTGAGAGCACGACCACCACGCCGCCGAGCAGAAGGCCGGCGAAGTAGATCGGCAAGAACTTTGATTTCCGTTCTCGCCAGCCAAGCACGCCTAGCCCGATGGTCATCGCGCCGACGATGCTGGCGTAGACATTGGAGAGCCCGAACCACGCGGTCGGGTCCGGCTGTGAGAGTCGGCGTTCGTAGCTCAGCGCTTGAAAAGACCCCGGTGTCCATCCGCGCGAAGCAAGGAACGAGTCCTTCTGAGATTCATAGAAAGCAACCGTTTGCGGGTGCTGGATAAAGATTTCGTGCAGCCCGATAACTCCCAGCACGCCCACAAGCCCGATGGTGATCCCCGCGATCACCGCCCGCCCGCGGGGTAGCTGCGTCGCGTGCCAGCACGCGTACCCAGCGCAGGCAGATGCAAGCAGGTCCAAGGCGGGCATCAGGGTGTTGAGGCTTTGCGTCGCGTGAAAGAGGACCGCCGCCTCGGCGACGATGATGCACACGCCGGGCACCAAGAGCACCCGCCCGCCCGCGCGATGCACGCCCCAGACCACGCCGCTGCTGGCGATGATCATGAGGTAGTTGGTGATCAACGCCAGGGTCGGCGTCAGCCCGCTGGCGGGAACCGGGAAGGTAAAAGGATCAACATCCCACCAGGGGAAGGGCGTGTACTCGGTCATCACCCGCAGGCAAACAAGCAGCAAAGCAAACGACAACGAGCACCACGCGAGCACGACGCCGGGTCTGTTGCTTGGCTTGGCGCCGGACTCAAACATCATCGGTCTTCCGCGCATTTGTTCGGTGCTCAAAGAAGGCGAGCGTGATCAGCAACACCACGATCTGCACGCCGAGGATGATCGCTTGCCAAGGCTGCACGCCCGCGAGCAAGAGCCCCGCACACCCGGTCGCGGCGGTCAACCCATAGATCATCAGCACCGTCGAACGCCCCGATATCCCGCGATCACGAAACCGGTGGGAGAGGTGCTGGAGGTCGCCGACCAGCGGGTTTTTGCCCTGCGAGATCCGGATCACCACCACCGAGACCATGTCATAGAGCGGCACCGCGAGCACCGCCAACGGCATCAGCACCCCGTACCACGCGCCCGAGTTGGTTGTTGTCGCATCAGCAATGTAGGTCGTTCTCGTGGTGAGGAACGCGAGCAAGAACCCGATCAACAAAGACCCGCCATCGCCCATAAAAACCTTCGCAGGCGGGAAGTTAAAGATCAGGAACCCCGCGCACGAGCCGACGAGCATCGCGAGCATCGCGCCCACAAACCACTGCCCGTTGATGATCGCTGCAGCCAAGAAAAACGCGCCCGCGATCGTCGCCACGCCCCCGGCGAGCCCATCCATATTGTCGATGAAGTTCATCGCATTGGTTACCGTGACAAACCAAACAACAGTCACCGCAATGCTCGCCCAAGAACCGCCCATCGGCCCGTCGAGCATGGTCAGAAGCCTGGTGTCGAGCATGATCGTGCACACCAACGGCGGCACGATCATCACCATCAGCTTCGCAACCGCGCCCATCGGTCGACGATCATCAATGACCCCGAGTATGTGCAAGAACAACGCGCACGCGACAACACCCCAGCCCATCGTGGTTCGCGATTGAAGCCCCTCGAGGTGATCGGCGAGCGGAGAGAGCACCCCGGGGAGGCTTGATTCATCGAGGAAACTCAACACCAGCAACGCGATGATCATGGGGATGAAAATCCCCACCGCGATGCCGATCCCCCCGGTGTTCGGGATTGCTCGCGTTGGCATCTTGGTCTGCCCCTCGATGGGATCCGTATCGAGCACCCCGAGCCGGTGCGATGCGCGGACGATGAGCCATGTCGCGGGGAATGCGATGACAAATCCAACCATGACCAGGCTCAACACAAGCAGTTGCACGCCCACAGTGTAGCGAATCTTCTCGGGGCTTACCGGGTGAGAGACGCGTTGATCTGCCTCGGCGGGCTTTTCTTGAACACCCGCACCCGAAGAGCGAGCATTGCACGCGAGAGCAGATACAGGATACAAAAGATCAGAAGCGACCCGATGCTTATCCAGATGGCACGGTAGGGGTAGGGGCCGAGTTGATCGATAATCGATGCGCTGCTGTGGGTCCCGCGTCCGAGGTATGAATAGTTCGTGCCAAGGATGGCATTGAGCGCGAACACGGTGATCGCGAAGACAACACCCGCGATCGAGGCATAGCGCAAGTCGCGTGCCTTCGGGCGGTACCCGAGGACGCTGATGTCGTAGATCGCGACCCCGACGATCTGCAGGTGGTTGATCCAATAGATCCAGAAGCTCATCGAGCCGTACCCATCAGTCAGAAACGGGGTAAAGAGCACCTGCATGCTCAGCCCGATGCCCCAAAAAAGTGTGAGTGAGCGTGCACGCGGGTCGAGCGTCCAGAGGCTCCATGCGGCGATCCACACGCCGAGCCGGCACATATGCAGAGGCAGCGAATCCTGCAGATCAAAGTACACAAACCGACGGATAAATATAAAGCTTTGTGATCCGATGATCGTCCACGCGATGAACCGTCGAAACTGATACTCTCGCCCCTCGATGCCCAGCTTCATTCCGCTGAGCTCATCTTGAACCAGAAGCCTGCGTCCAGCAGCACACCAGACACCGATCAACCCAAGGATGACCACAAAGACCACTGCATGAAAGATGCTGTAGGCGGCGAAGCTCTGCGACCAATCGGCGGGTGGGGCGGGCACGGGCATGAATCAAACGCTCGTTTGCTCATGGCGGAGCTGCCCGCACGCCGCCGCGATGTCTCGCCCGCGGCTCGCCCGGATATGCACATTGGCCCCGTGATCACGCAAGACGCTCTGGAACCGATGAACATCATCGGTATCCGGACGGCTGAACGAGAGTGATTCGACCTCGTTGTACCGGATGAGGTTGATATTGGCCCGCAGTTTCTTGGCGACAACCGCCAGCTCTTCAGCGTGCTTGGGCAGGTCATTCACGCCGCCGAGCAGGATGTATTCCAATGTGATCTCTCGCCCGGTTTTCGTGAACCATTTGGTGCAGGATTCAACAAGCTGGTCGATGCTGGTGAACTCGGCCCATGGGATCAACTCACGGCGAAGCGTGTCGTTTGGCGCGTGCAAAGAGAGCGCGAGCGTGACCGGGAGCTCCAGTTCATCGGCCATTTTTTCGATCGCTTTGTGCATGCCGACCGTAGAAACCGTGATTTTGCGTGCGCCGATGCCCAATCCCCAAGGGGCGGCGATGGTGCGCACCGCGTGCATCACCGGCTGAAAGTTCGCCAGCGGCTCGCCCATGCCCATGAACACGACATTGGTGATCCGTTCGACCCTCGGCAACTGATTGAGACGCCAGACCTGCTCGATGATACGACCGGCCGACAGGTTCCCGTCGAGCCCGCCGATCCCGGTGGCGCAGAAGGTGCACCGCACGGGGCACCCGACCTGCGAAGAGATGCACGCGGTGCGCCGGGTGGAATCGACCGCGGGGATCATCACGCATTCTGTCTGGCGGGCGGTATCTGAATAGGGCATCTGCTGCCCGATGATCGGCAGCCGCGATGCATGATCGACACCCGCCTCAGCGGCATCGGTTCCCGCAGACTCAAGATCATCGGGCCATTCGATGAGGAGTTTTTGCGTGCCATCGGTGGCGCGTTGGTGGGCGATGGTGGGCCCAGAGAGAAAGACCATCTCTGATTCGAGGGTCTGGCGATCAAAGTTGGAGAGGTTGGTCATCGCGGCGGGGTCAACCACGCCTTTCTCGTAGACCCATTCAAGGATCTGCTTGGCTCGAAAAGGCTTCATCCCCCGGTCGGCGCACCAATGCTGAAGGGTCTCGGGTGTGAAATCAAAGAAGTGTTGCTCGGGGTGTTTCATGCGCTCTTGCCTGTGGAGATGGTCAGCGGCACCGCGACGGAGCCGTATTCGTCGGCGGAGATGACGGGCGCTTCGACCCTCACCCTTCGATCCGCGTGGTCGATGCCTTGGGATTCCATCATCCGCTTGAGCGTCAATGGCAGCCCGAACTCGACGGATTCTTCAAAGATATCCGCCAAGTGCAGCGTCGCGTTGTGCTCTTTGACAAAGTGGCGACAGATCGCTGAGACGAGGTCCTCGGGCGCGCTGGCACCGGCGGTGAGCATAATCGTTTCCTCGCCGGTGGGGTACCACGCGGGGTCAAGTTCACGGACATCGTCGATAAGTCTGCCCGCGGTGCCGACATTCTGGGCGATCTCGGTGAGACGCACCGAGTTGGACGAGTTCTTTGAGCCGACCACAATCACCAGATCACACATCGGCGAAACCTGGCGGACCGCATGCTGGCGGTTGGTGGTCGCGTAGCAGATGTCATCGGTCGGCGGGGCCTTGATGTTTGGGAAGGCGTCTTTGAGCGCGCTCACGATCTCGTCCGCATCATCCACCGAGAGCGTGGTCTGCGTGAGGTAGACGAGTTTGTCGGGGTCGTGGATGTTGAGGTTCTTGATGCACTCGGGGGATTCAACAATCTGGGTTTGCTCGGGGGCTTCGCCCATGGTGCCGATGACCTCTTGGTGATTTTTGTGCCCGACAAGAAGGATCTGGTACCCTTGGCGGGCGTATCGGATAGCACGCGAGTGGACCTTGGTCACCAATGGGCAGGTCGCATCGATCGCGGTGAGGTTGCGTTCTTTGGCCTGCGTGCGGATCGCCGGCGAGATGCCGTGGGCACTGAAGACCACAATCGATCCCTCGGGGACTTCATCAAGCGTTTCGACGAAGATGACGCCTCGGTCTTCGAATCGTTCGACAACATGCCGATTGTGGACGATCTCGTGAAAGACATACAAGGTTTCGTCTGGCAATATATCGAGGACCTGATCGACCACATCGATCGCCATCCGCACGCCCGCGCAAAACCCCCTCGGATTGACCAGAACAATCTTCATCGCCCAAGGATATGCCGGCGGGATGACCGCAACCGCAAGAACTTCGGCGGGTTCAATCGGATGCCTAGGATTCGGGTCGGAACTCAGAATCAAAGCGGAGAACTACCATGCGTCATCTCTCAACAGTCATCAAGTTATTCGCCCTGATCGGGCTCGCAAGCACCGCGATGGCGTGCAACACCCCTCCGGGGATGAACAAAGACAAAGAACACAACGAGGACTCGATGGGCGATGCCCACGCAGAAACCGTTGCCGACATCCTCCCGCAGGTTGTTGAAGCCCGCCAGGCGATGCGCCGGTACGGGATCGCGGAGCCAAACACCAAGCCCGTGGGCGCGGTTCGGCTGGTGACCTACAACATCGAGAACCTCTTTGATGATGTTGACGATCCGACGCTCAGCGGAAGTAATGAAGATATCGACGACCTCAAGCCGCTGCACCAGCGGGTCGCGGTGGCCGAAGCGATCAGGCTGATCGACGCGGACATCCTGTGTATGCAAGAGATTGAATCACTCGAAGCGCTCGAATGGTTCCGCGATGAGTTGCTTGCTGATATGGGGTACGACTACATCGTTTCGCTTGATGCCGGCAACTCGCGTGGCATCGAGAACGCGGTGCTCTCTCGCTACCCGCTCAGTGCAGGCAAGGTCTGGGTGGGGGAACTGCTCGGCGGGGTCCACCCCGAACTCTATGGCACCCAGCCCAACCGCCAAGCAGGCGAGAAACTCGCATTCAGGCGCTCGCCGCTGCAGGTCGATGTCGAGCTGCCTGGGGCTGAGGGCAATGATCCGTGGACACTGAGCCTGTTCGTTGAACACCACAAATCCGGGCGGTTTAATAGCTACTGGCGTGAAGCCGAGGCGAAGATGATCGTCAAACTCGCCAGCGAGATCACCGACAAGCACCCAGAGCGTGCGGTCGTCGTTTTGGGTGATTTCAACGCCCAAGTCACCGATGAATCGGTCAAAGTGTACTTCCGCAGCGGATTTCACGATCTCTTTGCAAACCGTGAAGATGAAGGATCAGCGATCATCTCGCACGAATCCAACCGCCGGATCGATCTGATCCTGGCCAATGACGCCGCGATGGAGCATCTGCTTGTGGATCAAGCCTTTGTGCTCGGCACCGCCGCCCGCCCGGCAGAGGTCAACTGGCGTGATCTGGATACCTTTATGGGGTATGCAGCGGATCATTACCCGGTCGTGGTGGATGTGGTTCCCGCTCCGTAGCTGAGCAAACGAAGGGCGAAACGCCCAAATCAGGATTACTTCGCAATTATCCGGGCGATCGGATACAATAACGCGGCTCGGTGCGGACGCCCGATCGAGCCCACGCCGAGCAACAACGCAGGCGCACCCTAGAGAAGCAGGAAGCACTGAATGGAAAATGTGAAACCTTGGCAGATTGGAATCATGGTGCTCGCGGTGATCGCGGTGGGGTACTTGGTGGTGAAGGTTGGGTTTGGGAACAGTGTTCAACTCCCGTCCAAGGTGCATCTTGCAGATGTGTCGACGGGTGAACTCTTTATCTTTGATATCAGCGGCAAGGCAAAGGGGTACTACCCTGAGAAGAGCCCAGACACCAGCCAGCGGGTCCTGATGCCTGTTGTAAAAAATGATGAGGGGAAATGGTTCATTAGCTCTCACTCCCTGCCAGCGCTTGAAGATATTGATGGCGAAGCAACAGCGGTGATTAACACATCAACGGGGGAAATAAATGTTGATGATTCGAAGTCCCCGAGAAAGTTCAAGAAGTAACTCGGATAGGAAAAATTCCCATGAGAAACAGAACACACAACTCAATCCGTCAGAGTGGTTTTACACTTATTGAACTCTTGGTGGTCATCTCGATCATCGCCCTTCTGATCGGTATTCTGCTGCCCGCTCTGGGATCTGCAAGAAGCACCGCAAGATCAATGGTCTGTGCTGCAAACATGAAGGGCCTAAGCAGCCTTCAGACGCAGTACACCCTCGATAACGAGGACTACTTCACCGGCCCAAACACAACCGGGCTCCGCGTGATCCATCTGCGTCCTGGTGGGGGGCCGAACGCCGACGACATCATGTATGAGTCGAAGAAGGCGACGACCCCAACATCAACGATGGATTGGATCACGCCCATTATTGGCGATTCGGTCAACATGCCGTTGAACAGAGCGCAGAAGATGAAGATCATCTTCAACGATTGGGGATGCTCTGAAGCTCGGAATGATTCAGTGCCATACCGCGTGAACAGTGTTGATGATTCAGAAGAACTCATCGAGATCTCTGACTCTGATGGCTTCCGTCAGGCGAGTTATCTTGCCCCGATCCCGATCTACTACAACGCCGCGAACGGCCCGGGCACGGTTCGTACACGAAACCAGCTGAAACTGTTTTACCGAGATTCCACCGGCGGCACTCAGCTTGGCGCCGAAGTCAACAGCAGCTACACACAGAAAACAGTGAATGTCGGAACGAGCCTCTCGCAGAAGGTCATGTTCGCGGACGGCACTCGCTTCTTGAGCAATGTCGAGGGGCTCGACTTCGATGTCGATCCATCGCCGAGCTTTGGCGGACCGTTCACCGAGCGGGCACCTGTGCTGGATTCATCGACCGCTTACGGGTCAGAGCCGTTCAACACAAGCGTGTTGGCTCCGCAGAACCAAGAACTCTCATTCCGGCACAAAGCTGGGTTGAACATCGCTTGGTTCGATGGTCATGTTTCGCCATTGTCCAAGAAAGAAGCGCAAACCAATCCGAACTACTGGTACCCAACCGGGAGTGTTTGGAATGGAAACGAAGCGACTCAGGATGCGATCAACTTCATGAACAACCAGCGCGGTTCGCGCTCGGTCGTGAAGATCAACTAATCTGCAGCGAAGAAAACACTTCACCCGCGGGCATCTGTTCGCGGGTTTTTTCTGCGCTATCCTCTCTTCGTACGCTTACCAATGGAGAATACGACATGCCCGAAACCAACGCCCAGCCCGCCATCGACTGGCTCGATGCGAACGAACCTGCTTCCATCGACCGGCTCATCGAATGGCTCAAAATCCCGTCCGTCGGCACCGATCCGGCGCATGACAAGGACACCGCGGCCGCGGGGCAGTGGGCCGCGGATCATCTGCTGGCATCCGGGTTCAGGTTAGAACTGATGCCGACCGGGACGCCCGATGCGCCGGGGCATCCGATTGTGCTGGCGCACTGTGACGGTGCGGCGGATTATTCTGGCCCTCATGTGTTGTTCTATGGTCATTACGATGTTCAGCCCGCCGACCCGATCGAGCTGTGGGAATCACCGCCGTTCGAGCCGGTCCTCAAGCCCGCGTCCGATGGGATGGGCGAGCGGATCGTCGCGCGTGGTTCATGTGATGACAAGGGGCAGGTGCACATGTTCCTTGAAGCGATGCGCGCATGGAAGGAAACCACCGGCGAGGTCGGAGGCGGGGTCCGGTTCACCGTGATGCTCGAAGGCGAAGAAGAATCCGGCTCGGTCAACCTCGAACGATTCGTCCGTGATCAGAGTGAAACACTCGGTAAGGCGGATGTGTGCCTGATCTCTGACACCGGGATGCTGGGCAGGGGCAAGCCCGCGATTACCTACGGCGTCCGCGGGCTCGCGTACACCGAGATCACGCTGCACAGCGCTGATCAGGATCTGCACTCCGGGCTTTGGGGCGGGCGGGTGCCCAACCCGCTCAACGAGCTGCCCAAGGTGCTCAGCCAGCTCTGGGATGCCGACCGGCGGGTGACAATCCCCGGTTTTTACGACGGGGTACGTGAGCTGCAGGATTCAGAACGCGAAGAATGGAAATCGCTCGGCGTCAATCCTGAAGAGGCATTGCGGGGTATCGGGCTGGGACCAGAAGCGAACATCGGCGAAAAAGGTTTTTCATCCACCGAGAGAGAATGGGCACGCCCGACCTGTGACATCAACGGCATCATCGGCGGGTACACCGGTCCCGGTGCCAAGACCGTGATCCCCGCGCACGCAAGCGCCAAGGTTTCCTTCCGCCTGGTCGACGACATGGACTCGGCGACGATCACCAAGGCGTTCTTTGATTGGTGCACTGAGCGGACTCCGTCGGGGTGCCGATGGGAGTTCGAAGATCATGGAGGGGGGGCGCCGGCGACCTGCGCGACGGATTCGGTGCCTCTGCAGGCAGCGCGCCGAGCGATCGCCCGTGCTTGCAAGACCACGACCGCGATGATCAAGTCCGGTGGTTCGATCCCGGTCGCTGGGCTTCTCAAGGACGAGCTCGGGCTCGAGACGATTTTTATGGGCTTTGGGCTTGAGGACGACCGGGTGCATTCGCCCAATGAGAAGTTCGAGCTCGACTGTTTCCGGATGGGAGCACGATCACATGCCGCGTTGATCGAGGAACTCCGCAAGCTCTAGGGATTGAGTATTGCCCGTTCAGGCGGCTTGGGCCGACGCGCCCAGATTGGCAGGCTGCTCGGTGCCGGTTTCGTTGCCCGCTTCGGGTTGCGGGTTGTTGTTCGATTCTGCTTGATCGGCTGCGGCAAATTCCGGCTGACCGGGGACCTGCTCGACGGGTACGCCCTCATATTGGGCAGAGAGCTCCCCGCTCTGGCGTGCGAGGTGGATCGCGTAGTCATTGTTGATCCGTTCAACACGGTTGCGCAGATCGTGCAGCGTGACCTCATGCCTGATCACCGAGGCGAAGACATGCATCATCGCCAGAACGCAGATCGATCCAGCGATTCCAACGAATATCAGGATGCCAAATGGGAGGGTGGTCATGCAGGGATCTGATCGGCTGTTTTTGCCTTGAACTTGCGTTCGCTGCACCCTGTACAGGTTATTGCCATAGAATAGGGAGCAAAGTTGCGCATCGGCGTTGAGGGTGTGTGGAGGAGAAAGCGTTGAACCGACTCTGGGCCGTGTGGATGATTGTTCTGGTCTCGCTGGTGCTTGGTCTTCCTGCCAACGCACAGGATGATGTGATCGGATCGAGCGACGACGAGGTGACTCTCAAGGTCGCCCGCTTCGGAGTCGGTGGTGCGGCAAGGCTGGGTGATTGGGTTGGGATTCAGGTCAACCTCATTGATAATGGATCATCGCCAAGAGACATCATCCTGCGGTTTGCGGTCCGTGATGCGGATGGCGATGAGACCCAGTTTGACCGCGTCATCACCGCGAGCCCGGGGCAGCAGCTGAGCTACTGGTTGTACGGATGGCTGCCGTTCCGCGACAGCGGCGATGGATACGAGGTCCGTGCCTACGAGGGGATCGATACAACCGCAGATGGCCAGCATGAAATCGGGTACCGAGCGGGCAAGATGCTCGGGCGGACCGTGGTCCGCTCGCAGACGATTTTTCCGTCGATCGCCTTGCTCGGTGTGATTGGCGCAAGGCAGGGCGGGCTGGATCAGTATTCGGTGATGGTCAAGCAGCGTCCCTGGATGCCCTTGGGGCACGAGTTGACGCTGACCCCTTCGGGGCTGACGGTCCGTTCACTGCCGGACCGTTGGCAGGGGCTCAGCGCGTTTGATACATTGGTTTGGACCGAGCCGAACCTCGATCGTTCCGACCCAAACCGGCTTACGCCCGAGCAGGCGCGGGCGATCCGCAACTGGATCGCTCATGGCGGGCATCTGGTCGTGGTGCTGCCCAGCTCGGGTGATCCGTGGTTTGGATCCGCCCATCCTCTGCGGACGATGATGCCGGAGATCAAGCTGCCAAGCCGGCGCGAGGGTGTGGACCTCGATGAGTACCGATCGCTTCTTACCGAGTCTGTGAATATGCCGTTGCCGAAGAATGCTTCGGTGTATCGGTTCGAGCCCCTCGACGATGCCGGTCCGGAAGAGGCGATGCCGATTCTGAATGGCCCCGACGGCGAATGTGTCGTGATCCGTCGTCTCTATGGGGCGGGTGCGGTCACGGTGGTTGGTCTGGATCTCACGCATGGCGATCTGCGCCGGCTGGGGCTGCCCGATGTCGAGTCGATCTGGCATCGAGTGCTCGGCAAGCGCGGCAAGGTGGTGCGGGCGGATCAGATGACCGAGACGATGACCGGAGATACATCAAACCGCCCGATCCGGTTGTTTGATTCGGGGATTGCTGCCTCGATCGCCAAGACCGGGCGGGCCGTGCAAGGGGTGCTCTTTGGTCTTGGGGTGTTCGCGGTCTACTGGATCGTCGCGGGTCCGGGCGGTTTTTTCTTGCTCAAATCAAGGGGCAAGCTCCACCATGCGTGGATGGCGTTCATCGGGTGCATTGTGGTCTTTACCGCGCTGTCGTGGATTGGCGCTACCGCGCTTCGTCCAAAGAGCACCAACATCTCGCACACAACACTGCTCCAGCAGGTTGACGGGCAGCCGATCGCACGCGCACGAACATGGATGAGCATCATGCTGCCGAGCTACGGCACCTCGCTGGTTTCATTGGAAGCACCCGACACGGGCGCTGATGGCTTTGGCGATGGATTCGCCGAGGGGCGGCTGCTCACACCTTGGGCGTCGCCCGCAACCTCCGGGGGGCTGACCGATGGGTATCCGGACAATACCGGATACCGTGTTGAAGCCCGGGACCCGGCGGGTTTCCGCGTGCCGACGCGTGCAACGGTGAAGGACTTCCTCGCGGACTGGATCGGCGAAGAGCAACAGAGCTGGGCATCGATCGCTCCGGTGAGTGAGGTGGGGGATCTCTCTGATGCGGCATTGACGCTGACGGGCACGGTGATCGAGGGGAAGATCCGCCACCAGCTTCCCGCCGCGATGACCGATGTGCGTGTGATCGTCGTATCTCGTCAGAACCGATTGCTCCCGCCCGGCGGCGAGCTCGGAAGGAACCCGATCGCGCGCGCGTCGGTGTATGCACCGGTGTTCGCGGGCGATGAGTGGCTGCCCGGTATTGATCTTGATCTCAACACAATCACAACCACCAAGCGGATCGGCGAGAACAGGCAGGTTGTCCGTGATTCGTTCTTCTCGACCGCGGTACGCAAGGGCGAAGACTTCAGCGGCGTTGATCTTTCGCCGGCGGCCCCGCTGGTTGACCGGCTGATCATGAATCAGATGCTCTCGCAGTTTGATCCCCCCCGGTATGGTCTTCAGAACGACCCGGTCGGCGATCGTGTCGCCCGCAGAACCCAAACGCACGGGTGGGATATGGGGCGGTGGTTTACCCAGCCCTGCGTGATCGTGATCGGGGCGATCGAGATTCAACCCAAGGACGCGATGGTCGACGCGATGCCCGTGCCGGTGTACATCAACGGCAAACGGGTAAAAGCATCGGGGACGACGATCGTGACTTGGGTGTATCCGCTCGCGCCGAATCCGCCGACCAGTTTCGGAATTGTTGACCAAACGGATCAAGAGACCCCCTAAGAAGAGCCATCCACATGCCCATGATCGAGACCATCAACCTGACTAAGCGCTACGGCGAGCTTGTTGCGCTCAACTCGCTCAACCTCACCATCAACGAGGGCGATTGCTTCGGGTTCATCGGGCCCAATGGTGCGGGCAAGACCACGACGATCAAGATCCTCGCCACGCTGCTCAAGCCATCGAGCGGGCAGGCCCAAGTCGCCGGGATGACCATCGGGTACCAGAACCGGCAGATCCGTCCGATGATCGGGTATGTGCCCGACTTTATGGGCGCGTACCAAGACATGGTGGTGCACGAATACCTCGAGTTCTTCGCCGCTGCCTACAACATCAACGGCATGCAACGCAAGAAGGTCGTCAATGATGTGCTCGAACTCACGGATCTGACCTACAAGCAGACCGCCGAGGTCAACTCGCTCAGCCGCGGCATGCAGCAGCGTCTGTCGATCGCACGCGTGCTTTTGCACGATCCAAAGGTGCTGCTTATGGACGAGCCGGCGTCCGGGCTTGACCCTCGCGCCCGCATCGAGATCCGCGAGCTGCTCAAAGAGCTCAAGCGGATGGGCAAGACGATCCTGATTTCATCGCACATCCTTCACGAGCTCGCCGAGCTGTGCAATACGGTGGGCATCATCGAGAAGGGCGAGTTGCTCTTCAACGGCACGGTCGACGAGATCCTCAAACGCTCCAAGGTCGGGCATGTCGTGCATATCGGTGTTGCCGAGCGGATCGAGGCGGCGGGCAAGGTGCTGCAGACGATGCCGGGCGTCGAAAAAGTCTCGATCGTGCAGGGAGACGGCACCGCGATCGGCGGCGGATCGACCCAGCTGCTCCATGCCCATTACGACGAACGAATGGGCGGCAACTTCACAGATATCCCCAATGTCCTCATCAACAACGGCTTCCGCGTCACCCACTTCCAAGAAGAACCCGTCAACCTCGAAACCGCATTCATGCGATTGACCAAGGGGCTGGTGCAGTAGTTTCTCTTCACCTAGTCCCCCGAATCATCTCTTGACGATAGCTGGAGCTCAGTGGCACCCGGTGAGCGTTCAGGCGGTGTTGGAAATGGTCACAGCTCTATCAATCTTCGTTCGTACTCACGACGCGGAGTTGGCAGAACTGGCGGTGGCCGAGCGGGCCGGAGTGGTAGCCGATACCGGACTTGCGGGCGCCGACCCATGGCGACCCCGTCGCGCCGCCGAGTGATCGGTTGACGCCGACCATGCCGGCGGTGAGCCGGCGGGCATGGTTGCGGACTTCGGCGTCTTCGCCAAAGATCACCGCGCCGAGCCCGTACTCGGTGTCGTTGGCAAGGGCGATCGCCTCGTCGGCATCCTTGACGGACTGGATACACGCGATCGGGCCGAAGGTCTCGATGTTCATGATCTCCATCGAGTGATCGAGGTTGTCGAGGATGGTCGGCTCGACGAAGTTGCCCTCGTGGGGTTGTCCGCCGAAGATCACCTTCGCGCCCTTGGATTTGGCGTCTTCGACCTGGGCGAGCACATGGGCCTTCTGTTCGCTCATGACCATGGGCCCGATGTTGGCTTCTTCATTGCAACAATCACCGATGGTGAACTGCTTGGTCTGCTCGATCAGCTTGTCGACGAATGCGTCTTTGATCGAGTCCTGCACATAGATGCGTTCAGTAGAGACGCACACCTGCCCGCAGTTGCGGAACGAGTTGAGGGCGGCGAACTTGGCAGCCTTCTCAAGATCTGCTCCATCGAGCACAATGCATGGGTCCTTGGAGCCGAGCTCGAGGATCAGTCGTTTCAACCCCGGAGCCGCGGCGGCCATAATGTGCTGACCGGCGGTCTTCGAGCCCGTAAACGCGATCAGATCGACATCGCCGGCGACGAGTGCCTTGCCCTGCTCGTCCTCGCCGTGGATGATCTGCAGGACACCTTCGGGCAGGAACTCGTTGAGCACCTTGACATACTCATCGGCGATCAGCGGGGTCTGCTCGGAGGGTTTGAGCACCACGGTGTTGCCCGCGACCAACGCGGGCACGATGGTCCAGTGGGGCATCAGGATCGGGAAGTTCCAGGGTGTGATGGTTGCGCACACGCCAAACGGATCGTAGTAGAGCTTGGATTCAATGCCCTCATCGGTGAGGGTGTCGGGCTGGACGGCCTTGGCGACCTCGTCAGTCTCGCCGTCCATACGATTCCCGCAGCTCTTGACCTCGCCGATGCCTTCTGCGAGCGGCTTGCCTTGTTCGAGGGAAAGTATTCGCCCGAGTTCATCTGCTCGCTCGATCAGCACCTTGCCGGCGGGCTTGAGCATGTCGGCACGCTCTTGGGCACTCAGCGCCGCCCAAGCAGGAGCAGCAGCCCGGGCCTTGGCGATCACGGCGTCGACCTGATTGGCGGGCGTGATCGGCACAGACCCGACGGATTCGCCGGTAGAAGGATTGAACGATTCAAGAACGGTATCGGTGGTTGCGGTGGTACTCATGGGGGATCATAGGTCGCATCAACCCAGAATCCGGGGAATTTCACACGATCCTAGAACTGCCCTTCGAGCAGGGCAGCCGCGATGTCTTCCGGCGACATCGTCCCGCCATCGTCTGATGCGGAGCTGTCGACGGTCTGGTCGTTGCCCATCGCCAAAATCCGTTGTTTGGGATCACCGACATGGGTGACGCGGATGCCGAAGTTTTCACCGATTTTGACCGCTGAGCCCAGCGCGATCGGGCGTTGATTGATCCGGACCTCAAGATCACCTTCAGCCGAGTTCGGGAGTTCAAAGATCGATCCGGGGATCCATCCAAGCACCTCCTTAATGGTGATCGTTCGTTCACCCAGCACCACGACAAGCGGGACTTCGAGGGCAAGAATTGACGCGAGATCGGTCTTCATATACACACCATCGGCAAACCATGCGCACCGATGCACGCGCACCGTCACGCAATCATGAGATAGTCTTCATGATCGCAATCGCTGTGCCAGTCTGTGCGTCCGGATCCTGTTATCGCCCTCAAGGCTCGGCGGGTTTACCCGTCGAATCGAGCGCAGATGAACGAGACATTGAGCCCGCCAAACCCAAAGGTGTTGTTCATCGCGTATTTGACGGGCATCTCGCGGGCGACATTGGGCACCAGATCGATGTCAAAGTCGTCATCGGGGTTCTCGAGGTTGATCGTTGGGGGCACGATGCCTTCTCGGCAAGCGTTGATGCAGGCGATCAACTCAACCGCACCGGAAGCCCCGAGGCAATGCCCGTGGACCGATTTGGTCGAGCTCATCACAAGCCCGCCGCCGGGCATGGCGCGTTGGCCGAAGAGGGTCTTGACCGCACAGACTTCGGCCTTGTCACCCAGCGGCGTGGAGGTGCCGTGGGCGTTGATGTAGTTGATCTCTTCGGGATTGATCCCGGCATCATCAAGGGCCCATTTCATCGCGTTGAGCGCACCGCGTCCTTCTGGGTGAGGGGCGGTGATGTGCCCGGCGTCACAAGAGTTGGCCGCACCGACGAGCTCGGCGTAGATCGTTGCCCCGCGGGCTTGGGCGTGCTCGAGTGATTCGAGCACATACATGCCAGCGCCCTCAGAAAGCACAAACCCATCGCGATCGCGATCAAACGGGCGCGAAGCCTTGGTCGGTTCGTCATTCCGCGTTGAGAGCGCTTTCATGACCATGAAGGCGCCGATGCACAGTGGGGTAACCGCGGCTTCAGAACCGCCCGAGAGCATGACATCGGCCTTGCCCTGTCGGATGTACTGCATCGCGTCGCCGATCGCATGCCCAGATGAAGCACACGCGGTTGCGTGGGTGGTCGCGGGGCCTTGGAGGTCGAAGCGGATGCAGATGTTTCCGGCTGCAGAGTTCACCATCAGCTTGGGCACGGTGAAAGGGCTGATCCGGGTTGGGTTTTTGCTGTGCATGACGACGACCGCTTCTTCGGTCGCCGAGATCCCTCCGATGCCTGATCCGAGGATGCACCCGTGGCGGGTGGGGTCTCCCGAGCTTGGATCCCACCCCGAATGGGTCACCGCTTCTTGGGCAGCACCCAGCCCGAGCAACGCACACCGATCGAGCCTGCGGGCTTCGCGGTGCTCGAGGATGGACTTTGGATCCCACCCACGGACCTGTCCAGAGATGAGCACGGACCATCCTTCGTGTGATTCGAACTTTTCGAGATCAGTCCGCTGGATTCCGGATCGCCCATCGCGCATGGCTTGCCATGTCTCGGGAGCGGAATGCCCGAGATCGGTCAATGCCCCGTATCCGGTGATAACAACGCGGTGCTGGGTGTGGTTGCTCATGGTGTGCTCAAGCTCGCCGTTTGGATGGAATCAGAAACACCCGCTGAGAAGTATCAGACGGGGTGCTCGATTCGTTGCATCGGGTCTGAGGATTAGTCCGAGCCGTTCTGAGAAATGAACTCGATCGCGTTGCCAACCGAGAGAATTTTCTCGGCCTGCTCGTCGGGGATTGAGGTCTCGAACTCGTCTTCAAACTCCATAACGAGCTCGACGGTATCCAGACTGTCTGCGTTCAAATCTTCGACAAAGCGAGTTTCGCGGGTGATCTTGCTCTTATCCGCGCCCATCTGCTCTGCGACGATGTCGATTACTTTTGCTTCGATTTCCTGTTCGGTCACGGGTTCGTCTCCGCTCTGTCATAAAAGGATGATCCGATCGGGCGTCACACACGCTCAGAACCGGGTCCCCATGCAGGCCCCGATTCTATCCGCATCAACCCGGTTTGCCAAATGGTCCCAGAACCCAATCGTTCACGGTTCGAACATCCCATCGGACCTTGCAATCGCGGTTATCAGCCGCGCCAGGACGCATGGCCCGTCGCATCGGGCCAAAGCAGGTCCCAGAGCCTCTTTCTGCCTCGATGGGGGTTCATCCGCACTCGGCGAGTGCCGACATTCATCTCAGCGACCAACTGAGGGTTGATCGCATCTGCCCGATCGGGCGGCAACGGAGGATTCGTCATGGCACTGATGCCCAAGGAACCAGAAGCATTCGCTCAACAGGTCGAGAAACTCCTCCGGCGCATGCAGCCGGGGCTGCGGATTGACCGCGTGAGCACCCGCGAGTTGCTTGTCGATGGTCGTCGGCTTGATCTCGAGAATCTCCTCCGCATGGTCGCCCATGAGCCCGAGCGCGGGGCCGACATCGTCGAGCACTTCCTCGATCAGATGTTCCTCGGCGAGCACATGGAACTCAGCGACACCCCGTTCGATCAGGTCAAAGCACGGATCATGCCCCGGGTTCAGCCCGTGTCGATCTTTGAGCACCTCTCTGAAGAACTCGTCGCCCATGTGCCCTTCGTCAACGACACGGTGATCGTGTTCGTGATGGATATGCCTCATATGACCGTCAGCATCACCACCGAGCAGGTCGTGCGGTGGGGGGTGACACTCGATGAGGTCGAGACGCTCGCCCGCGAGAACCTCGATCTGTACGCACCTGAGCTTGAGATGCAGGTCATCGAGAGCGCAGAGGGCGGCAAGGCGGTGATTGTCTCCGAGCAAGACGGATACGACGCGGCCCGTTTGCTGCTTCAAGATCTGCACTCGAAGCTCGCATCCCACCTGGGCCCGGATTTTTATGTTGCCACACCGGCGCGTGATATGTTCATCGCCTTGAGCTGCGAGCCCCAAGAGTTTGTCGACCGGTTGAGCGCCCGGGTAGACGAAGACTTCGAGCGTTTGCCCTATCCGATCACCAAAGATTTATTCCTCGTCACCCGCGACGGTATCGCCGGGACGACATGGATGCGAAACGCTGCCTAAACAGCACACCGCCAGGGATGGCGAACGATTGGGGAGAGAGTCGCTCCGTTGCTTCATCGCGCGGGGCGATTTTTTAGTTGTTTTCCGCACAAAATGCGCACGCCTTGCCTGGTCGATACGCGGGGTGGCATCGTGATTTGGTGGTCAATGCATGCCCGCAGTTCTCGCACGCGTGGTAGGTTGGGCTCGGGGCGAGCTGCTGGTCGACCGTTACGCGTTCGTCAAAGACATAGCACTCGCCGTTCCACTTGCTGTCTTGGGTGTCGATGTCCTCAAAGTACTGGAGGATCCCGCCCTTGAGGTGGAACACCTCGTCGAAGCCCTTGGCTTTGAGGTAGGCGGTGGATTTCTCGCACCGGATCCCGCCGGTGCAGAACATCGCGACCTTTTTGTGCTTAGCGGGATCGAGGTGCTCGTCGAGGTACGCCGGCAGATCGCGGAATCGTTTGATGTCCGGGTCGATCGCGCCCTCGAAAGTCCCGGCGTGGAACTCATAATCGTTTCGCGTGTCGATCAGCACCACATCTGGGTCCGAGATCAGTGCGTTCCAATCTTCGGGTTCGACATAGGTGCCGACTCCATTGATCGGGTCAACATCCGCCCCGATGCTGATGAGTTCGGGCTTGTGCTTGACGCGGACGCGGTTGAACACATGGGCTGGCGCCCAGCTCGATTTGGAAATCATCTCGTTGAACTCGGGCTGCTCGCTGATAAACCCGATAATGGTTTTCATATTGTCGGGTCGCCCGGAGATGGTGCCATTGACTCCCTCTTCGGAGAGCAGCACGGTGCCGAGGACATCGTGATCGAGCATGAACTGCTTGAGCTCGGGCAAGAACTGCTCGACGCGGTCAAAGCTGGTGAACTTGTAGAACGCGACGACTTCGTATGGGTTTTCAGCGGACATAGTCTGGAATGGTAGGGTTCACGCTCCGAATTGTGAACCCCGTGGCCCTACGATCCTCGCGTGATACTCCTGATCGACAACTACGACTCGTTCACCTGGAACCTCGTCCAACGCCTCGGCGAGATCGACCGGACCCTCGAGCCCGGGCGTGATCTCATTGTCGTCCGCAACGACGAGATCACCCCCGCCCAGGTCGATCAACTCGATGGAGGCAACGGGCCATCGCATGTCATCGTCTCGCCCGGGCCGTGCACGCCCAACGAGGCCGGGGTCTCGGGGGATGTCATCGAGCAGATCGCGGGGCGGATCCCGATGCTCGGCGTGTGCCTCGGGCATCAATGCCTCGCCGATCGCAACGCGATGACCGTCGAACGCCACGGCATCCTCATGCACGGCAAAACCTCCGACATCGACCACGACGGCGAGGGGCTCTTTGATGGGATCGATTCGCCGATGACCGTCGCGCGGTACCACTCGCTGGTCGTCCGCAGGAGCACCGTGCCGAGCGATCTGGACACCGAAGGCAACGGGTGGAAGGTCTCCGCATGGACCCACGACGAGATCAATGGGCAACGCGTCGAGGTCGTCATGGGGCTTCGCCGGGTGTGGAGTGATGAATCTCGGGCACCCCAACTCGGCGTGCAGTTCCATCCCGAGAGTTTTATGACGCCGATGGGCGTGATGATGCTGTTCAATTTCCTCAAGATGGGCGTCCGCGGACGGGATGTGCCAATGCCGGCGGTCGAACCGGTGGGTGGCTGAGGCGCCTATTCTTAGGCATGCTTGATCCTGCCCCAACCACAAAGATCGCCGAGAACCTCGCCCGTGCCAAGGTGCTCGCATTCCATGACGCGACAGACACCAAACCGGCGTACGCGGTGCTCGGGTTCGCCAACACCGATTACGAGATCGTCGTCGAGCCAATGTGCGAGATGTGTGATTTGCAGAGCCGGGTCAACAAGAAGATCATCGGCACCATCCACATGCAGGCGCGCAAGGTCACGATCACCGGCGCAGGCGGGCGGTTTGTTGAGCCATGCTCGGGCGTGACGCGCCGGGTGCAGGGGACGGTCATCGGTGTTGACGCTGAGGAGAACCGGATCATCATCAACGCCGGCGTGCCGATCCATCTCTCGCTGACCGCGCCGGGGCAGCATGCCCGTGATTACAGCGTCGGTGATTTCATCGGGTGCGATGTATTCTCGCACGCCGGGTTCGCGATCTACGAAGATTGATTGATAATCAGACGATCCGGGGATCGATCCACCGGTAGAGCACATCGACCGCAAGATTAAACACAATCAGCATCGTTGCGAACACCAGGACCACGCCCATAATCAGCGAGAGGTCTTTATTCTGCACCGCGTTGACGAAGTGCTGACCGATGCCGGGCACGGTGAAGACGCGTTCGATGACGAATGAGCCGGTCATCGCCATCGCGGTCGCCGGGCCGAGGAACGAGAGCACGGGCAAGAACGCGTTTTTAAGGGCGTGCTTGAGCAGCACCGATCGCTCAGAAGCCCCCTTTGCACGGGCGGTGCGTATGAAATCAGCCCCGAGGACATCGATCATGCCCATGCGTGTGAGCCGGGCGATGTAGGCCGTGAACGGCAGCGAGAGCGTGACGGATGGCAACACCATACTCCGCACCGTGCCCCATTGGGCGACCGGGAACCACCCGAGCCAGACCGAAAACACAAGCAACGCAGCGGTCCCGATCACAAAGCTGGGCAGCGAGATCCCAACCATCGCGACCACCAGCGAGGCATGATCCGCCATCGAGTTGGGCTTGGTCGCGCCGATGATGCCCACCGTCGTCCCGACAACGACCGCGATAAAAATCGCAGCGATGCCAAGCGTCATCGACACCGGAAGAGATGAACCGATGATCTCATTGACCGTCAGGTCGTCATACTGCAGCGATGGGCCAAAGTCAAAGACCGGGCGAGCCGGTGGAGGGAAACCGGCTTGTGCAGCGCGGGCGGTGTCATCAGCGAGCCGACCGCTCATCCAATCGCGGGCGTAATGAACCCCCGTCGCACGATCAAGATACGAGATGTAAAACTTGGGGAAAGAGTCAAGGTTGTACTGCTTGTTCATCTGCGCGATGACTTCGGGCTTGGGCCGCTTATCCGGGTTCTCCAGAGGGTTTCCGGGCACGGCCCACGCGAGCGCAAGGGTGATGGTGTAAATCAAGAGCAGCGTGATCGGCAGAAATGCGAGCCGGCGTAGGATCATCGTGATCATGGCGTGCCCCCCTTGCCCGGATGCATGGGCTTGGGTTCGTTGGGGCCGATGTCATCATCGAGCACATCGACGAGGAACACATTTTGCTTCGTGCGTGGATGCGTCGAGAGCCCGGTGACTTTGTGCGGGTCAAACATGTAGATCGTCGCGTAGTGAAAGATCGGGACCAGCGGGAGGTCTTCTTCGACGAGAATTCGCTCGGCTTCGCTGAGCAACGACATCCGCTTTTCGCTATCGAGTTCAAGCCCTGCTTGTCTGAGCAGCTTGTCGAAGGCAGGGTTGTTGTATGCCCGATCGTTGTTGCCGTCTTCGGAATGGTTGATGTCGAGGAAGGTGGTGGGGTCGCCGTAGTCACCAAACCAACCGGCGCGGGCGGTCATGAACTGATGATCTTTCAGGTCTTCCTTGAAGATCTTGAGCTCTTTCTGGACGAGGGAGGTCTGGATGCCGAGGTTTTTCTGCCAGCTCTTGGCGATGGCCTGCCCGATCAGATCATGCCCTGAGTCTTTATTGAACGAGAGCGTGACGACGAAATCTTCTGGGAAATTTGCCTCAGCGAGCAACGCCCGCGCTTCGTCAAGAATGCCCTGGCGTTCTTCGGGGTTCTTGGCCTGCGAAATATTTTTGAGCCCCTTGGGCGAGACATATCCGCCGATAGACCCCGGCGGGATTAGCGTGGAAGCAACGGGCTCCCCGAGCCGACGGATCTCATCGGCGATGGATTGCTTATCGAGGCACATCGCAAAGGCACGCCGAACCCGGGCGTCGGCGAACGGATTCTCTCGACCGTCGGTGAGCCTCGGGCTGCAGTTGAAGTTGTAAAAATAAGTCCCAAATGACGACACGGCATGGGTGTGCGCCCGAGGGTCGGCGGGCAATGCCCGATCAATCGAGAACTGATCGAGCCCTTGCGCTTCAAGCTCGCGGACCTTGTCGTGGTTCTCTTCGAGGAACTCAAGCTTGGCTGCGACCATATCGCCGCGATAGGCAGCGGTGTTGTCGGCGATCCAATCCAACGCCCCGGTCTGGTACGCAAGCACCGCCGCGTTGGGGTCGGTGATCGACGGAATGGCGATCGTCCGCATCGCGAGTTGATCGCGGTTCCAATAGTGCGGGTTCATCTCCAGACGCATGTCGCGTTTGAAACGCCAGCCCGTGAGCTCGTAAGGACCGTTGGAGATCAGCGTGCCGCCCTTGGTCCATCCAGGGCGGCGGACCAGGCGGGCGGTGACAGGGTCCGGGCGTTCATACTGTGATACAAGCGGCTCATACACCGGAGAGAAAACCGCGAATGCGCACAGATCAAGAAAATAAGGCACCGGATGATCCAGCTTGATCACCAGCGTGTGCTCGTCATAGGCGATCATCTTGACCATCGCATCGAACTTGATGATGGTTTCTTGGTAGAGCTGTTCGCCCGCTTGGGCGCGGTCTGATGAAGATTCAAAGGTGCGATCGGCGAACTCGTCGAGTGCCAACGCACGCCAGTCGTAGAACGCTTGCGCCCCCTCGATGAGCATAAAGAGCTTTACATAATCAGAGACCAGATCGGGCAGCATCGCGCGCCGCCACGAGTAACGGAAGTCTTCCGCGGTGACCGGCTGCCCGTTGCTCCACTTGGCGTCTTTTCGGAGGTTGAATGTGTAGGTCGTTGCATCATCCGAAACCGACCAAGACTCGGCAACCCCGGGCTCGATGCCGAAGTCATCGGAGAGCACATCGTTGATGACCAGCCCCTCGTAGAGCAATCGGGCGACGCGGAGATCGTGCATCCAACTCATCCGCTGAGGATCCAGCGTGTTGACTTCCGAGAGGTTCGCGAAAGTAAAATCCGCCTTCGGCTTGGGACGATCGGTGACCACCGACGCGATCACGAGCAAGCCAAGGAGCACAACTGGAATCAAGAGCCGATTCATGCTCACACAGTACCGCAGACAGCGTCTGATGTGTGCTCGCGAGCATGGATCAACCCAAAAACGCGAGAGAAAAACCATCACCGAGCGACTTATTCCTGAATGAACTCGTTGGCGTCAAGTTTATGGGTGTTGACGAGCTCAGAGTTGGCGGACAACAGCAAGGCAACCGCGTTGCGGTACCCGCGATCGTCGCCTTCACGAAGCAAAGCCGCAAAGTCGGTCAGTTCGACCGAGGAGGACGGACGAGACCTGAGCTCGGCGTGCTTGAGACCCGAGAAGTATAACAATGCATCCGCGGACTGCACCACTCGTATTGTGACATCACGGTTGCGTCCCAGAGGCGGATTCGAGTCGATGATCTCTCGCAGCGAAACCGCCAGCATGTTGCCCGCCAGACGAATCGCCGCGGAGGTCGACTCCGTGGTGACATCCCCGTTGACATCCGAAACCGATGAGGTCAGCGCAGAAGAAGCGCGAAGCCCGATGCGGTACGCGGGCTCGGGTGGTTGTGTGCCATCGAGTGAGGCCAAGATCGGCGAGACCAAATCGCTCAGAGATTGAATCGACTGATTCCGAGCACCGGCCAGATCTGATCCGGGCAATGCAGTTCCGGCTGCCAACGCACGCACAACCGCATCAAGAATGAGCGGGTTCTCGCCCGAATCGCCCTGAGCGAACACCGCATCAACAAGGCCCTCGATCTCGGTGGAAGAGACCGCCAGCCCGTGAGCGCCCGTGATTTCGAACACTCGACGGGCACGCCCGATGGCGAAGAGCCTCGTGCCTGCGTCATCCGCATCGAGCTGCTCGCGGATCATCCTGATCGACGCGGTGGTCGACAGCTCACCAGCAAGACGGAGCGCAAACAGCTTGTGCCCAACTTGGTCGGAGGCTTGGAGTTCACGGATCATCGAGCTGAGCGCATCCGCGTACGCCTGCCGAAACGCGACGGAGATGTCCCGGTCCGCCAGGGGCGTGAGCAGCCGGTCCTGCGCACGCTTGGCATCCTCATAGTCTTCAGACATCGCAGCTTCGGAGAGCGAGCCGACAAAGCCGGTGATCTGCTGGAGCGAAGCCCCATTGAGCGTGTTCGATTCGACGATCGACGCGGGGAGGCTCACGCTGGATTGCCCGAAGGCGGATACCGAGCAGGTTGCGATGACAGCAGCGATGGCGAGCGTTCTAAATGTGGTGACCATGATCATGCGTGATGCTCTCTCAATAGATAGGGGCTTGTGTGCGTCTGGGAGTGTATGTCACCAAATGCCCCGGGTCGAAGCCTTTTCAGGGTGCCTAGTACACTTCAAGGAACACCCGTTTGGTGGGCTTGATCGTCCGCGGGATCATTCGGCGTTGCCATGAATCGAGATCATTGGCGATCTCGGGGTCGATCCGCAGGTATTGGGCGAGGTGCTGCTTCGATAGCATCTTGGAGAGGGACTTCAAGATTCCAAGCTCCATCCCCGCTATTCCACAGATATAGATCAGCGTTCGTTCCGATTCGAGCATCGCTCTCAGATCCGCATGGTCCTCTTCAAGCCGATCCTGAACATACATCGGTCGGCTCTGCCCGTCGATGAGATGCCGAGAGATCGCGGTCCGGTAGCTGAACCGGTCGAACTCCTGATCCAACGCGAGCATATCTTCATGGTAAAGCAGATCGGTCGCGTAGGGGGCTCCCATGATCAGCGTCGCATTGCTTTTCATGCCCGTCGAGGCAAGGTCGGCGAGCATCGAGCGGAACGGAGCGATCCCGGTCCCGGTCGCGATGAACAGGTAATCGTGCTTGCTCGGGTCTTTGGGCAGGACAAACCGTTTGCCCGCCGGTCCGGTGAGCAGGGCCTCATCGCCGACCTGAAGATCGCACAGGTAGTTTGAGCAGACTCCGGTAAACAGCTCATGCGTATCCCAGTGCTCGTCGAGAACCCGCTTGGTTGCGGTAGCGATGATCGAGCCGTTCCCGCCTTCACCCTTGGTCGGCGAGCAGATCGAGTAGAGCCTGAGCTTGTGCTGTTTGCCCGATGCGGTGACACCCGGGGGGATGATGCCGAAGGACTGTCCCGAGATCCAGCCATTCGCGAGCGGGGTTCCAGAGACATCAAATCCGATGTGCCGAACATACCCGGCGGCTTTCTTCGAGGCCGAGCAGATTCGGGTCTCGACCACCTTGGCCGTGATCGGGTCATTTGGTTTGGCGAGGTGCTGGACGACCTCGGGCATCTCAGGAATGCCGAGGATTTCCGGTGTGTTTGACTCAGAGGTGCTCATGGTTCGCCTCTCCTTGGAGAGTCATCACCACCCGGTTGGGGATATTGAGATGATGCCCCTCGGTTTGCTGTGGATCAGCCGTCGTCTTCTATTGGCTCGGATCCCATTTCATCTTCCAGATCCATCGTCTCGTCATCTTCATTGTACGAGTCGTCGCTGTAGTCTTCGTCCTCGTCGTATTCTTCAACCGGTTCGGGAACGAAGCCGCCCAGTTTATCGAGCCGGACCGCAGCGGCTTCGAGCTTGTCCCCTGCCTCCCCGCGGATACGGGCATTGCGGAGCGCGGAGGCCGCATCGCGGAAGCTCTGCGCTGCCTCAGCCTTCAAGGTCTCGTAGGTCTCTTGCTCACGTTCTGCTCTCGATACCCAATCGCCTGGGATGCCTGATTCGGCAATATCGATGTACATGATCGCCGCTTCGCGGTGGCCGCTGGCTTGTCGGGCGACACACTCGCCGAGGATCTGCATTGCGG
Source organism: Phycisphaerales bacterium (assembly GCA_029260265.1). Classification (GTDB taxonomy): domain Bacteria; phylum Planctomycetota; class Phycisphaerae; order Phycisphaerales; family UBA1924; genus UBA1924. The sequence goes on from JAJDDO010000025.1 coordinate 44,810, forward strand.
TTGACTTGGTCATCGCCCCGACCGCCGCGGTTTCAGACTTGGAATCGCGAGTTGCGGAGATGGCTCCGCGTGCCTGCGAGATCGCCTTCTCGTTGGCCCCGCTGACCTCTGATGCACGGAACGCCTCGAGTTCTTCGACGAGCTTGAGCACGGCGTCGCGTGCAACCTGGGCGGTGCCCCGCGCCTCGCTCGCGTCACGATTGCTTGTCCGCTCGCGGGCTTGGAGCTCTTCGCGTGAGGCGTCGAGCAGTTCAATCTGAGATTCGGCCTTTTTAACATTCAACGCGTATTCCTCGCGCGTCGGGATCAACTGGTCCACCCGCCCCTGGATGCGGAATGCTTCAAGCCCGTATTGGTCACCACGCAGCGTGTGCTCACGGACTCGCTCGGCGAGCTGGGCGCCTTTGGTTGCCGAGAGTGTTGGGATCCGCAGCTCGATCTCGGCGCCCGCGTTCCGCTCGGTGCTTGCCTTGTCTTCGAGATCGGCGATCTTTGTGTTGAGCTCGTTGATCTGGTCCTCGATGCCCTGCTGCAGCGTTCGGTAGTTGGCGATGTCTTCTTGCCGCATGGTGATTAAGCCGGCAAGCTCGCTGAGCCCGTCGGCGGGATCAAAGACGCTCGCGGCCTCGGCGATGGTTGACATCGTTCGCCATTCGTTGAGGTACCCGCGGATCACGCGGGCCTGAAGAATCGCCTTCTTTTCAACCTGCACGGCCTCTTGCGATGCCAGGGCGGCCATCCCGATCTTCGACTGGGCGACCGCTAAGGATGCAGCCTGTGCGTATCCGTCTTCTGACCCGCTGAACTCTGAGACCGTCGACTCGGTGGCTCGCAGCACCTTAGCTGAGTTGCTTGGTGATGCATTGGCGTTGCCGGCGGCGATGGTCTCGAACTGACGCCCCGCATCACGGACCGCGTTCTTGGAATCTTCAGATCGTGAGCATCCGCTTTGTGCGGCAAGGAAAACAACAAGGGCAGCCGAAATCACGGTTTGGGTCTTCATTATCGTCATCCTCACGCTCATCGAGCCGGTGAATCATCTTCCTCTGGTCTCCGGGTCATCCCGGATCGGATGGTAGCACAAAAACACCGCCCCGGTTGTGCCCGCAGGGCGGTGTCGTGGGATTGTTCGTGTGCTGTCGGGTCCAGTTCCCGACAATTTTCCCGCCGATGCCTGCAATGATATCGGCTCAATCGCTTTGGGGCGAAGTTTCGTCATCTTGATCCGCATCAAGATCCGGCTGGGCAGACGCCGGCGGCGGGGGGTAGCCGAGGTCATATTGAACCCGAGGTGCATACACCGAGGAGATCCAATCGAGGGCGAGCTTGAACTTCCGGTCTCTGCTCGAGCGGAACACCGGGCGCCAGCGTGAGAGCCTGCGATCGGTGATGACCTCCGGGTGCGGGCGCAGTGAGTTGGACTGGTGCATCGCGAGTTGGAGCAACGCCGAGCGAGCGGGCGATTCGTAATCTATCAGAGGCGAGCCATCCTTGAGCCGGTATTGATCAATTCGATAGAAGTTGGTGTAGGCGCTCTCGTGCGAGTTTGGGCGTTCGCGTACGAGCCTGAACGACCCGGCCTCGGTCCCGCCGTGGCAGCTTGTCGAGGCACACGCGTTGACGAGCCACCCGCGCCGCCCGTTGATCATGGTGGTGAACTCTTTGAGCATCGCCGGATCTTCGATCACGCGGACCTGCCCGTAGAGATCGCGTGCGTGGTGGATAAAGAGCAGCTTGAGTTTTTCGACCTCGGGCAGCTCAAAGTATTCTGCCCGAGCGCTCTCATCAACCGGGAACTCTTCGGGGTGGCGGGCGATCAACTCGCGGAGCGTGTTGTCGGGCACAACGAGCTTGGGCGGATTGCGGAGATCGATCTCATAGACCCGCATGAGGTTAATCTGCTCATCGCTAAGCGTCGGAATCGAGGTTGGATCGGCTTTGGGCGATCTTCGAGCCTTTGTTTTCTTTGTTGCCTTCTTCTGCTCATCCATCGCCAGCTTGGCCTTGAGCCAGTTGTGCAGCGTGCGGGCTTGGGGGTTGTTCGGCTCGACTTCGAGGATCGAAGCAAGCTCCTCGACCGCGAGTTGATACGCCTCGCGTGCACGCAGCCACTCGACAAGCGTCAGCCTTGTCTCGATGTCGGTATCGTTGATGTTCTCACGCAGCGTCAGATACCGCTCGGCAACCGGAGGCAGGAACCGGATCGAACCAATCCCACTACGCTTGAAAGTTGTGTCGATCCCTTCGAGTCTGATCACGACCTCTTCGTCGCGTGATTCGATCAAAAATCCGGTGATCTTTCTCCCTGACACCAGCGTGATCACACACTCATTGAGCCCCTCGTCGGCGGCACCTTCTGGGCTGGTCACGCCATCATGGGCGGGATGTGTATCCATCGGGTCGGCATCCGCGGGATCGGGTTGGATTGACATTGCCCCGAGCCCGCCGGCGAAGAGCAAGCACGCCGCGAGGGTAGAGATCGGAGTGTTGAGCCGACGGCGGAGAGATGATTTGGACGATTGAGGCATCGGGTGCATTGTGGTCTCTTGGGGCGTGGATGTCCAGCCGATGGGTCGGCGGAATGGATGCCCTTCTCTGGATCTATACCCACGAATCCGGCTTGCGGTTCTGGATATGGCAGAGATATCGCCCGTTTCTTAGGCGGCGATGCGGTATTCGTTGTCGTGCTGTTCGATCAGAGGCACCCGCTGATCGCGGTACACCTTGGCGACATCACGCAGCGGACGCTCCTTGTCGTGATGCATCAGCGTCGGACCCCCATTTTCATCGACAGCGAGGACCGACTCGCCCTCCAGATCCCGATGAAAAACCGCCTTGTATCCGGGGAAGTAGATAACAGATTTGGCATAGATCGCCCGGTGCACATGAAGCGTGGGCGATGTCCGAGTGCGGAGCGTCGTCAGGAGTGTCTGATTTGCCTTTTCGAGTTTGGAGAGCGTCAATCGGAGTTCAGAAATCTCAAACTCCATTCCCATCTGTTCCTCAATCTGTGCGGGGGTGGGTTTGCCGATGGATTGCGCAAAGCCCTCATACCTTGACTGTTTGGCTTCAAGCTCATGGGTTGCTTTGGCGATCAGCGCTCCCGATCTGGAGAGCAACTCTTGGAGATCAGCCAGCGAGCCGAGCACGAGCGTGGTCTCGACCCCCTGCACCGATCCAATAATATTCAGCTCGCATTGCTTGGCGATCGTGATCTCGCCCCCCCGTAGAGAGGCACCGGGCGAGATTAACTCTCCGCAGATCGAGATCGTTGAGTTGGTGATCTCGTGATCAACCTTGCAGTCCGCAGCGACGCTCGCATGGATTGATTCGAGGTAACCCGCATGCAACTCGCCATGCGCGATGATCCAGCCTTTGTCCTTGCCCGCCATCCCCTGTTCGAGGGTGATGCACTTGTCCGCCTCGATGGTCGAAGATTGCACGAGTTTGCGGATCAAAACCTCGCCCGTCGCGCGAACCTTGAAGTTGTCCATCACGCCCCCGTCGATATGCACATCCCCGGGGAAGTTGATATTGGCGGTGGAGAAATCGACATCATGAGGGATCTGGAGTGTCTCGGAAACCTGCACACTGCTGGGGGTCACCGTCAGCAGCCCGGAACAGAGCGCGGTGACCGAGCCATTCTGGGCGACATGGACGGATGCATCATTGAGCGAGAGTGTGGGCTTGCCGTCTTTGGATGCGATGGTTTGCCCAAAGACATCAGTGCCATCCTCGCCCTCGGTTGATTCGATGAGCGTGCAGATCTGATCCCCCCGTTTGACGATGAGGAACGGGCTCATCTCATAAAAATCGATGGCTTCCGATGAATCGGATTGCGAGGGCGGGTTCGCGGGTTCGTTGGAAACCGCGTCCTCAAGCTCGGCTCTGCGTGATTCGATCTCGTCGATCCTGGTTTGGATGGACGCTTCGAGTTGGAGTGTGGAATCCCCGCCGCTGACCGGGGGCTGACCACGGGCAACACACGCTTCGTGAGCCAATCCGGGATCGGCTTGGACAAGGTGGGTGAGTGTGCTGATCGCATCTTGATTGATAAATGAAGACTTGACCCCTTCACCGATTACAAATGCTTCGAGTGCGGAGGGTTCGATCAACTCGGGCGACTCGGTCGGCGCAATATGCAAAATCCCCTCGAGCTTGTGGTTCTGAACCGTAAGCTTGAGGAGATGATCGAGATCGTGTGAGTTGGTGGTCACGCTGAATACGCTTTCGTCCGTTTCGACGCACCTCGGGTCACGGGCCCGTATCCAGAGGCTCGAGACGGGCTCTTCGAGAGTTTGTTATCCGGCGACGCCACACTTGGCGAGGGTCTCGGTGATCCGTTCGCTGAGCAGGTCAGGGGTGAATGGCTTGACCACATAGTTGTTGACACCGGCTTTGATCGCGTCGATCACGCGAGACTTCTCTGCCTCGGTGGTCACCATGATCAGCGGCGTTGTCTTGTCCGACTGGCGGAAGTTTTTGACAAAGGTCAATCCATCCATGACGGGCATGTTCCAGTCAACCAGGCAGAGATCAGGCTTGAAAGCGCCAACTTTGCTCAGCGCATCCTGCCCGTCGCAAGCCTCTTCGATCTCGGTGTACCCGAGCTGCTTGAGGATGGACTTCTGGATGTTCCGCATGGTCTTCGAATCGTCAATAAGCAAAATACGCATGGTGTTGCTCCTGTGGAGAAAGGTGCGTGGATAATCAAGCAGCGGTGGAAACAGTGGAGGACTCTTCGACTGCTTCACGCAGCGAAACCTCGATGACGACTTCACCACAATCAGTGGTGCAAGGGATCAGCACGCAGGGCGTGCCCGATTGGCTGGAAACAATGTGCCCAGATCCGATGACCACACTCGGGCATGAGATCGAAACATCCTTGCGTTGGAACGATGCCTTCGCACCGCCGGAGATCATGTTGACGATCTCGCCAACCGCGTCGGCGAAGTCCGCCGAATCGGTCTCCATCTCCATCCCGGTGAACAGCGACACAACAGAGGAAGCGGTTTCTGATGGCATGCTCAAGACGATGGTCCCGACCATCGAGCCCGAGACGCCGATGATCCCAGAGACATCGTGCGTCATTGCTCGGTCGGTCTTGATGCTCGGCTCGCCGATCTCAACGGGGAGTTGGAACATGGTGCTGAACACATTTTGAATCGAGGTGACAAAGGCGCTGATGTATGTGGGGTCCATGTGGTAACTCCTGTTGGTGTATGTCTTTCCGATGATCGGTTCGATCGACGGATGGCTTTCGTTAGTTTGCTGACAATGCTGCACGGGTGGACATCGGGGTCCGCATGAGCTCGGCGATGTCGATGATGAGACTGACCCCGCCGTCGGAGCGAACCGTCGCACCGCTGATTGGGCCGCTGCGTTTCACCCCTTCGAGGGGTTTAATTACGATTTCTTGCTGTCCGATCACCCGTGAGACCCGCAGCCCAATTATTTTTTGATTGAACCCAATGACCACCACAAAGGGCTCTTCTGCCCGCCCTGAAATGGGGAGATTGAACACCTCTTGGGCGCTGATCAACGGGTGGACAGATCCACGCAGATGGATGACCGGCTCTTCGCCGAGAGCCGAGAGCTGCTCTGGAGCGGGGCGGACAATCTCGGTGATGTTTGACAAGGGGATCGCAAAGACCTCATCGCCAACCGCGACCATCATCGCGGGCATAATCGCGATCGTCAGCGGGATGGTGATGGTCAGGGTCATCCCCTCGCCCTTGACACTCTCGATGATCAATCCGCCCTTGAGCTTGCGTTCAATGTTCGTGCGGACAACATCCATGCCCACGCCACGCCCGGATAGATCCGAGACCGCGTCGGCCGTCGAGAACCCTGCTTCGAGGATGAACCGAAAGACATCTTCATCAGAGAGTGCCGCGAGCTGGTCCTGGGTCACAAGCCCTCGTTCGACGGCTTTGGTCCCGATCGTCTCGCGATCGAGCCCCTTACCATCGTCAATAATTTTTACACAAACATGGCTGCCCTCATGACCGGCGACCAGCCGGATGGTGCCTTGTTCTGGTTTACCGGCAGCCTTGCGGTCCGCGGGGCTTTCGATGCCATGATCACCCGAGTTTCGCAGTAGGTGGACAAGCGGGTCGCCGAGCTCCTCGATGACCGAGCGATCGACCTCGGTGTCGCCGCCCTCGATGATCAGGTTGATGTTCTTATCAGTTTTCTTGGCAAGGTCGCGGATGAGACGCGGGTACTTTCCAAAGAGTTTGTCGAGCGGCTGCATCCGGGTACGCATGACCGCGACCTGGATATCTCCGGTGATCCGGTCGAGCGTGTCCGCGGTGACCTCGATCTGCTCGACCATGTCAACATCCATCGCGGACTTCTGAACATCTTCTGCGAGGGCGCTGACTCGGTTTTTCTGGAGCACGAGCTCGCCTACGAGATTCATGAGTGATTCGAGCCGCCCAACCTCGACGCGGATGGTCTGCTCGATGGCGTTCGCCTTTGGTTTGTTCGCCTGCCCCGATTGGGCGGTGGGCTTGGATTCGACAGCTGGTGCAGTGGACGCGGGGTCGCCAGTCTGGGTGGTAGCGACCGGTAGAGAGCCCGTCTCGTCTGCTGGCTGATCGCCAAAGCGGACGCCATCAATTCGCAGCGCGGTGGGGCCGTCGCACCCATCGGGAAGCTCGTGCCCGTCGGGGGTGTTCCCGTCCGCAGCTTGGGCGATGTTCTCAATAAAGGTTTCTACCGTCCACCCGATCGCCTGATGGTCTCCGAGTGCGATGTTCTGCTCGTTGAGCATCATGGTGGCGCCCATCATGCGAGGGGTGAGTTGAACGAACTGCGCATCTGTAAGTGCTTCGATCCCGTCGAGGCTGTTGACCAAAGCCGTCGCGAGTTCCATCATTTCGGTGATCTCGAAGAAATCAATGGTCTTGATGAGGTCATCGCAGAGCTCGCCGAGGTTGCAGATCGCCGCCGGGCGTGTTGATTCATCGAGCAGTTCGTTGATTCGCGCCTGGGTCTGCTCGATGGTGTCACGGATATCGGATGCCAGGTGGTCGATCAGATCGACCTTGGAGCTGTCCAGATCAAGCGGGCGGATGGTTTTTCCATCGACAACCCGCTCTGTGGAGAGCTCATCATTGACCTGCACAGGTTCATCATGTGTTGGTTCTGCGCATCCATCGCCGAGGGCGGTGAGGCTTGCGACCAGCTCAGGATCAGCCAGCTCAAGTTCGCTCTCGCCTTCCATGAGCTGGGCGAACTGCACCTTGAGCACATCAATCGCTGCGAGCAGGAGGTCCATCTCCTCTTTGCCGATCACAATTTCTTCGTTTCGTGCTGCGTTCAACGCGCTCTCGGTGCAGTGTGCGATCGCGACGAGGTTGGTCAGGGCAAGGAACGAGGCGCTGCCCTTGATCGTGTGCAGAGCACGGAAGACCTGGTTGAGCATGTCCGGGTCTTGCGGGTTGGATTCGAGTTCAACAAGATCCCCTTCGAGCTGTTCAAGCAGCTCGCCGGATTCGGTGAGGAAGTCTTGTAGAATTTCTGGGTCAAAGTCTTGGATGGACATGAGCTGCTCCTTGCTCGGCGTGGATATCTTGAGTAAGTGTTTAGGCGATCGCCTTCTGGTAGCAGAACCCCTGCGGGATGGAGAGCTGCTGGAAGTCGTTGGTGAGTTCTTTGATGCGTTCGGAGTGTCCGATGAAGAGTGTTCCGTCGTTTGCGATCTGGTTCGAGAAGATCTTCAGGACATTGCTCTTCATCTCGTCGTCGAAGTAGATCAGGACATTTCGGCAGAAAATCACATCCCAGGTTCCGTGGCGTTTGGCTGCCAGCCGGTCCTTGAGGTTGTGCTTCTCGAAGTTGACCATCGAGCGGATGGTGTCGTCAAGAATGAAGTGGCGTCCGTCCTCCTTGAAATACCGCTCCTTCATAAGCGCAGGCGTCGTCCGCACCGCGTACGAGGTGTACCGCCCGGATTGGGCTGTTTCGAGTGCCTTCTCAGAGATGTCGGTCCCGAGGATCTCGATCTTCCAGTCTGAAAGCCGCACGCCAAGGGTGCGGTGCAAGAGCATCGCGAGCGTGAATGGTTCTTCGCCCGATGAGCAGGCAGCAGACCAGATGCGGATGCGTTTGTTTGATTCGCGAGCTTCGAGCAGCTCGGGGAGGATCTGTTTTTCAAAAACATCAAGCTGTGATTCGTTGCGGAAGAAGCTTGTTTCGTTGATGGTGATGCGGTTGAACATCTCCTGGAACTCTTCGATCTGGTACGGGCCCATGGTGAGGTAGGCGATGTACTGATCAAAGTCTTCAATCTCGATCTCGTGGAGGCGATGAGAGAGGCGTGATTCGAGGATGTATTTCTTTGACTCGGGGAAATGGATTCCGGATCGGTCATAAATAATCTTCGAGAGCCGATTGAACTGATTGGTGTCCATTGTGATTTTGGTCGTGGTGGCCATGCTACTCTCCTGGCGAATAATGCGGGTGTTCGATTGATTGATGATGATCAGGCTGCGGGGGTGTTCATGTTTGCGACCCGGCTGAGAGTCTCGGCAGGGAGAAGGTTGTGCAGATCGAGCAAGATAAGCAGTGAGTTTTCGAGCCTCGCCACGCCGGAGACATACGAGGCATCGATCCCGCTCGAGATCGGTGGCGTTGCCTCAATGATCGATGAACCGATCCGAAGCACCTCCTGCACCGAGTCGACAATGAACCCGACTGTGTGCCCGGCGATATCAACCACAACAATCCGGGTGGTCTCCGTGGTCTCGCCCTTGGCAAGCCCAAACCGTTTACGCAGCGACATCACGGGGATGATCCGCCCTCGGAGATTGATGATCCCCTCGACCCCGGGGGGGCTCTGGGGGACCTGGGTCAGGTCCATCATCCGGTTGATCTCTTGGACATTGAGTATATCGACAGCGAACTGTTCTTCGCCGACCGTGAAGGTGACCAACTGAAGCATGTCTTGAGAGACCGCGTTCGCTGCTCTCTTTGATGGTGTGCTTTGCATCTGAGCTCCTTGAGTGAACCTGAGTTCTGCTCATCGTCGAAAAAGTATGCTGAAAATAGCGAGAGTTGAAGGTTCGATTGCTATGCGGACATCCGGGGCGGGATTTGTTCTGAGTCGCCAGTTGAAACGCTCGAACCGCCACAAAACGCCGACAGAACCCCCTGAATTTGGGCAGGCGTAAGGATCGCCGAGGCAGCGCCCGCTTCGATGACCGCCTTGGGCATGCCGTAGACGACACAGCTCGATGCCTCTTGGGCGATCACCGTACCGCCGGCTTTGCGGATCGCTTTGGCGCCTGCAGTTCCGTCTTCGCCCATCCCCGTCAACTGGATCGCCAGCAGGCGTGATCCATACAACGCTGAGGCAGATTCAAAGAGGAGATCAACACTTGGTTTGTACAGCGCGCCTGGTTGTTCCTCGATCAGACGAGAGACGACCTTGTTGCCCGCCACGCGGGTGAGCTTGATGTGGTATCCGCCCAGCGCGATGTAGACGCTCGGCTTGTGGATGAGGACGCCCTTTTCTGCCAGGGTTGCGCCACATGAGCAGATATTCCCAAGCCGGGTTGTCAGGCTGCGCGTGAACAGTTCGGGCATGTGCTGGGCGATAATGATTGGGACACTGAGTTTGTTGGTGACCTTGGCGAGTATCTTCTCAAGGATCGGCGGGCCGCCGGTTGACGAACCGATGACCACCGCGTCAAAGCCGGATGGGTCGATTGCGAAATCTTGCGTGGATGCCGGCGCCCTCGAAGTGGGGGCCGCGCCCGCGGGCTGCTTTGATTTGGCATGGGTCGTGTGCGGGGTGTGGGTTGCCTGGCTGAGGACCTTGAGCTTGGCGAGCAACTCCGCTTTGAATCCGTCGTCACCCTTTCCGACGATGGCCGGGTCTTTCCCGATGACATCCGAAGCCCCGATGCGGAGGGCCTTGAGCGCCTCGTTGCTGCTGTCCATCGTGAGCGAGGAGCACATCAGCACATGGGGATTGAATGCATGGCAGACGGCCTTGATCCGGCGCAGCGCGGTCAGCCCATCCATCACGGGCATCTCGATATCGAGCGTGATGATATCGGGCTTCAGCTTTTGTGCCTGGTCGATGGCGTCTTGCCCGTTGCGGGCGATGCCGACGACCTCGAACTCGGGGTCGGATTGAATCATCTGAACGATGATTTTTCGCATGAATGCCGAGTCGTCAACTACCAAGACCTTGCTCATCGCATCTCCAGTTCCAACCGAGTGGCTAAACACCGGAATCGGGCTGATGCGTGGGGGAGTTGATCCGTGGTTAGGAGATTGAGGCGAGAAAGGTCGGGTTTGTATCGAAGAAATAAAAAACAGCACCAGAGATCCTGGTGCTGTTTTCGTTGAATGCCCAAGAGAGGACTCGAACCTCCACTCCCTTGCGAGAACCACCACCTCAAGGTGGCGCGTCTACCAATTCCGCCACCTGGGCATAGTCGCGATGACAACTATAGCCCAAGATTTTCATGTGTCGAGCAAAGAAGCCATTTCTGTATGATTGAGACCGATTTTGACCCCCTAAACCCCGCTCTCGGACCTACCATTTCCCCATCGGCGGCAGGGTTCAACCTTCGCTCTTTGATAGCCATGAGGTACACCATGACAGCGGACACCAAATCTGAGTTCGGAGCGGTCTTTTCAAGCGTAGCCAAGAGAGCCAAACAGGCGGGGGTGTTCGCCAGCGTGACGGTGGGCACCGACGCCATCGATTGCCAGGCATCCAACTCCGCCGAGCCCGCGAGTTATCGGGTCTTTGTCCACGACGGCGCATTCTGGGTGAGCCTGGGCATGAAAGATCGTTGGCAGAGTGAATCGATCGAGTCCGAGCTCATGCATTCGGGTGACAAACTCAACGAGTTGATTGATGATGAACTTGATGACCTTGGCGTTGATGATCCGGCATCGAGCTTCGAGCATTTTCGCTCGCCGGAGCTCGAGTTTGTGTTCCGTTCGAGGATCCCTGTTGATCTGCATGATTCATCATCCGGCGAGGTCGTTGGCACCTGGTTGTTGGCGTATGAACAGTGCTTCCGACAGCTTGGTGACATGGACGAGACCGAAGAAGACTGAGATACACCCGTGCGCTCGGCGCACCGAGATAGGTAAGGGATCTGCACGATGCGGATTTTGATGTTGGGCTGGGAGTTCCCGCCGTTCATTGCAGGAGGGCTCGGCACCGCGGTCGACGGGCTGACCAAATCGCTTGTTGCCCAGGGGCACGAGGTGGTCTTTGTCCTGCCGCAACCTATCCCGGTTGGGCACACATCGCATGTTGAGCTGGTCGGTCCGCGGGTGCTCGCCGAGCGTGCTGCTCGGTTGCGTGCCAACCGCAGCGAGCCGGTCATGCACCATGCCACCACGACTGCCAGACGCACAACGACCATGACACGCACCGTCCACATCGCGGGTGCAGAACCCGCCATCGACGAGCAAGTTGAGCGGTTCCAGACGCAGGTGCCCAGCTCGTACCCCGGTGTGGATGCGCACGATGTGCTCCGTCGTGTGGTGAAGATGGTCGGGGGACGAGAGCCTCAAGAGACGACCCACACAGAAGAAGCCGTCGATACCGTGACCAGCATGTTTGGCGCACTGCGGACATCGTCGGCCGATCAGCTCGCCGATGCGATGGATGCGATCATCAAATCGCTCGGCGAGATGGGAACCGGAGGCTCAGGGTATGGGTCTGATCTGTTCCGCGACGCAGACCGGTACGCGGCGTTGGTGGCCGGGCTCGGGATGAGCGAGCGGTTCGATGTGATCCACGCCCACGATTGGCTGACCTACCCCGCCGGGCTGATGCTGAAGGCTTTGACGGGCAAGCCGCTGGTTTGCCATATCCATGCGACTGAGTTTGATCGGTCTGGAACCAATATCAATCAGGGCGTGTACGAGCTGGAACGGGCCGGGATGCAGGGTGCCGATCGGGTGATCGCGGTCTCGCGTCTGACCAAGGCCATCGTGCATTCCAAGTACGGCGTGGATGACGCAAAGATCGAGGTGGTCTACAACGGCGTTGATCAAGAAAACATGCAACCCTCCCGCGGTGCAGCGATCGAAAGCGGTGAGAAAATTGTGCTGTTCCTCGGGCGGATCACCATGCAGAAGGGGCCGGAGTATTTCATCCAGGCGGCCAAGCGTGTGCTCGAAAAAACGGACAAGGTCAAGTTTGTCGTCGCGGGCTCGGGTGATATGGCCCGGCGAATGATCGAGCAAGCAGCCGCTGCGGGGATCGGGCACAAGGTGCTGTTTACCGGGTTCCTGCGTGGGCGCGATGTTGATCGGGTGTACCAGCTCGCGGATTGTTATGTGATGCCGAGTGTGTCTGAGCCCTTCGGGATCGCGCCGCTCGAAGCGATGCGGAATGATGTGCCGGTGATTGTGTCCAAGCAATCTGGAGTCGCCGAGGTGCTGACTCATGCGTTGAAGGTCGATTTCTGGGACATCGATGAGATGGCCAACAAGATTGTGGCGGTGCTCAAGTACCCGCCGCTCGGGCAGACACTCCGCGAGCATGGCCGCTTTGAGCTCCGTTCATTGAACTGGGACGGTGCCGCAGAAAAGTGCGTCAAGGTCTACGGGCGGGCGATCGCCGAGGTTTGATGAAGTTTGGCAAGTTTGGAGCGTTGAGCAGTTCGATTTGTGCCTTGCTCACCCCACATCGCGTCCTTGGAAGAGGATGACCGCGATGGAGAGGAACCCCAAGATTTGCACGATGCCATAGGTAAAGACAAGCGCGATGTGTGAGAGCGGGATCGGTTGATTCAGGGTGATCGCATCGACGAGCCAGTAGAACTGCACATTGGGGATCACCGACCACCCGATCAGCGGGGCTACGGAGACCGAAGTGGGTTTGATGAACAATGAATCACGCTGAATCGGCGGGCGAGAGAGCGCAACGGGCTCTCGCCCGACTTGCTTGACGGTGATTATGAGATCGTTGATCTCGGAGATCACCAGCGCGGGCGCCTCGCGGGCGTTCTTTTCGGGGGTGATCCCGGGTTCCAGCGGAGCGAATCGGGGGGTGATCAACCCGACGCCGTTGGGCGAAGCGCCGTAGTACAATGAGTCACCGACCTGGAGTTCTGTGGTTGGTGGCCCGAGCAGCACAATATCAAGCTGTGACCCCGGTTCGCGGAGCATGATTTTCCGCCAATCGAGATCATCCACCGGACCCATCTCGAGCACCTCGGTGGTCGAGACATATCGACGTGGGTTGAAGCCCTGGTCGCTGAACTCTTTTTCACTGATCCCGGCGCGTTTGGCCGCGAGTGCCAGTATCTCTTCAGGACGGAACTCATAGATGTCGGTCTCGAGCGGCGAATACACCAGTGCGATCTGCCCAACCCGTGTGTTGTCAAAGACATTGCGACCGATCATGTAGTTGGACAAAAGCCCGGCGACAAAGATCACCGCACAGACCACCACGGTCATCACCTGCCCAAGTCGGGTGGAGGCAGCGGTCGCCACCGCGCTCATCACGAGCAGGGCCATCATCAGAACCAGGCACGCGATCGTGATCTGGGGCTTGAGATCGGTGGTGATCGGCTGAAGCTCCCAATCCTCATTGACCAATAGCACACCGAGGTACGCGATCCAGATCAACGGCAAGAGCAGCAACGACACCGTCTGCCCGAAGGACCATTCATACAGAAAGTTGCCCGCGCCCGCAATCAGGACCGCGATGGCAATCGCACCCACGCCAAAGAGGACCACGGGCGCATCCACGGTGTCGGCGGCGGTCGAGAGCACGCCGTGGCGGATACCGAGGAGCAGAAACGCGACCATGATCGCGCCGGCAACGATCATCGCTGCGGCGACGCCGATGTACTTGCCCAAGATGACGGCGTATCGGTTGATGGGCTTGGAGACCACCGTGAGGATGGTTTTGTTCTCGATTTCCCGTGAGATGGTCGCGGTGGCGATGAAGGCTGCAAGGATGATGCCGCAGACAAACACCGTCGCCAGCGAGACATCAAACATCATTTTATTGTCGCCGGTGACCTCGCCGGGGACTTTCATCCGCCCCATCGTGAACCCTGAGATCCAGGTATTGAGCACCTGGAGGAGTCCGGCGACCATCAGAAGCAGGAAAAAGACCGGCTGACGGACACTCTCAATAAATGCGTTACGCGCGATGGAGAGGATGGGTGAGATCATGCAGCGGTGATGGTAGCTGGGTTTGTGGTCGAGGGCGATACTCATTGGCGCGGGTTGCGACGCAGAGGGTACGATTCGGATGAGGAAAGGTTCGCGCGATGTTTGGAATTGACACGGATGGGGCGAACCGTGAGCCAACCATCAGCGTAGTTGTCACCCGAGGGGTGGACACTGGGGGCAACGAGGCCCACAATCGCTCGCTGGGGGCGTACACTAGTGATCCGCGATGTGCGGATCGTGGCTGGGGATCTGAAAAGTTGCCCGCATTGCACACATGGGATCGACCATGCACAAACCTCTGAGGAAAGATCTTGCACAATGATGAAGGGTGACTACCTCACATATCGCAGGGCATCATCGGTCAGCCTGCTCGGGCTGATCCTGCAAGTGGTGCTGACGATCGCGATGCTTCTTTACTGGATTTACGCCCATGACACCGTTGGTGCGTTGGGCACGGTCTTTCTCTCAACGGGGATCATCATCTGGATGATTCAGTTGCTTGTCTATGACCAGCATCGCCGAGAACGGATCGAAGCACTTGAAGCCGATCAGTTGGCCGCGACGGGTGCGGCCGCTGCGAGCGCCTTCGAGGGGGTCTCGGACGATCTCCGCGTCGCGGCGAGACGATTGGTATTTATCCAGAAATGGATCGTGCCCGCTTCGGGGGTCATCGTTGCCGCAATCAATATCTACTTTGGCATTGGTGGTGCACGCGGTTGGACCAGTGACCAGTCATCCAACATGTACAATCAGCCGACCGTCGCGGGATTCGGTCTTGCCATCGGCGTGGCGATGGGCGTCATCGGGTTCATCTTTGCACGGTTCACCTCCGGGATGGGCAAAGAGAAGGCGTGGGGGATGCTCCGAAGCGGGGCGGCCCAGGCCGTCGCGGGCTCGCTGATCGGGGTTCTTATTGCGGTTGGAGCATTTCTTCAACTCGCGCTCGATAAGGGATCCTTTGCCGCATGGGCACCGCTGGTTATCTCGATTGGGATGATCGTGCTGGGTGCAGAGATTGCGATGAATCTCGTTCTCGATATGTACCGCCCGCGGAAACCGGGCGAGGATCCGCGCCCGGCGTTTGATTCAAGGCTCCTGGGGCTTTTGGCGGCGCCGGATCGCATTGCAGAAAACGCACGCGAGGCGCTGAGCTACCAGTTCGGCGTTGATGTCACCAGCACCTGGTTTTACCGGCTGGTGACCCGCTGGGCCGTGTTTTTGGTCGCTGCGGGTGTGCTGATCGGGTGGTTGATGACCTCGATGGTGGTTGTTCAGCCGCATGAACGCGGATTGATATTGACCAACGGCAGGATCAGTAAACCAATTATGAGTTTCGGCGAGAGCCATGCAGACGAGACCGGAGACATCGGGCCGGGCTTGCATGTCAAATGGCCCTGGCCGTTCGCCACCTACGAGACTCCGGTCCTGGTCTCTGAGAATCAACGCACCGGTGACATCAGCGAAGACCGGACCACGACGGGTGTACGGATTCTTGACCTTGCTTCTGATCGTGCGGACAACAAGCCCACACCGATCATCTGGACCGAGCAACACTCGGCCCGCGAGATGCTCAACATCGTCCATGGCAATCGCGGCGAATCATCAGATACCAACGAGGTCGCTGGGTTGTCGCTGCTCGCGGTTGAAGTGCCGATGCAGTACATCGTGCAAGATGTCGAGTTGTTCGACCGGTTTGCAAGCCCGCGAGACCGCGAGGAACTACTCAAGTTGATCGGTCGGCGTGTGGTGACGCAATACCTTGGCGAGCTGCAGATGGATCAGATCCTTGCCTCTTACCGCACCACCATGCCCGCAGAACTCATGGACAGGCTTCATGCGGCGTACAGCAAACTCAACGACGGTCAGGGACCCGGTATCAAGATCGTCTTTGTCGGGGTGCACGGCGTGCACCCGCCGAAGAAGGTCGCGCCCAACTTCCTACGCGTCATCCAAGCCCAGCAGAACCAGGCGTCGTCGATCGAAGATGCCCAGAAAGCCCGGATCAATATCCTTACCGGTATTGTGGGAACGGTGAAGCTCGCAGACGATATTGTCGCGGCCCTCGACGGGCTCGAAGAGATCCGAAACACAGGCGGCTCCGACGCCGAGATCGCCAACGCGGAGATCACGGTCCAGCGCTTGCTCGAGCAAGCGGGCGGCGAAGCGGGCGAGAGCCTGCTTGTTGCGAGCTCGAAACGCTGGCAGCGTCACATGTCCGAGAGGGGGCGTGCCGCGTTGCTCCAGGGGCAGGTGGACGCGTACCTCGCGGCACCCGAGCTGTTCCGAAGCAAAATGTACTTTGACGCCTGGCTCGAAGCGATTGCCGACGCCCGGGTGTACATGGTTCCCAAGGGGCTCGAAGACCTCAAGGTTCGGATCGAACTTCAGGACCGTGAAGCCGGGCAAGAGTTGTTCGATCCCAACGCGGGTCAAGAGTTTAACGAATAGTTGATTGTGCAATGAATACGACGCCGGGGCGGATGCCCACCGGCGATTGAGAATAAACGCCCATGCGGGCATGCGGCCCTTTGTTGGGGCCAAGGAGAACGCGCCGTGCCGAAGCTCATCTTCATTATCTCCGTGGTGGTTGTCTTGCTGTCGATGCTTGCATTCAGCGCGACCTACACCGTGCGGTTCACCGAGGTCGCGGTCAAGACGCGATTCGGCAGCGCCCAAAGCATCGTGACCGAGCCCGGGCTGTACATGAAGTGGCCCTACCCGGTTGAGAATGTGACGACCTACGACAAGCGGACCAGGTTGTTGACCGCTCGTTCAGAGACACAGCAGACCGCCGATGATTT
Organism: Phycisphaerales bacterium; assembly: GCA_029260265.1. Classification (GTDB taxonomy): domain Bacteria; phylum Planctomycetota; class Phycisphaerae; order Phycisphaerales; family UBA1924; genus UBA1924. The sequence goes on from JAJDDO010000025.1 coordinate 61,786, forward strand.
TCAGATCATCGTGGAGTCGTACCTGACCTACAAGGTCGATCAGCCGCTCAAGTTCTTTACGAGTTTCTCGAACGCGGGCGATCGTGCAGAGGATCATTATTCCAAGGCGGAGGACGATGTGCTCCGCGACCTGCTCCGCAGTGCGATGGGTGAAACGAGTAAGTTCAAGATGGGCGATCTGTTCTCATCGGTGGCGGACGAATCAAAGCTCCCCGATCTCGAAGCACAGGTCCTCGCATCGCTCAACGGCACCAGCGAGGGGACCAAGCCGCTGACGGACTACGGCATCGAGATCATCTCGGTGGGCATATCGAGGATTATCTTGCCTGCAGAGACCACCGATTCGGTGATCGAGCGGATGGGCGCGAACCGTGACCGGCTCGCCGAGCGGTATGAATCTGAGGGGCGTTCGCAGGCGCGTGCGATCCGCGCCGAGGCGCAGAGCCAGGCATCGAAGATCCGTGCGTTCGCCGAGCGCCGTGCGGACGAGATCCTCGCCAAGGGTGAAGCCGAAGCCGCCCCCTACCTTGCCAAGCAGAACTCGAATCCGGAACTCGCGGTCTTCATCCAGAATATCAGGCTTATGCGAGACGCGATGGCCCGCAAGTTCACGCTTATCTTCTCTGCGGAAGATTACGGGATGAGCCTGTTCGATCCAAATGTGCTCAAAGAGACGCAGGGTCGACTCCCGGTCCCCCAGCAGAACCCGGCCCAGACCGCAGACGCCGACGGGTCGGAGGGTTGATCTATGGATGAGAATCAGGATCAACCGATCGAAACGACCAAGCCCGCCGGGCGTTCGGCGTCGGTGCGTTTACGCGATCGTCAATCGACGGATCGGCGTGAGCAGCACCAGCGGATGGACGCGGCACACCAGTCGCTTGCCGATGCGTTGCGGATCACTTACCGGCTGCTTCAGGGTGGGATGGTTGTGCTCGTGCTTCTGTATCTGTTCAGCGGCTTTCAGTCGATCAACGAGGGCGAGCGTGGGGTATCGGTCCGGTTTGGAAAGATCGTTCAGCCAAACCTCGAACCGGGATTCCAGTGGAGCTGGCCATACCCGATCGGCGAGGTCGCACGGGTTGAAGCCGGCTCGGTCGAGCTCCCGATTGGTCAGCACTTTATGCCCAATCTGCCGGGCAACCGCACCGACCCGATGGAAGCGGATATCAAGAGCTTTAGCTCAACTCGCCAGCTCGATCCCGCGAACAATGGGTTCAACATCACCGCGGATCTGAACATCGCCCACACCCAGTGGCGTGCGTACTACCGTCGATCAAATCACGCGATGTACCTCGCCAATATATTCGAGCTCGATGAGAACGCCATTGTCCGTGCAGCGGTCGAGCGTGGGGTTGTGCGATCGGTCGCGACGATTGAAATCGATGAGCTCCTCAAAAACTCGAACGAATCGGTTTCGGAGATGGTCCGTGTCGTCGCCCAAGAGACACTCGACGAGCTAGATTCGGGGATTACAATTGACCGGGTGGTGCTTGCACGCAAAAGCCCGCCGACCTCGTTGATCGAGCAGTTTTCGAGCGTTCAATCCGCGGCACAGAACGCCGGGAAAAACTTTGAAGATGCCATGCTCGAACGCGATCAGGTGCTCAACGAGACCGCGGGCGCCGCTTCGGGCACGCTGATCGAGCAGATCAATGAGTTTGAACGGCTGACCGAGATCGGCGATACACAGGGTGCAGAAGCGGTCTTGGCAAAGATCGATCTTCTCCTGGTCGGCGAAGAAGTTGAGATCAATGGTGAGATGGTGCAATGGCAGTCCTCCGGTGAGGTCAGCGAGCTGATTAGCAACGCCAGCGCCACCGCATCGGCGATGGTGAGCCAGGCAATCGCGGGGTACCAGCTGTTTGAGGCCAAGCAGAGTCAGTTTGAAGCCAACCCAGAGCTGATGATCGCCCGGGATTGGTCAGACGCGATGACCGTGTTCTTGAACAAGGACTTTGTCTCATCGATCATGCTCCCGACCGGCGTCAGCGCAGAGATGCTGATCAACAACGATCCAGAAATCCAGAAAGAAATGGAACGACGGATCAAGCAGCGACTCACCCAAGAATCGTACGAGAAGCGGATGGATGAGTTCGAGCGCGACCTCCGCCGCTCGCGCCGGGGGATAGAGGATCCAGAGCAATGAGCCAAACTTCGTCTAAGCCGGTCTCGATGGAATCGGGCGACACCCGCAAGCCGGTGATCGCTTGTCAGCAGCTCTCCAAGGTGTTCAAAGATTTCTGGATGCGTGATCGTGCGCGTGCGGTTGATCGGCTTGATCTTGTCATCAAGCAGGGCGAGGTCTTCGGGCTGCTGGGTCCGAACGGGTCCGGCAAGAGCACGACGATCAAGCTCATACTTGGGCTGCTCAAGCCGACGAGCGGGCGTGTGATGGTGTTCGGTAAATCACCCAGTGATGTCGCGACCAAGGCGCGGATCGGGTACCTGCCCGAAGAGAGTTACCTGTACCCGTTTCTCAATGCCCGAGAGACCCTCGAGTATTATGCCAAGCTCTTTGGGATCGATTCCAAGACCCGCGCATCACGGATTGACGAGCTGCTCGATATGGTCGGCTTGACCCATGCCCAGTTTCGACCCGTCCGCGAGTATTCCAAGGGGATGCAGCGACGGATCGGTATCGCGCAGGCGTTGATCAACGACCCCGAGCTGCTAATCCTCGACGAGCCGACCACCGGGCTGGATCCGATCGGAACGAGGCAGGTCAAGGACCTGATCCTCGAGCTTGGCCGACGCGGCAAGACCGTGATTCTTTCGAGCCACCTGCTCACCGATGTGGAAGATGTCGTCGACCGCATGGTGATCCTGTATGGCGGGCGCATCCGAGGCGAAGGATCCTGCGATGAGCTGCTCTCCGCGGGTGACCGCACAAGCATTGAGAGCGACGAGCTCGACGACGAGACCATCGCCGAGATTGATGAAGTCATCCGTCGGCGTTCGGGGGGCGAGAAATCAATCCGCTCGGTGAGTGTTCCTCGACAGAGGCTCGAAGAGCTCTTCCTTGGTATTGTTGAGCAGGCCCGCAACGAGCAGACCAAAACATCGGGCGCGACCGAGGGCGGGGCGACAGCCGCGTTCTTGACCGCCGCTCAAGCGCTACCGCTGACCGAGGGTTCGGCGTTGATCGCCGGTCTGCTCGAAGATAAGAAGCCCGAACCAGACCCAGAGGCCAATGAGAATCAATCCGTTGACGGATCAGACTCCTCGTCTGTGCAGCACCCGACATCTGATGACGATGGAGTGCTCGATTCATTGCTCCGCGATGATGATCCCGAACCGATCGTGGATAAAAAACCGGCACAGCGCGATGAGGTTCCGTCGGATGAGCAGGTCGACCTTGGTGTGATCGGTTCACTGGTTGACGATGAAGAGGATGATCAGGACAAGGAGCCCGGACAGTGAAACTCGGTGCGTTCTTTGCATCCTGTGATCGGGTTCAGCGATCAAAGCGGTTCAAGATTATCGTCTCGATCGCGGTGATGCTGCTCGCGGCTGCCGCGATCGGTGCGTATGTCGTCGCGGCGACATCCTCGCAAGAAACGGCGATTGTCCTCCCGACCGATATCCCCGAAACAGTCATGGATATGGACGGCAATGAGATCACCAACCCGGCGATTTCGGTCGCCAACCAGATCAACGGCGTGCTGACAACCTCACAGTCGCCGATAGATGTCGCGATTTTGATTGCCATTGCAGTCGGGCTTGTCCTGATTGTGATCTGGATGGGTCTGTCACTGAGCTACCTCGGGCTGGTGGTCGTCTCGATAGGTATCGGTGCACCGATGGTGCGGTGGGGGCCGGAGCCGGTGGTGCTTGTGGGCAGGGTTGTCCTGGCGTCAGTGCCGCTCGTGATGAGCTTCGCGGCCTTGATGCAGGGGCTGCGGATGCTGTTCTCGTTCTCGCACCCGGTGCTCGCCATCGCGCGCAATGTGCTCGCCGAGGCCGTGCGGATGAAGATTTCGCTGTTGTTCATCATCCTGTTGGTTGTGCTGATGGCGACCTGGCCGATCCTGATCAACGAGGACCAAGCTCTCCGGTACCGGGTGCAATCGTTCTTGCGGTATTCGACCGGAATTTCGTTCTGGTTGATTGCGCTTTTGGTCGTCTTCTTTGGTGCAGCGACCGTTGCCTTTGAGCAACGCGACAAGATAATCTGGCAGACGATGACCAAGCCGGTGTCGTCATGGCACTATGTGCTCGGCAAGTGGCTCGGGGTGGTTTCATTGGCGGCGGTGCTGCTCGGGGTCTCGGCGACCGGCGCGTTTCTGCTCACCCAGCAGCTCCGCAAGCAGAAGGCCGAGGGCGAGATTGCGCCCTATGTCTCTGCCAACGAGCTCGGGATCGCACCCGATCGATTGATGCTCGAGACGCAGGTGCTCGCAGCGAGAAAATCGATTGTGCCAACCATCCCGTTCTCGCCCGGTGACGAACGCTTCGACAACGAGCTGGCCAACGAGATCGAATCTCAACGCCAGCTTCAGGGCGATGATTACGATCCGGCCCCGTGGATCCGCAGCGGGATGCGCGACAAGCTCTTCCGCGACGCCATCGCTGCCTACCTCTCGATCGATCCGAAAGAAGAAGGATATGAGAACTTTGTGTTCTACGGGCTCGGCGATGCACGCGAGTCGGGCGTGCCGATTACGCTGCGTTATAAGATCAACGCCGAGGGCAACCGCCCGGATATGTTCTACGCGATGACCTTCATCATGGAGGACGGCTCAACAATCATCAACGAACGCACCGGGCTCGGATTCTCGCATACCGAATCCATCTCGCCGAGCTACATCAACGACCGCGGCGAGCTGCGGATCACGGTGTTCAATGGGTATGCCAAGATCCTGCCCGACGGGCGGATCGATGATCGGCTCAACCCAAACACGATCACTTTTCCCAACGACGGGCTCGAGATCTCGTATGTGGTCGGCAGCTTCCGGGGCAACTACTTCAGGGTGATCGGCGTGCTCTGGGTGAAGCTCGCGTTGCTCGCGATGCTCTCTATCTGGGCGGCAACATTTTCGAGCTTCCCGGTCGCGTGCCTGGTGTCTGGGAGTCTGTTCTTTCTCGGCGAGACCGCCGGGTTTGTGCAAGACGCGCTGCCCGGATGGGGCACGAAGGGGATCCGTGGCGAGGCAGCGCCTTTCCGGGCGATGATTTATCATATTGCGGATTGGATCAGCTCATCATTTGTGGTCTACAACGATCTCAGGCCGACGACCAGGCTTGCCGATGGGCGGGTGCTTCCATGGGATCAGGTCTCGCAGGGCGTGCTCGTGCTGGGCGCGGTTGCGGGGTTATTCTTTGTGCTTGGTGTGCTGATCTTTCGTTCACGACAACTCGCAATGTACTCGGGGCAGTAAGAAGGAGGGCGACGGATGACACAAGCACGCAAAGTTCAGCTGGTTGCCCTTATGGTGCTGCTCTCGTCGTTGATCGGGTCCGGTTTTTTATCTGTTCAGATTGCCAGTTCACAGGGCACGCATGAGCTCAACTACACCGATCGGGCCGAGGACGGCGACCCCCCAGAGATCGCAATCGGGATCGCGATCGGCGCACTCCGCGGGCTGATCGTCAACTTCCTCTGGATCCGGGCGACTGATGCCAAGGAGAACGGTCAGTACTACGAAGCGGTGAACCTGTCAAACTGGATCACCAAGCTCCAGCCGAGGCTGCCGCGGGTGTGGACATTCCACTCGTGGAATCTCGCGTACAACATCTCGGTGACGACCAATACCCCATCGGAGCGTTGGTCTTGGGTGAACGCGGGCGTGCAGATCCTTCGTGACAAGGGGCTGCGGATGAACCCCAACTCGATGCACATGCACAAAGAACTCGGGTGGATTTTCTTGCACAAGATTGGCGGATACACAGACGATTCCAACCGGTACTACAAGAGCCAGTTCGCCTATGAGTGGCAGAATGTGATGGGCAAGCCGCCTGTTGTCCCCGCAGACAAGCGGAGCGATGAGGACACCAAAGCGGTCTACGCCGAGTGGCTCGAAGCCATGGTGCATGCGCCGTCAACACGCAAGGGGCTCAAGAAGGCATCGCCGGGCGCCGCCGAGATCGCGGACGCGTATGAAGCAGCGATCGGCAACAAGATCGGTAAAGACCTGCTCAGCAGATATGAGCTCCACAACGAGATTTCCAGCGCGGTGTTTCTCACGAATCAGTTCGCGCGAGCGGGGCCGAAGACTCGTGCATTTGTAGAACTGCAAGAGAGGTTCACCAATGAACAAGACTGGGCGGACCTGATCAATCACACACGCCAGCGTGTTCTGATCGATGACTACAACATGGAACCTGTGCGGATGCTCCAGCAGACCCGCATCTACGGGCCGATCGACTGGCGACTGCCCGCGGCCCACTCGTTGTACTGGGCGTCGCGGGGCACCGATGTCGGGCTGATGGAAGTCTCCGTCAACAACCACGACTCGCTGGACTTTGTGAACGCCTACCGCATCGTGATGCAATCGCTTCAGGAGCTCTGGCGACACGGGGATCTGTACTTCAACTACCTCGATGTCCATGAAGACCGCTACGCATACTACCAGGCGGTCCCCAACCCGCATTTCGTGCCCGCGTATGGAAACCTGCTCGATGAGATTGTCGCCAACTCCGGGCGGTTCGAGGCCGACCGTAACGCGTATCGATCGCATGCCGCGGGGTACGAAAACTTCTTGCGCGATGTGATCCGGTTCTACTACCGGCGCGGCGATGAAGAACTGGCCAACCAGTACTTCAACAAGCTACGCTCGTGGGATGGTCAGAACATCAACGACCCCGATCGGATGCTTGAGATGTCGCTCTCGCTGCACGACTTTGTCGATAAGCAGCTCTACGACAGCATGAGCTCGCCTCAGGTAGCCGTCTCCGAGGTCTTCGCGTCGCTTGTCAATGCGTACATCCAAGGGCTGCTCTACGGCAACGATGATGTCTTCGAGGGGCAGTTCGAATACGCGGTCAAGGCGCACAAGTACTTCTTCTCAGAGCAATACAACCCCGTGGCAGCCTCGACGGTCAACGCGCGGATGGAGTACATGGACCATGATTTCCGTGTGCTCTCGGGAAATCTCTTCGTCAATGTGATCATGCAGCTGCCGCCCAGCGAGGCCGAGCTTCTGTATGGGTACGCACCGAATGACCTCAAGCAGTTCGCCTACGACTCGCTTGTGGTGCGCTACAAAGACTTTGTTGATCAGCTTCATGCCCAAGGCGAGAGCAACGAGTTCGATGTGCTCTTCCCTCCACCGGATGGACTCGAAGGATTCCGTGCGTGGTACCAGAGAATTCTCGACGAACGCTCCCGCGACGGGGTGACGGGCAAGATTCGCCAGAACTGATCAGCCCGACGGTCCTCTTTTCATTCACCGAGGAGCAACCCGCAGACCTCGTTGTATCGCCGGATGGTGCCCGCGATGACATCGTCGGGGATGACCGGGCCGGGTGGTGATTTGTGCCATTGATCCTGGGCAACCAGTGTTTCGAGGTACTCGCGGACGAACTGTTTATCAAAGCTCGGCTGGGACTGCCCGGGTGTGTACCCGTCCACGGGCCAGAACCGGCTCGAATCCGGGGTGAGCGCTTCGTCAATCAGGATCGGTTCATCATCGATGATCTCGCCGGCGGAGTTGATCTGAAAGCCAAACTCGAACTTGGTATCCGCGAGGATGATCCCGCGTGCCAGTGCGTACTCTGCAGCGGCACTGTAGATCGCCAGGGACCGATCGCGGAGTTTTTCCATCAAAGATCGCCCGCCGATTGATTCGACATGGGCGCACGCCTGATCGAACCCGATATTCTCATCATGTCCCTCATCGGCCTTGGTCGCGGGGGTGAAAATCGGTTCCGGGAGTTGCCCGCACCGCTTGAGCCCGGCGGGGAGTTTGATCCCGCAGACATGCTGGGTTTCGAGATACTCCTTCCACCCCGAACCCTCGAGGTACCCGCGGACGACACACTCTACGGGGATGACCCGGCATCTGTGCCCGATGGTGACCCGCCCGGCCAGGTCTTCGCGGGTGGTCGAGCCGGTGAAGGCCGAATCAGGGATTTGCGACGGGTCGGTGGACAGCAGATGCGTCCGGCAGAGCCCTTGTCCCTCGATCCATCTGAGCCAGAACGAGGCGATCTTGGTCAGAAGCACCCCCTTTGAGCTGATCGGAGTGGGCATCACGACATCAAACGCGCTGATGCGGTCGCTGGCAACGATCAGCAGGGCATCGTTGCCCTCTGCGTCAGCACCAGGCAGGGTGTAAGTATCGCGGACCTTGCCCAGCCGACGATCGGGCAGGCAGAGATCGGTGTTGAATACGGGCATGATGATTTCCGAACAATGAGGGCTGGCGGTGGCAGTCTCGGGGGTGGTCTGCATATCCTCAGAATAGGACTTTGCGGGTTCGCAGACACGCGATGCCGGAGTTTTCTGTGTGAACCAGACCCGAGAGGGCGAGGCGGATACGGTTGTGGTGCTGGGGTATGCCGCGGCAAGCTGCGAGGAGTGCGTTCGACTGATGCTGCGGTACATTGCTCTTGATCGATCAGAGTCCTCTGGGGACCAACCGCTGAGCGGGGCGTATGTCCTCGGCCCGGATTCAGTTCCCATCGCCGGCGAGGTGATCTGTGAGCAGGGGATCATCCGGTGTGAAAAAAGCACAACCGAAGCGGCAGCGCTCGCCCTCCAGGTTACCCTCGACCAAGAACAACTTGATCAGTTTGATGATGGCCAAGAACTCATCGACGGGATCACGCTCTGCCCCCTTGGCGAGTTGACACTTCAGACATGCCTGCTCCCCGAGCGTGATCGCCCGTACCTGCTTGTGCTTGAGTTGGCAAGGCATCGGATGATGATGTTCCTTAATCGGCTCGAGGAATGGCAGGCATTTGATATCCCGGAGTCGACGCCGGTGATGCGTCTGTTTGGTCTTGCTCGATCGGCGTTCACCGATGCGCTCGTCTCGGCGAGTGATTCCATCGAGCCCGATTCGAACGCGGCACGATTGGGGATGCGGGCGCTCTGGATCGCGATCGAGGCATCCGAGCGGCTCACGCTACTGATCGCTCAGAGAGATTTCCAGCAGCGGATGAGCGGAGAGATGTACATCTCGATCGCCGACGACGGCCCGAAGATCAACAAAAAAGCCAAGCCCGTTCTCCACCCGTCGCGTGGTGGGGTGGTGCTCCCCCAGAAACCAGCGATCGGTTGCAGCGTGTCGCCCGCGGTCTTTGATTACCGCACCAAGCAGGCGTTGGAGAAATCCTGCGATTTCATCACCATGCCGATGCGTTGGATCGAGATGGAACCACGCGAGGGAGAGTATGAATACGCCCCTACAGATCGGTGGATCGAATGGGCGATCAGGACCGCCAAGATTCCCGTCGTCGCGGGTCCGCTCATCGATTTTCGACCAACGAGCGTTCCGGATTGGTTGTACATCTGGGAGAACGACTACGAGACTCTGCGCGAGCTGGTCTATGAGCATATCAAGGCTTTGGTTACGCGGTACCGGCGCACCGTGACGCGTTGGACGGTGTGCTCCGGGCTTCACACGGGCGAGCATTTCAAGCTCTCGTTCGAGCAGATGATGGACCTGACGCGGATCTGCGTGCTGCTGGTACGCAAGCTGCATCCGCGTGCAACGATGCAGATCGAGATCACCCAGCCCTGGGGCGAGTACCACACGACCGATCGCCAATCGCTCCCCCCGACGCTTTACGCCGAGATGCTCTCGCAGGCCGGTGTGCAGATCGACGCGTTTGCGTTGCGTCTGCAGATGGGCAGCTGCGGGCAAGGGCAGAGCACACGCGATCTGATGTCATTCAGCGCACTGCTGGATCATTATGCAACGCTTGATCGCCCGCTCTCGATCTCTGCCATCGGCGCTCCCGCCCAGCCGATGACCGATCAGAATCCGGATTGTCCCAAAGCGGGGCACTGGCGTCAGCCTTGGAGCGATGCGGCTCAGGCGCAATGGATGTCTGCGATCTCCGCGATCGCACTCTCCAAGCCCTATGTCCAGAGTTTCTGCTGGCACGATCTCGCCGAGACCAAATGGGCACCGACGGAGATGACCGCGGGCGGATTGCTCGGCGCCAAATACCATCCTCGCCCGTCGTTCGATCGCTTGGTCGAAGCGCGAAACGCCGTCACCGCTGGGGTATTTCCCGCGCGGGTTGCGTCGCTCGATGTTCTCGGCATCCAATCCGGGCAATCATCCGTGGTGCAGGGGTGACGGGCAGCACGATCAACGAGCGGGACTGGTCACGAACTCCCGCTGCGATCATCACTGCGGGTGTGCTTGGGTTGGTCTCGGTAGGAGGCATCGCGTGGACGATCGCCAACGAGCCGTCCTCGGTCGCCGCATCCCCGATGGATTCAAGGGACGCGGTACCAGAACGCATCTCGGTGATCCATCTTGTTGACCTCAACGGTGCATCGAGCGAAGAGATCGAGTTGCTCCCTGGGGTTGGCCCGGTGACCGCATCCGCGATTATCGCGTACCGCGACGAGTTCGGGCCTTTCGAGACCCTTAACGATCTCGACGATGTTCATGGGATCGGACCCAAGACGATTCTAAATCTCCGCGACCGTGTCACACTCGGCCCAGTCCAAGCACCGAGCGGGCAAGGCGGGTAGACTCTCTGATACAAGAATCAGCAACCGGGCGGGCGGCATCGGGTCGCCGGTCCGGGTACTCGCATGCGCCTCCAGAGAGAATTGACCCGATGGACCGATTGATCAAGGCCATACGATCAGACGAAGCATTCAAGGCAATGCACCACGCGATCGAGCAATCATCGCGTGTAATCGCCACCGGTGGTGGCGGGTGCGCGGTCTCGATGGTCACCGCTGCGCTGCTCGCAGAGACCGCACGCCCGGTTGTGATTGTCTGCGCACATATCGACGAGGCGGAGGACATTGTCTCCGAGATCAACGCGATTTCCCCCGATGCTGCCTCGGTGTTCCCAGCGCTTGAGCTGACCCCGGGCGAAACCGAGGTGAGCGCAGAACTCTTCGCTGCCCGTTCGATGATGCTGCGCCGCTTGGCTGTCGGGCGGGTGCCAAGGGTGCTGATCGCGCCGATCGCATCGCTCATGCAGCCGGTTCCGAGCGCAGATCGGCTCGATGGATTGGTTCGATCCTTGTCGGTCGGCGGGTCGGTCGATCCCTCGGTGCTGATGGAATGGATGAACTCGGCGGGGTATGAACGCGTCGAGACCATCGAGCACCCCGGGCAGTTTGCATCGCGGGGCGGAATCATCGATATCTTCCCACCGACCGGGGCGCAATCAGTCCCCGTCCCAGTAAGACTCGATTTCTTCGGCGACGAAATCGAGTCCATCGCCGAGGTCGACCTGGACACGATGGGCTCAGATCGAAAGGTCACCGAGGTGCTTCTTGCCGCGGTCGGACAGGGGCAACTCGCTCAGAAGTCCGACGATCAATCCATGCTCGAGTACCTGCCAACCGATTCGGCGGTGATCCTCGCCGAGACTTTCGAGATTGTCGAGCAGGGGCGCGGGTACTACGAGCGGATCACGGACGGGCGATCGATCTTCGGCCCGCCCGCGGTCCTCAAGATCCTCGAAACAAGATTTCACTCGTTGGTTGAGATGAACCAGTTCTCGGCGGGTAAAGCCGGCGCAGATGTGCTTGTCGACCTGCCCGTCCAGCCGATCCCGCCGTTTGATCGCGATACGGCCTGCGCAGTGCGTGAACTCGGTGAGCTATGCGAAGACGGTGCATCAGTCGAACTGATGTGCACCACGCAAGGCGAGGTCGATCGGCTCGGTGAACTGATCGAGGTCCATGCCCCAGGGCTCCGGATCAATCGCTCGCAGGTGGATATCCGCCGAGGCCTGGTATGGGAGGGCACCGGCGGGCGATTCGCGATGGTGCCCTCGGGGGCGATGCTGCACCGCTCATCGGTCCGCAGGCGTGTGCAGCGTATCCGCGCGGGGCGGACGATGGACACTTTCCTTGACATCGCGGAAGGCGATTATGTCGTGCACGCCGATCACGGGATCGCACGATTCGTAGGCATGCGTGTCATGCCAGCGGGGGGGATGCGTGCAGAAGACAAGCCGACACGCCCATCAATCCGCCCAACCAAGCAGGTCAAAAAAACGAAAGAAGAACAGGAAGAATACCTCACGCTGGAGTTCGCCGGGCGGTCGAAGCTGCATGTTCCTTGCTCGCAGATTGATCTGATCCAAAAATATGTCGGCGGGTTCAGCGGCAAGCCCCCGCTGAGCACCATCGGCGGAAAGAAATGGAAAAACCAAAAAGCGAAAGTCACCGATTCGGTCCACGATCTGGCCTCCGAGATGCTCCGGGTCCGCGCAGCTCGCGAGCACATGTCCGGGTATGTCTGCAAGCCCGAATCGGCATGGATGAACGAGTTCGAAGCAGAGTTTCCCTACGAAGAAACCGAGGATCAACTCGCCGCAATGATCGAGGTCAAAAAAGACATGAGCTCATCGCGCCCGATGGACCGGCTCATCTGTGGCGATGTCGGGTTCGGCAAAACCGAGATCGCGATCAGGGCCGCATTCAAAGCAGCAGAATCGGGCAAGCAGGTCGCGGTGCTTGTGCCCACCACAGTGCTCGCCGAGCAGCACGAACAATCGTTCCGCCAGCGTTTCGCCGATTATCCGTTCACCGTCGCGTCGTTGAGCAGGTTCAAAACGCCAAAGGAAATCAAGCAGACTCTCAAGGAGGTCCAGCTCGGGCGGGTGGATATCCTGATCGGCACACACCGGATTTTATCCAAGGATGTGCTCTTTGCTGATCTTGGACTGGTGGTGATCGACGAGGAACAACGCTTCGGCGTCGAGCACAAAGAGAGACTCTTGCAGCTCCGGCTCAGCGTGCATGTGCTCACGCTGAGCGCAACGCCAATCCCGCGGACGCTGCATATGTCGATGCTCGGGCTGCGTGATATTTCATCGCTGACGACACCACCTGTCGACCGAAGGGCGGTGGTCACCGAGGTCATCCCGTACAACGCCCAGCGGATCAAGCGGGCGATTCAGCGTGAGCTGGCGCGCGAGGGGCAGGTGTACTTTGTGCACAACCGGGTGCACAACATTGAATCCGTCGCGGATAAAATCGCCGAGCTCGCGCCGGGCGCAGAGATCGTGATTGGGCACGGGCAGATGAACCCGCATGATCTCGAGAAAGTGATGGTCAAGTTCATGCGCAGGCGTGCAGATATCTTGGTCAGCACGACCATCATCGAATCGGGCATCGACAACCCGACCGCCAACACGATGATCATCAATGACGCCGACCGGTTCGGGCTCTCTGATCTCCACCAGCTTCGCGGCCGCGTCGGGCGGAGCCATCAACGCGCCTACTGCTACCTACTCCTGCCCGAAGACCGGACGGTCAAAGAGGTCGCCCAGAAACGGCTCAAAGCGATCGAGCAGTATTCGATGCTCGGTGCCGGGTTCAAGATCGCCATGCGTGATCTGGAGATCCGCGGCGCGGGCAATCTCCTCGGAGCCGAACAATCCGGGCACATCGCGGCCGTCGGATACGAGATGTACTGCCAGTTGCTCGATGACGCGGTCCGCAAGCTCACCGATACCGATGCCCCAAACCCCGTCGGGCACACCGTGGTCGACATCGGGCTGTTCGGGCTGATCCCGAAGATGTACATCCCCAGCGACGCAAGACGCCTTGAAGCGTATCGACGGATCGCGGGCGCCTCAACGCTGAAGCAACTCGATCAGGTTGTCGAAGACCTCACCAGCGCTTACTCCGCGCCGCCAGAGCTCGCCCGCCGACTCATCCTGCGGGCGAGGGTGCGGGCGGTTGCGCAGTCGCTGCACATCAGGGTGGTGGGGGTGCGTGATCAGGATGTGATCTGTCTGACCGCAAACCCACAGATCTTGGCGAGCGTCCTCGATGGTTCACCTGTCCAGGTTCGGGTGGTCCACGCCGATATTGCCCAGACCAACGCCCGCTCGGCATCTGGCGAGGCGCTCGCGGAAGTGTACATCCGCCCGCAGGATCCCGCGCGTTCTGCGATGCAACTCGCCAAGCGGGTTCTCGAGTGGCTTGTGTGAAGATATGCACACAAATCGTGATTCGACAACGGAATACAGTTCTGATAGAATCAGTCTACAACTCTATGGCACTGAATGCATGGATGAGTCCAGAAGGTGATGAATGCCCCACACGAACCCCGAGAAGCCCAACCCGCCCGCGATGATGCTCGCGGGGACACTCCAACTCGATGATCTGCTCTTAGCGCTCCGCCGGAGGCTAATCCGTGAGGCATCGCAGGCGATTGATCTGCTCGAGTTGGCGATCGATTCGCTCTGGGAACTTGATACCGAGCGAGCCAAGCAGGTCAAAGTTGTTGAAGCGCTGATCGACACGGAAGAGGTCCGCATAGAGCAAGAGTGCTTCCGGATCCTCGCGTTGCACCAGCCATTCGGCGCAGATTTTCGGCTTATCACCTTCTGCTTGAAGGTCAACTCGGACATCGAGCGTGTCGCCGACCATGCCGCCTCAATCGCCAAGATCTGCCGAAAGATCGAACAGCCGATCCCAGACTGGCCCGGAGCATTGCGTGAGATGGGTCAGCGGGTACCGATTATGTGCCAGTCCTTGCTCCGCGCGGTGGTCAATACGGATACCGAGGGCGCTCTCGAAGTTATCAAAAGCGACAAGGTGATTGACCGCCTCGACAAGCAGGTATTCAAGGAAGTTGCCGATCAGCTTGATCAAGGCAATATCAGTGCCGCGATCGGGATGTACATGTACCGCATCTCACGCGACATCGAGCGTGTGGGTGATCTGCTCGGCAATATCGCCGAGGACATCGTGTACCTGGTGACCGGCGATATTGTCCGCCATTCCCCGAAACAGAAGTAACACACACATCAGCTCGGTTTGAATCATCCAAGGATTGCTCACTCCTTCATCGTGTTGTAAGCGGTTGCACCTTCGCCTGGCGCGCGGTGCGCGTGCGATGGGTCTCAAGGGATCCAAGCTGCATCGGGTACCGATTCAGCCTATTCGGGCTTGAAATCTTGCATGACTCGGTCTGCCCAAAGTGCGTCGCGGCCATCATGCCGAGAACAGCGGTGGGGCGGAGCGTGCGATGCCTGGAGCCTACCAGCAGCCAAGTATCAAATACATCGATTGCTCTGTGAGTCATTTGCGTGAGAGAAGCGAGGGCGAGGGGCAGAGTGGGATCAATAGTATGTGCGCACGAAAAAACCTGCTTGGTAAAGCAGGTTTTCACGGGCTTCTTAACCTGTGAACAGTTGGGTCCATCTTGGTAATGCGTTACCGCATTATTATCCACCCATTGAACCTCGCGAGAGATCAATGTATTGGCGGACGAGATTGTGCTCATGGGATCTCGATCTGGTTCGCACCAGGACGGTTCTCTAACAGAGTTCCGTACAATCGAGTCTAAGTACATCCCTTAGAAAGGAGGTGATCCAGCCGCAGGTTCTCCTACGGCTACCTTGTTACGACTTCGTCCCAGTCACCACTCTTGCCGTAGGCACCCCTGAAATGAGGTGACTTCGGGCACTAGCAGCTTCCATGACGTGACGGGCGGTGTGTACAAGGCTCAGGAACGTATTCACCGCGTCGTAGCTGATACGCGATTACTAGCGATTCCGGCTTCAAGCAGGCGAATTGCAGCCTGCTATCCGAACTGGGGCACGGTTTTTGCGATTTGCTCCACCTCGCGGTATTGCATCGCTTTGTCCGTACCATTGTAGCACGTTTGCATCCCTAGGCATAAGGGCCATGCTGACTTGACGTCATCCCCACCTTCCTCCGGTTTGACACCGGCAGTCTCGCTAGAGTCCTCGCCATAACGCGTTAGTAACTAACGATAGGGGTTGCGCTCG
>JAJDDO010000026.1 GCA_029260265.1 Phycisphaerales bacterium
GCAATCCGAGAACGGCCTGCTTGGCATCGGCCCGTTCCCCACCGAGGACGCCATCGACGCGGACCTCATCAACGCGGGCAAACAGACCATCACCGCCCGCCCGGGGGCCTCGTTTTTTTCCAGTGCCGACTCGTTCGCCATGATCCGTGGCGGGCACATCGACACCTGCATCCTGGGCGCGATGGAAGTCTCCCAGCAGGGCGATATCGCCAACTGGATGATCCCGGGCAAGATGGTCAAGGGCATGGGCGGGGCGATGGACCTCGTCGCGGGCGTCCAGAAAGTCGTCGTGACCATGGAGCACTGCAACCGCAAGGGCCAGCCCAAGCTCGTCACCGAGTGCTCGCTGCCATTGACCGGCACCGGGTGCATCGACATGGTCATCACCGACCTGTGCGTGCTGGTGATGGACCCTGCCAGGCGCCGGTTTGTGCTGACCGAGCTCGCCCCGGGCATGAGCTGCGACGAGGTGCTCGAAAAGACCCAGGCCGAGCTGGTCGTCCCCGAGTCGGTCTGCGCGATCGAGGTCTGAGTGGGAGGCCGCGTGATGATCTATCGCGTCTCGGGCAAGGACCGTCGCACGAGCGAGCCGCGCGAGGTGTATCTCGATGCGCCGTCCGCGGTCGAGGCCGAGGACACCGCATATCGGCGGGGCATCGCGGCACCGAAGGTTGACCCCGTCCGGCTTGAGGATGTCCCGCCCGGTGTGCCCGTGATCAGACGCGATCGCGGGCCAACCCCCGTCCCCCCCGAGCACAGCGACCTGATGACCCGCCCGGTCTGGACCATCGCCAAGGGCGTCGCCATGGGGTTGCTGCTCTTCTTGGCTCTGATCGTCGTGCTCCAGTTCGTTCTCATGGTCCTTGGCATGACCCTCGTGGGCCTGTTTTCTTGACCAACACCATCCACACCAATCACGACCACTGGCCCAGCGAGTCGCCCTCGCCCGTCGAGCACCGGATGCTCCTGGGCCCGCGCAGCCGACGCGAGGAGCTCTGGCGGACGCTGCGCATCGCGTGCGAGTTCATCAAGGGCTTCCGCAGGCTCCACTTCGTCGGCCCGTGCGTCACCGTGTTCGGCTCGGCCCGCTTCTCGGCTGGCGACCCCGACTACGAGCGCGCCAGGCAGGTCGGAGCCGGCATCGCCCGCATCGGCCTGACGACCATGACCGGGGGCGGCCCGGGCATCATGGAGGGCGCCAACCGCGGCGCCCACGAGGCCGGCGGGCGCAGCGTCGGGTGCAACATCGTGCTGCCCAAAGAACAAGAGCCCAACCCCTACCTCGACCGATTCGTCGATTTCAACTATTTCTTCGTCCGCAAGGTCATGATGGTCAAATACTCGCTGGCCTTCGTCGTCATGCCCGGCGGGTTCGGCACGCTCGACGAGCTCTTCGAGACCGCGGTGCTCATCCAGACCGCCAAGATCGAACGCTTCCCCGTGATCATCATGGGGCGCAAGTTCTGGGAGCCGATGGACGAGTTCATCAACCAATCACTGATCGGCTACGAGACCATCAAACCCGAAGCAATGGACATCGTTACCCTCACCGACGACCCCGAGGAAGCCGTCACCCTCATCGCCGAAGCACAGGCGATGCGGAACGGGAACGCGAAGGCTTAGTCGTCGGTATCATCCTTCGGAAGAAGGTGGAGGGCATCGCGTTCGACAAGCATGTACTCTGCTGTTTCTGCAATATCTTTGTCGGGATCGGCTAGAAAACTTGCGGCAATCTGATTCAGCTGTTCATTCAATGCCTTGTCCGATTCGCAGGATGAATCACCAGTTGTCCAGATCGGGGTGTTGATGATGATCCACTCTCGAACATTTCGTTCGGGCGAATCAGCGAATTCGGCAAAGTAGTTGTACCAGCGTTGAGCAGTCTGCCTGTCCTCGTTTTGTCTGCCAGGCAGATACGGTGCGTGACATTCTGTGATCAACAATCTTCTATAAATCGGGAATGAATGGATGCCGCTTGGGTCGTAGTACGCGACGGCTCGGGCCGCCAGCCCTCTCAACTTGGTTTCCTCGTCGGAAACGGAGCTGTCGTCGTTTCCCCGAGCGAACTCCTGCACCGATTGCATGAGCTTGTGGTACGCCCAGTTTTTATAGTCATTTCCGGCATCTGCATAGTTCTGAAAAATGTTGAGGGTCATGAATGCAAGCAGCTGTTTGGATTCATTGTCCGACCAAATCCATTCTGCAAGCAAGCTGCACAAACCGGCTTGAGTCTCATCAGAAACACACGACATTGCAATGCCGATTGAGAATTGAAAGTCAAACTGGGCGGCCTTCATGTCGAGCATGGCTTGGTCGAAGTACGAGTAGACAAACTCATTCATCAGCCCCGCATCGAGTACGAGGTTGAATGCGCAAGAGCGAACATCATCATCCTTGTGAGTGAGAAGACCGGCAATATCTTCCCCTCTCATCCTGAGCTGTAAATCTTGGAGTGCCATCGATGTCGCAGCAACAGTCTCCCGGTTGAACTCGTAGCCCCCGTAAGAAAATTCATGAGATTGAATGAGCCACGACCGCACAGAGGAGTATGGATTATCGTACTCGCCTGTGTAGAGGAGTTGCTTTATGGAGGCATCGAGCTCAGTTGGGTTTGGATTGATGATCGCCTCAAACACATCCATTGCAATGCTCTGAAAAAGGGATCCGATATCCAGATCTTGCCAAGCATGAGTCTCAAACTCATCTGAGAAGTACATGTCGTCAATTAGTGTCCACCGTTTTGGATCCCACCGGGCTTCTTTGCTTGACCCCATCGGGCGGATGAGCTTTGTCCGGAATCGAGCAAGCCGGGCATCCGATGTCCAAACTTCATCCAGCCGATCCGCCAGGCACCCATACATTGGTGGAACAATATCATTATCATAAATCCACGGCTCGGGAAGATGCTCCCACCCCATCATCAAAAACCAGGTCGGCACCGCACCGAACGCCCCAAACTCGTGCACACGCTCGCTGACAACGATCGAGTAGATCCCTGATGAAGCAAACAACGCCGCGACCAAGAACGCCCACCTTGGATGCTTCGCCTTGGAAAATCGCCGCGCATTCTTGACCGTCTTCCCACACTCAGGGCATTGCAGCCCCGTCGCCCTCGACATGTCATACCAACATTTCGGGCACCGTTTCCGCCCGCGTGCCCGATCGCCGATCGACGCCCATACACCCAAGAATGCCGCAAAGAGACAAATGGTCGCGCCGATGAGGGTGATCTTGGTACCAACCCGCACCCCAGAGCGAACGCAGCATTGCTCCAAAAAAATGGCAGCCCATACCGAAAGGGCAGCAAAGCCCGCGCACACAACCATCAGCACAAAGCCTGTCAGCAATGATCGCGAAGATCGGCGGGCGTCCAGATGTGTCTGTTTGCGAGCGAGTACCTCGGACACGCCTCGCACCAAGAGCGAGAAGCTCCAGCACGCCAACAACCCGGCAATCACCCAAGCAAAGAGTATCAATGACCCGTTCATGCGAGAAGTATACAACCAAATCCGACACGAATGGTTAGACACTCACCAGCTGGAATCGATCCTTCACGCTGCTGCGTCCTTTGGTGCGATACTCCTCAGCGATCGCGCTGACAAAGTTATCCAGCGGCATCGCGCCCAGGTCCTTCTGGATACCGTGCGCCCGCACCGACACCGCACGATTCTCGGCGTCCCGTGGACCCACAATCAGCATATAGGGCAGCTTCATCTCCGCGCCCTGCTTGATCTTGGCCTGCACGCGCGTGTCGGCGTCGTCGAGGGTCGCTCGGATGCCCACCGCGTGCAACGCGCTGAGCACCTCGCCGGCGTACTCGTTGCTCTTCTCCGAGATCGGCAGCACACGCACTTGCTCGGGGGCAAGCCAGACCGGGAACGCACCGGCGAAGTGCTCGATCAGCACGCCGATGAACCGCTCCATCGATCCGAACGGCGCACGGTGAATCATCACCGGGCGGTGCTTCTCGTTGTCCGCGCCGATGTACGAAAGGTCGAACCGCTCGGGCAGGTTGTAATCCACCTGCACCGTGCCGAGCTGCCATTCGCGTCCGATGACATCCTTGACCACAAAGTCGATCTTCGGCCCGTAAAACGCGGCCTCGCCAGGTTCTTGGGTAAATGGCACCCCGAGCGATTCGGCGGCTTCAAGACACGCCTTCTCCGCCTTGTCCCAGTTGCTCGGATCGCCGGTGTACTTCCCGCTATCCGGATCACGCAAGCCGACACGCACGCGGTAATCATCCATGCCAAGGATATTAAAAATCGTCTTCACAAGCGACAAGCACCCTTGGACCTCATGCCCGACTTGCTCGGGTGTGCAGAACAGGTGCGCGTCGTCCTGGGTAAAACCACGGACGCGGGTCATCCCGTTGAGCTCGCCGGATTGTTCCCAACGGTAAACGGTGCCGAACTCGGCCAATCGCACCGGCAGGTCCTTGTAGGAGTGGGGCTGGGAATCATAGATCTTGATGTGGTGCGGGCAGTTCATCGGCTTGAGCATGAACCCCTCGATCTCGCCGGTCTTCATGTGGTTGGACAGCTGCGCACAACTGCACCCCTCGTCGGAGAGCTGCACCATGTGGTCGCGCTCGATCAACGGCGGGAACTGACTCTCGGCGTAGTACGGGAAGTGCCCGCTGGTCCGGTACAGATCCAGCTTCCCGATATGCGGGGTGAACACCTCGTGGTAGCCCTGCTTCTCGAGTTCGGCCGCAATGAACTGCTGGAGTTCCTTCCGCAGGACTGAGCCGTTGGGCGTCCACAAGATCAGCCCCTGCCCCACAGCCTCGTCGATGTGGAACAGCTTGAGCTTCTTGCCCAGCACACGATGGTCGCGTTTCTTGGCTTCTTCGAGCCGTTCGAGGTGCGCATTGAGGTCTTTCTTGTTGAAAAACGCGGTGCCGTAGACGCGGGTGAGCCGGTCGGAGTTCTCGTCGCCGTGCCAGTAGGACGACGCCAGCGACATGATTTTGAATGCGCCGATCCGCCCTGTGCTCGGCACATGAGGTCCGCGGCACAAGTCCTCCCAGTCCTTGCCCGGCTCGCCGGTCGCGTAAAAACTCAGCGTCATCGATCCCGCACGGTGTGCGGCGTGGGCGTTGTCGAGCTTGTATTTCGAACCCTCGCTCTTCACCTTTTCGAGGCCCTCGGAATACTCGAGGTCATAGCGTGTAAACTTGCGGTCTTCCTTGACGATGCTCGCCATCTCTGTCTCGATCGCCTCAAAGTCACCGTCCTTGAGCGGACGGTCCTCTGGGAACGCGATGTCGTAATAGAACCCGTTGTCAACCGGTGGCCCGTACACGAGCATCGCCTCGGGAATCACCCGCTGAATCGCCTCGGCCATAACATGAGCCGTCGAGTGACGAAGCAGCTGCAACGCATCTGGATCATCCTTCTTCTCGCGGGTCTTCTCGGTGACGAGCTTGAGCTCGCAGTCCGCGTCGATGACGGTCGAGAGATCGGACAGCTCATCGTTGATAAAGCACCCGACGCACGCGCGGGCGAGCCGTTCGCCGATCGACATCGCAACATCGAAGGCGGACACGGGGGCATCGTATGATCTGACGGATCCGTCCGGGAGGGTGATCGAAGGCATGGTTCCTGCTCTCTGTTCTGCCAAGCATCGTGCTCGGCGGTTGGTGGTGTTCGTATCCTATGAAAAACGCCCGGCGTTGACCGGGCGTGGAGTGTGTTTTTACAACAATATCCTGCCCGCGTCAGCTTTCGGTCGTGGTGGTTCCGGTCGTGGTTGTCGGTGCGGTGGGGGTGAACATTGCGATCAATCCTAGGCAGTGAATTCAGGCTCGTTTAGGAGCAGCACCCATCGCTGCACCCGCATCCGTCCGGTTTCGTCGCCTGGATGTCCAGGCTTGTGATGACATCGCTCGCTGCTTGACCGTCAGGGAGCAGCGCACTCACCTTGGTGTACAGCGGATCATTGGCCGCGGTCAGGGCCTCGACATAGTGCGGCTTCGGAGTGAGCTTGATCCCGCTGAGCCCGGCATTGGTCATCTGCTCACGCATCTGCTCGACCTCGATCGCTCCCGCAACACACCCGGCCCATGATTCGACGATGTCCTTGACCGCCGCGGGCAACGGCTTGAGCAACGCGATGTCCGACACCGCGACCCGCCCCCCGGGTTTGAGCACACGGGCGATCTCGGTCCAGACCTGCTGCTTATCCATCGACAGGTTCAGCACGCAGTTGGAAATGATGACATCAACCGAGTTGTCCGCAACGGGCAGGTGCTCGATCTCACCGAGCCGGAACTCGACATTCTCCAGCCCGGTCGTCTCACGGTAGTGGTGGATGTTCTTGCGTGCCTTGGCGATCATTTCATGCGTCATGTCAATGCCGATCGCTCGCCCGCTCTTGCCGACCTTCGGCCCGGCAAGGAAGATATCAAACCCGCCGCCCGATCCCAGATCAAGCAGCGTTTCGCCTTCCTTGAGGGCCGCGATCACCGTCGGATTCCCGCACGAAAGCCCCATATTCGCATCGCTCGGCAACGCCTCAAGCTCTTCTCTGGTGTAGCCGATCTGCTCGGCGAGCTTGCCCGCATCAATGGATTCAGTTACGCCACACGCGCCGGCGCAGCAGCAACTGCCCGTCGACTCCGCGTCGCCGGTGAGTTGATCTCGGGTCACGGTGCTCGATGTCGCGATAGTCGCGTAGTCGGACCGGATTTTTTCACGGATTTCATTGTTCGTCTTCATTGGGAAACTCCTTCGTTGGGGGTCGTGGTGATGATGGATTGGGGCACACAGCAGCACCCCTCACGCTGCATCCGCGCAAGGTCACACGGATCAAACGCATCTATTTTTTCAAGCCGCTCTGCATCCCGTGCAATCTCCGGTGTCCGCAACGCGTATGAACGGACGAACCCGATCGCATCGACAATGATCGGCGTGGGAGACTCAGGTGTTCGGTAGTGCACCCATCGCCCCTCGCGCCGGCTTTCAAGCAGCCCGCCCGCCTTGAGCATCGACAGGTGCTTGGAGATCGAGGCGTTGCTCAGATCGATCAGCTCGACCAACTGGCACACGCACCGCTCGCGGTCGAGGCACGCGGCGAGCAGCCGAACCCGGGTTGGATCAGAGAGGGCATGGGTTATGGTGGTTAGTCTGTTCATCATGGTTTCTCATTTTACGAAACAAGAAAACAAAGTCAAGCATTCCGCCTAATCGAAAATAATTCGCAAATAATCAAGATATATCGAAACTTGATATATCGTGTTGCCGTACAATATACGGAACCCTGTCAAGGAGCCGGCATGCTGCATCTCAAGCAAGACCATTCAGAACTCGTTGTCCTCTCCGTGCTGGCCGAGGACCCGTCCTACGGGTACGCGATCTCCAAAGAGATCGCCGCCCGTTCCCAAGGGCACTTCAAGCTCTCCCCCTCTGCGATGTACCCGCTGTTGACTAAGCTCGAGAAACAAGGACTCGTCACCACCTCATGGGAAGAGATCAAATCGAGATCCAGCGACCCCGATGCCACCGGCCGCAAACGCAAGTGGTACACCATAAGCCCGAAGGGATCCAAGCGCCTCACGCAGCACATCGAGAATCAGCAACGCGTGCTCAAGATCCTCAACGGCTTTGTGCCGACCTCGCTGCGTGACTCCGGGATGGGGCTCGCATGATCACACGCAAACAACGCAACCCGGTCCACCCTTCATCGAATGACGCCATCTTGTCGTGGCTCGATGTGCTGACCTCCATGCTGTCCTTGTCCGAGAGCAAACGCATGCAAGTCCGCGATGAGCTTGAGGATCATCTCCGTTCGCGTGTTGATGATCTGCTCATCACCGGGCTCGAAGAACACCAAGCAGTCAAGCAAGCCGTCAGCGAACTCGGCGAAACCGCCCAACTCGCCAAGGTAGTCACAAACGCCCACACACACACCACCCCCAGGAGACGAACCATGCAAACTATTCTGATCGCCGGCGCACTGGCCGGCATGTCGTTCGGCGGATTCACACTCATAAATAACACCGTTGGTACAAACCACTCGTCGTCCGCTTCTGGAGCCGCGGTGATGGTCGAGAAGCAGGACGACTCGTCTCGTATGGTTGAACTCTCCATCGAGCAGCTGCCCACGCTCATGGCGTTTGATGAGGTCTCGCGTGCATTCGGGTACACGCTGAATCTCGATACGCTCGAACAATCTGTCGTGTCTGATCTTCAGCATCGCCCAGTCGATATCAAAGGTACTTTCACGCTTGATCAGGCAATCCAAGCTTTACGGGTGCAGACTCTCCAGTACGCCTCGGTGCTGCATGCTGAAGTGGGCAACGGATCTGTGGAGCTCCTCACCCGCGACGAGAAGATCCGCCGATCAATCTCTACGCGCGTGTTCAGGCTTCGTGAGGCGGACAAGGACGCGATCTACCTCGCTCGCGAAACGCTCGGCGAGTTGATCGAGCCGAGCGCCGATATGCGGTGGGTCTCGATCAGCACGGTTGGCAACGGCGTGGTCATCGCGGCGCCGCCAGCAACGCTCGCCAACGCAGAGCAGGCATGGGGGCTCATCGTTGACCTCCACGCAGAGGCGATAGATGCTCAGCGTGCACAGGCCGAATCGCTCAATGCCAAGCGAGAACGAGCAAGCGAAGAAGAGCGCCACATCGCGAATCAGCGCGCAGAACTCTACAACCTCCAACGCGAACAAGCGATTGAAACTCTACGAGAGGTGTACGAGACGGTGCGTGCAGAGATGCTTGCATCTGAAGACCAACTCTCGGCACTGAGCCGAAATAGACGCGATCTGGGGATCTGGACGACCAGGTCAGGTCACGAGGGCGGCTTGACCAAAGATGAGTTCAATATTCAATCGCTCCAGATTGACAAGGAAGAGCGGATGCTGAGCCTCAGAATCACCGAGGCCAAACTCCGGTATGAGTTCCTCCGTGATTCGCTGATCGAGACAGAATACGCCTCCATGTTCGAGAATCTCCCCATCCGCCCGTGAAACTTGCTCACGCAACTCCCGCCTCCGCTGCACCGCATGGTCATCCTTGGTATGATCCGGTGCCCGGAGGCGTTTACTATGCTCTGCCCATATTGCAGCCACAACAAGGACAAGGTGATCGACTCGCGCACGACCGAGGGCGGGGCGGTGATCCGTCGCCGCCGACACTGCATCAGCTGCAGCCGAAGGTACACCACCTACGAGCGTGTCGAGCCCACCGGGCGGCTGATGGTTATCAAAAAAGATGGCTCACGCGTTGGATTCTCCACCGACAACATCATGCGGGGTGTCGCCAACGCCTGCGGCAAACGCCCGATCTCCGAGGATGCCAAACAACGCATCGCCCAAGAAGTCGAGGAAGAACTCCATACCGAGTACGAACGCGAGGTCCCCTCAATGATCGTCGGCGAGCGCGTGATGGGGCGTCTACGCGATATCGACAAGGTCGCCTACATCCGCTTCGCCACCGAGCATCTCCAGCTCAGCACCCTCGAAGACATCCAGCGTGAACTCGACGACTTGGCGATCCGCCCGACCAACAGCGTTGACCAACAGTCGCTCTTCATTCAAAGCAAAGCCAAGAAGCCTACGACGACCGACTAATCTCACAGATTCTCAATCGGCTGGTGAATCCTGCGCGTCAAGCCGAATCCGAGCGCGTTGGGCGTCATCGACCTGCAACGCCGCGATGCGTGCGATCGACATGAGCTTGGCTCGATCACGGACACCGAGCTTCTCGCCGATCCGTTCGCGATGCCCATCAACTGTCGAGAGTGACCGGTGCAGAATCGTCGCGATATCCTTCGGTCGGTGCCCCTGCCCAAGCAAAGCAAGGACCTCGAGCTCGCGTGGTGAGAGCACATCGAGCACCCCCAGGTCGTTGACCTCGCCGATCAAGGTGGTTTCAGAGTCCCCGATCTTGCGGAGCTCATCGAAACACTCGGGCGAGACCTGCTCGATGGTCGCCAGGACCACCGCCGAGCCGTCGGGGAGCTTGATCGGGTTGACCGCGGTACGCATCCGCCGCCCGTGAAGAATGGAGAGCAGCGTGGTCTGTGTGTTGAGCTCGATGGTTTTTTTAATCAGACGAATTCGTTCATTGGCCCAGTCCTCCGGCGCGATCTCATCGAGCCGCTTGTCGACCACATCCTCCGGGGTCGAAAACCCCAGACGCGTAGCCGTAATCGAAGTACAACGCAGAATCATCCCGTCAGCGTCCATCAAGATGACAGAGACTTCCGCAAGCCCGTTGATGAGGTGGTGCAGCATCGCTTCAAAGCTCAAGCCCTCAGGGTTGCTCCCAGGGAACGAGATATTGATCGCGGGCTGTCCGTGTTTATTCTGGTAATCGTTCATTTCAACTTTCGCTCGAACACATGACCACACATCCAACCAGAGACCCCCGTCGGATGCGATCAGACCGATCATCAAACTGTATACGAATTGGATGCACAATGGTGCCCACCAACGCATCTTTCTGCGCCGGTAGACCGTGTGTTTAGAGCAGGAGCCGCGAGTTCGACATATTCACCCGCGTTCGTTTCGAGTCCTCAATCTCAAGCACCGCATTCCTCGCCAAAGCAATGAGCTCAGCCCGATCGGTGATCTTGAGCTTCTCACCGATTCGTTCGCGATGCCGATCAATCGTGGATATCGAACGATGGAGTTCTTTGGCGATCTCTTTCTGACGCAGCCCCTGTCCCATCAACGCGAGCACCTCAAGCTCACGCTCGGTGAGCGTATTGAGCACACCAAGATCTATGGTCTCTGCCATGATCAAGTCCTGTGGGTCAATCGCTTGGCGCAGCCATCGAAGCTGTATGACCGAGATCGGTTCAATCACGACAAAGGCAAGGTCGTGAGCGCTCCCGTTCATTTCTGCGCGGAATGGATTGAGCGAAGAATGAAGCCGCGTCCCGACAAGTGTCTCGATCACTGTGACCGTTCGCTGGGTTCTGATCGCCCGCTGGATGTAGCCAATCCGTTCGTCGGCCCATTGCGGCGGAGAGATCTCCCGTAGATTTTTACCAAGAATGGATTCCGTTGTCTCACTCGGGAACCCATTGACCGCCACCCGGTTGGCATACAGAATCGTGCCCTCGTTCGTGAAAACGATGGTGGAGAAAAAGAAACTGTTACTCGAGAGCTGATCCAGAATAACATCAGCTGAAACTTGCTTGAGCGCAGCAGCCAACTCCTTGGGTGAACACCCAGGCGCACAGGAATCTTGCGGGCCTCGATCGCCCGCTTCGTTTGAACTTGTCACGAAGTCGTCCCCTTCGTATTCAACTTCCCAGATACCCCCGCGGGTTGATCCGGATACAATACATCTCGTCAGCAAGCAACTCGCAGCAAGAGCCTAACTCTATGCAAAGAGCGTGGGCTTACTGATGGGCAGTTTACACCAATTGGAGTGTCCCATGGCAACAAAGATCTATCAAGAACCAAAGAAATGTTTTTCGGATCTCCGCGAAAAAGGCATCGTCCACGACGGCATGATGTGCATGGTCGGCGGATTCGGTCTCTGCGGCATCCCCGAACAACTCATCATGGCACTCCGCGATACCGGCGCAACCGGGCTCACCTGTGTCTCCAACAACGCCGGTGTAGACGACTGGGGGCTCGGGCTCCTCTTGCAGAGCAAGCAAATCAAAAAAATGATCTCGTCCTATGTCGGCGAAAACGAAGAGTTCGCACGCCAGTTCCTCAGCAATGAACTCGAAGTTGAGTTCAACCCACAAGGAACCCTCGCCGAACGCGTTCGCGCGGGCGGCGCGGGCATCCCCGCGTTCTACACCGCCACCGGTGTCGGCACCATCGTCGCCGAAGGCAAAGAAACACGCACCTTCACAACCCCCAACGGCGGACAAGAACGCACCTTCGTCATGGAAACCGGACTCTTCGGCGACCTCGCCCTCGTCAAAGCCGCCAAGGCAGATGAGTTCGGCAACCTCGTCTACCACCGCACCGCCCGCAACTTCAACCCCGAGATGGCCTGCGCTGCCAAGTTTGTCATCGCCGAGGTCGACGAGATCGTTCCCGCCGGCTCGCTCGATCCCGACGAAATCCACACCCCGGGCAACTACATCGACCGAGTCGTGCAAACCGTCTCCGAAAAACGAATCGAACAACGCACCGTGAGTGCTTCATGAATGACAATCCGGACAGAGGACATGAGGACTTGCTGCCTGGGGAATCATTCCGAAACATCAAGAAGAGCATCAATGATGAGCCCCGCGAGCCTGTACAAGCTCAGCCAGCCAAGAGCCTTCGGCTTGAAGATGTGAGTCTGACACGAGGGCTTCGAGGTATATTGAATCATACAGAGCCCGCTATGCTGCTCATCTGGTGTGCCCTCGCATTGGTTGGAGCTGCGTTGTTGGGATATCTGAGCTACAGGATGTCAGGATTCGAGGGCGATTTTCTCAACTATCAATGGTCGCAGGAACCGATGTATTCTTCGCAAGATGCAAACCCCAGAAGCCGCACGGCAATCGAAATCTTACGAGAATGGGGCGGTGTTGGAGCGGGAATTGCAGCGTTCTTGTTTGGCATCGTCGGCACGCTCCTCCCCTTGTGGGCTGTTGGACGGCTAATCGCCGATGCCATCCGTGAAGGAAACAAATCATGAGCGACTCCACTGCCAATGCGACCCAACCAAAGAAGAAGCCCCTCTACGCCCGCCCCAAGTTCATCATCAACTGCATCGTTGTATTGCTGTTCTTGTTCCTGATGTACCAGAACTGGGCCTCGGTGACCATCAATGTCTTCTTCGCGGAAGACATCAGGGTCCCCGCATCGCTTGCGTACATCGCATTTGCGATCCTCGGTTTCGCCGCGGGGTGGCTGATGCGGATGAGCAAATCCAAGGCAAAGCCCAAAGAGACTCAAAAATAACCCATCCAAAAAGGGCGCAACCCAGGTCTGGTCCTGGGCTGCGCCGGGTGGAGGGATATCGCTACATCCCAATGCTCGAAAGATCGCCGTGTCCCCATTCGGCGGTCAGATCGAGCGTTTTCTTCTCAGCATGGCAACCGATCCCATCGCAAGCATCGTCATCGCGCCGGGTGTCGGGGTGATCGCTACATTGTCGACCAGCCCCGCAAAGGCGGCATAGGTGCCGTCGTCCCATCGTGCAGAGACTTCAAGCGAGTCAAAGCCTACCCCATCAATACTCAGCGACCGACCGACAAGCCCGTCGCGCCCACCGAGATCAGAGATCACAAACGAGTCGCTCGCGACAAGATTCCCGCCCAGTGTCGCGTCCAGCGAGATCGTGATCCCGCCCCAAGGGCCATTCTCAAACAGAAGCATGTCGAGGCTCGCCGCGTTCTCAACCCGCCCGGTCGATATATGAAACGACGAGAGCACATTGATCGACAGGTTCTCCCCTGCGATAAAGCTGTTGCCAAACGAGAGGGCGTGCGCCCCGCCAAGGACGCCCGGGAAGTCATTGATCGCGAGGGTCGCGTTCTCGACAATAAACTGACGCCCGTACTCGCCCGGTCCATAGCTGGACCCATCTGGATTCATGCCGGAGACATCATTGAGGCGGGAGAAGGTGATCCCATTGTCGGTGAAGATCTCACCGGCGAACCCCTCGCGTGGAGTCTCAAAGTCCGCGATACTCGCGTGGGTAACGGTGCCGAAGGCTGCGATGCAGGATGCCTGCACGAAAAGAAGTGAACGGTTCATGGTATCTGGTTTCCTATTCTTTGAGTGATTCGTGATGAGTGGAAAATGAAGTTGATTCAGCATCCCGTACGCCGCCGCCGACCGATCGCCATCGATCCGAGAGCAAGCAAAGCGGTCGTGCCGGGCGCGGGCACAAAGCCCTCAATCAAAAAGGCGCTGGTCGTGCCGTCATGCAGCAACCCATACCCAACGATGTCGCCATCGCTATTGACCCCGGTCGCCTCAATAAGCAACGCGAATGAAGAGTTCGAGTCAAGCATGTCGTTGAGGTCAAACATGGTCCCGTTGTTGTACGCCCACGCTCGCGAATCAAGCCCCGAGTGCGTGCCGTCCCATGAGTACCCCACAATCATGCCGTTGTCATTGACATCGTTGGCTTCAGAGGTGTTGAGCCCATCAAGCGAGCCGAGCAGCATCGGCGGCCCAGGGGGGCCAGAAAGATCGCTCGCAAAGATCGCAGCCTGCCAAGCGCCATCAGTGCCATAGTTGGTGTGCCCAACGATCATCCCGTTGTTGTTGACCGCGGTGCCGATCGAAAAGTTGAATCCGGGCGGCGCGATATCCTCGGTGATGTACCCGCCGCGCCCGTCAGGCATCGAGACATGAATCCGGTCCGGATCACCAAAGAACGCCGAGTGCCCAACAATGATGTCCATGTTATTGATCGCGCGGTTCGAGCCGAGCTGGTACAGCGTGCCCGCAACTTGTCCGCCCGTGCTCCCCGTCCAAACCCAGCCCTTCCCAAAGCCCGGGTTGATCGCACCGCCTCCGACAATCGTGCCGTTGTCATTGAGCCCAGATGCGAAAGTCGACCCCGATGCCCGCATGTCGGCGCCCAAATCATTGATCCGCCCGCCGTCCCACGAAGTTGCGGTGCGGAACCCATTCGAGCCCAACTCAGAATACCCGACAATGAGCCCATTGTTATTGATCGCATTGGCAACCGAGGAGTCGTACTCGTCGGCCGCACCAAGAAACGAGCCTGTCCCTGCACTGTCCCAAGTGGTCGCGTGCAGAACCGAACGATCACTCGAGGTGCCCACGATCGTTCCTTGGTCATTGATGTCGTACGCGATCGAGCCTCCGTCGCCGGGCCCCGCCAGTGCCTGCACATCATCACCCGCCGCAAGCGCCGCCAATCCCGCAATGCAAATCGCGGCCATTATCTTCTGTTGGTATCTCATAGTCTTTCTCTCCTTCGTTTCTTTGTTCACCGCCGCAGCGTGAGGTTCGCGGATAGCCCCTCTTGATCGCCGCCGGTGAGTTGATTGGATTATTTTGTCAGGATACCGGAAACAGATTTGAAATCAACCCTCAAATCAGATATTCTGTTGAAAATCTCACGCCCTCACCCGTCAAGCATCAATCTGAGACCAGATCATGAAAAAAAGCATCCATACAGGCCCATACCAAGGCTTCCTAAGCACAACCGCGCTCGAAGGCGGTATGGTGCATGTGATGCCAAACAGCAGCTTTTTATCGCGTAAACCAAAAACCGCACCGCTCAACGCCCACCAGAGGGCCCAGTGCGCGCGGATTGCCGCCAGACTTCATGCTGATTTGGGAGCATTGCTTGTGGATCTGCCAGATCATGCCCGCGGCGGATCAGGCATGTCGCGCCACCTCGGCATCGTCCGAAACACTTGCCAGCGCGTCGAGCACGCTCTGGCAGATGACGAGCCAACCATCCAAACGCTCGTCAAACTCCCCGGTTCAAAGGGTCTTGGTTCCTTGATCGAAGCACTCAACGCCCAGGGTGCAACCAGTTCAAAGATAGAAATCGCAACGACCGCGATCGCCCAGTTCGATGAACTCATCCGTGAGTACGGCGGATCGCACACAAAGCTCATCGCGCGGATCGAGGCCGGCTCAGGCGACCAGAAATGCTTCGAACTCTCATCGCTCCACGCACGCCAACTCCTCTATCAAGCGGCGGTGGGGGTCACCGGGCGGGCGGCACAAACCACCATCTCGCTGTACGCCTTCCGCCAGAGCCCAGAGAACCCCGAAGTCCTCCAGCGGGCGATCGCGACCGGGCTGATCCAGACCTCCGTCGTCCCCGGGGGTATGCCCGTGGTCATCTCTAACGGCAACACGCTGCAATGGGATGACGACCTCGAGCAAGCTCTCAAAAATCTGGATGACTCCGATGCAAAGGGGTCCACCCCCGAAGCGCTCCTCAAGGAGTTCTGCTCGCACCCGCTCCCGACCGTGACCTCGCGAGGCTCGGCCGAGAGCATGATCCGCGTGATCGATCCCAAAAACCTCGATGGTCCCCAGACATTCGATGTGGTCAGCGCCGCACGCTCGAATCACCCGTTCCTCGATCCCAACGGAGAGCCGGTCTTTGATGAGATCTGGTCGTTGGCAAACTGCCCGTCGACAAGATTGATCTTCGATATCTATGTCCACGAAGACATGGAGCGGATGTTCAAGCCTTCGATTGACGCTCAACAGTGGTACCCAAACCTGTCCGCTCCCGGCGGCGACAAGTGGGTGCTCCGCTACCCGCAGGTGCCCACCCTCGAGATGCTTGGACGAGGGATATCCAACGCCAAGACTGCCGGCTTCCCAAAGCATGCCGATCTGACCGGTGCCTTCTTTGATCGGATGTGCTGGGACCCAGACGAGTTCTTTGGATTCCGATGCGAGGTTGAATACCCCATCTGGCGAGGAGGATATTGCATGAAGTTCTCACCAATTCCAGGTTCCTCGCAGCTTGATCAGCGATGATTTTCAGCGGGCGAATCGAGACCAAGATACGCCTTTCGAGAGAAATTCACAGGATGCGCCCAAAAGATGCTGCGAATGAGTCTCAATACGACTAGAATCGTGCTCTATGTCGCAGGAGCAAAGCGTGATCTCAGAATCCACAAATCTCGCGTCTAAGAACACGCCCAAGCGGACAGTCCCGCTCACCCAGCTCCAAAGAGGCCAGTCCGGTCGCGTGCAGATCGATAGCGTTGCCAACGATGAAATCAAAATGCTCCGTGCGATGGGGCTTCGTCCGGATGCGTCGATCACCATGTGCCGACACGGCGAGCCATGCATTGTTTCACTCAGCGGCGTCTGTGGCGGCGGATGCCGGATCGGGCTCGCCAAAGAAATCGCCGGGCGAGTTCTGGTTTCCATCGATCAATAGACTCGAGTAGATTCCAATGACCACCGGCGCTGAACCCGCAATCGCACACCCCGGACGCACCATCGCCTTCGTCGGCAACCCCAATGTCGGAAAGACCACTCTTTTCAACCGCATCGCAGGCATCCGCGCCAAAACATCCAACTTCCCAGGCACCACCCAGGACGCCCGCATTGCCCACCTCGAAAACTCCACACTGATCGACTTACCCGGCGTCTACTCCCTCGAGCTCGATGTCTCCGAGTCCGTTGTCTGCCGTCAGGTCCTTGCCGGTGCGTTGGCCCCCGCGGGCGAACAAGCCCATGTCCCCGACGCGATCCTGGTGGTGCTCGATTCTACCAACCTGCTCCGCAACCTCTCCATCGCCGCAGAAGCAATTGCCCACCGGCTCCCAACCGTTGTCGCGCTGAACATGAGCGACCTGGCCGCACGCCGAAGCATCCAGATTGATGCCGCCCACCTCGCCGATTGCCTCGGTTGCACCGTCATCGCCTGCAGCGCCCACACCGGCGAAGGTGTACACCAAGTCACCGAAGCCCTCACCAATGCAACCGTTCCCACACGCTCGGTCCCGACCGAAAACCATGAACTCGATCGCTGGGTTGATGAAATCTACGCCACCGTTGCCACGGCCGGCACCAATCCGAGCGACCGCTTCGAACGCATCACCGACCGCCTCGACCATGCCTTCACGCACCCTGTCCTCGGCGTCGCCCTCTTTACGCTCATCATGACCGGGTTGTTCTGGGTCATCTTCCGCTTCGCCGCCATACCGATGGACATGATCGACGGCCTGTTCGGTTCACTCGGCGATTGGGTCGCCGGTGTCATGCCCGCTGGTGCCCTGAGTGATCTGCTCGTCAATGGTGTCATCGCAGGCGTTGGCGGCACCGTGATCTTCCTCCCACAAATCTGCCTGCTCTTTTTCCTGATCGCATTGCTCGAAGCGACCGGCTACCTCGCAAGGGCCGCGTTCGTGATCGATCGCTTACTCCGCCCATTTGGGCTCAGCGGGCACGCGTTCGTGCCGTTGTTGTCGAGCCACGCATGCGCCATCCCCGGCATCATGGCCGCCCGCGCCGTGCCCGATCGGCGCGATCGGCTCGCCACGATCATGGCCGCCCCGTTCATGAGCTGCACCGCCCGCATCCCGGTCTATGTCCTGCTCACCCAGATCCTGTTCCCGAAACAACCCGGGATGCAGGCCCTCGCATTCACGGCATGCTATGTCATCGGCGCCCTCGCCGGGCTCGGGACCTCATTGTTGATCCGAAGAACCATCCTCCGCGGCAAAAGCCGACCGATGGCACTCGAACTACCCAGCTACCGCATCCCCGATTTCAAGGCCGCATTCAGACTCATGCTCGATCGTGCAACGGTCTTCCTGAAAAAAGCCGGCACGCTCATTGTCGCCATCTCAATCATCCTCTGGTGGCTCGGCGCCTACCCGGGCTCACCGCCGACGCAACAAGCCCAAGACCTCCGCACCCAAGCGGCTTTCAGTAGCTCATCGACCGAGATCGAGAATCTATACACCCAAGCCGAAGCGATCGACGCCCGCAACAGCTCGGCAAACTCATTCCTAGGGCAGATCGGCTCCTCCGTTCAGCCCGTCTTTGAACCCCTCGGCTACGACCGCAAACTCACCATCGGCGTCCTCGCCAGCTTCGCCGCCCGCGAGGTCTTTGTCTCCACCATGGCCGTGCAAGTCGTCGGCTCCGAAGATGTCGACGACGATTCCGTCCTCGCATCCATCGCCAACGCCAAGCGCGACGATGGCGCCCCGATCTTTTCCGCCGCGACAAGCTGGTCGCTGCTCGTGTTCTACATCCTCGCGAGTCTGTGCCTGCCGACGCTGGTCGTCACCGCCAAGGAAACCGGAGGCTGGAAATGGGCCATGCTCCAACTCGGCTGGATGTCCTTCGTCGCGTATGTCGGTGCGTTCGCGGCGTTCCAAATCGTCACGATGGTGGGGGGATAAACGATGCCGATCAATGACTGGCAGTTCTGGGTCGTCACCATCATCGCCATCGGTGCCCTGTGGATGCTCAAGCGTGTGCTGATGCCCAAAAAGAAGGGCACCAAAGCAACACTGACCATGGGCGGAAAGCCAGTCCCCCGACGCAAATCCAAATCCGACGATTGCGGCTGAGGGTGAACTCGTACAACTGAGCAGCGTATACAGTCCATGCAGGAATCAAACACAAACGCATGGACGCTCCCGGCATTCATCTGGATCGTACTTGTGACGCTGGGATGGTCCGGTTGTGGCCCGGGGCGAACGATGCTGTTGGCCAATGGGTACGAGTGCTACATCGACAATATGTTCATCTCGATTTCACACCCAGATGATTTTGGTGTGTCCATTCACGATGCAAGTGAGTTTGACCTCGTTGACGATATCGTCTTCGGCACACGATCCGAATGGGGAACCGATCAGATCACTGGCTACTTTGTACTAGATACCAAGTCTGGAAAGTCCGAACTCTTCAATCGCCCAGACCAATGGGAAGATCGGCTCTCAGAACTTGAGCTGACATCCGAGAATATTCGATGGCCAGGAGTTTTCTTTCACGGAGTGGGATGGAGACTGAAACTGACCGGCTGGCTTTGTGTTGGGATTCCCGTCGTCTGCATTGGGCTCTGGGTCAAGGGGCTGCTCAAGACACGCCGAGATACCTTTGGCTTGCTATGATCCGCCATGCCACTCACCCGCGAACAAATCACCCAACGGGCAGCCCAAGAGCTGCAGGACGGCTACATCGTCAACCTCGGCATCGGGATGCCCACCCTCGTCGCCAACTACATCCCCGACGGGATGGATGTCTGGCTGCAATCCGAAAACGGCCTCCTCGGCATCGGTCCCTTCCCCACCGAGGAAAACATCGACGCCGACCTCATCAACGCCGGCAAGCAGACCATCACCGCCCGCACCGGGGCCGCCTCCTTCAGCTCGTCGGCATCCTTCGCCATGATCCGAGGCGGACACATCGACATGTGCATCCTCGGAGCCATGCAGATCTCCCAGCAGGGCGACATCGCCAACTGGATGATCCCCGGCAAAATGATCAAGGGCATGGGCGGCGCAATGGACCTCGTCGCAGGCGTCAAAAAAGTCGTCGTCACCATGGACCACTGCACACGCAAGGGCGAGCCCAAGATCCTCAAAGAATGCAACCTCCCGCTCACCGGCTTGCAGTGCATCGACATGATCATCACCGACCTGTGTGTCCTGGTGATGGATCCAGAACAAAGACGATTCCGTCTGACCGAACTCGCTCCGGGTGTCAGTGCGGAAGAAGTCATCGAAAAAACCGAAGCCGAGTTGATCGTGAATGAGGCGCCCACACTCGTGACCCTCTGAGATCAGAAGAACCCAAAGACCAGCGCACAGACCTGAAAACACCCTATTGTGGGTGCGAATGGGCTGATGCGCGCATGCAGAGCGCGTATGTGGTAAATTTCGTGCATTCAAGCACGGAGGTTTGCATGCCCTTTTATGAAGTCGTTGGAAACGACAACCGGACACTCGAAGAACGTACGCTGCATATCAGCGCGCGAAATGACGGGGATGCAGCCTACACCGCAGAGCAACAAGGCATCGTCGAGGTCAAGCTCCGATCATTCTCCGATCGCGAGATGCTCATGATGGATTCAGCGTGTTTTCTCTACGCAGACCCGCTCGCCCCCGTCAAAGCCAAAGTAGACCGGATCAGATCGCAGTATCCACGCTCGATCCTCTTCGACCACCCGTTCCTCACCATCACCGGCTCGGTCTTCGCTGCGCTCATGCTCAATCGGCTTACAGGGTACCTGCTCAGCCTGCTCTAACAAACCCGCAAACGCACGCTTACGGCCCGTCCTCGGGCTCGGCTGC
The DNA here is from genome assembly GCA_029260265.1 of Phycisphaerales bacterium. Classification (GTDB taxonomy): domain Bacteria; phylum Planctomycetota; class Phycisphaerae; order Phycisphaerales; family UBA1924; genus UBA1924. The sequence continues at coordinate 20,691 of JAJDDO010000026.1, forward strand.
TGGCGCAGGTACCGCGGGTGCAACGGCATCATCCGTAGGATCGGGCACAACTGCGGGCTCAATGGTTTGGACACCCAGCGCCTTGTCGACCGCACGCCCGATCTCATCAGAGAGATCAATCGCTCGGACGACCTCTTCAATATCCGCTTCATCCGCCTTGGCTCGAGCGATCGTGAGCACCTCTTTGAGCTGCTCGATCGTTGCAGTTTCTGGTGAGACGATTCGGAGTTCTTTCTTGCCGCTGGCGTCGAAGTGAACACCCAGCGAGATGGTGTTGGGGTCCGATGCCGAAGCCTCAAGCGGTGCAAGCAACTCGCCGATGGCATCCGGGTCGATGGCCTCGGTGTAGACACCCTGTGCAAACCGCTGCAGCTGCACACCCGCATCGAGCTTCTCTTCATCACTCAAAGCCGAAGGCGTGATGTACATCGCCTGTGCGCCGGTGACGATACCAACCGGAAGAACAGGTCCCTCCGCAAGCGTGCCGATGACATTGAACAGCTCTTCAAACGAGATGTCCTTGGCCTTGTACCCCGCGACCAGCCGATCAATGTGCGCATCGATCTCATCTCGCTCGCTCTGCTCGATGGGCAGGCTCGCGACCACCTTGTCAAACCCAACCGTCAGCCCCTTGCTGACGATGTTTCTCCAGTTCAAAACAGTGATCACGGTCGCGGTGATGATCAGCGCAAGGAAGATGCCCAACGCAACCAAACAGCCGAGCAAGACCTTCCCATCACGGGACTGTTGGTGAGATCGACGGATCGGTGTATGTAGCATTCGGGGTCCCCAAGAGAAAAGTGGCTGATCACTGATTCGGAAATCAAGTGTATCCATTTCATACGCGTCGTTGCGAATCGCGATTGCTCGTGATGCGGAATCCTTGGCTTTTCGTGCCCCATCGTGTTGTGCTTCTATGATGAGGGCACAAGCCACCTAGTCCCGGAGATGAATATGCACTGGTTCGATGCCCATCTTGATCTCGCCTATCTTGCCGAGCATGGCAGAGACATGCACGCCTCGCTCAGTGATTGCCGCGGACGCTACCAGCCTGCCGCCGTCACGCTCCCGAGCATCGCAGAGGGCGGGGTCACCCAATGCCTCGCCACCATCTTCACCGAGGGTGTCGATCCCGAAGATCCCAACGCCGAGACCGGCGCGTTCACCTACCCCTTCGGCGATGCCAACGCCGCATACCGCGCAGGCATGCGGCAACTCCTGCTCTACAAATCATGGCGTGATGCCGGGGTGATCTCCCCGATGCCCCGCCGAGGCGAACAACCAATCGATTCCGATGCCCCCCTCCGGCTCGGTGTCCTGATTGAGTGCGCAGACCCGATTACAAACCCAGACGAGCTCGACCAATGGGTCGAGGGCGGCGTGGTCGCTATAGGGATGGCATGGTGGCACCAGTCCCGATACGCCGGGGGCAACGGCACAGACCACACCCAACCCGACAAGCATCCAGGAAATGGACTCACCGACCTCGGCAGAACGCTCGCCAAACGCATGGACGAGCTCAATGTCGTCCACGACCTCTCGCACCTCTCCCAGCGATCGACCGATGAGCTGCTCTCGCTGTCCGACAAGCCCGTCATGGCATCCCACTCCAACTCTCGCGCGTTGATGGGCGATCAAAGCTCGCTCAGCAATCAACGCCACCTCAGCGATGACACCATCGTCGAGATCACCAATCGCGGCGGCGTCATCGGGCTCAACCTCCTCGGCGCGTTCATCACCCCAGGAGTCGAAAAACCAGACCGCGCCACCATCGCGGACTGCGTTCGACACATCGAGCATGTCTGCGAGCTGTCCAACTCACGCAAACACATCGCGCTCGGCTCAGACATGGACGGCGGCTTCGGAGCCGACGGACTCCCCGCAGGGATCAACACGCCAAGCGACCTCGTCATCCTCATCGAAGCACTGAGCGCATGCGGATGGTCCGACGATGATCTCGCCGGCTTTGCCCATGGAAACTGGGAACGATTCTGGGCAGGCTGATTCAGTTCTTTGCGGGAACCGGCTCAAGTACATCAAGCCGATCAAGCATCCGCGCCTTGTACTGCGCGGCGTTGAGCCGATACGCCGGATTCGTTGCATGATCCGGATACTGAGACTCAAGCAACTCACGAACACGCTCGATCCGCGTCTCGGGATACGGATGCGTCGATAACCATTCGGGCGAGCGTTGCCCCCCGCTCGAGGATTCAAGCAGGATCTCCATCACGCGAAGCTGCCCCGCCGGGTCATACCCCGCCCGCGACATATACCGCATCCCGAGCATGTCGGCCTGCGACTCTTCACTCCGCCCATACTTGAGAATCACAAGATTCCCCCCGATCGCCATCGCCGGCAACGCATACTGTCCATAGGTCCTCAGATCAGAATCAGAACTGGTCGTACCAACTGCCACCGCCGATGCGCCCATGAGCACATTGAATCCGATCTGCTTGCTGATCCGCTGATTTCCATGCCGCGCGGTGACATGCCCGATCTCATGCCCGAGCACCCCGGCAAGCTCCGCCTCGTTCTCGAGCTTCTCAGCCATCCCTCTCGTGATGTACACCCTGCCGCCGGGGAGCGCAAACGCATTGACCAACCCATCGTTGAGCAGGGTGAACTCCCAATCCAAATCGGGCACCGCGGGCTCTACGCCGGTCACAAGTTTCATCCCGATCTCGGTCACATAAGCGGAAGAAATCGTGTCGCCCACCTCGCCGCCAAACTGCTCAGCCAGTCCCGCCGCAGCCTCAGCGCCCATCTGCTTTTCCTTCTCCCAAGACATCAGCGTAAACGATCGCTGCCCGGTCGCCGGGTTGACCGTGCAACCCCCCAAAGCAGAAACAAACGCAAAGAACAGGAAGACGCAGCCAATAGTCAAGATTCTGGATGAACGCGACATCTGGATCCTTTCGATCAACACAAGCAACGGAGCGGTCTAGGATTCGTTCCATGCCCGAGATCGAGCACCAATCAGACTCCGCTACAAAGCCTACCACAGATGCGCTCCAAAGCGAATCCGTCGGCACCCAAAAACCAGCATGGAAAAGCGAAGAACTCGAACATGTGCACGAGAACACGCAAAAACATGAGAAAGTCCGAGCGATGTTCTCCGCCATCGCCCGCTCCTACGACCTCAACAACCGCCTCCATTCACTCTGGCAAGATGAAGCATGGCGAAGAAGAGCGGTGAAAATGGCCTCCGTGCTCCCAGCCCAACGCGTCCTCGATGTCGCCTGCGGCACCGGAGATCTCACGCAGGCATTCGCCAAGCGGTCCAAAGCCTCAAAGGTCGTCGGCGTTGATTTCACCCAACCCATGCTCGATATCGCCATCGAGAAAAAAACCAAACTCCACGAACGCATCCAAAGCCGAATCGAGTACCACCAAGGCGACGCCCAGCAACTCGTCTTCGCCGACGCCAGTTTCGATGTCGTATCCATCGCCTTCGGCATCAGAAATGTCCAAGACCCAGACAAAGCATTCGCCGAGTTCGCAAGGGTGCTCAAACCCGGCGGGCGATTGGTCGTTCTTGAGTTCGCGCAGCCCAGCTTTCCCCCGATGCGATGGTTCAATACCTTCTATTGCGCCACCGTCATGCCCATCACCGCGACCTGGATCGCCGGTGACCGCTCGGGAGCGTACAAGTATCTCCCCAAAAGCGTCGCCTCATTCTCCACACGCCAAGAAATGGAAGCCCGGTTCGCCCAAGCCGGATTCTCAGAGATCCACACCACGACACTCAGCCTTGGAATCTGCAACTGCACCGTTGGCATCCGCTGAATCTGCCAGTTTCAGGCATCAACCCGTGAACCGCAGATATGTTCTCGGACCCAAACTGCTCTGTGGTCCGAAAATACCCCCATCGTGATCGAGCAAGCCCGCATCGAGCATTCCATGCGCCCGCCATCGTTGTGAACTTGCGTGTGCAAGCGTGTGTGCTCGATAGAAAGGGCTCACAACCACGCATCGTGCGTGGTTGGAGTCTCCCCTCCCCGCAATCGAAAGCGGGCATCAAAGTACCCGCTGGAGCGTTCCCATGAGTGTTGAAGTTCTTACCGAACGATTGTTTGAAGCCCTGATCTCAGGCAACCGATCCCAGGCCCGTCAGATCCTCGACGAGCAAACCGCTGCAAAGGTCTCCCCAGAGCTTCTGCTCACCGATCTCTTCTGGCCAACCTATGAAATGATCGAAAAGCTCCACCGAGAGGACAAAATCTCCAACATGGCCCACAACATGGGCACCTGCCTTATGCGTGTGCTGGTCGATCAATGCTCGCGTGAACTGCTCGAAGCATCCGACGCCACTCCAGTTGGACGAACAATCTTCGCCTGCTGCGGCCCATCAGAGGGCTCAGAACTCGGCGGACAGATGGCTGTCGATCTCCTCGAAGCCGCAGGATTCACCGTCCGCTTTGCCGGCGGCGCACTCCCCATCGATGAAGTCCGCGAGATCGTCCACCAGACACAACCAGATGCGCTCCTCATGTTCTGCTCAGAACCAAGCGATCTCCCAGACATCCGTGTCCTGATCGACACCCTGCATGAGATCGGTGCATGCCCAAAGACACAGATCGTCGTGGGCGGCGGCGTATTCAATCGGGCCGAGGGGCTCGCGGAAGAAATCGGCGCAGACCTCTGGGCGGCCCACCCGCTCGAACTGGTCGATAGCCTCATCGACGATGCCGATATCCGAGCAACACCCGAACAGCGAACCGTCGGGCGTACGCGAAAAACTGCACCAACTCAGAAAGCCGCGTGAACCAACCCACTCCGTCCGGCGTAAGCCGGGTGGAAAGCATTCTTCTTCTCTCTCAATGCCGTTGCAGCGGACCTTGGAAACGGGGTCCGCTGCTTCAATTTTGACTCAATCACACGCCCTTTGGCATGTCGATAGGTATTTGGACGGTGAAATAGTTGAGGGTTTTTTCGCAACCAGTGGGGGTGACTGTGGTATATTCACTGTGTACGAGCCTTCGCCAGCAGGCGTCGATCTGGAGCATTCATGGACCGTGAAGTTGAACGAGACCTCATAGAACGCGCGATCGCCGGCGATCGCGGGGCCGCCGGCGACCTCATCCGCGGGCACCAGCGATCGGTCTACGCCTACATCCTGCGCATGTCCGGGCGACCCGATGTCGCCGAGGATGTCGTTCAAGAAGCGTTTGTCCGGGTGCTCAAAAATCTCCACCGGTTTGATTTTCGATTCCGATTCTCAACCTGGTTGTTCACGATCGCCCGCCGGCTCTACATGAACATCCTCGCCAAATCAAAGCCCGCATACGACACCGACTTTGTCGGCTCAATGGGCGGCAAGGGCGAACGCCCCGAGGTTGGTTTATTCACCGAAGAACGCCAGAGTGTTCAGCAAGACGCCATCCAACGAGCATTGATGTCGCTCAACACCGAACAACGCGAAATCATTGTGCTCTTCCATCAACAAGACTGGCCGATCGCACTGATCGCTGCCCACCTCGACATGCCCGAGGGCACGGTCAAAAGCCACCTCCACCGCGGACGCAAGCGTCTGCGTGTGCTCTTCAAAGACAACTCCCAGCTCTCCGCTCAGCTCGCAGGGGTGATGCAATGAACCGCGACCACGACCATGACAACGCACCGGGGCGGATCCCCGAATCGTTGATTCATGCCGCCCTCGACGGCGAGCTGTCCGACGATGTACAACATGAGATCGCTCAAGCACTCCAATACGACAAGTCTCGCCACCGCGAGCTGCTCGACACTGCTGATGCCATCCGCGCACTCCGCTCCGAGGTCAACATCCCCGATTTCTCGAACACCGTCCTCGGCGAGCTCGACCGCTCACATCGGTTCATCCCCAGCTCATGGCAACGCCTTGTCCGCCAGTCCCGTATGGGCATCGCAGCAGCGTTGCTCCTCTCGCTCCTATGCGTCGCGGGCCTACAACGCGTCTACCCAAGGTTGACCACCATCGGCCAGCAAGAGACCCCCGTCCGGGATGTCGCCAGCGCCATCCAGCAAGACACCCAAAGCGTGCAAAGCTCCATCCGCGACGAAGTCCGCATCGCCAGAAGTTCACTCTTCCCCGCCCGAGTACACGCCGGCGTTGAAACCCCCGGACGCACCGGATTCTCCTTCTCGATTTCAAGCGCCCATTCGCCGACCCAGACGCCAACACTCTTCTCAGCCGGGTTCGATGCCGTCACGCTCCCCTCGGGCTCAACGGTGTACTTCCCAAGCGCAGAGCACGGGTTGATCATCCGCACCGGACAGGTTCGCAACGCTTCGTGGAGCGGTTCATGGTCACCAGAACTGCTCGGTTCCACCTCAGAGTACCAAGGCGTGCGCCTGCTGAAAGATTCAAATACGAACAGAAAGCAAGAAGCACTCGAGTTGCCGTGAACGCCTCTCTTCAAGCTCGCTCATGGCTCCGCTGCCTCGTCGCTGCAATCACCTCGCTGTTTGTAACCCACGCATACGCACAAGAATCCCCCTGGGAGACCATCGCCCGGTATCCGGGTGATATCGACGCCGCGATGGTGCTTGATCGCGCCGCCGAGCGGGTCTTGCTCAACGACTCGGGCCTCGACATCCGCTCAACATTCACCTCGCTGGGGCTCTTCGCCGAAACAGATCGCGCGTGGTCAGCGCTCGCCGAGACATTCGGGATCAACTCCGATCAAGCCATCGAGGCCCTCTTCAGCGGCCGGGTCGTCATCATGTGGGATCACATCGATGAACTCGGCATCAATCCGCTCGGTCTGCTCTCCACCGCGGACACCGGGTGGGTGCTCTCCGCGGAGGTGACCGATTCATTTGTGCGTCAGGTCCGCCGAAAGATCAAGCCCGTCCCCAGGCGGATCCACGCGGGCAAGCCGGTGTACGCGATCGAACATGGCAGATTTCATCTCGCCGTAATCGATGCCAAGGACACCGCCCGCGCATCGGGCGGCGCACTGATGATCGTTGCGTCCAAGCGGGGCGCACAACTGGTGAATCGTGTGATCGATTCAATGCTTCCAGATGCTGCTGCGCCCGCGCCGTCCAGGCTCGCTATCCAAGCCGCCGCGATGAATCCAAAGCTCCGCGACGGCTGGGTTGCCGCCGCAGCGGTTGCAGTCGATGACATGATCGACGCAACAGACATCAAGCCCGAGCGCCAGCCAGTTGCCACGATGGTGGTTTGGGCCGGGGATTCTGGCTGGGATCTCTCAATCAAGAGCGACGCCGAGGCATCTTCCTCGGACAACGCCGCACCAGTTGGGTTGCTCGGCGCAGTGGGCGGTGACGCCCTGCTGGCGGTCGCCAACGCGGGCCCAATCTCAATCAGTTCTGATTCGTTTTCATTCGATATAGGATTCATGCTCGAACGCGCTGATCCCAATCAAGGTCAGAATCAACCAACTCAATCAACAGGATCCCTCATGCTCATCTCGGATGATTCATCGCCCGTGATGACCGTCATGAGCAGCGTGCAATGTGCGCCCGAGTCCTACGCGCAAACCGTAGACGCCTACTTTGAAAACGCTCTAGCAGATCCAGCGACCGCCGAGGGACCCTCGTTCCAGGGCAAGTTCCCAAGCGCGATCCGGACACATCTCTTGGACGATCAAACCCCAGAAGCCGCCGGTGGCTGGCTCGATGATAAGGTCCAGGTCTCGTGGATCAGCGGCATTTCGCAGGGAGAACCTCAAGTCATCTTCGCCTTCGGCCCAAAGGGGACACCGACATCCAACCGTGTGCGATGGCTCAACGAAGCGGCGAGAAAACTCCAAGCCATACCAGGACACGCAACCAACCCGGCGATTCTCTCGCAGGGCTTTGCAAGACCCCAGAAGCTTTCACCCTTGCTGCTCGGCAATACGCCGGGTGTGATCGCCGGGATCCTTGACGCGGTTGATCATGTGCGATGGGAGATCCGCAAAGCCCAGTTCGGTCTCAGCGCAGAGATCGGTTGGCACTGGTCCGCCGATGGTGGGGCGGGCATACTCGGCCGGCGAGATTAGCCCACCGACTCACCTGCTCATTTTGCCCGGTTGACTCGCCGACGCCTGCAAAGCCCGCCCGTTGCAAGCCCGAGCAACGCAAGCCCCGAAGGCGTAGGCACATCGCTTGCACGCGAGTTTGCAAAGATGCGGACATTGTCCAGTCCCCAGCTCTCATCGCTGAGATCCTCCGAGGTCGTTCCGATGAAGTCAATGATAAACGAATCCATCACCTCGCTCGTGGTGAACTCAATCGTGATATCACGATAGATCATGTCCTCCCATCGAGAGTTGACCGCCGATGCGCCGGGCGTCTCATCCGGGAGCCGAAAGTTGCGGGTCTGGTCGTGGACATCGAAGAGTTCATGGAACATCTCGACACCGTTGATCTCAACCGCGATCGAGTCTGGCCCGTGCGGGAGGTACCCGCCGTCCCAAGAATCAAAGAGATAGAGGTCGAAGCTCAGCGTGTACGAGCCGGCGTGGTAGACATCCTCGTCTGCGGGCTCCTCGTTGTTGTCCGCAAAGTCGAACACGCCCGTGATTATGGTCGGGATGGTCCTCGAACCGTTTGGAGGCTGCTGATTCGGTGTGCTCCGCGAGCTTGTGGTGTTGCCCAGCACCGAGTCCACATTACCGAAAGGATTGACTTTGGAGTCTCCTCCACCTGCTGCCGGCGTTCCGGCGCCGCCTGTCTCTTCAGAATAGAGTTGGAGCCGGACCGTCTCGCTGCCAAATCGCCCGAGGAAGTTGCCGAATGGATTGATCAGGCTTGAGGTGCTCGTGTTGCTCCAATGCCCGGAGATGGAGGACTCGAGATTGAAGTTCTCGCTGTAGATATCGGCTTGGGCGCTTGCGCCGAGCAGGAGAAGGGGGAGCGCGGGGGCAACTTTGCAAAGTGATCGTCTGAGCATGTCCGTATGCATGGCGAGTTCTCTTTCTTTGGTTGTGTGCCGGAATCATCCCGTGTTGAAGGGGGCTGAGAGCCGGCGGTTTCTGCAACCACCATGACCCCAGCCAAACCCTCGACCCACCCATTCTGGAAAATGGTGTGCCCCTTCGTTGGGATTGTGCGGATTTGCTCTGGTTATGGGCTGTCTTTGCGTCCGAGAGTCTCTCGATTCAACAAAATGGTGCTAGACTTCATGCCCCGCAGATTGCGGCGATCGAGGAGCCCAAAGATGTCAGTTACCCCAAATCACACGCCGGTTGCATCACTGCGCAATGTCGCCATCATTGCCCATGTCGACCACGGCAAAACCACCCTGGTCGATAACCTGCTCAAACAGTCCGGCAACTTCCGCGCAGGCGAACTCGAAAAACTCGAAGGCGGGCAGCACAACCTCATCCTCGATTCCAATGACCTCGAACGCGAACGCGGAATCACCATCCTCTCCAAAAACTGTGCCGTCAACTACCACGCCGAAGACGACACCGACTACCGCATCAACATCATCGACACCCCGGGCCACGCCGACTTCGGCGGCGAAGTCGAACGCGTCCTCCAAATGGCCGACGGCTGCCTCCTCGTCGTCGATGCCTACGAGGGACCCATGCCCCAGACCCGCTTCGTGCTCGGCAAGGCACTCGAAGCCGGGCTCACGCCGGTCGTCGTCATCAACAAATGCGACCGCCCCGACGGCGATCCCGATCGCGTCATCGGCGAGGTCTTCGACCTGCTCGTTGCGCTCGGCGCAGACGATCACGCCCTCGACTTCCCCGTCGTCTATTCGTCCGCACGCGATGGATGGGCACAAGACGAATGGAACGGCACCATCACCGGCGATAACCTCAAGCCCGTCTTCGAGACCATCGTCAAGCATGTACCGCATCCCGATGTCTACATTGAAAAACCACTGCGTATGCAGATCACCACCCTCGCCTACTCCGAGTATGTCGGACGCATCGGCATCGGACGCGTCTACCAGGGCATCGTCAATGTTGGGCAACAGATCGCCCTCGTCAAGCACCAAGAAGACGGCACGCTCAAAACAGTCAAAGCCAAGGTCGTCACCCTTCAAGGCTTCGAAGGACTCAGCAAGCTCGACCGCGACCGCGTCAGCGCAGGCAACCTCTGCGCCATCTCAGGCATCACCGGTATCGACATCGGCGACACCATCTGTGACCCCGACCATCCCGAAGCAATGGACGAGGTCGCCATCGACGAGCCCACCATCTCCATGGCCTTCCGCGTGAACTCCTCGCCCTTCTCCGGAAAAGAAGGAGAGTTTGTCACCTCCCGACAGATCAAAACACGCCTCGAACGCGAGCTCGAGCACAATGTCGCCCTCCGTGTAGAGCCCGGCCGCACCATGGATGAGTTCGTCGTCTCCGGGCGAGGCGTTCTCCACCTCGGCATCCTCCTCGAGACCATGCGACGCGAAGGCTTCGAACTCGCGGTCGGACGACCCATCGTCATCGAAAAAGAAATCGACGGCAAAATGCACGAACCGCTCGAAGAACTCGTCATCGACTGCCCAGACACAGGAGTCGGCGCAGTCATGCAACTCGTCGGCGAACGAAAAGGCGAGATAGTCAAGGTTGAACCACGCGGCGACGGCATGACCCATTGCGTATTCGAGATCACCTCCCGAGCACTCATCGGCCTCCGAGGCCCGGTCCTCAACGCCACCCAAGGCGAAGGCATCGTCCATCACACCTTCCTCAAGTTCATCCCCGTCACCGGGCAACGCCCCGGACGCATCGCAGGTGTCATGGTCGCCACCGCCACCGGCCAAGTCACCGGCTTCTCATGCGAAAACCTCCACGAACGAGGCATCCTCTTCGTCACCCCAGGCGACCAGGTCTACGCCGGCCAAATCGTCGGCGAGCACAACCGCTCCAACGACATCACCGTCAACATCGTCAAACCCAAAAAACTCGACAACATCCGAAGCTCCACCAAAGAAGCCACCGTCACCCTCAAGGCCCCCCGCAGCATCTCCCTCGAACAATCCCTCGAATACATCGAGGACGACGAACTCGTCGAGCTGACACCCAAGTCCATCCGCCTACGCAAGTTCGAGCTCAACGAATCCATGCGCAAACGCACAGACCGCCAAGCCAAAGCCTCCGCCGCCGGAAAACTGTAACAGAGCGCCCTCTGATCACGGTGCTGGAGATTTTTCAAAATAGACTTTGAGTCTACACAGGTAGCGATTTATCTGATGCGTCGCAATAAACGATAGATTGGTGCGTTATAATTCTGGAGCCGCCAACACCACCGCAGGATGCGTGCTTGGGGCTTCAGGAGACACCATGAACTATCGAACAATCACCAGCCTCGCGCTTGCTTCCTCCGTCATTCTGTTCGCGGGTACCTCGCTCGCAGTTGGCCCCGCCGGGCAGGCTGATGCGTGCTGTAGCGAGTGCGCCGTCAACTCGCCGAGCGCATCAGTCCCCGTCGTCGAGCTCAGCTCCGAGGCCGCCAACGAACTGCTCAAAATGCGAGAAGAAGAAAAACTCGCACGCGATGTCTATTCAGCCATGCACGAAAAATGGGGGGCGCAAGTCTTCAACATCCGCAACGCCGAGCAACGCCACATGGACGCCATGAAGATGATGCTCAACCGCTTCGGGTTGACCGACCCAATCACCGAGAACACCCAAGGCATTTTCACCACCAAGGCATTCACCGATTTGTACACCAAACTCGTTGATGTCGGCTCGGGGTCATTGCTTGATGCGCTCAAGGTCGGCGCCAAGATCGAAGAGCTCGACCTTTACGATCTCCGGGCCGCCGCCAAAGATGTCAACGACCCAGTCCTCACCAAGGTCTACGCCAATCTCCAGCGAGCAACCCGCAACCACTTGCGTGCATTCGCTGCCCAGATCGAAGCAAACGACGGCACCTACACCGCGGCCCACCTCACCCAAGAAGAGTTTGACACGATCGCCAGTTCCGACTTCGAACGCGGCAATGGGCACGGAAAAGCCAAGGGGCAAGGCAAAGGCCAAGGGCAAGGCAAGAACGCCGGCAAAGCAAACAAAGACTGCGGCCTCTGCGACGGGTAATCTCACCGAACACCAACTACTGATATGAATCAAGGGCCGGCGTCCAGTTCGCCGGCCCTTTTCCCACCCAGCCCCTCGAGCCGCTCATCTGATTTACACCCGATACGCGGGCCAACGCTTATTCACAATATCCTCAGCCTCAATAAACCCGACCACCTCATCAGCAACCCGGTCGGCCAACTCCAGGTGCGTCGTGAACCCAACGCACGAGGCGTTGATCTCGCCGAGCACATAAGTGTCCTTGCCATCCGCGCCGTCGTCGAGCATGAAGTCCGCGGTCCACAAAAGCGGGATCGCGTACCCGCCGAGTTTGTCGATCAGCAGGTCGAGATTCTTCTCCACCATCGCCATCAACTCGGGCCATTCCTCGGGCTCTTGGTAGGTGTACGCCGCCCCTGAGTAAAGCGTCGCGCTGAACGCGTCCTCGCTCTGCGCCGGTTTCTTATGCACGACAAACACCGGCGTCCGCCGAAGCATCAATACCCGGATCTCACCCTCAACAATCCTCGGCATGAACGGCATATCAATAATCATCCCGTTCCGCCCGCCAAGGTACTGCGCACAGAAATCAATGAAGTCTCCGAGCTCACGCACCTCGACATGGTTGTCCTTGGCCTCGGTGCACCGAACCATCGCATTGTTGGGCGCGTGCCCGTGCTCGGTCGCCACGACATCGTCGATAAGTTCCACCCGCCAGATCCCCTCGCCGGTCGACCCGCGGTTCTGCTTGAGCACCCGCACGCCGCTGAGGATGTTTTTGCGGAACGAACTCTTGAAATCCTCGAAGTCGTAGTACGCAAAGGTGTCGTCGGGCACAAACGCGGTATCGGTGAGTTTGGTCAATGCGTTTTTCGCGCCGTATGCCGTCATCGCATCGGGGTGGGGGAGTCCCTCGACGCCGTTGGATACCAACTCGTGAAGCATCTGGAAGTACCCGGTCTCGTCCCCGAGGTTCCCTGGATTGATCCGAGAGATATACGCCGCCGCTTTGTCGACCGTGTACCGATAGATCTCTCCGCGGTGTTCGTCTTCGTAGAAGATGACCTCAGCGGTCCATTTCTGTTTCAAAAGAGCCTTGACGATCGGCATCGAGTCCTTGCGGTACCCGTACTGCCCCTTGTCCGAACCGCCTCGTGCTTCGAAGATGACGACATGATTTCCCATTGCTAATCCTTTCATCCGGATATTTGGATAAACTAAGATCATCATAGGACAGCACTGTCTTTTATTCTCCTTCTGAACAAGTTTCAGCCCTGTTTCGCCCATATTTCCATCCGGGTGCCACGACTCGCCGTCTTCGGCGCAGTCGTGTCTTCAAACCATCAACTCTCGCCACTCTTTCTCCCCTTTTATTTGCTGCTCTGCTGCTTTCCCGCTTTGCTGCCTCTGCCTATCATCTCGACCCCGCAATGGGCCGGGCCAAAGCGGCAACCGCCGCCCCGAGACCCCCATGCGGCAGCTGATCGGAGCACATCAAATGGCTGACAACTACGCAATCATCGAAGAGTCCGGCGGACAACGCATCGTCAATGTAGACGACCAGATTCTCATCGACCTCTACGAAGGCGGCGAAGCCAAAGCCGGTGACACCATCACCATCGACAAAGTCCTCGTCGCAGGCCCCGTCGGAGGCGACGCCAAAATCGGCGCTCCCTACATCAAGGGCGCAACCGTCACCTTCGAGATCATCGAACCAATGGTCAAAGGCGACAAAATCTTCATCTACAAGTTCCGCCCAAAGAACACCTACCAACGCAAAACCGGCCACCGCCAACGCTTCACCGCCTGCAAGGTCACCGGCATCAACGCCTAAACCACCCCACACTGATTTCTCAAACCCCTCCAACACGGAGGGGTTTTTCATGGTACCTCCAGCCTGCAACCAACCACGCCCTCCGTTGGTACAATCACCATGTGCAAATCAGCAAAGTTTCAACTCCTGTTCAGTCTCGGGATCGCCGCCTTCATCCTGCTCGGCGCGTACGCATCCACACTCCTCGATGACAAAGGCGATTGGCTCGCCTTCACCACGCTCTGGCTCGGCATCTCGATCAGCCTTGGTTTCGGCGGACTCACACGCCGCCGCAAGTGCCGCCGCGCGTTGCGTTGATTGATCCAACGCCCACAACCGAAGAGCCTCGGATCGTGTAGAATCTGCATATGAAGATTCACTGTATTGGGCCGATTCTTGTTTCAGGCTTGTCGTCAGTCCTCTGCGGTTGTGGCGGCTCCACATCAACCACGCAGATCACAAAGCCCGCCGGAGAGTTCGACACCTTCGATGGCGCATGGGATCCGTGGGTGCAGAATGCCGAAGGCGAATGGGTCTGGAATCCAAGTAAAGGATACAACGCATGGCTAGACACGCTGCCCGAGGAAGAGTGTGTTTGGCTTACGATTTTGGATGCCGATCAGCAGCTAAACATCAGCCGTCGCCCGGACAGCTTTGGGCAGTTTCCTTGGAAAGTAGACGATTGGGGTGAAGTTGAGCAATGGGTACGGCAGCCACAGGTTCAAGAGGCAGTCGAGAAGTTTCAGGATAATGCCGGACGCCCGCACATGGGTTACGCCCTTCAGACGGACATTGGTCCAGAGGTTTATGAGGCATACAAACGCCACAATCCCACTGGTATGTGGGAGTGGGAGCCAAGATCGAATTTGCCGGAGAACCCGCCTGAAGGCGATTTGATTTACCACTATCTCAGCGCATCCAGTGTTGTAGTCAAAGCTCAAGTCGCCTCAGTTTTGGTTGGGGCAATGAATGAAGATACCCATGCGGTTGTATCAGGTATCACGAGTGTAATATCGTTTCGTGCGCTCATGGACGATCAATCGGCGATGGCGCAGCTCATGTACTGCTCGAATGTCAAAAAAGCATCCCTCGCGCTACTCTCAATTCTTGAAGAAACACCCGAGTTTCTGAGCGATGCCCAACTTCAAGAACTGGATCATCTCTACGCGGGCCTCATCGACTCCGGCGTGCTGCTCTTCGAGGTTGACTCCGAGCGGATAAAATTCGCCGACACCGTGCGACGCTGCCTGAATAGACAAGGCAAGTTCGATGCCAAAAGAGCAGCAAAGTTCCTTGATGCTGCTGCAAACCATGGCTCATTCGATGTCAAAGACCCAAGCCCGGTCTCCCTTGAGTTCAGCAGGCTTGCTCTAGGCGTGCAAAGCACACTCGAACTGTCTACCGATGTATTGCGGATCATGCACGAAGAATCAAAGATCCCCTGGGCGGGGAACGATGAGATCGAGTCGATCATCTCCACCGGCGACACCCTCGTTTCGGGAATCTTGGAGACCAACTTCATCGACTTTATGATCCCGGGTTACAAGCGGGTTGCATCTGTCTCACGCGAGACCCAGCAGCGCGTGATTGCGACGCGCCTTGCGATCGCCGTGTACCGCCACCAGCTCCGTCATGATGTATTTCCAGAGTCGATAGAAAAAATCGATGCCGACCTCCTGGGGTTCGAACCCATCGACGCGTTCACAGGGGAGTTGCTGGGATTCTACCTTATGGAAGACATGCCCATCGTCTATTCAGTTGGCTCAGATCTTGACGACGATGGCGGGGCCTATCTCTGGGCGTTCGGCGATGCCCCCCAATGGTTGACACAAGATGAAGTGGGGATGCGAAACTCAGATGGAGACTGGGGTCTCGATGGCGATTGGTTGCTCTACCCGGTGATCGGTCACTAAGCATTACCCATCACAAAGGTCCCCCGGCTCCGATCCTTGATCGCCCCAGGAAACGCCAAAGCCCGCCCATGCGCCGCGACCCAAACACCCGCCTCAAAGGTGCTCGCCGCGAACAACGATTCCGTCAGGTTCTGCAGCGCATCAGATCGCTTCATCTCAAACGGACGCATCGCCCCCGTCAAAATCACCGGCACCCGCAGATCCACCAGACGCTCACACAAATACTCCCCCGTCTCGCACAGCGTGTCCGTCCCATGCAGTATCACCACGCCGCTGCAATCAGTGGGGGACTCCTGGGTTCCGATCACCAACTCCACAGCACCAACTATCCGCTTGCGGTCCGATTCAGTCATATCGAGCGAATCCTTGCTCATCAGCTGCATCGTGTTGATGCTCGTGTCCTCAAGCCTGAGCAGCCTGAGCATCTCCTGGACGACCGATACCCGGTTGGCCAAGGTGCCCGCGAGCTCGTCGTAGGTCTTCTCGATGGTGCCGCCGGTTGAAATAAGCGTGATCTGCTGCATGGGTATAAGATTATGCCCGGATTCGTCGATGATCCGGTTCACCACAGGAGCGATTTGCAATGCCGATGATGACCCCCAAACAAGCCTACATGCGGGCGAAAGATCAGTTCGATCAGGGGCATTATCGGGCGTCGTCCAAGCTGATCGAACCACTCTACCGCCAGCATCCCCATCATCCGCCGATCGTCGCGCTGCATGTCTCGGCCCTCCTCAAACTCCAGAAGCCCTCTCAAGCCATCGCAATCGCAGGCTCATCACTCCGCACAATCAATACCCCCGAGCACCGCACATCGCTCCTCATCTCGATCACCGACGGGCTGATGCAGCTCAACCGGTTTGAAGAAGCGATCGACCAAGTCAACAAAGAGATCGAGAATCGCCCAGATGACCCCCAACTGATTGATCTGCACGCGCACCTGCACGCGATGACCAATCAGAACGAACAAGCTGAAAAAGTCTCGGACCAAGCGTGGCAGCGAGGCGTGCACAAACTCGCCGTCGCGACCGCCTACGCCCGCTCGGTCATTGGTACCGATCGTCAAAGAATCGCACGCGATCGTCTCATTGATTCACTCAAAAAACCGGACGATTCTCTGCCGACCGTACGGTCCTCCGCATACCGGCTGCTCGGGCACCTGCACAACAAACTTGGTGACTACGACGACGCGATGATGGCCTACCGCCAGAGCAATGATCTGCACCCGGTCCAGTACGATGACAGCCAGATCGCAGAAAAATGCAAGCTGCTCCGAGAGACCTGGACACCCGAGTCCTTCGTAGGTGTCCCACGCCCAAGCGTGACCGGTCGGTCCCCGGTATTCATCGTCGGCATGCCCCGCTCGGGCTCGACGCTGACCGAGCAAATCCTCGACGCCCATCCAATGGTCTTCGGTGCCGGCGAGATCGATGTGCTCAACGAACTCTTCTTCGATGCTTCCCCGTCAAAGACCAAAGCCCTCTGCACGCCCCCCGCCGAGTACCCGCCCAAGTCCTTGCAGGCGCTCGCAGACCAGTACCGCCAAGAACTCGATGCACGAGTGAACGATCGGCTCACCGATCGCTCCGCCATCGCGATCACAGCCGACAAGGCCCTGGGCAACTTCTGGTACATGGGGATGATCGCCCTCGCATTCCCGGATGCAAAGATCATTCATTGCACCCGAGATCCCCGCGACACCTGCCTCTCATGCTTCTTTCAGGGGCTCAGCGCCGCCCACTCCTACGCCTTCGACCTTGCAAGCTGCGGGCGTTATTACCGCCGATACCATGAGTTTGTCCAGCAGATGACCACCGTGCTCGCCGATCCCCGTGTCGCGATCCCCGTGCTTGAGATGCGTTATGAAGAAACGGTCGCAGACCCAGAAGGACAGACGCGCCGGATGCTCGACTTTGTAGGGCTCGATTTCCACGAGGATTGCCTGAAGTTTTATGAATCCGGGCGTGTAGCAACCACGCTAAGCAACGATCAGGTCCGCCGCCCGATTTACAACTCGTCCGTCCGACGCCACGAGTTGTACAAGGATCATCTCTCCGAACTCAACGAGGCCCTCGCCGACCTTGTCGAGCCCACCGTTTCACAATCAACCCAAGAGCCCGGCATACAATGACCCCGCGTACCCAAGCGCCCGCCCCCGAGGAGACACGGATGCAGCAGACCCAACAGAATCAACAGAACTCAGCACAAGATACCTTCCTCCGAGCCAAGGCCGCCTATCAACTCGGAGATTTCGTCGAAGCATCAAAGCACGCCGGGATTCTCCACGCACAGTTTCCCAATGAAACGCCCATCCAGTCGATCAACGGCATCATCTTCTCCCGGCTCGGGCTCGATGCACAAGCCCTTCAAGACCTCTCCAACGCTGCAGAAACCATGGAGCAAGCGCTCAAGAAAGACGAAGAAAACCCCGCCCGACCACGCATCATCGACCAGTTCTCCCTCGTCTGCACCGCGCTGTGCAACTCGCTCGTTCGGCTCGATCAGCCAGAGCAAGCCCTCCAAGTCATCGATCGTGCCCTGGCATTCGATCCAGACCGCACCGACGCGATCGCCGCCAAGGCAGAAGCCCTGTTCGCCAACAACGACCAATCAGGCGCTATCAAACTACTCGAAGACTCCGCAAACACCGAGCTCGCGACCATCCGCCCCGCCATCTCTCGAGGCAGGATCGCATTGGCCCAAGACGCAAAGCCAGATCCAGACATCATCTCTTTGCTCAGAGATCAATCCGAAAGAGTCGGCGTGCCGGGCATGGATCTGATCGACGCGCTGCGGACACTCGGCGATCTCGAAAACCACGCGGGCAACCACGAAAACGCATTCAGCGCATACCGCAGAGCAGCAAACCTCCGCAGAGGCGAGTACACCCCCGAAAAAAACACCAATGTGACCAACGGCATCATCGCCCAATGGACCACAGAGGAAATGAGCAAGATCGCTCGCCCAAACCCAAACGCGTCAAACTCCACCCCGGTGCTCCTGCTCGGAGCACCATGCTCAGGTGTCAATGAACTCGGTTCAGCACTCGGTCAAGCCGACGCCATCTCATGCCTCGGCCCAATCGAATCACTCGGGCTCATCGCCCATCGTGTGTTCGACGCCAAGCAAGGCATGCTCCGCCCGACGCTCCTCTCGCCCAAGGGGCTGCGGGGCAAGCAACTCGAAACCGGCGCGAAGCGCTATCTGAAACAGTCCGAAGCCTTCGCGGGTCCAGAAACCAAACTGACCGTCGATACCAATCCGATCAATGTCTTTCACGCCGGGCTTGCAGCCCTGATGCTCCCCGGGCTGAAGATCGTTCTCTGCCGCCGAGACCCGATAGAGGCAACCCTGAACACCTACGCCGCTGATCTCCCCGGTCATTTCCCCTACGCCGCCGACCTCATGCACGCCGCGTCCTATGTCGCCGACTGCAACCGACTCATGGACCACTGGGCATCGGTGCTCACCGATGAACATTTCGCATGCGAAATCCACACCGTGCAATATACCGATCTCGAAAACGATCTCATCGGTTCTGCACAAGCCTTGGCAAGCAAACTCACCGATTCAGATTCCGTATCCATCAACTCGGCATCGATCAAACTCCCTACATCACTCCAGTCCAAGAACTACCGCACAAGGCTCAAGCAGGTCGAAGCCTTCTTCGCCCACATCAGCGCACTCCCCTAAACACGCAATCGCCGATTGTCTGCCCGGATCACAAGCACAACCACGCCCTTTCGTCTATTCTCTGGGCATGATCCAGTACCATGATATTCTCCGCCGCGTACTCGCCCAAGGCGTCCAAACATGCGATCGCACAGGGGTCGGGACACTCTCCGTCTTCGGACACCAATCCAGGTATGACCTCGATCCAGACGCCCCCGGCGTACTCGCCTCGCAAATCGAATCACCGCAATCCATCGGCTTCCCCGTACTCACAACCAAAAAACTCCACCTCCGCTCAATCATCCACGAACTCCTCTGGTTCCTCAGAGGCGAAACCAATATCCGCTCGCTCAATGACGCAGGAGTCAAAATCTGGGACGACTGGGCAGACGATCAAGGCGAGCTCGGCCCCGTCTACGGGCACCAATGGCGATCATGGACCTGCCCAAACGGGCAGAGCCTCGATCAAATAAAATCCCTCATCACAAACATCAATGACAACCCCTTCAGCCGCAGACACATCGTCACCGCATGGAACCCATCCGAAATCGACCAGATGGCCCTGCCCCCATGCCACTGCCTCTTCCAGTTTCATGTCGCCCAATCCGTCGATGGCGGCCCAAACTGGCTCAGCTGCCAACTCTACCAACGATCCGCAGACCTCTTCCTCGGCGTCCCCTTCAATGTCGCAAGCTACACCCTCCTGCTCATGATGGTCGCCAAAGTCACCGGGCTCCGCCCCGCATCCTTTATCCACACCCTCGGCGACGCCCACATCTACATCAATCACCTCCCCCAGGTAGAAGAACAACTCAGCCGCGAATGCAGAACCCTGCCCACCATGAAGATCACCCGCGATGTCGATTCAATCTTTGATTTCAGCTTCGAAGACTTCGAGCTGCTCGGCTATGACCCGCATCCACATATAAAAGGTGCAGTCGCGGTTTAACCTCGATCATCACCGAACCCGCCGGAGGTCCGATATGCTCGCCATGATCGTCGCATGTTCAGAAAACAACATCATCGGCATGGATGGCGACCTGCCCTGGCACCTTCCAGATGACCTCAAGCACTTCATGCGCTCAACACGAGGGTGCCCGGTCATCATGGGGCGAAAAACTTTCGAATCCCTCAACGCACCGCTCCCCAATCGCACCAATATTGTGGTTTCTCGCACAATGCGCCCAGAAACACAGGGCGTGGTCGTGGTTCCATCCCTCCAAGCCGCCATCGATCACGCCCAAGAGCTCGTCAACGGTTCCTCAACACCAATCTGGATCGCCGGCGGCGGAGCAATCTACAAAGCCGCCATGCCCTTCGCATACCAGATCGTCCGTACCCTCATCCATGCCCAAATAGAAGGCGATGTCCAGTTCCCAACAATTGACCCCCAACACTGGGGGCTCGTGCGGTCCGAGCACCATCCCGTCGATGATCGCCACGAACTCGGGTTCACCATCCAATGGTTCGAGCGTCAACCACTCGAAAATCTGCCTGTTTAGCCCCGGACCAGCTCCAATCGGTGTGGCTCCACAGAATCCCTTCATATTTTTTGATCCGGGTCGGGCTGTGAGGATTACGATTTAGGCCCGTTCTGTGAGGAAAATGGGCGATTTTGACCAAATAGACGGTGCGTGTTCGGGTTCGGAATGTTCAGATCGTGAAAAAAAGCCCCAAGAACCGCACAAACTGGTTGCATGAACACGCATGATGGATTATCCTTTGCACGGGTCAGGAACGAGTAGTTCGTTTCAACACAGTCTTTTTACAGTTCGTAAAGTACAGTTTCCAAATTTGAGGAGATAGAAAAATGAAAAATGCAATCGCTATTGCTGCAATCGCTGGTCTCGCAACCGTTGCTTCGGCCGACTCGCTGAACGCTAACCTCAGCTTCGCTGACGCGTCAATCGCTGTTGGTGGCACCACCACCGCTACCCTGACTGTTGACTTCACCGTCGACTCAGGCAGCGCTGCTAGCTACCTCGCTTGGGTCAACATCAACATCCTTGGCGATGACGGCATCGCTTCGGCTTCCGGCCTCAGCCTCAACGCTGCTCTCAGCAATGTTTCCCCAGCAGCTGGTACAGCAGCTGGCTCAGGTGTTGCAGGTCTGTTCATGCAGTCATCCAGCTTCTTCGGTGCTGTTGACTTCACCAACCCAGTCGTTGTTGCTTCATGGACCGTGACCGGCGACGCTGCTGGTGTGCTCACCTACCAGGCATCAGTGCACGACCAGGGTCCTGCAGCATTCCAGACCATCGACGGCGCTGACGGCCCATTCGGTGTCGGCATCGACTTCGGTACTGACGCATTCTCGAGCGGTTCGCTCGACATCGTCGGTATTCCTGCTCCATCCGCTATGGCCCTTCTCGGCCTCGGTGGTGTGGTTGCCGGTCGTCGTCGCCGCTAATCGCTGCGATCCGACAATGTTCCTCAGATCAATGATCTGATCAACATCGGTACAAAACAAATGCCCGTCCGGTTCGCCGGACGGGCATTCTTGTTTTTTGCACAAATGAAACGACGAAAACCATTACCTCAGCTATACAACCCTGCAAAGCTCCGCCAGTACCTCGCGTCGCTCTTGGCAACACACGCCGGATCCGCAATCCAACAGTTCGGTCGCCGTAACCCGATCAGCGACAACGCCATCGCCATCCGGTGATCGTCGTAGGTCTCAAAGACGACATCCGCAACATCGTCCGAGCAATCCACCCCGCCCGCCGGAGCCGTAATCGAAAGCGCATCAGGATCGCCCCCCAGATTCGCCTCCACAGCAACCCCAACCCTGCCAAGCTCGTTGACAAGCGCCTCAATTCGATCACACTCCTTATCACGCAGCGTGCGGACACCCCGCACAATGGTGGTCCCCTTGGCAAATGCCGCCACCGAGGCGAGTGTCATCACCGTGTCGGGCAGAGAGCTCATATCCACAAGAATGCCACCAAGCTCCCTCGGTGCCCTGCAAGCAACAGTGCCCGATTCCGTCGTGAGCAGCGTGCACCCCATCTGCTCGAGCAGCAGCGGAAACCTCGCATCGCCCTGCGTCGACTCGCGAAGCCGCAACGCCTCAACACCCGGCACCCCGACCCCATCAACCCGCACGCTCCCCCCGTTCAACAAAGCCCCCGCGCCCCACCAATAGCTCGCCGTCGATGCGTCCGGCTCGATATCCATCGAGAACGCCCCAAGCCCCGGATGCACCCGGATGACCCGCAGATCCTCGGACGCCTGCACCCGTATCCCGATGGTGTCAAGCTGGTCAATCGTCATCTGTATGTAACTCGCCGAGGTGATCTCCTCGGTAAGCTGAATGCTTAGCCCGCTCGGCAGGCAGGTGCCGACAATCAACAACGCGCTGATGTACTGGCTCGATCTGGTCTTGCCAATCCGGATCACTGGCGCGCTCGGCAGCTCCGTCGGCGGCGTGATCGTCACCGGCGGGCACCCATGCACCCCGTGGTACTCGACCGAGCATCCAAGCTCGACGAGCAAATCGACGAGCTCATCAATCGGACGCTGCTGGATCCGTGCAGACCCGGTGATCGTGATCGGCCGCGGTGAAAGCAACGCCGATGCAGCGAGAAACCGCGTCGCTGTCCCCGAATGATGCAGATCCAGCGTGCACGAACCCTGGCTTGGTTTCCACCGGCCGCCGACCCCGGTGATGCGGATCGTGGACCCATCCCGCTCGGTGCGTGCCCCAAGCGCCTCAACCGCCGCGATCATCCGCTCGGCGTCATCCGCGTCAATCAACGGATGCCTGATCTCCGAGGTGCCCGATCCCAACGCCGCCAGCAGCAACGCCCGGTTGGTAAGGCTCTTCGACCCCGGCGGGCGGATCGTACAGTCCAGCGGCGCCTGCCCAGCCGATCGCGACCACACCGGGATCGCCAGCGGATCCGGGAGTTGCTCAAGCGGCTTCATGAAACACTGCTGCGGGTTCATCATCAATGGTAGGGATTCTCGGGGCTCAGTGCGCCGGGCTCAGCGACGGGTCATCCTTGAGCACCCGGATCTCAAGCGGAGCGGGGGTATCAAGGTGCACATCACGCTGCGGGAACGCGATCGAGATCCCATGCTCTCTGCACAGGGCATCGATGGCGAAACGAACATCACTCTCGATGCTGTTCTTGTCGAGCACGGATCGAGGCTTGGTCCAAAAATGGATCTCAAAGTTCAGCGAGTTGTCGCCAAAGGATTGAAAAACAATCCGATTATCATCGAGGTGCAGCACACGATCATGCTCATCAATCGCCTGCTTGAGCAACTCGCCAACCCGTTGCGTATCGGAACCATACGCAACCCCGACACCAACAATCGAGCGAACACGCTGGTCGGTCAGCGCCCAGTTCGTGATGGTATTCTCCAAGAGCATCGAGTTCGGCACAATGTAGGTCGCGCCGTCATAGCCGATAATATGCGTCGATCGTGCACCGACCTTGTGCACAGTGCCCATGTCCCCAGCAATCGAAACCAAGTTGCCGATATGAATCGGGCGCTCGATCAGCAACAGCAGCCCAGAGATAAAGTTGTTCACAATATTCTGCGACCCAAAGCCAATACCCAACGCAAGCGCACCACCGAAGATCGTAAAGATGGTCAGCGGCACGCCAGCAATCTGCAGCGCCATCACAATCGCAATCGCAACCATCAAGTAATACAGAATAGACTGAATCGCAGACGACGCCCCCGGGTCAACCTTCATCCTCGGCAGCACCTGCTGCCCGACCCGCCGAGACACAATCTTGGATAGAACCAGCCCCATCACAAGCACGCAAACCGCAATCACAAGCTGCGACACCGCGATCACATGGTTGTTAATCGCGAACAACTGGTAGTTCCAGACATGCTCAACGACCGGCATAAACCCCTCCTCAAGAGGGATGGGCAGATTCTTGGTCCCCATCACGGGTCCCGTCTGGTCTACAGGCATTGGCTGAGCATCGACTTGCATGCCCTATTTGTCGGAGAAACGCTCACGATTCCTTGCGGAATACCGCGACCACATCCTCAATAGGAACAACAAACAACCGATTGTCCCCCTCAAAGTCAACCGGGATCGCCGCCTTAGGATTGAACAACACCCGGTCATACTGGCGAACCGGATAATCAGGATCACTCTCAATCTGGGTCGAGATTGCAACGATCCGCCCGGTGATGGTGGGGATCTCAATCTTGTCCGGCAGGTGAATCCCAGACTTCGTCTGCTTTTTATCCTCATCCTTGCGGATCAGCACACGGGTGCCGATGGGCTCGACGGTCTCGATCTCTGATTTCTTGGCATTGCTCGCACTCATACCCAAGTGTATCGCCGCATCAGCAGGATATCCGTCCCTACGATCCCCCGTGACCACAAACGAAACGATCAATGAACCCATCGTCGCCCTCCGTGTCGTCTCCATGCCACGCGAGACCAACCCCTACGGCACCATCTTCGGCGGCATCATCCTTTCGCATATCGACCAAGCAGGATTCGTCGAAGCACGAAGGCACGGCGACCTCGATTGGGTCACCGCATCCATAGAACATGTCGATTTTCATGCCCCCGTCAAGGTCGGCGATGTTGTCAACTACATCTCCAGAACCGTCCGGCTCGGACGCACGAGCGTGTCGGTCGAAATCCGCGTAGAAGCTGAACGATTCCACACCCACGAAACAGTGCATGTCACATCCGCGCAACTGACCATGGTCGGAATGCGGGACGGCGAGCCCTACCCCTTCCGCAAATGCCCCTGCCGGAAACAAGATGGGTAATCAGCAACCCACGACACACAAGATCGCGGTCATGCTCTCCGGCTCCGGGCGATCATTCGTCAATCTTTGCGAACGCATCGACCGCAACCAACTGCACGCCAAGATCGCCCTCGTCGTCGCATCACGAAACTGCCTTGGCGCCGACAAAGCAAGAGACCGAGGCATCCCAACCAAAATCATCACGGGCGAACCAACTGCCAATCAACTTGATGCCCTGGTAAACAAGTTCGGTATCGACCTCATCGTCCTCGCCGGCTACCTCAGGCGTGTCCCCATCACACCAACCACCCGCGGGCGGATCATCAACATCCATCCGGCCCTGCTGCCCGCGTTCGGCGGGCAAGGCATGCACGGCTCGCGTGTGCACAAAGCGGTGCTCGACGCCTACGCAAAGGGACTCACAACGGAATCAGGATGCACCGTACATTTCTGCGACGAAACCTACGACACGGGGTCCACAATCCTGCAACGCAGATGCCAGATCCATGACGACGACACACCTGAATCACTCGCCGCCCGCGTCTTCAATCTTGAATGCGAGGTGTTGCCCGACGCGATCCAGATGGTGTTCGATAGAATGTAAAAATCGTGCAACGCAACCTCCCCACGGGACGAATACCCAGTGATGACGATACGAACCATACTATTGATCCTGATGCTCAGCCTCCCCGCCGCGCACCTCAAAGCACAACCCAAAGAAGATGCCCCGCAGCGATCGCACCTCGATTTCGAGCGTGAAGGCATCAAAGCCATGCAGGAAGCAAGGTACGCCGATGCGATCAACGCCTTCGGCGAGTACATCGAAAGACGACCCAACAGCTTTGTCGGCTACTACAACCTCGCTGCAGCCTTGTCAAAGAACGGCAACATCGAACAAAGCACCCAGGCAATGACCAAAGCCATCACCATCGGGTTCACCGACAAAGAGCAGGTGCTCCGAGATCCAGACCTCGCGGCTCTCCGCCAAACCGAGTTCTTTACCTCATTGATGGGCTCGTGGGATGCGGTGCTGCAAGCCCGCCGCGAGCATGATCTTGCCTTTATCTCTCGGCTGATCACCCGCAAAATGCAATCACGCACAAGCGAGCGATACAAAATCGAACTCGTCAGCGCACACGGCGCGGTGGAAACCGATGAAGCGCTCAAAGAGATGGACCTGCTCGCCGATTGGGCGATTGATCTTCTCTTCGTTGATCAGCGTGACCCAAGCATGCTAGAAGATCTGCCTTGGGTTATGGTGGCGCTTCCCGATCAACGCGGATTTCTCTCGTGGGCCATCACGGTCTTTGGCCCCGCAGTGCGTGGAAACATCAGCTCCGTAGGCGGGGCCTACGAACACCAGAACCGCCGCCTCGTCGCCCAAGACCTCGGCGCAACCTACCGCCACGAGTTCATCCACCTGCTGCACTGGCGAGACATGAACGCACGCGGCCAGGTTCATGCACCCTGGATCCAAGAAGGGCTCGCCTCACTGGTCGAAGACTACGACATGGCCGAGGGCAAACTCATCCCCGTTGCTTCATGGCGAACAAACATCGTCAAACGCTTGCTCGAAGTCCGCAGGCTCGGATCAATCGAAAAACTCGCATCCACACCCATGCAGCAGTTCACATCAAACCGCCCACTCGCCAAGTACGCCCAAGCAAGGGCCGTGATGCTCTACCTTCTCGATTTGAAACTGCTCGACAAGTTTTACCAGGCTTATCTGGAATCCTACACCCAAGACCCAACCGGGATAAAAGCAATCGAGCAGACGCTCGGCAAAGAAATCGACGCAATAGAAAACGACTACAGAGCATGGGTAAGCTCGCTCAAGACTGTCCCAGAAACCGGCGCCGACCTCAACGCAACCCTCGGCATCGGGATCGAGAACGGCACCGGCGACGGCGTGCTCGTGACCAATCTCCCAGGATCTTCACGCCGCCGCACCGGATTGCACACCCAAGAAGTCATCACCGCGATCAACAACCGTCCCACCCGTGATCTTCACGAGTTTATCCGCGTTCTCGGCGACTTCACCGCCGGACAAACAGTGACCCTCTCCACCCGCAGAGGGACGAAACACCACCAACGCGAGGTGAAACTACTCGATAGGTGACGGTTGCCCGCGTACGCTTGTACGACCGTTGACACCCCGGAGCACCCATGCACACCACCGATTCAATCACCCGGCTCGAAGCGCAGATCCACGATGTCCCCGACTTCCCAAAGCCAGGCGTCGTCTACAAAGACTTCACGCCCCTGCTCGCCGATGCAAGCTCGCTCGCGCTCGCGGTAGAGCTGATGGTCAACCCGTACCGCGGCAAGGGCATCGATCTGGTCGTCGGCGCAGAATCACGCGGTTTCATTTTCGGCACCGCAATCGCCCAATCACTCTCCGCAGGCTTCGTCCCAGTCCGCAAACCCGGTAAGCTCCCCAGAGCAGTCCACGCGGTGGACTACGAGCTTGAGTACGGCACCGATCGGCTCGAAATCCACTCCGACGCACTCACCCACGGCGCGAAGGTCCTCATTGTCGACGATCTACTGGCAACCGGCGGAACAATGCGAGCGAGCTGCGAGCTGGTCACCAAAGCCGATGTCGAGATCGCGGGCATCACCGTGCTGATCGAACTCGGGTTCCTCAACGGTGCCGACCATGTTCACGAGTTCGCCCCGGTGCATTCGGTGATCCAGTACTAATCGGGAGTCAGCAATGGGTGAATGCGCCGTCTATGCAGGAAGCTTCGATCCGCCCACCAACGGGCATGTCTGGATGATCGAACAGGGAGCGAGGATGTTCGATCGCCTCATCGTCGCCGCCGCTCGAAACCCAGAGAAAGGCTACACCTACGAGCTCGATCAGCGCGTTGGGTGGCTCGAGGAGATCTGCTCCTCATTCGAAAATGTTGAAGTCGCATCACTCGAAAATGAGTTCCTTGCCCATTACGCACAACGCGCCGGCGCCAGGTTTGTCATCCGCGGCATCCGCAATGAGGGCGATTACCAATACGAGCGTGGGATGCGGTATGTGAACTCTGATCTCAACGCCGGCTTGGCGACGGTGTTCCTCATGCCGCCGCGAAAACTCTGCGAGATTTCATCGAGCTTCGTCAAGGGCATGATCGGCCCGGAAGGATGGAAGCCGGTGGTCAAGCGGTACCTGCCCGAATGCGTGTACACCGATCTCGTCGCCGATGCCCGCCACCAAGATTGATCCATCCGCTCAAACCGGCGAATATTCGCCCAGCGATTCAAACAAAGACCCGAGGTGCTTCTCGTAGTTCCGCCACCGTTGCTTGCTGCTCTTGTAGATCGGCTTGCGGACCTGGGTCGCGCTCGCGGTACGAACAAACCGCGTCGATTCATGGAACTTCATGCACGACTCGTCCCATTCAAGCCCGATGTGATCGAGCATATCTCGAACCCGCGGCTCGGCATCGTCGACGAGATCCTCATACACATGCGTCAGTATCCGATCGCCCAGCAACCCATTCCAGTGATCCATGATCTCCCGATGCGCAAGGTACTGCTGACCAATGACCTTCAGATCACGCGCGAACGGCAGGTTGTGCCCAAAGTTCTGAAAATACGCGCTCAGGCAACAGTCCGCAGGATCTCGAAGGCAATGAATGAACGCGCAGTTTGGGTACATCTTGCTGAGCATTCCTACCGATTTATCCGCGTTCATGTGCTTGTCCACCACGCGGGTGCATTCGTCGGGGACCTGCTCTTTGAGGTAGCCGAGGTACTCTTCGGCGTATTCGGTCAGGCGTTCGGTGGTCAACGCCGACGGGGCGGTTCTGCCGAGCATTTGGAGGATCATCGGGGCCTCGCCGACGGTGTCGGCGAGCGGGTGGGCGGAGATGATTTGCTCGGCGAGGGTTGTTCCCGAGCGGGGCATGCCGATGACGAAGACCGGGCGTGCGGAATCAACATTTGTTGGTTTGAGCTGATCGAGCAGGTCGGAAGACCAGGTCGAGACGACCGAGCTGGCGTGGGATGGGGTTGAGGCGGGGCGGATGGCGTTGGCGTTGGTGAAGGCTTCGAAGGCGGCGTCGTATTCGGCGGTGGCGTCGAGGAGGTGGCCGAGGGCGAAGCCGCCGGTGATTTTTAGGTTTTGTGGAGAATCAGGATTGTCGAGGACGCGTTGGGCGGCGTCGATGCCGACGGCGTAGTTCTTTGTTGAGCGTGCAAGCTTTGCTTGGGCGATGAGCACATGGGGGTCGGGGTTGGAGACTTTGAGCACTTCGTCGAGGACACCCTCGGCGAGTTCGGGGGTGCCGGCGTCGAGGAAGAGGCTGACTTTGCCGAGCAGGGCTGCGCCGTGCGAGGGGTCGACGCGGAGGACACGGTTGAGCGTGTCGAGCACGCCGTCGTAGTCGCCGATTTTGAGCTTGGCGAAGGAGAGGGTCATGAGGGTGGGGGGATGATTCGGGCGGCGTTTGCAGGCGCGTTCGAGGTATTCGATGGCTTCTTTGCTTTTGCCGGAGAGGGTGAGGATGTGCCCGTAGCGTTTGAGGAGTTCGGCGTCGTTTTTGTCGAGCTTGAGGGCTTTGCGGTAGAGCAGCATGGATCGGCCGTAGTTTTCTTGACGGTATGCGAGCTCGGCTTCGTGTGCGATCTTGTTGAGGGTTTGTCTCGATTTGGCCATGAGGGGACTCTAGGTTCGGATTGCCGGTGAGTCGCATGGATGGCGGAGCGGTCGGGCGGAGGGATTTGCGGGCGGTTTCGAGCAGGCGGGCTTTGGCTGCGATGAGCTTGGGGCTGTTGGCTGCGGCGCAGGGGGTGATGTCTTCGGCGGCGGTGATCGCGAGGGAGGCGAGTTCGGTTGCGGCTGACTGAGATTGGAGTTTGGCATTGGAGTCGATGACGGGGGAGCGGGAGGCGTTGATGGTGGTGATCGCGGCGGCGGCTTGCTGGTAGGCGTCTGAGGCGATGATGGCGGCGAGGGCCGAGAGGGTGAGGGCGTGGATCTTGCAGATGTCGATCGGGGTGAGGGCGGGGTCGAGGAGGGATTCGAGGATGGGCTCGGTGAGGGTGGGGGAAGAGGTGGATGGAAGACCCTCATCCCGGCCGTTTCGATTTGGGAGGGAGAGGGGGGAAGGGGTGGTTGTGGTGTTGGTGTGCATCGGTCGCTCCCTGTTTGCGTGGGAGGAAAGAAAAGCCCGCCTCCGTAGATGGGCGGCGGGACGGGTTTGTGCGCACGGGATGGGGTGTTTGGGGCGGGGGAAACGGGCGTAAGTTGTTGGGGGGGAGGGGGTAAAAACTGTTTTGGGGAGTTGGGGGAATTTGGGCGGGCGGGGATTGTTTGTGCGCACGGGGTTGGATGTTGAAAATCACTCGCGTGGCACTCATCACACGGAATCAAAAATGGAATATCAAGGATGATTTTCTAAGTTTGTTCTCAGAATCCTTCTTCCAAAATTCGATTAGCTCTAAACCCCTACGCTTCCTTGCACCAGAATATTGACTGAGATCTAGCATATATGCTTCAAATATTTTACCTTGCTGCGATTTAGTATTAACGGAAATTCGTGACCGTACTTTGTGGAGCAACTTCAAATCGACTAACTCAGCCAAGACATCAATTTTTTCCCCTGAATCCGACTGGTCAAGAAGAAAACAATTGGAGTTTGCCTCATCTAAGCAAAAAACCTTAACCTCTCCAAAAATATTATCCAAACTATTTTCTTCTTCACTAAAAATATCTCGCTTAAACTCATCTCTTTTAGTAGTGTCATAATCGCCAGCTGCCATATTGACATCTTCCGCACCAATTCGGCTTTGCCCTCCCGAAACATGCCGCTCCTGGGCGACGCCTATAGCCCTTCGCAATATTCCTAGAAAATCTCTAGCCACCCCGCCACTCGCGAGCACTAATCTATCGACCGCTCCAGTTGTGAGAATGTCTTTATGCGAAATATTAGTTGCATTAGCCAGGTTGCTCAAAATTTGTACCAAAAAAGCTTTTGTCACTTCATATTTTTCAAGAGTCAAATCAAGATTTATCTCATCAGCATCGTCTCCCAATTTTACACCAATTGGCGGATCACCATGCAGATACCAGTTGCTCCTATGCCTGATCGTACCAATCTTGAGCCACAAGCTATGTCCCTTGGCTATCGAATGAAAATAATCGATTACTTGCGGCTGATCATCACGACGAATATGATACAAATCATCCAAAAAAAGATAGCTAGAACCCTCTGGCGAGACTTCTTGCAAGCCATCGAACAGCTTCTGGTATTTCATTATATTTCTACGCAGAAAATCAATTTTTGATCTTTTTCTTAATTCAACATTCTCATTTGAAATCGAATGATCTGAAGACGCATTTTGTGATGCATTAGCACCTATAGGCCCTTGGGACAGCCCTGCGCCTAGTGAAGATGTTGAAGATGTACCTACTGAAGAGGATGATGTCTGAGTAATTTCCGCATTATCTTCTGAGTGTAACTCAGACTCTAACTCACTAATTATTTTCGTAAAGCTCTCAGACAGCTTTTTGCATTTTGCCCGATCAAGCGGAGGGCTGGTTGGCTTTCCTTGAATAAACCTTTTCCAAAAACTCGTTTTGTTTGTTGCCGCAGTTGCCTGATCATCAATCCAAGATTGAAATGAATTAAGAGATTCAATAAGAATGCTAATCAACAGATCTGGGTAGCTGTGGCCTTTAAATGGTTCTAAATCAACCCATGCATGGGGTTGACGAGATTTTGCCAAATCATGAGAAGCCTTTCTAAGCAAGCTCGACTTCCCAGACCCTCGTCGGCCAAAAACCAGTTGATGGCGTTTGCTTAGGACACGCCTAAGAGCTCCTTGAGCTGGTTCGACAAAATGCTTTACGCCTTCATTTGTTGATCTAGTAGTTTCTTCAACAAGGATTGCAAAATCCTCTACTTCTTGGGACATTAATGAAATATTTGCCATCAAAATCAACTCTCATTCTCTGTCTAGATCATCATAGCGTTTTTGAGAACTACTGGCTATTACTATACAAGTTAACTACACATTGATTCTTATTAAGACATATGATTAACAATATCACTCGCGAACTCTGAGCACTTGCGTAGGGTTGCGCCGTCCATCTGACGCTCGAAGTCGTAGGTTACCATCTTTGCACCGATTGCGCCGTTGATTCCCTTGATAATTAAATCTGCGGCCTCGGTCCATCCCATGTGGCGGAGCATCATCTCGCCGGAGAGGATGAGTGAGCCTGGGTTGACCTTGTCTTGGTCGGCGTACTTGGGGGCTGTGCCGTGGGTGGCTTCGAAGATGGCGGTGCCGGTGTCGTAGTTGATGTTGGCTCCTGGTGCGATGCCGATGCCTCCGACGCAGGCGGCGAGGGCGTCGGAGATGTAGTCGCCGTTGAGGTTCATGGTGGCGACGACGGAGTATTCTGCGGGGCGTGTGAGTATTTGTTGGAGGAAGGCGTCGGCGATGACATCTTTGATGATGATTTGTTTGCCGGTGTTTGGGTTGGTCATGGTGTGCCATGGTCCGCCGTCGAGGGGGGTTGCGCCGAAGAGTTCCGCGGCGACTTGGTAGCCCCACTCCATGAATGCACCTTCGGTGAACTTCATGATGTTGCCCTTGTGGACGAGGGTGACGGAGTCGCGGTTGTTGTCGATGGCGTACTGGATGGCGGCCTTGACGATTCTGGTGGTGCCTTCTTTGGAGGTTGGTTTGATGCCGAAGCCTGAGGTGTTTGGGAAGCGGACTTTGTTGTAGCGGTCTGGGAAGTTGTCTTTGAGGAGTTTTTGGAACTTGGCGTTGTCGTCTGTGCCTGCTTCGAACTCTATGCCGGCGTAGATGTCTTCGGTGTTTTCACGGAAGATGACCATGTCGGTGAGGTCTGGGCGTTTGACGGGGGTGGGTACGCCGTCGAACCAGCGGACGGGGCGGAGGCATGTGTAGAGGTCGAGGACTTGGCGGAGTGCGACATTGAGCGAGCGGATGCCGCCGCCGACGGGTGTGGTGAGTGGGCCTTTGATGCCTACGAGGTACTTGCGGAAGTCTTCGAGTGTTTTTTCGGGGAGCCATTCGCCTGTTTGGTTGAATGCTTTTTCGCCTGCGAGCGTTTCGTGCCAGTGGAGTTTTCGTTCGTCGTTGTATGCTTTTTCGACTGCGGCGTCGAAGACGCGTACGGAGGCGGCCCAGATATCTCGTCCAGTGCCGTCGCCTTCGATGAAGGGGATGATGGGGTTTGCGGGGACGGAGAGTTCGCCGTTGGTCATGGTGATGGGGGAGGCGGTGGTGGTCATATCTGGTGTCCTTTTGGGGGAGGATATTGGGGTGTTTGTGAGGGGAATACTAGGCGCAGAGCGGTGAAAACGGATGGGGGATTGGTGCTCGTGGGCGGGGTAGATGATCCAGTCGCCGTCGATGGAGGCGGGGTTGGATTCGAGGATTGTGTTGAGATCTTCGAGGGGGATGAAGTCGTGGGCGGCGGCGGGGGTTGCTTGGTCGTCGTCGCGGTCGGTCGAGGCTCCGGAATATTCTAGAGAAACCCCTGGAAAGGCTTTTGCTGAGGAGGGGTGAGGGGTACAATTTGTGTATGGGGGACAGTGAAGGAACAGGAAGGGAATTCTATTGAAGCGGTTTCTGGTGTGGCTGATTGTCATGGTGGCTGTTGGAGTCTCTCTGACAGCGTTCTCAGGTTATCAATCTGATCTTCATCGGTCCACTAAGTTGGCCTTGCTGCATGAACTCAGCGAAATGCAACGGGTCTACAACAGGGACCGCATGAATAAGACTCCATACAATGACATGCAGCTTGCTTCGACGGCGGGGCTTGCAAACATGAGCATTCAGGGCCTTGAACAGTTCCGAGATGACCTAAGATCATTCATCAAAATTCTTGAGCGGGAAAGCATCACCTATCCACCCCTCCTCCCCCACCATTTTCTAGAAGAATACCCCGAACCTCCAGTGGATCCTTTGAAAGAGGAGCCCTCACTGACGAATCATCTGGAGGTGAGCCGCTTCGAAACTTACCAAAGGAAATTCCTCTACCATCAGCAAACCCGCCGAGGAACTGGGCTCTTTAGTGAGTTGGGCTATATGCGACGCATCCTCAGCAAGTACAGCAGCTAATCAACGGTCATCATCTTCTTCAAATCCATTGAAGTATTCATCGAGGTATCTCGCATACCACAGATTCACTCCGGGCACGAGCCGAGCCTTAGTACGATCAGCCGATTCAGGGATGTTTCCACCAGCAAGTTTCGCCTCTGCCCATGTCTGAGTTGCAAACAGGCCTCTGTTTACATTCCAAGTGCGGGAGCAGCCGTTAGGTTCTCTAGTCCGTACCTCTGATCAGCGACAAACCCAGCAGCCAACATGGGCACCTGATTCATCGGGTTGTCGAGTGGTAGGCGACCGGGTGTTTCCATTGTTCGGTATCGGCGGGGTCATCGGTGATGCCGCCGAACTCGAGGATGTGCGTGGGTGGATTGTATGGGTACTTGGGTGGCGGTAGGCTGTGTTGACGATTGAAGAGCATGAAGGAGCGCCGGAGTGCTCCGTCGGGGCATACAGCCATCTCTTCCGAAGGCCGGGGGAGGAAAAAGGATGGGCGGGAAGAAAGAGAGTGAAGACCCTCGCCGTGGTCCTCTCCCATGAATGGGAGAGGGAGGGAGATTGGGTGAAGAAATGGGGTGGAAGCCTGTTTTGGGGAAAGGGGTGAAGAAACGGGCTGGAAGCCCATTCTACTGGGGATAGAGGGGAGGGGATGTTGTGGGGATGGGGTGGTGTTGGCCGATCTGCTGGTATGCATGAGACTATTTGGATTCAGGGTGAGTATGAGTCGGCGTATGGGTTGCTCGGGGTGATGGCCCATGAGCTGCACGAGGCGTTTGTCTCGTGCGGGCATGATGCGCGGGTGATGAAACTTGGCAAGGATGAGCATCCGACGAGCGGGGTGTTTGTGTTTTTCAATGCGCCGATGTCGGTGGATGTGTTGCCGCCGGCGTTGTTTACGCCGGGGAGTTCGTTGCGGGGGGTGCAGATCTTTGTGGATCATCCGTATGGGTTGCCTGACGATGTGCTCGATGCGTGGCATGAGATGAATGGGATGAGCAACTATCGGTTGTGTTTGCCTTGCGTTGATGATGTGCATTTGTTGGCGATGCATTGGCCTGGGATGAAGCACGATTACATGGCGCATGGGATTGCACGGGGGGCGTTGTGCGACCCGGCGGCGATCACGCGGGAGGCGTGGGATGCGAAAGAGTTTGATGTGGTGCTCACCGGGTCGATCGGTTCGGTTGAGGAGTATGAATCGGTGCTCGAGCGGTTGAGCCCGGACATTGGTCACATGGTGCGGGAGATCGTGGCGTTGATGATCACACACCCGGCGATGGGGTATGTGCAGGCGTGTGATGTGGTGATGGGGTCGCGGGGGGTGATTACGGGCAAGTGGGCGACGGGGAAGTTGTTCTGGCGGCTTGTGATTGCGGCGGTGAATCGGCATCGGCGTGTTTCGGCGATGGAATCGCTGCAGGGGTTGCGTGTTGGGGTGTTCGGGGGCGAGGAGTGGGCGAGGGTGTGCAGCGGCACGGTTTCGTATGAGGGGCGGGTTGGGTACAGCGAGGTGGCGGGTGCGTTTGGGCTTGGGCGGGTTGCATTGGCTTGGGGTCCTACGCAGTTTGTGCATTCTTCTTCGGAGCGTGTGCTGCTGGCGATGGCGGCGGGGTGCGCGGCGGTCTCGGATGATCGGTTGATTGTTCGGCGGGAGTTTGTTGGCGAGCAGAGTTGTGTTGGTTTGTATGACAGTGCGCGCGCGGCGACGGCGCGGGGTTGTGTGGACAAGATGCTGGCGAATCCGGATGCTGCGATCGAGATGAGCAAGCGCGGGCGGCAGGTTGTAGAAGAGCGGCATTTGTGGGAGCATCGGCTCGAGACGATTCTTGCTCAGCCCGGCGTGGTGTCAATCGGCGGGTGATTGAGCGGCGACCACGGAGGCGACGGCGTCGTAGAGTTCGTGCATCTGACTGTTGGCGAGGCGTTGCCCGACCAGCGAGGACCAGTACATGATCGCGCCGGCGATGAGCAGGGCGGGGATCAGCCCGAATGCCCAGGGCGGGTTGTGCATGATGAGTTGGGCGAAGCCGAAGATGGCTGCAAAGAAGATCAGCGTGATGAGGGCGATGTAGGTGAGCATGAAGCCTGTCCAGACGCTTGGGTTTGGTGCGAAGCGTCCCTGGATGGAAGCGAGTGGACTGTTGGTGGTGTGTTCGAGGACTTCGATATGCAGCCAGGGGGACCAGAAGTGGCGTGCGCGGGGGGGGATGACGAGCATCACGGCGTTGCCGGCGATGCGCCCGTCGATCGGGTAGTCATCCTCGGATACCAATGAACGGAGTTGGTCGAGCGTTGAGTTCACATCGCTGGCGGAAGTGAGATTGAATGTTGGGCGCATCTTTGCTAGCGGCATTTGGGGCTCCGTGGATGCTGAATGTAGCAGAAGGGGATCAAGAAATCCGTATTGAGCGGGAGCGAATGCAAAAAAAGACCCCGCACGAGCCGGGGTCTTCAAAGAGGATGCGATTGTGATTGGTGTGATTATGGTCGTGTGTTTGACTTGCGGTACTTTGGATCGCCCTTGATGCGGACATTGCGTTGTCCGTCTTTTACGCCGATTTGCGTGAGGCGTGCGGGCCAGAAGTCGTAGCCGTCGATTTGGCGGTGGACATAGTCGGATGCGGTGACGATGAAGCTACTGCCGTAGATGGTGATTGATGCACCGTCGCCGCCTGCGTTTGCCCATTGGTCTGGCTCGACGGTTGTTTCGATGAGGTTTTGGATTGCGGAGGCGCGATCTGCGGTGCTGATGGTGTCGAGGTCGTCATCGCCGCCGGTGAATGGGCTGGTGGATCCACCGCCGCCACTGCCGCCTTGTTGGACGGCGCTTTGGAGGTCGAACTCTGGTGCGTTGTCAAAGGTGGGGACGATGAAGAGCATGTCTGCGATGTCGTAGATTTCGAGGCGTTGATGTCGGTTGAGCTCTGACTTTGGGCCGAACTCGATGGAGCCGGAATCGGTGAACTGCCAGGTGTAGTCATCGCCGGGTTGTTCGACTCTGTTGGTGCGATCAAGGACGCGTTCGAGGAGGGTGATCGCGGAGATGTTTTTGGCTTTGATGGTGATGAGGGTTTCGGGGTCGATGCCTTCGGCGGATACGCTGTTGGCATCGAGGTAGATTGGTTCAAGGTCTGCGCCGGTGACATCTGCGATGAATCGGAAGACATCTTCTACGGGCTGGTCTTCGACATCGAGGGTGATGGACTTGGACATGAGCCGGAGGTTGTCGCGTTTGGCTTGGCGTGTGTAGGCGTCATCGTCGAGTTGGATCATGGCGTTGGTCGCCTGGGTGATCGGTGAGATCGCGATGAATGCGAAGGCTGCGCCGGAGAGCAGGGCGATCGATGCGGCGGTGTGCAGTGCGTTGCGGGTGGATTTCATTGGGGTGCTCCAGGGGATCGGGTTGTCGGGTTCAGCGGGGTGGTTGCTGGGTTTGTGGTCGACAACGGTTTGGTCCGGTGGGGACGGCGTTGATCCGGGGACGCCGTGTGGACCTGTGGTGCCATCGGCCTACGGCGGCGGATGGTTGTTTGAGTCTCGCAAGCAGGGGCGGGACGCTGGTTGAGTGTACCAGATATCGACCGATACGCACAAGAGGGAGTTGCGGTTTTGAGCAATGATCGAAATCACGGGTTGGATGTGGGAAGAAAAGCCGGTTATGCGGCAAAGGGGCGTATTTATGGTGTGTATGAGGCGCCCAGAGGGCATGGGCATTGTGAAGAATTGTGGGAAAAGAAAGCCACCTATGAGACTCGAACTCACGACCTAAGCTTTACGAAAGCTTCGCTCTACCAACTGAGCTAAGGCGGCTATAGACGCGGATGCGTCTGGAAGTATCTTCAAACTCGTGGACAATGTCTAGTTGTCCAAGGGGCCAATCTGGGATTGATTGGTTGTTGGGTTTATATTTTATCTAATTCGGTGAGGTCGCTCATTGAGGGGCATGAGCAGACGAGGTTGCGGTCGCCGTATGGGTTGTCGACGCGACCCACGGGGGCCCAGAACTTTGAATCGCGGAGGTGGGGTGCGGGGTAAGCAGCCTGTTGGCGTGTGTAGGGGTGGTTCCAGTGGTCATCGGCGACGGCGGCGATGGTGTGGGGGGCTCCCTTGAGGGGGTTGTCGTCTTTGGGCATTTTGCCTGATTCGATCTCGGCGATCTCTTGGCGGATGGTGATGAGGGCATCGCAGAAGCGGTCGAGCTCGGCCTTGGATTCGGATTCGGTGGGCTCGACCATGAGGGTGCCGGGGACGGGCCAGCTCATGGTCGGGGCATGGAACCCGAAATCGATGAGGCGTTTGGCGATGTCGTCGATCTCGATGGCGGCGGATTTTTTGAATGGGCGGCAATCGAGTACGAACTCGTGGGCAACCCTGGCTTGGGATCCTTGGAAGAGGATGTTGTAGTGGGGCTTGAGGCGTTCGGCCATGTAGTTGGCGTTGACGATGGCGGCTTGGGAGGCTTTCTTGAGACCGCGGGGGCCCATGAGGGCGATGAAGGACCAGGAGATTGGGAGGATTGAGGCGCTGCCGTAGGGTGCGGCGGCGACTGCGCCAACTGGAGAATCAGTTGCGTTGGTCGGGGGGACTACGGAGTGGGATGGGAGGTATGGTTTGAGTTTTTCGTTGACACCGATGGGTCCAACGCCGGGGCCTCCGCCGCCGTGGGGGATGCAGAATGTTTTGTGCAGGTTGAGGTGGCAGACATCTGCGCCGTAGTCACCGGGTCTGCAGAGCCCGAGTTGGGCGTTCATGTTTGCACCGTCGAGGTAGACGAGTCCGCCGTTGTCGTGGACGGTGTCGATCATGGTGCGGATGCGGTCGTCGAACACGCCGCAGGTTGAGGGGTAGGTGATCATGACAGCGCCGAGGTTTTCGCGGTGCTGTTCTGCTTTTGCTTTGAGGTCATCGACATCGATTGCGCCGGTGTCGGCTACTTTGACACCGACGACTTTCATTCCGGCGGTGATTGCGGAGGCCGGGTTGGTGCCGTGGGCGGAGTTGGGGATGAGGCAGATGGTGCGGTTGGGCTGGTTGTTGGCATCGTGGTAGGCGCGGATGGCGAGGAGGCCGGCGAACTCGCCTTGAGAGCCGGCGTTGGGCTGGAGTGAGACGGCTTGGAATCCGGTGATTTCTGCGAGCCAGGATTCGAGTTGGGTGGTGAGCTCGGTGTAGCCCTTGGTTTGCGAGGCGGGGGCGAAGGGGTGGAGGTGGGCGAACTGTGGCCAGGTGACGGGGATCATCTCGGTGGTGGCGTTGAGCTTCATGGTGCACGAGCCGAGCGGGATCATGGAGTGGGCGAGGGAGAGCTCGCGGGATTGGAGCTTGTACATGTAGCGGAGGAGCTCGGTCTCGGAGTGGTGTTCGTTGAATACGGGCTGGTGCATGAAGGGGGTGGTGCGTTTGAAGACCGGCGGGATTTCGAGATTCGCACTGCCCGCGAGTTGGTCGAGGTCGCGGTTTTTTTGGTCTGCGAACACTTCGAGCAGATCGGCGACCAGGGCGCGGTCGCTGGTTTCGTCGAGGGTGATGCCGAAGGAGCCGTCGTGGAAATCGCGGAGGTTGATTTTTTTGATATCTGCGGCTGCGGAGATTGCTTTGCGGTATCCGCCGTGGACGCGCACGCGGAGGGTGTCGAAGACGAGGTCATCGCTGATTTCGTGCCCTTGCTCGATGAGCCCTGCGCGGAGGGTGGCGGTGAGGGTGCGGATGCGTGTGGCGATGGCGGTGAGCCCCTTGGGCCCGTGGTAGACGGCGTAGAAGGAGGCCATGATGGCGAGGAGGACCTGTGCGGTGCAGATGTTGCTTGTTGCTCGGTCGCGTTTGATGTGTTGTTCGCGGGTTTGGACGGCGAGGCGGTAGGCGGGGTCGCCGTGGGCATCGCGGGAGATGCCGATGATTCTGCCGGGCATTTTGCGGATGTTTTCGTCGTGTGTGGACATGAACCCTGCGTGTGGGCCGCCGAAGCCCATAGGGACGCCGAAGCGTTGGGCGGAGCCGACGCAGATGTCTGCGCCCCACTCGGCGGGGGGTGTGAAGAGTGTGAGGGCGAGTAGATCTGCGGCGGCGACGACGGTTGTGTTGTTGGCGTGTGCGCGATCGGCCAGGTCTTTGTAGCATTCGATGCGGCCGTCGGTTGTGGGGTACTGGACGAGGACGCCGGCGAGTTGGTCGTCTTCGAGGTTGAAATCGGGCGTTTGGGCGACGACGACTTCGATGTTCATGGACTTGGCGCGGGTCTGGACGACCTCGATGGTCTGGGGGTGGCAGTCATCGGCGACGAGGAAGCGGCGGCGTTTGCCGCGGGCGATCTGGACGCACATGCTCATTGCTTCGGCGGCGGCGGTTGCTTCGTCGAGCAGGGAGGAGTTGGCGAGGGGGAGCCCGGTGAGGTCGGCGATGATGGTCTGGAAGTTGAGGAGCGCTTCGAGGCGACCTTGGGCGAGTTCGGCTTGGTAGGGGGTGTACTGGGTGTACCAGGCGGGGTTTTCGAGGATGTTGCGGAGGACGACGGTGGGGGTGATGGTGGCGTGGTACCCGGTGCCGATGCATGAGCGGTAGACGGTGTTTTTGGCTGCGGTTTCTTGGAGGTCGGTGAGTAGTGCGTGCTCGGTGCGTGCATCTGGGAGGTCGAGCAGACGGTCGAGGCGGATGTCGGCGGGGATGACCTGGGCGATGAACTCGTCCATTGATGAAACGCCGAGCGTTTGGAGCATTTCTGCGAGGTCGTGGTCGCGTGGTCCGATGTGGCGGGCGGGGAACAAGGCGGGGGCGTCGAGGTTGGAATTCATCTTGGCTCCGTCGGGTTGCGAGGCGGTGTGCGGTGCGTGTGGTGGTTGGGTGAGTTGGTTGGTCATCTTGGGTGCTCCGGGCTGGGCGGGGGTGTGGATTCTAGCGATCGGGACGAAGAATCAAGCCCTTGGGATGGGATTCGAGTCCGATTGATGAGGGTTGGGTGCATAGGCTGGATTAGAGGGCGATGAGTTGCCTTGTGAGGAGTCGAGATGAGTCAGTCAGGAATGGGTGCGGATCAGTCCCTGCGGGGGCAAACGCTGGTCAGGTGTGCGCAGCTGATCGAGGCGGGGCAGTATGATGTCGCGGTGACCTTGCTTAAGGAGACGCTGGCGAAGAACCCATCGGATCCGCGGGTGCTTCATATGCTGGGGATGTCTTTGGCGTCGCTTGAGAAGCCGCGGGAGTCGATTCGGCATCTGAAGTATGCTGCCCAGCTCACGGGGGATCCGGAGATTTACTGCACCCTTGGGTTGGCGTTTCGGAAGCTGAACCAGATTCGCGATAGTCATCAGGCGCTCGATCAGGCATTGAAGCGGAGTCCTGCGCACCCGAGGGCTCTTTCTGCCAAGGCGTTGCTGTTTCAGGGGACCGGGCAGATTGAGAAGGCGATGGAGCTGGTGAGCGGGGCGCTTAAGGAAAACTTTGATCCCGGGTTGGTGGTGCAGTATGGGCAGTTTGCTCGCCAACTCAAGCGGTATGGCGAGGGGATTGATATGGTACGCGGGGGGCTTGAACGGGTCGAGATCCCGGCGTCTCAGCGCGAGGAGCTCTGCTTTGTGCTTGGGCATTTATATGATGCGGAGGGCGAGTACGACAAGGCATTTGAGAGTTTTCAGCGGGGGAACACGATGGCGGGTGAGGGTCGGGTCAATGCGTTTGATCGGCACATGGGTGGGTTTCGCAAGGAGATCATCGACGGGATGCCTCGGGCGGATGTTGATGCTTCGCGGGCGGTGTTTATCATCGGGATGCCGCGATCGGGGACGACGCTGACCGAGCAGGTGATCGCGGCGCATCCGCAGGCGGGCGGGATCGGGGAGAGCGCGATGATCAACGAGATCATGCACGCGCAAGAGAACAGTGCGTTGACCCAGAAGCTTGCGGATCAGCACGGGGAAGGCTACCTAAAGATGCTTCAAGAGAAGTGCCCGAGTGAGAAGATCATACGGGTGTGCGACAAGATGCCTGAGAACTATCTGTTTGTTGGAGCGATGATCAGGGTGCTGCCCGGGGCGCGGTATATTCAGTGTGTGCGGGATGCTCGCGATACTTGTTTGTCGATTTATTTTCAGCGGTTTGGCGCTCGGCAGTTGTATGCGCGAGATCTGAAGAGCTGCGCGGAGCAGTATCTTGGGTATCTTGAGGTTATGGAGTATTGGCGGTCGACTCTGGGGATCGAGATCATGGAGTCGTCGTATGAGGATCTGACCGCGGACCCTGAGAAGCAGGTCCGTGCGTTGCTCGGGCATATCGGGCTGGGGTTTGATCCGGCGTGTATGGAGCACCACAAGAGTAAGAATGCGGTGAATACCGCCAGTGTTGGGCAGGTACGCAGCCCGATCTACAAATCGAGCCGACAGCGGTGGAAGAACTATGAGAAGTATCTGGGCGAGATGCTTGAGATCCTGGATGGGGTGTAGGTTGGGGGCAGAATTGCACTCGTCTTGATCGTATCATGGTTCATGATGAATGATGACCGATTTCCGCCGATGCCTTCGCTTCGTGAGATAATGGACCTTGAGACCGATGCGTTGGTTGCGAGGATGAGCGTGGGGATTGATCATTTCGATCCGCGTGTTTGTGAGTTGGATAATGATGCGATTGATAAGGCGTGGCTGCCCGATGCCGGGGTGGGGCGTTGGCCGTTGCGTGTGCTTCTGGGGCATCTTGCTGATGCGGAGACGGTGTGGGTGCATCGGATCCGCAAGATCATCGCGGAGGAGCGTCCGACGCTTGCGCTCTGGGATGAGGATGCGTTTATTGATGGGGGGATTTATGGGTGCACGGAGGGCTCGAACCTCCGTCCGCCGATTGGCGGGGATCTCGCGATGATCCACACCACGCGGGCGTGGGGTGTGGCGTTGTTGGTTCAGCTGAGTGAAGACCAGTGGAACCGCGAGGGATTGCACCCGGATCGTGGTGCAGTGGATGTCCGCAAGCTCAGCGCGTATTTCTGCTGGCATCTTGAGCATCATGCATGGCATTTGAATGCGAAGGTGCACCTCTTGCTCGGTGCGATGCCTGAGCCTCAGGCGTGTGGGGGCGGGGGATGCGGGAGTCATTCGTGCGGATGCCGAAGCGACGATGGGGAGGGGTGAGTTGGAATCCATCTACGATCAGCGTCGGTATTTGATCCCGTTTCGCACGGGGCTGCTGCCTCAGATATTTTGTGACACGCTCGTGCTTGGGTCGGGTGTCGCGGGGCTTCGTGCTGCGGTTGCGGCGGCGGAGGGCGGCGATGTGATCGTTTGTGCGAAGGATGCGGTTGGGTTGACGAATACCTCGAAGGCGCAGGGGGGGATCGCGGGGGTGCTCCGCGATGATGATTCGGTCGAGGCGCACATACGGGACACGATGATCGCGGGGGCTGGGCTTTGTGATGAGCCGGCGGTCCGGCTTGTGTGCACGGATGGACCCGGGCGGCTTGAAGAACTGATCGAGTGGGGGATGGATTTTGATCGCACCGAGCTGGGCTCGCTGATGGTCGGGCGTGAGGGCGGGCATACCGCTTCGCGGGTGTACCACGCTGGGGGTGATGCGACGGGTCTGGAGTTGCAGCGGTGTTTGGAGAAGCGGGTTGGCGATGAGTCCGCGATCCGTGTCTTTGATCATTGCTTTGTGATTGATTTGCTGACCGCGTCCGAGCGTGTTGGTGCTGCGGTGGTGGGGGCGATTACCTGGCACACGCGGTATGGGCTGCAGGTGATCTGGGCGCGGACGACGATCTTGGCGATGGGCGGGGCGGGGCAGGTGTACCGTGAGACTTCCAACCCGCGTGTGGCAACCGCGGATGGGTTGTCGATCGCGCATCGTGCGGGGGCGACGCTGCAGGATATGGCGTTTGTGCAGTTTCACCCGACGACGCTGTATGTGCCCGGAGCGGCGAGGGCGTTGATCTCTGAGGCGGTCCGCGGGGAGGGTGCGCACCTGCTCGATCACGCGGGGAAACGGTTTATGGATTCGGTGCACGAGCTTGCGGAGTTGGCGCCGCGGGATGTTGTTTCGCGTGCGATTGTGGAGCAGATCGCGATGCAGGGGGGGAAGCATGTGTGGCTGGATTGTCGGCATATCGAACGCTTCGCCCAGCGGTTCCCTGGGATTACCTCCACGCTTGAAAGCTTTGGGCTTGATCCACGGGTTGATCTGATTCCGGTTCATCCGGCGGCTCACTACACGATCGGGGGCGTGAGGACCGATCTGAATGGGTGGACGGATTTGGGGAATCTGATGGCGGTGGGCGAGGTTTCATGCACGGGGTTGCATGGTGCGAATCGGTTGGCATCCAACTCGCTGCTTGAGGGGTTGGTGATGGGGGCGATCGCGGGCGAGCAGGCGGCGGGGCGTGTGGGCGATCATCCGGTTACGCCTGCGACGGTGGTCTCGAACATTGATGTGAGCTCGCGGGCGGAGCTGGACCTTGGCGATGTGCGTTCATCGCTGCAGTCTGCGATGTGGATCAACGCGGGGATCGAGCGGGCGGGCTCGAAGCTGTCTGATGCGATGGACATGTTTGATTTCTGGGGTCGATATACGCTGGACAAGGTGTTTGAGTCGCCCGAGGGATGGGAAGTGCAGAATATGCTTACCGCGGGCTGGCTGATTGTGCGTTCTGCGTTGGCGCGGACGGAATCACGCGGAGCGCACTGGCGGACTACCAATACGCAGCCCGATGAGCACGCCAGGCACAGCCTGTGGAAGCGCGGGCGGGATGC
This sequence comes from Phycisphaerales bacterium, assembly GCA_029260265.1. Taxonomy (GTDB): domain Bacteria; phylum Planctomycetota; class Phycisphaerae; order Phycisphaerales; family UBA1924; genus UBA1924. The sequence continues at coordinate 65,596 of JAJDDO010000026.1, forward strand.
TCCTGTGTTCGAGGCGGTGGATACTGGCGGGCAGCAGGATGGATCGCAGGGGAACCCCTCGGTGGGCGCAGGCGTAGAGGGGGTGTGATGTTTCGCGCTCTGCTTGTTGTTGGATTGGTGGTTTCTTTGCTTGCGTTGGGTGGGTGCAAGTATGAGCGTGTGGTGTCGCACAAGAATCTGCTCTCGGGTGTGCCCGGGGTTGAATCCAGCACGCCTTCGGCTGCGCGGACGCATACGAAGTCTGCGATCTTTGCGGTGCCTGAGGGTGGGATCCGCCAGGTGGATGAGCATGGCGAGGTGACGCTGCATTCGAAGTCGTTTACGCATCTGATGTCTCATATCACGCATGCGATCCAGAACGAGGAGCGGGAGCTTTTTACGGAGCAGATTTTGAGCACGGTGACCCGCGATGAGTTTGTTGAGCGGGGGCTTGATCCGGGGTTGGCGTTTGATGAGATCAAGCTGCGTGAGCGTGATGTGTTTCGGTTGTTTCATTTTTTGCCGATGGGGGAGTACACGCCTGGGACATTGGTGAAGCCGATGGGGCAGCGGACTTTCCGGATCGGGATTTATGGCGGTGATCATCCGGAGCTTCGGTGGGTGGGGATCGATGCGGTGTTTGAGGACGGGAACTACCGGCTGAGGTGGTTTGTGAACAACTCGTGATCGGCTCAACTTTGGGCGTGTGATCTGGTACACTGATCGGGACATGGTGTCCGGAGGAACTCGAGATGTTGATTCGTGCTTTGATTTTGGTTTGTATGCTGATTTCGTGTTCGCCGCTTTTCGCGGGGGCATCTGGCCCGGAGACCGCGGAGCAGGTCCGTAAGGCGCGGGCGGAGCGTCAGCTGCGTGAGAACCAGAGGCATCAGGAGCGTGCGGCTCGAGAGATTACCCGAGAAGAGCTTCCTGAGATGGATGCGGCGTTGGTCGATCGGTATCAGGAGATGGTGGAGTTTTTGTCTGATCCTGCGAGGGAGGGGCGGGTGCCAGGGTCGCTTGGGATTGAGCAGGCTGCGGTGTTTATTGAGGACCGATTTGCGGAGCTTGGGTTGAGCCCAGCGTTCGATGTGAAGACCACGGGCGCTGATGGTGAGGATGAGATTCGCGTGGGTGTGTCGTATCGGCAATCGATGCAGATGGGTGTGACGACGAGCGCCGCGGCGACCAGGCTGACGATCGACGGGGTCGGGCTTGTGCATGGCAAGGATTATTCTGTGCTCTCGTATTCTGGATCGGACGATCTTTCTGCGCCTGTTACCTTTGCGGGGTATGCGGTGGTCTCTGGACCTGGTCGGTACATGGGGTTTGAGAACAGCACATCGCTTGAGGGGCGGATCGCGTTGTGCCTTAACTATGAGCCGATGGATGAGGATGGGCGGAGTCTTTGGCGGGATGAAGGATGGTCGCATCATTCGAGGCTGAGTTATAAGGTGAGTGCGCTCTCACGGCGGAATGCGGCGGCGGTGATGATTGTTTCGCCTCCGGGCGCCGATGATGAGCGGGTTGATTTGCTTGAGACGATTGAATCGACGGCGCCTGCGAACACGGGGATGGGGATGGGGCGTGCGCCGAAGTTTGATATTCCGGTGATCATGGTGACGGCTGAGGTGGCGGAGATGATTTTGTTCGCAGGGGAAGATCCTGGCGCGACGCTGGAGGATTTGGTGGCGGAATCGAACTCTGGCGGGGTGGTTCGGCACTTGGGCGAGAAACCGGTTGAGCTGATGGTGGAGATTGCGCGCACGCCGATGATGACGGATAATGTGGGCGCGGTGCTCGAGGGGCGTGGGGATCTGAAGGATGAGGTTGTGGTCATCGGGGCGCATTACGATCATATTGGGTACGGCAAGTTTGGATCGCGGATCGCGAGCAATGTGGGCAAGCTGCACCCCGGCGCGGACGATAATGCATCGGGGACCGCGGGGATGATGTTGGCGGCGCAGATGATCAAGGATCAGTATGCGTTGCTCGGCGAGGATGATTCGGCGAGGAGCGTGCTTTTTCTTGCGTTTACCGCCGAGGAATCGGGGTTGAATGGGTCGAAGTGGTATGTTGAGCATCCGATCGCGGCGATTGATGATCACGCGTTGATGCTGAATATGGACATGATCGGGCGGTTGGAGGACGAGCCATTGGAGATCGGAGGGTTGAACTCTGCGCCTGGGCTTGAGGGGTTTGTTGAGACGCACTTTGAGCAGAGCGGGCTGGCGATTGTGACCGAGTCATCGGTGGGCGAGGGGCGGAGTGATCATGCGTCGTTTGATGATGAGCTTGTGCCCGCGTTGTTTTTGTTTACGGGGCTTCATGATGATTACCATGCGCCTGGGGATACGCCGGATCTGATTGACTTTGATGGCGGGGTGCGGATCGCGGTTTTGTGTTCACAGATTGGGCTTGATGCGGCGACCACGGGGGAGCGTTTTGTTCATCGTCGTCAGTCGAAGGGCGAGCAAGCGAACAAGCAGCCGACAGTACGAGTGGGGATCCTGCCGAGCAACTCGGCGGAGGGTGGGATGGTGATCGAGCGGGTGTTCCCGGAGACGAGCGCATCGGATGCGGGGCTGCGTGAGCAGGATCGTATTGTGAGTTGGGATGGCGAGGAGCTTGAGTCGATTGAGCGTTGGCGGCCGACACTGCTGGAGGTTTCGCCCGGTGATGTGGTGACGCTGACGGTTGATCGCGGGGGGGAGATCATCGAGATCGAGATGACCCTGCGGGCGATTGAGTAGAGCGATTATGAATCAGTTTGGTAGGACTGCCAGCCGCGTGAGCGTTCATCAGGGAGCACGGGCTCGCCTTCGGTGGTGTATATCTGCATCTGTGCGCCGGCGGCGCGGAGTTGGGAGACTTGGCGGGATCCGATCTTTGTACGCAGGGTGACATACTGCCCCTCGTAGTCTCGGCTGAGGATCTCTGTGCGGTTTTCGATGGTGTGGATGGTCTTTGCGTCCGACAGCGGCACGGTGATATCGAGTGTGGAGATCGGGCCGATGGATGCTCTGTGGACGCGATCGATGAGTGTCTCTATGCCCATAGGGGGTTCGTCGGTCTCTGAGGCGATCGAGCAGATGGCGATTGCGCCTGGGGCGCGGGTCTGCCAGTACAGCACTTCGGTGTCGTCTTCGAGCTTGTCGGCCTTGTTGAGCAGGACCTGGTAGCGTGGGCGTTGTGGGATGGGGAGTGTGGGTTTGCCGTCGCGTTTGGCTTTGATGGCGGCATGCTCGGCGCGTTGTTCGATTTGGGTGAAGAGTTCATCGAGTGTTTCGAGCACGGTCTCGTAGTGCATTTCGATGTTTGGATCTGAGATATCGAGAAGGATGAGGAGCATGTCGGCGTGGGTGGCTTCTTCGAGTGTTGCACGGAAGGATGCGACGAGGTGGTGGGGGAGGTCGCGGACGAAGCCGACGGTGTCGGAGAGCATTGACTCGTGCCCGCCGCCGAGGTCCCAGGTGCGGGTGCGTGTCATGAGGGTTGCGAAGACGCGGTCGTCGGCGTAGGCGCCGCCGGTGGTGAGTGTGTTGAAGAGGGTGGATTTGCCGGCGTTGGTGTAGCCGACGAGCCCGATGGTGAAGTGGTCATTGTTGCGTTTTTCAACTGCGCGTCTTTTGCGTTCTTGGATGGATTCGAGTTCGCGGGTGAGGACGGTTTTCTTTTTCTGCACGAGCCTTCGGTCGATTTCGAGTTGTTGTTCGCCTGGGCCGCGGGTGCCCACGCCGCCGATGCCGCCGGAGCCAACGATGCGTTCGAGGTGCGACCACATTGCGCGAAGGCGTGGGTAGGTGTATTCGAGCTGGGCGAGTTCGACTTGGAGCTTTGCCTCGTGGGTGGTTGCGCGGGAGGCGAAGATGTCGAGGATTAGTTCGGAGCGATCGAGGACTTTTCGTTCGGTGATCTGTTCGATATTCGCGATCTGCTTTGGTGAGAGGTCGTGGTCGAAGATGATCGTGGTGGCGTCGACGGTGTCGCACATTGCGCGGAGTTCTTCGACCTTGCCCTTGCCCATGTAGGTGCCGGATTGCGGTTTGGTGCGTCGTTGCTCGAGTTCGCCGACGACCTTGGCGCCGGCTTGGCGTGCGAGCTCTCTTAGTTCGCCGAAGGGGTCCCTTGGATCAAACTTGGATTCCGGGAGTCTGACGGCAGCCAGCATCGCTCGTTCGGATTGGACTTTGATGGTGTCGCGTTCGGTGGGTGCGGGCATTGAGGGGTCTTTGGTGTGGTTGGGGCGTGGGTTGGACTCGAAAGATCGGTCGGTGAAGGAACAGTGAGGCGTTTGGGGTCAATACTATATAGGATAGACCTGCTTGATCGATCTGGATCAACATTATGGGAGTCATCCGATGCCGAAGTCAAGTTCTCGAACCCTGATCAGTATTCTCGCGGTGGCGGTGGTGGGGTCAACCATCGCGGTGGCGACCAACGCGGTGCGGATGAGTGGGGACTATTCGTTCTTTGATCCGATCGTGGATGTGCACTCGATGATTGATCAGCTGTATGTTGATGATCTGGCGGACAAGGATCTGCAGCTTGCGGCGATCAATGGGATGGTCGATGAGCTGGGGGATCCGTTCAGTGTGTATATTCCTCAGGAGGGCACGGAGAGGCTGAGCCGGGATCTGACGGGTGAGTATGTTGGGATCGGTGCGGAGGTGAACATGGATGACGGGTGGTTGACGATCTCGTCGCCGCTGGACGGGTCTCCTGCGTGGCGTGCGGGTGTGATGGCGGGGGATCGGGTTGTGGCTATTGATGGTGCATCGACAGAGGGCAAAGAGATTGATGCGTTGATCAATACTCTTATCGGTAAGCCGAGGACGGCGGTGGTGATCACGGTTCAGCGTGGGGGCGAGGAGCTTGATATCGAGATCATTCGAGATCACATCAAGGTGCAGGCCGTCAAGGGGTTCATGCGTGGGCAGGGCGGCGAGGGCGCCTGGGAGCACTTGATCGATGCGGAAAAGAAGATCGCGTATATTCGGCTCACCCAGTTCACGCCGGGGTGTGCAGATGAGGTTCGTGAGGGGATCGAGAATGCCCGCGAGCAGGCGGGCGGCGGGCTCGGCGGGGTGATTCTTGATCTGCGTTACAATCCGGGGGGGCTGCTCGACGAGGCAGTTGCGATTACGGATCTGTTCTTGGACGAGGGGACGATTGTGTCGACGCGTGGGCGTGCCTTTGACGAGCGGGTGACGGTTGCGACAGGCAAGGGGACGCTCGAAGAGTTTCCGCTCGTTGTGTTGATCAATGGGCAGAGCGCATCGGCGAGCGAGGTGTTGACCGGGGCGTTGGCGGATCATGATCGGGCGGTTGTGATCGGGACGCGCAGCTTTGGGAAGGGGTCTGTGCAGTCTGTAAGGCAGCTTGCCAGCGGAGCGGGGATATTGAAACTCACCGAACAGCACTATTACCTGCCAAGCGGGCGGTTGTTGCATCGGCGGGATGATTCAAAGGTCTGGGGCGTTGATCCGAGCGAGGGGTACTTTGTGCCGGTGAGCATTGAGCAGCAGAACGCGATGCTGATCGCTCGGCGTGAGCAGGAGGTGCTCTCGAAGAATGATGATGCGTTTGTTGCGGTCGATGTCTCGGACACCGATGCGGTGCTCGAGCGATTGGAGGATGCGCAGTTGACGGCTGCGGTCCGGGTGATGCAGCATCGGGTTGGGTCTGGGGTGTTCGAGCCGGTCGGGATCGAGCCGAACACGCGCGATGATGTGGGGCTTGCGTCGTTGAATACGCTGCGTGATCAGCGTGAGCGATTGCTGCGTGAGCTTGTGCGGCTTGATCGGCGTGTTGCAGCGGCGAGCGAGTGGGTGAGCGAGGATCGATTGGAGGAGAATCCGAAGGATTTTTGGGGTGATGAGGTGCTTGTTGCTGGGGGTGTGATTGAGATTCGTGATGCCGATGGCGAGGTTGTCTCGCGGTTGCGGATCACGGGGGAGAATCTTGAGCGGTGGTTGATCGATGCGGATGTTGAGAGGATTATCGAGTTGCACGAAGAGGGAACGATGATTCCATGATTGTGCTCGGGATCGAATCATCATGCGATGAAACGGCTGCGGCGGTTGTTGTCGACGGGCGAACGGTGCGTTCGTCGGTGGTCGCGAGCCAGTACGAGCTTCACGAGATGTATGGCGGTGTGGTGCCTGAGATCGCATCGCGTGCGCACGAGGAATGTATCTTGCGGGTGATCGATGAGGCGATTGATCGGGCGGGGATCACACGCGAGATGATCGAGGCGATCGCGGTGGGGCATCGCCCGGGGTTGATCGGATCACTCTTGGTTGGGCTCAGCGGCGCTAAGGCGATGAGTTGGGCACTCGGGGTGCCTTTGGTTGGGGTTGATCATGTGCAGGCGCATTTGTGGGCGGGTGCGTTGGATCGTTCGATGCCGGCGTACCCGGCGTTGGGGCTTGTGATCTCTGGTGGGCACAGCTCGATCTATTCGTTGAAGTCAGCGACGGAACTCTCGCGGTTGGGGGCGACGATTGACGATGCGGTGGGCGAGGCGTTCGATAAGGTTGCTGCGATTTTGGGGCTCGGGCATCCGGGCGGGCCTCGGGTTGATGCGGCCGGCGGTGGGTTGGGCGCGGATGATCGTGCGTTTGATTTTCCGGTCTCACGGCTTGGAAAGGAGTCGCTGGATTTTAGTTTTTCTGGGCTGAAGACTGCGGTGCTTTACACGGTGAAGGGGCGTCCGACTCCGCCACGGGTGGCGGGCAAGCCGGTGCTTGAGGTTGCCAAGCCCGAGCCGATGACACCCGAGCGGGTGCGTGATGTCGCGGCGAGTTTTCAGCGAGCGGTCGAGCGGGCGGTTTTGCTCAAGCTTGAGCGGGCGTTGGAGCAGACGGGGGCGAAGCAATCGCTGATTGTTGGCGGCGGGGTTGCTGCCAACTCGAGGCTGCGGGGGGCGCTAGAGGAGTTTGCTGACAAGAAGGGCTTGGAGTTGGTCATCCCGGAGATGAAATACTGTATCGATAATGCGGCGATGATCGCGGGGCTTGGGTACGAGTTGTACAAGAGCGGGCGGGTGGATGATCTGACGCTGTGCGCGGTGCCGACTACGGGGTGCTGAGTTGATGGGTGGATTCGAGGACAAGCCTGTTGAGCGTGAACTGCACCCCGCGGCGTTTGAGGAGGAGCGGTTGCTCAATGAATGCACGATGAGTCGGGGGCGTGGGTCGGGACCGGGCGGGCAGCATCGCAACAAGGTTCAGACGCAGGTCACCATGATGCATACGCCCAGTGGGGTGTCGGCAAGGGCTGGTGAACGGCGGGAGTCGGAAGTCAACAAGAGGATCGCGATTCGGCGGCTGCGCATCGAGCTGGCGGTGCGGGTGCGGGTGGATGTTCCCGATGGAGAGATTCGCTCTGCGTTGTGGCGATCGCGGTGCAAGAACCAGCGGGTGGTGTGTTCGGTGGATCATGTCGAGTATTCTGCGATGCTTGCTGAGGCGTTGGATGTTGGGTTGGCTTGTGGGTGGGACATGAAAAAAGCCGCTGTGCGGCTTGATGTATCTTTGTCTCAACTGGTTCGGTTGATTGCCAAACACCCGGCGGCGTTGGTGCACCTCAATGCCCAACGCGCTGAAGCGGGGCTGCACCCGTTGAGGGGTTGATCAGTCGGTTTCGACGCTCGCGTACCGTGAGTTTGGTTCAACGAGCGAGGCGGCGTAGGCTTGGGCGATCGCGGTGACAAACTTGTCGTGTGCGGGCATGCCCATCTCGGCCCTGCGTGCGTCGAGCTGCTCGGGTGAGCCGATGGGCGAGCTGGGCACGGGGCGCATGACGCCGTTGGAGTCTTTGGCGAGTGTCATCTGTGTGCCGTAGATTTGGGGCTGGTTGTTGAACACACTGATGCGATCGGTGAGCAGGGCGACATAGGGTTTGGGGAGCTCGCCGCGTTGTGCGAGGTCGAGCATCATATCGAGGCAACGGGACTGGAACGCGGTGTTGTGCCCGGCGTGCTGAATGACAAGGTATGCACCCTGGGTTGCTTCGAGCCCGACGGTGCCTCTGGTGGGCCAGCCGATGTAATCGACGATCTCGACGAGGCGATCGGTGTGCGCCCGGTCGATGGCGTTGACACGGGCGACGGCATCGTGGTCTTGTTGTGATGGATCGATGCTCGAGCGGACGAGCTGGCGGTCGAGGTTGTGCATCGCGATGAGTTCGTTGGTGATCTCGGCGAGGGTGAGCTCGGTCGCGGGGCGGTCGTAGGCGGGGATATCTGCGAAGGCGAGATCGGTACCGATAACGAGTTCGTCTGATTCCGTTTCTGCGACGATGGCGGGCTGTTCATCCTGATAAGCACACTGGACGCTTGAGCCGGGGGAGTTGAGTGACCACGAGCGGGTCTGTGCGCATCCTGATGCGAGTGCGATTGTTGCTGCGGTGAGGATGAGGGCTGATGCGGGTTGAGTGTATTTCATCCTGCAAATATCGGAAAAAACTCAATCAGAGGCACCTGGTATCCAAAGGAATCCTCGGTATTGATGTTGCCCAGCCCGCATAACCACACCCGCGTCTTCATGAACAGTTCACGGGTGAGTCTGTGCAATGAGCATCGCCGGGCACGGAGAGGGAAGATGCGAGTTATGGAATGTGCTTGGTGCGGTCCTCATCGGACTTGGGGCCGATGCCCCAGCGGTCGGCTTTGAGGGCATTGATCGTTGCGCCGTTTTGGATGGCCGGGGCGATGCGGTCAAGGAAGTTGTGGGGGAAGTGCTTGTCGAAACTACTGAGGGTTTCGAGTGAGTGGCGTTGCTCGGTGGTGAGGGTGAACTCGAGGGCGCCGAGGTTGTCTTCGAGTTGGCTGAGGCGTTTGGCGCCGATGATGGTGGAGGTGATGCCGGGTTGGGTCTGCACCCAGTTGAGGGCGACCTGGGCGGGGGTGGCGTTGTGGGATTCGGCGATTGTTTTAAGTTGATCGACGAGGTCGTAGGTTTTGTCGTTGAGGTAGGGTGAGTCGATGGCGACGCGGGTATCGGAAACGGGCGGGCGAGAGTCACGGGTGAACTTGCCGCTGAGCACGCCGCCGCGGAGTGGTGACCAGGGTGTGACGCCAAGCCCGAGGTCCATCGCCATCGGGATGAGTGCTTCCTCGGCGGTGCGTTGGATGAGTGAGTATTCGAGTTGGACGGCGGCGAGCGGTTCCCAGTTGCGGAGCATCGCGATGTGGTGGGCTTTGACGCAGACCCACGCCGGGTGGTCGGAGAACCCGATGTAGCGGACCTTGCCGTCTTTGACGAGTTGGTCCATCGTGCGCATGGTTTCTTCGATGGGGGTGTGCTGGTCGTGGAAGTGTGCCCAGAGCAGGTCGATGTGGTCGGTCTGCAGTCGGCGGAGGGAGTCTTCGACCTGGTGGATGATTGCCTTGCGTCCTGCGCCGCCGCCGTTGGGGTCGCCGGGGTGGAGGTTGCCGCAGAACTTGGTGGCGATGACGACGCGGTCGCGTGTGCCTTTGCCCGCGCCGGTGTTGAAGTAATCGCCGATGATGCGTTCGGAGTGTCCAATGGTGTAGGCGTTTGCGGTGTCGAGGAAGTTGCCGCCGCGGTTGAGGTAGGCGGTGAGGACATCGAGTGATTCATCGAGGTTGGTGCCGATGGTCCCCCACTCGGTGCCGAAGGTCATGGTGCCGAGGCAGAGCGGAGAGACGCGGAGACCGGTGTTGCCGAGGGTGATGTAATCGGTGATGGGCATATGAGTTCCTTGGATTGGGATCAGTCGAGCTTTGTGGTCAGGATGAGGGAGATGTGGACAAGCATTGGCAGAGGAAACCAGAGTGCGGTCATTGTGATTTTCTTGCAGAAGCAGTAAGCCGACGGAGCGCGTCGAATGCTTCCAATGGGGTCATGGCGTCGAGTTTGATTTCTTTGAGTTCATCAACAACCGGGTGGGCGATGAACTCGGTGAAGAGGCCGAGTTGGTCGTTTGACTTTGGTGCTGGATGGGCGACGGCTTGGGTGACTGCCTGGGTATCGACGCGGCCGGCGTGTTCGACGGAGAGGGTTTCGAGGATCTCGCGGGCGCGGTTGGTGACGGATTGGGGGACGCCGGCGAGTTGGGCGACATGCACGCCGTAGGACTGGTCGGCGCGTCCCGGGCGGATGGAATGGAGGAAGGCGATTTCTTGCTTGCCGTCCTCGGTGGTCCATTCGCGGACGGCGACATGGAGGTTTTTGACCTTGTTTTCCAGGCGTTGTTCGAGCTCGGTGATCTCGTGGTAGTGGGTGGCGAAGAGCGTGCGCGGCGTGGTCTCGGCGAGGTGCTCGGTGATCGCCCAGGCGAGCGATAAGCCATCGAGGGTGGAGGTGCCTCGCCCGATTTCGTCGAGGATGATGAGCGAGTCGGGGGCAAAATTGTTGAGGATGTTGGCGGTCTCGATCATCTCGACCATGAAGGTGGATTGCCCGCGGTGCAGCGCGTCGTCGGCACCGACGCGGGTGAAGATGCGTGAGCAGACGCCGATGGTTGCGCGGTCGGCGGGGATGAAGCTACCGGCTTGGGCGAGGATGACGAGCAGGGCGTTCTGGCGGATGTAGGTGCTCTTGCCGGCCATGTTTGGTCCGGTGATGAGTGCGAGGTTGGCTTGGGATTCTTGGATGCCGAGCTGGCAGTCGTTGGGGACGAACTGGTGCCCGAGGGTTTCGTCGAGGACGGGGTGTCGGCCGGCATGGATGTCGAGGATGGATTCAGTGACCATCGTTGGGCGGGCCCAGCTGCGTTCGCGGGCTTTGGTGGCGAACCCGAGCAGGGCGTCGAGGTTGGCGACGATGGTGGAGAAGGTGGAGAGCTCGTTGATGATGGTGCGGGTTTGGGTGCACAACTGATCAAACAAGAAATGCTCGCGCTCGATGGCGCGCGATGATGCGGTGAGGACCTTTTCCTCGAACTCTTTGAGCTCGGGGGTGATGTATCGCTCGGCGTTTTTGAGCGTTTGTTTACGGGTGAACTCGACGGGGGCCTTGTCTGCTTGCCCGCGGGGGAGTTCGATGTAGTAGCCGAAGACCTTGGTGTACCCGACCTTCATGGATGGCAGCTCGTGCTTGTCGATGAGCTTGGCTTGGTAGCCGTTGAGCCAAACGCCTGCGTCGCGTTCGAGATTGCGTGCTTCGTCGAGCTCGGTGTCGATGGCGTCGCGGATGAGCCCGCCTGCGCGGAGGTGGGCGGGCGGCTCTGCGACGCAGGAGGCGTTGATGAACTCGGCGACGGGCAGGATCGCGGCTTGGATATTGAGCAGTTGCTCGTGGTACACGGCGAGCGGTTCGCATTGGTCGATGGTTTCGAGCAGCGTGCTTATAAGGACAGTTGATCGCCCCAGTGCGCCAAGGTCGCGGGGGGTGGCGCGCCCGAGCGCTACGCGGGCGGTGATGCGGGCGATGTCGCAGATATTGACGAGCACATCAGCGAGCGCGGCGGCGAGTGTCCGATCGTTGAGGAGGGCTTCTACGGCGTTGTGTCGGGCGTTGATGGTTGCGGGGTCGATGCGCGGGGCGGTGAGCCATTGGCGGATGAGGCGTTTGCCCATCGGGGTGTTTAGTACGCAGCGGGTGCCGGTGTGGGCAGCGAGGAACACGCCGGCGAGCGAGCCGACGAGTGAGCCCTCGCGGATGGTCTGCTCGATTTCGAGTGATCGCAGGCTCGTCGCATCGATGACGCATGCTTGGGAGCGGTCGATGAGCGTTGGGGTGGAGAGGTGCTGAAGGGTGGCGTGTTGTCGCTGGAAGTCTGAGCCTGAGGTCGCGGAGGATTGGTCGCGGTCGATGGCTTGTGTCTCGCGGAGGTACCGGATGGTTGCTCCCGCGGCGCGGATGCAGGGCATGGTTTCGTCGAGCCCGAGCCCGTCGAGGGTGGAGATGGCGAACTGATCGTGGATTGCTTGGATGGCTTCTTGGGCGCGGAACTGCCAGCCGGGGCGGGCGGTGAGGGTGGCGCCGACGCGGTCGGCGAGGTTGGTGACGCGATCGGCGGGGTTGCCCGAGCTTGGTTGGGCGTAGAGGATTTCGCAGACGCCCGCGCGGGCGAGTTCATCGGCGCACTGGGCCGGGGTGCCATTGAAAACGGTGAAGTGCCCGGTGGAGAGTTCGACAATACTGATGGCGGCGTGGTCATCGTCGTCGAAGACGACTGCGCCGAGGGGGACGGTTTGTCCGTCATTGAGAAGTGATTCGTCGACGAGGGTGCCGGGGGTGACGACCTGGGTGACGCCCCGATCAACGACGCCCTTGGCTTGCTTGGGGTCTTCGAGTTGATCGACGACGGCGACACGGTATCCGGCGGCGAGGGCGCGCTGGAGGTAGACGCTCTTTTGGTGGTGGGGGACACCCGCGAAGGGGATGGAGTTGTTGCGGTTGGTGAGCGAGAGCCCGAGGTCGCGTGAGAGGTTGACGGCGTCGTCGCCGAAGAGCTCGTAGAAGTCGCCCATGCGGAAGAAGAGGACGCAATCAGGATGTTTGTCCTTTATCGCGGTCCATTGTTTCATTGCCGGGGTTTGCCACGGATCTTTGCCCATGTGGAGACAATAGGTGTGGTGGGGATCGGCATGGTGCGGATAGAAAAATACCCCGCTTGGGCGGGGCATTTTTCCAGAGGGGAGAAAAGGGTTATTGATTCAACCGAGCAATGCACGCTCATAGTCGGCGCGTTGGCGGATGCCGACGAGGGTGTCGGTGAGCTGTCCGTTTTTGAAGACGAGCACTGTTGGGATCGATGCGATCTGGTACTTGACGGCGAGGTCTTTGTTCTCGTCGATGTTGACTTTGGCGACTTGGGCTTTGCCCTCGAGATCGTCGGCGAGTGTATTGATGGTGGGGCTGAGGGCGTTGCAGGGGCCGCACCAGGGAGCCCAGAAATCGACGAGGGTTGGAGTATCTGAATCGATGAAGGCATCAAAATCGGTTGCGTTAAGGCTCTGTACGGTTGTGGTTGGCATGGTTGCTCCTTGCTGCATGGCTGCATGGTTGAGACTTTGTGCAAACGGTTAGACTGGTCGTTCTATTCCATGGTGTGTAAAGATTGTTCAGCTTGCTCGTTCGAGCAGGAGTTCAACGATGCAGCGGGCATCGTCGGCGGGTGCTCGGTTCTTTGCTTGGCGGGCAACACAGTTTGCGCCTGAGGCGAGCATGGCGAGTTTTTGGGCGAGCCTGGCTGGGTCTGCGAGTTGTGCGCGTGAGCACATTGATTCGAAAACGGTGCAGATTCGCTCGTGGTGCTTGCGAGCGGCGATTGCGGGGAGCGAATCTGGATCGGGGAACTCGGCGACGGCGGCCTGGAACATGCAGCCGCAGAAAGAGGGATCGGTATACCAGTCGCCAAAGGCGTCAAAGATCGCCAAAATCTGCATATAGGGATCTTTGCTGGCGATTTGGGCGGTTTGTTCGAGTCGATCAATCATGGATGCGCTCGAGTCTTCGAGGACTGCGACGATCAGTTGCTCTTTAGAGCCAAAGTTGTTGTAGAGGGTCATCTTTGCGACTTTGGCTTCGGTGAGGATCCGGTCAATTCCGGTTGCGTGGAAGCCTTCTTTTTCAAAGAGAGACCGAGCGGTATGGAGTAGGTGGGCAGATTTGGAGGGCATGGGATCGTACTCGTGAGGATTTTGTGCTATTGTGTGGAATAAACAGAATGGTTCGTCTATTGTATATGGAGTAGATCGGTTCTGCAAATGCAAATCGGTCTGAGAAGGACAAGTTTTCTATTTTTCTGTTCTGAGAGGACACAAAATGCCACGAATTCAACCATTGACACTCGAATCTGCCCCTGAAACCACCAAGCCCACGCTGGAGAGCATCCACGGGGCCCTCGGTCGGGTTCCGAATCTGCTTTCGACGCTTGGGCATTCGCCTGCGGCGTTGTCTTTTTATACGCACGGCAAGGAAGCGCTGGGCAAGGGAACGCTTGGTCAGGGCTTTGGTGAGCAGTTGGCGATGGCGATCGGGACCGCGAGCGGGTGCGATTACTGTGTGGCGGCGCACAATGCGATCGGGAAGATGGCTGGTCTTTCGGATGAGGAGCGGGCGGCGAACATCGCGGGCAAGTCGCTGGATTCGAAGGTCCAGGGTGCGATCGACTTTGCGAAGTCGATTGTTGAGGGCCGCGGATTTGTGGAGGACTCGGCGTTTGAAGCGGTGAAGGCTGCGGGGTATACCGATGATGAGGTGCTCGAGATCCTTGCGATTACGATGTTTAACTTGTTCACGAACTATGCAAATCACATGATCGAGACTGAGATTGATTTTCCGAAGGTCGAGGCGGGCGTTTCTGCCGGCTGATTGACTTCGATTCCTGAACCCCATTTCCTGCGCAGTGCCGCCTGAGTGTTTCGGGCGGTGCTGTTTTTTGGACTGCGTGCTTTCTGGACCTATGGTGCGTGATGGAAACAGAGATGGACAACCCGATCGAGGGCATCATTGTGGTGGACAAGCCGCTGGGGATTTCGTCGATGGGTTTGTGCGCCAAGGTTCGCGGGAAGCTTCGGGCGGGCGGGGCTCCTAAGCGGGTCAAGGTAGGGCATGGCGGGACGCTTGATCCGTTGGCGACTGGTGTGCTGGTGGTTTTGATCGGGAAGGCGACGAAGCGGTGTGAGGAAGTGATGGCGGGGGTGAAGGGTTACCGAACCAGTGTTGATCTTTCGCAGGTTTCGACGACCGATGACCTCGAGGGGGAGAAGACTTCGGTGGTGCCTGAGGTGATTCCTGATCGAGCGTTGGTGGAGGATGCTTGCTCGAAATGGGTGGGGGCGGTGCAGCAGACGCCTCCGATTTATTCGGCGATCAAGGTCAATGGCAAGCGGGCGTATGCGCTGGCGCGAAAGGGCGAGGCGGTCAAGCTTGAGGCTCGCACGGTGCAGATTGATTCGATTGAGATTGTGTCGTATGACTGGCCCGAGCTCGTGATTGATGTGGTGTGCGGGAAAGGGACTTACATTCGTTCGCTCGGGCGCGATATCGGCGGCGAAGTTGGAGCGGGTGGGATGCTTACTGAGCTTCGGCGGACACGCGTGGGGCGTTTTCGGATTGAGGATGCCGTCCGGCTGGAAGACTTGCCTGATCCGATGGATCCGCAAAGTGTCTCGATGCCTGCGTAGGTGCAAGGGCATGTAATGCGGGTCAGTGGGAAAAGGGCGCTCGGATGAGGAGTGCTGGTGCGGGATCGTTCGGAACAAGCACCCTAATTAGGGCGGCTGGCGCGGGTTTGAGGGCGAGAAATAGGTTATCTCTGAGCGATGTGGTGTTCTCGGTACATCATTGTAACTCGGTGGACGATCAGTGGTTTATGACTCCGCGTGAAGTGCATCCAGATTTGATGAATAGGCCCGCAATGGGTGGGTTTGATCGGTTTGTTGCCAGGAGTTTTTATGGCAGTCGTGCGTCTCGGCCGGTGGTGACTTTGTGCATGATGGCGTGTTTGACGGTGTGCCTGCTCGTTTCGTTGGGGGTGCTTGAGCATCGGGTCAAGCGGCAGATCGATGAGTACACATCGAGCACGCTTCGGCTGACAAGGCTGCAGCAGCGGATTGTTCATCTTGACGAGGTGCTGACATCATCGGCATTGATGGCGGCGCAGACTGGGGATTCCTCGTGGGAGGAGCGGTATCGGTTGTTTGAGCCTCAGCTTGGTGATGCGATTGATGAAGCGGAGATGCTGACTACAGAGATTGTTGGTGATCTGGATAGTGGAGCGATGAGTCGGGCGAACGAATGGCTGGTTGGTGCCGAAGAGCGTGCGTTTGATTTTGTTCACCAAGGACGGGCGGCGGAAGCGATTGCGTTGCTCGGTGGGGAGGCGTATCAGAGCCAGAAGCGGATCTATCCAGAAGGGATGGATGCGCTCGGTCGGACGATGACCAGCGAGATGCGTCGGAGCACGGAGCGGGTTGCTCGTTGGACGCGTGGGGAGATGATTGCGACGGGTGGGGTGCTTTTGCTGATTGTGCCCAGCTGGATCTGGGTCATTGCGATGGTGCGGCGATGGAACCGGCGGTTGATTGGGATCAATGAGCGGCTTTGCGAGAAAGAGCAGAGTGTGCGTGCAGCATGGGATCGGACGAGGGTGCTCGAGCAGCGGATGTCGATGGGGCTGGCGGCGGCGAGCATCGGGCTCTGGGATTGGGATATGGCGAGCAACGAGTTTTACTTCAGCGATGAGTATTTTCGGATGCTCGGGTATGAGCCTGGAGAGATTGAGATCAACCATGATTCTTGGGGTTTGATCTGTCATCCCGATGATCTCGAGGGCGAGTGGTCTGCTCTGCAGCGACATCTTGATGGTGAGAGCGAGGTCTACATCAACGAGCACCGCGTGCGGTGTAAGGATGGGACCTGGCATTGGATCCGAGATATCGGCGAGGTTGTCGAGCGTGACAAGGACGGCAAGGCGACGCGGATGATCGGCGTTCATGTCGATATCGATGAGGTCACGCGATTGGGGCTTGCGCTGAGATCTGCGGTGAGGCTTGAGACCGGGGACAGCGAGGGCGACACGCTCACGCAGTTGTGTTCTTCGCTTTCGGTTGCGTTTGGGGTTTCATACGCGGGTGTGGCGAGGGTCTTTGAGCGCGATGGCGAGAAGTGGGCGAGGATGGTTGCTGGTTGGGAGAACGGTGGTCCGGGCGAGCTGTTTGAGTACCGATTGCATGGGACTCCGTGTGAGCGTGTGATGGGGAACTCATTCTGCTTGACTACACAAGGGGTGGTTGAGCAGTACCCTGATGATGAGCTGCTCGTTGAGTTTGGCGCGGAGAGTTATGCGGGGATTAAGCTGAGCAGCAGCGACGGGAGTGATCTGGGTGTCGTGATGTTGATGCACGACGAAGAGTTGCAGAGTTCGTTTGATATCGAATCGACTATGCGTGTCTTTGGTGCGCGGGCGGCATCGGAGCTTGAGCGGTTTGATCACGAGCGGGAGCTGAGAGGGGCGATGGAGGAGGCGGAGGCTTCAAGCAGGGTCAAGAGCGCATTCCTTGCGAACATGAGCCATGAGATCCGCACGCCGATGACGGCGATTATTGGGTATGCCGAGCTTTTAAGCAGCAAAGTTGAACTTGATCAGGAACGGCTTGATGAATCGGTTGATGCGATCGGGGCGAATGCTCGGCATCTGCTCACGATCATCAATGACATTCTTGATATGTCCAAGATCGAGGCAGGGCAAATGGAACTTGAGCGGATCGCGACCGACCCGATGAAGATTGTGGATGAGGTTGTCGCGCTGATCCGCCCGCAGGGGTTGGTGAAGGGGGTTGATGTCAGCGCTTGTGGTTCGGCGTCGATCCCAGAGCAGATTTCTACGGATCCTACACGGTTGCGTCAGATCTTATTGAACCTGGCGGGCAATGCGGTCAAGTTCACCGAGGTTGGATCTGTACGGATCGAGATGGATTGTGATCGAGAAGCGGGGATGATGAGATTTCGTGTGACGGATACGGGCATCGGGATGACATCGGAACAACGCGATGAGATTGCTCAGTTCCAGGCATTTTGTCAGGCTGATTCGAGCGTGTCGCGCCGGTTCGGGGGCACGGGGCTTGGGCTTCGGATCTCCAACGAGCTTGCGGCCAAACTCGGTGGGGGGATCGAAGTTGAGTCTGCGTATGGAATGGGGAGTGTGTTTACGCTCTGCATTCCTGCAGTTGAGACCAGCGTTGATCGGGTGGATGGAGAATGCGAACCTGAAGTTGAGGTGGAAGATGTTGAGCCCGTGATGGCAGCCGAGAGGGTGGTCGATGGCAGCAAGCGGTTAGAGGGCGTGCGGATTTTGCTTGCTGAGGATGGGGTGGACAATCAGCGGTTGATTTCGTTTCATCTTGAACGAGCGGGCGCAGAGGTGTTGGTTTATGAGAATGGGCGTTTGGCGGTTGAGGCGATCGAGGGCTGCACGGCTGTGGATCTTCCAGACTTGGTCTTGATGGATATGCAGATGCCCGTGCTTGATGGATACCGTGCTGCGGAGAGATTGCGGAGCGGTGGGTGCACCCTGCCAATCATCGCATTGACAGCTCACGCGATGAACGGGGATCGGCAGAGATGCGTCGAGTCTGGGTGTGATGAGTTTGTGTCGAAGCCGATTGATGTTGATCTGCTCATACAGACCTGCCTGCGGACCACAATGGGCGGGCGAGAACGGGGCGAGGACAGGGCAGCGTGAGCGGACGGGTGGGCGTCGAGCATATCAAAGTGGAGTCGGCATCAGATGGCTTCAACGAGTTGTGTGATAGCGCGATAAGCTTTGTTGCGTCGTAGCGGTAACAAGCTGGAGGATTTCGCGTCGTTTCTGATCCTGCGGAATCCAACTCCCGCTCGTTTCAGGAGTTTGCGGCTATATGGATTTCACTGAGAAAGCGGGTGATCGGGGTCGAACCGACGACATTCAGCTTGGGAACGCTGTAGAATCGGCGATTCCAGATCAAAAACAACGATGCACTACAAAACTCAGCGTCTCTGCACTACAATTTTCAGCTTCTCGCCATCGTGGCGAGGTTCTCATGGTACCCGAAGAGTGCTGATCGTTGCCAACTCCTAACCGCAAGAAGCGCGTGCCACAACTGAAGTACACCGAGCTCCGTGGCATCGGGTGGCATGTGTCGTATCGCGATCCGAAGACCGGCTCGCCGAAGCGGCATCGATTCGGTGAAGTGTCGCAAGCTGAAGCGGAGCGTGCGTATCACACCTGGGTCGCTGCGTATCTCGGCTACGACGAACGCACAGCGGAGAAGGTGTCGAACGCAACGCTTGAGCATAAGCAGAACGGGTCAACGAAGCAGAAGCCGACAAAGAAGAACTTGCCGGATGCAGCGGTGCCGGGTTCGATCGCACACATTGCTTCTGGTTTGATTCGGTACGAGACCGACCGCGTGCGTGAGGGTAGCGGCTCGCGTGCATCGGGGACGATCACGCCTCGAACACTGCTCGACCGCAAGAAGGCAGTAAAAGATTTCCTGGCTCACCTCAACGAACGCTATGGCGTCGGAGCTGCAGGCAAGATGCAACTCGACTCGTTGACGATGGACGATGTCGAATGCTACAACCGCGAGCTCGTGGAGAACGGCATCGCGGCGAACACGCTCAACCGCAAGATGCAGGTCGTCAAGAAGATTGTCGATCGAGCAGGCCGCCCTGAGTACGGCCAACAGGTGTTGCCCTGGAACTGGGATTCTCTGGACCGCATCCCAGGCCGGGGCACAAAATCCAAGCGACTGCCAACCAAGAAGCAACTCCAGGCGATGCTCAAGCACTGCGGTGCTCGCGGCCATGCTCTGATCTGGATGGGCATCGGTCTCGGCTTCGGGCAGAGCGACCTCGCCAATGTCCGAGTTGGTCAAATCGACAAGAAGTCTTATGACCTCCGCCGTGGTAAGACAGGCATCGAGCGATACGGCGAAACCCCGCCCCGAGTTTGGGCAGCTATCGAGGAGTACCTGGAGGAGACGCCCCGCAGCAAGGGAGAGCTGCTCTTCGTCACCGAGACCGGTCATCCCATCGTGCACACGAAGTCCGACTCGATCTTCCAGTGGTGGCGTCGGCTCAGAGTAGCCATCGGCGAATCAAAAGAATCCCTCGACGGCTTCTACATTCTGCGGCATCTGGGCGCAACCGAGTTCGGCTCACGCAAAGGTTGCTCGATCGCAGCGATGAAACGCTGGCTGGGGCACTCTGCGAGTTCCCAGATGGCGGACCGATACATGAGACCGGTGTCGCCGGAGCAACGGGAAGTTATCGAGTGGGTTCGCAGGCAACTTAGATAGGACACATATTTGTGCCAGAGTCTGGGTCACAGGTCAAATTGTGCGTGACGGCTCACATTCGTAGATCACAGATGCAGGGGGCGCGAGATTTGCTTCTTATGATCACGCGCATTGATTGCCGAACGATACCCTTCCATCTAGAATGACAGACTTATACACAGGGGATTCCATGAGTGAACTGACTAGCCCCAGTACTGAACACGAGCCATCGCCAAGTGTTGTTACGCGCCTTTTACGGGATTTGCCAGTAGACACGGATTCATTCGGTCCACACGAGCGTGTCGCGAGTGCGATTGCTGAAATGGTGGCCAACGAACCTGGAGGCATTGCAATTGCGGTGGAGGGCAGTTGGGGTTCAGGGAAGTCGACGATTGTTCACATACTCGACCGCAAGACATCAGACGACGTATTTGTCTTCGATGCTTGGGCTCATGAAGACGACCCACTCAGACGTGTGTTTCTTGAATCCCTGATTGACCACTGTTGGCCGAATCTCAACGACCAGCAGAAGAAGTCATGGATGGACGAGAAAGACTGTCTCTCCAAACGTCGTAGATCCGTGACTACTGAAAGCCAACCTCGGATTACTCGAACCACGGCGCTCGTCGTGGCATTCTCCTCTGCTTACCCGCTTGCTCTCATTGTTAGTGCAGCGGCCTTTCGCCAAGAGTCTCCTTGGGCATGGTGGCAATGGCTTGCCATCGGGTATGCGATTCTTCCTATCCTGATCGGACTGATAACATGGTTCAAGCTTGGGAAGAAGACACCGTCCGAAGCCAGCAAGGCAGGGCTTATCCAGCTCTGGATTCACAAAGCCGATTCAACGGTGAAGAGTGACAGTACCGAATCGTCCGAGCCGACTTCGATCGAGTTCCAGTCCATTTTTGTTCGCTTGATGGAAGATTATCTGGCCGATGCGGACCGACGTTTAGTGATTGTACTTGATAACCTGGATCGCCTACCACACGATCGCGCAGTAAGCCTTTGGTCAACCCTCCGCGTGTTTATGGATTGCTGGGAGAGCGAGCGACACAACTGGGCATCACGCACTTGGTTATTGGTTCCATATGATCGTCCGGCTGTCCAGCGGTTGTGGGAGACGGATACCCAAGAGGATGATAACTCAGTCGATCATGAGGATGAGTTTGTCACTCCTCCGGGCACACCAGCGGCGTTCTTGGACAAGACATTCCAGATTCGGTTTGAAGTGCCGCCTCTGATTCTGGCGGATTGGAAAGAGTACCTGTTCTCACTGCTTTCAGAAGCATTCCCCGACCACTCGGATGAAGCTGAAAGGCACTTTGTCTATCGTATCTCGGCACTGGTTGCCGAAGAAAAAGGGCGACCGCCGACACCGCGGCACCTCAAGCTCTATGTGAATGACATTGGCGCACTGCGTCGCCAGTTCCATGATCAATTCCCTTTGCACCATTTGGCTTACTACGCGATTCTTCGTCGCAAGGATGTTCCCGTACGGAATGGGCTACTGCGTGGCCGTGTTCCTGAAACCGCGTTCGTGCATTCGCTGAACGACGATGTGGCGGATCATTTGGCTGCGATCTGCTTCAATACCTCGGACGTAGAGAAGGCCCAAGATCTTCTTCTGCGTGAGCCAATTCTTCAAGCTCTGCAGTCCGGTGAGGCGAAACAGTTGGGGGACCTGGCTCAGCGCAGAGGTTTCTGGCCTATCGCCGAGTCGGTATTACCAGATGCCGCCAGCAAATGGGCGGAAGAGCCTGAAAATGCAGCAAATGCTGCACGGGCGGTATTCGACAGCAAGCTCAAATCGGCAGAGGGCCATCCTGAAGCAAGTTCTACCGTATGTCGATTTGCCCGCAAGATCGTCGAGACAACCAAGTGGAAGGCATCGACTGATAGCGTAGTCAATGGCATGGTGGCACTGCTGCATCTTGCCGAGTCCCCCTTGGTCGTACGCCAACTGGCGTTGTCATTGGTGTCTGCAGAACTTGATGATATTGCTGAAGGTGAGGAGAAACCGTCGGCGCAAGTCGTGAATCGAGCCCAACACTTAGCGACTTTTATGGAGGCTTGCACAGCACTCGGGCATGAAAGTGCAATTGGGCCCGAGCTGAAGGCGGGAGGAAGTGCGACCACGGTTGTTCATCTGTGCAATCAGCTTGCCGAGCATAACTCAAGTCGTCCGTTGTGGAAGTACCTCCAAGCCAACATTCAGGCTTCGGACATTCTTGAGGTTCTTAAGCCAACTTCAGCCGCTCCGCATTGGACGCCGGTAAAAGCAAATGCCATTACTGTTCTGAAACATAGTAGGGTACGAATCAACTGGTCCGATTTGGCAGCTGCAATCCAGTCTGCCCTAGAGACTACTGAAACAATCAAACCAAGGATCATCGAGTTGCTCATTCGTGCAACGTATGGCATGGCAAATCAGACTGCCCAGCAGAAGGCGAATGCGGCACGAAAATCTCTTGCCGCTAGTGGGCACCTGCACCATCATCTGAACAACTGTAAAGGTGATGAGGCGATTGGAACTGCAGCCCTTCTTGTCTACGAGATTGCTCTTGCAGCCGACATTGGTTCGACCCCTGCCACAGTCGGGACTTCAGCTGCGGGGCATCAGTGGCTGACGTCAATTGTCGAGGCCCCTGGTGAACATGTTGACTTGGTCAACAAGGTCGCGAGTATTCTACCTCGTGATGAAGGGGCTGGGTTTATCGCTCGGTTGCTTGGTCAGCAACCTACAACGGCCGCCTTAGCGATTGGGTGCATGAAGCACCTGGATACTTCCAACAAGCTTGCCGAGATTGTGTCGCACGGCTTGTACCGCAAGAAACGAGTTGAGATCAGAAAATTGCTGCGTGGCAATAAAGAGATTTCCTACGGCGAATTTGTTGCCGCCCATGTAAACGATGGGCGTATTTTGCAGGCTTTGGTCGAATCGGAGTACAACCGCAATGAAACGATGCTTTGCTCGGAGTTACTCGACGCGGGAGGAACAAATATCGCGGCTTTCAAGGACTGGGTGCGCGAGCAGTTGCGTACATCGGACAAGGACACATGGGCTTCAACGCTTCTAGAGGACGGTGACCAGCTAGAGCTTCTCCGTGCATATCGCGAGTGCGACGAATCATTCGTACTTGGTGCAGACTTTGGCGATGCGGTTGAATTTGCTGCGAGAGAAGTACTTGCCGGGAACTGGAATGGTGAAGTCTCGGGAGATCGCTGGGCAGCCGTGTTGGGCTCTATTCCAAATGCCAATCTGCGCGTGATGGGCAAGAACCTACTCGACGCCGTGAACAGGCCTGATGATCAAGCGTATGGCCCGTTTTTTGGACGATTCGGTGATGTGCTGGCCGCTCCCGAGGAATGCTCGGAACCTGCGAAGCTCGTCCGGCTTGTGTACATGAAGTTGATTCAGTCAAATGAGGCATCTGGCCTTGAGTGGCTCGCTACTAGCCTGGAGGGGGAATCGAATCTCGTCGCATATCGGCAAGCTCCGGCGGAGGATAGGACGACTTTCGAAGAACGGATTATTGATACTCTTACAAATCATGATCCGGTTTCTGATGCAGTCCAGCGGATTGCGAACAAGTTGGACTTAAAGATAGCTGTGTCTGAGCAGGAAGAGTCGGATGATGACGGCATTAAAGAGGAAGGCGAGTGAGACTGTTCTTGTGCACGCAACTAGCGTTTGCTTCTTCTTTCCAGTGAGCTATGAGGGGCCGTTGATTGCTCCCGTAGTATCTTCGCTACTTGTGTGACAGCTTAATTCTGTGATTTCGCTCCACTTCGTCTTCGAGCACCAGATCGACACCTGCATGTACAGCGAACATTCGCCACCTCGCCACGGCCTCACAAACCTCGTCAAGTATCTCGTCAGCTCGGCCTCGCTTCATGGATGCTGTACGTTCGACGGCGCGGAAATCTTCTCGGCTGAAGTTGTTCCGCTTATTGTTCAAGCTCATCTGGTGGCGACTGACCCACTTACTGCTGGGGTTGTAGCTGTACATGACGTCGTAGGCTGGTGACAGTGACCACTGCCCTTGTTTGTTCATCAGGAACGCGATGTTTTTGACATGGTCGTCCTGGTTGCGGGCGACGACATTGAATGCCATGCGACGGAAGAGCTCCTCGATGTCCTTCATCGGTAGGCTGAGGCGGCGCATGACCGCGAAGGCCTGCTCGTATGAGTACGCGTTGGCATCGTTGAAATCGAAGTGGGCGATCGCACCGAACGATTGCATGTGGAGCTTCTCTCCAGTGTCGAGCCGGTCGAATCGCTTCGTCATGAAGTGTCTTCGGCCATTCTCCTCAAAGATCTGGCAATGGGTCATGTTGATTCCTGCTGCCTTAGCCATGAGCGAGTATGCGTACTCGACTGCTCCGTAGCCTTGTGGGTCGGCGAGGTCCTTGTCCTTGTTGTTCTTGACTCCGTCGAACTTGAGCAGCCAGTACTCGAACCCCGGTGGTGCAGTGACTTGGCCGGAGCGGACCTCGTTCGTCTCTGGGTTCCAGGCAATGATGGCCTTTGCTCTGGCTCCACCTACTGAGGCACCGACACGCAGGATCTCGCGAAGTGCTTCCTCCCGATCACTGCTGATTGTGGTTGTCATGGACTCGCGCTGCTGAAGCACTTCAGAAGCCAGTTCGACAAGGGCATCAACGTGTACCAGGGTGGATTCGTTTGCGTGAGGTCCTTCTGCTGGTTGAAACTCCAGTGCGCCCATGCCACGCGAACCGGTATAGCACAGGCGCTCAACTGCATCGAGCTCTTCCGGCAGGCGGCCTTGTGTGGCGAGCCACTGGTTGATGACCGCGTTACCAAACTTGTCGGGCAATGCGTCGGCCAACATGCCGGGTAATCCATGGAAGGTCTCGCGTGATAGTTGCGGGAAGGTGTAGACCTTGTCAGACAAGGGCATCTGGAGCGGCGCGATCTGGATACCACTCTGTCTGAACTCCGGTGTGTATTCAAAGGCAGCGACACCGCTCGGACCGTCGACGGATACCGCAGCGATTTTGCGACCCCAGAGTCGAACTTCGGCAATAGTCATGACCGGTCTCCCTGGTCATCATCCCATGTCCAGCCGGTGGACTTTGATTCTGATTGCTGCCCAGATTTTGACGCAGCTCGCTTGCGTTGACGCTCTTGTTCTTCGAGCTGCTTGAGTGGGCTCGGGACGGGTTCTGGGACAAGTGCGTCGAGTTGTTCGAGCAAACCGAGCGCTCGCAAGACGCGGATGAGGTTCTTTGTCTGCGTGGACTCGCCTGCTTCGAGTCGGAAGACGGTGTTCTTGTGGATTCCAGCTTCACGGGCCAGTTCGGCCTGGGTCACGTTGCGGTCGAGGCGATAGCGGCTCAGTCGTTCGCCGAGCTGCTCCAAGATGCTGTCGTCGGTCATTTGCTCGTACTTGCCCATAAATCACCTTCTGTGGTGACTATATCGGCAAATAGTCCGTAAGTCACCATAGATTGTGATTCAATTGGATGAATTTGGAGCCAAAATGCCTCTAGACGTCGTTCTAGGCTGGTAAGAGTTTTCTGGAATGTCTGAACTCGGGGACTTCAACATGAGCCTGCACACGAACATCGCCAGGGTTAGCGTACGGATTCAGGTTCGATTCAATGGTGCTTGTGGCGGAACAGCGGCTCGATTGCCCTTGAGTAACGCCCCAGATTGCGCTACTTTCGCTCAAACACCGTTTGCAGAACGGTGTTTGCGGAATCACGAGCCGGTCACCGACCACCTCGGCACCCGCACACAGACTTCGACGCCCCAGGAGCACGGCCTCACCAGCCGAGCGAAGGGAAGCAGGGTTCATCGCCCTGCCCGCCAACCCAGTGATGGGTTTGTGGATGTCGAAGACGCGTAGAGCCGGATGCGTGGAGACGCGCTTGTCCGGTTCGACGGAGGCTGCTGCGAGTAAAGCCTCGATGGTTCAACCACGAGAACAATCCGCAGCTTCTATCCGATGAACGAGTTGCCTCGGGAACCGGGGCGACCTGGACAGACTCACGGGTGTACCCGTGAGCTGTCATGCTTGAATCGGTGAGGCGGCGTTTGGGCCATCAGGCCACAACGTTGCGTAATCCGTCACAGGGGGTTTGAGGTCACTGACCTCGCTCAACCTGTGCCGCCGTGGGGAGCTCGTCTGCAGTGATGCAGGCGACCGGGTGATGACTACACCCGGCGACCGGTCGAAACGACCGGCGGTGAAGAGCTCAACCATGAAATGCCCGTGAGGGCTTGGCGGTAAATCGAGATGGAGACGGTGCCGAACTGCGTAATGAAGTCGTCTGTCGATGGGTAAGCCAGAGCTTCTGGGTTCTGCTGGCTGAAATCACGCGAGCATCTGCTCGTGTGCAAACGCCGACACGGGAGGAATCCCGGGTCGGACGACAGA
Source organism: Phycisphaerales bacterium (assembly GCA_029260265.1). Taxonomy (GTDB): domain Bacteria; phylum Planctomycetota; class Phycisphaerae; order Phycisphaerales; family UBA1924; genus UBA1924. The sequence goes on from JAJDDO010000026.1 coordinate 91,720, forward strand.
GGGTCGAGCGACGTGACCGTCTCGGTGACAAGCATGGCTAACAGGGGAAGGTCTTGGGCTTCCGGCGTGATGAGCCGGTGCCAGGTGCACTCTTGATGAGTGGGTCAACCTGGTGTTTCAAACGCCTGAGACTGGGAGTGTGCCGCAAGTAGAAAGTCTGGGTGGCGGAAGCCTCCCGGAGCGGTGTCCGCTGCAAGGCAGTGGCGGTCCGGTCGCTTGAGCATCTGAACGCAACGGGTGGTACCCGATGCGGATGCGAGTAGCGACGACGAAAGCGGCGACGCGTTGAATCTGTGTGCGGGTGCCGGTCCATCGCGCAAGTGTGTGTGATGGGCGGGTATCCATGCGGTCGGCGAGCGGGAGCGGGTGTGCCGGGAACGGCCACCCTCCCGCTCAGCCGGTGTGATTCTTGGAAGTGGTGTTTGAGGCCAATGGTCTAGAGCACCGCAACGTCCATGATTGGGCAACACCAATACATGGAACCTGGAGTGGGGCGCTGTTACAGCATCCTGCTCGGTTACTAGAGGTTGTTCAGCCGCAGCACGGCGAGATGTTTTCGCGAAGTGCTGGTATGCGGCGGAAGGTTGTACGGGTCTACGGGCGGCCGCCTGATTCCCGGATGGTTTTAGAAGAAGGGCTTTGAGCGTTGTGCCCAATGGGTTGAAATCCATAAACAACGCTTGTTTGACGACTACATCAACAAGGAGTGGATTCAATGAGCTATCAGTACACCGCCACAAGCGTGGCGGGATTCGTCCAACAACTCGCCGTGCAATACATCCGACACGGCTATTTCTTCTACGTCGCGGGGCATGTGCCGCCTGGAAAACTGCCCGAGGACATCGATACCAAGCTCATCGAGAAGTACGACATCGACAAATCGCGGTGGCAGCGGGCACGCAGAAAGGTCGCCGGGAAAGGGAACGTCCACTACCTGCGATACGCGTCGTTCTGGGTGCTGATTGCCAACGCCGGGGAACACCTGTTCTTCGAGCGGGAGGCGTCGATCATCAGAGATATTCGGCGCGAGCCGATCGCCTTCGCTGGATACAGCATCGGGTACCGGCGGAGCATTCACGGCACCTTTCACGCCTCCGTCCGTATCCACCAGAACGAGTATCGGTGGCTCAAGAGCTATCTGTGCCAGCTCGCCGTGCGGTCGACGGCTGAGGAGCTCTATCAAGAGTTTCAGATGCTCCGTTTCGAGCCGTATGCGCCGGTGGTTCGCCAGCTCTATTCGGTGCTTCGGGCTGTGAATCGGGTGAGAAAGACCGCTGGACTCAAGCCCATCCCCAACGATGCCATCCGAACACACCGCAGGGTGATTCGCCCATTCTTGCCGCGTCCGGAGGGGTGTCCGGCATGGCCTGAATCTATTAAGTCACATCCGAAGACCAGGCGAGCATAACGGTATTGAACCGGGAGGCGTTCAGTGAAGGGTTATACCCAGAAAGGACGTCATCATGCCAAGGAGAAAACGTATGGACTCGTCAGAAAACACTCAGCCAGAAGCAGAATTTCGAATCAATGGTGTCAAAGCCGTGGTTTGGAAGAATGACACGCGAAACGGCCACATGTTCAACACCACTCTCGTTCGTGTCTACAAAGACTCGGAAGAAGAGTGGAAGGAAACAAACTCTCTAGGACGCGACGATTTGCTCGCAGCCGGAAAGGTACTCGACGAAGCTCACTCGTTCATCTTGGACGAAGAGCGCAAGGCCCGCTCAGCCGAATGAGCAGTATCTCTGTAGTGGTTAACTCAAACGGACGGTCCGTTTGAGAAAAGGTCACACAAGGACGACCTCCCGGTCACCTCTCTATCCTCTATCCACACGATCAGCCCCCGCCGCGGCACTGACGGCGGGCGCTCTGTGCCTCGCGGAGCGAGGCGTACAATCACGCTTGCCGGGCCGCGGTGGCAAATGCTATCAACCACCGATGAGCGTACCGCTCTCGGCTGTACGCGATTGAGATTCGAGCTCATTCTTCAGCTGTACGAGTTCGCGTTTGATGTCTTGGATGTGTTCACTGATATCCATGTGGCAGTTGGATTCCCAGGTAGCAGGAACTTACGGCGATAGCATTTCCAGTTCCACCAGCGTCGGGCCGAGTTCTCTAAGCTGAGACTGCACCCGTCGAGCTTCCTGAATCTGTTCTCGTGTGAGTTTATCCCAATTCGGGTCATATCCCCACTTGGGCCGGTCAATGTCATAGTGAACCCCGTATTTACAGTAGTAACCTTTTTGTCCGCCTCTTGCGTTCACAATCTCAAGGAACCCTCGCAGACCGTTTGGATCATCTGCAAGAGCACCGTCAGCCTGGATCTTGCTGAACGACATAGGCGCCATATCCAACCGTGCGTTGCTTTCCCTGTCTCCCGGCTGCCAGATGCCTTCAGCAAGGAACGGGGAAAGGTCTCTCTTGACCTGTGGCGAGTTGCATTTAGCGACGAGCTCGGTTTGCTGTGCATCCTCTCGTATGTCACGAGCCACGACATTGGCTTCAGCGTCTCGACGCATCCTCTCCGCTTCAGCGAGCTTGTTTTCTCTTTCGATTGCGGCGAGTCGTTCGTCCATCTCGCGTTGTGATGCGGCGAGCCGTTCACGGAGCTCGACTCGTCGCTGCTCCATACGCATCTCAAAGTCGATGCGTTGCTGTTCGTTCTGCTGGCGGGCAAAGCTAAGCTTCTGATTCGCTTCGAGTAATGCACTTTCAAGCTCAGCGATGCGAGCGTTTTCTTCCATCACTGGTGCGGCTGCTTGACGCGCTGCTTCCTTTCCACGGCTTTGGAGGACAAGCCACTCCTGACGGAGTGTCGCTCGGTACGCATCAATCTGTTCCTTAAGCGTCGGGTCGCCTGCGACATTGGCGGTGCGGTCAAGCGAGCTAAGCGATTCGGCGAGCCAAGACTCGGATTCACTCAGTGTCATCGACCTTGATCGAGCCCAGAGATAGGCATCGTCTGCTTCCTCGACACGCTCGGGTTGGGGCACATACCCGGCGGGGCCGGATTTGGCCCGTTCCAGGAACGAGAGCATTTGCTCGACGAACGCCTTCTTCGCGGCGAGTTCACTGGGCTCAATGAGGGATTGATCCATGTAGCCGATGAAATGCATGGCAACCGCTTGGCCCTTGCGACCAAGTCGCTTGCCGTCATCGTTGACGAGCAGGTTGTCCATCTGCTGGCGGTATGCCGCGTGCCGCTGCTCAACCTGTTCGATGAGCGTCTTGGCTTGGTTCACCCGCGTCTCAAACTGCACGAGAAGCGAGCGGGCGTACGCCTGCTGTTCCTGCTCGGCAAGTGTGCCGTGTACCCGATCGCGGGCACCCTGGCGGATGTCATCAGTGGTCACTTGGGCGGTCGCGCCGCCGCAGCACACGGCTAGACAAGTGATGGCGAGTAGAGGTATCTGCTTATAGTTCTGCATTGCTATTGGTCTCCGTTCTATCTTGGTCCTGATCGATGCCTGTGAGCTGTGATTCATCACCCCAGCGAGTGTTTACGGTCCGCCTCCAGGAGTGCGGTCGAGAGCGTCTTCAAACTGTTTCGTCTCGAGCATGATGGCGATGTGGTTGATCTGTTTGTTGAGAGCCTTGACCTCTCGGTCCCAGGGTTCGACTTCGTCGAACAGGGCGTCGTACGCATCCACATCAACGCCTTCCGGCGACTGAATCGAGTCGAGGCGGTCACGAGCGTCGTCAATTTTCTGCGCATACCCGGTCGTTCCATTGATCAAGGCGACCCAGGCATCAGCGACCGAGTCGTGCTCAAGGACGAGATCGTCGAGTTGGGACGTTGTTGACGATGCTTCGGGCTCGATACCGGTCTTCTCGTTGACGAGGCTTCGGAGCGCTATGACAGCCCTCTCTGCTTCTTCAAGCTGAGCATCAACACGCGATCTTTCGCGTCGAACCATGTCACGCCGGAGCTTGCCGAGGTCATCCGGTGCGACATGGTTCAGCACGGCCGTTGCCAACCCGCCAGCCTGCTCACGGTCCGCTGGCCTCGTGAGCCAGAGTCGGGAGGTCCCGGTCTGGACGCTCAGAATCGCTGACCGCCATCGGGCAGGTGATTGTTTGTAGATACCATCCGAGCTCGCTACCCCAAGAATGATCACATAAGCGAGCAGCAAGTAGAACACCAAGGCGTATGTCGTGCCTGGGTGGTGGGATGCGGCACCACGCGGTCTTAGCTCGACGAATCGGTGCTGCTTCGCAGCGTTCATTCTCGATACACGAGCTGGAGCTGATGCAGCATTCATCCGGGCCGTTTCGATAGCTTCCTTCGCATCATCATCCATGAGTGCGACAAGGTCATCAGGGAGTTCCGCGTAGGGTGAGTTAGGCACATAGGGTGGATCGTCAAACTCAAGGTCTAATTCATCCGATGAGGATGAGAATACTCCAGCGATGTAGTCCTCGGCCGATGTTCCGTCTCCGCGTACGTTCCATTGCAAGTCTTTGATTGTCTGATACGTACATGCCACAGCCATCAGGAGAAGCATCACGCCCGCAGCTCGTGTCCACGGAAACAGCAACAGCACGATGCCGGAGACCGAGAGAATGAGCGGTTCGTAGATCTCCAATACGGTCCACTCACGGTTTGTCAGCGCTAGGCGAGACCAGAATCCCCCCGCCCGCCCAGTGAATCCGGGATATATGTCGTGGTCACGGAGCGGACCATGCGGGCTCCAGAGACCGGTCGAACGCAGCAGCCACACGACCGCTATCCCAAGAGTCATCAAGGCCATCGGCGGTGCGATCGGAACATCGAGCACGCCACCAATCCACGTGCCCTCGGTGAACCCCCGTGCGACAAGCATTAGCAGCGTGAAGCCAACAAACCAGAGCATCGTCAGGATAAACGGCAGGAATCCCACGACGGAGCCACCCGAGCACTGCCTCAGCAGCACAGCAACAGGTGTGAAGAATGGTCGGCTCAATGAGATCATCCGCTCGCTCCAGTTCCGGGTTTGCCTCCGCGAGGAAAATGCTGCACTGTTTGAGGGAAGCGGCAATACAGCAGATTGGATTGTGTCGATTTCCAGGGCTCTCCGGCACGGAAGGCATATGCCTCAGTCCATCCACGCTGCGGGCCGCCACGGAGCATCTCTGTGAATCGCTTGGAACGGATCGTTGAGTCGACGACCTGTTGCCTGCTCGTTGACTCTGAGTACGTCTGGTTTCCGTGCAAACCGGTGGATGTGGAGGTGCCGGACGTATACGACTCGCGCCAGACCAACTCCTGCCCGAACAGTTGTTCGGCAAACTGATTCGTCTCCAGGTCTCCGTTGGAGTGGAAGATCTTGATGCCGAACGCACCGAGCAGTTTTTTGGTGCGGTCTCGTCCGCCGCTATCCGAGCCGAAAGCGTCGTAGTAGTTGGGCATGTTCTGGGTGAGGTACACGGTAGCGACTCGTGACTCGCGAGCCGTAGTCTGAAACGTCGTGTCGTAGTGCGTCGAGAAGAGCTGCGACTCGTCTGCCCATAAGAAGAGCGGTCTGGCTGTGTCGGAGCGGTTCTGCCTTCGCTCAACCATCCGCTGGAAGATGGTCTTGAAGAGTACCTGGGCGAATCGGCCTGCCTCCCGGTACTCCTGCACGGGCATGTCGAACACGATGATGCCGCCATGTTCGGTGATGTCCGGCACGACGTTCATACCGGTCAGGAAGAGCTCTCGGATATCGCCACGCATGAGCATGTCGGTGAGCGCGCCGACCATGCTGACGATGCTGGAGCGAGGCTCGGGGTCGAGCGGGGCGAACTCCTCGAAAAAGAAATTGGCCACGACCTTGAGGTCACGCTGGTCTCGTATGTTCCCCGACTCCTCGACCCGTTCGAGCGCTCGACTCAGGAGCTGGAAGCACTTGGATTCTGATTTCCACTTGTCGTTGTGCTGGTCCTCGGGGCGTTTGGGTGCCGAGCGGATGACATCGACCACATCCTCGAAGTTGAGTTTGTCTGTTCCGAGGCGGACGAGCTCGATGGCGTTCCGTAGGAGCTGGCCTCGTGCCTCCCGCCAGTAGGGGTCGCCGCCAAGCACCTTGCCCGGAGCGTGCACCTCCAGCACCTCCTCAAAGAGGGATACAAGGTTACTCGCGATGCCAGTGCCACGACCCGGACGTCGCAGCTCGTAGTCGATGAAGTTGAATCGCCGGTCGTGGTCGGGGCCGATCAGGATGACCTCCCTCCCGGTCTCGGCGGCGTAGCGTTTCCAGGTATCCGTCTCACCCGGCTTGGCGGTCAGGACGAGCCCGCCAAAGCCCGAACGGAGAAACGAGTGTGCGATGGTCTGACCGCTTCCAGAGGTTTTGCCGGACCCGAGACCGCCGAAGATGTGGATGCCCTCGAAGGCATCCCGCAGCGAAAGCCAGTCGTGTTTCGTGAACCGAAACAACGGGAGCTCGAGTGGGAACGAATGAGGTTGTCGAGCACGGTCAGTTGAGTTGGGGCCGTTGCTTCCCATGGTGAATCATTATATTTGAGATATTGCCCTAGACTAGTGCAGAGGGGCCTAAGCGGATGCTTAGGGGAGACGTCTGATGAAATTCTGTCGCCTGTAGTCCATCTGTATGCAGGATTATCCCGCTTCCTCCTGGGCAGAGCGAGTCTTCTTCCGCTTGATAGTGATGCGGTCGATGTTCGGTATAGCATTTTCATCGGATTCATCTCCGATTCGATGCATGGACTGCACTTCGGTGAGGGTCACCGCCCGCATGCCGACGATGGAGAGGTACACGCCTTTGAGTTGTGTGCCTTCAATCTCGATGATGTAGGACGAGAACTCGATTCGAAGTGGGGGCCTCGAACTGGGGTTGTAGGAGACTTCGCGGAGGGCGGTGTAAGGCAGTGCTAACCACTGACCCTTGCGGGGTCGGAGGTCCAGCATCCCGGGGCGTACGCCGTCGGTTACCGACGAGAGTTCGTCGCCGAAGATAGCCTGCTTCACTTTGTCGATTGGGTTATCTTCCATAGCCGTAGCCCTTCAGCGATTGGGATTGTGTTCGGTTGAAGATGTGCTCGTAATCCTGCATCTCCAAGTCGAGTTCGTCAAGTCGGTCTTCCAGGTCGATGGCCGATGTGACCGGACGCTCGAATGCCAGGAGGTTGGTCAGCCCTACCTCGTCGTCAGCGAAGACCTGGAAGGATTTCTTGCTCGCTTCGCCAGCCGCGACCACGTCCTTTGCTTCAGCCTTGGCGTATTCCCCGGCCTCCGCGATGAAGCCGATGGAATCGGCCCGTCGCCCTTTGAGGCCGTAGTGAGTCGTCACATAGTCGTGCTCAAAGTGGCCGAAGTTGCGATTGAGGATTCGCATCCCATCGACCACGATGTCGCCACGGGGATTGAACGCATTGACCGTCACCACGCTGTTGGAGCGGAGCGGACGCCCAAGGGCCGCACGGGTGTGTCTGGTGACACGAATGCGGTCGCCAACGGCCAAGTGAGCCCGATTCACCTCGTGGACAGTGAAACGGTTGCTGTGCCCGAGTTTGAGTCGCTCGGGTGTGAGGAAGCGGCTCCAAACCCACACACCCCCTGTTGAGTCGACGCCCATGACGCGGGTCCGGTCACCCGACCGAAATCCGCGGCTCGGTCGATGGAACTCGATGATGAGTCCTTTCCGGTAGCTCTCGCTCTTTCTCTTCATGCTGTCACCCCAGGAGCAGGGGCGGAGCTGGAGCACGGACCGCTCGCGTCCTTTGAGCACGCCTTGGTCACGGAGCTTTGCCCGCACGGCCTCGACGAGTCGCCCCATGGTGCGGAGGCCGGGAGTGACGAGGAGTGGTTTTCGTCCGAGTTGGTGTTGCTCGATGTAGTAGGAAGCAGCGTCGCGAGCAAGCGTGTCCTCACCGCTTATTTGCACGAGGTCGGCATCCTTGAGATTCCTCATCGCGGCTTCTCCGCCGCTCCATTGGATGGCGTGCAATGCACGCTCCAACCCGTTCTGTTTCTCTTGCATGACGTTGTACTCGACGGATGTCAGCCCCGCTTCATCACGGAGCACCCGGAACGGGTCGCCGCGTTCTTGCGAGCGAGCACGGCCTGAGTCTCCAGAGAGCAGGATGCGGGCTCCGGACGCCTTGGCGAGCCGAGCAAGTGCGGCGACGGACCGGGTCCCGAGCCGCCCGGCATCCTCGACCCAGATGAGCTTGAACCCCTTGCCCCATTCTTTCAGCTTCTCGGGCATCATCTTGTCATCGATGAACTGGTTCACCGTGTACACACGGTCGAGGCCGTAGTCCTGCTCGGCCTGACGGGCCGAGACCGTGGACGGCGTGACGACAAAGAGCTTGTGCCCGGACTCCTGCACCGATGTCATGGCGGCACGGCTCAGCTCGGGGCGACGGCTCGGGCCGGTGTGCTTGAAGAGCGTGATGCGGTCCTTTGAGTTCAGCAGCTCGCGGAGCACTTCCTTCTCCCTGGCGTCGAGACGGAATCCGGCCATGCTGAGGGTGAACAGGCCGAGAGCTCGCTTCGCTCCGCGTCCGTTGCGAGCAAAGTCAACGAGGAACCGCTCGTCTTTGACCGCCTCGTGTGTCGTGATGTAAGTGCGGCCTTCAATCGTTCGCTCAACAAGCTCGGGGCGTTTCTGGATGGCCTCTCTGATTTGTTGGGGAGTCGCACGCCCGTAGCTCAGCTTGAGAGCGGCCTCGCGGAGTCGGGGCTCAGTGACCACGGCCTCGAAGTGAAACAGTTGAGCAGCAGCAGCTTTGACCGCGTTGTTTGCGGAAAGCGACACGAGTAGTTGCGGTCCCCAGGGGCGATGCCGTTCTTGGTGGGGGTCCGAAGCAGGTTCTTTGCTCTCAGCCGTCTCGCGTGCTTCCGCTCGCTTTGACCACTCGTCGTTCCGGAGCAACTCGACGAGGTTCTGTTGTTCAAGCTCGCGTTCTGGGTCTGCCTGTTTGTTCTGCCCGACTGATTCAATTGCAGCGAGCTCTTCGGCATCGAGTCGGTCGGCCCAGACCTTTCTCAGGTCGTCGATTCGTAGCTCGTCTCGTTTCCGTTCACGAGTACGAACACCGAGGGATGCTTTTTGCTTGTCCTCGAAGCCAAGGTCGGCGGCCAGCGACTCGATGTACTCGGTGCGGCGGGAGAGCTTCTTGTTGGCGGATTCAGGGACGCCGTCAATCTCGAACGCGAACTCGGTGCGTCGGATGGGGTACCCAATCTCGATGAGGTTCGATGCGAAGTGAGAGAAGTACGTCGCCTGGAAGGCCGGGGCGACCTTCAGAATGTCATGGAACTGCCCCGCCTTCCAACGCTGCTCCTCCTCGTCGAAGGTGCAGTTGAACACAAAGCAGTGCATGTGAATGTGCGGGTCGGGGACACCATCGATGGGGCGGGTGGTGTAGTGCAGGTACTCGGCCCAGATCATGTTGCCGGTGTGGCGGTCGTGATTCGCTCCATCACGGCGTACACGTGTCTGCATATCCTTCTCAATCTCTTCCATCGTTTGCCAGACGCTCTTTCGGAACGCCCAGAGAATCTTCTCGTCACCATTCATGGCCCACGTAGCGGAGACGGACTTGGGGACGTTGAAGCAGAAGTCATATCCAATCCGGCGTCCCGGCTTGGTACGCGGGGTCAGCGAAGAATCCCGCGACGGGTGAAGATTGTCGGTGAGGCGATAGAACTCGTTTCGGCCGACATTCTTTTCGAGACCGAGCCGTTCCGTGCCCTTGCCGTTCCATACGCCGGGCACCTCGGTGCCCTGGCTGTAGTAGTCCTCGTGGTGAAGCGTTTCGGAGAAGTACTGTTTGATGGCCTCGGCACAGTATTGTGTTGTCACGCGGAGCATTGGCTGACCTCCAATTGCTCCGTGGCGATTCTACTCGCATCGAGCACCAGCCTGATGTCAGACAGAGTGTGCGAATGCAATTCCAGCTTGGAGCCCATTCAAAACGAGAACGACGACGACGACGACGTATATACGCACTACCGCTCAGAATGATGCATGCTGACGCGGTTGCCGAGGGAAGATGGAAGCATGGGCTCTGTGCTGTTGGTCTGAACCGCCAAGAAGCACGCGCAAGCCCTGATTAGGACGTGGCATACCCTTGGCGGAAAATTGTGCGGTCAACCGCTCTTTTGGAACAGCAGGCAGTATTCGTGCTTGATGGGCACGTGCTTCATGGAGCCGTACCGTTTCCTGTCAGACGAGCAGTTGTGCTGGGCCTTGATGATGACCGAGACAAGGCTGACGAGCCGGTCGGACATGTCCATCACATGGTGTGCAAGGCAGTAGTACTGCCCCTGACGGCGTACGTCACCGATGAGCACCGCAAGAGTGCCACCAGGGTTCAGTGATTCGATGCACCGAATGAGGCAAGCCTCCAGTGCAGCAATGAACTCCTCGAACACGTCGATGGTGCTCAAGTCGGCGATGTGGTCGCTGTACCGGATGATGTTCCAGTACGGCGGATGAACCCAGACCATGTCATGCCGTCCAGGCATCGGTGTGGTCAAAAGGTTGAATCCCTCTCTGAGGTCGGACGACTAGTAGGAGCCATCGTACAAGCCAAGCTCTCTCATACCAGCAACGACATCAGCCGTTGTTCCTGAGCCCCTCATCGGGTCTGCGATTGAGCGGGGCTTGTACTGGTGAACGAGCTCTTTGAAGAGCGTCCCGTCGCAGTTGCCGCGGTACCTCGCGTCACCCCACAGTGAACATCGTTGCGGGATGCTCACGATGGAGTTCAAATACTGTGATGGTGCGTAGAGCCGAACTTTTTGTGTATCGGCAGGGAGTTGTGACCGCTGTGCGGCCTGTTGTGTCTGAATCATGTTCCTCTCGTAGAGTTTCGGCGAGGCCGGGCGAGTCGGTGCCCGACCCCGCGGCTTGACTATTGCAGTGTCACAAGCGTGTATGGCGGACATGCCGTGAGGTTTTGCCGCACGAGTACGTCGAGTAACTCTCCATTGATTTCCTTTTGGACGAGCACAGGAGCCTGCCATACTGGAACTTGCACTATTGCATCTCGCAATTCATGCAGAGACTGGACGACCGCCGGGATGAGCAGCTCTGGCTGACCATCAAAAACGTGTTCACCCACCATCCGTTTCAATGCCTCCTGAGTGACGAGCACGGTCTCCTCAAACCCAGCTTCACGTGCGTAGTCTCCCAACCCAACGAGGTTATAATGACCGAGCAACTTAAAGCATTCGTCAATGGATTCAGGAATCACGACCGGTCCTGGCGATTCAATTGTTGATGTTTGCATGTTCATTGTTTTTCTCCGATTGAACGCCCAGCAGTCCCGCTGCCGGGAGTTTTCTATACATGGATTTGCTCGCTCGTCTTGTGACGAGCAAGCCGGATATCCGCGACCGGCGGGACCAGTCGCGGATACCCGAAAACTGTTTCAAGCCGCTTCGGCTTCGACGGTCTCATCCGCTGGGATGAGCACCGCGTCGAGGATGCGTGCGGCGGTCTTCTGCACCCGGTGGAGCACCGAGGCGAGCAGCTCAGCATCACCGCCGTAGGACTGGATGTAGTCGCTGGATGCGGTACCGGGCTCTAGTCCCACAGCGGTACAGACCGCGTGAGCGGTTGCTTCGGCTTCGAGCTCTCGCGTTGTCTTGTCGCCACGCTCGGCGTTCTCGCCGTGGTGGAGCATCTCGTGTGCGAGTTCGTGCACCAGCACCGAGAAGCTCTCGGCGTCTTCGAGATTGTCCAGGATGGTGATTGAGCCGCCACGACTCACACCGAGCGGTCCACCGAGGTCTGTCTCGGTGTCGAGCGAGATGCCGAGTGAGATGATAAAATCGCGGAGCCGGGAGAGATGCTCGCCGGGCGTGCCCTGCACCGTGGTGGGGGCGGGGAGCTCCTCGCCGTTGGTCTGCGAGAGGTCGAAGACACTGGTCGCTCTGAATCGGAGCACCTTCTCGGGGTCGTTGCCCGATTCGCTGTCCTTCTTGAGCATCATCGGGGCGATGATGGTGATGCCCTTCTCGCCCTTGCGGACCTGTCGCCCGAGGCCCTGCCAGGCTCGGTATCCGGCGACCTGTGTCGCGTCGGGTCGCTGAGCGAGGATGAGCATGATGTTCCCGAAGCTGTACCGGTGGAACTTGGCGAGCATCGCGAGGAATGCTTGCATGGTTTCGCTCTTGCCGCTGTTGAGTTCGTCGCTCAACCGCTCCAGTGCCTGGTCGATGGTTTTTCGTGCTTCTTGCGCTTTGGTCATTTGCTTGGCTCCTTTCGTTTCCGGGGCCGACGCGGCCCGCTCGCCAGAACTGGCGGGCCGTGCGGGCTCGGTCGAAAGGGGCCGTGTTGCCAAGTCCGTTGAAGCACCATCCTGAGCAGCCCACGCTGCGGCGGGGCTCATACGAACTCCTGCAGGTCGGGGTGGATGAGTCCGGCAACGGTTTCGGCGTCGGGTTGCAATCGGCGTTCTTCCCAGCGGATGACATCCGAGAGCCTGGCGTATCGGATTCGCCCTCGCTGCTCGAAGGGCAGCTCACCGTTGTCCATCGCGAGCTTGACGGTCTCGCGGCGACACCGCTGCATGATGCGAATCTGATTCACGCTCAACCATCGAGGGAGCATGCCTGTGTCGAGTGGGTTTGATTCCGTTTCATGTTGCGGCTCTTGTGCCGCTCTAGCGGGATTCATCGTGCCCCGTCTTGGATGCGAAAGCTGATTGTCGCCTCCGAGTAGGTGTGTGTTGTCGTTTTCATCTCCTGTTCTCCGTGTTGCCACCGCCCCCAATCAAGTGCTTTCCTGACGACGGGGGCGGCGAGGATTTTCACAGCTGTTCAAATCTCGCTGGCCCCGTTGTCGAGAAAGCACCATCAATACAGCCACGCGACGCACGCGCAGCGTGCTTGGAGCGTGACGACTCATGATAAAATTCGCGACGGACGCTCGCGTCCTTGGAGCGAGACCGCTTTGAAAGAGGCAGCCGGTTCGTTCCACCGATAAGGCACCGGGCATGACAGGTGTTCAGGAAGAACAACAGCCCCTCAACTGCTTTCAAAGAACACCTGGCGTGACCGGTGCCGGTGGAACGTGCCGACCGCTGAGCCAATCCGCATCATCAATTCACGGATTCCGCGACACCGCTGTGAGGATGCCATCACGAAGCACGACCGCAAGAGCACGCTCAAAGTCCTCTATCCCTTGTCTGTCATTGTTGGAAGGTCGCTCCAGGCCATGTACACGGCGGGCCTCGGCATGGACCGCCGGTTCGGTCTCTCGGACCAGAATGAGCAGTGCTCTCAGGAGGTTACTCGGCCTGACGGTTGCCCGAAGACTCTCGCTGAGTGAGACGCAGAGCGACTCGACGCGACGCTTCTCATCCGGGTGCATCCGTGTGCGAAGTGTCGTGAGTTGTGCGGGCGAGCGATGGGGAAGGGCATTCCTCGTGGCTCCCGGCAGGAGATGTTCCGTTGAGGGGCCGCTCTGGCACAATGTTGAGGACCGGATTTCGTCGAGTGGAGAGAATGGGCGAGTAGAATGTGACCGACTCATCGGAGACCCCCCGCGTGTGATGTGGGAACAAGCTCATCGCCCAGAGTTCGCTGGGCGAGAATCAGGCGGTCCTCAATGGCTTCGGCGAGTGCGACAAACTGTTCTGCCACTGGATGGCGGGGGAATGCATCGATGACGGACCGCCCCAACTTCTGAGCGGTTGGTACCACCGTGGACCGACTGATGGTTGGTGTGAGCCTCAGCGTGTCCCCGGTTGGTGATGCGAAGCATTCATCCACATAGGCGGTCAGCTCTCGACACAGTCGAGTGCGGTTATCGACGGCATTGAGCACGACGCCAAGGAGCTGGAGTTTGCGGTTGGCGGATTCGCGCACCGCTTCGATGTCGCGGACTGCATCGGCTAGGCCGGTTATTGCAAGCGGGTCGGGCATGGCGGCGAGCAGGAACCAGTCAGCCGAGGCATAGGTCGCCAGTGATGGAGAGAGCACGGTGCTCGGTGGTGTGTCGAGCACGATGATGTCGAATGATTGGCGAAGCCTCGCGATTGGCTCGGCGAGCACGTCGAGCGGATTGAAGAACCGGCATCGCGAGCCGAGGGTAGAGTCGATGCTTTCCAGCCGACGCTTCGAGGGGATGATGCTCAGGTATTCTGGCAAGTCGATGTCGTGGTTGGCGGGGGCGATGCACGCCTCGTCTACATCGATGTCGCCGAGCAGCAGCTCAAGCGTCCCTGGATACGCATCTGGTGTGAGCCCGAGGTGCTTCGTGGCACCGGCTGACGGGTCTAGGTCCCACAAGAGTGTTCGGTGCCCGCGGTTGGCGAGCCCGCACGCGACGTGGACGGCGGTTGTTGTCTTGCCCACGCCGCCTTTCTGATTGCCGACTGCAATGACGATCCCGCCCCAAGTAGTTTCAAGTCCATTCATGGTCACCTCCGTGTTTCTTGGTTGGCATGACTCAATGAGCCACAACGACATACGAGCCGAAAGCCCGAACGCCACCTATTCGAGTCGACAATGGCACAGCATGGAGGAAGGCGTCAACCGGTTGACTTTCACGCGCATTGAGCGTCATGGCGTTGGTGCCACTTCGCCGTGATGATGCACAGGGGGCTTGCCATGCAGCATCAAAACGGGTGATGGTGTAGTTCAAGAGAGAAAACGGCCGCCAACCGAATGGCGGCCCAAGAGATCGGAGATCGACACGAATGCAAAGCCGGGTCGTTGATCATAATCTACGACACTTTGTGCACGGTCGTCAACGGTTGGTGGTGCCACCAACCCACCGGTCTCTCGAAAACCACTTTGATGGAGAGAGGTATGACGACGATTGATTACGCACGCGGGCAGGATTGGTATGTCGAGGCAGCAAAGCCTCATGGCGGATTCTGCTTTATTCACGAGAACAGCATCCACACTATGTGGAGATATCTGCGGGCTGGGGAGATCGCACTCCGGGATCTCCGTGTGTGGTTGGCGTGTCATGAGCTCCGGGCACGTCGGTGCACGCTCGAAGAAGGACGCAAACCACGTTTTACGATTGAAGAGGTCCATAGCCTGGTTGGCGGGGTCGGTGGCCAGCACATCCGCCAATCGCTTCGCGCATTGGAGAAACATGGTCTCGTTCGTTTCAGTGAGGATGAGCTGGTCACCATGCCGTTCGAGGTCACCGATAATCCCGGAAGGCCCGTCCCGGTACCCCGAACGGTCATTCGGATGCTGAGCAAATCGAGTGGGCGAGCGTACATTGCAACGGTGCTCGGTCATCTTCTCCGTTGTCTGTACTACAAGAACGGCGTTTGCCGGTCCGGGGGCTGGTGCAAAGCATCGTGGGTCGCCGAAGTCTTCGGTGTTGCCATCCGAGCGGTCAAGGATGCACGTAACAGACTAGTGGAACTTGGGATATTCCGTTTGTTTCGAGCCGATCAACTCCGCCTGAATCGGTTCGGAAGACCGTTGGTCATCTGTCTGACTTGGATGAGTGAATCCGCACACCGAAACGCACAATCCACAACCAAATCTGCACCCCTAAGAGATCACAAGAAACTCTCTACGAGAGTTGATCACCAGGAACCCGCCCATGCGACGGACGCGGCTGGTGCTCGCACACGAGCGAATGAACCAAACCTGAATGATGTGACGGTGGAGGATCTCAAAGACCCATGGCGGTTGGCAGCCTTGTTCAAGCAGGCGAGGCTGCGAGGATGGGTGCAAAGAACGCAACACGATATTCTGAATGTCTTTGCTGCTGCTCAGCACGCACTGCGTGTGGGCGTGTCGAATCCTTGTGGCCTGTTTGTGTACATCGTTCATCAAGGGTACTGGAAGGTGCTTTCGCTGGTGGACGAAGATGAGGGGCGTCGTGCAGTTGCGTTGATGCGAACCCTGTGTACGCCGGGCAGACGACTTAAGTGATTCGGCGTAGCATTTCCAAGTCGACACCCTCTCGGCTGATCATGATGCGGGATGATTCGAGTATGCTCTGCCGAAGACCGGTTAGAGCGAAGGGGTAGAATGCCGGCCACGATTGGATCTCGTTTATGGAGATCGCTTCGCGGTCCGTGCCAAGCATCGTGGCCTCAACCATCAGGCTCGAAGTGGCTGCTGAAATCGTTTTCTTGGATGTTTTGGCTCGGTAATGGCCCCGTTTTACCGTCGGCTCCATCGTCTGCCAAGCGGCCAGTGAGGTCCAGACAGCGCGAGAAGCCCGCCGAACCGCAGGGCGGTCGCCCCAGGACTCGGTGAGCCGTTTGATGACGGCAGCACGCACTACATCGCCTTGCAGCGAAAGGAGGCGTCCAACCGTCGCCGTGACTTCACCAAAAAAGGGATAAACCGCGGTGGCCATCGCCCAATGGACCGCGAGACGCTCATCCTGCGGCACATTCACAATGAGCTCAACGGCATCGTCGCGGAATGCTTTGCAGTGCGGCGGCACATTCGACCAGATCCGGTTTAGAACGGTGACGGTTTTGCCGCGGTGTCCGCCCCGACCCTCGCCGCCGAGGCGGTCGGCCAGATATGCGTCAAGCCATGCCCGCACTTCGCCGGGGTCTTCGCCAGAGGCGACCCGCGCGGCTACCGTATCCAGCCAATCAAGCTGGATTTCACGGTCGAATCCGATGACTCGGGTAGTGCGGCTCATAACGGACTTACTCGAATGAACGGCACAAGCACCTCGTCAACGCTTGCCCCGCCATGGGTGCAAACGGTCCCTGCTAGGTTGACGAACGCTTTCCGGTATTCGGGGATCAGCACATGCATTGATTCAGGCAGGCCAACACCGTTCCACCGCACGGTGGCCGGAGTGGACGTCCTTGTTTGCTCCAGTGTTACCTCGTTGGGGAAGATGAGGGCACGATGACCTTTGCCATCGGGAATCGAGCCCACGTTGGGGCGACCTCTCCCTTTCGCATAGACGTTGCCGTGGTCGGCGGTCACGACCACATCGTGACCCGCTGTCACACACATTGAGATCAACTGGCTTAGGTGCTGGTTCTGCGCCCATGTTTGAATCGTGGCGTTCAGTACGTTCTCCTCGGGCGTTGCGCCGTGGACCATCCGGTCGATGGAGTTGACTGCGATGGCGAGGCACTCTATCCGGCCTTCCTCTATCGATGCCCGGACTCGTTCGATCAAGCCTGCCTCGTGCTCGTTCGCCTGATGCTTGATCAATGATATCCGATCTCTACGCCACCCCCGGTCTTCCCAGAATGACCTCCAGAGTCTTTCCTCTGCAGAGGTTGACTGCACCGTTGACTCAAAATACATAGGGGGGTGACCTGAAAATATTGCCTGACGCGAAACTGACGTAATGGTGGGGACCCACGCGAACGCGGCGGATTCGATCAGGCGAAAGCGATGACGTAGCTCGTCACCCGCTGCGCGTTTGATGGTCAGCCAGTTGCCCATAGACATCCCGTCAACGACTATCAATGCGACTTTGTCACCCGGCTTCTTACGGTGGGCGAGGTAGTGAGGTACCTGATGCACCATCGTGGGTGACGGTAGGAATGCGCGGTTGATGAGGGTCCCAAACTTCTGGCTCAACCAATAGAGAAAACGCGAATCAACTTCCCGCTGGCACTGGACCAGCTCGTTATCGATTTCCTTGCGGGCCGTAACATCAAGGTTGGCTACGAGCCGTGAGAGTTCCCCCCATCGTGTAGCGAAGTTCAGCCAGGCTTGCGCTGGTGCATCTTGTGCTGGCACGAATTCGGCGGCTGCTTGCATCGCGATTCTTGCGCTCCCCGCCGTTCCTTCGTCTGACCACTCCCGAATCCCCGCTCGTTCCCAGCGTTCTGAGAATGGGCCGGGAACCATCACGTCCACCGGCTGCAGCTTCCCAGTTGTGAATAGGTCGACGACTGCTGCTGCAATTTCGGGAGCGGCAAAGTCAACACGCTCGGGTCCGGAGACCGCAACCTCTCCCACATCCAACGCAGCCCCGAGCGTCTGGAGGTAGCGTGGCCAACGCTCCTGAAGGAACGTGTAAAAGCGGTCGCTAGAGACAACCAAATCAACGATAGGCCAGCCGTGGAAGACTTCCCGATTTAGCAGCGCCTCCGCAAATCGCGTGGCCAAGGAAGTGGGCACGATCCGTTCATTCTGATGCAGCCGGATCAATTGTGTGAGTAAGTCGGTTGGTGTAGCGACCATCTCGGCCGACAGCTTGAATGCGGCACGCAACAGCAGGTCGCGTGTCTGGCCTTGCCCGAGGAGTGAGCCTTGATTCGCCGCAGTAAACTGCCACACAGCGTCGAGGTCGGAGCGGTCGATATCCGTCAGGACATCGCACGACAAGTTCGGAAACAGTTGCGGCAGAGACACCTCAAACACCCGGTGGTTCATGCGGGCAAGGGTGAGTATGTCATGAGGGATGGTACCAAGGTCGTACTGTTGCGCCGTCGCGCTCACCACGAGGCTGCTGTGCTGACCGTTGTCCCACCGATTGCGATGCCGACTCTCGTAATAGAAGCGGAAGTCGATCGGGTCGCGGTAGAGCACGACATCAAAGCCGGCTTGGATCAATGCCCCCGCCACCGTGTCGTCCAGCAGGAGTCCGTCGGGGTCCGCAACGACGGTCATCCGGCACACCGAAGCGATATCTGCGGAGAAGTGTTTCAGCACCTGCTCCCGCCAGCCGCGTGTTTGGTCGATGGCCAGGGTGGTCACGACGCAGCCCCCGGTTCGCGAGTGTGTTCCAATCGCACAAACAGGATGGCGGCGAGAGACGGGACCACATGGCTTTCCTGCTCCAGACGTTCTCGCCACGACGCCTCTTCCTGGTCGAGCTGACGCGACCGATACTGACGCACAGTCTCCAGCCCGATGTGATCGAGCGCTTTGCGACGCACACGAAAGGCATCTCGGCCTTTCTTTCGCGCCCGTTCTATTCGCCCTGTGTGACGGTTCATCAGTTCACGGTAGATGCTCTCTCCGCGGTCGACGGCCAGTCTCTGGCACGTCTCGGCAGCGTGGCCGCGTTCCGTATCGTTCCCACGGTGCAGACGTGCCCGACCGTCGATGACGGCGTCCCAAACCGTCTTGGCGGTTGGCACAAGTATATGACCCCCGTCGTCCATGAAAATCGCGAAGAGTCGCTGCTCGCGATGGTCGCCGGCGTGCATCGAAATGCGCCACAGCGACCACCACCCCGAGACTTTGTCAGAAATCTGGTCGATCGCGATGCAGGGGCACGACCCTTCGGGCACCGCTGTGGGCAAGCGACTCAGCAACGCCCGGATATGGCTATTCTCCACCGTCAGCAGGTCCGCCCCCTGAGTCTCGGCGACCTCGCGTTCGAAGGTGACATTGGCTTGCTCGTGACCGTCAGGCCACCGGACGTGGTAGACGCCGCGTTCCTGCTTGATGGATGCGCCCCGGTCGGTCTCGCGCTCCAGATATGCCCCGACCATCCGCTCGGTCCAGAAGGGCAGCTGATGGTTAGCGACTTGTCGCGCCTGATCGGTGGACAGCACGGTCGCTGCCCCAAGTAGCTTCGCCGCGGTGCGTGCGTCTGCGGCCTGCCGACGGATCGCTTCAGCCAACTCGTCCGCACGACGCTCCGCGTCTTCCGGAGACAGGACCGCGTCTTTGAACAGCTGCTCGAAGGGGATGGCTCCTTCTTCGGAGTCGAGTACGTCGCTGAGCTTGTCGACGCCGAACTCTTCCAGGATCTTGGCCAGCTTCGTCTCCAGCACCTCGCGGACACGCAGCTCCACGGTGCCGTCGAGCGCAAAGTTGATCGCCCGAACCACCTTCTCCTGCCCGATACGGTCCACACGTCCGATGCGTTGCTCCAGCTTCATCGGGTTCCAAGGCAGGTCGTAGTTGATGATCACGTGGCAGAATTGAAGGTTGAGGCCCTCGCCGCCGGCGTCGGTTGAGACCAGCACCTGGGCTTTCTCGCGGAATGCCCGCTGCACCTCCTGCCGCGCTTCCATGCCGAGCGATCCGTTCAGGCAGGCCGTGGTATAGCCGCGTGCCTCCAGATACTCGGCCAGCATCTCCTGTGTTGGCACGAACTCGGTGAAGATCAGCACCTTCAAGTCCGGGTCGTTCTCCTCGCGTTGTAACTCCTGAATGGTATCGAGCAGTCCCTTGGCTTTGATATCCGGCCCTTGCGCCTCACAGCGTCTCGCTGCCGAGAGCAGCAGCTCTACTTCCTGCCGTTCGTTCTTGAGCGCCTTGAGCCGGGCGGTTAGGGCCTCTTCCATCTGGTCCTGCGAGTCCAACTCCGCCCAAGCCTCGCCGACGTCTTCAGCGAAGAGCGTGAGCTGCTCGCTGGGCAGGTCCAGTACTTCGAGCCGACGTTCCATCGCCCGACGGATCGCCCGCGTGCTCGACGTCACCAGCCGTTGCATCAAGATCATAAGAAAACCGATGGCCGTGTTCTTCTCGGCCATCGCCTGGTTGTATCCTTCGCGCACGTATTCGGTCACCGCGTCATAAAGAACCTGCTGTTCCCTGTGTCCGTCGGACCACTCGATGCTCTTGAGCTGAGTGTATCGCGGCTTGAACAGCGGATCACCCTCGGCGTCGATCGCCATTCGCTTTTCGGTACGAATGACATACGGCTCAACCTTCTCACGATTGATTGAATCCTCGCTAATGAACTCGTCCTTGTCGAGGAACGCCATCAACCGCCGGAAGCTGTCGGTCTTGCCCTGGTGGGGTGTTGCGCTGAGCAGTAACAGGTACGGTGACGCCTCCGAAAGCGCCTCGCCGAGCTTGTACCGGGCGACCTGGTCGGAACTCCCGCCAAGCCGGTGAGCCTCGTCGATCACTACTAGGTCCCAGCCCGCCGAGAGCATGTCCACGAAACGTTCGCGGTTGTACGCCTGCACCTGCCCGAACGTCCAGCCCTTGCGGCGCTCCATCGGCTTGACCGAGTCCATCGGGCATACCACCTGGTCCCAGCGTCGCCAGAGGTTTTCTCCTTCGTCGATCCCGTGCAGCCGTCGAAGGCTCGACATCTCGCCGGGCACCACCAGGTGGAACGACTCGGAGAAGTGCGTTCGCATCTCCGCGACCCACTGCGTGACAAGCCCGGTCGGGGCGACTACGAGGATGCGTTCGGCCAAGCCACGGAGCTTGAGTTCGCGGATGATTAGCCCGGCTTCGATCGTCTTACCCAACCCCACCTCGTCGGCGAGCAGGTACCGCACTTGGTCACCATTCATCGCCCGCGACAACGCGTGCAGCTGATGGGGTAATGGCGTGACGTTCGACTCCAGCGGTGCAAGCAGCGCATCGGTGGACAACGCATCGGCGATCCGCGCCGCGGCCGCGACGAATGTCAAGTCATGCTCGGTCAGCGGCGGCCTGTCCGCCACAGAGAGTACGGCGTCATCCGTGACTCGGACCGTGCGTTCACTCATCGCCAACCAGAGGCGCAGCGTGCGAAGGCCCCACAACTCCTCGACTGAGACAACCCGCCCAGTCTCGCGGTGTTGTGTGCTCCATACCCAATTGCCGACTCGATGCTGCATCACGCTCCCTGTTAGTTGAACAACGCCGAGTCGTTGTCATCGCCCAATCGCATTTGGGCGACGTCGTAGTACATCAGCATCTTCTCGTCTTCTTGCAGCACCTTGTCGGGCAGCCGTTCGGCCATGTCCACGATGGCGCGGTAATCCCTCTTGTCGTACGCCGCCTTGAACCCCGCCCGCATCGCTTCGACACGAAATACCTTGATCGACTTGCCCTTGCTCGCGCGATACTCCTCGAACTCCTTGAGCAGCTCGCGCTCGCGAAGCTTCTCAAGGTCACCAGATTTTTTCGGGTCGGGAACAAACCATCGGTCTTTCGCCTTCGCCTTCAGCGCTAAGTCGTCCTTGGGTTTGCCGCGAAGATCTTTGTAATTTGTGGAAAGGTACGAGTGGATCTGGCTCGGCACCTCGCCACTGCCGTCGTAGTTCAAGAAGTTCTGATGCAGCAGGACACGCAAATCCAGTGGAGTTTCGTGCTTGGCCCAACCTCGCGTCTCTTGCATGAACGGCGGTTGCAGGTCTTGGAAGGACTGCGGTTTTTCACGGATTTCACGGCGGAGCCAGTGGATTGCGCTCGACTCGTCGGTAACGAACAACTCAAGTTGCTGTAGCTCGGCTACCGTCATCCGCTTGCGATCGTACTCCGCGACTTGTTCTGACAGGAAATACATCCCATCACGTTCCGCGAACCGCTGCGCCAGACCCTCAGTGAACTCCGCTGCGGACAGCGGCACCGCCAGCCCTCGCTGCACATGGAACGCGGTCATGCGGTCCAGAAGCATTTGCGGCGTCCGGTCGGGCAACAGTTGGAGCTTGCCACCTTGCTTGACCAGAACCGGTACGTTGTTCAGGTGCTCGCGCACAAACGCCCACGCATCGTCGGCAGTCGAGACACCGAGCTTGAAACGGCTCAAGAGTGCTTCAGACGGCTTGTACGCCGAGATTACCAGGTCTTGCTTCACCGCCGTGCTGGTGACCTGCTTGAACGACCCCATTTGCTTGTCAAGGGTCCGCACATCAGCCACAACGAAACCCGCAGAACCAAGAGCTTCCTGAATAGCGTGCCAGATAGAGTTCTTGGAGTTGCTGAAGACAATGGTGATCCATCGTCCAGGCTTCAGCACCCGCGCGTACTCGCAAAAGCAGGATCGCATCAGATCTTGATATTGCGGCAGATGTTTGCTTCGAGCCCGATCTACGATGGCTTCTACTGCTTCATTCGTCCATACGTGGTGCCATGATTCCGCGAAGAAGTTCAGGTCTGCATAGTAGATATTGTCGCCAAACGGCGGGTCAGTAAAAATGTAATCGACTGCGTTATCAGGAACTCCGAGCGTCGCGCAATCCCCTGTGCTGATCGCGACACACTCCGGAGTTGCTACGGGGTTCTTGAATCCCCGTTGAACTCTCTTGAGTGCACCCTGTGCCAGTGCGATAGCTGATGCCTCAGCGATTTGACTAGGCATGTAGTACACACCTTTCAGCGGCCCGTTACCGAAAGACGACTTTGGTCGGTAGCGATTGAGATTCGATGCTGTCCAGATAATTTGATCGAGAAAGTACAGAACCGCAGTACGAATTCTCGCATCAGAAATCGCCGAACCATTTGTCCACAACGAATCCAGGACTTGAATAGCCCTCGGGCAAAACATTTGGTGCACAGCACGAGTTTCGGTCGTTGCCATCCTTCCGACTCGGGTCATTTGGCAGACAGGCAGGCGAGAAACGGGAAAAGTCGCAGGAATCCCCAACGCAGCAATGCGAGCCAGTTTCTTGTGGTCTTGAGCGTCAGGTGTCTTTTCGAACCGGGACTTACCGATC
The DNA here is from genome assembly GCA_029260265.1 of Phycisphaerales bacterium. GTDB lineage: Bacteria > Planctomycetota > Phycisphaerae > Phycisphaerales > UBA1924 > UBA1924. Next base: position 114,967 of record JAJDDO010000026.1, read on the forward strand.
CTGTAGTCGATTAGCACCGGTCGCCTAAGCGGCTGGCGCTCAGGCGTGCCTGTCGTTGGATCCATCGTAGTCTCGAACAGCAAGTCCATTTGCTCCTTACGGAGCTCGCTTGCACAGTGTGGACACTTGACCAGCTTTGCGATCTCTCCTGTCTCTCGATCCAATGCCTCTTCAACGAAAACCACCTCGCCGCTGCATTCGCTGCAGGCGAAAACTTCGCTCCAGACGGTGAAGTTAATGCGCCCTTTCGTCTTACCGTCGGAGTGAAGCGTCTCATACATCCAGCCCTGTTCACTCTCAACTCTTGCAAGAATCTGTTTCGCCGCCCGCTCGAAGTCGCGCATATCGAATGGCAAGTTGTAGCCGGCACTGATGAATGTCGCAGCCGGGCCAAGATCGTTGAGAATGACGCGGCGAGCACCCCATTGTGGCGCCGCGTATCCGGCAGTCTTCCATTCTTGTTCAAGCTGCTGACGGTATGACACAGGCGCGGTACCGCAGAACTGGGCAGCCAGGCCGGTCATTCCCGAGCCGCCGAACCCGTCCAGAACAATATCGCCGGGTTTGGTGTAGTGCAGAATCGACGGCGCGATCGCCAGGTGCGGCACCTTGGTGTGGTACCCGTGGGCTCTGTAAAATGCATCCGTCTTGCCCACGCTCGTATCGACCGCGAATGGGTCTCGATGGTACTTGTCCTTGGGGTTGTATGGCTTGCCGTGAGTCTTGATGAAGTCGCCAAGAAACGGGTTCGGGCAGGCCGTGTAGTACGGCGGGTCCGACATCCGCAGGATGTCCTCATCTTCCCCCCGCGGGAACCCCGGCGTCTTGCGGAACTCGGGGTCCTGCAACTTCTCCCGAAGCTTGTCGAGGAAATACTCCCGCCGCGCCGCGTCGTTTGGAAACGTCATCCCCAAGCATTCCACCGGTTGACTATTCTGCTCCTCCAACTCCTTCTGCAATGAGTCGTCGAACAGCTCATCGTCATTGCTGAAGATCGGTCGAGTCGCGGTGTCTTTGCTTGGTTTCTTGGCCATACGGATGCTCTATTCAATGACGATGCGCAGCTTGTTGGCATCTTTGCCCTTGGTCAGTGTCTTGAGGTAGTCCTCGAACCGCTGCTGCAGTTGCTGTGGCGTGCAGGGCATACCGCCCTTGGTGAGTGCGACGGTGAGTCCCGCTGCGGTGACGGGGAGTTTCTCCAGCCCGCTGAGGACTTCCTGCAATCCTTGGGTGAACGTGTTGTCGATTTCATCGGGGAGCTTGCCTGACGCGACGAAGTCTTGGACTGCTTTCTTGCCCGGCTTGCTGGCGATCAGGTCGATTTTGTCCTTGACGGTCGGGTCAGCGAGGTTGCCTGCCAAGACGCGCTGCCAATCTTCAAGGAGCTTGTCGAGCCGGTCTTCGAGCTGGTCTAACTGGTCTTCGGCGGACCGCTTGGCGTAGCGGTCCAGTTCGTCGGTCGGCCGGAAGTCGGCGAACACCGGTGAACTCTCGATCGCATCGGCGGTGATGCTCCAGTCGCTCTTGAGCCCGAGCAACTGGTCCTCGTAGTCACGCAGGTCTTGGGTGGGCATCATCTCAACGCTGGCAAGCTTTCGGAGTTGGGCGAGACGCGAGTCCTTGGTGAGCTTGGCCTTCCGCTTGTCTGCCGCCTGGCCGAGCCGGCATCGCTGGAAGAGCTTGATGTACTCGTTCTTGTACTCACCCTTGAGTTCGCCGAGCGTCCGGCCCAGGTCGCGTTGGAAGCTTGACGTGGCACGCTGCTTCGGGCTTGTCACCTTCTTGACGACGTCCGCACGCGTGTCCTTGACCTTCTCACGCCACGGGTGTTCCGCCGGGAGCACGGCTTCGGCGGTTTCGAGGTACGAAGTCTGGGGGCCAATGTCATTGATGAGCTGTACCAGGTCCTGCGCGTTCTTCTGTGCGTCGAGGTTGGGCTGCTGCCCTTTGACGTCGGCGCTGGAGTGCGCGAAGTTCTTAAGCTTGCCCGGACTGTTGAAGGCTTGCAGTCCTTCAAGGAACGTCTTGAGCGAAGTGAGCTTGGCGGTAAGATCTTGTGCCTCGGCGTCACTGAGAACGTTTTGTCCCCAGAATGAAAGCCCAGACGAGAGCCGGGCCTGAACCGTCACGAGTTCTTTGACGCGCGTGGCGACCTCGGTCTGCAACCGCTGGACGGCGGCTTCCCGGTTGTTGGGGTCAACGATTAACCCTTCGGGTATCCCCAGCAGCGAGAACAACTCTTTGAGCGCCGCAATCGGCAGGTCCTTCGGACGCTCGATGTGCTTGAAACTGACGAGGTCATCAAGGCCGAGCTTGCCGAACTGGTCGATGCTGCTGGCATCGAGCTTTTTGCCGGGCACGCTGAGCACGATGTCGCCGCTGTGCACCAGCGTGGCAAGTACAACCACAAGGAACTCAGGCTCCAAGCGGAAGCGTGACCAGTAGTCGATGCCCGAATCGTCCTTGACCAGGTCAGAACGGTTGAGGACTTGGTTCTGCGGGCGTTTGCCCAACTCATCCAAGATGTGCTTGGCGTAACGTGAGTCGGCGGGCCGGATGCGGTCGCCATCGAGCAGTTCGAGCGCATCAAGAACAGCAAGACCATTCTTGGATTTCACGCCGGCCCCGCCGATGATTTTCAATGCGTCCATTGCGGCTTGGTCGCGATTATCCTTCGTGATTAGCTGACTGAAGTGAGGGTACTCGGGGGCGACGTCGCCGAAGTGCGGTTCAAGTAGGACCGAGCCCGCGGTATTGATAATGTCACGTACGGACGCGCCACCGCCGGGAGGCAGCTTGCCCCGAACGGCGTTGGCCAGCGACTGGTTTTTGCCCTGGCAGGTGATCTGGTAACTGGCCTGCATGTGCTCGCGCAGCCATTTCGTCAACTCGCGAAGATTGTCGCTCGCCTTAGATTCATAGATTTCTTTGTTCTTGCCCGATGCACTCACGGCCTGCTCACGCGCTCCGCCATACTGGCGGATCGTGCGTTCAAGCGACTCGTCCATTTGCTTGAGCCGCATGAACACCTCGTCGGGCTTTTTCTCGTCGGTGAAGCTCGGCGTATCAAACGGTTGTAGGAAATAGACGTAGAAGTCTCGCGGCGGCTGGGCGGTGGAACGCTCGTTGGGCGCACCAAAGAACAAGTACCCGCTTCGACCGGCCTTCCGGTCTCGCCACTCGACCTCATGCTCCCAGATCTGGTAGCCGCTGACGTAGGTGTTGTCGGTCAACTCCATCACGCGGGCGAGTGCATCAAAGTAGTACTGATCGAGTTGGTTCGATGAAAGCGACTCTCCTCGCTTCTCGATCAGCGAGTCGAAGTCAACGTCTTTTTTCAAGTCGAGGAAATACTGGCCGTTCTCTGGGTTGACGCTGAGGAACTGGCCGTTGACCGTCTTCATGGTGTCTTTTAGTACGGACTCGATGACGGTGCGAAGAAATTCCGCTTCCTGCTCAGGGAGACCGTCGATATAGACGCACAAGTCATCTCTAAGCTCTTCGGCGGTCGCGCCGAGCTGGGTGTAGATGTCGCCGGTCGTGAGGCGGTGAACGGATAAAGCGTGAATTAACCGGCGGGCAGCATCTTTTCGCTGTGGCTTGGGGAACGCTTGGTCGATTCGGTCTTCTAGGACTTTGCTCTTGTCGATGACCGCGCGCACGGTGGGGTCCGAGCGCAACGTCGGGTTCTCGCGAATCTCCGACCAGTAGGAGTCGTAAGCGATGACGCCGGGGCGGTCCTGTGGCACCGCGGTGTCCACGATGTCCTTGATCGAGCGGCTGAGGGTCTTCAGGATCTCGCGTTTTTCAGCCACGGTGACTTGTTCAAACGTCTTGAGGTACGCTGGATGGACCGGGAAGAGGTTGACAAAGTCGTCCATACGCTCATTCATCGATCCGTAAAGCGGCGTGAAAGGAGCGAGGTGCTCTCGGATGAGTTTCTTCTGTTCCTCATTCTTGCGCAGCAGGCGGCGTGAGACAACGAAGGCGATATCTTCGCGGACGATCAACAACTGCTCGAAGCGTTGGCTGACGCGTTTGACCGAATCGGCAACGAACTGAAACCGTGGGCTGTCAAAGAGCGTTTCCTGCACACCTGCGATAAAGCGGAATCGTGTTGTCTTGCAGACCTCGCCGAGTTCGCGAAGAAAGCCGAGGTCGCGGACCAACTCGTGATCTTTACGTCCCCGGAGATAGTCAAGCAATTCATCCAGCACAAAGAGCAGGCCCGAGTCGGGATACTTCCCCTCGAACGCAGCCATCATCTCGTGAAAATCATCCTTGTTGCTCGTGACTTCGTCGTAAGGTGGAAACTGGTACTGCAGCCCGCACGATGTGAGCCACTGTTCGATGCGCTGGCAGACCAGGTCTCGGAGCGGGAGTTGTGTGGACGGCGCTTCGGCGCGGATGACACTGAAACGTCCGGCAACACTCTTGGCAGATTCCGCAACGTCGGAGTTCTGCAGGAGATCGACCAACTCGCTTCGCTCCGCCAGGGCGGAGATCACCGCCATGAGGTGGCTCTTGCCGGTGCCGTAATTGCCGACGATCAATAGCCCCTTGTTATCCGTCGGCGCATCGAACTGAAGCTGCGTGAAGACGATGTTCTTCAGCAGCTCTCCCATGCGGTCGGAGATCACAAAGGTCTTGACGAGCCGCTTGGCAGCATCGACTTTGTCGGCGGCGCGCAGTTCGACGACTGACTCGATGGGATCAAACTCGATGAGGTCGCTGTAGTTCATGGTCTTTGGTACCTTTGACATCATGGATCAGATCGCCAGCAGCAGGGCATCGGGTGAATGAAATACACGTGAATCGGGATGACCGTTGCCCCCGTAGAGCAGGTCTTGATTCACAATCATTCCTGGCCAGCACGCCACAACCGTTCGATTGCGAGCGGAGTCCTGAAGTAGCTTGAGCGGGTCGAGTTGAAGGCTGGGCAGGAAGAGCACTTCGATGTTGTCGACAAGCACGGAATCATTTGTGCCTGCGTCCCGCATCAGGTCGCCAAACGTGTCGTTGGCGACGACCGGGCGTTGGCGAGCAGGCTGCCCAATGAGTCGTTCGCTGAGAGAGCTTCCGACACAGAGAATCGACTCGGACGAGTCTGCCGCAAACTCACTGAGGACCCTAGTCTTGCCAGCACTATACTCGCCGACGAGCAACACAAGCCTGACGTACCGGTCGATCGCTTCAGCAACGAGCTGACTGAGCGGTTCAAGGAGTTGGTTCATTGTTACTCCTCGCTTTGCCCGACGAAACGCTGATCCAATCGTCAATCGCTTGTCTATTGAACCGCCAGTGCTTCCCGACCTTCTTTCCAGGCACTTTGCCCTCCTGAGCAAGCTTGTATAGGGTCGACTTCGCGATCTTGAGATAGATCGCGAGCTCCTCGATAGTCATCACCTGCAGGGGATCTGGTAGGGGGTTGGATTGTCGCTGACTGGGTGCTGGCATCCTTATATGATAGTGCTTGTTCTTACCAGTTGCTGGAACAGCCAAATTTCGGGCACTATTTAGCACAAGCAAGGCGCATCGGGTTGCGAGCAGCGCGCAGAAATGCTTCAGAAGATTCAAATCATGCACTACATTTCGGACGAATCTGCACTACAAAGGGTCATTTGTAGTGCAAGCGGGTGTAGTGCAAAAAGAATAAGACTCGCATAAACACTTGTTAATACGAGATTTATGAAAGCGGGTGATCGGGATCGAACCGACGACATTCAGCTTGGGAACTAAGACAAACGCTGAATGTTGGTTCGCGTCGATTGATCCCAGGTCGTCCCAACTCGATCCTCGACAAGGCCTTGGGTGTGATCGCATGGTCCGAGATCTCGAATGCGGGCTTTGTTGTGGGGTTCTGCACTACATCAGGAAAAGAGCGCATCGTCAAAGACAGTTTGACCTGAATCTCCGGTAGACGGGAAACCGTGGCAATTGGATTGCACATCTGCATCTGACTCTCAAGCAACCCCATCGCCATTGCCGAGGTATACTCGTATCGTGCATAACCGTCCGCTCGCCATCTTTTTGATCATGCTCATTGGCTTTCAGGCTGTCTACGGAGGTCTGGGCGGTGTAGTCGTTCTGTGCCTCGGTGGCGGCCACGAGCATCAGCCATCAGAGATGCCTGCACTATGCGAGCTTGCATGCGGGCATGTAGAAGGATTGCCAGGCCCGATGCCAGCTGATCAGCACGGCGAGGGTTGTGACTGTGTTGATATCGAAATTGAGCTGACCGAGCTTCTCAGCCTTCCGAGAGTAGATAGCGGTTCGATGCAGACTACCGCTGTTTATCCAACCCCGAATTGGATAGTCACGGAGTTGGGGCACGGTCTGTCTTGGACCGGCCCACCGGGCATCCCCCAGTGGTTCGATCCAGGTAGTGCCCAGCGGCTTGCGATCGTTTCTGCTACGCGTTTGATTCTCTAAATCCTGTCTGAGTCCGAATCGTGCCCTGAGCAGCTCCAGCTGCATTGGGCGGTTTGTCGTTCACTCAGATAGGAAAATCAACTTATGGTCATCTCAACAACCCCGCTCTTGAGGCGGATGGCTTGGCCCGGCATCGTCGCGGCGGCGGCCGGTGGATTGCTCGGCGGCTGCCAAAGCTACGAGCGAGCACCGCTCGACCTCACATCACATCGAGACACAATAGAGAGCCGACTAGACGCCGCAGAATCGATCAACGCATTCCTCAACCGCCTGGATGAATACGGTGGCGATACGCCAGATAATTTTGATCCTACCGATGGGTTGTCATCGGCGGAGGGTGAAGTCCTCGCGTTGTTCTACAACGCCGATCTCCGATTGGCAAGGCTTGCGGCAGGCGTTGCGCTCGCCGACTACGAAACCGCGGGGCTATGGGAAGACCCAGTGTTCGGCTTCGACGGTGCTGAGATCTTGTCGCCTTCGGGGCCGTTCGAGTATGGCCTAGCACTCAGCTTCACAGTTCCGATATCCGGACGGTTGAGCGTGGCCAAAGATCGGGCCGGAGCTTCCTACGAGGCCGAGCTAAGGCGCATCGTGGACGCGGAGTGGACCATGCGTGCTCGTGTCAGATCGGGGTGGGCCGCGTGGACTGTAGCCGATGAACGCGTTCGTCTGCTGAGCGACGTAATCGGGCAGGTCGAGAGGATCGGATCCATCACCGACAGGCTCGAAGAGGCCGGCGAACTTACCCGTATCGAGGCCCGGCTCATACGTGCCGAACTCGTGCAGACTCGCGGCAGACTTGCTCAAGCTGAGTTTGCGGCGTCCCAAGCCCGAGTTGATCTGCTTGGGTTGCTTGGCTTACCGCCATCAATTGACATTGAGCTCATCCCCTCGCTCTCACCCAGCGAGTCAGTGTCGTTCACGGACGAGTTGCAACGGCTTATTGAGGCGAATACATCGCTCGCGGTGCGTCGTGCAGAGTACCGAACCGCAGAGGAAACACTCCGCCTGGAGATCCGCAAGCAGTACCCGGATATCACGATCGGCAGTGGATACGGCAGCGAAGACAACGACGACCGTCTTCTGCTTGGCATTTCACTTCCGATTCCGATTCTCAGTGCAAACCGAGCTGGAATTGCTGAAGCGAGAGCACAACGCGATGTTGCTCGCGCCGCAGCGGAAATCTCCTTCGAACAACTCACACGTGAGCTTGCCACAACGAATGCAACGATTATTGCAGCTGGCACCCAACTCGAAGCGTTCGAAACGCAGTTGGTCCCGATGCTTGAGGAACAGTCGAGGGAAGTCGAAAAACTCATCGATTTCGGCGAAGTCGACACGCTGATCCTGCTGGAGACGGTATCGCGCCGCTACGAGGTCAAGAGTCAACTACTCGATCTGCGCCTTGTCATATTGAATACTGAAATCGAGCGTATGAGATTGCTCGGGCCGGATCAGCCTGAGTCACCGGCGCCAACTGATGACAGTGATCACATCACATCACCGAACGTGGGAGCAAGCTCACCGCTTGCGGAGGAGGTTTCCAATGAAGATTAATTTTCGAGCTGCCCTGATAGCGGCTATTACTCTACCTCTGTTTTTTCTTGTTGCTTGCAATGGCGATGCTTCAGGATCGTCCGCAGATGCCACCCATTCAGGTGGTGATGGGCACGATCATGGTGAAGAAGCGGTACCGGAATCGACAAATCGCGTTGCTATTCCCAACGCGGTTCGATCGAACCTTGGCATTAGCTTTGTCAAGGTCGAGCGTCGCCGGATTGAACAGACGCTCCGAGTGCCAGGCCGGTTTGAATATCTTCCGACTGCGTTGCGAGAATACCGCACGGCTGTCCCTGGCCGCGTCGAACTGCTCGCAGAACAGTTCCAACGAGTGGAAGTTGGTGATGTACTCTACCGCATCGACTCTCCGTCGTGGCGCGATATGCAGCAACAACTCGCCGATGCGGAAGCACAAATCCAAAGGTTCGGTGCACGACTCGAAACATTCGAACCGCTCCTTGCGGCACACGAACAGCACGAAGAGAGCCTCCATGAAAGTGTTGCTGTATGGAACGAACGAGTCGACCAACTCAAGAAAGTGCGCGAAATGGGTGGCGGCCGCATAGACGAACTCGCCCAAGCGAGAGCGGCGGTCGCGAGCAACCGGGCAGAGCTTGCAAGCGTACTGGAGAAGAAAGCTGAACTGCACGCCAATCGTCAGCAAACCGAGGCGGATCTTCGGGCGTCAGAGGCTCGACTGAACTACCTGCTGGATTCGGCCTCAGCCATCGTCTCGCTCGATCGAGAGCGACTTGCTTCCACAGTCGATACAGACCACGGGACTGAACCCAGGTGGGCTGCAATTGATTCAATTGAGGTGGTCGCGGCCGAGGCAGGTGTCGTGGAGGCGTTGGGCTTGACAAACGGATCATGGGCCGATGAGAAAACGCCTGTGATGACGGTAGTGCAGCCTGACCGGCTCCGTTTCCGGGCATCGGGTCTACAAAGTGATCTTGGCGTGCTCAAGGACGGCCTGCTCGCACGGATCGTTCCCCCGACGCCTACCGCCGTCGGCCGAGCAGTGCCGTTGCAAGACACGATGAATGGCACGCTCACCCTCGGACTTGCCGGTGATCCCAACGATCGCACACTTGAACTCTTCATTGTTCCCGACGAACTCCGTTCTTGGGCACGCCCGGGCGTCTCTGCTCAATTAGAGATTGTGACCGATGCCACGGCTTCTCCCGAGCTTTCAATTCCGCTTGCTGCCGTACAGCGTGATGGTCTCTCGCCAGTGATCTTCCGTCGGGCACCCGACAATCCCAATGAGGCGATTCGCATGGAGGCGGACCTCGGTAAAGACGATGGCCGGTGGGTCGTGTTGCTCAGCGGGGTTCGTGACGGCGACGAGGTAGTCCTTGACGGGGCTTTCCAACTTATGCTTGCCACCAGCGGATCGATCCAGAAGGGTGGCCACTTCCACTCCGACGGCACCTTCCACGAAGGGGAGGATTAAGCCATGCTGAAAGCAGTCATCAGATTCTCGCTCCAGTACTCATCGCTTGTCCTCATTGCTGCTGTGATGGTGGTCGGGTACGCCGGCTACCGGCTCCCGCGCATGAGTGTGGATGTGTTCCCGGAGCTCAACGCACCGACCGTGACCATCATGGCCGAGTCAGGCGGGCTCGCCGCCGACGAGGTCGAGCAGTATGTGACTTTTCCCATCGAGTCTGCTGTAAATGGCATGACAGGTGTCCGACGTGTTCGCAGTGCCAGCGCCATCGGCCTCGGCATCGTGTGGGTCGATTTGGATTGGGGAACCGATCTCTACGACGCGCGGCAGCTCGTGGCAGAGCGGCTCGTTACCGCAAGAGAAAACCTCCCCGACGAGGTTGAACCATTCATAACCCCGATCACTTCCATCGCCGGCGAGATCATGCTCGTCTCACTCTCTTCTCCAGATGGGTCCGTCGACCCGATGGAACTCCGATCCTACGCCGACTTTGATCTTCGGAACAAGATTCTCTCAGTACCCGGTGTAGCCCAAGCGGTCGCAATCGGTGGCGAGTTGCCCGAGTATCAGGTCAATGTCAACCAAGAGCGGCTACGTCTCTACAACCTCACAATCACTGATGTGGTCGAAGCCGCCGGCGGTGCGCACAGCACCGCAAGTGGCGGCTATCTCGTCAATGTCGATAATTTCGAGATTCCGATTCGTCAGCAGAGCCGAGTGACGGGATCGGAAGACATCGCCAACTCGGTCATCAAGTATCACGAAGGTGTGGCCGTAACGATCGGGCAGGTTGCCGATGTCCGTCTGGGTCCGGCGCTCAAACGCGGTACTGCCTCAGAAGGTGGCAATCCCGCGGTCATCCTATCGATCCAGAAATCCCCCGGCACCAACACCCTCGCCCTTACCGACAACCTCGATGCGCTCTTTGATCAGATCGAGCCAACGCTCCCTGCGGGCATAGTACTGAATCGAGATGTGGTTCGTCAGTCGCATTTCATCGATCGCGCGGTCCATAACGTGACCAAAGTGCTCGGCGAAGCCGTGCTCATCGTTCTAGTCGTGCTTGTGCTGTTCCTAATGAATCTACGAACGACGCTCATAACGCTCACTGCTATCCCGATTTCGCTCGCTGTCGGTCTGCTGATGATGGATGCGATGAAGCTTGGGCTCAATGTAATGACTCTCGGTGGCTTGACTGTCGCGATTGGTGTTCTGGTCGATGACGCGATCATTGATGTAGAAAATGTCTTTCGACGTCTCAAGCAGAACCGTGCGATGACTGAATCCGATCGTCGCCCGTTTACAGAGGTCATATTCGACGCCAGTAATGAAATCAGACCCGCCATGGTCTTTGCGACAGTGATCATTGTGATGGTCTTTCTGCCGCTCCTGTTTCTTCAGGGGCTCGAGGGACGATTCTTTCAGCCGCTCGCGCTGACTTACATGATCTCTATCCTCGCGTCCCTTGTGGTCGCCCTCACGGTCGTCCCGGCTATGTGCAGCTTGCTACTCAAGGGTAAGCTAGGCGGGACACACGAAGATCGTGACGGTTTTCTCGTACGAGTTCTCAAGCGTGGGTATGAGCCCGCTCTTCGATCCGCGATCCAGTTTCGAGCATGGGTGCTGGGTGCAGCGGGCCTGATCACCGCCGCAGCGTTGCTCCTGGCGAGCACATTCGGTACATCATTTTTGCCCTCATTCAATGAAGGGACTTTTACCGTGTTTCTCCTCGCGCCTCCCGGTACTTCGATTGTCGAAAGCGACCGGCTCGCGACCGAGGTCGAGAAGCAGCTCGTCGAAATCGATGGTGTTCGGTCGGTGTCACGCCGCACCGGACGAGCCGAGCGTGATGAACACGCCGAACCGGTCAGTAACTCGGAGGTCGAGGTCACGGTCGATGCAGGGCGTTCACGAGTAGAGGTGCGTGATGAGATCGATCGTATCCTCGCATCGATCCCAGGCATCACAACCATGGTCGGCCAACCGATCGAGCACCGTCTGAGTCATGTCCTCTCGGGAACTCCCGCCGCCGTCGCGATCAATGTGTTCGGCGAGGACCTGTCAGAGCTTCGTCGCGTTGCCAAAGCCATCGAAGGCGAGTTACAATCGCTCCCGGGTGCCCGGGATGTGAATGCCAATCGTGAAGTCATGATTACTTCGCTCCCTATCCGCTACCGCCACGCAGAGTTAGCTGCAGTCGGTCTTAGCCCGGCCGATGCCGCCGAACAGGTCCGTGAAGCGATATACGGAGAGGTTGTCGACACCGTCAATCAGGGCGTCCGCCAGTATGACATCGTTGTACGTCTCGCGGCCGCCGATCGAGAATCGGTGCGGCAGGTGCGTGATCTACTACTTCGCGGACGCGGCGGCGCGACCGTGCGTCTAAGTGATGTCGCCGACATCGGACCCGAGCGATCGAGTAATTTAATCACCCGCGAGAACGCCCAACGGAAGGCGGTCATTTCCCTCAATGTCGCTGAAGGGTCGAACCTCGGTGATCTCGTCGCTCAAGTGCAGGAACGTGTCGATCCAATCGTTCAAGAAGCCGGGATGACAGTTTCGTACGGCGGACAGTTCGAGGCGCAGCAGTCCGCATCCCGTACGATCCTCGTCGCAGGTGTGGCCGTCGCACTCATCATGCTCATGCTCCTCCAAATCTCTACAGGCTCGATGCGAGCCGCTGTGCTCGTCATGCTCAACATGCCGCTCGCGCTCATTGGCGGTATCGCAGCGATCTATCTGACCGAGGGCGGCGGAGCGATCAGCAATACGCTTGCACTCATCGGATTTGGTAGCGCGTATGTTCCACCGGTGATCTCGATCGCGAGTCTCGTGGGATTCATCACACTGTTTGGGATTGCGGTGCGTAACGGCATCCTGCTTATCAATCACTACAACCATCTCATGGAGGCCGAGGATGTGCCGATGGGTGAAGCGATCGTTCAAGGGTCGATGGAGCGGCTTGTGCCAATCCTGATGACTGCGATCTCTGCTGCTCTCGGGCTGGTTCCTCTCGCACTCGCCGCTGGCGAGCCTGGTAGCGAGCTGCTTGCGCCGCTGGCCATCGTCACGCTCGGGGGACTGCTGACCTCGACGTTCTTAAACCTCATAGTCGTCCCCGCCGGCTACTCGCTGGTGTTCGGGCACAAACCAGAACCACGACAGCGAACTTCGCCGTCGCTTCGTTCCCGTCTAACCGGCAAGCTCCGCCGGAAACAGTCCACTTAAAACCCACTCAATATTCCGGAGAACTCACATGAACAATCTCTCAAAGCTACTCCTCGCTTCCACAATCACCGGCCTGCTCTTTCTCAGCGGGTGTGGCAACGAATCGGAAGCACCAGGCACAGATTCCTACTTGGATCACGACAACCACGAGGGTCACGACCACGGCGATGACGGACACGAAGACCACAACCACGCTGAAGAGGAGCAGGATGATCATGGTTCTGAAGACGACCTCTGCTCTGTGACGATCGCCAGCACCACACTCAGCGTCAATATGGGTGGTGACCTCGAGCCAGGGGCAGTCATGCATCTCGATATCGAAACCACCGCGGGCCCTGAGCCGGTTGCTATCCGAGTCTGGATTGGAGACCGGGCAGCAACTGGTACACTGAAGAGCAAGGCAATGTGGAACAGTGTGGACTACCACGCAGAAGTCGAAGTTCCTTCTGAACTCAGGCCAGGTTTTTCACTTTGGATCGAGATCGAAGCAGCGGATGGCGAACGTGCATCAGGAGCCATCCCGATCAACGGCTGAGCGACATATCTGCCTCGACCAAAGGAAGACAAGAGGATTGCAGAGTGCACTACAATTGGGTCGAATCTGCACTACATAGGGCATTTTGTAGTGCGAACGAAAGTAGTGCAAAAGAAAAAGTCTCACATAAACACTTGTTTATGCGAGACTTAAGAAAGCGGGTGATCGGGATCGAACCGACGACATTCAGCTTGGGAAGCTGACGCTCTACCACTGAGCTACACCCGCAAGGGTTGCTTTTTAGTGCCTTGCGCTGCAAAAATCTTGGTTCTTGTCGATACAAATCCAGGTTGTCACATCGAATCCATAGCTCAAGAACAGCATGAGTATATACCGAATGCCTCCAAAGGCCCACAGCGTAAGCCGCGAATTCCAAAGGTTTCGATTACTGAGAACAGAGGCTCATGCCGGCATGTTTCGTGTCGCGATTCAGTGGCGGGTATACCGAAGCGGCATGGCTTTGGAATAGATGAAAAGGAACGCAAGGCCGAAACGCCTCTCCTGAGAAGCAACTCCGCCGAAAAAGGTGCCAAAATCCCCGCTGCTCGATCCTATTCGGAGGCCAATGTTCTCACTGGGAGCGATCATCGAGATGCTAGCCGGTTGATTGAATCTGAGCGGTCTCGAATCCGTGAGGATAGCGAATCCCGCAGGCGTGGCACCATTGGCTGCGATTTAGTTTGTTGATAATTATCCCATGATGATTGCTGTCCATGCAGTATTCTTGGCGAACCTAAGGTATGGCCGTTGAAGCTGATATTGCTGGGCAAGATGACGGAACTTGATTGGATTGAATCGGCAATCAAAGAAGCAAGGGAGTCAGGCGGTTAGACTTCGGCGAGGAGGCCTTGTTGTGCGAATTGTGACTAATCTTGGCTGTGTCATCTTGATATCGATCGGTTTTGTTGTTGGGCTCGCTTCATGCGGTGTTGCTGGGAGGATTGTCGAAGTTGAATCATCGATAACCCATCTGCCGAAGCAAATGGCTATATATTCATGCTGGATATCAAATACTGGTCAGTTCATGACAAGGCTTCCTGGTGTGAGCGAGCCTGTACAGTTGTATCCAGAGAAGAGCTTCGGTGATGGCAAAATCGGCATTGTAATCCCTATTCTTGATACAAACGGCATGCAGGTATATGGCTGGAGCATTCGAAGGGGCATGGATTGTCATTTTGTAGATGCAAATCTTGAAGCGGTTTATGGTTTTATTGGGACCAATTACAATGGGTATTGCAATGCCGGGCTTGTTGATCCGGTTTCAGGCGATTTCGTTATTGGTTGCGTGCACAAATCCAAAGATGTGGCGTTATTCGCTGTCAGATCGGGTGAGCAAAGTGTTGTGTATGTGGTCGATGGGCATTTAGTCAGTGGGTCAACATACTTCAACTCAGAGTTGATTATGTTTTCCTTGGATGGTGTAGGTATCTGTGCCATTGATAGGAGTTCAGGTGATCTACATGTTGTTGTAGAAACTGCGGAACTAGTCACGAAGTTTGTCGTGTATGAACACGGCCTTCTTCTCTGGTTTCCAGGAACCTACGACAACTGGGGTGATGTGTGTTTGTACGAGTTCTCAGGGCTGACAGCGGAGAATCCTGTGTCGTTGATTCAGGGAAAAGAGATCGCCGAGTTTGATCAGTTTGGGCAATGGGTGTTGTTGTTAGGCGATTATGAAGACTATTATCTTGTGGATGTTTCTTCCGGTGTTGTGTATGAAACTGGGCTTCTCGCTTCTGGTGATGTCGATTCGCTGTTGCAGGGATTGGGTGATCATGCAGTTGAATCGAACATGACTCTTTTGGGTGTTGAACGAGCGAAAAATCAGGAAGTGATTGCAACGATTGCTCGCCACCACCTGCTTAGTGAGGTCAAGAATGTGGGTAAAGTACGGTTTACTAAGCGAGTTGATGGGGTTGGCAAGGATTAATCCGATCGAGTACAGCGTAGTGGGGCTATAGGCAAGCTCCCGGGTGCTCTGCTCCCGCATGCCAAAGCGGTATTCATTCAAGCTCGAATGACCTATATCCGCATCGCTCACAATCTCACGATTGCCATTCTTCAACCCTTGCTCTGCCATGGCTGGGCGAACAGTGCATACTCGGCACTTGTCAATGTGAGTTGTGCGATTCTTAATAAACGCTCGGCGCTTTCATACGCTGTTTATAGCTGCTTTGAGCTTTCAGCAGATCTGAATCATATGGCAGAAGTCGTTGGTTCGAGTCCAATTCCGCCCATTCCCATAAACCTCTGAAATCCAGATGGTTTGCGGCGTTTGTTGTTTTTGATGGGCAGGTCAGTTATTGGTCTATTCGATGTGTGCTGTATAAAATGCCAGCCAGAGCGGAATACTCTTTGAAACCGAAAGTTGAAGCAGGTTCTTTCGGGGGACAGGGTGAACACCCGTTCTTGCATCGAAAGGAAAACACATGATGCGTCTGATTCGAAGGGTTCTCTTCTTCATCATTCTCTTTGTGGCTCTTGGGTTTCTTGTCTACATCAAAGTGCTTCGTCCGGTTTCAGTCGTCGGGTATGAGGTCAACCGGGATGATCTGGTGATCGAAGTGATGGGTACGGGTTCGATCCAAGCTCGAATCTCGGCGGTTGTTTCGACGAAAGTGCAAGGCCAAGTGGTTGAGTTGGGTGTCGATCAAGGCACGATGGTGAGCGCGGGCCAAGTGATTGCACGGCTCGATGATCGTGATCTGATCCGTCAGGTTGAGATTGCGCAGGCCAACGCGCAGGCGAGCCAATCGGGAGTTGAGCGTTTGATCGCTGACGAGGCGAGGTCCAAAGCCGTGCTTCGGCAGGTTGAGCGGGATCTTGAGCGGATCCGGGAATCGTTTGCCCAGCGGGCGGCCAATGAGTCGGAGGTTGACAAGGCCGAGGAGCAGGTCGCCATTGCTCGGGCGGATCTGGCGAGGTCTCAATCGGCGATCGCTGAGGGGAGGATGCTTCTGATCGCGGCCCAAAAAACACTTGAGTATCAGCAAACACGCCTTGATGATACTGTTATCAGGGCGCCGTTTGCTGGGCTCATCGTCCGGAGGGACCGTGATCCTGGGGACATTGTTGTTCCGGGCTCTTCGATCTATCAGCTTGTGGCACTTGATGAGATCTGGGTCTCGGCGTGGGTGGATGAAACGGCCATGGCCGGGTTATCGCCTGACCAGTCGGCAAGGGTTTTACTCCGTTCGCAACCCGGCGAACCGTTCGTGGGGCATGTCGTTCGATTGGGGAGAGAGACGGATTCTGAGACTCGCGAGTTCTTGGTTGATGTGGCGATTGAAGAACTTCCTGTGCAATGGGCGATCGGTCAGCGGGCCGATGTGTACATTGAAACCAAACGGCTCGAAGACGCTCTGGTTGTGCCGGCGATTTATATTGCAGTGGTTGATGGGGTGCGTGGTGTGTACAGGCAGGAAGGGAATCGGGCAGCGTGGACGGTGTGTACCTTCGGCGAGCAGGGAAGGGAATCCATCGAGATCAAGTCCGGCGTTGAGGCCGGGGCTGTGCTTGTCCGTGTTGCCGATCCGGGGGAAGGATCCAAACTGAAAGATCAGAAGAAGGTCGTGATCCAATGAACCTTGCCATCCGTGATGTTCGGCACAACCTTGGTCGATTTGCGTTGACCGCTGTGGGTCTGGGTTTGCTGTTGATGATTGTGATGGGGATGGGCGGGATCTACAAAGGGATCGAGGAGGACGCGGTCTTGCTGATCGATGAGCTTGATTCGGATCTCTGGATTGTGCAGAGCCAGACGCGGGGCCCGTTTGCGGAACTCTCCCGATTGCCTTCGAGCGTGGAGGACCGGGCGTTGACGGTGCCTGGGGTATCGAGCGCCCGCCGATTTATCACCCATACCGTCCAGCGTGAACACCGGGGGTATGCGATCCGGATCTCGATCGTTGGGCTCTCTTGGCCGGCGGATCATGGGCAATGGCTTCCATTGATCGCGGGGCGGGCGCTGAGTCAGGGTCACTTTGAGATGGTCGCGGATCAAACACTTGGGCTTGCGGTCGGCGAAGAGGTTGAACTCGGCAAGGATGCCTACCGGGTTGTTGGTGTCACGCAGAACATGATCAGCAGCGGCGGTGACGGGCTTGCGTTTCTGACGGTGTCCGATGCACTGGCGGTCCAGTTTGATTCGGCGGGGGAAGCCACCAGATTGGAGCGTGCTGCTCGGCGGGGTCGTGCTGAGGTGACCGATCTGGCGCAGTCGCAGCCGGGGATGCTGGATCGGGTGGACCTGCCCGCACGGATGATCCCTGCGCTGGGATCGCCCACGGTGAGTGCGATTCTGGTGAATCTCAAGCCCGGTGTTGATGCCCATCGCGTGCGATCGGTCATCGCTGGATGGGCGGATGTGACGGTGTACAGCGCCGATCAGCAGCGACAACTGTTGCTCCAAGGACCGGTCGATCGTGCGAGGAGACAGATCGGGCTCTTCCGGGTGCTGCTTGTTGCGATCTCGGCGATCATTATGTCGTTGATTCTTTACACCATGACACTCGACAAGATCCACGACATCGCGCTGCTCAAGCTCATGGGCGCCAAGGACCGGGTGGTCATCGGGTTGGTGCTTCAGGAGGCGTTCTTGCTCGGAGCAATCGCTTATGTGATCGCGTATCTGATCGGCGAGCGGTTGTTCCCGTACTTTCCTAGGCGCGTGATTGTGACGCCCGACATGCTGGTCTGGCTCGCGTTTGCGGTGGCTGTAATTTGTATTGTGGGCAGTGCGCTGGGGATCAGGAAAGCGATGGGTGTGAGTCCAAACGAGGTGCTGTCATGAGCGAGACCCGGCATCCCCCAGCGATCGAGACGGTGTCGGTGTCCAAGATTTATGGCAGCGGGAACACCGAGGTGTTTGCTTTGCGCGAGGCAACGATGAAGATCGAGCGTGGGGAAGTGGTCGCGCTTTTGGGTCCTAGCGGGTCAGGAAAGTCAACGCTCCTCTCGGCGGTTGGGTTGATCAATCCGCCGACCAAAGGGAAGATTCTGATCGACGGGAAGTTGGTTATGGACGGCCCTCGAGCGTTTGTAGATCTGCAAAGATACCGCAGAGAGCGGATCGGGTTTGTCTTCCAAAAATCGAACCTGATCCCGTTCCTCTCGGCGCTTGAAAATGTGCTGATCTCGCTGTCGATCTCCGGGGTCGAGGGGCGACCGGCCAGGCGACGGGCGATGGAGTTGCTTGATTCACTGGGTGTTGCTGACCGGGCCAAGAACCTGCCATCAGCGCTCTCGGGCGGTCAACAGCAGCGGGTTGCGGTGGCTCGTGCCCTTGCCAATAAGCCAAGCTTGTTGCTTGCCGATGAACCCACGGCAGCCCTCGACAGCACGCTGGGTCGGCAGGTGATGGAGTTGTTCCGAGAGGTTGGTCACGAGAACAAAGCCGGGGTGCTCGTCGTGACCCACGATCAGCGGGCACTCGATGTGTTTGATAGGACGCTGCACCTCGAAGACGGCGTGCTCTCAGAACACGGAGTTGCAACCGGTTAGATTGTCCAACACGGCGCAGCGAACATTATTCGAAGTACTCGTTGTAATGCAGGAGGTACGCGGTGACTTTCTCGGCGTCGTTGGAGTTTCCGTGTTCGGCCAGCGAGTCTACTGCTGGCATGTACCCTGTGAGAAAGTTGTGGAGCTGGTGGCCTGCTAGCAAGAAGTATCGATCGCGGACAGGCGTCGGCTTCGTGATTGAACACCTTGGCCAAAAAAATACTATCTCCGAGTGGGAGCGCTAGAATATTGATCAAGTGAATCCGGGCAAGTTACATTGGAAATTGCTTGAGGGAGATGGGCTTTACGGACTCAGCCCGCGATTGTGAGCCATGTGATCAACACAGCTAGAAGGAACTTACAGTATGAATCATCAAGTCATTGACGCCCTGCGCCAGACAGTCGCGAGTACATATGCCCTGATCGGCCAACTCCATCTCTGCCATTGGAATGTCCGTGGCAACTCGTTCTTTGCTCTTCACGACGCATTTGAGGCGCAATACACAGAGTTATTCACCGCAGTGGATGAGATCGCCGAACGCATCCGTGCGATCGGAGGACTCGCACCGGGAGGACTGGGCACACTTGCAAAGATGGCCGGAATCAAGGAACTCGCCGAGGATGCGTCGGCAGATGAAATGGTGAAGCACCTCGTCGAAGACCACCGAAAGGTGCTCAGTGATCTCGCGGCTGCGCGTGACCGGGCAGTAGATGCAAAAGATGCAGAAACCGAGGACATGATGATTGCTCGGACCCAGGTGCACGAGAAGGCTGTGTGGATGTTGACAAGCTATCTCGATGGATAAGGCATAGTCGCCATTCCGCATCGCAGTTGTTCTGATTGGTACGATCAGTTATGGTGAACTCACCGATTCAACCCGTTCCGCCACCCAAAGAACTGCCCATCGAGCGGGCCGCACGATTTCGTTTGAGACTCTTGCTGATCCTGCAATCGCTGATGGCGATTCAGTTGTTGCTCCTGCTCTTTGAGCACCAATGGATGAATAGTGTCGGGTTGATTGCGGTTATGGCGATTACAGCAGCACCGATGCTGTTGGGGCACCGGCTGCCCGTTCGGATCCCGCCAGAATACGATGTTCTTGCGATCCTGTTTGTTTTTGCTTCGCTCTTTTTGGGCGAGTTCCAGAGCTACTACGATCGATTCTGGTGGTGGGATATTGTTCTTCACACGACATCGGGATTGTTGCTCGGTGTGGTTGGATTCTTGTTGGTCTATGTGCTCAACGAGAGCAGACGCATCAATGTATACATGCGGCCCGGATTTGTTGCCCTCTTCGCATTCACATTTGCGGTCACCGCTGGCGTGCTTTGGGAAGTATTCGAGTTCACCATGGATCAGGTGGTTGGCACCAACATGCAGAAGCCCTTTCTTGGTGATCCATCGGGGCTGACAGATACCATGTGGGACCTCATTGTCGATACCTTGGGAGCGGCGATTGTGAGTTGTTTCGGATGGTTAAACCTGAAGAGCAATACCCATTCGTTCCTCGAAGAGTTGATCGATAAGTTCCTTGAACGCAATCCTCGCCTGTTTCGCGGCCCCCGAGATTCGGGTTAGGATCCCGGACTCTCTGCCACCTTGGGAGATACCGTCAGTGGTAGTAGGTCTGCTCGGTAACCCCGAGTTTGCGTGCGGCCTTGGGGACGCTCATGCCTTGTCACAGCTGCACCTCCGCTTCACGGAGTATCTAGATGATCTACTCTGCTGAATATCGTTTTCTGACCATGCTTGGCTGCCTTCCAAGCACTCCCAATCTACGCGATTACTCGCAAATGAAATGGAGTATCCTTTGGGGGGAGTAGGTCATTGGGAAACTGCAGTTCGTTCATTGAGTTGTATCCGTGTAAATGCCCGCATTTGCGAGCATTAGGCGATATGAAGTGTTGCTTGCACGGCATGTTGGGCGCCATTCTGCACCCCATTTTCTGGTGAGACCATGCTGAGAGATTGATTTGCGGGCACCGGAGCTCATTTGATTGATCAGTCCGCTCCAAAGGGTGGGGAGATGCTGGTATAGTCTAGATGGCACTGCTTTGGGTCTATGTCATCGATGGGATTGAATACGCTCTGAGTGATCTGCCGCGAACAACATCAAGACTTTTTAGTTGCACACTGTAAAGATCTAATGGAGCACTCGATGCATGATGACACAGAGAGACCAGGTGAGAGTTCCGATAGTCCTCGGGACCTCGAACTGACCATGTCCCATATCGGTGGGAGTCGTCCTGATCAAGCTGCCAGCCTTGAGCATCCTGGTCAGACTATCAATCAGTACACGCTCGTGCGCCTGCTTGGAGAAGGGGGATTTGGCACCGTCTGGCTCGCAGAACAGCACGAGCCAGTCCGCCGCCAAGTTGCGCTCAAAATTATCAAGTTGGGGATGGACACTCGACAGGTAATCGCTCGGTTTGAGGCGGAACGCCAAGCACTCGCGGTGCTTGACCATCCCAGCATTGCCAAGGTCTTCGATGCCGGATCAACCGATACCGGGCGGCCGTACTTTGTTATGGAGTATGTTGAGGGCGAGACATTCACAAGTTATTGTGATGAGCACAATCTCAGCGTGCGGGATCGTCTGCAGTTGTTTCAGAAGGTCTGCCATGCTGTCCAGCACGCGCACCAAAAGGGGATCATTCATCGCGACATTAAGCCAAGCAATGTGCTTGTTACGGTTGTGGATGGTGAGCCTGCCCCCAAAGTAATCGACTTTGGCATCGCCAAAGCGACGGAAGCGCGTCTGACCGAGCATTCAATGTTCACCGAGCAGGGGCAGATCATCGGTACGCCGGCGTACATGTCTCCTGAGCAAGCGGGGCAAACGACCGATGACATCGACACTCGTTCAGATGTCTACTCGTTAGGCGTGCTGCTCTACGAAGTGATGACCGGCGAGACACCATTCAATACAAGGACATTGCTGAGCGCAGGGATGGAGGAGATCCGCCGGATCATCCGTGAGGTCGATCCGCCTAAGCCGAGCACGCGTCTGAGCGCTGCAAATGAGGAACTCACGACGGTCGCGCAGCATCGCGATATTGATCCGAGGCGTCTAGGCGGTCTCTTGAATGGAGACATCGACTGGATCGTGATGAAGGCGATTGAGAAGGACCGGACGCGCCGGTATCAGACCGCGACTGGCTTCGCAGAAGATATTCATCGGTTCTTGAATGACGAACCCGTCCTTGCGTCCCCCCCGAGCGCTCAGTACCGCCTAGGCAAGTTCGTCCGACGGAATCAACTCGCTGTAATCGCAGGGGCGTTGGTGCTCGCTGCACTGCTTGCTGGCACAGTAGGAACAACGATCGGGTTCGTGAAGGCAGTACGCTCAGCTTCAGATGCCGACAATGCACGCGCGTTGGAAACCGAGCAGCGAATTCTCGCCGATGAACAGGCTGAAGAAGCACGCGTCGAACGCGACAAAGCCGAACATGTCGCGGCATTCTTGACCGATATGCTCTCGGGCGTCGGCGCACAGGTCGCTCAGGGTGCAGACACCACGCTCATGCGAGGCGTCCTCAAGAAGACCGCGACGCGCGTCGGCCAAGAACTCTCCGGGCAACCTGAAATCGAAGCCAAAATCCGGAGTCATCTCGGCACGACTTATTTGCAACTCCGCGACTTTGAAAATGCAGACGAAAACTTGCTCAGATCGCTCGAACTCTACCGAACTCTTGCCTCGGGCGGAGACGATCACAACTATGCCAAGAGCTTGGACAACCTCGGCTTGCTGCGCCTCACGCAGGGCAGACACCAAGAGGCCGCGGACATCCAGCGAGAATCCCTCGCAATGTGGCGACGCGTAGATCCTTCCGACGCGGGTGTTGTCCCCATGAGCATGATGAATCTCGCAAACACCCTCGTTGAACTCAGAGAGTTCCAAGAAGCCGAGGCGCTCCTAGACCGTTCTCGCGAGATTCTCCAGAAAGAGTTCGGAGAGAACAGCGAGGAGGTCGGCGTCGTGTACAACAGCATGGCAAACCTTAAACATCATCTCGGAGACTACGAGAACGCAGAGGTGTATTACCGGAAAGCACTGGCTGTGCACCGTGCTGCGCTTGGCAATGATCACCCATTTATAGCCACCAACTTGCATAATCTGGGGGTTCTGCTCGCCGACATCGGGCGTGTGAGAGAAGCAATTGAACTCCACGAGGAGTCTCTTGCGCGGTGTAGAGTTCTCTTTCCAGACGGACACGAGCAAACCGCTTCAAACCTAACTCGACTCGCCACACTGTACCGTTATGATGACGATCGCTCGCCAGAAGCACCCGGAATGCTCAGAGAAGCGATCGTCATCCAATCGAAGCTTTACGGAGAGTATTCAGATGCTGTCGCCTTCAGTCATCGAGAACTCGGCAGCATACTTGGCTCACAGAGGGACTATGAGGGTGCAATCGAAGAGCATCAGCATTCCGTCTCGTTGTTCACATCTCTCTATGGGGAGGTGGATAACAGGGTCGCTGTCTCGTTAGAACATATCGCACGGACGCTTGCTGCTGACGGAAAATACGATGAGGCTGCTGCAACTTACGATCGCGTACTGGAAATTCAGACCACTCTGTATGGCGATGCCCATGCTGAACTGGCGATCACACTTGTCAACATCGGTTCGATGCAGCGCAGAGCGGAGGCATACGAAGCGGCAGAAGCGTCCCTTGTCAAAGCGTTGGCTATTTTCAATGCGACCGGGTATGAATCCACTTCGAATACCGCCGCAGCAAACGAGAACCTCGGGCGTATTTATCGTGCAACCGGTCGCCTTGAAGAATCTGCCGATGTGCTCCGCCTTGCGTTGGAGATCCGAAAGGAAGTGGACGGCCCGAACTCCCGCAACACACTCGGAGCCTCTTATGTTTTTGCAGGGACACTTATCGAGATAGGAGAATATGACGAAGCCGAAGCGTTGCTCCTGCACACTCTAGAAGACCCTGAGGGTGTCATCAATAGGCGAATCCGGATCCTGATCCAGCGCCGCCAGGCAGAACTGCTCTTCGCGACGGAACGCTACGAGGAGTGTGCCCTTGTTCTTGAGGAGTGCTACCGGGCGTATTTAGAGAGCGGATCAACCGATAAGACGATCGAGGCACTCACAGAGTTAGTCCGGGTCAGCGAAATCCGTCATGAGCTTGAGTCTACCGCCCAGAACGAAGCGACAGCAGCCCGTTGGCGTCAGCTTCTCGAGGAACAGGATTGAATTTTAGATTGATCCAAACACCATAGCAAAGAGCGGGGAGCAGGCTGGATAGGAAGATCAACGGCTGAGAGTAGTTCGCCTGCGGTTAGACTATAGTCCATTCTTTCCGCGAGCCATTCGTGAATATGTCACGCTTGGCACGATGAACTTTCACCCGCTCCCTGACCCGTGCTGATCTATTCGTCGTTGCCGAGTTCGAGCAACCAGAGTTCGCAGTCAATGTTCGATCTCAGCACATACATCTCAGTACCATGCTTGGCGGACATGAAAAATTGCGGCCCTTCGAACGGTGATTCAATGATCTGTGCTGTATTCGACCTTGTGTTGTAGATATACACCGATTCTCGTCGGCGATCCCAGCCGATGAATCGGTCATTATCAATCCAAGCATTTGAAAAGCTGAACTGGATTGGATCTCCGTCGGGCCAACGAAGAACGGTACTTGTTTGAGTATCCAGTTGGTACAGAGAGAGATTCAGAATGCCGGACTCATTCCATTTTCCACCGATCATCTGATTATCATCGGGAGACCAGATAATACTGCTTGTGAACACACTTTGGGGGAATTTGAGATCTTGCTGAAGCTCCCCCTCAATCTGTTTGTACAACACATTGCGTGAAAATGTTGATGCGAATATCATTGCGCCAGAGTTTGACAGTCGAGGCGTAAACAGCCCTTCAGATCCTTGCATCTCAAGGAGCAATCTATCACCTGACCCGTCGCGTTGTATCTCGAAGATCTTGTAGCCGCCTTCTTTGTTTGAGTAATAGAGGAGTGACTGGGCATCGGGCATCCAGACCGGACCACGATCCTTGAATGGCGTATCGGTTAATCGGCGGCGGGAGGATCCATCGGATCTCATCACATAGATATCCTCGGTCGGCGGCGCATCGTAGAACGCGACCCATTCCCCATCCTGGCTCACATCGGGTGTTAGGATTCTTCCGGAGGTCGAATAGATCGTTTTGGGCTTGTCTATAAATCTTTCTGCTGCGGGATCAAAGCGAACCTTCTCGATTGAATCATGTGTCCGTCTATCACCGATGATCAATCTCGAGCCGTCAAACGAAGCGGTCATCTCAAGAACCTTCGCCGTGCTTGGCATGAAGGGGCGGGGTTTGCTCGCTGCGTGACCGGTTTTATCTACATCAATCGACCACAGCCCCTGCTGGCCGCCTCGATCGCTCAGGAACACGATTGTCGAACCCCCATTGATCCAGATCGGATTCCAATCGGTCGCCAGATCGTCGGTCAGCTGGATCCGATCGCCGCCCTCAGCAGAAATGGTGCAGATATCGCGCTGTCCTTCTTGAACAGTCCAGTAAGCGATGCGTGACCCGTCGGGGGACCATGCCGGCTCAACCGCGTCCGAGTTTGGGCTCTCGAGACCATCGGGATTGTCAGGGATGCTTGTGTCGAGGCGATTGCGTTCTCCTGTCTCGATATCCAACCTCCAAAGCTGACCGATATCGACGCGCCCGTACGGGTTTTCCACTTTCGCAGTCGTAAAGACGATCGATCTCCCGTTCGGTGACCACGCCGGATTGAACCCGGCATCGCTCACACGCTTGGGGTTTTCGCCGGTGGCGCCCATGATAAAGACGCCGCCCCCCATCCGGCTTGAAACAAACGCGATCTGCTCTCCATCAGGGCTGAAGGCTGGATCGGTGTCTTGATCGTCGGAATCAGCAGTGAGGTTGATCGGGTTCTGCCCCCCGACGCGGAGACGATATATGTCTCTATCAGAACCATCGATCGCCGAGTAGAGCACCGTTTTTCCGTCGGGTGAGAGAGATGGTGACGCCTCGACCCCCTGAAAGTCCGTGAGTTTGGAGAGCCCGGTGACACTCGTAGGGGCGATCACCGCGGATCCGGTGCCAGGCGCCATGAACCCAACCGCCGCCACGATTGCGCACACAACTGCAGCCGTCGGCCAGAACCAGATCCGCGAGCGATGATCTTGGATACGCTCGTCAGGATCCCAGATTCCGGATTCCATTTGCCTATGGATATCCTGCAACTCGACGCGTGCATCGCCGATGGATTGAAGCCGCTGTGTCTTATTGCGTTCGAGGCATCTGCGGATGAGTTTGCGGACGCTCGCGGGTGTCTTTGCGGGGATCTGATCTAGATTGAAGTCCTTGTGGAGCACCGCACCGATGGAATCCGAAGCGGTCTCTCCATGAAATGGGCTCGCGCCCACGAGCATTTCGAACACCACCACACCAAACGACCAGATATCCGTTCGCTTATCGACCCGTCGCCCTCGTGCTTGCTCGGGGCTCATGTACGCCGCCGTACCGAGGATCGCGCCCTCGATGGTGGGGGAGTGCTGTGGCTGGTGCGTAGTCATCGTTGGACTGTCAAGCCCGCCGCTGGATGACTGCCCCCTTTCATCGGCCCGGGCGAGCCCGAAATCAAGGACCTTGACTTGACCATCAGCGTTGATCTTGATGTTCGCGGGCTTGAGATCGCGGTGGATGATCCCTGCTTCATGAGCGGCCTCGACCCCTGCAGCGATTTGCACCGCGAGTTCAATCGCTTCGTCTATGGGGAGTGGTCCGCGGTCTAGCCGGTCAGCGATGGTTTCACCGTCCACAAACTCGAGTACCAGATACTTCGCACCGTCTTGCTCTTCAATGCCATAGATGCCAGCAACATTCGGGTGGCTCAGCCCGGCGAGGGTCCTGGCTTCTCGCTCAAACCTCTCCAAACGAACGGGGTCCGTGGCGAGGTGATCCGGCAAGGCCTTGATGGCGACATCACGGTTCAACCGCGTGTCTCGGGCAAGGTAGACCACCCCCATGCCGCCACGCCCGATCTCTTCTTGGATATTGTATGGCCCGATTGATTGCTGCATGGATCTAGTATAACGGGTTCAGGCTTGCCACCCGCTTTGCGGATCTCAATGACAGCAAAAATACGATCCGCTATACTCTGCTCTATGACACCATTCTCTGAACAGCTCAAACTCTGTCCGCTCTCAAAGATTGAATCTGGAGAGAGAGTTCAGAGTCTGAATCTTGAACCGCCAGGACCTTTTGTTGTCGGGCGTTCATCAGATGCCCGGTGGGCAATCCCTGATCCTTCTGTTTCTCGCCGTCATGCATCGTTCACAAACGATGATGCGACATGGTTCCTTACCGATTTATCATCTCGACACGGGACAACGATCAATAGTTGTCCGATTGAGCCAGCCGTACCCATGCCGATCCAGCCGGGTGATGTAATCAAGTTCGGAGCTTGGCGATGCCGGTGTGTTTCTGGAAGCTCACACGAGGGAATGACAACCCCATTCATTTCAGCATTGTCAGAAGAAGAAAGCATCAGTGTTATTGAGCAAGATCAACTGGGAGGTGTCGCTCAGCGTGGACTCGATGTGCTCATGGAACTCACGGGCAAACTCCACGATTCCGATGAACGCGATGTCTTAGCCTTTGCCGCGGTCGATGGTATCCGTGAAGCGACCGGGTGCCGTCGAGTGGTGATCGTCGAGCCAAACACGGACGAGGATCTGGTGGTGATCGCTTCAACATCATCCGATTCGCCGAGTGTCTCACGAACCCTCATCGAGCAGGCTTCGCTGAAGGGGCTTGTGGAACTCACTATTACTGATGATCCCTCTCAGCAAGCCCATTCGATTATGAGCCTCGGGATCCGTTCTGCATTGTGCGCACCGATTCTCGTGGAGAACTCACCCGTCGCGTTCTTGATGATCGACACTCGCGACGCGGAGCGTGCAGTGCCTGCTGATGCAGCGGCGTTTTGCCAGTCTGTTTCCAGGTTATTAGGAGTTGCATTCGAACGCATCAATAATGCAAAGATGGCTGAGCGTCACAAGCAGTTGCAGGCAGATCTCGATACCGCGCGTCGTGCTCAAGAGCTGCTGTCTCCGCCAAGCTCGGGTCGATTTGGGCCGGTTCAATACCAGGTCGAGTCCATTCCGGGAAGGGTGGTTGCTGGTGATCTTTTCGATATCTTTGCACTTGATGATTCAAGGACCGCTTTTTTCTTGGGCGATGTCTCAGGAAAAGGCGTAGGAGCTGCAATGCTCATGGCCGCCTGTCAGTCTCAGTTGAGGACGCAACTCCTCTCGGGAACAGAACTGGCAGAAGCGCTTTCCGCTGTCAACGCAGACTTACACGCGAGATCAGATTCTTCGAAGTTTGTTACATTGATTGCGGCAGTATTCGACAAGAAAAAGGAAGTCGTAACGCTCGCAGATGCGGGGCACGGATTTGCTATTCTCCAGCAAGCAGATGGCGGGGTACAAAGAGTTGAAACATCGCCCGGGTTCCCGCTCGGCGTGGTCGAGTCTGCCGAATACGACACCCATGAAGTCGGAGTACCCGAAGGAGCCGGGCTTCTTTTGTTCTCTGATGGAGCGGTTGAGCAACCCGATCCGGATGGAGTGCAGTTCGGATTTGAACGGATACTTGCATCAATGCGTCTGGTGAAATCGCCGCGAGATTCTGTTGCTGCGCTGATTGCTGATGTGCAAATATATGCGGCGGGACCACTTGCAGATGATCTAACCGTCGCATCGATCTGGATCGAATAGCTAGCCGAAACATGGTAATACAAATCTGTGTGCATAGATTGATTGGTCATATGCAGCCAAGCCGAGTTCGCTTTTGAGGGGTCGCCTTGGTCTGTTATCCAGAACAAGTTTGATTTCATATCTGATTGATCTGGTCATTCGCACGGCTTTGAGTTCGACGAGAAACGAGTTGAACAAACACGCCCCTGCAAGTTGGATGAACTTGTATTCCACTGGATGATTCAGCAACCGTCGATTGATTTGTAAATATGATTGTTTGATTCGAAACAAATGATTTATGATTCATCGGCGTGCATGCTTCTCATGGAAAACTGCTGCTCTACCACTATCTCCTCACGTGGGGGAAGATCTTTCAAGCAGTGTTTGCTTCAACAGTGCTGGTTGTAATGAGTGACTGGGCGGATTTCTGCGTAACCCGTGTGACAGAATCTAATCCGAGGTCTGAATCTGGGGGAGCAAGGGTTTTATAGATTCCCATGCTGCTCTCACTGTGCGGGTTATCCTGGGGGAAGTTGATCGGTGTTCGGAATCGTAGTTTTAAATCGGTAGAGACTTTGGTCCCGGTCCTTTCCATAGAGACTGGCTAATCATGGTCATTGGATCAATCAATCGAGTTCAATTTTGATCATTGAGCCGATGCTTAGCGGGCCGTCCCCGATAGAGTGATGGGCGAGCGGGCAAGTGGTGCGTTCTCTGAGGCATGGGAGCGGATTCGCTCGAGGGGTCTCTGATTTTGATTGGGAGGGAGCTTTGGGACACAACTCAACCACCGTCGTTTGGTATCGGCTTGATCTGAGGATCGATGATCATCGCCCGCTTGTTTACGCTGCCAAGCGTGGACGAGTGGTTCCCGTGTATGTTTGGGATACATGCAGTGGATCGGAATCGGGAGGTGCCCCATCGGAGTCATTGGCGATCGGTGGGGCTTCACGGTGGTGGCTGCACCAATCACTTCAGGCGTTGTCTGAATCGCTCGAAGGTTTGGGGTCGGCGTTGATACTCCGTGCCGGTGATCCGCTGGAAGTGCTTCGAGAACTCTGCGAAGAGGTGGGGGCGGATCAGGTTGTGATCCACGAGTCGACAGACCCGATCTCGCAAGCATTAGAAGATTCGCTCGATGATCAGCTGGATAAATCGAATATTGAGCTGGTGCGATTCCCGGCAGATCTACTTTGGTCTGTGGGATCAGTGATGAGCGGGTCGGCAAAGCCGTATCAGGTTTTTACGCCGTTTTGGAACCGTGCCTCATCGCTTGATGTCGATGAGCCGGTTGATTCACCCAGCATGCTCAGCCCACCCGCGTGCGGTCTCGGCGAGGTCTCGCTGAATTCGCTGGGGCTTATTGACACGGTTGATTGGGCGAGCGGGTTTCGATCGCGTTGGACGCCCGGCGAAGCCAATGCGGCGGAGATCTTTCGCCAGTTTCTTACTGAGGGGATCGATGAATATCACCTGACCCGCAACCAGTTGAACGAACCCGGCTGGTCCGCCATGTCAGCCCCGATCCACTTTGGCGAGATATCGGTCCGGCGGATGTGGCACGCGATCAAGAATATGCCCGGCTCGGATCAGAACGAGGGAGCCGCGGGGTATCTTCGCCAGCTGGGTTGGCATGACTTTGCGATTCATATCATGAATCACTTTCCACACACCATACACGAGCCGTTCCGAGATCAGTTCAATCGATTTCCGTGGGTTATGAATGAGGAGCACTGGTCGAGATGGAAGTCTGGTCTGACCGGATACCCTGTGGTCGATGCCGCGATGAGGAACCTGTGGACCGAGGGGTGGATGCCAAATCGGGCGAGAATGATTGTTGCTTCATTCCTCTGCAAGCATTTGTTGATCTCATGGAAGGACGGGGCCGATTGGTTCTGGGATACCCTTGTTGACGCGGACCTTGCGAAGAATATGTTTGGATGGCAGTGGACAGCGGGGTGTGGGGCGGATGCGGCTCCGTATTTTCGAATATTCAATCCGATTACACAAGGGAAGAAGTTTGATCCGGATGGCGCTTATGTGCGGAGGTGGGTTCCAGAGCTCGCGTTGCTGCCCGGCTCAATGATTCATACGCCATGGGAAGTGGACGAGGAAGAACTCCGAGGGCTCGGCGTTACCCTCGGGGTACACTATCCGCGTCCGATTGTTGATCATGCTCACGCGCGGGCTACGGCGCTCGAAGCATTCGCGAAGATGAAATAAAAACCGGCAATGCGCATGGTGGCATTGCCGGCTGAGTCTTTGATGAGTTGGTTCGATTAGCTCTCGGAAGGGATGATTACGGTGTCGATGACATGGATCACGCCGTTGGCAGTGTCAATGTCTGCTGATTGAACAGTTGCGTTGTTGATCATCACGCCCTTCTTGTTTTTGGTGATCTTAAGCTTTGTCCCTTGGAGGGTTTTGGCGTTTTTGACCTTGACCGCATCATCGCTGTAGACTCGCCCTTCGACGACATGGTAGAGCAGGATTGAGCGGAGTGTTTCAATGTTCTCGGGTTTGAGGAGGCTCTCAACTGTTCCGGCTGGGAGTTTGGCAAATGCATCATCCGTGGGGGCAAATACGGTAAACGGTCCATCGCCACTCAGCGCGTCAACGAGCCCGGCTGCTTCAATCGCAGCCGCGAGTGTGGTGAACGATCCTGCGGAAGCTGCGGTTTCAAGAATAGTGTCGGCATTGGGCAGTATCACCTCGTTGATTACATGAATCACGCCGTTGCTGCAATCAATATCGGCTTTGATAATCTCTGCCGAACCGAGTGCCCCTTTCTTCGCATCAACCTCTGCGCGTTGTCCATTCAACATGTTGAGCGAAGCGCTCTTGAGTACTTCACGCGAATCGAGATCGCCCGCAACAACATGGTAAGTCAGGATGTTGATCAGTTGATCCCGATTCTCTGGCTTGAGCAATGATTCTACCGTTCCCTTTGGGAGCTTGGCGAACGCTTCATCGGTCGGTGCAAAGACCGTGAATGGCCCTTCGCCCTGGAGTGTGTCTACCAGATCCGCTGCTGTCAGAGCGGCGGCGAGGGTTTTGAACGAACCGGCGGCGAGGGCCGTTTCGACGATGTCTGCTTTGGTCGAGTGCGCGATTGTCATGCTCTCTGGTGAGCCTGCAGCTTTGCTTGACGAGCACTCGGGCCCAGCGGTTGCATACGGGGTGACGGCGAGGGAGGCTGCAGCGATAGCGGTCAAAAATGTGTTCATTTCGGTGGTCTTTCATTGAATGGTACTCTGATTCGCCCATCACGCGATGGACAAGTCGTATGGTCTCGTCGGGGTGTGAGTTCGAGACTCAGGATTCGTTGGATGCAGCTGCAGGAAATAATGCGCGGAATTATTGACCAAGTTCCCAGCTGCTCGTGCGTCTGTTAAGCTGAGCAGAGCGAATAGTGTGTGGAATGGCATCTACACAACTTGGTAGGCTTGCATGAGTACAATGCATGGCATTCACGATGAACACCATTCCTGAACAACCCGGGCTGCTTAGTAAGATCGCCGACGGTGATCAGGAAGGGATGCGTCAACTTATTGACCATTATTCTGGGATGGTCTGGTCATTGGTCAGGCGAAAGATTGCAAACGCCGTTGATGCTGAGGATCTTGTGCAAGAAGTCTTTGCGGAAATCTGGAAGAGCGCCCATCGGTACAATTCAGATGTGGGATCCGAAGCCACATTCATCGGCGTCATCGCACGCAGGCGAGTGATTGATGCCATCCGGAAGAAGACGAGACATGCACCCCCTGTTTCGTTTGATGAAGTTCTCGAGTTCGGTTCTGAGCAGAGGGAATCATCCTCTGAAACGGAATCCGAATTTTCCTCTGCAATGCATATGTTTCGATCACTGAGTCCTCAAAGAAGGGAAGTGCTCGAGCTCTCCATCATCCGCGGGCTCTCCCATTCTCAGATAGTCGAGGCAACCGATCTCCCACTCGGAACGGTCAAGGCATACATCCGACGCGGGCTCCAAGAGGTTCGCGGTCTACTCCAGTCGAAGCAATCAAGTCAATCGGTTGGGGAGGTGCCACGATGACTGAACGAAGGAAGCCCGACCTCAATGAGCATGAGCTCAATCGCGTGATTGATCGCGCCCTTGGTCAAAGCAATCCGATTGGTCACCAAGAATCAGACGATCCTCGTGTGAACGAAGTGGAGCGAGATGCGGCACTGTTGGATATCGCGGTCGCTCTGTCGCACCCGGTTGACATGCCCGCGGGGCTTGCAGATCGGCTAAAAGCTCAGATCCCGGATTCTTCCGATCAGCAGAGTTCGTCCACGGAGAACCAACGCAAAGAACATCAAGAAGCTCCATATACCATTGCACAAGAGTCTCCGGCGGATGCTTCCGCCTGGCGGTGGGTCCCTTGGATGGTCGCTGCTGCGGCGTTGCTGATCGCCACCGTTTCGGTCTTGGTACCACGATCAATTCCTAACGCTCCGGATCTCAAGGTTCAGCGGCAGGCTTTGATCGATGGCACGCCCGCAGGAATGCTTATCCAATGGGATTGGATTTCCACGGATGACGCTGCTGTGGTCGGCGATGTCATCGGGGATGTTGTCTGGAGCGACGCAGAAAACAGAGGGTACATGCGAATATCAGGGCTTGCAGTCAACGACCCCTCTCTCGATCAGTATCAACTCTGGATCTTTGATGCAACGAGACCGAGCGGGGATCTCCCGCAGTTCGGAGAGGGCTTGCTCTCTCAACGCCCGGTCGATGGTGGGGTGTTTGATGTTCATGCCGATGGCGAGGTGATTATTGAGATCGATGCCAAGCTTGTTGTAGAACAAGCGGCCGCGTTTGCGATTACCGTCGAACCACCCGGCGGGGTGGTTGTCTCTGATCGGTCACGGGTGCCGCTGCTTGCTCTTGCGCCTTGAAACCGTCGCCATGCAGGAGCAATGTGAGTGCTTTGCTCCGCTGATCAATCTGAAGCTGTGCGAAATTCTGTTCTGTAGTTTGCGGCATTCAGCTTGATGTCACAGTGCTCGAACTCTGCTGGTTGGTCAATATCAGGCCTCATTATGTCATGGAGGAGATGGAATTGAGGTATGATGATTCAATGAGTTTGCAACTTGGTACGGAGGGCTGGTTCGATGAGTGCTATTGGGGTGTTGCTTTGGGTGATCGCGGCGTACTACGCGGTTGGTGTATTGGTGGCGATTCGGTTTGTTCTCGTTGTTGCACCACGGGCTGACCCTGCCTATCGGGGCGCGCCGTGGCGTGTTCGGCTGCTCTTCTTTCCTGGCGCGGTTGCGGTGTGGCCGGTCACTTTCAGGATTGCCCGGTTCGCGGGCAAAGACGGAATGGGTGATGAGCATGAATCGTGAGTTGCGGAGACGCCATGCGAGGATCTGGTTGATTCTCTGGCCGATTTTTCTGGTCGGGATTGTTTGGGCGATCCAGATGAATGCGCGAGTACCGCAGGTTGGCCCGGCTGGCGTGCAAGGGGCAAGCCATGACGAATAGCTATACATGGGTGCAATGGAATTCGCACAAAAAAAGATATGATACAGTTCTTGCGGCGTGCTGCTTGCTCTACATCATTGTCTTTGTCGGTATGAGCTATGTGGTGCATCAGGGAGAGCATGCGCTCTCGATCATGGTCGTGCTGATCCGGGCGTTCTCAACGCTGGCGATAGTGCTCTTGCACATTATTTTGTGTATCGGACCGATGTCGCGTTTCACAAGCTTGGTTTCGCCTTTGTTGTATAATCGGAGGCATCTTGGTGTCACAATGTTTGTGGCGGCACTGATTCATTCGGGGCTTGTGATCCTTTACTACGGCGGATTCGGGATCCGCGCCCCGCTTCCCGCGGTGGTTGATGGGTATGCGTCGTTTGCAACGATCAGCGGGTTTCCATTCGAGATCTTCGGGCTGGCGGCGTTGCTCATTCTCTTCACCATGGCAGCGACGAGCCACGATTTCTGGCTGGCATTTTTGTCTGCTCGGTCATGGAAGATCCTGCACATGATGATCTACCCGTGCTATGGGCTGATCGTTCTTCATGTGTTCTTTGGGATACTCCAATCCGAGCAGCACCCGCTGTACGGCAGGATGATGATCCTCGGCGTTGGGCTTGTGACCACCCTTCATCTTGTTGCGGGGCTCGCTGAACGCAAGCGCGATGCTCAGGGGCTCGCAGCTGATTCCAATTGGGTGGACATCGGGGAGGTCACTAATTTTCAGGAGGGGTGCGGGGCGGTGATCTGTCTGCGAGACCAAGAGCGGGTCGCGGTGTTCCGTCATGGCGATGGGCTGTCGGCGTTGTCCAATGTGTGTGCCCACCAGGGCGGTCCGCTCGGCGAGGGGCAGATTGTCGATGGATGCGTGACCTGTCCTTGGCATGGGTATCAGTATTTGCCGGGCAACGGGCAGAGCCCGCCGCCGTATCACGAGAAGGTTCCGACCTATGAGTTGCGGATAGATGGAACGCGTGTGATGCTGAATCCAGTTCCGAATGAGCCCGGGCTGGCGGTCAAGGCTGCGCTGATTCCAGCAGGAAATGAAACGGGGGACGCGTGATGAATCTATCCTCGCCCGAAAACGGGAAGCCCGATTTTTATGTTGGTTATCTCCCAACTCCACCGAGTCATCGCAGGTTTTTGTTGCTGATGATCCCTGCGCTTTGTATCGCTTTGGTTTTGGTTGCCATGGCTTTAGCGGGGCGGCAACGCGACCCCGGTGCAACGCTCGTGCAGTCTGGGGAGATCGAATCATGGAGCGGGACCGTGTTCGTTGATCCGTACCCGATGATTATTACTGATGACAACACCATCCACCTTGTGATGGGGATCGGCAAGTTCGGCGTGCGTGATCGGGTCGACGAGTTTGACGGCGTTCGCTGTACGGTTGAGGGGTGGAGACTGATGCGATCTGATCGGCGGGGGATCCAACTCGCACTCGAACCCGATGCGATACGCAGAGATCAGAGCGGCAAGGATGCGGTTAGCAAGCCCGATCTTGGTGTCGGCGAACCGGTGCGTTTGATTGGTGAGATTGTCGATGGGAAGTGTTTTATCGGCGCCATGAAACCAGGCGATGGGAAAGCGCACAAAGCGTGCGCCATCCTCTGTATTGATGGAGGGCTGCCACCATTGTTTGCGTCGATCAAACCGGATGACTTTGAGACGCTCCCGCTTGTTCGTGTCAATGGAAAGGCGGAGTTGACGGGCGGGCTGCTCAGACTCGCCGGTGAGCCGGTGGTTGTAGAGGGCATTCTGCGATCGGTGGGCGGGCTCGCCGTTCTGGACACCACTCCTGAACAAGTTCGGCGTTGGGTGCCTTCGGATGATGAATCAAGGTCTTAAGCCCGGTGGACCATGTGCCATCTGAACGGCGAGAGTTTGGGCATCGAGGTCATGCTTGTGCATCTGATGGATCGCCCGAGCAAGGATCGAGCATTCATGGATTGTTAGTTGACAGTGGTGATAGAGCCTACAGGGACCCAGCCGAGCGCGTTTGATGCGAGTTGGATCTGAGCCCATCCCTCTCGTGACTCGATGATGATGCACTCCACGCCGGCGTTGAGTGGGGCTTGGAATGCGGGATCGAAGACTTCTGCACTCGGGCCGGTGTAGGCGGTCGCGGACGACGCGGTGATGACCGCGTGCATGTTGGAGCCTGATTGGATGGTGTCGAGCAAGATCGACCCGAAGCCGACAAATGAGAGCACGAAGAGAACTCCGGCTACGAGCGTTATCGAGCGAATCGAACGCCAGATGCGGAGGCTGACCATCATCCATGCGCCGATAAACAACGCTGTTGCTGAGGTCCAGATCAATGAGCGAGGGGCATGCCCACGCCACGCGAGCAACCAATCCAGTACGCGATGACCTCTTGATGGGATGGCCTTGCCTTCAACAAGTGAACGAGCGCGTTCGAGCGAATCGCGGGCTTGCGTGTTGGTGGGGTCGATGGCGAGAGCTCGGCGGTATGCGAGCACTGCATACCCGAGTTGATCAGATTTGAAGTATGCGTTGCCGATCGCTCGATTCAGTTCGGCATTGTGCAAGCTGTGCGTGGTGCGGGCGTCTTCGAGCAAGGCGGCGGCCTTTCGATACGCGGATTCCGCGGCCGCCGGATCATGCTCAGCCAGCACATTGCCCTCGTCGAGCAGCGCGAGCCCGCGGGTGACCGCACCATCCGAGCTAGAAAGCGAGAGGCTTGTTGAGCTGTTTGTTTGCGCCCCGGCAAACGCTGACAGCGCTGTGAGCAGGATGAATACAGCGAAGATAAGGGTGCTTTGCTTCATGATGCCCTCCGGGTCTGCACCGAGCGGCGGAGTTCGACGAGCAGTTCATTCGTGTCCACGGTAAGAGTTATCTGATCTGTCCCGATGAGTTCGTTCTTTTCGTCAGCAAGGAGGACTGACTTCGCTTGGAACTCGAGATCATGCTCGAGATTGAGTTGGTCGATGTCGTTCGCGGTAAACGCATCGGGTTCGCAGCCGATGATTGCGCCGAGATAGGTCCGTATGCTGAGGGCGACTTGCCCATTGGCGTGCAGCTTCTTTGCGGCAGACCACGCCTTGTTGACCTTGGCGTTGCATGATTCGGCATGGCTTTTTCGTCGGACTGCACCGATCGCCACGATCGCGAGGGCGGGGCCGGTGGCGATCGTGCCGATCCATGCCGGCGAGCGGATCCGCTCGTAGAAATCAAATCCGTCTTTCGCGAGCATGCTTTCTATTGGTGCGTGCGCCCAGGTCCCCGAGTCTGACGAGAGTATGTCGGTTTGCGGGGCTGGGGCCTTCGAAGGTTGAGGCTGGACCGTCCCGATCGCATCCGCGATGGTGACCTCTTTGACTGCTCGAACATCGATCGGGATTGAGTTTGATGCGAATATCTGGTACTGCCCACTCTCGGTGTCGAATGAGGGCAGCTTGATGGCGGGGATTTCACGAACGCTCGATTCGGTTGCCCGGATCGTGGTGCGGTAGGTGCGGACGCCCGGGTTGCGTGGCAGGTCCTCGCGCCATCCTTCGGATGCGACCTTGAATGACTCGGTAAAGGCCTGGTCTTCATCAATAGTTGGTCCATCGGCAATCCCGGGCATCGGCTCGTTGCCTGCTATTCGAACAACGAGTTCGATCGGGTCGCCAACATTGACCGATCGGTTTGATGCGCTCGAGAGGAGCTTGTAGTTCCCGATAGCGCCGCGGTAGCCCTCAGGTTTGCCGTCTTCGGGCAGTGCAATGACATCCAGCTTGATCGGTTCAGATTCGGCGTATGCGCGGTACGGCGCCTTGTTGGGCTCGGCGCGGTTGAACACAACTCGGATTGGTCCGACCGAGAGCGTTCCGATTTCAGTCGGTGCGATCATGACGCGAAGGCGCATCCGGGCCTTGGGGACGCCCTTGATCTTTGGCTGATCCAGCACGCCGATGACTTGCTGACCCGCGATGGTGAGGGCAAAGCTTTGAGATCCGTGAAATCCTGTTTCAACAGGTGTGAGCTCAATGGATTCTGGGAAGAGCGAGCTCTCGAAAGTGAACTCTGAAGTGTTGATGTTGCCGATCCACCAGGTGATATCCAGCGGGACGGATTCATTGAGGTAGAGCGTTCGGCGGGGCATGATGGCCTCGACGCGGTCTTCGCTCGCGAGCTTTGGCATCACAGAGGTGATGTTGACCGGGTTGGATCGATACTCTCGACCGTCAATCTGGATACTTGCGGCGGGGATGGTGATATCGCCGGGTTCGAGGATGGTGATCGAGTACTTGAAGGTGATCGAGTTATTGACTGTGCGTTGCTGGCGTCCGTTGATGATGTGGGTCGAGCTGAAACTCTGTCTCCCGCTGTTGCGGTACACGCCGTTGAGTGAATCAGGGAACTCGATGCTCGGCAATGTGGTTGCATCGGCGCCACGAAGAACAATCTGAAAGTTCATTGAGTCACCAACATAGGCACGCTGGCGAGAAACTTGGGCTTGGAGGGTGATCCCGGCGTCTTGTGCCCACGCGGGCGCGGAGAGCACGCCGATCGTCAGCACGAGGATTTTCATCAGAACTGTCTTTGTGTTGTTCATTACCAATCTTTCTCAACGCGGACAGGTCGTCCTTTGGTTCGGTAGGTTCGGCGCTCGCGTTCTCGGCGTTCTTTATCGAGCAGGTCCTTGGCGAGCTGGTCGATCTCGCCCTCCTCTTCACCCTCCGGCTCGCCGGGTTCATCGCTCTCTTGCCCTTCGCCCTGCTCTGCCTCGCCATCTGATTCTTGGGCGTCCTCCGGCGAACCCTTCTCGCCATGCTGGGCTTCGTCGGCCTCTTGTTGCAGCTTCTCGGCTGCTTGCCTGAGTTTTTCAGCCGCTTCTTGTTGTTTGCTTGCAGCGAGTTCCTGATCGCCATCTTGCATGGCTTGCTCGGCCTCTTGCTGGGCGTTCATGGCGTCTTGGATGTCCTCCGAAGCGGATGATTGTTCGTCGCGTTGCTGATCGGCCTGTTCGAGTTCCCTTGAGGACTGCTCGGTCTTCTCGCTCAGATTTTGCTGATCTTGCTGCTGCTCTCTTTGAGACTGTTCGTTCTCAGGCGGCGATTGCTCCGTCTCATCCGCCTGTTTCTGCTGCTGCTCGGCTTGCTCTTTGAGCTGATTGGCAAGGTCCTCACGCTGTTGTTTTTGCTGTTGGGCCTGATCGCGTAGTTGGCGGAGTTGTTGAATTTCTCGGCGGACGATTTCGGTATTCTTGGCTGCCTCGCTCGATGAAGGATCAATCGCGAGCACGCTGCGGAATGCGCGAGCGCTCTGCGTGAGTGTACTGATTCGTGCATCAAGATCATCAATGGATGCCGGGTCTTCTCCGGCGTGGGCTTTGGTGTAGATCGCGTGGCCAAGATTGAACCGGCTATCTGCACGCAGTGCGGGTTCGGTTGAGGCTTGGTCCGCATCGCGGTAGAGCTGGATCGCACGATCAAAGTCGCCCTGGTCATGGGCGAGCACGCCGAGGTCATACAAAGCGACCCCCCGGAGCGTTGGGTCCTCTGTGCGTTCGAAGATGGTGCGAAGATCATCGATTGATTGGGCGGGGTCTACCTCCGCAAGCTCAACCGCTTGTCTGATCTTTGCACGCACAACTTGCGATTCTAGAAGGCCCGATGCTTCTTGGGCTTCCTTCTCTGTTGCGGTTGCTGGGGTGATACAAACGAGCAGGGCTACGAGGATTGCAAGAGTCCGCATGGTTTCCTCCTTCCATAGGCTGGCAGCATGGCTGATTCGATTATGATCGCGCCGAACGCGATCCAGAGGAGCAGCGCAAATCGTTCGCTGTACTGGATGCTCTGCGAGCTCTCGATGGTTCGTTGGTCGGCAGCAGCGATGAGGTCACGGTACACCTTGGCCAGATCGATAGTCCCTGTCCCAACTTCGAGGTACACGCCGTCCGGTGTCGCAGCAGCGATCTGGGTGAGCGAGGCGCTCTCAAGCCGGGATCGGACATTCGTGTTGGCGCGTTCTGGGTTCATTGGATCGGCGGGCACGCTTGTGCCTTCTTTGCTCCCGATCCCGAGTGCGATGATCCGGACACCATTCTCGCCGGCGGCTTGGGCAGCACGCACCGGTAAAGACTCTTGGTCTTCGCCGTCGGTGATCAAAACGATATCGCGGTGCGCGAGCATTGATTCATCATCACCAACGAAGACCATGCTCATGGTTCGACGGATGGCATCTCCGATGTTGGTTCCGCCGATGGGCACCGCTTGGGTGTCGAGCTCTTCGAGCGCGAGCTTGAAGAAAAGCTTGTCGGTCGTCAACGGCGAGATAACGGCCGAGGACCCCGCAAAGGCAACGAGCCCAACGCGATCGTTCTTTAGCTCGTCGGCGAGGTCATTGATCCAGAGCTTGGCGCGTTCGAGCCGGTTGGGTGCGACATCTTGGGCGAGCATGCTGCGAGAAACATCAAGCAGGAAGACGACATCACGCCCTTTGAGTTCAACATCGATTTCATGCGGATCAGATTGGGGGCGTGCGATACCGATGATGAGCGCACCGAGCGCGAGCAGCATCAGCAGTGATCGACACCACGCGTGCCAGCGGATCGGTTGCCCGATGATCAGCGGCTGCAGCTGCGGGTCCGCGAAGCGTTTGAGCCTTGACTCCGCGGCCCGTGACGCTGCAAACCAGACGATGCCGATCACCGGCAAAGCCCACAGGAGGTGCAGCCAGCAGTCTGATCCAAAGACCCATCCGTCGCTTACTGTGATCAATGGATCCATCAAACACTCCTCCGATAGATCGTGGAGGTGAGCAGCGTAGAGAGGGCGAGCCCGATCAAAGCCGTGATCGCGAGCGGGTGGTACAACTCGCGATAGCTCGTGCTCTCGTTGATTGTGATGGTTGTCCGTTCAAGCTCGTCGATCTGTGCGTAGATCTGCGTGAGGTCTTCGATGTTCTCGATGCCCCAGTATCGGCCGCCGGTGTACTCTGCGACGCGTGTCATGTTTCTGTCGTCCACCTCATTGCCCATCGCGAGGCGCATGCCGGCGAAGACCTGCGAGGTCCCGCCTTGAATGCCGATGATGTAGACCTTGATGCCCCATTCCGCGGCGAGCTGGGCGGCCTCACTGGGTGTGAACTGACCGGCAGAGTTTTCTCCATCGGTCAGCAGCACAATGGCCTTGCTTTTGAACACGAACTCCGGGTCATCCGCTAAGTTCTTCATCGCATCTTCGGAAGCCTTGAGGCGTGCGCTCGCGAGCATGATCGCATCGCCGATCGAGGTTGCCTTCTCGCGTTCATCTTTGGCGACATGCACCGTTCGCAGCGTTTCAATGAGAGGTTCATGCGACTGGGTCAGCGGCATCAGCGTATCGGCATAGGTCCCGAACACGATCAAACCGAGCAGATCACCCGCGCGACCATTGAGCGACCCGTCGTCGCCGGATACAAAGAGCTCGACAACCTGCTTGACCGCTTCGAGGCGGTTCGTTCGTTGCCCATGAAAGACAACCTCATCGTTCATCGATCCAGAACGATCGACGACAAGCTCGATCGCGATCGCATCGCGCTGGGATGTTGAGTTGCCAACAATTTCCTGCGGGCGAGCAAGCGCGCCGAGCAGGGCGAGCACCGCCAGTGACTTCACCATACCCGGGATCCATCGTGTCGAGGTCCGCAGCGACCCGCCGGCCGCCTGCACACGCGAACCCACAGAACTCACCGCGCCGGTTCGGCGCCAATCGCGGAGGACCCAGATACCCCAGAGTACAGGGATCACCGCGCACACAACCAACACCCAGGGGTGAGCGAATCTCCAGTCCATCACGCCCCCTCCATCGCACGGATTGCCCGCATGGCGATCGTTCGGGGATCAGAGGTCATCGTTGTGCATCCGTT
Source organism: Phycisphaerales bacterium (assembly GCA_029260265.1). GTDB lineage: Bacteria > Planctomycetota > Phycisphaerae > Phycisphaerales > UBA1924 > UBA1924. The sequence goes on from JAJDDO010000026.1 coordinate 156,782, forward strand.
GAATCTTGCTTGCTCGCATTCTGTTTCGATCTCGATCGTCTTCGCTGTGGTGCGCAGCGTGGACACCACACGATGCACACATCGGAATGCTTCGCCTGCGTCCTCAAAGTCCCCATCCGCGATCGCCTGGAGTGTTTCTCTCGGCGTAGGTTCCAGCTTGACGCCAGGTTTGCGGACCAACCAGAATAGAACGAACGCGAGAATCAACCCGCCGACTGCTCCCAGAATCACCAAGCCACTGATATTCGATGACTCGGGTTCGCTCGGCAATGCCAACGGACGGTGTTCGGCGAGCTCAGAAGTCGAACCCGTGTCGAGGACGGAGTGCACCGAGACCGCGATCGGCTCGCTGGTGATGGAGCCGAGGTTGGTGTCCACCTCGATTGGCGGTATCGAATATTGCCCTTCAAGAAAAGGCTCGATGGTGAAACTCCAGAGCCGGCTGAATCCAGCACCCTCGACCATGTCGGGTTCGTGATACGAATCGACCAGCGTCCAGCCCGCGCCCTCCCAATCGGGGGCGAACAGCTTGACATCTTCGGATGACGCCCAGTTTATCTTGATACGCACACCCAACTGGTCAACGGTGCGAAGCTCGTCTGAATCAGCCCAGACCGTGAACCGAACCGATCCGGACTCAGTCTGGGCGGTGCTGCTGATCTGACCGGAAGTGGCAACAGGATCATTCTGATCTGCGCAACCAGCAACGAATGTCAGCGTGACCGCAAAGATGGCCATGAAGAATCTGGTCATGCGCGTTGCTCACGGAATCGGAAGTACCGCGCCAGGTCATCCCCGAACGATCGCCCGGTGGAGAGCTGCACACGGTCAACCTTGACAGATCGCAGAGCCCTTGTGATCAGCGCGTCTTCTCTTGCTGCCGCTGCTGCGTACCGATTGCGGACACGCTTTGAGCCGGTGTCGACAGCAAACCGTTTCGAGGTTACAGGGTCGATCATGGAGATGACTCCGGCTTTGGGGAGTGTGAACTCCGCCGGATCGGTGAGCTGCAACGCTACGACTTCATGCTTGCTGGCGAGCATCCGCATCGGGCTGAGCCATTCGGGCTCATTGGTGTTATTGAGTCCTGAGAGAAAATCAGACAGGACAAAGATCACACTGCGACGGGGGTGTGTTCTTCCCAGCTCTTTGAGCGCCCTGCCGAGGTCCGAGCCGCGATCGCCGGGCTCTGCGTCAACAAGTGCACGGATCAATCGCAACGAGTGCATTTTGCCCTTCGATGCCGGGAGGTGGATTGAATCGCCGGCCTCCATCGAAGCGCACCCAAACAGGTGCAGCCCCGCGCGGTCGTTGTTCCGCCCGGCCGCCAGTGTGAGCACGGCGCTGGTTTCCTTGGCGAGTTGAAACTTGGTCCGCTGCACAGTCCCAAAGCCACTTGTCAGGGACCCGTCGATGGCGAGAACCACCGTGAGCTGGCGTTCCTCGATGAACCGCTTGATGAAAGGATGCCCTGTGCGGGCGGTGACATTCCAATCGATCGCGCGGACCTCGTCGCCGGGTTGATACTCGCGGACTTCTGCGAACTCGATCCCCTGCCCCTTGAATGCGCTGTGATACTGCCCGCCAAACAGGTCGTCGACACGGCGTTTCGCCCGGATCTCCAGGCGGCGTACTTCTCGCATGAGTTCTTGTGTCAACATCAACGAGCCTGCAGGATTAGGGGATCGGGATATGGTTGAACAGATCGCGGACGATGTGCTCGCTTGTCACGCCCTCTGCTTCAGCCTCGTAGGAGATCAGCACGCGGTGACGCAGCACATCCATGCCGACCGCTTTGATATCAGTGGGTGTCACAAACGATCGACCTTCGAGGAACGCATTGGCCCGCGCGGCTCGAGCAAGGTTGAGCGATGCCCTCGGCGAGGCGCCGTACTCAATCAGCGTTTCCAGATCATGCTCGAAGCGAACACCCGCATTGGCGGGCTCGCGGGTTGCTTGCACAAGTGTCACGATGTAATCCTTGATCTTGTCATCGATGTAGATCGAGTTGACAATCGAGCGGGCGTTGGCGATATCAGAAAGCGTGATCGATGCGTCCACCTTCGGGGCTGCGTCCTGATCAACCATCCGTTCGATGATCTCCCGCTCTTCGGCTGGGCTCGGGTATCCGACCGAGAGCTTGAGCATAAACCGGTCGACCTGGGCTTCGGGTAATGGATAGGTGCCCTCTTGCTCGATCGGGTTCTGGGTCGCAAGAACCAAGAACGGCTCCGTCGGATCTTTGGTCAGTGGGTAGGTTGTGTCGCCGATCGTGACCTGGCGTTCTTGCATCGCTTCGAGCAGGGCAGATTGCACCTTGGCCGGGGCGCGATTGATCTCGTCGGCTAGCACGATATTGGCAAAGATCGGGCCCTTGCGTGGGGTGAAGGTCCCGTCCTTCGGCGAATAGATCAGCGTCCCGATCAAGTCCGCGGGTAAGAGGTCGGGTGTGAACTGGATGCGCGAGAAGTCCGCGTGCATCGCGTCGGCCAGGGTGTTGACGGTCAGGGTCTTGGCGAGTCCGGGCACGCCCTCAAGCAGGACATGCCCGCCGGTCAAGAGCCCGATCAACAGCGAGCGAACCATGTGGTGCTGCCCGACAACCACGGTCGAGACCTGCTCGGCGAGTGAAGCGATCGGTGCTGCCCGCTCGGCGATGAGCTCGTCGCTCAGTTCCGTCGGCGGTTGGGTGTTTGTGTTCATGGAGTCCGTTCCTCGGTTGGGGCCATCTGCGGCTTGTTGGCTCGACTTACATACAGATGGAATGCTCGCTGGGTTCAGTCAGAGAATCGGGCAATTGAGCCGGTATTCCATTCTTTTTTCGGCTCACGCCCAGGTGAGCGCACGAAAAACCCCTCAAACAAGAACGAGGGGCATTTCAGAGAGATTAGTTGTCGTTGGCAGGGGCCTGCGGGCGAGGTGGGTTGATGTTGATTTCGCCGTTGATTTCTTCGTACTGACGAATCGCCTGCCCCAGTGACATGGCCAATCTTTTGGCACCCGCCCAGTTCATGATGACCCGTGAGCCGACATTGAACACGATGGTGGGGGCTTGGTTTGGTGCCTGCATAGGGATATTCATCCCGAAATCCATGATCATCTCGTCCTGGGTGTTCGAGCTGCGGATGGTGTTGGCGTAGGTCGAGGTCATCTTGGATTCGTCGATACGGAGTTGGACCTGCTGCTGCTGTGGTTGTTCGTCTGTCATGTTGGGATTCCGTTCTAGTTCGGGTGTGTTGTTACTGAAAATACCGGAGGGGGGACTTGAACCCCCAAGACCTTTCGGCCAGCGGATTTTGAATCCGCCGCGTCTACCAATTCCGCCACTCCGGCAGCGGGGAGGATCATAGGCACCAAAGACCATATGCAAACCGCAAACCAATGAGTATCAAACGCGGATCGGGGCTACACTCATCGTCCCGGCTGGGAGTTCCAGCCGAGCTGATCCGGGACGGAGGCGTGCCCTGGCGGATCGGCCAAAGACCCGCACGCGATCCGCCCGTGTTCACACACGGGCTGTCAAGGAATCAGCCAATGTCAGAATCTAAAAACACCATCAAAATCGACGATGTCGGCCCCTGCCGCAAACGCATCTCGATCGACATCCCCGCCTCATCTGTTGACGAGAGCCTCGCGTCGTCCTACGACGCGGTCGCCCACGAAGCGGCGATCCCCGGTTTCCGGAAAGGGCACGCACCACGCAGGCTTATTGAAAAACGATTCGGCGGGTATGTCCGCGATGAGGCACGCCAGCGTCTCGTCTCGGCTGCGTACCAAGAAGCGGTCGAATCCAATGACCTCAAGGTGCTCTCTCAGCCCGGGCACGAGATCTTTGAAGATATCGAGGTTGAAGATGGCAAGCCCGTCCATGTCGAACTCGAGATCGAAGTCATGCCCGAGTTTGATCTCCCCGAGCTCAAGGGGCTCAAGGTGCTCAAGCCAGATTCCACGCTCCCCGACGATCTTGTTGACAAAGAGATCGAGAAGATCGGCATCAACGAGGGATCGCTGGACGAACGCGAAAAACCAGAGCGAGGCGATTACCTCACCGGCAATGCGGTCATGACCGATTCCGACGGTAAAGAGCATTACAATATCGAGGGAGCGGTCGTGCGCATCCCTGAAAAAGGTGAAGACGAGGGCATGATCCTCGGCGTCATCGTCGCCGACTTCGCCAAGCAGATCGGGCTGCCCAAAGAGGGCGACACCAAGACCATCAAGGTCAAGGGACCCGAGCAGCACGAGATGGAAGACATCCGGGGCAAAGACCTCACGGTCAACTTTGAAGTGGTCAAGGTCTACCGGATTGTCCCCGCACCGATGGCAGACATCGTCGCCAAGTATGGTTTCACCGGCGAAGAGCAGCTCCGCGAGATGGTCGGGGCGCAACTGAATCAGCGTGCCGAGGTTCAGCAGCAGGCCGTCATGCGTCAGCAGGTCGCCAAGACCCTCGCCGATGCGTGTGATTTCGAGCTACCCGCCGGGCTCACCGCCCACCAGGCTGCCCGCAATCTTGAGCGTCAACGGATGGAGCTGATGTACCGCGGGATGCAGCCGACCGAGATCGAGCAGAAGATGGCCGAACTCCGCAATGAGTCGACCGAGCAGGCGAATGTGTCGCTCAAGCAGCTCTTCATCCTCAACAAGGTCGCCGAGCAGCTTGATGTACAGATCGAAGAGCCCGAGATCAATGCCCAGATTGTCCGCTTCGCGATGGAGCAGGGCAAACGCCCCGAGCAGCTCCGCGATGAACTGATCAAGAACGGGCAGATCCAGACCCTCGTCCAGCAGGTTCGTGAGCACAAGGCCATCGACGCCGTGCTCGCCGATGCCGAGGTGGAAGAAGTCTCCGCCGAAGAGTTCAATAAGCGGATGAACGGCTGATCACAGTCCTGATTGAGCCGCTTTCGAACATCTGTATCACCCAGCACCCCGCGATCATGCGGGGTGTTTTTGAAGGATTGGTAATCGTTTCGTGTCAAACCCGTATAATAAAAGAAGAACGAGGTACCCGCATGATCGCCATCACCTGTGACAACTGTGACAAAGCCCTTCAAGTCGACGACCAGCTCGCGGGCACCAAATATGCATGCCCGCACTGCAGCGACATCAATCGCATCCCCAAGCGGGTCATCACCGATCAATCTGTTGAAGAACCCGATGAAGATGCGGTTGAGGAATCATCGAAGGAAGAGCACATTGATAAAGCTGCAGCAGCCGGGTATCCCGCCGATTCGGGCGCTGAGGTTCGGGTGATGCGGGTCCGTCGATGCTGGTTCCGTTCGCGGGTGATACGGTTTGTGCTCGTCTCCGCCATTGGGCTTGCGGGGGTGATCGGGCTCATCTGGATGGCGATCGGCGATCACACCTCGTGGTACTACGCGGGATTCGTGCCGATGGCTTTGTTTATGGTTGGGATGATTGGCTGGTGGTGGGTGACCCGGTTTACCGCTTCGCTTGAGATCACGACGAAGCGGACAATCATGCACCACGGGCTATTCTCGCGATCGACCTCTGAGGTTGTTCACGACAATATTCGCAATGTGACGGTCGATCAGAGCTTTCTTCAGCGGATGTACCGGGTCGGCAAGCTGGGAATTGCTTCGTCTGGGCAAGACGGGATCGAGATCCAGGTCAACCACCTGCCCAATCCGGACAGGCTCAGCGAGATCATCGATCTCTATCGTCCACTCTGAGCCCCCATCGGGTCGATAGGTATGGTATAATCGGTGCGTTGGAACCCGAGCCAGCGGAGGATTCGCTGATAATGCCCGGATTCACGGATGATTCGATTTCCGGAGGTCGTCGATGAGCGAGTTGCTAGAGAACAGGATGCCTTGGCTTCGCAAGCTTCGCCTGCGTGTGTTTGCGGTGCTTGTCGGTTTGACCCTTGCTGCGATCGGGATCGCGGGGCTTGCCTCGCTACCGGCGCTCCCAGTTGTTGGTGTGACGATCACGCTGGCGACGGTGATGATCAACAAGATGACCGCCAAGCTCGCGGTGATGACCTGCTCGGGGTGCGCGCATGACCTGACGGGGTTACCAACCGGCGCCTATGGCGCGGTCTGCCCGGAGTGCGGCGTGATCAACACCAACCATGTGCCGCCGCCTCGGCTGGCCAAAGAACATCCACCAAAGAAGACAACAAACACATAAAGACATCATGCGCAGAAAGAAAAACGGACCCCATCGGGTCCGTTTTTTTATTGCTGATCTCTGGTTTGGCTAGCTCTTCCAGTTTCGCAGGGCGGGGCCAACATACGCCACGCGTGGACGGATCAGCCGGTTGTTGGCGTGCTGCTCCATGATGTGGGCGCACCATCCGGTGATCCGTGATGCGACGAAGATAGGCGTGTATTGAGGAACGGGGATGCCCATGGTGAAGTAGGTCATGCCGCAGGGGAAATCGACATTCGGATAGATGTTCTTCTCATCTTCCATGATCTTCTGCACGGTTTCTCCGAGCTCAAAGAGCTTGACAAACTCGTCGCCTCTCGCTTCGGCGGCCTTGCGTCCCAATGCGTGCAGGATCGGTGCCCGGTGGTCGCCGTTTTTGTATACACGGTGCCCAAAGCCCATGAGTTTTCTTTTCTCGGCGAATGCGTTGTGCATCCACTCGGTGATCTTGGCGGTGTCGTTTTCGGGGCCGATATCACGGCGGATGTCGGAGAGCATGTCCATCGCGGCTTCGTTGGCGCCGCCATGAAGTTTGCCCTTGAGTGCCGCGATCGCGCCGGTGACCGCGCCGTGCATATCACCCAGGGTGCTGGCGATGATGCGGGAGGTGAAGGTTGATGCGTTGTAATCATGCTCTGCGTACAACACGAGCGAAACATCCATGACCTTCTCGGCTTCGGGTGTCGGGTTTTCGCCGGTCATCATCTTGAGCAGGTTGGCGGAGTGAGAGAGGGATGCGTCGGGTGCTACAAAGTCTCGCCCGTCGATTGAGTTCTGCATGTGCCCGATGATGGTTGGGATCTGTGCGAGCAATCGCTTGGATTTGCGGAGGTTGGCTTCTGGCGCATTGTCCTGGCTGTCGCCATCGAGATGCGAGAGTATCGACACGCCGGTGCGGAGGATATCCATCGGCACCGCATTGTGATTGTTGACCAAATCGCCCGAGCCCTTGAGGAACTCGCAAACCTGGGCTGGGAGAGCACGCTCGGCGACCAGCTCAGCTTTAAATGCAGCGAGCTCGGATGAGGTTGGCTTTTCCCCAACGAGCAGGAGATAGGCGACCTCCTCGAACGAAGCGTTGGCAGCAAGATCGGCGATCTCGTACCCGCGATAGATCAGCGAGGTTTGTTCGACATTACAGATCTCGGTCTCGCCGGCGATGACGCCTTCGAGTCCTTTGGCAGCGGTGGGGGCGGTGGTCATGGTGAAGAGTCCTTTGGATCCTGAAATCATGAGTCGGGCAGAAACTCCGAGATTGTAGGCAGATCCCGGCGAACAAGGGGTTACCGTTCGGGCATCTCCCAGGGGCTGCCCGGCACATAATCCATCAGCTCATAGAGTTCGGCGCGCGATTGCATGTTCTCGAGCTGCCCCTCGAGCGTGCCCGTCGCTTTGAGCTCATCCAAGCACTTGGTAATCGCTCCCATCGCGATCCGGAGCGTGGAGACTGGATAGATAACAAGGTGGTATCCCAGCTGCCCGTACCGATCGAGTGGGATCATCGGGGTCTTGCCAAACTCGGTCATGTTGGCGAGCATGTATGGTGCGGAATCACCCATCGAACGCATGGCCTGAGCGAACTGCCCGAACTCTTCCTCGGAGTGCAGCCCCTCGGGGAAGATCATCGAAGCGCCCGCCTGAACATACACCTTGGCCCGCTCGATCGCCGCCTCGATGCCCTCAACACCCTTGGCATCCGTGCGTGCACAGATGATGAAGTTTCCACCTGAACAATCGTGTGATGCCTTGGCGGCCCATTGGATCTTCGATGCCATTTGGTCGGCGGAGATGAGAGTCTTGCCGTCGAGGTGCCCACATCTTTTCGGGAAGACCTGATCTTCGAGGTGCAGCCCCGCACCCCCGGCGTGGTTGTACTCCAGCACGGTTCGGCGGACCATTTCCTCTTCGCCGAACCCGGTATCCGCATCGGCGATCACGGGTAGCCCCGAGCCGGTGGCGACCTCGCGGACAATGCGTGCGAAGTGATCGACCGAGAGGATCCCCACATCAGGAACCCCGGCAGCGACGCTCAACGCCCCACCAGAGACATACGCCGCCTGGAATCCGCCTTTACGGACCGCACGGGCTACAAGGGCATTGAATGCTCCTGGGGCTGCGATCACGGATGTGTCCATCAAAGAACGAAGAAGAAGCCCCGGATGCGCGGCTTGTGACGGTGGTATCGAATCGCTCATGACCCATTGTATTCGCTCAATTTTTTCGAGAATTAGATCTGATGGGTCAGGAGGGAGGAATTTGCTGAGGAATTTCATTCCTTGCGACCACTGTTATCGGTCATGGTGGAACGGAGTTTGTTCGGCAATTTGAGGAGTTATCTGACCAAAATCTGAGGGAAACTGGCGAAAAACCGCCAGATTGCCTTTTCACATGCCGGTTTATGGTGCATCTTTCCGCATACTTCTCTGGTGCCTTGGTCCGAGCCGTTTGGACAAGCCGTTTTGGTGCGTGATCAACTCAGGGAAGACCAACGCTTGCGTTGGATGAAGTGAATCACAGACTTGGAGGGAAGTCATTATGAATATGTTGAGAGTATCCGCGATGGTGATGTGCGCTGGAATTGCAGCGTCATCAGCTCAAGCAGAGTTGTTTGTCTGGGATTGGGCAGTCGGTGATACCCACGCGTTTAATCGTGGCGGCACCTTTGACACCATGCACACAACCTATAACGACGCCACCAGCGTCCTGACATGGGAAATGACCTTCTCTGACCAGATTACCGACGGGTTCACCCTCGCGGTCAACAATGGTCCAAACCCACTCGGACATGCCGGTGAGTTTGGGTTGCTCTACTTTGATGCAACAGACATGGGCAACCTCCGCCTGTCCGCATTCGCTTACAACGGCGAAGACACCCAGGAAAGCTACAACGATGGCTCCCCTGACGCAGGCATCCAGGCACCGGATGAAATCCACAGCTCAGTCAGTATCCTTGACCAGTTGCTCTCCGCATCGGTAACGGACAGCGCTGGGAGCAGAACCTTCGCGTTTTCGCTCGATACTTCCGTGATCGATGCCCACTCACCGCTGCATCCTGGACCAAACGGTGATGCGGACTGGAACGGCATGTCCTACGGCCAGTACATCGGTGCGTGGATCCACCCAGTTACCGAGCTTGATACCGCGTACGACAACGACGGATCGCTCATTCACTGGAGCGGTGTCGAAGGGTTTATTGACTCCAGCTGGAGACCAACAACACCCACGCCAGGCACCTTTGCCCTCTTCGGCCTCGGCGGGCTGGTCGCTTCGCGTCGTCGCCGCTGATTCTGTTCGATTCCCTCTCTGCACCTGCAGCCCGGTACAATCACAGCATGAACACACATGCTGACCGATTGTTCCGGGTTGTTTTTCTTTTGGGTCTTTCTGGGTTGACCACCGGATGCGCAGGCACGAACCTCGCGACGCAGAGGGGCGAACGCAATGCCCCGATGCACGCTCAAGCCGTGCACGATGAGTTGGGCCTCCTGCGTATCACCGGGCAACCGACCCAGGAAGAGCTGCAGGCATTCGCCGATGCCGGCGGCACATTGGTCATCAACAATCGAACACAATCAGAGATGGATGCCCTTGCGTTCAACGAAAGAGAGCTCGTCGAATCACTCGGCATGGTCTATCTTCACCTTCCGATGAGCGGAGGCAGTTTTCATGAAGGCGCACTGGCCCAGCTTTCAGATGCATTTGCGATGACCACCGGGCCGGCGTTGATGCATTGTGGCTCGGGCAGGCGATCGGGTGTCATGTACAAAGCATATCAGGTCGAGCAAGACAGAGCTCTGAACAAGGAAGCAGGCGCGCCAATGCACCCCACCACGGAAGTTATCAACGCGATCAGCGCTGCGAGGCTGATCGATCATGTACACGAACTCGTTGGGTTTGGCACCCGCCATACGCTCTCTGAGACCGAGTCCACACACCGCGGGATTGGTGCCGCCCGCCGATGGGTCAAGTCCGAGTTTGAATCGGCGATCGCCGGCACAAACAAGCGCGGCGATGAAGCGCCCTTTGTCGAGTTCGACGCTCATATGGTTGAAGCGGATTTGCGCCGAATGCCATCAGCGACCGAGGTTGTCAATGTTGTTTGCACCCTACCGGGCGCGATGCCCGAGGCGCGTTCCCGCCGGTACTATGTGCTCGCGCATCTCGATTCGAGAGCGACCGAACCCAACGACCACGAGACCGACGCGCCCGGGGCGAACGACGACGGCTCCGGTGTTGCCGCCCTGCTCGAACTCGCCCGCGTCCTCGCGGTGAAGCACCTCGATGCGACCGTCGTGCTTATGGCCACCAGCGGCGAAGAGCAGGGACTCTTTGGGGCTCGTCTGCACGCACGGGCGAATGCGGAAGGCATTGCGGGCGTGCTCAACAACGACATGATCGGTGATCCCTCCGGACCAAACGGACGCAGCGACCACGGACAGGTCCGCGTATTCTCCCAAGGGATCCCCAGAGAGATGCTCAGCATGGAGAAGGACGCGGTTCAAGATGAGCTGGCCACGCTTCGAATGTACGGCGGCGAGTCTGACAACGCGTCGCGTCAGCTCGCTCGCTACATCGCCGATGTCGCCAAACTGCACGAAACCGCGGTGCAACCAATGCTTGTGATGCGTCCGGATCGGTTCTTGCGGGGTGGCGACCACACACCATTTGATGAACTCGGTATCCCATCCATTCGATTCACGGAAGTGCACGAATCATATGAGCGCCAGCATCAGGACATCCGCACCGAAGGGGGCATCAGGTTCGGGGATGTCGCCAAGCATGTGGACGCCGAGTACCTCGCAGAAGTCACCAAACTCAACGCCGCGACGCTGATTCACCTGGCCAATGCGCCGAGTGTCCCGATCAACGCCAGGATCCTGATCGCCGGACTGACCAACGACACAACGCTGCGGTGGGATGCCTGCCCAGAGCCGGATGTTGCCGGTTATGAGATTGTCTGGCGTGAAACGACGAGCTCCGTGTGGCAGCACGCACAGGATGTCGGCAACACCACCGAGGGCACGGTTGATCTCAGCAAGGATAACTACTTCTTCGGCGTACGGGCTTACGACAATGATGGATACCGCTCGCCGGTCGCATTCCCCGGCGCGGCCCGCGAATAAAAAAACGGCGGTTGCCCGCCGTCGTGAGTTCGGATGAGAACACGCCGTTTATTCGTACCCGTCGCGTGAATCGATCTCGAAGTTGTTGATGTCCAGCACTTCTTCTGCAGACTTGCCCGCAAGGTTGTTGAACCGGTCAACGATGACGCTCGGATCCGCGAACGCAAGCTTGCCGAGCAACGCAAACTTGTGTGCGAGGATGTCGTTGAGATCGTATGTTGTGTTGCGTGCGTGCCCGCCCGGATACATCACCATGCCCGAATCAAAGCCGGTGCCGTCGCTGTGGGTGATGACGACGGAGGTGGGGATGCCGTCGGGGTATTTGTCATCGTATTCTTTGCCGCCATGGGCGAACTCGATTTTGTCCATCAGCATCCGGGTGCGTTCATTCTTGATCGCTTCGGGCGAGTAGTCATACGGTTCAAGCATCAGCTCTTTCCACCCGACCTGCTTGGCTGCAAGAGCCTTGCGGAGCAGCGTGGAGATGATGTAAACCATCGAGTGGTCTGCGCTCTGGCGGGTGGTGGGATTGCGTTTGGCGGGGTCACCGATGATGCCGAACGCGGGCTCGTAGGCGGTGATGGTGATGCTCTTGATCGACTCGCCAGTCTCGTCATCGAGTAGATGCGGGGCCTTATTCAGAAGATCCATCACGGCCTGGATCGCGCCCGCGCTCTGGTGCTCATACAGCCCGAGCTTAAAGTGCATGCCCATTACCGCAAAGTCTGTGCCCGCTTTAGAAAGCACGAGATTGAACGGCGAGGCATCGGCCTGCTTGGTGTTCGCGTTATCAGTGCCCACCTTCTCAAACATCTGTCCGGGGCCTTCAAAGATCCTGAAGATAGATTCGGGGTTGCGGAATATATCGCGCGGCCCCATGAACCCGCTCATCGAACGCCGCACCGCGGTAATCGCGACCTCGGTTGAGATCGCGGCACTGGCACCCTTGGAATCGGACAACTGTTTGCCCGCGCGGATAGCGCGGAACGGGATGAAGTGGGCGACGACCATGCCGATCGCCGATTCGATCTGTTCTGCAGACGCCCCGAGCATCGCGCCGAAGACGGCCGCCGATCCGATCGCACCGTGCACAACATGATCGATCTTGTAGGTCTTCAGCGAAAACACCTCGGACAAACGCCCGCGGATCTCGTCGAGGCAGACCATCGCCTTGAGCGCGTAGGCTCCGTCCTTGCCCGCCATCTGAGCGCCGGCGATGCACACGCCGTAGAAATCGTTGTGCCCGAACTCGCCGGCGAGATGGCCGAGCGACGGGTTGTACCCAAAGTTTGTACCGTTTGAATCCCACTCGCGGACCGCAGACCCGTTGGCGAGGATCGCTTTCTCCGGCTGCACCTGCACGCTCGAGCCGAACACGGTCGCCCCGCGTTGGACTGCCCTGCCGACCATGTGCGTCGCGTCCGTGACGGGGTACTGCAATGCTTCCTCTCGGAGAACGGTCGGTGCGTTGGTCTTCAACGCGAGAGCCGACAATCCGCAGAGTACAGCATCCGTGAAAAACATATTGGTGCGTTCAAGTACCGTCGCATCCGGATCGCCCCGCTTGGATGGATCATCGGACAGGAAGTCAATCGCGTACTGGGCGATCCCGATGGCTTGGTTGGAATCGGCAGCGAGGGTAATCGTGGTGTCGGATGCGGTGGTGGGCATGGTGGTCCTCTGGGTTGGTCCATAGCTGAAAATTGAGCGGAATTGTAGACCCACGATCCTGGATCTTCCTCGCGGCTTCATTGTGGAAATCGGTAGAATGTGGGCTTCGATCTTGATCGAGGGTAGGCATAGAATCCCGTCCACCTCATCGTGATGAGATGCAAGAGAACACATACGCTCACCGGAGTTTGCCATGTCGAATCAGCCTGTTATTGTCGCCGCTCGCCGTACCGCTGTTGGGCGTTTCTTCGGCGGGTTCTCCCGTGTGAGTTCAACCAAGCTCGGTTCAATCGCCATCAAGGCCGTCCTCAACGATGCGCCCGCAGCCAAGGACCACATCGACGAATGCGTGATGGGCTGCGTGCTTCAGGCCGGGCTTGGGCAGAACCCCGCGCGTCAGGCCGGGCTCGGCGCAGGGCTGCCGACCACACTCTCCGCCAAGACCATCAACAAGGTCTGTGGTTCGGGACTCGAAGCTGTGATGATGGCGGCCCAGTCGATCAAGGCCGGGGACAATGAGGTCGTTGTCGCCGGAGGCATGGAAAATATGACCGCTTCACCGCACTACGCCGACATTCGCAGCGGCGTGAAGTTCGGCGCCGCGCCGATGAACGATCACATGCAGAACGACGGGCTGACCTGCGCGATGGAAAAGTGGGGCATGACCATGGCGGCGGATCACATCGCCAAGAAGTACGACATCTCTCGCGAAGAGCAGGACCGCTACAGTGCGCAGTCGCACCAGCGTGCCGCCAATGCGACGAGTTCAGGCTGGTTCAATGATGAAATCATCGAGACCACCGGCGAGATGCTCGGCAACAAACGAATGCCCGGCATCGAGGGCGGCGTAAACGCCGACGAGGGCATCCGCGGCGATTCCACCGCCGAATCGCTCGCCAAGCTGCGTTCGCTCCCCGGGCATGACACCATCACCGCAGCAAACGCATCACAGATCTCAGACGGTGCAGCGGCAACCGTGGTGATGAGTGAAGCCAAGGCGGGCGAGCTCGGGCTCGCACCCCTCTGCAAGATCGTGTCCTACCACACCTCCGGTGTCGATCCCAAGGACATCTTTGCAGCACCAATCGAGGGCATCCGCGGAGCCTTGAGCAAAGCAGGATGGACAACGGATGATGTTGATATGTTCGAGATCAACGAAGCATTCGCCGCCCAGGTGCTATGCAACACCAAGGAACTTGGAATCTCTGAAGACATCCTCAACCTCTGCGGCGGCGGGATGGCCCTCGGGCACCCTATCGGGGCTTCGGGGACCCGTGTGCTTGTTACGCTCATCCATCAGCTCAAACGCACGGGCGGTAAAAAAGGCGTCGCGGCCTTGTGCTTGGGCGGCGGGAATGCCGTTGCGATGTGCATCGAGATGTGCTGATTCTCGGATAATCTCAGTTTGACCACAGAATCAACCGATAGGCACTCAACGCGGATCGCCCGCGGGTGCACATCGGTTTTTCTTTGGATCAATGACCAAGATGAGTAATGATCAGTACGCAAATGATGCCCACCAATCATTCCGGAAGAACCGGTTCTTTGGTTCGCTCGATGGGCTGCGGTGCCTGTCTATCCTCGCGGTGATCTGGCACCACACGGGTGGGCATTCGTTCGAGATGCTACTCTCGCAGCGCGGTCATCACGGCGTGACGCTGTTCTTTGCAATCTCGGGGTTTCTCATCACCACGCTCCTGCTTCGAGAACGCGAACGAACCGGCGGGATCTCGCTCAAGAAGTTTTACATGCGCCGATCGCTCCGGATCTTCCCGCTGTATTACTCCGTGCTGATCCTCTACACCGTGCTGGTGTTTCTGATGGAACGAGGTACGGAAGCCGGGGATGAGTACTTCCGCAACCTGCCCGCGTACGCGAGCTACACCTCCAACTGGTTTGTGGACCTCAAGGGCGAACGGGTGATTCTGTACTTTGTCTGGTCGCTGGCGACCGAAGAGCAGTTCTACCTCGTCTGGCCCTGGATTCAGAAGTACACAAAGTTCTGGGTTCCGGTGGGGGTCATGAGCGGGCTGCTCGCCGTGGCGTATCTTGCCGGCGAGGGGCACCTCGGACTTGACGACGGATTCCTATTGACCGTGCTCAAGAACATCATGCCCGGCATCTGCCTCGGCGCGATCCTCGCGCACCTGCTGCATCACAAGAGCACCTTCAAGGCGGTTGCTGCGGTGCTAGGTACCAAGCTCAGCGCTCCGCTCTTTTTAGCAGCGTTCGTTGGATACTGCGCGCTGCCCAGCATCAATGATTGGATCGTCCACGCGATCGGCGTGCTTCTGGTTGGGGCGTGTGTGTGCCGAGAGGATCACTTCATGAGAGCCCCGTTCCGGTTCTTTCCGATCCGTTGGATGGGCGTTGTTTCTTACGGCATGTACATGCTGCACATGCTCGCCAAAAACGGGTATGACAAGGTCGCCAACAGGGTTGGGGTGGACCGGCTCGCCGAGGCAGTGCAGGTTGATCCGGTCGTATTCGAGTTCATCGGCACGACGATTCTGGTGGTCATCGCCGCGACCCTGAGTTTTAGATACTACGAATCAATCTTCTTAAGGCTCAAAGAACGATTCTCGACCGCCGCATGACTTTCTTTGCCCGATGAACCGGGACTTTGGTAGTTTTTTGACCGTTGTGCTTGATCCGCTGGTTTCAACGCCCGATAGCCATGATGTCAATCACAAAGGAGATCCGCTATGGCCTTAACCAACGAACAGATCGCACGCTTGAACTCCAGTTTCGGGCTCATTAAGCCTCGCCTGGGCATGGTCGCCGAGCTCTTTGAGCAGGCAATGGTTGATGTGTATCCCGAGATGAAATCACTCTTTCCGATCGATCGCGTGTCGTTTGAGCTCAATATGTTGCTGCTCTGTGGGCATCTGGCGGATCTTGATCTGCTCCATGATCGGATCGCGGAGATGGGCGACGAACTCCACGAACATCAGGTCTACGAGCACCACTTCCCCGCAGCCCGCGATGCGATGCTGCGTGCCTTCGCATCGGTGCTCGGATACACATGGACCAGCCGATTGAGCGAGGATTGGGAAGAGGTCTTCGACCACATCGGGCATATGGGTTGGACCACCATCCCCGATCATTCGCAAGCAGCGTGAGTGGACGCTGAGTCTCCGCATATGCGTGACTCAAGCTGAGCCTGTGCTGATATACAGGCGCTGTCTTAACCGATGATTGGAGCGCGTCGCTCATGGTCGCCTCGGCAAGCATGATCGAGGAATCCCAAGGCACTCAGAAAAAGGCTGCCTAATCACCAAAGCGAATCATCCCCAGGGGCACCAAATCGGTGCCCTTTTCATACGCACCGGGTATGATCCAACTCACCAGAGATCAACCCTTTGCAAGCGAGCACCAGATGGCTATCCGTACACACAACTGCACCGAACTGAGAGAATCCAACGAGGGCGAGAGCGTCGCCCTGGCCGGCTGGGTCAACGCCTTCCGCGGGCACGGGTCCGGGCTGATCTTTGTTGACCTCCGCGACCGGTTCGGGATCACCCAGGTGGTCTTTGATTCCGAGGACGCATCCGAGCAACTCGTCGAAGCCGGAGCCAAGCTCCGCAACGAGGACTGCGTTCGCGTGCTTGGCAAGGTTCGCAAGCGTGCCAAGGTCAATGACAAGATGCCCACCGGACGCATCGAGATCGTGGTCGAAGAGCTCGAGGTACTCTCGAAAACGGCCAAGCTCCCATTCGTCCCCAGCACCGAGAAGGACCTGCCCAACGAGGAGGTCCGCCTGCGGTACCGGTACATCGACATGCGCCGCCCCAAGATGCAAGACATTCTCCGGATGCGTCACCGTGTCGCCAAGCTGACCCGTGATTACTTCGACGAGCACGGATTCCTTGAGGTCGAGACCCCGGTGCTGTGCCGATCGACCCCCGAGGGCGCACGCGACTTCTTGGTGCCATCGAGGAATCAGGCGGGCATGTGGTACGCGCTGCCGCAATCGCCGCAGTTGTTCAAGCAGATCCTGATGATCGGCGGGTGCGATCGGTACCTCCAGATCGTCAAGTGTTTCCGCGACGAGGACCCACGCGCAGACCGCCAAGCCGAGTTTACCCAGATCGACCTCGAGATGAGCTTTGTCGACCGCGATGAAGTGCTCGGACTCATGGAAGGATTCGCCAAGAGCGTCTGGAAAGAGATGCTTGATGTCGACCTCCCCGATTTCCCGCGTATGAGCTACCGCGAAGCGATGGATCGGTTCGGGATCGACCGCCCCGACACACGCTTCGCCCTTGAACTGGTGGACATCTCGGACCTCGCACCGAAAACAGGATTCGGGGTCTTTACCGATGCGCTCGCCAAGAACAAGGGTGTCGTCAAGGCCATCCGTGTGCCCGATGGCGCAGCCAAGTTCACCCGAAAAATCACAGACGCGTTCACCCCCTTCGTCCAGCAGTTTGGTGCAGGTGGGGCACCAACATCCAAGTTCATCAACGGGCACTTTGAGGGCGGCATCGCCAAGTTTGTCAAAGAAATCGAATCCGAGCTGGTTGAACGCCTCGGGCTTGAAGAGGGCGACGCGGTTGTCTTCGGGGCAGATTCATACAATACCTGTACGAAAGCGCTCGGCGAGCTCCGGCTCAAAATCGCCAAGGAGCACGGCTACATCCCCGAGGGCAAGTGGAACTTCCTCTGGGTTTACGATTTCCCGATGTTCGAATACGACGAAGAATCCGGGCGGTACCACTCGCTGCACCATCCATTCACCGCGCCGACCAAGGAAGAGGCTCAGCGGTTTATGGCCGCGGACATCAAGGATATCGACACCATCGAATCCATCGTCTCCGACGGGTACGACATGATCTGTAACGGCTCTGAAATCGGGGGCGGCTCAATCCGTATCCATCAGCAAGATATTCAATCGCGGGTCTTCACGCTCTTGGGTATGGATGAAGAAGAAGCCAAGCTCAAGTTCAGCTTCCTGCTCGAAGCGCTGACCTACGGCGCACCACCGCACGGCGGCGTCGCGTTCGGGCTCGACCGCTTGGTCATGCATCTCGTCGGCACAGAGAACATCCGCGATGTCATCGCGTTCCCCAAATCGCTTACAGGCGTGGATTTTATGTGCGAAGCACCCAATGTCGTCGACAGCGAGCAGCTCACCGAGCTGCATGTGAAATCAACCGCCACCAACTAGTGTCACGATCTCAACACGCTGACCATCGCAAAGCACGCGCTCAGCGTGCTCTCGCTTTGGCACAAGCTGTTTGTCGACCTCTGCTGCACAGATCCCCCCCGCAAGCCCGAGCATACAGATCAGGTCCGCCACGCTCGTATTCTCTGGGAGTTCCTTGGGTTCGTTGTTGACGATACAGATCATGCCCAACGATATGCGAGAACTCACAACCGTTCTTGTTGCCCCGGGAATGGCTGGTCGCCTTGCCCGCTGAGATGAACCAGCAACATACAGATCGCGTTTACCGCTGAGGCCTTGCGGTTCCAGGCGCGTTCGCCCTCAAAGAGGAACCGCCGACAATCGTGCGAACCGTCACTTGAAGATCGGCAGATCCAGACGGTCCCAACCGGCTTGTCCTCTGTGCCACCGCCCGGGCCGGCAATCCCGGTGATCGAGAGCGCGTGGGTGCAGCCAAGCCTTGCGAGCCCGCCCTTCCCCATCGCGATCGCGACCGGGGCAGAGACCTCGCCGTTGATCTGGATCATTGGTGCAGGGACATCGAGCATGGTCGTCTTGAGATCGACGCTATAGGGGACCAGCCCCCCGCGATAGGCTGCCGATGATCCAGGTTGCTCGGTGAGCATCATGCCCAGCATGCCACCCGTGCAGCTCTCTATCGAGCCGACGGTCTCGTTGCGTTCGATGAGTTGTGGTATGAGTGCTTGCACGGGATCATTCATAACAGTTTTCCTGGTCGCTCAGTTGCCAAGCCCGGTATCGTTGAAACGCAGCCCGCCGGAGCTGCCGACCGGACGGAACACGATGCCGATGCTTGTCTCGGAGCGGATATTGTTGAAGTTGATCTGCACACCCAGCGTCCCGATCTGAAACTCTCGGAGGATCTGGGTGTTAAAGGTCTGGAAATCGTTCTGATCGAAGTTGTAGGTCGCGACAGATTGCACCGCGTATTTGTCGTTGAGCTTGTAGCTCACGGTGCCGGCGAGGTACTCATCACCGAGGGCCTGGATCTCGCGGTACTCCAGGCTGGTGATAAACTCGGGTCGGTGCTGAATGATCATCCCGATGCTTGATCGTGCGGTCATTTTCGCATCGAGGTTGTAGATAATCTCACCGGCTATCCCGAGCACCTCGGTGGGCTGCCAGAGTGCGCTGGCGCCGATGTACTCGCCCGGGTTCGAGAGCTCGGGGCGTGTGGAGTTGAACTCCGGAATTGCGCTCATGCCCGCGGTGGAATCCGAAGCGATGTACTCGGTCCTGATTTTGAGCAGGTCCACATCACGCCAACGCCCGACCCCGCCGCGTTTCGTCTGCCAGGTCTGATCGATCGCAGCTCGCAGCATCGTGCCGTGCAGCAGATCCTCGACCTCATCATCGAATACAGGGGTGTCGCCGATATCAAAGTTGGAATCCGCGAACCAGACGCTCAGGCTCGGCTCGATGATGTGCCGAAGCCGATGAATGTCAAAGAGCCTGCTCTCCGCGTCATCGTCTACCTTCTGCAGGCTGGTGGAGACCGTCACCCCGCCGCCACCCCAGAGCCTGGTGTTGTCGCTTTGCTGAGGCGAGAAAGAATCAAAGGTGCTGTCGTAGTGGGTCAATCGCCCAACCACAAACGGCGTGATCTTGACCGGGCCCACATCAAACTGTCCCGTGACCTCGTGCCTTGTGTCGAGTCGAGAAACGCTCGATTCGTCAAGCCCGAGCCCACGGAAGATGTCGCCGAGCGACTCAGACGGCAGCGTTCCAAAGGCGCTGTCCGCCAAGCTCGTGGTGTCGAAGCCATACGCTGCCGCGGTAACCTCTGAGAATCCCAGACGCATTAGCCCCGCGCGTGCCTCAAAGTGGTACGAGATCATCCCGGGGTAGTTCTCGCTCAATGGGTCTTGGGTCATCGAGATGTACCGGATCTCGGGGATCTTGTCGACCACATACCCCGGCGATTGCAGCAGATGCTCCGCGGAGATAAAGTCATTGAGGTGCGAGCCCGCCTCGATTGCAAAGTACGAATCATTGTCCTTGCGTTCGAGCTGCACCGAGGTGTCAAAGTCTTCAGCCTGACGACCGATCTGCTCAAAGAAAGCTGGGATAAATGCTTCATCAGAAATGTGATTCAACCTGGACGCGACGGTCCACAAATCATTGACCTGCCAGAGATCGTTCACCGAGATGATCCCGCGTGTCTGCCCATCGCGCTCGATCTGTGTGCCTCGGTAGGTGATGTCGGTGCCGTTGTCTTCTGCGACGAGGTAGGAGAACAACGATCCCGTATGCCCGTTCCGATCCCACTGCCCATCGATTCCGATGGCGATGCCACGCTCGGCGTAGTAATCCAAGTTCAGATCAGCCTTGATCCCCGGCGGGGTGTCGGCCTTGAGCAACGAAAACAGATTCCACCGAGTCTTGAACGCAAACCCCGCACGATTGGAATCACCCAGCTTGATCTGACGAAGAGGGAACGCATCCAGATCACCCTTGAATCCTGGCAACCACATGAACGGCACGCCACCGGCATTGAGCGTGACGCCCTTACCGTCAATCTGTACCCTGCGTGCATCAGGGTTTCCGTTCGGGCTCGGATCGTCGATGGTGACCTGGATATCTTTGATCCCGATGGTGAAGTCGGGCTCGAAGAATGCCGTGTTGGCGATCTGGGCTTTGGACGCTGTAAACTCGTTGCGTGATTCCTGACGCACCGCATCGGCCCGCACATACAACGGCATCCCCGTCTTCTCGTCAACCGTCCAGAACACCGCGTCAATCATCAACGCCCGCCCGCGTGCGACATCAAGATACATCTTTGGTGCCCGCGCGGTCCAGTCCTCGTTACCCGCGAGCACGCCGCCCTCGAGGTAGATCCCCTCGATGTCCTCTGCGCGAATCCGCCCGAGCGTGTCGGTCAACTTACCAGGTTTGAGGAACACGACCATCCGCTCACCCTTGAGATCGAGCGATTGGCGCGTCTGCGGGTCTTGGTACTGGACAACCACGCCGCCCGATGCGCTGATCGTGCCCGGGTGATCACTCTGCGATCCCTGGGCAACCACGCGGTCGCCAATGGAAAGCGAGAAGATCCCAGACGGACGGAAAACCGGATCCGGGATCTGCTTGACGCCGTCACCCGATGAAACTCGCGTCCCCTGAGCGGAACCCTTGGCTGGGCTTTGGTTGCTCTCAAACACATAGGCCGGGTTGGAGACCGGGTCGGTATCTGGTGCCGCGAGACCGAGCACACGCTGGGCGAACAGTTCATTTGTGCGGAGAACAAACTCGCCGGTCTCAGATTTGCCTTTGGGAGGTTGATCAAACCGGGCGTCCATCTTCAGCGAGATCGGATCGCTTGTGTCGATCACACCCCGCACCGGGATCTCTTTGGCGCTGATACTCATTGATCCGTCGGGTGCGACCAGATCCTCAAAGATCGCGTAGATCTGGTACCGACCCGGCGCATCGCCTATGGGGCTCAGCCAGATGTTTGCTCGCTCAGCCCTGAACCGGTGCCCGCCGAGCACGACATCGACATGGCGTTCAAGCACAATCCGATGGGTCGGCCCTTCCATCCAGACCCACCCGGCGCGGGCGCCGAGATCAATTTCTCCCGGCACAGGCGCAATCGGGAGCTGCACAGAATGCAACGAAGTGGGGGTGCTCGGCTGAGCTTCAACCAAACCTTCGTTGCCCAATGCGGGCATGGTGCAGAGTGAACCGGCCAGCACGCCGACGAGCGATACACCCAACGCACGAAAGGCGCGGCTTGGCGATTGGGGTCGCGGGCTCGGTCTGGGCATACTCAACTTTCTCGGCATCTTTTGGTGTGGCTCCCTGTGCGGAAGGGAGTGTATGAAGCAGGACTGGTATGGATCCCACACCAGCGTGCCTGGCGTTACATTTTTTCGTTCACACGACGCACAAGCTCGCGGTACTGATCTCGGTAAAACTTGGCGTACTGAATTTCAAGAACAGCCTGCCGACGAGACTGACGCCATTCGTTGCGGACTGTCTTGAAGTTCGGTTCTGTAAATGGCTCGTAGTGCACGACATGCGCCAAATCCAACAAATCGCTTCCCGCCTCGGTATCAGTTGCGTCCCTCGACTCTGAGTAGGCAAGGAGCTCCCCCTGCCATTTCCATCCTTTCTTCTCGATCAGGGCTCTGGATTCCTCTGAAAGCGATCCATAACCGGGTAGGCTCGCAAGCGCCTCGATCCGGGTTTCCGGGAATGCGTAGTACAACCCTTCGAGTTCATCGAGTTCAGCAGCCGTGAACTTCCCCGATGCCTTCGCATCATTGAGCGCCTTGTACGCGTTGCGGCAGTCCTTGGCGACATCAATCCCAAAGCAACCCATCATGACCTTGACACCCGTTCGCCAGTTCGGGTTGGTGACATCCGAAGCCAGCGTGAACGGGTCGATCTGGTCGATAAACAGGTCAAAGTATTTCTCATACATCACCCGCCGCACCGGCATCCGGCGCAGTTCGTACCATTCTGGTCCCATCCATTCGTTGGTGCCGGAGATCACCGGATTGGTCGGCTTCTCAGACGCACCCGCAGCGCCCCAACTCGGGAACTGCCAGAGTGCCTGGGCCTCCTCGGTCAGACAAAATCGGACAAACTTCATCGCCAGTTCGGGGTTCGGGCCGCCGTTGATGATGCTGACCGGGTCGGCATCAACATACACCGCGCCCCGCGGATCTGAATACCCAACCCGGTCGCCCCCGCCCGAGTCCTTGACCACTTGCGCCTGCCCGCGCCCATAAAAATCAATCGCGAGCCCCGCCGCCGCCTCGCCCTGTGAGACATCAATCGGGGGCTTGGTCGAAGAGTTTGTAAAATACCGCGTGTTCCCGCTCATCGCCCGCAGCGTCCGCCATCCCTGCTCCCAGCCCTCATTACCAAGAATGGAATCAAAGGTCGTGGTCACCGACCCAGACTGGCGCGGATCAGCAAGCGCGATCCATCCCCAGAGCTGAGGCGCGGTCAGATCAGTAAAAGACTCGGGGGTTTCGAGCCCAAGCTCGGCCAGCACATCATTGTTGTAGACAATCCCGAAGCTCGATAGCGCGGTGCCGATCCAGTATTGGTCCGGGTCGTACAACGCTTGCGGCCCGATCTTGTTCTCGCCAAACAATGCATCGAGCTCAGCTTGGGTAAACGATGCAGGAGCGGATATGGGAACTTGCACATCAATCGTCAGCCTGATATCCCCCTCTGTCTTGTACTGGTACGAGATGCCGTCCTTGAGCATCCCGTGGTCAAAGCTGCCGCCGCCCAGCAAGACATCCGCCGCGATCGAACCCTTTGGCAGCGCAAAGTGGGTCTCTGGATCGATGGTGTAGTTGCCCTTGGCAAAGAACCGATCGAGCGCGGGGGTGAACATGGCTTCGAGTTGTTTGCGGATCTCCGAGGTCCCCCCGGGAGTTCGGAAATCGAGATTCGCCTTCTCTCCATACTCGCGTTCATGCCATGCCGAGAATGCCCGGGCGAACTCATCGCGGATCTGAGGCACATGGGGGGTGAACACAATCAGGGTGGGGGCACCCTCTTCGTGGGTGCCTCTGCCTCCACCCATCGAGAGCACGAATGGCACGCCGAGAATGACCACGAGACACAACCCAAGAGCAATATGCGTAAACTTCATGCCCCAGTGTAGAGGGCTTGGATGGAAGGTGCCCGAGAGGGGTCGTATGCTCTGTGCATGACCACCGATACCTCACGCCGTATGCTCTCTGACATGAGCCCCTCCGAACGCCTCGATGGAGCGTTCTCGATCTCCAATGCCCAGATGGGCACCACCGTGAAGGGCAAGCCGTATCTTCGGTGTTTGCTGGGCGATGCCTCCGGGCAGACCGCCGGGCGGATGTGGTCGATCGATGAAGCAACCTTCCGCAGATTACCGACCGACGGGTTTGTCTGGGTCGAGGGTGAAACCCAGGCGTACCAAGGCGAGCTGCAAATCGTCATCCACCGGATCGACCCCGTTGATCCGACCCCCGAGCAACTCCGCGAGCTGCTCCCTGCCTCGACGCGCGATCCCAAAGAGATGTTCTCCGAGGTGCTCGCACTGCTCGAATCACTCGAGCACCCCGCGATGAAGGCACTCGCTCAGGTGTACCTCGATGACGAGCACCTGATGGATGCTTTCCGTGTCGCACCCGCAGCGGTGCGTTTGCACCACGCCTACCTTGGCGGGCTCTTGGAGCATACCCTGACACTCATGCAGATCGCCGACAAGGTCTGCCCGCTCTATCCCAAGATCTCGCGTGATATTGTGCTGATGGGGTTGTTCCTGCACGACCTGGGCAAAACGCGTGAACTGTTCTTTGATCGCGGGTTCGGGTACTCAGATCGTGGCGAGTTGATCGGGCACCTTGTCGAAGGCGCGATCATGCTCCACGACAAGAACCAGCAGCTCATGCACGACAAGGGCGTACGCCTGCCCGCCGGCGCGTTGACCGTGCTCCAGCACATCATCATATCGCATCATGAGCGTCCAGAGTACGGCGCGTGCAAGACCCCGTCCTCGCCCGAGGCGGTGCTCGTCTCGTTGATCGACAACCTTGATGCAAAGACGATCATGGCAATGTCCGCTGCAAGACCAGATCGGTCCAACGAGGTCGCCCTCGGAGGCAACTTCACCGAGAAGAACTGGGCACTGGGCACCAAACTCTACCGCCCAGATCCGCTGGCCGATTAACTGTTAAGTTGGTTGTTGAGTTAGCGACTAAGCCTTGCCAGGGCCTGCTCGTCTTCAGCAACACGGAACCCTGATGCCGGATCCCCGATACGGAGGACGGACACGGTATTCTGCGCAAGGATCGCGCCGAGCGGCTTGCCCGCGACGAGCAGCACGGGATCGCCATCCGTGACGATTTTCTCTTCGAGCAGTCCATTTTCGACCATGTCGGTCCAATCGCGGAGCCGACCCGATGCGGGTGCGTCCTTGAGCACAGGGGTCACGCCACCGAACAACGCCATCCTCCTCGCGCCGACAGCGGACGAGGTGTAGGCGTAGATCGGAACCCGGAAGTTGTACTGTGAGAGGTACCTCGCCATCCCGCCGGCTTCAGACCAGACCGCGATGGCTTTGGCGCTGAGTTCCTCGGCGATATGCCAGACGCCGTGTGCAATGGCGGCAGATCGGAAGGGGTACTCCTTCAGATTGCCGGGCTTGCCATGCCGATGGGCAAGCTCATCCATCCGTGATTCTGTGGTGCGGATAATCCGTCGCATGGTCTCGACGACAAGCGAGGGATGGTTGCCCACCGCGGTCTCGCCCGAGAGCATGACGGCGTCACACCCATCAAACACCGCGTTGGCGACATCAGACGCTTCGGCGCGCGTCGGGGTAGAACTCTCGATCATGGTTTCAAGCATCTGGGTGGCGACGATGCAGGGTTTGCCGGCTTCGATGCAGCTGGCGATGATGTACTTCTGAGCGACCGGCACCCGGGCGACATCCATCTCGACGCCGAGATCACCACGAGCAACCATGACCGCGTCCGTGGCTTCGATGATTTCAAGTAGATTGATCAACGCCTGCGGCTTCTCAATCTTGACCACCACCGGGATACGGCAACCGATGATCGGATCCGTCCAGTGCAGATCCGGTGTGCACAACTCGGAGAGCCTCGCCTTGAGTTCATTGACCTCTGCAGCATCCTTGACGAACGACAAGGCAAGGTAGTCAAGCCCGTTGGCAACCGCCCAGTCCACGCATTTCCAGTCGCGGTCTGTAATCGCCGGGGCGGTGATATCGGTCTCGGGGAGGTTGACCCCCTTTGCGGAGGTTACCTTGCCCCCGATGGTTACCCTGCAGCGGACCCATTCGCCGCGCTTGCGATCAACCGCGAGCATGCGGATCAATCCGTCATTGATCAGCACACGCTGCCCGGGCTGGACATCTTCGTACATGTTCTCGAAGGTGGTCGAGAAAACCACGGCTCCATCGATGATTGCCGCATCGCCCTGATCTTTGCGGAACCAGACATCATCGCCCGGCTCGACCATGACACCCCCCGAGCCGTCAAGATCTGCGACCTTGCCGACCCGCATTTTGGGGCCTTGGAGATCGCCCATGACCGCGACGGATCTGCCGCCCCGATCAATTGCTTCGCGGACCTTTTTGTAGAGGATGTCCATGTCCGCCAGGGTGCCGTGAGAGAAGTTGAGCCGGAACACAGAGACACCAGATTCAATCAAGCGATCGAGCATCTCCGGAGAATCGGATGCGGGCCCAAGGGTGGCGACAATCTTGGCGTGCGCCGGGCGATCTGATTCTGCCGCCAGCCAAGCAGGGATGGTTGAGTGGGTGCGCATGGGGACTGATCTCCAGTTCAAAGGGCTCGCGAGCACCTTTTATCGGGTCAAACCCCTTGCAGGATCTATTTCTTTCCTCATTCGCCAGGGATATAGGAAATTGCCCCTGCCATCGGGCTCGATGCGGTGGCGTAGAGCTTCTTCTCGATCCGCCCGGCTTGGGCGCTCTGACGACCGGATTCACATGCTTTTCGCATCGCATGGGCCATCATCACCGGGTTCTTCGCATGGGCGATGGCCGTGTTGAGCAGGACGCCGTCGGCTCCGAGTTCCATGGCCAACGCAACATCCGATGCACACCCCACGCCGGCATCGACGATGACCGGGAAGTCCGGATCACCCTCCTTGAGCAGTTGCAGGCACAGCACGATGTTGTTGACATTCAAGATGCCCTGCCCTGAACCGATCGGTGACCCGGCGGGCATCACCGACGCGACGCCGGTGTCCTTGATCCGCATCGCCGAGATGGGGTCATCCGAACTGTAGCAGAGGACTTCAAATCCATCGGCGACCAGTTCACGGGCGGCTTCAAGGGTGCCGACAGGATCGGGGAGAAGTGTTTTTTTATCGCCGAGGACCTCAAGCTTGACCCAACTCGCGCCCGGGTTATCAAGCTGTTCAAGCAGATCACGCCCGAGCCGAGCAACTCGCACCGCGTCCTCTGCCGAGAAGCACCCCGCGGTGTTGGGCAAGATCGTGTACCGATCGGTATCGATGTACTCAAGCAACGATTTGCCCTCGGCGTTGAATAACCGCTCACGCCGAACCGCGACGGTGATGACCTCGGTGCCCGAGGCATCGAGCGCATCTCGCATGGTGTCCATGGCGGCGTATTTCCCGGTGCCGACGAAGAGCCTTGAGTTGAAGGTGCGTCTGGCGATGCTCAGCGGGGCGAGCCCGGGTTCGGAGGTAGTCGAGGTGGTCATGCACTGAGGATAGACCCGATCAATGAATTGTTCAGCCAACCGGGGGCGAATCGGGTATGCTGATAGATTGAAAGGGGCATGAGATGACTGAACCGAAGGTCTTGTGGGAAGCAGAGTTCAATGACAAGGTCAAGGGGTACTACCTCTGGTCGACGGTTGTGATCCTCTGCGTGCTGATCGTGACCATCCCGATCGCAGTCCTGTATCTGCTCATCGGGAACTGGATCCTCAATAAGTACCTCGAGAACCTGCACTGCACGCTGACCGAGCGGACACTTGAAATCAAGAAAGGGATTCTGAACAAGCGGGAATCCACGGTGCCGCTTGAGAAGATCACCGATCTGCAGATGTTCCAAGGCCCGATCATGCGATACTTTGGTGTCAAGGGGTTCCGGGTAGAAACCGCGGGGCAATCGAACAGTGCCACCGGCGGTTCCTTGGTGAACATTATTGGGATTGTCGATACCCCCGGTTTCCGCAAGGCCGTGCTCGATCAGCGTGACCGATTGCAAGGGGCTGCGGCGACAAGCACGCCAGCGACCGCTCCGGCGTCGAGCGAGCCCGCGGATGATCGGCTCATCGAAACCGTCGCCGAGATCCGCGATGCGCTCCACCGGATCGAGACCAAGCTAGAATCGTCCAATGGATGACACACTTCTAGTGAATCAGGAGTTCGCAACCGCTGCCAAGGTGGCCGAGTTGTTCGCGGCGGATCAATCAAACGCGGAGAAGGTCGTTGCGTTGGCGGACGAGTGCGTCAAACGGCTCGGGCGTGGGGGCAAGATCCTCGCGGTCGGCAACGGCGGATCATGCGCCGATGCGATGCACTTCTGCGAAGAACTCACCGGCCGGTACCGCGAAGATCGTCCCTCGATCGGCGCGATCGCCTGCACCGATCCGGGGTACATCACCTGCACCGCCAATGACTACGGGTTCGACCAAGTCTTCTCGCGTTGGGTCGAAGGCGTCGGACGCGAGCACGATGTGCTTGTGACGCTTTCGACAAGCGGGAACAGCTCCAATGTTGTGCGGGCGGTCAACGCGGCGAAAGACAAGGGGATGCACACCGCCGGGCTGCTCGGCAAAGGGGGCGGGTCACTCGCGGGCATGTGTGATACCGAATGGATCGTCCCCGGCGAGACCGCAGATCGTATCCAAGAACTCCACATGCTGACCCTGCACTCGCTTGTCGGCGCGATCGAGCGGTCGATTCATGGGTGAGTTGCCCGTCGCGATTGTGACCGGAGCCGGCTCAGGCGTTGGGCGAGCGATCGCTGTCGCGATGTCTGATTCCGGGCACCGAGTTGTGCTTGTCGGGCGAAGGGCTTCAGCGCTTGAAGAAACAAGGGCACTGCTCGATGGTCAAAGCATGTGCGTCCCCGCCGATGTTTCGATCGAGGCGGATCGTGCGAAGATCATCGAGCAGACTCTCGCATCGTTCGGGCGGATTGATGTGCTGGTGAATAACGCGGGTGTCGCAGAGCTTGTAAGGCTCGGCGATGCGACGAGCGAGCAGATCGAGCGAGCATTCGCGATCAATGCAGTGGGGCCGGTGGGCCTGACAGCACGCGTGCTGAGCACCATGTGCGTGCAAAAATCAGGCTGCATTGTGAATATATCGAGTTACTCAACGCTCGATCCCTTTGCAGGGCTTGGGATGTACGGGTGCTCGAAGGGTGCGATGAATGTGCTTTGCAAAGCAGTCGCCAACGAATACGGCAATGCAGGGATCCATTCGTACACCGTCGCGCTCGGCGCGGCCGAAACCGGGATGCTCCGCTCGATGTTCGATGCCGACATGTTGCCCGAATCGGCAACCGTGAAACCGAACCAGATTGCAGCGTTCGTGCTCGGGCTCGTGAGCGATTCTGAAGCCAATAACAACGGTCAAGTCGTGTGTTTCCCGCCGATGGCTGATTCATGATACGGGCTCTGGAGATGCCGCTTTGTGCGATGCTGCTTAGCACAATGATGGTCTCTTGCGCACCACGCGCGGGTAACGAGCGGCTGGTGCTCGGAGCCCGGTACCAGACAGCGTCCTTTGGCGATGGGTACTCGGTGCTCGGCGCCGACCAGCAGCTACGCCCGCGGAATCTTTGGGCAAGCACGGTTGTGGTTGCTCCCACAGATGGAACCATCACGGGGCAGACGCTCCGCACGCGAATCGGGCGCGGCAGCGATCAACGCGAACGGGCGTACGGGCTGTACCCGACCGTTGAGTCGGCACTGGATTCCCAAACGGTATCGTGGTTGGGTGGTCATTGGATGAACGCCGACGAGCTCGGGCGTTCGGTTGGTGAGATACTCTTGATGCCTTATCGAGCGGTTGCTTTCTTTGTGACCGCCCCGCGGTCGTGGAGCCCCGAGCGATCTTGGAAGCGTACAAATCAGCAATCGCCCTCGGCCTGGTCGAGTGCGCAGCCGAGCAATGGATCTATCACAAAGGAACAATCCCATGACCATACCAACGAGTGACAACCCCAAAGGGTACAAGTTTCGCGAGGGATACGAGATCACGGTGCCGATGACCGCCGAGCTGCACGCCTCGGGCATGCCGCGCACTGATTTCCTGCTCATTGACATCCGTGAGGACAACGAGCTCGAGATCGCCAAGATCGACGGGGCGGTGCACATACCGATGGGAGATCTGGCATCACGGATCAACGAGTTGGATGTTGATGAGGATACCGTCATTGCGGTTCTGTGCCGATCCGGGCGAAGGTCGCTTGATGCTACGCTGTACATGCACGAGCAGGGGCTTGCCGGGGCCAGGTCGGTTGCGGGCGGGATTCTGTGGTGGTCAGACCGGCTGGACCCGTCGCTGAACAAATACTAGTTTCCGGAGTCTAATTCGTATAGACTTGTGCAACGGGACCTGGGCTCCCGCTGGTATCGATCAGCACTGTCTGCCCAAGAGCTTTGAGGAAATCACAATGACGAGTGCCACGACGACGAGCCAAGCGCTTTCCGCCGATCCTTTGCAGTTGATCGATGTCGACCATGTCCGCTTCTATGTCGGAAACGCCAAGCAGGCAGCCTATTTCTATGCACACACCTTCGGGTTCCGCATCGACCAGATCGCCGACCTCACCACCGGGTCGCGTGAGGAAGCAGACTACCTGCTCACCCAGGGCAACATCCGAATCCTCCTCACCACCCCGCTGAACAAAGAACACCCCGCCGGCGAGGAGCTTAAGCTCTACGGCGACGGCATCAAAGATGTCGCCCTCACCGTCGAAGACGCCACGGCCGCCTACGAAAAAGCAATTAGCAACGGCGCGGTGTGCGCCCAGGCGCCACGCGTGCTCGAAGACGACAAGGGCACCGTCACCGTCGCGTCGATCAAGACCTACGGCCGCGTGATCCACACCTTTGTCTCGCGAACCGGTGAATACGCCCACGAGAACCTCCGCAAGGGCGGGCTGTTCATGCCCACCTTCCAGAAGTTTGATTCCCCGCTCAACAAGTACAACGAGGACCACCCCTGCGGCTTGATGTACACCGACCACCTCGTCGGCAATGTCGAAGAGGGCAAAATGAACGAGTGGGTCAAGTGGTACGAAGATGTCATGGGCTTCGCGATGTTCAAGCACTTTGATGATGCCGATATCTCGACCGAGTTCTCGGCGTTGATGTCCAAGGTCATGGCGTCGGGCAACAACCTGATCAAGATGCCGATCAACGAGCCCGCCGACGGCGTGAAGAAATCACAGATCCTCGAATACCTCGAATGGCACAACATGATGCCCGGCGTCCAGCACCTCGCCTTCCGCACCGACGACGAGCTGGCCACCGTCGCCGAACTCCGCCGCCGAGGCGTCGACTTCCTCGACATGCCCGACACCTACTACGAGAATGTCTGGAACCGCGTGGACACCATGCTCAAGCAGCACGGGCACGAGATCGTCAAGGAAGACCATCAACGCGTCAAGGACCTCGGCGTGCTCGTCGACGCCGACGACGAGGGCTACCTCCTCCAGCTCTTCACCAAGCCGCTCCAGGACCGCCCGACTTTCTTCATCGAAATCATCTGCCGCCGCGGGAGCCAGAGCTTCGGCAAAGGCAACTTCAAAGCCCTGTTTGAGAGCCTCGAACTCGAGCAGGAACGAAGAGGGAATCTGTAATTGTCCATACGGTTTACATCATTTCCAAGAACTGATCCGCCACCCGAATTTATAGCTGATGTGATCGAGGCTTTTGTTTCTAACGATGTTGCCATCGGCGCTGCATCTACTGAAAAGGGCTTCGGAAGTGATCGAGTGCTTGCCGTCCTTGCACAAGATTTGATTCAGATTGGATTTGATGTGGAGGGCTCAAAGAAGAGGGTCGATAAAATTTACCGACCTGTATTCTTCGGAGAAGGTGGCCGCCCAACTCTTCAGTATGAAGTAGACGCGTATCACCAAGCGAATCGATGCGGCCTTGAAGTTGAGGCAGGTCGGGGTTTTCAGGGCGGAGCATTTTATAGGGATCTGATTCAAGCAATGGTCATGAGCCAGGTCGATCATTTGTGTTTAGCCATGTTAAACAGATATGAGTACGCATCGACTTACAGCAACGATTATTCAAAGGCTATTGATGTGGCAGAAGCTCTGTTTGCGCACAGCCGTATTCAAATGCCATTCGGGCTGACTGTAATTGGATATGGTCCAGAATGAACATCATCGAAAAAATCCGTGATACCGAGACCAAGCTCCGGGCCGAGACCAACCCTGTCCGCCAGATGGAAGCGTGGACCATGCTCGAACGGCTCCTCGGGCGGATGCCGGTAGACAAACCCGAGCTCGCCCGCATCACCAAAGAACGCGATTCCATCGGGCTCGATGTGATGATCCAGAAGCTCGAAGACCCCGAGCGATTCAAGCCCAAGAGCGAGCCACTCCCCGAGTATTCACAAGCCGAGCTCAACGAGGCCCTCCGCGCGTTTCGGCATCGGCTCAAGTTCAAGAAGCTCGACGATGAATCCAAAATCACCCAGCGAGATTTGACGATGGGCAAGAGTGCCAACATCGATTCGATCATGCCGCCGCCGGCTTCGGAGTTTGATCCCAAGATCTGGAAGGTGCTGGTGCGTGACGGCGTGCTCGAAGACGCCGGCGGCGGGTTCTTCCGTGAGCCGCAGGGCAAACCCAAACTCCGCAAGTGAACGACCTCACGATCCGGGCTTCCCGGTGGGACGGGCTTCCAGCCCGTCTTCTCTACCACCCAAATGTTTCCAAGAGACGGGCTGGAAGCCCGTCCCACCGAAGAGTTGCCAGCCGCGCATGAAAAACCCGCACCTCTCGATGCGGGTTGTGTGAGTGTTCATCAATCCCAGGTGTTGATCGGCTCATCGCCGCTGGTCTCTTCACCCTCAGCCCCGCGGACCTCGCCGGGGGCGAAGTGATCTTGCCGCCATGACTCTGGATACTGGGCGTCATCCATCCCCAGGCACGCCTTGGTCGGGAACATCGGGCGGAATGTGTCGCACATGACAGCCATCTCATCGGTCCATTTTTTGCCGATCGACGCCTCAACCGTGCCCGGGTGCGGCCCGTGGGCGATGCCCTGCGGGTGCACCGAGATCGAGCCGGAAGTGATCCCACGCCGAGCCTTGTAGTTGCCCTCGACATAATACATGATCTCGTCGGAATCGATGTTTGAATGGTTGTAAGGCACCACGATCGCATCCGGGTGCGAATCCAACGCCCGCGGACAGAACGAGCAGATCACAAAGTTGTGCCCCTCGAATGTCTGATGGATCGGCGGCGGCAGGTGCAGTTGCCCCGTAATCGGCGCGAAGTCATGGATATTGAAACAATACGGGTAGTAGCACCCGTCCCATCCAACAACCTCGAGCGGGTGGTACGGGTAGGTATACGAATGCACCGAGTTGAGCGCCTTGATGCGCACCTCGAACTCGCCCTTCTCGTCGTAGGCCAGCGGGTGATCGGCATCCTCGAATGGCACACGCAAGTCGCGTTCGCAGTAGGGCGCATGCTCGAGAAACTGGGCCGTCTTCTTCGCGATGTACCCCGGCGGGGGCATGATGTGCGATGCGTTGCAGGTTTCAAACGCCACAAACTTGCCCAGCGGCATCTCCGCTTCGGTGAACCCGCCAAACTCCTCGTTATCCGACCCATCATCGGCGCGCTCGTCAAAGACAATCTTGTAGATCACGCCCTTGGGCATAACGATGTAATCTTTCTTCCCGAACTTGAGCGTGCCAAACATCGTGTAGATCGTGCCGGACCCGAAGTGAACAAAGAGGCACTCGTCGCCCTGCCCGTTCTTGAAGTGGTACTCCATCTGCGACTCAGGCTGACAGACGGACATCTCGACATCGCCATTGCCGAAGATGACGACGCGTCCGCGGACGGGGTCGCCGTGCTTTTTGAACTGCTGCGTCTGCACATGGCGCATCCGCATCACATCCTGCTCGACATACTCGACCTTGGTCGAATACAACTTCTCCCACCCGGTGACCTGCGTCGGCGGGTGGATGTGGTACATGATCGAACTGGGTCCGACGAACCCCTCGGTGCCGAAGAGCTCTTCGGAGTAGAGAGCGCCATCTGGGCGGCGGAACTGGGTATGACGCTTCTTGGGCATTTTGCCCATCGACATATAATATGGCATTCTTTGCCAACCTCATTCTTCCCCGACGCCAAGTTTTGGGTCGCGGAGGGCGTTGAAAACGCGGCCCGAAAGAGCCGGCGGACGCGCCGGTCTCACTGCCGTGCTGGGCATTCTAGCGGCAAAAATCACCTCCGATGAGGCAAACTGCAATCGAGCAGGGGCAAAAAGCCCTATGACCAAGGGTGGCTTTGAAATCTAGAGTCTTTGGGCAGTTGTGCCCGATAAACAGAGACCGTGCCGATTCGGATGCTTTGAAAGTGCCCGGAGAGGACAAATCAACTCTCATGTGATAGAGTTGATGCTCGGTCAACGCAAAGGGATCGCGAGCCACACGCCACCTGTACGAATGACGGACGATGCAGGTGAAGGGCAAGTCAAGCGTGTGCAAGAAACAGACTGCATGGGTACACAAAATCGACAATCTTACTTCGGTCCCTACCGGCTCGTCCGCCAAGAATCATCCGTGCATGGGCTCGATCGATGGATCGTGCTTGATGAGCAGTGCAACACCAATCATGTGCTGTACCGGTTCGCTGCATCGCACGATATCGCCGATCGCCGCCGCCTGTTCGGCTCGGTGCATGCGCTGTCGCGTGTCAACCACCCGCACCTGCTCAAGCTCGAATCACTGAGTTTCGACGACCACAACCGGCTCTGTGTCATCACGCCATACACCGGCAACCAAGACGGATTCGTCACCCTAGAAGACCTGCTCATTCAAAGAGATGCCAAGCTCGAACCAGTCGAGGCAATCCGTTGCCTCGCTCACCTGCTCGAAGCTTCCCAAGCCAGCACGGATGGAAACATTGTTCATGGTTCATTGGCCACCGACGAGATCCTTGTCGACCGCCGCGGGAGTGTGCAAGTCGAACTGCACGGGCTTACCAACGCGTTGGCGCACAGAGACCCGTCGGCGGATCTGATCGCGGATGAGGTCCGATCGATTGTCCGCATCGGTTATCTCATGCTGGTCGGGCTCGAACCAGGCGCCGAACGCGTGGCGCCCTCCCGGCTCGTTCGAAAACTCGATCGTCTCTGGGACCGATGGTTTGCGATCGGGCTTGATCCGGTGGATGGGTTCTCGAACGCTGCACAGGCACTGAGGGCATTGCCGATTAATGAGACTGCAAGCGAGGCCCTCGCCGAGCATCCCTCGCCGCGTCCGCAGGTTCAACTCGGCTCGATGTTCCGCCGGAAGTTTCGTACCGCTTCCGAACGATCCCGTTCGTAAGAACCCGTTCTCTCTATTCACAACGCGGTGATTTTGAGCCTACTCTACGGGACGGTCTGTCTTGTCCAGCGGCGTATCATCGCGGTCTTCACTGCTTTCAATGATCGGCGTGGCTTCCACCAAGAGCTCTTGTTCTTTGGTGAGCTGATCCGGGAATCGCGCCCGAATTTCGCCAGCGATGCCCTGTTTCGATGACTCTTCCCCTGCAACACCGAGCATCTCAAGCCAGACACTCGGGCCGGAATCGAGCAAGGATGGATGGTCAAACATCCCAAGCATGATCGCTGCACGCTGGCGTATCCCCGTAACCAGTTCCTTGTCCTTGGTGCCCAGTTGCTCATCGCCGGCGATGGCGTCCGCGATGCTCAATGCGCCGTCCGCGTCACCGATTCTCAACTCGAGCTGCGCAAGCAGAACAATCCCTTGCAGAACTGCTTGCGACCGCTCGGTTTCAATCGTGAGCAATCGTTCGAGCAGCTTGATCGCGAGGGTGTCTTCGATGGTCGAACCGGTCACGGCATCATCCAGACGCTCCACCGGCAACGCATTGCCAATCCTCAATAAGGCCCGCGTGCGCGCTTCGGGTGTCGGTGCGTTGAGACGACTCAGAATCTGGAATCCTTCAACGCTCGCGTTGTACAGCGTCAACGAATCCGCAGCATGTGAATACAACCCCGGGGATGCAACCGCAGCACGAACCAAAATATCCATCGCACGCTCGGTCTGCACGAGGGCATTGCCCGCGCGCTCACGAACTTCAGGATTTTCGTGTGTCAAGAGCAACTCAAGCTCGCGAAGATTTTCTTCATCGCCCATTCGCGCCAGCAGCATCATGCCATTCGAGGAAAGCCCCGCGGGGGGCGTGCTGCGGACCGCGTCGAGAATCGCATCTCGGCGTTCGAGATTGCCTAAAAGCCCTTCGGTTTCCATCGCCCAAGCCGCTGTTGTGGCCGCATCGAATGCCGAGTCATGACGAACGCACCACCGAACGACAGCATCGGCCGCATCTTCATTTGGCCACCTTGATATTCCGAGCAGCAACGGCTTGGCCGCGAGCGGGTCATTCTCGATATTCAATGCCTCGGTCAACAGCACCATCGCATCGGGTGTTACCAGTCTTGTGAGCAATCCCGCCGCTTGGGCGCGCGTGCCGGCGTCAGGGCTGCGGATCAGCCCGCTCGTCACCTGACCAACCAGATCCGAGAGCACCGTCCGGGCCGAGAGGTTGCGGTGCGCAAGCTCAAAGCCGAGATCCCGCAGTGCCGAACGCCGATCGCCGAGCAGTTCGGCAATCAGCTCAGAACGAGCATTCCCCCCCAGCGAGTCGTGAAGCCTGCGATAGAGCACGCTCAACTCATCCACACTCGTCTCTTCGAGCGCGAGTTCGATCTCGTCATCTTCAGCAGAATCCGATGGTCCGACGCTGTCCGTGCTCTCCTTGCTCACCGGGTTGGCTGCGAAGGGTGGCTGCTCAATGGGCTCTTGGTCAGTATCATCTACGAGGACGATCTCGGGCTCCTCGACACCTGCATCGTCAGCGTGATTGATCTCAATGGGTAATCTGGGCTGGGTGGGGTCCGCAAATTCGGTATTTGATCTGGTCTGCTGTGCACACGCACCAATGCCCATTGCCGACAGGGCGATGAGCCCAGGGATGGTCCAAGAGGCTTGAATTGTGCGTCGGGGAGTCTTCATGCTGTATGGATCAGATGCTTGCGGATGTATTCTCGGTCTTGAAATCGGCAATTGACCGATGACTTGGACAGTGTCTGGCGGGTTTTCTTGGAATAGGAAACCCAATCTGGTATAGGATATACCCCCGAGGCGTTGTTGCCGCACAAGAATCACGAGGATCTGGTCCGCCATGAATGATTGGGTAGATGCAGAACAACATGTCGAGCGTGCCCACGAGCTCTATGACGCGGGCCGCTGGGACGAGGCAGAGACCGAACTCCGCCAGGCGCTATCGCTCAATCCCTATCAAGCAGAATGGTACTTCAACCTCGGGCTGACCCTCGAAGCGGCAGGCCGCCACAACGATGCCGCGACCGCCTTCGCCCAATGCTTCAATCTGCACCTCGAGCACGACCGCCCGGACGCCAACTCGGCCCTGCTCGCCGGCGGAAACCTAGTCCGCGCAGATCAGCCCGAGTCCGCACTCGAATGGTTCGATAAGGCTTTGGCGCTCGAACCAATGAACATTACGATCTTTGTTCACCGAATCGAGGCATTGAACGATCTCGAACGCCACGAAGAGGCAGAAGAGGTCTTCTACCTCGGGCAGCAGATTGATCCTTCTCATGGCGAACTCTACTCGGCGATCGCAGAATCGCTCATGAAGACCAACCACACCGATCGCGCCGTCTGGTGTCTGCGAGAAGCAGCAAGGCTCGATCCCGAACTCCCACGCGTGCGTGCCCGCCTCGCAAGCGCCTACGCAAAGGCCGGGCGACTTGAACGCGCTCGTCAGCTCTATCTGCGTGAACTCCGCACCGATCCGGGCGATCTCGATACGCTCTTGGATCTCGGCGAACTGCTGATGGATATGCACCGGTACACCGAGGCGGGCGAGAAGTTCCGCCGCGTGCTCGAGCTCGAACCCGACGAGCCAGACGCACACTTTTTACTCGGCGAGCTCGCCGAGCACGAACAACGCATCGCCGATGCGTTGGTGCACTACGATGTCGTGATCCGTCTTGATAAAGACTATCCCGCCGTCCGTCAGCGCCTTGCCCGCGTGCTCCAGCTGCGAGCCCGCGACGAGGACGCCCCTCGGATCCGTGATCTGCTCGGCCGCGAAAACCGCGGACTGCTTTTCAAAGACGCCGAGGAAACCATCGAGTCACGCAAGCCTGCAATCGAAGACCTCGAAGAGGTCGCGGGGCTGCTTCTCGATGCCTCGATGACCACCGAAGCGATCAAGCTGTACGAAGCGATGATCCTTCGGCGTCCATCAAACCACCGTGCGCATCACGGGCTGAGCGTGGCCATGCTCGAAGCTCAACACATCGCGGAAGGCATCGCAGCAGCCAAAGAAACGCTCAGACTCCAGCCCAAGTTCGTGCCCGCGATGCACAACCTAGCCCTCGCGTATCTGCGTGAAAATCAGTGGATCCGTGCTCGATACTGGGTTGGTCAGGCACTCCAGCTTGAACCCGACGACGCACCCTTGCGCCGGCTCCGCATGAAGCTGCGTGTGCACTCCACACTGATTGTGGTCATCTGGACCCACCGCAAAGCCCGCGCCCTCACCAGAACCCTCTGGTCGCTCGTCGCCCGCCCGGTGCGGAAACCCGCCTAGCTTCATGGCGTTGGCTCTCAGTAAAGAGCAAACTCAGATCTGATCACCGAGCAGCCGCGATGCCTCTTCAACATCCTTGTCGCCTCTCCCCGAGAGGTTGATCACAAGATGCTCGTCCTTGTTCATCGTCGATGCATGGGCAACACCAAACGCGACCGCGTGCGACGATTCAAGCGCGGGGATGATGCCCTCGTCCCGCGAGCACCAGACGAACGCATCGAGCGCCTGCTTATCAGAGACCGATGTGTACGAAACGCGTCCGATGTTGTTCCAGTAGCTGTGCTCGGGTCCCACGCCGGGGTAATCGAGCCCCGCCGAGCACGAGTGCACATCGCTCGTTTGTCCATTCGGATCCTGGAGCACATAGCTCATCGATCCGTGCAGCACACCGAGCTTGCCGTGCGAGATCGGGGCGGCGTGCTCGCCGGGCTCGTCGGATCTTCCCCCGGCCTCAACACCGATCATCTCGACGCCCTGCTCATCAACAAACGGATAGAACATCCCCGCAGCATTCGATCCGCCGCCCACACACGCGACAATGGCTTTGGGCATCCCGCCAAGATATCGCAGGCACTGGGCCTTGGCCTCTCGTCCGATGATCGATTGAAAATCACGAACGATCATCGGGAACGGGTGCGGTCCAACCACCGAGCCGAGGATGTAATGCGTGTTGCTTACCGAGCCCATCCAGTCACGCAAGGCCGCGTTCGTCGCATCCTTGAGTGTGCGTGAGCCATCATCCACCGCGTTCACCTTTGCGCCAAGGATCTTCATCCGTACAACATTCAGATGCTGACGCCGGATGTCTTCGCTCCCCATGTAGATCTCGCACTTGAGCCCGAGATGAGCGCATGCCGTCGCGGTTGCGACGCCGTGCTGCCCCGCGCCGGTCTCGGCGATAATCCGTTTTTTGCCCATCTTCTTGGCGAGCAACGCCTGTCCGAGTGTGTTGTTGATCTTGTGAGCACCGGTGTGTGCAAGGTCTTCGCGTTTGAGCCAGATCGTTGCTCCCTGCTCCTTGTCAGCGACCATCGCCCGTGATCGCCGTGTCAGCCCGCCCGCACGATACAACGGTGTCGGGCGCCCAACATACAGCCGATTCAGATCGTTGAGCCGGTCCCAGAACTGCTTATCCTGGCACGCCTTTTCGTACACTTCGCTGAGCTGATTGAGCGCCTCGACGAGGGTCTCAGGCACGAACACGCCGCCGCAATCGCCGTACCACCCGTTCTTATCAGGGACCGCGCTGATCGGCCGCTGCTGGGTTGGGTCTTCGGTCTGCGTCGGGGTGGTTGGTGTGCTCATGGTGAATCCTAGACGCGCTCGTGATTGGACACACGCTCGCTCCTGATCGCCTCACGCCGACCGGCGTTGATGTTGACCCGCAAAAACAGGATCAACCCCACACCAAAGAACCCGGTCAGCAGCCCCAAGGCCTGGGCGTCGCCGATCCAGGCCTTCACCTGACCAAACGAGAGCACCCCGATCGCCCCGGCGAGCTTGTAACTCATCCCCCAGAGCCCGAAGAACTCCGCGGTCCGGTGTTTGGGTGCGAAGAACCCAACGATGGATCTACTCGCCGTGCCAATCCCACCAAGCCCGATCCCGATGCCGTTGCCGATGACCCAGAAAATCCATTGAGGCGGATTGTTCGGAATCACAAGCTCCACCGCAAGCAACGCCCCGCACGAAGCGATCCACACACCCAAAAACGCGAGAATCGTGATGCGGATCCCGACGCGGTCCTGGAACTTGGCTACGACAATCGCCGTCGCACCAGCGGTGACCGTGAGCTGAAGCGTGAAGTAAATCAACTGTTCGCGTTGAATACCAAAGTCCGACGCGATGATCGCCGCGAACATGATCATGGTCTGCACACCGAACCCATACACAAAGAACGCAACAAGAAACCGCACAAGCTGTCGATGCGCTCTCAGATGGCGCACCGATCCGCTGATCCGCTCGATGATGCTCCGCGATTTGGCTGTTTGGGTGTGGCCCTCAGGCTCGCGAAGAAACAGCATCGCAGGCACCATGCCGATCGCAAACCACACACCAGCGATGACAAAGAACACCCGCCAATCTTCGGGTGAACCAAGCCCAAAGAACATCGCGCCAAACGCGACAATCATCAGCAGAATCACCCCGCCCAGATACCCCATCGTCCATCCAATCGCCGACACCCTCCCGATGGTGCGAGGGGTCGAGATCCCGGGCAAGAAACTCGCGAGCATGTTCTCGCCGAGCTGGTACATGATGTTGGCCGGGATAAAGATCGCCAGACCAATCCAGCCCGACGACGGGCGAATGAGGCTCAGCAAGATCGTCAAGATGATGCAACAGATCCCGGTGCCGATGAGGATCTTCTTGCGGATCGATCGCCGATCCGCGATCGCACCAACAATCGGCGAAAGAATCACCACCACAAACAACGCGGACGACGCACCGATCGACCACAGAGAATCACCCCGCTGAGGGTCACCGACCGCCACCTCCTTGAAATAGATGGGGAACAGCAGGGTAATAATCAAAAGCGTGAACGACTGGTTCGCCAGATCGTACATGCCCCACGCCCAGACCGTCCGCGGATTACTCAAGGCTCGAAATGGTGGGGGCCAACGCATGGGTCAACAATACCCGATCACTCCGCATCCGTGGGGATATCGAAGACTCGCTTGAGGAACTCGAGTTGGAGGTTCTTGGCATCATGAGCCATCCGCCCAAAGCCGGCGTGCTCGCCCGGTGCGCCTGTCTCACGGAAAGTATGCAGCGTGATGCTCTGCTCATCGGCGCCCATCTCACGGTAATGAACCCGCAAACGATCCAAAAACGCCCTCTGGGTCTCGATCGGCACCATCTCATCACCCTCATTGTGCAGCGCCAAGATCGGGATCGGGCGGAATCCATCGAGGTGCTCGATCGGATCAACCGCAGCGACCTCTTCCCGGTCGTGGTCCACAGGCCACGGGCGACCAGATGAACCCTGTGGAGGGAAATACAAATCATGCAGGTTCCCCGTGGTGCCCTCTAGACAACCG
The DNA here is from genome assembly GCA_029260265.1 of Phycisphaerales bacterium. Lineage (GTDB taxonomy): Bacteria > Planctomycetota > Phycisphaerae > Phycisphaerales > UBA1924 > UBA1924. The sequence continues at coordinate 198,350 of JAJDDO010000026.1, forward strand.
GCGACGAACTTGTGCGGACGACAAAGCCGATGCAGCGTCACCATCCCGCCCGCGGACATCCCCCCAATCGCGACGCGGTCCATATCAAACCATCCCGGCGATTGCATCTCCTCAACCACCGCGTCAATCTCGTTTGATCCTTGCCGAATCAGCTCAAGGGTCTTGTCTGGTCTTTGGAAACTCGCCTCAAACCGATCGCCGTGTCCGGGCAGATCGAGCGCCACCGCACCGATACCCGCTCGCAACCACCGCTGGTATCGTCCAGGGTCGAGTTCTTTGTGCACGGTGCGCCCATGCATCCAGATAACCACCGGAGGCGGGTCCTGCACCTCCGGGTGAGTAATCAAGGCCGGCACACCCGCAAGCGTCCGAGTCTCACTCAATCGCTGCAGTGATTGAGGCAACGCGAGGAATCTCGGATCCATCAGATCACCACCGTCGAGCCCGCAGCGATTGAATCGGGCAGATCCATCAACGCAAGATCCGAAGCCTCCACCGCACTCAACGGCGAAATCTCGATCATCGCATCCACCCGCCCATCGTCGTCTCGTGGGACATCGACACCTGCCTCGGTGAGCCACCTCGCACCACGCTCAGTCTGAAGCAGCTTCGAAGACTCGATGGAGTCCGCCCCCGTCGCGTTTTTGACCGGCGCAAACTCTTCGACACGATCAGTCTCGACCACGATCGATTGCTCCGCGAGCTTAATCCCGTCAAAGACAAACCGTTCGAGTTTGATCGCATTGGGCTCGCTCGGCGTGCAGCTTTCACCAGATACGGGATCAACCGAACCCACTTTCTTGATCGCCCGATGGAACGGCAACGCGTATCGCGGATCGGAAACAATCTTCTCGATAAAAGCAAGGCTGATCGCATGGATCGCGATGGATCCCGCGTTGAACGCCAGCGCCCCCGCATCATCCGTCTGCTTGGCAAGCCCTTCGGGCAGATCCGAGTACTCAATAATCTCGGTCCTCCCCTCAATCGAGCAGAACACCCCGACCTTCTCATCCCATGATGCTTTGGCGACCATCTTCGAACTCATCTCGCCCGATGAATCATCCGCAGAACGATGCAGCCCGAGGAACACAGGGTCGAGGATCATCGCGTGCGGGTTGTCGATCTGGAAATAACTCAGGTGCTCCACACCCGCAGAGAGCATTGCATCGAGCGCGCCGGATTCTTTGAGAGCCCGATATGCCCCGCCATGCCCATCAGGGTTGGTGCACAAAACGCCCGGCTCAGCCAGCAGCAGCCGCCCGCTCTCCAAATCAAAGCTCGGCATCACACCCTGCTCAAAGAACATGAGTTGTTCGGCATCAAGCCCGAAGTAGCCGTTGTCCTCAAAGAACGAGATCGTCGCCGCGTGGTTCAGCGGGCTGGTCATGATCGCCCAGAGAATCCGAGTCTCGTATTTCTCTTCAGACTTCCGGATCGACTCGGCAAATAGCTGAAACAGCGGCTTGTTCTGCACGCACGAAGTCGGGAAACATCCCTTCGGCCCATCATACCCAAGTCTCGACCCCTGCCCGCCCGCAACCGTAAAGCAGGCAACCTTGCCATCACGGATGAGCTGTTGCCCGATGCCCCGGTACTTGGCACGATCCCATGTTTGATCGCCGAGTGTATAACACCGCGCAGGCTCGATCGAGGCCGCAGGAGGCGCAGACGCATACCCCTTGCCATACCGATTGATGTACTCCCCAATCGCAGCGAGATCGAACCCCTCAAGCTGCTCAATGAAACCCGCAAGCACCGGAGCATCAAGGGTGAGGGCGTGCTCGATCAGATGAGATTGCCCAATCGATTCAAGGGATTCGACGAGTATGTGTGGCAGTACGGTCGTGTTCATGTGATCCATCCAGAAAAGAGTTACCCCATCGTACAACCGTACTCGCCCAGAAGCACTAGAGTGGGGCATGATTGATCCATGCGAACACCCGCCGAAGCTGCCGCTCATCGCACCGTCCATCCTGGCAGCAGACTTTGCGAATCTTGGCGATGATTGCCGCGCCGCATTGGACGCCGGTGCCGATCTGCTGCATGTCGACATCATGGATGGGCACTTTGTCCCCAATCTGTCGATGGGGCCTGCGGTATGTGACGCGGTACGCAAGGCGTGCCCGGATGCTTTCCTTGATGTTCACCTCATGGTGACGGACCCTTGGGCGTACTTCAGCCCATTTGTGGACGCCGGGGCCAATCTGGTGAGTTTCCACATCGAAGTCTGCGAGTCCGCCCAGCACGCAATCGAACTCGCCGACGAGATCCGGGGTCTCGGGTGCCGACCAGGGATTGTGATCAACCCGCCGACGGATGCCAAAGCCCTGATGGGCACGCTCGAAGCGTTCGATCTCATCCTTGTCATGAGCGTCAATCCAGGATTCGGCGGACAGGCATTCATCCCCGAGGTGCTCAAAAAGACAGAATGGATCCGCCCTCAACTCGCTGCACATCAACGCCTTGAAATCGATGGCGGCATCAACCTCAACACCGCCCAAGCCGCGATCGAAGCCGAGTTTGACACCCTCGTGGCGGGCTCGGCGATCTTTGGAAAGCCACGAAAGCAGTGGGCATCCATCATCGAACAACTCCGCTCCTCAAAGGTTCGATAACCGGTTCGATTCGTGCGAATCCACTTACATAATACGAACAAGTCATTCAGTTTGGGGAAAAACACTTCCATCTGGGAGCGGACATTCTGCTACACTCGCCCCTTGTCCTCCGGATGGTCGATACCACCAGAGTGCAACGACTGCGCGTCTCGACGCGCCGGAGAATGCTGGATGGGCAAGCCAACCGGATACACAATCATGCTCATGCGAACCGGTTCGACAGACTGGGACAGCTCGGGCAGGCTCATCGGGCGGACCGACCTCCCGATGGACGCCGAGGGTGAATCAAAGTTCAGCCAAGCAGTCCAAGAGCTTGGACCCCAGTTCCAGCCATCGATGATTCTGACTTCTTCCGAGGAGTCATGCGTCAAAGGCGCCATGATGCTCAACTTTGGACGATCCGGAAAGATCCGTCAGCTCGATGGTCTGGTCAATGTCGGGCTCGGGCTGTGGGAGGGCGAGCTCGCCAACCAGCTTGAAGATCGATGCAAGAGTGCGTACCGAGAATGGATAGACGCTCCGATGCGGATCACGCCTCCGCAGGGCGAAATGCTCACGGATGCCCAAGATCGCCTTGTAGGAACCATCGTCAAAGGGCTCAAAAAAATCAAGGGCGAACACCCGGTCGTGGGTATCGTCCTTCGCCCATTGGCTTGGGCGGTTGTCCGGGCGTGGTTGCTCGATCTGAACCTCGACCAGGTTTGGGAAATGATCGAAGAACCGATCAGAGTCGAACCGATCGAGCTTGATCGAGATCGCACCGAGTCAATCACCAAGCAGATCCGGGCGAGCGCCTGATTTCTCTTCTCCCGATGCCATCGGGCCCTTCGGGCCCGAGCAGGGTGTACAGTTGTGCATGACGAATCCCAAGGATGAATCCATGACCCCACCAACAACGAAGACGGCTCCAAAGACGAAACAGCCATCGAAATCAACTCCGCGAAGATCAATCCCCGAGGGTCTCTGGCTCCGGTGCCCGTCTTGTGCCCAGATGATTTATCGCCGACAGATGGAATCGAATCAGCATGTCTGCCCAGAGTGCGAGCATCACTATCGCATCAGCGCAACCGAGCGTGTCCGGCAGCTCGCCGACCCCGACACCTTTGTTCCGATGTTTACCGGGTTGCGATCCAAAGACCCGCTGAAGTTCACCGATCTCAAGTCGTACCCAGACCGGATCAAACGCGAGCAGATCAAAACCGGGCAGAACGACGGGTGCATCGCGGGCGAGATGTTCATCAAAGGGCGGGCAGCAATGGTTGCCTGCATGGACCTGACATTCATGATGGGCTCGATGGGTTCGGTGGTTGGTGAAACGCTCACGCTGGCGATCGAGCACGCGACCGAGCACAATCTACCGCTCGTGATCGTGAGCTGCTCGGGCGGTGCGCGGATGCAAGAAGCAGCATTGAGCCTGATGCAGATGGCTAAAACATCCGCAGCACTCGCACGGTTCGATGATGCGGGCGGGCTATTCATCTCGGTCATGACCGATCCCACAACCGGAGGTGTGACCGCCTCCTTCGCCATGCTCGGCGATTTTCACCTCGCCGAACCAAAGGCACTGATTGGGTTCGCCGGCCCTCGTGTTATCCGCCAGACCATCCGCCAAGACCTCCCCGATGGATTCCAGCGTTCCGAGTTCCTCCAAGACAGGGGCATGGTTGATCGTGTTGTGCATCGCCACGAGCTCAGAAGCGAACTCGCCCGTTTGATTGACTACGCTGGAATGTGACCAAGCGATCCACCGAGCCAACTCATGCCGATCATCAACCCTCCGGGCTTGAATCGCATCCAAGGGTGCGAGCCCTCATGCTCGGGCTGATCTCTGCGATTTTTTTGGTTGTTTCCTATCCGCCGATCGGGTGGTGGGGGTGCTCCTTCTTGGTGCCGGTGCCGATCTTCATCTTGGCGCTGCGTCCGGTGATCTCCCCGGCGAGGGCGGGGCTGTACGCTTCAATCGCAATGATGCCCGGATGGTGGTGGGTGCACCAGTGGATCGCAACCGTATCGGCGGCTGGGCTTATCCCGCTGGTGATCTACCTCTCGCTGTACACCCTGCTCTTTGTCTGGCTGGGCAATCGTGTGATTCGGCGTTGGGGGCACCCGTCGCTGGTGCTGCCTGTTGTCTGGATTGGCTTGGAGTTTGCCCGCTCGACGGTGGTCTTGACCGGGTACCCGTGGTACCTCAGCGCTCACCCATTGATCGACGCGTTCGATGGTTTCTTGGCGCTGCCGGCAAGCATCGCAGGCGTGCACCTTGTCTCCCTCTTTGTCGTGGGATGCTCGATGGGGATCGTGGGGATCATCGGGCTACGCCGAAATCGCCAGCACGCGATCCGCTCGCTGGCGGGCACGATCGGTGTACTCGTTGTCTGGATTCTCGTTGCATTCATTGCAGGGTTTCAGTTCAAGGACTCGCCAGATCCAACCATGATCCGGGCCGCGGTTATTCAGCCCGATGTCGCACAAGACAACCGCCAGAACTGGACCGTTCGTCAGCGTGTTCGCGATTGGCTGATGCTGCGTGATCTGAGTTACCAAGCCGCCCGCGATGAGCGACCCCCAGATGTCATCGTCTGGCCCGAGGGCTTTGTCCCCGGCTGGACCCTTGACCCGCAATCGCTCGAAACCGAGCGCAACGCATCCGTCGGGTGGAATCTGACGCTCAAGAACCCCGATGATGTCCCCGATCTGGACATGCCCTCCATGATCGGTGCAAGCATGGTGGTCGATGAGTTGCTCTTATTCCAAGAGGCGATCGGGATCCCGATGATCGTTGGATCCGTGGCGTATGACAACCTCCAGATTATCCGCGATGAAAAGGGCATCGAGTACAAAAACGCCGCGATGTACAACAGCGCGTTCGTGCTCCGCGATGGTGCACCGGATCCAATCTGGTATGACAAGCTGCACCTGACGCCCTTCGGCGAGGTGATGCCGTACATCTCAAGCTGGTCTTGGCTTGAAAACAAGCTGCTCGGATTCGGAGCCGAGGGCATGGCCTTCGTGCTCTCGCCGGGCGAGTCGCCCAGGTTACTGCGTGTGCCCACCGCGACCGGCGAACATCCGATCGCGACGCCGATCTGCTTCGAGGCGACCCTCTCGGGCGTCTGCCGGGCGCTGGTTTATGAGCACGGCGAACGAAGAACGGGGCTCATGGTCAACATCACCAACGATGGATGGTTCAATACCTGGAACGCAGGACGCAAGACCCACCAACTCATGGCCCGCTGGCGGTGCGTAGAACTCGCCACCCCCATGATCCGGTGCGCCAACACTGGGGTTTCCGGCGTCATCGACCGACGCGGTCAGGTTCGCCAAGGCATCGAGTTTTTCGATGCACAAGGGCGTTCCATAGGCGATTCAGGCATCGGCGAGGGATTCTTTCTCGCTGATGTCGAACTCGCACAGGGGGTCACGGCGTACGCACGGATCGGCGACACGATCGGATGGCTCAGTCTCGCGATCGCCATCGTGGGCGGTTTTCTCATCAAGAAACGCAGAACCGGCACACAATCAGGAACAACAGATCAACAATCCGGTACGATAAACGGATCAACACAAGCGGAGTGACCATGAAAAAAGCAGCACATATTGCAATCGCAACCGGGCTCATCACCGGATCGTGGGGTTGCGGGGCACGGATCCAGCCCGACGGCGACCCGATCTTCACCGAACGCACACCCGCGGAACCAGCCGCTCCGGTTCAGTCAGATGAACTCACCCGTTCGCATGCCTACGCGATCGAGCTGCTGATGACCATGACCAACTCGCAGCTGCCCGAGGTGCGTGCGAATGCGATTGAAGCGATTGAATCCCAGATCGCCCGTGTAGAACCGCTCGTCGCCATCGCCCTCGAAGACCCCAACGAGGGTGTGCGATCGGTGGCGGCTATGGTCGCCGGGAATGCAGCGCTCGAGTCCCTGCTGCCCACGCTGCGATCGATGCAGCGGGATCCATCCGCTTATGTGCGTGCATCCGCGATCTTCGCGATGTTCAAAATGGGCGAGGGTGTTGATCCAACAGAACTCTCCGACATCCTCTTTGGCGCAGACGGGTCCCGGGTCCGTGCGCACGCGGCCTTCATTCTCGGCGAACTCGGAGATCCATCCGCGGTGCCGATGCTCAAGCAGGCCTATGTGACACCGGTGCCCAACGCAACCGTAATCGAGCATAAGTTCCTGCGCCTTCAAATCGCCGAGGCACTCGTCAAGCTCGATGATCTCGATAGCATCGATTCCATCCGCGCATCGTTGTACCCCTCACGCCCAGAAGAACTCGAGGCCACCGCGTTGGCGGTGCAGATCATCGGCGAGATCAAAGATCGTGGATCCATCGACCAGCTGATCTACCTTGTCAACGGCGAGTCCGAGCAGCAAATGCCCGCCGAGGTTCGCCTCGCGATTGCCTCTTCGCTTGCAGCGATGGGGCTGACCGAGGGCGGATACCTTGCTGATGAGTACATGGATAATCCACAACCCACGATCCGTGCACAAGTTGCAAGCGTGTACGGGCGATTGGGGCTGGTCGAGCATCTCGATAAGCTCAACGCGATGATGCGTGATCCTTCGCCTCTGGTCCGCGTATCGGCGGCCGGGGCCGTGATGGATCTTGCCCAGCTCAGCTCGGCAAGATCTTCCGCACATGAGCGATGATTCAACGGATTTGGCATGGTTAGATGGATCTGGATATTGGGTAGGTGCGTATCGTGGTGACCGATTTATGCCCGCCGGGCGGGTTTGACAATGGTTCGCTGGTGTGGTATCACATCAGTCGTGTTCGGCGGGCTACACTACTGCCTGCCCAGGGATGATGAAAGTTGAATCAATGGGTTTCACGAGGGGATCATGAGGTTCCCTCTCCAAGATGAATCGAGGAGCAGGCTGTGCATATTTTGACCAAGGTATTCGTCCTCTTTGCTGCGGTGCTGAGCATCATGATGGCCGCACTGGCAATCTCGTACTCGGTCAACGCAGACCGTGTGGTTGCCGACAGCAACGACTCGATGGCGCGAGCAGACGCCGCAGTGCTTGCGTTGACTGCGTTCAAAGCATCGAGTGCCCAAGAAGGCAGCGCACTCAATGAGACCATCAACTCATTGCAAGACGAGCTCGCGAGCAGAGACGCCGACACCCGTCGGCTTGAAGCATCGAACTCCGAACTGCGTATCCGCACCCGTCAGGCAGAAGCCGCCCGCGAGTCGATCACTTCCAAGATCGCCCAACTCGGTGTTGCCGTCGAGACCCAAGCCCAGATCATCGATGAGTACAAAGATCGCATCACGAGGCTGACCGCCCAAGAGCTCGATAGCCGCGACAAGATGATCGACCTCGAACAATCTCTCTCGGACCTCAAGAGCCAGGTCATTGTCTACGAGCAGGTCAAACGCGCCCGCGAAGAGCAGATCGAAGAACTCCGCACGATCATCAGCGCCCAGGCCAGCGGCGGCGCATCAAACAACGCCAATGCCGCCCGCCAGACCCCGGTCGAGGTTGCCGGCCCGGTGATCCAAGGAACCATCGACCGCGTGCAGACCGATCCCGCATCGGGCGAGTTGCTCGTGCAGATCAACCTCGGCACCAACGACCGCATCCGCAGCAACAGCAGGCTCTACATCCACCGCAACAACGATATCTACCTCGGTGATCTCGTCGTGCAGAGTGTGGACCTGAACCACGCAGTCGCCCGCGTGTCTTACAGTATTCCTGGTCAGACCATCCGTGTCGGTGACAAGGTCATGAGCAAACTCGGTAGCTGATCGCACCGGATACGAAAGAAGGAGACTCCCATGAGCCAGTTTGGGATGAATATGCCGGGCGGTCACGCCTCGAAGAACTCCGAGCCTGATGTGTACACCGCATTGATGTTCCTCGGCGTGGTGTCGATGCTCGTCGCGGTGGGTATGCTCTGGATCGCCGGAACCAAGGTTGCCCCAGAAGGGAATCCGTTGAAGATTCAAGATCCGGACAAGATTAATCTAAAAAACTAACCTATGTGTTCTCGGCCCTTTGTGCGTCCGAGAGTTTCATGGGATGCCAGGAATATGCAGGATCATCGATTTCAATGATGAGCTTGCTTGACAATCGCAGGGGTCAGAATATCATCCACCCCGAAGAAAGAGCCGATGAGTCAGTTGAATCATCGGCGACCAAGCGTTGGGGCGGTAGCTCAATTGGTTAGAGCCCCGGACTGTCGATCCGGAGGTTGCGAGTTCGATTCTCGTCCGCCTCGCTTGAATAGCAACAAACCCCTGCACACGCGGGGGTTTGTTCTTTTTGATTCCCACACTCTTTCGATAAGCAACTCCACTGAGAGGTGCCGTTCGCTCGTTCTTGAACATCGGATGGTTTCAAGATAAATTCCATATCAGAGAGGCATCGACGGGTATGGCAGACCTGATGATCTTTCATTGAAACCCACCTCATTGTTGAAGAACATCGGTTCAAGATCTTTGTTGAACTATTTTTGAATAATCATTTGGGAGCCCGTCCCAAATCCATTAGCCTACTTGTAAGCGATTTGCTCAAATCGCATGGGACACTCGCTCGTGGGGGCCATGAGGCCAAAGTCGAGACGAGATCATGAACTGGGAGAGTTCGCATCGCGTTGCATTCGGCAACATGATGGTGGTTATCCGCATTGAAAACACTTGATTTAGGGGACACTGAGAAATGAAAAAACTACTACTCATCGTGATCGCGATGGCCATGTCGACCGCAATGGTCTTTGCAGGCGACTTTGACCCACGACCAACGCAAGGCACTGTTAAAAACTCAGTTGCGCGCAGAACGATTGCAATTGGCCAGCAGGGTAACCCAAGCAATGGAGCCTCGGGCGAGTTTGATTTCCTCGCCGAGTTCACCGCACGGATTGGGATCAATGACTCCATCCGCATCGACAATACGGGGATCGGAGGCACCTTCGTCGACGATGTCTTTGGCGGGCATATGCGGATGACTTACCGGGATTCCGATGGTGTTCGTGGCGAGGGACAGTTCGCGGACGATCGGTTCTTCACCTTCTGCGCAGAGCTGCAGGCTGTCCGCGGATCAACCCGCGGATTTGATCTGATCAGCATCACGAGCGGGCCCAATCCATCGGGCGGCGAAGGCGTAGAGCCCTATGACATCCTTGATGATGCAGAACTGCATGCGGTGATCGCGGGTGCGATCCGCCTAGGCTGGATTAATGCAGATCTCTCGGCGACGGATATCACAACAGACGCGATCCTCTCCGCTATCCAGGCAGGTATCTGGCGCGTGCTCTTTGATGACATCGCGGTAACGCCTCTGTTTGCAGAGGTCGCTGATGCGATCGCCGTGCTTGAAGCGGAGACAGCCCTCGAGCCTTCCGCTCGTGTGATTGGGCTCCGCCTGATGGCAAACCCAGATACTCAAGACATGCTGTATGTCCTCCCAGATGATTCTCCTCCGGATGTTTACTGTGATGTTGAGGTGATTGCGGACGGCTCGTTGTGCCCGTGTGACCTGGACATGGACGGAGCCTTGACCGATGCCGATCTCATGGACTTCTTTGATGGGTTCGGGCTCGGCGATGCCGATTTTAACAATGATGGAGTTACAGATTTTCTTGATTTCCTTGATTTCCTTGCGTGCTTTAACGATCCCACCGGGAACTGTGGTCAGATAGCCGGGGACGGCGATTGCTGCTCGGACGCCGAGGGCGATGGCATCAAACCCGCAGTCTTGCGCGTTCAATACACGGGTGCCGACTGCGGCTCGTCTTCACATTCCCAGAGTGATGACAAGTTCTCATGCGAAGGCGATCCAATGGGAGATGAGGATGTCTACATTCTCGTCACCGACAAGTCCGATCCGCACGATGATCGTGCCAAGGTCTGGTTCTCTGGTGCGGTGGCCCTCGGCGAGGTATTTGATATCTCCTCGTTCAATGCCGGGCGTGATCAACTCAAGAGCAAGACCTTTGTGTATGTCTACTCCAATGAGCTGTGCGATGTGCTTCTCCAATCAATCGAGTTCCACACAAGCTGCTCGCAGCCCCTTTTCTCGGGTGATACATTCGGCTCGATCCGGCTGCTTCACTGCTTCGATGAAAACGGTGAGCCCGCGGGTGGAGATTCATCAGACGATGACAATGTTGATGTAAGCGTCGTCAAAGTCCACTTCAGCGCAACAGATTCAACCGATGACCCAAGCGATATCGACATCGTTGGGACCATCGATACCGGGTGCGAGATCATCGAGGTCGAAGACGGGCAAGTCATCGAGATCCGCTGCTTCAATGAAGTTGACCCGGGATCAGAAGATTTTTGCGAGAACGGCTTCGGCAAGCCTTCAACACTCACCCTCACCTATACGGGCGAGGACTGTGATGCAACCGATACCACTCAAGACTCGGGTAAGTATTCGTGCTGGGGCGATCCAGAAATGAACTCGCTCGTTTATGTCGTGGTCGCTGATCGCGATGACCCGTGGGACGATCGTGCGAAGATCTTCTTCTCTGGCTTTGTCGGGCTTGATGAAGCGTTCGTCGCAAACGCAGAGAACGCGGGCGAAAATAAGCTCAGTTCAAAGACCTTTGTCTCAGTATTCAACAACGAATTCTGCGATGTATTGCTCCAGAGGGTTGAGTTCCACACAAGCTGTTCGCAGCCATTGCGTATCGGCGACCAATACGGCTCGATCAGAATCGATGGAGCAACCAACGAGCATGGAGAATCAGTAGGAAGTGACAGCTTGCTCGTCTGCGGCTCAGAGTACATCGATGGGCGGCTCGTGATCACCACCAGCGGGGCGACCCTTACTGTCACTGCTACCGACAGCTCGGGCAACCAGGCGATCTGCGAGAAGATCATCTGCGAGCCAAGCGAAGATATCGGCGATCCTGAAGATTGCTGTGCCGACGGATCCAAGCCGACGGCCCTCAGCTTCCGTTACACCGGTAACGACTGCGAAGCGACAAGTACCTCGCAGGACGAGGGCAAATACGAGTGCTGGGGTGATCCAGAGATGAACTCAGAGGTCTATATCGTGGTTTCTGATCGGGATGATCCGTGGAATGATCGTGCCCGGATCTACTTTGCGGGGTTTGTGAGTCTTGACGAAGTGTTCGAAGCGACGGCGGAATACGCTGGTGAGGACAAGTTCAGGTCCAAGACCTTCGTGACGATCTTCACCGATGAGACCTGTGATGTCTTGCTCCAGCAGGTCGAGTTCCACACAAGTTGCTCTCAGCCACTATTCGTGGGCGATGTTTACGGGGCCGTTGAAATCACGGCTTGCCGATCAGACTGATCCGCTGACGAATAGCGGCAGGCTCGAGAACATTCAACCAGCGGGCAGCCTACCCATAGGCTGCCCGCTTTTCGTCTCCATGAGGTCCAGATTCTGAATATTCGCTGCCCCAATCGGATTCATTTCATCCAGATCTTCGCTAAACTACCGCCATGGACGGGACACTCCTCACACTGGCAGCTGCGCAGGGCAGCAATACCGGAATCACGATCGGCGTGATCATCGTGCTTGGTGTCGGTGCGCAATGGCTTGCATGGAGAATGAGAGTCCCATCCATTCTCCTGTTATTGGTATTCGGCATCCTTGCGGGCCCGGTGATGCGATGGCTGTTCCCGCAGTCACCCCTTGCAGTTGATCCAGAGGTCCTCTTCGACTCCGATCTCCTTCTCGCCTTTGTCGGGGTGGCGGTCGGGCTGATTTTGTACGAGGGCGGGCTGACGCTCAACTTCCGCGAACTCACCAATACATGGAAGCCGGTGACGCTGCTTGTGACCACGGGCGCTCTGATTACTTGGATCATCGCCTCGGTGAGCGCGAAACTGATCTTCGGGCTCGATACTCCTATCGCTGCACTGCTCGGTGCCATTTTGATCGTGACCGGACCAACCGTCATCGGACCTTTGCTCGCCCATATCCGCCCGTCCGGTGAGAGCGGGCTGATTCTCAAGTGGGAGGGGATCGTGATCGATCCCATCGGGATCTTGGTCGCGGTTTTGGTATTCGAGGGGATCGCCTCGGGGCCGTCGGGTCACGGCGTGAGCGCCGTCGTCATGGCCATCACGATGACGCTCGTTGCGGGGATCGGTTTCGGGTTGCTCTCTGCGTTGATTCTCAAGGAACTCATGGGCAGGTTCTTGGTTCCCGATTTTCTCCAGAACCCGGTCTCGCTGATGCTGGTGGTGGGCACCTTCACGGTCTCGAACCAGATCATGGAAGAGAGCGGGCTTCTCGCGACGATGGTGATGGGGATTGTGCTCGCCAACCAGAAGAAGGTCAATGTACATCACATCCTTGAGTTCAAGGAGAACATCCGGGTCCTGCTCATCGCGGGGTTGTTCATCACCCTCGCAGCCAACCTACGGATCGAGGACCTCAAAGATCTGAACTGGCTCGGCGTGCTCGGGTTCCTCGCCGTGCTGATCGTGATCGCGCGACCACTCTCGGTATTCCTCGCAACGGTCGGGCAAGGTTTGAAATGGCAAGAGCGGGCCCTGCTCGCGATGGTTGCGCCCCGCGGGATCGTCGCGGCGGCAGGTGCGTCAATCTTCTCGCTGGGGCTCGAGGGAGCCGGGATCCCGGGCGGTGAAAAACTCGTCCCGCTGACATTCTGTGTGATCATCGGCACCGTTGCGTTCTACGGGCTTGCCGCGACACCGATCGCGCGCTTGCTCGGGGTATCCGATCAGAATCCGCAGGGGGTGATCTTCGTAGGTGCCCCGCGATGGGTGCGTCAGATCGCTGCCGTGCTCAACAAAAGAGGCGTGCGGGTGATGCTCATCGATACCAACCGCACCAACATTCGTGCTGCTCGGATGGAGCATCTCGACGCTGACAATGTCAATGTGCTGACGATGGGCAACCTCTCTGACCTCGATCTTCGCGGCATCGGGCGCGTGATCGCAGCCACGCCCAACGACGAGGTCAATACGCTGTCGCTGCAAAGGTTCAAGGGGATGATCGATCGATCATCACTCTACCAACTGCCGGTGAAAGCGGTCAAGAAAACAGATGCCGAGCACGCCGAGGGGCAATGGCGAACCGCATTCGGAGGCGGAGCAGATTATTCAGGCTTTGAATCACGAATCGCGGCCGGCTGGGTCGTGAAAGCGACCACCATCTCCGACGAGTTCACCTACCAGAGCTACAAGACTCTCTACGGAGCCTCTGCGATCATGCTCTGCGTGATCGAAAGTACCGGGCTGCTCAACATCATCAGCGAAGATAAACAGCCCGACCCGGACGCAGGCGACACCGTCATCGCGCTCGTGAACCCAGAAGAACTCTTCATGATGGGGTAGTGGCGGGCACGCTAGGCGGGGCTCGTAGACAACGAGCCAAGGCCGAGCATCCGCCCAACAACAGCCAGTTTCTCTCCGACAGAGAGTTTCTCAGGGTTGGTGCCGTTGTGATGCAACAGCACCATCGTCTCGTCATCCTGCGAGGGGGCGTTGCGATAAGTTCGGATGGTCTGATCAACCTCATCAATAAGCACATTGGGCTCAAACCCGCCCACACGAGTCGAGTCGATCTCTTGGACCATGTCGAGGAACCCGCCCGGACCGATCATCTGCCCGGAAGGGTTGATCGATTCCGAATAGGCATCGGTGTACATAAGCACGCAATCACCGGGATTGAGCTTGATCGCAAGCTGCTGATAATCAGTCGAATCGATCACGCCGAGCGGGAGATTCCTGATCCCGATCGCCGGCGTCGAGTCTGTGAGCACACCGGGGGTATGCTGGTCGAGCGGAGCCCATCGTCCGGTGCTCTTCGTCCGCAGCAGCGGCGGGGGATGCCCGGCGTTGACAAACACCAGGTGATCGGTCGGCGCGTAATAGGTCGATAGGATCGCGGTGGCGAAGTGCTCTCCACGCCCGAGTTCATCAAACGAACGATTCAACGCTCGCGCGAACCGCGTCTGGTTCGCGATGTTGACCGAGCGGCGCATAGATTTTTTCAGGCTCTCCGCCAGATCGTTGACCTTGACTCCATGACCCGCGACATCCGCGAGCGCGATCCGCGTAACACGCCCGGATCCGCACCTTGAAATGTAATACACATCCCCGCCCCCGACCTCGTTCTCGATGCCTTCGTCAGCGAACGGGGTCGAGCGGACATACACATCGAGCCCGGGCACCGACGCGGCATGATCCGCCTTGGACGCCCCGCCCCAGACCTCCATGCACTGAAGCTCGTGAACATCTTGATCGTTGGCGGCAACAGCGGTGGGCATAGGCAACTCCTCGGTTGGATCAACCCTCAGCGCTGCCCTGTTATTCCCTGCGAGTTCGGGGCCGACGCCCAGTGCATCTTGCCGATGAGGGTCTGCCAGTAGCTCACCTTGGGGTCAATCACAAACTCCACCGGCCACTTGTCTTGGGTCACGCTGAGCACATCGCCCTCGTGGAGCCGATCGTGAATCTGTCCATCGACCATCAGCGTCGTGCCTGCTTCCTCGTTGGCATTGACAGATTTAATCGTGATCGTGATCTGGGCATCCGCCGGGATCACGATCGGACGGAAGCTGAGCGAATGAGCCGCGATCGGTGTAAGGATCGATGCATCAACCCCCGGAGCAACAATCGGTCCGCCTGCAGAAACATTGTAAGCAGTCGATCCCAGAGGCGTGGACACAATGAGCCCGTCGCCCGAGACACTTGGCCCAGGCTCTTGGTTGACGCTGACATCCAAGGTAATCATCCGATACGGCGGGCCTGCGGTGACCACGAGCTCGTTGAGGGCGACCGCGGTGCACCGCTGAGTTCCATCAACCGAACGGATCTCCCCACGCAGCGCACGCACCTTCCGGGTCAACAACGGCGCATCATTGAGGATCTGCCCAGCGGCGACCCTGAACGAATCGAGCTCATACCCCGCCATGAACCCGACCTTGCCCGTATTGACGCCAAGCAGCGGGCACGCCAGCTGCATGCATTTGCCCGCAGCAGAGAGGATCGTCCCGTCGCCGCCCAACGCGATCACAAGATCAACCGGCTCATCGGTCGAGATGTTTTCGGTGTCGTCTGCCTCAATCACCGACAGCAGCCGCCCGTGCTGCTCGATCAGCGATCGCACCTCATCGAGCGCTTCGACAGCCCGAGGCTTGCAGTGGTTCACGATGAGGACAACAGATCTGGGCATCTTGATTCCATGAGGTCGGCTGCTAAGAGCGTTCGCAGCTCGCCCCGGTTGTTTCCGTATCCTGCTCTGCTCTGGCTCGGACAGCGTGCTCGACTGGTAGCTTCGAATAGGGATCCGCAGCATGGCGGATCATCCGCACCAGCCCCTCGCGGTCAAGCCCAACCTCGCTCAGCTGATCGTCCCGGGAATCCTGGAGGATCCACCGGTCAGGGATGCCGTGGCGGACAATACGCGAGGTATCAAGCCCGAGCTCATGAGCGCATTCAAGCACAGCAGAACCGAACCCGCCGACAATCGAGTGGTCCTCGACAAGCAAGATCGGAATCTGGCGTTGGAGCAACTGCCCAACGAGATGTTTGTCGATTGGCTTGGCGAATCGAGCATCATAAACCGCGATGGTGTATTCGCCCTCAAGCTGCTTGGCAGCCTGCAACGCCGCAACCGCGGGTGTGCCAAACGCAAGCACCGCAACATCGGGTCGGCTTGAATCAAGATCCGCATGATCAGGAGTGAGCAGCCGCGCCTTGCCGAGCTCGAAGGCCGGGCAATCAGTATCCGAGAGCATCGAGCTCACCGAATCGCGAGGGTACCGCACCGCGCTGAGCCCGGCTTCCCATTCATTCATAAACGCAAGCGACGCCAGCAAGCTTGGTTCGTCGATCGCCGCCATCAGCACCGCATCAGGCAGCGTGCGGAGCAACGAAACATCACAGAACCCGTGATGAACCGCGCCGTCTTCGCCAACCAAACCCGCACGATCAAGGCAGAGCCGGACCGCAAGCCCCTGCAGGGCCGCCTCCTGGAATGCCTGGTCAAACGCACGCTGGAGGAAGGTCGAATACACCGCGAAGAAGGGCTTGAGCCCGCACTTGGCCATCCCCGCCATCATATCCATCGCGTGTGATTCACAGATCCCCGTGTCAAACGATCGGTCGGGGAAGGCGTGGATTGCTTTGTTGATCCCGGTGCCGTCGGGCATCGCCGCGGTGGCGACGACAACCTTTTCGTCCCGCTTCATCATTTCAACCATGGCATCGCCGAAGGCGCTGGTGAATGAACGCCCAGATGGCGCCATCTCGACCTTGCACCCCGCGTTTTCGCTCCGTTCAACCGTGAACGCCTTGGGAGAATGAAACTTGGTCGCGTCTTGCTCGGCGACATCCAGCCCCTTGCCTTTGGTCGTCTTGACATGCAGAACCATCGGGCGGTCAATATCGCGTGCCTCGGTAAGAAACTCGATGAGTGTCCGAAGATCATGCCCGTCGATCGGACCGACCGTCAGCAGCCCAAACTTCTCGAACCAAGAATCCTCAGAGATCGCCGCCTTGGTCATCTCGCCCATGCGGTGGTACGCCTCGCGGAGCAATCCGCCGCCGGGCACCTTCTTGAGCAGCACGCTGGCGCCCTTCTTAAAATCAGAATAGGTATGGCTCACCCGCACACGATCGAAGTACTGCGCCATCGCGCCCTGAGGCTTGGAGATGCTCATCCCATTATCGTTCAAGACCACCAAGAACTGACGCGCCAGCATCCCGGCATTGTTGAGTCCTTCCATGGCTACGCCGTTGACAATCGAGCCATCGCCGATCAACGATACCACGCGCCTGCCGTTCGGGTTTGATTCCGGGTCATAGCCCTGACGGTTCAGGGTGTCGCCCCGGGCCATCCCGACCGCGGTCGAGATCGCGGTGCCTGCATGCCCAACGCGGAAAAGATCAAAGGCGGATTCACTCGGCTCAGGGAACCCCGACATGCCCTCTCGCGTGCGGAGTTTGCTCAGCTTATCGCCTCGTCCCGTGAGGATCTTGTGCGGATAGCACTGGTGCCCAACATCAAAGAGCAGCCGATCATTCGAAAAATCAAACACGCGGTGCATCGCAATGGTGAGTTCGACCACACCAAGATTGGGAGCAAGATGCCCGCCAGAGCGGGAGACCTGCTCGATGATGGATTGACGGATTTCGCCAGCAAGCTCCTCGAGTTGCTCGATAGAGAGTGCACGCAGATCGGAGGGTGTAGATATGGTTGGAAGAATCGGCATGGGGTCCTTACAAATGCGAGATGACGATCCCAAGATTGTATCGTGTAACATCGCTGGGTGCCAGTAAGACGATCGCTAGGCAGACCGGGTTCGTTCTCGTCCAAAGATCGGCCAAATCGACTTATACGGACGCTCTTGACCGACATCCGCTATCGCCATGCTAATGCTGGCGAGTGGTGAGGCTTTCGAGCAGCCCGACAAGCCCGCTGCCGTCCGCCCCGAGCCCCTCAGCCGCCGCCCGTGCTCGATCGTGCAACTCCGCAGCAACCCGCCGCGATCCCGCGACACCAAGCACGCTCGGGTAGGTCAGCTTGCCGGCCTCGATATCTTTCCCCGTCGCCTTCCCGACCAGCTGCGCATCGCCCTCAGCATCGAGCAGGTCATCGACCACCTGAAACTGCAACCCGATGGCCTCGCTGAACTCGGTCACCCCAGCGAGTTGTGCCTCATCCGCGCCCGCACAGATCGCGCCCATTCTGCACGCCGCGCGTATCAATGCCCCTGTCTTGTTTCGATGGATGAGCCGGAGCTTCTCTTCTTCACTCAGCTCCTCGGGCATCCCACCGAGCGTATCGTGCACCTGCCCGACAATCATCGCCCGGGTGCCGGCGCATAACTCGCCAAGCAGCACCGGGCGGGCAGAGTCGGCAACTTGAGCATCCGGATCCATAATCGCCTCGAACGCGAGCGTCAGCATCGCATCGCCCGCCAGAATGGCCATCGCTTCGCCGGCATGAATATGCAGCGTCGGGCGTCCTCGGCGAAGATCATCATCATCCATCGCGGGCAGGTCATCGTGCACAAGACTGAACGCGTGGATGAGCTCAACCGAGACGCCCGCCGGAGTCGAACATCTCCCCAAAGAACCACACGCTTCGGCTGCCCTCCAAGCCAGCACCGGACGCAGCCGCTTGCCGCCGCCCAACACAGCGTACCTCATCGCGTCGGCGAGGTTCTCGGTCAATGACCGAGAATCGAGAAATGCCTCGATGCCCTGGTCAGTCTGGGCGATGATCTCGTCGATCGTGATCGGATTGGTGTTCGAATGTGTTTCCACGACCAATCGTAGCCGACCGCGGTTGCTTGTCCTTGCTACGATCCGCCATGATCCAGATGTTACGAGAGTTCTTTATCACGGGCGGTTGGGTGATGTACCCGTTGTTGTTGCTCAGCGTGCTCTCGATCACACTGATCCTTGAACGCGTGTTCTATTGGTTCGCCCCTCGCCGCCGATCGGGCACACGCCGCCTCGTCAGCTACGCCCGGCTGATCGATCAGGGCGAGCTCTCGCGTGCCAAGGCGATGAGCCTCGACGACCGATCGCCGGAGGGCACACTCGTCCGACTGACACTCTCCGCGAGCTCATCACCGAGCGAAGCGATCGCCTTCGCCTACATCGAGGGCATCCGCCCGAGCATCGAACGATTCGCAACCATCCTTGCAACGATCATCGCCATCTCGCCCCTGCTCGGGATCCTCGGCACCGTCACCGGAATCATCGAGAGCTTTGATCTCCTCGGAGAAGCATCAACGGTTTCGGACCCGACCGTGGTCGCCGGCGGCATCGCCGAGGCTCTCTACACCACCGCATTTGGGCTCACGATAGCGTTGGTAACCATCTACCCGCACCTGCACTTTCGTGCAAAGTCCGAGCAGACGCTCAGCAGGCTCGAAACCCTTGCCTCAATGTTTTCCAACGACTCAAGCACCACCAGCAACGCTTGATCCCGGCGATAATCTCGCTCAGACCGTGGCTTGCTCTTTGAACAACTCGTAGATCTCATCGGGCGAGCTCGCGTTGTACACGCTCTTGCGGAAGTCTTCTTGGGTGATCAACCGGCTGACCTGTGCGAGCGCCTGGATGTGATCACTCGTCTTGTCCGGCGGCGATGCGAGCAGCACGATCAGCTGCACCGGCTGAGAATCAATCGCCTCAAAGTCCATCGGCTCGCTCGGTTTGCCGATCGCCATCGCCAGCTTATCCATACCCGCGCACTTGCCGTGGGGGATAGCAAGCCCGAACCCGATCCCGGTCGTCCGCGTCTGCTCACGCGACCAGACCGCGTCCTTCAGCGATTGGGCATCATTGACCTTCCCCGCACCAGCAAGCAGATCGACCAACTCGCCGATGACGGCTTGCTTGTCATTGCCCGCAAGCGGAGTAGAAACACAATCAAGACTCAGAATATCAATCAGGTTCATACACACCATCCACAATCGAACGAAATGCCATACGCCTCCATACCAAACGCAGGCGATTGGTAAGTCTACTGCATCGCTGCACGCCCGGCACGGATTCTCTCTGGAATTGACCAAAAGGGCAATATGGATTGCTGCGAACGCTCAATCAAATCGGAAAATCGCACGGAATGACCCATCGCTGTAGCCCGCAGGGTCGCCACCCGGAGCGCCCGCAGGATCGACACGCGATTGCTCCACAAGTGTGGCATTGAACCGATCCGCGATCCAATCCGCCTGGTCCTCATTCTCTTCGCGTTCGAGCGAACAGGTGGAGTACACGAGCGTGCCCCCGGGACCAAGCAACCCCACAGCGTTCTCGATGATCCCTCGCTGAATCGGTACGAGGCGGGCCAGTTGATCATCCATCTCCCGGTACCGCGCTTCATGACGCCGAGCGAGCACGCCCGTGTTCGAGCATGGGACATCCGTCAGCACCAGATCGGCCTTTTCAACCTTGTCGACAAGGTCCTCAATATGAAGCACCTGCACCCGCTCGCTGCCCATGAATACCTCGCTGAGGGTATCGAGCCGAGCATCATCGACCTCACACGCCCAGATTTCCGCATCCGGGAACCGCGCATAGAGCTGACAAGTTTTGGTTCCCTGTCCGGCGCACAGATCAATGATCAAGCCCGGATTGTCGATGTCTAGAGAATCGACCACCGACGAACTCGCCGCATCTTGCACCCAGAGATCCGGGCGATTATCGAGCAGATCGACAAGCTGCTTCCGCCCACCGGTGTAGACCTGATGATTCGCCGATTCATGCGGCGAGCAAAGACCATCCGGTATATCTTCTGTCCTGGCCCCGGTGTAAATCGTGATCGGCGGCTTGATCAGGGTGTGCAATGCCTGAGCACGCGGCGGCCCAAAGACCTCAAACCAGCGACGCAGCAGATCCAGCGACACCGATGTCGATACCGCAAGTCGACGATGCGAATCTTCTGGAAGCTGCACATCAAGCAGCTGCAGGCTCGATCCATCCGCAAGCGGGATCCGATCGAGCTCATTGTCCCATGATCCAATCTCCTCACACTTTGGACCCTTGGCAAGGGCAACCTTTCGAAGAATCGCGTTGACCATCCCGCCCGCACCGGGGCGGATGTTATCCTTGGCCCATTGCACGCTCTCGTCGAGAACCGCATGGACGGGGATCCGATCCATGAGCAGCAGCTGGGCGGCCCCGCCAAGCAGCACCGCCTGCATCCGAGGCTCAATCTCGCGCATCGTCACACGCCCGAGCTTGCCCACAATATACGACAGCGTCATCCATCGGATGATGACCGCGTCATAGATCGCATGGGCGAGGGCCGAATCACGCGGATCAAGCAGGGTGGTATCGAGCGATAAAATCTCGAGGTCCGGCATCCGGGATGCCTGATGCGAGATCGCCCGAAGCGCACAATCGCGGGCATTTCTGGGCGATGGATGGCGCGATGATTGATGTTGGTGGGTAGCATGATTATTCATCAGCCAACGGTAGGTCCATGCCACGATGAATGTTTGAGGAGCCCGACATGTTTGCCAAGCGCCCGCAGATCCTCAGAGCAGCGGGGAACGGCACCCCCCGCCGAGGAATCCTCTCGGGGATGCGGATCCGTAAAAAACTCATCGTCCTCCACACCCTCTTCTCGATCTCTCTCGGGATCATTCTCCTGATCGCGCTCAAGCCGGCCATGTCCAAGGTCATCAACAGCGCCGAGCAAGAGCAATCGCATCAGCTCTCCGTGATGCTCTTTGATATCGAAAGCCCCCAGCAATCGCGGCTCGTTGCACAGTTTGATACAAACGCCAGGATCAAGGTCGGAACAATGGACGAACTCGGCATGTCGGGTATCGTGGCCGATCTTGCCCGAGAAGCCACCCCGAGCACGCTCCCAATCGGGACCGATGGCACCTCGGCGGGCGTTGCCCGCTGGCTGGAGGGTGATCAGTTCGCCGTGATCCGTGTCCGAGCACAACGGGCAAGAAAGATGATCGGGCTGGTGTACGCCCTGGTTGTTGCGACCCTGCTGATCGGGTACATGCTGGTCGCTGCATCGCTGGAAATGTTCGTGCTCCCCGGGCATCTCTACCGACCGATCGGGTCGCTTCTGAAGGCCGATCGCGCAGTCCAAGAGGGCGATCGTTGCAATGAACTGATCCCCGATCCACAGATCCCCGCTGATGAACTCGGCGAGATCATGCGATCACGCAACGAAACCGTAACCTCGCTGCGGGCCAACGAGCAAAGCCTCGCCCAAACCCGGGACCGACTCGAACACACCGCAGCGGATCTGCACAAAAAGAATCTCCTCCTCGAAACCGCCAAGAAAAACCTTGAAGGCGCAGATCGGTTGGCATCGCTCGGCATGATGTCCGCCGGGATCGCGCACGAACTCAACACCCCCCTCGCCGTCGTCAAAGGGCTCGTTGAAAAGCTCTCGATGGGTGCCGAACTCACCAAGCCAGAAATCGTGCTCTTGGCGAGGGTGGTTGGGCGGCTCGAAAAGCTGAGCGATGGGCTGCTGGATTTCGCCCGCGTTCGCCCGCCGACGCTTGTTCAAGCGGATATCCATCAGGTGATCGCCGATGCATGGACACTCGTCCGCCTTGATCGCCAGATCGTACAGCCGGGGCAGCAGATAGAGGTCATCAACGAAGTCCCCAAATCGACTCTCATCAGATGCGATCCAGACCGGCTCGTGCAGGTATTCGTCAACCTCATCCGCAACGCGATCAACGCGATCACCTTCGAACCGGGCTTCGTCGGGCGTGTACGCATCACCTCAGCGTTCGAGCTTCGTGATGAAGTTGAGTGGATCAAGATCCTTGTCGACGACAACGGCCCCGGAATCGATGCCGAGATGATCGATCGCCTTTTCGAACCCTTTGTGTCGACCAAGCTCGACTCGATGGGCACCGGTCTCGGGCTCGCGGTCGCCAACGGGATTGTCCACGAGCACAACGGGGTGCTCACCGTGACCAACAAGCCCGCCGGCGGCACCGAATCGGGGGCTATCTTTGAACTGCTCTTACGCGTAGAGCAATGATTCTGACAATATGGTATCGCTCTGGGCGTGAATCGTGTACACTCCATCATGATGACTAGCCAAGAGATCGAACAACAAGAGTCGCCATCGATTGCGTTGAACATCATCTCGCTCGATGATGACAAAGACTTTGGTGAATACATCACCGGCGTGCTCGGCTCGCTTGGCCATCGGACACGCTCGGTGTCCACGCCCGAACAACTCGTCGAGGAATGCTCGACAGATCGCCCAGATATCATCTTGCTCGATCTGAACATGGGTGCAGTCTCCGGCGAAGAGGTCCTCGCCGAGATCAAAGAAAACTATCCCAAACAGTGTGTCATCGTTGTGACCGGTTACCCATCGCTTGAATCGATGCGCAAGACCTTCAAGCAAGATGTGTTCGATTACCTGACCAAGCCATTCAGCGTCGACGATCTCAAGCGGGTGATCCAACTCGCCGCAGCAGAGTTCGGGCTTGGGCTCCGCCCGATGGATCGTCTCCGTTCCGAGCTCGGACGCCAGATCCGTCTCGCACGGACCCGGCATGGATGGACCCTGCGTGAACTCTCCCAAACCAGCGGGATCTCGGTGAGCCAGCTCAGCTCCATCGAACGCGGCACCCACCTGCCCAGCATCGAATCCCTCGTCTCAATCGCAAACGCCCTCGGCTCCACGCCGAGCATCTGGTTCGAGTCCTCCGGGTTCTAACCCCAGCATCGTTTCCTGCAGTATGGGCTCGACCCCCGCGAGCCGGTGTCTATTGTTTGGTGTGCCGTTATCCGAAGAAAAACCCGCGATCCTCTTCACCGCCTTCGAACCCTCAGGCGACGATCACGCGTCCGGAATTATCCGTGTCCTCAAAGAGTGGTACCCCGATCTCAAGATCTTCGGATGGGGCGGACGCCGAATGCGCGAGGCAGGGGCCGACATCATCGAACACACCGGCGATGACGCCGTCATGGGTGTGCCCGGGCTCGAAAAAATCCAAGAGCACCGACGCATCAACGCCAAGATAGAACAATGGCTCAAAGAGAACCCCGTCACGGTGCATGTCCCTGTCGATTCTCCCGCAGCCAACTTTCCGGTCTGTAAACTCACCAAAGCCACCGGGGCAAAGGTCATCCATATGGTGGCGCCGCAACTCTGGGCATGGGCCCCGTGGCGTATACGCAAGCTCCGCCGATTGACCGATCATGTGATGTGTGTGCTCCCCTTCGAGCCCGATTGGTTCCGCCCACGCGGCGTAGAAGCCACTTACATCGGACACCAGCTCTTTGACGAGCCGCTCGATCTCCAAATACTCGATTCACTCACACAAAGCTGGCCGACCGGTGCCCAGCAGATCGCGTTGATGCCCGGTTCACGCCCCGGTGAGATGCGAAAAAACTTCCCTCTGCTGCTCGGTGCATACAACAAGCTCGCCGCAGAGCACCCCGATATGGTCGGGATGGTCGCCGCCACACGAGAAGAGATCGAACCCGTCCTCCGCCAGATCGCCAAGGACGCCCGGCTCGATTGGCCCGAATCGCTCTCCATCACCCATGCCCAGACCGACGCGGTGATCCGGTGGTGCAGCTTCGCCCTGGTCGTTTCGGGGACCGTCACCCTGCAGATTGCCCGACAGCACAAACCAATGGTGATCGTGTACAAATCTTCCAAGCTGATCTGGTCGTTGATCGCACGCTGGTTTATCCAGACAAAGTTCTTCACGCTGCCCAACATTGTCGCTGGGCGAGAGATCGTCCCCGAGCTGGTCCCACATTTCGCCGGCGCAGAGCCAATCGCCGACCGAGCGGTGCAGTTCCTCGAAAGCCCCGACGCTTACGAAAATCAGGTCGCCGAGCTGCAATCCTTGACCGATCAGTTCAGCGGCCACCACGCATCACAAAACGCCGCCGCCCTCATCGCCAAGTTCGCCGGGCTCAATCCAATCACTCATTCACAGCCTGATCGGGATCAGGCCCAAACCGCATCGGGTATTGCCGGCGCGGTCAGTGATGCCGAATGATTCAATCAACGGCGAGCTCACCGGCAAATCATGATTCAGACACTCGTGCACCAGCTGTGTCAGATCATGCTCGATCGTCGCATCATCGGCGGCAAAGAGAATCACAAGCATCCCCGCGTGCCAGATGCTCGGCTCAGACGCAAGCTTGGCGATGTCCTTTATCGGACCAGTTACAAGCTCTCGCGCATACGACCTGTTCGCCCCAGGCACACCATCAACATACGCGAACTGCGCGATAGCCTTGACCTCGATCCAGTAACAATCATTCGGGTCGACGCCCACACGCTCTGGTGAAACATTGTGGGCAACTTCGTGAAAAAGGGTGCCCTGGGCCATTTCGATGAGCCGTTGTTCTTTGACCGGATCAAAGATCTCCAGGCCTGGTTTCTCGGTCAGGACCAGATCGCACCGCTGCCTCGCCGAGTTTTTCGGCACAAACTCACTGCCAGAGGGATAAGGAATCTCCCGAAGCACGCCGTGTCCGCTGTTGATAAGTCCCTGCTCAACAACCGGATGCAGTGATGTTTCATTCAGAGAATCAAGCCCATGCACCGCCTGCAACTCGGCGAGCTCACCCGCCGCCAGCTCAAGGGAATCTCTCGCAGCATTCAAAATGACCGGTGGTGCCCACACCCACCTAGAATACCGGAAATCTCACGCTCGTTTGCTTTTTTGGTCTAAATCGAGGATGATCCCCGAATCAATCTCAACCAATCCCCATCTCACAAAATCGACTGAGGCGCTTTATGGAATCCATCAACTCCTTCATCAATACGCTCAACGGCTATATGTTCCACATGAATGTGGTGTGGGCACTGGTAATTACCGGGTTCATTTACACAGCATGGTCAATCTTTGGGCAGTATCGCGCACTCACACACGGCGTCAAAGTGGTTCGTGGGAAGTACGATGACAAAGAAGATCCCGGGGCAATCAATCACTTCCAAGCCCTCTCCGCAGCACTCTCGGCGACGGTCGGACTCGGAAACATCGCAGGCGTCGCTGTAGCTGTAGCGCTGGGCGGCCCAGGCGCCATCTTCTGGATGTGGGTGATTGGTGTTCTCGGCATGGCATTGAAAATGACCGAGGTCACTCAATCAATGCTCGCCCGAAATATCGATGACCCCGACAACCCGCGAGGCGGACCGATGTATGTGGTTCAACAGGGCTTTGCGAGTTGGGGACTCAAACCCATCGGGACATTCATCGGCGGGATCTTCGCGGTCACGGTGATCATCTCCGCAATTACCGGCGGCAATATGTTCCAAGCATGGAATGTCGCTGACATCACCAAGACATATTTTGGCCTTGATCAGGTGGTGACTGGCGTTGTCCTCACCATCGTAGTTGGGCTGGTCATCATCGGCGGAATTAAGCGTATCGGCTCGGTCGCCGGGAAGATAGTCCCGCTTATGTGCGGGATCTATGTAACCGCTGCCTTCGTGGTTCTGTTCTCCAACATCTCGGCGATCCCTGACATGCTGATGCTCATCGTCAAGAGCGGACTCCCGATCTGGCTCGGTGGGGCTAACGCAGAACCCACCGGAGCGTTCCTCGGAGGCACCTTCGGGTATGCAGCTATTTGGGGAATCAAGAGAGCCCTGTTCAGCTCAGAAGCGGGGCAGGGATCCAGCCCAATCGCGCACTCAGCGGCAAAGACGGACGAGCCGGTACGAGAAGGTGTCGTTGCAGGGCTTGAACCATTTATAGATACAATCGTGGTCTGCACGCTGACTGCTTTGGTCATTTTGTCAAGCGGCGCATACAACCGTGATGCAGAGTCGGAATACCTCGTTCCAACCGCGGTCAGTGTAGAGAAAACCACGGATTCAGACGGGAATCTGATCGAAGAATCGTGGACCCTCACGAGCGAGCCTCTTCCAAGGATGAGCGCTGATGCTCGGCGCATCCGCCGGAGCGCGGAAAGCGATTCAGGCTGGCGAGATGGCGAGACTCTGTTTATGGTGGTCAAGGCAGACCATGACGCCAATACGGGCCGTGATTTCAGTCGAATCACGGGAACCGCTTGGCTCGATAGAGAAAACGATCTCTGGAAAGTGAACTGGGGGACACTGAAAAGCAAGATCAAGCCCGAGTTCCGATTGAAAGAAGATGGATCTATCGACCTTGGCGTTTATGGTGATTACGCAGGCGCATCAATGACCGCTTACGCTTTCGATCGTGTGAAACCTGGTTCCGGGATGGTGCTCGTGACCATCGCGGCCTGGCTCTTTGCTGTATCAACAATGATCTCATGGTCTTACTATGGAGAGCAGGCAGTGCTCTTTATCTGTGGCTCGATGTCGGATTCAACGATCAGAGCTGTGACCTTGCTCTACAAAGGCTTTTACTGCCTCTGTATCCTAATGACAACCGTGCTCGCCTCGCCGATTTTCACCGCAGCGGACGGCTCGAAGACCGCGATCCTTTCAACTGATCATGAACTTGACACCTGGACAACCCTCGGTTTAGGCGTGATGCTGGTCGCGAATATCCCGATCATGCTCCTATTCGGATACAAAGCAATGAACGCGTACCATGATTACTTCGCTCGGATGAAGTCAGGCGGCGACGATGCCCACGAGGCCCCACCAATCATCGATGTCGCTGAGGGCAAAGACATCGAGTAACCAGCGTATCGAATCCATCACAAGCCGCCCGGAATCTCTCTGGGCGGCTTTTTACATCACCCGTGACGCAAGCACCATCAAACCCGCGATCCCGATCGACCAGATACAAAGCGTGGTCCAGACCATCAACTTGTGCGCCGAACTCATCGAAGGCTTGCGATCTGGAAGCGGAATATGAGAGAGCTCATCCATCGCCAACCCGTCGAGCCCCCCCCGTGTGCAGGCGCGACGAACGATCTGGACCATCACCTCGCTGTGCATCGGCGAGAACCCCGCCCTGGCGCACTGCTCGAGCATCTCTCGGTGTTCGGTCTCGATCTTGTACATCGAATGATTCGCCAGCTGCGTCTGGATGCGGATCTGCAATCGCGCCGCCGCTATCCATCTGGGATCACCGGACTCCATCGGCAGCGCGTCCGAAAACGAATCCCCGGTTCGGTCTGTAACGGTTTGTCGGGTCTCGTCAACGCCGGTGTGCGTCAGACGCAACGCTTGCACCTGCCCAATGCTTCTGATCTTTGTTTCTTGTTCCATACCCTGAAGGGGGCAGATTCCGTGCCAAATGAAAAAGAATCCCCCGCCTCATCAAATCCCATTCCCCCCTCGCCCGATGATACCATCCCCGGAGGTCCCAACCCTGAGTAATCAAGCCCCAAACCCGCTTCCGACGATCCAAACGACGCTCAATGCGTCCGAGGTTGTCGATCGGCTCAAGGTCCGATCAAAGCGAGGCAAACTCGCGGGCTTTGACGAGCACCCAAGGGCGGGCATCGCCTCGGTCGCTGCCTTCGGCTCGCCATTCGACAGCGTGCTCAGCATCCACCACGCCGAAAACACCGTCTCATTCACGCTCAATCTCGCCACCAAGCTCCCAACAATCTTCGCGTTGGTATTGGTGCTCACGGTATGGCCGGGGATGCCATTGACCGATTCATTCCTGAGCAACTTTCTCTGGTACGAGGGCTTACTCTCCCGCGGGTTGGCGACCTGGATGTGGTATGTGCCGACGACGATCCTGCCGTTGCCATTCGTCTGGCGGACCGCGATCAATCGCTCCCGCGCCAGCGCTCGCGAGCACGCGATCGGAACTGTCGAGAAAATCCGCAAAGCGATCGAGCTGTCGGCTTAGCCAGACTTGCGTATCCACTCATGCTCGAGCTCATCGAGTTCTTCTTTCAATGCATCGCGTTTGGTGGTCAGCGTGTTGGCTTTGTCGATGTCCTTCCAGACCTCGGTGTTATTGAGCTCAGAATCGAGCACGCCGATCTCTGATTCGATCTCGGCCATCCGCCCCTCAATTTTGTCAACAGACATCCACGAGAAACGGCTTTTCGCCATCGGCTCCGCTTGCCTCTCTGGAACCACCTTCGCCGCTGCCGCGACCGGCTTGGGCTTCATCTTTGCAGCCCGCTCATCTGCTCGGCGCTGCTGATACAGCTTCCATTCGGTGTAAGTCCCCGCAAAGACGCTCGCCCCGCCCCGGCCATCGAGAACAAGCAGGTGGTCGCACACCGCATCAATCAACGCCCGATCATGTGAGATCAGGATGATCGTGCCGTCGAAGGCGCCCTTGGTTGTTTTGCCGGTCTTCGGGTCCTCGGTATCGCGGGCAAGCGTTTGCTCCAGCCGCTCGGCAGCCTGAATATCAAGGTGATTGGTCGGCTCGTCAAGCACAAGCAGATTCTTCGCGCTCGCCAGTAACCCAGCAAGCACCGCCCGAGCACGCTCGCCCCCAGACATCACCCCCAGCGGGCGTTCCTGGTCATTGCCGGAAAACAAGAACGCGCCCGCAAGGTTGCGAGCGTCCTGCTCGCTCATCTGCACGCGGTCCTCGGTCTCCTTGCGGATCGTGTCCTGGATATGACGGTACACAGTCTTCGAAGGATCAAGATCCTCGTGCGTCTGGGTGAAGTGCCCAATCGCCAGCTTGGATCCGAGCTTGACCGTTCCCGCGTTGAGCTCCTGCTCGCCGAGCAGGCACCGGATCAGCGTCGATTTGCCCGCGCCGTTCGGTCCGATGACGCCCCATCGTTCGCCGCGCTCAACCTGAACACTCAATCCATCAAACAGCACCTTCGTCGTGCCGTCCTCATTCGGGTACGACTTGCAGACCGAGCGTGCGCCAACAATAATATCACCAGCCCGCTCAGCCTTGGGCAGGTTCAATCGAAGCTCGGTCAGCTCAATCGGACGCTCGAGCGCATCCTCTTTGATCCGATCCAGCCTCGATTCACGCCCCTTGGCCTGCTTTGCCCGCTGACCGGCCTTGAACTGACGGATGAACTCTTCCTCTCTCCGAAACATCGCCTGCTGTTTCTCGAAGGCCCGCAACTGGGTCACCCGGCGCTCGACGCGCTGATCGCGAAACGCCGCATAGTTGCCCGGGTACTCGACCAGCCGCATGTGCTCCACCTCGATGATCCGGTGCACCACACGATCAAGCATATACCGATCGTGCGAAATCAGGATCACCGCACCGCGGTAGGATTCACGCAAGAAACCCTCCAACCATTCCCGCCCATTCATATCAAGATGGTTCGTCGGCTCATCAAGCAGCAGCACGCCCGGCTGCTCAAGCAATATCCGCGCCAACGCCACTCGAGCCCGCTGACCACCCGAAAGATCATCGACATCAATATCAAACTGCTCATCCGTGAAACCCAGACCATGCAGCACCTGATCAACAAGATGCTCAACCGCGTACCCGCCCGCAGCGTCAATCGCACGCTCGATGCGCTCTTGTTCTCGCATCAGTCTTTCAAGCTGCTCGCCCGCCGCCTCACCCATCGAGTGGAACACCTGATCGAGTTCGTCCTGCATCTCGTGCACCCGGTCAAACGCCCGCTGAGCCGCCCGCTTGAGCGTATCCCCAGCCACGAGGGCCGGATCCTGGTGAAGATACCCAACGCAGGTCCCACGCTGAGGGACGATCGTGCCTGCCTCGGGCTTGATGATCCCGGCGAGGGCTTTCAAGAGCGTAGATTTTCCGCAACCATTCCGCCCAACCACACCAACACGCTCGCCCGGCTCAAGGCTCAACGAGACATCGCGCAGGATCGTGTGATCGCCGAACGAATGGGTGATATTGGTCGCACTGAGCACGGGCATGGGTTCCGAGTGTACGCCTCACAGATCAACCAAGCCCAAAGAACCGCCGATGGTGGGCAAGGATCTCGTCGACGATCGCATCCTCCGGCTGATCATTCCAATCATCCTCAAGAAAACACCCGCCGAGGATAAGGCAGCTCCGCCGCGGGAACATGTACCGAAACCCGTCATGCACCCCGTACCCAAGATCCTGCGGCTTCAAGTGCACAAGCACACCCCGCGCCGGGAACACCCGATCATCGCCAAAGATCTCCCGCGAACCCAGCGCCAACGCGTTGACCAGCACCCGCTCATCAAGCGTGCCCAGATCATCGATGCCCTCGAAAACCCGATACACAAACTCCCCGCCGAGTTCATGGATCTCATCGACGAGCGCATCAAGAAACTGGTCGGTGTGGATAAAATCGGTACGGAACACTCGCCCGCTCCGCGGCGGCCCAGCAAGCGGCAACAAATCAAGCCGCTCCCCGGGTGCGATCGTCCCGTTACCAAAGAGCCGATGCTCCTCGAGCGCATACGCCGGCTCATAGATCGGCATCTGCTCAACGCCGTACCGCTCTCGATCAATCTGTTGAAACACGGAATGAGACGCATGGAGCACCCGCTTGAAGTGTTCTGTCTCGCTCACAGATCGCCCGAACTCAACCCCGATCGGAAGCCACAAGGCGCCCGCGATAATGCTCGTCGTCTGCTTCGCACGCTTCTCTGCATACACCCGCACACGATGTCCGCGTAAGAGCAACTCGCGTGCGCTCGTCAAGCCAACCACGCCCGCGCCCAACACCCCAATCGGTTCGCAGTCTTGCAAACACTGCTCGGCATTGTCCGCGGTTTCAACTGCTGTCCCAAAGCCCAGCGTGACCCCGCTGCCGCCATGCCCATAGTTATGAAGAATGGTCTTGCCAATATCGGCACGTTGTTCTATCTCAAGACGCAGCCCGCCCCGCCTGCACGGTCGAAGCCCACAAACCACGCCGATCACCTGATCGTCATCCAGGTTCGGAGCAGCAAGAATCCCGGCTTGTTTTGGCGGTTGGGTCTGCATAATCACACCGCTCGAAGCCTAGTCCATGCCATACGCGAAAGCATCAAGATTCCCCGTCATACGAGGGAATACAACAGCCAGAATCGGTGTATACTCGTGCGTGAGCATTTCGCCCCAAAATCCCCAAGCCCATTCCGCTGCGGAGGTTCGCGCTCGTGAGCCGGTGACGCTCAAGACCCTCAAACGCATGAAGCGCCTCGCAGAGCCCTTCGCGTGTCTCGCGTGCTACGACGCAACGACCGCGAGATGGCTGCAACGCGCGGGTGTGCATGTGCTGCTCGCGGGTGATTCCGCCGCACAGGTCATCCTCGGGCACGATCGAACCATCAACATGCCTCTGGATTTCGCCATCCAGATCACCGCCGCCATCAAGCGTGGCGCACCCAAGACGCTCATCATGGCCGACATGCCATTCCTGAGCTACCACACCTCCGTCGAATCCGCCATGACCAACGCCGCCAGGTTCATGGTCGAGGGCAAAGCCGATGTCATCAAGCTCGAAGCAGATGAAACATTTGTCCCAATCGTCGACCGCATGACCCGCGCCGGCATCCCCATCTGTGCTCATGTCGGATGCCGACCGCAATCCAGCTCCGTCACCGGCGGCCCCATCGCAGCAGGGCGCACCAATGAGCAACTCAACCAGATCGTAACAGATGCAGTCGCCCTCGAACAAGCCGGTGCAGTCCTCATCCTCATCGAAGCCGTCCCCGCAGAAGTCACCCGCGCCGTCGTTCAAGCGGTCAAGGTACCCGTCATCGGCATCGGAGCCGGCACCGATTGCGACGGGCAGATCCTCGTCGTCAACGATCTCCTCGGGCTCACCGAGCACCCACCGCGGTTCGCCCAGCCCGCAGCTAGCCTCGGCGAGCAGATCCTCGAAGCCGGAAAAACATGGGTCGATCGCGTCGCCAAAGGCGCCATCGGCGGGCAGCAGTACACCATGCGCGATCCAAACGCATCAAACAACACAGCTTCTGGATCCGAGACCACCAAATCGTCGAATACATAATCGACATCCGCACGCCAAAGTTATAGAGGGTCCATCAAGGAGCACCCCATGCGCAAGTTCATCACCCTCGCACCCGCGTTGATCGTCCTCATGACGACCGTGGTCTTGCTCATGGCGGGCCCGGCGATGATGCGCCGATACACCTTTGCCCAACAATACGCCCAGATCACACTCGCACGCGATGTCCTCGCAGAAGACGACATCCTCAGAAGAATCGATCGTTCCATCTCCGCAATCGCAGACGCCGTGGAACCAACAGTCGTCCACATCGAAGCACCGGGCGCAGACTCAAACGCCTCCGGCACCACCGGCTCAGGCTGGATCTACGACGCCGAAGGGCACATCGTCACCAATGCCCATGTCGTCCGCAACGCAGAAGAGGTCGCTGTCGAGTTCTTCGACGGCCGTGTCGTCCGCGCTCGCGTGCTCGGCAAAGACCCTTACACCGATATCGCCGTCATCAAAATTCCACCCTCCGATTTCTACTTCTCTGCACGACGATCTATGGAACGCCTACCAAGGCGTGGTGAACGCGTCTTCGCATTCGGCTCACCCTTCGGCTTCAAGTTCTCCATGTCCGAGGGCATCGTCTCCGGGCTCGGACGCCAAGCTCCAGGCTCCAATGTGCTCGGAGGGTACACCAACTACATCCAGACCGACGCCGCCGTCAACCCAGGCAACTCGGGCGGGCCACTCGTCAACACCGATGGGCATGTCATCGGCATGTCCGTCGCCATCGCCACCGCACGATCCATCGGTGGCTCGATTGAAGACTCCGGCGGCGACTCCGCCGGCATCTCATTCGCCATACCACTCGGCACCATCGAACCAATCGTCTCCCAGATCCTCCGCTTCGGCTCCGTATCCCACGGCTACCTCGGCATCATGTTCAACCCTCGCCCGGGCAACCTCCAAAGATGGAACACAGATCAGGGCGAATCGCTGACAGGAATACTCGTCACAGACCTCGAATCCGACGGCCCATCACTGGCCGCGGGGATGCAACAAAACGACATCATCACCGCAATCGAAGGCTCGCCAATCATCGATGTCGAATCCCTCTCCACGCTCGTGAGTTCTGGGCGCCCCGGCGACACCATCACCGTTCGCGTCTACCGCAACAATGCCCCCATCGATCTCAAGGTCAAACTCGCGAAAATGAAACCCCAAGTCCTCGCCGGTCGCATCGCCCAGCCGATCATGGTTCAACTCGGGATGCTCATCAACCGTGAAAATGATTCCCTCGTTCGAGTCCTGCAAGTCTGGGACGGCTTTGCGGCCTCCGCCGCGGGGCTCCGCGCCGGCGATCGAGTCCTTGCTGTAGACGGCATCAGCGTGAACAATCCAGATCGTTTCTTCGTCCTCATGGCAGAACGCGGGCTCCTCACGGGTCAAAGCGTCACCCTCACCGTTGTCGGATTCGAATCCGAAGAACGCCGAGAAATCGAACTCGTGCTGTATCCATAAATTCCCAAGCCGTCTCTGGCAAGAGAAAACGCCATCACTCAAACGCCCATCCAAAGCTGGTCAGAAAAATCCGTCACCGTGATGGGGCTCGGGCGATTCGCGGGTGGTGCCGCAGTGACCAAGCACCTCGCGGCAATGGGCGCAAGGGTCCTCGTCACCGACCTCGCCGATCAAGCAACCCTTGCCGATTCGATCGCAACCCTGCAGCCGCTCATCGATTCAGGCAAGATCCAACTCCGGCTCGGCGAACACCGGGTCGAAGACTTTGTAAACGCCGACTGCGTGATCGCCAACCCCGCAGTTCCCAAGCCCTGGGCGAACCGCTACCTCAATGCAGCACACGATCAAGGCGTCCCGATCACCACCGAAATCCAGATCGCCCTCGACCTCCTCGACCAATCGAGGCTCATAGCGATCACCGGGTCAGCGGGCAAATCCACAACCGCAGCCATGACACACGCCGGGCTGAAGGCAGCGGGGGTCAAGAGTATCCTCGCAGGTAACATCGGCGCCTCCGTGCTCGATCAACTCGGGCAACTCACCAATGAGACCATCATCGTCCTCGAACTCTCCAGCGCCATGCTGCACTGGCTCGATTCTCTCTCGCCCGCTGTTTCCCTGGTGACCAACTGCACAGAGAACCACACCGACTGGCACGGCTCATACGCACACTACCAAGCCTGCAAGGCATCAATCTTCGCCAATCAATCACACGGCTCCTCAGCCGTGCTTCATAGCTCGCTGGCTGATTGGAAAACAAACCAAGGCGTCCAGCGATTCGTTCTTCAACAATCCGATGAGCGACCCAACTGCACGCTTCCCGGAGCACACAACGCGATGAACGCGGCAATGGCCGACGCCGCCGTTCAAGCCATGCTCACCTCCATCCATCATCAATACGATCCACAGACGATCGAAAAAGCTGTTCGCACATTCCCCGGGCTTGATCATCGGCTCTCGCTCTGTCACCATTCCAATGGGATCCATTTCTACAACGACTCAAAGTGCACAGTCCCGAATGCAACGCTCTTGGCCGTCGATGCGGTCTCGCAAGTCGTCAATCGCAAATCAATCCACCTCATCGCAGGCGGCTACGACAAGGGTTCCGACCTCACGCCAATCAGCCAACTCGCAGAGTCCATCGCCGGGCTCTACACCATCGGGGCAACCGGCGCAGCAATCGCCGCCGCAGCCAGCGCCAACGCACACGACTGCGGAACTCTCCCATCCGCCATGCGCACCATTATGCAGCACGCCGCCCCCGGCGATGCGGTGCTCCTCTCCCCGGGATGCGCCTCATGGGATCAGTTCACCAACTACGAGCAACGAGGCGAGCAGTTCCGCCAACTCGCCATCAAGCTCTCGGAGCGTACAAAGTGTGGCTAATCCCATCCATCCTCTCGCTCGGATTGCTGGCAGCAACCCCAGAGCCCACCACGCCCAAACTCGATGAGCTACTCCCCGGACTCTTCGTAGCCGAAGGCATCGTCGAGTTTGATGCGAAAATCGCGATCGACTGCCATCATCCCGCCACACCCGATGTCTACCTCGAAATGCTGATCACCGCACCCGACTCCCGCGAGCATGAATCGCTCCTCGTCGCCGAGGTAAAACCATCATCACTCCACGCCGCCCTGCTCGCAGCGGGGTTTGAACCGGGCGAACCACTGCGCACCGATCCAGACGCAAAGAAACTCATCGCGCCGATCGGCGATCAACTCCAGGTGCAGATCATCTCCGCAGAGAATGAACCGATCCAGATCGAATCATGGGTGATGCATGTCGAAACTTCCAGACCGCTCACAGAGTCTGACACATGGAACGGGCTGGTCTTTGCCGGCTCAAGGCTCGATGACCAGGGCTACGCCGCCGATTTGGATGGCACCCTCGTCGCACTGACACCCTTCTCTACCGAGGTCATCGCACCCGCATGGACCACCTCCCCCGACGCAGCAACCGAGGAACCAATCTGGATCGCCGATCGTGACCGTGTTCCCAAGCAGGGGCACCCGGTGCGTGTACGAATCGTGGGCAGCAGTGGGGGCGAACCAGAGGTTGATCCAGATCCGCAGCCTGAATAATCACATCAGCCAGATGGGATCAACATCAATCCCGCAGCTCGCATCGCTCTTCAGCAGCCCCTCCGCCCGCACCCTCCCGAGCGCAAGCTGGATCAGATTCGCCCGCGGCGCGACAAGCTCGATCGACCACCGGTACTGATTCGCAATCTTTGAAATCACGCATTCCATCGGCCCAGTGATCTGCACCCCCTCCACGCCATCACGCCGGAGCGCATCGCCAATCTGCAACGCAATCGCGTGCGCTCTCGCATGATCCTTATGCCGGATCACCACCCGAGCCATCCGTGTGCAAGGGGGGAAACCCGCAAGCCGCCGATTGGTCAGTTCCTGCGATGCAAAGGTGTCGTACCGGTGCTCCGCCGCAAGCGTGATCGCCGGGCTCAACGGATTCAGCGTCTGCACAAGGACCCGCCCCGGCGTCGACCCACGCCCCGCCCGCCCCGCCACCTGGCTCACAAGCTGAAAGGTCCTCTCCTCAGCCCGAAAATCGGGCAAGTACAACGCCGTATCCGCGCTCAGCACCCCGACGAGCGAGACATTCGGGAAATCCAGACCCTTCGCGATCATCTGCGTCCCCAGCAGCATTTTCAACGCGCCGCTGCCGAACCGGTCAAGCGTTCTGAAATAGTCCTTCGCGCTCCGCATCGAATCCGAATCAACCCGTGCGAAGCCCTCACCCTCCCGCAGCGACAACAGCTCGCCGTACCGCCGCTCGATCTCCTCTTCTACCCGTTGTGTCCCCGCACCAAGCTCGACCACGGGTTTGCCGGTCATCGGGCAGCTCTTGGGGATCAGCCGCTCAGAGCCGCAATGATGGCACCGCACATACCGCCGCCCGCTCTGCGTCCGCACCGACCCGCGATGAACGACCATCGTCGCATCGCACTGATCACACTCGAGCTTCCATCCGCACTGAGGATCCGTAGACACCACCACACTGGCGAACCCCCGCCGGTTGAGCAGCAACAACGCCTGTGATCCAGATTCAATCGTCTCCACAATCGCATCGTGCAAGCTCGGGCCGATCGCATCCGTCTTCCGCCGCAACGCCTCATTCTTCCCATCAAGCTTCCGGTGAACATCTCGCTCCATATCAATCACCCGCACGCTCGGCATCAACCCCCCGGTCGCCCGCGTGGCAAGCCTCCAACGCGTATACCGCCCGTCCATCGCGTTGGCGTAACTCTCCAACGAAGGCGTAGCAGACCCAAGCACGACCGGGCATCCCTCGAGCTGCGCCCTCTTGACCGCCGCATCACGCCCGTTGTACCTCGGCATCGAATCCTGCTTGTACGAACTGTCATGCTCCTCATCCACCACGATCATGCCCAGATCCGACAACGGAGCAAAAACCGCCGATCGCGCCCCAACAACCACACGCGATTGGCCATCACGAGCCGAAGCCCATTGCTTGTGCCTTGTCGATGCGCTCAGCCCAGAATGAAGCACCGAAACGCCCACACCCCCAAACCGCGAAACAAACCGCCCCGCCGTCTGAGGCGTCAACGCAATCTCAGGCACCAAAACCAACGCAGTCTTGCCCCGCGCAAGCACCCGATCAATCAGATGCATGTACACCTCTGTCTTCCCAGACCCCGTCACGCCCTGCACAAGATGAACCCCAAAGGCATCGAGCGTCTTCGAGATCCCATCGACCACGCCCGACTGCTCTTCATTGAGCATCGGCCGCGTATCCTCGCGCTGCTCAAGCAGATCAAAGACCTCCGCCGCCCGTATAGATTGAATCTCAACCGTTTCGAGAAACCCCGCCTTCAAAAGCCGATTGATCGGCGTCAAGTTGCTCAACCCCAGCTTCACCCGAAGCGCCTTCGGATCCGCCGGAAAAACATCGTCCGCCAACCCGCAAATCTGCTCCCAAGCAAACTTCGTCTTCCCAACGAGCACGCCCTCTGCATCTTCTGGAACCGATACGCAAACCTGCACGCCAATCCGCGTCTTCGCCCCCGTCCGCGATTTCACCGCAGATGGCAACGCCGAGTTCAGCACCATCCCGAGCGGGCACAGATAGTACTTGCTCATCCACCGTGCCAGCTCCACAACGCCCGGCTCGATGCCAGACGAAGTAATCTCCGAAATCGGTTTGACCTTTCGCGGATCAAACCCATTGAGCAGCTCCATCCCCCCGGCTTCAATCACGATCCCCCCGGTCGCGGTGTTGCCCCGCCCGACCGGAACAATCACCCGCTGCCCAACCCGCACCGGCTCGTCAGAGCGATAGCTCAACCCATCCGCGCGATCCAACCCCCGCTCGATCGCCACACGAACAAACATCGTCGATTCAGGATCGAAAGTCGGCAGAGAATCATCGCTGGTCGGGAACAGGGACACCATCAATCCTACACTGGTCTTTGTGAGCACGAAACACAAATCAAAACCCATCGCAAGACTCGCCCTCGCAGACGCCCGCATCTACTGCGGTGTCCCCTTCGGAGCGGTCAACCAAGGCATCTGCCAAGCCGCAGAACTCGTCTTCAACACCGCCATGACCGGGTACCAAGAGTCCCTCACCGACCCCTCCTACACCGCACAAATCCTCATCCAAACCGCCCCATTGATCGGCAACACCGGCGCAAACGCCGAGGACTTCGAGTCCGATCGAGTCCGGGTCTCCGGATTCGTGGTCCACCAGCTCCCCAAGCACTATTCCAACGCACGCGCCGATTGCTCGCTCGATAAACTGCTCGCCCAGCACCATGTCCTCGCCATCGCAGGCATAGACACCCGCGAGCTCACCCGACACCTGCGGACCCAAGGCGTCGTCCAGGCAGCCCTCACCGATCGCACCGATATCACCGATCAACAACTCGTTCAAATCGCCAAAGACGCCCCCCCGATGCTCGCCCAAGACCTCGCAACCCGCGTTGCAACCCACTCAGAATCCGCGTGGCATGAAGACCAAGGGCAATGGGCAGCCAAGCCAGACCGAGCTTCGCCAGATTCCAGCACCACAAGCCAGCCGACGGCCCTCCTCATCGATTGCGGCCTCAAATCCAACATCGCACGCTCGCTCACCCAGCGAGGCATCCAAGTACAGGTGGTGCCCCCAACAATCACCGCGGAGGCGATCAAGGCCAAGTACCTCCAAGGCCAAGCCGACGGCCTTTTCGTTTCCAACGGGCCCGGCGACCCAGAAGCCGTCCAATCGCTCATCGACCAACTCGCTGAAATCCTCACAGATCCACAACTCGAGCAACTCCCCGTCTACGGCATCTGCCTGGGCAACCAACTCTTGGCGCTCGCCCTCGGCGCAACCACTTACAAACTCCCCTTCGGGCACCGTGGGGCCAATCAACCGGTGCTCAACCTCCTCAACGGGCGGATTGAAATCACAAGCCAGAACCACGGCTTTGCGGTTGATCAAAGCTCGCTTGAAGCCCTCGGCGCTGAAATGACCCATGTCCATCTCAATGATCGCACGCTCGCCGGGTTCCAAATCCCCTCCCGCCCGGTCCGTGCGGTGCAGTTTCATCCAGAAGCTTCGCCCGGGCCTCACGATTCCGCAGGATTCTTTGATTCTTTCCTCGAATCCCTCGCCGGTTCCCACACGCGATAATGCAGGGTTCTCAGACCTATGGACCCAAAATTATGGTTAGTGCCAACGCTACTTCGCCCCATTCTTCCCAAGATTCGCCAGAAAACTCGCAAATTCGCCCAATCTGCTCTTGCATCGTGAGGCCACCGAGGTATATTCGGTACATGGCTCCGACAGGGAGAAGATCCATTTGTGAAGATCTGATCTGTGTTCGTGGTCACCGCTGAAGGGTTGCTTCTCTCAGACGCCGACTCGTGGGTCGTAGAGGCAACTGAGGAAGAGAGAGAACCTCGAAGCGGCAGTGTTTGGATGATCTGCATCAATGTGTATTGATGAAGATCTATTTATGTTCGTTCCAGGCTGTCCATTTCGGATATACAGTCTCGAGTTGTGGTTACTAAATTTAG
Source organism: Phycisphaerales bacterium (assembly GCA_029260265.1). Classification (GTDB taxonomy): domain Bacteria; phylum Planctomycetota; class Phycisphaerae; order Phycisphaerales; family UBA1924; genus UBA1924. The sequence continues at coordinate 238,711 of JAJDDO010000026.1, forward strand.
AAAAGAGGAGCTTTCCATGAAGGCAACAAGTGCACTCAGTCTCGCAATCGCTGCAGGATGTCTCGCAACACCTGCAATGGCATCAGAAGACAGAACCCCAGAGCAGTACCATATGGGTACCATGAAGTCCCAGTTCCAGGGTCACATCTACTACAATGTAGCAACCGGTGAAAAAATCGCCATCGCTGCAACAACCGGCGTTCGCCCCGCAGCTGCTGGCGATGAAGCACAGCTCGCATGGGTACTCGACAACGGCGACCCCTGTGGCGTTGGCGGCACCGTTGGTATCTTGGATGACCCAAGCACCTCCAACATCGACAACACATGGCTCGACTGGGGCGATATCCACTCCGATACCCTCGTCGACTGTTTCTCATTCTCAGTCGCAAGCCTCATCCCCGATGTTGACACCGACACCGACGGCTTCGGCGACGGCGTTGTCGGCTTCGGCACCATCTGGGATGTCCGCGATGTAACCAACGGCTTCGGCGACTGTGTTACACAGCTCCCATTGGCCGGGTTCCTCTTCGCAACCCTCCCAGGCAACCTCGCGCCTCCCGGGCTCGTGTCCACCTACACCTTCATCGTGGACCTGACCTCGTCGTCCTCAAGTTCATCGAATGCGATGTTCGAGCTCGGCGACACCGACAGCGATGCACAGAGTGCCTTCTCGGTCAACCTCAACAGCTTCTCTGACATCGATGCCGATGGTGGTCATGACTTTGGTTACAGCCAAACATACATCCAGCCCGGCACCCAGGACCTCGATGGCGACAGCGTCATCGACGGCGATGTTGCAAACCAGGGACTGACCGCGATCAACGCATCGGCTCCTCGTGGTGTTCCAGTCGATAACATGGACGGCACCTGGTTCATCGATCAGGATCAGAATGTCAACCCAGTCACACTGGCAAACGGCACCGGTTCAGAAGATGTGTTCGACCTCTACGATGCCTTCGGCACCTATGTTGGTTCGTTCGCATTCGGTGATTTCAGCTGTGACGCAGGTGCTGAAGTACCTTACACCTCAATGGACCTGTCGCTCTTCGGCCCTGCTGGCCACCAGCCATTCAGCCCACCAATGGACTGCTTCGCAGAGCTCACCGGCGACAACCCACCAAACCTGAACCTTCAGGATGTATTCGCTTACCTCGCACTCTTCAATGCAAATGATCCTGCAGCAGAGCTGACTGGTGACGATCCGATCAACCTGAACCTTCAGGACGTGTTCGCATACCTCGCACTCTTCAATGCAGGTTGTGGCAAGTAATCAAATCTGATCGCTCCCCGGAGTGATCGGTACAAAAACAAAAACGCCCGAAGCCGAGGCTTCGGGCGTTTTTAATTTGTTATACCAAAGCCAACCCAAGCGAATCACTCACCATCGCCCGCCGCCACCCGATGCCCGAACACTGCTACTCAGAGCAACGCATCAAGCAACTCGGGAATCCCCTTGGCATGCGTTGCGACCGTCTCGATGATCGGGCAACGCCCCGCAATCTCACGAAGCTCACGAACAAGCTGGTCCTCACCCGGATGGTCGGCCTTGTTGCACACATAAATATCCGCGATCTCTAATATCCCGGCCTTATCCATCTGCACCGAATCACCCATCCCCGGAGTCAGCACCACAACCGTCGTATCCACAAACTCACGGATCATCGTCTCATTCTGCCCAGCGCCAACCGTCTCAACAAAGACCGTGTCATACGCCTCGCCACCCTCGCAAGCCCCGCCGATCAAATCCAAAATATCATTGAGCCCGTGGTAATCCTCCCCACGGATCGCAAGCGACCGATAAAACACCCGGTCGCTCAGCGTGTTAAAATCAACCCGAAGCCGATCCCCCAACAACGCACCCGATGTGATCGGGCTCTTCGGATCAAACGCGATCACCGCACACCGCCCGAGCGACTCATTGCCCTCAGCCCGCCGTGCGTACTCGCCAACAAGCTGAGCAACCAGCGTGCTCTTGCCCGCCCCAGGCGAGCCCGTCAGCCCAATCACCCGCTTCGGCCGCCTTCGTTTGGCCCCCTCGCGGATCTTCTTCCCATCATGCATCAGCGAAAGGTCGCGAGCGAGCTGCGCAGTCGGGTTCGAGCCCTCAATCTCCTCAGATTGCTTGGCAACAACCGAACGCACCGCATTGACGATCTCGATCAGCCCCGTCCCCGTCGGGAAGCACCTCTGCACGCCCGCCTCTTTGAGCTTTGCAATATCCTCGGCAGGCAGAATCCCGCCCATATGCACCGGGATGTCGGATCGCCCAGAATCCTTGAGCTCGCTGACAAGCTTCGGCCCAAGCACCAGATGCGAGTTACTCATCATCGAAGCCGCGATCACATCAACATCCTCATCGCGTGCAGAAATCGCGAGCGACGCGGGCGTCTGCCACAACCCCGAATAAATCACATGCACCCCAGAATCCCGCAGCGCCCGAGCGATCACCTTGACCCCTCGGTCATGCCCATCGAGCCCCATCTTGCCAAGCAAAACCCGCGGGCGATGATCCAGATCACCACACCGATCCATCTTCTCAAACTCTGTCGTCGCGGATCCAAGCGTCTTGGCCATCGAAGTCTCCTCATGCGCGATTGATCGCCCAATAGTCTAGGCAAGAATCACGATTTTCGCGATACTCGCCCCGCCCGTATTGGTCACACACAGATGCCCATCCCACGCCGAGATCTTGCTCAGATCTTCACCTTCAGCCACCCGCCCTGAAAGAACCGAGCCGCGAAAAACGCTCCGCGGATCACCATCTCGCAGCACAGCGCAATCCAGAGCATGGTCAGCCCCGGTTCAAGATCAAACCACTGCATCGGCAAATCAGGATTCATAATCATCCCCCCGCCAAGAAACGCAGGAACCGGTATATCCACGCCGCTGAAAACATACGCCAAAGGCAACCGAACCGCGTAGGTCGCGGTCCAGGTCAACGCCATCACCGCCTTCACATCGCCCGCGCCACGCATCGCCGATCGAAGCACAATACCAATCGCAAACGGTACCTGCACAATCCCGCACACCACCAGCAGCGAAGGCACCTCCTGCAGATGGATCGGCTGCGTCGAAAGCATCGCGGTGATCTGACGAGGAAACACGATCAGCACGCCACCAAAGAAGCCCATAAGCCCCGACGCGATCACCGTGCACCGCCAGACCGCCTTCTTCGCGAGGTCCGGACGCCCCATCCCAAGGTATTGCCCCGCGAGCGTCGCCGCCGCCATACCAACACCAAACCCAGGCATAAAGCTAAACGCTTCAATCCGGATCCCGATGATATGAGCCCCAAGCAGCCCATCGGTCATCAGCTGCGAACCAAGCAGGCCCACAAATGCAATAATGAAAAAGTTCCCGATCCAGAGCCCAAAGGTCTCCAAAAAATTCGGAATACCGAGCCGGACAAGCCGAACCACCGTCACCGCATGCGGCCGCATCCGGATCGCTTTGAGCTTTATGCCCCAACTCCCCGTTCGTGCCTTGTGCAAAATATACAACGCCCCGGCAAGGTCGCCCAGAATAGTCCCCAACGCGATCCCGGTGACGCCCCAGTCAAAGCCCAACGGGCTTACAAACCCAAAGATCTCAACACCAGAAAACGCCCAGCTCACAATCATATTGACCACATTGCGAACGATCATCACCTTCAAAGGCGAAACAGAATCCCCCGCGCCACGCGAGCACGCAATCAACGCAAACAAAACCGATGCCGCAGGCACCCCGATCGCGATAATCCGCATGTACTCCTCAAAGAGCCTCGCCGCCTCCGGCGTCATCTTCAAGAGCAAAGGCACACCCGGCGCAAAGAACCAGACCAAGACCCCGACAACCAAGCCCGAAATCATCGATAACAGAACCGTCTGCCCGAGCACCGCATTGGCAACCCCAATGCGCCCCTTCCCGACCGAGCGAGAAATCAACGCCGTCGCACCCACGCCCAACGCCATGAACACCAAGCCCATCAGCCACATAATGTAGCTCGCGCCACCAATCGCATCCGTCGCCGCCACACCCTGCTCGAGCCCCGCCGAGAGCTTCGTGTCCACCAGCCCGACCAGCGAGTTGAGCATCGATTCAATAATCACAGGCCAAGCAAGGAACAAGATCGCAGACCACATCGTCAGCCCGGCCAATCGCCCCGTCTTGAACCGCTCGTCATCCACCAAGTTCGCCGGGGTGATCGTCGTCGGACCAACAACAAGCTCTTCCTTCCCGCTCTCCGCGTACAGCGTCTCCTCAGGACGCAACGGCGCGTTCTCACTGGGCTCTCGATCGGGATTGTCTGGGCGGTGGGTCAAGCCCAAACTGTAGACCCTCGGCATCACGAGGAAGCCGCAATGAGCCCTGCATATACTTTGAACTCAACGCATTCGACCATTACAGAGGATCAAATCATGAGCAATACCGATCACGGAATCAATAAGGTAGGCATCATCGGCTCAGGACAGATGGGCGGAGGTATCGCACACATCTCCGCCGTCGGCGGCTTCCAAACCGTCGTCTACGACCTCTCCAAAGACGCCCTCGATCGCTGCACCGCACTGCACAACAAACTCTTCGCCCGCGCTGTCGAAAAAGGACGCATGTCACAAGAAGATGCAGACGCCGCAAAAACACGCATCACCTACGCCAATGACATGGCGCCGATTCTTGACGCAGACATCATCATCGAAGCCGTTGTAGAAAACGCCGATGTGAAAAAGCAAATATTTTCACAACTCGTCAAAGAGGTCAAAGGCACCCCGATTCTCGCAACAAACACCAGCTCGATCTCGATCACCGATCTGGCGACAAGCGTCGGCGAATCCGCCGACCGATTCATCGGCATGCACTTCTTCAACCCGGTCCCGGTCATGAAACTCGTCGAGGTCATCAACGGGCTGGCAACCTCTGAAGAAACCACCGCTCGCACCATCGCAATGGCCCAAGCAATGGGCAAGGTCGCCGTCCCCGCCAACGATCGCGCAGGATTCGTGTCAAACCGCATCCTGATGCCCATGATCAACGAAGCGTTCTATACCTGGATGGAAGGCGTTGCAGAACCAGAGCACATCGACGACATCATGAAACTCGGCATGGCCCATCCAATGGGACCGCTCCGCCTCGCAGATTTCATCGGCCTCGACACCTGCGTGCACATCATGCAAGTCATGGCCGACGGCCTAAACAACCCAAGATACCTCGCCTGCCCATTGCTCAAACAACTCGTCACCGCGGGACGCTTGGGCAACAAATCAGGTCGTGGCGTATTCGATTACTCGAAGTAAGGTCCACGCATGCCAAGCATCGCCCAACTCGAAAAACTCCTCGCCCTTGAACCCGGCGACGCCTTCCTGCTCTACGGCATCGCCCAAGAGCACGCCAAGGCCAATGACCATGCAAAGGCGGTTGAATACTTCGAGCAAGCAATCGAGGCGGATCCAGACTACACCTACGCCTATTTCCACATCGCCCGCTCGCTCGAGTCACTCGATCGAAACGCCGAAGCCATCGCGTATCTTGAAACAGGTCATACGGTGGCCATTCGGGTGGGGGATGCCCAAGGAATCTCAGAAATCTCTGGGTACCTTGACGGGCTGCGTTGATGGACGCGAAGAAATACAAACCGCGCCGGCTGCCGCCACAGATGAACCTGAAACGACTAGCCAACGACGGCTCAGAAAAAATCACCGGGCTCCCAGTCTGCCGCGACGATACCGCCCGCGTGATGGTTGTTGTAGATGGAAAACGCATCGGGCGGATCAAGATCGAAACCCGGAACACGCATGAGCTCAAGAAAAGTATGCGATGGACCCCCGAGTTGTTCGATGCGCTCTTCAAGGAAATGACCCGCCAGAACGCATTACGCTCAGCCATGCGGATGCTGACGCTCAGCGCCAGGAGCCGTTCAGACCTCGAGCGCACACTCTGCTGGCGTGGGCACGATCGCGACGCCGCCATCTGGGCTGTCGAAAAGATAGATTCGATCGGCGCGCTCGACGACGAACTGTTTGCACGCGGCTTGGTCCGCCGCGAGCTGCTCCGCAAGCCCGCCGGCCGCCGATTGCTCGAAGCCAAGCTCCGCGCCAAAGGTGTATCGGGTGATATCACAGACCTTGTGATCAGCGAGGCCCTGGGCGAGCGGGATATGTACGCCGATGCGCTCAAAATCGCAATCAGCGGTGCCCGTACGATGCCCGATTCGTTAGAACGAATCAAGAAGGTACGCCGATTATCTGGTCGGCTTGCCCGCCGAGGCTTTGAAGCGGATATCGTGCGAAGAGCGGTTGATGAAGCACTCGGTGGCCAGTAGCCGCAAGCCGACAATGCGAGAGGTGAAAAATGGAACAGGTAACATGGACAATGGGATTCTCGATCGCCGGGATTCTCCTCGGAGCAATCGCATTGCACTGGTTGCCTCGCCTCGGCGGGTTGGGCAAATCAATGTCACGGGCATGCTGCCGTGCGCCGATGCTGGATCTGGTGATCACCTGGTTTACGGTTGCCCCTTGGCTTGCCGGGGTGATCATCTTTGGTTGGCGAGGGCTCATCGGCGGCGTTGCGGGGCAGGTTGTCGGATTAACACTCTGGTCCTGGGGTCATGAGTTGGTCAACCTGCGGGCGAAGAAGGGGCCGCGAATTGTCAAGGTGCTCAATGTGGTCGTTGGGCGATGGCGGAATCATGCTGCTTTGTGGGCGACAACCCTCGCGGTGCCGGTGTTCTGGGTTGTTCGTGTCACGGAGTTGGTTGCGTACCCGCTCTTGATTTGGCTGGTTCGATTTCCGAAGTACAAGCAGAGCGAATGGGTGAATCTCTCACGCCAGAAGTTTGATGGGCTGGTTGGGCATGATCTGATTTGGTGCTTGTATTGCGACTGGATGACCGGGGTGTGGTCGCTGGGATCGGAGATGTTGCGGAATGTGGAATCGTTCTGGTGCCCGATCCGGTTCTCGGATACGAACAAGTGCGAGAACTGTAAGATCGATTTCCCTGATGTGCACACAGATTGGGTGGCTTCGGATGGATCGATGAAGGATGTTGCAGCATTGCTCAAGGCGAAGTATGAAAATGCGGATGAGCGGAACGCGTGGTTCGGGCATCCGGGGCGGAAGGATGATCCGGTGGGCTTGACGATCGAAGGCGAATCGGTTGAAGACTGAATCTGCTTCTGGGGACTAGGTGCATTGGGCAGCGAGCTTTGGGACGGCGGCGGCGATTGCATTGGCGAGGGTGGTGAGGGCGAGGTCGAAGTTGGCTAGGAACTGGTTTTCTGGGGTTGGGTGATCGTAGAAATCGGTGATCGAGCGGATGGCGATTGTTTGAATATTGTGCAGCGATGCGGTCCAGGCGATGGAGGCGGTTTCCATGTCCTTGACGGTGATGTTGTGCGCTCTGAAAAATTCCAGCTCGTGATCGAGGGTGTCGAGGGCATTGCCGGTGGAGATGTTGGCGGGGCGGGCATTGAAAATGTCGGCGAGTTCTGGTGTGCAGTGGAGGGGTTCGGGGCCGTGGGCGTAGTGGGTGAACTCGGGGAGGGGGATTCGGCGGTCGTGGTGGTAGGCATTTTCGATGAGGAAGACTTCGCCGATGGAGGTCGATTGTGAGCAGCCGCCGGCGGCACCGGCGATGAGCAGGCGCGTTGGGTTGAGGTGGTTGATGAGCAGTTGGGTTGCGAGGGTCGCGGGGGTGGTGCCGATGAGGTTGGCGTTGGTGCGCGGGTCGAAGCCGTTGGTGACGAGGGTGATGGGTGCGGTTTCGGTGCCGCCGGTCCAGAGATTCGGCGGGAGGTTTGTTGCCCAAGGTGTGGGCTTTGAAGTGAGATCGAGGGCGCGGATGATCGCGTCGGCTTCGGGTTGCATGGCGCAGAGGATGGTGAGCATGCGGAGAGTTTAGCGGCGTTTGGTCGAGCGAGGGCTGTGGCTGCTTTGCGGATGGTTTCCGATTCTGCGGAGTTTTTTGGTGTGCATTTGCAGATGTCGTTGAGCTTGGCGGCAGCGTGGGTTTTGGATTCGGTTTCGATGAGTGATTGGCGTGCGGTGTTGATGCGATCGAAGGAATCGCGTGCGCGTTGGAAGGTTTCGGATTCGAGGATGGCGGCGAGGTCGGCGAGTTTGAGGTGGTGGATCTGGCAGAGGTCGAGCGTGCCGAGCTCGGCGGTAAGGAGGTCTTCGAGGAGTTGGTCGGTGAGGATGGGCTGATGTGTTTGGTGTTCCATGTGGGAATTATCGCACAACGGCGGCGCGGCACAAGAGGGGAGTTGAGGAGTGCGGGGATTTTGCGCACGGGGCGGGGAAGTCGAGTGGATTGTTTGGTGCCCTCCTTTATCCCGAAGGGTAAAGGAGGTTCTTTAGTAATTGGAAGACCTCCTTTACCCTTCGGGATAAAGGAGGGCACTGAAGAGGGGGTGTTGTGTAGAATGGGGTTATGGGTGTTCGTCGGTATGACATTGTGGGACAGGCACGGTCATTGACATTCTCTTGTTATCGCCGGGTTGGGTTGTTGAGCGATTCGCAGACTCGGGATGCGTTTGTGGAGCATCTTGAGGTGCAGCGTGTGCGGCTTGGGTTTGATGTGATTGCTTGGGTGGTGATGCCTGAACATGTGCATGTGGTGGTTGTGCCCGGTGATGGTGAGGTTTCGCCGATCATGCGTGGGGTGAAGCAAGGGTTTGGGCGGCGGATGATTAAGAGATGGCGTGACCGGGATGAGCCTGTGATTGGTTCGTTGACTGACTCGGATGGGATCGTGAGATTTTGGCAGCGGGGCGGTGGGTATGATCGAAATGTTCGAGATCTTGATGAGCTGTGTGAGAAGGTGAACTACATTCATCAGAACCCGGTGAAGCGGGGATTGGTTGAACGGAGTGAAGATTGGAAGTGGTCGTCGGCGAGGGATTATCTTGGGGAATCGGGTGTGATTGAGATTCGGAAGAAATGGTAATGGTGCCCTCCTTTGACCCGAAGGGTAAAGGAGGTTCTTGAGTAGTGGGTTGTTTGAAGACCTCCTTTGCCCTTCGGGTCAAAGGAGGGCACCGAAGAGGGGAAGGCGGGCACCTGCTAAAGAAGAGAGATCGGGATTCCTTCGGCAGGGTGGATAAAACTATCTTTATCAATGTGAGATGTATTGCCCAGTCGAATTCTACATTCTTTAGTGAACCGATGACTGATTTCTTCGAAATTGCGATGTTGAAACCGAGTCGGATTTTTTTTGACTACAGTTGTGGGGCGAGCAAATCTTGCTTTGGCTTCTTCCATTGTTTCATGTACAATTGGTGAAGAAAGGGTAATTTGTTCACTCTTAGAAAGTTTCTTCTTACGAGAATGTGGAGATTTCCGCTTCGATGAGCATCGAGATTTCTTTGTGCGACAAGAGTTGGCGGACCTTCGTTGGCTGCGCTGTCGCAATACAACCGCTTGTATATATGACCCGTCTGTTTTCAGGAGATGGTAAAGCCCAAGTGTGACCATCTTGGGCTTCAATTGGGGGTGTAGGTGCAGTTGTCGTAAGGTACAGATGACATATCGAATCCCATTTGTTGAGTAATTTACTTCTCGCCACTGCTCGAATGTGATGCCTCTGCCAACCATTTTTCGCCCCTTCGATGCAATGCTACATACGCACGAAATGGCTAGCGGTTCCCTAAAAATGCACTTCGTTTACCACTCTGGTCCGCCGGTGTAGCGGCCGTAGATGTCGGCCATGGCTTGGACCATTTCGCCGAGGGTGCAGTTGGCCAATGAGCCTTCGACGAGTGATGGCATGACATTCTCGCCTTCGCGGGCGGCGGAGCGGATGGCTTCGAGGGCGGATGAGACTGCGGCGGCGTCGCGGCGGGATTTGAACTCTGCGAGGCGTTCGTTCTGGACGGTTTCGACTTCTTCGGAGATGGTGAGGATTTCGACCTGGCGGACTTCGTTGGGGTCGATGTATTCGTTGACGCCGACGATGACGCGGTCGCCTGCTTCGCATTCTTCGGAGTAGCGGTAGGATGCTTCTGCGATTTGTCTGCGGAAGTAGCCTTTGTGGATGCCGCTGACGCAGCCGCCGTCGTCGAGTGATGAGGTGGTTGCGTGTTCTGGTTTCCATGGGCCTCTGCCCATGTTGTCTATTTCTTCGATGTAGGCGAGGGCTTCTGCTTCGACCTTGTCGGTGAGTGCTTCGATGAAGTAGGAGCCGCCGAGGGGGTCGGTTGTGCGGGTGACGCCGGTTTCATGTGCGAGGATTTGTTGTGTTCTTAGTGCGATGGTGACGGCTTGTTCTGTTGGGAGGCCGAGGGTTTCGTCCATGGAGTCGGTGTGGAGTGATTGGCACCCGCCGAGGACACCTGCCATTGCTTGGTAGGCGACGCGGACAATGTTGTTGTAGGGTTGTTGCTCTGTGAGTGAGCAGCCTGCGGTTTGGACATGGGTTTTCATGAACCAGGAGCGTTTGTTTTTGGCGCCGTAGCGTTCGCGCATCATGCGTGCCCAGATTCGGCGTGCGGCGCGGAGCTTGGCGATTTCTTCGAAGAACTCGTTGTGTGCGTTGAAGAAGAAGGAGAGGCGTGGGGCGAACTCTTCGATGTCCATGCCTCGAAGGAGGCATGCTTCGACATATTCCATGCCGTCGCGGAGGGTGAAGGCGAGTTCTTGGGTTGCCGACGAGCCGGACTCTCGGATGTGGTATCCTGAGATGGAGACGGAGTTCCATTTGGGGAGGTGCTGTGATTGGAACTCGATGGTGTCTACGACGAGTTTGACGGAGGCTTCGGGTGGGTAGATGAACTCGTTTTGTGAGTGGAACTCTTTGAGGATGTCGTTTTGGAGTGTGCCTCCGAGTTGGTTCCATGGGATATCGCGTTGTTTGGCCATGGCGAGGTACATTGCCCAGATGACGCATGCGGGGCCGTTGATGGTTTGTGAGACGGTGACGGAGCCGATGGGGATATCTGCGTAGAGGCGGTGCATGTCTTCGATGGTGTCGATGGCGACGCCGCATTTGCCGACTTCGCCCATGGAGAGTACATCGTCGGAGTCGCGGCCCATGAGGGTGGGGAGGTCGAAGGCGGTGGAGAGGCCGGTGTTGGCGGCGGTTTTGGTTGCGGTTTGTGCGAGGATGTATTTGAAGCGTTCGTTGGTGTCATCGGCGGAGCCGAAGCCGGCGAACTGGCGCATGGTCCAGAGGCGGGTGCGGTAGCCTTGGGGGAAGAGCCCGCGGGTGTAGGGGTATTCGCCGGGGTTGTTGATGTCGCGTTCGTAGTTCTGGAGGGAGACGGGGAGGTCTGCGGGCGCGTAGAGGGGGTTGAGGGCGATGCCTGAGATGGTGACGGCGTGGGGGTCTACATTGCCGGTCTGGTCGATTCCGGGGCCTGAGAAGTTGGTTGTGGTGTTGGTGGTCATGATGTGCTCCGGGATCGTTTGTGGTTCGGAATGGCTTCGTATTGTATGAAAATGATGGGTGTCAAGCAACCACTGAGGGAGGGTCGGATGTGAAGAAAACCCGCACGATGCAGCAATCCTGGTGAGGAAGAGCTGCAGGGTGCGGGGATTATGATGAGGGCTTGGGCGTGGGCGGGTTTTGGGTTAGGAATCGTCCTCGTCGAGGTCCCTGAGCAGTTTGAGCCCGAACTTGGTGGCGAGGGCATCGTAGGAGAATGGGTAGCTCTCGATGGCTTCGGCGAGTTCTGTTTGGACTTGCTTGCTGAGCACTTGGGTAGATCGTACACGGAACTGCTCGATGGTCATTGGTCGCGGTGCGACGATGGTTGCGAGTGCGAGCGAGCGTGAGGCGGGGAGGGGGACAGCGATTGCCCTATCGCTGTCCAGGATTGAGCCGGGCTCGGCGAACTTGTCGATTGATTCGGCGGTTTGCATGACCGCGTCGCGGAAGGCGGGGACATTGAGTGCAGGATTGACATAGAGGGTGAGGCGGCCGCGGTCGATCGAGTCTTTGGTGACCAGGATGTTTCTCTGGATCTCAGGGGTTGGTGCATCGGTCGCGCCGGTGAGGGCGGCGTTGATGGCGTCGCTCAGGATTCCGGTTGAGGCGAGGATGGTGCTGAGCTCTTCTGTTCGGTCAACGAGGTTGTTGAAGGATTTGATTTCTTTGTAATCTTTGAGCACGCGATCGCGTTGGGCGTCGTCGATGGAGTCTGCGGGGCCTGCCTCGTTGACTTTGAGTACGACGGCGTAGTAGCGGTTGTTTGCTGCATCGACTGCTGCGGGGTCGGCGAGGGGGAGCCCGGGCTGGATGACGAGGGCTTTGGAGTTTGATTGGAGCGTGAGGAGCGTGGGGATTTTGAAGGTTTCAAACTGTTGCGCGCCGACGCGGTAGGACGCGGTGCCGTAGCCGGGCAGGGTAAGGATCTGGCGTGCGTCGAGCCAGTCTGAGCCGTGCACATTGATGGTGAGCGTTGGGAGGTTGACGCCGTATTGTTCGCGGAGGCCTTCGACGACTGATTCGGCGATGGCTTCGAGCTTGGGGCGGCGTGCGTCCCAGTCTTCTGGGAGTTCATAGCGGCCCGAGTTGACAGGGAAGCCTTTGACGGATTGTTGCACGAGTGAGCGGACGAGCCGGTCTGCTTCGATCATCATCTGGGTGGCTTTGTCGTCGCGGTACTTGCGTTCGAGGGCGGCGCGTTCGGATGCGAAATCGCCCTTCTCGGGATCCGTGTTGAGGGTGTGGAGCTTGGCGAGTTCTGCGCGGTCGACGATGACTGCATCGAAGAGCATTTGTCGGTCGATTTTGAGGTATGCGAGGCGGACGCGGGTTGGTTGCTGGTATCCGATGCCGAAGTCGGTCTGGGCGGGGAACTGGTCTTTGTATTCATCGAAGAATGCTTGGAGTTCGTCTTCGGTGGGGTCTGGGATGTTGGCGGCGAATACATTGGCGGGGATGGTTGTGGCGTTGACCGCGACGGCGTCGAAAGAGGCGTGGGCGGCTTTGTTGTAACCGAGATCGGAGAGAGCGGGGGTGGTCCCGTAGAGATTTATAAATCGGTCGACACCCCTTGCCTTGGCGAGCACGCGGAAGACATCGTCTGGCTGCATGCCCGGGACCATGCCCGACATGGATGCGGCGCGGTTGGTGAGTGTGGTGGTGAACTGTGCGGTGAGTGTTGGGAACTGGTCTTCGGCTTCTTGTGCGGTGATGAGTCCTTGCTGCCCTTGTTGGTAGAGGTAGGAGCCTGCGGTTTGTTCTGCGATTTGGGAGATCATGTCTCGCCCGTCGGCGGCGTCGGCGACCACGCCTGCGTCGGTTGCTTGTTTGGCGAGCATGAACCATTGGAGGACTTGCTTCGAGGAATCGGTGTCAAAGAGTACCCCGCCATGCTGTCCTGGTTGGAAGAACTGCGGGTAGACATTTTTGATGACTTCGAGTTCGAACTGGGCCATTTGGCGATCGCCGGCGGTGATGGCGGAGCCTGAAGCGAGGGTGGCGATCTTTGCCTTTGCGGGCGAGGGTGACAGCTTTGTGAGGACTGGTTGGAGGAGGAACACGATCATGAGCAGCGAGCCGCCGACGACGAGGATGGGGAGTTGGTATTTACGGATGAACTTGAGCATGGTGGTTCCAGTGTTGATCGTGCTGTCAATAGAAAACGAATCCGCAGGAGTTATCCCGAGGATTCGCTTGGCTCATCCTCGGCGCCGGATGTGACGCGAGGTCTTGATTCGATTAGCGGTAGAATTCGATGATGAGGTTGGTGTTGACATCAAAGGGGATCTGGTCCGTGGTGGGCAAGGAGATGACCTTGGCGGAGAGTTCTGATGGGTTGAACGCGATCCAGCCCGGGACCTCGTGTCCGCCGAGTGATTCCATGTTCTCGCGGGCGAGTTTTTGTGTTTTCACTTTGACGGTGATGACATCGCCGACCTTGAGGCGGAAGGATGGGATATCCACCTTTTTGCCATTGATGAGGATGTGCCCGTGGTTGACCATTTGGCGTGCTGCCCAGATGGTGCGTGCGATGCCCATGCGTCGTACGACATTGTCGAGGCGGCGTTCGAAGAGTTGCATCATGACATCGCCGGAGTTGCCTGGCTTTGACTTGGCTTCTTCGATGGTGTTGCGGAACTGTTTTTCGAGGATGTTGTAGTGGTAGCGGAGTTTTTGTTTTTCTTGGAGGCGGATGCCGTAGTCGCGGAGGCGGCGTCCACGGTAGCCGTGCATGCCCGGTGCGTTGAGCATGCGTTTGGATGTGTGCTTGGGGATGTCCGCGATGGGGACACCTACACGGCGAGAGAGACGAACCTTGGGACCTGTGTATGTTGCCATTTTGGCGACCTTTCTTCCGTCCACGGAGCGTTGTCCGTGGTGCTGCGTGTTGCAGCGGCCTTGCCGGGGGGCCGAGTCTTCGGTCCGGCGGGAGTGGCCCGGGCACTGTGCCGGGATGTATGAGGGGTATTGAAGTCCTGTGGGGGTGGAAGGTCAAGGGGGAATGCGGGGAACCTACTATGAGGGCATGCTGAAAACGGACCAAGTTGTGATATCGCTCGCTCATTCGCCGGATTCGGATGATTTGGTGATGTGGTGGCCTTTGACGGGGGTGCGGAATCCGGATGGGTCGGCGATTGAGGGGGATCTAGGCAGGGCTCAAGTGGATACGGGGCGGTTTCGGTTTGAGCTCGTGGCAAGGGATGTGGAGGAGTTGAACCAGTTGGTGGTTGGGGCGGAGGATGTGTATGACATCACGGCGATCTCTTGTGCGGCGTATCCGGCGATCAAGGATCGTTATGCGATCACGGCGTGCGGGGGGAGCTTTGGCGAGGGGTACGGGCCGAGGGTTGTAGCGCGGGCGGATTCCGGGTTTAAGAAGCTGAGCGATTTGGTGGGATCGGGGGCGCGGGTTGCGGTGCCTGGGGTGAATACATCGGCGTTCATGGCGTTGAATATGGCGGTGGGGAAGTTTGAGTATGAGGCGATGCTGTTTTCGGAGATTCCGGAGGCGGTTGCACGCGGGGAGTTTGATGCGGGGCTTTTGATTCATGAGGCGCAGCTGACCTTTGCGGAGTTGGGGCTCAAGAAGATCGGGGATATGGGGGAATGGTGGCGAGCGGATATGGGGGATGGGATGGCGTTGCCGTTGGGGTTGAATGTGGTGGCGCGGTCGCTCGATGAGCGGTTCGGGCGTGGGACGGTGAAAGAGATCGCGGGGATTTTGAAGAAGTCGGTGGCGTGTTCGATCGCGATGGGCGATGCATCGCGGTTGCATCTGCAGCTGAACAAGGGGGATCGGACTGAATGGGATGATCCGGAGTTGGTTGATGAGTATCTGGCAATGTATGTTTCGGACTTTACGGCGGACATGATGGACGGTGGGTGGTCTGCCGTGAGCGCGTTTCTTGACCGTGGGCATGAGGAGGGGTTGTGCGGGGATCCTGGGGATTTGATTTTGGCGGATGAATGGGAGATGAGATGATGGAACTTGTGCGCACGGATCAGGGTATTGGGGTGGAGACGGGTGATGGGTTGATGATGGTTCGGCAGGTGATTGGGATCGGGAGGAACTACGCCGAGCATGCGCATGAGCAGGGTGCGGCGTTGCCTGAGCATCCGATGGTGTTCACGAAGAATGTGGCGTCGGTGTGCTTGGATGGGGATGAGATTGTGGTGCCTGCGATTGCGCGTGATGAGGGCTTTGGCGGGAACCAGACGGACTTTGAGGCGGAGCTCGCGGTGATCATCGGGCGGGATTGCAAGGATGTGTCGGCGGGTGAGGCGATGGGGTATGTGCTGGGGCTTTGTTGCGGGAATGATGTGTCGGCTCGGTGGTGGCAGAAGAAGGGGAGCAATGGGCAGTTCTGTCGGGGGAAGGGGTTTGATACTTTTTGTCCGCTTGGGCCGAGGTTGGTTGGGGTGGATGAGATTGAGGATGTTGGAAGTTTGCGTGTGCGGTGCCGGGTGAATGGGGAGTTGATGCAGGATGGGGACACATCGCAGATGATTTTTCCTTTGGCGGAGTTGATCGCGGATTTGTCGCGTGGGACGACGCTGGTGGCGGGCACGGTGATTCTGACGGGAACACCGAGCGGGGTGGGGATGGCGCGAGACCCGCAGGTGTGGTTGCAGGATGGCGATCTGGTTGAGGTTGAGATTGATGGGGTTGGTGTGCTGCGGAACTCGGTGCGGTTTGGATGAATCGGCGGACGCTTGCGATCTTGATTGTGATGGCGATTGGTGCGGTTGGTGTGTGCGCTGTGCGGATGATGGTGGGAAACGGTGGGTTGGCTTGGGCGGAGGATGATGCGATCGTTTCTCTGCGGTTGCATCGGGTGTTGGTGGGGGCGGTTGTTGGTTCGTCGCTCGGCATCGCGGGGGTGTTGCTGCAGTCTTTGCTTCGGAATCCTTTGGCGGCGCCGGACCTGATGGGGTTGAGTGCGGGTGCGGGGTTTTCGTTGACTCTGACGAGTTTTTTTGCTGGTGGTGCGCTTTCTGCGGGGGCATCGGCGGGGCCTGCGATTGTTGGGGCGTTTGTGGTTTTGGCGTTGGTGTATGGGTTGAGCCAGCGGCGGGGGATGATTGATCCGGTGGTGATGATTTTGGTGGGGGTGATTGTTTCTATCTTGCTTGGCGCGGCGACGCTTTTGATTGCATCGTTGATGCCGGATCGGGGGGTGGGGACGGCGCGATGGATGATGGGTGCGTTGAGCGAAGAGATTGGAAGCGGTGTCGCGGGCGGGGCTGGATTGGTTGTATTGGCAGTGCTTGCGGTGTCGGTGGTGATGGGGCGGGGCTTTGATGTTTCGGCGCTTGGAGCGGATGAAGCGCGTTCGGTCGGGGTGCGTGTGGGGCGTATTCGTTTTGTTCAGTTGGTTGGCGCTGGTGTGCTGACGGCGGTATCGATTGTGCTTGCGGGGCCGATTGGGTTTGTCGGATTGGTGTGCCCGCATGTTGCGCGGCTGGTGCTGGGGGCGGGGCACCGTGGGCTTCTGGTTGGGGCGGCGTTGATGGGCGGTGCGTTGGTGGTGGGCGCGGACGCGGCGACCAAGGCGGTTGCGATGGATGCGGGGCGTGTGCCGATCGGGGTGGTGACCTCGTTGATCGGGGGCGTTGTGTTTTTGGTGATGCTGCTGGGTTCCCGGCGGGCGGATTAGAACATTGATTGTTGGGATTTGGTGGCGACTTCGGCGGCTACGGGGTGGTCGATGTCGATGGGGTAGTTGCCGGAGAAGCAGGCGGTGCAGTAGTCATTGGGGGTTTGGTTCATAACGGCGAGCATGCCATCGAGCGAGAGGTAGTGAAGGGAATCGACTTCGAGGTAGTCCCTGATTTCTTCGATGGTGCGGTTGTGTGCGATGAGTTGATCGCGGTCGGCGAAGTCGACGCCGAAGAAACAGGGGTGCATGATGGGGGGGCAGGAGATGCGGAGGTGTATCTCGGATGCGCCTGCTTGGCGGATCTGTTTCATTTTTTCGCGTGTTGTGGTGCCTCGGACGACGGAATCGTCGACGATGACTACGCGGTGACCGGAGACTATTTCGGAAACGACATTGAGTTTGAGACGGACGGCGGCGTTGCGTTGTTCTTGGGTTGGTTTGATGAAGGTGCGTCCGACATAGCGATTGGGAACGATGCCTTCGCGGTATGGGATTTTGGATTCGTGTGCGTAGCCGTTGGCGGCGGAGCGCCCCGAGTCGGGCATCGGGAGGACATAGTCGGCGTCGACGGGTGCTTCTTTGGCGAGGGCGGCACCGAAGCGTTCGCGGGAGATGAGCACATTTTGTCCGAAGACCTTGGATGCGGGGTTGGAGAAGTAGACATGCTCGAAGATGCATTGGGCGAGGGGGGCGGCGGGTTTGGCGAAACGGCGGGAGGAGATGCCGGAATCAGAGAGGGTAACAATTTCGCCGGGCTCGATCTCGCGGATGAAGGTTGCGTGCATGACATCGAGGGCGACGGTTTCGGAGGCGACGACGGGCTTGCCGTTGGGGAGTTTGCCGAGCACGAGGGGGCGGAAGCCCCAGGGGTCACGGGCGGCTTCGATGCGGTCTGGGAAGAGGAAAACGAGGGAGAACGCGCCTTGGAGTTTGCGGAGGGTGGCGGCGAGGGGGTCTGGGGTATCGCGTTGTTCTGGGGAGGCGAGGAGGTGGATGATGACCTCGGTGTCTGAGTTGGTATGGAAGAGGCGTCCGGCTTTGGAGAGTTCGTGACGCCAGGCGTCGGCATTGACGAGGTTGCCGTTGTGTGCGATGGCGACGGGTCCGGCGAAGGTTGTTTCGACGAGGGGTTGGGCGTTGGAAAGATTTTTGCCGCCAGCGGTGGAGTATCGGTTGTGTCCGATGACGCCCGAGGGCTTGGCTTTATTGGGCGGTGCGTAGAGTGATTCGAGTTTGGCAAGTCGGCGTTCGGTGAATACTTCGGAGACGAGCCCGGAGTCTTTAACGGCGTGGATTTGTTGCGCATCACATACGGCGATGCCTGCGGCTTCTTGGCCGCGGTGTTGTTGAGCGTAGAGCCCGAGGTAGGTGTGGCGTACTGCTTGGGGGTCGTCCCATATGGCGATGACGCCGCACTTTTCCTTTGGCGCGGACTGGTCGAGGACTCGCAGGGAGATCCGGTTGGTCATGGCGGATGGTCCTCTCGGGGTGGTCATTGCGTGGGTGGGATGGTAGGTTGAGTCAGGGGAGTTTTCGGGACATGATGCGTTGCATGTCGCGTTTGTTATCACGGTCTGCGATTGCTTTGCGTTTGTCGTACTGGGCTTTGCCTTTGGCTACACCGAGTTGGACTTTGGCTCGTCCGTCTTTGAAGTAGAGTTTGAGGGGGACGAGGGTGATGCCTTTTTGGTCTACTTGGCGGGCGAGTTTGTTGATTTCGCGGGCATGGGCGAGCAGGACGCGGTCGCGCTTTGGGCGGTGGTTGAGGTGCCCGGCGGGGGGGTAGGGTGAGATTTCGACTTGGTGGAGCGTGAGTCGGGGAGGCTCGAGGTCGACGGTGATAAAGCCTTCCTTGATGGAGGCGCGGCCGTCGCGGATGGATTTGACTTCGGATCCTTCGAGCTTGATTCCTACTTCGAGGGTGTCCTCGATGAAGTAGTCATGGCGTGCACGGCGGTTGTCGTAGGTGGGTGAGTCGTTTTTTTTCTTTTTGTTCTTGGCCATCGGATGTTTGCTTTTGGTTGATGGCTTGGCGAGTTCGGCGGCGGAGAGGGGTTAGATGCCGGCGGACTTTGAGGTGCGTGCCATGGAGAGCTTGAGGCGTGCGGATTCTTTGGCCCGTGCGATTTTTTCGACTTCTGCCATTCGGTTGGGGGCATCTTCTGGGATGATGCGTGCCTCGGCGGCGGCGAGTTCTGCTTTGGCCTCGGACTCGATGATTTCTTCGGCGGGGATCGCTTTTTCGGCGAGGATGACGAGTTGGTCATCGGCCATTTTGAGGAAGCCGTCCTCGATGAGGTATTCGCGGGAGCCGGAACCGGCATCTGAAGGGAAGTCGAGGCGGAGTTTGCCGAGCCCGAGTTTGGCGACGAGCGGGGAGGTGCCGTGCTGGAAGCCGATGAGCCCGTCCCAGGCGGGGACGGAGGCGTAGGTGACCTCCTCGTTGAGGAGTTCCTGGGAGGGGGTGACGAGGCGGCAGGTGAGGTTGGAGTTGGCCATCTTTGGTCCTTCGCTTTGGGGTCGGCTCTGAGCGGATGCTCGGGTTGTGATTGTAGACCTGTCTGGGGGTGTAGTCAGGCGTTGAAGTAGCGGGCTTGGGGGTGGGTTGAGACGAGGGCTGCGGTGGATTGTTCGGGGTCGATCTGCCAGTTTTCGGTGAGGGTGCAGCCGATCTTTGTGGGGTCGATGAGGTCCCAGATGATGGCGTGGTTGGACATGTCTGGGCAGGCGGGGTAGCCGAAGGAGTAGCGGGAGCCCTGATAGGACTGCTTGAAGAGATCGGGGATGCTGGGCGAGTCTTTGTGGGCGAAGCCGAGTTCGGTTCGGATTCGTTTGTGCCAGAACTCGGCGAGGGCTTCGGCGGTTTCGACGCCGAGCCCGTGCATGTAGAGGTACTGCTGGTACTCGTCATCTTTGAAGAGTTTGGTCGTTACTTCGGTGATGCGTTGGCCCATGGTGACGCAGACGATGGGGAGGACATCTCTGGAGCCGGCGGCTTCGCATTCGGATTGGTCTTTGTAGTAATCGGCGATGCAGAGGTGCTTGTTTGATTGCTGGCGGGGGAAGGTGAAGCGGTGGGTTTCGCGGTCGTGGTCTTTGGGGTCGTAGATGATGATGTCATCGGCGGAGGAGGTGCAGGGGAAGTAGCCGTAGGCGACGGCGGGGCGGAGGATGTCTTCATCGAGGCATTGCTTGGTGAGGGCATCGAAAACGGGGCGGGCTTTTTCGTCGAGGAGTTGTTGGTATTCGGCTTTGGTGCGTGAACAGCGTTTGAGTTGCCATTGGACGCTGTAGAGCGCGGTTGGGTTGATGTAGGCGAAGAGGTCGCGGAGGTTGAGGCTCTCAACGATGGTTGAGCCCCAGAATGGCGGAGTTGGGATTGGGTTGGTGCGATCGAGGTCGGCGCGGGTGAGGGTGGCGGTGTTTGTCGATGAGGCAGCCGATGAGGATGATGCGGTTGCGTTTCTCGATTTGTTGGATGCGTGGCGATGGTGTCGTTCGGATGCGGCGGTGGTTATTTCGGAGACAGAGTCTTCAACAACGGCTTGCATGATGCTGAGCCCCTCGAAAGCGTCTTTGGCGTAGAGGAGGGGGCCGTCGTAGACGGAGGTGAGGTGTCCCTCGGCGTAGGTGCGGGTGAGGGCGGCGCCGCCGAGCAGGACGGGGACGCGGATGGATTTGGAGTTGAGTTGGCGGAGGTTGTCCTCCATGACATTGACGGACTTGACGAGAAGCCCGGAGAGCCCGATGGCGTCGGCGTTGGTGTCTTCGAAGGCTTTAAGGATGTTGTCGATGGTTTGCTTGATGCCGATATTGTGGACGGTGTAGCCGTTGTTGGTGAGGAGGATGTCGACGAGGTTTTTGCCGATGTCGTGGACATCGCCCTTGACGGTGGCGAGGACGATTGAGCCTTTGGAAACCGCGTCGGATTTATCCATGTGCGGTTCGAGGAGGGCGACGGATTGTTTCATGACGGCGGCGGATTGGAGGACGAAGGGGAGTTGCATCTCGCCCGCGCCGAAGAGATCGCCGACGGTTTTCATGCCGGCGAGGAGGTGGTCGTTGATGATCTCGAGGGGTGTGTATTTTTCGCGTGCTTGTTCGAGCGATTTGGCGAGGTGTTCGTTGTCGCCATCAACGATGTGGAACTGGAGTTGTTCTTCGAGGGTGCGGGTGATTGATTCATTGGTAGAAGATGACTCGGTGACATCAGTAAAGAGGGCGATGAAGTGCTGGAGGGGGTCGAAGGAATCGGTGCGCCGGTCGTAGATGAGGTCGAGGGCGGCTTGGCGTTGGGCGGGGTCGATCTTGTGGAGTGGGATGATTTTGGATGCGTGGAGGATGGCCGAGCCCATGCCGGCTTGCTGGAGTTCATGCAGGAGCACGGCGTTGAGGACAACGCGGGCGGCGGGCTTGAGCCCGAAGGAGCAGTTGGAGAGCCCGCATGTGAGGTGGACATCGGGGAAGGCTGTGGCGATTTTTTTGGTGCCTTCGATAAGTTCGAGTGCACTGCGGCGGTCGGATTCGAGTCCGGTCGAGATCGGCAGGACAAGGGGGTCGATGAAGAGGTCGGATTCGTTGAGTTTGTGGAGTTCGCGTGCGCGGTTGATTGCGCGGGTGGCGATTTCGAGTTTTCGCTCGGCGGTGCGGGCCATGGCTTCTTCGGGGTCTTCGTCGATGGTGCCGATGACGAGGGCGGAGCCGTATGCCTTGGCAAGGGCGCAGATTTGGTCGAACTTTTCTTCACCGTCTTCGAAGTTGGCGGAGTTGATGATGCCTCGCCCGGCGGAGGCCTTGAGCCCGGCTTCGAGGGCGGCGGGGTTGGTGGAATCGAACATCAGCGGGGCGTCGATATGCTGATTGAAGCGGGAGACGATCTCGTGCATGTCGCGTTCGGCGTTGCGCCCGGCGACATCGACATTGATATCGAGGATATGCGAGCCGTCGCGTAGCTGGTTGCGAGCGAGGGCGGTGATGGCTTCAAAATCTTCGGCTTCGAGCAGGCGTTTGAAAGCGCGCGAGCCCGAGGAGTTGCAGCGTTCGCCGATGATGAGGATGGAGGTGTCTTGGCGGAGTTCGGTGACGGAGTACAAAGAGGTTGCGGCGGGTTTGGAGCTCGTTTTTGTGCGTTTTGGTGGGGTGTGGGTGTCGATAGCTTCTCGGAGGGCGGCGGTGTAGTCTGGGGTGGTGCCGCAGCAGCCGCCGATGGCGTTGACGGGTTCGGTTTCGAGGAACCGGCGCATGGCGTCGACGAAGCTTGCGGGTTTGAGGGGGTAGATGGTTTCGCCTTCGACGAGGATCGGAAGCCCTGCGTTGGGCATAATGGAGATCGGGCGATCCCACTTTTCGATGAGGGTGCGGATGGGATTGACCATCTCGACGGGGCCGGTGGCGCAGTTGAGCCCGAGCGTGTCGATGGGGAGGGGGCGGAGGGCTTCGATGGCGGCTTCGATGGTGGAGCCGAGGAGCATGGTGCCGGTTTGTTCGATGGTGATGGAGACCATGATGGGGATGTCGTCGGGGTTGCGGTTGGCATCGTGTGCAGCGGCGCGGGTCGCGGCGATGGCGCATTTGATCTGGAGGAGGTCTTGGCAGGTTTCGATGAGGATGGCGTCGACGGCGGATTCGATCAGGGCGTGGGCGGATGTGCGGTAGGAAGCGAAGAGTTCGTCGTAGGAGATCTGCCCGAGTGAGATGAGTTTGGTGCCCGGGCCGAGGTCTCCGAGGACAAAGCGGTGGCGGTCTGGGGTGGAGAACTGATCGGCTGCGGCGCGGGCGATATCTGCGGCGGCTTTATTGATCTCAATGCACCGGTCTTGGAGGTTGAACTCTGCGAGGGTGTGTGCGGCGCCGCCGAAGGTGTTGGTGGTGATGGCATCTGCGCCGGCGGCGAGGTAGGCGTGGTGAATATCAGCGATGGCATCGGGGCGAGAGAGAGAGAGGATGTCGGTGCAGTTTTCGCAGCCGAGGTAGTCTGTATCGGTGTCGAGGTTGAGTGCCTGGGTTTGTGTGCCCATTGCTCCGTCGATGAGAAGGGTTGATTGAGCGATGAAAGAGCGGATTGACGGTGTTTGGGTGGGCATGGGGGCAGTATATCAGTATTATCGGATATATGGATAATGGCATGGTAAAATTGTATAAAAAGGGCGGGTCGTGAGACCCGCCCTTGCGTTGCTGATTATTCAACAGTTTGGATTATGGACATCCGGTGTTGAAGAGATCGAGGTAACCAAAGACATCCTGGAGGTTGAGGGTGCCGAATGGTGCCGCGAGGTCTGCTGCCGGATCGCTTGCATTGAAGAGTGCGAGGTAGGCAAAGACATCTTGGAGGTTGAGCACGCCGAATGGTGCGGCGAGGTCTGCTTCGCATTCAACCGTGTCATCACAGGTCAGATCTGAGACGGAGAACGCATCGACTGCGGCTTCGACGACCGAACCATTGATGGTGTCTTGTGCGATGAACCGCACGCGGACCTGGCTAGTGGTCGAAACGAAGTCGGAGACGGTGAAGGAAGCTGTGTTCCAGCCACCGGAGGATTCTGCGGTGTTTGGTCCAACGACTTCGAGGTTTGTCCACGATCCGCCATTGTTATCAGAGATCTGAATGGTCATGGGGTCTTCGCTCTGGCCTGGGCCTGTGCCGTTGCCGGTGTTATCGAGCCAGCGAGCATAGGAGACTACTGCATTTGGCGTAGAGGAGAGGTCGAGGGTTGGCGATGTGAGGATGGTTTGACCACCGTCGACATCGTTGTTCTCGCCTGGTCCGCCGTTGCCGGTGATGTAGCAGAAGCCCGAGCCATCGTAGTCGGAGAGTGGATCACCGCGTGAGCCATCACCGGTTGGAACAGCGCGTTCCCATTCGCCTTCGGATGCACCGTTTGCGTCGCCCGATACTGTCCAGCCGAGGTCGGACTGGAAGTCATCATTGATGATGAGGGTGAGATCGCCAACGACTGCGGTGAACGGTGCAGCTGCGCCGCTCGCGGGGAGTGAGATGGTGCCGGCCGATGCGCCGACTGCTGTGATGTAGAAATCGATCTCATCGCCACACTCCACTGATGGGAGGGTTGCGAGGTAGGAGTTGCCACCTTGGCTTGCGAGAGCGGAGGACGCGAAGGAGCCGCCGTTGACGCTGATATGGATTTGCTGTGTGCCCGGATTGATGGCATCATCGTTGGGGTTGATTGTCACAGCGAAATCAGTGGTTTCACCTGGCTGAACCGAAGCGGGGTTGCTTGCGGTGATCGCGGGGTCGAGGAATGGGACCTCTTCAGACAGCAGAGCCAGGTCGTAGAGCTGGATGTTGTTGGTGTTGTCGGTTGGTGCTACCTTGAAGTAGTAGTCGCCAGCGGCGATGGCTTCGTACTGGAGTACTTCGGTGCCTCCGGCTGCTTCTGCATCTACAGACACGATTGGTACGAAGATGCTGTCTTCGTAGAACAACTCGATTTCGAGATCATGGATCGTGTTGTAGTTGATGGTTGTGCCGGAGTTACATGCCTGTGTCTGTGCGCCAGACTGGTATGTTGCTGCGGCGGGGCTGACGGTGAAGGTCAGAACCACTGGAGCATCGACGGTGACGAGGAAGTAATCGGTGTCGCCGTTGTCGTCGATACTGACATTTTCGGTGAGGCTTGAACCAGGACCCGAGAATGAACCAAGATCTGTTGGGTCAAACGGTGAGTCATTGGGCTCGAAGATATCGCCGTACATACGCTGTCCGCCGAGGGTGTCGTCGAGCTGTGGGCCGTTGTACCCGGTTGAGATGAACGGTTCCATGAGCTTGGTTCCGTTTGCGGGGCAGACATGGGGCATGCCCATGCCGTGTCCGTGCTCATGTGCGACCACATTGCGGAAGCGGAGTGAGTTGCTTCCTGTGGAGTTGTAGAAGGTGTCGAAGGCGTCGATGGCCATGTCACCGTCGTTGGGGAAGAAGTTGTATGCGAGCACGCCTGAGTTGCCGTCGTTCGGGTAGTTGAACGCGAAGATGCGGACATCGCCACGCACACCGAGCGAGCCACCGGAGGAGCTCATGTTGTTGCCGTCGTCATTGGGCTCGTAGACATAGGTGATGCCGATAAGCTCGCTCCAACGAGTGAATACTTGATCGAACAAGCTCTGCCATGTTGCGGGGCTTCCGTAGAGGCCGTTGAGCCACTGGAAGAGTTGCTGGTTGCCTGAACCCAGGCCACTGTTCGGGATGAATGATCCGTCTGGTGGGTAGGAATAGGTGAGTGTTGTTGGCTGGCCCTGGCCGAGTCCGCCGCCGTTTGTGGCGGTGTTGGTCCAGCGTGAACCTGCCTGGAAGCGGAGTCCACCATCGGTGTTTGTTGCTTGGTAGTTGAGCATCTGGTCAACTGCGAAAGCGAACTTGAGGCTGGTGCCTGGAGCGAGACACATGGAGGGGATGATCCCGCCGTTGTCGATTGTTGAAGCGAGTGTGGTGACGATTGTGAGCTGGTCTTCGGTGAGTTCTTCAGCTACGCCGCCTTCGAGGAGTTGTGAGAGGTATTCGGTCGCGGTGACGCCCTCGGGGATTTCTGGGACATCAAGATCTGGGGTGCCGAAGCTGAGGCCCATGAATCCGAAATCGGTTGTGCCGATGCCCTTGGATTCTTGAACGAGGTCCTGGTGCTCTTGTGGGAGCATTGGGAGCATTTTTTCAGCGAGCACGCGCGTGAAGATGGTGTCGGGGTGGGCGATGCCGTCGGGGTAATCGCTAGTAGCGTGGTTGACGGTGGTGCTGTGTTCGCACTCATGGCTGTTTGTCGTATCTGCACCGAAAGCCAAGCCCGAAAGAAGGGCGAGAGCCGTGGTGGATGCGAGTGTGGGTAAACGATGATTCATTGATCAATCCTTTTCTATTCTGGTGATGGGTCGGGCTGAACACGACATGAGAGATACACAACCCGGCTGAACGACCCGCCGGTGAACATAAGTGGACGACAAGACGCCCGTACAACGACCACCTGCATTTGGATACACCAAGTGCAGGAGCCCCTTTTCCGCTTTTTCATTGCTCATGAGCGAGACCCATGAGCACCCAGAAACAGTGCAAACAGACGCACCGTGGGTGAAGACGGAGGACTATACGGCATAGTTTGGCGCGCGGATCCCCACAAATCACGGAGTTTTTCAGGTTGTGTGGGAATATAGATACAAAGAGCCCCGATCAGTGTCCCGATAACGGGTTCTGGTCGGGGTCTTGGGTATATGGGGTATTGAGGTGTTACTTCTTTTTCTGGAAGTAGTTGCCTGCGAACTTCTTCTGGAACTTCTCGACGCGACCGGCGGCGTCGACAAAGGTGGATTTACCTGTGAAGAAAGGGTGCGAGCCTGACCAGACATCGACCTTGAGTTCTGGGACGGTGGCGCCGACGGTCATGACGACCTCGCCGTTGTAGTAGACCTTGCAGGAGGGGTAGTAGGTTGGGTGGGTTTCGTTTTTCATGGGTGAATCCTTGGGTGGGCCCCGGTTTCCATCCGGAGGGCCAGAACGATAGGCGGGCGATGGGGTTGGGGCAACTTATGGATAATTGCATGTGCGCAATATGGCAAGAGATTCGCGATTTGGGCTATGATAGGGCTGCTGATTAGTTCAGATAAATATCGTGCAGGAGTCGATAGATGGAAGTTTTCATAAGTTGGTCAGGTCAACGCAGTAAGGCGGTTGCGGAGTTGCTAGACGAGTGGATTCAGTGTGTGATACAGGCTGTTCGTCCGTGGATGTCGAGCAAACACATTGATCGGGGGTCACTATGGTTCTCAGAGATTGCGGATCGCTTGAAAGACACACGAATTGGAGTTGTATGTCTCACAAATGACAATATAAGCAAGCCTTGGATTCTATTTGAGGCTGGGGCTTTGTCCAAAGGATTGACTAGTTCGCGTGTTTGTACATTCTTAATTGATCTTGAGCCAGAAGATATTAGTGATCCACTGGCACAGTTTAATCACACATGTCCAACCAAGGATGGCCTGTATGAGTTGGTTAGCACAATTAATGCTACATTGGACGATAGGGCCTTGAACGAGAAAGTGCTCGAGCAAGTCTTCGAAACCTATTGGCCACAGTTTGAAGAGCGGTTTCAGATCGCACTGGAGGAAAATCCAGCTGGTGAGGCACCCCCGCAGCGAACTGATCAAAATATGTTGTCAGAAATCTTACGTAATACGCGAAATCTTGATCGCAGAATTCGTTCTGTAGAATCAAATATAGGATTTTCTGATAGAGTCAGAAAATTTTCCGCGCCACCCAAATTGGTTCGAAAAGAGATTGCCAAAATGATCGAGGATGGAGTCCCATCTTCGATGATTGAAGACCGTATGGAGGGCCTTGCGCCTTTGGGCTATATACGGGAGTGCATGCACGAAGAGTATGGGGTGCTTGACGAATCATTGATTGCTGAATCAGGTGGTAGTAGTGGTTAGGGGCAAGTTTTTGATTCAGCCAAGCGACATCTTTTGTTTGGAGACTGAAGGAGGATTTTGTGACCTTTAGGATACTTGAAGACATTCTTTGTTGATGGGATCTTAGGGAGGGCTGAGAATAGCTAATTCGAGTGTAGATGGGGGTTCGGAAGTGATTCGTACGGTCTGCTTCACAGTGACCCTCACCCGGAGGCTTGAAAGCTGAGGGAGCGGGGAGATAGACCCTCACCCTGCCTTCTCCCCTGTATGGGAGAGGGTGGAAGAGAAGAGGAGAGGGGCGGGTGTGGGGTCTATGTCTTTGGGGGGGCTTGACATGTGGGTTTGGGGGGCTATGGTTCTGGGCTCTGTGGACTATCGGGATCACGGGGTGCTTATTCTGCCGGTGCTCGCCGGGTACGCCAAGTGCGTCCGTTGACATTCCGGTTTTCGCGGGCCGCCCGATTGCCCGAATAGTGTCCGGAATACGAGAAAAGAACAATTTATGAAGTTTTCAGAACTGGGGCTCAATGAGTCCATCGTTCGCGCGGTTGCCGCCAAGGGGTACGATACTCCTACGCCGATCCAAGCGTTGTCTATCCCCGAGGCCCTCAATGGTCGCGATGTTCTTGGCTGTGCGCAGACTGGTACGGGTAAGACCTGTGCGTTTGCGTTGCCGATTTTGCATCGGCTTGCGGAGCAGGGGAATGGGAAGGGCTCGAATCGTCGGGCGGGGTATGGGCGTCCGCCTCGGGCGTTGGTGCTTTGTCCTACGCGTGAGTTGGCGATGCAGATATACGAGAGCTTTGTCGGGTACGGCAAGCACTTGCAGCTTCGTCATGCGGTGGTCTTTGGTGGCGTGAACCAGCGGAGTCAGGTGCGTGCGTTGCGTGATGGTGTGGATGTGCTGGTGGCGACGCCTGGGCGTCTGCATGATCTGATTGATCAGGGGCATATTGACCTGAGCCGGGTCGAGGTGCTTGTGCTTGATGAGGCGGACCGGATGCTGGACATGGGGTTCATCCACGACATCCGCAAGGTTGTTGAGATTATTCCTGACGAGCGTCAGACGCTGTTCTTTTCGGCGACGGTCTCGAAGGATATTCGTCGTCTTGCGGATCGGATTCTAAATGATCCGGCGAGCGTAGAGACCGCTCCGGAATCAACGACGGTCGAGTTGATCGCGCAGAAGATCTACATGGTCGAGAAGGCGAACAAGCCGGAACTGCTTGAGCGGATTCTTGGCGGGCGTGAGGTCGAGCGGGCGTTGGTGTTTACGCGGACCAAGTATGGCGCGGACAAGCTTGTGAAGGCTTTGCGTCGGGACCATGTGAACGCTGAGGCGATTCATGGCGATAAGTCGCAGAACGCGCGGACGCGGACGATGAAGCGGTTTAAGTCTGGCGGTACGCGGATTCTGATCGCGACGGATATCGCATCGCGTGGTATTGATGTTGATGAGATCACGCATGTGATTAACTATGACATGCCGATTGACTCGGAGACCTATGTGCACCGGATCGGGCGGACGGCTCGTGCGGGTGCGAGCGGGATCGCGATTTCGTTCTGTGATCATGACGAGATGGGCAAGTACCGCTCGGTAGAGCGTCGGACCAAGATCAAGATTGAGGTCGGGCTGGATCATGATGATCTGACCTTCGAGGCGCCGGCTGGACGCGGCGGCGGGGGTGCGAAGCACGGCGGTTCACGCAAGCGCTTCGGCGGCGGAAGCGGCGGGGGGCGTTCGCGTCGACCGGCGGGGAATGGCCGATCTTCGGCGTCGAATGAGCGTCCGACGCGCAGCGAACGCACCGAGCGTCCTGCACGCGGCGAGCGCGCAGAATACGGCGAGCGTCAGAACACACGCAGCGGTGGCAAAAAGAAGGGCAAGGCGAACCAGTCGAGCGAGGGTTCGTTCCCGTATGCTGAGCCGAAGCCCAAGGCTAAGAAGCCAAAGGTCAAGGGGAAGGGCAAGCCGAACCCTGTTGGGAAGAAGAAGGTGAAGGTAAAGAAGGGCAACGGGTATCCACGGACGCCGGCGGGTGCGCCTGGGACGGGCGTGCGGCAGAAGAAGGCCACGGAGCGGAAGGCTGCGGGCGGCTGGTGATCTGAGGATTGCTTGTTCTATGGAAGATTTCGAGGCCGCCTTCGGGCGGTTTTTTCTATTTGTGAACTTGATGCCCTGTCTCTTGCTTGGATAGTGGAAAGGGATTTGAGATGTTGGGGGTTTTGGGAGACTTCCATTGTCCTTCGGGTCAAAGGAGGGCGCCGGGGCGTGGCGTTCAGCGCTACTGCGCTAGGGACGGCGAGTAGTGGCACCTGGAGGGGGAGGCCGTCGGGAGAGGGGTATAGTTTGGTATGGATATTGAATCGGTTGAGCTTGAGAGTAAGCGTCTTTTGGGGCTTTGGGACTTTGGGGAGCCGCGGGTGAGTGAGGGGCGGTTTGTGCGGTTTGCTCAGCGGGCAGATGAAGCGGGGGATCGTGAACTCGCGGGGATGGCGATGACGCAGATCGCTCGGGCGATGGGGCTCGATCGGCGTTTCGATGAGGGGGTTGGGCTGATTGAGGCTTTGCGTGATAAGTTCCCGTGTGCGGATGGCGAGTTGGCGGTGCGGATTGAGCTTGAGCATGGGCGGCTGATGAACTCGTCGGGGATGCGGGAAAGATCGGTTGCATTCTTTGAGTCGGCGTGGAGCATTGCGCAGCGGAGCGGGATTGATGGGCTCGCGGTGGATGCGGCCCACATGCTCGGGATCGTGTTGCAAGGCGAGGATGGGGATTCATGGAATGAGCGGGCGATGGGGGTGGCGATGTCTTCGGATCAGGCGGACGCGAGGCGGTGGCGGGGGGCGCTGTTGAACAATATGGGGTGGTCGGCGCATGCGGGCGGTGCGTATGAGCGTGCGTTGGGGTTGTTTGAGCAGGCGTTGGAGGCTCGGATTGAGCAGGGAGAGAAGGGGAATATTCGTGTGGCTCGGTGGTGCATTGGGCGGTGCATGCGTTCGTTGGGCAGGTTGGATGTTGCGTTGTCGATTCAGCGTTCGCTGGAGGGCGATCCTGATGCGGACGGGTATGTTTTTGAGGAGATCGGTGAATGTCTTTTGGGGCAGGGCAGGGCGAACGATGCGAAGGTGAGTTTCGCCAAGGCGCACGAGATGCTCTCGGCGGATCCGTGGGTGGTTGCCAACGAGTCGGATCGGTTGGCGCGGCTTGGGGAGTTGGGCGCCTAAAAAAACGCCCGATATCGGGCGTTTGTGCTTTGTGCAGTTTATCGAGGTTGTCTATTCAGATTGATTCAGAGCAAGGACTCTGGATTCTGCAAGGATTCGACGACCTCGGCCAGTGCCAATGCGGCGGTTGCGCCGTCGACCACGCGGTGGTCGCAAGCGAGACTGAGCGGCATGACCTTGGCAACCATTGCTTGCCCGTCGCGGACGACGACGCCGTCGTAGGCCTTGCCGACAGCGAGGATGGCGACCTCTGGGGCGTTGATGACCGGTGTGGCGTACTTGCCGGCGTGGGAGCCGACATTGGAGATGGTGAAGGTTGAGCCCATGAGTTGATCGCGTGGGATCGAGCGATCTCGTGCGCTCGCGGCGGTGGCGGCGATGGCTTGGGCGAGTTCGACGAGGTTCATGCGGTCGGCATCGCGGATGACGGGAACCATGAGGCCGTTCTCGGTGTCGGTGGCGATGCCGAGGTTGACTGCGGAGTATTGGAGGATTTCTTCGCGTGCGTCGTCGACGATGGCGTTCATGGCGCCAAACTTGGTGGCGAGTGCTCGCGAGACGGCGGCGCAGACGAAGGGCAGGAAGCTGAGCTTGACGCCGGTCTGGGCGGTGAGGTCTTTGCGGATGGAGTCGATCATGGTGACATCTGCATCATCCATGACGGTGAAGTGGACGGCGGTGTTGACTGATTCGCGGAGGCGGTTGGCGATGGTTCTGCGGATGCCTTTGAAGGGGATGTGTGCTTCGGCGTGCCCTGGCTGGACCATGCTTTGCTGTGCGGGGTTTGGAATTGGTCGGTAGGCGGCGGGGCCTTGGTAGCCGGGGGCTGGGGGGAGACCTTGTTGCGGCATTGGTGGTGCGTAGCCATAGCCCGGAGGGGGAGGCGGCGGTGCGTAGCCGTAGTGTGGTTGCGGGTAGTAGGGCTGGGGTGGAGGCGGTGCGTATCCGTAGGTGGGTTGTTGCTGGTATGGTTGTTGGTACTGCGGTTGTTGCTGGTATTGTTGGGGTGCGTAGGAGGGTGCGATTGGTGTGGTTGGAAGGTTGAGCGGGCGGCGGGTTTCGGTCGGGCGTGGTGCTTGTGCTGGCGGTGTTTGTTGTGGTGGCGGTGTCGATGGGGTTTGCTGGGTTGGGCGAGGCGCGGGGGTTGAGCCGTCTGCGGCGGCGCGGACATCCTTGGCGGTGACGCGGCCGCCGATGCCGGAGCCGACGACGGTATCGATGGCGACGGAGAGATCGCGGGCGAGGCGGCGGACCGCGGGCGCGGCGAGGGCTTTGCCTTCGGTGGTGGTCATGCCCGGTGTGTGATCGGACATCTGGCCGACGACTGAGCCTTGATCTTCTGGGCGTTCATCTTCTTTGGATGGTGCGGCGGGTGTCGGGGCGGCGGGCGTTTGGTTTGCATCGGGTTCGTAGGTGACGAAAGGTGCGCCGACTTTGATGGTGTCGCCGTCGTTGCCGTGGAGGATTTTGATGGTGCCCGCGCGTGGTGATGGGACTTCGACGAGTGCTTTGTCGGTTTCCATCTCGGCGATGATTTCGAGTTCGCCTACGGTGTCGCCTTGCTTGACGGTCCATTTGATGAGTTCTGCTTCTTCGAGCCCTTCTCCGAGGTCGGGGAGGATGAAGATGTTTGGATCTGATGAAACTTTGCCGGCCATATGTTTGTTCCTCTTGACCGCGTCGTGCGGTGGTTGGGGAGTGTGCGGTGATTATTGGTTCAAGCGGTCGTTGGTTCTAGTACGCGAGGCATTCGGTGATGCCTTTGAGGATTCTAGGTGCTTCGGGGAGGTATTCGTTTTCGAGTTTGTAGTACGGCATGATTGTATCGAAGCCTGTGACGCGTTGGACGGGGGCTTCGAGACTGAGGAAGCATTCTTCCATGACGCGGGCGGCGATTTCGGCGCCCATTCCGCCGGTGAGTGGTGCTTCGTGGACGATGACGCATCGTCCGGTTTTGTTGACAGATTCGGCGATGGTGTCCATGTCGAAGGGGTAGATGGATCGGAGGTCGATGAGTTCGACGGAGACATCTTCGGGGAGGTTGTCGATGGCTTCGAGGCATTGGAAGAGGGTTGCGCCCCAGGTGACGACGGTGAGGTTTTCGCCTTCGGAGACGACCTTGGCTTGGCCGATCGGGATGGTGTAGTGCTCGTCGGGGACTTCTTCTTTGAAGGTTCGGTAGACGCGTTTGGGCTCGAAGAAGATGACAGGATCGGGGTCTGCGATGGCGCTGAGGAGGAGGCCTTTGGCGTCGTAGGGGGTGGAGGGCATGACGACTTTGATGCCTGGGGAGTGGGCGTAGATGGCTTCGGGGGAATCGGAGTGGAGTTCGGGGGCGTGGATGCCGCCGCCGACGGGGACGCGGACGGTCATGGGGACAGTGACGGCGGAGCGAGTGCGTGTGCGCATGCGTGCGGCGTGGTTGACGAGTTGGTCGTATGCCGGTCCAAGGAAGCCTTCGAACTGGATTTCCGGGATGGCTTTCATCCCGGCAATGGCGAGGCCGATGGCGGTTCCCATGATGCCGGATTCGTCGAGCGGTGTGTCGACGACGCGGTCTTTGCCGTGGGTGGCTTGGAGTCCATCGGTGGCGCGGAAGACGCCGCCGTTGAGCCCGATGTCTTCGCCGAGCAGGATGATGTCGGGGTCTGCGGCGAGTGCTTGGTCGAGGGTCGAAGTGATTGCTCCGACGAGTGTTCGTTCTGCCATGAGGGTTCTCCGTTTATCCAGCGGCGGCTGCGGTTGCGGCGGTCTGGTCGGTGGTGTTCTGGTCTTCTGCGGCGAGGATTGCTTCGAGGCTGTTGGGCATTGCGGAGTTGAGGAGGTCGGCGGCGTTCTCGGCGGTCATGTTCACCTTGAGCTTGGTTGAGCGCCCGCTGATTTCAATCATGCATTGGGTAGGTCCTTTGGGGTGGATCGCTTTGACATAGACCGCGTTGATGAACTGTGGCCTGCCCTTTGTGTCATCGAAACGGACAAGCATTAGTGGGTCTCCGCGTGTTGTGCGTTGAGCCCGATCTGTGAGGGGTTTCGTCCGATGGAGGTTGTCCGCATGGTGTCGCGTTGGATCTGGAGGTCGCCGGGGATCTCGGCGTACATGTCGTCGAAGAACTCGTCGCTGGTCGGGGTCGAAACGGAGATGGCGGCATCGACGACTTCCTTGACGATGGTCTTGGCGCGGGATTCGAGTTCTTCTTGCTTTGCATCGTCCCAGACGCCGACGGATTCCATGTACTTGCGGGTGCGGATGAGTGGGTCTTTGCCGAGCCATGCGTCGACTTCTTTTTGGTCGCGGTAGCGTCGGGCATCGTCGGCGGTGGTGTGGTCTGCGAGGCGGTAGGTGACGCCTTCGATGAAGGAGGGGCCGCCGCCTTTGATGGCGCGGTTGCGTGCGTCTTGGGTTGCTTTGTAGACGGCGAAGATGTCGTTGCCGTCGACCTGGATGGTGGGCATGTCGTAGGCGAGTGCTTTTTGGGCGACGGTTGCCGAGTTCATTTGTTGTTCACGCGGCAGCGAGATCGCCCAGGAGTTGTTCTGGCAGTAGAAGATGGTGGGGACCTGCATAACGGAGGCGAAGTTCATCGCGTTGTGGAAGTCGCCTTCGGAAGTGGCGCCGTCGCCGAAGTAGGTGATGACGGCGTGGTTCTTCTGCTTGCGTTGTTTCATCGCCCAGGCGATGCCGGTGGCGTGGAGCATGTGGGTGCCGATGGGCACGGAGAGCGGGGTGATGTTGACGCCTTGGGGGAACTTTGATCCGCGTTCGTCGCCCATCCAGTATTGGATGACATAGTGCATGGGCATGCCGTGCATGAAGAGAGCAGCGTTTTCGCGGTATGATGGGACGACCCAGTCGTTGCCCTTGACCATGGCGAGTGCGGAGCCGACGGCGTTTGCTTCCTGGCCTTTGTTCTGTGGGTAGGTGCCCATGCGTCCGGAGCGTTGGAGCTTGAAGGCGATCTCGTCGAGTTCGCGGCAGATGCGCATCTGCTCGTAGAGGTAGACAACTTGCTCATCGGAGAGGGTGTCTTTGGCGAGTTTTTTATCGAGTTTGCCGTCCTCGTCGAGGATTTGGAGGTGCTCGATTTTGGCTTCATAGACCGTATGGTGGGGCATGGGTATTCCTCTGGCGAGTCTCGAACAGTGCAAAGAGCGGACAATGATCGCGCTCCGTCGTGAATGAACCCGGCGGGCGATAAAAACGCCTTCCGATGGGGTAGGGGAGTATAGGTGAGGAGTTGGCGGGGGTCTCGTTTGGTTGGAGCCGGTTAGAAGCGTTTGAGGACGAAGAAACTGACGGCAGCGGCTACCAGAATGCCGATTCCAGCGATGGCGCCCACGACAAGCAAGAGCCCTTTCCCGGGGGTGTGTTGGAAGACCGACAAGGCGGGGTATTCTGGCGGGGATGAAGTCTCTTGCCAGTCGTTCCAGAAATCGGGGTGGGTGTCGGGGTGTTGCTCGAGTTCGAGGCGTTGAATGGCGTAGGCGTTGCGTTGCAAGACCCAGTCATCTGCTTCTGCTCGGGCTTGGGTGTAAAAGTCCTCGACCATACTCCTGTACTCGGTTTCAATGCCGACCACGGACGGAGCGTGGTCGAGAAGTTCATAATCGATGTTTGGATGAAGTGAACGGTGTCCGGCATCAATGAGTTCACGGACACGGATCATGCAGAGATTTGCCAAGACCGCGTCGTTCTGGTCGCCGAGGGCGAATGCAAGTGCGTAGTACACATCGATTCTCTGCCAAGCATTGCCCAATGCGATCAGACCCATGAGACCTTTGGCGGCGTCCTCATGTCCAAGTGAGGCGAGTTTATTGTTTCGACTGCCATACAAAGCGTTGTATCCATCGATGTGGTGAATAAGTGATTGGCCGTTGAATGGTTCTGCATCATCTAGTTTTAGGATCCAATCGATGGCGAGCAGCTGGTAGCGTTCTCGGCCGAAGTGGGCGTCGGGGTTGAGTTCGATGGCGGCGGCGATGAGGTCGCGGGAACGGTGGGCATCGGCCATGTCGTCGCGATCGGCGCCGGTCTTGAGCCAGCGGTGGATGTGGAAGGTGCCGAGGTTGGCGAGGTAGCGGTATTCGTGGTTGGCGAGGTGGTCGTTGTGGGGGGCGAGGACGGTGAGGGTGTCGAGCATGGCTCGTTTTTTGGCCATCCATTCGATTGCTTCATCTGGTCGCCCGAGGCGGTCGCAGGCGACGGCGGCGTCGTCGTAGAGGTCGAGGTTGTCGGGGACGGCTTCAACTTCGGCTGATACACGCTGAAGGCGCATTTCGTAGTAGAGGGGAGGGAAGCGGTCGAAGCGTCCGGTGATGATCTCGGTGATGCCGGGCAGCCCGTCGGCTTCGGCCTTGAGGGTGTCGCGATCCCAGAGGCAGGCGTTGGCGCGAGATGCGAAGACTGCCGAGATCAGGATCGTGCAGAATAGGAAAAGTTGGAGGATATGGCGCATGGGTGTCCCCTTTCCGTGTGAGTATACGGAAAAAACGCCGGGGAGTTCCCGGCGTTTGTGGAAGGTGAGTTGGTGCTTGGCGATCAGAGTTGGTCGATGGTCTCGGTCATCTGGGATCGACCATCTCCTCCGGAGCTGTTTGATGAGGTGCCTGGGAACTGTTTGATGTGGTCTTGCTTGAGCTCACGCCCGGTGCCCTTGTCGCTTGGTGAGCTCTCTGGGATGGCGAAGAGGTTGTTGGGCAGTGTGCTGGAATGAGCAAACGCTGCGTTTGCTGCAGCGAGCATGGTGTCGTCCGCGTTTTCGTGGAGTTCACGGAACGCCTGCCCGATGGCGAGCTCTGCGAGGTCAAAGAAATGAATCGCGGAGACATTGTTGCGATCGAACTCGGTGCCCGACTCGCCGTTGCGGATGTCTTTGTCGAGTCGAGAGAGGGTGCACGCCCAGGCGTGGAGGTACATTGCGGCATCGGCGAGGCGTGCTTGGGTTGCTTGGGCCGTGACGATCGCGGCGTCCTTCTTCTTGGAGATGACCTTGAACTGGTAGGTCAACTCGGAGATCAATCGGTTCATCCTGCGGAGTGAGGGTTGGAGGGATGGATGGACATTGTTGAACTTTGGTGCTTTTTTGCGGATGCCGAGGAAGACTTCCATGCCGAGGGGGATGGATGCCTTGATCAGGGTTGGGGTGAACTTTTTGTTGTCGACCATGTCCTTGATGCCGAGCATTTTTTCGGCGAGTTGCTTGCCGCCGTAGGCGAAGATGAAGGACTGCATGACTTCGTTTGCGCCCTCTACGATCGTATTGATCCTTGAATCTCGGAAGATTCTTTCGAGTTCGTTTTCGGTCATGGTGCCTTCGCCGCCCATGATCTGCATGGCGTTATCGACCGTGCGCCAGCCCATTTCTGAACAGAAGACCTTGCAGATTGCGGTTTCGAGCATGATGTCATCATCATGACGGTCGAGCATCCCGGTGGTCATGTAGAGCACGGAATCCATTGCGTAGCAGAGGGAGCTCATGTACGCCACGCGTTTTTGGACGAGCTCGAAGTCTGCGAGTGGGCGCTGGAACTGGTATCTGGTTTGCGCCCATTTGATGGATTGGTCCATTGCACGCTTGGCGCCGCCGAGCATTCCGGCGGAGAGCGTGCAGCGTCCGTAGTTCAGGCAGGTGAGGGCGAGCCCGAGTCCTTTGCCTTCTTTATGGAGAAGGTTGGCTTTGGGGACTTTGACATTGGTGAACTTGATCCGGGCTTGCCAAGTGCCGCGGATGCACATTTTGGAACGGTTTTTGGAGAAGATGTCGATGCCGTCCATGTCGGGTGTGCAGACGACGGCGGTGACTCGTTGTTTGCCGTCGATGGTCTGCTTGCCCATGACGGTGAAGAGCCCGGAGATGGCGCCGGAGGTTGCCCATTTCTTTTCGCCGTTAATGATGTAGTGCTCGCCGTCTTCGGTGAGTTCGATGGTGGTCTCTTGCCCGCCCGCGTCGCATCCGACTTGTGGTTCGGAGAGGCAGAATGCGCTGAGCCATTCGCGTGCGAGCTTGGGGAGCCAGCGTTCTTTTTGCTCGTCGGTGCCGTAGAGCATGACCGCTTTGCAGCCGATGGACTGGTGGGCGGAGACCATGACGGCGGTGGATCCGCAGTACTTGCCGATGGTTTCAAGGATCCGGTTGTAGGAGGTGATGCCCATGCCGAGTCCGCCGTACTCTTTGCTGATGGTCATGCCGAGCACGCCGAGCTCAAAGAGTTTTTTGATGACCCATTCTGGGATGTATTGTTCTTGGTCGATCTCGATGGATGGGTGTTCTGTGCGGAGGTATTCTTCGAGCTCGGCGACGAGTTGATCGCACTCTGCGGTTTCTTCTGGGGATTCCTTGGCGATCTCTGGGTATGGGAAGTAGAGCTCGTCGCGGAGGTTGCCCCAGAAGAAGTTTTTGACCGCGCCCATTTGTGATGGTTCGGGGCCGAGGATTTGTTCGGCATCGGCGATCATCTGCTTATCGCGATCGGAGACGCCCTTCATTTCTTTGAGGTCTGCTCTTTTGATGTCTGCCATGTGGTGTTCTCCTCGGTCGGTTCTTATTGTGCGATCGGCGGGGGGCCGGGCGATCGGGGTTGCTTTGGTGTGGGTTACTTTGACTTTGTTTTCTCGAAGAAGGCGTTGATAGCCTGCTGCGCGGGTTCGGTGTGACGGAGCCGGACGAGGTGGTCGCGTTCGCATTGGATGCCCGCGTTCCATCCTTTGTTGATTCCGGCTTTGATCGCGTCGAGCACGGCGTTGGTGTGCTCGGATTCGGTGAGTTCGTCGGCCGCATCTTCGAGGGCGCTCTGGACGGCGTCGGTCTTGTGCGTTTGAATGCAGCGCGAGGGGTTGCTTGTTCGGTTGGGTTTGGGCTGGGATGCGATCCAGTGTTCAGATGTTCGTTGGAGTTGAGCGCGGGAGGTGCATGTTGCATCAAAGAGCCCGAGGTCTTTGGCAACGGTTGATTTGAAAGGGATGCCGTTAGCGGTCGCGATGATCGCGGTCTCGGGGTCGATGCGTGCAGGCAAGAGGTTGGTGCCTCCCCAACCTGGACAGATTTTGAGCCCGGCTTCGGGGAGCCCGATGATGAAGGGGCGTGCGTCTGGATCGACAACCGCGATGAGTGCGTCGCAGTGCATGGCGAGTTCGAGTCCGCCCCCGAGTGCGACCGAATGGATGGCGGCGGCGGTCGGGCACGGGAGATCGGCGATGCGTTTGAACACGCGAGCACCAAGTTCGAGGTAGGTGTGCAGTTCTTCGTCGGTCATGGCCATGATGGCCTTGAGGTCTGCGCCGGCGATGAAGGCGCGATCGGCGGCGGAGGCGAGGATAAAGCCGTCGATGTCGGCGGGGAGTTGGTCGAGGGTTGCATCGAGTTGTTCGAGCAGAGTTTGGTCGATGACCACCACCGGGCGGCCGGGTTGATCGAGTGTGAGGGTGGCGATGGTCGCACCGTTGCTCGCGGTGCTTATTGTGATAGGCAGGCAATCGGTGGGCATTTGCTGTCCGGGTCTTGCGAAGGTGCCCGGCGGTTTGTCGCGAGACAAGGCCGCCGGCCGGCAGGTTCGCAGCCCCGCCGGGGGTCGATTCTATGCACGGCAATGCGAATTTGACACGCGAATGGTGTGTGAGTTGAGGCTATTTGCTCGGGTTCATTCGGGCGCTCAAAGTTGCTTGTGCCTCTGGTGTTGCGAGGATTGAGGCGCTGAGTTTGGCACCCTTGCGTACGAGGTCTGGGTCGGTTGAGCCGTCGATGGTGTTGAGGAGGGCTTTGGTTGCGGCAAGTGCTTTCGGGCCGCCTGAGGCGAGCCGATTGGCGATCTCGGCGGTCATCTGTTCGAGTTCTTGGCGTGAATCTGCGAGGTGATCAACCAGTCCGATATCCAGAGCCTGCTGCCCTGTCATGACGCCGCCCATGAGCATGGTGCTTCGAGCGACGCCCTGGCCGAGTTTCTTGACGACCCACGGAGCGATCACTGCTGGGCACAGCCCGAGATCTACTTCGGGGAATCCGAGTTTGGCATCGGCGTGTGTGATTGAGATGTCGCAAACGCATGCCAAGCCGCACCCGCCTCCGACTGCTGCGCCGTTGATTGATGCGAGCGTAACCAGGGGGAGGGCACGCAGTTTCAAGGTGAGTTCGGCGAGACTGGAGAGGAGTTGCCCGCCGAGGGTTGGGTCTCCGGAGAGTTCGATGAGCACGGCTTTGAGGTCCATCCCGGCGCAGAAGGCGCGGCCCGCTCCGGTGATGATGAGCACATGGGCGTCTGAATCTGCGAGTTGATCGAGTGCGGTGTGGAAGGCATGAAGGATCTCGATGGACATCGCGTTGCGTGCGTCCGGGCGGTTGATCGTGAGGGTGGCGATCGGGCCGTTGATTGCGAGGAGGACAGGATCTGGCATTTTGATTCCTTCAGTTGCCCCAGAGGGCGTTGAGCCGTTGGCGTTCTTCGTCGGAACCGGTGAGGGCCAGCGACGCGTTGAGTCCGTTTTGGGCGTGGGCGGTCATTGGTTCGGTGATGGTGTTGAGCCATGCTTTGGTCGCACGAGTGCCAGAGCCGGGTTTAGATGCGAGTGTTTGGGCGTGCTGGATGCATTTATCACGGACATCGCTGGGTGAATCGACAAGATGATGGACGAGCCCGATTTGGTATGCGCGGGCACCCGAGATGAGTTGGGTGTCAAGGAGGCGTGAACGAACGGGGCCTGGCGGGATGGAGCCCATCATGTATGGAGCGGAGATGGCGGGGGAGACGCCGATTTTGACAACGGGGTAGCCGAGTTGGGTGTTGTGTTCGGCGATGACGATGTCGGCGCCGCCGAGCAGTGCGCACCCTCCGGCGACGGCTGCGCCGTGGACACCGAGCACGATGGGGAAAGGTTGCGATCGCATCAAGGCAACTGCTTTAGAGAGTTCGGTGAGCAGCGAACGCATGGTCCCGCCTTGGGGGTCGGCGGCGCACATTTTTAGGTCGAATCCGGCGCAGAATGATTTTCCATTGCCGACCAGCACCATCGCTTTGGTGGAGTTGTCGAGGGCGTTGATGCTCTGTTGGAGTTCGATGAGCATGTCCGGCGTCATCGCGTTGCGTTTTTCTGGGCGGTTGAGGGCGATGACCGCGATGTTGTCCATTGTGGTGCGTTCGATCATGGCAGAAGCTCCGATGCGATTTTGGATGCTGCTGCCATTGCATCGAGATCGACCTTGGTTGAATAACCCATCTCGGTGATGGTGTGAAGAAGTTGGAGTGTTGAGAGATTGCCCGGTGCGCGGGAGGTTTCGGTGGAGGCGTATGGGCATCCGCCGAGTCCGCCGGCGGCGCTGTCGAAGGAACGGACTCCGAGTTCGAGGGCCATTTTGACGCATTCGCTGGCGTGCCCGAAAGTGTCGTGGAGGTGCACGGTGAGGGTGGGGTCGCCGAAGGGATTGGTGGCGTTGCCTTCGAGGCGGTCGACGACCTCCATGATGACGGGCTCGAGGGTTTCGGGGGTGGCTGCGCCGATGGTGTCGCCAAGGTCGAGTTCATCGATGCCGAGATCGAGGAGTCTGGAAGCGACATTGGCGACTTGGACCGGGCTGATATCGGCATCGAATGGGCAGCGAACGATGCAGGAGATGTACCCGCGGACCATCAAGCCGTGATGGTGGGCTTGGTCAATGACGGGTGCGAAGCGGATAAGTGTTTCTTCGATTGTGGCGTTTGTATTTTTGAGTGAAAAACCTTCGGAGGCGGCGGTGAAAACAGAAACCTTGTCGATCAACCGTTCTACGCCGTGCTCTTGACGGGCGTGGGCGTTGACGGCGAGAGCGCCCTGCAAGCCGCGTTGATTGGGGACGAGCGCGGAATAGATTATTCCTTGGGGTTTCTCGGCGGCGATCATTGCAAAGAGTTCTTTCGCATCGCCGAGTTGTGGGATCCACTTGGGAGAGACAAAGCTTGATACCTCGATCTCATCAACATGGGTTGCGTGAAGCGCGCGCACAAGGTTGGCCTTGCGATCGGTGGCGACAATCGTGGTTTCGGCTTGCAGCCCGTCGCGTGGGGCGACATCGGTGATTCGGACTTGGGTATTCACAGTTTACTGTAGGGGGCGGGCGTGGTTATCGCTCGGGCGGACTGCCCGGTTCGATGGGTTGCGAGGATGGTGTTGGAAAGTCAGGCGGGGCGGGGCAAGATTGATTCCGTTCGCCGTGAACCCTGTGGCGGTTCAGGCTCCGAAAACGACTGTAAAGGTCAGGCTCATCTAAGCTGATGGTGCCAGCATCAGCAATCGGAAACATGAGGAGTTGAGAATGGTTCGTTGGGTCTTCCCAATCGGGATTGTGTGTGCTGCCGGGTCGGCTGTTCAGGCGGATGTTGTGCGCGTAGGGGAGTTTGGATCGCTCAGTTTCGAGGGGTTTGAGGGCGAGCATTGGAGCATAAAGGATGGCGTGAGGACTGCATTCGGCGGGCTTGGTGAGGTGTTTGCTTCCGACGGCGAGAACATTCATATTGCTGGGGGTTGGAGTCTGGGTTCGGATGATTTGGATGGGCTCGTCGAGTCATACAGTGGGAAGATGCTTGGGAGTTCTCGGGGGACGATCAGCTATCGGTTCGATGAAGTTCAACGGAGCTTTGGGGGCTACTTCGCGACGATCGCGGATGTATCTGGCGGCACGATCGAGTTCTATGACGCCAATGGCCGACTGGTTGGTCAGGACGAGGTCTATGCGGCGATTGGTGGTCAGTGGCGGTGGAATGGTTGGGCCAGTGATGCTGGGTTCT
Source organism: Phycisphaerales bacterium (assembly GCA_029260265.1). Taxonomy (GTDB): domain Bacteria; phylum Planctomycetota; class Phycisphaerae; order Phycisphaerales; family UBA1924; genus UBA1924. The sequence goes on from JAJDDO010000026.1 coordinate 281,158, forward strand.
TGCGTGTTGAGGTGAGAGGGGCCTACCGCAGCGGTGCGGGCGGATTTCTTTTGCACGATTCGGTCCGGGTGTTGTCTGCTTCGGTGGGTACGCCGGGCGGTATGGGATTGGTCTTCGGGAGCGGTGTAGCGTTGGCGCGAAGGCATCGGCGGCTGCTCTAGGGAGTTCAGCTGTTCAGATGCACATCGTTTGTGAATCGGGAGATCAAGGGACGCCTCGCGATCTATTGTTGGGTGAATGCCTTTGCCCATTCGTCAAGTCGGGATGGATCGACATGCTCGGTGTTCTGCTTCATGGCGATGGTGACGAATCGGTCGTTGTATGAGAAGCCGTAGAGCCGGATGAGTTGTGGTTTGGGTGCTTCCGAAGAGAGCCAGCTGTTCTCTGGGGTGACATGTTTTTCAAAGAGGAGTGCGTCGCGTCCTGCGAGCGTTGTGTCCTTGAGCTCTGTCATGTCGCTGGGAAACAGTGAGGTGTTCTCGCCGGTTGTGTGGAACCCCCATGCATGTTTCATATGAGTTTCAGCGAGGAGCCTTGCTGATTTGACTTCATTCCGTTGGTTGCTCTGGCTCACAAATATGCTGATCTGTTCATGGGTGTTTGACAAGAAACAGTTGTAGCTGCCGTCGTAGTCATCGTCCACCTTATACAGCTTGTTGGCGAACGGGTCGTAGTTGAGTTTGGCAAAGCCGAGATCCTTCTCGGTCATGCTCGTCGAAGCGGTGAGGCTGTCGAGCAGCACAATGGTGATGTCGTCTGCGCTGGGGGCGAGTTTCGTGTTTGAGATGGTGGAGGCGACGCACATCACGCCGGTGTTCACATTGGGGACAAGGTAGCTGGTGACCGTGAGGGAGGTGTCCTGGTAGGAGAGGGACCGGTACAGCTCTGTGTTCAGTTGAGGAAAGATGGTTGTGCTGATTCTCTGAACGAGGTTGCCGTTGGGCAGGGTGAAGTTGGAGACGGTGAGCGAATCCTCTGATTCGTACTTGTCGCTCGTGTAGTGCTCGATAGGTTGGTCTGGTGCTTTCACTCGGTTCATCAGATCGTTGAGGAGTTCGAAGTGGGTATCGTCGAGACTGGTAAGTTCGCCCGGTCCATAGATCTTGAACCGAGTCATCGGGACGCGTGAGTAGACTCGGTTGAGTTTTTCGTTGTAGCTCAGGAGCGATTGGGTGCTGACGAGATACTCATCGAACCGTGTGGCGTCCTGTGGTGTGGTGCAGAAGTAACCGCTCGGGAGATTGAGATCGAAACCTGGGAACGCGTGGCGGGTGCGATTCTCGATTGACGCACCCCTTGAATGGTTGAACAGGAGTTTGGCGTATTGGTGGACCCGTTCGGAGGCGTCCTCGGTTGCCGTGAAGTTGGCGCTGATGAGCAGTTGCCCGTCGAGTTGGGTGTAGACGGCATTGTAAAAATCTTGTTCGCCGGCCTTGTAGGCGTACACATGTCCTTTGACGAGATCACTCATGTCGCTTCCGATAGCGATGTGGGTCTCGGCGGACCAGCCCCTGGTGAGCACGCTTTGGGATTCTTGTTCCGTGAGCATTTTGTCGTATGCTTCTTCGTGCTCGGTCTGTGTTGCGTATGTGCTGTACTGCTCGGGGATGTTGATGATCTGAAGCGTGAGCACGGTGCCTTGCATATGCACCTTTGCTTCCACCGCATGATCTGTGATCTGCTTGGCGTATTCCACCTTGGAGAGCACCGGGAAGTGGAGGGGGTATTGGGCGAGGCTGTAGGTGTAGGGGGTGTCTGGTTCAAGCGGGTGAATCGTGAGGTCGTTGAGGATGTCGTCGAGGAGGACGGAGTCATCGATGAAGGTTGCGTTATCGATGCCGTCGCGGTATTTGAGGGTCACGCCGACGCCTTTGCCGGCTGCGTCCTCGAACGCGTAGCACTCAACAAATCCCGGTTGTTCGAGATCCGGTGAGTTGTTGAGGTCGAGAGCGTATCTCTTGCCTGCTTGTTCGACGCCGGCGATCGTGCGGGTGCAATCGGTTGGCTCTGGGAGGGCGAACTCCGGGTTGCTGAGCAAGTTTTTGAGGGAGCCCGTGGCGTCGGAGATTGTTGCGGCGAGTAGTTGCTCGACTGTCCCGACGGAGCTCATCGGCTGGATTGTTTGTGTGAACCGGGCAAGGGACATCCCGTGGTCGGGGACATAGATTCCTGAGCCGATAGAGTTTCTCTGGAGATTGAAGCCGTAGATGGTTGAGTTGGAACTCTCTGTGACGAGCGGTTCGAAGAGCCCGTCGTACTGAACCATGAATCCCGATCCGGTGGCGGACTTGGGGGAAAGGTTGGGCGTGGGTGTTTCGTCAGTCTGTGCGATCAGGGTGTTGGTGTAGACACCCAGCAGCAGAATCATACTAAGTTGTTTGAGCATTTGTTCCCTCTCGTCAATTGGTTAGACCTGGAGCACGCCGGTGATGAACTCGGTGGAGTAGTCCCAGCCTTGGTTGGCGGTGCGGACGGCTTCGATGAGTTCATCTCGCGTTTTGTGCGGTTCGATGATCCGATCGACCCAGCCGCGTGCGGCACCGTGGCGGATGTCCTGCTGTTCGTTGTACGAATCTCGCACCGCGTCAAGAATAACTTGGTGGGTTTCGGCGTCGATTTCTTCGCCCTTGCGTGCGCGTGAGCGTTCTTCGATCATCGCCAGCACACCGGTTGCCGAGCCGGCACCCATGACAGCGCATTTGGCGCCCGGCCAGGCGAAGCTGATGAACTGGTCGAATGCTCGCCCGCACATGGCGTAGTTGCCCGCGCCGAATGAGCCGCCGATGATAACGACGATTTTGGGCACGACACAGTTGCTCATCGCGTTGACCATCTTTGCGCCCGCGCGGATGATGCCCCCTTGCTCGGAGTCACGCCCGACCATGAACCCGGTGGTGTCGTGGAGGAAGACGATGGGGATCTTTCGATGGTTGCAATCCATGATAAAGCGTGCGGATTTGTTTGCGGAATCGTCATAGATCACCTTGGGCATGTTGGCGGCCTTGCTTGGGCCGGCCTTTCCGCCGGGCATCTGGCGTTCGGTCAGTTTGCCCTGGTTGGCGACGATGCCGACGGGGTTGCCGCCGAGGGTTGCGTAGCCGCAAACAACCGACTCGCCGAACTCTGGCTTGTACTCGTCGAAGTCGGGTTCGAGCGTTTTGTGTCCTTCGCTGTTGGGGATTGCGCGAGCGTCAACGATGCAGTGGATGATCTCTTTGATGTCGTATTGCTGCCCAGGCGCGTCTGTGTAGAGCTCGTAGATATCTTCTGTTGAGCGATAGGGCTGGATGTTTGATTCGGCGACTTCTTCGCTGTTGACATCTGGGTATTTCGCAATGAGTGAACGCAGGCGTTGGATGCAGCTGTGATCGTCTGGTTCGCGGAAGTCGATGGTGCCGGAGATCTGCGCATGCATCTTTGCCCCGCCGAGTTCTTCATCAGAGACTTCTTGCCCGATGGCGGCTTTCACCAGCGCCTGTCCGGCGAGGTAGAGCCCCGAGCCCTCGGTCATGAGCAGCGTGTCGCACAGAACGGGCAGGTACCCGCCGCCGGCGACGCAGAAACCCATGATCGCAGCAATCTGTGGGATGCCTTGGGCGCTCATCACGGCGTTATTGCGGAAGATCCGCCCGAAATCGTCGGTGTCTGGGAAGACATCTTCTTGCATGGGAAGGAATACGCCGGCCGAATCGACTAGATAGAGCAGCGGGATCCGGGCCATCTGGGCGATGGTCTGGGCACGGATGATCTTTTTGCAGGTCATTGGGAAGAACGCGCCGGCCTTGACGGTGGCGTCGTTGGCGATGATCATGTGGCGTTTGCCGTGGACTGAGCCGATGCCGACAACCACACCGGCGCCCGGAGCGCCGCCGGCTTGCTTGTACATCTCAAACGCGGCCCAGAGCCCGAGCTCTTGGAAGAATGAGCCCGGATCGACCAGCTCGTCGATCCGCTCACGGGCGGTGAGCCGATCCTTGGCGTGCTGACGGGCGATGGCTTTTTCCCCGCCCCCGAGTCGGATGAATGACTCGGTTTCAAGAAATGAGTTGGTGATGGTACGGAGTGTGTTTTCGGTGTTCGCCATGGTCATGGACGATAGGATGGCATGGCTGAAAGGCCCATCTGATCCCGCGGCGTATTTCGTAGTACGCATGATTCCGATTACCTGGAGAAACCTGATGCAACTGCCCCCATTTGAAGGCCTGCACCCGCTGGTCGTCCATTTTCCGATTGCGTTTCTGATGACCGTCTGGATTCCTGCGCTGATTTCGGTGCTCGCACGCAAGCACGGTTTTCAGTGGATGCTGGTGACGCTTTTGTGGTTTGCGGTGGGGGTTGTTGGCGCGTTCGCCGCGGTTTTCACCGGGGAAGCCGCGGAGGAGATTGTGGTTTCCACATCGGAAGCGATGAAGCACGCCGTGCACGAGCATGAAGAAGGCAGCGAGATGGTCCGCACGCTCATGACGGTCGCGTTCTTGGTTTTCGCGGTGCTGACCGCGTGGGTGGGGTTGAAGAAGCCAAAGAAGCGATTGGTCGCCATTGGCGCGATGATCACGCTCGGTATTTACGGGATTGGGGCGATTCAACTGGTCAAGGTATCGCATGAAGGCGGTAAGTTAGTCCATGAGTTCGGCATCCATGCCCCGCTTGGCCAGCATCTTGACGATTCAGCCCATGATCGTGACGATTGATGCAGCGATGGATATTTTGTAAAAGTTATCCACAAACGAATCCCTGACATTGACAAGCGGTTCGGTGTCTGATAGAGTCGCCGCGTTGGGCCCGCGTGCAGCACCGCCCCCGGCCGGAACTGGTTTGGTAAGGATACCGGATCTTCTGATTTTGTGCTGATCCCCGTGCGCCCGCAAGGCTGCGGATTGGTCTGGATGGTGAAAGCCATCGGGTTGATCCAACACCGCCAGAGGCCCCGCATGGCAAGCCTGAAAGGCAGACATCAAATGGCGAAATCAAAAAAAGCAATCGAACACAAACCACTCCCCGCCAACGAGGCCCAGAAGAAGCAGGCGCTTGATCGGGCGCTCTCTCAGATCGACCAGGCCTTTGGGAAGGGCTCGATCATGCGTCTCGATGAGGACGCGTACAACAATGTTCCTGGGATCTCAACCGGGGCGCTGAGCTTGGATCTCGCGCTCGGGGGCAAGGGCATTCCACGCGGGCGGATCGTCGAGATTTTCGGCCCAGAATCGTCGGGTAAGACAACGCTCTCGCTGACGGTGCTTGCTCAGGCGCAGAAGGCGGGGGGCGTGGCTGCATTTATAGATGCGGAGCACGCGCTCGATCCATCATGGGCACGCAAGATCGGTGTCAATATTGATGATTTGCTTGTATCGCAACCCGATACGGGCGAGCAGGCGCTTGAGATTTGCGAGCTGCTTGTTCGCTCGAATGCGGTGGACATCATCGTGATTGACTCGGTGGCGGCACTGATTCCGCGTGCGGAAATCGAGGGCGAGATGGGCGACGCCGTGGTCGGGCTTCAGGCGCGCCTGATGAGTCAGGCGATGCGGAAGCTCACGGGTGTGATTGCTCGGTCCAAGTGTACTGTCATTTTCATTAACCAGATCCGTGAGAAGATCGGCGTGATGTTCGGTTCGCCCGAAACCACCCCAGGCGGGCGTGCGCTCAAGTTCTATTCGTCTGTTCGGTTGGATATCCGCCGGACCGGCTCGCTCAAGGATGGCGACGCGGTTGTAGGCAACCATGTCCGTGTGCGTGTGGTGAAGAACAAGGTTGCTCCGCCGTTCCGTCAGTCCGAGTTTGACATCATGTTCAACGAGGGGATCTCGGTGACGGGAGATCTATTGGATATGGCGGTCGAGGACAAGGTGTGCGAGAAATCTGGGTCGTGGTACTCCTATGGCGAGCTTCGTATGGGGCAGGGTCGCGAGCGGGCCAAGGATTTTCTCCGCGAGAATCCGGAACTCTTTGCTGAAATCCGAGAGAAGATTCTCGACGAGCGTCTTCCGAACCGGGCAAAGGGTGAGGCTGAGGCTGTTGAGTCTGATGCCGAGCTCGAACCAGTCGGTTAATCGGAATTCACGAGATCTGTCGATCGCGTGTTGCCAAACCGTGGGCCGCGGGCAATGATTGACCCGCTGCGGATGTGGCGGAATTGGTAGACGCGCTTGGTTCAGGTCCAAGTGGGAGTAAAATCCCGTGGAGGTTCGAGTCCTCTTATCCGCATTCAGGCGGGGCTGAACGCCCCGCTTTTTCTATGATTTGGGTAGACTGCAGAGGACGGCCTGGCATCGAAGCGGCGATCTTTGAACGAGCCTGAGTTGAAAGAGCATGTTCGTTGCCGACGCCCAGAGGTTGTTTCCATCGCCGAAATGCAGAAGCCGTGTGCGCTGGATCGTGAAGCCTTCTTGGGTGAGAAAACTCTGGAACTCAGCAACGCTCCATTCGCGGATGTGCTCTTTCATCGGGCTCTGCAGATTGCGGCGTCCACGGAGTCGATGCCGATCAGGTGTGCTGAGCAAGACGAGGGTGCGTGCGTGACACACGGCACGGATTGAATCAAGCAAGATCCGCGGATCCGCGACATGCTCGATGACATCGGCGCAGATAATGAGATCAAATGTACGGTGGGGGAGTGCTTGCTTTGTTTCAATATCAGCGGTCTGAAAGCTCATCTGGTCGTTGAGTGATCGTGCGACTTCGATGGCGTGGGGGAGGTCGACGCCTGTGATATCGATGCAGAGCGGTGTGATCATTTTTGCGAGTTTGGTTGCCGGGCCACAACCGATATCAAGCACGCTTTGAATATTGTTTTCACTGATGAGCCTTGCAGCCCATTTGTAGACATGATGCTGGTACATCGCGGAGGAGGCGATCCTGGCAGGGTTCCAATAGAGCTCGGTGCTGAACTCATCATGGGTTTGGATCTGATTTTGCTGTTGATAAGCGGCGGGGAGACAGAAGAGCTCTGGGGGTGGAATTGGCGGCGTGGTGGTCATTGTTGGATCGATCATACACTGTTTGTATTCGTATTGGGGAGGGGCTTGGCCGGCATTATCGAGGCTAGAGTTGTTCATGGGCTTGATTTACAGCGGGATTGACGAGGCCGGGTATGGACCGATGATCGGGCCGTTATGCGTTGGGCGTGCAACCTTCCGTTTGGATGGGTGGTTGCCGGGTGATGCGGCTCCGGATCTCTGGGCGGAGCTTCGTGATGCGGTTGCCCGCTCACGAGCGGATGCGAAGTCACGGATTCCGATCGGTGATTCGAAGAAGCTCAAGCTTGCAAACAATGCAGTCCGCAACCATCCGCTTGTGCATCTTGAGCGTGGTGTGCTTGCGATGCTTTCGGCCATGGGCGAAACTCCAGCAACGGATGAGGAGTTGTATCGGTTGCTTGGTGTGGAGCTTGAGGACCATGCGTGGTATGGCGGCGAGCCGATTGATCTGCCGCTTGGGTCATCGCCGGACTTGCTCCGGATTGATGCTCAACATCTTGGTGCGGTGATGCATCGCCGGGGTGTCGAGTTGCTCAGCCTGCGTGTGTGCTCGATTGGCGAATCCCGCTTCAATGAGATCATCCGTGCTCGGCATTCAAAGTCGGCGGCGACGGAGTTTGCGTTGAGTTCGCATCTGCACGCGTTGCGTGACGGGCTGCCGGCGGGCGAGCATCTTCGGGTGGTTTGTGATCGGCAGGGCGGGCGGACGCATCACGGTGAGTTGGTGGGATCGATTTGGAATGGTATGAAGGCAGTCGAAGAATCTGCTCGGGCGAGCCGGTATCTGCTTGGTGACGAGGTGGGGATCACTTTTACACCCAAGGCCGATGACGGATACTTTCCTGTTGCGCTCGCATCGATGGCGGCCAAGCTTGTGCGTGAGCTGGCAATGATGCGTGTGAATCGGTATTGGGGGTCGAGGGTGGCGGAGCTCAAGCCCACGGCAGGGTATGTACAGGACGCTCGGCGATGGCTCGAGGATGTGAAGCCCGCGATGAGCACCGAAGAACGAAAGACGATGGTCCGGATCGCATGAATCAGAAAGATGATAAGCAGTTTCTCGATCGTGCTGCGCGTGCGGCCTTGCGGGGGGTTGGCTTTGTCGAGCCAAACCCGTTGGTGGGCGCGTTGCTGGTCAAGGGTGGGGCGGTGATTGGTATCGGGCACCATCAGCGGTATGGATCATTGCATGCCGAGCGTGAAGCGATTGGCAACTGTCTTTCGCAGGGGCATGATCCGCGTGGTGCGACGCTGTATTGTACACTTGAGCCTTGCTGCCACTTTGGGAAGCAGCCGCCGTGCACGCAGGCGGTCATCGATGCGGGGATTGCTCGCGTTGTTTTGGCGAGGCGTGATCCGTCCGAGCTGTCAGGCGGGGGGATTCAGATACTCCGCGATGCAGGGGTGGATGTTCGGATGACTGATGCGAGCGAGCTGGCGACGGGGATCAGTGATCCGTTTGTGCATCGGCTTCGGTCTGGGCGGCCTTGGGTGATCGCCAAGTGGGCGCAGACACTCGATGGACGAATCGCCACACGCACGGGCGAGAGCCAGTGGATTACCTCGGCGTTATCGCGGAGGCGTGTGCATCGGTTGCGGGGGCGTGTTGATGCGGTGATGGTGGGAATCGGAACCGCGATCGCGGATGACCCGATGCTGACGGCACGCGATGTTCGTTTATGCAGGCGTGTGGCAAGGCGCGTGGTTCTTGATTCACAGTGCAGGTTGAGCGGCAAATCTAAGCTTGCGGCGACGGCTGATCGAGTTCCGACAACGGTGTGTTGCGTCGAGGGGGCATCGTGTGGGCTAGAGCATGTTGATTGCATCCATGCTGGGGCTGAGGGTGGACGGGTCGATCTCGCGGTGGCGATGGGCAAGCTTTTCGATGAGGGCGTGGCGAGCGTGCTCGTCGAAGCGGGCGCTCGGGTGCTCGGTTCATTCATTGAAGAGGATCTGATCGACGAAGCGATCGTGCATATTGCGCCCGGTGTACTCGGCGATGAGCAAGCGTTGGCGGTTGCGACAGGTAGGCGTGTTGAGTCGCTCGAACTGATGAGGAGGTTCCGTCTCGTCCGCACCAAGGCGGTCGGCGACGATGTTGAGCTCCACTATCGCAGGTGTGTAATGGAATCAGACGCCTGATTGTTCGATGCTGGAATAGAAAACCAGGTCAGGTTGCACCACGCCGTCGACCATGGCGCCCTCCGCAAAGACTTTGAGCTTGGTGCCAGGAGCGGTGTGGGCGTCTTTGAGCATTGCGAAGCAGATGGGAATCGCGCCGAGCATGGGTGCGATGGTCGAGCTTGTGACCACGCCGATCGGATCGGTGACGGGTGTGCTGGCCTCGAATACCTGAGCGCCCGCAGCGGGCTGGAGGACCTCGGTGTGCTCGCCGGTGATTCGTTGCCCCTCAATCCTGATGGCGACGATTGCCTGCTTGCGGGCGTTGCGGGCATGCATCCTGGCGACGACCTCTTGCCCAAGGTAGCACCCTTTGTCGAACTCTACGCGTTGATCGATGATCCCGGATTCAGCGGGGACATTGCTCGTTCCAAAGTCAATATTGAACATTGGTGAGCCGCTCTCGATCCTTGCGGTGTTGATCGCGAGCCACCCGGTTTCACGAACCCGGAGCTGTTTGTTGAGTGGGGCATCCAAGATCGCGGCGTAGACATCGGCGACGCCGCAGTTGGGAACGATCAGTGCAAGCCCGGGCACGCCGGCGAGGTCCTCTCGTACGATCGAAACATTGATGTCGTGTATACGGATCTGAGTATTGTTCTGCTCAACAAGAGTCTTTATGACGCTGGCGTGATCGGCGTCGCAAACATTGCAGAGCGCTTCGATTGCTTTGGGGCCGATGAGCCAGAGGTGCGCGTGTGATGCGGATACATCCTCGATCTGTACATCTTCCGCAAACAAGAAGTTATTGAGCGATTCGGCGGTGTGCTCTGCGAGGTGACGATCGACGCTGACCAGCATCTCGTCGGCAAACTCGCTGAGCAAGAGATCAGCATCGATTCTTCCTTTGCGGTTGAGCCAGAAGCATCGGCGCGAGGTTCCGGGCGTCATGTCTTCCGTTCTGCGGGTCACCATGTTGTTGAGAAACCCGAGCCGTTCGCCGCCGGTGATTCGGATTGTTCCGGTATGGGCAGCGTCGAATAGAACGGCGGCTTTGCGGAGGGCGGCGTACTCCATATCAAGATCGCCGAATGTCTCGACCACCGCGGCGGGCGATTGTTCGGGGCCGTACGGGATAAAAAACGCATCGTTTGCGGCGTGGCGATCGTGGATTGGTGACTCATAGCCCATGAAATCAACTCTAGGTGCTCACTCGTGCTCGGGCATTGGCATATCCTGAAGGTGCAACCGAAATCATGCGTCGCTGGTAGAAGAGTTTTCGCCAACTGACGCTCAACGACTGTGAGGATGAACATGAATATTGCTTTACTCAAGGATCTCTGCGAGATGCCAGGTGTTCCGGGCCGTGAGGAACGGGTCCGTGGACTGATTGAAACTGAAATCAAGGGGCTCTTCGATTCGGTGGAGACCGACGCGATGGGATCATTGATCTGCCGCCGCAAAGCGCGCACCGCCAAGGGCGTGGTCCGAAAGGGCGAAGCCAAGGTGCTCATGCTGCTGTGCCATATGGATGAGATTGGGTTTTATGTTTCGAGCATCGACGAGAAGGGAGCGCTCTGGGTGAATCCTGCCGGCGGGTTTGATCCGAGGACCTTGTTCGCTCGCCGGGTGTTGGTGTGTGCGGAGTCCGGAGATTTTAAGGCCGTGATGAACCCGGGCGGTCGCCCGCTGCATATCTCCAGTCCCGAGGATCGGAAGAAAATCCCCGAGGTCAAAGAGTTCTTCGTCGATACCGGCATGTCGCCGTCGCAGGTTAGCAAGACCTTTCAGATTGGTGATTACATTGTGATGGATGAGCCGTTCCTCGAGATCGGCAACAAGTGTGTTTCCAAGGCCCTCGACAACCGCGTCGCGTGCTGGCTCGGGATCGAGGCGGTCCGCAAGCTGATCAAGTCCAAGAAGGGAAATGCCTGCGAGATCGTCGTTGCGTTTACTACGCAGGAAGAGGTGGGGCTCCGCGGTGCCAAGACCGCATCGTTCGCGGTCAAGCCCGACTACGGCATCGGCATCGATGTTACCCTTGCCTGCGACACGCCGGGCGTGCCGGCTGCAGAAGCCGTCACCACGCAAGGCAAGGGCTTTGCGTTGCACATCAAGGATGGCAGTTTCATCTCTGATTATGAGATGGTTTCTGAGATCGAGAAGATCGCCAAACGGAACCGGATTCCTTACCAGCGTTCGATTCTGGGTGCGGGCGGACAAGACGGTGCCGCTGCCCAGCAGGCTGCAGCCGGGGCCAAGGCTGTGGGGATCACGGTTGGCACGCGGTACATCCATACGGTGACCGAGATGATCGATAAAAAAGACCTCAAGGCTGCGTGTGATGTGCTTGCGGAGACAATGGCAGCGTTGAAGTAAGATTGATCAAAAATTCATTGAAACCGAACTCACAAGCCCCCGTCGTGGGGCTTTTTCATGTGGGGTTCGGAAAGCAGCCGATGCAAATATTACATCCATTTTGAGGGAGCGCGTGATGAGAGAGTTTTGCGAAACGGCTTTGGGCAACGCGGTACGCCTGTGTGTGCTCGCTTGTGCCACCTTTGCCGCCCCGGCGATCGCCCAGCAGTGTACGCCGAGCGAGATAGTCCAGTTTCTGCCGGTTTCAAGCTCGCCGGATCTGATGTTCGGCTTCTCGGTTGCGATTAATGGAAACAGGGCGGTGGTTGGCGTGCCGGATGATCCGGGTGTTGCGCCGCATGGTGGGCGTGTGTATGTTTATCATTTCGACGGGAAAGCTTGGACTCAGGAAACTGCATTCTCGTCGAACGATGTGAGCGAAGGTGATTTCTTCGGGAGCTCGGTGTCGATTTCGCAGGGGGTGGTCTTGGCGGGTGCTCCCGGCGACAATGTGTCTGGGGCTCGATCAGGATCCGCGTATGTTTTTCGTCATGACGGGGTTGCTTGGGTAGAGGAAGCCAAGCTGGTACCGACTGATGGTGCGGCTACTGATTTCTTCGGTGCTTCTGTTTCCCTCTCGGGTCCAATCGCTCTCATCGGTGCTGAACGAAACGATGAGAATGGTACAAACTCGGGGTCTGCGTATGTATTCTCATATGGCGACGGCTCTTGGGACGAGCAGACGAAGTTGCTCGCTTCAGATGGCGACGAGTATGACGCCTTTGGGGTTGCGGTCGCGATTTCAGGGAATCTTGCGGTGGTTGGTGCGCCTCAGGACAGTGATCATGGCAACTCGTCGGGCTCGGTTTACACCTATCGGTTTGACGGGGTGCAGTGGGCTGAGGAAGCGAAGATTGTTCCTGTTGATGGAAACGCGGCGGATTTCTTTGGCGAGTCGGTTGCGGTTTCGGGGAACACCCTGCTCGCCGGTGCGCACTGGGACGACGATCAGGGGAGCAACTCTGGATCGGCATACATTTTCGCTCACGACGGATTGCAATGGGAGCAGCAGGCCAAGTTATTCGCGTCCGATGGCGCATCGTCCGAGCAGTTTGGTTGGTCTGTTTCTATCTGGGGCGAGGTTGCAGTTGTGGGCGCAAATGAAGCATCGGCGGTGCTGAATGAAGATGGGGCAGGATATGTGTTCTCCCGCAACACCCTGGGGCAATGGAATGAAGTCGCGAAGTTGTCGGCATCGGATCCGGGCGTTGAAGACGCTTTCGGAAATGCGATTGCGATCTCCAACAAACAGGTTCTTGTCGGTGCATTTGCTCATGATGAAATCCACGATGATTCGGGGGCTGCCTACATCTTTGATCTTCAATGCCCGTGTCCCGCGGATCTGGCGGAGCCGTTCGGGGGTGTTCTGAATCTTCAGGATGTGTTCGCCTACCTTGCTTTGTTCAACGCTCAAGACCCGGCGGCGGATCTCGCCGAGCCGATTGGGACCTTGAATCTCCAGGATGTGTTCGGGTACCTTGCGCTCTTCAATGCGGGGTGTCCATAACTGGCTCACATTCAGTTCGGCGCAGAAAGAAACCCGGATCAGCTTCCTTGCCGATCCGGGTTTGCGGTGGTTCTTTGTTGGCTGGATCAGGCGGCCATATTGGTCGCTTGCTCGATCGCGTCGACAACCATCCGCACTTGGAATGGTTTCTTGAGGAATCCGTCAAAGCCGGCGGCACGCAGCCCTTGGGCCTGCCCATCGGTCAGCTTGCCGGACATGGCGATGAGTTTGGTCATCTGCATCGATTCGCTTGAGCGAATCATCTGGGCGAGTTCTCTGGGATCGCCTTCGGCGACATGGATGTCAATGAGGACAACATGCGGCCGGAACCGTTCGCATTCGAGCCCGGCGGAGAACGCGGAGTTGGCGGCCTTGATGTCGTAGCTTGTTTGCTCGCCGAGCACCCGCTGGAGGACATCGGAGACATCCTGATCCCCATCGATGACGAGGACGCGGGTGTTGCCTGTGGAGATCCCATCCATAGGGATGTGGTGTGCTTTCATGAACCTGTAGAGTTCGGGGACGGGGATCCGCCGATCTTTGGATCCGGGGATGCGGTATCCCTTGAGTTGCCCAGAATCGAACCATTTGGACACGGTCCTGGGGGCTACATTACAGATTTTGGCGACTTCGCCGGTGGTAAGCACATCTTTTTCAATCGTCATATCTTCACCTCGGGGGTACACAGAGGGGTGATTCGGCGTAGCCGTTACACGCCGGAACATCTGCAACATCGGTGTGATTGTGGGTGTTCTTGATGCGATTGACCCTTCGCGGGGGTGAATGACCCAGATTCAAGGTATTCGGACCAAGCCTGAATCTGCAAATCCTCAGCAAACAGATGCCAGCGGGGTTTGACAGCCACCAAGCGAGTCCGATACAGTTTCTTCTTCGGAGAACAGGAAAGGGCAACAGATGCCTCAGGTTGTCCGTATATGATGCCTCCGCGTGGGGCCGAGTTGTGTCCCAGCGTCACAGGAGATGATTGTGCGTCTATCGAACCGGAAGTTTGCCCGTCTGTCGTGCTCGTTGATCCTTCTTGCAGGGACCGCGGGGGTGATTTGCACCCCAACCGCGGCATTTGCTCAAGCCCAACCATCAAATGATCAGCAAGAGCATCAGCTCGAGTTGCTCCGCGATTTCATCCACTTTGTCAAGATTGCTCGGTACGATGTCGCCGCCGATCTTGCTCGCCAGTTGCTCGCGGAGGGGTTGAGCCCCGAGGAGTTCGTTGATCTTGTCGAAGGCTCCCGCGAGCGTGAACGATTCGAGCAATCGGTCGCTGCGGCGATGCGTGTGCCAGTTCTGGAGCCTTCGGCTGCGGAGATGGACAGGATGTTCCGCGATGGCAAGCTTGCACGAGCGCGTAACCCCGAAGAAGTTGCTCGCAACATCGAGTTGCTCACCGGTGGGCTGCGAGCCCGCCAACTCGGGCGCCAGCGCTTGCTTATTGCGGGCGAGTACGCCATGCCACAGCTGCTCGAAGCGTTCCTCCAGCAGCGGGACATAGCCCTCAAGGCTCAGGTTCAGCGTCTTCTGGTTGATATGGGCCGACAATCGATTATCCCGCTGACGACTGCTCTTGATGGGCTCGACGCGGTGCGTCAAGAAGCGATCGTTGAAGTGCTCGGGCTGATCCCTTACCGGACGAGCCTGCCCGCGTTGGTCAACCTTCACCAGGGGACCGACAACAGCTCTGTCCGCAGTGCGTGCGCACGGGCGATTAATCGTCTGGGCGGTGATGCGAGCGCGGATGTCGCGTCACTCTACACCGTACTCGCCGAGACCTATTACACCGAACCTGCAGAGCTGACCAGCTTTGCGGGCGAGGAGTTCCAGCTGCTCTGGAACTTTGATAATGGACTCGGGTTGGTGATGACCCCGATCCGCACACCTGTCTTCCACGAAGCGATGGCTATGCGGGTCTCTGAGCGATCACTCGGTATAAATCCCACCGATCCTGAGACACTCGGGCTCTGGATCGCGTCCAACTACTCGCGTTCGCTCGATACGCCTGCTGGTTACGAGAATCCTGCTTATCCAAGCGGGCGGCGTGCTGCAGGCTACTACGGCATCGCTGCCGGTCCTGATATTGCTCAACTGGTGCTTCGCAGGGCGATTGATACGCGTGATACCCCGCTTGCCCGCAATGCAATCGATGCCATCGCCGAGACGGCGGGCTCGCGGATGCTGTGGGGCGAGCCGGTCTCTGATCGGTTCCCATTGCTCGAATCGTTGAACTACCCGAACCGTCGCGTGCAGTACGAAGCCGCGCTCGCGTTGGGGCGTGCTCAGCCCGGTCAGTCGTTCCAGAGTTCTGGGCGTGTGATTCCGCTGCTGGCCAGTGCAGTTCGCGATGCCTCCGCGGTCAACGCGGTGGTGCTTACGGGCAATGATCGTGAGCGATACGAGCAGTATCGTTCGCAGCTCGAAGCCAAGGGCTTCCATGTGCTTCCACCATCGGACGATGGGTTTGATGGGATCGCAGCCGCGATCGCGGACACCCCCGCGATTGATCTGATTGTGACCGCGATGGACTACGATTCAACGCTGCTCTCGATCGAGCTGGCTCGTAACAATCCGAAGCTGGCGGTTTCGCCGGTCTTCGCGTTGCTTGGTCCTGATGAGGTCGAGCCGTTGAGCCGTCAGTACCGCCGAGACCAGACGATTGCGATTCGTCGTGACGCGATCAGCGTTGATGCGTTTGGAGTTTC
This sequence comes from Phycisphaerales bacterium, assembly GCA_029260265.1. Classification (GTDB taxonomy): domain Bacteria; phylum Planctomycetota; class Phycisphaerae; order Phycisphaerales; family UBA1924; genus UBA1924. The sequence goes on from JAJDDO010000026.1 coordinate 296,895, forward strand.
GGTTGATAACCTGTTGATGGCCGCTTCTGGCGGTGTAATTTCGGCGGAAGAAGCCGAGGCGTACGCCTCGCGTGCGATCAGCGTGCTTCGTGATCTGGCGATCTCGAACAATGCGGTGCTGAATGTAACTGATGCTGCAACGATGCTGATCGATGTGCTCGAGAATGTCGACGGGCTGACGATGCTCGATGTCGCGGAGATTCTTTCTTATGTCCCGCAAGAGCGTGCCCAGTCAGCCATTATGGATCGTGCTCTGAAGCTCGATGGGTTCGATCAGCAAGAGATGCTCTCAATCGTTGCCGATTCAGGCAAGCGGTTCGGCAACTCGCTCGATCGGCGCCAGGTTGGTAGGCTCATCGAGCTTGCGCAGTCTGATGATGAGGCGCTCGCCACGGTCGCGGTGGGGACCCTCGGGGCGTTGGAGGTCGAGAACACCGATTTAGTGCCTCTGATTCTGAATCATGGTTCAGACGATGGTGCCGACCTGGTGACCAGCAAGTAAGGGTTTTTGACCAACTGATCTTTTCGATTCCAAAGAGGGGCGTAGGCCCCTCTTTTTTATTCGTCCGAGAACGAGCTTTGGTCCGGTGAGTGCTTGGGGAGATGCGGTTGTGCCCCCGGATAATCGGTACTCCCGCCTCAATCCGACGCATGTACGCCGTCAATCGGGGATCATGGGTCAAAGACTTCATCAGAATGGTTGCCAGACCGATGCATTGTTTGTGACGCTTGGGTTTGACCGGGTGCGGTGTGTTGCCGCTCCAGTATGACGGGAATCCCGGCGGCTCGCAGAACCCTGGGAGGATGGGCTCTGCGAGTGAATGGGGTTGCCGGCAAGAAGCCGGGCCCGGCAAATGAGCGTGTGCTCAGTGTCACAGCTTTCTATAAGGAGTGCAAACCATGCATGCAAGTCGTAAAACAATGGCAAAGGGGTTCACCCTTGTCGAAATCTTGATCGTCGTCGTGATCCTCGGGATCCTCGCTGCGATCGTCGTTCCACAGTTTACCAATGCGGCAAACGATGCCCGTGACGGTAATGTGGCTACCCAGGTCTCCACCATCGAATCACAGCTCGAGCTCTGGGCCGCTCAGAACAATGGTTCGTACGCAGACCTCGCTACCGCGGGTGAAACCTTTGCTGACCTCGTGACCGGCGGGTACTTCAAGGATCTTCCAGTGAATCCTTACACCGGTGCTTCGACAATCGTCGCGAATACGACCTTTGACGATGCAGATCCAAGCATCACCCTGTTCACCGTTGCAAACAGCACCGATGGCTGGGTCTACGATGCGGGTTCGGGCAATATCGCCGCGATCGTACCGTAATCAATGGGCTCTGTCCCATATCAATCTACAGCCGCACCTGGAAACGGGTGTGGCCGTTTTACTAAACAGAGGGATTACCAATGCTAGCTCATCGCACCGCCCGCAAGGCATTCACACTCGTTGAGGTTCTCATCGTCGTTGTGATTCTCGGGATTCTTGCTTCGATCGTGGTTGCCAACATGATGTCATCTGTTGATGATGCCAAGATTGCTACAGCTCAAAACGAGCTCGGAAAGATCCAGCGGGCTGTCGAAATTTTTATCGCAAGGAATGAAAACAACATCCCCGCGGTGACCGCAGGCGATGGAACCTGGGGCCCGATCGTCAATACCCGAGAGTATCTGAGAGAGGCGCCGAGCAATCCATATGTTGGCTCGGCAAACTCGAAGGTCATTGCCTTGGGAACCGCTCCCGATGCGGCCTACCAGACAACGCATGGCTGGATATTCAATGCCGCCACCGGCGAAGTCTGGGCTGGTGGCTTCGATGCAACGGGTGCTCCGCATCCCAAGCCCTAGCTTGTAAAAGAGGTGTTCTGATGAGTGCAAACCGAATGATCATGTCGCGTCCAAGAGCTGCCAAGCTTCGTGGATACACCCTCGTCGAGATGCTTGTTCTGATTGTCATTCTTGGCATCGCGGGTGCGACGGTCATTCCTGCGATGGGACAGACCGGCGTGCTCAGGATTCAGGCTGCGGTGCGGTCGGTTGTCGCCGACATCACCTTTGCCCAGATGGATGCGCTCGCCTATCAAGAGGCTCGGGCGGTCGTGTTCGACGAGGACGCTAACAGCTACACGCTTGTACAAGTCATTGGCGGCGCTATTGATGTTGATGCCAATGCCCTCTACGACTCGAAGGGGCTCAACGAGCGATATGTCGTTGATCTCAACGCCGAGCGGTTTGGTGGATCTGTGCTGCAGAACATCAACCTCAACAGCGGGAGCACGATTGTGTTCGATGAACTCGGCGGCCCGATCGCTTCGGCCGGATCAGCCGAGCTCTCTGATGGTGGTTCGGTGGAGATCGCTGGCCCGTTCAGCACCTTTCGCATTAACATCGCCGCCTTTACCGGGCGTGTGACGGTGACGCGGTTGGATTAAGTTGGTTCGGCACGCCAAATGTGAGCCGTTCGCAGTATTCCCCAGAACATCCGCGGGCTGCTGACCGATTTGTGGTCGGGAGAACGCACAAATGGCACGCAAAACGAACAAATTTATCAAACGCTCGACGACCCTTGTGCTTGGCATGGGGATGCTTGCTGGTGTGCTCATCTGGGCCAAGCTCCGCTTGGTGACCGACATCCCTCGCAGCGCCTACGCCGAGCCTGATGAGTTGAATACTGAATCTACTGAACCAGCTACCAAGCCAATCGCTCGCCCATCCGATTCCGCAGCTGAGCTTGACGAGTTGGATGCCGAGGCATCCTCGGACTGATCGCGTCCTCGATGCGATCCCTTCTCCATCATGTGATACAACCGCGATTTGTTATCGGTCGGCAAATTTCCGTTTGCAACGACTCTTCGTTGCAGAATCAATACGGATGCCCCAAAGTCGCGGGCCGTCAATGTCGATGAATTCGAAGTCATAGTCCCTAGATTGCCGGGCTTGACATGGTCGGGGGGGAGTTTCCCAGGACCATACCAAAGATACGCATGATTGCAATGCCGAGGAAAACCAAAATGACCTTCCGCTCCACATCTTCGTTTACCAACTCGCTCAATCAACGCGTTTGTCGCACATGGCTTCTGCCTGCGGCGGCGATCTCGCTGCTCGCCGGTACGAGCGGCGCGCTCGCGCAGGACGGCTCGGGGTTTGGGCTTAATGATGCTCTTGATGAGCAGGCCTTGCAGGACTCTGCGTACCCGCAGCTCGATCCGGTTGCTCAGGGAGAGGGATCTGTTGACCTGGAAGACCTTGAAGGCGCGGTGGATGTCAATGAGTACGATCTTGTAGATCTTCATGTTAACAACGAAGACCTCGGCAACATTCTTCAGCTTCTCTCGATCCAATCTCAGCGAAACATCATCAGCTCGAAAGAAGTTTCGGCAACAATCACCGCCGACCTCTACGGCGTGACCTTTTACGAAGCACTCGATTCGATCCTCAATGTCAACGGATACGGGTACATCGAGCAGGGCAACTTCATCTATGTGTACACCCGCGAGCAGATCGAAGAGATCGTCCGGGCCAGCCGCGTCCGTGTGACCCGGGTTGTTGATCTTGACTACTTGAACTCAAACGATGCCGCCGAGTTTGCTCGTCAGCTGCTCACCGAGGGCGGAGCGATCACCACGACCGCCGTGACCGAGAGCTTTAACATCGCCGACAGCGTTCCGACCGGTGCGGACAACTACGCCAACTCGGCGACCATCGTCATCAACGATTACGAAGAGAACGCGGATGCGATCGTCGAGCTCATCTCGCAGCTTGACACCAAGCCCGCCCAGGTGCTTGTCGAAGCGACTATTCTGCAGACAAGCCTCACCGAGGCCAATGCCTTTGGTGTTGACTTTGCATTGATCAAGAACCTCAACTTCTCAGACTTCGTCGGTGCCGGCGGCCCGCTCAATGTCGTCAACTCACTGATTGGTGGCTCGGGCCAGACCGTTGGCGGGACCGATGTTGATGTCAACAGTTCCAATGGCGTTGCGGCCAACTCGACCGCGGGCAACACCGCGACCGGGCCGGCAACCTTCAAGGCAGGTATCGTCAATGGTGATGTCGCCGTCTTCGTGCGAACACTCGACGAGATCACCGATGTGACCGTCGTGAGTAACCCGAAGATTCTTACACTCAACCGTCAGCCAGCCCGTGTGCTCGTCGGTACCCGTGTTGGCTACCTCAACACAACCACGACCGAGACATCAACCACACAGACTGTTGAGTTCCTCGATGTCGGTACCCAACTGGCGGTTCGCCCGTTTGTTTCAAAGAACGGCTTGATCCGTCTTGAGCTTCGCCCGCAGGTTTCGAGCTTCTCGCTCCGTCAGGTCACCGATAACACAGGTTCCGCGGTCACCATCCCCGACGAAGACACCACCGAGATGACCACCAATGTGATGGTCCGCGACGGACAAACCGTTGTGCTCGGCGGGCTATTCACCGAAACCACGACCGCAAGCCGGCGTCAGGTACCACTGCTCGGCGATATCCCCATCATCGGCTCGGCCTTCAAGGGCAACGATGATGAGGTTCGGCGGAGCGAAATCATCTTCCTGATTACACCCTCGATTGTCAACGACACCTCGCTCGCTATGGCGGGCGAGAAGGGCACAGAGTACATCGAGCACGCACGATTTGGCGCACGCAAGTCACTGCTCCCCTGGAGCCGCGAGCGTCGCGTTGGGCAGTTGCTTATCGAAGCCCGAAATCTTGCCGATGAGGGCAAGAGTGAGCTCGCACTCGCCAAGATTGATCGTGCACTCCGCCTGAGCCCGATGTCGCCGGATGCACGCAAGATGCGTACGGAAATCTCGGGGGTCATGAAGAACATGCCAAGCCGATCAATGCTCGAGGATATATGCAGCACCGAAACTGATTCTGGCTCAATGGCAACAGGCACAATCCACGATCTGGTAGAATCTGCCACCGAGCAAGAGTTCGCAGCAGTCGAGGAAGTTGGGTTCGCCACTGAAGAGCCAACCCCAGAAACCGAGGTTGAACAACTCGAAGCAGAGACATTCGCCGAGGTTCCAGTTGAGTCGCTCTCTGAAGCCGAAACCGAGTGGAGCCATGATTGGGAACCAGCGTCTGAGCAGCAGGCAGACGAAGCATTTGATGCCGAGTATGCTCAGTGGGAACAAGGCGAGGTGGATTCGTTTGAATCGCAACCAGAAGTCCCATTCGTTGACAACACCGTCGCAGAGGTCTCCACAGAGTCTCTCGGTTACGAGGAAGTCGAACTCGACTGGTCAACTGATGTGCCTGCATTCAGCGCTGAAGAGACCGCGGTGGTTGACGCCGCCGAGTTTGTGGAAGTTGCTGAGCCGGTCGAGATTGCAGAGTATGCCGAGGTTTCAGCAGAGTATGTTGAGGATTCAGACGGTGTCGAGGTCTATGAGACCATGGTGCCTGAGAAGCTTGCAGGCGTGCTGATTATCCCGCTTCCTGGCGGCGGATCGCTCCAGCTTGATTGGCCGATGTCGATCAGCGACTGGGCCATGCCCGTGTTCACAAGTGTGCCGACCGATTCGGTGTTGATCGATGAGATTGCGGACTAAACCCGCGATCCCGATGAGCCGATAACGCAAGCATACAAAGGAGCCAAAGATGCGATCAAAGATTCTGACAGGAACCATACTGACGACCACCGCGATGATGCTGCTCTCAGGCTGCTCAGGGCAGGGCAACTACACCCGCGAGGGCGTGGGGCTGGCCAAGCAGCGGATGAGTTTTCTCAAGAGCGCCACCGAGTGGGAGATGGGTCGCCAGGCTTTCCTCGCCGGCGACCTCGATAAAGCGCTTGAAAAAGTTGATACTTCAATCTCGATCAACAACACGGTGGTCAAGAGCCACCTGCTGCGGGGCAGGATCCTCATCGAGATGGGTGAACTGGGCAGCGCTCTCAAATCACTCCATACCGCGGAGGGGTACGATCCTGAGTTTGCAGACACACAGTACTACCTTGGGATAGTCTTCGAGCGATTGAATCGCCCCGAGGATGCCTATTTGCACTTTGCAGCAGCAAGCGAGTTCGACGACTACAACCCCGCGTACGCGGTGGCCGCATCAGAGATGCTGATCGATCTTGATCGCACCAAGGATGCCAAGGCGTACCTCAACGGGCTCCCGATGGCAATCAACAACGCAGGCATCCGCCAGACCCTCGGTCACATCGCGATGATTGAGCGTGACCCGGCATCAGCGGTTGGGTATTTCAAGGACGCGAGGCTGCTCGCTCCGGATGATACCGGAATCGTCGAGGACTTGATCCACGCCCAGATGCTTGCAGGCGAGTATGCACAAGCAGAACGAAACATCTCCGCGTTGCTCAAGAACAAAGACTTCACCGAGCGTGAGGATATCTTGCTCATGCACGCCAAGGCGTTGATGGAGACCGGACGCCCGGTCGATGCACGCTCGATTTATCAGAATCTACTCTCATTGGATGAGTCGAAGAGCAATACCGAGGCTTGGGCCGGGCTGGCGAATGCGTCCTACATGATCAAAGACGCCCGCACAATGCGAAGGGCCGCCTCACGGGTAGTATCGCTTGAACCTATGTCTCCGGAGGGTTACACGCTCTGGGCATTGGCTCATCGACTCGACGAGAATGATCTCAAGGCACTCGATTCGATCAACAACGCGATCGAACGAGCACCCAACGATGCGTCGATGTACGCGTTCCGCGCGGTGATCTTGCGTGATCTCGATAGAGATGGTGATGCAATCGCCAGCGCTGCCAAAGCCGCCTCGCTCGATCCGAGCAACGCGAGCTATCAACGGATGCTTGATCAGTTCAACGCTGATCGTTTCGCATCGGTCGAGACAACGACCGAGTAATCAGACTCGATCCCATCCACCAGAACACACGCATCGATCAGCACAGGTTCGATGCGTGTTTTTCCATTCCAATGCGAAAGCTTTGGTTCCACCACGGCTTCGAGCTGAGCGCCGTGGGGGATGCTCGAAGCCTTGTGCCACCAGTTCCAGCCGATCAATCTGATGACCGGCCCACCTGAGGACGCGTCACTCACGCGTAACGACATGTGGTTGGCCGCTTTGCCAAACTGTTCGGGGGATCCGTTGAGTTTGAGGTTGGTGAGCCGGAGCCGGACTCGGGGATTGCCAGCGCCGAATGGGGCGAGCTGATCGAGTTGATCGAGGGTGGCAGCGGTCAACTCGTTGATCTTCGCCTCGGTGTCGTAGGTCGCCGAGGGCACCAGATCGTCTACAGCGAGTTGTGCGTTGGCATACTCGGTGAATGCTTGTTGGAATGCTGCAAACTGAGTAATGCCGCATGCCATCCCCGCAGCCATATCATGCCCGCCGAAGGTGGTGAGGTGGTGCGAGCAGGCGTCAAGACCCGCGTGCAGATTGAATCCGTCAATACTGCGCCCTGAGCCTCGGTTTGTATCTCCATCGGTGCACATCAGAATGGTTGGGCGCCCGAATCGATCAACGAGCTTCGAGCACACAATCCCGACAATCCCCGGATGCCAATCCGGGCTTGCGAGTACGATGGCGCGAGTGTCCGGGTGATCCATTCCCTGGCGTTCGACCATCTCGATCGCTTGGGCGAGAGCTTTGCGATCTTGTGCTCGGCGGTCTTCGTTGATCGCGGTGAGCCGATCGGCGATTTCTCTGGCTTGAGGTCCGCGGGCGTTGGTGAGCAGTTCGAGCGAATCTGCAGCATGCCCGAGCCTGCCAACCGCATTGAGCCTCGGTGCGAGCCGGAACCCGACCGCTTCGGTATCCACCGCTCCAGAGTCGAGCCCGGCAGCATGAATCAATGCGTGCAGCCCCTCGTTGTCCACATGAAGAATCCGACGAAGCCCATGCTTGACGATGATCCTGTTCTCGTCAACGAGCGGGACGATGTCCGCGAGGCTTCCCAGTGCAGCGAACGCGAGCAGGTCGAGCAGCTTTGCGCGGGCTTTCTCTGAGACCCGCTCGGAGTTGGCGTGGAGTGTGGCGATCCGCCAGGCGAGCTTGTACGCTACCCCAGCGCCGCACAGTTCACCAAACGGGTACGAGGAGTCTGGGCGGCGAGGGTGGACTATCGCGTACGCATCGGGCATCTGCTCGATGGTCTCCGGTGGGTTGTGATGGTCGGTAATGACCAGATCGAGCCCGATCTGTTTGGCGACGCTTGCCGGTTCGTTGGCGGTGATCCCACAATCGACGGTGATGACGAGCGTCGTGCCATCGGCTTTGATCGTCCGCAGTGCTTGGGCATTGAGCCCGTAGCCTTCATCGACGCGGTGGGGGATGTAGGTGCCCAGTTCAGTGGTTGGAGAGATGGTTCGGATCATCTGCACAAGGATGGTGGTCGCGGTGATTCCGTCGACATCGTAATCGCCGAAGACGGTAATTTTTTCACCAGCCTTGATCGCCTCGATCACGCGCTCGGCTGCGCGGTCAAGGTCCGGGATCAATGAAGGGTCATGCAGCCCGGAGAGCTGAGGATTGAAAAACGATCCCGAAGATTCACCCGATTCGATCCCCCGAGATGCGAGCACCCGAGCGACCAGATCGCCATCCAGGGCTGTGGGTGATCGAGGGATCCATTTCTTCGAGATCCCACGCCGGGTTGAGAGATTCTTTGCCACGCGGGCTCCATTGGGTTCTGTGCTGGTTCGTCAGATGTTTGAACCGTACACTGTAGGAATGGTCAAGCTGAACAAAATTTATACACGATCGGGTGATGACGGAACCACAGGACTCGGGACGGGCGATCGTGTCCGCAAAGCCGATCCGCGGGTGGTCGCGTACGGCTCTGTCGATGAAACCAACGCCTTTGTTGCGATGTGTGCATGCTGCATCCCCACGGATTCCAAGCGAGGCGGCCGGCTTGGGGAGGCGCTGACCGCGATTCAGCACGATTTGTTTGATGTTGGGGCGGATTTGTGCATCCCGATCGCGGAGGGCGAAGACCAGTCCGGGATGCTTCGGATCACCGCAGAACAAACGGCGTGGGTTGAATCGGTCATTGATGAATACAACGCCGATCTGCAGCCCCTGACAAGCTTTGTGCTGCCTGGCGGCTCGGTGCTCGCTGCCCAGCTTCATGTTGCGAGGACGGTCTGTCGTCGTGCCGAGCGGGATGTCTCGGTGCTGCTCGAGATCGAGCCGGACTCGACTTCCATGGAAACCATGCGCTACCTCAATCGGCTCAGCGATCTCCTGTTCGTCCTTGCCCGGTGTGCAAATCAAGAGCAACTGGGTGGCCCTGGCGGCGATGTGGTCTGGGTGCCGGGCAAGAATCGCTCGCGGATTCAAGATTCGGAGTGACAAAGTGGTCGTGGTTGGCGTATTGTTGTTTGCGTGCACAAACAAGTTGTCCAATCTGTCCTGAAACTGATTGATCTCGGATCGAACCGTCTGCTTGAATCGCAGAGTGACACAGAGGTTCGCCGGGGCGTGATCCATTTTATCGCATTGACTTCGATCTTGATCCTGGTCATGGTGCTCATGGAATGGTTCCGGGTCACGGATATCGATCGCACGAGTCAGCTGTCTGAATCCATGCCGGCGCTTTTGGCGATCGCGGTAGAGTTTTCTTGGGTTGCGATGTACCTCAGTGTTGCAGGCGTGGTTTTTCTTCTCAAGCCGGGCAAAGTGGTCTGCTCTCGGCTCACGGTGGGGATCGTGCTGGCTGAAGGCATCATCGCGATGGTGCGTTGGTTTTTATACAATGACCCGAGCCCCGGGGGAAACGCGGTCTTTGGTGTACTGATTGGGTTGACACTCGGCGCATCGATTCTTCCCTGGAGCCCCAAGCAGGTCCTGATGATGTCGTTTGTCTGGATCATCGGATCGACCGCCAGCGTGCTTATTGCCAACCCTGATGCGGTGGATTCAGTTCCGGCTTCTGTGTTCATTTATGTGGTTATCACGATTCCGGGCACCCTGATTTCATTCTTCCGTTCTACACGATTCCAGGACCAGTTCGATCTGCATTTTCTCCAGACGGAGTATGAGCAGGTCCGCGAGGAAATTCTGGCTGCGAAATCAATCCATGAACGCGTGTTTCCTGATCCGCGATTGAGCGGGCAGGTACGATTCCGGTACATCTACAAGCCGATGAGTCAGATCGGCGGCGATTTCCTCTTTGCCTTGGTGCACGATCCAAGCGATGAGTGTTCAGAGGTCACGCTGGTGCTCTTTGATGTCTCTGGGCATGGCATCGGGGCGGCGTTGACCGCCAATCGCCTACACGGCGAACTTGCACGGATCACCGGCGAGAACCCGGACATCGGTCCGAGCGAGCTGCTCTTGCTGCTCAATCGGTATATTTGCCTGACGCTCACAGAGACCGCCTTGCTTGTCACGGCCATCGCGATGAGAGCCGACCCGAAGACCAACACAATCCGTGCCGCCAATGCGGGGCATCCTGCGGGGATCCTCCGGCTTGGATCCGGGGAGCTCAAGCACGCTCCTGCCAGCGCCCCGCCCCTCGGGGTGATCGACAGCAAGCGGTTTGCTCCGGAGGATCAAACTTTTCCCTTCGCTGTGGGCGATTCAATAATCGGGTACACGGATGGTGTGACCGAGGCCCGAAACAAATCCGGTGATTTCTTTGGGATGGACGGGATCGAGCGGGTCTTGGCGTATGGATGGGTCGATGCGAGCACTCGCTGGCCAGAAAATATTATCAATGGGCTCTCTCAGCACCGCGCAGGATCGGCAACTGATGATATCCTGATAGTCGAACTCTACCGCCCGGGTACCTAATCCCGGTCGGGAGCTCGAGAGGAGCGAGAACGCGTGGCAGGAACAGGATCATTTGAGACAACAGAGTTTCGGCGGACCTTCGGCGTTGAGACCAACAACCTGCTCCGCTCTCGGGTGATTCTCTTTATCGGGGTCTGGGGTGGGATCGGGCTTGTCTCAATCGTCATCATTCTCGCCAGTATCATCGCTGCCGCGTATGACTCAGGGCAGGGTGTCTTGGTCATCCTCGAGGAGTCCAATGCGGGCTTGCCACTGATCGCGAGCCTGATCTGGATGGTCGCCTACGCCGTATCGTTGTACGCGGTCATCCAGCGGTTGCTCTCGCCGAAGCAAATGCTCCAACTGAGTATGTTGCTGATCGCGCTCGACGGGATCTCGGTGGTGGTGATGCGGGCAATGGGATTCCCGATGATCATGCCCGTGTTTCTTTTCTCGCACCTGCTCGGCTGCTTGCTCTTCCCGTGGACAATCCGCCAGGCGCTGATCCCGCTGCTCTCGGTGATGGCCTTGAGTACCGCGAGCAGATTGCTTCTCGAGGGGTGGTCGATCGGGGGCACCGGATTCAATCTGTTTATAAACCTCACGATGGCGGTTCCCGCGATCGGGGTGGTGGGGTTCAAGCATTCGCAGCGGATTCAAAAATCCACCAACCGGTTCCTCAATCAACGCTATGGCATGCTCCGCCAAGAGCTCGCGTTTGCTCGCCAGGTTCATGAATCGCTCTTCCCTGCGCCGCACGCGACCGGCAAGCTCCGTTTCTCGTACAAGTATGAGCCGATGCGTCAGATCGGGGGCGATTACCTCTATGCGCATCGCCGCCATTGTGATCAGACCGGAGCCGAGCAGCTGTCGATTGTGGTGATCGATGTCACTGGTCATGGGATCCCCGCCGCGTTGACGGTCAATCGGCTGCATGGCGAGATTGATCTACAGTTTGCTGAGCGTCCAGATACTGGCCCGGGGCAGATGCTCGCGGTCCTCAACCGATACATCCACCTGACCCTCGCGAAGCATTCAATTTACGCAACGGCGTTGTGCCTGCGGGTGGACATGGAGAAGGGAATAATCGACTACGCCAGCGCGGGTCATCCTCCCGCTTTCCTCAGGGGGGTGGACGGATCGCTTCAAGATGTAGCACCCACCGCGATTGTGCTCGGGGCGATGGATGAAGACGACTTCGATCCCAAAGAGCAGCAGATCCACTTCGCCGCTGGGGATTCGTTCATCGTGTACACCGACGGCGCGATCGAGGCACGCAACAATGCGGGGGCGATGCTGCGTATGGATGGGCTCCGCCAGATAATCTCGTCGTATGCGGCTGAAGGGTCAGGCGCCAGCGTGCAGGGGCTCTGGTCAGAGCGGATTCTCTCGCAGGTTGCGGTGCATAGGGATGGGCTTCCCCCGGATGATGACACCCTGATTATCGAGGTCTTTCGCCCGGTCGGGGCGGATGAGCTATCCGATACGCAAGCGTCTGATCCAGAGATGGAATCAATCAAGACCACTTGAAACAGCCAGGGGTTTAGCTCTTGAACCCGGTGACGCGGGTGGGATCGGTGTACTTGATGAGGCAATCGTCAAGATCAACATTGTTGATATTGGCGATGGTTGCCAGCCAGGCGAGTACATCGGCAAACTCTTCCTCGAGATTCGCTCGCTCTTCGGGCGTTGGGGGTTTGGAAGGGCGATTGTTGTTGGCGAGTGCGGTCGCGAGCTCGCCGAACTCCTCGGTGAGGTACAGGAAGGTGCCCGCTGTCCCTCGTGCGTTGTCTGAGTCGAAGTACCGCTCGCGGATGAGTTGCTGGAAGGCGCTGATTGTCAATGGGTTGCTGGTCATGGGCGGATAATAGCCAATGAGGTGTTTGAGGACGATTCGGGTGGTTTTCTTGGTTGCCTGTGGGAACTTGGGTGCTACACTTCCTGCCCGACCTCGGAGATTCCTGAGGTGCGGTTGTGCTCGCCGTGTTGGCGATCACATTGTTCATCAGTCAGGATACGATCAACTATGCCGACGATTAATCAGCTTGTTCGCAAACCCCGCAGGACTCCGATTATCAAATCCAAGACACGGGATATGGATAGCTGTCCCCAGCGTCGCGGTGTGTGTCTCTCGGTGAAGACCACTACGCCGAAGAAACCAAACTCCGCTCTACGGAAGGTTGCTCGTGTGCGTCTGTCCAACGGCAAAGAGGTCACCGCCTATATCGGTGGCGAGGGTCATAACCTGCAGGAGCACTCCATTGTGCTCGTTCGTGGCGGGCGTGTGCGAGACCTCCCCGGTGTGCGTTACCATGTCGTCCGCGGTGCTCTTGACTGCCTCGGCGTCAATGATCGCAAGCAGGGTCGATCGAAGTACGGCGCCAAAAAGGGCGGCTAATCAGTTTTCAAGAGGCTCGTGCAATGCTGCATGAGCCTTTGTTTTTGGCAAGTAATCCCGCCTACATCGCGGGGTGAACAGTGAGCCTGCATCGCAGGCAGATGAGCCTAAGGAGTTCACCATGTCCGGAAGAATTACCCACTCGCAAGCCCAACTCCGCCCTGACCCCAAGTTTAACGACAAGGTCCTCGCGAAGTTCACCAACTGCATCATGCTCGATGGCCGGAAGACCGCTGCGGAGCGTGTGATTTATGATGCCCTCGATGAGATCAAGGCTCGCCTTGAGAAGCACCCCGACGCGGTCGACGCACAGGATGAGCTCGGCGTGTTCCACCTCGCGGTGAACAATGTCAAGCCATTCCTCGAGGTTCGCTCAAAGCGAATCGGTGGTGCAAACTACCAGGTTCCTATGCAGGTTAAATCCGGGCGTCAGCAGTCGCTTGCGTTCCGCTGGATCATCGCCGCATTCCGTTCTGAGAAGGGGCGTCCTGCACACCACAAGCTCTGTGATGAGCTCTGGGCTGCCGCTCGCAATGAAGGCAAAGCGATGAACACACGCGATCAGACCCACCGAATGGCTGAAGCCAATAAGGCATTCGCCCACTTCGCACGCTAAAAGACCGGTTCGACAGCTCTCCTCAAACCCCGGAATCTTCCGGGGTTTTTCATTTTTCATGAACGAAACGGGCCGATGAGTCCGTATGCGTTGGATGCGATGGAGAAACGGAGTTTGGATACTGGTGTACGCCGTGCTGGTCGCGGGCGCATCGGTGTGCACGATTCAAGCGTGGACCTATGGAACAGATGGGTTCGTGCAACTCGTATCAAACCTGGCCTGGATTTTCAATCTCCCCGCGTGGATCGCACTCTACATTGTTCATGGCCCGGGTATCCGCACCGAGCCGGTCTGTATCGTTCTGGCAAACGCCATCGGGTGGTTTGGGTGGGTCGGTGCAGCCTGGGTGATCTGGGGGCGACAATCAAAGCAGAAGCACGAACCGGAGCCTGTGCCGGTCGTGATCAATGCGGGACGCAGGGCGTTTGTTTCCCGTTCGACACTCGGCGGGCTCGGTGCGGTCGCTGCGGGGACTGCGGGGTACGCAACGCTTGTTGAGCCTTGGCAGCTCAGAGTTCGTAAGTACACAGTCAAGATCGATGGGTTGGATGCCAAACTTGACGGGCTTCGGATTGCGCATGTATCCGACACCCATCTGGGTCCCCGAATTCTGACCAAGCACATCGTCGAGGCGTACCGGATGGCGGTTGATCTTCAGCCGGATCTCATTGTGCACACCGGCGATCATGTGCATGATGGGGTCGCGGAAATCGATGAGGCTGCTCGGCTTTGCAAGGTGCTTGTGGATGGTGCTGGAGTTGGGGTGGTCGGGACTCTCGGCAATCATGACTGGTGGGGCGATGGGAATCGGATGTCGGTGGCGCTCTCTCAGGGCGGCGTCCAGATGATTGACAATGCGCGCGTGTTTTTGTCACCGGATCGTGAGTTGGTCATCGAGCCGGTTGCAGGGGCGCTGGCAGTTGTTGGGCTCGGTGATCTGACGGACCATGAGGTGCTTGTCGGGCAGGCGTTCGAGGGGATCGCCCCGTTGATGCCTCGGGTTGTGCTGGCGCACAATCCGGACACCGCGGAGATTCGTGAGCTTACAGGTCCAGATTCGCCACGGGTGGATCTGATGCTCAGCGGGCACACCCACGGCGGGCAGGTTCGCATTCCATTCTTGGGCACGCCGATGGTTCCGAGCCGGTTTGGTCAGAAGTACGCCGGCGGGCTGGTTGATGGTCCCGCGTTTCGTGTGCTGGTCTCACGCGGGGTTGGGATGTCGTTGTTGCCTGTGCGTGTCGGGGTGCCGCCGGAGATAAGCATCATCACGCTGAAGGCGTGATGGCGCGGTGATTTTGGCAATCCCATTCCTCTGCAAGCACGCCCCACCCGAGTCGTGTGGTGAGCCCGATCGTGGGGATGAAATAGTCCTCGCGCTGTTCGACTTCTTTGGTGATGCCAAGTTGCTCGATGAGATTGGCTGAGTGGGTGTTGTCGCTGGCGCAATACAGACGCACACGGTTGAGCCCGAGCCCGCCCTGGTCTTGTGCTTGCAGTGCCCACGAGATCGTCCGGGCGCACGCCTCTCGCGCATACCCGTTGCCGATGGCGTCGCGGCGTATCCAGTACCCGGTCTCGCACGATGCGGTTTCTCGGCGAAGATCGTGGATGCCCGAGCCGCCGATGAATCGCCCGGAGGATTTCTCAAAAATCCCGGTGCCCACATTGTTGAAGGTTGCGGGGGTCAAGATTGCGAGATGCTGTTCGCAGACATACTTTGTTGAATCCTCGATGGTCCGGTGCCCCTTGTCGGCCCAATGGCACATCCACGGCAGCAGGTGCTCGTCGCGGGAATCGTTGACCGCGTCGAACATGGCTTGGGTGTCATCGAGGGTGTACGAACGAACGATCAGGCGCTCGGTTTCGAGGTGGCAGGTGATCTGCTCGGGCGGGGTCCAGTTGACGCCTTTGGCGGGGTCAGCATTTTCATGGTTGCAGCGTGTCATGCAGTGAGGGTATCCGGGTGAATACAATCCGTCATGGGTAACGACCGTACAACATCGAGGTATCTGCGTCAGGTGACCCTCGCGGGTATCGGCGAAGCGGGGCAGGAACGGCTCGGGAAGTCGCACGCAATGATCGTCGGGTGCGGGGCGCTCGGGTGCACTTCGGCGGATCTGCTCGTTCGCGCCGGCGTTGGGCGGGTGACCATTCTTGATCGTGATCTGGTCGAGCATTCCAACTTGCATCGCCAGCAGTTGTTTACGAATCAAGACGCGGATCGGCGAGTGCCCAAGGCGGAGGCCGGTGCGGCAAGGCTGCGTGCGGTGAACCCGGAGGTTGAGGTCCATGCGATGGTCGCGGACTTCAACGCTTTCAATGCTGAGGCGGTTGTGGAGGAGGGGGCGTTTGGCACGCCCGACGTGCTCATTGATGGCACAGACAACTTTGAGACACGGTATCTGCTCAATGACCTCTCGGTGCTGCTCTGCGTGCCCTATGTCTATGGCGGGGCGGTCGGGACAGGCGGGATGGTTGCGGTTTTTCGACCTGGCAAGACCGCGTGCCTGCGGTGCGTGTTCGACGAGATCCCGGCTCCGGGTTCTCAGCCGACATGCACCACAGCGGGGGTGCTTGCTCCGGTGTCATCTGTCATTGCGAGCCTGCAGGCATGTGAGGCGATCAAGATCCTTGTTGGTGCAGACGCTGCGGTGTCGACTGACCTGCTCAGCCTTGATTGCTGGGGGAACACGATTCAGCGGCTGAGTATGCGGGATGCTCGAACTCCTGATTGTCCCTGTTGTACTGAACGGCGATTTGAGTTTCTGGATGCGGTCGGCCCGTCTGCGGTCTCGCTGTGCGGGCGGCAGACGATCCAGATCACACCGGGGAGCAGAGCAGCGATCGATCTGGTCAAGCTCTGTGCATCACTCGGCTCACATGGGGAGTTTGAGAGCACAGAGACCATGCTGCGCGGGCGGCTTGATGGTGATGATGGGCTTCAGATGACTGTTTTCCACGACGGAAGG
The DNA here is from genome assembly GCA_029260265.1 of Phycisphaerales bacterium. Taxonomy (GTDB): domain Bacteria; phylum Planctomycetota; class Phycisphaerae; order Phycisphaerales; family UBA1924; genus UBA1924. The sequence continues at coordinate 313,584 of JAJDDO010000026.1, forward strand.
GCGTTGATTGAGGGAACTGACGATCCTGGGGTTGCACGGGCGGTGTATGATCGCTATATTGGTACCTGAACACTTGGTTAGTTATGCCGGTGTGTTATTGACTCCGGGGGGAGGAAAGGAAGCCCATGACAGTTGCAACGAGTTCCATCGCCGAGACGATTACCCGCACACTGCAGAGAACCGCTGATCTTGCCAATGCCTTGCTGGAAGGCACGAGCGCGGAGCAGTTTGCCCGGATGCCAAGCGCGGACGGCAAGCTGATCAATACTAACCATGGATCGTTTGTGTACGGTCATCTCTCGATCTATCCGAAGATGATCCTGGAGATTCTGGGGCAGGATTCGTCCGCGATTGATCACCCTGAGAACTATGCCGAGCTCTTCATGCATGGCGTTGAATGCCAAGATGATCCGGATGGAACAATCTATCCGCCAAAGGATGAGATTGTTGGGTACTTCCGTAAAGCGCATGAAGAGGTGATCCGCGTGATCAACACCCTTGATGACGACACCCTGAACAAAGCGTTCAGCGGTGAGGACTGGTATGTCGACTTCTCAAAGACTCCCGCGTCGCTTTGCATCTTCATGCTTCATGATCATTACATGTTCCATCTCGGGCAGATGAGTGCATGGCGTCGGTGCATGGGGCTTGGATCCGCGACCTGATTCGAAAACATGAGTACTCTTTGAACGGGCCTTGTGTCCGTTTTTTTGTTGGGCTTATTCAGCCGGGACGAATGGATTCGAGTTCATTTCGTGCTCGATGGTGGTGGGCGGGCCGTGCCCGGGGCAGCACACCGTCTTTGGATCGAGCGTATAGAGCTGATGACGGATCGAGTCGGCGAGGGTTTCCATCGAGCTGCCCGGGAAATCAGTCCGCCCGATGGATCCTTGAAAGAGGGTGTCGCCGACCATGGCGGTCTTGGATTCGTGATGGATCAGCGAGATTCCGCCCGGTGAATGCCCGGGCGTGTGACGAACTTGCCAGGTCATTGAATCGAGGGTGAGTTCTTCGCCGCCAGCGAGCAGCTTGGTCGGGGCGGGCGCGGTGACGGCAAGCCCGATGTTTGCAGAGAGGTTGAGCATCGGATCGTTCATCCACGATTCTTCCGATTCGTGCAGCAGGATGGGGCAGTCTGGGAGAGCGGTGCGTGCTTGCGTGACGCCGGCGATGTGATCTGCATGGGCGTGGGTGAGGATGATCGCCTCGACGACGAGTTCTTGCTCGCCGATGGCATCGAGCATGGCATCTGGCTGGTATCCAACATCGATTACCCAGCATCGTTTGTCTTTGGAGGGTTCGCCCTGGGTGATGATGTAGCAGTTGGTCTGGAAATCGCCGAGCACGAATCGTTGAATGCTCGGGATGGGTACACTTTTGTCTGGCGGGGTTGTCATGTGCTATGGTAAACTCTCAGAGACCGAAACTCCCGAAGCAAGGAAAAATCCATGGCATTGATCAGAAATATCCACAAAGCCGAGATGAGCCCTGTCGATATGGAGGGCGTGAAGGGGGCAAGGGTCGCGGTGATGATCGGTCGCGAGGATAACGCGCCGCACTTTGCTCTGCGTCATTTTACGGTTGACCCGGGCGGGCACACGCCTCAGCATCAGCATGACTACGAGCACGAGGTGTACATTGTTGGCGGGGCGGGAACGATTCTGCTTGAGGGATCGAGGCATCCGATATCGGCTGGGGATGTGATTTATGTGCCCGCCAACGAGGAGCACCAGTTTCAATCGGACGAAACAAACGAGGAGCCGCTGCGGTTTCTTTGTTTAGTGCCCGTGGAGCAGAACTGCGGCGGCGCAGTGCCGGGAAGCTGATCAAAGCGAAAGGGATTTGCATGGCGAGTCGAGGAATCTCAGACGGTTGGATCGCGGCGTTGTACGGAATCAGCGCGGTAGTCTCCGCGGGAGTGCTGATCAAAGGGACGATGGATGCGGTTGATTCGTGGGTGCTCGGCGGAGTCATCGGGATCGTGATCACGCTGACAACGCTGCCCGTTTGTCTGCTTCTGCGTCGCGTCGCGATGGATTCGGCGGATACGGGATTGCAAGATCTTCAACGATCGATCGAACTGCTCCAAGAAAATATGGTGCTTTCTGATGATGCACGCCGGGTCTTGAATCGGAAAAAGGAAGGCACTCTGTTACGCAGTGCGATCGAAGAAGACATACGGCTCGGCGATTGGGATGCCGCGATGGTACTTGTTCGTGAACTCGCTGAGCGATTCGGGTATCGCACAGATGCCGAGGCGTTTCGAGCGCGCGTTGATGCGGCAAGGTCAAGCACGGTGCACCAGCAGGTTGCAGACGAGATCGCGGGGCTGGATCAGCTGATCGCATCAGGGCAATGGGACGCGGGGTACGCCGAGGCCGCGAGGATCACACGGGTTTATCACGAATCTCATGCGGTTGAGGGGCTGCGTCATCGGGTGGAGGCGGAGCGGGAGCGGTACAAGCATGAGCTTGAGCGAAGATTCCTTGTCGCGGCGCACGAGGAACGAGTTGATGAGGCGATGGCATTGCTCCACGAGATGGATGAGTACCTGACCGAGCAGGAGGGTGCGCAGTACCAAGAGGTCGCGCGAGGGGTGATCGGCAAGGCCCGTGAAAATCTCGGTGCGCAGTTCAAGCTTGCTTTGCACGATCGGGCTTGGGATCGGGCAGAATCGGTCGGGCAGCAGATACTCGAAGAGTTCCCCAACACACGGATGGCCAACGAAATTCGCGGGATGATCGACACCATCCGTCAGCGTGCACGCGGGGTTACGCGGTAGACGATGGTGATTCGTCTGGTGTCTCTTTGGAAGCTGGTGATGGTTGGCGCCATGTGTGGATCACAAGCAGCCCGATACCGATAATTAAGTAGAGATCGGCGATGTTGGAAACATAGGGCCAAAGCTCGGTGTTCCCGCCGGGCCATGCAAGCCCAAAGGGGAGTTGCACGCCTGGAAACGGGTGGATGAAATCACGGACGCACGCGAAGAGGACGCGATCGTAGAGGTTGCCGAGCCCACCGGCGATGATGAGCCCGAAGGCCGCGTGCGCAACCCAATCCTTTGGCTTGGTCCACCTTGCAAAGAGCAACAACGCGATGGCAATGGCGCCGATGGTGAAGATGATAAAGAACCATCTCTTGCCGGCGCCCATACCAAAGACAGCGCCGGGATTGAGCACGAGAGTGAACTCGAGGGAACTTGGGATGGCAACGACGGGATCGTGGTGCGGGATGAGCTGTCCGAGGTTTTCTGTCCGCAAAACTTCTGATCTTGAGATGAGCACGGGGGTCTCGGCGACCGAGCGGAACGCGACTGCTTTGGTGCCAAGGTCGGATACCGTGCCGAGGATGATCGTGATGATCAGGATCGTCAATGCTCGCTTGGAGCAGAGCGTCGAGGTCATGCTCACAATCCTCGCTCATCGAGTTCCCGTGCTGCCTTGATGCAGTACTTGGCCCAGGGGAGTTCTTCGAGCCGAGCCTTTTTGATCGGTTCACCGGTGATCATGCATGCGCCGTAGGTTCTGTTGACGATTCGCTCGAGCGCCTCATCAATTTCGGCAAGCAGCGTGCGGTCCGCCGCTGCGAGGTTGAGGTTGAGCGCCTGGTCGTAGTTGTCCGAGCCTTGCTCTGTGATGTGGTTCGAAGAATGTCCTGAATCGCCTGCGCTGCCCTTGAGTGCTTCGTTCTCGAGGTGGGTGATGTCGCCGAGCAGTTCTGCGCGCTTGCTGATGAGAATGATTTTGAACGCATCGAGCTGGCGTTTGTTGTAGGGCGACTTGATCTTCTTTGGTTTTTCACCATCGAGCACCGAGACAGTTTTTTTCGCGGACGCGCCTGAAGCGATGAGCGGCTTGATGTTCTTCAACGATCCCAGCAGGGGGCGATCAGGAAGTATCAGCTTGGGCTTTGGTCTGCTCTGACGCCGGCGTGGGCTTGGTCCGGACTTGCCGTCCTTGCCCGCTGGTGATGCTGGTTTGGTTTCTGGTTTGGGCTTCGCAGGCGTTGCGGCAGGTTTCTTTGTGGTTTTCTTCGCAGTTGTTTTTTTTGTCGCGGGTGCTTTGGTCACCTTGCTCGTAGCTGTTTTCTTTTGCGTAGCTGGCTTCTTCGTTGTCTTCTGCTTTGTAGTCTTCTTTGCAACGGGAGATTTCTTCGTTGTTTTTTTCGAAGTTATTTTTTTCGAAGCTACCTTTTTCGATGCGGGCTTCTTGCTCGTTTTTTTCGCTGTCTTCTTCGATGTTTTCTTTGCGGCGGTTTTCTTCGTGGTTTTCTTAGTGACTCTTTTTTTGCTGACGGATGGCGCTGGCTTCTTTGAAGTTTTTTTGATTGTCTTCTTCTTTGTGGTTTTCTTTGTTGTTTTCTTTGCCAATCTAGCCACCTTGGTCTCAAACCGTAGGGATTCCCGTCGCTTGGGGCGATCGGGGCGAAGGGTAGGCGCACGATAGCCCGGGGTCAAAGCCCCTCGCAGACGGGTCCGATAAGATCATGTCATTCGGTGGGGTAATTCGATTCGGGGACGGCTGAATCCGTACAAGTGTCAAACGAGCCGAGGTTTCTGAACCGGTCGTACCGCTCGCAGAGCAGCTCCTCAATCGGGCGGGCGGCCAGTGCATCAAGTTGGTGTGTGATCCAGTTCTCGAGTTTACTTGCGGCTTCCTCGTGAGAACGGTGGGCCGCGCCGAGTGGTTCCTCGATAACATCATCGACAATTCCAAGCGCTTTATTGTCTTTGGCGGTGAGTTTCAAGGACTCTGCTGCGGCGGTGTTGGTTTGCTCATTGGCCTGCTTCCAGAGGATCGCGGCGCATCCCTCGGGGCTGATGACCGAGTACCACGAATATTCGAGCATGGCAACGCGATCGGCGACCGCAATACCGAGCGCGCCCCCCGAGCCGCCCTCGCCGATGACAATCGAGACAATCGGCACACGCAGCCGGCTCATCTCGCGGAGATTCACCGCGATGGCTTCGGCCTGCCCTCGTTCTTCTGCCCCGAGCCCTGGATAGGCACCCGGGGTGTCGACAAGGGTCACGATCGGGAGCCCGAACTTCTCGGCCTTCTTCATCTTTTCGAGGGCCTTTCGGTACCCTTCCGGATGAGCACACCCGAAATGGCACGCGAGCTTTTCTTGGGTATCTTTGCCCTTTTGATGCCCGACGATCAGGCACTTGCGCCCACCGATGCGTCCGAACCCGGTGACCATCGCGGGGTCATCGCCGTATCGGCGATCGCCGTGGAGTTCGCAGAAATCCCGGCACATATGCGAGATGTAGTCCCTGGTTTGCGGTCGATTCGGATGTCTTGCAACACGGACGGTGTTCCAGGGCGAGAGTTTCTTGTAAGCCTTCTTGAGGGCTTTCTCGCGATCCTTGAGGAGTTTGGAGATGCTCACGGGTTTGGTGTGGATCTCGGGCTGATCGCCGACGCCGCCGAGGGCGGGGACTTCTTGCTCAGAGGCGTTCTTGGCCTGCTCGATCAGATGATCGATCTTGGTCACAGGCTTTTCGAACTCGAGCTGATAAAAACTGGACATGCGTATTCCTTGGGCTTGAGGCGGGCCAATTGTACCACGCTGATTCCGCCGGGTACGCTCTCCCATGAGCAGATTAGACAGAATCACGCATCGGATCCTCTTTATCGGGGGTGGCAACATGGCACAGGCACTCGTTGCTGGGGGATGCGCCTCGGGGGTGATCGACGCTTCTCAGGTGGGGAGCGTTGATCCAAATCCTACCCAGGGTGCCTACTTTGACAACTCTTTCCTCAACGCCAAAGACGGGATGGAATGGCTGGCTGGCGCTTCTGACGGGCAGTTGGTGGTGCTTGCGATCAAGCCTCAGATGCTCGCTGATGCGATCGGTCCGGTTCGGGATTCTCTGGCAGGTTCAAAGGCTTGCCCGGTGGTGGTGTCGATCCTTGCCGGGACCCGGGCAGGGCGGGTGCACGAGTCAATCGGTGGGTATGGACATGTGGTGAGAGCGATGCCCAACACGCCGGCAGCGATCTCGATGGGTATGAGCGCGATCGCGAGAGGTCCCTCGGCGACGGATGAGGACATGGAACTTGCCCGGAAGCTGCTCTCGGGTGTGGGGGGGGTCGTCGAGATCGAGGAGTCCATGATGGACGCGTTTACAGGGCTCGCGGGGTCAGGTCCTGCGTATGTGTTCTATCTAGCAGAGGGCATGGTCAAGGCAGCGTTGGAGATGGGGTTCGAGCTTGAACAGGCACAGCGGATTGTCGCGCAGACCATCGCGGGCTCGGGGATGCTTTTGGCGAGCTCAATGGATGCGCCCGAGCGATTGCGTGCACGGGTCACCAGCAAGGGCGGTACCACCGCTGCGGGCACCGGGGCGCTTGACGATCACGGCGTGATGGCTGCCATCACCGCTGCGGTGCTCGCTGCGCGTGATCGCGGAATAGAACTCGGGCGCGATTAGAAATCTCGTTTGCTGAAACGCCAGGTAGCGAGGAACAGGAGAATGCCAACAGCGCCGAGCGATGTGAGAATACTCTCAAGTATGCTGACATCCCGGACAGCCTTGCGTGCTGCGGTTTCCGAGCTATTTGCGTCTTGCATGTCTTCTTTGCTGATGTCTGCAGGACGAAACTCATCATTTGACACATCCATAAACAAGCCCATGAACTCGTTTGCCACGGGGGCGTTGGATACCGAAGCAAGATACTTCTGGAGATCACCCGTCTTGGGAATGAAGAGTTCTACAAGCGCAGCATTGCGGACCCAAGGATACATCGAATCTGCTAGTTTCTCCGATTGCTCTAGATTGGTTTCCCACACGCCCTGCTTAACGCGCTCAGATGTATTGGGCTCTCGTTGGGTTTCAGCGAGTGTGGATTCAAGCTCGGCAATACGAGTTTGGTTGAGTTCAACTTGTGCAACTTGTGATTCATATCCCAGTTGGATGCTGTTTGAGACGAACTGAATAAGAAAGATGATAAACCACAGGAAAATTGTTCCGAGCAAGGAGGCGATTGTGCTGCGTGTAAGCACTGATATGATCGCTGCAATCGCGTAGAGGTAGAGGAACTGGAGTGTGAGCAGCGGGATCGCGAGCAGCGAACTATGCAACCAAAGGTCAAATCGCACCCCAATAATGAGGTATGCAAGCCCAATCCCGATGGTGAGTTGGAGGAGAACAAAGAGCAATCCGCAGACGAACTTCATGAGAAAGAGCGTGGGTCTTCTGATCGGCTTAGAGAGGTTGATCTCTACCGCCCCGTCTGAGATAAAATCAGGGATTAAACTTGCGGTAGAGATCAACGCCAAGATCATTGCGCCCCAACCAAGCCAAATTTTGACGAAGTAGGAGTTGAACAAGCCCTTGAGGAAAATTTCTTTGCCCATTGACCCCTCAGCGAGAGCTTCGTTGTCAATTGGGCTAAACCAAAGTATCTGGATTCCATCAGGTGTGAACGAATAGGTCGCAAAGAGGGCCACCGCAACAAGTGCGGAGAGTGCGAGCACAATCCAAAATAGGTAACGACTCCGAAGATAACGGAGAGAATCAATCAGCATTGCTTTGAATACTCTGATCATTGCGAACCTCCCTTGTTTGGTCTGTCTGCGCCGGGGGTGGCGCCGCCTTGGACGCCGGAGACGGCGACCATGAAGAGGTCTTCGAGCGAGGATCGGTGCTGGTGGATGGTCTGGATTGTTTCGCCCGAGGATCGCAGCAGGTCGATGGCGGACTGGATCGCGGCCGGATCGGTCGTGGGGAGGTAGAGCGTGCGGGATTCTTGATCCATGCCCACATCGCCGATATTGAGTTGTCTTTGAATGGAAGCCGAAGCTTTGGAGAGGTCGCTCGGTTTGTGGAGTTGGATCTCATATCGTCGGGTGTCCTTGGTCAACTCATCAATGGTTCCCTGCTGGCGGACTTTGCCCTTGACCATAATCGCGACACGGTCGCAGACGAGTTCGAGTTCGCTGAGAAGATGCGAGTTGAGGAAGACGGTCCGTCCTTCTGCTTTGAGTTGCAGGAGGATCTCGCGGATGTCTTTTCGCCCGACGGGGTCGACGCCGTCGGTGGGTTCATCGAGGACGATGAACTGGGGATCGTTCATGAGTGCCTGTGCGATGCCGATGCGTTGCTTCATGCCTTTGGAGTATCGCCCGATTTTCATATTCGCCGAATCGGACATGCCGACGAGATCGAGGAGCTTTGAGGACCTCGCCCTGCGGTCTTTCTTCGAGACCCCTGCCATGGCGCCGAAGAAGTCGAGGACCTGCTTCCCTTTGAGGTAGGTGGGGAAACGGTGATGCTCGGGGAGGTAGCCGACCTTGGCGAGTGTGCCCTTGTCGCCGATCGGCTTACCGAGCATGGTTCCCTGGCATTTGGTTGGGCTGATAACGGTCATCAGTATTTTGACGAGGGTTGATTTGCCTGCGCCGTTGGGGCCGAGGAGCCCGAAGACTTCGCCGGGATGAATTTGTAGATCGACGCCTCGGAGTGCGTGGGTCTTGCCTCGGTAGATTTTCTCTACACCTGTGAGATCAACGGTGGTATTCAATGGAATCCCCTAACGAGAAGTGATTGGCTTGCGGGCGATGATATGAAAGGCGTGCCAGTGTTTCTTCACCCCTGAACAGTCTTGGCCATCGCGTTCTTCTTCTTTCATTGATTCTACGGTAAATGGAGCGAGAAGTTGCTCGACCTGCGATCGTGTGTGGTGTGATCGGTCTTTGATGGCTGCCCATGAGTCTCGATCGCCGAAGAACTGCCCTGCGAATCGTCCCCCCGGGCGGATGGATGCAACGATTCTTCCCCACATTGCGTCGAAGGATTCAGGACGACAGAACGGCAGCGAGAAACTGGCGTTCAAGAGGTCACAGCATGGGATTTCCACCGTTTCGAATGGAGCGAGTTGCATGGTCAGACGCGTAGGGTCAACGAGGTCATCTCTCGAGAGCAGGCGTTTGAGCCCGTCTGGGTGCCCGTCGATCGCGTGCACTCGCCACCCGTCTCTGAGAAGTTGGGCGCTGTCTCGTCCTTCGCCGCATCCGAGATCCACCGCGAATGGGTTTTCCAATATCGGCTCGTCGCTCTGGAAGAGTTCGATGGCCTGCAAAAGCGTCTCGCGTGGGGGACGCCCGGAGGTGACGGTGAAATATTCCGCCCATTGGCGGGTCTCCGCGTACACGAAGGCGGGGGTGGATTTCTGATTTGGAGGTGTGTCTGACATATCGTAGAGTAATGTATACCGATCTCACCAGCTTTGTCGAGGCCCTCGAGCGTGCGGGCGAACTTTCTCGGATTCGCGAACCGGTTGATCCCGTGCTCGCGATCGCCAAACTCGCGGATGCGGAGAGCAAATCGAGGTGCCCCAATCTTGGCAGCCAGAGCTCACAGCGAACCGACCCGAGTAACGCGGGATTCGGAGGCAAGGCGCTGCTGATCGAAAACCCGATCGGTTCATCGTTCCCGGTTCTCATCAACGCGTTTGGGAGTTACAGTCGGATCGAGATGGCATTGGGTGGCGGGCTCGAGGAAACGGGTGAGAAGATCGGGGCGATGGTCAAGCCCGAGCCTCCGAGATCAATCCGTGAAGCGTTCGCCAAAGCCAAACAGCTCGCGCCGCTTCTTAAAATCGGGCCCAAGCGATCAAAGAAGGCGGGCGATTGTCAACAGATTGTTCTAGAGGGTGATCAGGTGGATCTGACAAAGCTGCCCATCCTGCGCTGCTGGGAGCTCGACGGCGACTTTGGCTCGATGGGGTACCCCGCAGGAATGAACGATTCGGTCGAAGGAATCGGGCATCCTGAGTTGGATGATCAGGAATGGGATGAACGATTCCGCGGGCGGTTCATTACGCTTGCGGGGATCCACACGATTCACGCGGACGATCGCGATGAGCAAAGGCCCAAGTCGCACAATATCGGGATGTATCGGGTGCAGATGCTCGGCAAGAACCGGATGGCGATGCACTGGCATATGCATCACGACGGGGCCGCTCATTGGCGGAGTTGGAAGAAACTCGGCGAGCCGATGCCCGTGGCGATTGCCCTCGGCGGCCCGAGCGTGATCCCGTATGCAGCGACTTGCCCATTGCCGCCGGGGATCAGTGAGCTGCTGATGGCGGGGTTCTTGCAGGGGAAGGGGATCAAGATGTGCCGCGCTCACTCGGTGCCGTTGTGGGTGCCCGCCGAATCGGAGATCGTGATCGAGGGCTCAGTGCGCACGGATGCCGGATTCCCCGGTTATGACCCACGGGAACCGGGTGCAGGGCAGATCGGTGATGGGGCTGTGTTTGAAGGCCCGTTCGGGGATCACACCGGATTTTATTCGATGCCCGATCGGTATCCGTTGCTAGAAGTCAGTGCGATCACGCACAAGAGAGGCGCGGTGTTTCCTTCGACGGTGGTGGGGTTGCCCCCTCAGGAGGATTACGCACTGGGCAAGGCGACCGAACGGATCATGCTGCCGTTGCTCAAGACCATGCTTCCAGATATTTCCGATTACGATCTTCCGATGTTCGGAGCGTTCCACAACGCCGCGTTTGTGCAGATTGAGAAGCAGTACCCGCTCCATGCTCGGTCCGTGATGAGCGGGATCTGGGGCGCGGGGCAGATGGCGTGGACGAAAAACTTGTTCGTCGCGGATCGTGGTGTTGATGTCCATGATCTTTCAGAGGTGTTCACCGCGATGGCAGTCAACTGCAAGCCATCGCGTGATATTCAGGTGGTGCACGGAGCGCTCGATATTCTTGACCACTCGGCCCCGAGGCTCGGATCGGGCACCAAGCTCGGGTTCGATCTCACATCAAAGATCCCCGGCGAAGATGTTGATGGCGAGGACATCGGGTGCGTCTACGGAGTGCCAACTCAAGCACAATGCCGAGAAGATATCGCTGCGGCGAAGCGATGCGCCGGCGTTCTCGAAGCGAGCACACTGGACAAGGTGCCGGGGTGGCTCTTTGTGCGTGTTGATCGCGGGCACGATGAGCCGGAGCATGAGAGGCTTGGGCAGCGTGTGTGCAGAGCGATCATCGAGGGCGGGGCGACCCATGCCCGATTTATCGTGGTGCTTGGGCGGGCGGTGAATATCCAGAACGATCTCGATTCGTTGTTCCATTGGGCGGCGAACACGGACGCTTCGCGGGATGCGATCTGGGATGATGGGTTCGGGTGTGACCGGGTCTGCTTTGACGCCACGCCAAAGAGCGCGGGCGACGCGCGTGATGGCCAACCGGTACGGGCATGGCCTGCGGTGCTGAACGGTGCGCGAGGCAGCGGTCAGTGGTAGCAGTTTCGGGATGAGTTATTCGTAGCAATGTATTGCTACTCGAGCCATTCATCCACAGCGCGGACAATGGCTTCATGCATCGGTTTCGCGTTTCTTGAGGCGGTCCCCGGGGGGATGTCGTTGAGCAGAATACTGAAACCGATGCGTCTGTTTGTGTTGGGATTGATCAGCACACCAGAGAAGGTGTAGGTGTTATTGAGGTATCCGCTCTTTGCGTGGAGGTTGTTCGCGAGTTTTTTACTCCGGAACCGTTTGGCGAGTGTGCCTTTGCCTGGGACTGCGAGCGAGTCTTCAAACATCTTCCAGCTGTCGTCGCGGGCGACAGCGCTCATCCAATCCACAAGCGTTTTGGTGGTCACTCGATTATCGCGGCTCATGCCAGAGCCGTCATCGATAACGGTGGACTGGGCAGCAAGGGCGCCGAGTTTTTCGGTGATCATCATCCGGAGCACGGATGAGCCGTTGGCCCAAGAGCCGGGGTCGGAGGTGAGCTCGTGCCCGAGGCGTTTGAGCAACGCTTCGGCGTAGAGGTTGTACGAGTTGGTGTTCGTTCTTCTGAGTATATCGGCGAGCGGCGTGGTGATGACCGCGATGGTTTGCGTCTCTGTGAAGTTTTCGGCGTCTAGAGCGATGCGTGCGTAGGTTTCGGGCAGTGATTGGTCGTCGGCGATTTGGATCCCGCGTTCACTCATTGCGTTGGCAAAGAGCGCGGCTGCGAACATCGGCGGTGCATGGATGGCGACATCTTTCTCGGTTTTGTAACGGATGTTGCCCCGCAGGGTGAAGACATTGGAAGGGCGCGGGCGAGCGATCCAGGCGGTGTCTTGTCCTTTGGAGACGGTCTTGGCATTGATCTGGAAATCAAACCATGGAGCCTCGGGAGAAAGCACGGCACGCGGGGTGCTGCCGGGTGATCCGGGGATTGGATAGACATTGAGGATGTTGGTGTGGATATTGACCCCGCCGACCTCGGCGCAGTACCACCGATTGAGCTGATCGATCGGCCAGTTTGGGTGTGTGTAGTTCCGATCAAAGATCCGATCGTCTGCGACAACCTCAGAGATGTGGCTGACCCCCTTGGCCTTGAGCGCATCTGCGACTTGATCAAAGATTGATTCGAGTGTCAACCCGTTCTCGTCGCCCTCGAACAGATCGGGGTCGCCGAGAGCGGGATCGCCCGAGCCTTTGATGATCAAGATTGGTGGTGTGGTGGAGTTGTCAATCATGATTTCGGTTCTGAAGATGAACTGATCGCCAAAGAGCATCGCAGCGGCGCCTGTCGTCAGCAGTTTCATGTTTGAAGCGGGGATCATCTGGATATCTTCGCGATAGGCTGCGATCTCTTTGCCTGTATCGAGATCCGAGATATACACCGAGGCGTGCCCGCCTTCGAGGTTGGTTCGTTCGATGATCCGGTTCACTGCGCGATCAAGCTCGCCGCCCATGGCGGGGATCGCGAGCATCGCGAGGGTGATGGACAGGATCCGAAGAAACTGAGCAGAAGATCTGTTGTTGCTGGCTGAGATCATGGGGTCCTCCGGGCACCGGGTCTGGTTGTCCATATCGACCGCCCGGCGGGATTATCTTCAAGATGTTGGGCTCGGAGGAATGCGGGTCAGTTGGGCGTGCATGCAGATTCGAGCAGTTGAACGATCGAATCGAGCAGATCCTGCGAGTTGAGTTCCCATTCGCACCAAGTTTGATGATTGATAAGCACACCGGCTGCGATGCCTGTGTGAAGGGGTTTGGGGAGCGATTCAGGCGGTGTATTGGCGAAGAATGATGAGCGGAAGGTGATGGCGATCTTTGTAGATTCCGGGTTCGGGAGCAGGTATGCACCTTCAATGAGCTGGTTATCTGTACACGCGTAGGCATAGCACCAGCACCAGGGCAGCCCCATCCAGCCGAGCTTTGGGCGTGAGTTGGTCACATTGGCGAGTGCTTGATAAGCCTTCTCGAACCATTCACGCTGCTCCGCGCCCATTTCGGCGAGCAGGGCTTTCTTGGTTGGGTGATTGAACTTGTTTGCCCACTTACTCAATCGGAGACCTCCTGGAAAGATGCTGGGTACGCTTGGTGAGCGTATGATTGATGAGAACCGAGTTCAACCCGCGGCGTCGCGGATCGTTGATCTTGGCATCCTTACGATTGAGTTCTTATGTCACAAAGCCCAATAGATACGCCCGATGCGGATTCAGCCGAATGCTTGCTTGATCACGAGGGGATCTTGATCGTTGACGATAACGATCAGAATCTCGAGTTGCTGCAAGCTTACCTCGATGGGCTCGGCGAGGTGCGTGTCGCCCATGATGGGATCCAGGCGATTGAATCGGTAGCGAATGATCCTCCGGATATTATTTTGCTCGATATTATGATGCCGAGGATGAGCGGGTTTCAGGTGTGCGAGAAGCTCAAGAGCAACCCCGGCACGCGTGACACCCCGATCATCATGGTGACCGCCCTCAACGAGGTTGGTGATGTAGAGCGTGCGATTGAGGCTGGGGCGGATGATTTTTTGACCAAGCCTGTAAACAAGCTCGAGCTGGTGACACGGGTCAAATCATTGCTCCGCGTACGACAACTCAAACGCCAGCTTGACACCGCTGTCGCCGATATTCGGCAGATCCGGGATCAGGGCCCCGACGCGTAGCGTGCGTGCTCGATCAGATTAAGGGCACCCGGCGTTGAACAGCGCAAGGTAGGCGAACACATCTTGCAGGTTCAGCGTGCCGAATGGTTCTACAAGGTCTGCCTCTGGATCGCCGAAGTTATAAAGATTCAGGTATCCGAAGACATCTTGCAGGTTCAGCATGTTGTCATCGATGTAATCCGGTGGTGCGGGACACGGATCGGCAACCGCCAGAGGCATGATGAAATCGATGATGATTGGGCGGTGATCGGAAGCTGCATTCGAAGCGCCTGTGGGAACAATCGGGTAGGTGCTGACCGGGAAGGGGAGTTGGGCAACTCCCATGCCACTGCCCGATGAGCGGAATATAAACTGACGGCGAGCGGTCGCGATGGAGTCCTGCCAGAGCAGATAGTCGAGGCGGCTCGATGAGCCTTGCGTCCCGGTCTCGCCGCTGATCGGCTGTGATGCGGAGGAGATGGTTGAGTCGGACCGGTCGCGGTCGGTGCCATCGGTGCCGCCAAAGTTCTGTGCTCTGGTCATGAACTCCGACGGGCCGCCCGAGTTGGGCTGCTCATTGAGGTCGCCGCCCCAGATGACCGGGGTGTTCGGATCAAGAATGGAGCCGCCAGAAGGGATGATCACCTTTCCATTCGGATCGCTTGTTCCGGTGCCCGCTCCGTTATAGTAATAGTCGATGTAGTAGGCGGTGTTTTCTGCGGCTTTCTCGCGTTGGTCAAAGTCAGAGCCGCCCCCCCCGGCTTTGAGGTGGGCGTTGCCGACAACAACATCACCGGCGTACACCTCGTCGGGCAGGTTGATCTCCGCGAACTGGAACCCGCGGATGCCGCCATCACCACCAGATTGGTAGGCATCGGGGAGCACGATGAAGTCTGATATTTCGGCACTGCCATCGCCGTTGATGTCCGCTATCGGATACCGAGACAAGATCATGTTGCGGTTGAAGGCGTCGGTGTTTGTTGATGCAAACATGAAGGGAAGGTCATATCCCGGCTTGAAGAGTTGGATGTAGGAGCCGACATTCCCACCGTTGAACGGGTCTGCCCCCCCGTGGATGAAGAGCTCCGCGACCGTTTCGAGTTGCGATGTTGAATCGGCACCCGAGCCGGTTCCGTTGCCCGAGTTGTCTGCGCATTCTTGGAGGATCAGGATGTCTGGTTCCAGTGCTGCGACGATGCGAACGAGGGCGTTCCAGTCGCCCAAGGTATCAAGCTTGTCGTTCGACCGGCAGAGCCCGTCTTGCACATTCCAGGTCATGACGCGAAGATCAGTGGATACTTCCTTGCCCCAATCGCCGTTGTTCGGATCCCATTGTGCGTGGGCGGGGATTGCAGTGAGTGCAAGAAGAGAGAGCGCTGTCGCGGCGGGCATGGGCTTCATGGTGATATCCTCTAAAAAAACAAAGATTTCAGATTGAATCGGACGCCCGCGCTTTTCAGCGCGGGCGTCCATGGTTTGGAGATGAGCCGCAAACATGCGGCATCAACAGTTCAGATTACGGGCAGCCCGCGTTGAACAGTGCGAGGTACGCGAACACATCCTGGAGGTTGAGGGTCCCGAATGGTGCTGCGAGGTCCGCTGCTGGGTCGTTTGCGTTGAACAGTGCGAGGTACGCGAACACATCCTGGAGGTTGAGGGTCCCGAATGGTGCTGCGAGGTCCGCTGGACATGGGTTTGGTTCATCGTCCTGGTAGTAGCCGATGTAGAACCCAACCTGGTACTCTTCATCCACGCTGCCGATTGCATCAGCATCAAAGATGCCGTCTTCGTCAACATCGTACACGATCTGTGTTGCCGCGATCAGACCACCGTTGGTGATCGGATCTGATGGCTCGACGGCGGAGATATCGGAGTCGTTCCATGCGCCTTCAGCCAAACTGCTGGTCCAGATAGTCGATACGGCTTGGTTCGACTGACCGTCTGCAGTGCCGAGGAAGTTAATGCGGTACTTGCGGCCCGAGTTGAGCCCGTCGATCTGCTGGCCGACTTCGAGAACCATCTCAAGGCGGTAAGAGAAGGTTGCTGGATCATAGATCGCGCGGAGGATTGCTCCGTCGAAGTCCGAGTCACCATTGGGAAGGCGATCGAAGAGCTCGACCGCACCCATGAACCAGATGTTGCCTGCGGAATCAATCGCGGGAGCAGACATGCTTGGGCCGCCGGCGCCTGTAAGGGGGAGGAGGTTGACGAGCTGCCCGATCTGGACACCGCCAGCGTCGAAGATTGCCTTGCCTTCATTTGGGGTGCCGAGGTTGGCAAAATCTACCCATGCGGCCATGGTCCACTCGGTGGTGCCTGCTACCGAGTCATAACGAGCAACGAGAATCTGATTGGCAAGCTCGGTACCAATACTAAGATCGCCATGGATAGTTGCTGCCATGAGCCCTTTGCCGTCTTGCCCAGACCCGAGAGCGATGTGCCCAACGCCATTGAAGGTCGCAGCTCCGTGGTAGTTAGTGAACTCGGGAGTAGCCAGCGAGTAGTTGATGGTGAACCCATCATCGTTATCCACGATGTCGGTTGTTAATGGGAGAGCAAAGCCCTGCTTGGCGATGCGTGCACCGGTGCTATCGACCGCGTGGATATTGAACACGCTGGTCTCGTTGCTTCCAATTGGCTTAGTGAGCTGCCCATAAGACTGGGCGTGGGCAGCGCCCACACCGAGGATATCGAAGCTGGTGCTGCTGAGTTTGCCACGAACCGACCCTGAGATTGTCGTGTCGACATACCCTGAATCTGCGGAGAGTGGGGCCGATCCACCGTAAACATACTCGGTGTTAAAGTTCGTCACAGCGACGAGCCCGTTTCCGCCTGCGATTGACGCAGGCATCATGTTGGCAGCTGGTGTGGTGGTTGGCGAGTTGGTCTGCAATCGATCAGTCGCGTCCATATTGGCGTTGTTGTCAGAGATCAGGTTGTCGACCACACCGCTCAGGCTTGCCATGCGTGTGCGGTAGAGGTTGTCGCCGGTGAGGCCTGCGGGGTCGGTGACACCATTTTCACTTGCGCTAAAGTACAAGTTGCCATTGGCATCAACCGAGTATCCAGCAAAGGATGCAAGCTGTGGTCCACTGGCAGAAGTCATGTTGACCGCAGCCATCTTGCGGCTAACGAATAGCCGGTTGGCGTCTGCTGGATCGTAGTTGACGATCGCGCCGACTACGCCGTTAAATCCGATGTTCAGATCAATATTGCCATGGGCAACGGCGAACTGGGAGCCAAGCATTTTCGAAGCATCAACGGCTTGTCCGCCATTGTTGAGCTCGATATTGATGCCCGAGCCGGGGGTGCTCCAGAACAAGTAGCTGGAACTTGAGAAGAGCACATTCTGCAAGAGGTCCGGGCTGAAGGTTGATGTTGATGGAAGGTTGTTGAAGAATGTGGGGTTTGTCGCGTTTGTCTTGATGAGGGGCGCAACACCAAAGACATGCCCTTGGGTCGAGACGATCGGTGAGAGATCGACAATGTATGCGGTGTCCCTTTGGGTCCAAGGGCTCAGTGCATCTCCGGGGAGACCACCTGCATTACTTGTGCTGTCCTGAGCGAGTGCCGGAACGCAGGCTCCTGCGACCGCGACGAGTGCCGCGATTTTGATTTGCTGACGCATGTTCTCTTCTCCTTTGAGTGTGGTGTTGGAGCGATGTGCTCCGTGTACTCGAACTCCTCGTACGCATCTACTCGATGCGAAACTATATTTTCTACAGAGGGGCGTCTGCAAGATCTGCGCTGAAGGCGCATCTTTGAGAGGGGCCCCTCGGTCGGTGAGTGTAGCACAAATTGCCCTGTTTATGGCCGTTTATTGTGCCAGAATCCAACAATGTTGTGTAAAGAGCAGGCCGATAACGGTTGATTTGTTAGGAAATGGGTAGGTCAGTGAATCAAATTTCTGCTGCTAACGCCCCGGCGAGCGCTGCATTTGCTTTCACAAGCTCGATATTCGCCCTCAGTGTGGCGCCCTTGGACACCCGATGGACTTCGCTCAGCACTGCGGGGGTCCATCCTCTGCCGGTGATTCCTGCCTTCGAGACCACTTCGATTGCGCTGCTCAGCCAGCCATCCCATTGTACAGGATCAAGGGCATGCTCGGCGGGGATGGGATTGGCAACGACGATGCCCCGGCTCGTTCTGGCAAGCTCAAATCGAATGAACTCGCTGAGCTCTTTGGCGTCATCGAATCGAGCATCCACACCTGCGTCACTCTTGGGCAGATAGAACGCGGGGAACGAATCGGTTTGGTAGCCGACC
Source organism: Phycisphaerales bacterium (assembly GCA_029260265.1). Classification (GTDB taxonomy): domain Bacteria; phylum Planctomycetota; class Phycisphaerae; order Phycisphaerales; family UBA1924; genus UBA1924. The sequence goes on from JAJDDO010000026.1 coordinate 331,742, forward strand.
ACAGGAATGCCGAGCGTTTCGAGGGCTTCGCGCGTGCTCGTGACATCGAGGATAGATTTCACGCCGCTGGTCACCACCGCGACGGGGAACCGGGTGAACGCCATGAGATCGGCGGAGATATCCCACTGCTCACCATACCCCGTGTGCACACCGCCAAGCCCACCGGTTGCGAAAACCCGCACACCTGCAGCAGCTGCAAGCTCCATAGTGGTGCTGACCGTGGTCGCGGCGTGATTGCCTCTTTGGATGTGCATGCCGAGGTTCGCGGTGTTCGCTTTGGGAACATCATCCGCATCGAGGAGTACATCGAGCTCTTGATCGTTCATCCCAATGGTGGCGTGCCCGTTGACCACACCAACGAGTGCAGGGTGGGCGCCTTGCTCATCAACGATCCCCGCGAGCTGATGGGCGAGTGCTCTCGAAGATTCGGGCGGCACGCCATGGATAATCAATGTGGTTTCCAGGGCGACGGAGTTCATTCTTGATCGGTTCACGATTTGCAAAGGGAAACTCGCTCATAAAGCCCCGCCGGAGCAGCGTGGATGTGGTATTGTGGGCACCTTGTTCGCCGAGGTCGAGCGTGCGAGCGATGAACTCTTCACGAGGAGCCGGATGGCAACTGTTCTCATCGTCATCCTGAGCTTTGCAGCCTACCTCATCGCATACCAAACCTACGGGCGCTATTTGTCGAGCAAGGTCTTCCGGGTTGACCCCGAACGCGTCACTCCGGCGTGTGAACTCGAGGACGGTATCGATTTCGTTCCCTCCCGCCGATCACTCGTCTTTGGGCACCATTTCACCTCGATCGCGGGCACGGGCCCGATTGTCGGCCCTGCGATCGCGGTGGTCTGGGGCTGGGTGCCGGCGTTGGTGTGGGTGCTTGTCGGGTCGATCTTCATGGGGGCCGTGCATGATTATGGATCGCTGATAGTCTCGATGCGTCATCGCGGCAGGACGATCGCGGACCTCTCCGAGGGCGTCATCAACGCGAGGGTGCGTATTCTGTTCATGATTGTGAGCATCATCGGGCTGTGGATCGTGCTGGCGATCTTTGGGCTGGTCATCGCGACCATTTTTGAACTGTATCCATCGAGCGTGGTGCCGGTGATTGTGCAGATCCCGATCGCGGTGGGGCTGGGGATCTGGCTCAAGCGCGGCAAGTCCATGCTCCTCGGTTCAATTGTCACGGTTGTGTTGATGTACGCGAGTATCTTCTGGAGTGCCTCGATCGATTGGTCGCCTAGTGGGTTGATTCCGTTTGCGATGCTCACGCATCTTTCTGCAGTCGGATGGTGGACGCTGATCCTGATGGTGTATGTGTTTATCGCATCGGTGCTGCCGGTCGATGTGCTGCTCCAGCCGCGAGATTTCATCAACTCGTGGCAGTTGCTCATCGCGATGGGATTGCTTGTCGCGGGAGTCTTGGTCGCTCATCCACCGATTGTCGCCGACGCGGTGCGGCTTGTTCCTAATGATTCTGGGGCGGGGAATCCATCGCCGCCGATGATGCCGTTTTTATTCATAACGATCGCGTGCGGGGCGGTTTCCGGGTTTCATTGCCTGGTGTCCAGCGGATGCTCAAGCAGACAAATCCGCACGGAAAACGATGCCCAGTACATCGGCTACGGCGCGATGCTGACCGAGGGGTTCCTCGCCGTCCTGGTCATCATCGCCTGCATCGCGGGCGTTGGAATGGTCGCGAAGGGTGGCGATGGGCATGCGGTGTGGATGCAGTACTACCAGCAGTGGGGCGGCGACGCGGGGCTTGGCGCGAAGTTGACGCCGTTCGTAGAAGGATCGGCGAACATGATCGGATCGCTGGGCGTGAGCCACCACATCGCGCTGGCGCTGATGGGCGTGTTCATAGCCAGCTTTGCCGCGACAACGCTGGACAGCGCGACGCGTTTGCAGCGGTACCTGATCTCGGAACTCGCGGGGGGCGCACGGACAAGTAACGAGTTGAAATGTGCCGGGTGTGGGTATTCAAGGGAAGGGCTCAAGGGCGATGCGCCCTGTCCAGAATGTGGGGAGTCCCGGTTTGTCAATGAACCACGCAGACGAGGCCGAATCCGATGGTGCCTCATCAACCGGTTTGGTGCGACGACCATCGCGGTGGTGAGTGCTCTGGCGTTGACTTTGAGCGATGCCGTGACGATTACCCATCTAGATCCATTTCTGGGCGCCCCTGGAAGGGGCTACTACGGGATGCATCTGTTCAACGATTGGTTTATTCGCAACGATCTTGATCAGGCCGGGCTCGGCGGGCTCACTCTCTGGCCGATCTTTGGGGCGACCAATCAACTCCTCGCGGGGCTTGCGCTGCTGGTTGTAACTGTTTGGCTTGTCAAAACGAAGCGCCCGGCGTGGGTCAGCGCGGTGCCGATGGTCTTCATGCTCGCCATGACCGGGTACGCGATCGTCCTGCTCGGGCGTGGGTTCGCCGACTCGGGCAGCTACTTCCTGCTTGCGGTATCGGTGTTGATGTTGATTCTGGAGATCTGGATCATCGTCGAGGCCGCGGCTTTGGTGTTCGGGCGACAAAAAGAACAACCCCCAGCCTGAGCCGGGGGTTGTTGTGGATGCTGAGTTGTTCTCAACAAGCGGATGCGATTACACGCGATCCTTGAGGCCCTTGAGCGGGCGGACCTTGACGACATTGCGTGCCGGCTTGGCCTTGAAAACCATTTCTTCCTTGGTGAATGGGTTGACGCCCTTGCGTGCCTTGGTTGCAGGCTTGCGCTGGACGGAGACCTTCATCATCCCTGGGACATTGAATGCGCCGACGGCACCCTTCTTGAGGTCCTTCTCGATCATCTCGCCCATGACTTCGAAGACCTGTGCGGCTTCTTTCTTGGAGATGCCGACATGGTCGGAGATCATGCCGAGGACTTCGGACTTGGTCCGGGTCTTCTCTCTGGCGCTGGTGATGCGTGCAGGTTTTTTAGCGGCGGGTGCTTTGGCAGCGGTCTTGCGTGCCGGTGCTTTTTTCTTTGCTGCCGGTTTGCGTGCTGCGGATTTCTTGGTGGTTTTGCGGACGGTTTTTTTCTTGGTTGTTCTCTTTGCCATTGCTTGGTACTCCGTATGTGCATTCTTCGATGCGTGTGTGAAACTCCGTTCACACTGGTTTTACAGCATTATTCTCGGCATCGGCAACCCGATTTGTCCTGTTTTTCAGGGGAATTTTGCAATTTATTTTGAATTGGCTCCTGTTGACAATCTTTGGTACGCACGCTGAGCTCGGTTTCCCTTGACGATATTGGGTGTCTAGGCTGGGCTATGAGTGCAGAATCTCCAGTGGTCGTCATTACCCGTCAAATCCCCGGAAACCCTTGTTTTCAAGGGTTTAAGGCCCGATTGATCGGGGATTCCTTGGCCACGCGCGATGAGATTTTACGCTTCGTGCCAGGGGCGGATGCGCTGGTTACGATGTACACCGATCGCGTGGACGAGCTGGTTCTTGATGCGGCGGGTGAGCAGTTAAAAATTGTGTGCAACTTCGCGGTCGGGTTCGAGAATATTGATCTTGAGGCCTGCAAATCAAGGGGAATTGTGGTCTGCAACACCCCCGATGCGGTCACCGAGGGGACCGCGAACCTTGCGTGGTTGCTCGCCTTGGGTGTCGCCCGGCGGGTTCTTGAGGCAGATGCCTATGCCAGATCGGACGAATATCCAAGCAACGGGCAGCTGGGTATGGATGAGTTCCTCGGGCTCGATTTATACGGAAAGACCATCTGCATTGTCGGGGCCGGGCGGATCGGATACGCGACGGCGATGCGAGCCAAGGCGTTTGGTATGCGGATTGTCTATGTCGCCCGCACGAGGCATCTGGACTTTGAAATGGCTCCTCTGGGGGCAACACGGGCTTCACTCGAGCAGGGGCTCGTGGAGTCAGATGTGGTGAGCATCCACACGCCTCTGACAGAGCAAACACGGCATCTGATTGATGCCGAGAGGCTTGGATTGATGAAGCCGACCGCGATTCTTGTCAATACCGCCCGCGGGGCGGTGGTGGATGAGGCCGCGTTGGTTGCCGCATTGGAGAGCGGTCAGCTCTGGGGTGCTGGGCTCGATGTATTCGAGAATGAACCAGCGGTGCACCCTGGGCTGCGGGCACTTCAGAATGTCATCCTGACCCCTCATATCGGGAGCGCCGAGATCCGTTGGCGTGAAGCAATGAGCGAAATGGTCGAGACCAATATTCGAGCATTCTTCGATGGAAAAAACCCTCCCAATCGGGTGGTCTAGTTCTACGGATTATGTTGATGGATGCTGCTAGCGACGAGTAGAGCTTTGCCCGAACTCGATCTCGAGGTACCGTGCGACATAATCAATGATCGAATCGGTTTCCGGGATGTCGGGATTGCTGGTCGGGCCGTTGGGTTCGAACCGCATTCCTTTGAATCTGCGGACAGCCTCTTCTACCGGAAGCCCGTATTGGAGGGCGATTGAGAACGCTCTGCAGAACGCTTGGCACATGCCAGAAATGGCCGAGCCTTCCTTGGCAATTTTAATGAATATCTCGCCAGGGGTGCCATCGGCATAGAGCCCGATGGTCAGGTAACCCTCATGGCGGCCGATGGCGAACTTATGGGTGATCGACTGGCGGGTTGATTGGAGGGATTGGCGGGTCGCGAGCATCGGCACTTCCTTGTCCTTGCTGGGCTGAAACGGGGATCTGTGGAACACCCATAATGGGGTCTGGATTCTATGCGTACCAAATCTATCGGACCTTTTGATGTTTCCGGCTCCAGAATCCGAAGAATGATTTGGCATCGGGCTTTGATCGGCCTTGAATGAGTCGTCCAGAGACCCGATCTTGTCGATAGTGTTCCTATTGGAGTTCCATGAGTCACGATTCTTACAGTCCGCAACCAGTTGAATCCTCAATGCCCAACCGGCGTTGCGGACGGTTGCATTCCGTGATGATCGCTGCGATCGGGGTGCAGTTTCTGCTCTCGGCAGCGGCTCTTGGTGAGGTGGGAATCTCACCCAGTGAGCGGACACGGGTTCAGCGGATCTCCGCTTCGGTCGTCCAGGTTCTGCGTGAGCTTGTAGAACGCGGGAACAGCGAGCAGACTCGTGATCTGCGGAAGCCGGGTTTCCGGGTTTGTGATTCGAGAATAGCAATCAACGATCGGGCGTCGAACCTGATCCGTGTCCGGATGATCGATGCGATGCTGACCGATCTTCCGCCGCCCGTTGGTGTGTAAGAACGCTCTCGAACGACTGAACCGTCTGTATACACACATTATGACCAAGCCGATGCCCGGTGCGCACGCGATTGTTGCCGGACACGGTGCCCGCCCGCGATGACCCGCGGGAGCGAGAATACCTAAGCCATGGCCAACTCAGAAATTCCTGTCATCGGATCTTTCCTCTCCAAGATGTTTGGCTCACGCAATGAGCGATTCGTCAAAAAATACACCGCACGCGTCGATGCCATTGGGGAGCTCGAGCCGCAGATGCGCAAACTCACCGACTCCGAGATCCGTGCAAAGATGGAAGAGTTTCGAACTCGTCACGACGAGGGTGAAGGCTCGGATGATCTTCTCCCTGAGGTCTTTGCGTGTGCTCGTGAGGGCATGGACCGATCGGTGGGTATCCGCAATATTTTCAATCCCGAGCATGGATTTGACCCATCGACGCTCAGCGAGTCTGGACAGAAACTGTATGCTCAGATCAAGAGTGAAATTGATACCCTTGAGGATGCAAGCCCAGAGGGGATGTACCTCGGGTGCGCGGATCCGGTTCCTGCGTTTATGCAAGTTGAGATCCCGGTGGCGTTGTATGAAGAGGTGCGTGGGTTGTATCCCCAGTCTCGTCCGCCATTCCGAGCACGACCATTCGATGTCCAGCTAATCGGTGGCATGGTGCTCGGGCAGGGCAAGATCGCGGAAATGAAGACGGGTGAGGGGAAAACCATTGTGGCGCCGCTGGCGGCGTACATGGCGAGCATCACTCGGCATCAGATCCATGTCGTCACGGTCAATGATTACCTTGTTCAGCGTGACCGCGACTGGACATTCCCGTTCTTCTGCTGGTCTGGATTGACGGTCGGGGCGATTCATCCGATGCACATGCAGGGCGAGGAGATCAAACGCCAGATGTACCGCTGTGATGTGGTCTATGGCACCACCTCCGAGTTTGGGTTCGATTACCTCCGTGATAACATGAAGCGTGATGCGGATCAGCAGGTGCAACGCAAGCGTCAGTTTGCAATTGTTGACGAGGTGGACTCGACACTGATTGATGAGGCCCGCACGCCTCTGATCATTTCAGGGATGGCCCACGACGACCAGCCAAGGTACACGGTTGCCGATTCGCTTGCCAAGCATCTTGTCGACAAGCAACGCCCGTGGCAGCAGCTCGAAGACGAGGTGCAATCGTGCAAGGAGCGGATCCAGGGGCTCGAGGGCGATATCCGCCAGTCACGCGATAAGTCGTTGGTTCCGGGTATTCAGAAGCAGCTCGGCGACACAAAGAAACGGCTGCCGGAGATCGAGCACAACCGCGATCAGCATGTCCAATACTACGAGTTGGAGATGGACCGCAAGAGCGCGCACCTGACACATGATGGGATCGCTGAAGCCCAGCGTGTCGCGGGGATTGGTTCGTTCTATGTCGATGAGAACATGGATCTTCCTCACCTGCTCGAGCAATCCCTGCGTGCCTACGCGGTGTACACACGCGACAAGGACTACATCGTCATGGATGTCCCGGATCGGGCGACCGGCTCAACCAAAGCGAGCATCGTCATCGTGGATACCAACACAGGGCGCCCGATGATCGGGCGGCAGTGGTCCGATGGCCTCCATCAAGCGATCGAATGCAAGGAGCAGGTCGAGATCAATCCGGAAACCCAGACCGTCGCGTCGGTGACGGTCCAGAACTTCTTCAAAATGTACAAGCAGCTCTCGGGCATGACCGGCACGGCGGATACCGAGGCCCAAGAGTTCCACGATATCTACAAGCTTGATGTCGTAGCGATTCCGACCAACAAGCCGATCGCACGCCACGATCACGACGATTTGATGTTCTTGCGCGAGAAGGATAAATGGGAAGCGATCGTCGATGAGATCAAGGCATTCCATGACGCGGGGCGTCCGATTCTGGTCGGCACGACAAGCGTCGAGCGGTCAGAGCTGATCGCCAACATGCTCATGAAGAAACATCAGATCGAGCATTCGGTGCTCAACGCCAAGCAGCACGAGCGAGAAGCGGGGGTCGTCGAAGACGCGGGGCAGCTCGGGGCGGTGATGATCGCGACCAACATGGCGGGGCGAGGGACCGACATCAAGCTCGGCTCATTCACCCGCCAGGAGTTTATCGATCACCTGCTCAAGCGCTCGATGGCTTCGCGTGGGCTGAAGCCCGAGATGAGCGATGATGAACTGCGAGAGAATGTCTACCGCAAGATTGCACCTGCCGAGTTGAGGGCGCAGGGGCTCAAAAAGCGTGAAGCAGATGACATGGCGTTTGACGAGCTCGAGTTGATGCTGCTGCGTCATTGGGCGGAGCAGATGACCTGGCTGAGCCCGAAGGGGGTCATCAATGCAACTGTGGAGGAACTCCGCACCGAGCTTGACAAGAATGGACGATGCAAGCTGCACCGGATCCGCTGGTTCAACAACATCGAGGACCTGGGCGGTCTGCATGTCATCGGCACCGAGCGTCATGAGTCGCGCCGAATAGACAATCAGCTCCGCGGGCGATCGGGCCGGCAGGGCGACAACGGGTCATCGAGATTCTTTGTGAGCCTCGAAGATGACCTGATGAAGATGTTCGCCGGCGAGACCACCATGAAGCTGCTCTCGCGGCTTGGGATGAAAGAGGGCGATGCGATCGAGCATCCGTGGCTGAGTAAAAATGTCGAACGCGCCCAGAAGAAGGTCGAAGAGCGCAACTTCCAGATGCGGAAGAACATCCTTGAATATGACGAGGTAATGGAGCATCAGCGCCAGCGGTTCTATGGGCTGCGCCAGCGAATTCTGGAAGGGCGTCAGGTCAAGGATCTTGTGTTCGAGTACATCGAGGAGGTCGTCGATGACGGGATCGCCGAGTACCTTGATGCAGAGTATCCGGCGTTGTGTGCCGCAGAGTATGCGCGAGAGAAACTCGATTGCTCGATCCTGCCCGAGAGGCTCAAGGGGAAAGAATCGGACGCGATGGAGATGACCATTCGCAAGCTCGCCAAGGAGGATGTCGCAGCCATTATTGGTGTGACACTCGGCGAGTACATGCCGGTGGACGGCTCGGAGATCGCGGTGGACTTTGATTCCGCGGGCCTTCATCAGTGGGCCAAGAACCGGTTCGGCGTCGATCTTGATACGGGCTCGCTCCGCGAGGGTGGGGCGTCCGAGCGTCATGCGGTGCAGAACATGCTCGAGGATGCTGCATTCGAGAAGATCGATCAGGCCGTGCTCGATGATATTGTGTTGTTCGCGGATCCGAGCTACGGCCCAGAGAAGCTCAGCAAGTGGATCAAGGGCAAGTTCGCATTCGATGTTGATGCCGGCGAGATTGTCAAGGCGGACAAGGACCCGGACCGGTTTGTGCGTGATCTGATTCTTGCCAAAGCACGCGAGCAGTACCGGACGAGAGAGTGCGAGTTCCCAGCGGATTACATCATGCAGTCCACCATGATGATGGCACGCCAGGATCCTGCATCGGCGTTCGAGCACCTCGGCAAGTGGGCCAAGGATCGGCTCGGGCTCGATTTGGATGCCGAGACGATCAAGTCAACTCCACCCGCGAAGATGCGAGATCTGATCGTTGAGAAGATGAATGAGCAGTTGGATAATGACACGCTGAATACAACGGTCAATGAAGCATTGGCGATTTCATCGGATGATGAGCTCGATGATTATTTGAAAGAGCAGTTCGGCACCGGGATTACCGAGCGGATGCGATACCTTGATCCGGATGATCGCGAGGACGCGATCCGGGCTCGGGTTGAGACCTTGCACCGCCCGGAGCTCGTACAGTTTGAGCAGATGATCCTCATCCAGACCCTTGACCAAGCGTGGAAGGACCATCTGTACATGATGGATCAGCTGCGTGATTCGATCGGATTCCGAGCTATCGCGCAGACAGATCCGAAGATCGAGTACAAGCGTGAAGGGCAGCGGATGTTCTTGTCGATGATGAAAGAGATTCATGAGAAGGTGACGGATTTGATCTTCAAGGCTCGGCTCGCGCCGCCTCAGCAAGCTCAGCAGCCACGCCCTCAGGCGCCGCGGAAGGCACCGCCTGTTGGTAACATCATGGGAAGCTCGATCATGGGACCCGGATTCGCGGTGGGTGGAACGCGGGCAGCGGCAAAGCCCAAAGAACAGGGCGAGAACACCAAGCCGGAGTGAGCGGGAGAAGCTCAAATCATCCGGATCAGTCTGTGGTATGATGCGTATAGTTGGCGGGACGAGATGCCTGCGCGTGGTCGAGGCTTAGAAAACCAGAGCCAAATGGAATGGTGAATGCCCGGGCCGCATATGAGGAGACGCACACGATGAATCGTTCCGTAAATCAAGAGTTCTACGCACGCCAGGGTTTCACGCTCATCGAGTTGATGATCGTGATCGGGATCCTTGCGCTGCTCGTTGCCGTCTCGCTCGGTGTTGGTTCAAGCATGGTGAACACCGGCAAGAAGCACGCGACGGAAGGGATCATCGAGTCGCTCGATCAGACGCTGAGCGCATACATTGATGCGAAGGGTGAAAACCCGCCGGCATTGATCGCGATCGAGCACGCCGATCTCCCGAACTCGGTCCAGGGAATGGTCTCGAACGGACCAGGGTTTTACCCCGCATTCGATGGCACAACCGATGGCGGCCAATCGACCGTGAACTCGGTCGGGCTGTACCTGTACGCTGCCCAGGATGTCTCCGCTGTGCAAGAGATTATCCAGGGTGTCAATCCCAAGTTCATCAAGCAGTACACGCCGGGTCAGGGGAACGGGAGTTTCGCGATCACCGCGGAGCAGCCACTTCTGCAGACGGTGTTCGATGCATGGGGGAATCCGATACGGTTTGTTCACCCCAAGTTTGATGGCATCATCGAGCGAACAAGGCGATCGTCGGGCACCGATGGCACACCGGTTCGGCTCGATCAGTCCAGCAACGGTTTCTTCGTTGATCCGCCCTCAAGCAGCAGCTTTGTAATCAAGAGCGTTCGGCGGAACAAGATGACGGCTCAGGAACTCGATGATTCACCGAACCTTGTTGCCGATTCAGACGGCGGAATCTGTCCCGGTGCGAGGCCGTATTTTTATTCGGCGGGTCCAGACGGCAACCCCGCAACGACCGAAGACAACATCTACACCACCATCCCAACCTTCCTCGACCCGCTCTGATCAGCGTCTGATGGGCTTTGGGCTCGAGTTCGGCTGAGGATGCTCGGGTTTCGTAGGAACGGGTCTGGTGACTCCACATGTCCGGATCTGTAGATTATTGGAAACACGCCCTTTGGTGTGAAACTTGCAACGCTCAGATTGAAGCATGGTACCAGTATGATGTGGCCGTTCTGGCAGCGGTGTTGGACCATTCCTCGAAACAACTGAGGCTTCTAAGCTATGCATTATTTCACTCGTCTTGCTTTGTGCATTCTCGCCATTATGTGTACCCGCGGCGTGGCGCAAGAAAAGGACAACGCTGTACGGGGCGCTGTTGATACCACCAGCGAACAGATCAGCATGTATGTGCGCGAGGTCTTTCAGGACCGCCACGGGAACTACTGGTTGGGAACCAATGATGAGGGCGTTGCCCGTTACGACGGTGAAACCCTTGCATATTTCAGTGTGGAGGATGGATTCGGCGGGCGGGCGGTTCGTGGAATCCTGCAGGACCCTGATGGCGCTCTGTGGTTCGCCACCAATGGGGGAGTCAGCAGGTTTGAGTCTGGCAAGTTCATCAACTACACGGTTGATGATGGGCTGAGTAAGAATCAGGTATGGAGCATTATGCAAGACCGCACCGGAGCAATCTGGGCGGGGACGCACGGCGGTGTTTGCCGATTCGATGGGGAGTCCTTTACCGCGTTTGAACTCCCGCGTATCGAGGTTGAGAACCCTTCGTCCCGTTTCTCCCCGCGGGTTGTTTTCGGAATGCTTGAGGATCGAGATGGCAACCTCTGGTTTGGCACAGACGGCGAGGGCGCACACAAGTTTGATGGAAAGACCTTCACAAGCTACGCGATGAAGGATGGGTTGGCGGGAAATCAGGTTCGATCCATCTACCAGGATCGGATCGGCAGGATCTGGATCGGAACCAACGGCGGTGGTGTCAGCCGCCTTGTTGATGGTGTATTCAAGAACTTCACGGAACAAGACGGGTTGAACAACAATCGGATCTATGAAATTATCGAAGATAAGGCCGGCAACATGTGGTTCTCGACGCTCGGTGCAGGCGCGTCTCGATATGACGGGACAAGTTTTACTCCATTCCGTGAAGACCACGATTTGATGATCAATGGTTATCCTGCCCGCGGACATGTGCAGGAGTTTTTCGAAGACAAAGATGGTGTACTCTGGATCGGATGCTCGGGCGGGCTGTTCCGCTTCGATGGTGCATCGTTTATCAATGTCAAGCGTGATGGTCCTTGGCCGCAGGGTGCGAAGGCTGTTGAGGGTGATCCTGTCGCAGATCCTGATTTTGTTTTGCTTGAGGGGTGGGCATCTGAGACCTTTTCGCTTCCGCCGGACTTTGCGCCTGAACTGCCATCGGGCACAGAATCCTTGCGGTTCGCGCCCGGGTGGCGGGATCCGAGCACCGAGAACTTTTGGTCGTATGCGTTCGTGATGTCAATCGACGAGGCTGCGCCTGAAACGGCGCGGATTGCCGAACTGCTGGAGCTATATTATGACGGGCTGATGTCGACATTTGCTAGGAAGGAGTACGGAGAAGTCAGCATCAAACCAGCGAAGGTGGACGCGAAGCGCATTTCGCCGAACCGCTTTGTCGCGAAGATGCACCTCATCGACGCGTTCGCGACCTTCGAGCCGATCGATATCCGGGTCGTGATCAAAACGGTGGTTGATACCGAAGAGCACTCGTTTGTGTGCATCCAGGTGAGTCGGCAATCCGGCGAGCACAAGATTTGGAAGTCATTGGAGGCCGCCATTGAACAACTCCTGGCCCAATCCGACTGATGCTGGAGTGCAGTCTGATCATCGGGCATGTTCTGCAACCCCCCGGTTTGGTGGAGTTCTTGAGCGGGTCAGGCAACCGAGAAATGAGCATTCTGGTCTGCCCGCGCGAATTTGGATGAATAGATCTAGATAGAGTGTATTGCCCAAGACGAGCGTCCGATGAACCGGTATCTGCAAAGATCACCTGATCAGAAGGGAATGCTCGTGAGCCGAGACTACACACTTACCGGCAATGAACAGTTCTTTGATAAAGACGAGATAATCGTTTCCAAGACGGACACCAAGGGGCGGATTACCTACGCCAATGAAGTGTTCATGCGGCTGGCGTTCTACACCGAGCAGGAACTGCTCGGCAAGGCACACAACATCATCCGTCACCCCGATATGCCTCGGTGTGTGTTCCGGTTTCTGTGGGAACGCATCCAAGCCAAGCACGAGGTATTCGCCTATGTCATCAACCGAAGCAAGAACGGCGATCACTACTGGGTCTTTGCTCATGTCACTCCGACGCTCAATGATCAAGGCCGGATCATCGGATACCACTCCTCTCGCCGCGTTCCCAGTGCGAGCGCACTCGAGACAATAAAGCCTTTGTACAACGAGCTGCTTGCAATCGAACGACGATACCACTCACCGCGCGATCAATGGCAGGCATCGCTTCCGGTGTTAGTTGAGAAGCTCGAATCCATGAAGCTGACCTACGACGAGCTGATTTTTAAGCTCTGTGAACAACCCGAGCAGCAGACAGCCTAAGCGGAGATCAATATGACAACTCTTGACGCACAAGCATACTCATCAGCATCAAGCTCTTCGGAAAAAGACTCTCAGGGATACTGGATCCACGAGGCGACCGGCGTCTGCACCCAAGCTGCAAAGGGGAACCTTGAAGCAAGGATACTGAACATCGATGAAGAGTCCCAGCTTGCCCCGATGCTGCACGCCATCAACCATTTGTTGGATATGACCGACGCCTTCGTGCGTGAAGCGGGGGCATCGCTCTCGTTTGCATCCGAGGGGAAGTATTTCCGGCGCGTGCTCCCGGAAGGGCTGCTCGGAACCTTTGGCCATGCCGGTGACATCATCAATCAGGCAACGGTACAGATGGGTGCCGAAGCGGCCCAGCTCCACGAGGCTGAGGGGGAAAGAACAGAGCTCATCCACGATATCACCGCCGCTAAGGATGCCTCGGGGCAGCTCTCAAAGAGCACGCAAGATATTGAGACGATGTCGAGCATCATCAGCACCATCGCGAATCGAACGAACCTGCTTGCGCTCAACGCGACGATCGAGGCGGCCCGTGTCGGCGAAGCAGGCAAGGGATTCGCGGTCGTTGCCGAGGAAGTCAAAAAACTCGCTACGCAATCTGCAACGGTCACCAAAGACATCCAGATGAATGTTTCGGCGATCAAGCAGGCGTCGCAAGAGACCGTGTACTCAATCGATCGCATCTGGCAGGTGCTTGATCGTCAGGTTGAAGCACGCAACAAAGTCATGAGCACGAGCAAATCTTCATCGAATGGATCGCCAACCGCTTAGCTGGTGCGCACTGCTCGGATCGCCATGAACAGCGGGATCTCACGCCTGGCAAGGTTTTCAGCCGCTGCTCTTGGTCCCGGTTCTGACACCTTCGGGCTCGTCCATTCTTCGATCGAATCGACAAACATACCTTCGGCGCCGAGCGCTTGGATGTACTTGCTCATCGGGCGGTGGTAGGTGGTCGTGGTGATCGCGGGCTTCCCCTTGGCGACCTGTCCGGGATTCATGATGATGTTCTCTGAGAGATCGCTCATGTACTGATCGATCCTGCGGTACTGGATCGGCTCTCGGGTGCGCTCGTTATTCGTCCACCCCCACGCGCTGTTGCCGGTGATACGGAACGACGGATGCAGGATCACGCACACGAACCGTCCGCCGGGGCGGAGCGATTGGGCGATGCCCTTGAACACGGGTTCAATAGAACCAAAGTTCATCATGGCCAGCACACAAGACACTGCATCAAAGGTGCCAAGGTTCTGCTCTTGGATCTTCTCAACATCGCCTACAAGGAACCGAGTCCGTTCGGTGGACCGCTCATTGGCTTTCTCGATCAGGGCGGGGGCGAGGTCAAGCCCGATGAACTCGTCGCCGGCAGAGTGCTTGGCGAGGTGCTCGCATAGAGCACCTTGTCCGCACGCGATGTCGAGCACCCGCTCTCCGCTCTGGATATTGAGCAATCTGGTTACGCCGGGGACGATGACCTTCTCGTGATGGACCGAGCCTCGTTCGGTGATCAGATCGTCGTACCAGCCGGCAACATGATCCCAGCCCTTTTTATCTTCGAGTTCTTTTTCAACATCATTGTCGACCGCACCGACCACGCCTGCGGGCGGCTCCTTGCCGATCACCTGCCAGAAACTCGCCGGAGAGGGGCACTTGTACCGCTCTCGCTTGTCTTCTTCCGGGTGGACCAGCCGAACCTCGGCGGCGTGCATCGCCAATCGGCGGAGATCATCGCGTGTCGCGCCGTTCTGGCGATCACCAACAACCGGATGCCCGATCAACGCGAGATGCTCTCGAACCTGCCCGGGCAGATCGGGGCGTGCGCGGACCTGCACGATCGACAGCCCGTTGCCGGAGTCAAGCACACGGAGGTTGGTCGCGGGCGTCGCGCCCTGCCCAGACCACTTGGATACCGGTGCATTGATGGTCTTGCCGACGCGATGATCCTCGTCATCAAAAACGCCTTCGACCACGACAATATAAGTTGTCTCAGGGCGGGTCTGCTGGCGTGGTGTGTCTTCGGATTTTCGCGTCTCTGCGAACAGCACAATCCCCGATGCGTAGGCGTCGATGTCGTGGGCGACACGCATTCTCGATCGTCTGGCTGCTGCAATTTGATCAACGCTCTCAACGAGCGTTGGTGAATGCCCGCCCTTGACCGGGATCCCTGCCGGCTTGTAGACCGCCATCACGAACGAGTCTCGAAAGATGATCTTCGCCTTGGGCGGCTTTGGCCCATTGTCGCGTCGATCATCTGGGCCGCCACCAAACGGCGGGCGACCACCCATGGGGCGCTGCGGGCGTCCTCCACCGAACGAACCACCCCGAGGCGGACCCGAACCGCCAAACGGGGGCTGACCCCCGCCAGATCTTGGCGGCCGCGGGGGGCGTGGGGAGTTGTATCCACCATACCCGCCGCCTGAGCCTCCACCCCCGCCGTACGATGGGCGATCATTCGGGCGTCTGGGGGGGCCGAACCCTCCACCAGTGCCGGATCCCCCGCGTGGATCGCGAGGGGGTCTGTTGTCATTGTTCCCGCCTTGACCATGGTTTGAGCGTGGATCGCGTGGATTATCAGAATTCCCCATTGGGTGTACTCTCCGTGTCCGAAATGCGCGATTGCGCGATTGGTATCAGGTGGTCAAGAAGCCAGCGTGCAAAGGCTGACTTTGGCATATTGGTCTCTGTTGATTCACGGATATTCAGCCCGCGAGCATGGTTGCCGATCAGGGTTGCGTTGATGGTGTCGGCGTCCATGGTTGACAACTCATTGGCAACAATAAGGTCTATATCTTTGCGGGCAAGCTTTGCTTCTGCAGAAACTGCCAATCTCTCCGCGGGCTCAAGTGCAAAACCGACAAGGAGTTGGGTTTCGGTCGCCTTTGATGCGCATCGTGCGAGCAGATCCGGTGTAGATTCGAGTTCGAGTGTGAACGAATCTTCGCTCCGCTTCAGCTTTGACTCCGGATCGACCGTTCCCTTTGGTCGAAAATCAGCAACCGCTGCGGCCATCACAAGGCAATCGCAGTTCGGAAAGTGCTCATCGAGTTCAAGTTGAAGATCCTCGGTAGATCGAAACCGAATAAGCTGAATGTTTGGGTTCGTGGGAAGGACCGTGTTTGGTCCGAGCAGCAGGGTGACATGGATACCTATATCTGCTGCGTAATCGGCGAGCGCAACCCCGAGCCTCCCAGAGGATCTGTTGCCCAAAAAACGCACCGCGTCTAGAGGCTCGTAGGTTGGACCAGCGCTGATAAGCAGTTTCATCAAGACCCAATATGCATGCGGTTCGGATTGGGCGGAGTTCAACGCAACTCCCGCCAAGATCTGATCGTAGAGACCTCCGGGGTGGGGTTCCGGAAGAAAATCAAGGATCTCTGACTTTCAGACCGGATCTGCGGCTGTTGCAGACGGATCTCGCCCGCTATAGTCTGCATCCCGGCAAGGACCGGGTTTCATGTTGAATCGAGGATTGAGTACAACCTATGGCCAAAAGTCGAAAAAAACTGGGACAGATCCTCGTCGCACAAGGCGTTCTTAACGCCGAGCAAGCTACGCAGGGCGTCGACCAAGCCAAAAAGGGCGGCACACGGATCGGTGAGGCGCTCATCGAACTTGGGTTTGCCACCGAAGCCCAGGTGCTCAAGGCGCTCGCGGCCCAGTTTAAAATGCAGTATGTCGATCTCACCAATGAGAAGGTCCAGAAGATCATCGACAAATCGGCGCTCGATGAAAGCATCATCAAAAAGTTCAATGTCCTCCCCCTCGGGAAATCAGGGGGCAAGATGCGCCTTGCCATTCATGACCCGATGGATCTTGAACTCCTCGACAATCTTCGATTCAGGCTGAATATGGATATCGAGCCGCTGCTCGCGTCCAAGTCACAACTCCGCCAGGCGATCGATGGCCCGTCCGCCGATAGCGCCGCCGGAGTTGCGGCCGGTGGATCGCTGACCGATCAACAGTCGTTTATGACCGAATCCATCGACCGCTCGATTGATCGCTCGCTCGATCGTTCAATGGACCGCTCGATTGATGTCTCCGGCGAAGATTCCCCGGTTGTCAAACTTGTGGATCGAATCTTGAACGAAGCGGTGGGGAATCGGACCTCTGATATCCACATCGAGCCGATGAACGATCGGGTTCGACTCCGTTATCGCATCGATGGGGTGTGCATCGAGCGTGACAACTTGCCCAAGCGGATGCAGAACGCTGTACTCTCGCGGCTCAAGCTCATGGCTGGGATGAACATCGCGGAGAAACGGGTTCCGCAGGACGGTCGAATCAAGATCGTTGTCGATGAAGTAGGTATTGACTTCCGTGTCTCGGCGTGCCCGACCTACCACGGCGAGTCGGTCGTGCTGCGTATCCTGCGCCCGGATGCGGTGCGGATCGGTCTCGTCAACCTTGGGTTTGAGCCAGAGAATCTCGATCAGTTCAACAAAATTATCCGCCGACCCAATGGCATTTTCCTCGTGACGGGTCCGACAGGTTCGGGCAAGACCACCACGCTGTATTCAGCGCTTGATGTGCTCAACCGTCCAGACCGAAAGATCATCACCGCGGAAGATCCGGTTGAATACAACTTCGAGGGGATCAACCAGTGCCAGGTGCGCGAGGGAATCGGATTGACCTTTCCGTCGATCCTCCGTTCGATGCTTCGCCAGGCACCCAATGTCATCCTTGTCGGTGAAATTCGTGACCGCGAGGTCGGCGAGATCGCGATTCAGGCGGCCCTCACCGGTCACCTTGTGTTCTCCACGCTGCATACGAATGATGCACCGAGTGCAATCACGCGCCTCGTCGATATGGGCATCAAGCCATTCCTTGTTGCCAGTTCGATTCAAGCGGTCATGGCCCAGCGTTTGATCCGCAAGCTGCACTCGAGCAAGCAACTCGCAACAGAAGAAGAGCTCGATCACAAATACCTCAGCCTGATCGGGCTCAGCCCCGAAGATGCGCTCGGCAAGGTCTATCGGCCCGTGCCGTGTGCTGAAGCGGAGACCGGGTACAAGGGGCGGATGGCGACCTTTGAGATGATGCAGATGAACTCGGAAATTCGAGACCTCGCCTTCAAGCTCGCCCCGGCGTCCAAGCTCCGCAAGGCCGCGTTGAACGGGGGCATGCGCCCGCTCGTTGAAGACGGGAAGGTTAAGGTGCTCAGCGGCATCACGACTCCAGAAGAAATCGCGCGCGTCTCGCAGGCAGACGGATCGGGGCACTAATGACGAAACCAGTTTTTTATGGATTGCATACCAATGAAGAGGTGACCCATGTCCACAGTCCAGATTGACCGACTCCTCGATACCGTTGTGAAAACCGGCGGGTCTGACCTTCACCTCACGGTGGGTCGCCAGCCGACTATCCGCTTGCATGGCGGGCTTCGTAATCTGCAGACAAAGGTGCTTGAGTCTGAAGATATGGTCTCGCTTATGAAGGCGATCACCCCGGAGCGCAATCAGCAAGAGCTCCAGGAAGAGGGGGGCACCGACTTTGGTTTCGCCTACGGCGATGCAGCCCGGTTCCGTGTATCCGTCTTCCGCCAGCGTGGTGATATCGCGATCGTTCTTCGGCAGATTCCGACCAAGCTGCTGACATTTGATCAGATCGGACTCCCGGAGATCTGCAAAGACTTGATCCGTCGTCCGCGTGGATTGTTCCTTGTGACCGGACCGACCGGTTCGGGCAAGACCACTTCGTTGGCAACCATGATCGACTATGTCAATACCTACCTCGATCGGCACATCGTGACGATGGAAGACCCGATTGAATACTACCATGTTCATAAAAAATCGATCGTCAATCAGCGTGAAGTAGGCAACGATGTGCCCAGCTTCGCAGAAGCCCTTCGCCGCGCGTTGCGGCAGGACCCCGATGTGATTCTTGTCGGTGAAATGCGTGACCTCGAAACAATCGAGGCGGCGGTCCGAGCTGCGGAAACCGGTCACCTTGTGTTTGGGACGCTGCATACCACCGGTGCATCCAAGACCATCGACCGTCTGGTGGACGCATTCCCTGTTTCTCAGCAGAACCAGATCCGGGTGCAACTCTCGACCGCGCTGCTTGCGATCCTGTCTCAGGTGCTCCTTGGTCGGATTGATACCAAGGGCATGGTCGCGGGCTATGAGTTCTTGGTGATTACGCCCGCGATCGCCAACCTCATCCGCGACAACAAGAGTTATCGCATCGATTCTGCAATCCAGACGGGCAAGCGGTATGGCATGCAGCTGCTCGACGACCACCTCTGGTCGCTGTACACGAGGGGTATGGTCGGGGCTGAGGAAATGATCGACAAGTGCAAGAATCAGGCAGATGTTCGCATCAAGGTCCATCAGTCCGGCGGAGTTATCGGTCGCCCAGAAATGGACGGTCCTGATGAGGAACCACAAGCCGGCGATGATGCGGACGACTGAATTGGGTTATTCTAAGCGAGTTCGACGAACAAATGGACGCGATTTTCCAAATGTCGCAACGCTTTAATGCGGCTATTTGTGCCGGTTGTTGGGAACTTGGCGTAAATTTGAACGAATGAATGGGATGTCGAGTTGGTATACTCGAACCCGCGGAAGATAGACGGGAGTCGATCGATGGATGTTTCAGAACTCAAAGGACGGAAGCTTGGGCGTGTGCTCACCAAACTTGGTGTGGTAACGCGCGAGCAGGTTCATGAAGCGATTGGCGTTCAAAAGGGGCGGACCCAGAAGGTTCGTGTTGGACAGGTGCTCGTCGAACTTGGTCACTGTGAACAGAAAGATGTCGACCGGGCGCTTGCCGGGCAGGCGGGCATGGAGTACCTCGATCTCGCGGATCTAGAGCTTGATTCTGAAACGCTCGGAGCGATCCCTGCGGACAATGCCAAGGCCTACCAGTGCGTGCCGATCGAGTACAACGCGTCGACAAAGAAACTCAAGATCGCGATCAAGAGTCCAGATAACTTCCAGGCGGTCGACGACCTCAGGCTTTTGATGGGCGCCAAGGTTGAAGCGGTGGTTGCGCCTCCTTCGCAGATCGATGATCTTCTTGCGAAGCATTATGCTTCAAACGAGTCCATGAAGGATGTCGTCTCGGCCCTCGCATCAGATTCCAAGCTTGCCGAACTCGGAGAGCACTCTGATCAATCGATCGATCTTGATGCGGTCATCGAGGCGGCGGACGACAACCAGGTGATCAAGCTGCTCAACCTTGTGCTGCTTCAGGCAATCCGGGATCGGGCGTCGGATATCCACTTTGAGCCCTTTGAGACCGAGTTCAAGATGCGGTACCGGATCGACGGCGTGCTCTATGAGATGGTCCCTCCGCCCAAGCACCTCGGTACCGCGATCACAAGCCGTATCAAGGTCATGGCGAATCTGGATATCGCCGAGCGGCGGCTGCCTCAGGACGGGCGCATTGAGCTCACTGTTGGTGGCAATCCGGTTGACCTTCGTGTCGCGGTGCTGCCAACTATTTACGGCGAATCGGTTGTTATGCGTGTGCTTGATCGTGGGAATGTGGAGCTCTCGCTTGATCGTGTGGGCTTCCGTGAGAACGACCTCAAGCTGTTCCGTTCTTTGATTCATAAGCCCAACGGAATTGTGATTGTGACCGGGCCTACGGGTTCTGGTAAGACGACCACGCTCTACGCGGCCCTCGCGGAACTCAATGACATCAAGACCAAGCTGCTCACCGCAGAGGATCCGGTTGAATACGACATCGACGGGCTTTGCCAGGTTCAGGTGAACGCTGAGGTGGGGCTGACCTTTGCCAAGGCGCTGCGTTCGTTCTTGCGTCAAGACCCTGATGTGATTCTGGTTGGTGAAATCCGCGACCTTGAGACCGCGCAGATTGCGGTTCAGGCGTCATTGACTGGTCACCTTGTGCTGACGACGCTGCATACGAATGATGCGCCGAGTTCGATTATTCGTCTGGTGGATCTCGGGATCGAGCCGTTCTTGTTGACGGCGACGATCGAGGGGATCGTCGCCCAGCGATTGGCTCGTACGCTCGATCCGAAGTTTAAGGAAGCGTACATCCCAGACGAGCAAGAGTTGATGGAACTCGGGCTGCGTCCGGATGATGTCAAGGGGAGAGAGTTTTATCGCCCGGGCAGCGGTGCCGGCGGTGTTGGCGGCGGATACAAGGGACGGATGGCGCTGTTCGAAATTATGACCATGGACGACGAGATGCGCGATCTGGTGATCAGCGAGGCGAGCACCTCTATTCTCCGTTCACATGCCCGCAAGAAGGGGATGCGGACGCTCCGCGAGAACGGAATGCTGGCGATCTACGAGGGTCTGACTTCGATTGACGAAGTCTTGCGTGAGACGCTGGCGGAAGAAGATTAATCAGGGATTGTGATCTCAAGGAGTTTCAGTTATGGCGACATACACCTACCAAGCACTCAACTCTGCCGGCAAGACCCAGAAGGGCACTGTCGACGCGGGGAGCAGCGAAGAAGCGATCCAGCGGATCAAATCGCAGGGGTACTTCCCGACATCGGTGCAGCCGCAGAAGGGCAAGAAAGAGAAGGGTGCAAAGGCCCAAGACGAGACCGCGACAAAGAAGAAAAAGAAGAAGGGCAGCGGCGGGTTTTCAATTGGTGGAGTAAAGCAGAAATACCTCACACTTTTCACCCGCCAGCTTTCGACACTTCAGGACGCGGGTTTGCCGTTGCTCCGTTCGCTTCAGATTCTTGAGAGCCAGCAAAAGCCCGGGTTGCTGAAGAATATCCTGACCGGTGTGAGTGAAGAGGTCGAGGGTGGGAGTTCATTGAGTGAATCAATGAGCAAGTTCCCCAAGGCGTTTGATCACCTCTATGTCAAGATGGTGAACGCGGGTGAAATCGGCGGCGTGCTTGATTTGATCCTTCAGAGGCTCAGTGAGTTCATGGAGAAGAGCGAGCGGCTCAAGCGGCGCATCAAAAGTGCGATGATCTATCCGGTTGTGGTGGTGATTATCGCGGTTTTGATCCTGACGGGCATCATGCTTTTCATTATCCCCAAGTTTCAGCAGATCTTCGCCGACTTTGGTGTGGAGTTGCCCTGGTTGACCCAGATGCTGATCGATACTTCGGACTGGGTTGCGGGAACGCGAACGGGGCAGACTGTCCCGGGTTGGGCGATCATTATCTTTGGTGTTCCGGCGATCTTTATCGGCTACAGGCTTATCAAAAAGACGCCTCCGGGCAAGGCGACCTTCGATGTCATCACGCTGTGGACACCGATCTTTGGAAAGCTGATCCGCAAGACCACCATCGCCCGTTTTACCCGTACGCTCGGCACGCTGATCGGTGCGGGTGTGCCCATCCTCGAAGCGGTCACGATTACCGCAGAGACCAGCGGGAACTATGTTTTCGAGAAGGCGCTTAAGAAGGTGCATGATTCAATCCGTGAGGGTGAAAGCTTCGCGGGCCCCTTGCGTGAATCAAAGACCTGTGACGCGATCGTGGTCAACATGATCGATGTGGGTGAAGAGACCGGCGATATGGATGCGATGCTCATGAAGATCGCTGATAACTACGACGAGGAAGTCGATGTTGCGGTGGCCGGTTTGGTCTCGTTGCTTGAACCGCTCATGGTTGTGTTGCTCGGCGGCATGGTCGGGACGATCGTTGTGGCGATGTTCCTCCCCATGGTCAAGATGATCGAATCGCTGGGATAACTCACAGAAACGGAGACCGATCCGATGATCGAGGATACACGACAACCTAGGCAAACCCGGAGCGATCGCAAAGCGTTCACGCTGATCGAGGTGCTCGTGGTCATCTCCATCATTGCGTTGCTCATGGGAATCCTCCTCGTTGGGCTGAATCGTGCGCTCAACTCGGCAAAGAAGAGTGCAAGTGAACAATCGGCCCGCGCGATCGCGCAGGCGGTGATGCAGTTCAAGAATGAGTTCGGTTTCCTGCCTCCGCTTGTGCATGATGGGCTGGTGATCAGCGGCGGGAATCCAAGCTACCAGCCGATCGCGAATCTCGGATCGTCTCAGCAGGACGGGCCGGTGATCGATATCGGCGGCACGAATGGCACATCGCCCGATATCGTGCTGGTTTGGTCCGAGGGATTTGATCTCAACTTCTTGCGCCGCCGATCGGGCAATGCCGGCGACGGGATCGAGTTGCCCAGCGGCGGCGGGGCGTGGGATGACGATGATGTCTGGGATGATCGTCGGTACTCGAAGTTCTCGCTCGCTTACTACATCGGTGGCGTGCTTGGCAAGTCTATTGATGGCCGCGAAGGGCCCGGATTCTCAAGGCCGCTCGATGATGGAAGCTTTGAGGGTGTCGGGTACCCGGTTGGATCGTCAAGAGACAAGTTCGAGCCGACCATGGATGTGGATCGGCGTGGGGTTCGGATCCGTGTTGGGTACGGGTCAATCCAAGAGTATGTCGAGCATGGACAGCCTGCTCCGGCATCACTGAACCCCGAAGACTTTGACACCGCGCTTGTCGATTCATTCGGCACCGCGTACCGGTACTACCGATGGGAGCACGGGCGGCTCGTGCCCGGGCGTGGATTCATCGTCGAGGACGCGCTCGATATGAATATCCCCCCGGTGCTGATCGACCCGGTGCTGTACAACGAAGTGAAGAACAACCGGGCCAACGCCGAGACCAAAGACCTGACGCAGGGCAACGCGAAACTGCGGAGCGCCCGGTTCGCCATCGTCGGAGCAGGCCCGGACAAGCTGTTCGGTGTTGAGGCGATCCAGACTATTGCCGACGCTTTGGGTGTTCCGGTTCCCGCGGATCCCGACGGGAAGGCCGAGCTTCGCAAGCGGGTCTGGGTAGACAATGCAACCGAGGTAGGGAACTGATGCGTAACCAAGCTGGAAAAACTCGTCTGGGTTCCTATCGCGGGTTCACAATCATCGAGTTGATGGTGGTGCTTGTTATTCTTTCGATTATTGTCGCCATCTCTGTGCCCGCGTTCCAATCGATGCTTTATTCATCCAAACGCACCTTCGCGGTCAACTCGCTCAAGAATGCGACGCTCTTGGCCCATGATCTTGCGTTGCGTGGGATCGAGGGAGAAGACGGCGCGGTGGTTTTCTTGTTTGACGAGGGCGGCCAGGTCACCATCGTGCCCGCGGTTCGTGTTGGCACGCTTGTTGAACCGTTCTCGCCGTTGGCGACCAATACGGGCGCGTTGCTCGAGCGTGATATCTTTGTCCCGATCGCAACCGGTGAGACCATCCAACTTCCCAAGAACTGGAGCGTCCGCGGATACGCGACTCCGGGGATGATGATCGATTATCTGAGCGATGGACGCGAAATTACCAAGTGGTACACCTCGCCGATGTACGGGCAGATGAACGCCAACTCACCAGCCAAGGAAGACCGCAACTGGGTGTTTCCGGAGAGCGGGTTCTACGCGAAGGATTCGCAGTCCTTCGGCGCTGCACCGGGCGGGGGCATTGGCTCGTTCGGCAACTCCGATCCAACAGGTCGGCAGTCGTTCATGGTGCGGTTTGATTCCAAAACCGGTGCGTTGAGCAGAGACACAAACGCGGCGTTGTTCATTGATCCACGCCCT
The DNA here is from genome assembly GCA_029260265.1 of Phycisphaerales bacterium. Taxonomy (GTDB): domain Bacteria; phylum Planctomycetota; class Phycisphaerae; order Phycisphaerales; family UBA1924; genus UBA1924. The sequence continues at coordinate 356,156 of JAJDDO010000026.1, forward strand.
AGCCGCGAACGCCCATTCGGAGATCGCCCAACGCTCGATGATCGCTGGAAACGGGTTGATCTCGCGGATGACACTCGCCAATGGGCGGTTCGGATGCTCAAGGCACCAAACTTTGGTGGCAGCGGGCAGTGGGATCAGGGGGATACCGCGCAGCGGGTCGGGTACATCGGCAACGCATCGAACGATACGGTGCTCGTCAAGCCGGTCACGAGGCTCGCGCTGTATGACGAGCAGGCTCTCGCACGCGGCATCGGTGCACGCGGGCTCAACAGATCGACAAATACAATCTACAAGCCGTACGACCAGAGCAACCCAGGCAGCCAGATCGAGATCGATGACGCCCTGTTTGCTACTTTTAATGACGAGCAGGTTCGCGTGGATATCAACCGCTGGGTTGATGGCGATACCACACTTGATGGCAACTTTAACGAGGACGACGAGCCCGAATCACGGATCTTCACGATCCAGCCGTACTCCGGTGAACTCCAGGAGGTGCTGCGATGAGTCTTCGAATCAGAACAAACTCGAGCCGATGCGGGTTCTCATTGATCGAGGTGTTGATCGCGATCTTGGTGCTCGCACTCGGATTGCTCGGGCTCGGCGCGATCTTCCCGGTCGTGATCGCTCAGCAGCGGAACGCGGTCGATGCGACGCAGGGCGAAGTCGTCGCCAGCACCGCCCAGGCTTTGCTCAGCGGACAGAGTGAGATCATTGATCTGAAGTACATCGCTGGGAATGTGACCTTTAACGATCCTGGGGCTGTTGATGGTGATTACTCCTACCTTTGGGATTCAAGTTTTTCGTTTGGCCCTGGGGCTGTAAACACCTCGGGGACTCCAAACTACGATGTGACCACCGGGGATATTGAGCTGCAAGATGTACCCGCGGGCAATGGCAACACCGTGACGACCGATCAGCTTTGGCAACGAACCATTCCACTCAGTGCACGCTTGTATCCCCAGCCGTATTCGGGGGTCGAGCCTCAGTTTGTCTGGGACTTTGTCGTTCGGCGTGAACCCACACAAAACGCGATTCAGGTCGGGGTCTTTGTGCGGCGGATCGAGTCACGCATACCGGTGCCACGCAACTTTTCGCTCTCGGATGTACTCACCGGCAATGGCACGCAGAAACTGATCCCGGTCGCATCGAGTTTTACGGGGCTGCCCACGGTTGCACGCCCGGGTCTTCCTGTTGCGTATTCGATCCCACAGTTTCTTGAGATTCATGTGAACGACGAGCAGCTTGATCGGTTCGAGTTCACCAACCCGAACGCCATGAATGACACCTCACGCGAGTTTGTGCGGAAGATCGGGCAGAAACTCATCGACAATACCGGCGTGGTCCGGTCGGTCATCGGGCTGGATAAGGATGATGTCAATATCGTGCTCGTTGACCCGCCGTTCCGTCTTGAGAACGCGGGCAATGGAAACACACCGGGGACCGATGCGCAGCGTGCGAGTTGGGTGCAGCAGATCGCGTTTACACCGCTGCCTCCGGCTGCGGCACGGGTGTTCACTGTGGAGGGTGGATCGTGAGTATGAACAGAGAATCATCACGATTCGAGGCTCGGTCAGGGTTCACCATGATCGAGATGATGGTGACCATCGGTGTGCTCGTGCTTGTTGCGGTGGGGGTCTCGACGATCTTTACCTCGATCGGCGATACCGTTGATCGCGGACGCAAGATCAGCGAGCTCAACCGGTTTGCATCACAGATCGAGCGTGTGATGCGCGAAGACTTTGAGCACATGACCCGTGACGGGTTCTTGGTGATCGCCAACCAGTACGCGACCGATCAAACGGGGACCACGCTCAATGTGCAGGTGTCCAACGCGGATCCAACCCCGCGCCCACGCCGGGTTGATCAGATCATGTTCTTCGCCCGCGACCAGTTCACCTCGGCCAGGCGTCCGCTTGTGTCGGGCATGACCGCGAGCTCGTCCGAAGCAGCGATCTGGTACGGGCATGGGCAGAAACGCCCTGCTGCACTCGGCACCGGGAACATTGATACACCGGTCTCCGATGTGTACCTGTTTTTCAATCCGGCAACCTACGACCACAACATCCCATCATCGATGGATGCAAGCCTCGGGCTCAATGCCTTGGGGGGCGGAAATCCAAACCGGTTCGCGAAGGACTGGTCGCTGCTTCGGCATGTGACGCTGCTGGTTTCGCCGCAGAACGCGGGGCGTGTGCTGCCTCAGAATGTGTACGGGCTTGATCGGCGAAACCCCGCGCAGCGTCCATTTCTCGAAGACTCCGAGCGTCAGATCGCGTTGCAGCCTGTGGCGAGGAGCATCTTCGGAGGGCTTCGCGGAACGGATCTCAGCCGGTTTGCCGTTGATCCAAATCCGCCGTTGGCGCTCTCAGATCCATTCATAAACTCGCCCGCGGATCAATCTGTTCCCCGCCGCCGCGCAAGCGGGGTTGTTGATCTGGCGGTTGGTGATCTCGCGATGGTGCGTTCGATCGTCACCTCGTTGTCCTCGCGTGTGCATGGTGGGTCTGGGCTTGGGGCCGATCCAAGGTTGCTGTTTGGTGACGGGGTTCGTACATATGACAACTTTGCCCGCCAGTACTTTGATCCGACCAACACGACGGTCGATCCGAGCGTGGTTTCGACAAATCGCCGGCGTATCCGCGAGTGGATGATCAACGCGCTGCCCGGCGAGTGGGATTTGGCTGGGGGGTCGCCGATCGAGCTCTCACGCGTGCGGTACGAGGATGTGCCCACACGGATCGTCTATGACGAGGGGCAGTTCGCGAACACCGATGCCGGGCGCCTCGAGCAGGCGATCGCGGAATCGAATCAAGAGATGCTCGGTTCGTCGGTGTTCTTGCCGAGGTGCACCGAGTTCATCGTCGAGTGGTCGTTCGGATACATCAACGAAAACATCACGGTCGCGGGTGATCCAGATTTCAAGCAGATGATCTGGTACGGGCTTGATCGCCAGGTCGATTCGAACTCCAACGGGGTGATCGATACCGGTGACAAGTTTACCGCGGCGGTCTACAACCGGTCGTTCGGGCGAGTGACATCGCCGATCGGTCCGGAAGAACTGCTCATTGTGGGTCATCCGGCGGGCGTGCTTCCGGCGGGCAATGCGCCCGAGGTCGCGTGCTTTGGTTACTTTGATCCCAAGGGCACCGCGGATGTGAGCAATGACGAGATCTGGATCTGGCCCAAGTTTATCCGTGTGACGATGAGCATCGCGGATCCAACGGATCCGACGATTGAAGAGACCTACCAGGTGGTCTTTGAGGTACCTGCGGGGACAAGCTAAGCCTTCGGAGATGGGACGCTGCACAGCACCTTGCAGCGATGACGCCGAGCCGAGAATAGAGGGTGCAGATCCGCTGTGCTTGCAGCGAGGAGTGGAACAATGCTGAAGAGCTCAATGAGAATACGAATACATGCTGATCGCCGAGGCTCTGCGCTTCTTATCGTGATCGGTACGCTCGCGTTGATCGCGGTGTTTGCTGCGATCTACATCACGATCGGGCAGGGAGACCGCCGAGCCGCAGCGACGGTGCGCACTCGAAATGATGCGAAAAATATCGAGAACACCCTCGCCGATTACATCGCGGGGGTGGTCGCGGATGATCGTGTTGATGTCTACACCCAACATCAGGACCCGGGCACTGCAGTGCTGCACACCCGCGAGGTGACCGATGCGCCCTACACCGACTGGACCGTGCGGAGCGGATCGAACAACGACTTTGAGCTTTTCAATCCAACGGGTCGGCACACCGCCAATGGGCTGAGTGCCAACCTTGACTTCCGGGTTCCTTATGATGGATGGCTCGCCTCGACTCGTCCTTCGTTTATTGGTGATGATGTCTTTGGGCGGACCTTCTCGCTTGGTTTTGCGGACCCGGCGACGAAGGAATACCTCGATCACCGCGACTGGTACCAGATCACGAACCTTGCACCGGACGGGCGGTTTGTCAACTTGCATAACCTTCGCCCGCAGATGATCGGCGGCGTCTCTGGCGGTTTCGAGGCCGAGCCAGGCATCGGGGTCACCAACTTCCCATCCGGTCGTCGAGTCCGCCGGCTGAGCAATGAGCTCACGCTGATCAGGCCGCAAAACCAGTTCAACCCACAAACCAGACTGCAGGCGCACACGGATGGATACTGGTTGCCCGGGCAGATCGCACCTGTCGGTGCTCTCGATCCGAATATCCCTGCGCACTGGACCATGCACCAGCGGTTTATGTTTATGCCGATCGATCAGCCGTTCGAGTTTCTTGACCGATCGGGAGCCTTGGCGGATTGGTCGAGCCCGGATTACCCGCCTTACCAGTACGCGGATACGACCGGCGATGGGATGGCCGATGCTCGCTGGTTTGAGTTGACGAGCGCACAAGAGTTCCACGGTCTGAGTGGCACACCGCGTGATGACATCAAACGGTTGTACGACAGCCGCGAGTTCCGCGTCTTTGCAGCTGCCAGGGTGGTCGATCTTTCATCGATGGTCAATGTCAACACCGCGACTGACGGGCTGGGAGTTCCGACGGGCGATACGCCGATGGGATCGAGCCCCGCAGAGGTGGATTTGCGGCGTCTGCTGACTATGCAGGACGCTGGGCAGGAATACCTGACGAGTTCGTTGCAGTCACCATTTGCAGACATCCCCGTTTCATTGGCTGGTATTCACCGGGTCATGCGGTATCAGCAGACCGGTGGGGCGCAGTACAATAAACCTGAATCGGATTATCTCCAGTACCGTACGGAACTGCTCCCATCGGCTGGGCCGTTGACCAAGCAGCTGGACCCGGATTCGGACGGGCTGCTGATCGGGCGGTTTGCCTACGACGCGCTGCGGATCGGGCTGAATCGAGAGTTCGGGCTTCAGCCACAGTTTTATCCCGGGGTAGGTTCACTTGAGTACTTTGGCCAAGACTATTCTGTTGTCCCGGCCCCAACCCAGTACTTCAAAGAAGACCTGCTTCAGTACCCTCGCGACCCGCTCTTTACCGCGTACCCAGGTAAGCCGACGATGATCTCGGCGGATACACGAGAAGAGATGTACCAAAAAATTGGTAGGCTTGACCCCGCAAACCAGGGCACCGGCGGGCACCAAGAATACGGCAGCGGGCTGTACGGGCTCGATGACATGGCCGAGTTGTTGACCTTCCACGGGATCAATGATCCGTCTGTGACTTCAAGGCTGGAGACCGCGGTGAGCGGTCGTCTGAGCACTTCGAATGGGCTTGAGCAGAATCGTTTGAGCCCGATGATGTCCAATCGTCCGCTGAGTATGGACCGGTTCAATCATGGTTCGGTAAAAGACGGCGCGGTCGGGAACAACCCGAATCGCCCGAGGCTGGTCAACGGCATGATCGCTGAGGAATCGATGACCATGTTCGCCGTCTCGCCGAGATCATTGATGACGACCTTCAGCGGCAGCGTCGGGCTCCGTCCTTCGACGCCGGTGACGATGTACGCCAACGGCACCCGTCCGGGCGAACTGACGCTTAATGAAGTGCAATCAACATTCGGCGCAGCGACATCCAACCCGATCACGATGTTCGGGATCTATCGCCGCGCTCTTGCTGGAGAGCTGGGTTCGGTGTATTCAACCGGTGGTATCGGTGATTCGGTCTGGGTGATGGACCCATCGCTGCGCAGAACAGACGCAACGGCGGCCCCCTACGCGACCTTGTTTTATGGGCACCGGGGTCCAGAGTACGCTACACGCCTGGCCGCCCATGCGACGGCGAACATGGTGGATATGAACGACAACGATGATCAGCCCACGGTTGCCACCGTGCTGATCAATAGTCCGACGGGCAATGCTCGGCGGCAGCTCGACGATCTGAGAGACGAGATTAACGCGGGCACCCTTGATATCACTTCAAACAACGATGCCATGCTGTTCCCCGGCGAGGTCCAGTCGTTCCGATTTGAAGTCCCTGAAGACCAGGTCAGCCCGAACTTCGATACCGATGCGCTGACTGCTCGTAGGCGGGCCTTCAATGTGTACGGCGTCGAGCCGATGCCGGTGATTTCTGAAGTCTCGTCGATGTATGTCTACACCGATGCGCCGGAGGCGGCGGGCGGTGATAAAGATTACACCGAGCCATTCGGTTTGTTTGTTCCTTTGGCGACCAAGTCCGTCACCATTAGGGGGGGGATCGATCCGTTGAACGAGGATTTCCTTCTGCAGATCCTTGCGGTCCAGCTGACCAACCCGTTCGATGAGCCGATTAATCTTGGCGGGGTCGGCGGGAATGATTTCATGAAACGCAAGGGCAACACCGCGTTCGGGAACACGAACAACTTCGAGTTCCTGTACTACTTCGAGTACAACGGGCGGTACTTCAAGCTCGGCGAGTTCGTCGAGTTTAACCCGTCGATTGCGGACGGCGGCACGGATTACAGTTCTGAAGGCGGTCCTCCACCAAACTCTGTGATCAATCCGGCGGTTCATGATCAGTGGGCGTACCGTGATGTGACGCTGCAGCCGAATGAATCGCGTGTGTTTTACGCGATCGCTCAAGAGCGGTTTGACAATGGGGTCATTGGAACAGGCGGTGTTGATCAGCGTTGGAGAGATATCCTGAATGCCTACAGCACCCTTCCGTTGTTCCATGCGCCGGGTGGTCCGGACAATGATCTTGATGGCATAATCGACGGCCCAGACGGGGCAGACTGGACCGGGCTTGCTGAAGAGTGGGTTCAAAATATGTTCCTCAACGAGGGCGGCGGGCGTGCGGCGCATGTCCATCAGTTCAACCCGACTTCTGGCGCGCTCACTGAAGTGAATGTCTTTTCGGATTTGTTCGCACCCGCACTGGCAGGTTCGGTGGGGGGTGTGACGCGGACGGCTGAGCCTTTGCAGGTCCGGTTGTGGCGAAAGTTTGCCATGCCAGACGAGGAAGCGGAGTTCCCGGTGCCTGCCAATGGAACTGGGCGAAACTTTATCCAGAACGATATTCTGGTCGATCGGTTCTACCTCAGCTCGCCCTTGGACAATCCGCTGCGGACCGCGTCAGAGAAAATCAACGACACGGTGAGTTTCGGAGAGAATCTCAACGGCGGCGGACCGAATCTGAACCGCAATGACAACAAAGGATTGTCGCTTGTTCGATGGAAAACTCAGCGTCGTTTGGACACCGTCGGCAACGAGATGAGGCTTCGCGGCCAGGTCGGCCCGTGGATGATCCAGTCACGCAGGAATCCATCGACCACCAGAACTTCATACAGCGATACCGATGAGATCCCCTCGATGGTGGATCCAGACGCGAACACCTTCTTTACCGTGACGGGGAGTGGATCGATCGATCGGACAGATACCAATGTGACCCCGAATGGCGATCTTGAAATCCAGCCAAGCCTGCGGGATTTGTATGATCTGCGAAGAGGTGCACGCACCAACAAGATCATCCAGACCATCGCGGTCCATCCTGGGCTCAAGAGCGAGGTTGCGGGTGGCGTCTCGGGATTGTCGGAGATCGCAGACGCCGCGAATAAGACCGCCGCCAAGTTTGATGTCGCCCACCTGTCGCCCAATCTCTCGGGTGACACACTCTACGGCACGGGAGTCAATGATCCGCAGCCGGAGATGTTTAACAAGCACGGATGGTCGGCCAAACGCATCGCGGACTTGCTGTTGACCACCGGCGTTGGGATCACCTACGCACCGGACCTTGCGAGAAATCGTACGGATCAATCGGTGAACGATGAGGATTGGATCACCTTCCCCGAAGCGCTGGCGATCGCGCTCGGATACGAGAACCCGGGTGCGACGGATATCTCTGCGGACAGTGTGTTTGTTGATTCGGTGTTGACCGCGGGCCCTGGCGGTCAGCGTGAATACGCGCTCGACGACACCCACCTCAGCATTGATAACTATGTTGCCTACATCGACCTGGGCATGAATCAGGTGTACGACCCGGGTGTGGATATCCGCAGGGGGACGGGTGTGCCGATGGCTCTTTCGGTCATCGATTCGACCCGCCCGATCGGGTTCCTCGCACGCGTCGGTGATACGGCGTTGAGCGCAAGCGAACAAGCACAGCTGGCATTGTCGCGTCCGACAATGGGCACGATCAACATCAATACGGCGCCGCTTGAGGTGCTCCGGCTGTTGCCTGGGCTTACGCCTTCTGTACAGCAGTACCGAGATGAAGCGATGATGGTTGATGAATGGTGGGGGAAGGATCCGATGCTCTCGTCATTGAACCTTCCGGATCTTCTGACCGCTGCTCAGACACCAGATATTGCATCCGGGCTGGTTGCGTATCGTGATCGAACCGCAACCAATCCTCGCAGCCGATCGAATGACGCGACCATGGCGGCGTTGAGCTATCAGCCCCTGGATCGCATCTCTGATTCGGGCACAAACATGATCGACGAGATCACGGGTGGACCCACGACAAGCCGCGAAGCGATCGCGGGCATCAACGGGTTGCGTGGTGCACCCGGGTTTGGCTCGCTTGGCGAGTTGCTCGCGGTGACCATCGAGCCCGGCGCGTTGGGCGGGGGCATCGAGCCTCATCATCTGACGGCGGGGTATTATGGGCACGACATCATCGAGCAGGGCGTTCGAGCCATTGACACCGATGGGGACCTGTCTTCAGATGACTTTGCATCGATCGATCTTCAGGTGTTTGGCACGAAGACTTCGCCGGTTTCTGGGGATGTGGTTGATGATTACGCCGAGCGTCTGGCGGTTGCCAACTCGGTGCTCAACTCGGTGAGTGTCCGCAGCGATTACTTTGCGGTCTGGTTCGTGATCCAGGGCTTCCGCGAGAGCGATGTGGCCAACCTGGGTGAGAACGACCCGCTGGTCCCCTCATTCAAGAAGCGGTACATCATGGTGGTCGACCGCTCGAATGTCGTCAAAGAGGGGCAGAAACCCGAGATTCTGTTACTCCGCGAGGTTCCTCTCTGAGCCCGTGACATTTGGCGTTGACGGTGCCTAGAGTTGCCCCGCGAAACAGGGTGTAGCTCAGCTTGGTAGAGCGTCTGGTTTGGGACCAGAAGGTCGCAGGTTCAAATCCTGTCTCCCTGATTCAGCCCCGGAGATTCTCCGGGGTTTTTTTTATGCTCGGGCGTCATTCTGTCAGCGATTTCTTCTTCTCGCGGTCTGCATCCAGACACCCGAGCGGATAAGGTGGACCCGTGGCGAGAAGCACATCACAACCCGATTCGGTACCCGCCCTGATCGCAGAGAAGAGCAGCCACGCACGGTGGACGCAAATTGGGAAATCTGGTGTGATCGGCATTGGTTTTTTGGCATTCATGTTTGCGCTCTGTCTTGGGTCGTTGCCCTGGACACTCGGCAGCGCAGTAGGCGAGGATGTGCCGCGATATGATGAGGGCGATCCCAAATCCGGGCGTCTGCCGCCTTCATGGTGGGTGTACGACGAGCAAGACATCGCACGCTCACGGGCAGCGGTTGATTCCGAGGTTTATCAGCAGATTGCGGATGAATACAACATCAGCCTTGAGGAAACGCTTGATTCCACCAAAGGACCGGCTGCCGAAGCGGGCGCGGCTCATTGGCCTAGATTCCTGCTCGGGTCTGATCAACTCGGACGCTCGCTCGGTGTCCGTCTGCTTGCCGGTGGGGGGATCTCGCTCGGGATCGGGATCGCTGCGGCGATGATCAGCGTCGGGATTGGCACCATCTACGGGGCGATCGCGGCGTACATGGGCGGAGCGGTTGATTCGGTGATGATGCGTGTGGTCGATGTGCTCTATGGGCTGCCATACATTTTGCTCGTCGTGCTTCTTGCGGTCGCGAGCAACGCCAAGGTCGATGAATACATCTCCCAGTCCCGCGCCAAAGAGAAATGGATCCAGAAGCAGGCGATCGTGATGCTCGAGCAGTCATCTACGCAGCCCGTGACCAAGCGTGACGCCCGCGAGTATCTTGCGGGGAACTCGGCGTACCGCGAGGAGTTGTTCGTGCAAGCAACCCAGAAGTACCCACCGCGAGAGATATCCAAACCGATGCGCACATTTCTCGATGTTGCGACCCTGCTGATCGCGATCGGGGGGGTGAGTTGGCTGACGATGGCGCGGGTGATCCGCGGGCAGGTGCTCAGCCTGAAGAATCAGCAGTTTGTCGAGTCTGCCCGGGCCGTTGGGGCATCGGGTCGCCGGGTGTTTGTTCGGCATCTGCTCCCGAACCTGATCGGTCCAATTGTGGTTTATGCCACGCTTGCGGTGCCTCAGGCGATCCTCCAAGAGAGTTTTCTGAGTTTTCTCGGGATCGGTGTCAAACCGCCGCTCCCAAGTTGGGGCAATCTTGCAGCGGAGGGTCTGAGCGAGCTCAATACCTTCCGGAGTCACTGGTGGCTGCTCCTATTCCCGTGCCTGCTTCTCGGAATGACCTTGCTCGCAATGAACTTTGTTGGAGAAGGGTTGCGAGAAGCATTCGATCCGAAGCGTTCGCGCTGATATTGTACTGAAGCGTTCCCGGGCATCATGCCCACTGTTCCGAGACCCTTGTGAGAGACCTATGCAGAACAAGTTTGGCTTGAAAGATTTTGTGCTCTTCCTCCTCGTCGCGTCCGTTGGTATTATCGCGGCACTCTCGATGAGGCAGAACGATCGTACATGGGAGAAGAGCGAGTTGATCGAATCCAAAATTGGATCGGTCGAACAACAGCTCGCCCGGCTTGAGAACAAGGTCGATACGGTCGACGAGCAGGTTGCTGCGCTTGATGCCAAGATCGAAGAAGGTGTCGCCGTCAGCTCGGTTGTCGGCGGGCTGCCCAATGGGCAACCAGCAGCAAGCAACACTGGGGGCGGAACACCGGGCGCAGGGGTGGCAAACGATCTGATGTCTGTCCCGATCGAGATCAAAGAGTTCCCCAGGCCGAAATACGCATCGGATCCGACCGGGAACGAGGATTACCACCGAGGTGGGGTATTCACCGAGATCTTCGAAGCCCAGCCCGACAAGGTGACGCCGATCCTCGGCGAGGATGTCTATGGGCGCCGGGTCCAAGACCTGGTTTGTGAAACACTCGGCGATTACAACCCGGTTACGCTTGAGTTTGAAGGTCACTTGGCAGAGTCGTGGGTTTACGATCCCAAGGGCTACTGGCTGAGGGTGAAACTCCGCGATAAGATCCGTTTCTCGGACGGCGTGGAGATCACCGCAGAGGATGTCCGCTGGTCGTTCCATGATTACATCAACAACCCCGAGTTGGAAACCGAATCGCTCAGGTCGATCATGATCCAGATTGATCGCGTTGAGGTGCTTTCAGACAAGGTCGTTGAGTTTCACTTTGTCAAACCAGACGCGTACAACCTCCAGACCGCGCTGGGTTTTTACATCCTCCCGAAGCATTTCTACGAGCAGTTCACACCTAAGCAGATCAACCAGGCAACCGGGCTGACCATGGGTTCTGGCCCGTACAAGTTTGCCGACCTTGATCCCGACAACCAGTGGTCGCCGGGGGAAACTGTGGTGCTCGTTCGCAATGAGCAGTATTGGGGGCAGAAGCCCGCGATCGCAGAGCGGCGGTTCTTGTCGATGACCGATGACACCGCTCGTCTGACGGCGTTCAAGAACGGCGAGGGGAGCATGATCCTGCCTTCATCGCCACAGTATGTTGATATGGTCAGCAGGCCTGACTGGGCGGAGAAGGCATACTCGCTCAAGTGGTTGAATATGCGATCGGGTTACTCGTTCGTTGCATGGCAGTGTGGCCCGCGTGGAGGGGACGGGGCGCCGACCCCATTCGCAGACAAGCGTGTGCGCCAGGCGATGACTTTGAACCTTGATCGCGAGTTGATGGTTCGAGATATTTGGTCCGGACTCGATGCGGTTGCGGTCGGCCCAGTGAATCCGCCCTCACCTGCCGCGAATCCCGAGATAGAGCCTTGGCCGTATGACCCGGAGCGGGCGGTTGCACTGCTCGCCGAGGCGGGCTGGATTGACCGCGACGGCGACGGGTTGCTCGAGAATGAACGCGGTGATATCTTTGAGTTTGAGTTTACTAGAGCCTCTGGTGGTGGCACCGCTGAACGGATGCAGAAGTACATTGTGGACCGGTGTGCGGCGATCGGGATCCGTTGTGTTCCGAAGATTGTGGACTGGTCGCTCTACAATCAGATCCTCAAGACCCGCGACTTTGATTCGATCGTACTCGGTTGGTCGGCGACCGCGCCAGAATCAGATCCGACACAGATCTGGCATACCAACTCGATCAAGAATCAGGGGCACAACTTCATCCAGTGGGATGCCGGTCAAGATGTCTTCATTGACAAGATCAAGGAAACACTCGATGATGGTGAGCGGATGAAGGTATTCCATCAGTTCCACTCACTCGTGCATGAAGAGCAGCCGTATACATTTATCCGGGTCGCCAAGTGGAAGCGATTCATTAGCAAAGACTTCGCCAATGTTCATCCATACCCCAAGGGGCTTGAGCAGAACGAGTACTACCAACCCATGTTGAGAACCGGCAACTAAAGGGGCTGCACGCACATGGGTGTTTACATACTTCGAAGATTATTGCTGATGATCCCGACGCTGTTCGGGATTACTCTCCTCGTATTTTTATTGATCGCGTGGTCTCCCGGCGGTATCGGCGCGGGACTCCAAGCCGGATCAGGGCAGATGGATTCGTCAAGCCGCGCACTGAAAGAGGCGTACCTTGAGGATCGGTATGGGCTGGATGATCCCGCGATTGTCCAGTATGTCCGGTGGCTCGGACGCGTTTCGCCATTCAAGTTTGGGATCCGCGATCAGGTGAATAACTCTGGCGAGCGTGTCCGGAGCCCGAAGGCATTGAAGGATCCGCCGCTGAATGCGTGGTTCATTGACGAACTTCCCGAACCGAAGGTTTTCGAGACACATGTCTGGGCACCGATCGACACGGCCGGGCTCGAGGATGAAGCGATCGCAGATGCAGAAGCCGATGCCAAGGCGCAGTACTTTCGTGTTATAGAGCGTGGCTACTCTCAGGCTCGCAGCCGGCTGATCACATCAAGGGCCAAACTCACCGAAGAGCTCGAGATTGCGATCGAGCAGTTGGAGATTGCGAACGGGCGAAATCGCAAGGGCAAAGTAAAATACTCCACACTTGAGGAGCGTGGCCCGCTGACTGATGCCGCGAACTGGGATCGGATTGAAGAGGCCGGCGAGACCATGATCGCCAAATATCACGAAGCGATTGATGCACGCGAAGAGCTCAAGTCCGTGTTTCTCGCCAAGCCATTCCGCCAGGCGGGGTTCGGGGTCGTGCCCGGCTTGACCATATCATCGCCCGATCTCGGCGTGTCATTCGTGAAGCAACGCCCGGTGAGCACGCTGATCAAAGAGCGGCTCCCGATTACGCTCTTGTTGAACCTGATTGCAACCCCAATTATCTACTTCATCGCGGTGCCGTGTGGAATGCTGGCAGCGGTGAAGTCTGGGGGGCTGTTTGATAAGCTCAGCGGCGCGATGTTCATCGCGTTGTGGTCGTTTCCGATCCCGCTTGCGGGTGTGCTCGCGATTGGGTATTTGTCCAGTAATGATTATCTCGGCTGGTTCCCGGTCAGCGGGATGCATGATGCAGACGCGGATAGTTTTACCTTCTTGCCATTCACCGGCGCCAACGGTTGGGAGCGTGGGTATGTGCTCGATACGCTCTGGCATGTGTGCCTGCCGGTGATGTGCTTGGTCTACGGCGGGTTCGCGGTGCTCAGCAAGCAGGCCCGTGCAGCGATGCTTGACAACTTCAATATGGATTATGTTCGTACCGCCAAGGCCAAGGGTGTTCCGGGGCGGGATATCGTGATGCGTCATGTGTTCCGCAACAGTTTGTTGCCATTGATTACGATGTTCGTGACGATCTTCCCTGCGATGCTCGCGGGGTCGGTTGTGATCGAGAGAATCTTCACAATCAATGGCATGGGGAGTTTGACGCTCGAAGCGATCACGCTGCGTGATCGCGAGTTGCTGCTTGCGACAACCATGATGATCGCGGCGGTGAACCTGCTGGCGTTGTTGCTCGCGGACATTTTATACGCGATGGCTGATCCAAGGATTTCTTACAAATGAGTGCACCACACGATAATCTCGAATCGGTTACCGGGGTGCAGCTGGCCCAAGGGATCGGGCACAAGCCCACCCAGGGGTTCTGGACCGAAGCATGGGGACAGATCATCCGTCGCCCCGCAGCGATTGCCGGGATGGTATGGGTTGCGATTGTCGCCTTCTTCGCGATATTTGCTCCACTGCTCGCCAACGGGCACCCGCTGATGATGTGGGAGATCGGGGCGGATGGGCAGCGTGGCCCGATGTCATCTCCATTGATTGAGAGCCTGACCGCTGCCGACGCGGTGCTGCTTGTATGGGGTGTCGTGGTGCCGCTCTTCTTGGTGCTGCCGATCATCAAAATGTCTCGCAGCGAGCGGCTGCGTGCATTGATCGCCGGCGGTATCCAGAGCGTGATAATCACGGTCATCGCCGGCATCGTGTATGCGTATTTCATCGACCGAGATGTCGCGGACTGGGCCCGTGAGTTTGAGCAGTCTTGGTACTTTGTGCCTGTGGTCATGACGGTGATCGGGCTTGCCGCGGCAATCCCGTTTGCCGCTCTGGCGATCTGGGTGTATCACAGCAAATGGCGAATGGCTATGGTGGTGAGCATTTCGGTGGTTGTCTCGCTGCTTGTGGGGCTCAGGCTCGCACCTTCGCTGCCCAACTTTGACTACCGGGGACTGCAGGCTTCGGGGGAGATCGATGCGATCTACACCTTGATCCCTCATTCGCCCAATCAATCGTCGTCCACCATGTACAACCGTGAGCCAGGTGCTACGCCGATGTACGGGCTCTGGGAGAAGTTTGAAAATAAGCTGCGTCTTGAGTTTGATCACCCGGCGGAGCATTCTGACGAAGAACTCACTGCGATGTCCATCAACGCATCCGCATTTGTACACCTTTATGATGTATCTGGCTCCGCTGCTGCGATTATGCCTGAATCGGTCACCGAGATCATCGGAGGCTATGAAAATGCAAGTGCCGATGGCTCATTGTCCAACCTGTATGAACTGAAGAACGAGATACTCGGGCATCAAGCGCCTGGGCATTTCTTGGGTACCGACACACTCGGTCAAGATGTTCTCTCGCAGATGCTTCACGCCTGCCGGCTTTCGATCTCGATCGGGTTGGTTTCGACAAGCATCGCGGTCACCATTGGGGTGATTGTTGGATCAATCATGGGATACTTCGGCGGGATCGTTGATCTGCTGCTCTATCGAGTGGTTGAGGTGTTTATGGCTATCCCGGTGTTGTTCTTGCTCATCGTGGCTGCGGGTGTCTTGCCGAGAAACATTTATATCATGATGGCCATCATCGGGTGCTTCACATGGACAGGCGCGGCAAGGTTTATCCGTGCGGAGTTCATGAAGCTTCGGGATATGGATTACATCCAGTCTGCCCGGGCGATGGGGCTGCCGCTGCGATCGATTCTTTTCAAGCACATGCTCCCCAATGGGGTTACGCCGGTGCTGGTTGAGTCATCGTTCCTTATTGCTGCGGCGATCCTGATCGAGGCGATCCTGAGCTACCTCGGGCTTGGCCCGGCGGGGCAGGCAAGCTGGGGCTTGCTGCTGAGTAACGCGACGGGTGATTCTGGAGCATTCATCTGGTGGCTTGCGATCTTCCCCGGCGGAGCAATCTTCCTGACCACCCTCGCGTACAACCTGATCGGTGAAGCGCTCCGCGATGCGGTCGATCCCAAACTTAAGAAAGCACGCGTCTGATTCGTGATGTGTCCCGGAGAATTTTCAATGACTGATGCAACAATCCCGCAGCCAGAGGCAAAGAAAACATCGGCGGTCGCCGAGCAGCCTCTTATGCAGGTCAAGAATCTTGCCGTCTCCTTCGACAATGGGTCCGGCCCCCGGATCCAAGCGGTCGATGGCGTCATGATGACAATCTATCCACGCCAAACCTTCGCCGTTGTTGGTGAATCTGGGTGTGGTAAGTCCGTGACCGCGATGAGCTCGATGCAACTCGTCCCGCGGCCTCCTGGTCGTTTCGATCGCGGAGAGATCCTGTTCCGCAGATCAAACGAGGACGGCGGGCATGTGGTGAACCTGCTCGAGATGAGCGAGTCAGAGATGAGATCCGTGCGTGGCAATGACATCGCGATGATCTTCCAAGAGCCGATGACGAGCCTCAACCCGGTGTACACTGTTGGCGACCAGATCGTCGAGGCGATCACCCTGCATCGCGACGCGACCGCCAAGGAAGCTTGGCAGATCGGGATCGATGCGATGGATGATGTCGGGATCCCAGATCCCGAAGGGCGGATGAAGGCGTACCCGCACCAGTTCTCTGGTGGTATGCGTCAGCGGGTCATGATTGCGATGGCTTTGGCGTGCCGCCCTCGATTATTGCTTGCTGACGAGCCGACGACCGCGCTCGATGTCACCATCCAAGCCCAGATCCTTGAGTTGCTCAAGGATCTGAAGGCAAAGCGTGATATGGGCATGATGCTGATTACCCACGACCTTGGCGTGGTTGCGGAGAACGCGGATGTTGTCTGTGTGATGTACGCCGGTCGCGTGGTCGAGTTTGCCAATGTGTACGACCTGTTTGATGACCCGAGGCATCCGTACACCCGTGGGCTGCTCGCTAGCATTCCAACAATCGGGCACCGTCGAGATCGGCTCGTGACCATCGCCGAGGTCGTTGACAATCCGGAAGAGTTCAAAAAACTCCCCGGCGCAGATCAGGGCATCACCCCTTGGTGGCCTTGGCATGAGCCACCAAAGGATCTCAAGCGGCGCGATGAGCCGGCGGGCGATTATGTCCTCCGCAAGGTCGCCAAAGATCATTGGGTCGGCGTGTGGAGGACAGAAGCGCTCGCTGATGACAATAGCCCCGCGCCCGATCTTTCATTCTGTGTAACCGACAACCCCCAATAGGAGGGTCGCATGCGCGTCCTGCTGCTTGCAGATCGGGTCTTTGCTGCCCACGAGCGTGTGCTCATTGAACGCGTCGCGGTCGGGCTTGTTGCCGAGGGCATCGATGTCCACTGCGCACTGCCCGCACACCGCAAGGGAGCAAGCACCCCGTTCACGCTCGCGCGAGAGCCAGTCGTTTACAACGATCGCGGTCTGGCATTTACCCGATCGATCAGAGCGGCCCAGATCGCAAGGCAGGTCAACCGGGACACCAAGAGCACCGAGAGCAGCATCGATATTGTCCATGTCTTTGGCGGCTCGGCGTGGGGGATGGGAAAAGAGCTCGGCGAACTCTTTGATTGCCCGGTGGCCTACGAAGTCTGGCGTGAAGGGATGATCGAGCGAGCGACACGCGTACATTCGCGAACTCCAAAGACATCGGGTTTCTTCGCGCCGGATACACCCATAGAGCAGGCGTTGATCCGAGCCGGGATGGGCTCGCAAACGCGGCTTACCCATTGGGGTGCGATCGCGGCGCAGAATCCGCGTGAACCATTCGTGGATGGGCAGGATCATTCCGTCGTGCTTGTCAGTTCTGGACGCGATCGCGATGGATGCGCCGCGGCTTTCGACGGGCTTGTTACGGCAATCGGTTCGCGTGAGGATGTGCTTGTCTTTGTGAATGCCCAAGCTGCGGAACAAGGCGGGATCTGGAAACAAGCCCAGCGATTGGGCGTGCTTGATAAGCTCACGGTGGTCGAGCAAATGGAGGATCGGCGTGATCTCATCTTGCGGTGTGACATGCTGGTCTACCCGGATCAACGCCATGAGCATCGTACGATATTGCTCGACGCGATGGGGCATGGGCTCGCGGTGGTTGCGGCGCGTGATGAGCGGGTCTCGGTGCTTGTGCCGCACGAAACGGCTCTGGTCGTTGATTCGCCCGTGGGTGATCAGTGGGCATCGAAGATCGGCGAGCTGCTTGAAAATCCAGCAGAAGCGAGAAGGCTCGGGCAGAGCGCACGGGTGTACATCCAGCAGCATCGGCGGATGGGTGTCCATGTTGCTTCGCTCGTTGACGCCTACGCCTGGATGACCGAATCGGGCACGCTTGCTGTCCGATAAGCCTCTTTGCGTCTGGTAACCGGGCACCAAATCCGAAAAAACTGGCATGATCAGTAGACCGTGTTGCCAAAGTGCTGTCTTTGCGCACACTTGATTGCAGTGGGTGGTACTTGCACTATGGACGCAGCCCCACAGGTGTTCACTCCCCGAGCCCGCCAATAAAATAGGAGACCTAGCATGATGCTGACAACACTCATCGGAGCCACGCTCTTTGCGATCGGCCCAACCCCGACAACCGCTGTTCGACCCGCCGCCGATATCATCGAGATCCGCGCAGAGATGTTCGATGACAACGCCAATCCACGCAGAGACCAGATCCGGTACTCAACCGATACCCACGGCGAGGTCGTCGCGGAGATGGGCCAGGACGGATCAGTCAACTGGAAAGCCCAGAGTGATCGTGAGCGCCTCGGCGGGCAGGATGCTCCGGCGTTGATCTATGTTCGTGTATTCGACGCCGTGTTTGCGATCGATCCATTCGTTGCGATTCCTGAGGCCGATCTCGCCATCACCCGCTCACTCTTCAGAGGTTCATCGCTTGAGACCGATCAATCGGCAATCGCCCGCAGACGGGTCGATCGCACCAAGGAGCTGTTCGAACATCTTGAGCACGCCCGGCACAACTGGTTGCGTGAAAACGGATACTACCTGCCGAGGACGGTCACTCGGATCAGTCAAGCAGTCACCGAAGCAAGTTCCAATCGTGAGATTGAGCCGGTTATGAAGATCGAACGCCCAGCAGATGTTCCACGCGGCCGCTCGTATGAAGAGGTCCAGGGCACGCCGGCGATCGACTCGCAGGCGGTCGTTTCTCGCCCGTTGCTCGATTCGGATCAGCCGATCCGGATCTCGGTTCCGCACGGGACGGCGGCCGATGTCGTCGCCCAGGTCGAGACCAAGACTGCAGACGAATCAGAATCCACAGATGAGATCGCGGCCAAGTAAGCCCCGGGCAATCGTCGACGGTATGCTCTCGCATGACTGGTCGGCTCCCGTTTGATCCATCGAGAATGAAGTCAGGCAAGAGAGCCGGTGCCGGGGGAGAAACACCCCCGGCATCTGGTGCATCGAGGGCAGGCTCAAACCACGCGATCAGCGTGTCGCAGCTCGCAGCCAAGATCGACCAATCGCTCAAGACCTCGATACGAGGGCGCGTGGTGGTGGTAGGTGAGGTCAGCTCGCTGACGCACCGCACGCACTGGTACTTTTCACTCAAGGATTCGAGCGCGGTGGTGGGGGCGGTGGTCTTTGCGTCTGCTGCTCGAAAGATACCCTACACACCAAAGCATGGCGATTCGGTTCTGGCGACCGGTCGGCTCGAGTTCTATGCCCCGTCCGGGCGTGTGAGTTTCATCATCGAGTCGTTGTCTCCGGTCGGAGAGGGTGAACTCGAACGCCGATACCGGGCTTTGTGCGACGAACTGAGATTGGGTGGCTGGTTCGATCCGCTGGGCAAGAAAACCTTGCCAACATTCCCGCGACGAATAGCTGCGGTGACCAGCAAGACCGGGGCGGCAATCCAAGATGTGATCAACACGATGGGCAAGCGATGCCCCGCGGTTGATCTGATTGTGGTTGACTCACGGGTGCAAGGCGATGGGGCGAGCGGGGAAGTTGCCAGCGCGATCGAGCTGATCAATCGTCGCCAGAAAGAACTCGGCATCGACGCGATCCTGCTCACCCGTGGCGGGGGCTCGCTCGAAGACCTCTGGGCTTTTAATGAACGCGAAGTCGCGCAGGCGATCCACGATTCACGGTTGCCCGTGGTTGCCGCCATCGGGCACGAGTCAGACACCACGATCGCCGAGCTTGTTGCCGACGAACGCTGCGCGACGCCCACGCAGGCGGCGATGAAGCTCACGCCCGACCGCGAAGCGCTCGCCGAGCAGCTCGCATCGATCCAGCATCGGCTCACGGGCGGTGTGGGTCATGCGATCCGGTATAGAGCCCAAGAACTCGCGAGGCTCGCGGGCTCGCGGGCACTCGCGAGCCCGGACAGGGTCATCCAGATCCAACGCGAGCAGCTCGATGCGCTGACGCGTGAGCTGGCTCATGTGGTCCGAGCGAGGGCAGCGAGGGCTCGCCGACGATTGGATGCAGGGATGCTGGAACTCGCTCGGCACCAGCCGGTCGCGGTCCACGCACGCCGAAAAGAGCATCTCGACGGGCTTGGTCGAGCCTTGGAGCGTGGGCTTGTAGGACAAATGGCACGCCGCCGAGATCAGCTGCGTGCGATACATCGCGAGTTGGAAGCCGTCAATCCACTCAGTGTCCTCGATCGAGGCTTTAGCGTGACCACGAAGGCATCGGGAGCTTTGGTCCATTCAGAGTCAGAGGTGGCAGCAGGGGAGATCCTGAGCACACGGGTTGCCCGTGGTGTCATTCGCTCAACGGTCATTGGTGATCCGGGCCAAGAGAAACGGGCATCCCAGACGAAGCCCACACCAAAGGCTGTGAAGAACAAGGATGGGCGTCCTCAGATGGATCTTTTTTGAACCGGTGCCTAGCGTGCTCGGTGACCAAGAAGCCCCCCAAACAACCAAGCCCATCAACCGATCGGTACGAGGATCTGATTGATGAGTTGGAGAGGATCGTCCGGGCGATCGAATCGGGCGAGACAGGTCTCGAGGAATCCATCGGTGCGTATGAGCAGGGCGTCGGGCTGATCAAGCGTGCACGGGCGATCTTGGATCAGGCGGAGCAGCGGATAACCGAACTGGACCCTTCGCCGAGTGAAACCGAGGGAGAATCCAGCGGATCAGACGATTGAGCCGATGACCTGATCAATGTCTTACGAACTGATGCTGCTGCTGCCCAAGTTGACGACCCTGGTGTTTGTCACCGCCACTGGCGCTTGTGTAGGCTCATTGATCAATGTGCTCGTCTACCGTATGCCGCTCGGTCTTGATGTGGTCTCGCCAGCATCCCGATGCCCGTCTTGCAATACGAAACTGACCTGGCGAGAAAACATCCCGATTTTCGGATGGTTGATTCTGCGAGGCAAATGCCGATTCTGCAAATCGAAGATCTCGGCAGAGTATCCGATCGTCGAGACGATCGTGGCGGTGCTGTTTGGATCCATCTACGCGCTGTGGTACATCATTCCTTACGATGCTTCGCTGCTCGGCGTACCGATCGGGCAGATCGCACCGGATTGGGCGCACAACGGGGCAGCGATGACCTGGCCCGCGATGGTGGTGCTCTTGGTCCTTTGCGGGTCTTTGGTCGCGATGACCATTATCGATGCGCGGACATGCATGATCCCTCTTGCCCTGACTCGGGTGCCTGTGGTTGTTGCCTTGGTTTTTACGCTCGGGCATGCGATCTGGTTTCAATACCGGGTCGGAGATCTGAGCCTCGCATTTCCCGGTGTCTGGGTCGGAGAGCATTCATCGAGACGATACCAATGGGTGACCACGCCGGGCGAGGTCTGGACCATTGCTTCTGGCGGACTCTTGGGTTGGAAGTTCATCGGGATTGCTCTTGGTGGAGCCTTTGGGCTCGTGGTCTCGAATCTGCTGCTCAAGTTCAAGGTCATCCGCCCGAGCTTTGCCGACTACGACCAATGGGCCGAGGGCGAACTTGCCAAGCAGAAGGCAGACAACCCGCAGCTTGAAGAAGATGATGACAAGGGTCCCGAGGACAATGCGGAGATGTGGATCCAGTACCCGCACGCCCGCCGTGAGATGGTCCTTGAGCTTGCCTTCCTGATGCCCGCAGCGTTGTTCGCCCTCGTGGGCGGTTGGTTCTTTGCGATGAGGTTCGGAGCGGACCCTGTGAACACCGCTCCGCTCTGGCTCGTTGCTTTGGGCGGCGTGGTCATGGGGTACCTGATTGGTGGGGGTGTCGTCTGGGCGGTGCGGATCGGTGGGTCGATTGCGTTTGGAAAAGAGGCGATGGGGCTTGGGGATGTCCACATGATGGCTGCGGTTGGCGCGTGCCTGGGTTGGATCGATCCAACGATAGCCTTTTTCTTGGCGGCCTTTGTGGGCGTTGCCTACGCCGCTGCGGCGAAGATTTTTCGTGGAAAACTCAGCCGAGCGATGCCTTATGGGCCGTTTCTTGCGGTCGCCACCATGATGGTCATTTTGGGCAAGCCATTGGTGGAACTGGGTTTGGGATTGGTTTTTCATGTGCCGGGCGGGTTGGATATCCCTTGAGCATGAACAGTTTTGTCCCCGTTCTGCACGGGGAGTTGGATTTTGGATACAGTGGTACCGCGGGCAATGGGCGCTCGCACAGCAAGTGACCGGGAGGCACAAAGATGAACACAAAGAAATGGACACTCGTCGGGCTCGGACTGACCATGGCGATCGCCTTGGGCGGATGTAACTCGATCAGCCAGCGAGAATATGACGCAGCAATTGACGAAAACACCGAGCTTCGAGCGAGGATCTCGACGCTCCAGGGGGATGTACGCGATTCCGACGGAAATGCGAGCTCGTACCAGGAGCAAAACGAGCTGCTTCGCAGTGAAAATGCGCGATTGGCAAATGAACTCAGCGACGCTCAGGCCCAGCGGGAGCAGGCGAATCGGACAGGTTTCGAAGATGTGAACGGCGTGGATGTCTCTCGTCGGGGCGGGAATGGTGAGGTTGTCGTCAATATCGCGGGCGATGTGCTCTTCAACTCTGGGTCGGCGGAACTCCGCAATGATGCCAAGCGTTCGCTCGATCAGATTGCCGGGGTGATCAAGTCAACCTACGGCGGCAACGAGGTTCGCATCGAGGGGTACACCGACTCTGATAAGCTCGTGAAGACCAAGAAAAAATGGGGCACCAATGAGAACTTGAGCTCCGCGAGAGCGCTCGCGGTCGAGTCCTATCTGGTATCCAAGGGTGTATCCAACATGCGGGTATATTCCGCGGCATTCGGACCGGCCAAGCCCAAGGGGACCAAGAAAGAATCGCGACGCGTCGAGATCGTGATTCTGGGCAGCTGAGTCTCGTTCGGGTACCGAAAAGACGAATTGGAGTGGTTGGCGAGGTTGCAATCGATTGATTGCGGGATACAATCCCTCCGCTTCGGGCTATTGGCGCAGTTGGCTAGCGCACCAGTATGACACACTGGGGGTCACAGGTTCGAGTCCTGTATAGCCCATTGAAAGACAAGGCTTCGCTCATGCGGGGCCTTTGTTTTTCCGATCGGTTTAGACCGATTGACATCAGAATGATCGCCACCTTAGCTCAGTTGATAGAGCAGCTGATTTGTAATCTGCAGGTCCTCGGTTTGAGTCCGAGAGGTGGCTTTGGGTTTCGTAGGTTGCCTTGGCAGTGTGCGGGGCCTAGATTTGGCACCCGTGAATACAGATCGGGAACGCTTATCGGGCGTGTATCCAAGTGGCCAAAGGACGGGGATTGTAAATCCTCTTGCGTTAGCATTCGGTGGTTCGAATCCACCCGCGCCCATTGAAGGGCTCCTCTGGCGAGGGGCCCTTTTCTTTTGGGCGATTGAGACTTCAATAGATCGTCTGATAACCAGCCTACACCAGAATGCCATGCCTCGCTTCATCGGGTTGCCTCCTGTTTCCCTTCGCCCTCAAGTCAGTGTCCCGATGACCGATATTCCATAGGAAGAACCAATGGAACGCGGAGTTTGCCCTCATGGGAACAGGTCTGTTTAAGAATGTGGTTGGTAATCGGTTTGGGCTTGCCCGAGGCGAGAAGTTTGTCGCTGCAACAGGGCTTGGATTCGTATCGACACTTATACTCGCCTTCGCGATCATGGGCTGGGTCAGCACCCGTTCAATCGAGCGCGCAAACGCTGATCTTATCGAGTCAAACGCGAGCCAGCTGGCGTCGGTGCTTGCATCCCAGGCAGAGCTGAGCCTTCGTGAGGGCGATTTGTCTGGATTGCGAAGGGTGGTGCTCGATGCAGCATCTTCGGGCGGAGTGGATCACTGCTCCGTCATAATCCCCGGCGGGGGGGTAGTCGCGTCGACTACAGTGACCGAAATTACCATCGACTCGCTCGATGAAATAGAGCCGCTCGCTGGTGCAAGCGACCGTCTTGTTCGAGTCCTTGACGATGGGCGCATCGAGGTGCACGAGCCACTGCGGCTTGGTGATCAACCGATGCTTGTCCTCGAGATTACAACAACTGCCCGGGCAGATGGATCGGTCGCGGGATTTGTGCGGACTGCATCTGTTGGGATCGGCGTGGGCGGGCTCTTGGTCATGCTCTGGATTTATCGTCGATTCCGGTCCAAGCTCGGGGGGATCAGCGCCGTCGGAGAATCACTGATCGCGTTTTCCAGCGGCGAGCGTCGTGTGGATTGTCTCCGCGTCGGCGAGATGCTTGGCAGGGAGGCCGAGGCATTTAACTTGTTGCTTGCCGATCGCGAGGCTGTCGAGGATGCAGAGGCCGACACGGAAATCCGGATGAGTCTTCTTGCTCATGAAGGTGATGGCGCTGGGCTGAGAGAGGCGTGTGGTGCAATCACGCAGGGCGTAGTGATTGTTGATAGTGCTCTGAATGTTCAGTATGCAAACGGTGCAGGGTGCTCATTCCTGGGTCAAGATGATGCGAGAGAAGGCTGGCGAATTGACGCAGAGCAATGTGGCGGGGTACTGGTTGATGCCGTCCGCGGAGTTCTTGACGGCGGTCAAGGGCAGCGTCGGGTGGTCGAACTGGGAGAGCTGTCTACAAACGGGGTTGGGTCAGGTGTGCTCAAGGTGACCGTCACGCGCGTTGGTGAAAAAATCAGCGGGAGGGCCGTTCTGATTATCGAGGACATCACGCAGCAGCGGCTCTCTGATGAATCTCGCAACTCGCTGATGGCACAGGCAACGCATGAACTGCGAACGCCGTTGACCAATATAAGACTTTATGTAGAAGAAGCCATCGATGCCGGTTCTGAAGACGAAGCGATGCGTGAGACCGCGTTGAATGTCATCAATAAGGAATCACGCCGGCTTGAGCGCGTCATCAGCGACATGATGAGTGTATCCGAGATCGAAGCGGGCTCATTGTCGATTCGCGTTGGCGATCTCCGGGTTGATCAGATGGTCGAAGGTCTGAGTGCAGATTATCTTGCCCAGTCGAAGGAGAAAGAGATCTGCCTTTCGTTCGACCTGCCTCCAAAGCTGCCTGTGCTTTTGGCAGACCGAGATCGTGTGGAGCAAGCGTTGCATAACTTGATCGGTAATGCGATGAAGTACACTCCTCGGGGCGGAGAGGTCTCGGTCCGGTTTGAGTTCGACGAGAGCGACACCATGCAGGTTCAGGTTATTGATACAGGTATCGGGATCAAGGAAGAAGACTGCAACAAGATCTTTGACAAGTTCTATCGAGCTGATGATGGGCGGATTTCTGATATTACAGGTTCCGGGCTTGGGTTGGCGCTTGCTCGTGAAGTTGCAAGGTTGCACGGCGGCGACATCACGGTGGAGTCAGAGGTCGATCACGGTAGCACATTTACACTCACAATCCCATCGGCGACAGGCACCATGAGCAAGGCGGCATAAGGAGCGACGGATGCGGATCGAAGAATCTCAGCACGGAGCGGTGAGCGTTATTCGCCCGTCGGGAGCACTGGCGAGCAAGGGCGACGCAGCGCAGCTCGATGAGCATGCTGCTCAGGCGGTCAAGGTATCGCTTGGGCGCGTCGTGCTCGATGCTACCGATATTTCTTATATTGATTCAAATGGCCTTGAAGCCCTGGTGGATATATCAGATCGGCTTTCGAGCAGTGGGAAATCGTTTCGGATCTGCTGTGTCGGCGACACGCTGCGCGAGGTGCTCGCGGTGACCGAGTTGTCCTCAAAGTTTCAGCAGTACGAGAATGTCCAAGCGGCGGTCAGGAGTTTTCTGTAGGTGGACCACGAGAAGCAGCCATCCCAGCGTATCGCCAGGGCTCAGCGGCCAAGGCTCGTTGGTGAAGTTCTCGTTTCAGACGGGCACATCACCGAAGACGAGCTTTCGCGCGCACTGGCGGAACAGAAATCCGCGGGGCAGAGGCTCGGTGAGTTGTTGGTCAGCCAAGGCACCGTATCGGGCATGACGCTCGTGCGTTCATTAGCCAAATGCCTCGGCGTGCGTGGGGTCCAGCTCCGTCATGGGCTGCTCGACACTTCGCTGATTTCATTGATCGGCGAAGAGGAAGCCGAGCGTTTGAAGGTCATCCCGATGTTCCGTGTGCATGACACGCTGACCGTCGCGATGGTTGAGCCGCAGAGCCTGCCCACCATCGACCGTCTCCGCGATCTGACCGGGCTCAAGATTCGTCCAGTCTTGGCGCTTGAGGACAACATTCTTGAGTACATCAAGAAGTACGCCGGGGGTGATGTTGATGTCGACGCATTCCTTACGAGCTTGGCTGAGAGTGATGTAGAAGTTGTCGAGCGTGAACGCATCGACGAAGGGCCAGCGACTGATCTTGATCAGATGATCGAGGGCTCACCGATTGTCAATCTTGTCAATGTGGCGCTGATTACTGCTGTGAAAGATAAGGCATCAGATATTCATATCGAGCCAAGCGCGAATGGTACGAGGATTCGATACCGCATTGACGGTGGACTCCGAAACCTCATGAAACCACCGCCCGGGATGCATGCAGCGATTGTCAGCCGTGTAAAGATCATCGGGAAGATGGATATTGCAGAGAAGAGGCTTCCGCAGGAGGGTCGTGTCCGGATTGTTGCAGAAGGGCGCGAGATCGATCTTCGCGTGTCGAGCATTCCGACGCTCTTGGGCGAGAAACTTGTGATCCGTATTCTTGATAAACAGAACCTGCAGGTGCGGATGGAAGATCTTGGCTTCCGCACAGAGGTGCTCGAAGGTTTTCAGCGTGTGCTCAAGCTGACCCACGGAATGGTTCTGGTCACCGGCCCGACCGGGTCAGGGAAGACGACCACGCTGTACTCGGCGTTGGATCTCCTGCGGAGCCCAGAGCACAACATTGTGACGGTTGAGGATCCGGTTGAATACCAGCTTGATCTCATCAATCAGATCCAGGTTCATGATGCAATCGGGCTCAGCTTTGCTCGGACACTGCGATCTATTTTGCGACAGGATCCCGATATAATTATGATCGGCGAGATCCGCGATGGAGAGACCGCCGCGGTCGCGGTCCAAGCCGCGCTGACCGGGCACGGTGTGCTGGCAACGCTGCATACGAATGACGCGCCGGGTGCGGTGGCAAGATTGATGGATATGGATGTTCAACCCTACTTGCTCAGTTCGGCACTCAACGGTGTTGTCGCTCAGCGGTTAGCACGGACAACCTGCGGCTCTTGTGAGATGAAATACTATCCGAGTGAGCAGGTGCTTCAAGATGCGGGCTTATCGCACATGAGCGGGCGTGCATTTCGCAAGGGCGGCGGTTGTTCAGAATGCCACGATACCGGATTCCAAGGGCGAATGGGCATTTATGAGTTTATGGAAGTCACACCAGAAATACGCCGCATGATCTACCGGAATGCGCCGACTCACCAGATCCGTTCTGAACTCCAGCACATCGGGCAAAAATCGCTTCGAGATGAGGGTGTTCAGCTCGCGCTCGATCAGAAAACAAGCCTTGAAGAGATCCTGCGCGTGACCCATACCGATGATGGAGACAGTGAAGAAGATGACTCGATGGTTGTCAGCGGGGAGGCAGCATGAGCTATTCATACGAAGCCTACGACAGCTCTGGTGCTTTACAGAGTGGGACTATTGAGGCCGCATCAAGAGAAGAAGCGACCGAACTCCTTCGGATCAAAAAACTGTTTGTGAGCAACATTGTTGAAGGCAGCACGAAGCAAAGAAAACGGTCAAAGCCGCGCAGCGGCAAGCGGGTTTCATCGAAAACAATTGCGGTCTTCGCTCGCGAGTTGGCGGTGCTGGTCTCGACAGGAACGCCGATCTTGGACGCGATTCAATCGCTGAAACGGCAATCGCGTGATGAGAACTGGGTTGCGGTGCTCACCGATGTTCAGCATCGGCTCGAAGAGGGAGACTCGCTGAGTGCGGCTCTTGATACACATTCGAGGGTCTTCGATTCGGTGTTTAGATCACTGGTCGCTGCGGGTGAATCCAGCGGGCATCTTGATTCGATGCTGACGCGTCTTGCGATCCTTACTCGAAAACAGGCACAGATAAAAGCAAACCTCTCGGGGGCGATGGTGTATCCCATTCTGCTTACATGCATTTCAATTATCGTGCTTGGCGTGATGATTGGCGTGGTGCTCCCACGGTTCTCGGGGTTGTTTGAGACGCTCGATACGCCGCTGCCCCCAACAACCAAATTACTAATGGGTGTATCTGATATCATGCGCAGCTATTGGTGGGGGATCATCCCCGCGTTTGTGATTGGTGTTGGAGCTTTGGTCGCGTGGCTCCGTGGTGAATCAGGATCGAATCTGATCGGGCGGCTCGCATTGCGGGCACCCAAGATCGGGCTTGTGTACCGTCAGTTCAGCACCGCTCGGATCACCAGGCTGATGGGCGTTCTGCTCGATGCCCATGTGCCGATGCTCGACGCGATCAACCTGACACGCGAGTCGGTCAATCATCAGATGTATCGTGCGATGCTTACGAACGCAGAAAAATCGGTCACCAAGGGCGAACCGATCAGTTCCGCGTTCGATCGAGGTGGGCTGATTGTTCCATCGGTCGTCGAAGCGGTGAGAAACGGTGAGCAATCGGGCAGGCTGGCCGATGTGCTCGGCACGGTATCAGATTACCTTGATGAAGAAAACGAGACTGTTATCCGATCGATCTCAAGCATCATTGAGCCGGTGATTATGATTGTGCTTGGGATCTTTGTTGGGATTGTCGCAGTGAGCATGTTCTTACCGCTGTTCGATCTGACGGCTGCCGCGGGCGGGGGTGGGTGATGCTCACAGGGCTACGGACATCATGCTCGGCGATTGGCATAACACACGATGCCAATGAGTTCCGTGCTGTACAGTTGATTCGATCGGGCAATGAGGACCGCTTGCTCGCCGCCGCATCCTTTCCGCGGATGATCGCGGGTGGGGCAGATCTGAATGCCGAAGAGCTGCGTTGGGTTGGATCGATGCTCGCCAGGCGAGGATTTGCAGGGAACAATATCTCGATTCTGCCCGATTCAAAGTGGTGCTCATCTCATATCCTTGAGTTACCGCCTGTCGAGAGTATTTCGATCAAAAAGCAACTCGCGAGGGTAGAAGTCGCCAGAGAGCGCAAGGGTGCACCAGACTCCTTTGAGATTGGGATCTGGGATCTGCCGCAGAAAGGGCGAATGCGAGAATCAATGATCGTCTCTTGCGAGCGGGCGAAGATTGACTCATCGCTCGCACTGCTTGACGAGGTCGGATTCGACGCGTCCGCGATCGGATTGCCCGAACAAGCCCTCACTTGCGTATCGCAAGAGCCAAGCACTGAGCAGGGGATTGTCGGGTATCTGCATATTGGCTGGGATTCTTCCTTTGCAGTCATCACGAATGGTGGTTCGGTCGTGTACACGAGGCGGGTAGAGCATGGTCTTCGCGAGGTCCACGAGCAACTGCGCGAGCAGTTTGGATTTGGGGAACTCCAGTTGAGCCGTCTTCTCTCACGGCTGCAGTGCAATCAACTCGCAGCCTATGAGCGTCCTGCACAAGACCTCTGGGCCGGGCTCATTGGAGCGTTGGTGAGTGAGCTTGATGTCGCGGT
This sequence comes from Phycisphaerales bacterium, assembly GCA_029260265.1. Lineage (GTDB taxonomy): Bacteria > Planctomycetota > Phycisphaerae > Phycisphaerales > UBA1924 > UBA1924. The sequence goes on from JAJDDO010000026.1 coordinate 385,769, forward strand.
GCGTTATGTATCTCATGCTTACCGCATGGCGGATCTGGGCTTGGTGTACATCAGTGGATATGGATCAGCCTGCAGAGATTTGCTCGAACTTGTTGATGATGTTCTCGGAATGCCGGTGCATCCTCTGGTCGCCCCTGCGCTGAGTGAATCCGGAATGAAGGATGAGCAGTGTGCGCTCTTTGCAATGCCTTATGGCCTGGCTGCGAGGTACGCAGCCGCATGAGCACATCATCCAACAACATAAACCTGCTTCCAGAATCACGGATCATGCATCGCCAAAGAGCGCGGGTAATCTCGCGCTGGGCGCTTGCCTTGATGCTGGGTGCGTTTGTATGCGGGCTGCCGGTTCTTGTCGTCACGATTTCGCCTCACGGTGCGGACAACTCGCTCGTACTTCGAACAGTAGAAAACGCCGAAAGGTCTGAATCGGCGATGCTCGAAAACCAGGCGTTACAAAAGAAACTCGTTGCGCTCTCCACCCAGAGCGAGGCGGTGCGAATGCTCGAACGCCGGGTCGATTGGAGCGGTATATTCAGGGGACTGGCATCCGCAGCCAACGGGCGTGCCTGGTTAGACCACATCGAGTGCGGCACAGACCAAGATCAGCGAGCTGATCGGATAGAGGTCCAAATCCGCGGGTTTGCAGATTCGCAAGGTGCAGCCAGAGGCTTTGTCGTCGCGATCGAGGAACTCGGGTTGTTTGATGAGATTGTACTCAACGATACAACGCGGATGGTCACACAAGAAGTGGAGCGCGTCCGTTTCCAAATCACGCTTGTTCTGGATCCACAGCTCATAAAGAGCGGGGGTGGTGGGTGAAACTACTTGATGCAATCTCGAAGCTTCCAACAAAGAGCATCCATGCATTCTGTGCGGGTGGGCTCGTTGTGATGGTTTCTGGCGCGACCTGGATAGTTTATCAAACGATCGAACAAGGCGCATCACTGAGCAGCCTCACACAGGTCGAGCATGCTCAGAGTATTCTCAAACTCTCAGAGCAGACAGAATCAAGCATCGATCTGCACACACAGATCGAGAAGTTCCAGCACCGGGTTGATTCGCTGCCCACACTTGAGCCTGCATCCGCGTACAACAAGAGATCGGCGATCATCGCGTCGATCGCGGAAGACTCCGGCGTTCGGATCGACGCACTCCAGCCGGAAACTCAGCAATCGGAGGGGCGTGTGTCCTGGTTGCCGATCAGTTGCGATGGGGCCGGGCAGATTGATGCCATCATGAAATGGATGAACTCGCTTGAGCAGGGCTGGCCCGATACGGTTGTTCAATCAATCTCGATTGACTCTGGATTATCGGATGGGTTGATCCGTGTGCGCATTGTGTTCCGGTGGTATGTCCTCGCTGATGCATCAGGCTAAAAATTGCACGAGAATCGCTTGCAGAGCCCAGACTTGAATTGGCTAATACCGTCATGGGACTATCAACAGAGCGAAAAGTGTTTTTGGGGTTGTTTATTGTAGCGGGCGGCGCGTTTCTCTTGGATCAAGCCATCCTTGGGCCGAGCAGCGCTGAAGCATCACCAATTGATGTCGGGCTGGAACTGCTCTCTGAATCGATCGCCGATCCAAGCAAGGTCATCAATTCAGAGACGCTGAATGAGTTGAGCGCGGCTTCTGTGCTCAACGAACGGCTCGAAGCGGTGAGTGCCGGCATCAATGATCAGGCCTCTCTCAATGGGTTGTTCACCGATCCAGCGATCGTGATGAACGCAATAGAGTCAGGGGTTCAGCCTGAATCCGCACGCGGCGCGCCGGCGGTGACGATCACCTTGCCGAGTTTGTCAGCGGTGATGCCCTCGAAGAGTGGTGGGGCGGCGGTGCTCAATGGTGTGCTCGTCCGTGCCGGCGATGTGTCTCAAGATGGGTTCCGCCTGATAACTGTGCAGAAGCGATCGATTACCATCGAGAAATCAGGCAAAAAGTACGAGTTGGAACTCCCCGTCCTCGGCGGATAATCAACCGTACCGGTTATAACGCCTGGCGAGCCATGTTCAGGGGGGCAGATCCCTCGCGAGCAAAGATGCCCGTCAATAATTCCGATGAAGTAGGTATACACGGAGCAACGGCTGCTCCATCACCTTCTAGGAGAGACACCATGCTCGCAACAGCAATGCCAAGTACGCCAAACAATCATGCTCGTCGGGCATTCAGCCTTATCGAGCTCGTCATCGTCGTCGTGATCATCGGAATCATTGGCGCCATCGCTATCCCACGCATGAGTCGTGGTGCTGCGGGTGCTGCCGATTCAGGTCTGACCGCTGATGTCGCTGTTCTCCGCAGTGCAATCGACCTCTTCAAGGCAGAGCACGGCGGCGTTGCCCCTACACTGGCAACCATCGAGGCTCAGCTCACCACCTACACCAACGCAGCCGGTGCCGCGAATGCAACGAAAACGACAGAATACTACTTCGGTCCTTACCTCCGCGAGATCCCCAAGCTCAAGGTAGGAACCAACAAGGGTCAGAACGCGGTCGTCGCCACACAAGGCGGAACAGCCGCGGGCTGGGTATACGCCAGCGGCGAGATCAGCGCCAATCTCCCTGATACAGAACTTGATGCCGAAGGCAAGAAGTACAACACCTACTAAACAGCCCGTGATCGGATGTCTTTACCACGCCCCGGTCATAATGATCGGGGCGTTCTTGATTCAGGACTTTCAAGGAGCTGATAATGCGTCGCGGGTTCTCGCTCATTGAGATTGTCATCACGCTGAGTATCCTCGGTATTATCGCCGCGATGGCGATGCCCCGGTACACCGATGCATCCGACGGGTACAAGCTGGACTCCGCCGAAAGACAAATCCGCAGCACGCTTCAAAGCTGGAGCAAGCGGGTAGACGCATCCTCCGAGCTTCACACCGTGTACTTTGACATCGCGGCCGAAAAACTGTACCTCTATAAGGGTACTGCTCAACTGGCGAAAACACCTGTGGACACGCTTGATCTTGGCTCAACACCCTTCAAGGTGAACCTGTTTTCAACAAGCCTGGTTGATCCAAACAATCAACTGGTCATCAATGGGCACGGGTTGTTTGAGAGGGATGCGACGGTTCTTATCTACATCGGGAAGCGGCAAGGGCTGGAGTTTACCATCCGGGGTGGCGGGAATACCAGGTACCCGATCGCAGCAGATGTGCCAACGCGATTTATTGGGCAACCTGCTTTCGCAGAGCCCGTCAGCGTTGGGTTCAGTGAGATTTCGCCATGATCCAAACATCTGCACGAAGAGGATTCACCTACGCCGAGACCGTGATGAGTTTGGCGATCACCACGGTGCTCCTGCTCGGGCTCTCGTCGGTACTGCTGATCGGATCAAAGGCCATCCCGACGGGCTCCGAGCAGATCGTCACCGAGGCATCGATTCAAGGCGAGATGGACGCGATCCGAGCGGATCTCGAACTGGCGACGGAGTTTCTTGTGCTCTCAGCGAACTCCTTTCAGGTTGTCGTTCCCGACCGCGATGGGGATGGTTCACCAGAGACCGTCATTTATTCCTTGAGCGAGACCAAGGCTGTGAAACGCCAATGGAACAGCGAGCCGACCGTGATCGCGATTGAAGGTGTAAGTGCGTTCAGTGTTTCAGTTCAGAAGTCAGCAACCAAGACCCTCTCCGCGGCCATCTCGTTCAACATCCCGAGTATGACGCGCCCAGAGCAAGCAATGCAAGTGGAACTCTTCAACCTTCCGGAGGTCCAGTAATGCTTTGCAACTCAGGAAAGCACCGGGGGATCTCGTTGATCGAAACATCGATCGCCACCCTGCTTATCGGCATGGTCATCTCCTCAACGATCGGGCTGATTGGGCCGGTGATGAACTCGACCGAGATCGCCGAGAAGCAAGTCATCGCTCGTCAGTTGATAGATGAACTCGTCGCCGAAATCTCGGCCAAACCCTTCGAGGATCCCGAAGGGGTTGCGGATCTCAATATTAAGATCAGCCTCGCTGATCTTGACGACCTGATCAGCCTGAGCAGCATCGGTGTCGACGCGGGCGAGCGTACAGCCACCCGAGCGGACTTTGATGATGTCGATGACTACCACGGGTGGGTCTCCCGCCCGCCATGCACCGCAGACGGTGTAAAAATTACCGAGCTGGCGAACTGGGGGCGAAGAGTCACCGTCCGTCATGTTTCCATCTCCGACTTCACAACAGTATCAGCCGAGCGTACGGGGGCAAAACGGATCGGAGTCCAGGTTGCCTTCGGGTCCACGATATACGCCGAGGAACAGTTCATCCGCACCGAGTCGTGGGATGCGATCCGGGAGCAAGAATGAGAAGCTTGCCGTGTCCATCTCCAGCACCCGCATTCCATGCTGATGCCCGCCGTGGAAGCATCTACCTCGTTGTTCTGGTGACCATCGCGACGGTGACCACGATGATTCTGCTCGGGATAACTCTGCGGAAGTCCGCAAACGAAGCCTACCGAACCGGGATTGAAGCCGTGCAAGCACGCAACGGGGCCCGCTCTGCAGTTGAGTCCACGCTTGTCCAACTCCAACGGGACCCGGACGGGTTTGCGGCCAAACTGGATGCCGGAGTCCTCATCCCCTGGACCACGCTTGGGGGGACCGAGATCGGAGCGATCGCTGTTGATAAAGCAACCCAGGGCAGCGTGTCGGGTTCTTCTGGAATCGTACAGATTCATGCGGCGGGGAGATCGGGGCTCGCGGAGTCTTCGATCGGATACGACCTTGTTCGAGACTACAATGCGGGGTACCTCAAGGTGCTGGTCGATCTTGGAGCAAGTTCCTATTGGGCGTTGAGCGAGGGCGCTGGATCATATGATGTCCTTGATCAGATCGGCGGTGTATATGGTACCTATGAGCCGGGCACCGCATCTGGCGAGGTGTTTCTCGACGGCGAGCCCGCTCCAACGATTGTTGATGTCAGCACCGTGGTGAAGCTTGATCATGAATGGGACTTTGAGACTGGGAGCGGATCCATCGTATTCTGGGCCCGCATCGACGATTCAACCAGCCCCTCGATCCAAGGGCTCGTTGTCAAAGAAAAGCATACCACACCAAAGCTGCATCTTGCGATCTACGCTGAGGGCAATCAGATCAAGGTGGATGTAGATTCGCGGAATGGGTACTCTGGTGAGATCGTCAGCGTGAGCGCCGACAGCTTTGCAGACGGGGATTGGCATCATGTCGCGTACACCTTCGGTTTAAGCGGTGCAAAGCTCTTCGTTGACGGCGTGCTCGTCGCCTCCAACCGAACATACCTGCTCGGGTTGAAGAGTGTTCAAATGCGTGAGACGAATATGGCTTCCTGGACCATCGGCGCACGCTGCACGAGCAGTAGACTGAGCGATCCGCTCTCCGGCTCGGTAGCTCGGTTCGCGTTCTTCCCTGAACAACTGAGTGATTCCAGCATTACCAAGCTGATGGAAGCACAGCTCAACGCAGCGGAGCTTTCTGTCGTCGAGGGCTCGTTTGTGCGTGTTGTCGAATAAGAGTTCAGTCAGGCGGATTTCTTGAACACGCTCTGGGCCGCGTGATGCTTCACCATTTCATCATACCTGGAGAGATCCAACGCCATGAAGTGCGGCACGAGGTCCGGGTCAAACTGCGTTCCCGCACAGCGCTCAATCTCGGCGAGCACCTTTTCGCGAGGCATCCCGGTTCTGTACGCTCTGTTGGAACTCATCGCATCAAATGTATCGGCGATCGCCATGATCCGGGCCATCAGCGGTATGTTCTCGCCGACCAATCCGCCTGGGTATCCCGAGCCGTCCCATTTTTCATGGTGATGGAGCACCCCCGGCAAAATAGAACTCAACGACGGGATGTCCTTGAGGATGTCGTACCCGATGGTTGGATGAAGCTTGATCAACGCGAACTCTTCGTCGGTCAATCGCCCCGGCTTGCAGAGGACCGATTCTGGGACCCCGATCTTGCCAACATCATGGACGAGCCCCGAAATCCGGATCAGCTCGACCGCTTCTTCGGACTGACCGAGCTGAGCCGCGATCATGGCCGACACCATCGCGACGCGTTCGGAGTGCCCTTGCGTGTATCGATCCTTGGCGTCGATGGCTGATGACATGGCTTTGACCGTGCCGACAAAGGTTTGATGCTGTTCGTGGAACATCGCGGCGTTGATCAAGAACGCGCTGAGGATCCCCGCGACCGCATCAAGCATCTTTGTTTCATGGCTGGATACCTGCGGATCCTCACCTCGCTTGCCGCCAACGACTATGTACCCGAAAGATTCGCCATTCTTTTCGATTGGATGCACCAACATCTGAGGCGAGAGCAGCTCGATGTGATCACCTGCGGAATAGATCTTCGTTCGATCCGCAAACGCCGCGGGCACTTCGGTGAGCACGCGATCAATGACAAAGTTGATGTCTTCTTTGGGAAGAGTCTGGGTGCCTGCTTGAATCAGTGAGAGATCAAGCATCTGCCCGATCGGGTGCTGCTCATTGATCAGGCATCCTGCCCATTCATATTCGAGTGTCTCGACGACATGCTCGATGGTTCTGTTGATGAACCCGTCAACATCGTTGATCGAGCTCATGCTCATGCCGAGATCATGTAATGCTGTGATCGTTTCGTATGCATTCCCGAGCTGATCAGAGAATCCGTCGATGGTCTCATCAAACTTGTCCTGTTTTCGCAGATCAGACATCGCCCAGTCAAACATCTCGTAGGTCTGTGCGGCGTGCGCTTGCTTAGAGAAAATATGCTCTTTCAGAAGCTGACGAAGCGCGGCAGCCTGAAGCTGGTTCGGGTCTTCCGGATTCTCGAGCCACTCTGAGGCCAGTATCTTGTCGGTAAACCCGATGAGCACGCGGTAACCGGTTCTTCGGTTTCGGTGCAGCTCGATGTAGGGAAAAATCCACATCCCGGGAAGGATCTCTTCTTGCTCAAATGAATCCATCGCAGCCCAGAGGGTTGCCCGCTCGGTAAACAACGACCGGATCCGCTTGGAACTAAGCCAGAGTGCAATCGGCGCTGAGGCGATCGGGTCGTCCGAAGGCATCCCGTTGAGATCCAGTGCCCAAGAGAGCAGCCCGAGGTTCTCCGCGCGCTGCAAAAACGCAGCAGGGGTGGAAGGATGCGTTTTGGGGGTGAGCTGTATTTTCATGCAGAGAGACCCAATGCACCGTCTTCATCGATGAGCACAAGCAGATACTGAACAAGCTCGCGGGTGCTGAAGGGCTTGCTGAGGATGTGTCGGATGTTTGGCAGATTGCTTGCCTGTTCGGCGACCGCGTATCCACGGGCGCTGAGCAAGATCACCGGGATCTGCGAGAGCTCCGCATTCCGTTGGAGTTTTTCTGCTAGCTCGATGCCGCTCATGTACGGCATCTGCAGATCGGTCACGATTGCATCGGGCCCATGCTCAACTACGAGCTGATAAGCGATCTCGCCGTCTTCAGCGATAAGGGTGGTGATTCCAAGCTTGTTGAGCTTGCGGGCAACAACATGGGTGATGTGCGGCTCGTCGTCGGCGAGCAAAATCGTTGGTTGAGTCATCTGATAAGCACTCCGAATGAATGTATCCGGAGTATCGACAAAAAAATCCAAGCAGTTGTCTGCATCTCTAAGAATAAACAGATTGGAAAACTATTGGCTGCCGGGAGGCGGGAGCCGCAGATATCGGACGAGATGCTTGGTCCCGATAATGAATGGCACGGTGTCGACGAGCGCAGCGACTACCTTGAATGCGTACCCCGTGAATATAAATACAAGCAGCACGGGCCAAACCGATGCGCCCTCAGGGATATGAAGCGCATGGGCAAAGAAATGGGTGATCAGGATGACCGCCACCGTGTCAACAAGCTGGCTGATGAGTGTAGAGCCATTGTTGCGGAGCCAGAGGTGCTTGCCGCGTGTGAGGCGTTTCCAGAAGTGGAACACTTGAACATCCACCAGCTGGGCGACGAGGTACGCGATCATCGAGGCCATCACCGCGCCGAACGCGAGCGTTCGCACTTCATAAAATACGGGTAATCGCCCCGCGGCATCAACCATAATCTTGCCTTGCTCATCGAGTTGCTCGAACCCGGGGAGCACCCCGCCGATCCAGAGGATCGCCATCACCCAGATATTGAGCAAGAGCCCAACCATGACAACCTGGTTCGCACGCCTCCGCCCATACAGCTCGCTGATAAAATCGGTGCATAGAAAAGTCAGCGGATACGGCAGCACCCCGACGGCAACCGCAAAGACCGTCGGGCCCGATTCGCTGCCAAAGTCGATAGAGAACAGCGTGATAAATCGCGAAATGCCGAGAATATTCAGCATCGCCAGCGTGCCCAAGAAGAGCCCCGAAAGGATTAAAAACACCAGTTCGCGCCTTCTGTGGATGATCCGTTCGGGAAGGGGCTCCAGGTTATCAAATCGGTGCTGAATCGATGGAAGCGGCTCGTCCAGGTGCTGGTGATGGGGGGGCTGGCTCAAAGGCATGCGTAAAGCATATCGCCGATGGGCAATGGATGCGAGAGTCTGCATTTGGTGATACTATTGCATCATGAGTTCAGACATCATCGAAGAATCAATGCCAGAATCTGCAGAACAGGATAGTTCAACGGTCGAGATTGAGCACCTCCTGCCCACCATCGAAGCCCTGCTGGTCAGCGCGGATAAACCGCTCCAGCCTGTCAAGGTCGCCGATCCGCTCGCGGCCCTCTTTGATGCTGCGGTGACTGTGAAAATGGTCGATCAAGGCGTCGATCTGCTCAACGAACAATACGACACCTCTGGGCGAGCGTTCCGCATCGAGCGGATCGCAGGCGGATACAGGGTGATGACTCGGTCTGAATACGCTCCGGTCATCGCAGCGATGCACCGCGCAAGAGCCACGACAAGGCTCAGCCGCCCCGCGCTCGAAACCCTCGCGATTGTCGCATATCGCCAGCCGATCACACGAGCAGAGCTTGAGTCAATCCGAGGCGTAGGTTGCGGAGAAGTTCTCCGGGCCCTGCTCGATCGGCGATTGCTCAAGATCGTCGGGCGAGCGGAAGAGTTGGGACGTCCCATGCTCTACGGCACAACACGCCAGTTTCTCGATACATTTGGGCTCGCATCGATCAAAGATTTGCCCAATGCCGACGAGTTGGTCGATCGATTAGAACAGGTGACGGAACAAACCGAACCCGAGAATGGTTGATCAGCAGGAGTAACCCATGACCATTGGCAGACTCAGTTTTATCCGCTTCGCTCAGGCATCATTGCTTTTGCTTGTGGTCTTTGGCTTGATTGGATGCAAGGCCGCAGCCATGCGGATCTCTGGCAAGGTCGTTCAGGGCACCGTCGGTCAAGTGATGGTTGTGGGGCCCGCAGACGAAAGACTCGCAAAACCTGGGATCCCAGATGTGCAAGTCACCGTATTGGTAGCTGGTGGGTCCGAAGCCAGAGGAAAAGGACTCGTCGGGCAGGCGACAACCGATGAGTTGGGCAACTTTGAGTTTTCGATCCCTCATGGACAGCACCCGGGTTCAAGTGTGATGGTGAGGGTCAAGGGAGATTGGATCTTCTCCGCGAGATCACAAACCTACCTGCCAACGAACTCGCAGAAGCTGCTCTGCACCGCAATCACGCTCGACGGGTATGTGCCGCCGATGCCAGAGGACACCGAGAAAGAATGAGCACGATGACCAACGAGCCCGGTGCCACCCAGCCCCGGGCCGATCGTCGCCGTGTTCAATCTTCATCCTTGCTCCAACCGAATTCTCGTCACGCCACGATCACCGTCGGCGGGCTGCTCTATGTCGGTGTCACCCTCTTTCTCGCGGTTGGTGCGGTCAATGCGCAGAACAACCTCCTCTTCTGGCTCTTCGGGGCCGCCATCGCACTGCTTGTGACTTCCGGCGTGCTGAGCGGCAATGCACTCATGCACCTGCAAGCCCGATGCTTTCGAGTGGCGCAGGTTCGCGTTGGGCAATCCCATCAGATCCGGTATGAGCTCGCGAGCTCATCGAAGCTCTTCCCGCTATTCGGAGTGCTTGTTGTCGAGCAGAAATCAGAGGACACCGATGGCTACCGCCAATCATCACCTGCGGTGCTTCTGCATCTTTCGCCCAAGTCCACGGGCAGCTGCTCAACATCCTTTGAAGTGCACCGTAGGGGCTTGCACCAGCTTCATTCCTTCCGTGCAGAATCCAGCTTCCCATTTGGGTTCATCCGCAAATGGGTCAAGTTTGATCAGCCCCGATCATTCGTCGCTCTTCCGTGCGAGATTCTGCTCAAGCCGGCGCTGATTCGTGAGCACGCAGATTCATGGTCCGATGACCCCCGCCCGCTGCCCAAACGAGGCGATGGCTCCGACTATTTCGGGCTTCGAAGCTATACCCCAGGAGACCCGCGTAGACGTGTTGCCTGGAAGCAGAGCGCACGCCGAGGGAGTCTGGTGGTGATCGAGCACGCCGAGGAGACCTCGCCGCGGATGATGATCTGGCTTCGCTCGCCCGATCCAGCCGCCGACACGATTCAAATCGAGCGCGCAATCGCCCTGGTCGGCGCGGTTGCCAAGCAGGCGATTGGGCTAGGGGCGGCAGTTGGGGTCTGGATACCTTGGGCAGATGTACGAATCACCCCTGATACCGGAATGGCGCAGATACATCGGATCGAAAATGTCCTGGCGATGCTTGAGGCAACAAGGAGTGATCAAGCGGCCGAGGATTCTCCACCTGGTAACCGACTAGGGAAACGAATATGCATCTCAACCGATAGCAGCTCGCCGCTTGCCGGCGCGATCAATCTCGACGCGTCCGATCCATCAGGGTGGCTCGCGAATGGAGTGGATCTTCCCCTTCCGCTCAGAACGGAGGGGTCGCGATGAAACGAGAGTTGACGAGCCCGATCGAGACTATTCGCAGAGAGTATCGCCGATCGCTAATCTGGACAACGCTGATCACGATCTTGCTCTTTGGCATTGCGGATACGAACTTCGCCTTTGTGAGTCTGGCTTTGCTCGGCGTGTTCGTGGCGTGGAGTATCTCGCTACGCAATGACCAGCCGCTCTCGAGGCTGATGATCAATGTGATCCTTGCCTTTGTGCTTTCCCTCTCGGCGATCAGCCTTCTCATCTCGGGGCTTGGTGTGAGCACCTTTGCGGTCTTTGCGGGGATGCTGCTGGTGGTCAAGCTCTTCGATCTCCGATCGGTCCGCGACGACCGCCAAGTGATTGTGCTCCTCATCGCGCTCATTGTGGCGGCTGTTCTGACGAGCAACTCGATGCTGACCGGATTATTCTTGATAGCAGATGTGATTTTGCTGTTGCGGACAGTGGTGCGTTTCCATATCTATTCTGCAGCGAGCCAGAGCGGCGCCGAGTTGCAGCTTCGAGCACTCCCCAAGGATGGGCGGATAGACCTCCGCTCCTTCCAGTTCGCAACCATTTTCCTCGTGGCGCTCATAGGCACACTGATCTTTATGATTCTCCCACGGAACCTCGGGACCAGCTCGTTCGGGCAGTGGGGGTCGGGCTCGACGGGATCGGTGACCGGGTTCACCGATCAGATCGAGCTCGGTCGACCGGGGCTGATATCTCAATCGCCAACACCGGTGCTCGATCTTGAAGTCTACGACCGCAATGAAAAGAACATCGGTTCATCAAACTCGTCACCCATTTACCTGCGTGGGGCGGTGCTCGGCTCCTACAAAATGGGTCGATGGGGGAACCAGAATCCCGATTCGGCGAGGCTCCCGCTGCTCATCGAGCGAATCTCAGCCAATGAGATCGTCGTCCCCGCGATCAATCCTACAAACCAGAGCTGGGATCGTGAATACAAGATCTCCTTGCGAGCAGCGGCAAGCAGAGAGTCGACCATCTTCATGCCCTGGCTCCCTACGCAGTTCGTTTCGCCCTCGCCGATTCGGATTGGGTACGAAAAAGCAACGGGAAGAATGATCCACGATGGGACGGGGTCGTCGATTCGGTATTCCATCCGCGCAACCAACTCCGAGCTGCTTAATGTGCACACCCCGCCGGGCTATCAGCGCAGCGATGTTGACGATTCGGGCATTACGCCCGCCATCACCCAGTACGCTGCAGAGATTATCCGTGCAGCGGGCCTGGATCCAAGCCCTTCAACAAGGGCGCCCCAAGACGATCTTTCGGTGATGCGTGTGCTAGAAAACAACCTGCACACGAAATACACCTATTCGCTCGAGGGCGAGCCGGTGCCTCCGGGGCAAGACGCAACGGAGTGGTTTTTGTTTGATCGAAAAGCAGGGCATTGCGAGTACTATGCATCGTCGTTGGCGCTCATGGCACGCAGTGCGGGGATCAATGCCCGTGTCATCACCGGCTATGTCGCGTCCGATTTCAACGAAGTAACCGGGCAGTTTATCGTGCGTGAATCGAACGCACATGCATGGGTCGAAGCAGAGGTTGGTCCATGGAAATGGGTCACCTTTGATGGCACACCACGGGCAGATTTTCAACAACTCCATGAAGCGAAGCAGGGATTCTTTCAGCCGATCAAGAGGTGGTACGAGTTCGTGGAGTACGCCTGGGTCAAAGGTGTCATCGGGTATGATTCTGAGTCCAGACGAAACATCTTCGGCGACATCTCCAATGACCTCGGGCTCGTTCAGTTTGGGTTGAAAATGCGTGAACGCGTCAGGCTCGGGAAGGCCGCGATGATGCGCAAAGCCCTGCTGATCAGCATCGTTGTGTTCGGGCTGAGCTTTGTGATCGGCGTCCTATTCCTGCGTGCTCGCCCGATCGCAAACGCGATGCTTTACCCATGGGCGGCCTGGTTGAACGCGATCGTCTTTCGATTTCGGCGACGGAGTTGGACACCCGAGCAACTCAACGCCTCGCTGCTTGAGCGTGGGATCACCAGAGGGCTCGCGCGTGCAGAAATTGAGCGTGCGCCCTGGATGCCCCTGCACGCGTCATTGATGGATCAGGATCAAGAAGTGCAGCAAACCCAGATCCACGCAGCGCTCTGCCATGCATCCGATCTGCTGTATCGGTTGAAGTTCGCCCCCCCATCCGCAGCCCCGCAAACAGGGGATATCCGGCGAGTGCTTGCTCTGCTCAGGTCGTCCGAGAAGTTGTAGCCGTCGGTTCAACCAGCCCGTGTGCGCGAAATCATCTCAAAGAGACTCGACCAGAGCGCACGGAATGCCGATCTCGTCCACTTCAGACGCAACCGATGAGAGGATGAGCCATGCCGGCAAGCAGATCAAGAACTGAGCGTTGGAAGGAATCACTCTGGCGGATCTATGAGCGAGGGGGAGGCTTAGAGTTCACGGTTGATCGTGAAGGCTCTCTCGATTCTTCGAGCAAGGACCTCATCTGGCGTGTGCGACTACTGGATCTTTCCGAATCAGAGATCGTCATCGAGCAACCCGGCTCGATGGGGATGCCCTTCGAGATTCAAGATGGATCGGCGCTGATTGGGATCATTGCAGTTGGGCAGAACAAATGGATGTTCCATACCCGAGTGATCGGGCATACCAGTGTCCGTTCACGCAATGGGGACACGCCTGCGTTGCGTGTTGAGATGCCAACGAAGGTCGAGCGGTGTCTTCGTCGGAACTTTGATCGTATATCGACGGCTCAACTCACCATGCCTCGCGTGGATTGTTGGAAGCTCATTGATCCGAGATCTGCTGTTCCGTTTGAGATCGCCAACCAGGCATTGGTCGCCGATCTCCTTCAGTCCGCGAAGACCGCCGACGCGACAGATGAGATGGAAACACTCCCAGAGGTCGGACCAAAGTTTGAAGCGGTGCTCTCGAATGTCGGCGGCGGGGGCATCGGGCTCATCGTTGACAGGGAGAACCGAGCAAACATTGACGCCGGACAAGTGTTCTGGATCCGCATGGATCTCCGCCCGACGGTTCCGACACCGCTGGTGCTCACCGCCCGGCTCGCCCATACCCACATCGACTCCCAGCAGAGCACCTATGCGGGACTTGCCTTCGACTTTGGGCTCAATCCCAAGCATAAGGGCTTTGTCGTGGGCCAGATTGCGAGATACATCCAGGGGATGCAATCGGTTGATCGCAAAGCAGCGTAACGGCTCAGAACAAAATGAATCGGAAGAGTAAAAAACCCGCTCGTTCTCGAGCGGGCTTTTATGAGTGCTCATGAGTTGTGTTAGTGCATGACTAACGAATGGTGGATTGGGTTGGGGACCACCATGAGTTTGGCATTCCCGTCACGGGACTCAAGCTTGATGCTGTTGGTTCCATCGTTCCATATCCCGGTCCAGCGTCCGATCTCAGGGCGTGACTCCTCGGTCTGGCCATGCTTTGACCAGAACGAGGTCCTCCCATGCGGGGCAACCAACTCGATGGTGCCACCTGCATCGGGGCTGGTGACGAGTGTGACATCGCCATGGTTTGACCATGCGTTGATGGCTTCGTGAAGGGCGTTGTCGGTGCGGATTTCAATCTTGCCGCCCCGGACTTGCTCATTGCCTGAAATGATATCGATCACACCGGTGACGCCAACGACATCAACGCTTCCACCGGCATTCAGCACCCGCAGCCCGTGGCACTGGGGAACATAAACAGTCACATCGACCGGCAGTCGATAGCCCTCGATGGTCAGATCGGTGGGGCGAATAACAATGGTCGAAAGCTCGCCATCCGTGATGTGCTCAGCGGTGAAGTACTCGCCGTCGGGATCAAACCCAAGCTTCATCCGCATGGATCTCCACTTGAGCAGATTTTCTTTCTGGACGCGGAACCGGACATACGCCTCCTCGTTGCGAGACAGGGCAACGACCTTGACATTCCCCTTTGGATTCTCGACATCGACGGCGATGAATCGACCGATCGTGACGGGCAATCCCTTGAGTTCGACGGTGTGGGCGATCTCGTTTGCAGTCATGCGAGCCCGCAATCCGCCCATGCGTTCGCATCCAGTCGCGGTGAGGAGCACCGCGCCCAAAAGGGCTGCAGGAATGATCTTGTGGAAGAAACGGGTTATTGTGATTGCGGTGGGCGTGCCCATGTGTTCGATCTCCAGCTTTTTGCCCCGGGGGGCATCAGATCACCATATTCAGTCTCAGCAGATGCTAAGATAGGTTCATGTTGTGGGTCCGGTTGTCTGGGCCCACAGAAAGTTACACAAATTCACCCGTCCAGTGACACAAAAGAGTGCCTGACACGGATGTACATCGAGTTTATCGGCTTGTTTGGGGTGTGCCTTGCAAATCCAACCCCGAAGATTTTATTCGCCTCCCATATGAAACTTCTCCGTTCTTGAATCATCCAAGCCTTTGATGCAGATTTTGCGCTCTCTCGTGTGCCCCGTAGTCTACGCCGCCATTCACAGACGGGTTCAATCGGATCGAGTAGCCATCGAATGGTTGCTTCGGCTCGGAGGGACATGCTATGGATCTTTTCACACTTTCTGCTGCGTCCATGCCCGCATCGCTCGGATCACAGACCACCCTCGCACAAAATGGCAACTCAAGCGGCATCCTCCTTCTTCTTGTTGGGGTGATCGCTCTGGGTGTCGGCGTTGGGCTCGGCGTGGTATTCTCAGGATTGCTTGCGGGTAAAAAGCTCCACGCGGTCAAGGCCGAGACCGAGCAGCTTGTCAAGCGATCCGAGGATGACGCCAAAAATGCCGCCGAGAAAATTCGGCTGGCGGCTGAGCGAGATGCGCTCGAACGCAAGGATCGGGCCGATACCGATCTCGAAACCGCCCGCAATGAAATCCGTGAATCCGAGCGTCGTCTGGCGAAGCGTGAAGACCAGTTCGAGCGAAAAGAACAATCACTCGCGGATAAAGACCGTTCCATCACTGAAAAAATCAACAGGCTTGACACCAAGGGCGAACAGCTCGACGAAAAAAACACCAAGCTTGATGAGGCGCTCAAGAAGCAGTCCCACGAACTCGAACGCATCTCCCAACTTGGGGCAGAGCAAGCGAAGGAGATACTCCTCGAACGCGTCGCGGATCGTTCAAGAGCGGAGATGGGCAAAGTCACCCGAGCGATCGTGGAACAAGCCGAAGACACCGCCAAAGACGAGGCCAAAGAGGTCCTGATCAACGCGATTCAGCGCTACGCCAACGAACATTCATCCGAATCCACCGTTCGTACGGTCGCGATCCCATCAGACGACATGAAGGGGCGGATCATCGGGCGCGAGGGACGCAACATCCGCGCGATTGAGAAAGCCACCGGGGCGGACATCATCGTGGACGACACGCCCGGCGTGATCGTGATCTCATGCTTCGATAAGGTTCGCCAAGCGATTGCGGTCCAGTCGCTTGATCGGCTCATCGCGGACGGGCGGATGCACCCGACTCGGATCGAGGAAGTGGTCGAGAAGGTGCGTGGTGAAATCCACGAGCAGCTCGTCAAGGCGGGCAAAGATGCAGCCGTCGAGCTCGGGCTCAAGGGATTGCATCCAAAGATCATCGAGGCGATGGGGCGTCTGAGCTACCGAACCAGCTACGGCCAGAATGTGCTCAATCACTCGATCGAGGTGGCGTTCTTATCGCAGATTATCGCCGATCAACTGGGTCTTGACGGGAAGCTCGCCAAGAGGTGTGGATTCCTGCATGACATCGGCAAAGCCATGGATCACGAGATGGAAGGCGGGCATCCCAAGATCGGCATGGAGTTCGCGAGACAGTTCGGCGAGAAAGAAGAAGCTGTCCTCAATGCGATCGGCGGGCATCATGCTGATATTCCATCCACCACCTGGTACACGCCCATCATCATGGCCGCCGATGCGGTCAGCGCCGCTCGACCCGGCGCGAGGCGTGATTCGATGGAGCGTTATGTTCAGAAGCTCAATGACCTTGAGAACATCGCGATGGACATGCCCGGAGTCCGTGAGGCGTACGCCGTCCAGGCCGGGCGAGAGGTGCGGGTGATGATCGATGCCGATCGTGTTTCAGATGACGAGGCGTACCTCACCGCCCATGAGATCGCCAAGCGGGTCTCCGATGAGATGACTTTCCCGGGTGAAATCCGTGTCACCGTGCTCCGTGAAACAAGAGCGATCGAGATTGCCAGATAGCTACCCGCTGGCGAGTACCAAGAGCAGTACGAGCACCAACAGCCGTGCATCTACCGCGTCTCGCTGCTTGCTGAGCATCGTGAAGAGGGCGTCGCTTAAGAGCAACCCGCCCGCGAAAATTCCAATCGCCGGCGTCCATCCGACACCCAACATCAGCATGCACAAACCCGCGGCGTGTGCGCCAACTGCCAATGCCCAAGACCCGTTACGACCGATCAAAACGGGGATGCTCTGTGTTCGGAACAACTTGTCGGACTCTTGGTCATCGAGGTCACAAAGCAGGGCATCCCCAAAGATGATCACGCCAACCGCCATTGCAACGATGAGCGATGTTTCTGAGGGCTCAACGATCGCGATCCCGCGCTCGCCAATCAGTGCTGCTATGCCAAGTGATAAATGAGCGCCCGCGATAAAAACCGCTTTGAGCCCAGGCAGGTCTTTGGGCCTTGGACGCGAAGAACCCGCCGAGCGGCCGGCGTAGAGGTGCACGCCAACCAAGGCTGCGGGGGGGATCCATACCAAGAGCGGATTGAGTATCATGCCCGCGACAATCGCGAGCACGAGATCGACAACAACAAGCACGCGTACCGGGACGGTGTGCTTATGGAGGAAGGTGTATCTTTGTGGCTGGGCGATGAGGTCCGCGGGGTCGAGCCGAGAGTCCGCTGCCTTGACCCGATCGAGTAGATAGCACCCCTGCGCACAGAACCCCACAAAGCAGAACGCTGCCCAGTCCGGGACCTCTCCGCTCGTCAGCATCCCCAGAAGCAGAAGCACCCCGATGGTGTAGAGGGTTGGCCAGAGGGCGAGATGTCCGAGGGTGCGAATCATCGCTGCACGCAAATTCCTTGGATCAGAGGTCTATTTGAGAGAAAGAGTTCTTACGGGTACCCATTCTGATCGGAACAATGTGATCTGGTCAACCACTTTGCGATATCATGCGTATCGGACGGGGAGTTGGATCACATGAGCACCACAAGCGGACATCCTGAGTCACCCAGCGAGAGCCGCCAGCGGGTGATGGAATCGGCGAGCAGAATCGCCGGCGATACACCCAGCCCTCAACTCCGTTCTCTCATCTGTCCGTTTTGTGGATCAATCACGCCCGACACCGGGCGGTGCAAGGTGTGCTCTGCTCGGTTTGACCCGCTGAGCCGTCAGGCGACACAAAATCAGATGGGTCCTTGGTGTATACGCGATGAGGGTTCGCCCTTCCGTCCGGGATGCACATACGAGACCCTGCGACGGTTCATTGAGCAGGATGTTGTCGGGCTGGACTCAGTTCTTCGTGGTCCGACCACGCGTCAGTTCTGGACGCTTGCGAGGCATACCCCGAGCATAGCTCACCTGCTCGGCGTGTGCCACAACTGCCAGTGCGAGGTTGATCGTTCAAGTTTTCAATGCCCATCTTGCCAGGCGTCATTCGCGCCCGAGCGTGATCGTCAGCACATGGGTCTTGGTTTATCCCGGCCCCTGCCGGGGCAAGGAAACCCGGAGGTGCTCGCGGTCCATGCAGAGCCGGCGGGCACGAGGAATGATACAGCAAGTTCAGCCAGTGCGCGTGCGCCCGTGCGGGCATCCACTCATGAAGAATCTGTCGACGCGATCGCGCAATGGCGTCGTGCATTTGATGCTGAACGCAAGCGCGCCTGGATCGCGGTTGTGCTCGCTGCGCTGGTGACGGTGTTGGCGCTGTTTTATGGCATCCTCGGGGTGCCGGCCATTCTTTAGTTCACTTGAGTGGAAAGGTCATTTGAGTTGTTTCAATGAGGCAAGGTCTTGAATCAAAGCCGATGAACGATGTCCGCGGGTTTACACTTGTTGAACTCTTGGTGGTGATTGCCATCATCGCGTTGCTTGTTGGGATCCTCCTCCCAGCGTTGGGTAAGGCGAGGCAGAGCGCTCAATCCGTTTTATGCCAGAGCAACTTTCGCCAGTACGGATTGGCAGCGGCGACCTATTCGGGTGACTTTGAAGGTACCATTCCCAGCTATTCATGGAGGGGGGGGCGGAAGACCGGTTCGTCCTTTGCCGATCTGAGAACTCCTGCAAGCGATCGAGACTCAGCGATGTTCCAAGCGATTGATATCCTGCGGAAACGAACGGGCAATGACGATATCCCGC
This sequence comes from Phycisphaerales bacterium, assembly GCA_029260265.1. GTDB lineage: Bacteria > Planctomycetota > Phycisphaerae > Phycisphaerales > UBA1924 > UBA1924. The sequence goes on from JAJDDO010000026.1 coordinate 404,864, forward strand.
TGCAGCCGGGGTGGACCCCGATGATGCTCTACAACCATCTTCCGATGATCGAATACCTCGGCGCTTCGCTCTACGATGAAGAACTTACGGTATGCCCTGCGGATGAGTATCGAAAATCATTGCGAGAAGAACCGATCGATGGCGAGTTTAGCCGAAGCCGATTCCAGACCAGCTTCGGTATCGTGCCTGCTGCCTACAGCGCAGATATGCGAATAGGCGGGACGGACACACTCGAACAGTTGCCCGCGTTCGGCACAGGAAGAGGAGCGTATCTGAATGTTCGGCTACCCCTGCCGTTTGGGGCGCCTTTTCTGCGGCTCCGCCGATACACCGAGGTTGCTTTCCCGAGCCGAAAGGTGCACGGATACGATTCCCATCAGCGGCACTTTGGGCGAAAACACATCTACTTTGCGATCAAGGAAGCCCAGATTCCGTTGCTGATGTTTGATGGCTCGGTTTCAATACGGCTTACTCAAGACGCCAATGAAGGATTTCAACCCAACCGTCCCAGTTCATCCGAGCCAACGCGGTACAGGTATGTCCCGGTCGGTCCCGAGGGCGAATCGATCGACGCCAACGGCGATGAAGTCATCGGGCACTACAAATGGACCCGCGGCGGGCTGCGTGGGATCGACTTCGGGGGCTCAGAAATCAATACGGGGCAACCGCGAGACTGATCGCGGCACGCCGATGGCACGCATAGAATCTCCCAAAGTTTGCATGAGGAGATTCAGATGGGTAACAAGACAACACTCTCAGTTTTGATGGTCGACAAGTTCGATGACGAGGCCATCGAGGCCCTGCGTGAGTTGGGGCATACGGTCCACGCGGATGCAGAAATCGGTCCTGAAACAATGAATGACGCGATCGCTGCCTGCGGCGCAGAAGTGCTCGCAGTCAGATCGACCAAGGTGCCTGCCACAGTGATCGAGAAGAGCTCGACGCTCAAGCTCATCATTCGCGGCGGCGCAGGATACGACAACATCGATTGCAAGTCTGCTGGCAAAGCGGGGATCGCGGTCTGCAACACACCTGGGATGAATGCGGTAGCCGTCGCTGAATCGACCTTCGGACATCTCATCAACATCGACCGCAGGATCAACGAGCAGACCAGCGAGCTCAAGAATGGGCACTGGAACAAAAAAGAGTATTCCAAGGCTCGCGGGCTCAAGGGGCGAAGAATGCTCGTCATCGGTATGGGCTCGATTGGGACCGAGGTCGTCAAGCGGGCCCAGGCGTTCGGGATGAAAGTGGCTGCCCAATCGAGATCACTCCGCGAAGACACCGCACGAGCGCTTGGGATCGAGCTCATCCCCTACACACGCGATGCATTGAAAGATGCCCTCGGCAGGATGGATGTTGTAAGTGTCCATGTGGCGGCGACCCCGGATACCAAGGAACTCTGTGGTCCGGGGTTCTTTGCGGCGATGAAGCCCGGGGCCTATTTCATCAACACTTCCAGAGGCGAGATTGTCGACGAGGGTGAACTCGCCAACGCGATGAAGACCAAGGGCATCCGTGCTGGGCTGGATGTCTTCCAGAATCAACCCTCGTCCAAAGATACAAACTGGAAGCCCGCAATCGCGGATATCCCGGGGATCTCGCTGACCCATCACATCGGCGCTTCGACTGAGCAGGCCCAGATCGCGGTGGGTGAAGAGGTCGTCCGTGTGGTCGATACCTTTGTCCGAACGAACAATCCATTGCATGTTGTCAATGCAGAATACCTCGCCGATCTCGCGGCGGCAGAATAACTAAGGAGTCAAATCATGACCGATCGTGTTTACAACTTCTCCGCAGGTCCGGCGTGCCTCCCAGAATCCGTGCTCAAACAAGCGCAGAAGGATCTGTGGAACATCGATAATACGGGCATCGGTATTCTCGAGCATTCACACCGTGATGCCTGCTTTGATCGGGTAACCGAGGAGACCGAGCGTGCATGCCGCGAGGTCGGCAATATCCCTGATTCGCACTCGATTTTCTGGATGCAGGGCGGGGCGACTTCACAGTGCTACATGGTGCCCGCAAACTTCCTGCCCGAGGGGCGGACCGCAGATTATTTCCAGACGGGGAAATGGGCGAATGATTCAATTGCTGAGGTTCCGCTCTACGGCGATTGCCATATCTGTGGATCCTCAAAGGATTCAGGGTACAACTTCATCCCGAAGAGGAAGCAGGTCAGCCACTCAAAGAACCCGGTGTATGTGCAATACACATCCAACAACACCATCATGGGCACGGAGTTCCACGATGAGCCCGAGACGCCGGGCGACTCGTTCTTGGTTGCGGATATGTCGAGCAATATTTATTCACGCCCGATGGACTTCTCCAAGTTCGGGCTCGTGTACGCCGGAGCTCAGAAGAATCTCGGTCCGTCCGGCGTGACCCTATTGATTGCCCGCAAAGATCTCATCAAGGAACCCGTCCGTCCCCTACCCAAGATGATGCAGTACGGGTTGCACGCAGCCAAAAACGGACGGTTCAATACTCCACCAACATTCGGCGTCTATCTCATGGGCGAGGTGTTCAAGTGGATCATCGCAGAGGGCGGGCTTGACGCGATGGCCGAGATGAACAAGGAAAAAGCTGCGATCATCTATGACTTTATCGATTCGCAAGATTTCTTCCAGCCTCATGCGGCCAAGGAAGATCGTTCGTACATGAACCTGACATTCAAATGCCCATCTCCCGAGCTCGACAAGCTCTTTGTTGAGCAGGCCGAGGCACAGGGGCTGACCACCATCAAGGGGCATAAATCGGTTGGGGGGATGCGTGCAAGCATCTACAACGCCTTCCCAAGATCAGGCTGCACCGCACTCGTTGCATTCATGAAAGACTTTGCGCACGCACACGCGAGTGCGACGACCGCCTGAGCGATGGTGGAATCGAGTTTGAAAATTCAACCCCGCGCTTCGGCGTGGGGTTTTTGTGTACACCCTGCGAGGCACGCCTCAATGACTTCTTCGGTGGTGATCCGTTCCATGAGCTCGGTATTGCCCTTTGACTTGTGGTCCAGCTTGTCGCCCGCGGTGATGTGCTGAAGCACGCTTTGGTCCTGCTTGTAGGGTCCGACTCGGGTGGCATCGGTCGGGCCGAACAACGCGACGATCTTGCGGTTGAACCCGACCGCCATATGGAGGGCTGCCGAATCGTTGGCGACAACAAGATCCGCCCGCGAGATGATGGCCATCAGTTGCGTGATCGATGTCGACCCGATCCGGTCGGTGATGTGTGGATGCTCACGGGCGAGTTCGACCAACGGGGCGCACTGCAGACGCTCTCCCGGGCCACCGACGAGGATAATCCGGTGGGTTCGCTTGTTGGCTAGGGTTGATGCTAGATCGACAAAGCGATCTATCGGCCAGCGTTTGGAAGCCCATCGGCTCGTCGGGGCGATGACAATGTACGGGTCCGGATACTCGATGATGACTTCAGAAAGCTCATCAGCCCCGGTGTGCAGCGTCATGTTTGGATTGGAAACATCGCACCCCACGCCGGCAACTAAGGCAAGCATCCGGTCGACCGTGTGCTCATCGCTGGGTGCTTCGATGCGGTTTGTGTAGAAAACCCACCCGAGCTCTTGCGCATTGCGGTACCCGTATCGTTGCTTCGCTCCAGAAATAAAAGCAAAGAACGCGGAGCGGAGCAATCCTTGGGCGTCGATCACCATGTCGTACTTGGGCGCACGCAGTGTGCGTAGCCAGCGTATCAGCGGGCGTATGTTCGCCTTGCGGAGCTGCTTGCCGAGGGCTTTGCGCGGAAAAGAGATCGCGTTGTCGAGTTCGGGATGATGCTGGATGGCTCCGCAGAAGGAATCCTGTACGAGCCAATCAATCTGTGCGCCGGGGTACCTGGTCCGCAACGCACTGACCAGCGGCACCGTTCGGCACACATCGCCCAAGGCGCTGGGGCGGATAATCAGGATTTTACGGGGCGGTTCAATGGTCATGGGTTATGCAGGATAGGTGCAGCTTGTTCGATCGGTCTCCCACACGGTGACCTGGACCAGTTGGGCATCATCCGCGAGTTGGCTGACCGAGTTGCGGAGCAGTTCGTAGCAGTGCTTTGCGATATTTTCGACCGAGGGCATCACCCCGCCTTTGGCTTGATCGAATGCAGGGCAATCGACATTGAGGTGCTTGTGGTCGAGCTGTGATAAGACCTGATTCTCGACGAGGTCATCTATTTTGGTCAGGGCGTGCTGATGGTCATCGAGCCCGAGCCGGATGGCTGGTTCAACTTGATAGTTGTGCCCATGCCCGTTCGGGTTGTTGCACTTGCCAAAGATACGCTGGTTGGTCGCCGCATCGAGCGCTTCGCTATGGAGCCGATGCGAAGCAGAAAACTCATAGCGTTGGCGGACGATGAACTGGGCGTTGGAGGTGGAGGTATCCATCTCTATTCTCCGAAGGGGGGTAAGCGACCAGGAGAGCGAAACAATCTGATGAGGAAACCAGGCTTGGGCGGCTTTCCAGAGATCCGGCAGCAGCATGACCGGCGAGACGGGTGAGCCAGCAAGCGTGGAACTGTCGAGAATGGGGACCAGGTGCGTGCGTACAAGATCATCAATCGCATGGATATCCACGAGGTACCCGGTTTGGGGATCGGGCACGCCGATGCATGAAACGGTGAACTCGTCGTAGCGGCCAAGCCCGCAATGAGACGGCTCTGTTTCAATGCGGACCGTTCGGTGCAGAATAACAGCTGCAGCGGGCGTTGATTGTTCATCGTATGTGTTCGGGTTAGAATCGATCGGAATCACACACGAGTATAGATACGGAGGTACGCCGATGGGCAGGAGATCAGCTTTGAAACCATTCACCATCATATGTACAGCCGCTGCTTTGCTGCTGCTGCCGGCATGTGCATCCAGTTCGACCGAACTGAGAACCAAACAAGATACCCAGGGGAACCCCATGTCGAATGCACCCAGCTCGGATCAGGCGTATGTGCTTGATCACAGCGTCAAAATGATCGACGGGACAGAAATGCCGCTTGAACACTTCAAGGGCAAGGTGATCTTGATGGTCAATGTCGCAAGCGAATGCGGATACACCCGCCAATACGAGGGGCTTGAAGCTTTGTATCGTACATACATGGACCAGGGGCTCGTCATCATCGGATTTCCAGCCAATGACTTTGGTGGGCAGGAGCCTGGAACCAATGAAGAGATCGCGGAGTTCTGTTCGTCCCGGTTCTCGGTGACCTTCCCAATGGCTGCCAAGGTGGCTGTGTTGGGCGATCAAGCGACGCCGTTGTACACGCAGCTTGCGGACCAGCCGAAGCCGATTGGCGGCGAGCCTCAGTGGAACTTCACAAAGTTCCTTGTTGCGCGTGATGGGCGGGTCGTCGAACGGTTCGGGACCAAGGTCGAGCCGGATGATTCTTCGCTTGTATCTTCGATCGAGGCCCAACTCGGCCAAGGCTAATCAAATCTTCACAGACGGTAAGTCGCTTGCTGGCAGTTGATAGCATCTCTTTGTACTCAGGGTGAATATCGTTTGTTTCAAGTCGACAGACTTGACGCATTCATGTGGTATCGTGTGGCAGAGGTCTTCGGTCAATAGGGAATGCTGTGGAGGAAATCAGATGCATCTGACAAGAAAAAACTCAGTTCGTTCGATGATTGCGGTGGCAGCGATGCTGCCTCTGGTAGCGATGGGAATGGTGGGGGATTTGATCGATCCGGATCTTCCAGAGTACAAGGCCGCGAGTGGGGTATCGGGGAACATCAAGTCAATCGGTTCGGACACCATGAACAACCTCATGACCCTTTGGGGCGAGGAGTACCGCCGGTACTACCCGTCCGTCAAGGTCGAGGTTGAGGGCAAGGGGTCGTCAACTGCTCCGCCGGCACTTATCGAGGGGCAGTCAACCTTTGGTCCGATGAGCCGAGCGATGAAGTCGTCCGAGGTCGATAAGTTTGAAGCTGCAAAGGGTTACGAGCCAGTCGCGGTGCGGGCAGCGATTGACTGTCTTGCCGTCTATGTGCATAAGGATTGCCCACTCGAAGAGATCACTATTGAGCAGATCACTGAGGTGTTCTCGGTGTCCGGTTCTGATATGACATGGGGCGATCTGGGTGTGACTGATGCGGAATACAAAAACCGCCCGGTGAACTTGTACGGGCGAAACTCCGCCTCTGGCACCTACGGGTACTTCAAGAAAATTGGCTTGCAGGGGAATGATTTCAAGGCAAGTGTCAAAGAGCAGCCTGGGTCATCTGCGGTCGTTCAGGCGGTGACCAATGATCAGTTCGGCATTGGGTATTCCGGGATCGGGTACAAGACCGCGGGTGTGAAGGCATTGGCGGCTGCATATGAGGGCGATGAGATGGTGGCTGCATCTGCAGAGAACGCGTACTCCGGCGAGTACCCGCTCGCGAGGTTCCTCTATCTCTATGTCAACGCTGATCCGCGTTTTGGCATTCAAGATCCGTTGCGAGCCGAGTTTCTCAAGCTTGTATTCTCGAAGCAGGGCCAGGAGATCGTTGTCAAGGACGGCTATTTCCCAGTGACCAGTTCGATTGCTCGTGAAGATCTCGAGTTGCTCAAGATTCCCGCCGAATTTTGAGCGTTCTGTTCCAATAGCGTAGTAAAATGGAAAGCGGAGTTCTGCCGCTTTCCATTTCATTTGAGCATGCTCAAGCCGGAACCTATTTGATGCAAGATCTTGAACGACGCAAAGCATCTCGCAAGCTCCACGCGATGGATTCCGCGGCGGAGTTCGTCGTCACCGCGGGCGGCCTGGTCGTGCTTTCCGCGGTGCTTGGGATCTGCTTCTATCTTGCGTGGGTGGTGTACCCGCTGTTTGTTGGTGGTAGTCATTCCGGAGGGCATGCCGGAACCACCGATCCCATTGCAGTTCAGCACATCCTTGTTGACCCATACTCGCAGAGCGCGGGGATGGTTGGGTCCGATGGTGTTGTCCGGACGCTGATCTTTGCGACCGGTGAAGTTGCGGGTGAAATTGATCTTCGAGTGGATGATCTCCCGCCGAGCGCGGTCGCGATTGCTCGGAACGGTAGCCTAGCTGCATTGGGCTATCCAGACGGGCGTGTTCGACTCGGAGAGTTCAACTTTGACGCCCAACTGCTCGATGCGCCGGAAGCTTCTGATCCAATATCGGGGGCGATCGAATCGATCGAGAATGGGTATCGAGAGCAGATCGAGCACGGGGCTCGAAGCGTGCAACTCTCGGCAGAGTTCGGCGATCCCTTTGACCTCAAGGAAGGGCACGGCGCGGTGATGGGGGTGGATTACCGCAGTGATCCGGGCGGGAAAAAGACGCTTGTAGCGATGCGCGAAGATGGGACCGTTCTTGTGAGTTCTGTAAGAACGGTTCGTCCGCTCGGAGGGGGGAAGGCACGGACAAAGCTGAGATCCAGTGTCTTTGAGATAGGTAGCGGGAAAGAGCTCCCCCGCTGGGTGTTTGTCACTGGTGACGGGGCGTATGTGCTGCTGATCTGGGAGAATGGGCAGCTGCAAAGGTTTGCTAGGCAAGACTCGCGGTTTGCGCTTGTCGAGGAGGTCTCGCTGATTGAGCCCGGCGGAACGATTACAGATGCTTCGATGCTCCTCGGAGCCAAGACGCTCGTGATCGGATCGGAATCTGGGTCCGTGATGGCGTTCCATGTCGGGGAAGATTCGAGCAGATCCACCGTCGATGGGTACCGCATCATTCGTGCGCACGAGTTGAAGAGTTCGGACGGTGCTGTCGTCGGGCTTTCAGAAAGCACACGCGATCGAACGATCGCGGTTCTGCATGAGAATGGGTATGCGGAAGTCCGGTACATGACCAGCGAGAAGCGTGTTACTCGGTTCCAGACCAATGTTGAGCGTCCTCGCTCGATCGCACTGACTCCAAAGCTCGATGGTGTGTTCATCTGGGGCGATGATGGATCATACGAGAGCCATGCGATTGAGCTCGGGTACCCTGAGTTCAGTGTGGGCGCGGTATTCGGCAAGGTCCTCTACGAAGGGCAAGAAAAGCCCGAGTATGTGTACCAATCTTCGTCCGGCGATGATGCTTCGGAAGTGAAACTCAGCCTCATGCCGCTCATCTATGGAACAATGAAGGCGACTGTCTTCGCGATGCTCTTTGCGATTCCGATCGCGGTCTTTGCCGCGATGTATTCCAGCGAGTTTATGAGCAAGCGGATGCGAAGCGTGGTCAAGCCCTCGGTCGAGTTGATGGCTTCGCTCCCATCGGTGGTGCTCGGATTTGTGGCAGCGATGGTGGCCGCGCCGTATGTTCGTACGCATCTCTCGTCGGTTCTGCTCGGTGTGTTTATTGTGCCGCTCACGGTTCTGGTGGCGGCGCATTTTTGGCAGATGGTTCCGATTGCACGCAGAAGAAGGCTTCGCTCGGGGCAGCATTTCTTCCTCGCGATGATTGCTCTTCTCATTGGTGGGGCAATCTCTGCATGGATCGGGCCGGCATTGGTGCGTTCAGCGTTCGCGCCCGACGACTTTGATGCTGCGATGCTCGCGGAGTCCTATGAGCCCGCAGCGGGCGATGCGATCCCTGGATGGGCTGTAGATGAGCCGATGACCACTCGCCAATCGCGACGGCTTCGTCTTCATGGGCTCGGAATTGCCGACGGCGTGTTGGTCAAGCCGGTCGGTGAAGTCGATCGGGCATCGGTGCTCGGTGAAGTCGGGCTGGTGGATGGCGATCTTGAACGCTGGCTCAACGGCGAGTACGGATCGGCCCGCCCGGGGTGGCTCTTGATCCTGTTCCCAGTCATGGCGATGGGGATTTGGATTCTTCAGGGGTTTGTAGTTCGCAAGCAAATCGACAACTGGCTGAGTGAGAAAAGCTCGCTGGTCATCGCGTTGATGATGATGCTCAAGCTTGTGCTGGTCTGCGTCGGGGCTGTGTTGGTATCTTACCCGATCGCGGTGGGGCTCGAGCAGTTGGGGTTTGATCCACGGGATTCAATCTTCGGGACTTTCTCGCCCAGAAACACCCTTGTGGTCTCGATTATCATGGGATTTGCGGTCATTCCGATTATCTTTACGATCTCGGAAGACGCCTTGCGTGCGGTGCCCAATACGCTTCGGTCTGCATCCTTGGGAGCCGGTGCGACACCCTGGCAGACAACGGTGCGGGTTGTGCTTCCGGTTGCGGGATCGGGAATTTTCTCGGCTTGCATGATTGGGTTCGGGCGTGCGGTCGGCGAGACCATGATCGTTCTCATGGCGACCGGCAATACCGCTGAGATGTCGCCAAACCTGTTTTCAGGGTTCCGGACTCTTGCTGCGAATATCGCGGTGGAAATCCCAGAGGCTCCAAAGGACGAGACGCATTACCGGGTCTTGTTTTTATGTGGTTTGACGCTCTTTCTGATGACCTTTGTGATTAACACGCTCGCCGAGACCGTTCGGCGATATGTGAGATCGAGGAACGCCGGGCTGTGAGTATCAACAAGCGGAACCATCATGGTGTGACGGTGCGTCGAACGCTGCCCAGTGCGGGCGGCGAACCGATGATCTGGCTGACCGGCGGGGCATTGGTCCTTTGTATCTTGATGATCATCGGGTTGGTCTCACTTGTGGTCTACAACGGCAGCAGGGCGTTCTGGCCGCAACCGATATCGCGGGTGGAACTCCTGGACGGATCGACATTCCTCGGCATTCGCGTTGATCACGAGCAGGGCACGGAAGAGTCAACCGCGAGGAGTCTCTATCAGGTGGGGAACCGTGATATTGGTCAGGAATCCTTCCGCTGGGTGGATGATTCTGAGGTTGAATCAACAAGCGAGCCAGACGATGTGGTGATGCTTGAGCGCCAATCGTGGGGGGCGTGGTTTGGTGTCCCAGAGAGAATCATGCTCCGAGAGGAAGAGGGGGCGGAGGTTGTTCTCGCAGATGGCGCGGAAGAGGCGATGGCCGCGTTTGATGAGTATCACGAGCAGGCAATTGAGAAATATGAATCTGCTGAGCATCTGAGAGAGAAAACGCTCGGAGAAATTAATCGGCGCATTGAGCGACAACGGGTTCGTGTCCGCGGTGCTGAATATGCGTTCGAGCAGAAGGACAAGGGGAGCAAGCCGTTCCCAATAGCGGCTTGGCTCGGCGTGGTCGGGATGCTCGGCGTTTGTGTTGGCATGTACTTGATGCTCTCAAAGCGGGCAAGCGCATACGAAATTGGTGTGCCTGCGGGGTTGCGAGTCGGGCGATTTGGTGTGTTGTTGATCGGTGTTTCGTTGCTCATTGCGGCTTTGATCGGATCCCCTTGGCGTGGGGTGTCGATGGACGCGGACCGGTTGGGCGGTATCCGAGCGGATGCTGCGAACCAAGAACGGATGCTGCTGGTCGATTACGAGCGTGTGCTCGAAGAGATTCACTCGATCGAAGCTGAGGATGCCAAGTACCGCTTTGTCGTGATCGAGCAGACGGGCGGGCGGTTTGCGCCGGTTTCCCAGACGCAATCGGATGAGCCGATGCGGATGAGCCAGGTGGTGCGGATGGTGCCTGCGAATCGGCTCGGGTTTGGCGACAAGCTTGGCGTGTATTTTTCTCGATGGTGGGAGTATCTTTCAACAGGACCCCGAGAGGCCAACACCGAGGGGGGTGTGTATCCCGTTATCGTTGGGACGGTGCTGCTGACCTTGATGTTGACAATCTTTGTGACGCCGCTCGGCGTGATCGCGGCGTTGTATCTGCGTGAATACGCAAAGCAGGGTCTTGTTACGAGCCTGATCAGGATTGCGGTGAATAACCTCGCGGGCGTTCCAAGTATTGTGTACGGCGTGTTCGGGCTTGGGTTTTTCTGTTACACGCTTGGGCAGTATGTTGATACTGGGGTGTCGAAGGAGTCAAGCATCGAGCCTTCGCAATGGTGGATGGTGTACGCCAGCACGACCGCTGCGGGCATATTGGGGTATGCCACGGGCGTGCTCGCCAAGCCCAATCCCGGGAAAGCTCCGGTTGCGTTTCATCGGTGGATGAAGAGGTGCTCTCTGCTTGTGTGGGGCGGCGTAGTTGTTTTGGTGGCGGTGCTTATTTTTCGGACGCCTTATTTTGAAGGATTCTTTGCGGTACGAGCGATGGACGGCTCGCCGACCTTTGGCGCGCGTGGGCTTTTATGGGCTTCCTTGACCCTTGCGTTGTTGACGCTCCCGGTTGTGATTGTGGCGACCGAGGAGGCGATTGCAGCGGTCCCCAACTCGATGCGAGAGGGGAGTTACGGATGCGGGGCATCCAAATGGCAGACGATGCGGCGTGTGGTGATCCCCGGGGCGATGCCGGGGATTCTGACCGGCGCGATCTTGGCGATGGCTCGCGGTGCGGGTGAGGTTGCCCCGCTGATGCTCGTCGGCGCGGTGAAGCTCAATGAGGATCTGCCGATCTCATCTTCCGCGCCCTATCTGCACGCTGACCGAAGCTTCATGCATCTGGGGTTCCATATCTACGATCTTGGGTTCCAGAGCCCTGATTCTCAGGCGGCACGCCCGCTGGTATGGACGACCATTTTGTTGTTCCTTTCACTGATTCTTGCACTGAACATGATTGCGATCGTGGTTCGGGCACGGATCCGCGCACGGATGATTGAGTCTGCGATATGATACAAGCGGAACCCAAGCCAATGAATAGAGAAGACTCCCAATCGATGCTCAATGCGGTGGCCACGGCGCGAAGCCGTCAGCCGGCGGTTCGTTACGAGATGATCGAAGCGATTCGCAACGGCGAGAAGACCAAGCCGGTGGTGCACAATGAGATTCATCAACAAGAAGCAGTGATTGATATTGATCAGTTCGCCCTTTGGTACAGTGCCGCTCAGGCGATTCACGATGTGTCTATGAAGATTCCACGCGGGGCGGTCACGGCTCTGATTGGACCTTCGGGGTGCGGAAAATCGACGCTGCTGCGATCGATCAATCGGATGAACGATCTGGTTGATGGTGTGCGTGTTGAGGGTGAGATTCATCTGAATGGGTCACCGATCTATGCACCCTCTGTTGATGTCATCGGGTTGCGTAAGCGATTAGGAATGGTCTTTCAAAAGCCCAATCCATTCCCGATGTCGATCTTCGAGAATGTGGTGTACCCGCTGCGGATTGATGGCGAGCGACGGAAATCGGTGCTCGCAGAGGCTTGTGAGAAGAGCTTGCGTTCTGCCGCGATCTGGGATGAGGTCAAGGATCGGCTCAAGGAGTCCGCGTTGGGGTTATCCGGCGGGCAGCAGCAGAGGCTTTGCATTGCTCGCGCAGTTGTTGCCGATCCGGAAGTGCTGTTGCTCGACGAGCCCTGCTCGGCGTTGGACCCGGTGGCGACGATTAAGATCGAAGAGTTGATTACGGAGATTTCATCCCGATACACGGTGCTGATTGTGACCCACAACATGCAGCAAGCCGCGCGTGTGTCTGATTACACCGCGCTTATGTACCTCGGGAGATTGGTTGAATACGGAACGACCGGCATGATTTTTCAAAACCCGAAGCTGCTCGAAACGGAGCATTATGTATCCGGGCGGTTTGGATAGTGGACCGGTCGGTCTAGTGGGGTGTGTGGATCTGTGTGAATCGCACCTGTTTTGATGGATTGAGATTCGAGAGGGCCGATAGTGGGGACTACGATTGTCCTTGGGCGTTGTCCAATACACCAGCCACCGGTCCACCTGGTGTTCGTGCAAGACACGAATGCTCAGGCAGGGCGAGGAGTGCCATGAGTTCAGTTCCACAACCAACCGTGCCGTCGATCAATCAGTGGAGTTCGGAATATCTCGAAGAGATGTACCGGGCATATCAGCTTGATCCAAACTCAGTTACGGGCGATGTCCGGGCTTTTTTTCAGGGGTTCGATCTCGCACATGCAGGCGAGCTCAAACTGTTTGGAGATGGATCGGCATCTCCGCAGCCGGGGGTTTCGAAAGACACGGCAGAGTCGTCTTGGGCTAAGCCGGAATCCGGTCCTGCGAAACTCGCCTCGACTGTCGGTCGACCCGCGGGGCGGGCGACGCATTTCGAAGCAGTCGTGGATGATTTCATCGGAGCGTATCGGGACCAGGGGCATTTGATTGCCAAGATCGATCCGTTCGGAGTAAAACGCGGCGAACGACCCGAAGCGTTGACACTCGCGTATCACAACCTGCAAGAGGCTGATCTGGATCGGATGGTTGACGGCACGAGCATGGGGCTCGGCGCTCAGTCAACCCTTCGTCAAGTCATCGAGAATCTCGAACAGGTCTATTGCGGGAGCGTGGGCGTTGAGTTCATGCATGTTGCGGACACCGAGCAGCGTGCGTGGTTGCTCGAGCGATATGAGCGGGCGGGCGGACGGATACCACTCGATGCACAGCGGAAGGGCTTGATCCTTGAACAGCTGACACAATCAGAGTCGTTCGAGCGATTCCTCGGCAAGAGGTACCCCGGCGAAAAACGATTCAGTCTTGAGGGCGGGGAATCCCTGATCCCGATGCTTGATCACCTGATCGAAGCGTTCTCTGACATGGGTGTCGAGGAAGTTGTCTTTGGGATGGCACACCGGGGTCGGCTCAATGTGCTCAACAACACGATCGGCAAGACCTATGAACAGATCTTCACTGAGTTTGAAGAGAACTGGTCGGATGGATTCGTTGATGGTGGTGGGGATGTCAAATATCATCGTGGATACTCCGGGACGCGCCGATTCCCGAATGGGAAGATGGTTCATCTCGCTTTGGCGAGTAATCCAAGTCATCTTGAAGCGGTGAATGGCGTGATCTCTGGGCGTGTGCGTGCAAAGCAACGCTTGCACGCCGATGCAGAGCGCCGGCGAGTGGTGCCGGTGCTCATTCATGGCGATGCTGCTATCGCGGGCCAAGGGATTGTCCAAGAGGTGCTCAACTTTTCACAACTCGAGGGGTACACCACGGGCGGGACGATTCACATCGTGGTGAACAACCAGATTGGATTCACGACGCTGCCCGAGGATTCCAGGTCGAGCCGATACTGCACCGACATCGGCAAGGCCATTGATGCGCCGATCTTCCATGTCAACGGCGATGACCCCGAAGCGATTGTTGCTGTTGCGCAGTTCGCGGCAGAATACCGGCAGACCTTCCGCCGAGATGTGTTCATCGATATGATGTGCTACCGGAAGTACGGGCACAACGAGCAGGATGAGACGAGCTTTACCCAGCCGGTGATGGCGGACAAGATCAAGCGGAAACCATCGGTTCTTGATCTCTATACAGAGAAGATGCTTTCTGAAAAAACCATCTCCGAGGCCGACCGGATGGCGATCAATGATCGGCTTCACAGCGCACTCGAAAAAGCTCAGGAAGCGGCGAGGCATGCGCCGAATGATCCAACGATCGACCCCGGCTCTGAGCGGTGGAGTGGGCAGTCTCACGAGTTCGTCTTTGAGCCGATCGAAACAGCGATCAAGCCCGAGATGGTCGAAGAAATTGCAGCGGCGATTGGAAATGCACCTGACGGATTCAAGCTGAATCCAAAGCTGAAAAAACTGCTCAAAGAACGGGCAGAGTTGGCTTCGGCGGACATGATCAGTTATGCCGATGCAGAACAGCTCGCGTTTGGTTCCTTGCTGATCGAGGGGCATCCGATCCGACTATCAGGGCAGGATTGTCGCCGGGGGACATTCAGTCATCGGCATGCAGTCGTTCGAGATTTCGAATCTGCAGAGCCATACACCCCATTGAACAACATCCGTGAGCTCGGCGAAGAGGGGACCATGACCCCCGCCGGCACCGAGGGGTCTGATGGAAAGCCAAGGCAAGCAAAGCTGTGTGTATACGACAGCCCGTTGTCTGAAGCGAGCGTGCTCGGGTTTGAGTACGGTTATTCATTGGCGGATCCAAAGATGCTCGTGATCTGGGAGGCTCAGTTTGGCGACTTTGCCAACGGGGCACAGGTGATCACGGATCAGTTCATTGCCTCTGCGGAGAGCAAGTGGGAACGCTGGTCTGGCGTGGTCATGCTGCTCCCGCACGGATACGAAGGCGCTGGGCCGGAGCATTCGTCGTGTCGGATGGAACGGTTCTTGGAGCTTTGCGGTCAGAACAATATGCAGGTGGTGTATCCGTCTACCGCTGCTCAGGTCTTCCATATGTATCGCAGGCAGATGAATCGCGATTTCCGCAAGCCGCTGATCGTGATGACCCCCAAGAGCATGCTGCGGATACCGACAAGCAAGCTCAGCGAGGTGTACGAGGGTACATTTAGAGAGATGCTCGATGACCCTGCATTCGTCGAAACACAGAAAGATCGTGGGGCGGTGAACAAGGTGATTCTTTGCTGCGGGAAGATTTATCACGAGTTAAACGAGCGGCGTAACTCGCTCGGACGCGATGACATCGCGATTGTTCGCGTAGAACAGGTGTATCCATTCCACTCGAAGATGCTCAAAGAGATCATTGATCAGTATCCGAGCGATGCAGAACTGGTATGGGTACAAGAAGAGCCGCAGAATGTCGCTGCGTTTAGATTCGTGTCCGATTCGCTGTACGAGGATCTTGGCATCGAGCGGATTCGCTACATCGGGCGTCCGCGTACGGCAACGCCGGCGACAGGCTCGAAGTCTCAGCACAAGATTGAGCAGGAGAACCTGCTGACCGCTGCGATCGGGCCGAAGCCCGAGAAGTCAGCGAAGGATAAGAGCGTGGCATCTGCCAAAGCATAAATACACGGCTTCATTTGGTGAGCACTACGGAACAGGTAAGAATCATATGAGCACAGAAATAATCATTCCTAATGTCGGTGAATCGGTAACCAGCGGCGTGATTGCCGCTTGGTCGGTTGAAGACGGCGCCTATGTCCAACGCGATGAGACCGTGCTCGAACTCGAGACCGACAAGGTCACTATGGAAGTGCCTGCGACCGTCAGCGGCGTGGTCAAGCACGGAGCGGCAGAGGGCGACGAGGTTGATGTCGGTGCAACTGTCGGGCAGATCGACGAGACTGCACCGAAGCCAGAGGTCGCGGCGACTCCTGCTGGTGCTGCATCGAGCCCGCCTGCGGCAGAAAAACCAAGCCCAGCACCCGAGCCGGCGTCAGCAACAGTTGCCGCTCCGCCAATCCCGAGTGCGGAGAGCTCAACCGAAGTCAAAGCAACGCCGCTCGCACGCAAGCTCGCGGAAGATAAAGGGGTAAACCTGGCATCGATCAACGGGACCGGTGCGGGTGGGCGTGTTCGCGAGCAAGATGTCCTCGCGGCGATCCAGTCCGTTCGTGTTTCTGGTGCCGATGGTGTCTCGCCATCACCGAGTTCTTCGCTTAGCAGAAAAATCACCACCGAGCGGATGCCGCCGATGCGTCAGATGATCGCCTCTCGATTGGTCGAGGCCCAGCAGACCGCAGCCATGCTCACGACATTCAACGAGGTTGATATGGGTGCCGTGATGGATATGCGCAAGCTCCATAAAGAGGCGTTCGGTGAGAAGCATGGTGTCAACCTCGGATTCATGTCGTTCTTTGTCAAAGCCTGCACCCAGGCGTTGGAGAAGTTTCCAAAGATTAACTCGTATATCACGGCTGGTGACAACGGCAAGCCCGCGATCCAGAATCACGAGTATGCCGATGTCGCCATTGCGGTATCGGGCAAGAAGGGGCTTGTTGTTCCGGTGCTGCGAAACGCAGAAGCGATGTCATTTGCAACCATCGAATCTTCAATCAAGGACCTCGCGGTCCGCGCTCGTGATGGCAAGCTCGGGCTCGAAGAGATGCAGGGGGGCACCTTTACGATCACCAACGGCGGGATCTTCGGTTCGCTGATGTCGACGCCGATCCTCAACCCGCCACAGAGCGCGATCCTCGGCATGCACGGGATCAAGAAACGCCCGATGGAAGACCCCAATAAGCCCGGCGAGATCGCGCTCCGCCCGATGATGTACCTTGCATTGAGTTACGATCACCGGATTGTCGATGGTGCCGAGGCGGTGCAGTTCTTGGTCTCAATTAAGGATGCTATTGAAGATCCGGCACGATTGATGCTCGAGCTCTAAGTGCTTTGCACGAGTCCTTCACAAGAATCGAGCAGCATGTCGTAGACTTTATCGAAGCCGTTGTCGCCGCCGTAGTAGGGGTCGGGGACATCTGGGCCATCGGGTGTGTTGGGATCAAAGGACCTCATCTTGCGAATCTTACTTGGTTCAACGCCAAGGGTGATCAGATCGCTTTGATTTGCACTGTCCATTGCGATGAACAGATCGAATGCGTCCGGATCGATTGATTTGTCAAACTTTCGTGCGATGGAGAGGACTTTGATGCCGTTTTTCGCGCCGACTTGGATCGATCGCGGGTCTGCTCGATTCCCCGCATGCCACCCCCCGGTGCCGCACGAATCGACAATGAACTGATCTGCGATGCCACGCCTATTGATCATGTCGATGAAGATCGCTTCAGCCAAAGGCGACCGGCAGATATTCCCGAGGCATACAAAGAGAACACGCGTTGACGAGGTCACGGCGTGACCCGGCTTCCGGGTGGGATTCCTAAAATTGCATCAATCTCATCGATGATTGGAGTCACAATTTCAGGCGATCGCATATCGACGCTGCCTACGCCCTGGTGGATGCGGAGACACGGGACATCCATGTTTTCGATGAGCCTTTGAAGGAGAAAAGCATCGCTCATCGGGTTCATATCGATGTGCAAGGCGAGGTCCATCGCGGGTGTGAGATTGATGATTGGTTCGTCTGCATAGATCAACCGAAATGGTTTATGGAGCCCGCGATGGTGCCTGCGAGCGCTGAGAACTCCTGATGCATTGGATGGCAACACCCCGACGATGTCATACCCGGTGCAGGCGAGCAATCCGAGCAGGAACGCGAATGCTCGGGCGTTGGTTGACTGTGGGGAGTCTGAAACTGCGCCGATACAAACAGTGCGATTCCCGATTTTGAGGTCTTCGCGAAGTGTTTCGCGTGTATAAATTGGTTCGAACAAATCAATGAGAGAGAGCAGCGACCGATCAATTTTCACATCACGATGAAGGTTCGTCCATGCATCTCGATCGGATTCGTCAAGCACCCGGATTGCGGTGTGCCTTCGGGATGCCCGCGCTGCGAAGCTCGGAGCCGTGGAGATGAGTTCGGTCGATGGACAGACGCTCGAAGCTATCGCAAAGAGTTCGTCAGACCAGCAGATGAGATGGGTGCCACGGGGAACCAGCGAGTGAAGATTGCGGGCCATAAATCTGGGGTTGCGGTACACCGGTGCAAGGGTCTGGATATCTGTGAGTCCGAGTTCCACGGCGACCGACAGGGCGGTGTCATCCCCAACAACGATCGTTGTTCCAGATGAGACGATTCCTGCATTCTGTGCACTCGCGCAGAGAATTGCAGGGAGGGATCGCCCGTGCAGAGACTTGCCCCCACGCAGGCTCGGCGGCGACACCAAATGAACAACATGCTTGTTCTGGTGTTGAGCGATCATCTCTGGGTGATGACCGTTTCTGTGATTTCATGCTTGAAAAACATTTGTGCGAGCCCCAGGCCGGTGCGCGCGGCGAGTTCGGATTCGATTTTTACCTTTGCAGATGAATCGATCCCGGTATTGGATGGGAGTTGTGGAATTGAAACCTTGAACTGATTGCCGAACTGGTTGTCTGGCCATGCTCGTTTGCCGGTTGCGACATCGATGACCTTGAGGCGAAGGGTCGCGGTGGGGGTGTACGAGCCGGCTTCGGGTAAGAGTGTGAACTCGGTCACGACCGCATAGATCACATACTCGGCGCCGACAGCCTTGCCCAACTCGGTGATGCTCATCCGGTCGCCGTGGCGTTCTTTCGATGCGGCGGTAAGGATTCCTCGCGGGTCGATCATGTCGGTGAGCACCCTCTTTTCGAGAAGCACCTCGGTCGCCGTGTCTGCGATCGAATAGCGGAGCCTGCGAAGGGCAATCTTGCTCGAAGGATCATCGACAAAGATAACCGTGGACGCGTGCTCTTCAAGCGTGTAGACGGGCATGACCTTGCCGGGCCCGTGGATGGCATACGCGATCGGCGTGACCACATTGCACCCGCTGGTCAAAATAGGAAGAAGAAGCCCGAGCAAGATGAGCGAGGCGGCGGTAGAGATGGTATGGGATGATCGGTTTGCCATTCAGGCCTCGATTTAGTAAGGGATGATGTTCGATTCTTCGTGATTGTAGAACAACCACGCCACACGGTTGATGAGCCGATTGGAGAGCTCGGTGGTGACCGCTGTTTCGGGGATCTCTGTGCGCATGTATCCGGTGGAGTCCGGGAATGTCACTCGGAAGGATTTTTCATAAACGGGATCATCGGGGATGACGCTGTCTGATTCGTAGACATAGACCACACCCGATGCCGAGCCATCCCAGATGTATTGATTTCCGGGTTCGTGGAGTCGGTATTCGATGAGCTCGACCACGATAAGCCGCTCAACTCCGAGCAGCTTGGCGACCTCGCCACGGGTCATCGCGGGCCACTGCGGCGTGTTGTAGAGCACGGCAAGCAGGTCTACGCTCGGGATGGCGTATGAGGGATCTGCGTTTTGGATAAGCCGGTCATTGGTCCGCTGAATAATCCTGGCGGTGATGCCGGGCTGATCCGATTGAATGAGCCGATCAGCGGTGCACACGACAGCGAAGGACTTGCCTGGAATACCGAGGTATTCGGCCTCTACTTCGTGCGAACCCGTGCGATGCGCTGATTCCATCATCCCACCAACCGCTGCACCGATGATGCACCCGGGCATATTGAGAGCCGCGAGCGTGCATCCGATGCCGAGGATGGTTTGAGTTAGAAATGAAGTCTTCATTGTGCGGTATCCTCACCAGGTTACGATTTTGTATATCCATGCGCCTGCCGCGAGCGCGCCGAATGCGAGGAACACCCTCGGGCGGAGCATCCCCATGAACGCATGCCCAACTTTGGCACCGGTGGCGGCTTGGACCAATGATCCCCAGAAAACCGCTGCAGATCCGATGACGAGAAGGAGAGCAAACGGCTGGGTGGTCGCCGACTTGGCCCAATGCCCTTCGCCCGCGTGGGCGAATGAAGTGGTCATGCCGCATGATGGGCACGGCTTGTCAAACCAGACCGCCCATGCGCATGCGTCCAGCCCGAGCTGCGTATGGGTTCCATGCCCGGCATTCGAAGGCGAGAGCCAAGCAGCCGTGGTCAAGACGCCGAGGGTCATCAGTGCGAAGAACCCCGCACCCAGCCTTGCGCCAAGTGTGGCACAGAGTGGTGTAGTTCGCTCGGGATTTGGCATCGCTTGCATCGTCAATCTGGTCCCCATGCATCCATCAGTACGCACCGGAGAGCGGATTGATCCCGGTTCAGTCAAACATTGGTTCAATCAAACTTGAAGACGCCCTTGCGGTAGCCATACACATACGCGACCAAGGTCGTAAAGAGGAAGAAGAAGATCCGCAAGAGCCAGATCGTGCTCGCGTCTGATCGTGGGTCCAATGCGGTAAATGTCTGGGCCCAGGGGTAGAGGAAGATGACCTCGATATCGAAGACGAGAAAGACCATTGCGATGAGATAAAAGCGGATGTTGAAGCGTTTGCGGGCGGTATTGACCGGGGTCATGCCCGATTCGTAGCTCTCGCCTTTGCGATCGCCGGCACGCGATGGTCCAATGAGCTTGGTCGCGACGAGGTTCATCACCGCGAAACCGATGGCTCCGAGGAGCATCAGGAAGATCGGAAGGTAGGCGTTGATCGCGTTGGCACCGAGGGTCAGGGTCATTTCAAGGGCTCCGTGGAATCTGATCGGCATCCATGCCGATGGACAGATGATAGCCCAGAATCGCTTCCCCGTGTCGAAAAACAGGGATTGATCCGCCCTGCCAGTTTGACAGTACGAATGGGACAATTCATCCTTGAGGCAGCGGATCTGGCGGGTTCTGGGACATCAGCCACCGGATACACCCCCTGCACGCTGTCCGGATTGGCACCGTAGTTGCCACAGGTACTGGGCAGACGGTGCGCCCTCGCACCATTTATGGACGACACCACACCCCGGGCATGGAGCCCGGATCGGAGATTCAGATCATGGCATCGAAAGAACTGACATTCGACATTGAAGCACGCCAGGCATTGCTCGCGGGGGTTGAAAAGCTCGCCGCTGCTGTCAAGGTCACGCTCGGCCCTCGCGGCCGCAACGCGGTGATCGATAAATCATGGGGCGGCCCGACCGTCACCAAGGACGGCGTTTCCGTCGCTGAAGAAATCGAACTGAGCAACAAGGCCGAGAACATGGGCGCGATGCTCGTCAAGGAAGCGTCCTCGAAGACCTCCGATGATGCCGGCGACGGCACCACCACGGCGACCGTGCTCGCCGAGGCACTCTTCAAGGAGGGGCTCCGCTACATCGCTGCGGGTGTTGATGCCAACGCGCTCGTTCGAGGCATGAAGAAGGGCGTCGAGATCGCGTGCAAATCGATTGATGACCTCGCCACCCCGATCAAGGGCAAAAAAGATATTCAGAATGTCGCGACCATCTCGGCCAACAACGACCCCGACACCGGCAAGATCATGGCCGACGCGTTCGAGAAAGTCGGCAAGGACGGCGTGATCACCGTTGAAGAGGGCAAGGGCTTTGAGACGGACATCACTGTCGTCGAGGGCATGCAGTTTGATCGCGGGTTCCTCTCGCCGAACTTTGTTACCGATGCCGAAGGCATGAAGGTGGAGTTCGACAAGGCGCTTGTCCTCGTTCACGAAGACAAAATCGACAACCTGACCCAACTCGTACCGCTGCTCGAAAAAGTGATGAGCGCGAAGAAGCCGCTGCTGATCATCGCTGAGGACATCACGGGCGAAGCGCTCTCCACACTCGTGATCAACAAACTCCGCGGCACGCTGCAGGTCGCCGCGGTCAAGGCGCCGGGCTACGGCGATCGCCGCAAGCAGATGCTTCAGGATATTGCGGTCCTCACCGGCGGCGAAGCGTTCATGAAGGATCTGGCGACCGACCTCGACAAGATCGAACTCTCCCAGCTCGGCATGGCCAAGAAACTGGAAATCACCGCCGACAACACGACCATCATCGAGGGCGCAGGCTCCACCAAAGACATCACCGCCCGGATCGAGCTGATCCGCAACGAGATTGAGAACTCGTCATCCGACTACGACCGCGAGAAGCTCCAAGAGCGTCTTGCGAAACTGTCCGGCGGCGTGGCTCAGATCAATGTTGGCGCAGCGTCCGAGGCCGAACTCAAAGAGAAGAAGGCACGCGTTGAAGATGCGCTCCACGCGACTCGTGCGGCACTCGCCGAGGGCATCGTCCCCGGCGGCGCAGTTTCGTTCGTTCGGGCACAGAACGACATCGCCAAGAACCGCGAGTGGAAGAGCGTGTTCGCCAAGGCCACCGAGGTGACCAGCGAGGACATTGGGCAGAACAAGTTTGACTTCGCAGCCGGGATGAATGTCGTCTACCGCGCATTGGCCGTTCCCCTCCGCACCATCGCCGAGAACGCGGGTGCCAAGGGCTCGGTCGTCGTTGCCCGGGTCGCTGACGAAGAAGGCACCAACGGATACAACGCCCTGACCGACACCTACGAGGACCTGTTCAAGGCCGGCGTCATCACGCCCGCCAAGGTCGACCGCAGCGCATTGATCAACGCCGGCTCGGTCGCGACGATGCTGCTGGCCGCGGATTGCATCGTGACCAACAAGCCCGAGAAGGCCGAACCAGCCCCCGCCGGCGGCGACCCGATGGGTGGCATGGGCGGAATGGGTGGCATGGGCATGCCGGGTATGGGCGGCATGGGTGGTATGGGCGGAATGCCAGGCATGGGCGGGATGGGGTTCTAAGCAGGGGTTCTTATCCGTATTATTGATTCAACATATACAACACATCTGCATATGCAGTTTGGAGATAAAGCAATGGCAGTCAAACCACTTGAAGATCGCGTACTGGTCAAGCCAGTTGAGCAGGCAACCGTCACCTCTACGGGGCTTTACCTTCCCGAGTCGAGCAAGGAGAAGCCGATCCACGGCGTCGTCGTCGCTGTCGGCCCGGGCAAGCGTCTCGACAACGGCACACGCGCACAGATGAGCGTGGCCAAGGGCGACACGGTCGTCTATTCAACTTACGGTGGCACCGAGGTCGAGGTAAAGGGTGTTGAGCACCTGATCCTCCGTGAATCGGAGTTGCTGGGCATCATCGGCGGCTAAGTCATCTTGGTAGAACGGGCTTCCAGCCAGTTTCTACATCGATTGGTCGCAGTATTGGGATATGGGAAAGAGTAAGAAAAGGGCTGGAAGTCCGTTCTACTGAAGATAAAGACACTCCAAAGGAGTCACAGATATGAGCACAAAACAGATTATGTTCGAGGACAAAGCGCTCCTCGAAATGAAAAAGGGTGTGGACCAGATCGCCGATGCGGTCAAGTGCACCATGGGCCCGGCCGGCAAGCATGTGGTGATTGAAAAATCCTACGGCGGGCCGCACATCACCAAGGACGGCGTGTCCGTGGCCAAGGAAGTCGAGCTGCCGCAGCCGTTCGAGTCCATGGGCGCGAAGATGCTGTACCAAGTCGCCAAGAAGACCGCCGACAAAGCGGGCGACGGCACGACTTGCGCAACGGTTCTCGCCCAGGCCATCTTCACCGAAGGCTTGAAAGTCGTCGCAGCGGGTGCAAACCCGGTGCATGTCCAACGCGGCATCAACAAAGCGGCGCAGGTCGCTGCAGGCGCAATCGACGAGTTGGCCAACCCTTGTAAGGGCAAGGCGGACTTTAAGAAGGTCGCGACCGTTTCGGCGAACCACAACGCCGAGGTCGGCGAGTTCATCGCCGAGGCAATCTCGAAGGTTGGGGCGGACGGCGTCGTTGAAGTCGAGGACGGTAAGGGTTCAGAGACCACGCTCGATTATGTCGAGGGCATGCAGTTCGACAAGGGCTACCTGTCGCCGTACTTCATGACCGATCCGAAGACCGCCGAGTGCGTGCTCGAAGACGCGATGATCCTTATTCACGAGAAGAAGATCAGCAACCTCGCCGATCTTTTGCCGTTGCTCAACAAGGTTGCGACTGCGGGCAAGCCGCTGCTGATTATCGCCGAAGACATTGAGAATGAGGCCCTCGCGGCGCTCGTTGTCAACCGTCTTCGTGGGATGCTCAACATCGCGGCTGTCAAGGCTCCGGGGTTCGGCGATCGCCGCAAGGCGATGCTCGAAGACCTTGCGATCTTGACCAAGGGCACTTACATCGCCGAAGATCTGGGGCGCAGCCTCGAATCGGTCGAGCTCAACGAGTTGGGCAAGGCCAAGCGGATCGTGATCACCAAGGACAACACGACGATCGTGCAGGGTGCCGGCAAGAAGGCGGATATCACCGCGCGTGCGAACCAGATTCTCGCGTTGCATGAAAAATCCACCTCAGACTACGACCGCGAGAAGTTGATGGAACGCCACGCCAAGCTCACCGGCGGCGTTGCGATCATCTCCGTCGGCGGATCGTCTGAAACCGAGATGAAGGCCACCAAGGACCTCGTCGACGACGCGCTGCACGCAACGCGTGCAGCCGCCAAAGAAGGGTATATCCCCGGCGGCGGCGTGGCGATGCTGCGTGCGATCGCTTCGGTTGAAGCCGGCGCGAAGAAGGTCAAGGGCGACGAGAGGTTCGGCTTCGATATTCTCGCCCGCGCTCTCACCGCTCCGGCGTACCAGATCGCGACCAACGCCGGCTTCGATGGCGACCTCGCGGTCGACACGGTTCTGGAAGAAGAAGGCAACTTCGGACTCAACGCCGCGACGGGTGACTACACCGATCTGGTCAAGGCTGGGATCATCGACCCGGCGTTGGTCGCCAAGAGCGCGATCATCAACGCGGCGTCGGTGTCTGGCTTGATGCTGACGACGGATGTGATGCTGACCGACCTGAAGGAAGACACCAAGCCGGAAGTGGGCGCGGTGAGCTAAACGATTTTTCTCAAGCCCCCGGCGGAAACGGTGGGGGTTTGTTTATGCCAGCAACACGCGATTATTATGAAGTTCTCGGGGTTGAACGCTCTTCGGATGCGGACGATATCAAACGCGCTTACCGGCGGCTGGCGATGAAGTATCACCCAGACCGCAACCCGGACGACAAGGAAGCAGAGCAAAGGTTCAAGGAGTGCGCTGAGGCATACGAGGTGCTTTCCGACGAATCGAAGAAGAAGATTTACGACCAGTACGGGCACGAGGGGCTCCGCGGGCGTGGGGCTGCGGGGCATGACTTCAACCGCATGAATGTCGAGGACATCTTTTCGATGTTCAACGATATCTTCAGCGGCGGCGGTGGAGGTTTCGGTGGCGGCGGACGCACTCAACGGCGAGGGCAGGCACGCGGGTACGATCTTGAAACCGAGGTCACGCTCGATCTCAAGGATGTGCTCAACGGGTGCTCGCGGGATGTCGAGTTTACGCGGATGGATGTCTGCGAGACCTGCACCGGCAGCGGCGCAAAGCCCGGATCCGACCCCGAAACATGCGGCACCTGCAACGGGCAGGGCAAGGTTCAGCAGGGCGGGCTCGGCGGGATGTTCCGCATGGTCGTGGCGTGCCCGAGTTGCCGGGGTTCTGGCAAGATCATCAAGGATAAATGCGCATCGTGCCACGGGCGCGGGCGTGTGGGCAAGAAGCGGAAGCTGAGTGTCAAGATTCCCGCTGGTATCCATGACGGGCAGGCCGTGCGTGTGCAGGGAGAGGGCGAACCGCCCGCGCAAGAGCAATCGCCGGGCGGGGCTGGTGTTCGTGGTGATCTGCATGTTGTCGCACGCGTCAAGCATCACGAGTTCTTTGAGCGTGATGGCGATCATCTCTTGATGGAACTCCCGATTAGCTTTACCCAGGCGGCGCTTGGTGCGGATGTTGATGTTCCAACACTCGAGGGCAAACGCGTGCTGACGATTAAGAAGGGCACGCAGTATGGCGAGCTCTTCCGCATCGACGGCGCGGGGTTGCCGAACCTTCGCAGCGGGCGCAAGGGCGATTTGGTAATTGTTGTCAAGATTGAAACGCCGAAGAAACTCACAAACAAGCAGGAGGACCTCCTTCGTGAGTTTGCCGGGACTGAAGATAAACATGTGAACCCAGAATCGCACGGGTTCCTCAAAAAGATCACCGATCTGTTTGGTGGATAAGCCATGAACAAAGAAGAAACACACGACACAACCGAGCGTATCGAAGAGCTAGAAGCTGCGGAAACAGTGCCGCAAGAAGATTCTTCGCAGGAGCGGGATCTCCGCATAGAGGCCATCTGTCAGCTTGCCAAATCCGGGGAGCTTGAGGTCTCACCAGAGATGGAAGAGATCGTTGACGCTCTGGTCGAGAAGATCAATCAGCGTGATGAGATCCAGAGCAAGCTCATCCGCACCATCGCCGATCATCAGAACTTCCAGAGAAGGGCAACCAACAACGAACGCGAGGCGAGAACCTCCGCCGTGCAAGGTGTTGTCCAGGGGCTCATCCCGCTTTTGGATCAGTTCGACATGGCGTTGCTACAAGATCCAGAGAAGGTCAACTCCACTCAACTCCTCGAAGGCGTTGGCATGACTCGGGCGGAGTTTATCCGGATTCTCTCAGGGTACGGTGTCAGCTCGATCAGCCCAGTGCCGGGCGACGAGTTCAATCCGGGCGATCATGAGGCGATGATGCAGCAACCCTCGGATGAGTATGAGCCGGGGCAGATCACAAACACGATGAGCGTTGGGTACAAACTCGGCGATCGAGTCGTCCGCCCCGCCAAGGTTGTCGTCGTTGCAGCGACTGCAGACGAGAAAGAATGAGCCATGCCGACTTACGACTACCGGTGCAATGATTGCGGGCATGAGTTTGAGCTGTTTCAAGCGATGTCAGATTCAGTCAAGCGCAAATGCCCAGAGTGCAAGAAGATGAAACTTGAACGGCTCATAGGCACCGGGGCCGCGGTGATCTTTAAGGGCACGGGATTCTACCAGACAGACTACCGATCAGATTCATACAAAAAAGCAGCCAAGGATGATAAGAAGGGGTCAGAGTCCAAGCCTGCCGCTCCCGAGGCGAAGCCTACAAAGAGCGATGCGCCGGCGGCGAGCACGCCCGCGGAAACTCCAAAGAAAACGACCCCGAAGTCCAATGACTAAACTCCCCCATGCGAATCATCGGGCATGGCATTGATATCACCGAAACCGCTCGTATTGCGGGCATGCTCGCCGATCATCCTGACCGGTTCCTTGATCGAGTGTTTACCGCGCAAGAACAACAGGACGCGGGCGTTGGGAAACGACGCAACGAGCATCTCGCGGCTCGGTTTGCGGCCAAAGAAGCTGCGCTCAAAGCGCTCGGTACTGGCTGGAGCCAGGGAATCGGATGGACCGATGTATCGGTCGCCAAGCTGCCTTCCGGTAAGCCGATGCTAAAGGTCAGCGGGCGGGCGGCAGAACTCGCTGATGAGATCGGAATCTCGATCTGGCATGTCTCGCTTACCCATACAGACTCGATCGCGATGGCCTCGGTGATCGCGGAGGGAGAGTAAGCCGCGATGACTTTGCCCACTGTTCTCATGACTGATGTCGTCCGTTCATCTCAGCAGGGTGATTCTCATGGCGGTGCGTATCTGATTGATCTTGAATCGGGCAACTTTGAGCAAGTCATCGATTGGAACACCACTGCAATTGATTGGCAAGGGCGAGGCATGGGGCGCGGCCTTCGGGGAATCTGCTATGTGGACAATGAAATCTACATTGCGGCTTCCGATGAACTCTTTGTCTTTGATCAGGGCTTCAATGTGCTCCGCTCATTTTCTTGCAAGTACCTGCATCATTGCCACGAGATCTGCTACGACGGCGAGCGGTACATCTACCTCAGTGCAACAAGCTTCGATTCGATTCTCCGGTTTGACACCAAGCTGCAAGTGTTTGACATCGCATGGTGGATTCACCCGGTCACCAAGGTGCACCGGGGGAAGCGGGTGCGGGCTTTGGGTTCTAAGCCTTATGATCCCAATAGCAAGGCGGGGCCAGAGAAGGCCGACACGCTTCATATCAATAATGTCACGATGCATGAACACGATGTTTGTTTCTCGGGGCTCCGGTTCGGTGTGTTTTTGAAACTCCATGCGAATCAGTTGAAGCCAATCGCTGCGATCCCGCAGACAACGCACAACTGCCAGATGATCGGCCAGCGGGTCTTGATGAACTCGACCGGCAATGATGCCGCTGTCATCCAGACTACGCAAGGTGAAATCGAGAAGACATTTTCATTCCCAACCTACCCAGTTGAGGAGTTGTTGAACACAGGCATCCCGGGCGATTATGCACGCCAGGCATTCGGGCGTGGATTATGTGTGCACGAGGATTCGGGATTGGTCATCGCTGGTTCTTCTCCGGGGACGGTGACCGCCTTTGATGTTCAATCCGGTGATGTTCTACGCTCTGTGCGGGTATCAAATGATCTCCGTAATGCGCCGCATGGTCTTGAGGTCTGGGTTTTTTAGTTACGGCTTCCAACGAAAGGACACGCTTTGAATCTTGGAATGGCGCTCGCTTGGAATCTGCTCAAGTCATTGAACCGGGTCCTTATCACCGATGACCAGCGCTCGTACAAAGGGATGGAAGTCCTTGCGGGTGCGATGCATATCGCGGATCAGATCGATTCGCTTGCCCGTGTTCCTCGGGTAGGGCTGCTCATTCCTACATCTGGTGTTTTTCCGATGGCAGCTCTCGGCGCCTGGCTCACGGGTCGTGCGATCGTGCCGATGAACTACCTGCTCTCGCAGGAAGAACTCCAGTATGTGATTGATGATTGCGGCTGTGATGTGATCATTGCATCGAGAAAACTCATTGAGCACATGGGGTTTGTTCCAAGAGTCAAGAACCTGGTTTACCTTGAAGACCTGAGCTTCAGATCCATGCCATCGCCGAGGCTCCCGAAAACATCAAGTCGAGATGCTCTCGCGGTATTGCTGTATACATCCGGCACCTCAGGACGCCCCAAGGGGGTCATGCTCACTCATGGAAATCTGCTCGCGAATACAAAGCAGGTCACCGAGCATATCGAAGTGAGTGCGGGTGATACATTCTTTGGAGTGCTCCCGCAGTTTCATAGCTTTGGGCTGACCGCGTTGACATTGGTGCCGATCATGGCCGGTGCTCGCGTTTGTTATTCGGCGAGGTTCATGCCGAAAAGAATCGTCGAAGGCATCAAAGAAGAACGAGCGAGTATTTTTCTCGGTATTCCATCGATGTATAACGCGCTTCTGACCGTTAAGAACGCCAAGCCAGAAGATTTTCAATCTCTGCGCCTCGCGATCAGTGGCGGCGAGCCGTTGCCCGAAGATGTTGTCCGCAGATTTCAAGAGCGGTTCGGCGTGTGTCTGTGTGAAGGGTACGGCATGACCGAGACATCCCCGGTCACCAATGTGCTCATGCCTACCGAAAACCGCCAGGGAACCGTGGGGCGAGCGTTGCCGGGTGTCATCCAGAGAGTCGTAGATCCAGAGACGAGCTTAGAGTTGCCTGCTGGCACAGACGGCGAACTCAGAATCGCCGGACCCAATGTCATGCAGGGCTATTTTCAACTCGATGAGGAAACCAAGAAAGCATTCGATGAGCATGGTTACCTCAAGACGGGTGATATGGCTCAGATCGATTGCGATGGGTTTCTCTCCATAACTGGACGCATTAAAGAAATGATGATCGTTGGAGGGGAAAATGTTTTCCCGAGAGAGATCGAAGAAGTCCTCGACGCCCATCCCTCGGTCCATGCGTCCGGCGTGTGCGGCTTGATCGATCCCGTAAGGGGCGAGGTACCGATCGGGTTTGTAGAACTCGAAGACGGGTGCTCGATTGAATCGGACGCTCTCAAGATCTGGTGCCGCGAGAGACTCGCAGGTTTCAAGGTGCCACGGTGTATCGCAATCATTGGCGAGTTACCCAGGAATGCAACCGGTAAGATCGTCAGGCGTCGACTGCTCGCACTTCTGGAATCGCCTGCATAGGTTGAGTCACCCGCGGCGCCTAAAGTCGACCCTGTCCTCAAATTGCCTCAAACTCCAGCCCGGAGAACGACCGTGGAAATCTATGTAGACACCGCAAATCTTGTTGAAATCAAGGAAGCTCATGAACTCGGAATCCTTGACGGCGTCACCACCAACCCCTCGCTCATCGCGAAGGAGGGGATCGATTATGGAGTTCGGCTCGCAGAGATCTGCGATGTCGTTTCAGGGCCGGTTTCCGCAGAGGTTATCGCAACCGAATACAAGCAGATGGTCGTGGAGGGAAAAGAGCGGGCCAAGATCGCCTCAAACATTGTCGTCAAACTGCCGACAACCGTTGACGGGCTCAAGGCGTGTAAATCGCTCTCCGACGAGGGCATCAAGACCAATATGACCCTCTGTTTTCAGCCGTTGCAGGCGATGATGGTCGCCAAAGCGGGAGCCTACCTTGTCAGCCCGTTCATCGGGCGGCTGGACGATATCGGCGAGGACGGCACCGAGTTGATCGCACGCATCCGCACAATCTACGACAACTATGGATTTGAGACCAAGATCCTCGCAGCGTCTATTCGCCATCCCAAACACATGCTCGAGTGTGCCATGATCGGTGCGGATGTGGCGACCTTGCCGCTCAAAGTCATCAAGCAGATGATGAATCACCCATTGACGGATTCAGGTATTGAAACTTTCCTCGCCGACTACGCCAAGGCCTTTGGGAACTAAGCAGAGACCTCGAACAGGAACTCGATTTCTACAGGTGCATTAAGGGGCAGCGATGCGCACCCAACCGCAGCTCGCGCGTGTCTGCCGATATCACCAAACACCTCTTTCAAGAGGTCAGAGCAACCGTTTGCGATCTGCGGCTGCCCTCCAAACTCGGGATCGCTCGCTACAAACACTCCAACACGGATGACACCCGTGACGAGGGCGAGGTCTCCGATCTCTGCCTGCAGGCAAGCCAAAGCATTGAGCGTGCACGCCCGAGCACATTGGGTTGCAATATCTGTATCGACTTCGCTGGGCACAAGACCCGTGGCGAGCAGTTTTCCATCTTGAATCGGGATCTGCCCAGAGATGTAAACAAGATTCCCGCTTCTCCGCGTGGGCAGGTAGCTGGCGACAGGGTTGGGGGCTGATGGAAGGGTGATTCCAAGCTTCGAGATCGAAATGTTTGGGCAATGATTGGGCATGGGGTGTTCAGATTTCAAGTTGGAAAGAGAGGCAAGATTGAAACCACACGGGGTTGTCGTGCGAATCGGGATCTGATACTATTCGACTGATCGCCCAATGTGGCATCAATGGTGTGTGAGGTTTGGCAACGACCATGTAGTCCTTATCTGGGGATTTCCCCGTTGCTTATTCCGCCAAGTCGCTCACGCCGACAATCCGGCCTTGAGTGTCCGCAGGGCGAATTGCGGACGGATTATGTGCTCTCACTTCGAGAGCAAGAAAAGCAACCGGAAGCAATGCTTCCAAATAGGTAAGGAGTCACGCTGTGACAAACAAGAAAAGAAGTGCGTTTACGCTCATCGAGCTGCTGGTGGTGATCGCGATCATCGCTCTGCTCATCGGAATCCTTTTGCCCGCATTGGCTAAGGCCAAGCAGCAGGCAAACAAGCTCAAGGACGCCACCCAGGTGCGTGGTCTCATGCAGGGCTTGGTCATCTTTGCAGGCAACAACAACGAGAACTACCCGTTGCCAAGTCGTCTCGACAAGAATGACAAAACAATCGAAGTTTCTGGCACCAGCCCCATCGAGAAGGACACCACCGGTCACATCTTCTCGGCCATGATCAAGACTGGCGATATCGATGTTGAGATCTGTCTCAGCCCGGTTGAGCTCGGCAACTACGAAAAAAACACCACCTATGAGTACGATTCACCAACTGGTGCAGCCGGCTCAGACGAGGTAGAAAAAGCACAAGCTCTTTGGGATCCGAACTTCCTCGGCACCCCAAACGACAATACTTACACCAACGGTACTGCGAATGGTGCAACTGCCGGACAGTTTGGTAACTTCAGCTACGCTCACACTCCGCCGATTCTTCAGCGTCGTGCAATGTGGCAGAATACCTTCTCGTCCACTCAGGCTGCCCTCTCCAATCGTGGCCCCGGTGCATGGGAACTCAACGGCGGTGCAGACAACGGCACCTGGGACCTTGCAGATACAACCAGTGTGTCATCCGGTGACGGTGAAGAGCCTCTCGGCAACACCTCGATTACCCTTGCTATGCAGGGTACCCGTACCGAGTGGAACGGTAATATTGGGTTCAATGACAACCATGTCAAGTTCTTCAATCAGCCAGACCCAGCCAATATTATCTGGACATTTACCGCACTCAACAACGAGAGCAAGTCGCAGTCTGACAACATCTTTGTCAATGAGGATGACCAGGATCGTACGCCTGTGACCTCGCCTGCAAGTGGTGCAACGGTAAACCTCGGTGGCACCGAGAACAACCGGAACGCATTCCTCGTTCAGTACTACGAAGTGAACCCAACCGGCAGCTTCGCTATCAGCCCTTACTACGACTAAATGACAGGCGCTCACGCCTAGCTTGAATCGTGACCGGGGCTCGCCATCTAGGCGAGCCCCGTTTTTTATGCGCACGCTCAACCTAGAGTACAACCGCATGGGACCTGACGACCAGTTGAACTCAGAACTTGAACAGCGGCTTGCTGCCTCGTGCGCCGTAGATATCTGGTTCGATCAAACCTCACGAGGGATCTACGCAACCGATGCCTCTATCTATCAGGTGTTTCCCAAGGGCGTGCTCGTGCCGCACTCGCCCGATGATGCAGCCTGTGCCGTCAAGATCCTGGCTGACGCACAACTGCCCGTACTCCCTCGTGGTGGTGGAACAAGCCTGGCAGGTCAATGCGTCAGTGATGCGGTCGTGGTCGACCTCTCTTCGCGCTGCACTCGGCTTCTGGAACTCAACGAGGCTCATCGCTGGTGCCGAGTTGAGCCGGGCATAACCATCGAGGATCTCAACGATCAAATCATGTCATCTGGATTGCACTTTGCTCCAGATCCCTCGACCGCGAGACAGGCCAACATCGGCGGGTGCATCGGGAACAATGCCGCGGGTGCCCATTCGATCCTTTACGGGCGAACCTCAGAGAATGTGCTGGAGATCGATGCCTGCCTCTGGGATGGCACCCGGGTTCGCTTTGGACCGGGCAGCGCCATGCAAGACCCGCATGTACGCAGTATCACAGAGTCCGTGATGAACATTGTCGAGCAACACGCCGACCAGATCCGTGAGCGGTTTCCAAAGACCATGCGGCGCAGCGCCGGGTATCAACTCGATGAAGTTCTTGCTCAGATCGATCGCCATGGGAAGGATCTCTCGAAGATCAATCTTGCCCCGCTCCTCTGTGGCTCGGAAGGCACACTTGCGGTAACGCTGGGCGCAAAGCTCAAACTTGTTCCCATTCCTACAAACTCGCGGCTCACGCTGCTTTCATTTGGATCAATCGAGCAGGCGATCGAAGCGGTCGAATCTATCCTCACCTTGAAACCCAGTGCCGTCGAGTTGTTGGATCAGTTGATACTCGATCTCGCCAAGCAGAACCCGACCTGTGCTGCCTACACAGAGGTCTTGCCTCGTGTTGCGAATGGCGACCTTCCTAGGGCGGTGCTCTATGTCGAGTTCTACGAAAATCAAGAGGGGGAGAGGCTCGATGAGCAAGTTGAGGCGCTCAAGGCTCTGTTCCCCGATTCCTCAATGCGAATCTGCGATGATCCCAGTGATGTGCGTGATGCATGGGCATTGCGAAAGGCGGGCGAGCCGCTGCTCCACGCCATCGCCGGGGCTCGCAAACCGCTCGGCTTTGTCGAAGACAATGCGGTCCCGGTCGAGCATCTCAACGAGTTTGTCTCCGGATTCAGGCAGATTGTTGAGGATGAAGGCACCGTCGCTTCGTACTACGCTCATGCCTCAGTGGGCGTGCTGCATGTCCGCCCGTTGCTCGATCTTCGTGATCCGCAAGACGAACAACGGATGATCCGGATTGCGGATCGGGTAAGTCGACTCGCTCAATCGCTCGGGGGCGTCCCATCCGGAGAGCATGGCGACGGCAGGGCTCGCGGGCCACTGCTCGAAGCGTTCTTTGGCGAAGAGCTCATGCAGGCGTTCAGAAATGTGAAGGCGGTGTTCGATCCGCACGGTCGAATGAACCCAGGAAACATCACAAGCCCCGGACCAATCGAGTCGATTGCGGACAAGACACGAATAAAACCGAGTCACGCCCCGGTTTCGCCGCCGACTGTCGAAACCTATTTCTCGTACGCATCGCAAGGCGGGTTCGCCCATGCGGTGGAGATGTGCAACGGGGCTGGGGTATGCCGCAAAAAAGAGGTCGGCACCATGTGCCCTTCCTACCAAGCAACACTGGACGAACGGCACAGCACGCGTGGGCGGGGCAACGCACTTCGTCTTGCGATCACCGGACAGCTCGCAGCCAATGCCAAAGACGGGTGGGATGATCCGGGGACACTGGGTGTGCTTAATCTGTGTCTGAGCTGCAAGGCATGTAAATCAGAATGCCCGAGCAGCGTGGATATTGCCAAGCTTAAGGCTGAATACCTCGCCCAGAGTTACGCTCAGCGAAAGAGCACCCCGCTGCGTGCTCGTGTTTTTTCAAGGATACATCAGCTCAATCGGATAGGCTCAATCGCTCCTCGACTCACAAACGCGATTGGGAGATCCTTGCCGGTCAGATCCGTGTTGAATCATGCGCTCTCAATCCATCCTTCGCGTTCCCTGCCCCGGTTTGAGTCACCTTGCAAAGCGATCCCGCTTCCCCGGGAAGCGTCCCCGAAGGCTTTGATTCTTGCCGACACTTTTTCCATGCACAATGAGCCCGCGATCGTGCGGGCGACTCAGCGTGTGCTCGAACGGTTTGGGTATGGGGTTGGGGTTCTTCCCGTTTCTGATCTCGGCCGGGCGGCGATATCGCAGGGATGCCTCCCGATTGCGATCCGTGATATCGAACGGATGTTTGACAAGATCGAACCATACATCGATGATCCTGATCTCTCTGGATTCATCATTCCCGAGCCATCATGTCTTTCCGCGGTCTGTGATGATTGGCTTGAGCTTGCGATTGACCGCCCGCTTGATCGCCGAAAAAAACTCGCTTCGAAGGCTGCACTGCCGGAGTCATTCCTTGATGCGTATTGGGGGAAGCATCCCAAGATGCCGGGCTTGAAGAAACCGTCCGGAACAATCAGAGTACATGGGCATTGCCATCAGAAGTCGCTCTGGGGTGATAAATCTGCCGGGGCACTCTTTCAGCGGCTGTTTCCCAATCACACGGATCTTCTCGATACCGGTTGCTGCGGCATGGCGGGCGCATTCGGATTCACAGACGACAAATATGATCTCTCGATGCGGATTGGATCACAGAGACTCTTCCCATTGGTGAATAGTTCGGCACCAGGGGACTACATTGTGGCATCAGGCACCTCATGCCGACACCAACTGCTCGACGGAGTAGGCGTTCGTGCAGTCCACGCGATCGAGGTGATCGACCAGCTACTCATTAACAATAGTGATCAGGCCGGCGCCGCGACTCTTTGAGAGGCTGCGAGAACAAGTTCTTCGGCGTGTTGCCAGTGTGCGCCCGTAGAGCCGCCATGAATGACAATCCGGTGCGCACAAACCGGAGAGATGAGCTCAAGCACATCATCCGGAGTGACAAACTCACGCTGTTTCATCCACGCCCACGCCCGCGAAGCCTGAGCGAGCGCGAGCGAGCCCCGTGGTGATAGCCCGACCATGATCTCGTCGCTCTCACGCGTTTGGCGTGCGAGTTCAACAATGTATCGCCGTACAGGTTCGCTCATGTGGATATTGTCTACTTCCTGCTGGATAGCAACGATATCGTCAGCGTGCAAAACCGCTGGAAGCGTATCGAGCATGGTTGTCGATGGACGAAGATCAAGCAGGTTGGTCTCGGCGTCTGCGTCCGGGTATCCGAGCGATATACGCATCAGGAACCGATCGAGTTGATTTTCGGGCAGCGGGAATGTGCCTTCAAACTCGCTTGGGTTCTGGGTCGCGATGACCATAAAGGGCAGTGGGAGTTGGTGGGTCGTGCCGTCGATGGTGACCTGCGCTTCACTCATTGCTTCGAGCAGGGCGGACTGAGTCTTTGGTGTGGTCCGATTGATCTCATCGGCCAGCAGGATGCTCGTGAACAGCGGTCCTGGTTGAAACTTGAGGATTTCACCATCCCGAGAAAAGATGGAGACGCCGATCAGATCTGCTGGCAGCATATCTGGGGTGAACTGAATTCGGGAAAAAGGGCAATCGATGGACTTGGCGAGCACGGATGCGAGCAGGGTCTTGCCGACCCCCGGGACATCCTCGAGAAGCACATGCCCGCGAGCAAAGAGTGAGCAGAGCGTCCAGTCGATCGCGGGGTTCTCTCCGAGGAAGATTCCAGCAATTTGCTCCCGCAGTTCAGCGATCCGTTGATTCATATACCCTCACAAGTCTATATCAGCCTGATTCGATCCGGTCTATGAAGTCTAGACCAAGAACAACGAAGTTTGATTCGCATGATGCTTCGATCGGTTCCTTATGGTATGCTTTACACTCGCTGGACCCGGTCTCGAAAGGCGATCTCTGTGGGTACTGATCCGAAGAAAAACCTGCATTCTCACACTGCCGGCGGGCAGGAGGATATTGACGGCATCGCCCGTCAACTTGTCGGAGAACTCTGTTGTATCCGATGTGGGTACGATCTCCGTGGCTTATCCATCCGGGCATGCTGCCCAGAGTGTCAACTCCCAATTAGGGCGACGATTCTTAGCGTGGTCGATCCTGACGCCGAACAGATCACGCCGTTGTCATATCCCAAGATAACAGCAGTCGGCATGCAGATGTGGAGCATCGGGGCATTGATTGCGGTGCTGATGGTCTGGGCACTGCGGATCAATGAGTTGCTCCGGAACCTCACCTCATCGCAATGGAACCCTTCCTGGGTGCCGTGGGTGGGTTTGACGGCCATCGCATGTTCAGGAATCGGTGCGTTGGGGATGTTGCAGCCGCACCGGAGGGTGCGGCGGGTCGATGCGCTCCGGGCTGCGGTTGGTGTCGCAGCGTATGGGCCGCTGCTTTTTATCTACGGGTCGCTATATCGATTTGATCTCTCATCGACTTCACCGTTGCTCAATCCGGGCAACTCCTCGCTTGATCGGGTGATCTATCGGTTGTTCATGTTTGGGTGCGTCGCCATCATCCTCTGGGGGCTCCGCCCCAACGCGGTGGGGCTCGCGATCAGGTCTGTTGTGGTGCGAACCGGGCGAATTGATCGGCAGTCGATGTATGCGGTGATCGCTTCATTCTCTGTTGCAGCGGTTGGGGATCTTCTGCATGTTCTCGGGATCTTTATCGACGGTGGTATCGGTGAGGTGCTTTCCGCAGTCCAGATCGTCCTGGTTACGCTGGGATCGGTTCTGTTGACCGTTGGGCTCGTCAATATTGTGATTGACACGCTGAGGCTCTTTCCGGTGATCGTGCGACCTGGGGTTGGACTGAGCGATGTATTCGAAACAAACAGCGAGAAAGACGATCGATTATCACGATCTTGAAACCAAGGATAGGCTTTGCCCATAGAATCAGGGCAACACCGATGGAAACGGTGGCTCACTACACACGGAGGATTCAATGTTCACACTGAAATCTATGCGTAACTGTTCCCGCCCGATCGCTGCCGCGATCGTGCTCTCTGCTTCAAGCATGTCTGCTCTGGCGGGCACCGATGATTCGGTCAGCATCGCGGTGCTCGAACTCTCAGGCACCCCCGCCGAGATGGATGCAGGATTCACCTGGCTCGGTGAGGGCGCCGATACCCTGCTTGGGCTTGTCAATACGATTGACACGCTTGCATATGACGATGAGTTTTCAGGGATTCTGATCCGGCTCAAGGATTCTGCAATGGGCACAACGCAGATCGAAGAGTTGGGGCAAGCGATCGAGAGATTCAAGAGCGAAGGAAAGAGTGTTCATCTCTTTGCTGAGGGATACAACACACCGGATCTGTTGCTCGGGTCTTTCGCGGACGAGGTCATCCTCCAGTCGGGCGGCTTTGTGTCGTTCCCGGGGCTGCACATGGAGGAGATGTTCCTCGCCGATACCCTCTCATGGATCGGCGTTAAGGCGCAGCTTGTCCAGGTCGGTGCGTACAAGGGAGCCAATGAGCAGATGACCCGATCGGCGCCTTCGCCCGAGTGGGACGAGAACATCTCTGGGCTGCTCGATTCGATGTACAGCAACATCCGAACCATGGTCAAAGATGGGCGAGATCTCAATGATCGTCAGCTCGATCAAGCGATGGAGATCGCTTGGACCGCCGACGGAGACGATGCCATCGAGGCGGGGCTGATTGATTTTGTAGTGGATCTGCCTGATCTGAACGATCACCTTGAAGATTTTTACGATGCGGATGTGAGTTGGGTAAAGGATCCGTACGCGGTCAACTCGCCCCAGATGGACTTCACGAACCCGTTGTCTTTTCTCTCGATGCTCGGCGAAGATACCGCATTACATATAGATCATCCGACGATAGCGGTGCTGCACATCAATGGCACCATCATCGATGGCGATTCCTCTTCGGGCGGGATGTTCGGCGGCGGGCAGTCCGTCGGAAGCAGAACGATCCGTAACTCTATCGAGGCCATTCTGAAAGAAGACCTCATCGAGGGCGTGATTGTCCGCATCGATTCGCCCGGCGGATCCGCTATCGCTTCAGAGGTGATGTGGCAGGGAATTGAACGGCTAAAAACCGAGAAGCCGGTATGGGTCAGCGTCGGCGGGATGGCTGCCTCCGGCGGGTACTATGTGCTCGCTGCGGGCGATAAGGTCTTTGTAAATCCATCGAGTGTGGTGGGATCAATCGGTGTCGTTGGCGGCAAGTACGCGATGGGCGAACTGTACGAGAAGGCACAGATTCGTATCGTCGAAAGATCACGAGGACCGATGGGGGGACTGTTCAGCGCATCCAAACCATGGGATGCATCGCAGCTCAAGGTGATCCGCGAGCAGATGACCGAAACCTACGACCTCTTTACTTCAAGGGTAACCCAAGGGCGTGATGGGATCGTGCTCTCCGAAACCGCAGAGGGGCGTCTTTTCTTGGGGTCAGATGCGGTGAAACTTCATATGGCCGACGAGATTGGCGGGCTCGACGACGCGATCAATGAGCTCGCAGCCGAGAGGGAGATGGGCGACTTTGATGTCGTGCATTACCCACAGCCACCAAGCTTTGAGGAATCAATCGGCAATATGCTCGGCGGGTTTCTCCAGGCTCCCGGCATGAGCGTCGGCAATGCCCAACTCGAGATGACTCTCCGCTCGCTGCTTGGCGATCGTCGATACGAGAGTGTCGTCGAAACCCTCAACGGGCTTGCTTTGCTCCGCGATGAATCCGTCCTGCTGATCAGCCCTAAGGCATTGATAATCCGGTGAGTTCATGTTTCAATCCATAGCAAAAAAGAACGCCCGGAATGGGCGTTTTTTTATCGTCTGTGATGATCTGTTTCCCAGGTCAATAGTGTTCATTCAAGCTTGTAGGATGTCTTCGGTTTTCTTTTTGAGCATCTCTTCAATCTTGGCTTCGTATTTTTTGAGCAGATCCTGGATCTCGGTCTTGAGGGTGCTGATCTCGTCTTCAGAATAGTGGGTGCCGTCCTGCTTGGCGAGTGTGTCAGCGTGCTTGTTGCCGTCACGCCTCCCATTGCGCATGACCACTTTTTGTTCTTCGCCGACCTTCTTTGCTTGTGCAACAAGCTGTTTACGGCGGTCGCCCGAAAGGGCTGGGATTGAGATCCTGATGTGCTTGTCTTCGATCTGAGGGTTCACGCCGAGATTGGCTTCCTCGATCCCATTCTTGATTGCTTGAAGCGAAGAGACATCGAAGGGCTTGATGACCAGCGTGTTCGCCTCAGGAGAAGAGATGACTGCAAGGCTTTTGAGATCGGTCGGTGAGCCGTAGTAATCGACCTTGACATACTCCACCATCGCAGGTGATGCCCGCCCGGCTCGAATCCCCTGCATCTCATGGCTCAGGTAATCGATTGCCTTGGTCATTGCTGCTTCGGCTTCGAGTAAAATGGTGTCTGGATCGGTGCTCATTGGTCAATCTTTCATTGGTGGTGATGTATCGGGTGTGCTTGGTGAAGTATATCCGAGCAACGCCAGCGGGTCATTCTTCGGTCTGCAGGAGCGTCCCGATGGGCTCGCCCTCGATCACCTTTCGGATGTTTCCTGATTGCTTAAAATCAAACACGATCACCGGGATGCCTTGTTCTTGGCACATGGCCAATGCGGTGAGATCCATTACACCCAGCTGTTTTTCGATCGCCTGGGTGAATGTCAGCTCGTCATACCGGGTTGCGGATGGATCCTTCTGTGGATCGGCGGAGTACACGCCATCAACCTTGGTCGCTTTGAGCAGAACATCACAATCGAGTTCGGTTGCGCGAAGTGCTGCGCATGTGTCCGTGGTAAAGAATGGGTTGCCCGTCCCGGCAGCGAGGATCACGACCCGGCCTTTTTCGAGATGGCGCAGTGCACGCCCACGAATGAAGGGCTCGGCCACGGCTTGGATATCGAGGGCCGACATCACGCGCGAGTCGATGCCGATCGAGTCCAGTTTTTCTTTAAGTGCCACCGCATTCATCACCGTGCCCAGCATACCCATGTAGTCCGCTGTCGATTGTTGGATATCGCCTGATTGGGCGAGTTCGGCGCCTCGGATAATGTTTCCGCCCCCGACGACGACGGCGACTTGGGCCCCGGCTTTGGTCGCATCAAGCACTTCGCTCGCGATCACCCCGAGTTCATGGGTATTAATCCCGAACCCATTGGCTGCGCAGAATGACTCTCCGGAGAGCTTGAGGAGGACCCGATGCGGGCGTGGTCGGCGTGGGGTTTGTGTGCTCATATGGGTGGTCCTCTTCGCCGGTGGTTCGGTGGTGATTGCCGGGGCATTGAACACCGCCCGATGCAGGCGGTCAACCACTATTTCACGCACAATACAACACCAGCCCGAACCAATCGGGTACCTTGGACGAATCCAATCGGGATTGGGACTCATTGGACAGACGAAACACGATTTGTCGATACTTGTCCCGAAAGACGCCACCACCCCCGGAACCCAAGCTTGCCAAAGAATCCGAGTATCCAGTTCGCCCATGACGAATCGCCCGCCGGTCGACGGAGCCGGCGTCTGATCGAGAAGGCAACGATTGTCGGGATCGGCGTCTCATTGGCGGTTCATCTGGTTCTGCTCATCCTTGCTGCCCTTCTCAATGTGCAGTTCAGCTACGGCGACGCGGGCGGGAGTGAGGGCGAAGGGGTCGAGTTCGCGATTCTGACGAGCGACGATCTTGATGCGATGACCGCGGTACCGATTGAAGCACCCTCGGTGGATGCACAGGTCGCCGAGTTTGAACCCATCACAGATCTCGACCTGCTTTCAGATATCCAGACAGATCTCTCGGTGTCAGACCTTGCCGACTCGATCGCACCGAGTTTATCACCGGCGGGCGGATCCTTGAGCGGGAATGACTCGACCATCGGGAGCGCGGGGGCAGGCTCGGGGAGCGGGGCCAGTTTCTTTGGGCTTGAGGCGGCCGGATCGAGATTCGCCTATGTTGTTGACCGCTCAGGTTCGATGAACTCGCTCACCCAATCCCAAGAAATGAGCCGATGGGAGATGACGCGTAACGAACTTGTCCGCTCGATCCGTGGGCTTGATGCTGGCGCGGAGTTTGTTGTTGAGTTGTACTCGGGTTCTTCCATCTCGCTCTTCGGCACCGGCGAGTGGATACGAGCAACGCAGCCTAACAAGCTGTCGGCCAACGCGGCGTTGCTTGCAATAGATCCTGTGGGAGCAACGCATCCGAACTCCGCCATGACCCGGGTTTTTTCGATGGAGCCGCCGCCCGACGCCATCTACCTCATGACCGATGGCGAGTTTGTTGAATCTGATCAGGTGCCTGAGCGGATCAAAGATCTCAACAAAGGAAAACGCGTGCCGATCCATTGCATCCTCTTCGGAAGCCCCGGTGGATCTCCCGATGACACCAAGCGGGTGATCAAGGTGATGCGGACCATCGCCCGGACATCCGGCGGGCGGTTCACCCATATTCGTGAGGGCAGGCCATGATACTTGGGCTCTTGGTCACGCTGATCGCTGGCTTTGCGCTGGATGGTGAGGTTCATCGTTGGTCGTCGGCCGTACCGTTGAATGCCAAGGAGATCACCTTGAGCGATCATGGGGTGAGCGTTCGGCTCGAGGGTGAACCTATCCCTGTGGTCGTGCCCTGGTATGATCTGCGTGCATTGCCGGAAGGGTGGGCGGGTGAATCGCAGCGGTATAGAGAAGTCGCGATGAATGCCCATCGTGCAAGGGAGCGGCGATTGCGTGGTGACCCTGTGTCTGCTGGTCCGATCTACGAACAGCTCGCATCACAACTGCACCCAACTCACAGTCTGCAGCGTGCTGATATAGAAATCGGACTGATGCAGTTCCGCCTGGTTACTCAAGGATCATCTCCGATATCCGCCTGGCTTGGCGCAGTGCAAGAACTCGATCATGGGATGAGTTTGGAATCAACTCAGATTGATCCTGAAACCGGGCTGCACCCCGCGATCATTCCAGTTTTCATCGAGCCGCAGCCTCTCGAAGAAGAGCAACCTCAAGAGTATCCGCAGAGAGAACAGATCTTGTTTGAGCTGTACGGGCTCGCCGCTGCTGGTGATCGTGGTGAAGAAATCGATGCGGAACTCGAAGAGCTTTTAAAACGAATCAAGAGCTCGGCCAGCCGCGATACAGGAATGCGGTTTGTCCATGATATTGTCGGCTGTCAGCTGCTGACCGATCCAACTAAGAGGCGAGCCAAGCGTGAATCGCTCTACCGACGGATTCGTTCGGGGACGCCGGGTTGGATGAACTCGTGGGTGCGCCTCGCAATTGGCGTGTCGTTGATGAATGAGGAAGATCAGGATTTGCGTGAGCAAGGCGTGCTTGAGTGCATCGCCGTCGTGGTTGCGGGGGGCGACACGCCCGATTCGATTATTCAGCTTGGGGCACAGCTCGCGGCTGATTATCTCCGCACGACAGAACGCGCAACCCAAGCGGATACATTGCTTATCTCCGCGATGCGAGAACAAAGCGAAACTCCAGTGGCGAAAGAGGATTAGTTCATGGTTACATTGTCATTTTTGAGCATGCCGGCGTTTACCCTTGCGCAAGAAACCGAGGTTCACCGCTCGTTGCTGGAGTACATCGGCGACGGCGGCCCGATCGGGATGATCATTATCCTGATCTCGCTTGCTGCGATGGGTATGGTCGCGACCCAGTTGTTCCGTATTCGGCGTGATCGGCTTGCACCGCCGACGCTGATCGAGGATCTGCGAGCCCTGCTTGCCGATCGTGAGGTCGATCTGGCGATCCAGCGTTGCAAAGAATCGGAATCGCCGAGCTTTGTGTCCAGGGTCCTCGGCTCTGGGCTCCGCAGGGCATCACGATCACAGTTTGGGATGTTGGAACTTCGATCGACGGTAGAAGAGATGGGGCAGTTGGAAGTCGATCGCATGTATCGCATGACCGATGGAATCGGGCTCATTGCTTCAGTCGCACCGATGCTTGGATTGCTCGGGACCGTGGTGGGCATGGTCGGGGCATTTGATGCGATCACACTCACCGATGGTCCCGCTCGTCCTGACCAGCTCGCGGGCAGCATCTCGCAGGCGCTGATCACCACGGTGCTTGGGCTTATCGTCGCAATCCCCGCGACCGCGATGTACACCTACCTGCGGAATCGAATTGATCATCTCTCAACCGAGATCGGCGAGACGATTGATGATTTGATCGCGCCCCTCGAGTCGACCGATGAGAGCCAAGGATCAAGCACAGGATGATAGGTCGTGACGGCTCATCCCGGCACATGATCGCAGTGGATCTGACTTCCATGATCGATGTCGTCTTTTTGCTCATCATCTTCTTTATCTTCACCTCGCACTTTGGAGAGCTGCGCAGAACCGAGATAGACCTTCCACGCGAAAATGGAAGCGATGCAGAACTCAGCAAGCAGCCCGCGATGATTATCGACATCCAGAGAACCGGAGTATTCTTGGTTGAAAGCCGCGAGGTGAGCCTCTCTGAAGTTGAACGCCTTGCACGCAATGGGCTCGCGATCGCAGCCGATGGCGGGCCTCGTTTTGATGTGCTCGTTCGCCCAGACCAGAATGCCGCTGCTGCGCATCTCGATCGGCTGTTGCTGAGGCTTTCGAACCTCGGCGTGGTCGATTGGAAGATTGGCACGATTCGACCGAGCGGGGGGGCGGTTCAATGAGCATTGTTTGGACTAAGCGAGGACGATCGGGGAAACCAAAGCGTGGAAAGACTACGCGGATCGGGTCATTGCCATTGACTTCGATGATCGATATTGTGTTTCTGCTTCTGATCTTCTTTCTGGTCACATCAAACTTTGCCCAGCCCGAGAAAGAACTGCCCAGCGCTTTGCAGACCGATGGCGGA
Organism: Phycisphaerales bacterium; assembly: GCA_029260265.1. Taxonomy (GTDB): domain Bacteria; phylum Planctomycetota; class Phycisphaerae; order Phycisphaerales; family UBA1924; genus UBA1924. Next base: position 449,309 of record JAJDDO010000026.1, read on the forward strand.
GGGGTTCGGGCCAGCGATCTTCAGCCGCAGATTGTTGAGATTCGAATGCTCGATGATGCGCCTGTCTATGTACTCGGCGAGGTTGCCGTGCGAACGGGGGAAGACCTTCGGAGGTTGCTCGAGCAGTTGCCCAAAGAAGCGGGCGTGGCGGTGAAATCAGAGCCAGGAGCCCCGATATCGGCCGTGGCCGATGCAATGCAGGCATCGCTCGACGCCGGGTACACAAAGCGGAGCTATGTGCCACAAGATGAAAAGTAGTCTTCTCCATCTATTGATTCTGCTCAGCGTTGCCTATGTCGCGACGGGATCTGCATGGGCACAGAGCCAAGAGAAGAGGGTTGCGGAATATTTGCAAGCCCATCAGATGCATGAGTTGCTTGAGGTGCATCTGCGGGTGCAGATCGACCAAGCGAGAACAGATGAACAACGAGATGGCGCGAGGGATGAGCTTGGCTCCTTCTATCTGGAGCAGATACGAGCAGAGCCGGTGGATTCCGTTCGGCGTCAACGATTGCTCGCCCGAGCTTGGGACCTTGCTTCATCCGCTGGCGATGATCAACTCATCGGGCTCCGTGTCGAGCTGCTCATCAATCGATACCTGCCCATTGAACGCACCGTAGAACTGCATCTCATTCTGCTCGATGACCCTTCAGAGCGTGTTCGGAGCATCAGCCAACTGATTGATATTCAGCGCCGATTTGTTCGAGTTGAGACCTTGATGCGTGCGGATGCAAGGGCGATCGAGCGTAGGCTGAAAACATTTCGCCGCGACGATGAGACGGAACAGCTGAGTGCAGATCTCGATCAGGCACGACGCAACCTCTCTCTTTCAAGGTACTACATTGGCTGGTGCGGCTATTCATTGAGTGTGCTTGATGATCGAGACGCATCGAATGAGGCGATGGAAGCATTCGGATGGCTTCTCGGTGCCAAGGGCGAGGTTCCAACTCTTGAGCACCTGAAACATGCTGTCATTGAGTTTGATCATGTCGCGAGGGCGGCTATCGGTGTTGCTCTCTGCAAGGCACGCAACGGTGACATGATTACCGCCCGGCAATGGCTCAGGCATGTTCTTGATCTTGATACCGTGAATCCAGAGACAGTGGAAAACGCCCGGACTCGATTGCTCCAGATTGAATCCGCGGATGCCCGATGGGCTTCGGTTGCCGAGTTGATTGATGAGATTCATGATCGGCGAAATGGACCGATGCGTGTCGATGAATCGCGGTATGTTGCGATCAGTGTGCTGACCCGGGGTCATGAATCACGCCGATCAGATCCGCAGGCGGATCAGGTGGCGCAGCTCGCGCTCGAAGATCTGATCAAACTGGGCGAGATCGGGCACATTCTCGATCTCCATGCCCGGTTCGGGTCATTGCCCCTTATGGGCGATCGGTTCTTGTCGCAGTATGCTTCCGCGTTGATGGCATTGGATGAGGCGGAGCGACCAGAGGTCGGCGGCCTGTTTGCAACCGCTGCAAACATGTTTTCAAGGGCGTTGAACGCGGAGGATATCGATCAGTTCCCCGACGAAGCGGGCGATTGCGCACTCAAGCTTGCATATTGCCTGATCAGATCAGAACGCCCGCGTGATGCGTTGGATGCATGCGACAGTCTTTTGGAGTTCGACCCGAATGACCAGATAGTCGAGCAAGCAAGGTGGCTTCGCATAGCTTCGATCGAGATGCTGCACGCCGCGGGCCAAACGCAGGCGGAGGAACTTCTCGAAGATGCGGTTACGGAATACATCATTTCATATCCCGATTCCGCCAATGCCGCCACGCTTCTCATTCAGCACGGGGTTTATGGTGATATTGAGCCCTCGCTGGCGATTCATGCGCTCATGAGTATGCCAGAGGATGATCCTGCGGCTATTCCGGCGAGGCGATTGCTGATTCATCTATATCACAAGCAGTTTCTTGCCTCGCGTCGTACCGATCTGATCGCGAAGGAGAAGGCGATTGATCTCGTAATCTGGCTATGGGAGTCTTCATCCGAGGAACCCGCCGATCTGAGCGAAGCAAGAAACCGGCTCTCCATTATCCGGATGATCCTGGATTTCACTCGATCAAGCGCCGGCGAGGACAACGAGATTATTGCTCGCGCAGTACTTCGTGGGATCTTGTTGATCGATACAAACCCTCCGCTTATGCAGCACAGAGACGAGCTTCTGTTGCGGAGGATCGAGTTCCTGATTTCCCAAAATGAGCTTGCCCGTGCAGAGAAACAGATCTTGCAGATGAGCGATCCCGATGCGAGCTTTGCGATCGCAGCGACGCGTATGGTGTTCGCGGCCGCGCTCAATGCGTGGGATGCGGGTGCAGATCCATCGGTGAATGCAGACCGGATTATCTCGTTGGGGGCGGTGCTTATCGAGGCGACCTTGCCCACCGCCCCCGAGGTGCTGAGCGGGCAGGAGTCCGCAATCGTTTCTGCTGTCGCCCGTGCAGCAGAGTTTCGCGGGAGCGAAGTGAAAGACCCGGCGAGCATCGCACTCAGCTTTCGGCTTTGCAAACTTCTGCTCGCACGCGGGAGAATCACCGATGAGATTCTCCACCTAACCGCGAGACTCGCAGCACAACAACAGGATCAAGAATCAGAGCTTGCTGCCTGGCTTGAACTGCTCTCACGCGCTTTGCCATCCGAGCCCGCATGGTTTGAGGCGAGATACGAATCGTTCAGGATTCTGCTCGGGACTGATCCCGAGCGGGCGAGAAAGGCGATTGATCAGTACCGTGTGCTGCATCCGAACCCGGCCCCGGAGCCTTGGACAGCCAAGCTGCAACTACTTGTTGATGGTCGCCAGGCGGGAGGTACAGATGGCTGATGGAAGATCAAAGCTGCAGAGCGATCAGCATCCCATCGCACGGTTTCTGGGTGAAGACGCCCGGATGGGCGGCCCGTTCGCACTACTCGGCATTGGCTATGAGGAGCAGGAGTCAGGGATTCTCCGTGCACGCGATCGACGATTGTTGCAAATAGAACGCCATCACCAATGCAGAACCCCAGATGCGGACGAGGTCAGACTTGCGGTGCACGCGGCTTGTGCGCAACTGCTCGATCAACGCCTCCGCGAGCAGCTTCAGCAGAGATGGCCGCCAGGCAAGCCGCAAGGAGATCCCCCTGCATGGAGCACCAGAAGAGCGTCGCAGCTTCCAAGCAGCGTCCTTCGATCTGCGCGGATGATACTTGCAGCATCCGGCGGCTGGAACCCAAGGGCCAGACGCAGGCTCGCCCTCCTCGCCCGCATGTACAGGGTGCCAGCGGTGGACATCATTCGTTCACTCGGCTTTTCGCGCACGGCTTCAGCAAATCCTCAGCGAGAAAAGCCCCCGATTCATAGCCATTCTTTGCCGCTCCCCGACTCAAGCATAGGGACTTGGGTGATGGTGTATTTGGTCTTAGGCGTGCTTCTTCTTGGTTTGGGTGTGCAGACAACAAGGGCTTTGGTTGCAGATAAACCAGCCCTCACTGCTTCGCCAGCAGGTGTGGAGAATGATGTTTTTGCGAAGGTCGAACCGCAAGATGATCGGCGTGACGCAGCTCAGAGTTCTACCCGCACGGTCCGTCACTATTCAGCCTTAATTCACGAGATAGAAAAAGCATCTCGCCTCGCAGCGGATGATCCGATGGGCGGCGCGCAGGCGGTCAAGGCGTATATGCCTTCATTCTTCATACAATGGACCGCATTCCCCCGCGATGATCTTGAAAAATTCTCAGCATCGCTCTCAATGATTGATCTCGCGTTGCAGCAGTCCACTCAAGCAACGCGGATGTTCCACCAAGCGATTGGTTCATCAGCTTCAAATGTCAATCCACTTCAAGCGATCCCGAGTGTCGCGATTCGGCGACACTTAGCTACTCCGGTAAATGAGCGGGCAACATTTGCGGAAACGATTGATGGCGTTATCGAACAGTTCGCTGTTGATGCAAGCACAGACGATGCGAAGTGGTGGGGTGCATGGATTCAAGCCGTGGATGGATTGCATGGCGAAGATGAAAACGCAGCCTCGCGACTGGTTCTTCTTGCTCTTGAGTCTCGGCTCCGTGCCGAGGGTGGTTCGGCTTCGTGGTCTAAATCGGCTGCCTTATTGGCCAACACGCTCACTTGGCGAGCACGGAGCCCCGAGCGTGTCTGGATGCTTGGTGTGCTAAATGACTCAAGCTTCAGCACCACTCGGGTAGCTGCGCTGACGAATGCGATCGCGACCCATTCGTCTGCTTCGGGTGTCCGCATCGATATGGCGCTCGCGGATGACGCCACGATGGAGGACAGGTATCTCCTTGCGGATGCGTACAGGTCGGCATGGAGTGCATCTTCAGGAGAGAACATCTTTGTGGAGCAACTGGGTGATGAACTTCTCGCAGCCGCATCGTTGACGGGTCCGGAACTCAGCGGCGATGTCGCTGAATCGAGAATAAGAGAACTCGCCAAACTCAATGCAGTGTGCTGGGTGTATTGGCGTGGTGGGCACGCCCAGGCAGAGTCCATGCTTGAGTTGCAAAGAGAAAATGCAGCTCCGCCAGTCCCGCAGGCCACCCTAATGCTCGAGCAAAGCACCACAGATGATCGTCTCGCATTCGCCCTGGTGAATGCAGACCGCTCCACAGACGAACTCGATGAACTTCAACGGATTCGTAGAGATCAGAGAGTCGGGCTCAATACCGCCCATGCAGTCGTTCGTCTTGCGATGACAGGTTCTTCTCGGGAAACCAGAGAGGCCGCTGAGGATGTCATTGAAGATCACGCGGATGATCTCTCAATGCTGATCGCGATTGATCGATCGCTCTCGGCCAGGCGGGTATCGCTGAGATACAAAGAGATGCTCAACGGCTTGCTCGGCATTTCGCTCAATCCTGCTGATGATCATTGGATCTCTCACGCTCACCGAGTGATTTTAACCGCGATGCAAACAGCTTCATCTCAGGTCGTCTACCCAGAATCAGCCGCACTCGCTGCGGTGATGGAGAACGCATACACAGACCGTCTTGCTGTCGGCCAATCGGGGTCATCACTCCTCGAATCTGCTCAGATTCTCATGGCAGATCTTGGCAGAGCATCGCTGGCAAGCGGGGCTGACCAAAGCGCCGTAGCTGAAGTCTTTCAGATTACCAGAATCAAAAGCGCACGATCAAAGAACCTTGCCCAGCAGTTCGTCGCCTATCAGTGGGGGGTATTCTCCTTGCAGTCACATTACACAGAACTGGTTGTCAGAGGTGCATCGCCGCAGATTCAGCATATTGCGGCGGAACTCAACAGTCGGATTCAGCTATCACGGTCCGTAGAAGACCAGGCCGCACAGATTGAACGAGCACAGTCTCAACTCTGGCTTTTCTATTTCAGGGAGGGTCAACTATGAGACTTGGCATCAGCGCGACGGGAATTCTCTTTGCAGTGTTTCTGCTCTCGTTGGGGGCGATGGGGTCTGGTGCTTTGCAGCCGCAAATTTCGCCGCTCAACGGCACCAATCCGCAGGCCTATCTTGAGTTTGCAGAATCTCAGTACACCGATTCGCAGAGCAGTTCTACAATCGCGATTCAGTCTGCGCTTCATGGTGCCTGGATCGCCAATGAGATGGGTGATCATTCTCTTGCCGCTTCTTGTGTCATTGCCGCTGCCGCGTTTGTACCTGACCGTGAATCGCGGGATCTTTGGGACCTTGCTGTGACCCTTGACCCCACCCGAGAACTTCAATGGCGTGCACATCGAGATGCCGAGGATACAGCAGAACTGCTCGCCGCGGATATCGTTCTCAATGCGCGTTATGGGCTCGACGAGGCAGATTCATCGCTGTTGGCATCGACGGAGATCCATGACCTCATCAATAGCGCCTTGCCGCCATCAAATCACACACAAAGCGGGACCACCGCAACGAGGGTCGGAACGCTGATCGAATCTGCTGCTGAAGATACATGCGGGGGGCGCATTTTTATCCCAAGAAAGAATCCAGACACGAAGCAGATTGAGCGTGTGCTCTGCCCAGATCACACGCGCCCACTCGGGGCAGGGCGATCGGACGCCGAGTTTATTGAGTTGCTCAGCGTCGAGATGAATCTTCGCGGCGTGCGTTCACATGCATGGGGGCAGGCGGGTGGGGCTCCATTGTTTGATCCAACGATCATCGATATGATGTACCTCTATCAAGTAGCGCCTGATCGGCCGTGCTGGCGAGAGGGGCGTTGGCTGCCGCCCGCCTAAGTTTCACTGGACTACACTTGGCAACATCAAAGGAGAGCCCATGTCAGAAGTATCAACGCCCGTAATCACGCAGAAACCAGAAATCACTTTCGATGACTTTGTCAAGCTCGATCTCCGTGTCGCCAAGGTGGTCAAGGCCGAAAATCACCCCAATGCGGATAGGCTGCTCAAACTCCAGGTTGATGATGGTTCGGGCACGCCTCGTCAAATATGCGCTGGCATTCGCTCGCAGTATTCTGCTGAAGACATCCTCGGCAAACTCATTGTGATCGTGGCCAATCTCGCCCCTCGCACCATCCGCGGCGAAGAATCGCGCGGCATGCTCATGGCCGCGAGTGACGCCACGAAAGAATCAGAAGAGCGACAGGTGATTGTTGTGTCCCCGTCAAGCGAGATCGCACCTGGCTCGATCGTTTCCTAGCAATTGGCGTTAGTCGGTTGCCTGAGACTTGTGCGAATGCTCCTGATGGCGTGCACGCTCGGGCATTTTCGATGCATTGACCATGTCTTCGATCTCTTGATCGCGTGATTCACGCATCTCTTGGATGGTCACCGTAAGCGAAACAAGTTGCTCGGCGAGTTTGTTGACTTCGTGCTCGCGAAGTTTCATGCGGGCGTCAAATCGATCCGCAGCTGCAATACGAAGCTGACCAAGAGCGCTCGCACGCTCGTCCTCGCTCGCCTCGCTCAACGATCGATACTCACGCATGGCGTGGACAAATCGCAACCCTGCTCGCAGCTCATCGAGCTTGAGTTGTCCGAACTCTTCGTCGTGCAGAAATGTTTGGATAACCGCGTCGATCCGAGGTGCAAGACGCATGATGATCTGATCGGGTGCTTGCTCATCGATCTGTGCCATTTTCTCGAGCTGAGCGTGCAGTTCGGGGATGTGCTCTTGGATAAATGCATAGATGCTATCCAAATGTTCGCGGCGTGCCGGAGGGCGCGCGTCTTCAGGGTCGCGTTCACGCGGTTCGAAGTTGACTCGCTTGATACGGACTTCTCGCGATCTCATCTTGCGGAGCACCGCGGTTGGAGACTCACCATTCTCGAGAGCGGCGAGCGCTTCACGATTGCGTTCGAGCTGTTGTTCACCGCGTGCGATTGAATCTTCAAGCCGCTGGCGGAGGGTGTCGGCCTGTTTGGCAGAGTCTTTTTCTCCTCGCAAACGCTTGGGTTGATCGGATTCGATCTGCCTCTCCGCTGCAGGTTCGGTAGTCGGTGGTTCTGCGATAGCGATGCCCGAAAGGGCGGAGAGCAAGAGCAGGGTTGCAGTGAGCCGCTTCATCAAAGTGCTCCATTCTGATCAAGAGATGAACTCATCAGATCCAACGCCATCCAAGGATCGTCCAGGTCGGTGTCCAGTGTGTGTGCCCAGATACTCAGCTCAGCAACCGATTCATCAAGCTCAGTCTCGAGCCTGTCGAGCGCGAGCAGCGATTCAACATCCGCTTCAAGTGTCACGGCGAGTACGCTCGCATTGGTATCCATCCCACTGGGAGATTCCCAGGGGCGTACAAGCATCGCACCAATGCCGACGCCAAAGATGACCATCGCAGCAGCGGCGTATCTCAGGGTCTTGGCGAACCAGACACCTTCTCGCTGTGTATCGGCAATGGGCAGCGGTGTTGGTGCGATTTGAGCACCGATGGCATCGAGCACGCCGGCCTCAAGACCTGCGGGCGCGTGCGATCGCTCACGCTCTGCAAGTTCGTTGAGCAACGCGTTTAGTTCGCTTTCAGCAGAACCCGCGAGGTAGTTTTTATTGTCTTCTTTGTAGGTGCTCATGATCGCTCCTTTGATGACTCATGGCCATCACTATCTGATTCTCGGTCTTCCATCCGTTCTCGAAGTTTCTTCAATGCTCGGTGGTGTCTTGCCAAGAGGGTGCCGACGGGTTGTCCAAGCAACTCTGCTATCTGTTTGAAACTCAGCTGCCCATGATGACGCAGTTCTATAATTTCTCGATCCGTATCGGAGAGTGATTCGAGCACGCTCCTGAGTTCGATGAGTTCGCTCGATTTGGTCTCCGCTGAATCGTCTAGGTGCTCGCGGCCTTCAAATCTGCTCAGTTGATCTGGGTCGGTTGGTGTGGCGTGCCTCTTTCTCTTTCGACACACATCGCGAACCCGGTTCATGGTGATCCGAAAGAGCCAAGGCTCAAAGCGTCCCATCTCGGCGTAGCCTTCGTTGCCGTTGATTTTGGTTGCCACGGTGACGAAAACCGATTGGGTGATTTCCTCGGACAACTCCTCATCATGAAGCCTGCTTCGAATCATGGCGAAGACGCGCCGGGCATACCGATTCACAATCTCCACCCATGCCTGCTCATCGCCCTTGGCTGCAGATGCGATCAAGGCACCCAGATCATCTGGTTGCTCGGTTGAGTGGGTCGGGTGTATGCTCAAAGCTGGAACCATCCTACAGAGATCAACGCTTCAGGGGGCTGGCGATTGCACTATAAACACTGTTTTCGGCTATTGTGACCCTATGTCAATGATTGAATACGCTGTTCGCGCCATCTTCCCGGACCAATCCTTTGTTCAGCCCTATCTCGACTGGCTCGTCGATGGGCACATAAACGATGTTTTGGGGGGAGGGGCGGTCTCGGGATACGCGATAATTGAATCAGATCTACCTGAAAACCATGCTGTGGTCTCTCGGTATCTCTTCCCATCCCGCGATGCATTTGACCAATATGAGCGTGAAACAGCCCCCAGGCTGAGGAAAGAGGGATCTGAAAAGTTTGGGCCGCACACCGGGATCGTGATGTCACGGACGCTGGGAACAGTGATTGAGCCGAAATAGCCGATCTTTCGCCTATGAACGCTCGTACGCCCATTTGGAAGAGTGAGAGGACACCCCCAGTTGCCAGACTTTGCATCACAATCTGACGAGACGGTCTTTGTCGCTTTCCGCGATGGAAACACGGATGCCTACCGCGAACTCATCGAGCGTTTCCATGATGATTTACTCCGATTCCTCACCCGCCTCGTCGGAGATCGGGCAGCAGCGGAGGACATCTTTCAGGAAACTTTCCTCCAAGTCCATTTATCGGCCTCTACCTTCGATGCCACCCGACGATTTCGCCCGTGGTTATTTACAATTGGCGCGAACAAAGGCAGGGACTTCCTTCGTAAGAAGAAGCGTCAGCGGACGGTCGAGCTCTCTCGGCCATTGAAAATGTCCGAGGGCGGAACAGCGTTCATAGATCTGTTGGAGGTGGATGTTCCCCCTCCGGACGCTGCGATGGATCTTTCAGAGCGTGACGAGATGGTTCAGCGGGCTCTCGCCCGTCTCGGTGAACCCCTGCGTGAGGTGCTTCTCTTGGCCTACTTTCAGCGAATGAGCTACGCACACATCGCTGAAGATCTCGGGATCCCACTGGGGACTGTGAAATCAAGGATGCACAGCGCAGTTGCAGCCTTTGCACGAAGCTGGCAGATGGTCTCGAAGGAATCAACCAAGCGTGGAGACGATTGATGACGACTCATGGGGCAGAACATCCCGACGAATCCTACCAACTCTCCGCAGCCGATTCGGCAGCGGTTGACCGGTTGATTTCGATCCGGGCAGAAGGTTCAGATACAGATTCAGACCCGCAGGCACAGGCTGTCGAGCAACTCTTTGGCCTGCTCGATACCCCCGTCGCGTCCGAACGCGAACGGAGTGCTCGCATCAATCTCGCAGCACTCAGCGCCCTTCGTTCTCAAGCCCAACCACTCTCCCAAGCCGACCAGGACGCGATAGACCAGTGGATTGACTCAGGCTGTGAAATCACGGACCTTGATGCGGTTCTTGGCGGCCGGGCGGGGGTGTTGGATGGATTCCGTGGGCTGATTACCACGGGTGCGCCGACTGACCCGTCTAACAAGGCGGATCTGGTCAACCGGACACTGGCGCGCATCCAAACCCAGATTGACGCGGATGAGGCAGCCTATTCCCTGCCTACGCGCGGGCGTGGGACTATGCGGTTCCGACTCGCGGACCTGATCTCGATCGCTGCGGTCTTGCTGATCGTTGGATCGATCGCGATGCCGGTCTTCTCTCGGGTTCAGACCAAGTCTCACCAGATCGCGTGCCTGAGCAATCTCGGCACGGTTGCGGATGCGTTCGGGGTGTACGCGGGTTCAAATCGTGACACCCTCCCGATGGCGACAGCTGGTTTCGGCCCAACTTGGATGAAGGTCGGATCGACCCCTGAGCAATCAAACTCGGCCAATCTATATACTCTTGTCAGAACTGAACATGCAACGCTCAATGATCTCGCTTGCCCGACCAATCCAGATGCACGCACAGCTGAGTCGTCTCCGGATGCTTGGGATTGGCACTCGATTGATGAACTGTCTTATTCTTACAGAATTATGCCCAATGGTGGGTTGAAGATGCACGCCTCGATGCCTGTTCGGGTGGTGCTGATGTCTGACCGCTCACCGGTGACCCTTCGGGCCATCCGAGGCATTCCGATCGTTCCTGAGGAGAACTCGCCGAACCATGATCACGCCGGTCAGCATATCCTCAAACTCGATGGGTCCACCGAGTGGCTGACCAATCCGCTTCTGGAATCCAATGACAATCTCTGGCTTCCACGGCCGATCGAGCAGATTATCCACCAGGTCCGCAACCGGCTCGGTGTGATCGAGGGCAACGAGATGCCTGATGGCCCGACCGACGCGTTTGTCGGGCCATAAAATCGTCAAATCAGCCCCTCGTAGACGCTGGACGGTGCCCTTGATGGGGCTATACTCTCTTCCTGCCCGCAATGGATGCGGGTATTGTTGATGACTCATAGCTATCCGTCTGGAGCCCAAGCGATGAACAAGAGCCACAAAGGCCTGGCCAAACGAATCCGAATCTCCAAGACCGGCAAGGTCCGCCACCGTGCCGCATTCCATAAGCATCTTTCTTCACGCAAGAGTGCCAAGCGTCTGCGTCAGCTTCGCAAGGATCGCAATGTGGTCGCCTCCGAAGCCAAGCGCTTTGAGAAGTTGCTCTTCCGCCGTCTGCGTGGGCGCAACCAGCCCCGCACCGCGATCCGCCGCAACCCTTCTCCAGAAGAGAAGCGTGCGATGCGTGAAGCCGCGAAGACTGATTCGTAAGCCGATTGTTTTCTTTTTCGAGTCTTCGCTGTGAAGGCTCGGGTTTGATCCATCCCCGTTTGCCGGGAAAAAAGAACCGGAACAATCCGGTCTCCGTCAGACAAACTTGGAGTGCATATTCATGCCACGCGTACGCAAAGGTGCCGCCCGAACTCAGGCACGCAACAAGCTTCTCCGTCTCGCTCGAGGTTACTTCGGTACCAAGAGCCGTCACAAATACCAGGCAATGATCGCGGTCCGTCGCGCTGGGTGTTACGCCTATCGCGACCGTCGTGCACGCAAGCGTGAAATGCGAGCATTGTGGATTACCCGTATCACCGCTGCCTGCCGGATGCGTGGCACACGCTACAGCCTGTTCATGAACGGGATGAAGCTCGCCGGGATCAACCTGAACCGTAAGATGCTCTCGCAGATCGCCATCGACGACCCGAAGTTATTCGATAAGATCGTCGAGCAATCCGTCGCGGCATCCAAAGCGACCCCCGCGAAGTAACACGCTGCGATTATGCCCTCGGGCGACAACCAAACGAAACAAGGAGCCCACGCATGGGTGGTTGGTGGATTTCGGATCTGATGAATAGTCCGGACATCAACGGCCAGGTGTGGGTTGTTTCATGGATTGCCTGGGTGATCGTTTCAATCTGTCTGCACGAACTCGCCCACGGGTGGACCGCCATCAAGCTCGGTGATCAAACCCCAAGGCTTGCCGGGCATATGACCTGGAATCCGCTGGTCCACATGGGCAAGTGGAGCTTTGCCATGCTGGCTGTTCTTGGAATCGCATGGGGTGCCATGCCCGTGGATTCAACGCGCCTCCGTGGGAAGTACGCCGAGACCCTCGTGCTCGCTGCTGGCCCCGCGATGAACCTGCTGCTTGCAATTTTATCATTGGCTTTGCTTGTTCTTTGGCGGGCGTTGGCAGGTGGGCAAATCATGCCGTCGGTTGTCATCAATGATCCGCTTGCGGAAAACTTTGCGGTGTTCTTTGCCCTTGGTGCTCGGCTGAACATTGTGCTGATGCTCTTTAATCTGTTGCCCGTGATGCCGCTCGATGGCGGGCGGATTCTCGCCGACCGCTGGGTGTGGTATCGAGAGTTGATGTACTCTGAAAACGGTCAGTGGTTCAGCCTGATTGCGTTCATTTTTATCTTTTTGACTATGGGCGAAAAGCTGTTTTATGTCGCGGAACTGGCCGTGTATAAAAGCGCCGAGTTCTCTTGGATTCATCTTTTCCCAAATCTCGCTCCGTGGAACTGGGGCTACCATTCCTTGTGAAGTACCTCATAGTTATTCCCGACGGTGCAGCGGACAAGCCGCTTGCCCAACTCGATGGGCTGACCCCATTCCAGTCCGCCAATACCCCGAATCTTGATCGGTTTACACGCAGCGGGCGGCTAGGCACGGCCGCCACCACGCCGCCGGGCTTTGGTGCGGGCTCGGATGTCTGCACAATGGATCTGCTCGGCTTTGATCCGCGCAAGTACCACACCGGACGAGCCCCGCTCGAAGCCGCCGCAATGGGTGTGCAGGCCGGTCCGGCCGATTGGATTTTTCGTCTCAACTTCGTTACAGTCGGCGAGGACAGCACCGATCAGGGCGGGCTTCTACTCGATCACTCAGCAGGGGGGATTTCAGACGCCGAAGCAAAGGTGCTCGCGGAAGGGCTTGACGCGTACTGGCATGTGAAGGCACCTGAGATTGCATCAGATTTCTCACTCACGCATGGCGTGAGTTATCGCTGCATCTTGGTTGACCATTCTGATCGCGAGTACGGCAGCGTAGACACCACGCCGCCGCACGAGATCCCAGACCAATCATTTATTGCGGCGATGCCGGGGGGGTCTGCGGACGAAGCCGATACACTCCGAACCCTGATGTGGCTCTCACACGAGTTCCTCAATGACCATGAGATCAACATCGCCCGGCGCGAGCAGGGGCTGGGCGTTGCCAATATGGCGTGGATTTGGGGGCAGGGCACGAAGCCACGGCTGCCTTCGTTCTTTGATCGCTACGGTCTCAAAGGCGGGATGATCACCTCGGTGGATCTCCTCCGAGGCATCGCCAAGCTCATCGGGTGGGATCTGATCGCTTGCCCGGGATTGACGAGCTATCACGATACCGATTATGAAGCTCAGGCCAGTGCGACAATCGCAGCGCTCGCGGACTTTGACCTTGTCTGCACCCATATTGAAGCGCCAGACGAGGCATCACATCAAGCAGATTTTGTGACCAAGGTGGCTTCGATCGAATCGATCGATCGCAAGATCATCGCCCCGGTGCTTCGTGCGCTCGATAAGTACGCAAGCGAGGGTTGGCGGATGCTGGTACTTCCGGATCACTACACGCTCTGCTCAACCCGTAAGCATGATGCGACCCCGGTGCCGTTCGTGATGGGTGGCACCGGAATCCAGAGCCTCGTCGAACGCCCCTTCACGGAGTCGCACGCCGAGGCTTCGGATTTGCATATTCGAGAGGGGCACGAGTTGATGGAGTATTTTCTCCGTTCAGGGCTGCCCAGAACGCACAAATAAAAAAAGCCCCGCCAATAGACGGGGCTCTGAAATGATTGAGAACGACTCGCGTGCTTAGCTGGTTTCCGCAATCGACTCGGCTTCGAGCATACTCTGTGTCTCTTCGCCTTGGATATAGGTTTCGCCTTTGTAGAACTGAGACCAGATAATATAGACAACGGTAATCGCCATCATCGCTCCAGCAAAGAACCAGTAGTACATCGCTCCGTCAAGTGGTGAAGAGCCAGTTTTTTCGATCTGCGCTTCAATGTACATATTGACACCCATCGCGAGGTAGTTTCCCATTGCGACACCAAGAAAGAATACGCCCATGACAAAGCTTTTCATTTTCTTAGGGCTCTGCGTGTAAGCAAACTCAAGGCAGACGATCGATACCATTATCTCACCGCAGGTCATGATAAGATAGGCGAGAAACTGCCATCCGATGCTCGGCATTGAAGACATGTATTGATTCAGCTGATCCTGTGTCCATCCAATGTCCCGAGCCTTCTGGACAATATCTCCAAGCGATGTAGGCATTTCGCCGGTTTGATTCATGCCTGCCCAGAGGGCGCTGCTGACCTCTGGGGCCTTGGCATCTGCCCATGTTTCGATCATGGCGGACAATGCGAACGCACCGGCAGTAAACACGAAACCGATTCCAATTTTTCGGAGTGGGGTTAGTTTAAAGACCTTTCCCACGGTTGGATAGACAAGGTAGGTGAAGATTGGGATTCCAGTCAAAATCAAGATTGGATTCACAAACTGGATCTGAGATTCCAGCCAGTTGATGCCAAAGAGATTGCGATCGAGTTTCTCTGCTTGAAGCACCCAAGCCGAACCGGTCTGGTCGAAGATTGCCCAGAACATCATCACAAAGATAAGGAACAATGGTGCCAGCCATTTCAGTGCTTGAATGCCTTCGGGTGAAAAGGTCTCAGCCTTCCACTGGGTCCATCCAGCGGGAGGCACATGAACAAATCGTGTCCGCCCCATCCAGAACAGGAGTGTTGCGACGGCCATGAGCACTCCTGGGAGCCCGAAGGCAAGCCATGGGCCCACCTTGGCAAGAAGGATTGGGGTGAGGATCATTGAAGAAGCAGCCCCAAGATTAATCGCAAAGTAAAACCAGTTGAAAATCATCGTAAGCATGTGCTTATTGCCCGTGCCAAACTGGTCACCGACATGTGCAGAGACACAGGGCTTGATAGCGCCCGCGCCGACAGCAATAAACAGCATACCAATGATCAGCCATGTCTTCATAGGCATACCAATCTGGGGCGCCACATCCATCATGGCAAGGCACCCATGGCCGAGGCAGTACATCAAACTAATCCAGAGAATGGTTCGATATTTGCCAAGCACTACATCTGCAAGAATCGCTCCGAAGATCGGAAAGGTGTATGTCAATGCAGTAAACAAATGATACCATTTTTTGGCTTCGGCATCGTTCATGTATGCCGCCTCGCCCGCCGCATTCAGCATGTGTTGGGTCATAAAAACGGTGAGGATACCTTTCATCCCATAGAAACTAAATCGCTCGGCGACCTCGTTCCCGATGATGAAGGGCACGCCGCCGGGGAACTTGGTTTGCTTTGGGTCTGGGGCGGTTAGGTATGGTTTTTCTTTGCTCATATGGATCCTTCATCAAGTCGTGTCGGCGTGGTTTGATCGCACTACGATAGGGACACACAAGTTACGCGACTTGTTGACCCGACACAAGCCCACTTGGGCTCAATTCGTTCCTCACTGCCAAATCAGACACGGATATCCGCCATGCTCATGCCATTTGACCTCATGCCACGCTCGGACAAGAAACTCGTCGGCATGGTTCATGTCGGGGCCACGCCCTCGGCACCCAACAATACCCGATCTGTTCACGAGCTCGTCCTTCAAGCAACTGTTGAGGCCAAACTGCTCCAGCAGAGCGGATTCGATGCGGTCATTATCGAGAACATGCACGATATCCCGTATGTTCACGGCGACGATCTCTCCCCGGATGTCACCGCCACCATGACGGCGGTCGCGTGCTCAGTCGCCGATGCGTTGTCCATACCGTTCGGCATTCAGATTCTATCGGGCGGCAATACCCGAGCATTGGCGGCGGCCCATGCGAGTGGTGGGGCGTTCATCCGATGCGAGAACTTTGTGTTCGCTCATGTTGCCGACGAGGGCCTACTCAACAAAGCCGAAGCCGGCGCATTGCTCAGGTACCGCAGAGCGATCGGCGCGGATTCGGTAAAGGTTTTCTGCGACATCAAGAAAAAGCATGCATCCCATGCGATCACAGAAGATCTCTCCGTCAAGGACTTTGCAGAGGGCGCGAAGTTCTTTGGAGCCGACGGGCTGATCATCACCGGTTCGTCAACCGGGAAGCAGACGGCGATCGAGGATGTACGCCAAGCCCGCGAAGCGGTGGATCTACCCATCTTGGTTGGTTCTGGCGTGACCCCGGAGAACGCTTCGGGCTTGCTCGAGTTTGCTGATGCGCTGATTGTTGGTTCATGGATCAAGCTGGATGGGGACTGGACCAATGCGGTCGACGAATCGCGAGCAGAGCAGATGGTCCGGGCGGTACATGGGTGAGTTTGCGCGAGAGTCTGATGCATTGCTCAAGGCGTGCCCAAAGTCGGTGCGTGGGTTATTTATTGCGAGATTGCGTGGGCTCAAAAAATCCAGCAAGTCGGAACCTGAAAAGAGCAGAGTCGAATCAAGGATTCAAGCCGAACTCCGCTCTGCGATCGAATCACATAACGAGCGTGTAGCATCGGTTCCAAAGATCGCGTACCCGATGGACCTCCCCGTATCGGCTAAGCGGGAAGAGATCATGGCTGCGATTGATGAGCATCAGGTGGTCATCATCTGCGGGCAGACGGGATCTGGGAAGACCACGCAGATTCCAAAGATGTGCTTAGAGCTCGGGAGGGGTGTAGATGGGCTGATCGGGCACACCCAGCCACGGCGTATCGCAGCGCGAACCGTGGCATCGCGGATTGCTGAGGAACTCGATGTCGTTGTAGGTCAACAGGTTGGCTATAAGGTCCGCTTTGGTGATGGCACGAGTGACAAGACGCTCATCAAAGTGATGACCGACGGGATTCTTCTTG
This sequence comes from Phycisphaerales bacterium, assembly GCA_029260265.1. Taxonomy (GTDB): domain Bacteria; phylum Planctomycetota; class Phycisphaerae; order Phycisphaerales; family UBA1924; genus UBA1924. The sequence continues at coordinate 466,224 of JAJDDO010000026.1, forward strand.
CCGAGACCCGTTCCGATCGCAAGCTGCATGGTTACGACACGATCATCATCGATGAAGCGCATGAGCGATCATTGAATATTGACTTTCTGCTGGGATACATGCATACGCTCTTGCCCAAGCGGAAGGATCTCAAGCTGATTATCACTTCGGCGACGATAGATGCCGAGCGATTCGCAGATCATTTCGCGACCTCCGCAGCCCCTGCTCCGATTATCGAAGTTTCTGGTCGAACCTACCCGGTGGAAACACGATACGAGCCCGAGATGGTGCTCAGCGGGATGGGCATTGATGAAGCCGCGGCTGCCGCGTCGACACATCTCATCAACGAAGGGCATGGCGATGTGCTGGTCTTCATGCCCGGCGAAAGAGAGATCCGCATGACTGCACATGCGCTCCGGAAACAAAGCACGCTACCGGAACGCGTTGAAATTTTGCCGCTCTATGCGCGATTATCTGCAGCAGATCAACAGCGTGTATTCAGACCAAAGGGCGCTCCACGGATCGTGATCGCGACCAATGTCGCCGAGACTTCGCTGACGGTCCCGGGAATTCGATCAGTCGTCGATCCGGGAGTTGCGAGGCTCAAACGGTACAACGCGCGTACGAAGATTCAGGGATTGCTCATCGAACCAGTCTCGCAAGCATCTGCCAATCAGCGGGCCGGGCGATGTGGACGCGTTGCGCCGGGGGTTTGCATCCGCTTGTACGAGCAAACAGACCTTGAGTCTCGCGACGAGTTCACCCAGCCCGAGATTCAGCGGACGAACCTGGCGAGTGTCATCTTGCAGATGTCAGATTTGCAACTTGGGCAACCGCATGAGTTCCCGTTTATAGATCGTCCAGAGCGTCGACAATGGCGTGACGGGCACGACACGCTGCACGAGCTTGGTGCGATTGATGAGCAGGACTGTCTCACAAAGATTGGACGGGTCATGGCCAAGCTCCCGGTCGATCCCAGGGTTGCTCGAATGGTGATTGCTGGGCACGAGGAACATTGTCTGCACGAGGTGCTCATCATTGCGGCGGCACTTTCTTCGCAAGATCCGCGCGTGCGACCCCATGACAAGCGGGATGCGGCCGATCAAGCCCACACGCAGTTCCGTGTAGAGGGTTCTGATTTCTTGTCCTATTTGCAACTCTGGGACTGGTACCATGAACAGTGGAAGGATCTTTCGCGGAGAAAGCTCGCCAAGGCGTGCGAGAAAAACTACTTGGCGGTGCGGCGGATTGACGAATGGCGAGAAGTCTATAGGCAGCTCCGCTCAATGAGCATTGAGCTCAAGTTCGACCCGGACAAAAAATCGACTGATCCTGACGCCATCCATCGAGCTTTGCTGACGGGGCTGCTGGCCAATATCGGATCGAAGGGCGAGCGGTTTGAGTACACGGGCACACGATCGACAAACTTCTCGATAAATCCGGGGTCATCCGTTTTCAAAGCCAAGCCAAGATGGGTGATGAGTGCGGAAATTGTGCGCACATCAAAGGTGTATGCCCGCACACTCGCCAAGATTGAGCCAAAATGGATCGAGGACGCAGCGGCACACCTGATCAAGCGGACGCATTCGGGTGCTCGTTGGGATGAACAGTCCGGGCGTGTGCTCGCCGATGAAAAGGTGATGCTTTTCGGGCTCGATATTGTGCCGAAGCGAACAGTTCACTACGGGCCGGTGGACCCGGTTGAGACCAGATCTCTTTTCATCCACCATGCCCTGCTCGAGGGTGAGTTTGCGACCAAAAGCAAGGCGATCAAAGAGAACAGAGAGCTGCTCCATTCGGCGAGAACACTCGAATCCAAGGCGAGGCGAGGCGATTTGGTTGCTGATACGCAAGCGATGCACGCGTTCTATGAATCGAGACTGCCGAGCGATGTGTACTCTGGGCAATCGTTCGATCGCTGGGCAGCCAAGATGGAAGCCTTGGATCCGAGTCTTTTGCGGATGCAGCCGGAGGATTTGTTCGAACAGAATGCATCGGAAGTTACCGAGCAATCACATCCGGATCGGGTTCGAATCGATTCGCACCAAGCGAGTGTCTCATACTCATACGAACCAGGCGAGACCCATGACGGGGCGACCGTGCGGGTCGGAATCTCTCAGCTTCATCAGCTTACCCAAGAAAAGATGGAATGGGCTATCCCAGGATTTTTCCCGACTCGCATCGAAGAACTCATCCGGACTTTGCCAAAGCATCTTCGCCGCCAGTTCGATGCCCATGCAATTGGCAAAGAGATGGCTTCCCAACTCAAGCAGGGCGAGGGGACGCTTGAGAGTCAGCTCGCCTCGTTGCTTACGATCAAAACCGGTGCTCCAATCCGGGCAGATGATTTTCGACCATCGAACCTACCTGAGTTTGTTTATCCACGCATCGAAGTCATCGACGAAAAAGGAAAAACACTCGGGGAGGGACGCAAGTTGCGATTATTGCAGAGCGAGTTCCGCAAGGAAGCGTCGGAATCCGTCAAGAAGGCAGCTCGCAATATCGAACGCACCGGGATTACCAACTGGGACTTTGGCGCGTTGAAAGAATCCCAGAGTGTGAACACACGATCGAAGAACTCCATGACGGTGTTCCCCGCGCTCATGATTGATGGGAAGGCGGTCAAGCTCCACGCCTGTTCCACCAAGCATGAAGCAATGAAGCAAACAGGCGCAGCGATTGGGCTGTTGTATGGGCTCTCTATCAAATCTGAGGTCAGGGTGCGAATCGCTTCCTTGCCCGGCTACGCTCAACTCGCGATGCTTGGTGCTGCAAGCAATGTACCAGTGGGAATAGAAACCCTCGTACTTTCACGCGCCGGATTTGAGCTCTGTGTGGAGGGGCAGCCCGACATTCGTACAGAAGAGGTGTTTGAATCTCGGCTGCCCAGAGCATGGGATCAGGGGCTATCCGTGTGCCAGAGCACGATGTCGAATCTGTCCAAAGTTTTTGATGGCATTGTTCGCATCCAAGGCCGGCTCGAGCGTGGATTGCCTCAATCGATGGCTCATGTACACACTGAGATAGAGCAGCAGCTCAGGCTGCTCACCGCGGATGGATACCTACTTGAGACGCCTTCCGTGTGGCTCTGGAGCTACCCACGGTATCTGCGGGCTGTTGAGATTCGGCTTGATCGGATAAGAAAATCAGGCATCAATCGTGATCGTGAGTTGTCCAACGCGATCAAGCCTTGGGCTCAATGCCTGCGTGAGTTGTACGCCCAGGATGCCCATCATGGACCGGTCGCCGATCGGTTCGAGACTCTGCGATGGATGATTGAAGAGTACCGCGTCGCCACCTTCGCCCAAGAGTTAAAGACCGTGGTCCCCGTGAGCGACAAGCGGCTGCGTGCTCAGCTTGATACAATTATCCACGGATAAAAAAGGGCGGGCACAGATCACAATGATGCTGTACCCGCCGAAGAGGGGGGCAAGTTGGATAGATTTTGTGGTCAGTCTTCGTGCTTGAGTTCTTTGAGCACGCTGAGGACCTTGTCGTAGTCTGCTCGCTTTGAGTAATCGATATCATCGAACGCGTAGCGGATGGTGTGATCTGTATCAATGACATAGGTCGCGGGGATTGGAAGCTCCCACGAATCGGTGCCATTGCTTTCTGGGACATCAAGCTTGTATTTCTTGTATGTCTCGATCATCTCATCGGACATCACGAACAACAGCCCGAGGCGGCGAGCAACGACATTGTCGTGATCCGTAGCAAGCGTGAATCCGATATCGAGCTTCTCTTCGAGCTTGATGGTTTCTGAGGGCTCTTCGGGTGAGATCGCGAGGACGGATGCGCCAAGCGATTCAATTTTCTTGAGGCGTGTTTCGATTGATCTCAACTCACCTCGACAGTACGGGCACCATGAGCCGCGGAAAAAGGTGACGATCACAGGACCGTCGGCGAGCATGGCGTCGAGTGAAACTTCCGTCTCCTCGCCATCTCGTGTCAGCCCAGGCAGGGTAAAGTTGGGAAGCTTCTCGCCAACCTTGTATGGAGCCTCGCGGGTTTCAGGAGACGGATCCCGAATCGGCTGGGTCTCGATTTCAGCATTGTCCTTAGAGGATATTGGCATAGCCATCGCGGCTGTGCCCATGAGGGAACCTGCTGCAGTTGCGATAGCGAGTTGTTTGAGATTTCTACCCATGTAGAGAGAAACCCGCACGGGGTGAAACTATTCCGTGCAGGTCAGAAAACTTCTGGAGAAAGGTCAAATTATTTTCTTGGCCCGCGGCCGCCAGTTTGCTCACCAGGGAGAACACCGTTGTTTTCGCCAGATTGTGTAGTGATCGGAATCGACTGCGTGGTGAGCGAACTCATCCCTTTTCGGCCTCCGGTTTGTTCACCGGCTTGCGTCGGGGTGGCATTGACGGAGATCACAAGCCCAAGGATCGCGATGAAACCAAGAAGAGGGAGCTTTGAAGCCTCGCTCAGGATCTCGATGGCACGCTTTCTCGCGCGCGACCTCATCTGCTGGATGGTGTTTTCCTTTACCACACCGGCGAGGGTTTGGGATATTGCCCGCTCATCTTTGCGCCGGGTCGCCCCGATGACCATGGCTACTCGATGACGGTCTTCTTTATGGATGTACGACGCGGCAAGTTTTTGCTTGTCGTTGTCACTCATAGATTTACGCAATGATCCGAGGGCAGCGTCAAGTTCTTCTCGGCGTTCGATCTTTGAATCTGTTGAGGAAACCATCGAGAGCCGTTCTGCCCGCGACATTCCGCCGAGGAACTCTGCGCGTTGATTCACCCGGCGGAAATGCTGACGGCAGAGGGCGAGGTACGACCATCGTGCGAGGGTAGAGCGATGATCAAGCAGCCTCTGGATTGCTTGCGCGGGTGATGGATTGTCATGGAAGGTGGGGTAGGAGTTGTTTTGGAGCATCCGCCATACGCGTGTGTCGATCCAGGCGACCATATCGTCAATATCCATCGAGGAATCTGTTCGCTTGCGAGATGTTGATCGGCAGGCCCGCTCGATTGGTGCACGGACGCTCTGTTCGTACAGCATCCAGAATGTATCATGCTCGGTGGGTTTCATGAGTGGCCCCCGATCGATGCTTTGAGCGATTCCCAGCGTCGAAACAACTCGCCGAGTGCGGGGATTTCTGCGGCTACCGACTTTGTCCGTGAATCACATTCGAGGTAAGCTGCGAGTTCTGCACCCGGAGAGAGAAGCCCTGGTGAAGAAAGCAGCGATTCACAGATGGTGTTGGCCTGTTCGATCATCCCGGCGGCGTGCAATGCCAAGGCACCCGTGATGAGGACAGGAACCGAATCAGGGTTGGCTTGGTAGGCGTCAAGGAAAAACTGGACCGCCCGGTCTGGCTCTCCGAGGCGCAGGCATCGATCGCTGAGATTTCCAAGCGAGATTTCAAGCCTGCGTGGAGAGTCTGCGTATTTGAGTGCTGCGAGTTCGGCCTTGATGGCTTGGTCGACAAGCCCCATGGCGCTGAGTGCCAAGGCTCGCTGATTTGGGCGAGCCCACGCGGGGTTTGGATGGTCTTCGCCATCTGTTGCATCGTACTGATCAAGCAAATCCCAGATCTGGGCGGTTGTGGAATGGATCGTAGCGCGGTCGTCATTCTCGCGTGCTTCATGAAGCGTGTTGCACGCGTCCATGATTGCGGATTCGATCGCAGAGAGTTCCGAAGGCTTGGATGAGGTGATGATGGTGGTGTGCCGATCTTTCATTTGGGTAGTCCTTCCCGATGGGACAAGTGTCTATTCGCACGCTCCCATCATTAGTTCAACCGATCTAGAGAGTATTTACTGACACAAAACGAGAAATTGCGTCAAGAAAGTGCTGAATAGTGCAAATTAATGCCATAAAGCGGCATCTGAGCGTCTGAATAAGTCAGTGAAGACAAACATTTTGGTGTTTAACTTTCAGCAGGCAAAGGGTGGAATGGTTCCACTCAGCTAAGAAAAGGAGAACTGAAATGAAACTCACTATGCTCAAGATTGCGATCGCAGCCACCTTCATCGGGATGGGAGCTCTCCCGGCCCAAGCGGCGGCACCAGCACGAGGCGGGTACAGCAACGATGGGTACCACCAACGCACGATATACGCCGGTACCATCACGATCGATGGATGCACCACCCGAATCCGGAAAAATGGCCATATCGGATCGCAGATCGCGAGGGCATTTCGGAATGCGGGCTATTCCGCGCATACGAACAACGGGCGGGTGAGCGTGGACTTCTGCGGATTCCCCCGCCCCCGAGTCCGGTGGCACGCTGATTCATACTCATTGGGTATGCGTTGGGAATACGATTCTGTACGGCTGACCCCCAGATACCGTTCAGTCAGCCCGCGTAGATCGCGCCACTATCGCCCGCAGCGTTCCCGTCGATGGGGATCGTGCCGGTAAACCTACCGACTGGTGAACGGAGTAAGACTGTGCCCGCCTTTGCATTTCAAGGGCGGGCATTTCTCTTGATGCTTACGAGGGGACATCGGGCTGTGGGGTGGTATCATTTGAGCAACTTGAGGAGAATGCAAATGTCTGAATCACCGATCCGTGTTGCTGTCGTTTCTGGAAGTCTGCGGAAGGGGTCATTCAACTCGATGCTGGCTCGTTATGTTGCGGAAGATATGAAGAGCAGCTCGGGCTGTGCGATTGAGTTCATTTCGCTTACGGATCTTGATCTGCCGATGTTTAATGAGGATCTTGAAGCAGAGCAGTTCCCTGATTCCGCAAAGAAACTCAAGGCGAGCCTGATCGGATGCGATGCGATATTGGTTGCTTCTCCCGAATACAACGGTTCATTTTCGGGTGCGCTCAAGAACGCGATCGACTGGGCATCTCGCCCGCTTGAAGGCGAGGAGTCTCTGGCGTGTTTCAAGGGCAAGGTATGTGGGCTCTTGGCGGCTTCTCCAGGAGCAATTGGCGGCTTGCGAGGGCTTCGTCATGTGCGTCAGGTGCTGACGCAGCTTCATGCGATCGTCGTCCCCGCAGAGTTTGCACTTGGGACGGCGCATGGCGCGTTTGATGATGACGGGAACCTTAAGGATGAGCGGGCCGCGGGATTGGCGAAATCCGTCGGGTCATCCGTTTTCAATGTCGCGAGCAAACTGCAGTAAAATTAGACCCGCTCATCGGATCTATTCGGTGTCATTGAATGTGTGTGATGCTCTTCTCGACAGCTTGGCCATTGCAAAGCACCAGATCGACATGCGAACCGCCGAACTCATAGCCGAGTTGTCTCTCGTCGGTGTGGCGAAGCATGATCAAATCTGCACGCTTGCCGGTTTCAACCATGCCCATATCAGAGAACCCGAGAAGACTCGCCGCGTTGGCTGTGCTTGCTGTGATAGCTTCAGCAGCGGTGATCCCCAGGTTTCGGACGGACAAGGCAATCGCCATGGGCATTGAATGGCAGGGCGCTGAGCCGGGATTCACATTCGTGGCGATAACAAGCGAGCCGCCGGCGTCGATAAATGCCCGCCCATCGCCATAACGCTGATCAACATGGAAACCTGAGCATGGCAGCATCACGCCCATGGACGCTGACCTTGCGAGGTACTCAAGCGCTTCGGGCGGGGTGGCTTCGAGGTGATCGACACTCAGAGCGCCCATCCCTATAGCTGCCTGGAGCATGCCCAGAGAGTTGAACTGATCGGCGTGGATCCGGAGTGGATGGTCGAGTTCCTTGGCTACGGCAAACAGGCGGACGGTCTCTTCCACCGACCATGCGCCTTCTTCGGTGTAGGCATCGATGGTGATGCCGGGGTATTTTTCGTGAACAGCGGGCAGGGTTTCGTTGATGGTTCGGTCGACAAAGTTGGAAACCTCTGGATCCTTTGCGTGCCCGATGCAGGCGGTGGGTGAGATGCGACCAGCCCATGACTGGGAAGCGATCGCGATCGCGTCAAGCATCTTGATTTCGTCGGCGGTGGTGAGCCCGTACCCGGATTTGATCTCGCAGGCGGTGGTGCCTTCGTTGAGCATGGCTTCTAGACGCTGCGAGAGATCAGACGCGAGTTCTTCAACGCTGGCATTTCGCACCGCGCGGACGGTGGACATGATACCCCCGCCCGATTTGAGGATGTCGAGGTAGGTCGCCCCGCGTTGCTTAAGTTCCCATTCATCGAGCCGATCTCCGGCCCAGCACGCATGGGTATGCGCATCAATAAACGAGGGCATAACGACCCGCCCCTGGGCGTCAATTATTCTCGCATCCGGCGCATCAATCGAAGAATCACTGACCTCGGTGATCATGCCGTCTTGAATGAGTATTGAACCCTGATTAACTGGAGAGATGGCCGCCATCTCTTTGCCCCGGCGGGGTGTGTTGCCGAGTTGAAGGGTGAGGATTCGGGCGTTGGTGATCAGGATTGGTGTGGTCATCTTGCACGCTCCGCGAAACCCTGAAGGAATGTGAGGAACATCCGTGCTGCGATGCGGGCGGTTCGGGCCTGGTCGTCATTGGGTGGTGAGAGTTCCATGATATCAAAGCAGCGTACGCCTGGATTGAGCCCCGCTTCGTAGACCCAGTTTGCGGTGTACTCGGGCGTCCAGCCTGATGCGTTCATGGCACTGACGCCGGGGGCGTAGGCGGCGTCGATGACATCAAGATCAAGAGAGACAAAGGCGTTCCCGCTCGGCCAGATGTCCTTGGGGGTTGTGTCGGTGTCGATTATTCCGCCATTGGATTCGAACCAGTTCACATGCTCTTTCGAGTTGCTCATTGGGTCGAACCCGTGAATTCGGAGAGAACTGGCAGCGTTGGTTTCGAGTAGTTTCCGGAAGGGCATTCCGGAGCCATCTTCCTCGCGGACATCAAGATGAGGATCAAAGTAGATACCCTTCATTGGCCCAAACTTGTTCGCGACAGCCCGGACAAACGGGAAGGTCAGATCGTGCCCGCCGCCGATTGCGATTGGAAAGAGCCCGAGATCGAGCACCGCCTGCACAGCTTGGGTGACTCGATCATGCGTTGCGTGAAGATCGCCTGCAATGACGCCGACATCGCCTGCATCAAAGATGCCCGGCCAATCCCAACGGTGGGGATTCGCGACACCCATAGACTTGAGCGCTCTTCGGAATGCAAGCGGTCCTTCCTTGGCCCCAGGTCGGCCGTTATTGAGCACGATCCCTGTGTCATCCGGTAGTCCGATGAGCGCAATCTGACAGTCATCGGGGGATGATCGAATCAAGGATGCAAACTTGGACGAGGGGAACCCGTCCCATACAACCGGTTTGAAATATGGGAGTTGCATGAGTTAATCCTGCATTGGGATATCGACTGCTTGGTCTTTGCCGCACTGGATGGCATCTTCATACCCCGCATCCGCATGGCGGAAGATGCCCATCATGGGGTCGTTTTTGAGAACGCGAGAGAGGCGGACGGCCGCTTCGGGGGTGCCGTCGGCAACGATGACCTGCCCGGCGTGCTGGCTAAAGCCGATTCCGACGCCGCCGCCATGATGGAAGCTCACCCAGCTTGCACCGGATGCGATGTTGGTCGCAAAGTTGAGCAGCGGCCAATCGGAGACCGCATCGGTGCCATCTTTCATGGACTCTGTTTCACGGTTTGGTGATGCGACTGAGCCGCAGTCGAGATGATCGCGGCCGATCACGATGGGTGCAGAAACCGATCCGTCTTGAACCATTTCATTGAATAACAGCCCGGCCTTGTCTCGCTCGCCCAGCCCGAACCAACAAATTCGGCACGGCAATCCTTGGAACGCAAACCTTGGCTCGCACTGTTCGTAGTCTTGGTTGAGTAATGCTTCTGGATTCTTGTGACAGCCAAGAATCCATTGGTGCAGCCGCTCGTTGTACCCGCCGTTTTCCTTGGGGAACAGTTTGAGCAGGGCGTAGTCTGTTTTGTAGATATCAACTGGATCGCCGGAGAGTGCACACCAGCGGAAGGGTCCGCGCCCAAGGCAGAACTGCGGGCGGATGTAGGCGGGTACAAATCCGGGGAATGCAAAGGCGTCCTTGAAGCCCTCGTCATAGGCACGCTGGCGGATGTTGTTGCCATAGTCGAAAGTAATCGCGCCGAGTGATTGTAGTTTCACCATCGCCTCAACATGTTTCCGCATGGATGCCAGCGCTCGCCTTTGGTAGTCTGCACTGTTCGCCTGGCGTGCTGCCTCTGCTTGTTCAAAGGTGTACTCTGCGGGGCAATAGCCCTGGAGGGGATCGTGGGCGCTGGTCTGATCGGTCAGCGTGTCGGGGATGATGTTGCGGTCAATAAGCCTTTGAAGAAGGGTGATCGCGTTGCCATGCCATCCGACCGATATCGCGGACTGACTCGCTTTGAGCTCGAGCGACCGGTCGATTGCTGAATCAAGATTATCGACGAGTTCGTCGAGGTAGTTATCGTCGAGCCGGCGCTGGAGCCTAGATTGGTCAACATCGGCGATGAGGCATGTTCCTCCGTTGAGTGTGATCGACAGTGGTTGGGCACCGCCCATCCCGCCGCACCCCGCCGTCACATTGAGCGTCCCGGCGAGCGTGCCGTTGAAGTTCATCCTCGCACACTCGGCGTATGTTTCGAAGGTGCCCTGAAGGATGCCTTGGGTGCCGATGTAGATCCACGACCCCGCGGTCATCTGCCCGTACATCATCAGCCCCTTGGACGCGAGTTCGTCAAAGTGTTCCTGGTTTCCCCAGTGGGGGACGAGATTGGAGTTGGCGATCATCACACGCGGTGCATCGCGATGTGTTTGGATGACGCCGACCGGCTTGCCCGACTGAACCAAGAGGGTTTCTTCTGGCTTGAGCCGCTTGAGGGTTTCGATGATCGCGTCATATGCAGCCCATGATCGGGCAGCCTGGCCTCTTCCGCCGTACACGATGAGGGATTCTGGATGCTCGGCGACCTCTGGATCGAGGTTGTTCATCAGCATCCGCATCGCGGCTTCTGTTTGCCAAGTGGAACAGGTGCGTTCTGCGCCTCGCGGGGCGCGGATGGTGCGGTCTTGCGGCTCGGGGATCAGGGATGATGCTTGGATGGTGCTCATGTGTTGCCTCGGTGGTTGGGATTTGATTGTAGGGTTTAGAGCGAGAATGCAAACCGATTGTCACGGATGAGTTGTTCGATTGCCATAATGTCCGGCGATGGAGAGCGGTCCTCGGTCAATGGTGGGACGATCGAGCGGATGATCTCGATTGCAGATTCGACGCGATCACCAGAACGGTGAGGGCGATGGCACTCGATGCCCTCTGCGCTACAGAGGAGCTCGGCGGCGATAACCGATCGGGCGAGTTGAAGTGCCCGAGCCGCCTTGGCTGCGGATCGCGGTCCGAATGAGTTGTAGTCCTCCATGCCCGCACAAGTTGAGAGGTTGGCAACGCTTGACGGGTTTGCTAGGCCAATCAGCTCGTTGCATACAGAGGCGGCGGCGTATTGGACAATCATGAATCCAGACATCACACCGGGTTTAGGGCTCATGAATGCACTGAGGTGTGATTCTGGGTCAAAGACTGAGAGGATGTGGTACATACGCCGTTCGGCGATTCCTGCGAGGTGGGCGATCCCGATCGCGAGGGTATCGAGGGGGATGGCGACGGGCATGCCGTGGAAGCAGCCAGCTGAAACGATATCGGGTGTGCCTGTATTGGTCTCAAAGATAAGCGGATTGTCGGTCACCGCTCCGAGTTCGTTGGTGAGTGCCGTTTGGCATGAGCGGAAGGATTCGAGCACCGCACCGAGCACCAGCGGGGCACATCGAAACGAATATGGATCCTGCACACGCGGATCGTTCTCAGCGTGTGACTCAACGATTGTGCTCCCTGACAGCAGCGCCCGCATGGTCGATGCGATCTCGGCGGCACCGGGTTGATTGCGGGCTTGGTAGATCCGCTTATCAAGATAACCATGCGAAGCTCTGGCAGCATCGATTGACATAGCGTTTGCAAGAAGGGCCGCGTCGACGAGTTGTGTGAGGTCTTGCTCGATAAGCGCGAAGCGGGCGGTCATCAGGTGGGTGCCGTTGATGAGGGCGAGCCCTTCTTTGGCATGGAGGGTGAGGGGGTGGACTTTGGCATGTGCGAGCGCTTGCGAGCCTGTCATTCCTGTGCCATCAATGGATGCTTGCCCCTCGCCGATCATGACCTGGGCGATGTGTGCAAGCGGTGCGAGATCGCCTGATGCTCCAACCGAGCCGAGTTCGGGGACAATCGGCGTGATGTTGGCATTGAGCAAACTCAGGATCTGCTCGACGACCTCGGTTCGCACACCTGACTTCGCGCGGCTCAGCGAGCAGGCGAGAACAAACATCATGCCACGGACGACCTCTTCTTCTAGCGGATCGCCGATCCCTGCAGCATGTGACCGGATGAGATTCCTCTGGAGGTTTTCGAGGTCTTCCGCGGCGATGCTTTTGTTGGCAAGCGAGCCGAATCCGGTGTTGATGCCGTAGTGGGGGAGCCCGTCGTCAAGGACCGATTCGAGCCCCTGGCGGCAGTCAGCGATTTGGGCAACAGTTTCGGGCGAGAGCCGAACCCTTGAGCCATTTCGGGCAACTGAAACAACCATGGCAGGGGTGAGGGTCAGGGTCGGGGTGATGGTGATCTCGTGCATAAGCAATAGTGACGGGCAAACAGGCCGAGTCCACCATGCCGCAGGAATAGGATGGGGGATGATGAACGAATACACCAAGGAAACGACCCAATGCAGCTCTCGGGTATTGATGATCCGCCCGACTGCCTTCGGACGAGATGATGAAGCTGCGGAAACGAACTCGTTTATGAAAGAAGCCGGCGAATCTGGTGAGGGTGTTTCTCTCGCTGCCCAGCAGGAGTTCGATGCGCTCGCCCTCGCATTGGGCGAATCTGGGGTGGATGTGCTGGTGATTGAGGATGATTTGAGATTGCCGGACTCTGTTTTTCCGAACAACTGGATCTCGTTTCATAGTCCAACCGAGGGCTCACCGGTCTTGATCACCTACCCGATGTGTACGAAATCACGGCGGCGTGAACGGCGTGACGAGGTGCTTGATGAGGTCTCGGCTTACCTTGGTATCCGCCCGGACCACCTTGATCTGTCGGCGATGGAGGACGATGGGGTCTTTCTTGAGGGCACCGGGTCTTTGGTGCTCGATCGCCTAAATGGCGTGGTGTATGCCTGTCTTTCTGGGCGGACTCACGAATCCGCGCTTGATGCATGGTGTGACGAAACGGGGTATCGCGCGATCGCTTTTCATGCGAGTGATGCGGAGGGGCGATTGGTGTATCACACGAATGTGATTCTAAGTATCGGCAGCCATCTCGCGGTGGTGTGTTTAGAGGCGATCGGCGATCCCGATGAACGAGAGCTGGTTCGCGGGGAACTGAGCCAGAGTGGGCGGCGGGTGCTCGAAATCACACTTGATCAAGTGACAGGTTTTTGTGGGAATCTGCTCGAGTTGACATCGCGTACCGGCGAACCCCGATTCGCGATGTCTCAGGCCGCGTATGAACACTTCAATGCTGATCAGCGGGGTCTCATCGAATCATTGGGCAAGATCGTTCGGGTTCCGATCCCGACTATCGAGCGTGTTGCGGGCGGGAGTGTTCGGTGCATGATCGCAGAGCTTGGTTCCGTGTAGGATTCTGGAGTAATTCGCATCTTTTGAGCGTGCGATCGGTATCATCGAGTCCCCGATGCGAGTGCAGCGGGATCTTTGTCACCCTTTCGTTCGGAGGAGCGAGTTATGTTAAAATCCCTAGGCCTTGCCGGCGCGGCATTGCTGATCAACTCAAGCGTCATGGCCCAGCAGGTCGAGCCGATCGAGTACACCCTCGACAACGGCATGAAGTTCCTGCTGATGCCACGCGATGAGCAGCCAAACATCATCACCGCTGGGTGGATCTCCCCGGTTGGCTCGGTCAACGAGCGACCAGGAATTACGGGCGTATCTCACCTTCTTGAGCATCTTTTATTCAAGGGGACCGATTCGATCGGGACTACGGATGCTGATCTTGACCAGCAGTACCGCGAGGAGCTCACCGAGATCCGCGAACAAATGCGTGCCTACGCGCTTGATGTGCAATACAAGCGTATGCACACCGGCGAAATCGACAACCCGTGGGACCCAGCCAATGACACCGATGAGTTGCGTGACCTGCGCGCTCAGATGACCGAGATCCAAGACAAGCAGGCAGAAATCACGATCAAGAATGAGTTCGACTCGATCTACACCGGCAATGGTGCATCGGGCATGAACGCGGGTACATCGAACGATTTTACAATTTTCTACATCAACATCCCCTCGAACAAGCTTGAGCTCTGGGCATGGATGGAAGCTGACCGCCTTCGTGATCCATCATTGCGTGAGCTTGATGCGGAGCGGTTTGTTGTGATTGAAGAACGCCGTCAACGCCTTGAAGCGACGGCGACCGGAAAGCTTGATGAACAGTTTGATTCGATGTTCTGGGTTGCCTCGCCGTATGGCACGCCCGTGATCGGATGGATGAGCGATCTGATGGCGTACACCGAAGATGAGATCTTCGAGTACTTTGAGACCTACTACCAGCCTGCGAATCTCACAGGCGTGATCGTTGGCGACTTTGATCCTGAGGATGCGGAATCGCTGATCGAATCATACTTTGGTACACTCGAAAATAAACGCCCCAAGGCGGACCCGATGGTCACCCACTCGGTGCCGCTGCTCGGCGAGGTCCGTTTCTCGGGCGAATGCGAGTGTCAGGATCAGGTCGAGGTCCGGTACCGCAGTGTCCCCTTTGGACACCCAGATGAAGCCGTGTTTGATGTTATCTCCGACCTGCTCAACGGACGGACTGGGCGGCTGTACAAGTCACTGGTCGAAGAGAAGGAGATCGCAACGCGAGCGAGCGCGGGCAATCAATCCAACCACTTTGCGGGCTCTTTCTCGTTCTCAGCGACCCCCAAAGACGGCAAGGAACTTGTCGTACTTGAGTCAGCTTGGTACGAAGAGCTTGAACGGCTGAAGACCGAACCGGTCGAGGCGCGTGAGTTGCAGAAGGTGAAGAATGGGCAGGCTGCGGATACTTTCCGTGGATTGACGGACAACTCTTCGCTCTTGTTCCAGCTCGCCATTACCGAAGCGTTCGGCGGGTATGGATACCTCAACGAGCACCCACAGCGGATCCAGAAGGTCACGGCCGAAGACATCATGCGGGTCGCCAATGAGTACTTCCGCGACAATAACCGCGCGGTTGCGTCGTACACGCGTCAATCGAACGGCGAAGTGAAGCTCATCACCATGGAAGATGTAAAGGCATCGCTGCCTGCTGAAATGGTCGACATGATGACCCAGCAACTCTCGATGCAGCTCGAACAAATGAAAGCCGTCACCGATGCAGCAGAACTCCGCATCGGGCTCGAGGAGCTTGATGCAGCGATGGAGAGCGGGCAGATCCCGCAGATGATGAAGACCGCAATGGATTACATGAAGCAGCAGGTGCTTGAGCACATCAAGGAGCTTGAGGCCGCCGGCTCAACGCCCGCATCGGAGGGAGACGACCAATGAAACTTTCAAACAAAGTATTTAGCATCGGGCTCGCAATGGGCATCGCAGGAACCGCTGTGGGCTTTGATGATATGCCAAGCCATCCTCGTGAGATTCAGTTTGAGGAGCTTGTGTTCGAGGCTCCAATCGCGAGTGATTTCAGGCATGAACTCGATAACGGGATCCCGGTATTCATGGCGAGCAGCCATGAGTTCCCGCTCATGACGATCAGGTTTAGTTTCAAGGGCGGTTCGTACCTCGAGCCAGAGGGCAAGGCCGGGCTCGCTGCTCTGACCGGGCAGTTGATCCGATCTGGAGGCAATAGTGCGTTTGGACCGAGTGAGATGGACGAGGAGTTTGATTTCCTAGCAGCAAACGCATCGGCATCCATCGGAAACACCACCTCGGGGGCTTCGATCAACAGCTTGACAAGCAACTTTGATGATGCCTTCGCAATGTTTATGGACATGGTGAAAACTCCGCGGTTTGATGAAGACCGGCTTGAGGTCATCCGCTCGCAGATGCTCGAGGGAATCAAAACCCGCAACGATGACGGGCTCCAGATCGCGATCCGCGAGATGGGATTCTTGATGTGGGGTATGGATCACTTTGAAGGGCGTGTAGCGACCAAGGAATCGATCGAGTCGATCACCATTGACGATATCCGTGCGTTTCATAAGCTGATCTTTAATCCATCGAACCTGATGATCTCGGTCACAGGGGATTACGAAGAATCAGAAATCCTTGCGGTACTCAATAACACAATGGATTCTTGGGAAGCTGGGCCAATCGCAGGTGATGTCCCCGTTCCAACCCATTCATTTGAGCCCGGCGTGTATTACTATGAGAAAGACCAACCCCAGGTGCAGGTTCTGATCGGGCACCGCGGGATTGAACGCGACAACCCGGATGCGATTGATGTCAGCATCATGAATGACATCCTCGGCGGATCGGGATTCACGAGCCGCATAACGAACTCCGTGCGGACGCGCGAGGGGCTTGCATACACCGCGGGTTCTGTCATGTCGAACCGTGTGGAGTATCCCGGCATGTTCATGTCGTACTTTTTTACCAAGACGCCAACGACCGCGTTTGCGACCAAGCTGGTGTTCGATGAGTTCGATCGGATTCAGATGGAAGCTGCCTCGACCGATGAGATCGAGGTTATGCAGAACTCCGCGATTGAAACTTTCCCACGCACCTTTGAGTCTAAGGGCGCCACGATGGGGCTGTTCATCAGTGATGAACGCACAGGGCGTGCGAGCGATCATTGGCAGACCTACCGCGACCGGGTGCGGAGCGTGAATCCTGATGGAGTTCAGCGTGCAGCCAACGAGTACTTGCACCCGAAGGACGCGGTCATTCTGGTCGTAGGTCCCTGGGAAGAGATCAAGGCGGGCAATGCCGACTCGGAAGCAGACCCTGAGCGTGTGGTGACCATGGACGCCTTCTTTGATGGCAAGGCGACTGAGATCCCTCAGCGTGATGCAGAGTCGATGAAGCCAAAGGCTTCGACTTCGAAGGATTGATCCACGAATTGCGATCCGGGATTCCCAAGGGGAGTCGATCTCTGATATAGTCTACAGACCCGTCCAAATGGGCGGGTTTTTTCTTTCAAGCTGGGTCAAATAGGGAGCGATGTATGTTCAATAAAATGTGTGGATTGGTCTTCGGCATGGCGGCTTGCTCTGCTGCAACATTTGGAGCCGATGAAGGACTGATTCAGTTCCCATGCATCTCTCCAGATGGGCAGAGCATCGTGTTTTCTGCGGGGGGCGATCTGTGGGCGATTGATGCAGCGGGCGGGGTGGCTTCGCGTCTGACGGTCCATCCGGGCATCGAAACGCGGTCTTTCTTTTCGCCCGACGGAAGCGTGCTGTGCTTCGAATCAAACCGGGACGGCGCCCAGAACATCTACACCCTTGATCTCGATGGTGATGGGGGATCGATGTATGCGACAGACCTTGAGCAGGTGACCGTCTCGGACAGGGCGCACACACTGAGCGGGTTTTCAAGCGACGGCGATTATGTGCTCTTCTCGGCATCAATTTATCCAGAGATCTATCGCCATGTCAGCATGTTCCGTTCTCCTATTGATGGAGGACCGATGGAACCGATTTCCAATGCATTCGGGCGCATGCCTACAGAGAGTGTCGATGGCGAATGGACCTACTTCAATCGTGGCTATTTTTACCCGCACCGCACGGCTTATCGCGGTCCTGGGAACATTGATCTCTGGCGGATGAGCAAAGACGGGGTGACCTTCGAAAGGCTCACGAGCTTTGAAGGTAACGATATGAACTCTTGCCCGCTCGCCGATGGGTCGATGGTGTACCTCTCCAGCCGAGACGGGCAGTACAATGTGTGGAAGATGCGTGCGGATAAGAATGATTCTTCAAGCAAAGACGCGATCAAGCAGCTTACCTTCTTTCAGCCCGAGGATACGGTGGGCACGATCGCTCATGGCGTGCGAGATCTTTCGGTCAGCGCAGACGGCAAGACCGCGGTGTTTGTTGTGTGGAACACGCTGTACTCGCTGGACCTCACCAAGAACAAGCCAAAGCCGCGTGCGATCAAGGTCCTGCTCGGTTCGGATACCGAACGGGATCGAGTAGAGCAAACCGATGTTTCCGCCCGTGTAACTGAGGCGGCTATTCATCCGAGCGGCGAAGCAGTTGCGGTTTCGGCCCGCGGCGAGTTGTTTTTACGCAGCACCAAGGACGATCGAAGCACGCGGCGGATCACCAACACCCCTCATCGGGAAGGATCGCTGGCCTGGAGCCCTGATGGATCCGTGCTCTACTATGCGAGTGATACCGATGCCGGGTTGGGCACCATATTCTCGGTGAGCGTCACGCTCGCAGAAGAGGATTTGTTGCCCACCGAACCAGAGGCTGTCCAAGAAGAGGCCGTTGAGGGAGAGACCGAAGCAGGATCTGAACCTGAGCCTACAGAAGTTGAAGCCGACGGACAAAATTCGGCGTCCGAAGAGCAGCCCGTCGAGGATTTAGAATCCAGCGATGAAACGGCGGAGGAAGTTGAAGAGCCTGAAGAGCCGAAGATTGATTGGGGCAAGCGGTGGGGCGGTGCGTTGCGGTTCGAGATCGCTGAGATCGTCGCACTTGATGCCCCGGTTTACTCACCTACGCCCTCGCCGGATGGGAAGAAGCTACTCTTTAAGAGGGATCGCGGCGATGTTATGATGCGAGACCTTGAGACCGGAATTGACCGCCTGCTCTTCGAGTCTTGGTCAGACCCGGTCGTGCATTGGGTGTCGGACTCGCGGCATGTGTATTTTGAGAACTCTGATCTTGATTTCAACTCTGATATTTTCTTGCTCGATACTGCGATCGACGAAGAAGGGAATGCCTCTAAGCCGGTCAATCTCTCTCAGCACCCTGATATTGATCACTCGCCTCGCATGTCGCACGATGGCAAGGTGTTGACCTTCCTGAGTGATCGTGACAACCAGAACTGGGAGTTTGATGTGTACGCGGTCTACCTCGACAAGTCACTCGAGGGGATGCCCAAGTACCAGCTTGATGAGTACTTCAGCGATGCCGCCAAAGCAGCCAAGAAGCTGAAGCCACTCGCTGAGGACGACGAGAAAGAGGGCGATGAGCAGGAAGAAATAGACGAGTTGGTATTCGATGTCGATGATGCATTCTTGCGCATTCGACGGCTTACATCAACGCCGAGCTCGGAATCAGAGCTTCAACTGACTCCGGGTGGCGATCGGGTCTTGTTTACAACCTCGAACGATGGAAGCACCGCGTTTGTTTCGGTGGATCATCGCGGCAAAGACCAGAAGACGATCTATTCCGGATCGGTGAGCGACGCCCGTATGACGATCGACGGCTCGGCTGTTTCGTTCGTGGCATCAGGGCGGGCACGAAAGGGGGCGCCTGGCGGCGGGAAAGCGGAAACGCTTGGTATCAACGCCACCATCTCGATCGATCGCGGCGATGAACGAACACAAAAGTTCCATGAAACAGCGCGCCGGTTCGGGCAATCCTTCTATCACCCAACAATGAAGGGGCTTGATTGGGATCTGATCACGCAGCGATACGAGGAGTTGACCTCAACCACACTCACAAAGCAAGCGTTCCAGAGACTGGTCAATCTGATGTTTGGCGAGGTCAACGGATCGCATACTGGGATATGGGGCGGCGACGGTTTTTCTGCACCGTCCTCCCGCAATGGGTACCTCGGTATTGACTTTTCTGTTGCTCTTCATGGTTACCGCATTGACGCAGTCATGACCGGCGGCGTGCTTGATGAGATGAATGACGGCCCAGCAGTCGGCGATGTGCTCGTTTCGATTGATGGGAATCTGCTCGCGGATGATTCAACCGCGAGTGGATTGCGAGATCTGCACGCATCGCTCGCGGGGCTCGCGGGAAAAGAGATTTTGCTTGAATATGCTCGGTTCGATGAGGACGGAGTGAAAACAGTGCACTATGGATTGGTCACGCCGAGTTCCTACGGCACCGCATCGGTCGTACGGTACAACAACGAAGTTCTGCGGAGAAGGGGTCTTGTTGAGGCTCGTTCCAACGGGCGGCTTGGTTATTTGCATATTCGTTCGATGGGAATGGCATCCGTGCGCGACTTTGAGCGAGATCTGTATGCGGCGGCTCATGGAAAAGAGGGGTTGGTGATTGATGTCCGCGACAACGGCGGCGGATGGACCACGGATATCCTTCTCGCCTCGCTGACCGCGCCTGCGCACGCCTACACGATCCCTCGTGGAGCAAACCCCGAGGATGTCCAGTTTGATAGCTATCCGCGAGATCGCAGGCTTATTTATGCGTGGAATCGTCCGATCAGCGTGCTGATCAATCAGCATTCGTTCTCGAATGCGGAAATCTTTGCACACTCGATCAAAACCACCGGGCGGGGCACCATTGTTGGGACCCAGACCTTTGGCGGCGTGATATCCACCGGTTCGTTCTCGTTGATTGATGGCACGACCGTCCGCCGACCCTTCCGTGGATGGTACCTGCCAGATGGAACGGACATGGAAAGCAATGGCACGCTACCAGATATTGATGTTCCACAAACGCCAATGGATGAAGTGCGGGGGATTGATCGGCAGCTGAACGCTGCAGTCGATGCGATGCTTCAGGACCTTGAGTGAGTATGGATTAGCAAAGTAGTCTGAGGCCAAAGAAAAAGAGCCCGACGGAACACCGTCGGGCTCTATTCATTTCGCTATTGCATGTGGTTTACTTGTCCGCTTCGTCGATACCAACCTCGGTACGAACGGGTGGTGTTGGACGCTTCGGTGGTGTGTATCCATTCACCTTAATTTCATTGAGCAGATGCTCGATCGCAACATCAAGCTGGGGATCCGCACCGTCCTGCATCAACGCGGGGTCGGCTTCAACGACGATGTCTGCATCAACACCGTGCCCCTCGATGCCCCATGTCCCATCGAGCTCATAGAACCCGAAGTTGGGAACGGTCACAGCACCACCATCGATAAGCGGCGGCACTCCGGAGATGCCCACAAGCCCGCCCCATGTGCGTGTCCCGATGAGCTTGCCGAGGTTGTGATGACGGAAAAGCCATGGGAACATATCGCCACCGGAACCGGCGTTTCCATTGATCAGCATGGCCTTTGGTCCCTGATGCGAATCGTATGGCCACGGCCAGTCGGCCCCGTCGCGACGGTACCACATGTTGGTCTGTGGGCGATCGAGCAGCTCGATGAATCGGTTGGGGATCTGCCCGCCGCCGTTCCAGCGTTCATCGATCATGAGCGCTTCTTTCCCCGCCTGCCCGTAGAACTGACGGAAGAGCTCGTTTTGACCCTGCACGCCGGTGTTGGGAACATAGATGTACCCGATTTTACCATCCGAAGCCTCGTCAACATACCGGCGGTTGGCTTCGACCCATGCGCGGTACCGGAGGTTCGTCTCCGATCCCATTGGCTTGATGGTTACCTCACGCTCGTTGATCTCATCCTCTTCGCCCTCGAACGAGGACATGATGGTCAGGGTGGTGGGGGTCCCGGCAAGCCCGACAAATGAAGCCCAGGGATCGATCGAGGTATCAACCGCTATGCCATTGATGGCGGTGATGATGTCACCTTCCGAAACACCGAGGGCATATTGAGACAAGGGTCCGATCGCGTCGGTATCCCACGGGGCTCCTCGGTAGATTTTGGTGATCTCAAAGCCGGACTGATCGTCTGAGCTGGCAACCGCAAAGTCTGCGCCGAGCATGCCGACATTCTGGTTTGGCTGACCATCGAAGTCACCGCCGAACGAGTACGAATGCCCGACATTGAGCTCGCCGATGAGTTCCCCGATGATGTAGGCAACATCCTCACGAGAAACGGCATCGTCGACCATCGGGAGGTAGTGAGCGAGTACGCCATCCCAATCAACCCCGTGCATGTTCTTCACATAGAAGAAATCACGCTGACGGCGCCACGCGTCGGTCACAAGCTCGCGCCATTCTTCGCGAAGATTGACGGTCTTGCGGAGTTTCATGCTTAGCGGCTTGGCGGTCTGACCTGGCTTGGCATCGACCACCCCAAAGCCGACGGGGGTCTGGGCGACGAGTTTCTTCTGATCGCCAGACATGCTAAAGCCGAACGCAACGCCGAGCACGGTCTTCTCACTCGGGTCATCTGCGCGAGGATCAATGAGTTTCAAGGAAGCGGCACCCGAGCTGGCACGGATGTATAGCAGCTCGCCCTTGTCGTTGGATGCAAGATTGCCGAACCGTCCGGATGCGACTCCAAGGTCGCGAGCCCTTGCCTCGAAGTTTTCGAAGTCAATCTCGACGGTTTCACTTGCTTCCTCTGATTCAGCAGCCACTTCTCCGAGTTCTTCCTCAGAGATATCGCGCGTCGTCCGTGTCGCTGACCAGGTACCGGTCATGCCGAGTTGCTTGAGTTCCCAAGTCCCAGACATCTCATCCCTGTTGACGGTGCCGGTCTGGGCAATGGTCATCCCCTCGTCATTCGATTCAAGATACAGCGTTCCTGCATCGGCATCCCACTTGACCACATCGCCAAGGTCATCGGTTTCGCCTTGCGATTCAGATTGACCAGAGATGTTTCCCTCATCGTCCACAATGATCATGAGCGAGAAGGCGATCTCATCGGTAGGCATGCCGAGCGCAGCAAAGCCCTTGGCCATGCCGTCCCATTTTCCCCACAATGGATGCTCGGTGTCATATCCGTCAAGATATGCGGCATCATCGTCGCTCGCTTCGTCCGACTCCTCTGCGGATTCATCCGAAGAATCCTCGGCATCATCTGCTGAATCATCTTCCCAAGTTTCATCGTCAGATTCGAGAAGATGCGGGTTCTCTACTTCCTCGTTAAGTGGAACTGCGAGCAATCGCCCGGTGTTGGCATAAACAAAGGTCGATCCTACATCTTCATACTGAGGCGAAGTAAAATCGCGGTTCGATGTGTAAAACAAGTAATCGCCCTTGCTCGAGAACACTGGGCTTGTGTCGGTAAAGAATCCGGATGTCACCTGCTGCAGGTCTCCGGTCTCGGTGTCATAAATCCAGACTACTGAGCTGATCAGCGAGTCCTTGGTGCCATGGGCATAGGTGATCCACCGTGAATCATGCGACCATGAAATGGCGGGCTGGCCGCCGAGTGGATCGGTATCAAAGAGACTCGCTTCGCCTGTTTCCACATCGATGAGTTTCATCTCGCCGGCTTTGTCAACCGTGTAGATGGTCTTCGAGTCCGGCGACCAAGAGGCGGCCATGAAGTAGGTCTTGTTGCCCGTTGTCAGTTGACGGCTTTCGCCCTTTCCATCAGACTGGGCGATGTACAACTCGTACTCGCCCCCTTCGTCAGAGAAATACGCGATCCATCGTCCGTCTGGGCTCCAAGCCGGGAGTCTCTCAGACGCACCCGATGTGTTTGTAATTTGCCTGGGCGCGCCATTCTCAACCGGTACGGTCCAGATATCGCCCCGTGCTTCAGCGACAACGCGCAGCCCGGTCGAGGAAAGCCCGCCGGATTGAAGTTGAGCCGATGCGTCGACGGTCTTGGGCCTCAATGACTCGCGAGCACCGGGAATTGAAATCTCAACGGGCTTTGATTTCTTATTGCCAAGATTCAGCAGATGAATCTGTGAGCCAAGCTGGAACACGATCTCGCCCCTGCTTGCATCGACCGGGCCCATCGAGGGGAACTTAACATCATTGTCCTCGAAGTGCGTGATCTGCTCATGGCTGTCTTTTTTGGGATCGTATCGCCAGATGTTTAGCCTGGATTCCTCTCCATTGTCAGAGAGGTAATACAGCTTATCCTTGTGCCACATCGGGATGGTGTCGGTGCCTTCCCAGCTGGTGACCTTGCGGGACTCATTGGTGTTGAGATTGTACAGCCAAATATCTGTCGCCAACCCGCCACGGTACCGCTTCCAGGTTCGGTTGTCCCGAGAGTTTGGTGTGTAGGCAAGCCACTCGCCATCTGGGCTGATCGAACCGGTGGCGCCATAAGGCACGGGTGTTGATGCTGGAATCCCTCCGTCAGCTGAGACAGTAAAGAGTTTTTGGTGAGCTGCGTTGCCGCTCAACCCGTTGAAAGAGAAGAGCAGCGTACCGTCCTTGTTCCAGTCCAGCAATCGTTCATTCGCAGGATGGTGGGTGACCCGGTAAGGGATTCCCCCATCGGCGTCGACTGTGTAGATATCACGATCGCCGTCGTAGTTTCCGACGAATGCGATGGAGCTGGCATCTGCGTTGAACTTTGGATGCTGTTCTTGCCCTGCTGGGCTTGCAACCGGGCGTGCCTGCCCACCCTTTCGATCGACCATCCAGAGGTCGTTGGCATACACGAAGACGATGTCATCCTTGCTGACATCGGGGTACCTGAACATACCAGAATGGGGCTGGTCTTCTGCGATCAGCGGAGTCGCAGCTGCAGCGGTGCCAACAAGTGCGAGAAGGAGCGTTGTTTTTTTCATTTCCGATTCCTGTGTTGCATGGAGGTGGGTGTCAAGAACTGCCCGGCTAGAGCGGGCGTGACTAGTTTACTGGGAACTCTACTGGAAGGTTTCAACAGATCGGTTTGTTTTCTTTGATCTGGAGTTGATTTGGTGATAGGGGCGGCGAATAATCTCGTCCTGATTGCGGGGTAGAGCAGTCTGGTAGCTCGTCGGGCTCATAACCCGGAGGTCGTTGGTTCAAATCCAGCCCCCGCTATTTCAAAGCCCGTATCGAAAGATTCTGGCCCCACGGAAAACGCTGAACACCGCCGAGAGACACGGCGGTGTTTTTCGTAGTCTACGCACCGTGGCGGGCGTTTCGGGCAATCGAGAATTCCTAGGTAGGTCTCTGATGTCGCGCGGGCCATAACCGGGCTTACTCCCTAGGTCGCTTGATTTGCCCGATTTGAGCCCAAAGTCTCTGAACTCTCGCCGAGAACCGGGTCTGGGTTATGAGGAGGTTGCGAGCAGTGAGCATGTCATGAAATTGAAAGCTTCCGGACCAGTTCGCACATCACGGCATAGGTACTTGTTGAGCATCCACTCAGCAGGAGTACCGCGACATGCCCAGATCGAGTTTCACTTCCGATTCCACGCGCCCGCCCGAGACCATGACCCCATCCGAACGCCGCGATGAGATCGTTGAGTTTCTCGGGAAGGCACTGCATCGTCTCCACAGCTCATCGCTCTCGATCTCAGAATCTTCACCACCGGCACTTGAAGATCGTGAAGATGACCGCCTCAGTGTGTCGCAAGAGACCACGAAGGGAGGCGAACATGCAAACAGTTGATCACGACGACATCTCAAGGCAGATCGTGGAGTTGAGCGCCATGACCACCGGCGAACTCGCTAAACGGTACCACGAGCTCCACGGCCAGCCAGTGCGGACCCGGCACCGCCAGTACCTCATCCGCAAGAATGCCTGGCGGATCCAGGCCAACGCCATGGGAGGGCTGTCTGAGCGTGCCAGGCGACGCGCGAAGGAGATCGCCAATGACGCCGATATCCGCGTGATGGCACCCAGATCGCTCATGTGCCCGCCTCAAGCGGAAGCTGGGGGCACGAGGGCTGCATCCTATCAACCGCGCGACCCAAGACTCCCCTCGCCCGGGTCGGCGATCGTCCGCCAGTACAAAGGCCGCACGTTCCGGGTGCTGGTGCTCGATGAGGGATTCGACTACGAGGGGGATCGGTACTCCACCCTCAGCGCCGTCGCCAAGCACATCACCGGCAGCCACATCAACGGGTTCCGATTCTTCCACCTCGGGAGCAAGTGATGAGCACAAAGCAGAGCAAGCCGAAGCCCGAGCAAGCCACAGTCCGCTGTGCGATCTACACCCGCAAGTCCAGCGAGGAGGGACTTGATCAGGAGTTCAACTCCCTCGATGCCCAGCGGGAGAGCGCCGAGGCGTACATCACCAGCCAGAAGGCGCAGGGGTGGGTCTGCTCTCCCAAGCAGTACAATGACGGCGGCTTCTCCGGCGGGAGCATGGAGCGTCCCGCGCTCGACCAGCTCATCCGCGACATTGAAGCGGGGGAGATCGACTGCGTGGTCGTCTACAAGGTGGACCGCTTGAGTAGATCCCTGATGGACTTCTCGCGGATCATGGATGCCTTCGACGCCCACGGCGTGTCGTTTGTATCTGTGACCCAATCATTCAATACAACGAGCTCGATGGGGCGGCTGACCCTCAACATTCTCCTGAGCTTTGCCCAGTTTGAGCGGGAGATCATCGGCGAGCGGATCCGTGACAAGATCGCCGCCCAGAAGCGAAAGGGCAAGTGGACGGGCGGGGTGCCCGTGCTGGGCTACGACGTGGACCGGTCCGGGCCGAGCCCGCGGCTGGTGGTCAACGAGAGCGAAGCCGAACGCGTCCGTGCGATCTTCGATCTCTACCTCGAGCACCGGTCGCTGCTGCCGGTGGTCAAGGAACTCGCAGATCGTAACTGGAAGAACAAGCGCCGCGAAACCAAGAAGGGCAGGATCATCGGCGACAAGCTCTTCGACAAGTCCATGCTCTACAACCACCTGACCAACACGCTGTATCTCGGGCTGATCAGCCACAAGGGGGAGCGATACCCTGGTGAGCACGAGGCGATCATCAACAAGGACACTTTCGAGCGGGTCCAGAAGGTCCTCAAGCACAACGGGCGCAGTGGGGGCGCGGAGGTCCGCAACAAGTACGGGGCGCTGCTGCGCGGGATCCTGCGCTGCAAGGCCTGCGATCGTGCGATGACGCACACCTTTACGACATCTCGGGGGAAGCACAACACGCAGTACCGCTACTACCGGTGCGTCGGCGCGATCAAGAGCGGCGCGTGCACATGCCCGTCGGGGTCGTTACCAGCTCCGGATATCGAGAAGGTGGTCGTTGAGGAGGCGAGTGCATTGCTGACGAAGCCGGCAGTTGCGAAGCATGTCCTCGCGGCGTGTCCTGTGATCGACAAGGCGTGGGCGAAGCTTGAAGTCAAGGACTTCGAGGGGCTGTGGGGGTGCCTGATCCCCCGTGAGCAGGCTCGGGTACTCAGGCTGCTGATCGAGCGTGTGGATTTCGACGCCGATGGTGGACAGATACAGGTGACCTTCCGGTCCTCTAGTGTGGGAGTGGGAGCCACGAACAACGGGAAAGAGGCGGCATGACGACGGTGACAAGAACGGTGGAGTTCGCGATCAAGCGGCGGAAACAGGCGGCGGAACCCATTGAGGACACCGGGCGGGTACCAAGAATTGCCAAACTCATGGCATTAGCCATCCGGTACGACAAGATGCTCAACGATGGCGTGGTGCAGAGCCAGACGGAGTTGGCGGAACTCTTGCACGTGAGTCAGCCGCGGATGACGCAGATCATGAATCTGCTGCATCTGTCGCCCGAGATACAGGAATACATTTTATTCCTAGACACCTCGGTCAGTCCGCCAAGAGTTCTGCATGAGCATGGTTTACGTGACTGCGTACATGAAGTATCCTGGCAGAATCAGCAACACTATCTGCAAGACATCAGATCAGATATGGAGTTGTGAGCGGGCTATTTTGTGGGATAGAGAATCAGCTTGCTCGATCGTTCGTTTGGCCGCGAAATACAGATGATCAGGCAGTTACATTATCACGCGAAGCAGCTTCTTCATTATCCCACGCATATCCGCCCCGACAGATTCTTTAGATTGTCCAATTCGTGATGACGCTCTGTGAGCTCACAGGCGACAGTCTTCAAGGTCTGATTGTTGGATTGCGTCAACGCATACTCGATATTCGTCAATGAATTGTTCTTTCATGCCGATGGGTTGGCGCATCATGAGGCAGGCGCAGAAGTTATCCACAATTGGGGGCTTCGTACATAATCCTCACAAATACCGGTAAGATGATGGTACACTCCTCGAAACAGACGCGCCCGCTGGTGAAGACCAACGTGCGTGATTCAACTCAGTCGGCCACGTAATGTGGGCACGGATCTCAACGATCCGCCCAATCCAAAACAGGCTGACTGATACACATATCGTGATGGAGTAGTGACCTGCCCCCCAAAAACTAGTCCATTCTTTATGCGAGTATTCTCGTAGTATGGGCGTATTTGGAAGGCAGGCACTCATGGCTAGGAAACGACATTCAGCAGAGCAGATCATCAACAAACTCAGAGAGGCCGAGGTGC
>JAJDDO010000027.1 GCA_029260265.1 Phycisphaerales bacterium
TTCTTTTTACACCCAGACTCCCGCGTATGCTATGGTGAACGGTTCAACCCATTTCTATTTTTGAGGCATCATGGCAAAGACAAAAAATATCATCCCGGTAAAAACCGGTGACTGTCTGGAACTCACCATCGAGACCCAGGGTGCAAGCGGCGACGGCATCTGCCGCCACCAAGGCTACACCCTGTTTGTTCCCGGAGGCTTGCCAGGTGATATCGTGAACGGCGAGATAAGTAAAATCACGCCGCGCTTCGGCGTCGTGCAGGTGTTGGAGAGGCTCAAAGATTCGGAGTTCCGTATTGCGCCGCCTTGTCCGGTGTTTCCCGAATGCGGTGGGTGCAAATTTCAGGACTTGAACTACGACCGGCAGATTGAGTTTAAAGTTGGAGTCGTGACCGACAGCTTACAGCATATAGCAAAAATCCCTGCACCGGAGGAGATCAAAACCCTGAAAGCCGATCGGCCCTACCATTACCGCAACAAGGCTAGTTTCGCCTTGTCCTTGCAGGATAAAAAACTGGAAATAGGGTTTTACAAACAGGGAACCCATGCGGTCGCCGATTCCAATTCCTGCGACATCCTGCTGGCACCCATCAATGAAATAAAGGAATGGCTTCGCGGCCTGCTGGAAAAACACCGAGTCCATATTTACGACGAAACCAAACGCAAAGGGTTTTTGCGCGGCATCGTCGTCAGACATTCCGAATCCACACAGGAGAGCCTCATCGGGTTCGTCACCACCAAAGGCCGCTTCCCCAAACCGTTCATGGAGGAGTTAAAAGCTTCAGAAAACCTGGAGCGTTTTCATGTGACGGGCGTGGTGCAAAACCTCAATGACCAGAGCACCAATATCATCCTGGGACAGCAAACAAGGCTTCTCTGGGGCAAAACCTACTTCACCGATCAATTGGACGGTCTGAAATTTCGATTGTCATTGGGTTCATTCATGCAGGTCAATTCGCCTCAGTCGATCAAGCTCTATGAAGTTATCGAGAACTGGGCCAAAACGGGCGATGGAAAAATTCTGGACGCTTATTGTGGATCGGGGGGGATCAGCCTGTGGTTGGCCAGAGCGGGATTGCCCGTGGTCGGCATCGAAGAATTTGCGCCAGCGATTGAGGACGCGAAAGAAAGCGCGCGCTTGAACGATATCGAGTCCTGCGAGTTTCTGGCAGGAACGGTGGAACAACACTTTCCCAAATTCACGGAGGGGGAGGCGATTGGCACAGTGATTGTGGACCCGCCGAGAAAAGGCTGTTCCAAAGAGGTGATAAATTCCCTCTTAAAAATCGCCCCAGACAGGATCATCTATGTGTCCTGCAATCCCTCCACCCTCGCACGGGACCTTGCCCGGATGGAAGCCTATCAGATAGAAGACATGGTCGTGATCGACATGTTCCCGCAAACCCAACATGTCGAAACAGCGGTTTTACTGCGGCGATAATCTATGCTAATTTAGGCCCATCAGAAAATTCCAGTACCCGTGGTTTCGATTTTTCTTTTTTCCATTACCCCGTGGCCCTGAAATATGGATTTCCTTCAAGGCATAGATTTTAGAGATCCAAAAATTGTAGCGGCAATTATCGCTGGATTTTTTGGCATCATCATCGCGTTTATTGCGAAAGGAAGAAAACCAAAGATTGAACCACCCCCTGTAACACCACAGCCTGCATTATCTCCAACGCCGCAACTAACTCACCCATCTCCTATAGTTCAACCCGATGAATGGGAGATAGACAAATATTCGGGGAGATATTCGATGAAAGTAATTTTAGGGGGTGACACAAACGAGAATGCTAGTGATTTTGGGGTAGGCAAGGATATTGAAACCGCAATCATACAAGATTTACCGGTACAGGCTAAACCCTCACCGTTTCAATCTCTCCATCAGATTCCACCTCCAGATGGTGATTTTATAGGCCGGAATAAGGAATTGAAGGAGCTTTTGGATGAGATCAAACAATCAGGCGTCCATATATCTGGGATAAAAGGAATGGGCGGCATTGGTAAAACCCAGCTTGCCTGGAAGTTGGCTGAACACCTAATACCTCAATATCCAGATGCGCAAATCTATCTGGACCTCAAAGGGGTGACGGAGGATGATCAGGTCCCGTTGAAACCAGAAGAAGCGCTGGCTCATGTCATCCGTACGTTTGAACCGGAAGTCCCGTTGCCTGAAAAGGTCGAAGAGTTACGTCCCATTTTCCTTTCGATACTGGAGGATAAAAAAGTCATTCTGTTGATGGATAATGCGTTGGACGAAAATCAAACCCGACCTCTGATACCCCCAAAGGGTTCCATCCTGCTGGTCACCTCAAGACAAAATTTCCATTTACCCGGCATCCACCTCGTGTCTTTGGATACTTTATCCGAGGAGGAGTCTATCCAATTGTTATTGAATATTTCGAATAATCGAATTAGCGAGCATGCTAAATTAATAGCAGAGCTTTGCGGCTATTTGCCTTTAGCCCTCAATGTCGCGGGAAAGACGATGGCAGAGCATCCTCACCTGAGCCCGGAAGAATATATTGAGGAACTTAAAAAGAATAAGGCGCTTTGGCCTGTTGATCGATCCTTAGCGGTAGGGTGCGAATGGCTTGACGAGAACGAACGCAAATATTTTTATCAACTCTGGGTGTTTCCTGGCTCCTTTGATTTAAGAGCGGCTGGTGCTTTGTGGGAACGCGATGAAGAAGCGGTAAAAAAATTTCTCAGCAATCTCGTCAATATTTCACTGGTCGAATGGAGCCAGAAAACCCAACGTTACCACCTGCACGACCTCACCCGTATTTTTGCTCGTAAGCAGTTGGAGAAGACGGAGCACTATGCCAACCAAAAACGTCACGCGGAGCATTACATACAAATACTTGAAGCAGCCAATTTGCTTTACAAAGAGGGTGGCGACAATGTGCTTGTCGGATTGCATTTATTCGATCTGGAGTGGGAAAATATCGAAACCGGGCAAGCCTGGTCTGCGCAACATTCTGAGACCGATGAAACTGCTACAAACATGTGCAACCAGTATCCGGATGAGGGTTCATTCATTTTCACATTTCGTCAACATCCACGGAGACGTATCCAATGGCGAGAAAGCGCTCTTGCCGCCAGCCGAAAATTAAAACTTCGGAGTTCTGAAGGACTCCATCTCTGCAACCTGGGGAGTGCTTATAGTGACCTTGGCGACTACCAAAAGGCCATCGACTATTTAAAAAAAGCTCGGCCAATCTTCGTGGAGATTGAGGACAGAGAGAATGAAGGTGTGACAGTCAACTATTTAGGAAACTCTTATTATAGTCTTGGTGAATACCAGGAAGCGATAAAATATCACGAACGAGCACTGAAAATCTCCCAGGAGATTGAGGATAAATCCGGGGAAGGAAATGCTCTGGGTAGCTTGGGAAATCATTATAAAGATCTTGAAAATTACCCGCAAGCGATTGAATATTACGAACGAGCTTTGAAAATTTCCAGGGAGATAAAAGACCCACGTCTTGAAGGAAGGGCTCTCCTAAATCTGGGAATAGTTTATATGAGTTTGGGCAAAACCCAAAAGGCGATCGAACGTTACGACCAACAACTCAAAATTGTTCGTGAGATCGGCGATAAAGGCGGTGAAGGAAGAGCGCTCTTTAACATGAGCCTGATAGAGGGAGACCGGACCGAGGCCATTAAGCTTGCCAAAGAGGCGTTTAAAATTTTAGAGGCGATCGGAACCCCTGATGCTGAAAAAGCAAGAAAGCAGTTGGAGGAGTGGAAGAAGGAAGCTTAAACAACGCGGATTGAAAAAGAAAAACCTACACACCACCCCTCACCTATCACCTAGCCTCTCCCCGTGAAGGGAGAGGGAAATAAAAATACCTCCATTTCCTTATT
>JAJDDO010000028.1 GCA_029260265.1 Phycisphaerales bacterium
GCCGCCGCCTGATCCGCCGCCGCCAGGTGGCGTACCGACGAATGCGCCTTCGCCTGGCGATGAAATCTCAGCGTTGGAACATGCAGCAAGCGCACTGATTGCGACACTAGCCAAGAGAATTTTCGTCAAACCGTTTTCAGAAGCCATTCCATATCCCCTTCCGGCAACAGCAGACCGGAAAAAAAGTTAACGACGCTGTTTCGCTGCGGCCGATAACAGGGGAAGGCGACAGAGAAATGACTGAAATTTTTCAGATTTGTAAAATCTTAGGCGTGAACGCCGGACGGGTAACGCACAAAGTGCGTGTACGGATCGCTAACGGGTTGACCGGCTTCGTAGAATCGCAACTTGGCGCGAAGGTCACCACAATAAGAACTGCGGAATTTTTTTCTAGGCCGTCTCGTTTCGATTGTGGAAAATCGCTCGATTACCGAGGAGCGCCTGTTCGATACGGTGAAATCGACCGGACATAGCCATTATTTGAAATTTTGACTTTAGCCGCGGCCTCATTGGCTGCGCAGCCTCTATTGGATTGAGTTATCGACGTGAAATGTGATGTGGGCCGAAAATGCGAATCACATACTGCGCACGTCGTGCACTTTTTAATTGACAATTTTGTCACATTATGTCAGTTTTGTGACACTCATTTTTATACAAACGGTAAAAACGAAAAAATAAAGGGGCCGGTTATGAAGCGATTATTGGCTGTATTACACATTGCGCTCATCTCGTATCTTGGTGTCGGCGCAGCATCTGCCGACGATCGACGATTCGACATGTCTCCGTCGGAGTACCGGGAAGCGGTCGGATATTTTCTCGAAGACAGGCTGTACGACGCGCGCTCGGCGCGTATCAATATTGATAGCGCTCCATACCCTGTTTTTATCGAAACACGGCGCGGACTCGAGGCGCACGCGTGGGCGGTCGATGTGCTGGTAAAGTCGAGGCTGCCGAGCGGATCGTGGTCAAACTACCAGTCATATACTGTTATTTTTCATAATGGCGTACCGGTCGCTTTTGATACGGACCTCCGAAATATACGAGCGATTTAACCCCGCAAACTTGGATATCGACTCAACAAAAAAATACCGGCGTTCAGGCCGGTGTTTTTTTACGACTTGTCACCATTTTCGTTCTGCGCGGCGATTTCCTCTTCACTGTATTCTTCGAGTTTTTCGACATCGCAGGTCATCGTCCAGGAGCAGTATCGGCAGGGATAAAGGAATCCACCCCGAACCGGCAACATCTGTGAAGCGGATTTCTCAACTCCTGTGAAAATGACGTTGCCTTTCTTGCATCGCGGGCACGTCTTTCCCAGAAATAATTTCAGCTTTTTCTTTGATGACATATCTGGCCAAAGGCTACCGCCACAATTTTGTACACGGCACAAATGACACGACCTTGTCACTTTCATTACAGCAATTTGAAGATTTTCACTTTCATGACCAAACCTCATATCGTGCAAGATACTTAGTGGATGGTGTGCGCACTTAATGCGACTTCAAGGTTCTACACCTGATGATAAGCGCCGCTAAGGAAATGTTATAAAACCGCGCCTAACAGAACATGCAACGCCACCATGGCGGGAAAGATGACCCAATCCAGCATTTATAGTTATGCCAATTTTCGCACCCTTGCCCGTATCGCCACCCAGTTCCCATTTTCACTCGCTCCGGGACGCCGGAACAACAAGACGATTTCGGCTTTATCCAATTTTCCGGTCGCCAAGGACGTCGTACACCGCCTTCTAGTCAACGTGCTTATCCCTGTTGCGCTGAAAATCCGTGGCCGATCGAACGAGCGCACACAGAGCCTGCTAAGCATAGAAGAAAGGGGTGTGCCTACCAATAACTCCATCCGCGTGCATTATGAGGGAATCGTCGCATGTTAAGTTGCGATGCCCAGGGTCTTATCGATCATGTTTCATTGGTTTCTGCTTCAGTTCAGATCACGCCGATCTATTGAAGCTGAAAACCTGGTGTTGCGACAGCAGCTTGTGACTTTGAGGCTGCGCCGCCCAAAGCGGATTCGTGTTGGACTTTGGAACAGGTTCATATTTATCGCGTTATACCGACTTTTTCCGTCGGTTCTGGATTCTATACATATTGTGCAGCCGGCAACGATATTGCGCTGGCATCGAAATGGGTTTTGAGCCTACTGGCGCTGGAAATCAGGATGCAAAGGTGGTCGACCAAAGATAGACGTCGAGTTGCGCGACTCAATTCGGCGGATCAGCAAGGAGAGCCCACGCTGGGGCGCGCCACGAATCCATGGTGAACTTTTGTTGCTCGGTTTCTCGGTATCCGAAACAACCGTTGAAAAATACATAGTGAAGCGTCCGTTGAATAGCGGCGGGCAGACGTGGAACACGTTCCTTGCAAATCATAGAGATGGCATTGCATCCATGGACTTCATCATTGTCCCAACGATTCAATTCAAACTGCTTTATTGTCTTATCATCATCAATCACTCGCGACGAAAGATCATCCATTTTTCGGTAACGGCAATTCCGACAGCAACATGGGTTGCGCAACAATTGGTCGAAGCATTTCCTTGGAACGAAGCGCCCCAATATCTCGTCCGCGACAATGACCCGGTTTTCAATGGCTTTGTGCGAAGAAAAATGAGACACATTGGAATCAGAGATCGTCCAACGGCGCCGAGGTCACCTTGGCAAAACGGATACTCGGAACGGATAAACGGGTCTGTAAGGCGCGAATGCCTATATCACATTCTTGTACTCGGTGAAGCGCATCTCCGCCGAGTGATGGCCTCGTATGTCGAATATTACAATAGCGTTCGCACACATCTGTCTTTAGAAAAAAAATTCGCCGGTTGAACGGAATATACAATACGTTGGCGTTATCAAGTCAATCAAACACCTGGGTGGATTGCACCATGAATATGCGAGAATCTAGTTTCTGGTAGGCACAGGTTTTTTCAATCGCCGGCATTTGAGGCGACGTTTGGCGGCGGTGAGGCTAATGTCGCCGTTGCGCTCGCCAATTACGGACTGTCATCGGGTTTTGTTACCGCATTGCCGGACAATGATATCGGCAGCGCGGCGATTGGCGAACTGCGTCGGTTCAGTGTGGACACAGACAAAATTCGCCGTTCTGGCGAT
>JAJDDO010000029.1 GCA_029260265.1 Phycisphaerales bacterium
GCACCTCGGCCTCTCTGAGTTTGTTGATGATCTGCTCTGCTGAATGTCGTTTCCTAGCCATGAGTGCCTGCCTTCCAAATACGCCCATACTACGAGAATACTCGCATAAAGAATGGACTAGTTTTTGGGGGGCAGGTCACTCGCCTGCGCTCCGCGTACGCATCGAGGGCATGGCAGAACAAAGCGGCGTCGCGGAACCGATGACCCTGGTCTGGGGCCAACGATCAGTCGTCCAGATCGGGGAACAGTTCCTCGGCATTGGGTATGCCCCAACCACACATAGCGTTCCGTTCGAGATCGAACTGCTTGACTTTCGCAAAATGGACTACCCCGGCTCTGAAATGGCCATGGCGTACGAGTCGGATGTGATCTTCACGGATCCGGACGGGAACACGCACGAGCAGAAAATATTCATGAACAACCCCCTCGAGTACGAGGGCTGGAAGATCTATCAAGCCGGCTTTGTTGGCGACGATGTATCGATCTTTCAAGTCGCCAAGGACCCCGGTCTCAAGGCTATGTACCTCGGTTGCATCGGCGTTTGCCTCGGCATTCTGGTGATGTATTACTCAAAGTCATACTCGCACGGGCACCCAGGAATGCCAAAGGTATTCGATGCGAAAAAAAATACAAGGAGCGCAACCAATGCGATTACTCAACATCCTCCTCTTGACGCTGATCACAGCGATGTCCACAACGCCAGCGACTGCAGCGGATCAGAACGATCAAAGCTGGAAAGCCAAGTTCGCGCTGATACCGATCCAGCATCGCGGACGCACGATGCCGATGGACACATTCGCAAGAAAAGTCGCGGTCGATCTCACCGGTCGCACAAAGTGGGCTGAGGGGAAGGGGCCAGAAGGCTTCCAGGGCGATCACATCGACCTGCTTGTCGACATGCTCTTCCAGCCTCGGGTAATGTTCCGCAGAGAACTGATCCCACTCGAGCGCAAGCCGCTGAAAGAGCGACTCGGACTTGACACAGACAAAAAGTTTTTCGCACCCGCGACTCTCATGCTCAATGAAGAACTGCACGAAATCTCTGGAGAGATGCGTGCAAAGAAAGAGCGTAACAATCGGTACCATCCGAGCGGTGACGAAAAAGCCGCCAACACCGCAGAGGAGCGGATGTCCGCGATGGCGTTCTTTGTCACGGGGAAAGCCCTCTCGATGGTCC
Source organism: Phycisphaerales bacterium (assembly GCA_029260265.1). Lineage (GTDB taxonomy): Bacteria > Planctomycetota > Phycisphaerae > Phycisphaerales > UBA1924 > UBA1924. Next base: position 1,178 of record JAJDDO010000029.1, read on the forward strand.
CAGTTGAGGGAACAGAGACTTTTGCAGCCGTGGGCATCACAGATGCAGATCACGGCGTCGACGATGTTCAGTTGGCCCTCATCGCGATGCAGGATGCATTTCTGCTCGAAGGCGACATGAATGCAGCAGTTGATAATCTGATCAGCGCGATCAATGCTCACGGCGAGCATTCCAATGCCATCCAGTCTCAGGTCGGGCTGGAAGTCTTGTACAACGAACACAATCCTTGGCGGAAGGCCGCGGTCGCGATTATTCTCTCGCTGCTCCTCCTCACCGCCCGATGGGTTGTGAAATCCAAGATCCTGACCGTCCTCCTTGCTCTGGCGATAGCATGGGCACTTGCTGAGCAAGTTTTTGGGCTCTGGCTTCGAGTCTCGATCCTCGGACGAGCTCCGGTATCCAATACCTATGAAGCAATCCTCTGGATGGGTCTGGTGACGGTGGTGATCGGGTTGATTGGGCAGGCACTTCAGCCCAAGAGCTGGTACCTCGCCGGCGGGCTGGCCGCCTCGGTACTCGCGATCTTCTTTGCGATGCTCGTGCCGTTGCAAGATCAGACCAACTCGCTGCCCGCGGTGCTCCGTTCGAACTACTGGCTGATCATTCATGTGCTGACGATTGTTGCATCGTACGCCGCGTTGATGCTCGCTGCGGTGCTCGCTCATGTGTTCTTGGTGAAGGATGTCCTGCTTCGGCGACCCTCAGAACGCAGCAACCGCGTGATTGTCCAGGTCTACCGAGTCATCCAGATCGGAACCATCCTGCTCACCGCGGGGACGATCCTTGGTGGGGTTTGGGCTGCTGATTCTTGGGGCCGGTTCTGGGGGTGGGATCCAAAGGAGACCTGGTCATTGATCTCGATCATCATTTACGCCGCACTCATGCACGCCCGCTATGTCGGATGGATTCGAGATTTCGGTCTCGCCGTGGCAGCGATCGTCGGGTTCCTCGCGATCATCTGGACTTTCTATGGCGTCAACTACATCATGGCGTCCGGGCTTCACTCATACGGCTTCGGTTCTGGTGGTGAGAAATGGGTGATTCTTTGGGCGCTCTTTGAGATCGCATTCATCGCGCTGTGCTTTGTGAGAAAACCATCAAAGCCGAACCGAAAGAAACAGGTCAAGTTGTCGAGCAACAACGCATCGCCCACACCGGCGACCTAAGGAAATTTTGATGCTTCCTATGAAGTACAAAGCAAGATAATCACTCGCATGACGGCGGCGCCGGTGTTCGGCGTGCGTTGTGCGGGTTTCAACATTTGTAAGCCTGGAGGCTGCAATGAAACGCAACAGAAATAGCAAGATGGAACACACAACACTCACGAGCGCAGCACTCGCAGGAGCGATCGCAATCATGTCGGCCTCGGGCCACGCGGTTGCACTCGATGAGCCCGCAGAAACAGACGCGCCGGTACAAGTCAGCTACCCCAAGTTCCAGACGCTTCGGTTCAACGAAGACTGGTCGGGTTTTGACCCGGCCAACGGGAACGATTATTGGGATGACATCAAGCACATGAAACTCAATGACGACGGCTCCGTCTGGGTTGGGTTCGGTGGCGAGTTCCGCGCTCGCGCTGAAACATGGGAATCCTTCGGATTCTCCGCAGCACCAACCGCGGATGACACCTTCGCTCTCGGGCGTGTACAACTCTACAGCGATTGGCACTTCGGCGAGAATGTCCGCGTGTTTATCGAAGGCGAGAGCGCCTTCTCAACGGATCGTGATCTTCCCGGCGGGATCCGCGGGCTCGATGCCGACACGCTTGATCTCCAGAACGCGTTCGCTGATTTCATTCTTCCGTTCGGCGACTCGGATGACAAGGTGACCCTCCGTGTCGGGCGCCAGGGTTTGCTCTACGGCAAGCAACGCCTCGTTTCCACACTCCCCTGGTCAAACTCCCAGCGTTCATGGGACGGTGCCAAGGTCATGCTCGAGACCCACGGCTGGCAGATCGATGCCTTCTACACCCGGTTCACTCCGGTCAGCAAGTACGATTTCAACGACTGGAACGCAGGCCCAGATTTCTGGGGTGTATACGCGACGACCAAACTCGGCGAGGACAAGTCAATCGGGATCGATCTCTACTACCTCGGGCTCGAAACCGATACCGCGGTCACCTTTAACGGCACCATGGGTATCGAAGAACGCCACACCGTTGGCGGGAGAATCTTTGGGAAGTTCGGAGATTCCGGATTCGCCTACGACGCCGAGGCTGCCTACCAGTTCGGCGATGTCGGCACCGCAGATGTCAGCGCCTACATGTTTGCCACCCAGGTGAGCTACACCGCCAAGGATATCAGCTGGAGCCCAACGGGATACATCGGATTCGATTATGCCTCGGGCGATGATGTCGCGGGCGATGCGAATGTCGAAACCTTTAATCACCTGTTCCCACTCGGTCATGCCTACAACGGGTACATGGATCTGATTGGGCGTCAAAACATTATGGATATTTCAGCAGGCGTTTCGTTCAAACCACACAAGAAGGTCCTTGTGAAAGCTGATTTCCATAACTTTTCGCGTTCAGAGAGCGCGGATTCGGTCTACAACGCCGGCGGTGGCGTGCTCCGAGCGACAGCAGCCGGCGCTTCCGATGATGTCGGCCAAGAAATCGATATCACCATCAAGTACATGGTTGATCGCCACCTGACCCTTCAGGGCGGGTACTCACACTTCTTCGCGGGCGATTACTTCACCGACACCGGAGCCGACGAAGATATTGACTGGGCCTACTTCCAGGCAGTCTACAAGTTCTGATTCTGGCGAGCTTCAACAGGCAAAATCAGCCATAAATACAACCGCCCCGCACACTTTCTGTGCGGGGCTTTTTCTACACATTCTTTCAATCATTTGGTGTAGCGAGCAGCTTGAGCACGACGGCATCACCCGAGGCATAATCAAAGCCCTCGAAAGAGTCAACCTCTTCATACATCGAGTAATCCACATCCGGGCGTTCAATCGTGATCACCAATCCGTTGGGATGCCCACGGAGCCATGCCTCCGCATCGTCAGCACCGATCAACTCCGCCCGAGCCCGAGTCATAAACACCGCGCTGTCCTCAAAGGAGCCTGCGATCGCGATTGGGCGATCGATATCAACCGCACCCGCTGCCTGTGACCAAACCCAAAGACGCTCAGCCCTCGGCATCACCAAGCCGATGACGACAACCGAAAACAGCACCGCAGCACAGAGGGCGTGCAGGTGACCGTCAAGAAGATGCCCGCGACTGATCCGTCGGCTCGCACTCCAGATCAGCCACACGCACACGCCCGCGAATCCATATGCCGCAACCCGAACTCCGATAGATGCTCCCAGAAACGAGAGCCCGATCGGTATGCCTGCACATAACACACACCCGATGACCACCCACACATTGCCCAGCGGCCTGCTCATCCGCGGGACCACGCCGGTCTCTCTATATCTCTGCCCGAGGTCCAAAGCATACTTGGCCGAAACAATCGCCAACGCGGGGTACACCGGCAGCGCATAATGCGGCAGCTTCGTCGCGACAAGCTCAAAGACAATCCAAGTCGGGACAATCCATGCCATCAGGAAGAGCTCAGCATCCGATCCGGACGATACTTTGAGCAGCCGTGACGGATACGACACAAGCCATCGGAACCTCCCGGGCAACAGTGGCTTGGGCAGGAGAATCCCCGCCCGCGCTGCTTCGATCAGCGCAGCGAGAGCCAGAAGCGACCCGGGCCAGAAAAGCACCGCTGAAAGCACAAAGTGATACCCCGGCGGCCCGGCATGTCCCTCCATCGAGCCCGCGCTCCGCCCAATGGTTTCAGCGTAGATGGTCTCCCAATAGGCGGAAAACCCAACACGATCGGCAACCAAGTACACCCAAGGTACCACCATCGCAAGCACCACAAGCGAGCCCACAATCGGCTTCATCCGCCAGATCCATCTCCATTTTCTGGTCACCAACGAGATCGCGATCAAGGTGAGCACCACGACCATCGGCGTGATCGGACCCTTGGTCAACACACCAAGCCCGACAGATACCCAGAGCCAGAGCCCTCGCTTCCATGAGGGCTTCTCGGCCTTGTACACGGCCCACAACGCCGAGACCGCACTGATCGTGCACGCGAGTAGTACTTGGTCGGCACGCGCCTGATGCGCATCCCATAAGATCATCGGGCAGACAGCGAGCATTGCCGCGGCAAGAAGCCCGGTCCGCCGATCAAACATCGAGATCCCGAGTCTCCAAGTAAAGAGAGTCGTGAGCAATGCGGCAATCACGGATGGCACCCGGTACATCCAGATCGCATCGCGGTGGGGGTTCCCGCCAGTAAAAACGAACGCGGATCCACCTTGAAGCCAATAAATCAGCGGCGGCTTATTGAGCCGGTCTCGCTGACCCATCTTGGGCACCACGACTCCGCCGATGTGAAGTTCTGGATATTTCTCCGAATCATCCAACGCAACGGCTTCGAACATCTGCCGGCTCGCTTGAGCAAATCGGGCCTCATCGCGATCAACCGGCGGCAATGACACCAAGCCGGGAAGGTATACTACAAGACAGAGCAGCACCAGTGCGGCCCCAGCGCCTCGCCCACAGGCGAGCCGATCAAACAGATCAACGAGATAGGATGTATTCGTTGTCAACTGATCGTTTAGCCAGGGAACCAGAGGAGTGGGAATGGGTCATCGGACAAACTATACGCCAAAGACTCTGCGGTGGGTGTTGATTCTGCTCACGCTCGCGCTCTTGAGTCTTCCATTGGACACGAGGCTCAGCGAGTCGATAATCCGTCTCCAAGAGTCCGCCGGCGGAGATCCGAGGCGCGAACTCCAAGCATGGGGCCAGTACGGACAGGGCGGCTGGGTGATCTTTGTCGGCATCGTGTTCCTGCTTATGTTTCCCAAACGCAGAAGGCGGATCGATGACCTGCTCGCGTCCATCTTCTGGACCTGGCTTATCGCCTTTGGGCTCAAGGTCCTCCTCGGAAGGCCAAGGCCGGTGTTCGACGAGCCCTGGAACTTCCTTGGCCCATTTGGCACGCACATAAGCGCTCGTGGAACAGGGACATCCCATGTCTCAGCCATTTTTCAATCAGGCTCTTCGGAGCTCTGGTCGATGCCATCGAATCACACCGCATTCGCAACCATGCTCAGCGTGTTCGTAGCCGCAATGGAGCCCAAACTCCGAATCCTCGCGTGCGTGCTTGCTTGCACAGTAGGCTTCAGCCGTGTTGCGTTCGGTGCGCATTATCCGTCTGATGTCTTTGTGGGTGCTGCCATCGGGTACGGGTGCGCCTCATTCGTTATCTCGCGTGGCATCGGCGTGCGATCCATCGATTGGATCTACACGAACCTGATCAACCGAAACGGGACACCCGCATGGCCCAAACTTGTTGAACTCGATCAGCGATCCCAAGCGGATAAAGAAATCGACTAACATCGGCATCATTCACCCTGTTGCAACGGAGTCCACCATGTTTATGCGAATGATCTACGACGAAAAGCTTGCCCAAGCGGCTTATCTGATCGGCTGCCAACGCTCAGGCGAAGCGATCGTCATCGATCCTCAGCGCGATGTCGATCGCTACATCAACCTCGCTGCCCAAAACGATCTCCAGATCATTGCAGCCGCCGAAACGCACATCCACGCAGACTTCGTCTCCGGCTCTCGTGAACTCGCAGAGCAAACCAACGCCAGGGTCTACCTCTCGGACGAAGGCGATGAAGATTGGAAGTACCAATGGCTCGATAAGAAACAAGCGGGGGGTTCATACGATCATCAACTCCTCAAAGATGGAGATGTTTTCCATATCGGAAACATCAAGATCCAAGCCATCCACACGCCCGGGCATACTCCTGAGCACATTGTTTTTCTCATCACAGACCTTGGAGCCGGAGCCGACGAACCGATCGGGATGGCGTCGGGCGACTTTGTCTTCGTAGGCGATCTAGGGCGTCCGGATTTGCTCGAAACGGCTGCAGGACAAGCCGGTGCCATGGAGCCCTCCGCCCGTCGGCTCTTTTCCACGCTGGCCAAGCTCGATCAGGTCCCCGACTTTGTCCAAGTCTGGCCTGCACACGGCGCGGGCAGCGCCTGCGGCAAGGCCCTAGGAGCCGTTCCAACAAGCACCATTGGATACGAAAAACGCTTCAACCCCGCAATCAGAGCCGCCGAAACCGAACAGGGATTTATTGATTTTATTCTGTCGGGTCAGCCCGAACCACCCATGTATTTCGCAACCATGAAGCGGGTCAACAAGCTCGGACCCGCGGTGCTCGCCGAACTGCCCCGCCCGCCGAGGATGACCATCGACCAACTCCGAACAGTTGATCCGATGCAGATCGCGATCGTCGACACACGCCCATGGGAAGCATTCCGCGCCGGGCATGTGCCGCGCTCGATCTGTCTGCCGCACACCAACTCGTTCAACTCTGATGCGGGGTCCTACCTCGCCGAGACCGAGCCGATTATTCTGATTATCGATCCCACGAGACTCGAAGAAACCGTCCGCGACCTCATCCGCATCGGGCTCGATAATATCCAAGGCTGGGTAGATGCTTCAGACCTCGAACAGTTCGACGATGCAAGCCACAAGCTCACAACCACCGCAGAAGTGTCCGCATCCGAAGCGATAACGATGCTTGACTCATCCACCTTGGCAATCCTCGATGTGCGAAGGGCGACTGAGTTTGCGGAGGGTCACATCCCCAAGGCGATCAACATTGCGCACACGAGAATCGTTTCACGATTCAACGAGATCCCGAGCGACCACCGTCTCCTTGTCTACTGCCTCCGTGGCGGAAGATCAGCGGGTACCTGCTCGCTGCTTCAACGCCACGGTTATCAGGTCATCAACCTCGCGGGAGGCGTTCTCGCTTGGCAAGAGGGCCAGCATTGAACGAGGCTCTTATCGGGCCCTCGTGCAGAGACTTGCTGTCAACTCCATCCAAATTCTGTGATTCAGAACCGTATTCTCGTGGTCAAGAATGCCGAATCTTCTGCCGATCCTGACCGATAACCCGGCGTCCGCATTTGACTCGCTCCCCGATGAACAATGGGTATAAACCCGCCCTCATGTCGTGCCGATACTCTGTCAGGGAGGCAGTCCATGCACGAATACGATCCGGCATCATTCTCACTTGATCCGAACAATCCCGAGGACGCAGAACTCATCGGATTCTTTGTCGCCGAACTCCCCGATCGGATGTGCACATTGCGCACCGCGGTTGATAGCGAAGACTTCGATTCCATTCGAAGACTTGCCCATCAACTCAAAGGCGCCGCTCCAGGTTACGGATTCCCGACCATCGGGGATGCCGCCGCAAGTCTCGAACACTGCCTCAAAGAAAACTCCGTCAACGCACTCGATCAGATCCAATCGGAGCTCGATACGCTGATCAGCCTGTGCGAATCGTATACAAAGGGATCCTGATCTCGGAATGAACTCCATTCACGAAGCCAATCCGGATTCCACTCCGCTCGTCCTGATCGTGGACGACTCGAAGTTCGTGCATCGACTTCTCGCGACGCGCCTGCGTTCAGAGTCGATCAAGATCCACAGCGAGTACGACGGGAAGGGCGGGTTTGAGTTCGCCAAATCACAAACGCCCGCGCTCATCATGCTCGATCTTGATATGCCGATCATGGATGGGTTCGAGACGCTGCGGGCACTCAAGGATGATCCGGTCACCAAAGATGTTCCCGTGATTGTGCTCTCAGGATCCAGCACCACACAGGACAAGGTCACCGCGTTCGATCTCGGAGCGGTTGACTTTGTCACCAAGCCATTCGAGCTTACGGAACTGCGTGCACGAATCCGTGTCTCGCTTCAGCTGCACGCAGCGCTCCAGATGCTCTCTCAAAAAGCCATGATCGACGGGCTTACCGGGCTTTACAACCGTTCGATGTTTGATCAGCGATGGCAGGAAGAATACGAACGCTGCGTACGCCACAAACACCCTATGTCACTGGTGATGCTGGATATTGATCATTTCAAATCCATCAATGACGGATACGGGCACCCCGCCGGTGACAGCGTAATCGCTGGAATCTCCAAAATGATCAGCACCGAGATCCGTAAAACGGACATCGCTTGTCGTTATGGCGGCGAAGAGTTCTCAGTCATACTCCCCGACACCACACCCGAAGACGCATTCGCCATCTGCGAACGAATCCGCGTAGAATGCGAACAGACCGTTTGGCCCAATCACCCCGGGCGCTCGGTCACGATCTCGATAGGCATCGCGGGGACATCGACACAGGTCACCGTTGGCGCCGACAAATGGCTCGAGCAAGCAGACCGGAATTTGTACAGCGCAAAGAACTCCGGCCGCAACCAGACCCGCATGACCGATTCAGCAGGTGAATCACAAGGACTCTCCCAAGCCGGATAATTTTGAGTGTGCGAGGGTTCTATACTCGCCCATGCCTGATGGGAAAGAACGAGATAACACAGCCCGGATCCAGAAGCTCGAAGAGACCATCGCGTTCAGCGATCACACGACTTCAGAGCTCAACTCCGAGATTCATCAGCTCAACAAAACGGTTCTTGATCTGGTTCGCCGCCTCTCCTCGATCGAGACCCGGCTTATCGATCTGAACAACCGGCTCGACGATGATCCCGGTGATGTCCCCCCGCCGCACAGTGCAGGTCCTGATATTCCAAGAGATCCGCTCTAGGTTTCCTGCGTATACTCTGCCATGAAACCCAGGTCCTTCCAACTCAAATGCCACACAACAGCCCTCTTCACAGCGATCATCATCATCCCAATCGGCTGCGGCGAAGTCCTCCAACGCCGAACCGATGTCGCCCAACCATCCGGCGCGGATGAGTCGATCAATGATCGCTTCGAGCTCAACGCCGACGCCCAAGATCCCTCAGAGCGGGACCGCGAGCTGGGCTACGGGCGATGGAAGGGCAAGCCCGATCCTGAAGGAACTGCAGACAAGACATCAAGCACTCGTCGAGGCGATGCCTGGAAACGCTAGATCTGGCTACACAGAATCCTCGTCCGGTTACGAGCCAAGGAAGGACACAGATGAGCACACTCGAACAACGGTACAAGGAAGTCCGTCAACGCGTCCAACAAGCCGCGATCAAGTCGGGGAGGTCACCCGAATCGGTGTACCTTGTCGCCGTCACCAAGTTCGCCGAGCCCGAAGACATCCGCGAGCTCATCGAGCTTGGGCACAGAGACTTCGGCGAGAACAAGGTGCAGCAGCTCGCCCAGCGTGCATCGGTCATCGAAGAATGGTACGAACGAATACGACGAACACCGCGCGTCACGGGTGAGCACCAAGGATTCGACCCCTCAGAACCGGTCCGGTGGCACATGATCGGGCACCTCCAAAGGAACAAGGCTCGCAAGGTCGCAGACCTCATCCGGCTCGTCCATTCAGTCGATTCGCTCCGCTTGGCAGAAGAGCTCCAAACGATCGCCAACAAAATCGATCGTGAAATCGAAGTCCTTGTCCAAGTCAATGTCTCGGGCGAAGAGAGCAAGTTCGGCGTGCCGATCCCCGCTGCGGGAGCCATCGCCGAGCAGATTGACACCATGATCAATGTCAAGGTCCGGGGTCTGATGACGATGGCGCCGCTGACGAAAACAGCGGAGGGCTCACGAAAGTACTTTGCCCGCTGCCGAGAGCTGTTCGATGACCTCTGCACCCAAGGTGTCGGAGAAGGGCATTTCAACCTGCTCTCGATGGGGATGTCGGGTGATTATGAAGTGGCGATAGAAGAAGGCGCAAACCTTGTTCGAGTGGGCTCGGCTATCTTCGGCGATGCACCGCAACAAGAGCCGGCGCCAGCGAGTTCCAGCGTCACGAGCGACGGCTGATCTAGGCGTGATTCGTGATTGTTTGTGACAACCTCGCAAGCCGACCATCGTCGGCGCGCAGTTGGATCATCCTCTTCTGAAGATTTCTGCCTGGGCATGCGGTACTGGCAAGCTCTCGATGGGTATAGACCTGATCGATCGGCACCCGGAACCGTTCCATCTCGTGGGCCAATAGCCGATCGAGTGAATCGAGGGATGCAGAGGTCGGCTGAATTTTCTCATAGTTTCCAAAGACCACAATCCCGATGTTATTCGGGTTTCGGTTCTTGACATGAGCACCCTGCAGGGTCAAGGTCCTTGCCTCCCAGATCCGACCAGATGGATCAATCGCAAAGTGGTATCCGATGTCGGCCCACCCTTTGCCCATGTGACCGTTGCGGATCGCGGTCAATCGGCGCACCGAGTTCCGATACGATCCGGATGCCGCCGGGCTGATCGCATCGTGATGAACCGTAATCTTGCGTACTGTTTTCATTGGATCCGCAAGCCACAGCCGCGGCTTGCCCTTGGTCCATTCAGAGCGTGCGATCACAAATGAAGGAATCGAGCTCAGCGAGCCCTTCGCAGAGAGGGTTGGGGCCGAAGTAGTTTGGTGAGGGACCGGCTTTGGTCGGGCAGATTTCGTCACTGGATCGGCAGCGATGGGCTGCCCAATCTGACCGCCCCGCTTATTCACCCGTCTCTGAGAAGCAGACTGGCATCCACCCAGGCTCGCAAGCCCCCCAGAGGCGAGAAGCAGGGCCCCGGCACCCGCGGCTACGCGTAACGCCGAACGCCGAGTGTGCTGGTCCTGAGATGATTTGGAATCACTCATGCTCAAACTCCTGATGGACGGATGTGGGAAAGAAAGCGGTCCAACCTCTCTATCGGCAAATCCCTTCACACATGTTCAATCCTACACGGTTCCTCGATCGGCTGCCCGTAAGGTGCATCAATACTGATCCAGAATCGGCGATTCCTGCAGAAACAAGATCAATTGGAAAAGGCTCTTCTGCGTCTTGCTTCAAACCTACAATCCCCTTCCGGGGAAAACAAGCCGAGACACAGGAGATCCACATGTTCCAAGCAGAAGCACCGGCGGAGCCCGCCATCGCCGCCGAAACAGCCACCGAATCGGCCAATCAAGTCACCTCAGGATTCAGCGAGTTCCTCTCCAGAGCATCCGATGGCGATTTCTCCGCCGATACCTGGATGCTCTTCTGGGAGTCCGTCGGGCAGCCCGTTCTACTGGCAATCGTGCTTATCATTGTGGTCTTCCTCGCTGCTGGTTGGGCACGCAAAATCGTCCGTAAAGCAGTCACCAAGGCAGGTGTGGAGGAAACGCTCGCTCGATTCCTCTCCAACCTTGGTCGCTATGCGGTCCTGATTGCCGGGGGCGTGGCGATCCTGGGAACCCTCGGCATCGAAACAACCTCTTTCGCGGCCATCCTCGCTGCTGTTGGCTTCGCCATCGGCATGGCCATGTCGGGCACCCTCGGCAATGTTGCTTCCGGCGTCATGCTCCTGCTCTTCCGCCCAATGAAGGTCGGTGATGTGGTCTCCGCGGGGGGCGTGACAGGCAAGGTCTACGAGATCGGGCTCTTCGCCACCGTATTTGATACCCCAGACAACCGCCGCATCATTGTCCCCAACTCATCCATCTTTGATGGCACCATCGAGAATGTCTCATTCCATGACACCCGGCGCGTCGATGTCGCCGTCGGCACAGACTACAACGCCGATATCGACCAGACGAGGCAGATCCTTCTCAACACTGCCAAGGCATGCACGGATGTGCTCGCCGATCCAGCGCCCGCGGTAGCTCTGAGTGAACTGGGTGGCTCTTCAATCGATTGGACGGTCAAGGTCTGGGTCAACGCGGGAGATTTCTGGGCGGTCAAGGACCAACTTACCCGTGATGTCAAGTACGCACTTGACGAAGCAAACATCGGCATCCCATACCCGCAAATGGATGTCCACATCGACGGCCAAGTCACCCGAGCCTGAGAACCCCTGCCGCAGGCGTCACGCCTGTGATGATTATTCCGCTCAGGAACGAGAGGTGATTCAGATGATCACAGGCGGGACGCCTGTGCCACGGGTTCATTGCTGGCTCGTTCGAGCCACTTTGCCCAGATACTCAGCACGAGCATCATGTACAGCCGCTGCGAATGATCCCGACCATGCCAAGGATTGATCGATTTTTCCCCCGCAGCGTCATGCTCCCGCATCATCCGCTGCACAAACTTCATGTTGATCTCCACGCCCGCATCGCCAAGCCCGGGGAACGGCTCGCTGGAGTTCATGTGGTCGTGCAGAAGCTGCCGCATCCCCCCAAAGTCGGATCTGAACCACTCCCCAACCGGAATCGCGAATCCCTGCTTCGGACGATCGACGATCTCTTTTGGGAGGTACTTGCGTGCAATCATCCGCAGAAATCCTTTCGGACGCTCACAGTGAAGGAATTTTCCTTCCATAATCAGCTGGCGATTGAGTTGTAGTGCGGCAAGATAGACTCTTCGATCAAGGAATGGTGCCCTCGTTTCTACACCCGCCATCATTGATGCGAGGTCGACCTTTCGCAGGTAATCACTCGGCAACTGAAAATCCAGATCGCTCAGAGCAGCATCCCAAGGGTTTTTCTCTGCATCCATCCAATCAAAGCGATATCTGTTTTTTCCTAGTAACTTCTTAATATCTGAGGGTGGAAAAATAGCGAGCAATACTTCATAGCTGGACCGACGATAAGCCTCGATCATTCGTGATGCCTTCGTCCAGTTCGAGACCGGCGATCTTCGAGGGAGAATGCTGAGCGGAAACAGCATTGCCGGAATGATCGTGAAGATACTGGTGGTCTCCAACTTGCGTGAAGCGAAGTACCTTTGGTACCCGACAAACAACTCGTCACCCCCATCTCCGGTAAGCAACACGCCGGCGTGTTCAGAAGCTGCTCGACATGCCCAATATGTCGGTAACAACGATGAATCTCCAAAGGGCAAGCCCGCTGACTCAATAATTGAAACAAGATCTTCAGCCGCATTTGGCTGAACATCCACAACAACATGATTTGTACCAAGGTGCGACGCCACTCTTTCGGCATGCCCGGACTCGTCGTATCGGGGGTCGGGCATTCGTACAGTAATCGTTGTTAGGTTCCCGAGATGCTGGTGTGCATAAGATGAAATCAACGAAGAATCGACACCGCCAGAAAGCAGGCACGCCACTGGGACATCTGCCTCAAGCCGTTCTTCTACTCGCTGTCTCAGCAGATAGTCTAGATCTGCAGCGCTCTTCTTCAAAAACTTCGAGTAGTTGGCCACCGCAATCCGTCTGGGCAATACCCGTGGCGGTTTTTCCGCCCTTCTCTGCTCGGGTGGATCGTTATCACCCGGCATCGCCATGAGTGACCAATGATCGAGATGCCCAACACCCACCATTGGACCTTTGCCCAGCCCGTGCCCAAAGGTTGCCCAAGTTGCGACCGCTTTCGAATCAGGTATCAACTTGTCCTTCACCATTGATACGCCACTCATGTTGCTTCCGAAGATCGCCATTTGCACAGATTGAGGATCGCCTTTGTACTCTGTACCGTGATACAACGGTTTCTGCCCAAAGAAATCGCGACCGATCCTGAGTTGCCCAGCCGTACGATCCCAGATCATGAGAGAGAACATCGACGCATCCGCGATACTCTCGATGATCGCATGATTCCACGCCCGCCACCCGTGCACCAGCACTTCCGTGTCCGAATGATCCGTCTCAAAGACAAATCCATCCGATTCCAGCTCTTTTCGCAACTCGCGATGATTGTAAATGCACCCATTAAACACCACCGCCACCAACGGCTTGCCCGGCTCCACCTCGCTCGCCACAATCGGATTCTCGCCGGGCTGGTAAGTCAGGTCCGGGCGTAACCGCTCGCCATCGTGCACCATCGGCTGGTGCCCGCCCTCGTGATCGATGATGCTCAACCGCCGATGCACCAACGCGACATCAACAATCGTTCCGTCTTCGCGCACAGCCCGGTCGCGGAAACGCCCTTGCCCGTCGGGGCCGCGGTGCTTGATCGACTCGTCGAGCACATCGAGCCACTCTTCGGGGATCGCTACCAACGGCGGCGGGGGAGTCGCGTCCTTCGGATCGTGAAACTTGATGACACCGGCAATCCCGCACATGGTTATTCACCCGTATCCGATGATGATCCATCCTCGGCACCGACAGCCCGCCCCTCATCGCGGAAGGTGCCGCTGCGATAACCCCAGACTGTATGAATCACCCGTGTCACCAGCATCGCGAAGACAAACGCGATCACAAACGCCCACCCGGGCTCGACATGATATTGCCGCTGAAGCCACCACATCCCCCCGGTCGCCAGCACCGCGAATATCGGTACCAAAGCAAAGCGTTCGGCCTGCACCTTGCCGGCGTCCATCAAAAACTTCTTCGGCTTCGGCTCATGGGCATCCGTGTCTGCTTGGTCAGGTTCAGGATCAAGCCGTTTCATCGGCCTCCATTGATTGGCGATCCAATGCAGCCCAAAGTACACAAACACATCAATCACCGTATCGAGCGCGTAGGAGAATACAGAGATCACCAACTTGTGCTCGTGCCCGATCATCGCTGACAGAACCGATATCGGGTACTTCGCAATCGCAATCGCGATGAGCCCTGCGAGGAATATATTGACATTGATGTTAATGACCCGCTTGCGCTGATAGAGCTTGAATACGCGTTGCGGCATCAGATTCCTCAGTGTGTTCGCTGGACAACCGCGTCGGCGAGCACCATCAGCATCGCTCTGGCTGGGCTGCCCTCGATGCCCTCGATCGATGTTTTCGCTTGGGCGACGAGGGACTCTGCCTTTGCCTGAGCAGCTTCAATCGAGCCCGTCGAACGGATCGCACGGGCCAACTCCTCGCTGGTGTGCTCCGTCCCAGATGCAGCCGCGGTAATCATTTCGAGCGACCGCCCGCGTTGCTCGGGTTCCGCATTGGCAAGATGATGAATCAACGGATAGGTCAGCTTCCCCTTCTCAAGATCCTTGCCCACCGACTTGCCGACAACCTCTTCGGTGCCCGTGAGATCGAGCACATCATCCTGAATCTGAAACGCCACACCGAGCCTCTGCCCGTAGGTCCGCAGGGCGACCGTGGTGGGGTGATCTTGCTGGGTAAACCCAAGGGAACACAACGCGCCGAGTTCGCACGAGGCGCCGATCAACGCAGCCGTCTTGCGTTCGAGGATCTCAAAGTATGTTGTCTCGTCCAGCGAGAGGTTATCGCGGTTGTGAAGCTGCAGCAACTCGCCGGTGCACATCACCGCGGATGCATTGCCCACGATTCGCGATGGGATCGGGGAATCCAAGGATGAGCACAACTCATACGCCGAGGCGATGAGGTAGTCGCCAAGGATGACCGCCATTTCATTGCCGCGAAGCTGATTGAGCGTCTCCCCACGCCGCCGGATCTCGGCTTCGTCCAGCACATCATCATGAACCAGCGTCGCCATATGCACCATCTCGCACACCGCGCCTGCAATCGCGTGCGATCGCCCGGTCTCGATGCCCGCGGAGCTCGCTGCCCCGCACAACATGACCAGGCTTGGGCGGAGCATTTTTCCGCGATAGCGCTCGACATGCTCACACATGGCATCGACAGCGATTAGATCAGAACGCAGCTGCGTAGTGAATATGTGTTCGACCTGAACAAGCCCATCAGCAACACGCTGTTGAACTTCGATCAACTCTTCCGGGATATCGAGTACGCCTCGCATGGATCTTCAGCCCCGCTTAATCGAACGCCGTGATGTA
Source organism: Phycisphaerales bacterium (assembly GCA_029260265.1). Lineage (GTDB taxonomy): Bacteria > Planctomycetota > Phycisphaerae > Phycisphaerales > UBA1924 > UBA1924. Next base: position 16,780 of record JAJDDO010000029.1, read on the forward strand.
ACAGATGTACGCCGGGTCTGCTTCGCCTTCGAGCGTCGCTGTGTATTCCCCATCGCCCTCGCCGTCTTCATCCTCGCCTTCCCAATAGACATTGACATTCTTGAACCCGGCCTCGTGCAAGAGCTCTCGGAGTTCCGGCAGCGACCAAAGCCGCCAGTGGTACTCAAACGCCTTCATCATCTTGGTTTTATCGGGGAACTTGAAGTGAATGAAGCAGGTCATCTCCCCCGTGATCGGGTTGAACTTGTGCTGATCCCACACATAGGTGAACACCCGTCCGGGTCCATCATCGACCTTCTTGGCTTCTTCCTGCTCCTGCATGGATTCCGATCCCCCGTAGTGATCGAGAAAGAACACCCCGTCCTCGCCCAGGCTCTCATGGACAGCCTTGAAGTACGCCCGAAGCTCCGCTCGCGTCTTGAACAACCAGTAGCTGAAGTTCATCGCCAGCACGCAATCTGCGCCCGATGCATCACCAGGCTCAAGCACATTCCTATTGAGCAGTTTTATCCGCGATTGAGCCTCGGCATCCATCGGTTCGATGTGGTTCTCGAGGCCCCAATCGAGCGTCGGTTGATCAATATCGAGCCCGACGGCCGTATTGCTTGTTCGCCGCTTGATCCACTCAGTTGATGAGTTCCCCGTGCCACAGAAATCTTCACGCAAGTACGACGCCTTCTTCCCGCGAAGCCGTTCGTATTCCTCGTCGATGAAATCGATTTCCGACTCGACATTCTGCACGGATAACTGATACAGCTCATGACGGCTTGTATTGGAAGCACTCCAGACACCCGATTTGGCGGCTTTCTTCGCTGCTTTTTCAGCATGCTTCTGTTTTCGTGAACTCATGGTCGCGTTACTCACTTTTGAGGTCCGATCGTATATTGAGAGGAATGGTCGGTATCTCGCACGGCACATCCGCAAGAGTCCACCGCCTATCTTAGTGACACCACCGCAGCCTGTCCCCACATATTCCGAAGTCTATACTCAACGCTCAACTTTGGAGGGCCGAATCGATGCATCTGACTATGGTTGGTACCGGATATGTAGGGCTGGTTACAGGCGTTTGCTTTGCCAACACAGGCAACGATGTCATGTGCCTCGATGTAGACCCCGACAAGATCGCCAAACTCGAACAGGACATCTGTCCCATCTACGAGCCGGGGCTGACCGAGTTGATGGTCAAGAACCGCCAATCCGGACGCCTCAGGTACACCCTCGATAAACACGAAGCGTACACCAATGCCGAGATGATCTTCATCTGCGTAGGCACCCCATCAGATGAAAAAGGGCACTCCGATCTCTCCTATGTCGATCAGGCCGCCGACGACATCGCGCACGCCATCAAAGCCCTCGGGCAAGGGCAAAGACCAAAGATCATCGTCGTCAAATCGACCGTCCCCGTCGGCACCACCTTCCGCGTCCGCGACCGCATCAAGGCCATCGTGGGCGACCTGCCCTTCCATGTCGCCGACAACCCAGAGTTCCTCAAAGAAGGCGACGCCATCCTCGATTTTAACAAACCCGACCGTGTCGTGGTCGGCGTCGAATCAGAGGAAGTCGGCGAAACCTTCAAGGACCTCTACGCCCCATTCGTTCGCAACGGGCACCCCATCTTTGTCATGGATGTGCTTTCCGCCGAGATGGTCAAGTACGCCTCGAACAACTTCCTCGCCACCAAAATCTCATTCATCAACGAGATGGCCAACCTCTGCGAGGCCTACGGCGCGAACATCACCAATGTCCGTCAGGGCATGTGCTCAGACTCCCGCATCGGGCACGCCTTTCTCTATCCGGGGCTTGGTTATGGCGGCTCCTGCTTCCCCAAAGACACCCTCGCCTGTATCATGATGGGCGATAAGGCGGGCGTCAATACCCAACTCTCCAACGCTGTCCACGGCACCAATGAACGCCAGCGTAACCTCTTCTTCAATAAAATCCTCAATCACTTCGGCGGCGAATCCGGGCTCCAGGGCAAGACCATCGCCTTCTGGGGGCTTGCCTTCAAGCCCCGCACCGACGACATCCGCAAAGCACCCGCCCTCACCCTCGTCCGCAAAGCCCTCGGCTACGGCGTCACCTGCCGCGGATACGACCCCGTCGCCGCAGAGAATGTCACCAAGGAAATGGGCGACACCATTCAGATCCACGACGACCTCTACGAGTGCGCCAAGGGCGCCGACGCCCTTGTGATCTCGACGGATTGGGCTGAGTTCAAGAGCCCCGATTTCGAAAAACTCGCCAAGGTCATGAAGGGAAAGGTCATCTTCGACGGGCGCAACCTCTACCGCCGCCAACACCTCGACGACCTCGGCTTCCACTACTACTCTGTCGGCCGCTCACCCGTCAAACCCACCTAAACTATCCCGATGTTCAAGCCAAGCGACGACCGAGACAACCCCTGCAAGATCGCAGACCTCTCAGCCAAGCAGATCGCATGGCGCGCGCTTGGGCTCCCCTCCGTCACCCCCAATCCTGTACTCAAAGCGGAAGAGAAGCGGACCGCTGGGATCGAGATCGCCGTCACCATCGTCGGCGGGCTCGTCGGGTGGACCCTCTGGTCCGTACTCATCACCCAATACACCCGCCCAAGATTCGGGATCCTCATCGACTTTGTTGCCCTGTCAACATGCTGCTTCGTTGTCGGAATGGTCTTCTGGTACTTCCTCCTGAACCGGATCCGCCGCGAACGATTCCCCCGCATCGCGGAGATCTATCTCTCTGCGGGCAAGTGCCCCGCCTGCGCCTACAAACTCGACGGGCTCAAACCCGAGCAAGTCGGCTGCGGCGTCTGCCCCGAGTGCGGCGCCGCCTGGAAGCACGAACGAATCGGGCCCCACCCTAAACCCTGATATACTCGCCCATGCCCGCCGCCCCCGAGCACATCACCCAAGCCGACTGGTTCGACTTTGTACCTGCCCTTGCAGAGCGTTCCATCGACCTGCTCTATGTCGATCCCCCCTTCAACACCGGCAAATCACAATCCACAGCGACCAACACCTACGCCGATTCATGGCCGACGACCGACGCCTGGCTCGCTTGGTTCCGCCGACGCCTCGAACCCACCCTCCCCAAACTCAGACCCACCGCCAACCTGCTCATCCACACCGACTGGCGGACTACCCACCATGTCCGCCTGCTCCTCGACCAACTCCTCGGCGAAGACCATTTCGTCAACCACCTCATCTGGTCCTACGGGCTGGGTGGCTCGTCCCCACGCCGATTCGCACGCAAGCACGATGACATCCTTTTCTACTGCATCTCGCCGAAGGACTACTACTTTGAGCCCCCGATGGTCCCAGCAACCAGCAATCGCATGAAGGGGCAGCTCAAAAAAGCCACCGACATCATCGATATCCCCTCACTCAACAACATGTCCAAAGAACGCGTCGGCTACCCGACCCAAAAACCGCTCGCCCTGCTCGAGCGGCTCGTCGGCGCATGCGCTCCCATTGGCGGCACAGTTCTCGATCCATGCTGCGGCTCAGGCACGACACTCGTGGCTGCGAAGAATCTTGGGCGCATCCCGGTCGGATGCGACCAGAACGAGAACGCCATCCAGATCGCAATCAGCCGGCTCGCTGCCAAATCATAAAAAACCGGGCAGCCCATTCAGACCTACCCGGTTCACAAAGAGGGAGATTACTCTGGTTAGGCGCGACGACGCCGTGATACAGCCAGCCCACCGAGCCCGAGCAATGCGATGGCGCTCGGTGCGGGGGTGATCGCAATATTGTCAAAGTCAAAGTCCACAACAAACGGATCCGTCAGCCCGTCTGGGCGATCAACGGATACCTGGATATTGCCGACCGATTCCATCACACTCGCAAAGAACGCGAACGGATCAAAACCGGGCCCGCCGCCCTCTGGTGTCCACAGCGGGTTCAGTGGCGACAGCTCATACTCAAGATGGACCCATTGCCCAGAGCTTATGAGTGATGGCTGCTCGACGGCGAATCCCGGAGTGTTCCCGCTCGTCGCCACACGAAGTGCAATATTGAGATCGATCCCGGCGTGGTGGCGGAAATCAAACGAGATATTCGTGATCCCGCTGGTCAGGTAGTTGCCGACAAACGCATCACCCGAAGCGTCGAACGCGTCTTCACCCCGCAGCACGCTCAGCCCGAACATGCCCGCGGAGTTCAGGTCAGCATCCGTGGAGATATACGCGCTGCCGTCCAGTGCACCGGTGGCGAACTCAGTCGGTGCCGTAAAGGTTCCCTCGAGCCATCCGTTCGCCCCGCCCTCAAAGTCCTCGGTGAAGAACGACACGCCCGCGTTCAAAGCGGTTGATGAAGCGACGAGTGTCAGCGCAAAAATTCTAAGGTTCATGTTTCTCTCCAATATGTTTCTCCGCACAAACGGTGCGGTGTCCGTTACGAGTTAAATGCCTGAAGCAGCACAAAGACATCTTGAAGATTCAACTGGCAATCATGATTCAGATCAGCATCATCAAGCCCCGCGTTAAAATCATTCAGGTAAGAAAAAATATCCTGCAGGTTGTTCGATCCGTCCGCGTTGTAATCCGAAAGCCCACCAACCCGCACACGCAGCTCAAGCCTCGGCGTGTATCCAAGCAGCTGCGCGATCGCGTTCTCCCGTGTGTACCAGAACGGGTACTGGATATCACCAGAACCGCCGCCCGAACCGCCGTTGGCCGTGTGCAACGACGCGATCGTAAACCGGAGCTCGCCAGCGGCAATCGATTCGATCATGTACGCCTGGTGCGCATCGTCGCAGGTATTCACCTCGAGCGTAAAGTCTGAATCCGCAGGCACAAACTCGCCCGGCGACGCAGCAGTGGTCGTGGCCACCGCGATCGGGGTGGGGTCAAACTCGTCCTTCAGGTTGTTCGATACATCTCGGGCGACCCCAACGCCATTGGGGAAATCGCAGGCGAACGCATTCCGGGATCCCTGTGTCGGCTCAACCACGGGTGTCCCGCCGAACACGGTGTACTCACCCCAGCTCGATTGGGCGTACCCGTTGCGGTACCCCATCGCGTACATCTCGACCGGGCGCCCTGCATCTGCATCCAGTGATTCATCAAGAAACAGGTAGCTGTCATGCGGGTCATAGCTCGGGTCGTACCGGAACTCATCGCCATTCGTGTTCGTGATGATCACCCGCGCAGAGATGATGTCATACTCCGAGAGCCCAAGCCCGACCGGGATCAGCCCGCTTGTATCAAAGCCGACAACCAGCTGTGCATCGCGATCATCGAAGCCCTCGAGCTCGACCGCCCCGAAAGTCGACGCCGAGAATCGAGACCCGGGCGAGCCGTTAAACGGATAGTTCCAGCGATCCATCGTGGTCGTATCAAGTGTCACATCAATGACTTGTGCATTGCAAACCGCTGGGAACAAAAGAGAAAAGCCAAAGGCGGTGATGAGTGGTGTTGTCTTCATAAGAATCCTACTTTGAATTTGAGAGCAAAATATCCTGTAAAACTGTCCGTCGGCTTGCCATGCAGTATCTGTGCGATATTATTGCAAGCCAGTCTCAACTGAATCAAGTCAAACGTCGATAAAATTGAGAATGAGTCTCAACAGGATCGCAGGCATGCAAACCACTCCGCAACAACAATCGACCGAGCGTTCAGCATTCACGCTCATCGAACTCCTCGTCGTCATCGCCATCATCTCGCTCCTCATCGGTATCCTTCTCCCCGCACTGGGCAAGGCACAGAACACCGCCAAGGCCGTCCGCGAGCAGGCGGGCATGAAGCAACTCATGACCGCCTACGCCCTCTATACCCACGATAACAACGACAACCTCCTCATCGGCTTCCCCTCCGATGACCACTGGACCAAAATGGTCCGTCGACGCGAAGAGCCCAAAGACCAGTTCGGCGAGCGTGTCGGCAAAATCATCGGTCAACGCTACCCATACCGACTCGCGCCCTACATGGATTTCATCTGGGAAGGCATCTACCAGGACCAGCGCGTCATCGACCTGCTCTCCGAAGCGATGGACGCCGAGTCTGGAACCGCTGCAGATCATCGCCTCCGCTATGTCATCTCCCTCTACCCGTCCTTCGGGTACAACACCTACTTTGTAGGAGGCGGCGCCCCCGGCGACCCGATCCCATTCTCCGAAGCGGGTCAACGAATCTTCGGCAAAATCCACGCTTCCAAAATGCATGAGGTCCGCCGCCCGGCCAACCTCATGGGCTTCTCGAGCGCCAAGTCACTCGCGAACCCGGCCTTCCTCGCCGGGTACGGCGTCATCGAGGGCTCCTTCGTCGTCAAACCCCCATACCTCTATGAAACCTCCGGCAGACAGTGGGCGACCGCCTACGACGAACACGCCGAGGACCCCGAACGCAACGCCGGCCGCGTCGCCCTCCGCTACGCCGGGCGTGGCATCGCCGGGCTGCTCGACGGGCACAGCGAGCAGTGGGGGTGGGATGAGTTCAACGACATGCGTCACTGGTCCGACAAAGCCGACGCCAAAGACTGGTCCATCGAAGCCAACCTCCCGTGACGCCCGCCGCTTGATGCCCTACGCTCACGCATGAGCGATACGAGCGACCGAATCAACCTGATCGACGAACTCCAATGGCGCGGTCTCTTCAAAGACTGCACCGATGAACCCGGCCTCCGCGACCACCTCGCTGACCCCGAAAACGCCCCCCGCAAGATCTACGCCGGTTTCGATCCCACCGCCGACTCGCTCACCATCGGCAACCTCGTCCCCATCATGCTCCTCGCCCATGTCAAACGCGCCGGGCACACCCCCGTCGTCGTCATGGGCGGCGGCACCGGACTCATCGGCGACCCCTCCGGCAAATCCGCCGAACGCCAACTCAACACGGCCGATACTATCAACGGTTTCATCGAAGCCCAACGCCCGATCTACTCCTCTGTGCTCGGCAAACAGGGCGAAGATTTCATTCTGAAAAACAACGCCGAATGGTTGACGACCATCTCCTACATCGAGGCCCTACGCGACATCGGCAAACATTTCTCCGTCAACATGATGATGCAAAAGGAATCCGTCCGCGCAAGGCTCAACGAACGCGAACAAGGAATCTCCTACACCGAGTTCTCCTACATGATCCTCCAAGCCTACGACTTCGCACACCTCTGTGAACACGAAAGTGTCACCGTTCAGTTCGGAGGGTCCGATCAATACGGCAACATTGTTGCTGGTGTCGATCTGATCTGGAACAAATGGGCATCTGAGTTCAAAACTGCATGGGATAATCTTGTCGATGACCTCCGGCAACTTGAGTTGGTTCTTGATACTGATCATCCTGCCATAGCAACATTAAACATTGAACTAGGCAAATTGCAAAATGCTGTAGATAATCGTCAGCGAGAGCAAATTGACATTACACATTTACTGACGCTGAGTGAGCATGTGGAAACTCTTCCTGAGTGGTTTGCAAATAATTGGTACCGTTTTATACAAATGGCTACTCGGGGGCTCTCGCTAACCGCATATGGTCTCACCAACCACCTCGTCCAAAAAGCCGACGGCACCAAGTTCGGAAAAACCGAGTCCGGCGCCATCTGGCTCACCGCCGCCCGCACCAGCCCCTACAGCTACTACCAGTTCTGGCTTAACGCCACCGACGACGACGCCCGCAACTGGATCAAGATCTTCACCTTCCTCCCAGAACACACCACAGTCATTGACGGCAAGGAAGTGGAGGGGGTAACAGAGCTCATCGCACGCCACGACGAGAACCCCGGCAAGCGTGAGCTCCAACGCACCCTCGCCAAAAAAGCGACGACAATCCTCCATGGCGAAGCCGCCATGCAAAACGCGGAAGCCGCCGGCAAAGCATTGTTCTCCGGCGACATCGCAACCCTCGATCAACAAACCATGCTCGAAGTCTTCGCGAGTGTGCCGACCACCGAGCACAGCAAAGCCGACCTCGCTGAAGGCGTGGACATGGTGGCCTTGCTGAAAGACACGAACCTCGCCACTTCCAACCGCGAGGCCCGCGACTTCCTCAAAGAGGGCTCGGTCTCCATCAACGGCACCAAGATCGACACCGAGTTCAAGCTCGCGGCTGATCACCTGCTGCACGGTTCATACATCGCCATCCGGCGCGGCAAAAAGAAATGGCACATGACCAAATGGTCGTAGCTCTCTTTCGTTCACCCTTCAAAGAGCAGCCGCCGAATCCCCTCGGGCGATTCGCCCTGACCCGTCCGTGAACTCAACAGCGCCGCATGGGTCATCGACAACACCGAGGCGTATTCAATCGGGGCGTGCTTGGCACCAACCCCGCTGCACAACTCAATGAGCTGCCCCGCAAGATCGCCGTGCTCGCGTGTCTCGTTCGAATACGAATCAACCAGCCCGCCCGCCCCGTCACGCCAGCAGAACCCCAGGTCATTGACAACAATATGCCCACCCTCGCCCATCGCGATCATGGTCGAGGACCCGTTGCCCGCCTGATCAGACAGCAGCATCGAGCACGCACGCCCATCAGAAAACCTCAGATTCACCGTGCAATCACCGTGCAAATCACGCAGCGATAACCCGGCCAACGAATGCACACCCCGCCCGCTCGAAGGCGAAACATACGAGGCCTCAATCGTCTCCGGCGCGCCCATCATCGCGCGGACAAGATCCATCCCATCAAACAACCGCGCACCCAGCGTCCCCTCCGAAGCGTTGCAGATCATCGAAATCGAGCACGAGCGGATCACGCCAAAGGTTTCCAACGCAGCATCAAGCTCAACAAACGCCGCCGCCCGCCGGCTACGAGGCACAAACTTCACCATCGCGTTGAGCATCCCGGCGTGGATGGCTTCGATCCAATCCGTCCCCGGAACCTCACCCGCCGATGCCGGGATCGGTTCGAGCGTCGCCACCGCGAGATTCCGCGCATGGGCCGCACGCAGCGCTTCAAGGTCATCACCCGTTGCAGAGTCGCCAAACGCGCCCGGGTCGGCGATCAAGAGTACATCTGCATCCACACTCGTCAGCGTTGTTCGCAGATCATCGAGGCGTTCACACCCAAGATCCGCCGCCGCCTTGCCCCCAAGATGAGTCTGTGGGCAACCGACCCCAACCAGCTCGATCCCGCTCTTGGCAAAGACATCTCGGACAAGCCCGATCTGCCCCGCATTCATCCACGCAACTCCACGAATCGTCTTCATGCCAACATTCTACACGAATGTTCGTCCCCGGATTCGTCTCCCTATACTCTGTTGACAGATGCAGCAAGGCGATCGCTCGTGGGTGCAAGCCCACGGGAGGAAAGTCCGAGCACGAAAGGAAACGGTGGTGGGTAACGCCCACCCGTCCGAACAACCTCTTCCGAGGTCGGCTGCGGGCGAGGGAAAGTGCCACAGAGAATGAACCGCCGATGACCGGGTTGCCCTACGGGTCTGCCCGGAACAGGTAAGGGTGAAAAGGTGCGGTAAGAGCGCACCGCCCGCTTGGTGACAAGCGGGGCAAGGTAAACCCCACCGCGTGCAAGCCCAAGCAGGGTCGTGTGTGTTCCGCACAATCGGCCCGGGTAGGGTGCTGGGAGCGCATGCTCCTCACCGTGTTGGCAACAGCACGGGCAGAGAAATGATCGCCCACGCGGTCAGGTCCGACCCACACGCCCCCGTCAAAGGAGCGGGTCGGAAACCAACCGTGGGACAAAACTCGGCTTACCAGCTGCATCCAGCCGCAATCGCACTCCTACGGGAAACCGTGGGGGTGCGGCCTTTTTTGGACGGTGTGTTTACTCGAGCCCGGGTGCCACCACTCGCCCGAAGGGCGCAGTAGTGCTGGAGTTACCAGCAGATCGAAGTCACTACTGCGCAGAAGACAGCGAGTAGTGGCACCCGACGAGGTCTTGAGGAACTGCCAGACTCGACCTAGTTCACATGATTGCGACGATAATCACAATCCATCCAACCACAGAGAGCGTCAATGCGATCCAACCGCAGATCCGCCCGGTTAATGCAAATCCCTTGGTCTGTCCACCTCGTTCGCCGCGTTTAAACTGCCTAGCCGCAACTTCACCGAACACAATCCCCAGAATGCCGAGAACAATGGATGGGATCCCATACATCATGCATCCGGGCAACGCAGTTATCCCACAGACCATTGATGCGATGGACATCCCAGAGAGTGGCGGCTGAATGTTTGATTCCCAAATCGGCTTGCCACATTCCGGACAGTTTGATCCGACATCCAGACCCGTCAGTTCATACTGGCAAAATGTGCACCGCGGCGCGTTCGAATATGGCTGCCAACTCGCCGCTGCATCACCATCGACCGGCGGAACATTCTCAGGCCGGTGCGCTTTATGATCGTCGTGCGATACACGCCCGCCAGCCATCGGGTCTCGTTCAATTTCATCATCGAACGGCGAATCAATATGCCCATCTTCATTTTCCATACCCTGATTCTACCATACTTCTTGTGACAATTTCGTCAACCTGCACCCTCATCACCCGGTATCATCTCCAGACATACTTCCCTGACCGCATCAAAGGACCAATCATGCACCAACTGGCCACCATGCTGACCCTTATCGCCGCCTCCACCGCGCTGCTCGCGGGACCACCAGAGACCGAGACCCGCCCAGTCACCGAGACCATCCACGGCGTCGAGGTCACCGACAACTACCAATGGCTCGAAGGCGATAACACTGATCTCGAAAACATGGGCCGACTGACCGACGAAGTCGCCGCTTGGACCGATACTCAAAACGACTACACCCGATCAATCCTCGACAAACTTCCAGGCAGGAAGGCACTGGAAGAACGCCTCCGTGAACTCATGGAAGTCCCCTCCATCGGCTCACCTGTGCCCTATGGCAATCGCTACTTTTACTCTCGCCGCGAAGGCACCCAGCCACAGGCTGTCCGCTACTACCGTGATGGGCTCAAAGGCAAAGAGCACACCCTGCTCGACCCACAAACGATCAACGCATCTGGGCTCACCACCATCTCGTGGACCGCCCCCAACGCCGACGGCTCGCTCATGGCGTTCGGAATCTACACCGCAGGCGATGAGAACTCCACGCTCTACATCATGGATGTCGACTCTAAGGAATGGTTCGCCGATGAAATCCCAGGCAAGGTCAACTTCTCTGGATGGATGCCTGACAACACCGGCTTTTTCTACGAACGCCTCGAAGACCTCGACGACGCCTACTCCTCTGTCATGAAGTACCATAAAATCGGTACCCATCACCGCCAGGACCAGATCCTCTTCCGCCAGAAAGACATCAACTTCTTTTATGGTGATCTCAATAAAACCGAATCCGAACTCGATGCCCTCAAAACAACCTGGGGCCCCTTCGGCTCCCCCTCCGAGGACGGACGCTGGCTCACTGTTGGCTACTGGACAGGCACCGCCGGGATCGATCTCTGGATCGCGGACCTCTCAGAATGGTTCCGAACAGGCGAACTCAATATCAAGCCAATGGCCATCGGAAAAATGGGACGCATCGGTGGGTCACACTACGACGGCGATCGCCTCTTCATACAGCACTCCTTCGACGCACCCAACGGCATGGTCTCCGTCATCGACCTCAACAATCCAGCGTTTGAGAACTGGAAGCCCGTTGTTGCTCACGATGACAAACTGGTTGTCGATGGCGTCAACTTTGCACGCGGCATCATCGCGGTCGACTACCTCGAAAACGCGAGCACCAAAATCGCACTCTTTGATAACGACGGCAACTCTTTAGGCGATCTCCCCCTTCCCGGAATTGGCTCGGCCGGGCTCTCGACATCCGACGATCGAACCGAGGCATTTCTCTCTTTCTCCTCTTTCAATATGCCTCGATCGATCTACAAGGTTGACCTCGCCAACGGCGATCGAGAACTCTGGGCGCGCCCGGGTGTTCCCGTTGACCCGTCATCCATCGAGGTGAAACAAGTCTGGTATGATTCCAAGGACGGTACCCCGGTCTCCATGTTTGTCGTGCATAAAAAGGATCTTGTTCTCGACGGCACAAACCCCACGATTCTGTATGGATACGGCGGGTTCGATAGCTCCCAGACCCCGTATTTTTCATCCACCCTCTTCCCGTGGTACGAGAACGGCGGGGTCTACGCTGTCGCCAACCTCCGCGGCGGTGGTGAATACGGCAACGCCTGGCACGAAGCGGGCATGCTCGATCAAAAACAAAATGTCTTTGATGACTTCATCGCAGCCGGCGAATGGCTCGTCGAGAACGGATACACCAACACCAAACAACTCGGAATCGCCGGCGGCTCCAACGGCGGGCTCCTCACAGGTGCCGTCATGGTTCAGCGCCCAGACCTCTTCAGCGCGGTCATCACCGCCGTCCCATTGCTTGATATGGTCCGCTACCAGAACTTCCTGATGGCGCGGTACTGGGTCCCCGAATACGGCTCATCTGAAAACGCGGACCAGTTTGAATACATCATGAAGTATTCGCCCTACCACAATGTAAAACCGGGAACAAAGTACCCGGCTGTGCTCTACACCGCGGGTGAAAACGATACCCGTGTTCATCCATTGCACTCGCGTAAAATGGCCGCACTCGTCCAAGCCTCAACCGGATCGGATCAAGCTGCAGAGCCTGTTCTGCTGTGGGTTGATCGTGAGGGCGGGCACGGGCAGGGCAAGCCATTGCACCTGCGCATTCGTGATGTCGCCGACCAACGCATCTTCATGATGTGGCAACTCGGAATGATCAAGGAATAAGCACGAAATTTTCACATCCTCGTTTAGGCCAACAAATCCAGCACCCGCTGACCCTGCTCTCGCCCGATCAGCATCACGCGGATCGAGGCTTCTCCCAAAATCTGCGCCCGGATCGACTCGCTGACCTCTCGTCCATAGTCCGCGTCGCGAATCTGTGATTGCGCTCGCGCCGTGTTGATCAACTCGGTCTCCATCGCACGAGATTCGGCCTCATTCGCCCGTTGCTCCATCCCGATGCTCGCCCGCTGCTCAACGGTCGTCACCGGGTCCGAAACAGAAGCCAACTCCGCCTCCTGAATCGACAGCATGCTATTCGTTCGCGCGTTGGAAACGATCATCGAATCCAACTCCGCAATGCGTGAGCCCAACCGCTCAGAAGCAATCAGCCCCGCGGGATCATCCGCACCGCGATTGATCCGAAGCCCCGTCGCTAGCCGCTCAGATGATTGAGCAAGGGCCTGCCGGCTTTGGCTCAGCCCCCGAATCCCGACGGATGAAAACGCTGTTGGTGAAATAGGCATTCCATGAATATCCAAAGCCCGATGTCTGTTGGCCAGCGAGATCAGAACTGCATGAATCGGTTATGCAACAGAGGCAATCTGGGAGGTTTATCTCCGCCTTACGCGTTGAACATCACGAGTCTTTCCGGTCCGATAGCCGTTCATTGCCGCCAAGATTGTCAGCCAAACTCCTGACGAAAAACAGCTCTCGAAATCTATCCCCATTTCCAGTATACTGCTCGCAACCAACAGTTGGATCCAACTCTTGAAGTGGAGGAATCATGGCAGAAAACAAAACCAAAGCAACCAAGCAATCGGTTCCGGCCTATCTGAAAACCATTGATACCAAGTATCTCGCCGACTGTAAACAACTGATCAAGATCATGTCCGAAATCACAGGGGAAAAGTCGACCATGTGGGGACCGTCAATCGTTGGCTTCGGCACCTACCACTATGTGTATGACTCGGGGCGCGAAGGGGATTTCATGCTCTGCGGCTTCTCGCCACGAAAGACAGCACTAACACTCTACATCATGGCCGGGTTCAAGAAACATCCTGAACTGATGGAACAACTCGGCAAATACAAGACCGGAAAATCCTGCCTGTACATCAAATCGCTCGATGATGTGCATATCCCCACACTCAAAAAACTCATCCGGGAGTCAGTCAAATACATCATCAAGAAATACCCAGAAAACTAATTATGCTTCGGACTATTCAAACACAATCGTTCGCCGCCCATCGACAATGATGCGGTCCTCAAGGTGCATCCGGACCGCCTCTGCGAGCACCACACGCTCAAGATCACGCCCCTTGCGAACAAGGTCTTCGATGGTATCGCGGTGGGTGACATGGGCTGTTCGCTGAGCGACAATCGGGCCCTCGTCAAGATCGTCGGTGACATAATGAGCCGTCGCACCAATGAGCTTTACGCCGCGTTCGAAGGCTCGGTGATAAGGTTTGGCGCCCGCGAACGCGGGCAAAAAACTATGATGGATATTGATAATCCGATTCGGAAAATGCGCGATGAAAGCGGGCGAGAGAATCTGCATGTACCTCGCAAGCACCACCAGGTCAACTTGGTCGGATTTGAGCAGTTCAATAATCTGTGTCTCTTGCGCGATCTTCGTTTGTGCGCTGACCATCAGGTGGTCGTACGGAAATCCGAATGAGTTTGCCAGATTGCCGGCGTCGGCATGGTTGGAGATGACACGCGTGACGGTGGCAGGGAGCTCGGCGATGGATGCCCGCCAGAGAAGGTCGGCGACACAATGGGTCTGCTTGCTGCAGAGAATAGCCATACGCGGCAGCGGCCCGGGCCAGCGGATGCGATAGCGGAGATCCAGTTCTCCAAGCGTTGATTCGAGCCTAGCTCGGTCGTCTATTCCCTCGAAGGTCAAACGCATCGAGAAGCGGCCGTCGTTCGGGTCAGCGTGCTGGTCGGCGTCGAGCACATTGCCGCCGCAGCCGGCGACGGCTGTGGTGACGGCGGCGATCACGCCCTTGCGGTCCGGGCAGCTAATCAGGAGATGGGCGATCTTGGATTCGTTCACGGTGGTGCTCATTGTGGGGTTTCTATTCGGGCCGAGGCATTGTTTCATCGGCAAGATCATCAGTAGGCTGGCGAGGAAATAGACAGATTAGGTGCTGAAACTGAACGCTTTGCTTTGCGTAGATCAGCTCTCGACCAGGTCTTCGCGATAGATGACACGGAAGCGTTCGCAGAGCAGGGGCATCGTCTCCGAGGGTTCCTTGCCGATGCGAGGGAGTGTGCGGGAGAAGAAGGCCCAGTGCTCACGCCGCCAGTATTCGTAAGAACGATCGCCCTCGCCTTCGTGATACGCAAAATCTGCGGTAACCTTGTTGAACGGAGTCTCGATGACAGAGATCGTTTCGATGATACAGCGAGGCTGATCGCGCCCGTCAACAATGATCGCGAGTGTGCCCTCAGCGAGGGGCGTTTCTTGTTCGAACTCCCATTCCCAGAGCGACGAGCAAGTCGCGGTCTTGATGCCCTCGAGAATTGGTACAAGCAGCTCGTCAGCCATCTGAGGAGAATCGCCGAAAGAGTCGACAATGATCGGCGTGTCCGCGTGCTCTCGATGGGCTTTGCGGAAGCGTTCCATATACTGCTGAATCTGTGGATCGAAAAGCGTCGCCATGAGAGAGGGTACGCCAGAACGAACAGGACAGCCGCAACCGACAAGTGAAATCAGGGCTTGCACCTTCCAATAGCGTACAAAATCGGGTACCCTGAGCAAGAGTTCTGGTCATAGGTCCATTGAGAGGGGTTTGATATGCTTCGGTCTTCTGTTGGGTTGGGGGTTGCGGGGTTGATTTTTCTGGGGTCGGTGTTGATCGCGTACTCGATGGGCGCATCGATGCATGCTGATCCGCATGCAGCTTCGGCTTCAGGCTTGGTCTTGACAAACAGCGAGGTTCGGTTTGAGCCAGAACCGGTGGAAGATTTGGAGAGAACCACGGAAGCGGTGAGTCCGGGCGAGGGGAATGGTGCCGCGCGTGGGGGGGCGCTCAACTCATTCACCTATCAGGGTGTGCTGACGGATCTCAGCGGTGTGCCAGCGGTTGGGCCGCTGCCGCTGGAGTTCCTGCTGTATGGAGATCCGGTTGGTGGAGGCGCACGCGTTGTGATCTCCGGAAGCTTCATTAATGACATCATGCCCGATGCAGCGGGGCGATTCCAGGCCAATGTGGGGTTGCCATTTGGTTCGTCGATAAAAGACTTCAAAAACTTTGGCCTGCAGATCAACGACGGGACAGATTTCACCCCGATCGGTGATGAGATCGTGGTCAACCCGACTCCGTATGCATGGCTCAGCGAGTTCTCACGCTCAGCAGAAACACTGATCGATGATCAGAGCCACACACTCGGCTTGCCAGCCGATTTCAACTCTGGACCGCTCGGTGGGGGGGTGCCGACGGCAACTCGCGTGGGGAGTATGGTGTTCCTCTCCGGGGAGATGGTGAACAACTTCCCGAACCCGAATGGGGCACTTGTAGGGACACTTCCGGTGGGGATGCGGCCCGCGAGCTCGCAGGTGATGACGATTCATGTTTCGTTGTCGACCATGAGCGGGAACGCGGCACTGCGGGTGACGACGAATGGCGAGATCCGGATTATCTCATCAAACTATGGGCCGGGGTTTGTATTCTTTTTGAATGGGGCGTGTTTCCCGGTTGAATGAGATTCTGAGCACCCGACTCCAAGGGTCCTTGTTCTTACCTGGTAAAACCTCAGTCATTATGTGGAAATACATCGCGCGTTCTGTTCAGCGAAGGATGAGAGATTAGATGGGATTATTAACAACCCCTCGTTACCAGGCAGCACAATCGGGCACGCCGGGGAATCCACTATTCTGGGATACCGTTCTAGATCAAAGTGACCTATTCGCTTATAACACAGTAAGTTGTGGCAAGGGTGGGCCATTTGGAGCGCAGCTCTGGCTTGTTCATGCGGCAAAGGATCATTATGTCTTAGTAGGAACAGCACAAGAGCCCGAGGATTCCAATGCTGTTGTTTCTAAGGGCAGGGCAAGTGCGCACGCGGAAGCAGAGAACCTATCTCCCGAAAAGAGAGCAGAGGTTATCCGGTTTCTTGAAGGCCATCGCGACGAAGGCTGGCAGATGGTTCAGGTATCCAGCGGCGAGAGCTGTCCAAGCTGCCGATCCAAGCAAGTCTTGCTCGCCAATGAGCTGATTGGGCGTGGGCTTCTTCGTGAAAATGATTTTCATGTCATTTTCAAAGCAACCTACGCCCAGACGAAAAGAGATGCGGGTTTTAATGATGCGCCGTATGATCAAGCATTTCGCGCTATTGCTGAGCTGGGTGTTTTCGATACAGACGAAGGTTTGCTTGGCCTTGAAGCGGCCTTGATGAGCAATGAAACTGCAGCCGCACAAATCAAATCAGGCGAGCTTGTGTACATCGCTGTTGATCATGCAAATAGCAGCGATCTGCCAGAGGGCGTTGACTCTATCTTGCGAAGGGCGGGCAGCCAGCCTGTGGCCATTATTGTTCGCACAGATGGATCTATTCTGAGCTCTGCAGTTGATCAGCGCAGCCTTGGGGGCGATGCGATGAACCGGCCGGAGAAAACAGCTCTTGTTGGTGCGCTCTATCAAGCAGCGGCTAATCTTCGTGAAGACGAAGGAAAGTTTGAATCGTGGGATTTAGAAGGCGCTCGTCTTTTTACGAATGTTCGCGATATTGGCCCCATGGCCTACTCGGAATCGCTTTGGTACAATCTATCAGGCATTTCCGTTGTTGATGAGTATACGGACGCGGCGGTTGATTGCGTGGCACAAGAACTGCCTGGCACAGGGAATGCCGAGCTCTTTAAACAAGTGGCTGCAGATTACGATGACCCCGCATCGCCGCTGAAAGTGATCTTTCATGGCGACCCCGAAGAGGCCAGTGTTGCACATCTTCTCTGGAAAGCAAAGATGGCGATGGAGACCTTGCAGAATCGTCAAGCGGAGCGTTTGTCCGCGTTGGAGGAGGGGGCGAATCTTTGTATTCAGTATATAGATGGGACGCTTGCGTCATTGGCTCGTCTGGTGTGCTCTTCCCGCCAGAGTAGTCACTACGATGGGAAACAGGCTGAGCCTGAAGCGTAGAGAACTGTGACTCAGGCATGCATGTGAAGTTCAGCGGGTGCATCTTCCGACGGATCGGTTGATCTATGTGAGTTTGGGTGGGAAGGCACGGGTTGGTGGGGCGGTAAACCCGCAGCACCGGGCTTGGCGCAAGTTGGGAACCCGGCTTGTTTTTTTGTCGAGTTGAGCGATAGATTTTGGCTGCTGCTTTGCGGGCGGTTTCGGTGGACTGTGGTGTTGTGGTTGGTTGTTGGGCGATTCTCGTGAGGGTTTCGAGGGCGGCGGGTTTGAACTCGGACTCGATGAGCTCGATGCGGGCGTGGTTGATCTGGGTGATGGCGGCGGTGAGGGTTTGGAAGCCGGGGGATTGGATGAGGGTGAGGAGTTGGGGGAGGGAGATCTTGTGGATGTCGCAGAGGTCGAGGGTGGTGAGGGAGCCGTCGAGGAGGTCGCGGGTGAGCTGGGCGGTGAGGGCTGGCTGATCGGTTTCGTTTGTCATCATGTAGGAATTATGCGCGATGATGACGGGCGGCTCAAGGGGAGAGTTGGGAAGGACGGGAAGTTTGCGCACGGGGGTGGAGAGTTGGGGAGCTTTTGTCGGTGATTAGCTCGCCGCGTATCGGTCGGCCCAAGTGCTGAGCATCTTGGCGACGAACTCGGCGTCCTTTGGCTTGGTGAGCATGTGGTCGGCGCCGTCGATCGAGATAAAGCTCTTTGGGTGTTTGGCCCAGGAGTAGATTTGGGCGGCGTTCTCGATGCCGACGATCTGGTCGATCGGGGAATGGAACACCAGCAACGCTTGCTTGAGCGATTGGATGCGTGCTTGCGGGTCTTGGTCGCGGAGGTCGTCGATGAGTTGTTGCCCGACGGTGAACGGGCGGCCGCCGATGGAGACTTCGCCCTTGCCGTCGCGTTCAATGTCGGCGGATGCGGAATCGAAGAGGTGGATCACATGCTCTGGGTCTGCGGGTGCGCCGATGGTGGCAATGGCGGTGCATTCGGGGATGCTCGGTGCGGCGGCGAGGACGGCGGCGCCGCCAAGCGAGTGCCCGATGAGGATGCACGGGGCTTGGCGGTTGGTTCGCATCCAGTCTGCGCCAGCGACGAGGTCGCCGATGTTTGACGAGAAGGTGGTGTCGCTGAACTCGCCTTCGCTGTGCCCGAGCCCGGTGAAGTCAAAGCGGAATGTGCCGATGCCGAGTTTGGCCAATGCCCGCGAGATCCTGCTCGCAGCGATGACATCCTTGGAGCAGGTGAAGCAGTGGGCGAACATCGCGTAGGCCCGGGGCGAAGAATCCGGCTCGTCGAGGATCGCGGCCAGCGTTGCGCCAAGGGAACCGGTGAACTCGATTTTTGAACTGGGCATGGTGGGTCGCTCGGGGAGTGTGGTGGGGAAAGGGGATGGTAGGGGAGGGGGAGGATCTTGGCGGTTGGAGGACCTCCATTGCCCTTCGGGTCAAAGGAGGGCACCGATAGAGAAGGCGGGCACCCGGCATGGTACCCGGCTTCCGGGGACGGTCAACCCGTGGCACCCGGCTTATGCATTATCCAGTTGTTGCTTGAGTGTTACAGAGATATCGCCAATACATGTGTAAAGTTGTTTGCCGGCATCAAGCCTTTGTTCAGAGTTGGTAGAAAGGCAGAATGTGGTCACTGCTTGTTCCAAGCTAGTAAATAATTGGGCGTTGTCTTCGTTGGCAAAATTCCTTCTTCGGCATTCTGTATGTATATCAGTGTATTGTTCGCGGATGGATTTGTTCATCGAGGCAAAATCAACACCTTGGAGTGATCGCGTAGTACAACCTGGCGCAAACAAATGTACCGTATGTTGAAACGACTCCAATTTATTTACGATTGTTGCTTGAGAGGCAACAGTTTGAAATGACACAATTTTTTCTCGTTCAATTTTCGCGCCATCCCTAAATCCCTTGGCTGAAAATGCAGCAACAACGCCTGCAATGCCTCCAGCGATGGAAAAAAAAGCACCGATTATGTAGAGTGCATTAATCAGCATTCGGAGACCTTGCCGCTGCGAGTAGATCGTTTACATTTTCAGCAGTGAGTTTCCATCGTTCGTTACCTAGCCCGTGCCAGACGGTTAACATCCGGTCATAACTATCCATGTATGGATAGTGGCTATTGAATGTTGGAAATTTAGGTCCGGCTTCTTTAAGATCACTGAATCTGCCTAGCTCTAAAATTAAAAACTGAGCATAGCTCATGTACTCAGTTTCTCCGTTCCCATCAAAGCCTTCAAAAACAACGTCATTCTTTATCTCGTCCGAGAGATCAAGATCGGTAGCAGCTCTCAGCATTACTGAATGCATAGATAAAATATCGAGTGTTTTTCTGCACTCTCTCTCTTTCATTGGATCAATAAGGAATTCAGTCATCCAATCGTAGTGCAACTCATAGCCGCTTTCGATTGCTTCTCGGCAAACGGAATACTGCTTGGCCTGTTCCGGATAGAGCTTTTCGAGAATCAAATATTGATTGTGAAGAATTAGCCGTTCTTTTTTATCGAGTTCCATGCCTGATTATAGCAAATAAGAAACGCTTTGGTGAATTATAGTTATCCCAACCAGTCTTTCGCTTTGAGTCTTGCGGGGACATATTCCTCGGTGACATAGGAGATGTCTTTGGTGATGAGGGATTCGACTTCCATTTTGAAGCCGTTGGTGAGCATCTTTTTGATTTCCTTTTGCCACTGTTTGTTGTCGGCGAACCAGGGGTAGGCGGCGATCTGTTTGGCGCGTTTGATGTCGCGGTCGTTGAGTTCGATTTTGACATCGTCGGTGAGCCCGCAGCGGTCGTAGTCGATCGAGCGGATGCCGAGGTATTTGGCGTCGGGGATGGCGAGGCGTGAGGATTCGAAGGCCAGCGAGATCGAGCCTTGCTTGATTACACTATAAATGTAGTGCCCCCAGGGATCGCAATCGAGGAGGCAGTAGACGGGGAGGTTGTGTTCTTTGTTGAGGCGGTGGAGCATTCGGCGGACGCCTCGGGTGGGTTGACCCGAGCCTTCGGTGAGGATGCAGTTGTGCTGTTCCCAGAAGCGGTCTTCGTTGAAGCGTTGCCAGACGGTGTCTTTTTCGACATGGAGGATGAAGTCTGCTTTGACATCTTTGAACTGGATGACTTCGGGTTCGCAGATGGAGGGGATTGCGTAGCCGCCGGAGCCCATCTTTCGGCAGTTTATTTCGTCGCCGTTGTCGACGACGGTGATGTTGCCGACCATGGTGCCTCGTTTTTTGGCGAAGATGTGGAGTTCTTCGCGGAGCGAGCCGAGGGAGACTTCGAGGTCTTCGAGGATGCCGTCGGATTCTGTTTGGTCGTCGAAGGTTTTTTCTTTGGTGTTCTCGATGGTGTGCAGTGATTTGTAGAACATCCCACGGAGCGAGAGTGTTTTGTCGGCGTCGAGGAGCTCGTCGACGGACTTGCCGTGGAGGAGGGTTTGCATGAACTTGCGGGCTTGTCCGAGGTTGAAGAGCTGGCGGGTGTTTGTGGAGGGTCCCATCTGGAGGATGCCGCGGGATTTGTTCCATTTGGTGTTGGAGGCGGCGCGTGTGGGGACCTCGAACTTTGGTTCGCGGCCGGAGAGCGCGGAGGAGACGATGCCGTCGGCGAGTTTGGTGAGCTTGACAGCGGTTTCTTTGTCGCGTTTGGCGGCTTTGTTGGATTTGGGGCGTGTGGTGACGGTGGTCTCTGTGGAGGTCTTCTTTTTGATGACCTTCTTTTTCACGATTTTCTTTTTGGTGGTTTTCTTTGCCATGAGTTAACCCCCGAACAGCCCGGCGGCTGTTTTCTTTGATGTTTTTTTGGTGGTGCGTTTCTTGGTTGTCTTTTTGGTGACGCGTTTCTTTTTCAGGACGGGTTTGGCTTTGGATGTTTCTTGCTGTGGTGGAGTGTCGGCATCGTCGAGGATGATGACATCGTCGGCTTTGGCGAGTTTGCCGTGGGCGTCTTTGATGAACTTGCCTTCGTCGTCGAGCTGGGCGTCGGCGATTTCGGTGCGGCGTTTGGCCTGTTTGAGCAGGGCGTCGTAGAGCTCTTTGGTGTTGGTGCCGGTGAGGTGATTGCAGGCTTTGGAGATTTCACCGATGTAGCGTTCGAAGACATCACGCTTTTGGGCGTCGCGCTTCATGCGTTCGCGGCGGCGGATGTACTGGCCGAGCTTGCGGCCGCACTCTTGGAGTGCGAGTTGCATCTCTTTTCTGATCTCGTCGTAGTCGGCGATGGCGTCTTTGGATTCTGATGTAAACGGCACCCACACGCTTGCCATGTGGATCATGACGACGAGCGAGCCGACAGGCACGCCGCCGCGTGGTTGTTGCATGCCGTAGTTTTTCCATGAGGTGTCGATGACGGACTTGAACGCGGAGCAGGCGGATTGCTGATGGAGCAATGGGACACGGTTTGCGTAGCGGATGACGCGTGCTTGCTGATCGCCGGGGAGGTTGCCGCCGAAGGCGATGGCTGCTTCGATCTGGAACGGGTTGCCTCGGTAGACGGCGGGTTTGCGTGTGGAGGCGGTGTAGAACTCGGCCTTGACGCCTTTGAGCAATCCGGCGAGCATCTGTTGGACGCCGATGGGTGATAGGCAGTCGGTTGGTGGGGAGCGGAGCTTGGAGTTTTGGAGGGCGGTGTATATTTTCTCGGCGTCTGCGGGTTCGATGGTTTTGACCCAGGTTTGGCCGGAGTAGGAGCTGCCTTTGCTTGATGCTTCTTTGGTCACCGCGGTGACGATGGATGGCGGGACTCGGCAGAACTCGTTTTTGAAGAATCCTGAGAGTTGTTTTTGTTCGGTCTTGTTGAGCATGGTGAGGAAGGTGCCGAGTTCTACGCCGTAGGGGTGGGGCTTGATCTCTTCGGTTTCCGGTGGGAGTTGCTCGACGGTGCGTGGGTAGACGATGCGGTCGGAGAACTCTTGGGTGCGGACAACGCCTTGGTTGTCGGCGGCGGGTTCTGCTTTGGCTTCGGCAAGGTCGGGGTTCTCGTTTGCTTTGTCGGGTGGGATGAAGGTGATCTCGCAATGGGGGTTGGAGATGGCGGTTTGTTCGAGGTAGGTTTCTACGGAGCCTTTGCCACGGAAGAACTTGGCTTCCATCTCGATGGCGACGCGGGTGCCGGTGCCTAAGGGGAAGTCGTCGGTCTCGATATCGACGGTGACCTCTGGTTTGTTTTTGGTGGTGTCCATCGCGAGTTCAAGATGGTGCGCGGGTTTGTTTTTCTTGGGGCGTGTGGTGATGACCATGGGCTTGCCGGTGGTCATCAGTCCGTACATGCCTGCGGCGGAGATGCCGATGCCTTGTTGCCCTCGGGACATTTTGAGCCGATGGAACTTCGAGCCATACAAGAGTCGTCCGAAGATGTTTTCGACTTGTTTGCGGACGATGCCAGGGCCGTTGTCGGTGATGGTGACGCGGTAGCGTCCTGCCTTCGCGGCAGAAGCCGGTGGGGTGATTTCTTCGATTTTGACTTCGACAGATGGGAGGATGGAAGCCTCTTCGCAGGCATCGAGGGCGTTGTCGACGGCTTCTTTGACGGTGGTGAGGAGGGCTTTGCGTGGATTGTCGAACCCGAGTAGATGTCGATTTTTGGCGAAAAACTCGGAGACGGAGATATCGCGTTGTTTGGCGGCCATGGATTCGGCGTCGGCCTTCGTGCGTTTGGTTGTCTTTTTCGCCATGCCACCCTCCTTGGTGGATTAGGAATGTGTTCAGCTCTGATGCTGATGTTGATTTCAGGACGAGCATAGCACGGAATACGGCGTTACTTGGGCGATCTGGGTGGGAGAAGTTGAAGGAAATTAATCGAAAATAGGGGATTGCTCGACACCGGATGGTTTATCGTACACAATGTGTTTGGATATCCAAGAGAGGTGAGTTGATGAAGTTGATCCCCATTTTATCGGTCGCGCTGTGCGCTGCGTTTGTGCACGGGCAAGAACTGTGCATTGATAATGAGCAGTTGCTCGTCGCTTCAGATCAGGGCAGCTTGGCCCTGTTTGGTATCCATGTTGATATTGATGGGCAGACGCTCGTTGTTGGGGCATCGGATAACAGTTCGACGGTTTTCAATGGCGGGGCGGTCTATGTGTTTGCTGATATCGGTGGGGGTTGGTCGGAAACGAATATTCTGGAGTCGTCTGATCTTGATGTGAGTGACTTTGTGGGGTATTCGGTCGCGATTGATGGTGATACGGTGATCGCCGGGGCGTGGGGTGATGACGGGGCAGATTCACAGGCGGGGGCAGCGTATATATTCGAGCGTGACTTTGGCGGGGTGGACGCATGGGGCCAGCGTGCCAAGCTCGTTGCGCCGGATGCGGATGCGAATGACTTGCTCGGCTTTGATGTGTCAGTATCGGGGGACACTGCTGCGGTGAGCGCGGTGCTCGATAATGATGCGGTTTTGGATCAGGGGAGCGTGTATCTCTTTCAGCGGAATGGGGGCACGGGCGATTGGGAGTTCCTTGTTCGGCTTCTCGCTCCGGACCCGATCGCAGATGCCCAGTTTGGATCCGGCGTTGCTCTTGATGGCGATACGCTAGTGATCGGCGCGTTTGGAGATAATGAAGCCGGTACGTTTGGTGGAGCGGCGTATGTGTTTGAGCGCGATCTTGGCGGTGCGGACGCTTGGGGATTGCGGAAAAAGCTGACGGCGGATAACGCGGCAACAAATGATCAGACGAACGACCAGTTCGGCTTTGAGGTTGCAATCGATCAGGATCGGATTGTTGTCGGAGCGATCAAGCGTGACCTCGGCGGGGTGTTCTCTGGATCGGCGTATCTGTTCGAGCGTGACGAGGGCGGGGTCGATGGATGGGGGCAGGTGCACGAGTTCATCGCATCGGATGCTCATAACGGGCAACAGTTCGGCAACACGGTTGCGGTGAGCGGCGATCGGGTGGTTGTTGGCGCGTTGCGGTCTGATTCACCGGAGGACCAGAGCGGGGCGGCGTATGTGTATGCCGTAGATGAGTTTGGAGTTTGGAGCGAGCAGTTGATTCTGTTGGGCGAGACACCCGAGATTGGCGATCTCTTTGGCAGTTCGGTCGCGATTGATGGCGATGGCGTGCTGATCGGTGCGCGGATCGATACGCAGTCTGGGGTAGATGGCGGTTCGGCGATGGTGATCGAGTTGTCAACGGATTGCACAGAGCCGTGCGAGGCGGATCTTGCTGAGCCGTTTGGTGTGCTGAACTTGCAGGATGTCTTTGCGTACCTGGCTCTGTTTAATGCCCAGGATCCTGCGGCGGATCTTGCGGCCCCGTTCGGTGTGCTGAACCTGCAGGATGTGTTCGCGTACCTGGCTCTGTTCAATGCCGGGTGTCCTGAGTAAGGCTCGGGCTTTGGATTCTGCTTCAGGTCAGGCTTGTGTTAGGCTGTCCGGGGGATTCTGAGCAGAATCTTCATCGTAATTTGAGATGTCTGGGTTCGACTTGGCGTGCATTTCTGGTACGATCGTATCGGCGGGCGTTTCGGCGTTTTCCGCTGGAAAGAGTTTTGGGGGCGGAGCCTGTCCTTGGTGTGGTCGTCATGCCAGCCGCCTTTTAATGAATCAGAGACCCGGCCCGCGTGGGTTGGGGTGTTTTGTAAGAACACGAGAATTGGAGAGAAAAATGAAGATTACAGTTGCAATGTTTGCTGTCGCCGGTATGGCTGCAGCAGCGAATGCTGGTGTTGCTGGCTTGATCGCCGGTACCAGCTTCGAAGAAGGAATCTCTGCACAGCAGTACATGGACACAGGTGACGCGTCCGTAGATCACGACTTGGTCAACAATGCCGGGCAGTCGGATGTCGATTTCGTATCGACCGGTGGCGAAATGGGCTTCGATGCGTACTACCGCAACACTCGTGGCGATGTCGGCCTGACCGATGGCGATTTCGTTGGCGTGACCAACTTCACCGGAACAGTTGGCGCGTTCACCGATGGCGTTCAGGGCTATGAGATGTCCGATGCTGACGGAACCATGGGCATGAGCTTCGACACCGTAAACTTTGTGGGTTCATGGAATGTCAGCCTCGATCTGTATGTGCAGACAACTGGCTACGAGTCTGATGACTCGATCCGAATCTGGATCACCGGCGACGGTGGAGTTACAGATCTCATGAACACTGCAGGCAGCGATATCAATGATCTTGGTATCGAGGGAGCTTGGATGAATCTGAGTTTCGACCTCTCGTTGTACACCAACGCGACCCTGCATGTTGAACTCGAATCCAACTCAGGTTCAGAGAGTATTTACCTCGACAATGTTCAGTTCACAAGCACCATTCCAGCACCTGGTGCTGTGGCGCTTCTCGGGCTCGGCGGTCTCGTCGCAACCCGTCGTCGTCGTGCATAAGCACGCGGCATCGTAGTTTTGTAACTACTCAGACTGATCCACTTGCGGGCACCTCTTTGGGGGTGCCCGTTTGTTTTTTTGAGAGGGGGGAAGGAAGAAGGTTCTCACCCCGACCCGATCCCAAAGGGGCATGGATGAAGAAATGGGGCGCCTATACTTTCGGCCCTCGGTGGAATGCTCTGGCGGGGTCCAATACACAGCTTACAGGCGGAGAATTACGATGGAAACGACACTGATTATCCTCAAACCAGACGCGGTTCAGCGGGGGCTGATGGGGCAGATTATCTCACGGTTTGAGGACAAGGGTCTGGCGATCGTGGGGATGAAGATGATGACGATCTCCCAAGCGTTGGCCGGGACGCACTACGGCGATCACAAGGGCAAGCCGTTCTATGATGGGCTGGTTGGTTTTATGACCTCATCACCCGTGTGTGTGCTCGCGATTCAGGGTGTTGGTGCGATCTCGATCTGCCGCAAGATGATGGGCGCGACCTTTGGATCCAACGCCGAGGCGGGAACGATTCGAGGCGACTACGGCTCATCCAACTCGTTCAACCTGATCCACGGTTCGGATTCACCCGAGGCCGCGGCCAAGGAGATTGGGCTGTTCTTCGGCGAGGGTGATATCCAGACGATCGATCGCGCGATCGGAGGCTGGGTATACGACATGAGCTCGGGAACACCTGAGTGAGTAGCCATTGATGAAATGAGAAACGCCCGGGCTGATGCCTGGGCGTTTTTTCGTGGATCGAATGAAAGAAGAGCAGAGGCGAGACGCCTGTGCTGCAAGGGGGGAAGTTTAGTTGGCGGTGGCGGGGTTGATCTTGCCGATGACGGGGTCTTCATCGAGTTCGAGCTCGATGACGATCTGCTCGGCGATCTCTCGGCGGTGGATTTCTACATCGCGGGGGAAGTCGAATGCGACGCGGACGCGTTCGCCTTTGACCGAGGCGATGCGAACGACACCGATGGGGTTCTGTGGGTCGCCGATGACGACTTCTTCGCCTTCTCTTCTTGTAATGACCAGCATCCTTGACTCCATGCTGCTTCGATCTTCATTGACCTGTCAGCTGCACTGAGTATACCTCACGGAGAGGTGAGAGCCAAGGAAAAAATCGCAACCTGATGAACGGGCAACCTTTGCGCGTGTGAGGATAGGCGATTTGGATGTGGGTTTGGTTTTACTCGACGGCTTCTACCGCGGTAATTTCGGGGATTCTGTCTTTGAGGTTCCGCTCGATGCCGATGCGGAGGGTCATGTCTGAAGAAGGGCACCCAACGCAGGCGCCGTGCATTTTGATGCGGGCGACACCGGTATTGGTGACTTCGAGCAGTTCGAGGTCGCCGCCATCGGCCTGGACGGCGGGGCGGATGCGGTCAATGACAAAGGCCACCCGTTCGTGGAGTGTTGCGTCTGGGGGCATCGGGTTTTGTTGTTCGAGTTGCACGCTGGTGTGTCCGTAGAGAGTTCTCTGGGGAAGTCTACGAATGGGTCAGGGTTGCTTCAAGTGTCCGGGCGGGGTTGGCGTGGAGATTCTGTACACAGAGGTTTCTTTTGGGGGAACGCTCGGCAGGGGGTTTGGGCGGATCTACACTGGTTGCTATGACGAAATGTACACTTTCGGTTCGATCGCGTCGGTTTTTTCGTTTGTTCTTGCTTGGTGCTGTGGGCGTCACCCTGGTGGGGTGCTCGGGGTTCCAGAGCGAGAAATATCAAAGCACGGGAAATCCGTTGCTTGATCTTCGAAATCCTGAGCTGTTCGAGCGTGATCGCATCGCGGCGGCACGGGAGTCTTGGGAAGAGGTCGAGATGGGTGTGCGTGTTCGTGAGAGGACACGCCAGGCGTTCAAGAATCTTGCTTGGTCGCGTTCAACCTCGTTTGAGCTTCGGCTCACGGTGCTCGAGTTGTTGATGTCGGATACATCCGAGGAGGGCAGCGCGGATTCGAAGCGGATGGCGCGGCTGCTGTTGCCGACAGAGAAATCACCCGAGGTGATCCGCGTGCTCTGTAACGCGTGCGTGACCAATGGGTGGGATGATCTGGTGCCTGCGCTCGTGCGGAGTTATTCGAGGGAGAGCCCGAATGTCCCTGATGGTGATCGTGATGAGCGTATCGCGATCGATGCGTTGCGGAATGGCGAGGCTGTGGAGGCGGTGGTCTTCGAGATTTTTCTTGACCCTGGAGCCGGGCTTGATGATGGGCAGGAGTTGGCGGTGCTTCGGGTTGCCAAGCGGACACGCGATGACGCTTGGGGTTTGCTCAGCCGTCTCGATGGTGGGCGGGGGATGCGTGAGCGTTTGCTCGCATCAGTCGATGTCGGCTCGTTGCGTGATGCCCAAACCGGGATGGTGCTTGGGGATCTTGGACGGGTGTGGGAAGGGTTTGGCTTTTTACCAAGCACGGCGCTCGAGCTTGAATGGCTTGAGGGGATCCTGCGGAACCCTGTGAAGGCAAAGGATGAAAAGAATCAGCAGTGGTGGGCGGATGCGAAGGGCGTCTTTGATGGACTGAGCAGTGAGCAGCGTGAGGGGTTGTCGCTTCGGCATCTTGAGGCTTTGCGATGGGCATCCGCGCACCGTCCGGCTTGGATTGAAATGGATCTGCGATCGCTCAGGGGTGTGCTCGCGGATCGGTTGGCGGGGCGTGAGCACCAGAAACGCAAGTCGGAGAAGGGTGAATCGCGGCGGCTTGAATCCCTCAGGGATTGGTCATCGCAGATGACTTGGGCGGATGTGCTTGGCATCCTGGTTATTGATGAAGCCATCAGCGGAGCAGAGCTGATCGAGCAGGTGTTTATCCAGCGTGAGTTGGATCGGAAGGATACAAAGACAGAATACGGCGGGATCATTGATGTGGACGGCGGGGATGAATACCGGGTGGTGTTCTTTCGCCCGCGTGCGCGTGACCGTGTGAGTGATGAACGGTTTGTGGCGTCGGATGACATGATGCGTTTTTCGGATCGGGCGATCGCTCATTATCATTTCCACGCCAACAAGCGGAACAACGCGAAGTACGCCGGCCCATCGGGCGGGGATCTGATCAACGCGTCGCTTTCAGGTCGGGCATGTGTGGTGTTTACCTCGCTCGGGAAGCGTGAGTTGAATGTTGATGTGTATCTGCCGAGCGGTGTGGTGATCGATCTGGGAAGAATTGTTCGGTAGCGCAACCGAGCCTATCGAATCTAAACCGTGATCTGCCGGCTTCGGGTGCTTTGGGTGGTTGTCCGTTGGGTGCGGTTTGCTACAGTTGCCGATGGAACTGAGTGCTCTCGAACAACGGATCGTCGATAATGTTTCTCAGCGCAAGGGTGCGTTGCTTGAGGATCTGCGGCTGCATGTCGGGATTCCTACGGGCGGTTTTCATCAAGCGGGGATCGAAGAGACACGCGAGCGGTTTGGTATTCGGCTGCAGGAACTCGGCGCCAATACGCGCATGGTGCAGCCTGATGGAAAACCGGATTGGTTGCTTGGCGCGCAGGCGGGGGCGTACATGCCTCCGACGGCGGTGTGCGAGCGGCTCAACGGCGCGATCGAGAACCGGGTGATGATCGCGGGGCATCTTGATACGGTGCATGATCCAGAGGGTGATTTCAAGGATCTCTCGATCAATCCTGATGGGAAGACGGCGCTCGGCCCCGGGTGTGTAGACATGAAGGGAGGGCTGGTGATCGCGGTGGCGGCGCTTGAGGCGCTCGAGGATTGCGGGGTGAAAGCCAACTGGACCTTTACGATGAACGGGGATGAGGAGACCGGGACTTACCATTCTGAGCGCGCGTTGCAAGACGAGGCGAGGAAGCATGACTTTGGGCTCGCGCT
The DNA here is from genome assembly GCA_029260265.1 of Phycisphaerales bacterium. Classification (GTDB taxonomy): domain Bacteria; phylum Planctomycetota; class Phycisphaerae; order Phycisphaerales; family UBA1924; genus UBA1924. The sequence continues at coordinate 46,709 of JAJDDO010000029.1, forward strand.
CGAGCCGGCGATGGCAGGCGGGGAGCTTGCGATCGAGCGGATGGGGTCTGGGCAGTTCATGATCGAGACAACCGGGAAGAGTGCGCATGTTGGGCGTGCGTTCGGCGACGGTGTTTCCGCGGTCAATGAGCTTGCACGGTGTATTTTGAAGACGGCTGAGATGCCTCGCCCGGAAGATGGGATGATTCTGAATATCGGACCGATCAGGGGTGGGGTTGCGACGAACGCGGTGCCTGATTCTGCGGCGGCGTGGGGGAATGTGCGGTTCGCGGACAATGAGATCGCCGATGAACTGGGCGGTATGCTCGATGCTTTGCAGACAGAACCTGATGCGATGCCGGGGGTGATTGTTCGGCGGAGCTTTAATCGCCCGGCCAAGCCACTGATCCCGGAGACGGAGTCGCTCGCTTTGAGAGCGCGGGCGGTTGCTGAGGCGCTCGGGCAGAAGCTGCCGTTTGCATCGACGGGTGGGGTATGCGACGGGAATGTCATGCAGCATGCCGGGCTGCCCACGATTGATACACTTGGAGTGCGGGGGGGCGGTTTGCATACCCCTGATGAATGGATTGATTTGACGAGCCTCGTTGAACGCTGTCAGTTGCTGGCGATTTTGGTCGCCAGGTTGAGTGCAGGCGGTTCCGCGGCGGAAACCTAAGGAGGCTTTTGCCATGACCCAGACAACGACAGGAACAACGGTTGGTGATCAGATTCTGCACGACTCGAAACTCAATAGCATGGTTGATGAGATGGTCGAGCGGATCGTGGAGCAGTCTTCACAGATTACAGATGTGCGAGAGCCGAACCCAGAGCTCAAGGAGTCTTTCCAGGATCTGCTCGACCGGTGTGCAGCGGTGAAGGGGCGTGGGCTGATGTACCCGTCGCTGGGATCCGGGGCGGGGAATGGTGCGCTCGTTGAGATGGCGGACGGATCAGTGAAGTGGGATATGCTCACGGGCATCGGGGTGCATTTTCTTGGGCATGGGAATCCGAAGGTGCTCAAGGCGCAGCTGATCGCGGGGCTCAACGAGACGGCCAAGCACGGGAACCTGCAGACAAACTTTGGGGCGTATGAGTTCGGCGAAAGGCTGATCGAGCACGCATCAAAGGGATCGAATCTGAAGCATGCGTTCCTCACCACATCGGGTGCGATGGCCAACGAGAGCGCGATCAAGGTATGCTATCAGAAGCACGCCCCGGCTTCGCGGGTGCTTGCGTTTGAGCATTGTTTCATGGGGCGGAGTGTGACGATGTGTCAGCTCGGTGATTCGGCGGCGGGGCGTCAGGGCGTGCCCCTGTCGACGCTGGTGAACTATGTGCCGTTCTATACAGAGGCCGCCGCGGAGCAGATGGGCGGGGCAAACAAGTTTATTGATTATGCGGTGGGGCGCTTGCAGCGGTACATTAATCGGTACCCGAATCAGCATGCTTGTTTCATCTTTGAGTTGGTGCAGGGCGAGGGCGGGTTTAATGTCGCCAAGCGTGAGTTCCTCAAGGAGTTGATGGAATGCTGCAAGGCCAATGAGATCGCGGTATGGGATGATGAGATTCAGACTTTCGGGCGGACCGAAGAGATGTTCGCTTACGACATGTACGGGCTGGGCGAGTATGTTGATGTGCTGTGCGTAGGGAAGATGACGCAGGCATGTGCAACCATGTTCACCGAGGAGTACAACCCGCAGGCGGGTTTGTTGAGCGGGACCTTTACCGGGACTACCTCCGATTTCACCATCGGCAATGCGTTGATTGATGAGCTGGCGAGCGGCGGGTACTACGGTAAGGACGGCAAGTTTGCCAAGCATCACGCGGAGTTCTGCAAGATGACCCGGGCGATGGCCGACAAGCACCCCGATTGGTTCCCTGAGGTGCAGGGCTCGCATGATATCGTGTGCGGCGTTGGGGGGATGATGCGGATGACGCCGTTCGGCGGCGACAAAGCCAAAATCGTTCGGGCGTGCCGCGTTGCGTATGACGAGGGTGTGATTTGCTTCTATTGCGGGCATGGTCCGTTCCATCTTCGGATGTTACCGCCGTTGCCGGTGATGAAGCTGGAGGATTGGGCTCGCGTGTTTGCGCGGTTGGAAGTTGCGTTGGGCAAGGTTGCCTCGGAAGTCTAAAGAAAACACGGAGGTTTCCAATGTATGTTGTTCGACGCGCGAAACAGACTGATATCCCGACCTTGCTGAAGATGGCCAAGATGGTTCACTTCATCAATCTCCCTGCGGATAAAGAGATCATCGGGCAGAAAATTGTGAACTCTCGGCGGAGTTTCATGCGGGCTGCGGGCAACCGGAGGGTTGCTCGGCGTGGTCCGATTGATGCCGGCAACGGGGGGATCAGTGAAGCGACGGCTGCGGCTGATTTGTTCATGTTTATCCTCGAGGATCTGAACTCTCCGGGCTGTATTGGGACGAGCCAGCTGATCTCACAGATGGGGGGGCCTGAGAATCCGAATGTGTGTTTCAAGCTGGAGACTCGGGAAAAATATTCCGAGGCATTGAAGTTTGGGACCAAGAGCATGGTCGCGAGGGTCCACCTGGATGGGACTGGCCCGACGGAGCTCGGGGCGCTGATTACACAGCCTTCATTCCGTGGGCACCCGTTGAAGCTTGGGCGGTTTATTGGGCTCGTGCGGTTTCATTTCATTGGTTTGCACAGGCGGATGTTTCGGCCAACGGTGCTTGCGGAGTTGATGGCGACGATCACCGCCGACGGGCACAACCTGCTCTGGGATAACCTCGGGAGGAGGTTTATCCCGCTGAGTTATTCGGAGGCCGATCGGTTCTGCCAGCATTCGAGAGAGTTTATGACCGCGTTGCTCCCGACGGGTGATATACATCTTTCGCTCTTGCCGCCCGAGGCTCGGGCGTTGGTCGGGGAGGTCGGGCCCGAGACGGTCCCCGCGAGGAAGATGCTGGAAAAGCTGGGCTTTGAGTACCACAACTTCGTCGACCCGTTTGATGGTGGCCCGTATGTGACGGCGAAGACATCAGAGATTGACATTGTCAAGGACACTGTGAAGACGACCTTCGGCAAGCCAGTGCCTCAAGCGAAGACGAATGAGCGAGGGATCGTTTCGCATCTCGCCAAGGACGGCGAGTTCCATGCGGTGCAGACCGCGTTCTGGATTGATTCAGCCGGGCGAGTGTGTGTGACACGCGATGCGATGGACGCGATGATGGCGTTGGAGGGCAACGAGGCGGGGTACACGCCGATGTTTGTTCCTGTTCAGCCGGGGCGATCGCCGAAGAAGGGCGCGGCCCATAAGAAGCCGGCACCAAAGAAAGCGGTTCGTAAGAAGACCAGTAAAAAAACATCAAAGAAAAAATCCTGAACGACGAGTTCGTGACGAGGTAAAAAAATGACAACGGGAGCTCTTCGGCATTCTCCATCGAATCTGATCGGTGGGCAGTGGGTATCGGTTGCGGGTGATGAGATTGTTTCGACGATGCCTGCTCATCCCGATCGGGTTGTTTGGTCTGGGACGGGTTCGGTGGGTGCGGTCGAGGCGGCGATGCATGCGGCGCGGTCTGCGCTCGGCGAATGGGCATCGTGGACGATGGAGCGGCGGATCGAGGTGCTTCGTTCGTATCAAGAGATCGCCAGGGCACGCGCCGTCGAGCTTGGCGAACTCATTTCCGACGAAACCGGTAAGGCGATGTGGGAATCAAAGGCGGAGGCGGGGCTGATCGCGGGCAAGGTCGATATCACGATCGAAGAAGGGATCCATAGCGGGCGGCAGCGGGTTTCAGGCTTCGATTTTCAGCTCAATGAGACGAAGAATGCGCGGTGCAGCTTTCATCCGCACGGGGTGATGGCGGTAGTTGGGCCGTTCAACTTCCCGGCGCATCTGCCCAATGGGCATATTGTCCCGGCGTTGTTGATGGGGAACACGGTGGTCTTCAAGCCATCGGAAAAAACACCGGCGGTGGGGCAGATGATCGCTGAGATGTTTGACGAGGCGTTGCGGATGCATGAGGCGCCCGCGGGCGTCGTGAATCTTGTGCATGGAGCGGCGGAGGAATCGCGGGTGCTGTGCGGGCATCATGATGTCAACGGCGTGTTGTTCACCGGGTCGTGGGATGTGGGGCGGAAGATTCAAGAAGCGAATCTGGATTACCCGGGCAAGATTGTTGCGCTCGAGATGGGCGGGAATAATCCGACGATTATCATGCCTGATGCGGATATCTATCAGGCGGTTGTCGAGGTGGTGCGGTGCGCATTCAACACGACAGGGCAGCGGTGCACGAGCACACGGCGGCTGATTGTCCACGAGGCGATTGCGGATCGGGTTGTCACCGGGGTTCTGAAGGCTGCCTCGAACCTGCTTGTTGGTGATCCCCGATCAGCGAATCCGGTGTTTATGGGGCCGATTATTTCTGAACAAGCACGCAATGCCGTCTTCGCCTTCGAGAAACGATTGGCGGAGACCGGCGGGCGTGTTCTGCTGGAATCAATGGGTCTACCGGATCATGACGGTTGGTATGTGACGCCCTCGGTTGTGGAAGTTGAGCGGTTTGCTATGGGCACAGATGATTGTGGGTGCGACGAGGAGTTGTTTGGACCATTGTTGCGGGTGTGCACGGTGGGCTCGTTTGATGATGCGCTTGAGCAGGCGAATGCGACGCGGTACGGGCTGTCGGCTTCATTGTTTTCTGCTGATGAAGAACACCAGCGGGCGTTCTTGGCCAATGCCCACGCGGGTTGCCGGAACATCAACTGCGGGACCGCGGGGGCCAGCAGCAAGCTCGCGTTCGGTGGGCTTGGGTGGTCTGGGAATCATCGCCCGGCGGGAGCGTTTAGCCTGGATTACTGTGCCTATCCGGTGGCGAGCATGACCGAGACCGGCGACGGGTGCATGATCCCGACGGGGATGCGCGTCGAGTGGAGCTGGGTCGACTGAAGCTCGGTTTGGTTAGGAAGTCTTGCGAAGATTGAGCACGAGTTCAACCTGCCCGACAGGTTGATTGAGGGATCGTGCGATCTCGACCGTGCCGAGCCCGTCATCCGCAAGATGCAGGATTCGTTCGTTGATCTGATCTTGTGCGGAGCCGGGCGATAATCGCGTTGGCTCGGAGGGTACGCGTTCGGCGAGGTCCTGATCGAGCCGGGCTCGATCAAGGAGGGTTGGGTCGATCGCGCGTTGATGCTGCTGGTCAGCATGGGAAGCGATCTGGCGTTCGGATGTGAGCTCGGCGGGGTTGGCACGCTGAACCGCTGTGATGTGGCGATTGAGGAGATCGAGTTTGCGGTCGGCTTCTTCGAGAAGCAACTCGAGGCGGGCAGCCTTGTTATCGAGCTGGGCGCCGACCCTGCGTGCGAGTTGCTCAGCATCGACCATGGATCTGGATGACGGGTCCATCGAAGACTGTGCCCGCTCGTGGATTTCGGCGATCCTTGCTGCGGGTGATGGGGTCTGGCGATCGCGGGCTTTCCTGATGCGGTGACCTTTCCGCAATGAACGGAAGAGCACCATGATGGCCAAGAGGACACCACCGGCGAGTAGTAGGCTGGGGATCAATGGGTTGTCTTGGGCTTGCTCAAGGATCGAGCCTGAGGGCTCGGCGGTAAGTGCACCGGTGCTCTGTGCCCCGTTTTCGGCGGGTGGCAGGGCGGTGTTGGACTCGATGGAGGGGTCTGCTGGGCCGACTTGCACCTTTGGTCTCCTGGAGAGAGTTGGATACGGACAAAGAGAGTGTAACACAATATCATGCCATGATGGATCTGTCCCATAAAGGTGAGCATGAACAGGGCTTGATTGGCTCTATTGGTCGTCGGCATCCGGTCGCCGCGCGAATCCTGCGCCGATGGAGGGTCCTCACCGGTGGAGCGAGCGTTGGCGATGACCAGCGGCGGACGCTTGTCGCGTGTTCGGGGGGAGTGGATTCGGTGGCGTTGGGGGTGGTGCTTTCACTTGTCCGGGTCAAACCTGTGATTGCCCATGTCACCCATGACATCCGTTCGAGTACTGAGACCCAGCGAGATGCTGATCATGTTCAAGCATTTGCCGAGCAACTCGGGTGCGGGTTTGTCCACAGATCGGTTCGGGTAGCCGATGTTGCGGGGAACTTGGAACGCAATGCACGCCATGCGCGGTACCACTCGCTCGAAGAGATGGCGATCGAGACTGGGTGCCGATTCATCGCAACCGGGCATCAAGCGGAGGATCAGGCGGAAACTGTGCTGATGAACCTGATGCGGGGCGCGGGGGTGCGTGGGCTCGGCGGGATCGGAGAACTGCGGCGGCTTGATGCGTGCACCCTGGTCCGCCCGATGCTGACGGTGAGGCGGGCACAGATCGAGGAACTCTGCGCCCAAGCCGGAGTTGGATATGTGCACGATGGAACGAATGATGATCAGTCATTCACCCGCAATCGTGTGCGGCACACCTTGATCCCGATGCTTGAATCAGTCCGTGAAGACGCAATCGATCGCGTGGTTGAATCTGCGGCGAACTGTCGCGATGCTGCGGATTTGGTTTCTGGGCTGGTTGATGATGAGTACGAACGGTGGGAGAGGGTGGTGGATGGGATCGAGTGCACGCGTATTCATGCCCGTGGGCTCACGCGGCCCGTCTTTGACGGGGTCATCAGGCGGGTTGTGATCGAGTTGAACCGTGGAACGGGGCTGGACCGCGTGGCACGGCGGGGCGTGCTGTCTGTAATCAGGGCTGTACGATCGGCATCTACAGAAAGAAGTGTTCACCGGGTCGGGCCGATTTGTGTTGATGTCAGCGTGCATACAGTACAGATTACAGTTGCAGTTGAAACCGGAGAACGAGATGAGTGAACAGAATCAGATTACGGTGGCTTTGGTTGGTCACTGCGGTCCAGACTCATTCGCATTGCAGAGTGCGGTGCGTGGCTTTATCCCCAAGGCGGAGGTCCTTCGCATCAACGATCAGGGGTCGCTTGACGAGGCGATGGGGCGGCTTTCCTTGCTGCTCGTCAATCGTGTGCTTGATGGCGGGTTCTCGCAGGAGTCGGGGATCGAGTACATCCGAGGGCTCGGCGATGATTCGCCGCCGGCGATGCTGATCACGAACTTTGCAGAACATATGGATGAGGCGATTGAAGCCGGCGCAGTACCGGGCTTCGGAAAACAGAATATGCGGTCGCCGGAGGCGGAGACCGCATTGAGCAACGCGTTGGCGATGGGAGCGGGAAATGGTTGAGCCTGGAGTTTCATTGGAAGAGTACGCCAAGCGGCGGATGCGTGTGCTTCGTGCGCTGAAGGGGTCGGTGGGGCTGGTGATGGCTGGCGATGGCGCGCCGCCTTTGCGTGGTGAGTGGTTCCCGGATATGGACTTTGCCTACCTGACCGGGATGATGAACGAGCCCGGGGCGATGGTGTTCTTTGACCCGTCAAACCCGGATCCAAAGAAACGGATTGTGTTGATCCTCCGCCCGGTGAATCCTGAGATGGATGTTTGGGATGGGTACCGCGATCTGATCTCCGAGAAGCTGCGTAAGGAGACCGGGTTTGAGACGGTGCTGCGTACGCTGCATTTGCCACGCATGATGACCGAGGCTGCCAAGCGTACGCGTCGGCTGACTTGCTTGCACGCGCTTGCTTCATATAGCCAGCCGGTATCCGAGGATTACGCGTTCTTCCAGAAGGTTGCCGCGAGGATTCCGGGGTGCGTGATTGATGATCAATCGGACCTGATCACCTCGATGAGGATGGTGAAGAGTGCGGGTGAAGTCAAGCAGATTCGGGCGGCGATCAAAGCGACGAGCGTCGGGATCGATCGTGTATGCAAGGCGATCAAGCCCGGCATCAACGAGCGAGAGCTGAACAACATTCTCGTGTCCGGGTTCCAAGATTCAGGATCAACACGGAACGCGTTTGACCCGATCGTGGGCTCGGGGCACCGCGGAACGGTGCTGCATTATAAAGAGAACAATCAGGTTGTTGAGGATGGTGATCTTTTGGTTCTTGATTGTGGCGCAGAGATCAATCGGTACGCATCGGACATCACCCGTACCTTGCCGGTGAATGGGCGGTTCACCGCCGAGCAGAAAAAGTTGTACAACCTGGTTCTCAAATCACAGCTCGCTGCGATCAAGGCAATCAAGCCTGGGGTGACGATGACCCAGCTTGATGCTGCGGCCCGCAAGGTGATCACCGATGCCGGGTACGGCGACTCTTTCCTGCACTCGATCGGGCACCATATGGGGCTAGAAACACACGACCCCGGCGCGGCGACGATCAAACTCAAGCCTGGGATGGTGGTGACTATTGAACCGGGGATCTATCTCGCGGACATGTCGATCGGGATCCGCATCGAGGATGACATCTTGGTGACCGAGACAGGGTCACGGAACCTCTCTTCAGCGATCCCAAAGACGGTTGCGGAGGTTGAGGGCGCGATCAATGGGTGAGCGATCGGCCCTTAGCGGACGAGTTTGAGTGCTGTTGAGATGAGTTCGTCGATCTCGGCGGGGTTGTTGTAGGTGTACAGCCCGATGACGGATCGGTCAGGACCAAGCAAGATAAGCTTGGTTGGGTGCTCGATCTGTGTTTCACCCGCGGCGGCGGTTTGCTGGCGATTGCGGAGGTGGAACTTGAGCCCGTCGTAGACGATTTTTTCAACTCGCTCGGGTGTTCCCGTCGCGAATCTCCAACGGTTGGGCTCTGCTCCGAACGCATTGGCGTAGGTGTCGATTGCTTCTGGGGTGTCGATCTCGCCATCAATGCTGATTGAGAGGAGTTGGAGGTTTGTGGATTTGGTTGCTTCTTGCACGCGTTTCATTTCGGCGCTCATGACGGGGCAGTAGAGCGGGCAGGATGTGAAGAAGAAATCGAGAACGGTGAACTGACCATCGAGCACGGTCTGGTCGATGGGGTCATTGTTGCGATCAACGAGTTGAAACTCTGGGATTTTGAATCCCGAATATGGGTTGTCGTAGGGTTCAAGCATCACCGTGTCGTTTGCGGGCTGAGATTGCGGGGGTTTGCGCATCTGGAAGAACATGAAAACAGCAATACCGAGCGAGGTGATCGCGAGCAGGGCGAGGGACTGGATGAGCACACGGGTGTTCATGATTGTTCCTTTAGTGAGCGTGTAGTCTGCGGGCGATGACGATGAATCCGAGTGCGGCCCCGATGACCGCTGCAGCGGCGGAGACTGTCCAAGCGATCGCCGCTTGGCTCGATGATGCGGAGTCGATCCCGAGGGCGAGCCGCATCGCGGTGTGCGCCCAGGTGAGCGGGTTGATTGATGCGATGAGCTTGAGCCAACCTGCCGCGTCCGCGACGGGGAAGACTGCGCCGCTGGTGAGCCAGAGCGGCATGAGGACGGCGTTCATGACGCCATGGAATCCTTGGGTGGAATCGACAATCCAAGCGAGCGCGAGACCGATGCCGATAAGCATGATGCTGATGCAGCCAAGGGCGCCGATCGCGCCGAGCACGCCCATGAAGGTGAGCTCGACACCGACGAATGGCAGTGCCAGCAGAACGATGAATGCTTGGAGGAGTGCGACGATTGAGCCTGCAATGATCTTGCCCGCAGCGATCGACCAGCGGGGTGCTGGCGAGGCGAGCGAAGCGCGGAGGAACCCGTCGTGGCGGTCTTGGATGAGGGAGATTGATGAGAAAATTGATGAGAACAGGACGGTCATCGATGCCATGCCTGGGATGATGTAGGCATCGAGTTTTGAGCCTGCAGAGTTGCCGATTGGACCCATCGCGTTGGCGAAACCGCCCGCGAAGAAGGCCCAGACAAGCAGCGGGGTGATGATCGAGGCCACGATCCTTGATGGCTGGCGGACCTGACGGATCAGCTCTCGTTTGGCGAGTGCGATGGTGGCGTTGATCCCATTCATGGTGAGACCTCGGCCGATGTGCTGAGTGATCCGCCTTGGGTGTGCCAGGTGTACACATCGGCCAAGGTCGGCGGGGTGAGCGTCATGGATGCATTCTGAATGGGGCAGGAACTGAGGGCAGACTGGTCGGCGTGGGCGACAATCAGCGAGCGGGATGATTCATGAAACTCTCGGTTGGTATCGGTTGCCCATTGGACGAGTCGGCTGTGGTCCTGCTCATCGTTTGTGTTGATGCGGATGATCCGCTCGCCGAGATTTGATTTGAGCGTATGTGGAGAATCGTCGGTGATGATCTCGCCATTGCGGATGAGTAAAACCCTGTCCGCGAGGTTGGCTTCTTCGGTGAGGTGTGTAGCCAGGACGATGGTCATCGGGTGGATGCTCTGCATGGATTTGAGCAGGTCCCAGAAGGTAGAGCGGGCATCGATGTCGAGCCCGGTGGTTGGTTCATCGAGCAGGAGGACGCTTGGTTTGGCGATGATCGCGCGGGCGAGGTCGGCCCGCCGTTTGAGCCCGCCGGAGAGATGGCGGACCTGATCATTGAGCCGATCATTGATGCCGAGATGTGCGGCGAGTGGGGTGAGGCGTGCAAGAGACTCGGATTTGCTCAGCGCGTGCATCGCTCCGGCGAGGACGATGTTCTCGCGGATGGTGAGCAGCTCATCAAGGGCGGGTGTTTGGAACACGATGCCCAGAGCTTTGCGAGAAGTCGGCGCGTGGATCGTCCCGTCATTGGGCTTGATCATTCCGGAGATCACACCCATGAGCGTGGATTTGCCCGCTCCATTTGGTCCGAGCATCGCGACGAAGGAAGGTTCCGCCTTGAAGGAAAGGTTTTTGAGTGCGCGGGTCTCGTTGCCCTTGACTCGATACACAACGGTGATGTTTTCGAGGTCGATGGTCGGATTCATAGCGCAGACCGGAGCAGGGACTCGATGACCAGAACCGTCAGGTAAACGGGCAGGTGGATGATCGAACCAAAGAATACGATGCGTGCGTTGGTATCGGTTCTCTTGAAGGCAAATCGGATGGATACCCAGACCAAGCCGAGCCCGAGCAAGATTGCTGCCGCGGCGGTCGCCCAGCCCGCGAGTTCGGGGATGACTCTGAGCGGAAGTAAGGCGACAGGGATCATCAGCAGAGAGGTGATGATCATAACGGCGGCGGTGTGGTTGCCCGCGGGATCGACGCTGGGGAGCATTTTGAAACCGCCGGCGCGATAATCATCGCGGCACATCCATGCGATGGCAAAGAAGTGGGGCAGCTGCCACATGAACATAAGGACAAAGAGCGTCAGCCCGATGTGATCACGAAGGGGCTCGAACCCGGCGCCGGGTGCGACGGCGGCGGTGCCGATCATGGTGGGCAGTGCGCCGGGGATTGCGCCGACAAGTGTGTTGGAGATGGTAATCGGTTTGAGTGGGGTGTAGGCGAGGATGTAGCTCGCGGTGGTGACGAGCGCGACGAGGGCGGGCATCGCCCCGCAGGTGAGCCAGAGGATGAGCGAGCCAACCACGCAGAAGGTCACACCAAAGAGGAGCACGAACCTAGAAGTGAGCCTGCTCGATGGGATCGGGCGGCCTTTGGTTCGCCCCATAAGCGCGTCACGATCGGACTCGTACCACATATTGAGCGCGTTTGCGCCACCTGATGCGAGTGCGGTGCCGATGGTGCACCCGAGGATAAGCTTGGTCCAGAGTCCCCACCCGGTCGTGTTGTAATGCAGCCCGGCGAGGATGAGCCCGACGAGAGCGGTGATGGTGACAAGTTTGGTGATGCCCGGCTTGGTGAGTTCGATACAGGTCTGGATGAAGGTGCGTGGAGCGGTGTTTTCGGCATGGGAAGCATGCATGGTCTCCCGCTCATCTGGTTGGGAGTCGGGCGTGGCAGGATGCTCGATGTCATTGATCACTTGGGTCACCCCAAATCGTAGACCCGATGCGGTGGTTCCTCACTCTGAATCTGGCGTGATTCGCATGGGAATTGCGAGCTCGGCCCAGACGGGGAAGTGATCAGAGGGGAAGCCTTCGATGGCTTCATGCCCGTGCCGCCAGATGCCGGTGCGGAGCATGTCGATGCCGCTTGATGGAAGCACATAATCGACACGGAGGCGGAACATCGAGGTGTCTGTCGGGTCGAGCCCGTCGATGTGGATCGGGCTCGACGGGCTGGGATCCAGCCCGATATCTGGAGAGTTGAAGAGGAACTCGACGATTGGGGATCCGATCGAGGAGCCATCGACGGGGTCTGCATTCAGATCGCCAAGGATAACGAAGGCTTCGCCGTCGTCGAGCCCGCCTCGCACGCCCGCGTCATCGATGAGGGCAGGATCGTTGTCGATGTAGGCGCGGATGAGCCGAATCTCATCACGGTTGCGGTGCTTGTTGCGGTTTTCAGGGCCATCGAATGCGGGGGGGGTTGGGTGCGAGATCAACATGTGGACGGTCTGCGCGCCGGGGATTTCTACCGGGATATCGGCGAAGGTCTTTGAACTCAGGCGGAAGGCGTCCCACTGTTCGGGGGTGTACCAGTTGGTGCCGTCGGCGTTGGTGGGCGGCTGGTGGTTTGGGAGGTTCTTCCAGAGGAAGCTTTGAAAGGTGCGGATGGAGTTGGTGTCGATGGTGAAGGTGGGATCGACGAGCAGGGCGAGCGCGTACTGGCCGGGGTAGGTCCCGAATCCGTAGCAGTCTGATCCGAAGTCTCTGCCCGCGTTGGTTTGTCTGGCGGGTCGCCCGAGGGAGTCGCTTGGGCGTGGGGATGGGAACTCGGTGATGACTTTGGAATCATGGTTGAGGTCCATCGAGCTGGGAAGCCCCGTGTTGGATGCGGGCATCAGCGAGTTGAACTCGATGGGTTTGAGGTCGGTTTCTTGTGCGATGGCGAGGTAGTTCTCTACAAAGAGCGAGGCGTTGGCGGCATCACCGTCGTAGGCGATTTCAGACAATAACAGGATGTTGGGGCGGACACGCTGGATGATGGCAGCGAGGCGTTGGAGGCGGGGGTTCGACCCGTCCATAAGATCATGCGATCCGATATCTTCTGCGTTCATCGCCATGACGCGGATGGCGACTCGCTGATCAGCGCCTTGGTCTGCTAGTTGGGCATGTACAGAGATCAGGAACGAAAGGAACCCGGCGAGCATCGCGTGTATCATCATGGAGCATTCAATGGGGGGAGCCGAGAAAAGGCAACACCCGTGCATGAGTGCGCAGGCCCCGGTAGCTCAGCTGGATAGAGCAGCGGACTTCTAATCCGCAGGTCAAAGGTTCGAATCCTTTCCGGGGTGCTTTCTACGATTCGCCGAGAAGATCCGCCAGTTGGGCGATTCCATCGAGCGGTTCATCTGGGATGATGATGCACCCAATGTTTGATCCGGCTCGATCCTGCGAGCGGATCTTGCGACCATCCCATGCGTCAAACAGCCTCTTTGGACCGTCTTCAAGCGCAGCACCTGGAGCAGACTGGGCGTGAATGGCATCGAGATCGATGTCGTGGAGAACAACGATCGCGCCGGGCGTGAGCACGGGCAGCAACGCGAGCAGGTCTTGGGCTGGCGCTGGGTGGACATGGTTGGCGTCGATGAGTGCCAAGCGAACCGAGCTTGGCGCGAAAAACCTTGCCGCGTCGCAGGCTGTTGCTTTGTGATGAAACTGAACGGCGCCTGCCAGGTGGGGCGCGACTTGGGCAAGGGCATCGCCGACGCGGTAGCGGGGATCAAAGTAGCACCGCTCGGTCAGATCAAACGCGTGGATGCTTGGCGCTGCATTGGCAGGGGCGAAGTGGTTCATTGCGAGGGCACAGGCGAGGGTGGACATGCCTGAGGCGGTTCCGATCTCGATGATCTGCTCGGGGCTTGATGCTTCGATGCAATCCCAGAGAAAGGCCGCGTCGGATTCATTGATGTGCCCCTGGGTCCAGTCGGGGCGTGCATAGCTGGCACACAAATCGGTGATCCAGGGGCGGGCGGGGTTGAGCGAGAGCTTGCTGCGGTGCGACGGGGCTGGATCGATGGTTGAGGTTCGGGCGGGGATGAGGGTTGGTTGAGCTGTCGGCGGGGTCATTGTTGAGTGTGGAAGCTCGGATGCAGCGGTGTCGTGATCGAGATTGGCATGATCGGGGTCGGTGTAGACTCGCATCAAAGCCGCATGGGCCGGGGCGATGGATTGGATGCGGCCAAAGAGTTCTTGTTCGTAAGCATCCGATGATGGCAGGAGAACGAAGGGCTGCTTCGGCGGGGTCCATTGCTTGGCGGAAATCACCGGGATGCCCGCGATCGAGGCGGCTGTTGGGTTGTCGTCAATGATGGCTTGGATGGTGATTGAGGGATCGAGAACCTTGGCATCCAGCAGCCAACGGGTATGGCGACCTGAGCCGAAGAGCACAATGGGGCGGCGGGGTTGGGCGAGTAGGCGGGTATTGATTCTCGACCAGTTGGCCCGCTTGGTGGTTTCTGTTGTCCACTGGTTGGCGAGTTGGTCCGGTGTAGAGAGGTTGTTTCTTTGCTGAGAGGCGATGGCGAGCCTGGTTGCTTGCTTGATCAACTCCGGTGATGCGTTGAGTTTGACGAGGTGGGCCGGGAGTTGAATCAGCCAGTTTGTCCAGTCGGGGGCGATGTGGATGCCGAGGGCGTCTTTGGTGCGTGACCAGAGCTCGTAGGTGCAGGCGTGGGTTATGGCGGCGGATGGATCGGCGCTGTGCAGAGCATGGACAGCGCGGTGCCCGCTGAGCCAGCCAGCAGCATTCTCGTTGAGCACCGCAGACCAATAGGTGATGATCGAATCCCAGAGGTGCTCACGGATGGAGTTGTCGAGGGTGCCCGGGGAATCATGCAGAGATGCGATGCGTTCGGTGGGATTGGCGGTGCAACGGAATGACATGGTTGGCGTTTGCCGGATGCGTGCAAGGGGCTTGAAGGCGTAGCGGAGTTGGTACATATGGACAACGAGCCAAGGGGTTCGAAAATCGCCGAAGTCTTGATGGATGAGGATTGCGCCGGGGTGAAGGTGGGGATAGAAGCAGCGGGCAGCGGAGAGATGAACCCCCCAAGATTTGGCGATATCCACGAACAGTAGTTCGATTTGTTCTTGTTCCGGGTAGATTGAAGCGGCTTGGCCGATGGGGAGTGATTCAGGAAGGCGTCCCTCGCGGATAGAGATTTGGTCGAGCCGATCACGGTGGAGTTGTTCGTAGAGATTTCGGAATGATTGGTTTGGGCTGAGCCCGAAGTGGGCGAGTTGGGGATCAGTCTCGAAGGCTTCTGCGGGTGGGGCAAGGAACTGGTCGTAGACGAGGAGGGGGAGGACCGGCGTCTTCGGTGAATGTTGAATGCCCTCGAGAAGGGCAGCGGTCGAGCCTCCGAGGAAGCAGCCGAGTTCGATGAGTCGTCCTGAGCCATTGATCAGTGAGCCGAGGAGATGGAGGTAGTCGAGCTCGCGTTTGGCGAGCATGGTGGGGACGAGCTTTTCCGGGTGGATAGGGAGAGCGTCGCCCGGGTCGAGCGCCTGGAGTGATGAGTGGGCGGGGTCGAGGCGTTCGGCTCGGGCGGGATTCAGTGGAGTGGGATGGTTCATGAACGGGGGCGGCGGGGCATTTGGTCGTCAATGGGCCCGGAGGGACTCGAACCCTCAAGGATTTTACTCCGGCGGATTTTAAGTCCGCTGCGTCTGCCAGTTCCGCCACGGGCCCAAATGATTGATCCGAGTATACGCGTGGGGCGTGTTCGATAACAGATGGCGGATGATCGCGGTGGATAGAAAGAGTGTATTTGTGCAAATGTCCGTGAACACGGCGGGCGTTGGCGGGGTAGATGTGCAGGCAGGGTGTCCGTTGCATTTTCTATCTTGTTTGACGGTTGCAATCTCCGAATTGATAGGGAGAATGCGGTATGGTGAGCGGAGATAAGCGGGAAACCGGCGTGATAACTACGAGCAATGAGAGGTCAGGGCATGACGATGACAACCAGGCATCCACAGGGCGAAGCGATCGCGGCATCCACACGGTGGCAGGCGCAGAGTGAGAACTCTGAATCCCAGAAGCAGCCGCTTGACAAGATCTTTGGGGCCGATGTGTTCGATACCCGTTCGATGCGTAAGCGCCTGACGCGTGAAACCTTTGAGGCGCTCGAGCGTGCGATGGATGGGCGTGAGCGGTTATCCGCACAAGACGCTGATGTGGTCGCCAAGGCGATGAAGGATTGGGCGGTCGAGCGCGGGGCGACGCATTTTACGCATTGGTTCCAGCCGATGACGGGCTTGACCGCGGAGAAGCATGATGCTCTGTTGACCCCCGATGGCGAGGGGCATCTGGTCTCGAAGCTCAGCGGGAAGAGCTTGATCCAGGGCGAGCCGGATGCGTCGAGTTTCCCATCGGGTGGGCTCCGCGCGACCTTCGAGGCCCGTGGGTACACGGCATGGGATGTTTCGAGCCCGGCGTTTTTACTCCGTGGGGCGAACTACGCGACGCTTTGCATCCCGACCGCGTTTGTATCATGGAATGGTGAGGCGTTGGATAAGAAGACGCCGTTGCTGAGGTCAATCGAGGCATTGAGCACTCAGGCGATGCGGATCTTAAAGATCTTTGGAACGGATGAGGGTGTGCGGACTGTCGGGTCGTCTTTGGGTGCTGAGCAGGAGTATTTTCTCGTCGATCGGAACCTGTTCTATGCCCGCCCGGATTTGGTGAGTTGTGATCGGACACTTTTCGGAGCGACGCCCCCGAAGCATCAGCAGCTTGATGACCATTACTTTGGCTCGATCCCGCCTCGGGTCTTGTCGTTTATGTCTGAGGCTGAAGAAGAACTTGCCCGGCTCGGGATCCCTGTGCAGACACGGCACAACGAGGTTGCGCCCGGGCAGTACGAGTTTGCACCGCTCTTTGAGTCGACGAACATCGCGTGTGACCATCAGGCGTTGACAATGGAGACAATCAAGAGGGTCGCGGGCCGGTACGGATTTGCGGCGATTTTGCACGAGAAGCCCTTTGCCGGGATGAATGGGTCGGGTAAGCACAACAACTGGTCGTTGTCGACGGACACCGGGGTGAACTTGCTTGATCCGCAGGATGAGACGCACACCAATCTGCAGTTTATGACTTTCGTTTGTGCCGTGATGCGCGCGGTGCATTTGCACGGCGATGTGTTGCGTGCGACCATCGCGAGCGCCTCGAACGATCATCGGCTTGGGGCCAATGAGGCTCCGCCGGCGATCATCTCGATGTTCCTCGGAGACATGCTCACTGACTTGATTGGGCAGCTTGAAACGGGGACGCCGAGTCGAACGATCAAGGGCGGAGAGTTGGACCTCGGGGCCAATGCGCTGCCCGCTCTCAAGCGTGATTCCGGGGACCGAAACCGGACGAGCCCGCTCGCGTTCACGGGCAATAAGTTCGAGTTCCGGGCGGTCGGTTCAGCGGCCTCGGTCGCTTGGCCCAACACCGTGATCAACACGATCGTTTCGGAGAGCTTGGATTTCATCGCCGATGAGTTTGAGCGGGTCGGTGGTGAGCATCCATCCGGTGAGGGTCGCGACTTGGCGGTCAAGCAGATTCTCGCCCGCATCATCACGGAGCACAAGGCGGTGCTGTTTGATGGTGATGGGTACACGGAGGAGTGGGAGGTTGAGGCCGAGAAGCGGGGGCTTCCAAACTTGCGTTCGACCGCGGATGCGTTGCCTGTTTTGAATGAACCGAAGGTTCGCACGATGTTTGCGAAGTACGGTGTGCTGACAAATGACGAGCTTGAGAGCCGGGTAGAAATTTTCCGCGAGAAATATGCGTCCCAGATGCGGATTGAAGCCGAGCAGATGGTCGTGATCGCACGGACCATGATCCTCCCGGCGGTGTGCCAGCATCAACGGAATCTCGCGGAGACGGTTGCATCAACCGAGGGCGCTGGGGTTGATTGCCCCGAGTTGCGTGATGAACTCGATGGGTTTGTTGGATTGGTGGGGCAGTTGCGTGAAGCGACCATCATATTGACCGAGGCGGGTGTTCCTCCGGGCTTGGATTCGCAGGAAACCTGCCGGTTCTTCCGGGATTCGGTGATCCCGATAATGGACGCGGTCCGGTCGATCAGTGATCGGCTTGAGGGGCTGGTTGAGGCATCGCTCTGGCCATTACCTACTTATAGTGAGCTTCTGACACTTCGGTGAGCAAGAACTGCGCACCCAAATGTGGGTAGAGATTTCGATATTGAATCATCAATATACGCGTTAATTGCGCGAGATTCGGCTTTGGAGGGGTTTCCTCGCGGAGATGGATTCTTGCGCTTATTCAGAGCGTAGGGCGTCCCGATGTGGATGCGGGCACCGCCTTGGTTCGCCCGCGAATCCACTACCTCACGGGAGCAGACACGATGTCCGACGAGACCAAATCAAAGAAGTTCGCCTTCGGGCTATCCACCAAGATCATCGCAGCCACCCTGGTTGTGATGGTTGCCGTTGTTGCGGTGAACTATGTCATCTTCCTGAAGGGATACCGAGAATCTGCCCAGGAGGCGATGGTTTCGCGTGCTGCAGCGTTTACTGCGGTTGCTGACGAAGCAAAGTCGGACGCATCGGAGAAGTTTCTCAATAAGGAAGTGAATGTGGATGAGATGCTGTCCGAAGCCCATGAGCAGATTGATAACGGCACGCATTATTCAAAGACAAGGTACTTCGCTTCGATCCCTGTGATTGTGGGCTGGGCCGCCGGCGCGAATGCAGCGGAGAAGGAAGGGCTTGAGTTTAAGGTGGTGTCGCTTGAGGCTCGCAATCCGGACAACGCACCTGCTGCGGGCGGTTTCCGCGATGAGATGATCAAGGATCTGACCGAGGTCTACAAGCGTGACGGCACGACCCAGATGAGCCGTATCAACGAAGAGACAAACACAATGCATTACATGCGTGCTATCTCGCTTGATGAGTCCTGCATGGCCTGTCATGGCGATCCTGCCAAATATGACCAGCGTGATGCGGATGGCGAGTTTGACGGTAAGGATGCACTCGGATTCCGGATGGAAAGCTGGACCCCAGGGTACATGCATGGTGCGTACGAGCTTCAGATGCCGTTGAGTATTGTTGACGCGAAGGTTGCTGGGTTTTTCCAGAGAGGGATGATGTTCACCGTGCCGCTATTGATTGTTGCGGGGCTTGGGCTTGTGTTCTTGCTTCGCGGCATGCTGACAAGGCCGCTGAATGCAACGATCGCGATGATCAAGGATGTTGCGACTGGCGATGGTGACCTGACCAAGCGGCTTGATCTGAACCGTTCGGATGAGATCGGCAAGCTGGGGCATTGGTTCGATATGTTCCTGCAGAACCTGCATGGGATTATTTCTCAGATGCGTGATTCGTCGCAGGCTGTCGCGAGTGCGGCGACCGAGATCGCGGCATCTGCAGACGAGATGGCCGAGGGTCTGCAGACCCAAGAGCAGCAGACTCAGCAGGTCGCTGCGGCGGTAGAAGAACTCAGCCAATCTGTCACCGAGGTTGCTGCCAAATCTGCGGATGCGACCAAGGCATCTGAGGAGAGCCAGCACTTGGCGGAGGACGGCGGCAAGATTGTGAGTTCGACCATCGAAGAGATGCGTGGGATCGCGACCGAGGTGCGTGGTTCCGCTGAGACTATCAATGCTCTGGGTGTCCAGAGTGAGAAGATTGGCGAGATCATCGCGGTGATTAACGACATCGCAGACCAGACGAACCTGCTCGCACTCAACGCGGCGATTGAAGCTGCGCGTGCAGGTGAGCATGGGCGTGGGTTCGCGGTGGTTGCCGACGAGGTTCGTAAGCTTGCCGAGCGGACCACTACTGCGACCGAAGAGGTGAGCTCGAGCATCATCGGCATCCAGAAGGAAACGACTTCTGCGGTGACCCTGATCGAGGCTGGTTCTGAGCGAGTTGGTCGCGGTGTGGAGTTGGCGGGCGAAGCTGGATCGGCGCTGACGAGCATTGTGGGTGGTTCGGAGAACCTCCAGTCGATGGTGCAGGATATTGCTGCTGCTGCCAATCAGCAGTCGGCGGCGTCCGGCGAGATCGCTCGTGCGGTGGAGGGTATCGATTCGATCACCCGCCAGTCGAGCCAGGGTGCTTCGCAGTCTGCACAGGCTGCGGGCGACCTTGCGCACCAAGCGGAGCAGTTGCAGGCGCTGGTGAGCAAGTTCAAGCTTGATTGATCTTGTTTGAACACGGATAATGATTGGATCCACAAGCCCCGCACATGCGGGGTTTTTTTATTGGGATATTGGTTATTGATATCGGACGGATCAAGGTGGCGTGAGCCTGGTGTACCGAGGTTTGAGTCGTTGGCAGAGCATACAGACATCACAGATTCCGGCAGATCCCCGTCTTTTCCTCGCTTACCAGCGGGGAGTTTTCGATGGTGTACATAGTGGAGGCGGCGTTCATGCGTTGGCTGCATCATTGGAGGCAAGCAAGATGAAACGAGCGAAAAGAACACTCAATGGACTGCTCGGAGCGATAGTGCTCAGCGCGGGCTTTGCGGTATCAACACCGGCGATCGCCGGCTCCGGCGATGGCGAGGAAACCGTTGATGTGCGGATCAAAATGGCCGACGGGACGGTTGTAATTCAGAAGGCTCGTCGGAGGAGTGCTCGTGTTGATTCAGGTGTGCTTGGGACTGCGAAAGCGAGACGGCTTCCGGACGGATCGAGGGTGAGTATTGGAGCCGGCGCCGGCAGCAGCCAGAGCACAAGTGGGGCGCGATCGGCCACCCGTCAGTCGGGGCAGGCTGAGCAAGGCACCGCGGCGCGTCGTGGCGGTGTGGTGAGCACCTCGAAGCAGCAGGACACACAAGACGCTGGTGCCCAGGGCATAGATCGTGGGATGGATGCCAGCGGCGCAAATGGAGCGGTAGAAAACTCCGCATCTGAGCAGGACACGCCCAATGTGCCCACCGCGGGGAATCCGCAGTACTCGAGCGATGGAGCATTTGGCGGTCAGACCGTTTCGTTCAAAGACCTCAATATGTACGCGACGGTGATCGGCGACACCATTTACCTTGTGGGTGTCGAGATTGCACAAGCGGACCAGAGCTTTGATGTTGTCCGAGGTACCCGGCTGCTTGCGGATACTGCGATCCTCGATGAGACTGTTCTCGTTTCAAGATCGGCTGAGGATCGCCATGAGGGGCGGGCGCAGCTCAAGCTCCAGTTTGAGCCCGGCACGGTGGTGAATCTTGTGATGTACTCGCAGTCCGGCGATGCAGACTCGTGGTCGGGCAAGGGGTTGAGCGAAACGCGCGAGAAACGCACTTGGACCGTTCGAATCCGTTGAGTTTGATGCGTCTGATTGCCGATGATATGGTGTGCAGCAGACTGAGTCTCTATTCCCGATTCTTCAAGAACTCTTGACCCCGCAGGAGGGGCATGTTCGAGCGTTGGTTGTTCCGAATGATGATCCGCTGGTTGGCGGGTTTTCTTCGTTTTTGAGCAAGCAACAGCGAGCACGATGTCGGCGGTTTTTCCGTGCAGAAGATCGTCGTGCAGCATCGGTCTGCAAAGGGCTTTGGAGGCTTGGGGCCGGGGTGCTGAGCGAGTGTGAGCCGCGGGGGGTACGGATGGGGCATGACTGCTGGAACCGTCCGGTGATCAGCGGCACAACACGCGATGAGATCGATCTGAATGTTTCGAGAACGCTGACGCACTGTGCGCTGGTTGTTGGGCGGGGTGTCCGTGTGGGGGTTGATATTGAGCAGATTTGCCCGGAGCTGATCTCCCCATCGTTGGTCGAAGCGATCACTGGATCCGGTGATCATGATCGGCGAGAGGCGCTGGCTGGCGATGCGGCAGCGTTCTTCGATTACTGGACGAAAAAAGAAGCGGTGCTTAAGGGTGATGGGCGGGGGCTCGAGGTAGACCCGCGAGGTGTTCATGTGCCGTTTGGCTGCGAGCAAAGCCCTGGGGCGTGGGGTGCGTGCTCATGTGAAGAGAAGCCGTGGTTTGTGACCCGGCTGACATGCCCAGATCTTGTTTGTGGGTGTGTGGGGGCTGATCGTGAGCCTGTTTTGTTTGAACAGGTTGAATGGGCTCGTGTGCAGGATCTCTCTCAAATGCGCGGAACTTGCGCCAGTGGGGTTGCAAGAAACACCTAGACTAGCAGCAGACGATACTAACCCATCTGGGTGTATTTGCCGATCGTATAGGGGAGATGCCGATGTATGACTGGATACATCGGGCGATGTAGTGCAGGTTTAAGCCGCCAGGAAGGTCTGGCGGGATGGAGATGGTTCGGGTGCAATCCTCCGTAAAAGGGCATGTTGATCGGGTGGGTGTGTTGAGCGCGATCGATTCGGTCATGGTGCTGTGTGGTTCTGTGCATACGAGCCCGTTGGCGAGGTCTGTTGGGCGATCTTTGGTTGATCTGCCGTTGCTCGGAGGCAAGTCCATCGTGCAGCGTCACTATGAGGGTGTGCAGAAGCTTTGGGAAAAACACAAGCTCGATTCGCTGCGGATGCGTCTGATTTATGACAAAGACGGGCAGGTTCCTGCAGGCGTGCAGAACGCTGAGCCTGGGCGATGTGTTGTTGAGAGAGATCCTTCACCGATTCGAGGTGTCGCAGGGCTGTTGTCCGACGCGACCGAGGGGATCGAAGATGACCGGTACATCGTGGTGTGTAACGGCGCGGTGGTATTCCTCGAGCCCTTGCATGAGTTGGTTGAGTCCATGGCGGTAACGGAATCTGATGTGTCGTTTGTTGCATCCTCAGATGGATCGCCGGTGGGGGTTTGGCTGATTCGTTGTGGGCTCTTGCGATCGATCAAGCCGGTTGGATACATAGATCTCAAGGAGCAGGCGCTTGACATGTGGCGTGATGATCATCGTGTGCGTGTGGTGCAGCGGTATCGTCCATACGCCATGACAACCCGCTCATTGAGCGAATATGTCGAGGCGTTGCATGCGATTGCTGGCGGATATACAAGCGGATCATCGCTGGATGAGGATCCGTATCGCGAGGATTGGGAGAGTAGCTTTCAGGTCGCTGAACCCGGCGCGGATATTGATCCGGAAGCAAGGATGCATGATGCGATCGCGTTAGACGGCTCACGCGTCGGCAAGGGAGCGGTGGTTGTTCGATCGGTGCTCTGTGATGGGGCGGTGGTCCAGCCCGGAGCGATTGTCGCTGACCAGGTGGTTACAGGTACAATCCGGAAGGGGCGTGTCTCGTGAGGGCCCTCAACGCTCGGCATCGGTGGATGCCTCGGCATATTTTCGCGATCGTGTGCCTCGTTGCGGCGGCGATCTTTGCGTCGTTTGATCAATGGGCCGAGATCTTTTCCTTTGCTTGGACAGACGAAGAGATGAGCCATATTCTGCTCGTCTTGCCGATCAGTTTTTGGTTGATCTGGATCCGCAGGGTGCGGTTTCGGCGGTGTCCACCAAGCCCGAACTGGACGGGCGTGTTCATTGTCGTGGCAGGATGGTGTTTGGCGGCATGGAGCTTTCAGCATGCATTTCAGGCGGGGTATCACGGCGGTGCTGTAATGATGCTTATTGGTGCGGTGATCAGTGTTGTTGGGATGCAGGTGATCATCAACCAGCTGCCGGGTGTGTTGATACTGTTTTTCTTGGTGCCGATTCCGGGCAACATTCGGCTTTCGATCGCTGGACCATTGCAGAATGCGACGGCCCGCGTGACAACCTTTACGCTTGAGCTTTTTGGATTCTGGGTCGAGCGATCCGGAAATCTTGTGGTTATTAATGAGATGCCCGTCGCGGTTGCTGAAGCTTGTAACGGGATGCGGATGGTCTTCGCTTTGGTTCTGGTGGTGTATGCGTTTGCGTTCACGGTGCCGTTGCGGAACTCGGTGCGGATATTGGTGCTGCTGTTGAGCCCGGCGGCAGCGATTGTTTGTAATGTGTTCCGGTTGGTGCCGACGGTGCTTTTGTATGGGTTTGCTCCTGAGAAGATTGCGGATGATTTCCACACGATCTCTGGGTGGCTGATGCTCCCGGTGGCTTTTTTGGTTCTTGTACTTGTGATGCGTGCGTTGCGTTGGGCGCTGGTTCCGACCTACCGGTTTACGCTGGCGTCGCAGTCGATGTAAAGGATTTGGCATGATTTCAAGGCTTGCCATCCCGGTGTCGTTTGTGCTGCTGATTGCGGCGGGGTTGTTGCGTGGCGGGCACGCGGACCCTGCGATCGCCGATGATTATCATGCCGCGATTCTGGATATCGTTGAACGGATGCCGTTGGAGTTTGACGGTTGGCGAGGGAGCGAGGTGGCGTTGCCACCCGCTGCGATCAACTTGCTGCGTCCGAATGCGATTCTTGCCCGAGATTACTCAAACATGGATCGTGGGGTTCATGCGAAGCTCTTGGTTGTGCAGTGCCGGATTATTCGTGACATGGCGGGTCATTTTCCGCCGGTTTGTTACCCCGCTCATGGGTGGGCGTTGGAGCCAGACGAGCAGGGGATGGTCACGGTGAACGGGGAGTTGATGAAGTCGTATGTGTTTACCCGCAATGTGTGGGATAAAAAGCATACAATCACGGTGTACAACCTGTTTGCTTTGCCGACAGACGAGACGAGTGTATCGATGGATCGTGTGCGTGAAATTGGTTCAGATTATCAGTTCCTGCCGTTCGGTGCGGCGCAGGTTCAGGTGGTTTTCGACGAGTCGGTTCCGATCGAGGAACATCAATGGGTGTTAGAACAGATGCTCAAGATTGCTCAGCCGATGATTGACGCGGTAACCGATCCGCTGCCTTTTTTAGAGAGGGGCGTTGAGAATGGGAAATGATTTTAATGACTGGCAGGGAGATGAATCGAAGGGGCATGACAACATGCTGCTCGTGGTTCATCGACTCTTGCGTGGGCGATACATCCTGACCTTTACGCTCGCGGGCATACTTGCTGTTCTCGGGGCGTTGGCGGGGTACATGACGCAAGAGCCGGTCTACCAGAGCTTTGGCGCAATCCATGTGAGCCCACGGATTACGCGCGTGCTGTATGATAACAATCAGAATACTTCGCCGAAGGAGTTTTCGGGGCTCGTGTCCTCGCAGGTTGGTTACTTGCAGTCCAACCGTGTGCTGAGTTTGGCGCTTGAATCTGATCGTGTGCGTGCGCTGCGGGAGGTGTCCGGGCTGTACACGGCTGACATGATCGGCTCGGGGCTGGACATCCGCACAAACAGGAAGATGCCCGAGTTTATCAATGTGACCTATGAGCATATCGACCGAGAAGTTGCCAAGGCGGTGGTGCAATCGGTGATTGAATCGTACATGGAACTGTTCGGCGATCGAGAGAATGAGCTCAATCGCCCGGAGCTGGTCAACACGCTCAACGAGCGGAAGACGGACCTGGAGAAGCAGCGAGAGAGCCTGACAAGCCAAATCCGGGTGATCGCCAACGAGTGGAGCACCGATGATATCGGCTTGCTTGTTCGCAATGCGATTGCGAATATCCGCCAGATTGAATCGTCCCAGATTGATTTGCAATCTCAGATTGACCAATACGAGGCCTTTGCTAGCACCGAGGGTGACGATGAAGATCAGCAAGAGATGTCCGTAGAGCGGGCGGCGCAAATCGACCAAATGATGGCGTCCTTGCTCGACAAACGGATCGCTTACGAGAATGCAAAGGCTGATCTGGAATCCGCGGGGCTTGGAGAGAAGCATCATGATATGAAGCTTGTGAACTCGGCGATCACGAATGTAAATCGACGGATCGGCGAACGGATGGAACAGATCCGCAACGGCGAGGCACGGGTTCCTGGGTTTGGGACAGCGGGTGGGTCAACTTCACTTGATGAACTCAAGCTGCGCCTTGCGAGTGTAGAAGAACGCCTCAAAGCTGCAAGGGCCGCTCAACAGAAGCTTGGGAGCGCTGATCTTGAGATCCGAGACCTGATCGCCAGCCGTGAACAGGTCGACGGGAAGATTGCGGAGGTGGACGAACGGCTTGACCAGATCGAAACCGAATCAAGAGTGCAAGAGTTCACTGAGGATTCAAAGCGGATCAGCGTAGTTGAAAAAGGGGTAACGCCCATGACGCCCTCGGGCGATCGGCGTCGGAAGATGGCTGCACTTGGCTTTGTGGGCGGCGGCGCGATTCCGGTGGTGATTATGCTTGGGCTGGGATACATGTCCAAAAGCGTACGGTTTAGTGATGATGTGATCATGGGCGATTCGCAGGGGGTGGTGGGGATGCTTCCGGATCTTGGCGAATCGTTGGGCGACCAAGAACTGGCCGAGGCGTCCGCGTTTGCGGTGCACCAAATTCGATCGCAGCTTCAGATCAAGTACTGCACCAAGGGGCACGGCACGATTTATGAGGTAACAAGCCCGTCGTCCCAGGACGGCAAGACGAGCTTGATTATCGCGATGGGGCTCTCGTTCGCCGAGTCTGGAGACCGGACTTTGCTGCTCGATCTCGACCTGATCGGTCGGGGGCTGAGCATCCACTTTGGGCATCCAAACGCATCGAGCCTTGTTGAGGCAATGGGCGATCTGCCCTCGCTTTCTTCGCTTGTGCAGCCGACTGATTTTGATGGTCTGAGTATTTTACCTGCTGGCTTTGGCGACGATGTCCTGATTAGCCGGCTCTCGCCGAATGTCATCGGGCGGCTGCTTGATGAGCTTCGTACGCAGTTTGACACGGTTCTGGTGGATACGGGCCCGATTCTTGGGAGCATCGAAGCCGGGTTCTTGGCTTCGGAAGCTGATGGAGTGATTCTTGTCGTTGGGCGTGGGCAGCTGCGCCCTCTGATTCGGCGTGCGGTCGAGCAGATCAATGGTGTGGGCGGGAAAATTGTGGCCACCATCTTCAATCGAGCGTCAGGGTATGAGCTGCGTCAGTCAACGGGGACGATGTCGGTGCACTTCTCGCGTCAGGCGGCGCGTCAGGCGGCAGAGGCGGCATCAAGGACCGGACCTCGGGTTGGACCGGTCGCGGGGACACTCTTCGCAGATCGCATCAAGCAGACCAATGGCAACGAGGACGGTTCGAATAATGATTCGACCCGCGCGGGGTAAGTTATGAGTGCTCTACCGGTAGAAACTCGCGATGAGCACACGCTTTGGGGGTATACGCCCGAGCAGTTGCATTCCCGATTCTGGAAGGCTCGCGGTATTCAAGTGGTGCCGAACCAGATGCCTGAGTTTGAGGTGGATCGGCGTGCGGAGCTCTATCTGCTCGTTGACCATAAGCACATGGTGATCATGCCTGTTCGTAAACTCTTGGATGTGCTGTATTGGCTCAAGCCCGATCTGCTTGTGGTCCGCGTAGCGGATCGAAGCGTGAATCAATACCGCGAAGTCGTTGATACACGCCCGGATGGGCACTTTCTCCGGTTTCAAAGGTCTTACGAGGGATCGACGGATCGGCTCGCGCGGGTGGCGGTCACGACGGATCCACTCATCGCACGGGACTGGACCTTAATGAGTTCTGACCGATCGGCTTGGGCAAGGCTGCGCCGATTGATCCCCTCGGATCTCCGGTCTGCAATTGCTGTCGACGGGCGAGTGTATGCAAACACGGTGGACACTGATCGTGCACGATTTGTCCGTGATCTCGCCAAAGCCTGGACGCATCCGGATTCTACGATTGCCCGGCTTCAGCGTGTCGGCAATGCAAGTTGGCAGGATGCAGATTCACCAAAGTTCGACGCGGCGCGTGTTTCTGGACCGATCTGGATAGGCGCGGGCCGGAGCATACCCGAGGGCAAGGTAGGGGTCGGTCCCGCGGTGCTCTGGGATGATCCGGAAGTTCGACCTGCGATCTCGGACATTGATTGGCGAGATATCGAGCCGGTGCAACCACGCTCAGAGCGAAGAATGAAAGAGCCCGCGCCATGGACACAGCGGCCGGCGCGTCGATTTTTTGATATCGTCTTTGCGTTGATTGCCCTTGCGATAACGCTGCCGCTGTACCCCTTCATAATCGCAGCGATCATCATTGAGGATCGCACCCCGATATTCTTTGGTCACAAGCGTGAGACCACCAACGGCAAAGAGTTCAAGTGCTGGAAGTTCCGCACGATGTATCGCAACGCCGAGAAGATGAAGGCGGAGCTTCAGGGTGCGAACGAGGCGGACGGGCCTCAGTTTTTCATGGAAAACGATCCGCGTATCACTCGTGTTGGGCGTGTGCTACGCAAGTTGCAGCTTGATGAGTTACCACAGTTTTTCAATGTGCTCTTCGGGCAGATGTCGGTGGTAGGACCTCGACCGAGCCCGTTTTCCGAGAATCAATATTGTCCCGGCTGGCGTGAGGCGAGGCTGAGTGTTCGTCCGGGCGTAACGGGGCTGTGGCAGATCCGTAGGACCCGTGCAGACGGGGCGGATTTTCAGGAATGGATCCGTTACGACATTGAATATGTTGAGCAGGCGAGCCTGCGGTTAGATTTGTTAATTATCTGGAAGACGATTGCGCTGGTTGCCGGCGCCCTTGCTCGCCGTTAGAGCCCTTAGGAGTTCCTATGCCCATGCGTCCTCGCACATTTCGCCGGCTCGTTCTCTCGCTCGTCTTTGGTGCGGTGGTGTGCATCGGGTTGATCGGGTACTTTGTTGTTGGCCCGATGCAGCAACGCCGGAGTATCGAAGAACTCCGCACAAATGGGATGAGTGCATATGAGGCCGGCGATTACGCCACGGCGACCCAGAGCCTTCGGCGGTATCTTCGTGCGACCAAGCCCGCGCCTGCGGCAGAGCTGCTTGCCTATGCCCGATCACGGGCCAAGGTTGAAGCCGGCGATAGCGGGCACCTGCAGGCTTCGATATCGGCGTATCGCGATTACCTGAATCAGCGCCCGGATGACCAAGAGGTTTCGATCGAACTGCTCAAGATGTTCAATCGTGATGGGAAGTGGCCGGAGGCGGTTGCTCTTGGCGTCAAGTTGCGTGCTCAGCCTGGGATCGATAAGCGGGCGGTGTTGGAGGAAGAGTTGTCTGCACGCAAGCGGATTGATCCTGATGACAAGCAGATCGCGGTGCTCTTTGAGGAGTTGCTCTCGCTCGGGTCACCGAGCTTTGCGACGGTTTGGTCCTACGCACAGTGGCTTGATTCTTCAGAGAGACTGGCTGAGGCCGATGCATTTCTGGAGGAGAGAATCGCTATTGAACCGAACTCGATCGGCGCGAAGGTTCTCGGTGAGTTGATCGGTGATCGGTTGCCTGATCCGCGGACCTCGAACCCGATTGAGATCGCCGACAAGGTGACGATACTGACCTCGATCATTGGATGGAACAACGAGGAGCAGGCATGGGAAGAAGATTTTCCTGCGATTGATTCGATTGACTTGGGGAAGCTTCTCGCACGAGCGTTTGACCTGATGGGGCGTGGGGATTTGGCGCTGGAGGTTGAAGGCAGGATTGCACTTGAGACTGAAGATCAAGTTGTTCTTGGGTCGTACGCCCGCAGGCTCTGGTGGGCCAAGAGAATCGATCGATTGCAAGCGATCGAGGTGGCCAACTCGGACTTGCTTGGATTCCAGGTTCTTGCTGCGCAGCTACAGAATGATGCGGATGCTGAGGCTCAGATACGGGCGCAACTCAAACAGATCGATACCGATTTCCGGGCGAACGGGTGGACGCAGTTCTTCGAGGCGACCGATCTGATCGAGAAAGGGGATTTGGTCGCAGCGCGTGGGGTGCTTGCCAAGGCGATGAGCACGAACCCGCTTGAGCCGACCTACCACTTGGTGATGGGCGATCTGTACTCAAGGCTTGGGCGTGAGACAGATGCGAAAGAAGAATGGCGTGACGCGGACACACTCGCCGAGCATGTGGTCTGGATTGAGCCCACGCTTCGTCTGATTGCCTCGCTCCAAAGATCTGAGCATCGTTCCGAGGCCGGTGCGGTTGCGCAGATGCTGATGGCTCGTGCGCCGCGTGAGCCGCGGGCGAGGCTTGTGTGGCTAAGCACCCAGGCGATGATGGCCCGCTCTGGATTATTGAGCGACCAGCAGATTGATTTTGCGATCATCACCGCGAGGCGATTAGCGGAGTACCTCCCCAAAGTTGAGCGGGATCGATTGTCGGCCAACTTGGTCGTGTTGCTGCTTGTGTCTGGTCAGCAGGAGGAGGGGATCGCGGAGATTCGTCGATTGCTTGATGACTCTGTCGAGCCGGGGGTGTTCGCGAGCATTATAGAGATCGATCAGTTCTTCGACCTCGGAGTGGTCGAGACAGATGCTGCGGGCTCGGCGGAAGTCGCTGCCAAGAGCCCCGATGCCTCGTTCGGGTACGCCCACAAGGTCTTTGTGAAAACAGGTGATCTCGAGGAAGCAATGCAGGTGTTCGACACGGGACGCGGCGGAGCAAGCCCAGTTGAGTACAAGGCGTGGGATCTTACACGCGTGAAGTTCCTCGACACGATCGGAGAAGAATCGGCGAAAGGCGAATGGCTGCGGTTGCTCAACGATGTGTACCCCGATGATATCGAGCTTCAGTTCGAGGCAATCGACTCGCGTGCTTTGGGGTTGGATATCGGATTTGTGGATCGAACGATTGAAAAGATTCTCGATCTCACATCATCCAAAGGGAGATCGGTGCCGATTCGGCTCCGTCTTGCTAGAGCGCGTGCCATTGCGAGCGGCGATGGGATAAACAAGTCAAAGCGAGAAGAAGCCCTGTCCATCGTGCGTGGGGTGATCGTCTCTGATCCGCAGAATATTCGGGCGCGATTGATGCTCAGCAATATTCTCGATCTTCCTTGCCCGCCTGAACTGGTTGGGAATGAACGGTTTACTCGTGATCGGGCGGGCGCAGCGGCGGAGCAGCTGACAATTTCAAGGCTGATTGCGGGACCTGAGGCACGGGATTCTTTGTTTCGGGTATCCCAGCTGAATATCGATATTGGCGATTCAGACGCTGCACGAGAGAACTTGCTTGAGGCGTATGCCAGAAGTGAAGGTGATGTTGGTGCTCAGTACAAGATCATACTTGAGATGCGTCGGGCGGGCGAGTTTGAGCTCGCGATCCCGAGGCTGGCCGATCTCATTGGGCAGTCGTCATCGCCGCTGAAGGGTGATGTACAGATCACACTCGCACGGATTTTGAGCGGGCTCAATCGACGAGCACAGGTGCTTGGGGTGCTCGTGCAAATTGCAGAGTCTGAATCGCTCACCGAGTCGCAGTTGATCGATTTGATCACGCTCTTTGTGCAGATAGGGAATCGGGTCGAGGGGGAGCAGGTCCTTGTCAATGCGGGCGCGTACGGGCTCGATGAGCAGGCAGCACTGAATGCAAGGATTCAGTTTGCGATCATGACCGGTCAGAGCGGTGATGCAGAGCAGCTCTTGCAATCGATTGTGGATGCAGATGCTTCAAACATCGATGCGTGGCGGAGCTTGGCAAGATTGATGGGGAAGGATGGGCGCAGTGATGAAGCCAAGGCCATGCTCGAACAAGCGCTTGAACTAAATCCAGAGGACGAGCTCTTGAAGTATGACCTCGCCCTGATGAGTGGCGATGGCGAGAAGATCAATCAAGTTGTTCGAGATTCTTCGCAGTTTGAGAATCCGAACGATCGTATCGCGATGCAGAGGATCGTGAGCTTTGAGAAGGCGCGTCAGACGATGTCTCGCGACGAGATTGCTCAAGAGCTTCGCCTGCTTGGTGAATCATTCCAGGACATGGTTGCTGTTCAGAACTACATCTATGAGGCGCTGCGAGAAGTCAGCGCCGATGCTGAGAGCATTGGTCGCGGAGCGGAAGCAGCATCGAGGCGAGTGGGCACCCATGCGGGGCTGCTCGAGACCGCGACCAGAGCGTATGCGGACGCCGGTGACTGGGAATCGGTCAGGCGGACAACGGAAGCATGGCGCGGCGTTTCGGCAGGATCACCGATCGGAGCGGATGTCTTTGCGGCAAGGGCTTCCTATGAGCTGCGATACTTTGCCGATGCCAAGGAACTTCTCTGGCCTTACTTTGACCAAGCTGCTGCACGGACAGAAGAACCATTGTTCCGCGAGCTGCTGCTGATTTATGCACAGGCATCAATCGGTCTGGGGGATCCGATGGCGCAGTTGGCGGCCCAGCTTGAGCCGTTGGCCATCGAGTCAGAGTCGTTCCGCAATGTGGTCTGGCTACAACTCGCCGCGACCTCGCTGCCTGATGTTCAAGAGGCTTCACGGTGGATCGAGTTCGCCCAGTCCATTGGGGGGTCGACGAACACCGGGCTTGTTGTGCAGGCTTGGCTTGGGCTTGCGGAGCGATCTGAGGCAGATGCTCTGGAGCTCTTTGGCAAGGCCTTTCAAGTGAGCGACGATTGGATTGCAGCTTCCCCGAATGATTCGGGTGTGCTCTCGCTCGTTGGGCAAGCGTATCGGCGTGCGGCGGATTCACGCTCGGATTCAGATCCACAACGCACGCCTTGGCTGACCAAGGCGATGGGGTACTTTGATGGCGCAGCGGAGATCGACCCAGAGAATCTGGGGCATCTCTTCTCAGCGGCCCGCTGTGCAGGGGCGTTGCAGTCTTATCCGGAAGCCATTTCGAGATATCGCGATGTCTTGAGTGCAGGGAACCCCGGAGGATTGTTCGGAGCAGCGGTCAGAAACAACTTGGCTCAGATGCTCGAGCAGGGGTCAGAATCGGGAGATACTCTAGAAGAGGCGAAGTCATTGGCAGAACAGGCAGTCGCTTTCCAGGCTCATCCAGCGTTTTTGGGAACGCTGGGCTGGATCGAGCTGCGAATGGGCAATGGTGCACGAGCAGAAGAGTTGTTCCGCCAGATTCTCGCTGAGGCACCGGACAATAGAGAAGGGTGGGGCGGGCTGGCTGCATGCTTGTATGGGAGCGATCGGGCTGGCGAAGGCGATCGGGCTCTTGAGAGATTCAACAGGTTGAAGCCCGCAAATGGACACAATCGGTCCCTTTTGGAACACCTCGCCCGATTTGGGGTCGAAGTCACCGATTGAATCATGGTCCAATAACGCATGTTTTGCGCCCGATAGAGCGGGATTTTGTTCGCATCGTGTGAAGAAACTGAAAATCAGTAGAAAATTGGTCTGTATGTGGCCCAATTTTGAGATTCATGCAGCAAACGGGGCTTTTCGTGCTAAACTATACCTGTACCGATCTTTGCCTCTCGGCATTTGGTTCGGCTTCGCGGCATTAGCCTCATTGAGGCGGTGTTGCGGATAGGGAATGTGGGTGGTTCTTTGCCAGAAATGGCGAAGCCACGATAACTGGAATAAGTATCCCGGCGTGCTGGAGCCGACGGGTGTGTGCCATAGGTGTATGTACGCCTTGGCTTGAGTGAAGAAGTGAATCAAGCTTCGTGTAGAAGCTCTGAGAGGGTATTAAAATGAAGAAGAGCATGACAAAGATGGCAATGGTCGCCTTGATCGCTGGAACATCCGGCGCAGCATTGGCGAGTGATTTTTCCGCAGAGTTCGTTGGACGCCATGGCGTCATCGGCGGCGTTACTGTTGACGGTGCAGCACAGAATGCTGGCTCATGGGGCTTCGAGTACACCTCGGCTATCCCAGGCGATGCAGCTGGTCAGTTCGCAACGACTCGATTCTTCACATTCTGCATCGAGCTTCAGCCAATCTCAGGCGGAGATGTTGCATACGACATCGGTGACATCTCAAGTGCACCAAACCCAGTTTCGTCCAACGGCGGCGTGCCTTACGGCGAAGCCGACTCACGCGAAGTTCAGGCTGTTGTCGCTGCTGCGATGCGTCTTGACTGGATCAACTCTGATCTCTCAGCCAACACCGCAACTGACTCACAGCTCGCTGCGATCCAGGGCATGATCTGGTCCGTCCTCTTCGACGGTTCAACCGTTGCTGGTGTCGGCGATGTTGCTACCTGGATGTCTGCTCTTGCTGCAGAGACCGCACTCGATCCAACTGCTCGCATCTACCGTATGCGTGCAATGACTTCGATGGACTCGCAGGATCAGCTCTACATCGTTCCATTGCCACCAGCGGCATTCGCTGGCTTGGCAACCCTCGGTGCGATCGCGGGCGTTGCTCGTATCCGCCGCAACCGTGCATAATCGGTTGTATTTCATCTGAAACGAGACGGGAGGAGCTTCGGCTTCTCCCGTTTTTCGTTACGCATCCTCTGCGATGCCCGCTTTGAGCATCTCGTCGATGTTGCGGCGCCAAGATACGAGCGGCCCGCAGAGCGATTCGGTCTCGGTGATGTCAAGCACTGAGTAGGGCGGGCGATGAGCGGGGCGTGGGTAGAGATCGCTCGAGCATGGGTGTACGGTACAACTCGGATTGATGTGCTTGGCGATTTGAGATGCGAGATCAAACCAGGTGCATTCGCCGCCATCGGATGCGTGCCATGTTCCGCATGCCCCCTTTGAATAGAGATTCAGGGAGGTCTGTGCGAGTTGTGGGGCAGAGGTTGGGCGGCCGCGTTGGTCGCTGACGACCTTGAGTTCAGGCTTTGATTTTGCGAGGGATGCAATGGTGCGGACAAAGTTTTTTCCCCACGGTGCATAAACCCAGCTGGTCCGGATGATGATGTGTGGGCAGCCAGATTCTCTGATCTTGGATTCGCCGAGGGCTTTGGATCGGCCGTAGGCGTTGGATGGATTGATCGGCGCATCGATCGGATACGGTGTTTCAGCAGTACCATCAAAGACATAATCGGTGCTGTAGTGGATGAGTGTTGCTCCCACCTGCTTACACCGTTCGGCGATGATTCTGACCGAATGCCCGTTTGCTTGGTCCGCGGACTGCTGGTCCGATTCCGCTCCATCGACATCTGTCCACGCTGCCGCATTGATGACGAGGTCGTCTCCGGAGCGGATGCATTGGCCAAGTGCCTCGGGGTTGAGTAGGTCGAACTCTGGGCGGTGTGCCGTTCGGTAGTTGATGCCGAGGCGGTCAAAGAGTTCACTCCATGAGCGTCCGACCATCCCCGTTGATCCAAGAATGACTGGTTGCTTTGGCCCTGGGCGGGGGCTACAGATGGACTGGATATCGTGATGTGCGTTCATTTATGCTCTACATGCCAAGGGAAACCGGGGAATGCATCGTGTGTTGTGCGTTCTTCATCAGGGGCAGACGGGTTGTAGGCATGCGTTACAAAGTAGAGCAGCCCGGCTTGCGTCGGGCCAACAGTCGCTGCGCCATGCCAGAGCGGCGGGGGAATGATCACGGTACCCGGGTTTTTCTCGCCGATCACGATGGACCATGCCTGATTGTTCTCTTGGTCATAAACACCGACCTTGAGGTGCCCGAGTAATCCCATCCAGAAATCGGTCTGCTTGTGATGTCTGTGCCAAGCCTTGACAACGCCGGGGTATTGGACAGAGAAGTTGATCTGCCCTTCGGGGGAGAGGACACCTTGGAGCTGATTCATAAGTGACCAACCCCGATCGTCAGCGAAGTGGTTGGTGGGCACAAAGACGGGCGTGTTGTTGCTCTTGGCGTACTCGAAGGCTTCGGTGAGTGGGCAGTTGAGTTTGGTGGGTGATGAGATCTTCACGGGTTGGCCTTGGGTTCTGGTGTGTTGGGGGGTGATGAGTTGTTCTGATTCGAACTGATCTTGCGATTTGGGGGTCGGTTTTTACGGAGTTCAGCTTGCCACGAGGGGACAAGCACCGCGATGCTAGCAAGCATGCCGAGCCCAACGATATGGAGTGGAGTGACGAACGCGTTGAAAAGTGAGTCGAGGGAGTAGATGGTGACGCCGAGCATGATCGCGATGGTCGGTGCCCAGAACGGGCGCGCCATTTCCTTGCCTTTGAGCCTGAGAATTATGGTGAGCGAGGCCAGCAGATTGAATGCGAGCAAAGAGATCAGCCCGACAAGTCCATTCTTGCCCATTGTGATCATGGTCAGAGAGTCAATGGCATCGGTTTCCCCCTGCTCATTGATCGGGCGGTATCGGTTGAACCCGCCCCATCCCACAAGAGGACGCTGCATGGCGTGATCGTTGATGATCTGCTCTTGTTTGAGCCTTGATGAGAAGGAAGAGGCCCGTTCGTCATCGTACACCGCGATGACATCTGCGAGCATTTCTCTTGGGAGCGTGTCGGTCAGGCTCAGGGTGATGTAGCCTGCCGGAGCGAGAAGCAAAGCGACGAAGATGAACCGTATTCCGAACGCCCTCACAAGCAGGGCTGCTGATGTTACCCCGGCGAGCAGTATGAGGGCTCCGAGTGATTTACAGAGCACCGTGGTCACAAAGAGCAGACCCGAGATGCCTGCGAGCCGAAAGCCCATGACCCTCAGGGTGTCTCTGCCGGCAATGGTGAGCCAGAGTGCCGCAGCCGAAGCGGTGGACATCCAGAGGCCGACCTCGAGTCCATGACGCATAAAGAGCAGTGGTCGGTATCCGCCGAGGCGCATGGTCATGATGAACTGCGTGGCGGTGGTGCCGTAGACCATCCGATGCAACTGCGGGCTCATGCGGACTTCCCAAAGCGCAAGCGGTGTCGCGATCAGGCCGGCGACTACGACCGAGAGTGCCGCGGTGCGGACATCCTTTGGGGACTGGATGAATACCCGCCCGAGGAAGTAGGGGATCCCCCAAGAGACGATGCGGATATAGAGCTCGGAGAATCCATCGGAGATCCCCAACCCATTGGTGTAGGAAGAGAAGAACGGCACGAGAATCCAGACCGCGATCGGGATATCGAGCAACTTGAATCGGAAAGAGGTGATCGCCTTGGCTTCGGAGATGAGGGCACCTAGTAGGGCGGCGTAAACAACAGAATCGATCTTGGAGAATGCGGGGAGCCCGGGGAGGTTGACGCCGGCGATGGGGGGCAGAAACATCCATCCCACGATAATCGCAGCGAGCACGCCTTTGATCCCCCGTAGGGTGATGACAATCCCCGCGCCGAAGAGTACATACGCCAACAGCACCGCGGTCGTGAGTGAGTTGCTGCTGTCCATACGGAATCATGCCTTAAAGGGTGAAGGGATCTGGATACGGTATCGGCAGAATGCGGTGACCACCTATGGGCAATTTACATCAGGAGAAACCGTATGGCGATCACGATCGCCGATGTGCCATAGGCGAGGGCGTCGATCTTGGGCAGCCATGTGCCGTGCCTGCGGATTGCCCAGACGAGTAGGGGGTAGCTCGCCCAGTACGAGATCCCCATCCCGACCATAAGGCCAGTGGCAGAGGCCTGGTGGTATCCGATCCACATTCCCGCGATCATGAGCAATGCACGGCCAATCTGCAGAATCATGAACCGGAAGGAATCGCCCTTGGCGAGGGTGATCCCGCCGGCGGTGATGATGATGACCATGCCGATATTGCCCGCTGCAAGAATTTCGAGCATCCATCCGGCATCCAAATAGGCATCAGGATAGATCTTGATGATGTGGCGTCCGAAGAGCACCAGAATCCAGAGAGGGGGTAATGAAATCCCCATCAGGATCAGCCGCATTCGTTGTGTCTGTGAGCGCAGGCGTTTGGGGCCTTGATCAATGAGCCGGGCGTAGATGGGCATCAGCACCCGAGGCGCGAGTTTGAGGACCATCTCGGGGACTGCCCGAGAGAGCATGAACGCGATGGAGTAGATCCCGAACTGGTTTTTGTCCATGAACTTGCCGAGCATCATCTTGTCGCCTTGGGCGATGAAGAAGGTGATGGCGGTGCTGAGGATAATCCACTTGCCGAATCGGATGAGTTCGTGGGCTGCAGCCTTGTCCCAGAGTACCCGGTTTCTTCTGCCGGGCATGAAAAGGAATGAGCCGGCCGTGATGAGGATGGCGCTGCAGAAACCGCCCGCGACCAGCGCCCAGACCGTTGGCGAGTACATCGCCCAGATGAGCATCGCACATGCACCAAGCCCTCGCGAGCCAACCTCGAGGATAGTGAGCCGCTTGAGCAAGAGGTGGCGGTTTGCGGTCGCCATTTTGGTCGATTTCATCCCCGATATAATCGCGGTCAGCGATGCAACCGGGATGAGGATGAGCAGCTCTGGGCGATCGTATTGCTGAGCAACCGGGTAGGTGATGAGACAAGCACAGACCCAGATGAGCACGCCCCGGACAATGTTGATTGTCCACGCGGTGTTGAGAAAGTCAGGGTCGTCGCCCCGCTCGTCTCTGATCACGCTCTGATTGATCCCGATGTCGGAGAACTTCTGGAGGAGTTCGAGGACCATGTTGACCAATGCCATGAGCCCGAAGGTCGCCGGGGCGAGGAGCATGGTGAGCAGCCAGTTGCTGCCAAGCCGAATCATCTGGTGGACCGCATACCCACCCAGGGTCCATGCGGAACTGTGGATTGCTCGTTTTTTGAGCGATCCGGGCTCGGTCATTTGCGGTGGGTGGTCCTCGTTGGGCATCTGGAGTTGTATCGGCGATATGGCATGAAAAAGCCGCAGCGTTGAGAGCAACTGCGGCAATTTCTTGCATTCTGTCAGGCGGGATTACTCCCCGGTATTGCCGAACGCTCCGCCTGTGGCGAAGGAATCGGAAATGTATCCTTGGCGGATGAACCGAGCGGCCGCGGCACCGGTGAGGGCGGAATCCCAGCTTGATCTGGACATCGCGCGGGCATGGTCAAGGAAGTCTTGCTCATCCTCATACCCAAGCGAATGGGCGTAATCAGCGAGGCTGCGCCCTGCATCTGGGAGTGTTACGGGGTCCATCTCTTCGCCAACGGTGATGGAGTGGTCTTTCCATTGGTTGAAGCGGAGAGGGGAGCCATCGACAACGAAGAGGTCGTTGCGGTCATGCTCTACGAATGAGGTGTTTGAGAGGAACTGGAGATTCTCAGAGTGATTCACTGTCACAACATGAGGGCTGCTGGCCATTGACCAGATGTTGTTCATGACTGCGGAGCCATCTCCGGCTCGGATGGTGCTTTTGAGGCTGTGACCTGATGTGCCGTTTGTCCAGTTGTGGACGACATTGGACTGGAGTATGAACGCTTCGCCATACCCCGCCAAGATGATTCCGATGTTGTTGATGCCGTCGCCTGAGTTGAGGATGACATTGTTCTGTACAACGGTGTCTTTAAACCGTTCGACCCAGAGCCCGATGCCTTGGTTGGCGCCGATCATATCGCCGCCGATGATGACATTGCCCTCGATAGTCCCGGTGGCGTATTGTGCAGGCCAGTCGAGTTCGGTGTATCCGAATCTCATGCCGAGTGAGTTCTGGTAGATGAGGTTGTCTCTGGCGATCCCCCCCGAGCGGATCTGCACGCCGGCGCCAGGGCCGTTGGAGGTGATGTTGCCGCTGAACTCGACTCCGGTGACCCCAACCTGGATGTAGACATTCTGATTGAACCCGTCACCCTCTGCTGCGGGGACATCGGGGTTGTCACCATTGGCATCGAAGATGTTTTCTTCAACGACGATGCCTTCTACATTTTTAACAAAGAGCCCTTGGGAGTGGCCTGCGGTCGAGTACGAATCGACAATGACCGATCGGCGGATGCTGACATCTTCAAACACACCCGTGCCCTGGACGATGATGTTGTCCTTGAAGCCTTCGATGTAGCAATCTTCGATGACGAGCCCTTCGCCGCTGGAGAGCCACCGGATGCCAGATTTGGAGAGGTGTTCGGGTCGGTTGGCGATGAATCGGATGCCGATGATGGCGACATGATTAACCTCGCGGCCAAACCCGGTCTGGATGCCAAGATCATTGAGCGGGCTGATCGTGGGGCGTTGTTCAGCATCGCCGTAGCTTGAGATGACAACAGGTTCGTCGGCGGATTTGCCCGAGAAGTTCCACGAGCCGAAGGATTCATTCCATGTATCGCCGCGTTTGAGCAGCATCCAATCATTTGAGGAATCGCTCATCAGTTGCTTGGCTCGTGCCAACGAGCGGACGGGATCAGCCGGTGTTCGCCCTGAGTTCGCGTCGTTGCCTGTGGAACTCGAGACAAAGAAGAACTTGGTGTCCTCAGCCGGTACAAGCTGGCTCCATCCGTCTTGTCCGATCGGGAGAGCGCCGAGGGCGGGCGAGGCGAGCCCCGCTGCACAGACGAGCCCGCAGGCGAGCGAGCATTTGATCGCTCTTGAGGTGGTCGCAAAGTTGGTGATCCGGGTCATGTTCAGCATGGTGGGGCGTCCTCATGGGAGAATAGTGGTCATCCTGTGTATCGACTCTCAAATATGAGAGATCAGGCATCCATCCGTCTTTGGAGCTTTTCTGGATTCCCGAGACGGTTCGGGCGTTATGACTCCTCTATCTTGCCACGCTTGGTTATTGGGCGTCTGGATCAATCTCAATCCTTCAGAAGGGGCAAGATTGAGGCTGGGGAATACATGCCGGGGCGTGTTCTTGCCGATATGGGCACAGACGGGTATGCCCGCAGTGAGAGGAGTTGAGTCTGCAATATCACCGCATGAAGTTATCGGTCCTGACGCCCTCCCGCGGGGGTATTGTATGGGTATGCAATGAAGGGATTTCAGATGGGTGATCGACGAATACTCAGGCTCAACTGGATCGAGGGACGGCCAACGCTGTCCGGAGGGATCAAATCAAATCGGCTGATCGCCGAAGCGATGCAGAGACGCGGGCACGAGGTGACGACATCGTTCCTGACACCTGCGCATCGTTGGCCAAAGCCATGGCGTGTGCGGACTTTTCTCAAAAGGCTGAAGCGGTCGCTGGCTTCGAATCCGTTTCCGCATCATCTTGAGCGATCCACCGTCAACCTGAATCAGATGCCGACGCGAGAGCTTGATTCTCGGCTTGTCCCTGATGCGGATGTGACCTTTGCGAGCTGGTGGCAGGTGTGGGATCAGGTGTCTCGGTGGCCGGCGTCAAAGGGGCTCAAGGTGCACTATGTTCGGCATCACGAGATTCATGGGGGCGAGCGGTCAGCGGTTGACGCGGCGTATTTAATCCCGGGCCCTCGCGTGGTGATCTCGTCCTGGCTCGGGTCGGTCATTCGAGACTATGGGCACGATAAAATGATCCGCGTGCCCAATGGGGTTGATTGGGCGCAGTTCGATTCGGACGAGCGTGAAAAGGCTGCCGAGCCGATCATCGGTATGCTGATGGGGGCGGAGTCGTTTAAGGACACGCCTGCGGGCATCCGTGCGATTCGCATTCTGCAGAAACGGGTGCCCGGACTCAAGGTGATCGCCTTTGGCAAGCGTCCGCCGTTGGCGGAGTGGGATCTTCCTGAGTGCGTCGAGTATCACCAATCGCCTGCTCAGGATCAGATTCCGAAGCTGTATCAGCGTGCGAACTGCTGGGTGATCACTTCGTCGGCGGAGGGGTTTGGGATGCCGGGCATCGAAGCGGCGGCATCGCACTGCCCCCTGGTCTCTACAAGGTGCGGCGGGCCAGAGGACTTTGTTCGTGAAGGCGAAAACGGCTTCATGATTGATGTTGGCGACAGCGAAGCAATGGCAGATGCGATCGAGCGTGTGCTTGATCTGGACAAAGATGCCTGGAAAAAGATGAGCCAGGCAAGCTATCGGATCGCGAGAGAGTTTGATTGGGATCGCTCGGCGGAGAAACTCGAAGCGCAGCTCTATCAATGGCTTGATGAGCAAGAACCAGATGGAGCGCAGGCGTGAAGGATTCACCGGTATTTCTTGTCGGCGCAGAACGATCGGGCACAACCATGCTCCGGCTCATGCTCGATCACCATCCAAGGATCGCATGGCTCAATGAGTTTGAGTACGCTGTAGACATGGTGGGCCAGGATGGCGGATACCCCGATGTTGCGGAGTATGTGCAGTGGCTTGGGCAGCATCGGATCTTTCGAGCGACCGGATTCGAGGCGGATTCAACGCTTGGATATGAGCAGTTGATTGATGGGTTTCTTGCGCAGCGAAAGACCAACACCGGCAAGCCGATCGCGGGCGCGACGGTTCATCGTGACTTTGATCGGTTGTTGAAACTCTATCCGGAAGCTCGGTTTATCCATTTGGTGCGTGATCCGCGTGATGTGTCGCCATCGGTGATCAAGATGGGTTGGGCGGGCAATGTGTACACGGCGTGCACGCCTTGGATCGAGGCCGAGCAATGCTGGGATCGTGTGGAGGCGTTGACCTCCGATGAGCGATGGATTCAGATTCGCTATGAAGATCTGCTCGAGAACCCGCAGCAGCAACTCTCGCGTGCGTGCGAGTTGATCGGTGTTGAGTTCGATCCCGCGATGCTCGGATTTCATGAGGACACAAGTTACCGTCCGCCGGATAGCTCGGCCTCCCAACGATGGAAAAAGACGCTGAGCAAGAAGCAGGTTCGATTGATCGAGTCTCGGTGCGGTGAGACCCTCATAAAACGCGGGTATGAAGGTGTACACGATCGAGCTCGCGGTCCGGGCGCAGCGGGGCGTTTGTACTTGTCGGCGCAGAATCGGGCTTGGCGTATGAAGGCAAGGATTGATCGGTTTGGGTTTGGGCTCTGGATGCGTGCGATCGTGGCCAAGCGTTTCTCGCCGAACGGGATGTATCCACGGGTGAAAGCACGAATGGATGAGATCACGAAGAGCAGACTCCAATGAGCGAAACTGGGCGGTTACAACTCGCGGTTGTGGTGCTCAACTACCGGACGCCGGGGCTGGTTGTCGATTGCCTCAAGACACTCGAAGATGAGATCGCGGGCAAGGATGGGCGTGAGGTCGTGGTGGTTGACAACTGCTCTGGCGATGATTCTGCTGACCAGATCGAGCGTGCGATTGATGTGAGCAGTTGGGGTTCATGGGCGAGGGTTGTGCGGTCGGCAGTCAATGGCGGATTCGCTGCGGGGAATAATGTGGGGATCGGTGCGAGCAACGCTGAGCGGTATGTATTGCTCAACTCGGACACGCATGTCCGCCCAGGCGCGATTGATGAGATGATGAGGACGCTCGATGAGCATGAGGATGTGCATATGCTCGGTGCCCGGCTTGAATGGCCCGATGGGAAACATCAGGTGAGCACCTTTCGGTACCGGACACCGGTTACCGAGCTGATATCTGGTTCGCAGCTTGGAACGCTCGGGCGGGCTTTGCCGCGGCATGTGGTTGCCCGCGAGATGCACGAGTTTACAAAGGGGATCGGCTGGGTGAGCTTTGCGTGTGTGATGCTTCGCCGCGAGGTGATCGAGCAGGTTGGGATGCTTGATGAGCGATACTTCATGTACTTTGAGGACATGGCGTACTGTCGGCGGGCAACGGCGTGTGGATTCATAATCGGGTATCAGCCCGAGGCGCATGTTGTTCATCTCCGCGGGGGGTCATCGCCGGTCAAAGAGCAAACGCTTGCGAAGAAGCGGCGTCCAAACTATTTTTATGCGGCGAGGGCTCACTATTTTCGTGACTTCTATGGCATGAGCGGTTTTGTCGCGGCGAATTTGCTCTGGACGCTTGGGTGGGTGCTCGGATCGCTGCGTGGGCGTAGCGGGGCCGTTCAAGGGCAGTTTCATGATATATGGTGCTCGCCCAAGCACACTGTTGAGATCGGGGGTGGTCATGGCGGAGCGTGACACTTCGATGCCGGACTTTGTGGTGATCGGCGCTATGAAATGCGCGACGAGTTCGCTGCACGATCAGCTTGATCGGCAGGATGGGATCTCGATGTCGGATCCGAAGGAGCCAAACTATTTTAGCGATGGGCCAAACTTCGCCAAGGGTATCGATTGGTATCGCTCGTTGTTTTCATCGATGCCGATCGGTGATCTCAAGGGTGAATCGAGCACGCACCTGACCAAGTATCCGGTTCATCCGGATGCAGCCGAGCGGATGCATGAATCGTTGCCGAATGCGAAGCTTCTCTATGTCATGCGTGATCCGATCAAGCGGCTGGTCTCTCAGTACATCCATGAATGGTCGCAGAGCACGATCAGCGGCGATATCAACCAGGCGATCCGTGAACATGCCAGGTTGATTTCGTACAGTTCGTACGCGATGCAACTGGACAAATACACTCGGTTTTATTCGCGCGGGCAGATACTCCCGGTTTTCTTTGAGCGGTTGATGAGTGAGCCACAGGCAGAGTTTGAGAGGATCTGTCGATTTGTCGGCTTCGATGGGACGCCTGTTTGGGAGATTGAGGCGCAGGCACAGAATGCATCGGGGCAGCGGCAGCGGCGATCGGCGGGGCTCAACTCCGTTCTTGGTATTCCGGTCGTGCAACGCTTGCGGCGAACGCTCTTGCCGGAGGGGCTGCGGGACCGGATCAAATCTCGATGGACGATGAAGGAGCGGCCAAAGCTGAACGCCGAATCGTTGGAATACCTGTACGGGGAACTTGATCCGGATATGAAACTGCTCGGAGAGATGCTCGGCAGGACGATTTCATGCGAACACTTTGCTGATTCGGTCACGGCGGGCTCAAGCCCGGAGTGGACCAATGTGGAGGCACGGCAATGAGTTTGGATGTAGGCGTGATCGTCATCGGGCGAAATGAGGGCGAGCGCCTTCGGCGTTGCATTGAGTCTTCGCTTCGGTCCACTGATCGGGTGGTGTATGTGGATTCTGGTTCGACAGACGGATCGGTTGAATACGCCGAGTCCGTGGGTGTGGAGGTGGTGGATCTTGATACTTCTATCCCGTTTACAGCAGCGAGGGCACGAAACGAGGGGGTGGCGAGGCTGCTGGCGAGATGGGACGCGGTGGGCTTGGTCCACATGATTGATGGGGATTGCACCTTTGCGGATGGTTGGATCGAGGCGGCGGTTGCGTTTTTGCAAGAGCATCCGCGTGCGGGTGTAGTGTGTGGACGCCGGCGAGAACGATTTCCTGAAGCGAGCAAGTACAATCGGCTCTGTGATCTGGAATGGGACACACCGATCGGCGAGGCAAAGTCCTGTGGGGGCGATGCGTTGTTTCGTGTAGAAGCATTCAACCAGGCGGGGGGGTACCGCTCGTCACTGATTGCTGGTGAGGAGCCCGAGTTGTGTGTGCGGATTCGTGGAAACGGGTGGACGGTGCATCGGATCGATCATGAGATGACGCTTCACGATGCGGCGATGACTCGGTTCTCGCAGTTCTGG
The DNA here is from genome assembly GCA_029260265.1 of Phycisphaerales bacterium. Classification (GTDB taxonomy): domain Bacteria; phylum Planctomycetota; class Phycisphaerae; order Phycisphaerales; family UBA1924; genus UBA1924. The sequence continues at coordinate 91,365 of JAJDDO010000029.1, forward strand.
CAGCGTGCCAAGCGTGCAGGGCATGCATACGCCGAGGGTGCAGCGTTGCATGGAGCCGGTGTGGATCGGCATGGGGTGAAGCAGACACGATCTGCGATCGTCTGGGGGCTTGGACTTCCGATTCTTGGATTGGCACTCGGGTGGTGGACCTTTGGCCTTTCAATCATTGCGGTCTGTGGTTTGTTGTTCATGCAGGGATTCAGGATTCGTTCTTATGCCATCAAGCAAGGGCGATCGAAGAGCGATTCTGGGCTGCTTGCCGCATTCACAATGATGGCCAAGCCCGCCCAGGCGTTCGGGGCCATCTTGTATTGGCGGCGGAGACTTTTGAAACAGCAGGCGACGCTGATTGAGTACAAGGGCGGGGGAGATGAGGATGGATGAAAGCGCAAGGATACTGTACATGTCCGGGACGCTGCCCGTTCGCTCGGAGACCTTTGTGTATCGAGAGATTCTGGCGCTCCGCTCGCTTGGGCTCGATGTGCGCACCGCTTCGGTGCATGCTCCGGTGCATGGGCTTGATGAGGGTGTGCTTGACGAGATGGCAGCGAAGACAATCGAGATCTATTCTTCGGGCAAGCTGCAAGTCGGGCTTGATTCGCTTGGCGAGTTGTGCTCGCGTCCGGTGCGCACGATCGGAACCGTTTGGCGTGTAGGTATGGATGCATTGTTTTCACGCGATGTGCTCTTGAAACGGCGTCCAAAGGTGCTCTGGCAGGGATTTGCAGGCTTAGCACTTGCTCGCCGAGCTCGGCAGGTTGGGATCACACACATTCATGCGCACATGGCCCATGTGCCGACCACGATCGCGATGTATGCCTCGCGCCAGCTTGGTGTCTCGTTTAGTTTCACAGGACATGCGATTGATTTGTTTCCGAATCGCACGATGCTCGCCGAGAAGCTGCACCGGGCGGCGTTTGTGAACTGCATCAGCCACTGGCATCGGCGATTCTATCAATCTATACATCAACGCGACGATGAAGAGTATCCGATCGTGCGGTGCGGAGTTGATACTGGTAAGTATCCGACAACCCCGGCGCCGGGCGGCGACGAGCTCGCCGTGTTCTCGGTTGGGCGGCTGGTTGAGAAGAAGGGATTCGATGTCCTTATTGATGCTGCGAGGATTCTTGCGGAAGCAGGAGAAACATCCATGAGGGTGACGATCGCGGGAGGAGGGCCGGAGGACGAGCGGCTCAAAGAAATGGTCGAGGCGTTGCCCAAAGATGCTAAGGTCGAGCTCATCGGCGAGATCGACAACGATATGGTGATGGAGATGATGAACAATGCCGATGTGTTCGCATTGCCCTGCCGTGTTGCCCGATCAGGTGATCGCGACGGGATTCCGGTGGTGCTCATGGAGGCGATGGCACGCGGAAGGTGTGTAATCTCTGGGGGGCTTGAGACGATTGCGGAGCTGATCGAGGATGGCGTAAGCGGGGTGATGATCCCGCCGGGGGATCTTGATCATCTGGTCGATTCGTTGAAGAAGCTGGGCAACGATCGGGGGATGGTCGATGATCTAGGCAGGGCGGCAAGGCGGAGGATCGAGGACGAGTTCGACCTTCATATCAACGCCAAGCGGATTATTCAGACCATGCTTGCACACGGAGTCTTGAAGCAATGGGATCAGCAATGAGTACAGATACGCAATCAGCATGTGCAAGGCCTTCGCGCCGGTATCTGGTGGTGACACCTTGCCGCAATGAAGAGGAGTACATTCAGACCACGATCGACACGATGGCAGCGCAATCGGTGCTTCCAGCATGCTGGGTGATTGTGGATGATGGTTCGACGGATAGGACACCGGAGATTTTGCGCCAGGCTACGGAGACGTACCCGTGGATTCATGTCGTCGAGCGAGCGGATCGAGGGGAGCGTGCGGTCGGCCCGGGTGTGATCCAGGCCTTCAACGACGGGGTGGCGAGTGTTGACCTCCATGATTTTGATTATGTGTGTAAGCTCGACGGTGACCTCGGGCTGCCCGAGCGTTATTTCGAGGTGCTGATGGAGCACATGGAGAGCAATCCGTTGATCGGCAATATGTCCGGCAAGACCTACATCCCGACCGAAGCGGGCAAATGGGTATCAGAACGGATGGGCGATGAGAACGCGATCGGGGCATCAAAGTTTTACCGGGTGGAGTGTTTCCGAGACATCGGCGGTTTTGTTCCGCGGGCGAGTTGGGATGGGATCGACGGGCACACATGCCGAATGATGGGTTGGATCGCGGGTTCGTTGGATCTCGAAGAGATCAGGCTCAAGCACTATCGGCCGCAGGGTTCGAGTCAGCATGGGATTTGGACCGGGCGCAAGCGGTGGGGGCGTGGGAAGTATTTCATGGGCTCGTCGCTGCTGTATGTGTTCGCCGTATCGGTTTTTCGTATGGGTGAGCGGCCGTTTGTGATCGGCGGGCTTGGCATTCTGTGGGGGTACCTCCATGCGTTGATCACACGCGCGGAGCGGTATGACAACCCCGCGTATCTCCGGTATTTCCGTCGCTATGAGATGAGTTCGCTTTTTCGTGGAAAGCGGAAGACCCTCGCGCGTGCGAACGAGCAGATTTTGGCCGATGCCCAAGCAACGGATGATCCTCGTTTTGTGAAAGATGATGGGTGTGCATGCGCGGAAAGCAAGGTCGCATGAGCGGGGAATCTGTGAAATCGAATCGTCTCAAGAAGGTGCTCGCGGTCTCTTCTGGGGGCGGGCATTGGATTGAACTGATGAGGATCGTGCCCGCATTTGAGGGGTGCAGGGTCACCTATGTCACTGTTGAGACCAGCTATCGATCGCAGGTTGAGGGAGCCCGGTTCAGGGTGGTGCTGGATGCAACACGCTGGAACAAGGTCAAACTGGCATTGATGCTCCTGCAGATGATCTGGGTGTTGGCCAGCGAGCGCCCGGATGTGGTGATCTCTACCGGAGCAGCTCCTGGGTACTTTGCGGTTCGGCTTGGGAAGATGTTTGGTGCACGGACAGTTTGGGTGGATTCGATGGCCAATATTGATGAACTCTCAAGCTCGGGTCAACGGATCGGCAAGCATGCGGATTTGTGGCTGACACAGTGGGAGCATCTCGCGGAGCCGAATGGACCGATGTACCGGGGGGGTGTGCTTTGATCTTTGTGACCGTTGGGCATCAGATGGCGTTCGACCGATTGATCCGTGCGGTCGATCAGTGGGCCGGCGAGCGTGGGCGTGATGATGTGATCGCCCAAATCGGAGAGACGGAATATCAACCCAAGCATCTGGAGTTCCATGAGCAGCTTGATCCTGAGCGGTTTCGGGCACTGGTCGCGAAGGCCGACGCGGTGATCGCGCATGCTGGGACCGGGACGATTTTTACAGCCCTTGAGCTTGGGACCCCGATCCTGGTGATGCCGAGGCGGGGGGATCTGATGGAAACCCGGAATGATCATCAGATCGCGACCGCCAAGAGATTCGAGGCGCTCGGCAAGGTGGATGTAGCGATGGATGAGGTTCAACTCGCAGAAAGGCTCGATCGGTTGGGAGATCTGGAAACGCACGAGGTAATCAGCACAAACGCATCCGCGGAGTTGATTGAGGCCCTGAGGGGCTTCATCCACGGCGAGAATGAGCCGAAATAGGTGACAAGAATGAACACATTCCCCGGCGGCAGCGTACGCTATCGGACGGGATTGAGTGAAATTGGTAGCTGAAGGAAAGAACAGATGACGCACACGATGGCAGATCACGCAGCGGCACTTCAAGAGAAAATTAGCAACAAATCCGCAATCGTAGGGGTTGTTGGGCTCGGGTATGTAGGGCTCCCGCTCGCGGATGCTCTGCACACTGGGGGGCTTGGCATCCTTGGATTTGATGTTGATCCCTCCAAGATCGAGATGATCGCCAAGGGCGAGAGTTACCTCAAGCATCTGGGCGCGGATATGACCGAGAGGCTTGGGGCGTCGGGCAAGTTTGATGCAACGACTGACTTCAGTCGGCTCGATGAGCCGGATGTGATTCTGGTGTGTGTCCCGACCCCGGTTGGGCCGCATCTTGAACCAGATTTGTCGTATGTGATCCAGACCGCTCAAGACATCGGTGCGCGTTTGCGCCCCGGGCAGCTGGTTGTGCTTGAATCAACAACTTACCCGGGCACCACCGAGCAGGATTTTCTTCCCGCGATGTTGAAGGCAGCAGAAGAGAACGGGCGTGGAACCTTTGAGGTCGGCAAGGATGTGTTTGTCGCGTTCTCACCCGAGCGCGAAGATCCGGGGCGAAAGTCTCATACGACCACCACGATTCCGAAGTTAGTCGGAGGGGTCGGGGAGGCATCAACGGAGTTGGCAGCATCCGTGTACGAGTTGGGTGTGGACTCGGTGGTCAAGGTCAGCACCGCCCAGGTTGCGGAGGCGGCCAAGATCCTCGAGAATGTATTCCGTGCGATCAACATCGCGATGGTGAATGAACTCAAGATTGTCTTTGATGCGATGGATATCGATGTATGGGAGGTCATCCAGGCCGCGTCAACCAAACCCTTCGGGTTTATGCCGTTCTATCCCGGCCCTGGGCTCGGTGGACACTGCATCCCTATCGACCCGTTCTATCTGACATGGAAGGCGCGTGAGCATGGGCATGTGACCCGGTTTATTGAGCTTGCGGGCGAGATCAATCGCGGGATGCCTGAGTTCGTGGTTTCTAAGGTTGCTGAGGCGCTCAACGATGACGAAAAATCCATCAAGGGTTCGAACATCATGGTTGTCGGGCTTGCTTATAAACCGAATGTTGATGACACCCGCGAGACGCCTGCAGCAGAAATTATCGAGCTGCTTGCTGGGCGTGGAGCGAGGGTCAGCTATCACGATCCGCATGTGCCGAGCTTCCCTTCCATGAGGAACTACGATTTCTCGATGGACTCGGTGGCGCTCGACCAATCTACGCTCGAAGCGGCGGACTGTGTTGTGATTGTGACCGATCATGCGATCACCGATTGGGAATCAATCGGGAAACACGCATCGCTTGTTGTCGATACACGCAACGCCATGGCTGGATCAGAGCACAACGCTCGAATCGTCAAAGCCTAAGGGCGAACGAGGAGAGTGCGGGGGATCGGATTGGTTGATTCAATGCTCAACCCGATGCGTGTGCACGAGGTCTTCGAGTCGATCGTTGCGCAATATCCGGAGAAAACTGCGGTTGTCTGTGGCGGAGATCGGATCAGTTATCGCGATCTCAACTCACGAGCCAATCAGCTTGCGCATCATCTCCTCGATCTGGGTCTGGAGCGAGAAGGCTTTGTTGCGCTCGCGATGCCGAAGTCATGTGACTTGATCGTGGCGATGTTGGGTATTTTAAAGGCCGGCGGTGCCTATGTGCCGCTCGGCGAGAACTTCCCCATTGCCAAACTCCGAGAAATCATTCATGATGCAGGCTGCACGATCGCGGTCGGTCAACGCGGGCATCTGGACGAGCTTTGGACGGCGCATGAAACGCTTGTTCTGCTCGACGATGCCTCCGCGTGCGAAGAATCAAATCCGGTAACACATGGCGATCCGCGAGATCTTGCGTATGTGCTCTATACATCCGGGTCGACCGGTGAGCCAAAGGGTGTGCAGGTCGAGCACGCGGGCGTTGTGCGGCTGGTGGTTGGGCAGGACTATATGCCATTTGATGCCGAGACCAATCACTTCTTTATGGGGCCAATTTCCTTTGATCTTTCTACCCTCGGGATTTACGGGCCGGTTCTCAACGGGTCGACCATGGTCATCGTTGCTGACTTGATCCCGGACGCTGCTCAGTTGGAAGAGTTGATCCGCCGGGAGGATGTGCGTGCTGGCATGGTGATCTTTGGGCTGTTCGCATCATTGATAGAGGCGCGGCCGAAGATGTTTGAGACGATGTCGACGGTGGTCGTAGGTGGTGAAGCGGTAACCGCATCGGTGATGCGGCGGGCGATGGATGCGATGCCGAACACCCGATTTGTGAATGGTTATGGCCCCACCGAGGCGACGGTTTTATCGACCACCTACCAGATCGAATCAATCGGGATCGATGCACCGGCGACGATACCGATCGGAAAACCCTTGGCGGGCATGACACATGTTGTGGTGGATTCAGAGTTGATGCCTGTCGAGCAAGGGGAGCTTGGTGAGTTGTGCATGATCGGTGTAGGGCTTGCTCGCGGGTACCTTAATCGCGAAGAGCTCACACGCGAAAAGTTCCCAACCATCGATGTGGGAAATGATCATCGCGTGCGTGTCTACCGGACCGGGGATCGGGTCTATGAGCTGCCAAGCGGGGATATTGTGTTCGATGGACGGATTGATCAGCAGGTCAAGATTCGTGGATTCCGAATCGAGTTGGGTGCGATTGAGGCGGCGATAGAGAGGCTTTCTGCGGTGCACTCCGCAGCGGTTATCGCTGTAGGCGACGGTGCATCCGCGATTCTTGTTGCGTGCGTGGTTGGCGAGTATGGTGATGAATCTTCGGTCCTGGATGCTCTCGATGGGCAGCTTACTGAATACATGATGCCTGATCGGGTGATGCTCATGGATTCGTTTGAGGTGACCGCAAATGGGAAAATAGATAAGAGTGCGCTCGTCGAACGGGTTTCCCGCGAGTTGAATACCAAGCAGCGCTCAGCGTACTGCTCTCCACATACTTCTACTGAAAAAACACTATGCTCACTCTGGGAACAGCTGCTCGGGCATGAGCGGGTTGGTGTAGATGATTCGTTTATTGGGCTTGGCGGGCACAGCCTGCGTGCGGTGGTGCTGTGTTCTCGTGTGCGAGATCAGTTGGGTGTTGAGCTGCCCGTTTCTGTGGTTTTTTCAAATCCTAGCGTCCGTCAACTCGGCGTTTGGATTGATAACGCGGTCTCGACAGGGGTGGCGATCGAGACTATTGAAGCTGTTGATCGGAAAGGATTCTTGCCGACCTCCTATCACCAAGAGCGGTTATGGATGCACGACAAAATCCATCCGTTTGATCCGAGCTACAACATTTCAATGCGTCTGCACTTTGCTGGTGATCTTGATGAGCAAGCGATGCAGAATGCGTGGCGTGCACTTCACCAGAGGCATGAAATCTTGCGGACACGCATTTTGGGTTCAGAGCAGGTTGTTCTCGGCATGGATGAGTTCGAACCCGCATTTAGATTGGAGGACGCGGTCGGCGAGCAAGAGATGGACGCTGCTCAGCGGCGTGAGTTCTCACGAGTGTTTGATCTCGAATCGGTGCCACTCGCGAGGATCTGTGTGTACAAGATGCGTTCGGGTAGGGCCGTACTCGCGATTACAATCCACCACATTATTTCTGACGCGTGGTCGTGCGAGATTCTTCGGCGAGAGCTTGAAGAGTTCTACGCGGCAGAGATTCAAGGGCGTGAGCCAATATTGGACAAGTTGAGTGTGCAGTATGCAGACTACGCTCACTGGCAGCGTCGTCGTGCGGAGACAGATGAGTACAAAGAGAAGCTTGGATACTGGACGGAAAAACTCAGGGACGCACGCTCGACTGATCTTCCCGCGGATTCTGTGCGATCAAGCCAGATTCAGAACGCTGGCGATCGGGTTCAGATGGACCTGCCTGAAAAACTCGTTGCCGATATCCGTCGGCTTGCTTGCGAGCGTTCGGTAACGACAAACGCCGTTCTGCTTGGCGCGTTCAACGCATGGCTCCATAGGCTGGTTGGCGACAAGGATGTGGTAATCGGGATGCCAATTGCCAATAGAGAACACTCATCGCTTGAAGGGCTGATCGGATTCTTTATGGATACCGTGCCGCTGAGGACTCCGGTTGCAGACTGTGACACTTTCGGCGATGTGGTAACGCATACCGCTCAGGAGCTGTGGGAGTCTGTTGACCGGTGCGAGGTCGCGTTTCAGCATCAGATTGAAGCGATCGGAGGGCACGCGGAAGCGGGGCGGAACCCGGTCTTTGAAATCTTCTTTAACTACATCGCGTTGCAGCTTCGTGGAGCAGGTGGCAAGTACCTCTCGTTCGATGAACAAGAGATCGATAACAAGACGGCCAAGTTTGATCTGACCTGCTACATCTTTGATGATGAGAAAGCGATGTCGGTGGTGTTCAACTATCGGGTTGCCTTGTTTGAGCAGAGTACGATGGAGCGGTACCTGGCTCAGTTTGTAGCCCTGCTCACTGCTGCGATCGGTCGGGCGGATGCGCGGGTATCGAGCCTCAGGATTCTTTCAAATGAGGAAGACCAAACATGGGACTCTGTTCGCAGAGGAAAGCAGGTTGAGGAGTTGCCGGGCGAGCATATTCTCGCGGCGGTTGACCGGACGGCACGCCGGTACCCGGATGCGGTTGCGGTGGCATCTGTTCTTGGTGAGCTGAGCTACGCGGAGATGGTTCGATGGAGCCATGGTGCGTGCGAGCAGCTCCGATCGCTCGGCGTGAAGCCCGGGGATCGGGTTGCAATCGCAATCGAGGACCATCGCCTGATGGCGGCTGCGGTGCTTGGGGTGCTGAGAGCAGGTGCGATCTATGTGCCGATCGAGCTTGGTTGGCCAGCGGCTCGGATTGAGCAGGTGCTGGCGCTCTCGTCAGCAGGGTTTGTAATCAGTGAACAACAGAGTTGGGCGGGGGCCGCATCGGTTTCCCCTGATGATTGGTCTCTATTGGATGGAGCCGGTGAAGACGGCGCGGCGATATGCCCAAACGCCCCCGTGTACATGATCTTCACATCCGGTTCGACCGGTGTGCCCAAGGGCGTGGTGCAGACTCATCGAGGTGTGGTCGAGCACAACACGGTGTTCGCGGATTCGCTGGGGCTCAGATCCGATGATCGGGTCCTCATGCTCAGCTCGCCTGCGTTTGATGCCGCTCCAATGGATATGTATGCGGCATGGTTTGTTGGCGCGGCATGGTGCCCGTTTGATTTGCAACGGCACGATGACACAGAACTTGCCGAGTTTGTGAGCACGCAAGGCGTCAGTATTTTTCATTCTGCACCATCGGTGCTTCGCTGGTTCGCGGGGTGTGAACCCGATTCCGGACTGCTCGAGTCCGTGCGAACAGTGGTTATGGGCGGCGAACCTGCCTTTGGGAATGACGCTCGATGGGTGCAGCAAACATTCCCGCAATGCAGGGTGCTAATCAATGGGCTGGGTATGACGGAGTCATCTGTTACGCTGCAGCATCACATCGATCTTCGAGGCCAAAGAACCGAAGCGAGTTCTGCTCTGCCGATCGGGCAGCCCACGAAGGGTGTACGCGTGCGACTCGTGGATAAAGACGGTGCGGAGACCGCGTTGTTTGGTGAGATCGAGATTGAGAGCTCTCGTATAGCGGCGGGGTATTGGGACGCAGAACGGCGCGAAGTCGTCGCAATAGGAGAAGCGACAGCAGATGGGCGTGTAGAGTTGCGAACGGGTGATCTGGCGGTCATGCGTGCCGACGGGATGCTTGTCCATCGCGGGCGTGTTGATCAGCAGGTACAGGTGCACGGCTGTCGCGTTGAGCCTGGTGAGGCTCAATCGGCGGTTGGATCGCTCGATGCGGTGCGTGAGGCTGCCGTGATCGCGGTAGAGGACGAAGCCGGCGGGCATAAACTTTGCGCATTTGTTGTGCTTGAGCAGGAGTGTACAGCAGATGTGAGTGAGTTGCGCTCTCAGCTTGGGCAACTTGTTCCAGGGTACATGGTTCCGGCAATGTGGGCGTTGGTCTCAGAGATCCCTCGGATTGCAGGCGGGAAAGTTGATGTTTCGCTGATGAGGCAGTTCATCGAGGAACAAAATAGCGCCGCCGAGGGCGAGCACGCCAAGCCGATTGGCGAGATTTCCCAAGGAATCGTGGAGGTGTATCAAGAGATATTGGGGACCGATCAAATTCATGGTGCATCCGATTTTTTCCTCATGGGAGGCACATCACTTCGGGCGATCCGGGCGTTCGCCTTGCTCCGCGAGCGGTATGTAACTCGGCTGCCCGTTTCGGTGATGTTTCAGTCTCCAACACCAAACGCCCTTGCAGCATTGATTGAGGCTGAGCGTTCTGACGAGCAAAGTGAAAATCTCTTTATCGTCATGAGGGAAGGCAAGGGCGATCGTACGGCGTATTTGCTTCCCGGTGTTGGCGGGCACCCGCTCGGATTTGGTTCACTGCTCAAACAGTTCAGCGATGATCGACGGTACATCGGTGTTCAGCTGCCCGGTGTAGATGGATCGCGCAAGATGTTCGAGAATATGCATGACCTCGCGAGCCACATCATTGACCAGATGGACCTCAACGAGAAGGCGCGATCCCCAGACATCATTGGTTACAGCTTCGGTGGAGCGCTGGCGATGGAGATTGCCTACCAACTCCAAGAGAAGGGATATGCACCGGGGCAGGTTTTGCTGCTTGATTCGCATCTCATGCGGGGGCTGCCGCGAAAGCTATTGCTGGGGAGGCTGATCGAGCATCTTCGTTCACTTGTTCGGACCGATGGCCAGGGCGGGCTCGGGTACCTCATCGAGAAGATCCGCGGTGCGAGCAATGGGAAAGGCGAGCAGCCCAACAGGCCGGTGTCCATGAACCCTGATATTGATTTGGTCACCAATCACAACCGCCGGATGGTCATGAATCATGTGCCCCGCGGCATCTACCGCGGACCGGTTGAGCTCATCCGTGCTAGTCAGCCGGAGTGGCTCCGGTTTCACCGGGACGATGGGGTGAATGGGTGGGCAAAGTGGGCCGCGTCAAGCCAAATACGGGTGCATGATGTTGGAGGTAGGCATCTTGATCTGCTCGAGCCAGAGTCTGCTCAGTTGGTTGCTGATCAAGTTTTATCTAGCATTCGATGACTCTGAGGCGGTCTTGTTGAGATCTGCCCAGAATTGCTCCTTCATTCATTGCAGAAAAACAATGAATCTGTTACCATTCCTCTTTCCAGGATGCACAGGGGTGCGTCTCAGGTGAAAGTGTCAAGGAGTTGTGATGGCAGATCTCAGTGTCATGGTTGACGGTTTGAAGCTCCCGAATCCCTTCGTGATTGGTTCGGGGCCACCCGGAACCAACGCGAATGTGATCGGCAAAGCCTTTGACGAGAACTGGGGCGGGGTCATCTGTAAGACGGTCAGCCTCGATGCATCCAAGGTGGTCAATGTTGCCCCCCGTTATGCGAGGATGCGTGCTCAAGGATCGAAGGAAGTCATCGGGTGGCAGAATATCGAGCTGATTTCCGACCGTTCATTTGAGACATGGGAAGATGAGTTCAAGAAGATCAAAGACAAGTACCCCGATCGCATCCTCATCGCATCCGTCATGGAAGAATGCAACAAGGATGCATGGGTAGAGCTCATCGAGCGATGCCAGGACTGTGGTGTTGATGCATTTGAGTTGAACTTCTCGTGCCCGCATGGGATGCCCGAACGAAAAATGGGTGCAGCAATGGGGCAAGACCCTGAGTTGCTCGAAGAGGTCTGCGGCTGGGTTCACGGCGCGGCCAAGATCCCGGTGTGGGCCAAGATGACACCAAACATAACACACATCGTTGACCCCGCCCGAGCGTCGCTCCGAGGCGGAGCGACAGGCATCGCTGCAATCAACACGATACTGAGTGTTATGGGTGTCAATCTTGAGACACTACGCCCGGAGCCGACGGTTGAAGGCTATTCGGTGCCCGGCGGGTATTCATGCAAGGCTGTACGCCCGATTGCGTTGCGGATGGTGATGGAACTAGCACAGATGATGTACGGCGATGGCACGAACAAAGGCGAGTTTGCAGACCGTTCACTGTCCGCAATTGGTGGGGTTGAGTCCGGTGATGACGCGGCTCAGTTTATTCTCCTCGGCGCTTCGACTGTTCAGGTCTGTACGGGCGTGATGATTCATGGGTACAAGCTCGCCGGGCGGATGTGCGAAGAGCTCAGCGCTTTTATGGACAAGCATGGATTTGAATCCATTGAAGAGTTCCGCGGACATTCTCTGAAGTACTTCACATCGCACGCGGATCTTGTTCAGCGCCAAGCCGAGGCGAAGGCCGAGAAGAAAGCGTCGCGAGCGGGGATGGTCACCAAAGACACGGCCTGGGAAGGGGACAAGTTTGTCGAGCAATCCAACAAACTTGTCTCAAACGACTAGCCTCAGCCGGATCCGTTTTAGTAGTGATTGGGCTCGCGTTTGAGGAGTTTTCCTCTGCCGACGGTACCAACAAACTCACCATCGCGGGCTTGGATCTGACCTCGAACGGTGACGATGGATGCCCGCCCAGTGAGTTCAAAATCATCGAATGCGTTGTAATCAACCCGTGAGTAACTGGTGTCAACGCCGGGCGTGTGCTTGTGCTTTGGGTCATAGACCACAAGGTCTGCATCTGCACCGACGCGGATGGCGCCCTTGCGGGGGTAGAGCCCGAAAAGTTGCGCCGCCTTGGTGCTGCATGCTTTGACCATGGTGTTGAGGCTGATTTTACTCGTAAGCACGCCGAATGTGTGGATGAGGTCGATACGCTCTTGAACCGATGGGATGCCATTGGGGATTTTGGTGAAGGCGTCTTTGCCCATATCCTTTTGTCCGATGAAGTTGAACGGTGCGTGGTCGGTGCCAATGGTGGAGATCACGCCAGAGTTGAGAGCGCCCCAGAGTGTTTGCTGGTTCGATTTTTCTCGGAGGGGTGGTGACATGACATACTTTGCGCCATCAAAGCTCGGTTTTTGGGCGTAGGTTTCGTCGAGAGTTAGGTGCGGAGCGACCGCTTCGACCCAGATGTTAACGCCTCGGAGTTGAGCAGCGACGGCGGCCTGGACCGCGGCGGCGCACGAAGTATGTACCGCATACACATGAGCGCCGGTAAGTTCGGCGAACGCTGCGAGGTGATTCACCCCTTCTGCTTCGATGCAGACCGGGCGCGAGGGCTCGTGCCATTCTGGTCCGGTTTTCCCTTGAGCGAGAAGTTTGCTTTGCATCGCATCGATCGCGTCCGCATTTTCGCAGTGCGCGGTGGTGATGACACCGAGATCTTTGGCCATAGCGAGCAGGTCAAAGAGATCGGCATCGTTGAGGTTGAGTGCGCCCTTGTAGGCAAGGAAGACCTTGAACGAGGCGATTCCGTGCTCGTTGACGATTTGTGTAAGCTGCTGGCGGGCGAGTTCGTCGAATCGAACAACGGCCATATGGAAGGTGTAATCAACCGCCGACAACTGGGCGGCCATGTTGTTCCACTCGTGAAATGCAGTCATCGGCTCATCGTTCGGGCCTGGGCAGATCATTTCGATCAGCGTCGTTGTGCCGCCGGCGAGCGCAGCCTTGGACGCAGATTCATGATCGTCGATAGCGTTCGATCCCATGAATGGCAGATGGATATGAACATGCGGGTCGATGAATCCAGGAAAAACATACTTCCCTGATGCATCGATAACCTCGGTGTCCTTCGGCAAAGTTGACGCATCGATTGACGCTTCCACTTGTGTAATGCATTCATCTTGGCAGTAGATGTCCGCGTGGTAGTCATCTGTTGCGGTGATGATTCGCCCGTTCTTAATCAGCAGTGGCATGTTGAGTCCTTACTTCGCGGCTTCGGTAAACGCGATATCCAGCACCCGGATCATGAATTCTACATCTTCGCGTGTGATGCACATTGGGGGCTTGATCCTCAGTACATTTCCGTACAATCCACCCTTGCCGATCAGCAGGCCGAGATTCTTTGCACGCTCGAAAACATCTGCACACATCGCAGAAGCAGGGGCCTTGGTTATTCGGTCTTCAACGAGTTCGACACCGAGCATCAATCCCTTTCCTCGCACATCGCCGATGGCGTTGTGACGGGACTGGAGATCACGGAGTCCGTCCATGAGGTAGCCGCCGATATCATGTGCTCGTTGCTGAATGTTCTCGTTGAGGATAATGTCGAGGGTTGCATCGCATTGGGCCATGGAAACAGGATTTCCACCGAAGGTGTTGAAATGCAGTCTTTGGGCCATTGATTGGGCGATGTCGGCACGCGTAACAACCGCGCCGCACGGTGCTCCGTTGCCCATTCCTTTGGCCATGGTGACGATGTCGGGCGTGACGCCTTGGTTTTCAAAGCCCCAGAACTTGGTGCCGGTGCGGCCGAAGCCGGTCTGGACTTCATCGGAGATGCACAGCCCGCCCGCGGCCCGTACAGACTTGTATACATGCTTCAAATACCCATCGGGGAGTTCGACAGTGCCCCCGACACCTTGTATCGGTTCGGCTATAAATGCGGCGACCTGTCCGGTTGTTGAGAAGCGAATGACTTCGTCAACATCTGCAGCGTACTTTGCTCCGGCATCTGAATCATCGTAACCAAATGGACCACGATACATGTCGGGGCATTTGGCATGGTGGACTCCGAAACCTTGTGGTACGGGTGATTTCCATGTATTTAGTGCAGTCAGGCCCATCGCGGATGGGGACATGCCGTGGTAGGCGTTACGGAGAGCAAGAATGTCGTAGTTTCCTGTGAAGGCGCGGGCCATGAGAAGGGCGAGGTCATTGGATTCTGATCCGGAGTTGGTGAAGTAGCAGACCGAGAGTCCGGAGGCTTTGGGAAAAGTCGATGCGAGTTTCTTTGCGTACTGAGCAATGTTCGGATGGAGGTAGATCGTGGTGGTATGCTGGAAGCGTTCGTTTTGTTCCCGGATGGCCTCGATGACCTTGGGGTGGCAATGCCCGACCGACACGGTCACAATTCCGGCGAACCCGTCGAGGTACCGCTTGCCGGTTTCATCGAAGAGGTACTGCATCGAGCCCTCCACGATCATCACTGGGTCTTTGTAATACATCAGGATCGCGGGGGAGAGGAACTCTTGGCGCATCGCAAGGGTTTCATCGCGTGACGGACCCGTGTAGGGAGCCGGCGTGTGATCGTAGCTGGGAAGTGGGGGAGCGGTTTGGATGGTCATGATCGTTTCCTTGACTAACACTGATTAGGTTTGATTATGAGAGTCCGTTTTTGATTTCATCAATACCCAGTACAGCAGAACTGAAACGAGCACACCAACGAACCAGGCGTAGGTGTAGATTCGATCGAAGTAGCTTGGGAATATTGATTTGTGAGATGCGGCGTTGATGAAGCCGGGGATATTGGGGAGGATGGCGATGCCGAGCGTAATCATTGCACGCCAGTTGATGCCCTTGTATGGCCCCTCAGCGTGATAGAGTTCGTCGGTGTCGATCTTGGTTTTGCGGATGATGAAGTAGTCACAGAGCATGATCCCGACGATGGGGCCGAGCAAGGCAGAGTATCCGATCAGCCAGGTGAAGATGTAGGCGCTCATGTCCTCGACTAGCCGCCAAGGCATGATGAGCACGCCGATAGCACAGGTTGCCAAGGCTCCGATGCGGAAACTGATACGCTTCGGCGAGATGTTGGAGAATCCATTGGCTGGGGAAACCACATTGGCCGCAAGGTTGGTCGAGAGCGTTGCGATCAGCAAGGCAACCATCGAGATGACCACGACAGCAGGCGATCCCATCTCTTTCACGAGTACAACCGGATCCCAAATAGCTTTTCCAAAGATGACCAGGGACGCGCCGGTCACAATCACACTAATGAAACAGAACAAGGTCATTGTCGGGGGTAAGCCGAGCAACTGCCCGGTGATCTGGCTTTTCTGAGACTTGCTGTATCGGGTGAAGTCCGGAATGTTGAGGCTCAGCGTTGCCCAGAACCCAACCATGGCGGTGAGTTGGGGAAAAAAGACCTTCCAGAATCCTGAGCCTTCAGCAAAGTTTGTTTTGGAACTAAACAAGTCTCGTGGGTGTTCAACTTTGAGCAGCGCCCAGATGAGCAACGAGATACCGGAGAGAACGAGGAACGGGGCCGCCCATGATTCAAGGACCTTAATGGATTCGATTCCTCGGATGATGATGAGGACATGCACCAGCCAGAACGCTGCAAAGCTGCAGAACTGGATCCCGGTGATTCCAAGGATTGGAAGCGTATGCGTGTCCTTCACCGGGTCGAACAACCCGAGCACGCCAAAGATCGCGTACAACGCGGCCCCGCCGATCCAGCATTGGATACCGAACCAGCCGCACGCGACCAGCGAGCGTGCTACGGACGGCACATGAGCTCCGTTGATCCCAAAGCTCGCGCGGGCGAGCACGGGAAAGGGCACGCCGAGTTTGGTACCCGCGTGTCCATTGAGGATCATCGGGATCAGCACGACCAGATTGCCCGCCAGTACGGTCAATGTTGCCTGCCACCAGTTCATCCCAAGATCAATCATCCCGCCTGCAAGCATGTAGGTGGGGATGCACACGACCATTCCAACCCAGAGCGCGGAGATATTCCACGCGCTCCAGGTTCGCTCGTCGGCGGTCACCGGCGCCAGGTCGGCGTTGGTCAACGGGTTGGATGAGTTGCTTTCCAAATCAGATCTCGGTTAGTTTGTCATAGCTCTCGGGTCGGCGATCTCGGAAAAACTGCCAAGTATCGCGGACCTCGCGGATCATATCGAGATCGAGATCTGCGATCACCACCTCGTCGTCGTCGCGAGAACCCTCGACCATGATCTGTCCGCGAGGATTGCAGAAGTAGGACTGCCCGTAGAACTTGCCGATGTTCCATGGCGATTCGGTACCCACACGATTGATGGCGCCGACAAAGTACTGATTCGCGACCGCGTGCGCGGGTTGTTCGAGTTTCCAGAGGTACTCGCTGAGCCCCGCAACGGTTGCCGAGGGATTGAAAAGGATCTCCGCACCGTTGAGCCCGAGCATGCGTGCGCCTTCGGGGAAGTGGCGGTCGTAGCAGATATACACACCGATTTTGCCATAGGTGGTATCAAAGACGGGGTACCCGCCGTTGCCGGGTTTGAAGTAAAACTTTTCCCAGAATCCGGGCTGGCAGTGTGGGATGTGGTGCTTGCGGTACTTGCCGAGGTAGTTGCCGTTCTCATCGATGACCGCCGCGGTGTTGTAGTACACGCCGGTCATGTCCACCTCATAGATAGGCACGACCATAACCATTTTGTGTTTCTTAGCGAGTTTCTGCATGAGTTTGACGGTCGGACCGTCGGGGATCTGCTCAGCGATCTCATACCATCGGATGTCTTGCTCCGCGCAGAAATAGGGGCCGTAGAAGATCTCTTGAAGGCAGCACACATTGGCTCCCTTTTCCGCGGCTTGTTCGATCAGCGTGATGTGTTTTTCGATCATCGCTTCTTTTATTGCACCGAGATCGTCTGAGTCGGGCAGGGCGTTTGCGGCTTGGATGATTGCTGCGCGTGTCACTCTTGGCATTTGATGTGTCTTTCTTGCAGAACTGAAAAATGTGAGAGAAGGAGCGGGGGTGTTTAGATCCAGCGTCGGACGGTGACGCGTGATTTGGTGAAGAACCGCACGCCGTCTTCCCCGTTGGTATGTAGATCGCCATAGAACGATTTTTTCCATCCGGAAAACGGGAAGGCGGCCATTGGAGCGGGGACGCCGACATTGATACCGATCATTCCAGCATTCACGGTGGTCTCAAATCGGTGGGCGGCGTGCCCCGAGTCCGTGAACATCACGGACATGTTGCCGTATTCAGATTTATTGACCTCCGCGACCGCAGCATCGAGGTCCGGAGCCCGCATGATCGAGAGCACCGGGCCGAAGATTTCCTCGGAAACGATGGACATGTTCGAGGTGGTGTTGTCAAAGATGGTTGGGCCGACAAAGCACCCGGCGTTTGGCATCGAGCATTCCCGTCCGTCGAGGAGTAGATCGGCACCGGCACTGACCCCGGCTTCGATGTAGCCAAGCACGCGGTCCTTGGCGGCCTGGTCTTGCAGTGGTCCCATATTCGTATTCTTGTCGCATCCGCGTCCAACGCCGACGGCTTTGGCTTTTACAACCAAACCAGGGATAAGCCAGCCCGCGGCATCACCAACGGCAATCACGACTGAACCAGCAAGGCACCGCTGCCCGGTGTTGCCAAACGCCGAGCCAAACACGCCATCAATCGCGGCTTCTTTGTTCGCGTCGGGCATGATGATCGAGAAGTTCTTAGCACCGCACATGCATTGCACACGCTTGGCGTGGGCGCACCCGGTGGAGTAGATGTACTCGCCGGCTTTGGTCGAACCGACGAACGAGACTGCCCGGACATCATCGTGCTTGATAAGATGGTTGACGACATCTGGGCCGCCGTGCACAAGGTTGAGTACCCCTTCAGGGAATCCTGCTTCGTGAGCCAGTTCAATCGCACGGATGGTGGATGAGGGGTCGCGTTCAGAGGGTTTAAGTACGAAGGTGTTTCCGCTGGCGACCGCCATCGGCCACATCCAAAGCGGGACCATCATCGGGAAGTTGAATGGCGTGATTCCCACACAGACACCAAGGGGCAAGCGATCGACAGAGGAGTCGATCCCGACGCCCCCGTCGTCTTGGGTTCTGCAGAACGAGGACGAGACCGCGATGCGGGGAAGTGTCCTGCCCATCATAAGGATCGGTGCACCGCAGGCATGCTCGATGCAATCGATGCCGCGTCGGACCGAACCAACTGCTTCTGCGGTGGTCTTGCCGTGCTCTTGGACGATGATCTCGGCAAGTTCATCGACATGGGCTTCGAGAAGAACCTTATATTTGAAGAGGTGCTGAATCCGATCACCGACCGGGGTCTTTGACCATGCCGGGTACGCCGCCGCTGCCGCCTGAACGGCCTTCTCCGCCATTCCAACATCGTCCATGGGCACCGATGCGATCGGATCGCCTGTCCCAGGATTGGTATTTAGACGGAAGGTGCACTTGGCGGAGTGGACGGCTTTGCCCGCAATAATATGGGGGAGTACGGGTGCGGCTTGATCGCTCATTCTTCAGATATCCTTTTCATTCAAAGAGATGCAGAATCGTCCAGGCACGGCTCGAACGATTGCAATCGGCATTATTGCAGATAAAACCTGATTCTGCAAGCCTCCATGTGCCCAGATCAAGGTTTTCTGGGGAATGCAACTCGCCTACTCGTTTGTGGTAGCATGATCTGTCGGCGTTCATGCCGAACGGTCTCAGAAGAGTTACAGCCAAAGGAACCGAATGCTCAATTACCATAGCCTCGCCCGCGTCCTCGCGATCGGGTTCGCCTCCAGTTCGCCATCCATCGCAGCCGTCAATCAGCGTGATGATGCAGTTCAAGACCATTCGCAGTCCGCGCGAGCCCTCGCCGGTGCATATGAACTTGCTGAGTTAGCCCAGATCGGGACGAGCCTTGAGGGGAGGGCGATTGAGTTGCTCACACTCGCGGGCAAGGGCGCCGCTCCAGAATCAAAGCCCGCTTTGCTTATCACCGCGGGCATCGATGCCCAGCACCTCGTTGGAACATCGACCGCTCTCGGCGTGGCGCAACGAGTTCTCCAAGAGCATCCAGAGGTACTCGAGCAGATGACCATCTATGTGATTCCATTGGTGAATCCAGACGGCGTCTTCCGGAATCAGCAGCGATTAACCATGGGACATGCCGGCAACGCAAGAAACATTGATCAGGACCGCGATCGAATGAGCGATGAGGACGGAGCAGAAGACCTCAACGGCGACGGATACATCACCATGATGCGTCGGCTGAATCCACCGATTCAAGAGGCCCCAACACATATGGTGGATCCCGATGACCCGAGACTCAACGCTGAACCCAAAGCCGACAAGGGCGAGCGTGCGAGCTTCACGCTGTATTCTGAGGGGATCGATAACGATGGCGACGGCATGATCAATGAGGATGGATTCGATGCCGTTGATCTCAACGGCAACTTCATGCACCGATGGGACGAGTATGCGGTCGATTCGGGTAAGTACCAGTTGTCCGAGCCTGAATCGGCGGCATTGGCAGCGTTTGTACTCGGGCATCGCAATATTGTTATGAGCATGAGCTATGGCCTCAGCGACAATCTCATCAACACACCAGATACCAAGGGGAAAGACGCGAGCGGGCGAGCCCCAAAGGGGATCGATGCCGCCGATGCGGATCTCTATAAACGCGTTGCCCAACTTTACAAAGATGCCACTGGGCAGAACTCTGTCCCAAAGAGCACCGACGAGGGGTCCTTCCACGGGTGGCTCTACGCCCAGCAGGGAATCCCGAGTTTTACATCCGTTGTTTGGGTCCGTCCTGATCTTGAAGATGACACCCCGGAAACGGATGGGGAGGACAATTCGGACGCAGCGGACAAAGCCGATGAGCCGGCAAATGATGGGCTTCATCCATCCGGAGTTGGTGATATCAGCCAAGAGACCATCGACGAGTTGATCGAGGCCTATGAAGCAGAGACCGGTGAAGCGGTCGACGAATCGATGATGGCGATGGTGACACCAGAGATGATCGAGGGCTTTGCAGCGCAGGCGGGGGTGCAGGTACGCCGCATAGTTGAACCGGCACCAGAATCGGATGATTCGACAAAAGAATCGAAACCAAAGAAGCAGCCCAAGACCGAGGATGCAAAGTGGCTCGCATACTTTGATGCATCCGGTGTGCAGGGGTTCGTCGATTGGGAGGCGTTTGAGCATCCGACGCTCGGACCAGTCGAGATTGGTGGATTCGTTCCACTTTCACGGATAAACCCGCCTGACGATCAACTCGACCGGCTTGTTGACGAGCAGGCAGCCTTTGTGCTTGAACTTATTGATGCCCGCCCAATGATCGAGTTTGCAGGGCCACAAGTCACCAAGATCTCGGATGGTTTGTACGAAGTTCGTCTCGCGATTTCCAATGATGGGCAGATGCCCACAACCACTGCATTTTCAGAGTCGAAGCGCACGATCCGCCCGATGGTGGTTCGCATGTCTGCAGAAGTTGATCACATTCTCAGCGGGCAACGAATCTCGCGTGTTTGGGGCATCGGGGCCAACGGGGATCGGTCAGAACATCATTGGATTATTCGTACATCAGATATAGAACGAGAAACGATCGAGATTCTCGACCCGCGATACGGGAACCGCACACTGAAGCTTGGAGACTTGAAATGAACACTTCATCAAAGCAACTTCGTACGATTTTGATTTCTTCAGCGGTAGCCGCTGGAGGTGTTTGCTCCTCAAACGCGATCGCTCAGCAGCAGGTGCCTTCCAAGGTTGACATCTCATGGAATCGGTTTTATGACTATGACGAGGTGACCACGATTGTGCACGATCTGGTCGATGCGTATCCGGCTCTGCTCTCGCTGGAGTCCATCGGCAAAAGCGAGCAAGGGCGTGATTTGTGGGCGATTACTCTCAACAACCCGCAGACGGGACCAGCGGACACCAAGCCCGCGATGTACATCGATGGGAATGTCCATGGCAATGAAATCCAGGCCACAGAAACGGTGCTGTACTCGATCTGGTACCTCACGAAATCGTACGGCGAAGTTGATCAGCTCACCGAGCTGATGGACCGTGTGGCGTTCTACTTTGTTCCATCACAAAACCCCGACGGGCGGGCGGAATGGTTCGCAAACCCGAATACGCCCAACTCGGCCCGGACCGGGCAGCGTCCGACCGACAACGATGCCGATGGACTCTTTGATGAAGACCCGCCCGACGACCTCGACGGCGATGGGCACATCACCCAGATGTGGAAGATAGACCCCAACGGGAGATACCGCAGGAACGAGGTTGATCCACGCATCATCGAGCGCGCACCCGAAGGCGTCGCGGGGACGCTCACTCGGCTTGGCTCAGAGGGCATTGATAACGATGGCGATGGGCGGATGAACGAGGATGGACCGGGCGGGTACGACATGAACCGCAACTGGCCGAGCGATTGGCAGCCCAACTACATCCAGTTTGGCGCGGGTGAGCATCCCTTCGATCGACCGGAGACAAGAGCTGTTGGACAGTTTGTGCTCAACCATCCGAATATCGCTGCGGGACAGAGTTACCACAACGCAGGCGGGATGTTGCTGAGAGGACCCGGTGCATCCTATAGCGAGAACCTGTATTCGCGTTCAGACAAGCGCGTATACGACAAGCTTGGCAATGCGGGTGAAGACCTCTTGCCGTTCTACAACTACATGGTGATTCATGCGGACCTCTACACCGTGCACGGTGGATTCGTCAACTGGCTCGCTGAGGGGCTTGGAATCACAAGCTTTACGAACGAGCTCTGGACAGAGGCACGCAAGCTCCCCGATCCTGGTCGCTCGTTTACCGAAACGGAGCGGATGCATTGGCAAGATCGCATGCTCTTCGGGCAAACATTCACCGATTACACCGAGTTCAATCACCCAACCCATGGCCCGGTGTTGATTGGCGGGGGAACAAAGTATTCTTCGCGGGTGACCCCTCCATTCATGCTCGAAGAAGGGTGCCATCGAAACTTCGCGTTCACGATGTTCCATGCTTCGAGTATGCCCGAGTTATCATTCCGTTGGGCTTCGATTAAGCAGATTGAAAACCAGCTCTGGGAGATCACCATCGAGATCGAAAATACCAACATCATCCCGACAAGGATGGGGCTCGCGGCCAGAAAACAGATCGGGCTTCCCGATTTGCTCGAGCTGCGTGGTCCAGAAACGGTGCTTTCGGGCACACTGTCTGATCGGTACGATCTGACAATCAGCCCTGTCGAGCATCGACCGGAGCGGATCCTCGTTGAAAGCGGCATCGGTGCGGAGAGTACAAGCACCTTCCGGTTCTTGGTCACAGGGTCCGAAGGGGATCGGGTCGATATTCGCTACACAGCGGAAAAGGCGAAGAACATTGCAGCGGCCTTCACCCTCCATCAAGCTGAGTCCGTGTCCTTCTCGTATGAGGAGTAAAGCACCTGAGATGGCGGGGTATCCAAGGTTTCTGACCGATGCCGTCAAGCCATAGTCCAGCTAAACTCAGGTAAGATTCGGCAGGACTGCCAGGAGGCGCGGATGGGGGTCCGATGACGAAATTGGCCGCAGACTTTGGTTTTCACGGAGAGCTTTGGAATGCGGACGAGGGCATTTTGAGCGGTTGGAGTCGTTTTTTGGTAAAAATTACGACTCGCTGAATGGGGTCAAAAAATGCCAAAGCCTCGTCATAAACGAGGCTTTGAAGCACGCGCGGAAGGATTCGAACCCTCAACCTCCTGATCCGTAGTCAGGTGCTCTATCCAGTTGAGCTACGCACGCATCAGCCCGGCAATCCGGGTCTGGTATACGATAGGCATCTCGATCCAGAGGGCAAGTTCAATCGCCAAGAGAGTTGATTTCTTGCCCGAGAGGGCAACAATATACACCCGCAGCGGCGTCTCCGCTGGGCTTTCATTGACGATACCAGGTACCACATGGCTCATTCCAACTCTGCAAAGAAACGCGTCCGTCAAAACATCACCGCCCGTGCTCGTAATCGCTGGCGCATGCGCAATATGCGTGACGCGATGAAGAGCTTCGAGACGGCACTCGACACCGGCACCAATGCCGAGGCGACTGCGGCATTCCGCACGGTCTCCGCAGTAATCGACCGAACTGCCCAGGCAGGGGTGATTCACTCCAACCAGGCATCACGCCGCAAGAGCAGAATGAATGTTAAGCTCAAGGCGAAGGTCACGGGCTAAGCACTTCAACAGTGCGAATAAATAATTCAGAACCCGTCCAGTTTGGTGGACGGGTTTTTGTATAGGCGGGCAATCACTCGGCTGCGATGGAACATGCCGATTACAGATGCAATGATCTGTGCAGCGAGGGACAATGAGTTCGAAGCAACCATCACAACCTGTGGTCCTGCCAACGCAGGTCGCCCATGCCTGGGGCGAAGATCAACGGGGATATTTTTCGCTTTCGATGCGTCCGCTTCATATCTTGGTATTTTTGCTTCCAATCATTTTGTACTACGAGATTGGTTTGCTTGGGTGGGTTGGTACTCGCGGAACCGCATCGCTTACATCTCACGAGTTGCTCAGTCGGTTCTTTGAAGTCTTTGGAGTGCTCGGATTGCACCTGCCAGCGATTGCCCTTGTCGTCACACTCTTGCTGCAGCATGTGCTCACCCGCGACAAATGGCGTATTCGCCCAATGGTTCTGTTTGCGATGATTGCAGAATCTGCGTTTCTTACCGGGCCTCTCATTATCCTTTGGATGGTTCTCAACTCTGGTGGAGCAAGTGGGGGGGGGACTGAGCAGGGGGCAGCGCTCGCGGCGGTTCAAGGGGGCGCCGAGGCAGCGGTCGCGCAGGCCTCGGTGTTTTCATCCGAGTTTCAGAACCGATTGATGATTGCGATGGGGGCGGGGCTCTATGAGGAGATGCTTTTTCGGCTGGTGCTGATTACCATGATTCACTTTGTGATCACCGATGTGCTTGGGTTTAAGGACAAGGCAGGAAAGATGGCTGCGGTCCTCGGGGCTGCGATTGCGTTTCTCTGGATCCATGACCAGATCCGGCTCAGTACGGGCGGGATTGATCTCCGGCTAGCGGCATTCATCCTGGTCTCTGGTGTCTATCTTGGAGTGCTGTTTCTTGTCCGCGGGTTTGGAGTTGCGGTGGGTGTGCACCTGATGTGGGACCTGCTCGCCTTTGTCATCCTCCCCGGATTTCGGGATATGAACGCCTCATAGGCCTGTGTTGAATCGACAAATTATTTGTGAATACCGCGTGCAAAATCTGGATGAAGTGATACAGTGCGCATGAAGCATTCGCTTTCGATGGAGATCAGCAATGTCAGGTCTTGGATACGCGCTCGACGGGCTGTATTCGGCCGGGTGGTGGCCCGGTGATGGCGATGGGTGCATCCAGAGCGAAGATGGGCGATGGATGCCTGAGCACACCCTGATCATTGAGCAGTTCTCGCAAGCTGGGTTTCAAATCAGGGTCTCTGGGAACACCATGAATGAGCGATGCCGGGTTGAGTGGGCTCGATGGGGAGGTATCCGCGGATCCTCAGTAGGACGCAACCGAACAGAAGCGTTGCTGATCGGTTACGCCGAGCTGATTCGTATGAATAGCTCGATGTTCACAGCGAGTTGACGCTTGGGCTTCATGGCATACACTTTGATTCGGTCAAAGACGGCCCCATCGTCTAGCCTGGTCCAGGACACCAGGTTCTCATCCTGGGAACGCGGGTTCAAATCCCGCTGGGGTCACTTCATTGAAAGCCTTGGGCATCATGCCGAAGGCTTTTCTAGTAGATCATCGGAAACAGTTCTCGTCGTCCGAGTCTGCATGACCTTGGCATGAGTGCGAGTTTTACATAAGATATATTATCGGACATTGGGCATACTGTCTCGCCATCGGTTTCAGCCATCGCTAATGGGCATGGAGAAGCATTGTGTGCTCACCTGTCTCGAACATGATCTGTGAGCCTGGATTCAAGAACCCGTCTTCGAGTCCTTGGATGTGGCTCGCACATTCGCCATCCACTTGAACGGGGCAATCGTTGTCGAGTACGCGGAGAGTCATCTTCGTGCTCTTCAGGGTGCTTGTAGGCTTTGAAGATCGGCGAACACGCATTCGACCGAACTGGAAGGCGCAGTGAACGGAAGTCCGGGCTGGAATGAATCTGGCGACGAGATCAGGGGCAGACGGATCGGCACTGTGGCAGGGATTCACACGCATCGGATAGGCGGGCATATTGGAAACAATCGCGATGCCGGGAGAGCCCATTTCTCTCACTTCACCTGCTGAGTTTTCAATGGATACGCGGGCGGGCCTTGGGGACGCGATTTCTGCGAGAATCGGCGAGGTGTATGCTCGGTATCCCCCGCTGGTACCTCTCGAAGACTCAAACCGATGAATAACCGAAGCATCTATACCCAAACTGAGCATCATCGCAAACTTGGTGCCGTTGGCGGTTGGGATATAGACTGTTCTGGGTGGATGATCCAGTTCAAGATTTGCGACCGCTCGAGCAGGGGAGTTTGACATCCGGAACTGCTTGGCGATGATGTTCGCGGTGCCCGTTGCAAAGTGATAGGCTGGGATCTGGAGCGTGCAAAGGGTGGTGAGTTGGTGGTGCATGGTGCCGTCACCTCCGATGACAACAACCCGGTCGCAACCCCCCACCGTATCTAGTATTTTTTCTTGGGGCTCGAACACATCGAGAGCGGCAACCTGATGCCCACGATCATCGAGCAACCGGGCCAGTTGTTTGACCGCTGCCCGCGATTTGGCTCGTCCTGAACGGGGGTTAGAGAGCAAAGCGATGCGCATGGTGACAATCCTATGCCGGTCATATACGCGTCACGATGTATTGAGGCGTGCACAGGCAGGGACGGAGCGACCCCCCTACTATTCGAGATGCGTATTGCAATCAAATCCAAGACTGATATTGACGCCGCATATGCTGCGGCTCAGAAGGTTGTTGAGGTCCATCATCGACTCAGCGATTATCTTGCCCACGGTCAAACCCTCGCAGATATTGATGGCTTTGTGCTGCGAACGCTGCGGGATTTGGGGTGTGTTTCCTGTTTTCATAAGTATCGCCCTGGGAATTTGCCTCCGTTCCCTTCGCAGGCGTGCCTGAGTGTCAATGCATGCGTCGTTCATGGCACCGCCGGTTACATGACCGAGCCGATGAAACAGGGCGATATCCTGAAGATTGATATTGGCGTGAAGTACAAAGGATGGATCGGCGACGCTGCATGGACCTATGTGTTCGGTGAGATGAATGAGGAAACCAAGAAGCTTACGGACTCGGGCAAAGAGTCGCTCCTCGAGGGGATCAAAGAACTCCGCCCTGGGAACACATACATGGATTGGGCTCGGCGTGTGCAAGATATTGTTGAGAACAAGTATGGCTTCTTCATGATCCGCGGGCTTGGTGGTCACGGGTATGGGCGCAAGTTGCATGCACCGCCTTGGATATCGAATGTCATCCCGAGCTACCCGGGCGAGTGGCCGGACGGGTTCAAGCCGTGCGAGCCAGGAACGCTTGTTGCGGTAGAGCCGATGATTGGTGTCGGTACCGGAGAGATCTTCCAGAAGCATAAGGATTGGCCAATCTACACCAAGGATCGTTCGATGTCGGTGCACTACGAACAAGATGTGCTGATTACAGAGGGCGAGCCTCGGGTGATGACCAAGGGGCTCGAAACGGTAAAGGATGTGATTACACAATGAATCGAATCGACGCTGCATTTAAGAAATCCAAAGAGTCAGGGCGAGGTGCGTTGCTTCCTTTTGTCTGCGCGGGGAGCCCTGAGCTCGATTCATTACCACAGCTGTTGATCGCGTTGCAAAGCGCGGGAGCATCTATTGTTGAGATCGGATTCCCGTACTCTGATCCGGTTGCGGATGGCCCGGTCATCGCAGCAGCAATGCACGACGCGATCGATCGAGGAATCACTCCCGAAATGATCTTTGAGCAGGTGTCATCTGTACGCGATCAGTTGGAGTTAGGCATCGTGGCGATGGTTTCAGTGAGCATCGTGATCGCCACGGGTGGACCCGAGCAGTTCGCAAAGCGGGCGAGAGAAGCGGGCCTCGATGGATGCATCTTCCCGGATGCGCCTCTGGAAGAGTCTCAGCGGCTCATCCGGGCGTGCAAAGATCATGGTTTAACCACCACACTATTGATCTCCCCCACAACGCCTATCGAACGGGCCAAAGAAATTGCCCGCTCATGCACTGGGTTCGTGTACCTACTCTCACGGGCGGGGATCACCGGCGAGCAGAGCGACGGGCCGAGCGATATCGCCGAGCGTGTGCGCGTCATACGAAGTGTAACCGGCACACCAATCGCATGCGGATTTGGGATCTCCACACCTGATCATGTCGCAAAGGTGCTCAGGCACGCGGACGGCGCGATTGTTGGCAGTGCACTCGTTCGAAGGATACTCGAAGCTTCTGCACATGCAAAGACCCCCGAACAGGAATGCGAAGAGTTTGTCACCGAACTCGCGGTCGGCTCGGTCTCAATGGATGACATTGTCTAACTCGCCGAGTTAATCAACCCTGAATCGAGTAACGAGAGATTGAAGCTCTTCGGCGCTTGTCGAGAGCATCGCAGAAGCAGTAGCAGATTCGCGGACTCCTTCACTCGATCGTTCGATCAGCCCGCTGATGTTCTCTATGTTCTCGCTGATCGAGCTGCATGCGGCGGATTGTTCGTCTGTTGCTGCCGCAATCCCGGAGATTTCAGTATTGACCGCGGCGTTGGCGTCGAGAATCGAGCTGAGCGATTCCCCCGCCTCCTTTGCGAATGAAACACCCGTTGCCATCTCAGATTGGCAGCTCTTGATTGAGTTGACTGCTTGTTTAGTCTCGCTTTGTATTTCGTTGATTGATTCAGAGACCTCTGAGGTTGCAGATGTTGTTCGCTCTGCAAGCTTTCGGACTTCGTCAGCGACCACCGCGAACCCACGCCCGTGCTCGCCGGCTCGAGCGGCTTCGATGGCGGCATTGAGCGCGAGCAGGTTCGTCTGGTCGGCGATGTCGTTGATGGTGTTAATGATCTCGCCGATCTGGATGCTTCTTTCGCCGAGGTCGCCGACGGTCCGGGCAGACTTGTTGACGAGTTCTTCGACACTTTGGATCCCAGAGACGGTGAGCCCCACGACCTCCGCTCCGGATTGGGCTTGATCACCCGAGTTGCTCGCGAGCGATTCGGCGTGTGCGCTCTTGCTCGCAACCTCGATAATTGAAGCGTTCATCTGCTCAACCGCGGCTGACACCTGGTTGAGATTTGATGATTGCTCGTCGATCCCTGCAGAGATCTCTTCAGCATTGGCGGAGACCTCTGTCGCGGCTGATGCGACATCGTGAGAAGAGCTGATCACATCACGGATGAGTGATGCGAGTGAGGCGGTCATCCGGTTCGCAGAGATCGCGATCTGCCCAATTTCATCTTTTCGCGAATCCTGCAATCGATGGGTAAGGTCGCCGTCGGCAATCTTATTGAGCGCGCTCACCGCTTCTCTGATTGGAGTGATGATAAGACGGAGCATCAAGAATCCGCCGAACGCGGTAACCGAGATCACAGCCAAACCAGCGATGCCGATTATGAACATGTAGGCGCGAGATGTGCTTTGAAGCATGGATGCTCGTTCCAGAATCATGTCCGAGAGGGAATCCTCGACCTGTTTGAGCTGGTTGATCCGTGCGGAGGAGACCTCGAACCATGACTCGGGTGATTCTCCAAAGCTTCCCTCTGTAGCTTTAGCCAATGCGGTATCACGGTACTTGCTGACCTCAGCAAAGGATGGGTGAATCGAGGCTTCTGTGAAATGAGACTGAGCTGCATCAGAGCTGACCGAGAGGAATGAATCCATGTAGTTGTCCTGGGCTCCGATGAGGAACACGAGTTTGGTATGCATACCCGGGCCGAATCGATCGAGGGCGAATGTGTTGGACAGCACAGCTCGCTCGATTCCGGCGCGTTCTTTGGACTTCAGGAAGTTGGCGTATCCAGAGAGTTCACGGGCGAGTTGATCGTCATTCGTGTGTGAGGATGCCATCGCGATTAGATCAAGGAACATCGCGTTCATCGAGGTGTAGTATCCGATTGCATCTTTGGTGGAAATGGTCTTTGCTGAAACGCTGGAGCGGATCGAACTGCGTTGTGCAGCCATATCGATCGCACTGCGAAGCATCGTGGAGTATTCGGTTGGGAACTCTGCGCTCGAAGTCTCATTGAAGAATGTCTGGAGAGATGCGAGCATTTCATCCGCGAGTTGCCTCTGCTTGGGGAGTTCTTTGCTGAACTTGGTCCCGTTGCTTCCGAGAAATCCCGCGGTGTAACCCCGCTCTTTCTGGCATTCATGGACAAATGCGCTCATGTGGGTCGCGGCTTCAGTGAGATCGGAGGTTAACGAGTGGGCACGATAATCTCCGCGCGCGTCTACGAATACACTCGTGCTAAAGTAGAGAAACGCGAGGGTTGGCAGAAGCAAGAGGGTGACAAGTTTGGTGCGGATCGACATGAGCAAAACTCCATTGCGCGACAATACCGATAGGTTTGTCGTGTATTGGTGCATTCGGATGAATTGCCAGTAGGCTGAAGGCGGTTGGCCGCATTGATAAAACAAGCTGTCCAGACTCGTTCAAGCCCTCCAAAGTGGACGAAGCGAAACAACCCATTGAGGGTGTGTTTGTGATTTATCGGTCTTGCGAGTTCGATTCGTAGCTCGGAAACTACCAGTCAGCAGCACGCTTTGCTGTTTTTCAAGGCTGCGGCGATGGCTTGATCGAGATCTGCGATCAGATCGTCCACATCTTCGATGCCCACGCTGAGCCGAACGAGATTGTCATCAATCCCGAGTGCTTCCCGTTGGTCAGCGGGGACCGAGGCGTGGGTCATGATCGCGGGATGCTCGATGAGTGATTCGACGCCACCGAGTGATTCAGCACACGCGAACAGCTTGGTGTTTTCAAGCATCGTGCGAGACTCACCGATGCCTCCTCGGAGGTACATCGTGATCATGCCTCCGAACCCGGGCATCTGTTCCTTCGCAAGTTTGTGCTGCGGGTGTGATTCAAGCCCTGGATAAATCACTTTCTCAACCCCGCTGTGCTTGTTGAGGTGCTGGGCGACCTTCATAGCATTCTCACAATGGCGTTGCATGCGCACATGAAGGGTTTTGGTCGAGCGGAGTAGCAGGAAGCATTCCATGATCCCCGGTACAGCGCCCTCTGAGAGTTGGATGAACTTGAGTTTTTCGTGCAGGGCGTCACAGTTGGTGAGCAATGCGCCGCCGATGGAATCAGAGTGCCCGCCGATGTATTTGGTCGTGGAATGACAGACGATGTCCGCTCCCAAAGCGAGCGGGTTTTGAAGATAAGGCGTCGCGAAGGTGTTGTCGACAGCGAGTATGGTGTTGTTCGCTTTCGCAATCTCCCCCACCGCTTTGATATCGGTGATTTTGAGCGTTGGATTGGTCGGCGTTTCAAGCCAGATCAGCTTGACACGCTCGTCCATGGCTTCGCGGACTGCATCAAGGTTGGTCATATCCACGAGTGTCGTTTCAATTCCAAGTTGAGCAAACACACGGTGAAAGAGTCTGTTTGTGCCGCCATAAACATCATCGCCGAGCAGCACACGATCCCCTGCACTGAGAAGGTGCAACACCGCGCCGGTGGCCGCGACGCCCGATGCGAAGCAGAGCCCGTGCTTGGCACCCTCAAGATTGGCTAGGTTGGCTTCGAGGGCCGCTCTGGTGGGGTTGGCAGCGCGTGAGTAATCGTATTCACCGACGATCTTTCCCGGTGATTTCTGAACGAATGTCGAGGTCTGGTAGATCGGTGTCATAATCGCGCCTGTTGAAGGGTCCGGGGCTTGCCCGGCGTGAATGGCGCGTGTCGCGAAGTTGTGCGAGTCATTTACATTCATGATAAATCTTTCTTTTGCCTGCCGTTGATGACTGGGTTACTTGGTGTGCTTGCTGAGATGTTCGATGAGGTCAATCTGCGAGATCACGCCAAGAATCTTATTGCCCTCGAACGCGAGCGCAACTTGGTCGGCGCCGAACACGCCGTAGAGCTCTTCTATCCGCGATTTCGGATGCAGCAACCCCCCCAGCGGGTTGGCGATTGTTGACGATGGTGTTGTACTCGTTGCTGAACCATCCTGCAATGCCCGGAGGATATCAACCTCGTGCACGATGCATGTTGGGCTGCCTGACTCATCGGTCAGCGGTATCTGCGAGATGCCATTGGCCCGCATCGACTGGATCACCTCGGCGAGTGATGATGAATCCGCGAGCGTAATGACCGGGCTGGTGCGGTCGATCAGGTCCTCGATCAGACCGAGCCCCTTCTCAGGCTCGAAGAACCCGTGCATCTTCATCCATTCATCGGAGAGGTACTTGGTGACATAGCGTGAGCCAGAATCAGGACAGATGGCGATGACCTTGGCCCCTTTGCCGAGCTTTTTCGCGATCTCGCAAGCGATATGAACCATGCCGCCGGATGAACCGCCCGCGAAAATTCCTTCCTCACGAACGAGCCGGCGCGCGGTGGTAAAACATTCGTAATCATTCACCTGGTACATCTCGTCGACGACTGTTGGATCGAATGCTTCACACTTGATGTCCTCGCCAAGCCCTTCGACCTTGTAGACATATGGCGTTGGGAGGGTGCCCGTCTTGAAGAAGTGGTAGTGAACTGAACCAAGCGGGTCGACGCCGATGATTTTGGTGTCTGCACCCATCTTCTTGAAGTATCTCCCGATACCGGAGACGGTGCCGCCGGTGCCGGTGCCGATGACAATCGCGTCAACCTTACCGCCATCGGTTTGTTCGTAGAGTTCCTTCCCCGTGAGCACTTCATGGGCTTCGATATTCCATTGGGAATGGTACTGGTCCATATAAAACGAGTTGGGGGTCTCGTCTGCGACTCGTTTGGCGACATTGACATAGTGATCGGGTGAGTCGCCGGGCACATCCGTTGGGGTGATGATGACCTGTGCGCCAAACGCCCGCAGACCATCGATCTTCTCCTGGCTCATTTTATCCGGCATGGTGAATACCGATTTGTAGCCCTTGGCGGCAGCCGTCATGGCGGCGCCCATGCCCGTATTGCCAGATGTATTCTCGACAATGGTGCCTCCGGGTTTCAGGAGACCTTCCTCTTCAGCCTTGGCGATGATGAACGAAGCCATGCGGTCCTTAATCGACCCTGCCGGGTTCATGAACTCACACTTGGCGTACACATCGGCGGCGTCAGGATCCGCGATCTTGTTAAGCCGAACGAGCGGCGTATTCCCGATCGCTTCGAGGATTGAGTTGTAGGTGCGAGGGCACTTTGTGCATGGGGTGTGATCTTTGGTCATGGTCATGGAAGATTGTAGAGGAGTCACCAGCCCAAGGCCGGTGGAGATCGACGGGATCTTCGGATTGTGCTACGATCAGCGTACGGCCCCGTAGCTCAGCGGTTAGAGCTGGCGACTCATAATCGCTCGGTCCCCGGTTCGAATCCGGGCGGGGCTATTTCGTAAAGTGTCATGCTGTTTCGCTTTACATCCTCCGCCACCCTCCTGCTTCATTTCGTCGAGTTCCCCACGATGCTTTGAACTCAATGAGCCATTTATCAGTGAGCAAGTAACACATCCGGCATCATGAGGACTCTGGCAATCGCACCTTGAAACAGAGACATCAGCCTGGAGCATGAGTTGCCTAAGGGCTGTTTTGCCAGAGCGTCGCGATCCGCACCACCGCCTCAGCGATCATGCTGTCGTCAAGATCCAGATGCGTCACAAATCTTAAAGCTGACCTGCTTTCGGCATAGCACAGCACGCCGATTTCGGCGAGTTTGCTTTCCCACACAAACGCATCGCCGACTTCCTTTATCGCACCGTCGCTGAGTGCGGCGTAGATCAAGTTCGTCTCGACACCCGATGGATCAAAGTCAAACATCGCCAACTCGGCAAGACCATGTGCCATCTTGTTCGCCCTCTCGTGATCCACTTGAAGCCGATCAAGGTGGTGATCGAGGGCATACATTCCAGCCGCAGCCAGAATCCCAGCCTGCCTCATGCCTCCTCCGATCATCTTGCGTTTGTGACGAGCGAGTTCAATCGTCTGTATATCGCCCGCGAGCACCGATCCGACAGGACACCCCAGCCCCTTGCTCAGACATGCAGAGATCGTATCGGTGTTCTCGGCGAGCTCTCGACAAGATACGCCTTGCGCTACCGAGGCGTTCCAAACTCGGGCACCGTCTGTATGGACCCGCAGCCCAGCTTCCTTTGCATAGACGCATGTTTCGCGGAGTATGGCGAGCGGCCAGACGATTCCACCGCCGCGGTTGTGGGTGTTCTCGATCGTAAGTAGTTTCGGCTTTGGAAAGTGAATATCCAACGGACGGATCGCATCCTTGAGTGACTTGGCAGACACGATCCCACGCTTGATCGAGTCGGCGTCCTCGGCGAACTTCACACTGCAACCGGCGACCGCAGCATACCCACCGCCTTCATAATAGAAAACATGATTCTCCTTATGCGTGAGGATCTCATCGCCAGGAGAAGTCTGAGCCAATATCGCAAGCAGATTCGCCATGGTTCCCGATGGCACAAACAAGGCTGCCTCTTTGCCGAACATCTCGGCCACACGCTCTTCGAGCGCGATAACGGTCGGATCGGCCCGCATGACATCATCGCCGACCTCCGCTTCCGCTATCACCTTCCGCATGGCTTGAGTTGGACGGGTGACCGTATCTGATCGCAGATCGATTGGTTGATTCACAGCATCGCCCTCAGCCTCAGTTCAAATCGGTCCCGGATCATCGCCGATTGCAGATCCTATCTCCAATCTGAAATCCAGGCAATGTCATGCCCCATAGCAATCCACACCAATGAACCTGTTCACATTATCAGCCGCATGGCCAGTACAGAACCTATTCCACAGAGTCATCGAAGGAGCATTGCATGTTAAGTGCCCAGACGAAAATCAAGTCCATTATGCGGTCTGTCGACCGATCTAACCAACATCCAAATCACAAGGTCAACGAGAGTCAAAAATGCATCTCCCGTAGACTCCCAGCGGTGTATGAGATAAAGAAATTTAATGCAGATCGAGCGGTCGCCTCTTAAAGATCAGCGATCTTTTTACATTGAGATCACTCGCCACAGCCTGTATTGAAGAGTGTGATGTACATGAACACATCTTGAAGGTTCAGCACGCCGAACGGCTTGGCAAGGTCTGCGGCGGGGTCTTGGGAGTTGTAGATTTTGAGGTAGGCAAAGAGGTCTTGCAGGTTGAGCACGCCGTCGCCGGTCAAATCTGCGGGGCCGAATGGGTTCGGTGCGTTCGGGCTTGGATCGAAGAATCCGAGGCAATCAGATCCGTCCGGGGATCGGCCCTCTGAAACATCGGTTGTTTGAGAGCCGTAGGTGACAGCGTCAATCTGGGCAAGCTGATTGCTAAGGCGATCAAACAGCCCCACTGCCTCTCCTCCGCCTGAGAGCTTGAAGTTGGTGTGCAATGCTCCTTGGAGCGGCTCGTTGTCTGCCCAGAAAACAAGGTAGCCGTTGGCTGGGATGCTCACCCCCTGCGGTATTTCCCACTTCGTACGGTTGGTGAGATCATCGGTCAAATATCGCCCGCCGAGATCGATTTCCGTGTTCTCGTTGTTGAAGAGTTCAATAAAATCGTCGGCTTCGCCAAACTCGTCGAGTGCTGAGCCGTCATTGCTCGCGAGCCATTCATTGACGAAGACCATCGGCGTGGGTTCCGGATCAGTAAAGCAATCGTCACGAGGATCATTGGGAGCCAAGGGTGTAACCGCGCAGAAGACTTCAAGCAGCTCGGATCCATCAGGAGCACGCCCAAAGGATCGGTCCACATTTAACTCCGGATAGATGAGCGAGTCGATCAGCACAACTCCCTCGTCGATCCGATGAGATAGAGAGACTATCTCGCCGCCCGATCCGAGCTTGAATGTAGCGTGCATCGGACCGTCAGCTGGTTCGTTATCCGCCCAGACGAGGAGAAACGACTTTGGTGCGATCACGGTGCCTTCGGGGATCTGCCACAAATGGGGGATACTCGGGGTATCGCTGAGATGCATGCCTGAGACATCCACCGCGAAGTCTTCGTCATTATAGAGTTCAATAAAATCTTCGAACTGCCCCATCTCATCGGCGATCACCGATTCATTGATCGCGATGACCTCGTTCACAAAGATCCGGGGCAACCCAGCGGGGGCCGGTGTGTTAGAGCGAAGAAAATCTGTGCGGGCTTCAATGTATGGCTTGATCCCCCAGGCCCAGGGCTGATTGCCGCTGTAGGCTGATGGGCTGGTGAATGAACTTAAGAAGTCCTGATTGTCGAAGCCATAATCAGAGTTCCCGCCCGCGTAGGACCCCATGAATGCGAACGGGGAAAGCCGGGCTTGGAGATCATCAATGTGTGACTCGCGAGCGCCCAAGCTGAACACCCCCTCGGTCGCGCCTGTACTTGTCGGGACTAACGGCGTAAGCGTATGGGTTGGGTATACGCCCGCATTCGACGGGGTTTCGTAGTTCGGCGTCGATGGGTTTGGATTGGATAAGTGATCAATCCCGGGATCCGGAAGCCCATCTCGGTCGTCTGTCGTCACAACATCAAATGCAAACGATGATGTGTCATCAAGATTCATATGGTTGAGCGGGATCTGATATCTCACAATCCCATCGGCGCTCAAGCCCAAGTCCTGGCTCATGCCGGCCGGGTCGTCAAAGCTGGCGTGGATGAGGTCCCAATCGGACCCTGACCAGCGATAAAGAATGAACCCGCCGCCGCTGTCAGTCCATGAGCCAACGAAGTAATCAGCCTGGGTAGCCGTGATGATGTCTCGGTTCCAGGGGTTCGAGGTTGTTCCACCGGGGATGGTGTCAAAGAACATCATGATTCGTGTTTGGTCGGTGTCTCCGCCCACGGCGATTGGGCCAAGAAGGGAGACATCGGCAAGAAGAGTGTCCGTCGTGTTCGCGAGAACAACAAATTCAATATCGAAGTTTGGATCCGAAGCGGAGAGGAATGTATCGTCTATCGGATCCTCAAAGACAGTTGGGATGGGTTCTGAAGGCATGCCTACAGCGCCGACGAGCTCGCGTACATATCGAAGATATTGATTCTTGTACGCCGGGATGTTGAATATCCGCCGCAGGAGAGGAGGCTCGGCGCCGTTGCCGAACGGGCTCGAGAAGTCCCACCCGAAGCCGCCGTTGCCAAAGGTCTCGGCGGGGCGTGCGGCCCAGTTGGTAGAAAAGAAATCGATACCGTAGGTGTTATCGAGATCGTAGGGGATGTACTCGACGACACCGGTATCGGGATTGACATAGAGGAAATAGTTGTTGGCTCCATACCAGATTCCGTCCCATTGCCCATTGACACAATCCACGGCCATCGAGCGAAGGAATGTATCGACATGAAAGCGATCGTTGATCTGATCAGCAAACTCTGTGTCACTGGCAAACTCGATGAAGCTAATGAATCCTGCAAGATCAGCGTGCTGATTCATCCCGCTGTCATTTTCGAGTTCGTATGTCAGCGAACCGAGGCTCGCATACGCGGACGCATCGCCCGGAAGTACATACCGAAGATCAGCACGGGTTCCCTTATAAGTGCATTGATAGAGATTGCCGGTGTCATTGCCAAACCAGGCTGCAAGAAACTCGTCATCGATCTGCTCGACATTGACAAAGACATCGTCGACGAGTGATCCATCGTTAATAGAAAAATGAACCATTGATGCGCGAGGGGAAGGCACGCCGAAGCTATTGAAAACATCCCATGCGAGCTTGCCGCGAATGACGGAAGGGTCATTCTGATGCCCGTTGATATTGAGTTTTTCGAGCCCGAACACTTCGCGCCCGGGAACAAACTCATTGAACTTGAGCTTCCAGGATTTTTTGGTCGAGCCGCGTGCGGTATTCCCGCGAGGGCGAATCGCGACATCAGTGATGATCGTATCTGTTTGTGAGTTAACAATGTGGACCGAGCACAGGTAGTAGGTGTTGTCAAAAGGATCTGCCAGCATCGTTTGCAGATCGCTCTGATCCATTGTTACTGTAATTTGGGTGAGTTCGTCGTCTGTGAACAGCACACGCCCAGCTTCGGCGTACCCCGTGTCACCGATTGGAGGCGGAACTTCGGCTCGGGCTCCGCTCACAACCGCCAACAAACAAACAACTAATCCTATTCGCATCATCCGGTTACTCCTGATAGCCAATCAAGTTACCCTTATCGAACATGGAAATCAATTGAATTGGCGCTTGAAGGCAAGAGTTCGCCACTCTATGTGTCCGGATTCGTAGTGCCGAACGAGTC
Source organism: Phycisphaerales bacterium (assembly GCA_029260265.1). Taxonomy (GTDB): domain Bacteria; phylum Planctomycetota; class Phycisphaerae; order Phycisphaerales; family UBA1924; genus UBA1924. Next base: position 128,887 of record JAJDDO010000029.1, read on the forward strand.
ATGGGTTCTATGCATCGGGTGCAAGGATTCGGCACAGGACTGGCTCCTCCGGCATCTCTGCGACTCTGGCAAGTCCCATTATCGGCCCCCAACGAATCTCCATGCAATGTGCAGTAACTCGGAATCGGCGTTGCCCCACCCCCCATCACGAAAGAGAGTAGTTGCTGCATCGGGCTGGCCAATGAACGGTCGAAGGATCAGCACATCTGGATCCCAACAAACGCGTATATCACAAGCCAACCCCACATCATCAAGATGCATTCGCGTACCTCGCCCTTTTCAATGCCGGTTGCCCCTGGCTTGTTCTCGTGGGTCTGTAAGCAGATTGACACTCCAGTCACCAACTCTTACTATCAATCGCAATACCACAGAGCGTTCTCGTGCCGAGGGTAAGCTGGGCATGACGCCGAACCTAAGAGTTAGAACTCTCCGCAAGGCTGATCTCAGCCGATTATGAGGCTATTCAAGACCTGCCTTGCTACCGGAACCCTCGAAGAACGCCGGAGCCTCAATGGGTGCTATGTGGACAAGATAAAAGCCGATCCGAACGAGCATGTCGTTCACATCGGCTTGTACCCGACTCTGTTGAGTCAAAGAATAGCGGGGGCTGGATTTGAACCAACGACCTCCGGGTTATGAGGGGATTCCAGAGGGTTTTGCTATGTTTATGAGTCACATGGACTTGCCTTGATACCAGTGGTTTACGCTTCCGGCTGGTCATGTCCATGTTACCCATAATTCACATCTTTGCCACTAAGTTGTGTACAAAGTTGTGTACACAATAACTGCCGGTGTGCAACGGGTTCCTACCACGGAAGTCGACCAGACCCAGCCTTGCTCTCTCTTGGCGGGCAGCATTCCGTCTGGCACGGAGCTGTCAAGGTGGAAAGCGAGCGCAGGCGAGCGTGCCTTGACAGCGAGTACCAGACGGCAGAATGAGGCACGCCGGAGAGCAAGGCGGAAGGATTTTTGCACACCGGCATTGACACCACTATGTCTAGTGGGTATTCTAGTGGCATGGCAAAGAAAACAACAGTGACACGCATGGAAGTAAGACTAGATCCCGATGCAGCAAGCACCCTCAAGAAAAGAGCCAGTGATGCGGGGATCAGCTTGAACCAGCTCCTCAACACGCTCGCGATGTGGGCTGCAGAAAACTTGCAGGTCGGAAAACCGGGCCTCGAGCAACACAACTTCGTCACAAACGAGCAGTGCGACGGCATGCTCTGGCTAGGACACACGGCGGATGCACAGCTGACTGAGCACGGCGAGATCCACGCTGTCTTTGATTTCAGTTCAAGACGCGCAATCAGAGTTCCACAAGAATTCTATGGGGAGGAGGAATGATGCATATTGAGAATAGGAAATTGATCCTAACTCCTCACGACTTCCCGCTAGAGCTAGAAGTCCAAGATCATCGTGAAAAGAGACCTCCCAAATACAGCATGATCTACACAAAGAAACACAAAGTTCAAATCGTTAAACCAAACATCAGAATTCACAACCCACAACACTGATCCGAGTCGCCAGCGCAGCCATGAAGGGCTGAGTGCAAGCCAAAGGACCAACCGATGCATCGCATCAGGAGGTTATATTGGCTTACCACAACGACGAACGCGTCCCTCAAGAAACAACACTGGAAGAGAGGACCGACCCCGCCAAAGGCGGGGGCGGTCCTTTACTTGAAGAGTTCCAGAATGTTGTAACAGAAACATACGAACTCCCGCCGACTTACGAGCTGGCCAAGTGCGGCTGTGATTGCTGGTACTGTTCCGACTGTTGTGAGCGGCGAGGATACAACCTCCGAGCGCGATTGATCCCTGTTCTCGAAACCTTCCAGTCGATCCTCATGCTGACGCTCACAGTGGACCCCACGCTCTTCAACAGCCATGAAGAAGCGTACCTCTACATTCGTGAGAGACGGTGTATCAGCGTGCTCATGCAAGCTCTCGACCGTCAGGGACATCTGCACTCTCGTCGCTACTTCTATGTACTGGAGTTCCAGAAATCGGGAAACCCCCACTACCATGTTCTCGTCGATGCAACATTCATCCCCCATGCGGATCTGCAAATTGAATGGGACAAGAATCGGCCCAAGGACCTCCTACCACCAGAATCAAATCGACCTGGCTTCGGGCTCACAATAGTCTCGAAAAAATACTTCGAAGGAGGCGCTCTCCAAGCTGGCCGGTACGCCACGAAGTACCTCATTAAGACCCCTGAAGAGGGCTGGCCCGACTGGGTGTTAAGACTTGGCAAGACCAATAGAGTACCTCGCTACGGAACTAGCAGGAGGTTCTGGGGAGATGCCCCAAGAGCAAGGAAACCGAGCAAGGAACCCAAGACCCGCCAAGGGTCCGTGAGCTACGCAGACAAAATCAAGCACTGTGGAAGCACAACGAACCTATTCCGTGTGGATCGTTGGTTGCAGCACGCAGAGGGGATGGACATGGAGCTTATCGAACGCCGCCAGTGGCATGCCCGACTTGGAACCAACACTGATGTCTTTCCCAAGCTCAACGATTACTACGAAGACGGCTCGCGTCGTGTTTCGATTAATGAGGATAACCCTTCTGATGCCCTCAGAGCTATCCGTGAAGCCGCCGGCTACGCGGTGCCGGTCATCGCCAGATCAGGCAGGGGGGCGTGAAGATGGCCCGTACTGTGGAGAGCAAAGCATCGAAGTACATCGCCGCCAAGGAGCTCGTGCACCGTTGGCAGTGTTCTAGATCACAGGTGCCCCGCATCGCTGAACGCCTCGGACTGCGCAAACTCTTGCCCGGCAGAGGAAAGAACGGCATGGTGCGTTATCTCAGAGAGGAGGTTGAACATGCAGAAAAATCCCGGTTGATTTGATCAGCCAAGCAATAATCTACCTCGCATCCACCCTGGCATCGCAAGTCCGCCGGGGTGGATGCATGCTCACAAGAACGAAAGAAGACCGGTTGTTTCAGAGAGATATGTCATGTAGGCAACTAACGATCGAGATGTCATGACTACTTGACCCGAAGACTGTCGCTGGGATTACCAGCGCGTCGTACTTTTCTAAAACATCATCATGCCTAGCATTTATTGCTGCAAAATATCCAGTATTTGGTATTTGATGTTTTGGTGCAAACTCCCGAATAATCGGAGTAAGCCTACCCCACTCCTGTGAAAAAGCATGCTGTTGCTTGTCAGGCAAAATACTTCGCTCAAGTGCAGTGAACGCAGAACTACAATCTTCAATTGAAGGGCTCACCAACACAGTTCTGCAAGTTTGCTGATCCCGTTCTGGAGCTAAGAGTGCTCCAAACACACCACGCTCAAGCCATGCTTTCGATAAAGAATGAGATACGAAACATTGCCCTGTTTCAAAAAGCTCCATTGTGTTCTTATCGAAGCCCCGGGTATAGGAATATACCGTATCAAGAATAACCTGTCGCCCGCTAGACTCACTCAACCAATGCTTGATTTGAGATGTTTCATCCTCGTTTAACGTTCGCCCCAAAGGACTTACGGGGCTTGTAATGACAACAACACTCTCCGCAGAAGCTTGATTCAAAACTGCAAAATCTGGAATGGGAAGTGTGGGGAATGAACGAGGAGATAGCCCTTCATTTTGTGCGGCATCCCAGTAGAAAGGATAGACATCTTCTGGCAACCACAACTCCTTGCCATGAGCAGCGAATATGTGGAAAAGCCCCTTCAGGGATTCACGCACGCCTCCAGAAGCTATTGCTGCGCTCCTGTATTCTTCGACATCCATTGTTTCCGCCCATAGATCCAATGCGTCATCACAGGAATATCGCCTAGCATTTTCGAACTCAACCTTCAGAAAACTCATTGCCTTGAAGGGGTTCATGCAGTCCAGCCGCAACAAAGATCTTTGTTCTGTAACTTGGTCTCTAAATGCTTTAAACTCTTGAAAATTCATCGTGGAGCGACCTGGCTCATGGGATCTTCCAATGACGCTAAAACTGTGCCATCGCTCATTAAGTTCCAGCTACGTGCGACACCGTTTGCTCTTTCCCAATAAACACTTGGTTCTGTATAGGCGGCTATCTGCATACACCGCCCGTCCCATTCGCCTTTGAAGACTGGCGCTCCCCAAGGAAGTTCCGAAACCTTTTCCCAGGAGTGTTTAGCAGCAAAGTCATAGACAACACTCAAGGAAACCTGATGCTGTGCACTGTAGTCATTCGCAGCTAGATCACTGAACGCAGACTCATTGCTTGTCGAAACATATAGCTCCTTGAACGTCACTTGTGCAACACCTTGCCCAGCAGACCATGATAGATAATGCTCAATATCTGACACGCTTGAAACACCCTCGTCTTGGAGAACACAAACGAATCGAATGGAAATGTTTGAAAATGCTTCTTCATGGTCACGCAAGGTTTTGACAACATTTTCGGTTTTTGTGTCTAGCCCCATAATCTCAGCATTCTGTGCGGTATCATGATGATGATGTGAAATCGCAAGAACTGATAGTCCCGCCTGATCTAGACACACAAGAGCCGCTAATCTTTTCTCTGAATCCATTTCCCCAAAAAGATGGGCATTTGTGATAAGAACGACTTTTCTAAAATACGACGAGCATTCTCCAACAAGCTTGATCATCTGATCGCCCTTCAACAAAGTAGGCTCGCCTCCACCTGTAATTACAGCGCGTTCAGCACCTGTCTCCTTTGCCGTTTCCAATACGGATGCAATGCGGCCCCAATCAGAAATCCGTCCTTCAAAACCTGACGATACAGAAGCCTTCGAGAAACAAAATTTGCAAGATGCCTGACAAGCCATTGCAACAGGTAGCACTGATATCGTTCTTGGCGTTAACTGATCCCAAGGCAAAAGAGTTCTGTCAATCACTTCAAACGATTGGGCAACGACGTCTTCAATACGCACTGGGGTTAGTTTGAGGGCATCAAGGCTTTGCACATTATCAATAAAATACACTGAGTCTAAGTCGATGAAATCTTGAGGTACGTATTGAGCCACACCCGAAGCATGGTCATTGCACAACCGGTTTTCTGGAACTCTTGTTTTCAGAACGATTAGCCTGTCGCCGTCTAACCCAAGCTTATCCACGAGCCTAGAAGCCTTGGAAATACCAATTGGGATTTCTTCTTTCCGAAGTAAGAAGAACTGGTCAGGAAACGTGCTTTGAGAAATATGGGCTTTAGAGTAACGCCCTTGGTACTTATCGTACCCCTTCACAAAGTTGGACAAGGTCGTGACGTGATACCATTCTGGAAGCAGTTGATCATCTATTTCTAAAGCTACTGTCTTCATTGATCACCTATTTTTAACAATCAGGCCATTGACCCGCGCTCGTACCCTTTATCACTTGCAATCTTAGGACAACTTACCGCTTTGTCCCATTAAAAAAGCTGTGGAGCTCAGCGGAGCAGCGATGTGATCCAAACTCTACCTCATCCCCCATTGCTTCAGGTACCAATGCAGCATAGTGCTTCCGGCAGATATCCGGCGAGTTGCCCATGAGAGCACTGATCTTGTAAAGACTCACCCCCTTCTGGGCAAGCTGGCTACCAAAGGTGTGCCGATAGTCCAGACACCCCCACTCCAATCCATAAGGCCCATTGGCCACCCTGAGCGCCCGAGACAGGTTGTCGGGATCCCACTGGCAGTGGCTTCGTGGACTTGGGAAGAACCATCCCTCGGGCGAAGCAGCAGGCTGGTACCCATCAAGGATCACCCGCAGCGACCGACTGATCGGGATCACCCGGTTCTTCTTGGTCTTCGGTTCCCAGTACTCACCATTGATCGTCTTCGCTCGAACACGGATCATCCCGTTGGCTCCTGCGCCAAGGTCGACATCCTCAAGGGTCAGCCATGTTGCTTCCTCGCGACGGATGCCCGCATAGATGAACACCGCTGTAACAGCCAGTAACAGTCGATGAGACTCCAAGACACCTAACTGCTCATCGACCTGCTCAAGTGTCAGATAACGGATCTCAGAGGCCCTCTGAGTCAACCTCTTAAATGCCGTGACCGGGTTTCGGTCCTTGGGCATCCTGACGCGCCCTTCGCTGATCGCCCAACTGAAGAGCGTGTGTAAGACCTCGCGGTACCGATTGGCCGTAGTCGCCTTGATCCCCTTGGTATCAACCAGCCCAATGATGAACTCCGAAATGTCCTGCGTTTTGATTGATTCGAAGCAGCTCTTCTCGATTGGACGGACCTGGCGTTTACCGTCCATAATGGGTTTCTTGGGTGTCCGCCCTCCGTTCCGATACTCCGAGTATTCCAGCTCCGGGCAGCACACACCGAAAGCTGCGCGCAGGTACTGCATATCGTTCTTGGCGCTGCGAGTAGTCTTCGTCGCGATCATCTTTCGGACATACTCCCCCACCACCTTGCCGATGGGCGTCTTCGTCGGGAGTGGAGATTCCAAACCATGAAACTCCGCAGACTCGAACTGCCGTAGTAACTCCTCCGCGACCTGCTTGCTCTTCGTGCGCAGGGACTTCCGTGTATAACCCGAGCCGGTGGAGTACTGGATCGAGTAGTTGTTGCCTCTCTTGATTATGCTGGCCATGAGTGCCTCACTGGAGCCTGTGTTGCTCCGGTTGGGCGGACCCCGTTTCAAGCTCAAATCGCTGTGTACACAGTTGTGTACAAATCACTGATTTTGGGCAAGAAAAAAGGACCCGCGTTTTCACGCAAGTCCTTGTTTCATAAGCAATAGAGGTCCCGCCACCCTCTTCGAAAAACCAACAGAGACACTTTTTCCATGTCCGCATCAAAATCTGAAGCTGGTTGCAAAATCCGACCGGCTGGTTATGTGATATTCGGCTCCCATGTGGGGGGCCAGCACTTTGTGATGATCCCAAATCGTCGATTCTGGGTCAAAAAAGAACATAGCATCCGCCATGCTCAGTCTCCGATCACGAAGCGTGTGGCACCTGGTTGACTCTGTTGCGACCGCCATGTCCCAATCATACGGCATCGCCAGAGCCCGTGCATTGAGCAATCCGCTCGCATCCGTCCGGATACAGGCCCAGCGTGATCATCTGTATACCGAATCTGCATTGCTCGAACGCGAGTTGGAGATCTTCCGCTCAAGTCGGTTAGCGAAGCCGCCACGAGAGCGCCCCCACTTCACCCCCGAGCAGCGGGCGCAGATCATGCAGCTGGCGGCATTGCGCCAGTGGAGCACACAGCAGACCGCCGATCGATTCGGGCTGCACGCGAACACCATCCGCTCTTGGAAGAAAGCGTTGTTGAACAAGGATCGGGTGGATCAGCTGCTCGGATCTCCGCCATGGAATCGATTGCATGAAGGGGTGCGGCACACCGTTCACGAGATCCGCAGCCTCTGCCCGGAGAATGACTTTGGTACTCGATCCATCGCAAGGCAGTTGGTCCGCGCGGGCATCCAGATCAGCAGGGCCTCGGTCCGCCGGATATTGGAAGAAGACTTTGCCGGGCCGGGGCGGGAGAACTGCCCTGCTCCAACCCCAACCTCGCATCATGCAGACTGTCTGCTCAAGCCCAAATACCCACACCATGTCTGGCACACCGACATCACCGAGGTCCGCGTGCTCTGGAAGCGGTTCGAGATCGCGGCGGTACTGGACGGGTACTCGCGCAAGCTGCTGGCGATCAGGGCGTTCGCTCGAAGACCCCATACGCATGACATGAACCTGCTGATCAAGGACGCGGTGAAAAGATCCGATGTGGCACCCAAATTTCTGATCAGCGACAACGGATCGCAGTTCAGAAGACGCTTCAAGGAGGCTTGCGAGCTGCAAGGAATCAGGCATGTGAAAGGCAGGGTCCGGGTCTGGCAGCTCAACGGGAAGATCGAACGATTCTTCCGCACCATGAAGGGCTGGATGCGATCCACATGGATGATCCCCACGACAGACGGGATGCAGAAGAGACTCAACGAGTACCAGATCTGGTACAATGAGCACCGGGTGCATGCTGCGCACAAGGCGCACACGCCGGAGGATAGGATCAGAGGCGTGGATCCGATTCCCACCCTTTATACAGTGAAAGGAGGCATCGAGCCAGAGATCAGAGTAACCAGGCAATCCGCACGCGGCGATCCGAAACTCTTCCGACTTGAATTCAAAGTCAGAGAGCGAAGGAAGGCCGCTTGAAAAATCACCCAAATGCCAAAAACAGAAGTACACAAAGTCGCTGGACCGCTACTCCGTCATGGCCCAACCAAGACACTTTCGATCACCGTCTTAGAGTGTGAACCGTTTGCGTTAAAATAAATTGACACCAACTGATTATTTTGAACAAATCTCCCGCTGTCATTTTTATAATATTTAAATAAACGAAAATCATCGCGGTGCCAACCTAATTCTGGACCACCCAACTCGCGAAGAACCGATTCTATATTCATGTCGTCAAGGAGATCAATCTCATACACAATGCGGTCAAAATTTTCTCCAATCTGATCAATCCTCCCCTTAGGCTCTTTTGTATCTTCTCCAATACAATAAACGAACCACAACACGCCCACTAGCGAACACCCTATTGCTGCGCCTAAAATCAACATTTTCATTTCTATACTCCATTGAACTATTTAAAACTTCGGGCCCCACAATACTTCCCTACGAATCTTAGCCCAATCAATCTCTCGGCCAATCCCCGGCATATCAACATTCCAGCCTGGCGCGCTAAGACCGGGGTTTCTAACGGGAGATACGCCGCCGTGACGCAATGCTTCACATGCGAATGAGTTTGAGTTAGGGCCCAATGGCGAATATGGCACAGGATTAGCATTAATTATATCAACAGCTTCATCCAATTTTTTTAGCAATGTATCAATCTCGTCATCCGGAAGAGTGACTTGTGGAACACGCGTATTATCACCATCCGACTCACCGCCTTTCTCTATTCGATCCGCTCCCGACGAGTTATTCTGGGCATAAATTGGACCATAATCCGTACTCTTGTTACCTGTGTCATCATCACTCGCGCCCGACTGCTCTGATATCCCCGGATTACTCGGTGAATTTGTGGGTCAATAGCGGGGGCACGATACGGTGGCCAAGAGATACTCAGATCCCTGCCCTTATCCGTGGGGGGCCAGCAGTTTGTTGTGGTTATTGATGTCCGTTTTGTCCGGTTTTTTGAGCGACAAACGACTTTGAATCTCTGTAGAATCGGCCATGAATGGGTCAATATCAACGATTTCTGCCGATTTGAACCTTGTCCAAACGCCGAGACCTGGACATCGCAAAACACGGCATGTAGCGCATGATTCGCGGAGTTTGTGGCACCTGATTGAGTCCATTGCGATCGCCATGGCACAAGGATACGGGCTGGCGCGAACTCGTGCACTCTCCCATGCAGCTCCAATGACAAGAATGTTGGGACAACGGGATCATCTGTATACGGAGACGGCAATGCTTGAGCGGGAGGTGGCCATATTCCGGGCTCAAAGGATGGCCAAAGCACCCCGAAGAAGGCCTCAGTTCGATCCCGGGCAACGGGCCGAGATACTCCAGTTATCCGTACTCAGAGGGTGGAGTTCGAAGCAAACCGCACTTCGATTCGGTCTTCATCCCAACACAATCCGGAACTGGCGCCGATCTTTGCGTGACAAAGGGAGAGCGGAACGATTACTCGGCGAGCCGCCATGGAATCGGCTGCATGAAGCGGTGCGATGGACAGTTCATGAAATCCGTCGACTGTGCCCAGAACGGGAGTTTGGAACACGGACGATTGCCCGGCACATGATCCGAGCAGGGATCCAGATCAGCCGAACATCGATACGCCGAATTCTTGAGGAAGAACGATCCAAATCCGATCGATGGCAACGGCATGTTCCGGTACCTGAGGCAGGGGATGCCACTCATCTCCTGAAGCCCAAGGCCCCCCACTTCGTCTGGCACACCGATATCACTGAAGTCAGGGTGCTTTGGAAACGGTTTGAGATTGCAGCGGCGCTGGACGGGTATTCGAGGAAGCTACTGGCAATCAAGGCGTTTAACCGGCGGGTTACAACTGATGATATGAACGGACTGATCCGGGATGCAGCGGTGCAATCTGGCACGACACCTCGGTTCTTGATCAGCGATCGTGGATCACAGTTCCGTGAGCAGTTTACTGATGCATGTGAGGCCCAGGGAATCAAACATGTTCGATGTAAAGCGCGCGTGTGGCAACTCAATGCGAAGATCGAGCGGTTCTTCCGCACGCTGAAAAGTTGGTTACGACCGAGTTGTCTCATTCCAACGGAAAAACGGATCCAAGAGCGGCTCGATGAGTTTCAAGTTTGGTACAATAAGCATCGAGTACACGGTGCTCATGATGCGCACACGCCGAACGAGCAACTGACGGGTGTTGAGCGGGATCCCGTTCGATACACAATGAGAGGAGGGAAGGAACCGGCGATTCGAATTGATAGACAATCCACTCATGGCGATCCGAAGCTCTTTCGGCTAATTATTAATGTCAAAGAGCTGGAAAGGGCCGCATGAAGACAGAACAGAATATCTCAAACATGCCACACAAAATTCGCTGGCCCCCTACTGGGTATATAATTCCTGCATGAGCGTATCACCAAAGACACGACTACTGATATGGAGCCGTAGTGGGTACCGTTGCGCTATGTGCCGACGTGAGTTACTCGTCGATGAAGTCACCACCGACGACCCCTCTTTGGTTGGAGACATCGCTCACATTGTGGCGGAGAAGGAAGGCGGCCCTCGCGGCAATTCTCCGTTGACGCTAGAGCAACGACATTTGTTTTCCAATCTCGTTTTGCTCTGCAAGGAACACCATAAGATCGTAGACGACAATAAAGAAAAGTACACGGTCGAACTGCTTACAGGCATCAAGAACAAACACGAAATGGCCGTAAAAGACGCCTTGTCGCCACCGGACATGGCGAAACAGCGATCAGTCGAGTTGTATGCCGATTTGCTCAGCCACTGGGAGGACGCTGCTGAGATTGAGAACTGGACCGGATGGACTTCGTACATGCTGGGATCCGGGCAGCCACGGTTGTTCAAGGACACCGCGGAACAACTGGAAGACCTACGCACTTGGTTATTCAATCGGATTTGGCCGGATCATTTCCCGGAAGTACATCAAGCAATGGAAAACTTTCGGCTCGTGCTGAGCGATTTAATGCGTGTGTTCAATAATCACTCCGAAACATCTGGAGACATGCTGAGCACACAGAAGTTCTATTGCAATGCCGATCCTGGCACAGATGCAGAACGACGGGCACTCAAGCAGTACGAGTTTCAGGTTGCGCTTGTGCAGGACTTAACGCTTGAACTCACTCGCGCAACCAACTTTGTCTGCGACGCCATTCGTCAATCGCTCGACCCGTCGTATCGACTCAACGAAGGAGTCTTTATCGTCGAATCTGGCCCCTATATGGACTTGAGTTGGAAGCGACATCGGGTCGCCTATGACAACGATCAACGGCAGGTCACACCATTCCCGTACCCTGGACTCGACAAGTTCAAAGTCATCCGAAAGGACCGTGATTATCACTGGGGCGAAGGCACCTCGATTGATGATCCGGAATTTCGCGTCGGCGGAGTGAGCTTGCCATAGTGGGAACTACACCTACATGCGATGCGACCTCAGATCTTCAATGCGGCACAGGGGATCACCTCATCCCAGCCGCGCGGGGTCGGTTTGAGGGCTAGTTTGTGTTCCAGCGAATCCGCCCCCCTACTACTGCTCATTTGGTATCCATGAATCACCAAATAGTGTTTGATTTCGGCTTGAATGCTCGGTTGTCCATTTGGATACCGATTCAAAGAGGAAGATTTTCTGCTGAGCAGAAGAAGTTCCTAGACTAACTATCACAGATTGTAAACCTTGAAGATAGCACACTGAGAAATCATGACAATGTCGACTACAAACCAACCAACTCCGGATCAGCGTCCAAATTGGGATCGATATTTTCTTGATCTCGCAGAACAAGTCAGCAGAAGGTCTCCTGATCCAAATACCAAGCACGGTTGCGTACTTGTCGATTCTGGACGCCGGGTACTGAGCACAGGCTATAACGGCCCCCTGTCAGGTCTACCTCATGACTTGATCGAGTTTGATCGCCCGAACAAGTACGACTGGTTTATTCATGCTGAAGATAACGCAGTCGCCTTTGCTCGGTGTGATCTTCGAGGAACCACTGCATATATAACCGGGACTCCCTGCGTGGCCTGCTTTCGACGCTTGCTCCAGGTTGGAGTACGACGCATAGTTCAGGGCGATCGCCACTCCGCATGTCTTGAGGAAAGAGAGATGGATGCCTGCCAGAGAATGGCCAGAGCAATTGATATCGAATGGATAATCTACAGCAATGAGGGTGTTCAGCGATTGGATAGCAATGGGTTCATCAGCTATTCAAAATCACTAAACGCTCCAAGCGATCAAGATTGCTGATTCCAGGCCACACAGAAAGAAACTATTCAACCCAAATCCGCTCTTCCATTTTGCACGATTCACAGCACCGAAAGTACTTCACGCCCTCTTTCCGTATCTTCACCACCTTGCCATAAGAACCTTTGGCACCACACACTGTGCAAGTGGTTGGCATGGTCGTATTGATATCGCAATCCTGGCATTTCCAGTAGTAGCCATACTTTCCCGAATGCGCGGCCAATTGCTCGCTCTGGCACGCTTTACAGCACGGCCTTGAACCCAACTCGGACGACTTGGATTGTTGTGATTTCTGTGCAATCACAGGTTTCAGAGATACAATCTCGGGCTCCGACAATACTTCATGAGAATGCAGAGGCGAATGCGATCCATTCAGAAACTCGGCTACACAAACGGCTTCTTCTGATTGCATAGACCAGAGCCCGTAATCTCCATCAATTTTCCCGAGCAACTTGCTGCTGTTTTGATGTTTCTGAAGCTCTTCTCGAACTTTATCTGCGACAAGATCAGCCTTGGCAACAAAGGTGTGAAATGGCTTTACGGGCTCTTTCCATCCTTTGACTCGTCGTATCTTCCCGCTGTCAGAAATTGCCACGATGATTTGAATAGGGATACTCTGAAACCCTCGCTGGTCAGATCCAACAACAACCTTGGAAAGAGTGCGGAACCCGGGCTTTACCTTTCCTAGAAGTTGCTCTCGGTTCCTCTGAAGGAAAACCCGCAGGAACTCTGCCTGACGGCGAGCCTGCTGAATTGGTGAAGGAAAACCTGACTCCCGCCCCTTGTATCGCCGGGTCCATTCGTCACCCCCAGACCCGTCGCTTTGAACACTCACTTCGTCGTGAACAGACTTGCTCTCGATGATGAACATCCCCCACCGATGGACAATCAGATGATCGATCTGGCAGACTCCCGGTGAACCATTGTGCTCAGGTTGTGAAGGATCAACAATTCGAATGTCATGGAGTATGTGCACCGCAGAGTCTTCGGCGAAGGCTCGATTGAAGTAGAACGCCATCTGGCGCTCGGCTTCGAACCCTGCCTTCTTCTTTGGATCTACGGGCACCTTTGCTTGGTCATGTTGCTTTGTGATCATTGATTTATCAATCCTTGAGTCTATTCACTCTGTCAAATCCTATGCACGATTCCGATACCAATAGGCACTGGCTAATCGTTGAGTATCTGGTGCCGCTGAACTTATGTTTGCTGAATCACAACGCCTCCGCAACAAGCGAAACCGAATCATGTATAATCTACTCAATGAGTGATGACAAAGATCCACACGGCCACATCAAAGGCGGTATCTACGATGCCTTGCTTTCACAAGCACTCCAGTCTGACCTGGCCAGTTCCTGTGATCCACGATTAATTGATCTCGCAGATGTAGATGCCGAGGATTCTCATTCAGCCATTGCCCAATATCTCGAGCGGCTCTTCACTTCTTCACTATCGACTCTCAGGGGGCGTGATTTAGCCGATCGACAACGCCGATTGGTAGATCAACTGATAGAGACCCTGGTGAACGAACTCGGTGACGACTGGGCAGAACGATTCAATCTAGCAAACCCGCTCCAGCGTCTTCTTGCTGTCCACTCGAGCGAAGAAGACAGACCCGCCCACCGACCCGATACGCCGCTCGCACGCTCGGCGTTGCTGACGGGCACTCGCCATGACCCATCGCTTGTTTCACAGCTCAATAAGGAGTTCGCACAGGCAGATCGCGTTGATATCCTCTGCTCGTTTATCAAATGGAGCGGTACTCGATTGCTCATGGATTCGCTCAGAGTACTGACATCGACCCCGCATCCAGATGGTCCAAGATTGCGGCTAATTACGACAAGCTACATGGGGGCAACCGACCCACGGGCCATTGAAGCGTTGCGTGAGCTGCCAAACACAGAGATCAAGGTCTCATACGACACCAAGCGGACAAGGCTCCACGCCAAGGCCTACATCGTCCATCGCGAAACAGGGTTCGGTAGTGGGTATATCGGCTCGGCAAATATCTCAAGAGCCGCATTGTCTGAAGGATTGGAATGGACGAGCAAGGTCAGCCAGTATGAGTTGCCGCACATGTGGCAGAAGATCGTTGCAACCTTTGAGAGCTATTGGAACGATGATGAGTTTGAATCCTATGGATGCGATGGCCTGCCACGACTCCAAGAAGCAATCCAATGTGAGCGAGAGCCTGCCAACATTAGTGGCTCAGACTTCCCGATGTTCGACCTCCGCCCGTACCCATTCCAGGAGGAAATCCTTGACGCAATCAGTGCTGAGCGTGAAGTGCAAGACAAACATCGGCACCTTGTAGTTGCGGCCACTGGTACAGGCAAGACCATGATCGCGGCCTTTGATTACCGCGCGTGGGCAGGGAGTGACCGACCATCATTGCTTTTCATAGCACATCGCGAAGAAATTCTCAAGCAGGCACTTGGCACATTCCGAGCGGTACTCCGCGAGCAGAACTTTGGCGATCTCCTGGTTGGAGGCACTGATCCATCCCAATCCAATCATCTCTTTTGTTCTATTCAAAGCTACAACAGCCGGAAGATGATTGGATTCGATCCAGACAAGTTCGACTATATCGTGGTTGACGAGTTTCATCACGCTGCTGCTCCGAGTTATAAGCGATTGCTTGAGCATGTGGAGCCAGGAGTATTGCTCGGTTTGACCGCCACCCCCGAGCGAAGCGATGGTATGAACATCCTCCAATGGTTTGGAGGCGAGCCAACCGCAGAGATCCGATTGCCCGATGCGATCGATCGCAGGCTGTTGAGCCCGTTCCAGTACTTTGGCGTGACGGATAGCGAGGATCTGAGCGGGATCCGATGGCAGCGTGGCGGATACAGCATCGAAGATCTCGATCGCGTGTATACAGGGAATGATGTTCGCGCGGGCCTCGTGATGGAGAAGGTGCGTGAGACCCTGCTTGATCCAAATCAATCTCGTGGATTGGGGTTCTGTGTCAGTGTTGCTCATGCAAACTTCATGGCAAAGTTCTTTGATGAGCACGGGATCCCATCGCTGGCCTTATCTGCAGAGAGTTCAAAGGAGGATCGTCAAACAGCCAAAGAACGGTTAGTTCGACAAGAGATCAACTTTATCTTTGTAGTCGATCTCTACAACGAAGGAGTCGACATTCCTGAAATTGACACTGTACTATTTCTTCGCCCCACCGAGAGCTGACCTGCCCCCATTGTTTGTACCACTCCCTATGTTAGGGCAGCGGTGCTTCTTCGTCCCACCAGAGGGCTGTGGAGCGTAGCGGAGCAGCCCTCTGGTGGGGTAATCCGGGTTTCGGGAGCTGGCGGGCGGTAGCCCAAAGATGAATGTGGCCTCTTCGTGTTGTAGTGAGTCCGCCACCGATTGATCAAGACCTTCGCTTCACGAAGCGTGTAGAAGATCTCTCCGTTGAGCAGCTCATCACCCAGCTTGCCGTTGAAGCTCTCGATGAATCCGTTCTCCCAAGGGCTCCCGGGCTCGATGTACAGCGTTGACACGCCGACATGGCTCAGCCAGTTTCGCACGGCCCTAGCAGTAAACTCCGCACCGTTGTCCGAGCGGATGTACTTCGGGACGCCTCTGGTGGCCATCAGCCAAGCGAGCCGCTCAAGCACATCATCGCTGCGAAGATTCCGGGCCACATCGATCGCAAGACACTCCCTCGTGTGCTCATCGATCACTGTCAGCATCCGGAAGCTCCGCCCATCATGCGTCCTAGCTTGCACAAAGTCATAGCTCCAGACATGATCTTTGTGCTCAGCCCTAAGCCGCACGCACGACCCATCGTTAAACCACAATCGACCACGCTTCGGCTGCCTCCTCGGCACTTTGAGCCCTTCCTTCTTCCAGATCCGTTCGACCCGCTTGTGATTCACACGCCAGCCTTCGAGCCGGAGCATCGCAGCAATCCGTCGGTAGCCGTAGCGCCCGTACATGCACGC
>JAJDDO010000030.1 GCA_029260265.1 Phycisphaerales bacterium
ATTTTCCATGTTCACCTTGTCGTCACAATTTCTTCAAGGAATGCAATCCCTCGCCCCACCACAAACCCTTTTGCATTGAGGACATCAGCGTCAAGGACGTTTCGGATGCAGTGGCTGAACTACTGAACCGGATCGGAATACGCCAGGGTGGAGTCAGGAGTTGAAGTTGCTTTCGGTCACGTCCCAGTAAGGTTCCAGGTCGTAGTAACCCAGAATAACCTGCTCCTGTTCCAGGGTCAGGGAATGGACGTCATTGATGGAGGGGGATTGCTGGATGGAGTCCCGCCGCCAGGAAGTTTTGACTTTCCCCAACTCCTGCGTCTCATAATGATTTTTGGGGAACAGAACGGTTTTGCCTTCCGTGAACAAGAACCCGCCAATGGTCAACACCAGGTACCGGGGTTGATAGAACTCCGGATCGACCATCAGGCCCTGAATGCGGCCCACCATATCATCATGAACATCGTATAAATAATAACCCACAATACGATTATCGGGATACAGGCTATAGATATTATCGTTGACGTACTTCAGTGGACTGGGCGTCACGCAAGACCTCCAGTTGTCATGCCAGTAATTAGGGTTAGAATTAAAGTATAGCAGAGTTTAGATTCGGTTGATATAATCTATAGATGATCTAATTTATTGAATCACTTACGTTTAACCTACCGGTGCATGGCCCTATGAAACAGTCCTACAGTATTTGCGGCATCTTTTCAAAAGTTATGATTTTGGCCCTTTTAGGATGGGCGACTTTCCCCGTCGATCCGGTGCTGGCCAAAATATATAAATATAAAGATGAAAATGGGATCACACATTTTACGGACGACCCCGGCAAAATCCCCCTGAGATATAGAGAAAAGGATTCCGTGAAAAAATTCAGGGGAGTGCCTGGGGCCGTACCCAATCCCGATTTGCCGGATTCCTTTCCGGGGCAGGGAGATAGCGGCTCCAAGAAGGGTCAGGGGGCTCCCGGTGAACCCGATGGAATATTGAGTGCTGAGGAAAAGGCGCTGGTGGAACAAACCATCCTGGTATTTCAGACGGGCGTGGCTCTGGCCGACCGGTATAAAAGTGCCGTACCCAATGCGTCCAACGGCCGCGGCCTGACTATCGCCATCCAGGGCGCCCTGCCGGTCAAGCAGAACCTGGCGCGTCAATTGGAGGGTACCCAGGTTCCCGAACTCAAGCAGGCCCAGGAGTTTTTAAAGCGAAGCATTGCGGAGGATAAAAAAGACCGGGGAATCGGCGTCGGCCTTAAGACCCGTATTGTATCCATTATGGACCGGGTGGAGGACGAAGGCCGAAAGCAGGCGGCATTGATCCAGGTGCTGGAAAAGGCTTTGAAGGAATCCGAAAAGAAAAGATTGGAGGCCAAAATAAAAAAGGAAACAGAAACCAAAAAAAAGAAGTGACCTCATTGAAATCCTCTCCACAGGGTGACTACTCCCCAGGCTATTTCAATTGGCCAACCCTGCGTCTTTAAACTAAACCCACTCCCTTATGAATGCCATCAACCAGTTCTTGGCCGACTTGAGTTCAATCCTTTGGGGCCCCTGGCTGCTGGTCTTGCTGGTCGGCACCGGCATCTGGCTGACCATTCTGCTTAAAGGTATTCAATTTCGTTTGCTCCCTTATGCCTTGCGCTTAACCTTCTCGCGCGAGCGGACGGGCAAGGGGGATGTCTCCCATTTCGGCGCGCTCATGATTTCCCTCGCCGCCACCATCGGGGTGGGTAATATTGCCGGTGTCGCCACCGCGGTCGCCGCGGGTGGACCGGGCGCGGTGGTGTGGATGTGGGTCACCGCCCTGTTCGGCATGGCCACCAAATACGCCGAAGGTTTTCTGGCGGTGCGGTATCGCCAGGTCAATCCCAAGGGGGAGATTTGCGGCGGCCCCATGTATTACATTGAAACCGGATTGGGCTGGAAATGGCTCGGAGTGTGTTTTGCCCTGTTCGGCGCGCTGGCGGCCTTTGGCATCGGCAACATGGTGCAGGCCAACACCATTTCCGTTGCCCTCGCCGATATGTTGCCCGTAGACAAGGTATGGATCGGGCTGGCTCTAGCGGGATTGACCGGTTTGGTGATACTGGGAGGTATCCGCCGGATTGCCGATGTCGTTTCGTTTTTTGTACCGATCATGGTGCTGGTGTATTTTGGCGGGTCGCTGTTCATCATCCTGACTCATCTGGAGGAGTTGCCGGCGGGCCTGGTGGTGCTGTTCGAGCAGGCCATGTCGGGAACCGCGGCCAGTGGCGGTTTTGCCGGCGCGACGGTCGCCCAGGCCATCCAGTGGGGAGTGGCACGCGGATTATTTTCCAACGAAGCGGGTTTGGGCAGCGCGCCCATCGCGGCGGCCGCCGCCAAGACCAATCAACCGGCCAAACAGGCGCTTGTGTCGATGACCGGAACTTTTCTGGATACTATTATTGTCTGTTCATTGACAGGGCTGGTGTTGTCGACCACGGGCGTGTGGACCTCCGGGGAAACCGGTGTGGCGTTGACGCTTCAGGCGTTCAACGCCGGATTGCCCGGCCAGTGGGGGCAATGGATCGTCACTTTAGGAGTAGCCACCTTCGCGTTCTCCACCATCCTGGGCTGGAGTTATTACGGCGAAAAATGTTTTGAATATCTGACCGGGGAGGGCTATATCCGCTATTACCGGGTAGCGTGGATTATCTTTGTCTTTGTCGGAGCGGTGGTCAAGCTGGAACTGGTCTGGAATTTTTCAGATGTGATGAACGCCCTGATGGCGATTCCCAACCTGATCGGGTTGATCGGCCTGAGCTTTCTGTTGAGGCGGGAAACCAAAGCTTTTGAAAAGGGGGTGCGCGAAGGCACCATACATCGCTTCGACTAGTAGTTTCGGCCTCAGTTGAAAAAACGAAAACGGAGGATGAACCAGATCGCCGCCACGCCGTCCTTCCA
>JAJDDO010000004.1 GCA_029260265.1 Phycisphaerales bacterium
CAAGACCATGCCGGCGGTGACGGTCATCGAGCGTGATTATCCAAATCTCTACAAACGTTTTACGGCGCTTGGCCCCTTGATGAGTAAGGTCGGCAATGGCGGTAAGGGCATCGCATGGAACACCGAGCATGAAGTCGAACACCTAAAGGCGCTCAATGGTGAAGTGACGGAAGAAGGACCGACCAAAGGCCTTCCGCGCATCGAAAGTGCGATTGACGCGGCCGAAGTCATTTTGATGCTGGCGCCAGAAACCTATGGCGAAGTCGCTGTAAAAGCATGGAATGCGCTCACCAAGGTCACAGGCCGCGAACATGCGCATCTGGCGTTACCCAAAGAGGACGAAAAAATACGCTTTCGCGATGTGGTGGCGCAGCCGCGTAAAATTATTTCCTCGCCCACATGGTCTGGCATCGAGTCCGAAAAAGTCTGCTACAATGCCGGTTACACAAATGTGCACGAATTGATCCCGTGGCGGACGCTCACCGGACGGCAACAACTTTATCAAGACCATCTGTGGATGCGCGCTTTTGGCGAAACGCTCTGCGTTTACCGCCCACCGGTCGATACGAAAACCATCGAGCCGATCATCAACGAAAAAGACAATGGCAATAAACAGATTGTCCTGAATTTCATCACGCCGCACCAGAAATGGGGCATCCACTCCACCTACACGGACAATCTCCTGATGCTGACTTTGTCGCGCGGCGGGCCGATTGTCTGGTTGTCGGAAGACGATGCGCGCCAAGCCGGCATTGAAGACAACGACTGGGTGGAAGCCTACAATACCAATGGCGCATTAACGGCGCGCGCGGTTGTTTCTCAACGCGTCAAGCCGGGCATGATCATGATGTATCACGCTCAGGAAAAAATTGTGAATGTGCCGGGTTCAGAGGTTACCGGCCAGCGCGGCGGCATTCATAATTCCGTGACGCGTACAGTCTTGAAACCAACGCATATGATTGGCGGCTATGCGCAGCAATCATATGGCTTCAATTATTACGGCACGGTTGGTTCCAACCGTGATGAGTTCGTCATTGTCAGAAAAATGAACAAAGTCGACTGGATGGATAAACCAGCGACCGAGAAGCTGGAGACCGCAAAATGAAAATTCGAGCGCAAATCTCCATGATACTGAACCTCGACAAATGTATCGGCTGTCATACGTGTTCGGTCACTTGCAAAAACGTCTGGACCACGCGCGAAGGCGTTGAATATGCGTGGTTCAACAACGTCGAAACCAAGCCGGGCATTGGTTATCCCGATGATTGGGAAGATCAGGCGAAATGGAACGGCGGCTGGGAGCGTAAAAAGAACGGCAAGATCCAACCGAAGATGGGCGGCAAACTCGGCGTGTTGTCGAAAATCTTCGCCAACCCTGATCTGCCGGAAATCGACGATTACTACGAGCCGTTTACTTTCGATTACGAGCATCTTCAAAAAGCGCCGGAAATGAAAACAGCGCCCACGGCGCGCCCGCGTTCGCTGATTACCGGCGAGCGTATGGAAAAAATTCATAAAGGCCCGAATTGGGAAGAAATTCTCGGCGGTGAATTTTCCAAACGTTCCAAGGACTACAATTTCGAAAATGTCGAAAAGGAAATTTACGGCCAGTTCGAAAATACGTTCATGATGTATCTGCCGCGCCTCTGCGAGCATTGCCTCAACCCTTCATGCGTCGCGGTATGCCCATCCGGCGCAATCTATAAACGTGAGGAAGACGGCGTTGTCCTGATTGACCAGGATAAATGTCGCGGCTGGCGTATGTGTGTGTCCGGCTGCCCTTACAAAAAGATTTACTACAATTGGGAAAGCGGAAAGTCGGAAAAGTGTACGCTCTGCTATCCGCGCCTTGAGGCGGGCCAGCCCACGGTTTGTTCTGAAACATGCGTCGGGCGCATCCGTTATCTTGGCGTTGTGCTTTACGACGCAGACCGGATCGAAGAAGCAGCGAGCGTTGAGGAAGAAACGGATCTTTATCAAAGTCACCTCGATATCTTCCTCGATCCGAATGATCCAAAGGTGCAGGCACAGGCCCGCGAGGATGGCGTGCCCGACGCATGGCTGGAAGCAGCGAAAAACTCGCCGATCTGGAAAATGGCAATGGAGTGGAAGATCGCGTTTCCGCTGCACCCGGAATACAGAACGCTTCCGATGGTCTGGTACGTGCCGCCGCTGTCGCCCATTCAATCCATGGCGCAAGCGGGCGCCTTTGGTGAAAAAGGCTCGATGCCGAATGTCAGGGATCTGCGCATTCCGATGCAGTATCTCGCCAATCTTCTGACGGCCGGTGATGAAGAGCCGGTCGCCAAGGCGCTCGAAAAGCTGATCGCCATGCGCGCCTATATGCGCTCGAAATCTTACGAAGGCGCGGTTGATGAAACGATCCCCGGCAAGGTTGGCATGACCGGCGGGCAGATCGATGAAATGTACAAACTGATGGCGATCGCCAATTACGAAGACCGGTTTGTCATCCCGACATCGCACCGCGAATATTCAGAAGATGCATTCGATCTGCGCGGCGAGTGCGGCTTCAGCTTCGGCGATGGCTGCGGCGAACCGAAAAAGGCCGTCGAGTGGACGGGCCTTTTCGCCAAAGGCGCCGCGAAACAGAAAGTTTAAGGGAGAACCGTGATGGCCAATACCTATAAAGCGCTGAGCGCGCTTCTTTCTTACCCCACAGAAGAAATAAAGGCGGCGGCGGCCGATTTACACAAAGCGATATTGGATGAAGCGTTGGCGCCGGCCTGGGCGCTCCGGCAAATCGCTCGTTTGATTGAATATTTCAAATCTCTTGATATTTACGAGCTGCAGGAGCGGTACGTGTTTCTGTTCGACCGGACGCGATCTTTGTCGCTGCATCTATTCGAACATGTTCACGGCGAGTCCCGTGATCGCGGTCAGGCGATGGTCGATCTGAAAACGCTTTACGCTGAAGGCGGGCTTGAAATCGGCGCCAGTGAACTGCCTGATTTTCTGCCGCTGTTTCTTGAATATCTTTCGACGCGGCCGGCGGAGGAGGCGCGATTGTTGCTCGCCGAGCCATTGAGCGTGATTGCGGCGATCAAGGAACGTCTTGAGAAACGTAAAACCCCGTACCTTGCGGTCTTCAGAATTCTCGAGTCTATCGCCGGACGGGAACCGTCGCAAACAGAGCTCAATGATTTGCGGAAAACCCCGGACGACGACCCCAATGATCTGAAGGCGCTCGATGAGGCTTGGGAAGATCAGCCGGTGATGTTTGGGCCGGGCGAAGAGGCGTGTCCAAAGGTCAGCGATATGCTTGATCGAATGAATATTGGCGAGCCTCCGGCGAAAATCGCCAAAGACACGAGGGGGATCGTTTGATGGCGGGCTATCTCAATCAATTCTTCTTGGGCGTTTATCCGTATATTTGCCTTGTTGTCTTCGTCGTCGGCTGCATTTTGCGTTTTGATCATGGCCAATATTCATGGCGGTCAGGATCGAGCCAGCTCTTGCGGCGCAAACAGCTCGTTGCCGGCAGCGTCCTTTTTCATGTCGGCTTTCTCATTATTTTTGGCGGGCATTTCGTTGGCTTGCTGACGCCGATCTGGGTTTTTGATGCGATCGGGATTTCTCACGG
>JAJDDO010000031.1 GCA_029260265.1 Phycisphaerales bacterium
TAAAAAAAGGAGTAATTAAACAGGCAGAAATAAAAATTAAAGCTTATAGGGGTTGTGCCAGATACCGCAGTTTTGCAAAGCAACGGCGGCCTGTTCTTTTAGAAAAATGCGTTTGGCTTCGTCTGTGCCTTCTGGCCAGATACGCCCCGATTCAATGCCTTTCACGGTATTAATAAATTTTTCACTCAGTGGTGTGTCACTTAAAATTCGGGCGTCCCGATACATTGACAAGCTAACAACTAATTCTGTTTTGCTGTCCACCGCCGAACGAAAATCGTCATAAGCTCTGAAATATTTTTTAAAAAAATCATCTTTAATCTTCATTTCGCATAATTACGACAATTCGGGCGTGTTTGTCAATACCGCCCTCCCCTATTCTTCAAAGGTCATTTTGATTTTAACGATTTTGTGGCCGTCTGGGTGTCCTTCAACTTCTGGGTTTTGTTTTTGGTACAGCTGGCGGGTATCGTCTTCAACTGGTCGCACGTAAGGCCATAAAAAATGGCCTTGGCGTGTCACCACGCCAAAGCCTGAATATTTACGGGGTCTAGCCTTCATTGAAAGCGTCCGCTGCTTTCCCATCGGGCTTGTCTTCGTTTGCTTTGCGTTCACGAACCAGTAAGCGGCCACTTAAAGCAATGCCCTCTGGGATAACAATGTTCATACCTTTGCCGTCTTGGTGCGGAAAACCCGTACCAACTTTAGTAAAGTTAGTCTTGTCCTCACCTGTGGTCTTGTCGGAATAATCCTCCGTAATATAAATGTTAAATAGGTTCATAGTGTATTTTCCTTTCAATTATCGACTGGGTCATTCCAGCTCGTTGAATTTCTTAAAAACGGACGCTTAAACGGTGGCTGTCATCGAGGAAACTACGTCCCTCTTGATAGCTCCGTTGCGGCTGTTGAAATCAACGCCTAATAGCTGGAATGGTTACTCAGTCGTTATTGAACACAAAAGGAAATCACTATTTTGACCGTTAAAAACTGTGGACGGATTAAGCTCCAGCAGGAGCAACCGAAAAGCAGGATTAGCTTTCCCTGCCGTTCGCCCCTTTCAGGGGCTTATTTATCGGTCATCTAGAACCATGACCGCAAATCAACCTGAGACAAGCTCAGGGGCGCAAGCGCCAATTTGCAGTCAGAACCATAGCCACCCGTAAAACGCTCCTTGCGAAAGCGGCCTCCGAAAAAGCAGGGAAATCACCAAGCCACCCGTGTATAAATTTGAAAAACCTAGGTTTATAGCTTCCTATAATTCTAGGATTATAGTATCCTATCAATTATTGATTCCTAACATCCTAGGATACTATTAAAATGATAATTTCTTTCATCTCTCAAAAAGGCGGCGTGGGTAAGTCAGCTCTAGCACGTTTAATCGCTGTGGAATTCGCACGTGAAGGCTGGTCGGTCAAAATCGGTGATTTGGACACTGGCCAAGGTTCTACAGTTAATTGGAAAAGCCGCCGTGATATGAACGGTGTAAAACCTGAAATCCCCGCCGAAAAATACGCCACTGTAAAAAGGGCTATCAATGACGCTGAAAACTTTGATTTGATGATTTTAGACGGACCCGCATTTGCAGAGCGGGGCGGGTTAGATATGGCAAAAGCCTCAGATTTGGTCATTTTGCCGACTGGGTACAGTCTCGACGATATGCCACCACAAATTGAAACGGCGCAAGATTTAGAAAAAAGTGGGGTAGGGCTTGAAAAAATCGTTTTTCTTTTCTGCCGTGCGGATGCTTCGGAAGTAGAAGACCGAGACGCTAGGGCTTATTTGAAAAGGGCAGGGATGTCTGTTTTTGACCATGTATTGCCCGAACGTCCATCAATCCGACAAGCTCACAATAACGGTAAATCCGCTAGTGAGGTCAGCGCAAAATCTGTGCGTGACAAGGTATTGCTTCTAGCGCAAGAAATAGCGAATAAATTAACCAAAAAGCAGGAGGGTTAAATCATGGGAAACGGTTTAGATATCGCACCACCGCCACGCAAAAAAGAACAATCTACGGGCAATGTGGCCAACGACAGGCCAAAAAAACAAGTTCGATCAAAAGCCACCGCCCAACCTACAAAATTCGATAATTTGGCAGAAGGGGATAAAGTCCAATTCAATAAACGAGTTAATCGTTCAACTGCTGATGGTTTCGACATGCTGGCTATTGTCAGTCGTCGCAAAGTCCCTGAATTACTCGATGAGGCTTTAGATTTGCTCAAGGAAAAATACGGTCAAATTTAGGGTACTAGAATCCTATAATCCTAGGATTTTGCCAAGTTCCTCGTCTGATAAGCCCTTTTTTTTCTGGCCTCTCAATGCCCTGAGAGGACAGTTTTCTTTTTAATATTTCCTTGGTGAGATGGAAGACTGACATTTCCTCGGAGCCGACACTTTCAAAACACCATAAGGGCGAGCTGAGGTCAAAGGCCGCTTAGCGGGGAGCAGAGCCACGCACAGGAATCGAAGATTCCGAGCATGGCGAGCACCCACCCTTTGACGGAAGTGAGAACGTTGGTATTGTTTCTGTCGGCACTCGAAGGAAGGATTTTTAAAAGTTGCAATCCGTCAGGATTGCGTCCTTTTTCATAATTCTTTTTTTTAATAGGATAGGTTTTCCACAATTCAAGGGCGCCTACTACAGGTATTAGTTTATAGGATACTATAGTGTATGTGCCCCTGATGCACCATCAAACCGCCCTCGATGCACCATCGAAAAAACCACCAAAAAATAGATAAGTTATTGTTTTTATTGAGTGTCAGTAAAATTTTGCTTGCGCCCCTGATGCACCATTAATAACTTACTTTTTCCACCGAGTTTTCCCCATTTCAGACAATAGGATGGGACAGGAATCAGCGCCCCTGATGCACCATCGGGTCATTAAAAGCAATACAAATAAAGGAGTTACCCTTGTTAAATTTGTTTGCTTCACTTGGGTAGGATGGCTGGCCGTGAAGGTGAAATTTTTATTCCGCTTCTGTGACGTTCGTCAATTTCTTCAATACAAAGGTTAGGGTAAACTAAATACACCTTTCTAAGGGCTTCTAATGCGTTTTCTTTAAACTTCCTGTGACGTAATGTGTCTGAACCCATTTGTTTTTGGAGAGTGCGCCACCCAACGAAAGTAGGTTTGCCCCTTTGTGTGGCAATCCATGTTTTGTAGGTCAGCCACGAATAAAGATCGAGAGCGATAGGGGACTTCTTAAGGGCACGAATTGCGGCCATATCTAGGGGTATAGGAGCCTCTGTAATGCCTTTATAGAACTTTTCCCCTAGTTCCACCCAACTTTCAAAAAGATCGTCCTGTGTGGGCTTCTTAGGGTCAAACCAGAGCGTTGTCTCGGAAGCCACGTCCATATTGATGTAACTTTCTTGCCTGTCCGTCTGGTAATCAAAACTGATAGAAGCTCTAAACAGGCGATCCATCTGATTTTTTAATCGGGTGGGGTTGCTTCGTTTTCCTCCGCCTGTGTACGTACTTACGCCAATAGCCTCCATAAATTCTTTCAGACTGCCACCAAGTTCCAAGCGGCGGGATTGGGTTCGTATAGCTTCTGTGGTCATCCAAAAAAGCAACAAACGGGGCATGGAGCCATAAGGGTATCCCAAGCAAACACGCTTTTTAGTTTTTGGGTTGAATTTATAACCGGGGCGGACTGATAAAGTAAAATCGCCGTTGGTTCTATACCACTCAGGCGGGTCGCCTTTTACAGGAGTGTAGGGCAGAGTGGCTTGCACTAACTGGCGAGCTAAAAATGCGATTTCCCGATCGTCTTCGGGTGATTGCTCAATCTCAAGATTGGCTCTAACTAATTGCAGTTCGCTTTTTTTCATTTTAGCCCTGTGTTCTCTCTTGTAATCGATAGATGGTGGAGCGATTCACGTCAAATGTATTCGCAATTTCACTAACCGACTTGCCTTCATCTAACAGACGTAAAGCGAGAGTTTGTTTTTTTGTTGAAAGTTTACTTGGCCGTCCAAACCTCACGCCTCGTTGCAAAGCCTCTTTTCTGCCGTTGCCTGTCCGCTCTCGTATGAGGTCACGCTCAAATTCAGCTATCCCTGCAAACACAGTCATAATCATTTTTCCAGCATGCGAATTAGTGTCCGCCCAAGGTTCCTGAATGGAATAAAACCCCCCTTTTTTCTCTTGTAATAATTCAACGATTTGTAAAAGGTGTTTTGTTGAACGGGCAAGGCGGTCAAGTTTACAAACGACGATTACGTCCTTGGGGCGTATTTGGGATAGGAGTTTTTCTAATTCGGGGCGTTTTTTCTTAGCGCCTGAAACTTTTTCTTCAAAAATTAGCTCGCACCCAAATTTTTCAAGGGTCTTCTTTTGAATTTCTAGGCTTTGGTCTGTTGTAGAAACACGGGCATAACCTATTTTCATTTTTAATTTTCCCCACCACAAGTATGTTGCAAATCATATAGCATTAGGATGTTATTTAAGCAACGAACTTTTGCGACATCTCAGCCCTTATAAATTCGTTACGGCTCTGCCTGTCGCATAAATTAGAAGTTTTGCGACAAATAGAAAACTTAAAATCTTGCTTCTATTACTATAATATAGTAACCTATAGTAATAGAAAGGCGGTTATAACAATGGCTAAAACAACCAGTTTCAACCTCGGTGAACACTTTGAACAATTTATTTCCACCCAAATCAAAAGTGGACGCTACGGTAACGCAAGCGAGGTCGTGCGAGCTTCTCTGCGGGCAATGGAACAAGAAGAACAGAAGCTTGAAGCTTTGCGCCAAGCTCTAATTGATGGCGAAAACAGCGGTGAAAGCACGCCGTTAGATATGGAAGAAATAAGGCGTAACGCTAAGAAAAAAGCGGGTTTAGCACAATAGATGCCCCATATTGTCAAATCACCTAAAGCCGAAATAGACCTTGAAAATATCTGGCTCTACAGCTTTAAAAAATGGAGTGAGGATCAAGCCGATAAATATTATGATGAATTGACCGAAGGTATGAACAGCCTCTTAGAGAACCCTTTGTTGGGTAAATCTCGTGACGAAGTTCGGAAGGGCTATCGTTCTATTCACATCAACCGCCATGTGATTTATTACCGTCTGCTCGAGGAAACCATCGACATTGTACGGGTACTACATGAACGAATGATTCCTGAGAAGCATTTATAATTTGGTCGCCAGAGTTAACACTTCGTACTGCTATGCATCTTTCAGATTAGAAAATGAAAATTAAATCAATAAAATTAGTCGACTACAAACCAATCAAAAATATTGAAATTGATAAT
This sequence comes from Phycisphaerales bacterium, assembly GCA_029260265.1. Classification (GTDB taxonomy): domain Bacteria; phylum Planctomycetota; class Phycisphaerae; order Phycisphaerales; family UBA1924; genus UBA1924. The sequence goes on from JAJDDO010000031.1 coordinate 5,260, forward strand.
CTGGGTGATGTGGTCATTATTGCTGGAGCAAATGGGGCGGGCAAAACAAGGCTTAAGGAAGCCATTGTCACTAGTATTCAGTCAAGTCCTATAATGGACATAACCATTGAAGCAACTAGAAAGGAAGAATCTGGGCCAAAGTATTTAAATGCAGAAACCATTAATTTGTCAAAGGGCACTCAAAATCAGATTTTCACTCAATACATAAACAGTCGTAAATATGGACAAGGTAAATATGTGGGTTCACTTGTTCAAATAGACTCAAAAAGAAATTTAGAGACTCTGAAATACAATCAAATCAGCTACATGGTAGCCGATCCTGATGATACCGATACCCCTTGGAACTGGGGGTATTCTCCATTTATTGATAGATGGAGAGATTTTATGAATTATGTCCATCAAAAAGTAGCTGCCCACAAAAACAAACTTGCAGATGACTTACAAAAAGATCCAAGCCAAACAGGCAGCACTATTCTTAAAAAATTCCCTCTGCCTCTCGAAAAATATAAAAAAATATTTTCTGATATTATTCCAGGAAAAGAACTTCAAGATATCAATCCTGCTCAACCTAATGAATTCCAATACAAAGATTCATCAGGACAAGTTCTACCATTTTCAACGCTTAGCTCTGGTGAACAAGAGGTAATAAAAATATTATTTGACGTTGCAAGAAAAGAAATACGGCATTCAGTTTTTATAATTGACGAGCCCGAACTACACCTTCACCCAACGTTGACATTTAAATTGATTGAATCCTTAAAATCAATTGGAGAGCATACAAACCAATTTATTTTTCTTACTCATTCTGCTGACTTAATTTCGACTTATTATTCTACTGGAAATGTCTTTTTTATTGATACTAACCAAAGTGGAGTAAACCAAGCCCATAGACTAAGTGAATTAGACAAAAGTCATCATACCCTTGTACAGCTTATAGGTGAAAATCTTGGGCTATTTGCTGTTGGTAGAAAAATAGTATTTATAGAAGGAGAGTCATCAAGTATTGATAGGTTGACGTATCATAAAATAGGTCGTTCTGTTAATCCAGAACTAATATTTAGTCCAGTTGGTTCAGTTGTAAATATGGGTGCCCTTAAAGTAGTTGAAGAGCAATTAAGAAACTCCCTGTTTGGTGTGGATATGTACATGCTAAGAGACCGAGATGGTTTAAGACAAGATCAAATTGATGAACTAGAAAAAAACGGAAGGTTATTCTGTCTAAAAAGAAGGCATATAGAAAACTATTTTCTTGATGAAAATATTTTAAATAAAGTCGCTATTCACCTGTACTTAAACAAAGTAGGAGTTGATGTTTCTGCGTCCCATATCGCAAAAGAAATCAAACAAATTGCAGGGGAAACTATTGGTTTTAATCTTTACAAAAACTTCAAAGAGCATATCGGCGCAAACTATTCAATAAAAGTACCGAAAATCATACCTATCGAAACCATGTCTTTAGAAAACGTGAAAGATGAAATATCAAATGGACTAGAATCAAGCCTTAATTTTTTATCAACAGAATTAGAGAAAAAAAATACTATTAATTGGCTCAATGCTGAGCAAATACGATTAGAAAAATTACTTCAAACTGGTGAATGGAAATTAGAATTTCAAGGAAAAATAATTTTTGCTAAGACATGTAGCAAAATTCTAAAAGGTAACGCTTTAACCATAAGGGAGTGTTATGTAGATATTGCAATGGAAGAAAAAGATACTGGGATGATTGAATTATCAGAAATATTCAAGAAAATGTAAGGAATGAAGATCCAAAACAATAAAATGCATAACAAATCGTTGTACCTGAAATTTTTCTGCTCCAAATGGTAGGTAAACCCAAACCTTAACGCCCAGTGACCGCTAACAGGAAGTTAAAATTCTTAAGCTAGGTGTCCGCTTTTGGCCGAATGTAGACGTCCGGTAACGACCCAAAGCGGACATTCGTCCGCATGAAAAAAAATCAACGTATGCACACGGTACTCAAAGCATTTGACGGGAATACTAATATGAAGTTTTTTTATTTCTTGGTTTTGTGGACTTGTTGGTAACAATACACACGGCTACTGTGACGGCATACAGGAGGGTGGATAAATATTGCAATCTGGGTCAAATCCAGACAAAATTT
>JAJDDO010000032.1 GCA_029260265.1 Phycisphaerales bacterium
CGGCGAATGTCACGCCGCAAAACGAATCTTCGGCCTCACCTTGATCACCGGGTACAGCAATCGCGGATCGTCACCGACATGATGTCGTCTGATCGTGATCTTGGGCTCGAGTTCACCTCCTTCCGTGTAGCGTATTGGTTCCGGCCGACGCAATCCGAGCTCAGCCTCGCATGGTGTCAGCATACCAAGAGATGCGTGCGGACGGTAGAGATTGTGCCAAACAGCAAAGTCATCCAGCCGCTTCTGGATCGTTGACAGATTGGGCGGGACGAGTGATACCCGCCACCATCGCTTCAAACTCCAGAAGAGCCGTTCGACCTTGGCGTTGAACTGCCACACACGCGCCGGACCACGGGCGTGTGTGATCCCTCGCTGCATCAGTGCCGAGTGAAATGCCCGCTGAAACTGTGAGCCGCGATCGGTGATGATGAAACGCGGTGTCGAACTCGCTTTGATCGAGTCGTCGATGAGCTGCACAAGATCCTTGGTTGTTGGGCGTTTGGCGAATGCCCTGATCCCGACAATCTTCCTGCTGCAACCATCGATAATCGCGGCGACCTCAAGCTTCAGCCAGAGCACACGCATCGAGGTGATATCCAGGTGCCACACATGATGCGGCTTCCGTGGCTGCATCATGTGAGCGGGTGCAGTCCTGTTCGTCCGGTTTGATTGCGTTCCGTAGAATGGATGTGGTGATTGTTCTTCTTCGAGGATTCTTCGCACAGATGTGCGGCTGATCTGGATCCCGGATCGCATGATGTGCCGGGCGATGGTGCGTGTACCGAAGTCTCGCTCCGGACACAGTTGACGCATCTCATGCACGAGCCATCGCACGCCTCCATGGAGCTTGTTCCATGGCGGTGCACCTACAACTTGATCCGCTCTGAGTTTGTCCCGCAGGGCCCGTTTCCAGTTGCGGATCGTGTTGGGATGGACGATGAAACGAGCAGCGGCTTCTTTGCACGACCATCCTCGCAGTCTCATCAACTGAAGGATTTCGGCACGCTCCTGCGGTGCGTAGTGGGGGCGGTGTTTGGCGGGTTTGCATTGACGCTGGGAGCGATAGATCGCCAGCTCGCGTTCGAGCAGCACGGCATCCGAATGGGCATGATCCCGCTGGGCGAGCAAGCGGACCATCGGCATTGGGTGCTCGAATGCCCTCGCTCGGGCGGCAAGATACCCGCGCATAAAGAAGATGGAGACCGATTCGACCAGATCCCAGACGGATCGTTCACGCTGATTCATTCCAGATCTCCAGATGTCCGGGCTTGCACAGCCGGATTCTGGTAAGATATGTGCAATGAGGTGTTTAGGCGCCAACCCGGGTTGGAATCAGTGGACAAAAAGGACACTGAAACTGACTCCCAAGACCCACCACAATCTCCTGGCCCACCGCGGTAAGGCTTCAGGAGGGGCGATTCTTCCTCATCTAGACCTAGTTTGATATCGCACGCCGATTCAGAGGGATGAGGCCGCATCAATCAGCAGCGGCACGAGAGACTGTTTGACATATCTTGGATCGCCCCCCGTTAAGCCCCAGAGGCCGATCTGGGCAACAAAAAGTTCAACTGATGTCCTGTCACCCCGATTAGAGTTTTGGGTTCGCGCTGTGGATGTATTGCAGGCTAGGCAACCCCAACCTGTTCGGCTTGTGGTCTTCCGGCGTCGACATACGGCCCGGTGGGGTGGTCCTCGGCTTTCGGCAGTGGCTCGACCGTGAGCGTTTTCTTCTTACCGTTTCGTTCGATCGTCAAGATAATGGGCGAGTTGGCGCGGAGCAGCGGATAGATCACATCAAAGACGTTTTCGCCGAGTCGCGTGCCGTTGGCCTTGAGCAAGACATCGCCAGGCTCGATGCCGACCAGATGCGCAGCACTGCCGGGCAAGACCTCGTCGGCGATGAGCCGTTCTTTTTCGTCCACGGCTAGCCTAATGCCAAGTGTGACGGTTGGGCTCCGATCTTTTTCGATCAACCAAGCAAGTGTCTCGGCCATATGTTCGGTCTGTCGCACTTGCGAGATGTCATTCGTAAACACGAACACATACGAGCCTGGTCCCTGAGTGTAGAATACCGCATAGCCGTGTCTTGAGCCCCCTGCATTCATTCCAGGCCCGCCACGGAAGTACTGACTCAGCGAGTTCTCGTCGAGAATCTTCCCGCCGTGGAGCGCTTTGTGAAATCTGTACATGTCGATCGGGCGGGATATCTGTCCCCCCGAGCCTTTGATGAGCCACGATGTCTTTGGCCAGTGCATCGGCGAGTTGATCTCTCCGAACCGGGCGCCGCCATACCCGATTGCGATCTCTTCGTCAGCGTAGTCCTGATCACCATAAAATCCTGTCTTCGTCATGCCCGAGGGGCCGTAGATCTCGTCTTGGGTGAACTCCTCGTAGGACTGCCCGCTCACTATTTCGATAATGGCCGCGACAAGCCCCCATGCTGAGTGCGAGTGGGCCTTGCCTGATCCTGGCGCGAAGCGCAGATCGTGACGCATCACGCGCCGAACCATCTCGTCGCGACTAATCCACATCAGATCTGGGTTGGTGTCGCCGTCGAGTCCGTGGAAGTTTTGCAGGCCCGAGGACCCGGTCATACAGTGACGGATAGTGATCGCCTCTTTGTCCCTGGGCACACCACTGAGATATTTCGATACGGGGTCGTCTAGGTCGATCTTGCCACGCTCAGCCAGCAGCAATATCCCCACGCGTGTGAAATCAATCGGGGTAGACCCGATAACGAAGCATGTCTCAGGCGCGTTCGGGATCTCCAATTCGCGGTTGGCTAGCCCATATCCCTCGTGCAGGACCACCTCATCGTCACGGACTAAGAGGACAGCTCCTGAGAACCCCTCTGTGGCAGTTTCTTCGACATACGCCTCCGCAGAGTCCCAGGTGAGTTGATCCTGGGCGTATGAGGCGAATGGGGTTGCTAGGGCCAGGATAACGCCTGTTGCGACTCGGGCTTGGTGGAATGACATGTTTTCTCCTTCAAGATGTCTATCTGGACTTTGTTATGTATTGGGAGGTTTGTGGTACCTTTTTCAATAAAAAACTACTTTTCATAAATATACTCGCCCGATGATGCCAGGTATAGCAGCGAAACAAAAGAATTCAGGGCAGGCTGCCAGAGCGCGTTCGAGACCGTTCCGAGTTCGAACGGTCGAGCAGTTGCGTGCGGTGAACTCTGCAGAGAGGCACGGGGTGATCGAAGCCCTGATCTCCCTCGAACAGACCACGGCTGGGGACCTGGCTGTGAGGCTTGGGACCAGCGTTCAGGCGGCTCATTACCACTTGCGGCGTCTTGAGGGGATCGGGCTGGTACGAGAGGCTACACGCTTGGCGACCGGCGGCAGGCCGAGTGTTCTCTACGAGCTGGTTTCAAAAGATATTGTGCTAGATCCCAGAAGGGCAACAAAGGCGTTCCTCGAGGAGAAAATCAGGGGTGCCAAACTATTCATGCTTCGAGCTGAACGCGAGTACGGGGCCGCGGCTCGCGCAGGCCGAGGTCGTGATGAGCCCAGAGTGCTGCGCGTCACGCGCGATAGCACGAGGATGAGCTCAGCTCAGTTGAGACGACTGCACAGTCTCCTAGCAGAAGTGGACACACTGTTTCGCGAATCTGGCGAAGACCCATCGGGCGAAGCAGTTGCACTCACGATTGTGCTCGCACCGAAGGGTTCGAAATGAGATCCTCAGCGGCAACAGACACTCGGATGAACTCTCGCCTCGGCACCATGCACGCCCTGGTGAGCGAATCTGCTGGTTTGCACTGCAGCTGGACGCTCGGGATAGCTCGGCTACCAATGCTGCAGTGCCCGAAGTGGGTCTCGATACTCGGTACCGCACGGATCGCTGTCTTTGTTTTCGGCCTCAGGACTGGCAGAGTCACAGGCGTCAGACTTAGCCCGGTTAGGGCTCTCCTGCGGAAGCGATTTCCGGCTGACTAAACGGGCTCCGTGGAGTTCTTGTGCAGATGCGGCGCCCCGGCCGCTTGATCAGCAAAGCATCTCACAGCGGGAATCGGAGGCTTGGAAGTGGGTGTAGGAAATCATGAGCTTGGCTTCGTCCATCACTTGAGCTTCTGTTCTCGGAACGCATCTGAGTGTGCTGATGTCTCGGAGTGATAGGGCGGTGACCTGAGCCCAGTCTGAATACGAGCAGAATCTTGATTTCGCAGCCCCAGAGGCCGATCTGGTCCGCGAAAAGTTCAACTGGTGTCCTGTCACCCCGACTTCAAGAGAAAAAGCCCCTCGACAACCACGTCGAGGGGCTTTTCATTGTGGGTACAAAAATTGCGCTGTCCAGGCGGCAGTTCAAACAGACGGCTTCGAGCAGCTGATACCTATACTCCAAGCCACTCTTTCTGTCTTCCGAATACGCTTATTCTATGAGATCTCTCGTAATAATAGCTGGAACAGATCAACGAGAATGCTAAACCACCCGCTACAATGCGCATATGAAAACTCTTCTCGGGCTGTCAGTCTTGGTGTCGTTGTGTGTCTCAACAATTGCATTGTCAAGCATGAGGTCACCAGAAGACGATCAATCCAGCAGCAAGCCTGTTGAAGTGCAAAATTCAGAAGTGCTGGTATTGGGTGTTTTTCATTTTACGCCTTCAACTTCGGATTTGGTTTCGGCGGCCCCTGGAACCCTGTCTTCGGATAAGAAACAAGTTGAAATTGAACGAGTGATCCAAGCGCTTGCCAAGTTCAAGCCAACAAAGATCATGCTTGAAGTGACCCCGGATGACACCGCCTGGATCAATGAGCGTTACCAGAGTTTTCTGGATGACGAGTTACAACTTGAGCTTGACGAGATCGACCAGCTTGGGCTCAGGGTTGCCCAGCTTCTTCAGCACAAAGAGCTGTACGGTATCGACAACAGAATAGGTATGGACATAAGCGGGGCGATGGATCTTGCGGCCAGCAATGGTCAAGACGAGGTCCTCAAACGGATCAATGAAATCATCGGCCAATTGGAAGGAGGAATCGGCGACAGGATTGCCTCTGACGAACTGACCGTTGCTGAGAAGCTCCGTCTAATCAATGACGAAGAGGTGCCCCTTCCGGATCTTGGACTCTACATGGCACTGACCGAGATCGGAACGTCAGAGGAGCCGGTTGGTGCGGACATCATTGCTGACTGGCATCAGAGAAACCTGCGTATCTTCGCTAACCTCTTGCGCCGAACAGAAAAGGGCGATCGAATCCTTGTGATTTTTGGAGCAGGGCACGCTCCACTCTTGCGGCAGTTCGTCCGTGAACACCCTGATCTCCAACCTGTTTCGGCTCTAGATTACTTACCGACGGAGTAAGTTTGCCCTTTCTATGCGCTCACACCCGTTCCTTGGTCCAGATCAAGGGGAAGTCTGTGGCGCGGGTTAAAGTGATCGGGGCGACCTTCACCGCGAAAGCGGGTCCCGCATTTCTCGACTCCAGAGATCAATCTGGGCCGTGAAGAGTTCAACTGGTGTCCTGTCACCCCGATTTTGCAGGCTCGACAGCCTCGGTAAAGGCTGAGTCCGCCTGTGCTTACGGGGCAGTTCAATCGTGTCCTGCCACCCTGAGGATGTAGTCCCAGGATTGAAGTCCCTAAGCGAGTTGGATATGCCAAATCGATGTGCGTCTGGTTCTGCCAATGGCAGGACTGGCGATCCTATATGTGGGAAGTCGGTACCCGCCAATCAGATCGCGGAGACGTTAAGTAGAGCCATCCGATCGCTTGGCCACGACAGTCAACAGTCTCATCTCTTTTTTCATGTATGGAAAGAATTCGTCGGCGACGTCCGCGATCTGAATGAGAGTGAGATCAGATAAGGTGTCGACAACACTGGCACGCGACGGCAAGAGACTACGATCGAACGGAGCCTCTTCGATGCTTGATTCGAAGCACCTGACGATGAGTGTGCCATTGTTCTTCAATGCGGATACGGCACGTGTGAGCATCTGCACCAGGCCTGCTCGGGCAAGGTGCATGTAGCAGATTGAGACGAGATCGAACTCGCAAGAATACGTGTGAGTTGTAGCATCGACTCGGTTAGCAGTGATATCAAGCGAGTCTTTCTCAGCAAGCTTGCAAACCTTTGCCACAGCGTGTTTCGATGTGTCGATCGCAACTACAGACCAGCCGTTCCTGGCAAGCCAGATGGAGTCGTGCCCACCGCCGCACCCCACATCGAGAACACGACCTTCCTGAAGTGAGTTTGCGATTCTCACGAGTTCCGGATCGGGAGTGTCCCAAGTGTCTGCCATGCCGAAACTATACGACGCGCAAGAACAGGTGTCACCTCGGTTTCACGGCGAAACCAGCAACCGCATTTCCAGCCCCCATAGCCCGATCTGTGCTGCGAAAAGTTCAACTGGTGTCCTGTCACCCCGATTTAGAAGCTGGTGTTTGAACCTGTCGGTCAAGAGTCAGTTCTTGCAGTCAGCCAAAATGCACGGCAGTTCCGTGTTCTTTTGCTGAACATTAAGAGCTTCTCCCCAACGATATGTCGGCGTCCAGATCGCAGGACTCTGTTCAAGTTTCGCGACTCGGCGAAGCCAACATAGTCCTTCCTCAGCCGCATAGCGCTTCCACGCCATAGGCTAAAGCCTCCTTCAACAATCTCCAGACTAACAGTCGAACTGGATCAGTTTATGGGGCACATCAGCAAGAGTGTGAAGCTGTGATGTCCTTCGTATTGGATTTCAATCAGCGTGTTCTTTCTGCGATCAGTTCAGCACATCCGCTGATTTGGTTAGAACCCGAGCACATATCCAAAGATCAATGGGGCAACGATCGTCGCGTCTGACTCGATGACGAAACTCGGTGTTTCCACAGCCAACTTCTCCCAGGTGATCTTCTCGTTGGGGACCGCTCCGGAGTATGAGCCATAGCTTGTCGTTGAATCCGAGATCTGACAGAAGTATCCCCAGAGCGGGACTTGCTCTTGGAGGTCTTGGCGGATCAACGGCACGGCGCAGATGGGGAAGTCGCCGGCGATCCCGCCACCGATTTGGAAGAACCCGATGCTCGCGTTGGCGGAAGCTACCTTGTACCACTCGATGAAGGCGGTCATGTACTCGATACCGGACTTGATGCCCGTCGCATCGGGGAAATCGCCGGAGATGACATGGGAGGCGTAGATGTTGCCACAGGTCGAGTCTTCCCAGCCCGGGACCACGATGGGGAGGTTTCGCTGGGCCGCGGCCAGGAGCCATGAGTTCTTGGGCTCTGCCTGGTAATGTGCTTCGAGTTCGCCTGAGAGGAGCATCTCATAAAAATGCTCATGGGGGAGCTTGCGGCGACCGGCCTTGGCGTCGGCCATCCAGCGTGGGAGTAGGGTTTTCTCTAATGCACGGAAGGCTTCGTGCTCGGGGATGCAGGTGTCGGTCACCCGGTTGAGCCCGCGTTCGAGCAGGGCCTGCTCATCGGCCGGAGTAAGGTCGCGATAGTTGGGAATCCGCTCGTAGTGGTCGTGGGCCACGAGGTTGAACACATCCTCTTCGAGGTTTGCGCCTGTACACGAGATGGCGTGGATCTTGTCCTGACGGATCATCTCGGCGAGAGATCGCCCGAGCTCGGCGGTGCTCATCGCCCCAGCCAGCGAGACGAGCATTTTGCCCCCGCTGGCGAGGTGGTTTTCGTAGCCCTGGGCGGCGTCGAGGGTTGCGGCAGCGTTGAAATGGTGGAAGTGCTCTTCCATAAATGATCGGATGGTCATTGCTGCTCCTCGATTGTTCCTTGGTCGGTCCGCTGCTCTAAAAAATTTGATAGTAAGTGTAGCCCATCGAGTGTTCCAAATGAGTTCAATAAATCTATACTTCTCGATGAAAAAAAACGCCTCCCCAACCTCTGCCCCCGTACACGCCGGGAGCGGAACAGCTCCTTGGACGATCGCTCATGCCGCGGACCTCTATCGGGTCGATCAATGGGGCGCGGGGTATGTCGGGATCAACGATGCTGGGCATGTAGTCCTGCACCCCAGTGGGCAACTCGCCATTGATATTGATTTGCATGAGATTGTGACTGGGCTTCACGAGCGTGGGATCAACACGCCGGTGCTGCTGCGGTTTAGCGACATTACAGAGCACAGGCTCCACGCGATCAACAACGCGTTCCAGCAGGCCATCCGCGAGAACGACTACAATGGCAACTATCAGGCGGTCTACCCGATCAAGGTAAACCAACAGCATCAGATTGTTCAAGAGATCGCACAGTGTGGACGCAGGCTGGGTTTCGGCATGGAGGTTGGCTCGAAGCCCGAACTCCTGGCGGTGATGGCAATGACGGCTTCAAATCCCAATCAGCTCATCGTGTGCAACGGGTTCAAGGACGCGCAGTACATCGAGGCTGTCATTCTCGCTCACAAGCTCGGGCGCCGGATAGTGCCCGTGATTGAAAACCTCCGCGAGCTCGATCGTATTATTGCCACTGCTGAAAAGTATGGCGTTCGCCCGACCATCGGGGCACGCGTGAAGTTGGCTACTACGGGATCCGGGCGTTGGGGTTCGTCGACAGGCACGAAGAGTAAGTTCGGGATGACGACGACGGAACTGCTTCGGGCCGTCGAAAGCCTGAAGCAGCACGGCATGATCAATTGCCTCGATCTGCTACATTGCCATACCGGCTCTCAACACCAGGACATTGCGACAATCAAATCTGCAGTCACCGAGCTGGCCCACACCTTCGTCCAACTCCGTAAGCTCGATGCCCGGCTCTCCTACCTTGACATCGGCGGCGGGCTCGGCGTGGACTACATGGGTGGGCAGGCTGATGCGGCCTGCTCGATGAACTACACGCTTGAGGAGTATGCCTCGGATGTGGTCTACCGGATTGGATCCGTGTGCGACGCTGCGGGGATCAAGCCGCCGACAATTGTAACCGAGTGTGGTCGTGCAATGGCGGCGTATTCGTCAGTCCTTGTGTTTGATGTGCTCGGCTCCACCGGGCCGACCGATATCATTGGCCCATCGATCGGGCCAGATGCCATCGGTCCGGACTGGATTGAGCACGATACTCCCCAGCCGGTCAAGGATCTCGAATCTGCACTCTCGATTGTCCAGAGCACTACGCCTCACCTTGTTGCTTGCTATCACGACGCGATGCGTGCGATCGACGAGGTCAACACACTTTTCTCGCTGGGCTACCTGACGCTTGAGCAGCGAGGGGTCTCCGAACGCATGTTCTGGATGATCTGCCAGCACATCCAGATCGCGTGCGCGACGCTCGAAGAGATCCCCGATGAACTCCGCGAGCTCGACGAACTGATGAGCGATGTCTACTTCTGCAATTTCTCGATCTTCCAATCGCTACCAGATGCTTGGGCGATCGATCAGTTCTTTCCCATCATGCCGATCAGCAGGCTCGATGAGGAGCCTCGGCGCCAAGCCATCCTCGGCGACATCACCTGTGATTCCGATGGCAAGATCGGTTCCTACATCAATCCAGAGGGCGGCATTACAAGCACGCTGCCCGTGCATGAGCTCGACCCCGAGCAAATCTACTACATGGGGGCCTTTCTTGTCGGGGCGTATCAGGAAACCTTGGGCGATCTCCACAACCTCTTTGGCGACGCGCACACCGTGCATATTAAGCTAGACAAGGACGGTTGGGCCATCGACGAACTGATCCGCGGCGACACCGTCCGTCAAGTACTTTCGTATGTGCAGTACAACGCGACGGAGCTCGCACGAGCGCTCGAAAAGGAATGTGAGCTTGGCGTCCGAGTGGGCTCTCTCACGGTGCCTGAAGCCCGGACCATGCAGCGGTTCTATGAGTCAGGGCTCGAGGGCTACACCTACCTCGATCCGGATATTGAGCTCACCTACTGAGCGCATCACATGAGCTCCTACCAGGAAAATCCATGACCAACTTCCTCGACATCCCGCCCGAACTCGCTGATCCTGATCTGGCCGCGGTACACATCATCCCGGTGCCCTACGATAAAACCTCGACCTACCGCAAGGGAGCCGAGAAGGGGCCACAGGCCATGATCGACGCCTCAGCCCAGATCGAGTGGTACGACATCGAAACCGATTCGGAGCCCCTCCGCAGGGGTATTCATACGCAATCGCCGGTGCTGTGCGAGGACGGGGACCCGATCCATCTCGCACCGCTGGTTCAAGATCGTGTGGGGGCGGTGCTCGATGCGGGCAAGCTCCCGGTGGTTCTTGGCGGCGAGCACTCGGTCTCCATTGGTGCTTTTCAAGCCGCCAGCGATCGATTCCCCGGGCTTACGATCCTGCAGATTGACGCCCATGGCGACACACGCGATTCCTACCAAGGCTCGAGCCACAACCATGCATGCGTCATGGCCAGGGCTATGGAACTTGCGTCGGTGATCCAGATCGGCATCCGATCGATCGACCAATCAGAAATGAGCAAACTCGATCCGGCGCGGACTTTCTTCGCCCACACGATCCTGGATGCTCCCGACGATCAATGGATGGACGCGGTGGTCGATCTCCTTGGCGAGCATGTGTACATCACGATTGATCTCGATGGGCTCGATCCGTCGATCATCCCCGCCACGGGCACGCCAGAGCCCGGCGGGCTTGACTGGCGAACTGTGAACACGCTTATCCGTCGCGTCGCCAATGCCTCTCGGGTCGTGGCTATCGATGTGGTAGAGCTTTGCCCCGAGCCGACGCAACACGCCAGCGATTTCATTGCGGCCAAGCTCTGCTACCGAGTTATCGCAGAATGCCTAAGAAGAGATTCATAGGGTTGACACGGTGCGAAGTCAGGGGGTACGAATCGCCACACAGTGTCCACATTCATGTCGAGATTAGGATCCGTGTTTTCACGCTCCAGAAGCGAATATGGTTGGCAAAAAATTCAACTGGTGTCCTGTCACCCCGACTTTGGCACCGGAAGGCTACGGCAAGTGCTGAAGCCTTCCGCGTTTATGGTGGGTTCAATCGTATCCTGTCACCCTGGGCTCAATAAGTGCGACGGCTGTGGTGAAGGGCCATTTTCCTCGCTCAGGTACCTCCAAGCCAGATTGCATTGACTGGCTTCTGGGTTCAAACAGGTCCCGCTTTCAAGTCAACTCGCTGTTTTGACGGCATCGGGTTCTGGGCAGCGGGATCCCGTAGAGTCCAAAAATTCAGCCGAGATGTATCTCTCGGTATTCGCAGGTGAATCGTTGAATTTGTAGAACATTCTGCGCACGAGAATATCTCCTGATTACCAAAGTTGATCGTAGTATGCACAAAGAAGTTCGCCGTGACTGACAGAAATGAGGCTTTGATTCTCGAGGATTCAATTTACCAGGGGTTCAAAAACTCTATCCTCGCCCAAGTTCGATGCGACAATTGGTTTTTGGAGCTTCCGAGGTAAAA
>JAJDDO010000033.1 GCA_029260265.1 Phycisphaerales bacterium
GAGTTGGCGATGTTCAGGGTCGCCGCGTGCGGTATATTCATATCGCCAGAAAAAACCACACCGTCCATCGTGTTGTTGCCGATGATCTCGATGAAACCCCCAGCAGTCGTCGAGACATCCCCACCAATGAGCGTGCTATTAGTGAACTCGATCTCTGACCCGGCACCGCTGGCGACCAGATCGCCGGCCACCCCCTGTGTCACGATGATCGAGGAGATATCCATGATCCCGCCATTGGACGCCCGCATCGTTGCGTTGTTGGTCTTGTCGTTGGTGACCATCCGCAGGTCGCTGCCCAAGATGTTTGCCTCGACAAGCCCGTCGTTGATCATGGCCGCATCAATCTGACCGCGCCCCTCGATGGTGTGCGATGAACCATGCGTCAGCACCGAACCGACCCCCGTCGTCCTAACGCGTGAGAGCGTGTTGAGGCTCGTCATCATCAGCGTGCCGGTGCCGTCCAGCATGGTGCTCGCAGCGAAATCAATTGTCGTCGACGCGGCCAGCCCCGTCGAGTTGAGCACGATGGTTCCATCGTTGTTGATCGCCCCAAACATGGTCATCACCCGCCCGTGCGGCATGTCCAACTGCACATCGGGGTTCGTGATCATCAGCCCGTTGATCGAACTCGTCGTGTCGTAGGTGACGGTGTAGGCTCCTGTAAGACCGAGCACCGCGGTGTTGGTCAACCCGGGCACCGTTGCCGGGCTCCAGTTGGCGGGCAAGTTCCAAGTCCCTCCACCTACGCTGTCCCAACTGATTGGTGCCCCCGCCGAGGCGGCCATGGTCATCGCGCTGATGGCGCACATTGCTGATATCCTGCTCTTCATTTGATCTCTCCTACTCAACTGTGTGATCTGCCCGTCCCCGCCGGAAGCCCCAATTCGATAGGAATCACCCCTGCGATGGCATATAGAACGATTTTATGGTCTCCGGGTAACTACTCAGAGCAAATTTTCAGATAATAATGCAATTTTATTGAATCCGGGACTCCTTACAATCAAAAAAGCGGGGTTTCCCCCGCTTGAATCGATCTTATCACGCTCTGCTCGTCCGATTTTATGGGCATCCTGCATTGAACAACGCAAGATAGGCAAACACATCTTGCAGATTCAATACACCAAGCGGTGCTGCAAGATCCGCAGCGGGGTCCATTGCATTGAATAATGCAAGATAAGCAAACACATCCTGCAGATTCAACACGCCAAGCGGTGCCGCGAGATCGGCAGCACACACGGCCGCCCCCGAATTCCCGTAGTGGATACTCACAAACCCCGAGGCCTGCGCGGTGATGACATCGGTGACGCCGTCCTCGTTGATATCGGCGGTCTCGGTAAATCGAGTGCCCCGCCCGTCGAGATGGCTGGTATCGGCCCAGTTCATGCCGGTTCCATCGGTATTGGTGAAGACTGTGTAAGCGGTCTGCCCGCGATTGGCGCTCACGAGATCGAGATCGCCATCGTCATCAACATCACTGATTTTTACATGCTCCATGTCACGATTCAGGAGATCAATAGATCCAGAGAACACACCCGAACCGTTATTGAAACGGATAGAGATCGAGTCCATCGATGTCGGGTCACTGTTGCGGATGTTGTGGGTCACGAAATCGAGATCGCCGTCGCCATCGAGATCGCCGAGTTGAAGCCCGTTCGGCTGCTCGTCGGTGCTGTAACTGCTCATCGCACCGAATGTCCCATCGCCGTTTCCGAGAAGAACACCGACCATATCAGCATTGCGTCGCGGAACAACAATATCTAGATTCCCGTCCCCGTTGACATCGCCGAGTTTATGTCGGAACGGGTTGTCGGCGATCGGCAGATCGACCTGTGAACCAAAGGTGCCCGTTCCATCATTGAACATCAGGACCATGACCCCACCGGCCCCACGGGTCGCGGTGTAGTCCAGGTCACCATCATTATCCAAATCACCGAGTTCAGGATACGAGGGGGAATCGCCGATCGGCGTGTTCACCGCACCGCTGTATCCGCCCACTCCATTGTTGATGAACACGCTCATGCTGTCGCCGCTCAGATTGGCGGTGACGATATCACCGAAGGTATCGCCGTTGACATCGCCAGTGGTGAGATATGGCAAGCTGCCCGCGCTCAGATCGATCTGCGTCGGATAGGTCCCGTCGCCGGCGTTGACCATGACCGCAATATTGGGCACCTGCGAAGACAGACGCGAGACCGCGATGTCTGCTTTGCTGTCATTATTGAAATCCAGAACCGACAGCGTGAGCGGGTCGGAGACCGGGAAATAGTCGTCTCGTTGTGAATCAATTCCATCTGGGTGATTCAGGTGCACAGCATAGGAGGAGTTGAAGGTCACATTGGACATGCCCAGATCGATCAGACCGTCATCGTTGAGGTCCGCCACCGCTATCTCGGACACACCTCCAACATTGAAGAACTGCCTGGCCCCGTAGGTGCCTGTGCCATCGTTGATGTGGTAACTCATTGATCGAACATCCCTCGAAGCGAGTAGAACATCCTGGTCACCGTCGTCATCGATATCAGCGAATTGGACTCCCATAGGGCCGCTGCCTGTGGAGATGCTTTGCATAGCCCCAAAGCCGCCCGAACCATCATTGGTGAAGACATTGAGCCGGCTGCCACTGTCCACGGTGACCGCGATATCCAGATCACCGTCGCCATTCGCGTCGCCGATGTCGATCCCTGCCGGGCGTGCGCCGCTGGTTGGGTAGGCGACGGGGATCCCAAAGTTTCCCGTGCCGTCATTCAGCAGCACATCCACGACATGGTTGAAACTGCGTGCGATGGCAATATCGATATCGCCATCACCATCGAGATCACCCGAATCAACCGCCGATGAACCAAAGCTCGTCTGCAGCTGCTGAAGGGGTCCGAAGCTCCCTGTGCCGTCATTGAACCAATAGAGCATCCCAAAGAAGCCATCGAACTCGATGGCGACGATGTCCAGATCGTTGTCGCCATCGATATCTGCGAGCGTGAGATCCGAGGTGTTGGTGACACCGGGGAGATTCGTAACCGCCCCAAAGGTCCCGTCGCCGTTGTTGAGCCTGTAGAAGACGCCGTTATTGAAATAGGTCAGCATGGGGCCGAACTTGCATTCTGGGTCGAACTCGGGATCGCAGAACTCTTTCTCGATGGCAAACCCGACAGTCGCGATATCCAAGTCGCCATCCCCGTCCAGATCGCCGAGCTCGATATCCTGAATTCCGTACCCTGATTCGGGATCCACGGGGCTCATCAAATAATCAGTGCGTGGACCGAATGTTCCGTCGCCGGCACCGATATGAACACCCGCTCCTAGTTCTGCATCACAGGTCACCATGTCGAGCACGCCATCGCCGTCAACATCACCGAAGGTGATCCCCGATGCTCCAAAGATCCCCTCGTCGTAAAGCACATCATTGAACTGCGGGCCCGCAGCAGCCGCCTGAAGCGACCCGACCGCCGTCAACACAACAAAGACTGAACCATAAACTGCCATTTTCAACTCCCCTATTTCTCGTTTCGATAACCTGACACACCCCCAGTAAGCATGGCAGGTGCGACTATGGTACATACCTAGGTAGTTTTGCCGAAGCAAAAAACCGAAAAAAGCCCGTTTTTTAACAACAGGGCTATCTATTCACTTCTCACACGATTCAGTTGCACCGTGCAATCAACACCGATTGGTCGCGAGACACTCAGTTATGGGCAACCCGCGTTGAAAAGCGCGAGATATGCAAACACATCTTGCAGGTTCAGCGTACCAATCGGGTCGGCAAGGTCTGCTGCTGGATCTCCAGCATTGAACAACGCCAGATAGGCAAACACATCCTGTAGATTCAGCGTGCCAATCGGATCAGCAAGGTCCGCGGGGCATCCCAGATTGCCGAGCGAGCCGTCGGAGTTCAGATTATGAGTCTGTACATCGGACACCCCGGTATCACCGAGTTGCCAGCCCGAGATCACAAACCCGTCGCTGCTGAGCGCTGTCGTCAATCGGCTTCGCAAACCAAGATCCGACGCGACCTCGACGGTGCCACCCGTCCACACATCACTCGAGTCCATCGCCAACGCATGGGCGAGCACACGATCGAGCCCAAACCCGCCGGCGTTCTCGATCCACATCACGGCCAAAGCGCCATCGAGCACCTCTGTCTGGATCGAGCCCGAAGAGTTGGCATCGACTGCGGAAACTTCAATCCCGCCATCTGACCATTGACGCGCACCCGATGCATCTATCCGCTGGGCATAAACCCCTTGGTCCGCTTGATTGTTGTTCAGTTCGATCCACGCAACCAGCACCGAATCGGTCCCCGGATCAAAGATCGCGCGGGGCGAAACTCGCTCGGCGGCAACGGTTGACACTTCAACACCGTTGTGTGCGAACTGCTCAACCCCGCTGCTGGAGAGATGCTGCGCGTACACCTGCAAACTGTTCGCCGTGTCGTACCACGAGAACACCGCACCACCAGAACCGTCGCCCCTAAAATCGGGGAAGTTGCCGAACTGCAATGACCCATTGTCAAAGACCGCAACCCTTGAAGCCCAGGCTTCGGTTCCATCGGAGTTCAGCTTCTGAGCGTAGAGGTGCTTGTCGGCAAAGAAAGGAGTATCTCGCTGCACCCATGAAACAATGACCGAGCCCCCGTCCGCCCCTCGGATATCCGAAACATTTATGACCTCTCCTCCGGGATCCGTAAGCACCGTTGTCCAGCTGACCGCACCTGTCGCGTCAAGCCCGACAAAGTGCGAATCGTTGTTATTGATCCATCCCACAACACAACCGCCATCCGATGTCCCCGCAACCACCGGCGCTGCGACAAAGTCTGAGCCGTTGGCGAACTGAACCCCGTTTGCGCCCCACATCATGGATCCATCGGGCGACACACGCTGCGCAGTAATCCGATCCCCCACGAACCGATCATCGCGAAAGACGATCAGAGCGTTTCCTACGGAATCGACATCCAGCCCGTAGTCCTGCGTCGATGAGTATCCACGGTCTGCGACAAGAACGCCGTTGTGGGCCCACATCTCGTTGCCGGAAGCGTCGAGTCGTTGGAGCCGAACATCATATCCGCTCACGCTGGTGAACCAACTCACATACGCCCCGCCATCGGGCGTGGGCACGATCTTCGGCTGAACCTGCTCTCCGGCGCCGTCGGCCACCACCTGATGCATCGTCGAATCCGTCGACCACTGCCCATACGCCGAAGAAACAACACCCAGCATACACACGAACGAAACTGCACAGACTCTTCTCATGACTTCTTCTCCTGCCGGTCCTCAGACCGCTGCCAATAGTGGATCAACAGATCGCCATCTGGTGTAATCTAATACACTTCAGCCCCACAGAGGCATCGAATCTACCAAAATAGATTAAAAACCAAACAGCCTCTGCCCAGCCAGACCATCAAACCACCATTGCACCGAGTACAACCCATAAAAAGACCCGCCACGAAGGCGGGTCTTTGAAATCAATACTCAGATAGGCTGCTCGGCTTTAGCCGTTCCAACCAGAGACGAAGTTGATCATCATCTCGTCAAGCTTGGACGCGGTGTCGTCGTCGATGGCCTTGGCATTGTTGATCGTATCCCACACAGCCTTGCCGCTGGTGCGGAAGTACTCGTGCATGTCTTTCTCACACGCCGAGACCTTATCGAGGGCGACCTTATCGAAGTGCCCCTTGGTGCCGCCGTAGATCGAGATGATCTGGTCGACAACATCATAAGGCACATACTGCGGCTGCTTGAGCAGTTCCACCATTCGAGCACCACGATCGAGCTGGGCCTGGGTGGCTTTGTCAAGATCGGTACCGAGTTGGGCAAACGCTTCGAGTTCGCGGTATGCCGCGAGATCAAGACGAAGCGAGCCGGCGATCTTCTTCATCGCCTTGACCTGTGCCGCACCGCCCACGCGTGAAACCGAGATACCCACATTCACCGCCGGGCGAACGCCCGAGAAGAACAGGTTGGGCTCGAGGTAAATCTGCCCGTCGGTGATCGAGATCACATTGGTCGGGATGTAAGCCGACACATCGCCTTCCTGTGTTTCAATCACAGGCAACGCGGTCAGCGAACCGGCACCGTTCTCGTCGGAGAGCTTGGTCGCCCGTTCGAGCAGGCGTGAATGGAGGTAGAACACATCGCCAGGGAACGCCTCGCGACCCGGAGGACGACGAAGCAGAAGCGAAAGCTGGCGGTACGCAACCGCCTGCTTTGAAAGGTCGTCATACACACAAAGCACATGCTTGGGGTAAGGCGAGCCGTTGGCGAGCTTCTTGCCCTCTTCCTTGCCCGACCACATAAAGTGCTCGCCCATCGCACAGCCCGAATAGGGCGCGACATACTGCATCGGTGCGGGGTCCGAAGCACCCGCGGTCACCACGATGGTGTAGTCCAACGCGCCCGCTTCGCGGAGGGTATCAACAACACCCGCGACGGTGGATTCTTTCTGCCCAACCGCGACATACACACAGACAACCGCATCATCGGTGCCCCAGAACTTCTTCTGGTTGATAATCGCGTCGATCGCGATCGCGGTCTTGCCCGTCTTGCGGTCACCAATAATCAGCTCACGCTGCCCTCGACCAACAGGGATCATCGCGTCGATCGCCTTGATCCCGGTCTGCAGCGGCTCGTGCACCGGCTGGCGGGCAGCGATGCCCGGAGCAATAATGTCGACCAACGCGGTCTCCGTATTCCCCAATGGCGCGCCGTCATCGATGGGCTGTCCAAGTGGGTCAACGACGCGACCGAGCAATGACTCGCCGACGGGCACTTCGAGCAGTTTGCCCGTTGCCTTGACGGTGTCGCCCTCTTTTACCGAGAGGTAGTTGCCGTAAACGATTGCGCCAACGGTGTCCTCTTCGAGGTTCATGACCTGGCCCATGATGGCGCCGCTGTCGGTTTCGAACTCGATCAGCTCACCCGCCATGGCCTTGGAGAGCCCGTAGATACGGGCGATACCATCGCCAATCTCGACGACCCGCCCGACCTCGGAGATCTCGAGCTCGGAAGAGAACTGTTCAATTTCTTGCTTGATGACGCTGACGATTTCATCGGTCTTAATCTTCACGGGTTGCTCCCTGTCGCTTGTGCGATGAGTCGATTTGATCTCATCAACGCGCGATTATCGTGAATAAAATACGAGTGCCCAAACTGCCCTCGATCACACGCCTGAGCGGCGCAATCTCGGGTCCATACGGTAGGACACCACCCCCGCGAAGTCTCGCCTTTGACGGACCCAGTTGACAACGAAACGAGCGGATTCTTGCTTTACCCAAACCAACCGGTCCGCTGTTCGACTCAGGGTGTCAGCTGCGGGTCCGTCGGCGACTCTGGCTTGCCAACCGCCCGGATGCTCAGCTGCACCACCTTGGGCGTGCCAACCACCGTTACCCCCTCTGGGAGCCCATAGAGCTCGATCTGGGCACTGGTGACGCGAGAAACGAGCTGATCGAGCGTGAGGGCTAAAAAAGCCGTGGGTACAACGCCATTGGATCGAATTTTCTCGATCGCTTCCGCGGGGCCGCTCACCCGGACCCCGACCACATCGCGATCTCCCGCGTCGAGCTCGACCACATACCGCCCGACCTCGTCGGGTGCCATCAAGACCTGGACCGGCATCGGGGGAAGCTCGCGGGTCTCAATTAGGGTCCGCAGGAACAACCGCACATCCACACGCGCCGGCCTGATCCGTGTCTCCCATTCATCTGTGACAGGCTCAGAAAGCGTGTAGTTCAGCCCACGGACGATCTCCGCACGACCCGGTGTGAGCTGTGCGATTGAATCAGCACCCACTTCCACGACCGCCTCGAGCCCGGGTTGATTTACACGAGCCGCAACCGATTTGGGTGTCAAGAGTGTCAACTCTTCGGGCACGCTCTGCCCCTGCCCTTGCAACTCGACCCCTTCGGGGACCGAAACACGCACGGGGACATCAACCGCGGTCAGCTGGTCTACTTCAATACTGAGCATATCGGGGACGACCTCGCCGACACGGACGCCGTTCTGTCGAACGGCCGGGTGTCGTCTCCAGATTGCCTTCATATCAAGATCATGCCGCCCCACTGTTTCGGGGATTTGTTCGCCGACCACAAGTTCCAGATCGCCGCCGAGCTGACGCATCGCCCGATCGAGTTCTGAGGTTGCTCCCTCGAGTGTGACTTCGACCACACCTTCCCAAACGACCCCCGCCGCGGGGCGGGCCACGAACGAGCCGTCTTCTCTTGGCGCATCCACCACCACCACACGGATGCTGACGATCTGTGCGTTGACCATCTGTGACTCGGCCATCAACCAGAGCAGCCCTGCGATCAATGAAACCAAAACCACGGTACGCAGCTTTGACCACAGCCCGGCGGGTTTTTTGGCACTGGTCATGACGCCTCCCTCGCCGGCTTCTCGGGTTCGTCGGCTGCCGGTGGCTGATCAATGCCCTCATTGGCAAACCCTGCGTCAACCACGGGAACCGGATTGCTCAGCTGTTCGTCCGAAGTCTGGGAGAGCGAATGCCCGAGGAGTTCTGCGAGGATTGATTCAAGTTCTTCGAGACTAATCGCCCCGCTGAGCACGCCCCGCAGCGCGACGCGAACGAGCCCTGATTCTTCTGAAACCACGACAACCAGTGCATCGGAATCCTTGGTCACCCCGACGGCTGCACGGTGCCTCGATCCCAGCGAGGGATCCGCGATCTCGTTGGGTCCCGCCATCGGGAGTTGAACGCCGGCCGCGTGCACCGTCTCGCCGCGGATGACCACCGCCAGATCGTGCAGCGCCGATCCCGGATAGAACACTGTCTGCAACAACGCGGAGGTGAGGTGCGCGTCGAGCATCGTGCCGCCCTCGAGCAGCCCCTTGAGCCCGACCCGGCGCTCGATGACGATGATGGCTCCGAACCTTGCCTTCGAAAGATATTTGCACGCGGTGGCGATCTCGCCGGCGACCCTCTGGGCACCCTCATAGCGCCCGCGCATCAACCGTGTCTCGCCAAGCCGGATCAACGCCCGGCGCAGCTCGGGCTGGAAAATCACGACCAAAGCAACCGCGATAATCGCGAGCATCCTGTTATACAGGTACCCGAGCCTTTGGAGGTGCTCGTCACCGAGCAGTTGCATAAATACCGCCCCGACAATGAGCAAGACCACCAGCCCCTTGATCGCACGAGCAGCCCTGGTTCCCTGAACAAACCGGAACACCGCGTAGACAACAATCCAGATGACCGCCATCTCGACAGTCATCTCCCACCAGGTGTAGGAGCTGAGCCGATGCAGCAGATCATTGAATCGTTCGAATGAACCCACGCGGAATCCTCGTTGAGACTATCAAAAGACAACCATCGCGATGCCGGGCGTTGTTTGGGAAACATCGCCTCTGGAGGTGATTCTAACCGCTCTTTGGGATCTGTGCCGGGGTTCTCTCATCCTTCTACCATCCGGCATGGCTATTGAAGTGATCCGCATCCAGCGAACCCCCAACCCCAATGCCCGAAAGTTTGTCACCCCGAGTGATTCGCCGATGCCGATCCGCTCTTTTTTTACCGAAGATCAAGCAATCGGCGACCCGCTCGCATCCGCCCTTTTTTCAATCTCGGGCGTCACCAATATCCTCATCCATACGCACTTCATCTGTGTCAACAAATCGCCAGATTCGCAGTGGGCAACCGTCGAACGGGCGGTTAAGGCGGTACTCAGTGACGCCCGGTGACCAATCCCTAACCGTTGCGCTGGAGTCTTGGTTCGCCAATCACGCCCGCGATCTACCCTGGCGGACAGAGCCGCGGGACCCGTACCGCTCGCTGGTGTCCGAGTTCATGCTCCAGCAGACGCAAGTCTCGCGGGTGCTCGAGAAGTTCACACCCTTTGTCGAACGGTTCGCGACCATCGAAGCGCTCGCGTCCGCAGCCGAGGATGAGGTGCTCGCGATGTGGTCCGGGCTTGGGTACTATCGGCGGGCCAGGATGCTGCACAAATGCGCCCAGGCAGTTGTCGAACACCACGCCGGCGTGATCCCGAGCGATATCAAGTCCCTTCAAGCCCTCCCCGGCGTCGGGCGATACACCGCCGGCGCGATTGCTTCAATCGTCTTCCGTCAATCCACGCCGATCGTTGATGGCAATGTCACCCGTATCCTCCAACGGATTCACAACAACCCCAGCCCGCAAACAGACAAGGCAACCATCCAATGGGCGTGGGCCCAGGCTGAACAGCTCGCGGATTGTGCGCACAATCCGGGTGTGCTCAACGAGGCGATGATGGAGCTCGGTGCGACGATCTGCACGCCGAAGAACATCCGGTGTGACCAATGCCCCGTGCGTAATCAATGCCTCGCGTTCGATGCGGGGACCACCGAGCAGATTCCCCCGCCCAAACCAAAGGCGAAGCAGAAGACCATTTATTGTGCATCGGCGGTTGTACGAAACAAGGCCGGCGCGTTGCTCGTCGAGCAACGCCCGCCCGAGGGCATGTGGGGCGGGCTCTTTCAGGCGCCAACCCTCGAAGACAGCAGCAGGCAACCCACGCCCGAAGAGCTGGGTGCTTTGCTTGGTTGCGGTCCGGCTGATCTGCGTGAGCGTGAATCCTTCACCCATATCACCACGCACCGGATCGTGCAGTTTGTGCTCTATTCATGCATTCAAACCGAGCTGCCCGCGAACGGTCGGCGGTACATCCCGGAGCCAGAACTGCACACGCTGGGCATCTCGAACGCCCAGAAACGGATCCTGCATTCGCTGGATACCATTACCCAATGAAACTCGCCGTCATTATCCCGGTCTTCAATGAGCACGAGCTGCTTCCGATCTTGTTTGACCGGGTGATTCAATCGCAGCTGCCCGCTTTGCCCGATGGGACACTCGTTGAACGCCACCTCTACCTGATCGACGACGGCTCGACCGATGGCACCGCCCGGATCATCGATGACCTCGCCCGAAACGAGGGCGTGCGGGCGATCCATCAGCCCAACAACATGGGCAAGGGCGCGGCATTGGCGGCGGGAATCAAGGCCGCCCTTGAGGGCGGCGCCGATGTGTTCATTGTTCAGGACGCGGACCTTGAGTACGACCCGCTTGAACAGATCCAGGTGCTCGTTCCGATTTTAGATGGGCGAGCCGACGCGGTGATCGGGACACGGTTCCTTGGGCAGACGCACCGCGTACTTTACTACTGGCACTCGATCGCCAACCGCTTGATCACGCTTTTGAGCAACATGATGAGCAATCTGAACCTGACGGATATCGAGTGCGGGTTCAAGGCTTTCACCCGCGACGCGATCAAGGACATCATCATCAAAGAGAACCGGTTCGGTGTCGAGCCCGAGCTGATCGCCAAGCTCGCCAAGGCCCGCGTCAATGACGATCGGACCGGGCGGCTGCGCCCGTTGCGGATTTACGAGGTGCCGATTTCCTACGCCGGGCGTACCTACGCCGAGGGCAAGAAGATCGGGTGGAAAGACGGGGTCGTCGCCCTGTGGTGCATTGTCAAGCACAATATCTGACCGATCGCATAGCTACCCAACAACACGCGTAAACCGTTCAAGCAGTGCATCGAGCTCGGTTGTGGTGGGTGCATTGAGCGTGACATGCCCGATTTTGCGTCCGGGGCGTGAGGACTTTCCATACATGTGGACATGGGCTTGAGGGACGGCTTGGAGCGCGCCGGGGCGTGGTTCGTCGCCGATGATATTGACCATCGCGCTGTGCCCAGTCGCGGTGGTCGGTCCGAGCTCTAAACCCATTGCTGATCGCATGTGGTTGGCGAACTGTGAGGTCTGTGCGCCCTCGATCGTCCAGTGCCCGGTGTTGTGCACGCGCGGGGCGATCTCGTTGGCGACGAGGTGCGCATCATCGCCGGCGCCGATCTGGAAGAACTCGACCGCGAGCACGCCGACATAGTTAAGATGCTCGAGGATACTCGTCGCTGCTTCTCTCGCTTGTGCTTCGAGCTGCCCGCTGACCCCCCTCGCGGGTGCTTTGGAGACACGCAGTATGCCGCCGCGATGAACATTCTCGCTGAGTGGATAAAACTCGATCTGTCCGGCTGCGCTGCGGGCCGCAACAATTGAAAGTTCACGGGCAAAGCTCACAAACGCGTCGAGGATCGCGGGGACCTTGCCGAGCGTATTCCATGAGTCCTCCGCATGATCTATATCGCTGACCAGCACCTGCCCCTTGCCGTCGTACCCGAGGGTGCGGGCTTTGAGCAACGCGGGTGCACCGATCTGATCGAGTGCATCTATGAGGTCCGCGATCGAATCGACCGTTCGGTACACTGGCGTTCCGATGCCGAGATCGGCGAACATCGTGCGTTCGTTGAGCCGATCTTGGGCGACTCGAAGGGCTTGCGGGTTCGGGCAGACCGCGACGCGCCCGGCCAGCGCATCGGTCACGCGGGCGGGGACATTCTCGAACTCGTAGGTGACCACATCGCACCTCGCGGCGAGGTCCGCCAGGGCGTCGGCATCGGTGTACGGAGCGACAATCAACTCTGCATCGGATCGTGCGCACGAATCCGGGTTTGGATCGAGCACGATGCAGCGGGCACCGAGATCTTTGCCAGCCCGGGCGAGCATCTGGGCGAGCTGCCCGCCGCCGATGATCCCGACGACTTGGTTGGCGTGTTGTGCGCTCATCGGGTGCGGTTCCTATTTTCGTGGGTCGGGGTTGTCGAGCACCGATTGCGTCTGGCTCGCACGGAACGCTTCGAGCCGATCGCTGATTTCTGGGTACTTGTTGGCGAGGATGGAACCGGCGAGCAGCCCGGCGTTGCGTGCTCCGGGCTTGCCGATCGCGACGGTGGCGACCGGGATGCCCGCGGGCATCTGGGCGATCGAGAGCAGCGAGTCCATCCCCTTGAGTGCTTTGCTCATCACCGGCACCCCGATCACGGGCAGCGTGGTCAACGACGCGACCATCCCGGGCAGGTGGGCCGCCCCACCGGCGCCGGCGATGATGACCTCGATTCCGCGTGCCTTGGCCCCGCGGGCGTGCTCGAAAAGCAGCCCGGGCGTGCGGTGCGCAGAAACAACCCTGAGCTCGTGGGCGATGCCGAGCTCTTCGAGGGCAGCGCCGGCGTGCTCCATAACATCCGCCCAATCAGATTTCGAGCCCATGATGACGGAAACGAGTGGCGTTGCTGGAGTGGTCATGGGCAATGGTATCCTTGATGAATCGGCTAGGGGCTCTCTGGCTCGACGAGCAGCTTGAAGGTGGATTCGATCAGCTCGAAGCCTTGGTGCTGCAACTCCCGGCTAGGTTCAAAGATCCCACGCCGGATCTCGAGTATCCGTCCGTCAGTAAGTCGTGTGACAATGATGCTCAGTTCCCATAGTTTTCCGTTGCCGCCCTGCACATCACCAACTGCCCCATACCCCGTGAGACCGAGCCAAGACTCCAGCGGCTGCTCGTCAATGAGTTGGCCTGCATCCGTGTACGAATCTATGGTAATTCCGAGCTCCGTCCTTGGTGATCGATCTGATTCATACACATAGACACGGAAGTAACCATATCCGGGAGTTTCGATGTTGAGAGAGAAGCTCTCTGCATGCGCCGTCCCGTCATCACCAGTGAATGCAGGTTCAATCTCCGGAGTGTACCACCAGTTGATTGGTATCTCAAACTCGATCGGCTCCTGACGGGCGGTGTAGGTCCGCGCAATATTCGGCGCGAGTTGATCGTGATTGGTTATCCGGAGGGTGCGAATGATATGGTCGAATCCAGGCTGAAGAGTTTCAGCAGACTCCGTTTCGACGAGAACCTTGATCACACGCGAAGTCCACTCGTCAAGTGGGAGTTCGAAGAGAGTAACCGTGAAATCCTTGTTTTTGAACTTGGTGCGGTATTGTCTCCCGCTACCATCACGCATGCCAAGCCGGGTGATGGGCTTGGATTTACCGATAAACTCGACACCACTTTCTTCTTCGTACCCGCTCCGAACGATTTCGATGATGTCCTCGCTGGAGCTCATGTTGTAGATTTCGATCTCAATCATCCCATCCCCAATGATTGGGAAGATCTGGACCCACATTTGCGGACCAGGTTTCACCATATCCTGCTCGATGTACCAGTTGTTTGGGTACTCGAATGCGAATGATTCGCTCTGGAAAACCGATGGTGAATCGAGCATTGGTTTAGTCGCGAATCCAGAGATCCACGGCAGCATGAACACCAGAGCAGTCGCCAACAGATTGAGCAGGATCGGAAGCACGAGGAACCAGACCGCCGCCCAGATTCGCTTGGCCGGAAAAATAGACACCACACCCCTGTAGAGCGTTATGGACGAAAACATATTCAGACAGAGATAGATAGCAACAATTGCCAACGCAATCTGTTCATCCATTTCCTGCATGTACAGGATAAACGACTCAAATTTCGTCGCGGAATAGACAATCACGCCAAAGTAGAACACATGCTTGGCAATGCCAGCTGAAAAATAAATACGGTTCGTCTTGGACCATCGCTCGGACCATTGCACGCTGCACATCAAGAGCCGGACTTTGAACCAGGCCCCGCCAACCCAGTAGAGCACTACACCGCGAACGAATCCTCCAATTATCATAAACCAGACCAGCGACATCCAGGTCTTTGGGAACCATGCCCACGGGTTGTTGAGCACTACGCCTGCCTCGACCCGTTGAACCACGAGCGACGCGCCGGTTATCCAGAGGATGAGGCCGAAGGGGATGAGGCCAATGTGGACGCCGTATGATCGCATGAAACGCCCAGGTGCAAAGAAAAATGCCAACGGGAGCGCGTAGATCGGTATCGACCCGCGCTCTTGAGCGAGCGATTCATCGCTATAGCGGTCTTCAGTTTCAAAGCCCGTATGATCGAGTTGGGGATCTGGTGTGTGCATTTCATGGAACTCCAATTTAGAACTTGCACACATAGCTCAGCGACCACGAGCCCCAGGTTTGTCCGCCTACTTGGGTCTCGAACTCTTCGCTCTGCCATGTCTGTGACCATCCGAACTCGACCTTGTGGAACCGGGCGACGATGCCGACGCTGACCTGGGCGACGAGGGTTTCGAGGTTCAATGAAGAATCATTCGCGTTGGTTTTGGCATTCAAAAAGATATTGTGCGCCACCGCATCCACCCCGGCGGTGGTGTAGCCGTAGATCGACCAATCGCTCTGCGGATCTGAAAACGCCCGGGCGGTGTGATCGCGGTGCCCGAGGAGGGTCGCCGGGCCAAAGTCGTCGGGCAGGGTCTTGCCAATTCTTAGGGTCGCGCGCCCGCGAGCGCGGATGAACACATTGCCGACATCGAACCCGGCGGCGGGCAGCAGGTCAAACTCCAGCCCCGCGAGATCGCCCTTGCGGGTCTTCCATGTGCGCTCGAAGGTAAAGTTCCCAGTCATCTCGTTGGCGAGCTGTGTTCCCCACGCGACGGGCTCGTCGTTGTCCGGGAAAAAATCGTGGATGAGCCGCTGGACCGCCCCGGCCTGCGAGCGCTCGCCGATCACCCCGATGTCGAGCTCGAAGTGGTCGTGCTTGTGCTCTTCGGAACGCTGGAGCGAAAACGCGAAGTAGAGGTACCCGCCATACGGGTGGTCTCCGGCTGGTGAGGACGGGTCGGTGATGTCGATCCCGGTGTAGATATGCTGCTTGATCCCAAACCCGAGCCCGAACCGTGGTTCGGTCCAGTTTTCACTCGGCGCGAGCCATTGCTGGATCTCATCGGTGAAGTTCGGATCCAGCGAAACTTCGATCCCCTGCCCGGACGAGTAGTACCGGTCCTCATCCTTGGCGATATTGACATAGGTGCCATCGTCGTCCCAGTACGCGGTTACCGCGCGAAAGCCGATGTCTTTGTACGACCAGTTTTCGTCATCGAGGATCTCGCGTACATCGGCATAGATGTCCGCGTCTTCACCTGCTTGGGTGGTGGAGACTCCAATATTCGCCAACAAGACGACGAGCGTGAGAACAAAGCAACGATTGAGTGGGAAGTCATGCATGAACTGAGGGTATCACGCGCAGGTGCATCGTGCCGGGGTGCCCGAGTGCGAACTTCCCAATGAATTGCTCTTTTAGCGTTTTCGGTTGCAGAGCCCGAGCCCGGCGAGGGCCAGCAGCCCGACCGATCCGGGCGTGGGCACCGGGGCTGTGGTGATGACCAGCTTCGGGAATCCCAAGGGAGTCTCAAGCCCACCTGTCACTACATCGGTCAGCCCAAAGACAAACTCGAACAATGCCCCCGGATCGGGGTCATAGGTATCAAGCTTTCCGGTAATCATGAATGGCGACCCGGTCATCAGGGATGTCTCCATGTCAAAGATTGCCGTCGGGCTCATGTCAATAGAGACTTCACCATCGGGAGTCATGTCGTCGATTCCAAACCCGCCGTACAAACTGCCGGTGCCCATCGTGTCGAAGATTTCATCTGGTCCCATGCCTGAACCGAGCGGATCGGCAAAGGTCAGATAGTCGGTCGGGGTTGAGGTGAAACTGACCGCCTCGAATCCACCGGTCATATTGGCCAGCACCCCAGCGAAGGGAAGTACAAGGTCGAATGATACAGAGGTGACAACTTCGCCGGCGGGTATGACGATGCTGGTGAGGTCGAACGAGAAAAATGTCCGGCGTTCGGTGGTGGTGAACCCACCAACCGTGGTGTGCCCCATGAAGTAGTTCTGGAAGGTCATGTCGTTATCCGGGATCAACGGCGGGGCCGCTTCGGGCACGGCGTAGAACCCGCCGAGATGGAATGATTCAACCTCGATGACCCCGCCGAAGGTGGTCGATCCGGTCGCCAGAGCACACAACGCAGCGATTGTCATCTGTGATTTCATCTCTTTTCTCCTTGTAAAGTAGTGATAGAACCGAAGCCATACCGCCAGTATACCAGAACCCGCCGATGCGCCGAGGAGATTCCGATAATCAGCATTGATACTGGCTTTCAAGCCGAAAAACCGTGTTTGACGCGATCCTAAACTCGAGCAAGGCTCAAATGGGATCACCACATCAGCTGCAAATCACCCTCATAGGGTGTCCGTTTCTCTTCGCTCATCCGTTCCCATGTCTCGATCGGGAACCATCGGCGTTGGTTCGGATCGTTGTAGGCGTCGGGAGATGCGGGCATTCGCCCGCCATCGTCGTCACGATCTGACCCAAAGGCCCAAAGCTTGGGCCTCGATCCGTCGTAGGCGTACCCCAACGGCTCGCCGCTGTACAGATCGATCGCGGGCACGGGAAGGACATCAGGATCGATCGAATCGAGCGATTCCGGCCATTCGCCGTGGCGCACACGATGGCGATGCACCACGATGACCACGAGGTTGTTGCGGAGTAGGTACTGATCGCGGTTGTTGACTCCAACAGTTGTACGCATCCAAAACTGATAGATGCTGACAGGCAGATACCTGTTCTGTTTCTCTTCAGTCTCATTGCTATAAAGCACATCAAATCTCAAGGCCCGCCTACGCTGATCGTTTGGGAAGTTTTTGAGGTCTTGGATGAAGAGTTCACTGATTTCATGCATTTTTGATCGCAGTTCAACCGGCGGCGCCACATTGTATTCTTGGTCTTGATGTTCGTCACCAAACATCTCTACCAAGAACTCATCCCGATAGACACCGTCTTCGTACATCGCCGTCCAAGTCTCGAATCCGATCCATTGGGCAAAATCGAGTGCATCCTGCTTATCCAAATCCTGTGCCGAGATCAACAACTGCTGGAACCGTTTCAACTGATGGTCAGTGCATCCCAGGATCTCACTCGCGTCGACCACTTGCATGATCAACTTAGACAGATGCCCTGATATGAGATCTTTGCTCATCCGCCCACTGAGAGTTGGAATCTGATCGAACTGCTCATTTGCAATCACGACCGCCTCGAACCGACCAATCGCTCCTTTAATGTCATCATGAAATGCCAAGAATCTCGCTGAGTGGGCGAGGCCATACAGCCCTTGACGAAGGGTGCTGTGTCCATCAGATGTGTATGCAAAAATCCGTGATTCAGGATTGCATGTCCAATCTTCCTCAAGATCCTCGCAACTCGGGATTGACCCGTCAAAGAGATACCCCCTGCGAACCACTTCTTCGATCTTATCGAATAGCTCGCCATGCTGGTCAAAGATCTGAGGCGTCAATCTCCAATGCTCGCTGTTCGGTTCGGCATAGAGCACCTCAA
This sequence comes from Phycisphaerales bacterium, assembly GCA_029260265.1. Classification (GTDB taxonomy): domain Bacteria; phylum Planctomycetota; class Phycisphaerae; order Phycisphaerales; family UBA1924; genus UBA1924. The sequence continues at coordinate 18,112 of JAJDDO010000033.1, forward strand.
CGGGATAGATCCCGTCAGACTCAAACTCATACCGCTTTGCCCAAAGTTCATCGTTTAGCCGCTGGAGGTCATGCACTATGATCTGGTCTTCGGGCAAGGCTTTTTCCCACGCATTCCAGCGTGCAACAAACCGGTCAAACGGCTCGTCCGACTCCGGGCGTGGTGCCGAGGTTGAGATTTCGAAGGGTGCAATTCCCTCTTCAACTGGATCGGCCGAGGAAGATCCGCCGATCGCCAGAAAAACCATAACGCACATCAAGATGACTATTCGAGTCTGATTCATGAAAAGACCCATTCCACAATATTAACCAACGATCGCCTTGTTTATTCGGATTGGAAGCCGTTGGGTTTCATCCCTTGTCACTCTCCGAGAGTTTGGCGACGACGGAGAGGTCTTCGAGGGTGCTCATGTCTTGGGTGAAGTTGGTGTCGCCGGCGGCGATTGAGCGCAGCAGTCTCCGCATGATTTTGCCAGATCGGGTCTTGGGCAACGCGCCGGTGAAGCGGATCATGTCGGGCTTGGCGATGGCGCCGATCTCGTTTCCAACATACGCACGCAAGGCTTGCTTGAGTTCGTCCGAGGCTTCGAAGCCCGGCGCGGGCGTAACGAACGCGGCGATGCCGGTGCCTTTGATCTCGTGCGGCATCCCCACCACCGCCGCCTCGACGACCGATTCATGCGCGACCAGAGCGCTCTCGACTTCCATCGTGCCTAGACGATGCCCGGACACATTGATGACATCGTCGGTGCGTCCCATGATCCAGAAGTTGCCATGCTTGTCGCGCCTTGCGCCGTCGCCGGCGGCGTAGTACAGTTCATCACCCTTCGCGACGGTGCTCCAGTAGGTATCCACAAATCGTTGGCGGTCGCCGTACACGCCGCGGAGCATTCCGGGCCAGGGCTTGCGGATGACCATCAGCCCGCCCTCGTCGACGCTGGCGACATTGCCGAGTTCGTCGGTTACGGCTGCGTCGATCCCGAACATCGGCAGGGTGCAGCTGCCGGGCATGGTCGGTGTCGCGCCGGGCAACGGTGTCAGCACATGCCCGCCGGTCTCCGTCTGCCAATAGGTATCCACGATGGGGCACGCATTGTTGCCGATTTTTTCTCGGTACCACATCCATGCTTCGGGGTTGATTGGTTCGCCGACGGTGCCGAGGACTTGGAGCGAATCGAGCTTGCACGATTCGGGGTGCTCGTTGCCCCATTTCATGAACGCACGGATCGCGGTCGGCGCGGTGTAGAACTGCGTGACCTGATGACGATCAACGATCTGCCAGAATCGCGCAGCGTTTGGATAATCCGGGCCACCCTCGTACATAAGTGTTGGCACGCGGTTTGGGAGGATGCCGTAGACGATGTAGGAATGTCCGGTGATCCACCCGCAGTCAGCGGTGCACCAGAAGACCTGTTGCTGATCGGGGATCAGGTTGAAGGTGTACTTCGCGGTCGTTGCGGTGAAGATCATGTAGCCGGCGGTCGTGTGCACGATGCCCTTTGGTTTTCCGGTCGAGCCGGATGTGTAGAGCAAGAAGAGCATGTCCTCGGATTCCATTTGCTCGCACGGGCATTCGGTGGAGGCGTTCTCCATCTCTTCGGTGTAGCAGCGGTCGAGCACACCCCACTGGATTTTGTTGTGGCATCGCCCGACACAGAGGACATGCTCCACCGGTTGATTGCCTTGTTCCGTGAGCAGCTTGATGGCTGCATCTACATTGTCCTTGAGCGGTACGACCTTGCCCCGACGCCACGAGCCGTCGCAGGTGATGATCATCTTTGATTTCGCATCGCCCACCCGGTCAGCGATTGCTTGGGAGCTGAATCCACCAAAGATGACCGAATGCGGCGCGCCGATGCGTGCGCACGCGAGCATCGCGATGGCAAGCTCGGGCACCATGCCCATGTAGATCGTCACGATGTCGCCCTTGACCACGCCCTTTGATTTGAGCACATTGGCGAGTTTGCTGACCTCGGTCTGCAGGTCGTTGTAGCTCAGCGTGCGTTGATCAACCGGTGCGCCGTCCTCGCCGACCGGTTCGCCCTCCCAGATAATCGCCGGACCATCGCCATGCCCCGTTTCGACCTGGCGGTCGACGCAGTTGTAGCATGCATTGGTGGTCGCGCCCTCAAACCATTGTGCGTCCGGCGCGTTCCATTTCAGGACTGAATCCCATCGCTTGAACCAATGAAAACCCTCTGCGACGCTCGCCCAAAAATCTTCGGGCGAATCGATCGATTGTTTGTACATCTCTTTGTAGTGATCGAGCGAGGAGACGAGCCATTCGCTCGCCCCAACATCGCCCGGCGCAGGCGCATTGAAGACGCGGTTTTCTTGCAGCACGGATTGGATGGATTTGTCGGGCATCTGTATCTCCTCTTGCGTCGCACCCTGCGATCTCGATCATTCTATGCGATTCAACCAGACGAGACCTACGCATAGGATCATGCGTAGCTCGACAACTCGTTCGCCGCCTTCTTTGATGATGTGCCGTTCTGCGCCCGCCAGATAGACCGACAGGGGTGCACACCGGGCGATTCGACGGTGCGCGCAAGCAAGCTGGTCAACGCCGCGAGGCAGGGTTGATCAATGCGCTGAGGTTACGCGGAGAACTTCTTGGATGCTGGTCAGCCCGCTGGTGGCTTTGTTGATGCCGTCTTGGCGGAGTGACTTCATCCCGCGTTCGAGGCACATCCTGCGGAACTCGGACACATTCGGATTTCGCGCGATCACATCGCGCAGCGAATCGTCCACCGCGAGCATCTCGTAGATGCCAACCCGCCCCGCGTAGCCCGTTGAGCGGCACTTGTCGCACCCGCTTGGCACCCAGAGCTGATCGCTGGGCAGCCCGTTCATCTCAAGAAACTCTGCCATCTCTTCGCTTGGGGCTTCTTGCATCTTGCAGCTTGGGCAGAGCCTGCGGAGCAGGCGCTGGGCGAGAACGCCGTTGACCGCAGCACCAACGAGGAAAGGCTCGAGCCCGATATTGACCAGCCGCGTCACCGAGCTCGGAGCATCATTGGTGTGCAAGGTTGAGAGCACAAGGTGACCAGTCAGTGCCGCTTGAACCGCGGTGTGAGCGGTTTCATGGTCACGAATTTCACCGAGCATGATGACATCGGGGTCCTGGCGGAGCAGGGCCTTGAGCGCCTTGGCGAAGGTCATATCGATCTTGGCGTGGGTCTGGGTCTGGGTGATCCCGTCGAGGTGGTATTCAATCGGGTCTTCGACCGTCGAGACATTGAGCCTGCCCTTATCGATCTGACGTAGCGACGAATACAGCGTGGTGGTTTTACCAGAACCGGTCGGTCCGGTCACCAGCACGATCCCGTGCGGCTGGTGGATCTGGGTCTTCCAAATATCGAGTGTATGATCGTCGAATCCGAGGTCTTCGAGCTGCACATTAATTGATTTGGTATCGAGGATACGCATCACGATCTTCTCGCCGTATCCGGTGGGAAGTGTTGAGACACGCAGGTCCAGTTTTCGCCCCTGAACCACACAACGGATTCGCCCATCTTGAGGCACGCGCCGCTCGGAGATATCAAGCTCGGCCATGATTTTGAGCCTTGATGTGATCGCTGCTGTCATCTGCGGCGGCGGGTTCATGGACTCAAACAGAATCCCGTCGATACGCAGACGCACCTTGATTTTCTTCTCGCCCGGTTCAATATGAATATCCGACGCGCCCTCTTTGACCGCATTCTGGATGATGTAGTTCACATAGCGGATAACTGGCGACTCGCCCGCTTGCGTTTCGAGGTCGACCGCGTCTGCGCTCTGCACGCTGGTGACCTCGACATCGGCTTCGTCGACATCGGCGAGGATCTCCGAGAGGTTCATCTCGACCTCGGTGCCCCCGCCCATCTGTTCGAGCGCCCATTGCACATCGCCGGGCGTCAGCATCACGAGCTTGACACCCGAGACACCGAGGTTGGATTTAATCTCATCGATCGCAAACACATCATCTGCACGAACCGAGCCCACGACCGCGCGGAGCCCTTCTGATCGCAATGGGATGACGAGGTGTGCACCACAGAAATCGGTGCCGAGCCTCTGCATGAGCTTGCCGTCGAACCCCCCGTCAATCCCTTTCGCACGGTCGATACGCTCGAACGAGAGCCCGAACCCGGCTGCGAGTGTGCTCTGGATTGCTTCCTCGTCGGCTTCTTGCTCAAAGAGGATCTCGATAAGATCACGCCCGGGTGATTGCCGGAGCACCTGCTCGGCCATGGCCATAGCTTCGGAACTCACCGCGCCCGCTTCGAGCAGCATATCGCGGAGGGTGTCGATGTCCTGATCTTCAGTCCCGTCATCGCGTTGATAGATATCGGTAACCGCGTCGCTGATGTTTGCATCGCGAGCGGATGGACGATGATGGAGGACCGCGGGGTCATTGCCGGTGTCGTCGCCCTCTTCGTCACCGTAGAGCCGCTGTCCGGATGGCATCGAGGGCAGGTTTCCGAATGATCCGGTGCGTCGATCGATCGTGTGGCGATCGCTAGGCAGCGCCCTCATTTTTCGTTTAGGCCGATCCTTCTCAGAGCCCACCCCAAGCTCATTCAAGATGTCATCAATATCTGCCATTGGGTCTCCGTCCCGTGCTGAATCGTGTGGGTGTTTTCAATCGACGAGTTTGGGTTCTTGCCCCATCGAGAGCTCGTACTGCACGCCATCGGCCTCGATGAGGACCGCGCGGCCCGTGATCTCGATCACCGTAAAGAAGTCGCCCAGTTCCATCCCCGCACGAACAGCACGCCCAGAGATGCGCGCTGCGGGTCTCTTGCCACCGATCACGCCCTGGAGTTCAAAGTTGTACAGCTCTGATTCGATCGCGTTCACCCGCGCCTGACGCGCGTTGTCAAAGTCCTGCTGGCGTTCCCACTCGAGGCGCTCGGCATCACTCATGCCCGGATCAGCGACCGATGCCTCCGCGACCGTGTCGCGAGCGAACGGATGCTCGGGCATCTTGATCGAATCATTAAACTGCATGACATGCGAGCTCTCGTTGAGCGCGCCGAGCACCTGGTTGAATCGTTTAGTGCTCTCAGAGGCCGATCCCTCGGCGGTGTAATCGATCGTGACCGCGTTCTCGTCAAGCCCGGCGGCCATGCCCATGTAGCGCATCCCGTACACCGAAACAACCCCGACCAGCAGCACCATGGCGGCGATCAGCACTTGGTTGTCCACCTTTGATTTCTTCGGGCCGTGCAGCTCAGATCCCGGGCCCTGATTGAGCGACGGGATCCCGGTTGTCGGATCTTTGTGTGTGAGGTTGACGAAGACCTTGTTGGCGGTCTCGTTGGGCTCGCCGTCCTGTGGCATGATTGAGTTGCTCATGAATCACCCCCGGTGGCAATCGCGTTCTGGAAGTAAATGCTCAGCGTGAATGATGCTTCGAGCTCGGTGTCGTCGGAGGTTGAATCCGCCAGCTGCATATCCACGATCCGTGTGATACGCGGGAGCTGCTCGATCTTGACGAGGAACTTGTAGAAACCGTCGAATGATCCGGTGGTCTTCATCTCTAGCGGCTGCTCTTTGTACCACGCCGCCTCGATCGGCTTTGTGCTTTTGAGCGATGGCGGGGTCAGCCCGGCTTCGATCGCCAAGGCCGAGACCTGGCGGATGATCTGATCGACCTCCTTGCCCGATGGGAGCAGGGCTTCCATCTCGTCGATGCGGTCGACGAGCTCTTGGTTGACAATCTTCAGATCGGTGTTGCGGGCGGTCTCGTTGCGGAGCTTGCTGAGCATCTCTTGCTTGTGGATGATCTCCGCCTTGGCTTTGTTGATGTTCGCGGTCTGCGGGCGGAAGACGACAAAGTAGCTCACAACCGGCAACAACAGCACCGAAAGAAACAGAATAAGTTCACGGGGTCCAAATCGCATAGTAACGCTCCTGATTCGTGCTTAGTCGGTGGTTGATTCTTCGCCGGCGATTCCAAACCCGCCGGTATTGACCTCGACCTGCTCGGTGTCGGCGAGCATCTTTGCATCCGCCTTGGCGGTGATGCTGAGGGTGATATTGAACTTCCGGTAATCTTGTTTATCGATCATGGTGTTGTCGATGAATCGCAGCTCGACATCCTTGAACAACACTGAGTCTTTCAGAAAACTCAAGAAATCGGCGACCTCATCGTTGTTCGAGGCGATACCCTCGAGTGTCATCACATACTTAAACTTTGGTGCGTGGACCTTGACCTTGACGGGCTTGGATTCTTCTCCTTTGCCCACGCCACGGTTGGTCAACGAGCCTTTTTTCACGGCCTTCTTCTTGGGGTCGATCTTGGGCTCTGGCAGTTTGACGCGTTCGCCGTCGAGGTCGATGCGTGTCATGACCATCCCGCTGGGGATGCCCCGTACGATCTCGCCGATCAGCACGCTGCGCGGAACGCGGTCCTTCAGCGCGGTCACGATCTCTGCTCGTTCGAGCAGGTGATCTCGTTGTTTTTCGAGTTCTTTGAGCTGGTCGATCTTGCCCGCTTCTTCGGTGAAGGCGGCCTGCACGGTTTCCTGCTCATTGTGAACCTGACGCCAACGCTGATGATTGACAAAGAACGCACCAATCACGCCGGCGAGCACGAGCACGAACAGCAGCATCGCCATCAGCGATGCCCGCACCTGCCCCTTGCCCTTGACATACTCTGCGGGAAGAAAGCTCCCGGCTTTGTCGTTGTTCGCACTTGTTGAAGACTTATCCATTCGTCACTCCACACTGGTTCAGTTACAGATCCGTCGGGATCAACGCGCCACCGACTACCGACGCCCATCCTGGCTGGGCATCGCTGAGATCGATCCCGCTGGTGGGGATCTTCCCGGTTCGACCCAGGCACGCGAGCGGGTCGACGCTCTGTGCGCTCATATTCAGTTTTCTCGCGATGTGCTCGCAGACCGATACCTGCTTGGACAACCCGCCGACAAAGAGAACCTTGCCGATCGGGGTACCCGGGAACAGAGAACGGTGGTACCGCAGGCACATCGACACCTCATCGGTCATGATCTCGAGCGCCTCGCCCAGATCAACCCGCGGCCCAACTGGACCGGGCATCGCCGGCTTCTGTGCAACAGGCTCTGATGATTCAACTGGTTCGGGTGCTGGAGGCATCCCGGGCATTGATTCGGATGCCGTCTCTGCAACCGCGACCGTTGCGGGCTCTGGAATGAGCACCTCAAGCCCTTGGCGGATCTCGCGTGCTTCGAGCATCGTGCATCTGAGCTGATGGCAGATCGAGTCATCAAAATGCATCGCGCCGTGTTCGATTGATCGGGCGAATACCGTCCGCTCGCCGTGCATGATGAGCACATTGGTCGTTGAGCATCCCATGTCGAGCACGAGCACGGGGCGGGCACCTTCATCAGCACCCGCTCTTGTATTGATCGATTGGGCGATGGCTTCAAACTCGTTGTGGATCCCGACCGGTTCGAGCTTGGCGCTCTTCAGCGTGCCCATCAGCCTGCCGACGAACTCACGCGAGGCGCCGTAGGTAATCACTTCTCGTTTCGCCCCACTCTTGGATCCCTCTACGCAGTTGCACCGGACGAGCAATGCCGACGGATCGCACCCGATCTGCGACGCCAGATGCCCGCTGGCGAGGTCTTCAATCGCGACGCCTTCGATCTGCTGGATCTGGAAATGCTTGCACACCATCTGCCCGACCGGGATCATGCAAACCGCGCGATTGGTCTTGAACTTCCCCGAAGAGATCAGCTTGGGCAACGCTTCCATCTGGAAAAGCAACCGCCTGGAGGGCGTTGTGAGCAGATCGTCGGGTGTCGTCAGCTGAGACGCGGCAGCGATCATCGGCTGATCAGAGCCCGTCAGCTGCAGCACCTTGAGTGATCCAACCCCGAAATCAATCGAGAGCGGATACCCACCCGGGCGCATAGCACGGACATTGGTCCGCACCGATGAACCGATCTTCTTGAGTTTGGGTTTGCGTTTCACGAAGACGAACCCCTTTCCACCCGGCGTCGAGCACAGGACACCCAAGATCGGCGAGCGCCGGATCTATCGTCCTTCTCGTGAGATCGGCCCGATGGGATCCCGAGTTCAGTATGGATTTGCATCCCCGCTCTCGGGAGAGACTCTGCAACTCTGAGCCCGCATATATCGGCATAGACAGAACAGCCCCCGGTTCAACACCCCGCGATGCGTCCGAGAACCTTCTGCAATCGATCCAACGCGCCATCGAGGTCCCAAACCTGGGCATCTCGGTTGCCGGTTGTGTTGGAGATTACACGAAGCTCGCCCGTCAAGAGCCCGAGGCGTTGCGCAACCAATGCGCATGCGGCCCCCTCCATCGCCTCGGCGTGGGCTCCCGTTCGATCGACCACACCCGCAGCACAGCCGTCCTCACCAGAGCACCAAGAAACGCAGGCGATTGCTGACTGATGATCGCAGTACGGCGATAACCAATCGACCACTTCTTTTGGGTGCTCAATGCGCATGGATCCATCTTCAAAGTAACCAAATCCCAGATCTGAGCAGGGGACAAACCCGCTCGGTGTGCCCACTCCCTCGTCCGAGAAAACCGAGCTTGTCGCGCAGATGGCATCGCCGATCTTCAGCCCGCCCATCGGCAACGCGCCCGCGATGCCGACCGAGATCACCCCGGTGTGGCGATCTGGATCCACAGCCCGCGCCACCCCGCCGCTCGCGTTTGCCTTGCCCACACCCGTCTGCACCAGATGAAAGCGATCGCTGAGCTGAACACATGCCCACGGATCGACCGATTGAGCCTGCGCACCAAACGCACGAAGGACCGCTTCGGCTTCCCGTGGGGCTGCGGCTGCGAGCAGCCAGACTCCGCTCGTGGGGGCATTGGACATGAGCAATGGTAGTGTCGATGGGAACCGCGCGGGGGTTTAGGCTGCGGGGTCTTTTTTGATCAGGGTGTGCGCCCGATTCTCGAAGTTCCGCGCGATCTGACGCAGGCTGAACTCATCGTTGGAGCCTGGATAGAAGTTGTCATCAGCCACATCATGCCCGTCGGCGTACACGATCGACAACGAGGTATCCGCCCGCAGATCGAACCGCTCGCCGCGTTCTTCATCCTCGAAATGGGTCAGCTCGTCAACGATCGGTCGGCATGGATCTTCCGAGGACCAATCGACCACCACGCCTTTGGTGCCGTTGCTCAGTCGCACGATCGTCCCGGGCGCATAAGGTGGGCAGACGGCGATCAACGCGCGCAGCACAACCGGATCAATCAGGTTTCGGTACTTTGGACCCAGCAGCATCTTGAGCGCACGCACCGGCGGACGCGATGGGGTGCCCTCTTCAGAATCGCCGTGGGTTGAAGCAGGATGAACCATCCGATCATACAGATCCGCTGCAGAAATAATGCGTGCAAAGATATGGATCTGCGAACCTTTCCGGTCCACAAACTTGCCCTTATCGATTTCTCTCTTGGGGAATCCTGACCCGTCGTATCGTTGATGATGATGCAGGACGGCTGCTGCGGCGGAGGGCTCAATGTGCCCGCGGATCATCTCGTACCCAATGCGCGTGTGGCTCTGCCATTCGGGGTCTGATTCGTCATGCTCGCGTGACCATCGCTCGCGAACCTCACGCGGCAGGCGTGTCATCCCAATATCGTGCAACATCGCGGCGACACCCAGATTGGTGACATCTTTGGCCAGATGCGCCGGCAGTCTGCCGCGTTCTCGCATCAGGTAGAACCCCAGACGGATGCCCATCAGCATCGAGATGTACCCGACATTGGCGCCATGACGGACCGCGGGCTGACCTGAATCAACCAGCTCGCCGACAAAGACCGCCGAGCATGGATCATCGATCAATCTGCCCATCAGCTTGCCCATTGATGCTTTGTATTGGCTGAAGTGCAGCTTGGCGTGCACATTGTGCCTGGCCTCGTCGAATGCGTTTGCGACATCGGAAGCGACAGCGGCACGGGCGGCCATCACGCGCGTAGAGACAAACCGGCGGATCTGCGCCATCTGCGGGTACTTGATCCAGACCTCGGGCAGGCGCAGCTCGCGCATGCGATCGATCGTACTGCTTTCCAGTGTCACGCCCGGCTTGAGCAGGATGGTGTTATGCGTCTTGGGATGGAACACCGGCATCGCCAGCACCATCCCTGCTTGCGCATGGGAGATGGGTACCCGCAGCATCGTTTGCTCCTACATTGGTGGTGTCGTCCATGATGAAAGTATCGGTTCCAACTCCGCCCAACATCGCTGAGATCAGAGGGAATTCGCGCCCATGGTCGTGTATGAAACGATCACATAAACAAGGTAGCCGGTAACAAACACCACCCCGAGCACGCGTCCGAGAACCGGGCGGATGGCGCAGAGCACCAATAAACCAACGCTCACCCCCACCATGACCCAGATATGAGACATCATTGAACTGTCGATTCCCAGAGGCGAGACCAACGCGGTCACCCCGAGGACACTGAGCAGGTTGAATACATTGGACCCGATCACATTTCCTATTGCCATATCGGACTGTTTTTTGGTTGCCGCCCGCAGGGTTGCAGCCAGCTCGGGCAGGCTCGTCCCGAACGCGACGACCGTGGTGCCGACCACTCCCTCAGAGACACCCACACGCAGGGCAAGTTCAGAAGCTCCGGCAACCAACGCCTTAGCGCCAAGCCCGAGCCCAACAACACCAAGGGCGATGAAGAGCAGGTCTACCCTGATCGGCTTTGGCTTGCTTGCTGTATCATCGAACCCGTGCTCGATGTCTTCTCTGTGGGTGCGGATGATAAAGATGACATACCCAACCAGCCCCGCCGCGAGAACAATGCCTTCGATGCGTGTGATCAGATGATCGAGCATTATCAGTGTGGCGAGCGCTGTGATCCCGACCATGATCGGCAGCTCAACAAGGCGCACACGCCGATGCACACCGATCGGTGCGATCAGCCCGCCGACGCCGAGGATCAAGAGGATATTGGCGATGTTGGATCCAACCACATTGCCTACTGCGAGTCCGGGGGCATCCTGCAATGCCGCACCAACACACGCGAACAACTCGGGCGCACTGGTCCCGAACGCGACGACGGTCACCCCGATGGCGAAATGGCTCAGCCCGAGTTGAGCAGCGAGCTGCGCCGCACCTCGCACGAGCGCCTCGGCCCCGGCGATAAGCACCGCAAGACCGACAACCAAGACCACAATTGAGAGTCCGATCGACATGATCTAAGGCGTTTCCTTTCCGTTCGATCGCTCGGGCAAGAGCCGATACCCGCCCTCAGTCCGTGGGATCAGCACCACGATCACGCTTCTGGGCGGATCGTAGACGCGTTGGGCAACCCGAGGACCGGAACCCTTGCTCGTCAGCATGATCTCACCGAGTGTCCGCAGCGACTCCTCTTTCGCCCCCGCGATCGGACCGGCTTGTGCTCTTGGTGATGCGTTGCCTTGCCCGCTTTTGACGAGGGCAGTCGACTCCGAATCTCCAGCCGCTTGATTGACATCTGCAGCAGGATCAGACAACCGCGAAGGGCCGATCGCGTCTTCTTTGGGCTGGTCTTTATCGAGTTCGTCGTTGAGCAGCGACCAATCGGCATCGGGGGAGGCGCCGACGAGCATCAGTGCGTGTCGACCGTCGGCGTGCACACCTGCGAGCAACCCGTCGAGCACCGGACCCAGATCATCAATCATCGGTAAACGCTCATCGCCGAGCAGATCTTGGTACGGCGAGCGTTCCAGCTCGATCTGCACGCCGAGATCAATCCGAACCCCCGGCTCGACACCGAGCTCGCCCATCATCGGCTGAATCCACGAACGCGCAATCACCCGAGGCTTGCCCCGCTCGACGCGTGCTTCGCTGTCACCGGCCCGCACCCGCTGCCCTTGCAGCATCCCGCCTCGAACAATCGGGCGCCATTGCGGGAACTCACCGAGCCACTGCACACGCACGGGTTGAATCGGTCGCAGCGTCCCGAGCACATCGAGCACACGATCGACCGGGACTACACACCACCGGTACCCGTTTGCACGCCAGCGTTGGCGTTCGTCTTCATCGATCACTTCGCTCTGGGTATCAAACTCGCCCAACGCACGAGCGACCGCGTGCTCGGTGTTGTCCATGATCCACATCTGGACCTCGAGCCCGCGTGTAGAGTTTGAACTCACCGGCGGCGGAGCGCCGAGCGTGACCCAGTCAGATTGCAATGCACCCTGCCCCTTGGATGCGCGGCACCCAGGCGCACACAAGAGCGCGCCCAAGCCAAGAGCCGCGATAAACCATCCGACTGTGATCATTCAGCGCCAAACGAGTTGATACGATCGATCAACGATCGGATCAGCCCGAACTTGTACTTGGTGTGATGGAACACAATGCGTGGCAGATCGAGGTGATCACGCTCTTGCTCGAGCGCACCGCATTGGATGATCTCTCCGGTTTTTACAAGCACTCCGAACTCGTCATTGAGGATCTGCACCTGCTCATCGGTGATCTTGTTTTTGATGCGGATTACCAGCTTCTCACGGACATACCGCGACGAGTGATAAACACGATAAAAGTTGGCCACATAGTCCGCAGCGTCTTGCGCGTTCTTGGCCATGTAGTACAGGCTGAAATCTTCGGGGCTGATCCATCCCCGGGCTTCGAGCTGATCACGCACGAATGAATCAAGCCCCTGCCAGTAGGTTTGACCTTCTTCCGATGCCTGCCCTTCGACAAACACAATCGGCACCATAGAAGCCTTGCCGGTTTGCACAAGGGTCAGGGCCTCGAATGTTTCATCGAGCGTGCCGAACCCGCCGGGGAAGCAGACAACCGCTTCTGCCTGCGACAAGAACATCAGCTTGCGTGTGAAGAAATAGCGGAAGTTGATCAGCTTTTCATCACCCTTAATAAAGGTGTTGGCGCTGGTCTCGAAGGGGAGTTGGATCGCGACGCCGAAGCTTGACGCTCGCCCCGGTCCTTCGTGACCGGCCTTCATGATCCCGTCGCCAGCGCCGGTGATCGACATCCAACCCGCTTCGGCCATAAGCCGTGAAAAAACAACCGCTTCAAGATAATCGGGATGATCTTCCGGGGTTCGCGCTGAACCAAAGATGGTGACCTTGTGCGGCTCGCTGTACTCGCCGAAGACGCGGTACGCATAACGCAGTTCCTTCATCGCAGCGGTCATCAGCTTGAGCTCGCCCGTATCACGCCCGTCGGGGATGAGCTTGAGTGCGGCCGTCATCAGATCGCGGACGAGCTTGGCGTTGTAGCTCTCAGCTTCGCCGGCGACCATCTCGAGCAGCTCGATCAACCGGTCTTGGACCTCTCCGTCATCCGCACGGCGGACGGTTGCGTCCTCGGCGGGGATGACGCTCTCGCTCAGGGGCTGGGTGCTTGCGGGCGGATTGAGCTCAACCCGGTTATGTTCTTTGTCCATTCGTATTCCTATCTCATTGTCGAAGTTGACTGGTGCGTGAATCTCTTGTCAGCACTCAGTGCTCGGGGGATTCGTCATCCACCCACTGTCCCCACTGCTCACCGATCGGCATCGAATCATGCACGGCTGCAGCGGTTGGGTTCTTGGTCTTGGACCTTGAAGCATCAACGCTCTGCTCCACCTCGCGGAGCCTGCGTTGTTGATCGGTCTCCGAGCGACCGAGCAGGGCGCTGAGCACCCGCTTGGTCGATCCAAACTGATCCACACTGTAGGTCGGCTTTGAGAGCGTGCCCGTCACCTTGGTCGTAATCAGTTCATCTCGCAATCCCTCAAACATTGAGCTCAGCACCGGGATCCGGGCGATCGAGCGTGAGCGGAACCGAAGATCAAGGGCACGATCGATCCATTGCATCGTCCCGTATCCAAGAATTTCGATGGTTTTGGAGGTTGCGCTGATCCGCTCGAAGGCGAGGGTATCGCCATCAATATAAAACTCGCCCTCCGCGTTCTGAAGCTTGGAGCCCACTGGAAGCCGCAGATTGCTCGCCTCAAGAACATTGAGAATACCCGGCAGGGCGACCACCGAACCGCCAGAAACCTGTGCGTACCCGCGCCCGACGCGGGTGCCCGGCTCGCCGAGGATCCCCGACATCGAGAGATCGGCCAGCATCACACCTCGCGAATAATCATCATCTACATCCCACGCAGACCGGACACGATCTTCACCAAAGACCGGCGGCCCCTCAAGCCCACCCGGAGGCAACAGCAGGTCATTGAACATCGGAGCCGCCCGCACTCCAGAGCCGTGCAACTCTGCCCAGTACCGTGCTTGCCCGTCTTCGCTTGGCCGGATCTGGGCGCTGCCCGCGACCCGTCCGCCGTGCATCGATGCGTCGATCTCGGGGATCAGCACGACACCCGGGCGGGCGGCATCCCCGATAATCTGCACGCTCCCCTCGCTGAGCCGCAATGCCCCAGCGCGGAACTGATCCGCGTTTAGCCCGATCTCGTACCCAACGCGCCCATCGACGGATGCGGCAACAAAGTCAACCGAGCCATCGAGTTCGGTAATCGGCGCGCCGATGAGGGCGTGCCCGCCGACAATCTCTGCGCCGCCAGAGACATTGAAGTCCATCTCCCCGGTGCCCACGCCATCGGCGACGAGCCTGAGCCCGCTGATATCAATCGCTCCGGTCGATCCGAGTTCTAGATTTGTGATCACACGATCAAGCACCCGTGGCACAACCCCACGCAGGGGCGAATCAAGCACACCGCCCGATGCATCGATCCGGAGATCAACCCCGAGCCCGCCATCGCCGAATGCCCAGTCCCCGTCGATGCCCATCGCGTAGCCGTCGCCGGTACCCTTGAGTTCCTCCACCGTGCCCTTGGTACCCTCGAACTGGACTGATCCGCTGACCTGCGGAAACTCGATCTGGCGTTCGTTCATGTTGAACGACAGGCTGCTCGGATCAAAGCGCCCGTCAATCGCCAGCGGCGGCATCACGATTGCCCCATCAACCCCGCGATCTATCAATCCAACATCCCTGGGCGTAAGCAGCACCGCGAGATCGAACTTCCCGTCGATATCATAATCGGACATGACATCAATCCCATCATCGCCGCCCTGGGCGATGATCGCGCGAACGAGCCCCGAGCCAAGCCGCCCATCCGCGTAATGCACATCGAGCGTGTCGTCGCTGCTCGGCTCATAGTACCGACGCCCGCGGGCAAGCGAGAGGTCGCCGTGAAGTGTCGCGATCCCCGCATCCAGACCATCGACCTTCAGCGGCACGCGGAACCCGTCAAACCCGATCCGCGGGAGCACCCCAAGATCCAGAGTCGCTCGCCCCCAAGATGCGCCGGTTCGGTATCGTTGATCCCCAAGGTCAATCGCAAAGTGTTCGATGCGATCGAGTACGAGCGTGGTGCTCGCATACCCGCCGACATACCCCTCGATGGTCGATTGCACCGCCAGCAGCGCATCAGGGTTCGTACGCTCTCGCCAAGAACTCATCTGTCGGGCAATGGTCGGCGAGACCACCGCGACCGCGTGCTCGAGCGGCATCGCAAGATCAAGCCCGTCTGCACGCGCACGAACATACATTTGCGGGCCCGGAGCGGGCGGCCCGAAATCCAGCGGCAGCAACCCGCCATCGCGACGAACACCGTCAAAGCCCGCCGCCTTGCTTGGCAGGGTCAGTTGGGTGAGCACATGCATCTCGGTGGGCGCGAGCGGCTGATCGGGGGAGTACAGATGCCCATCAAGATCGACAACGATCATTTCTTCGGTCAGGTAGATCGTGCCGATCACCTTGTCCATCGCGATCGGGTCGATGGTCAATGAAGACCCATCGGGGTACAGCTCGGGCATGGGCATCGGGCGTGCCGTCCCCTCGGTGATCAATGCCTCAACATCGTACCCGAGCTTGTTGTTCGCCCTTGCGCCGAGCACCGCATCGCATTCGACCATGCCATCGAGGCGTAACCGATCGAGGATCCGCCGCAGGGTAACCGCATCGGGATCATCGCCCTGGTCGTCACGGTACCCCGGTATAGCAGCAATCAATCGCTGGTCGATCGGGATATCGCGGACCTTGACACCAATCACCGGCAGCGGCTTTATCCCCGATTCTTGCTCGGTGAGGTCAAGAAAGACATCGACCGTCGCCCATCCGCCGCTCAGCCCGGTGTATTGCCCGCCCGTGAGTTCAACATGATCGTCGTCGATGAAGATCCGGACCTCGTTGGCGACGATCGGCAGCGGGAAATGCTTGGGTACCAAGCCGGCGTGATCGAGCAGCACATCCGTTTCAGTCGTCCACCGATTATCGCTCGCACGCTCGGGATGCCTGCGGAGCACCACCGAGATGTCCGCATTGCCGCCAAAGTCAAACCCGGGCACTTCGAGCATTGCTTCGATCGATGCGAGCTCTTGGGCGAGCACCGGGCGGCGAATCTCATCGGCGGCACGCAACTCGCGGGCGATCAACCTCCGGCTCTCTTCGAGTGATCGTCGGTCCTCGGCGGTGAGCAGCAGCCCGTCCTCGATGATCGCGCTGTACTTGCTTTCGCTGAACAGTGAATCGACCAGCTTTCGCTGCGAGTTGCTCATCGCAGCCCTGAGCGAGTCATCAATCGCAAGCCCTTTGATATCGAGATTCAGTTTAACCACCGAATGCTCACCGAGTGGGGCAAAAAGCCCGGTCGAGACCAGTTCAGCGCCCGTCGGGCCGAGGCCCTCGATCCGCTCGACAACGAGCTGGTCTGAATCGAATCGGATAACGCCGCTGAGTTGCGAGAACGGATAGGGAAACTTTTTGTACCGTGCGGTTCCGTTGCTGATCTTCGCGTTTCCGGAGATATCGATCTCACCGCCATCGGCGGGCGAACCGCGGGTTATATTGAGTGTCGCGTCGACATCGAGCTTCAGATCGGTAAACCGATCGAGCTTCGCGATGACCGATTCAGGTAAAAACTTTCGCGGGCGGAACTCGTCGGAGATGGTAAAGTCGGTCCGGATGCTGCAGGCGAACGGGCTGTCGGTGCTCAGCCCGCCGTAATCAATATCGACTCGGTACCCAAGCTCATCGACCATCCCCGAGAGTTCTGCGTTGACCCCTTCGGTACCGAAGCGGATTGTCCCGCGGGTATCACGCATCCGCAGCAGCTCGCCGTCGCCCACCATCGAATACTCATCATCGAACGGGAGATTGAGCCCCACCCCATCGAGTGTCAGCTCGATCGTCAGCTCGCCGTCACTGGCGAGGCTAAACCGTGTGGTTGCAAGCTCACCGGCAAGGCCAAGCCGCTCGTAGATTGGTCGAGATGAACTCGGAACAATCGACGCGGGCCAATCCTCGAGCCTGAATCCATCGAGCGTCCCCTGCACGCCCGCATCCGAGACGGTCCCCGAGAGGGCGAGCGTGCCGCGTACTTGCGCGTTTGGTTCAGAGAGCGAAGGCTCAACCGGAAGCGCAACAAACTCAAACGATGAAATCCCCTGCGCGTCTGGTGCGAAACTCTGACCCGAAACACGCAGCCGCTTGAGCACCCGATAGTCTTGTGAGTCATGCTCACCGATCTCAACGATCCCGCCAACGATCTGGATTGCCGGCAGCGTCGAATCTCCGCCGCCGCCCGAACCAAGCACGATTTCAGAGAGATTCAGTTTTCCAGTTTCTGAGGATTGGCTGAGGCGAATTTCAGGACCATCGAGATGAACAGAGCTCAGCGCCGCCGATCCGCGCAGCGTCGACCACCAATCCATCATCACCACGGCACGATCAACCTCAATCACCCTTGACGCCTGCCCGTCGACACCGGGCACAAAGAACTCGGCCTGGCGGATCACCACACGCCCATTCGGCATCAGCTTGATCGAGCCCGCACGCATATCCAGCCCGGTCTGCTCGCTCACAATCGGCTTAACAACCCAGTTTACCACCGGGGTCTGCCCGAGCACCAATACAATCAGGAGCAGAGCCAGAGGCGTGAAGACCAAGGCCCGCACCACACGCCGACGCCATCGCTTCGGGCGGGGGCTCGCGCCCCGGATCACCTCTTCTGCACTGGTTGGGGGGGTCTTGGGCATCCGCTCGGTCCTCGAAACAACCATCATAGACCCCAAAGAAGATCGCCTCGATTCTACTCCTTCCAAAGACCAAACACCCGACGGGCGTGCTATCCTTCTTTCATGGCCAAGACCCGAACAATCTATACATGCACCTCCTGCGGCACCACCCACCATCGATGGATGGGCAAATGCCCAGATTGCAACCAATGGGACACCCTGGAAGAATCCCGGCTCGATGCGTCGATGACCAAAGACCCCCACCGCTCGACGAGTTGGGCGGAATCAAAGGACAGCACGGGCTCACTGAGCGCCATCGCGATCACCGAGATTGTTCATAACAGCTCGCCAACCCACCGGCTGCCCACCGGGATCAACGAACTCGACCGCGTGCTCGGCGGCAACGACCATGCCCGCGGGCTCGTGCCCGGCTCGGTCGTGCTCGTCGGTGGCGAACCAGGGATCGGTAAATCGACGCTGATGCTGCAGGCTGCTGGCGCGTGGGCGTCGCCCGTGAACATGGACGCTTCGAAGACTGATTGGATGAGCAAGGTGCTGTATGTGTCTTCCGAAGAATCCGCTGAGCAGATCCAGCTTCGCGCCGAGCGGCTTGGTGTTGCAGAAACCGACGGCTTGTTCGTGCTCGCAGACACCAACCTCGCGCGGATCATCGAGCAGATCCGCAAGGTCAAGCCCGATGTGATCGTGATCGATTCGATCCAGATGATCTACAAAGCAGACCTCGATGCGGCTCCCGGCTCGGTCACCCAGCTGCGCCGATGCTGCGCTGAGCTTGTCTACCTTGCCAAAGCGACCGGCATCGCGATCGTGCTCGTCGGGCATGTCACCAAAGAAGGCACGCTCGCCGGGCCGCGTTTGCTCGAGCATCTGGTGGACGCCGTGCTCTACTTTGAGGGGGATCGGTACCACAGCGCCCGCATCGTCCGCGCGATCAAAAACCGGTTCGGGACCACCCTGGAACTCGGGATCTTCGAGATGAGCGGTCGAGGATTGCAGCAGCTGCCCGGCGGGATGTCAGTCGCCGCGATGCACTCGGGCAACGAGCACCGCCCAGGCGCGGTTGTCTGCCCGGCGATGCACGGATCGCGGTGTGTGTGCGTCGAGTTGCAGGCGTTGACCGCCACCGGGTTCGTCGGCAGCGCGAAACGGAAATCATCCGGGCTCGATTCCAACCGCTTGGCCATGCTGATCGCTGTTCTTGAACAGCACGGCGGGCTTCGCCTCGCGGATCGTGATGTGTTTGCTTCGGCCGTCGGCGGGCTGCGGATCATCGAACCCGCCAGCGACCTCGCGCTCGCGTTGTCCATCGCCGGGGCGCACTACAAGCGATCGCTCCCCCCAACGACTATTGCGATCGGAGAGATCGGGCTCGGCGGCGAGCTCCGCCCAGTTGGACAGCTCGAACAACGGCTGAGCGAATCAGCAAGGCTTGGCTACACCCACGCGATCATCCCCGAACTCGGCAAGCACACCAAGCTCCCCAAGATCAAAGACATGTCGCTGTCGCCGGTGCGAAATGTATCGCAGGCGATTGAACAACTGATGTAACTAACTCTCGCCGAGCAACCATCCGGGCAACACGCGGATACTTCCGTTCACATCCACACACGCCAGTTCGGTTTTTGCGATCGCACAGATTTCATCCGCCGCCTCGCCGAGCCGATCGATCAGCACGATCTCATACGAATGGTGCAGCTTGACCTTGCTCCCCTTGTCCATCTTGGTTCGGATCTCGATCAGGTCGTCGTACTTCAATGGACGCCGATACTTCACCTCGACCTTGGTGACGACCAAGAACACACCATCGGATTCGAGCTCGGCGTAGCTCGCACCGCCCGCCCGCAGCAGCTCCGTCCGCCCCATCTCCATCCACGGAAGGTAGCTCGAATGATGCACCACCCCCATCGGGTCGCACTCGACATATCGGGTGCGGATCTGTATGGTACCGGTTGTTGGTGGCGTGCTGGGCATAGAGAATGGTAGAGCAGCAAAGCGGGAAATCAGCAGAGCAGCAAATCAAGATAATTCATTCTTCTCGCTTGTCCTATTTGCCTCACTGATGCTCTGTTGATTTGCTGTTCTATCATCGCACCTATGTCTTTCGGACTCGGCCATGGCGTTCCCCTCGATCCCGCACCCGGTGTGGTCGCGATCAGTGCGGACGAACTGCCCCCGCTGCCCGATTCGATCATCAGCGATCCAGAATCCGGACGCCTCGACCCTCGGGCGTGGTTCAAAGAACCGGGCAACCGGTTCGAGTTGGAAATCGGCTCGGGCAAGGGCGCGTTCCTTGTTCAGCAGGCCGATCTTGAGCCGAACACCAACTTCCTCGGCATCGAGTGGGCCGGCGAGTTCGCCGCCTACACCAGCGACCGCATCCGCCGGCGTCAAGAAAACGCCAACACCCACCGCAATGTCCGTGTGATGCACTCCGACGCCGCCCAGTTTTTGCAGTGGCGATGCCCAGACAACATCATCGATGTGCTGCACCTGTATTTTTCAGACCCGTGGCCGAAGACCAAGCACCACAAAAAACGGGTCATCCAGCACCAGACCATGTTCGATATCTGGCGATGCCTCAAGCCGGGCGGCGAGCTCCGCGTGGTGACCGATCACGACGATTTATGGGCCTGGGACGAAGCACACTTCGAGCACTGGGCGAGCGACAAGAACGCTTCCGAGCCGACTCTCGCCGGGCCGAAGATCCCTGAAGCCCCGGCGAAGGTCCGCGCCTTCCTCGATGCCCGCGAAGCGCTCCCCTACGAACGAACCAGCTTCGCTGCACCCGAGTCCGCCGGCGAACACGAACTCGTCGGCACCAACTTCGAACGCAAGTTCCGCAAAGAGGGACGGAGTTTCAATGCGGGTGTGCTGCGGAAAACAGGGGGCACTGCAAACTAATTTCAGATTGTTTCCAGATCCGCTTCAATAAGACGGGCAAGCGTGTCAAGATCTATTGATCTAAAGTATGAACGGCGAGGAGAACGCGTCCTCAACACCGAGAGTTCTTCAGCCGATGGACATATTGGCGCGAAAGCTTGAACAAGAGAGTGAAGAACAACTCTTTGATACACGCGTTTTGAAACAACAACCGCTCGATACAGCAACACAAAAAACAAAACCGCAGACGCGACATATGGATAGACGATGTACGCACAACCGGATCCGGTTGCTAAGCAAAGTGCCACCCAGACCACCATTCCCATGAGCACCCCGCTAATGACCGTAGAGATACTCTCGGACATCCCTCTCGATGACCGCCGCTTTGCCTGTTCTTCTAACGACACCCTGATGTCATTGAGTAAATCCAGGCGTTCATCTTGCGTCGCGTGATTGGAGTATACACGATCTTCCTGAATCCTCCGAGCCGTAACCCATTCATCCAATCCTGGGTTCGTCTCACGCTCAACGGCACGAGAACAATCAGGTTTTTGAGTGAATCTGTTGTATCGTGTCGAACCCGTCACATACAACGCATCACATTCTGTGCAAGTGATCTCATGCCCAGTGGTCTTCCCGCTTGATACCGCAACCCATAGGACATGGGCAACCATCTTCTCTTTAATGACCCGCATTGCACGCTTGCAGTGACAGACACGGCAGTAATCTACCGCAAACCCGGCCTCTACTCTTTTCGATTTTATGCCAGTAATACCTGTAATTGCTCCACCCTCAAATCCCACTAAAGCCCAAAGGCAATGGGGACCAAACAAGCCAACGCTGCAGTTGCGTATTTTAGCTTTTTAAATCCTCTCAATAAATTCAAACTTATGAGAAATCTAAGCATCGGGTTGTGCTTTGAGTTTCTCGATCTTCGCAAGCACCTTGTCGCTGCGGATGCGGAAGCCCGCGTTCACGCGACCGGCTTGCATCTCGGCACGCGCGCGGCGGATCTCCTCGCGGGTTGGATCCACCGGCACCAACGCCTGGGCGAGCCAGGTCCGCACACGCTTGCGCGGCGAGTGCGTCGTGATCCAGTACACATTCATCAGCACGATGGCGCCGATCGCGACACCCGCGCCAACCAGCGGCCACCAGTGCCCGCTCCGCTGCCAAGAGACCACGCCCATCGCGCCGATCCCAAGAATCGAAATCAACACCACCACCTTGACCCAGGGCCAAATCCGTTCGGTGGGCTCCTCGTCGTAGATCCTCGCAAATGCGAACAGCGTGTGGCGGATCATCTCCTCGCGGTCCTCGCCCTTGAGCTTGCCGGCCTGCAATGCCTCCTCGATCGCGATGCACCCGTTGATCCGGGCACGGACAAGCGGCAAACTCTTCGGTTCGTAGGTTCCGGCGTTCTTGGGGTCCGGCAAGATCTCGATCGGACGCTCTTCAACCGGGCGCTCGACCTTGCAGGTGCACACAAAGCAGGTCAACTCATGATGCGGGTGCCCCACCCGCCCTCGATCGAAGCACAGCGTATACCGCCGATGCTCTGCCTGAGCGAGATAAAAACGGCGCTCGCACCGGCAGACCGGGCAGTAATCGGAAGTGACCCCGATCGGGCGAACACACAGCACCGTCGCGTTGATCAACGACATCGGCATACCAGAGTATATCACACCGCTTGAGCACGCGAAAGTTGCATCAGCGGCATCCGCCCATCTATTGTTGACCATGGCAAACCCACCTGAGTCATCGAAACCCGCGGTTATCCTGCTCTCCGGCGGACTTGACAGCGCCACGGTGCTCGCGATCGCCAAAGAACGCGGGCATACCTGCCACACCATCGGCTTTGATTATGGGCAACGCCACCGCAACGAGCTCGACGCCTGCAAGCAGGTCGCCGAGCACCTCGATGCGTCCTCACACCGCATCTTTCCCATCAACATCGGCAGCTTCGGCGGCTCGGCGCTCACCGCAGAAATCTCGGTCCCCAAAGACCGTAACGAAGCAGACCTGACCGAGATCCCCATCACCTATGTCCCCGCACGCAACCTGGTGTTCCTCTCGATCGCGCTGGCCTACGCAGAAACCATCGGCTCGACCGATCTGTTCATTGGCGTCAACGCGGTGGACTATTCCGGTTACCCGGACTGCCGCCCTGAGTTCATCGAATCGTTTGCCGCCGCCGCCAACCTGGCGACCAAGATCGGTGTCGATGGGAGCACCATCAGAATCCATACCCCCCTGATGGAAATGACCAAGGCGGAGATCATCACCGCCGGCACCGCGCTCGGTGTCGATTACGCACTCACCCATTCGTGCTACGACCCGTCGACCGATGGCCGAGCATGCGGGCACTGCGATTCGTGCATGCTCCGCCGAAATGGGTTCGAGCAGGCGGGCATCGCCGACCCTACTCGCTACGCGGTGAACAACGCATGAACGACACACTCCCGATCTCAGAAACCTTTACCTCCATCCAGGGCGAGGGCAAGCTCACCGGCGTGCCCTCGTGGTTCTGTCGAATCAGCGGCTGCAACCTGCGCTGCACCTGGTGCGATACCCCCTACG
Organism: Phycisphaerales bacterium; assembly: GCA_029260265.1. Lineage (GTDB taxonomy): Bacteria > Planctomycetota > Phycisphaerae > Phycisphaerales > UBA1924 > UBA1924. Next base: position 41,525 of record JAJDDO010000033.1, read on the forward strand.
CCAGCTGGAACCCGGAATCGACCAAACGCACCGTCGATGAGCTTGCCGACGAGGCACTGAAATCAGGCACCCAACACGCGGTGCTCACCGGCGGAGAGCCGATGCTCTTCGACGCGCTCGTCCCCTTATCTCAGCGGCTCGCGGCCCAAGGGATGCACACCACCATTGAGACCGCCGGCACCGTTACCCTGCCCGGCGTGTCGTGCGACCTGATGAGCATCTCGCCCAAGCTCTCCAACTCAACCCCGGTTGACGACCCCCGTGACCCCGATGGAGTGTGGGCAACACGCCATGAGAGCCGAAGATTGAACGCGGATGCGATCAACGAGCTCATCGCTTCGACCCCTGATCGTCAGCTCAAGTTTGTGGTTGCCAAGCCGACTGATCTGCCCGAGATCGAGTCCATCCTCAAGAAACTTACCGGTTTTGCTCCCGCGGATGTGATGCTGATGCCCGAAGGCGTCGCGGTGCCCGATCGCGATTCCATCCGGTGGATACTCGACGAATGCCTGAGCAGAGGGTGGAGCTACTGCCCCCGCCTACACATCGCCCTCTTCGGCGACACCCGCGGAACCTAGAGTAAGGCCATCAGTATTTTTACAAGCCATCCAAGGCCATTCCAGCAAGTTAAATGCACTTTATTGCATCCATGAATATGTGATCTGAATGTACATCCAATGCTTAACGAAACACTGAGTTTGGACTCAGATGTGCCATCCTGTTTATGCATGGACTCTACACTAATTGTTTGAGTTGTAAACAAGCCGATCCGTGGCATGACGCAGTCCCTTTCAAAGGATACCGGCGTCCTGCCTCGTGATACAGTGATTGAAGGCGAATGCCTTACTACTAGACTCTATCGCTATTACGAACTGGTGTCAAGCAAGCATAATCCACCTACCATCACCCATGATCTACCGCGTTTGCAAATCCTTCGAGATCGAGTCCGGGCACATGCTCTCCAAGCACCCCGGGCGTTGCCGACTGCCTCACGGGCATTCGCGCCGGGTTGATCTGGTGATCTCTTCGCCGACCCTGGACGCCTCGGACATGGTGTGTGATTTCAAGGCCCTCAAGCTCGCGGTCGAGGACCACCTCGATCAGTATGACCACGCCCTGCTGGTCAACTCCGAGGATGCGATCTTGGACGAGCTCTCCGAGCAATACAAAGACCGCTTGATCGTTCTGGAAGACGAGGATCCGACGACGGAAGTCCTCGCCCGGCGCATCTATGAGTTTGTCGAAGCCCAGATCCGCACGGGCGGCCGGTATGTCGACAAAGCGGGCAATGGCTTCTCGCTCCCCGAGCACCTGACCCTCGAACGGGTCCGCGTCACGGAGACGAGCAGCAGCTGGGCGGAATACGCACGCCCAGTTGCCCAATAAGTACCCATCACCCGTACAGACGGGTTTTTAGGAGGTCTCTGTATGCGCCCATCTCGTCTTCTTTGCACCGTTGTTCTTGCGCCCATGTTCACCGTTCCGGCGTTCGCTGATTCGATCACCGCAGAACCGAGCGAGACCCAGCAGCGTTCGATGACGATCGCCAACGATCTCTCTGCTGCGTTCGAGCACGCCGCCGAAACCATCGAGCCCTCGGTTGTCCACATCATCACCTCGACGCGCAATCGGCGTGGGTTCCAGAAACAATCGGGCGTCGGGTCAGGCGTGATCGTCGACGAACGCGGATACATCCTCACCAACAATCATGTGATCGAGACCGGGCAGTACATCACGGTCAGGCTCAACGACAATCGCGAGATTGCTGCCGAGCTTATTGGAACCTTTGAGGAATCAGACATCGCCGTGCTCAAAATCGACGCCGACAACATCACCCCCGCCGAGTTCGCCGATTCTGAGAACCTTAAGGTCGGGCAATGGGTGCTCGCGGTGGGCTCGCCCTTTGGTTTCCAGCAAACCGTTACCGCCGGGATTGTCAGCGCCAAGGGGCGCGGCAGCTTCTCACCGACGGGCGATCAAGACCCGCGCCTTGATGCGTTCCAGGAATACATCCAGACCGATGCCGCGATCAATCCGGGCAACTCTGGCGGGCCGCTTGTTGATCTGCACGGGCGGGTCGTCGGGATCAACACCGCGATCGCCTCGCGATCGGGGGGCAACAACGGGCTCGGCTTCACCATCCCCGCTGATATCGCGCAAGCCGTTATGCACAGCATCATCGAGCACGGGCATGTCTCGCGTGGATGGCTCGGCGTCGCGATGGCGGCGCTCGAACCCACCGAAGCCATCCGCCTCGGGATCGACGGCGGGGTCGTAATCACCGGGCTCAGCGGCGAGGGTCCCGCCTACAAGGCCGGGCTCCGCGACGGCGACATCATCGTCTCGCTCGCCGGACGCACCACCGAAAACATGATCCGACTGGGCAACGCCATCATGCTCGCACGCCCTGGCACCGCGGTCGAGATTGATTTCATCCGCGACGACAAGCAAGAGCAAGCGACCGCCGTCGTTGAGGATCGCGAAGAGCAGACCCTGCTTGCGCTCAAGGGTGTGCGCATCGAAGAGCTCGGGCTTTCGATCCGTGGCAACGAGCTGGTCCTCACCCAATCACGCAGGCGAAGATCAACCCTGCAGGGTTTCGAGGTGCTCGCGGTCCGCAGCGGATCTCTCGCCGACGATGCTGGTTTTCAACAAGGAGATTTCATCTATGAAATCGACAACAAGTCTTTCTTAGACCCCGATGGGCTCGCCGAATACCTCGTCAACGAAACCGCCAACGGCAGCGCGCGCGTCCAGCTCTATCGCGGGAGCGCACGAGGATACATCGATCTCTCTCAAGAGAACGACTAACAACCGCTCGACCGATCCCACTTATTCAGCGTCCGGTGATCGCTGCTCGTGATGCAGCATCGCCAGCTCCGGGTCCGGGATCCCCGGGTTCCCGCGTTCGATATCTGCCTGACCGGTCCAGATGATACGGACCATCTGTGTGATGTCATCAAGGATCATCAACAGGCTCGGAAGCACGAGCAGAATAATCACCGTCGCGCTCAAGAGCCCAAAGCTGATCGTGATCGCCATCGGGATCAAGAACTTGGCTTGGAAGCTCTGCTCGAGCATCATCGGAAGCAATCCAAGCACCGTGGTGATCGTTGTCAGCATGATCGCTCGGAACCGAGCCAGCCCGGTCAATCGACCGGCTTCATACACTCCAAGCCCCTCGCGCCGGCGCTCGTTGAAGAACTCCATAAAGATCAACGAATCGTTGACCACAATCCCGGCGAGCGCCACAAACCCGATCAACGATAAAAAGGTCAGCGAACTGCCCATCAACAGATGACCCCAGATCATCCCGATCGCTGCAAACGGAATGGCAGCCATCACCACCAACGGCTGCGTGAAGCTCCCGAACAACCACGCCAAGATTACAAAGATCAACCCCGCGGCAACCGCCATACCGATCGGGATCGAGCCGAGCGAGTCGGCCGCGTCCTTCTGCCGCCCGCGTTGCACAAGCGAGACGCCGGGGATATCCGAGATCAGCTCGTGCATCATCGGTGTCACCTCGCCGGCGAGCGTCTCTGGATTCACAACCTCGCGGTGAACATCGGCCTGCACCGTAATCTGGCGCTTGCGATCGAGCCTGCGGATCGTCGCGAACGCCTGCCCCTCTTCGATCTTCGCCACCTCGCCCAATGGCACCGCGGCGCCCGAGGGCGTGAACACATACATCTGCTCGAGCCCGCTAAGCGATTTGCGAACACGATCCGGCATCATCACACGCACATCGATGTCTTCACGATCCCCCGCATAAGTGAATGCTTCGAGCCCGAACACCGCGCCCTGAATCTGCCTCCCGATATCCGCCCGGGTGAACCCGAGCTCGCTGGCACCATCGCGAAGGGTGAATCGGATTTCTCGCATCCCGCGATCAGAATCATCCGCGATCCCGTACACACCCTTGAACTCGCCGAGCTTGCGTTTGATCCGAGTAACCGCTTCGTCGATCTGTTCGATGGAATCGCCCACAACGGTAAAGGTCAACGCCGGCCCAGATGGACCGCCAGAGACCCCCTCCATCCGGATACTCTTGGCTTGCGGCGTCGGGCCAACGATCTCGCGGATGGAATCCATCACATCGTTGCTGGTGCGATCTCGTGACTCCGCAGGTATCAGCTCAAGAATAATCTGTCCCAGATGCGACGATGACGCGCCGCCGCCTTGCCCCATCAGGTCCGACACCGCGCCGGCCATCGCGAAGGTCGAATCAACCTCACCCTGTTGGATGGCGGCAGCCTCGTACGCCCGCACCACCTTGTCTGTGAGCTCGGCCGGTGTCCCGATCGGCATCGTCACCGAGATGCTAATTGTCTCGGCGTCATCGGTCTCGAACAAAATAAAATCGAGCCGCCCACCGACGATCATACCGATCGAAACGATGAACAGCCCAAACACCGCCGCGATGGTCACATACCGCATCCGCAGCGACACCGCGAGCAGCCGCCCGTACGCCGGGATAATTTTGCCATTGATAATGTTGTCACGCCATGCATCGTAACGATGCTCAACGCGCGCAAGCCACCATTCTTTCTTGTGAGCGCGTCTCTCCATGCCGCGCAGCGACGAAGCCATATGCACCGGCAGAATAAACAGCGACTCAATCAACGAGACACCGAGCGCAACGCCCACCACAATCGGCAGCACACTCATGAAATCGCCCATCTCTCCGTTCATCAATGCCAAGGGCAGGAACGCGCAGATTGTAGTTAGCACCGTCGATACAACGGGCCAAGAAACCTGATCGGTCCCGCGCACCGCTGCGACCAACGCGGGCTCGCCGCTCTCGTGTCGGCTGACGATATTCTCGGCGACCACAATGGCATCATCCACCAGAATACCGATCACGATAATCAGCCCGAACATCGTCAAGAAGTTCAACGAAACATCCAGCCACGCCATCACCGCGAGGGTGCCGAGCAAACTCACCACAAGCCCCATCGTCACCCAGAACGCAATCCGCCAGTTCAGCAACAGCACAAGCGTACCGATCACGAGCAACCCGCCAAAGAGCGCATTGCGAAGCAGAAGCTCAAGCCGACCCTCGACAAACCGGGCGAGGTCTGTGGTGGTCATCAACTTCGCCGGCGGCGGCGAAACCCGGAACCGCTCCATCCCAAGCATGTACGCCTCAAACCTCGCACTCACCTGCGAGAGGTCAACAACCGCCTCACCCATGACGGGCTCTGAACCAGCCGGTGAACCTTCAGCCTTCCATTCCTGAATCGCCTTCTTGTGCTGTTTCTTAACCAGCGATTCTGCCTGCCCCTTGAGCATCGCCAGCTTGATCCGTTCGCCGGCTTTGTACTCGATTTCTTCGCCATTGCGTCCTGCGACATACGCCTTGACATAGGCCGCGATCTTGATTACATCTTGCTTGCCAACCTGAAAAACGGTCAGCGTCATCGTCGGCTCGCCCTCGTAGCGCGTCATCAGATCCGCATCAACAAATCCGCCGCTCACCCGAGCAACATCACCAACGCGCACAACCCCCCCGTCGCCCGAAGCCTTGACGACAATGTTGCGTACCTCATCTGCACGCTCGACGACCCCCATCGAACGCACCGAGATCGTGCTCGTCGCGGTCCGCACCGATCCGCCGGGCAGCTCGATCATCGCCGATCGGATCCGATCAGATATCATCGGCAGGCTCAGCCCGTGCTCGAGCATCCGCTCTGGCAATGCCTCCACGCGGAGCTCGTCGCCCCGAGCGCCACCGAGGCTGATATCCGTAATCTCATCAAGGAACAGCAGGTCTTCGCGCACCTGCTTAACAAACTTCTTCATGGTGCGCTCGTCGGTATCGCCGTAGAGCGCAACGATGATTGCTGGCATATTGGGCACAAGCTTGTCGACCGTAATCGTGTCCACCGCATCAGGAAGATCTTGTAACGCATCAATCTCACGCTTGACATCACTCACCGCACGATCAATCGGCACCCCCTCGTTGAACTTCACCACGACCGAAGCCATGCCCTCTTGAACCGTCGAGGTAATCTCGTCAACATCCGTCAAGTCCGCGACCTTGTCCTCGATCTTCTTGGCCAACGCCGATTCGACCTCTTCGGGCGCAGCCCCCGGGTAAGGCGCACTGATCGTGACCACCCGAGATTCAATGTACGGAAAGAACTCTCGACGCAGCGACATCCCGAATATAATCCCCGCACCGATCAACGCGAACATGACCAGATTGGCAACGACATGCTTGCGGACACCAAACCCTGCGAGGCTCATGGCGAACCCTCCGCATCTTCCCCGTCGCCCGCGTCACCCTGAACTACCACCCGCATCCCGACCTCGAGCTGATCGAGCAAGCTCAGCACCACCGCAACACCTGACTCGGGCTCGTGCCCAAGATCAAGCGCAAGCCACTGGCTCTCGAGTGGATCTGCCCCTTCAAGCACGCCCTCAAATCCATACACCGAACGCACCGGCACACGATTGATACTCAACGATTCCTCGTCCCCATCGTCCTGAGCAACAAGCACAAAGCCGTCCTGCACCACCCGCCGAGGCACCACCATCCGACGATCCGGGTCCGGTGTCCGCACACGCCCGAGCACAAACTGCCCGGACAACAACCGCCCACGATCCGAGGCATCCTGGCTGACCTCGACAAACACCGTAATCGTCCGGCTCGAAGAATCCGCCTCGGGTGCTATCCGCACGATTCTGCCCGTCTGCACCGGTTCCGTGTCCGCGTCGCCGACCCAGAGCGAAACATCATCGCCGATCTTGACCCACGATGATGAAGACGCGGGCAGACGCAACGGCACCTCAAGCCGCGAGAGATCAACCACCCGCGCGACCACCATGCCATTGCCCGCCCAATCGCCCACCCGAAGGGCGACGCTGTTGAGCTCGCCGGCCAGCGGGCTGATTATTTTCGCCCGCGTCTGGTTTTCTTTGGCGATCCGCGCGTTGGCGCGTTGGGATGCGAGCTGCGCCATCAGCTGCGCCCGCCTTGACGGAATCAACTCGAGCTGCTGCTTGAGCCCGAGCTGCTCACGCTGGAGCCGGCGCAATGACTGAAGCTTGACATCGCGCTCTCCGGGCGAACCGGCGCCCTGGGCGATCGCGTTTTCTGTCCTCTCGAGGTCTCGTTGGGCAGCACCGATCTCATCGCCCGCGTACTCAATCTGTGCGCCGATGCGTTCGCTCTCCACCGTTAGCCCGTCGATCTGGGCGAGCAACGAATCCGACGACTGCTTGGCCGCCTCGTAGGCATTGGCATAATCCGAATCATCCAGCTGCACGATCAGATCGCCCGCACGTACCCGTTCGCCCGGTTCGATATCCGCGGGGCGTGCAACCACACGCCCCGAGACCTCCGCGACGATATCAGAAGCGATCATCGTCCGCACCGTTCCATAGCCCTCCCAAACACGATCAACATCGCGGTGCTCCGCGACCATCGCACGCACCACCAGCGGCGCGCCGTTGTCGATATTGCGTTCGCTGGTCACCTTGGTGCTTTTGAGAAACAAGAGAATCAGGACCGAAAAGAGGATGATCCCGAGAACCAGACCGATCCGCACCACGACGGCGAGCGTCTGCACGCTGCCACCTCCACGCGAGGCCCGTTGAATGGACGGCTTGGAATCTGCACCTGCATCATGCGCTGTATCAGTCACGGGTTCTTCCTTATTCAAACCGGCTGCAATGCTGGGTCGCGAACAGCTCAGAATCTGGATATTTAGTCAACGAAGATCATAGGCGATCAAAGCCAATACTGGCCGACTGCCCCCCCGTCTGCCGATACGCAGGGGGTGATAAAATACCTCGGTTCAAAGCGTCTCCTCGTCGACAAGATCACAAGCTTGGTCGGACGCGCCTGTGAGCAAGATTCAACAATCTTGGATCTTTTCAGCGGCACCTCGCGCGTTGGGCACGCCCTCAAACGCGCCGGATTCCGCGTGCTCGCCAACGATCACAACGCCTATGCCCATACCCTCGCGGGCTGTTATATCCAGGCTGACGCCGAATCTGTGCTTGTCCGCGCCAAATCCATCATTGATGACCTCAACACCACCAAGCCTCAGCCGGGGTTTATCACCCACAAATATTGTGAAGAATCCCGATTCTTCCACCCCGATAATGGCGCACGCATTGATGCCATCCGCGATCGGATCGACACGCTCGATCTTGACCCGGATCTTCGCGCCGTCATTCTCACGAGCCTGCTCGAAGCCGCAGATCGGGTAGATTCCACTACAGGTGTGCAGATGGCGTATCTCAAATCATGGGCACCACGCGCGCACAAACAGATGACCCTCCGTGTGCCTGATGTTTTGCCCGCGGTGCCCACCGGGCGATGCCAGGCGCACCAACTCGAAGCGATCGACGCGGCCAAAAAACTCACCGGCGATGTCGCCTACCTCGACCCACCCTACAACCAGCACTCCTACCTCGGGAACTACCACCTCTGGGAAACCATCGTTAACTGGGATCGCCCGCCCACCTACGGCATCGCCTGCAAGCGCACCGAATGCCAACAACGCAAATCCGATTTCAACTCCAAACCCCGCATCGAGCCCGCCCTCCGTGCGGTCATCCAATCGCTCGATGTCGACACCATCGTCCTCTCGTTTAGCGACGAGGGGTACCTCACCCGCGATCAGATCATCCACATGCTCAGCGCACGCGGACGCGTTGCGGTCATCGAGAACGATCACCCAAGGTATGTCGGATGCAAGATTGGCATCCACAACCAGAGCGGCAAAAAGGTCGGCACCGTCGGCAAGACCCGCAACAAAGAACTCTTCTTCGTCGCAGGCACCGGCGCCGAGCAGCTGGGCGAAAAGAAAAAGGACCGTCAAACGACGATCCTCGCGTAAACTCGCCTATTGAAGGCTCAATCAGTCTTCGGGCACATGGTCGCTCGTCACGATCTCGCGGAACTTACGCCGCAGTGCATTGGTAATCGGCCCCTCGCCCTCGCTGATCTTGTGCGTCGCCCGCACTTCGAGATTGTCATGCTCGATGACTTCACGCACCGCGATAATCTCCGCCGCCGAACCGGTCAAGAACACCTCGTCAGCCTCAAAGATCTCGTCGATCGAGAAGAACTTCTCGGTGCACTCGTACCCGAGCATCGGGCACAACTCGTCCCTGACAAACTTGCGTGTAATACCCTGCAAAATACCGGCTTCTGAGGGCGGCGTGAACAGCTTGCCGTCCTTGATCACAAAGATATTGTCACCCGAACCCTCGGCAACCTGACCATCGGTGTTGAGCATGATGCACTCAAGCAGTTGATCACCCGACTCGGTGATCCCCATCTTCTTGCTCAGGTGGATCGCTTCGCACTTGGCCATGATGTTGTTGAGGTAGTTGAGCGTCTTGACCCGAGGATCCAGACACGCGATCGGTGTCTTGGGACGGTTGGCAAGCACCACACGCATCCCGGATTCGTACATCTCTGGCGCGAACAGCGTGATCGTGTCCGCGATACAAATCACCCCGGCCTTGGGGCACTGGTACGGATTGAGCCCGAGCGAGCCCTCGCCACGCGTCACGACCAGACGGATGTACCCATTGACAATCCCGTTGGCTTCGATGCACTGACGCTGCACCGCGATCATCTCTGCACGCGACATCCCGATATCGAGAAAAATCTGGTCCGCACATTCATACAAGCGATCCATGTGCTGTTCGCATTTGAAAATCTTGCCGTTGTAGACCCGGATACCCTCGAAGATCCCGTCGCCATAGAGCAGCCCATGGTCGAATACCGATACGCTGGCTTCGGCCTTGGGGACCAACTCGCCATTCACCCAGACATAAGGGCGTTTTGCCTCGTCAATGGGCATCGTTGGGAGAGACGCGGTATCGGTGTTTGGCTGACTAGTCATCGAGCTCATCAATGCCTCCGTGGAGCTATGGGTCGTCTGGGTTACGCCCGAGCAGGATCAACCCGCTTGGTATTGAGTATAGGTAAGAATCGGTTCCAAAGTTCAGCTCATTGAGCCAACACGCCAAAACTTGCCCGTACATTATACAAACAATATCTGGAAATTGCACGATGTTGCACCGATTTGGTCCGAAATGTGGCCCATCGACACCGATCGTGCTCAGGACCTGATCTCGGCCTTCAGATCTGAAATCGCCCTCGAAGCCAGCTGATCCATCTGGGGATCGACCTCTTCATGGCGGAGTGTCCGCTCATCATCTCGGAATCGCATCCGAAGCGTGACCGACTTCTTCCCATCCTCGATCTGCTTCCCACGGAAGACCCCAACCATCGAGTGCCCAACGCAGCGGTCGAGATCACACGCCTCAACCACACCCTCGACCTGATCCCACCTGATCGATTCATCAACGATCAGCGACAAATCTCGCTCGATGCCCGGGAACTGGGGCAGCAGCTCGGCATTGGATCTCGGCGGGTAGGCATCAATCATCTCGGCGAGCACCAACTCACACCCAACCGCTGGCGCATCGAGCCCGATCGCCTGCATCGCCTGCCCAGAAATCAACCCGAACGATCCGATCTCAATCACCGAGCCTTGGGACTCGACGCTCACTGTCGCGTGCGCGTCGGCGTCAAACCCGCCGTGCGTGGGCTTTGCCGGGGCGACGATCACACGGGCAGAGCCCCCAAAGGTCGCGTTGACAGCTGAATCGATTACGCCTCGCATCACGCGCAGGGCGTGCTGAATCTCATCGTGCTTTGGTTTTTTCCCTGCATAATCAACATCCATCAGCATCGCAAGCTTCTGCTGCTCGATCGAATCCCTTGTCCCCGCGCGCTGTGCAAAGGTGGACGCGACCTCGAACACACGGATTCCGCCCGCCACGCTCGCCCGTGCATGCTGATTGCCCACCCGGCACTTGAGAAGCCCGAGCAGCACGCTCGGGCGAAGGGTCGGCTCGCTCTTCCGCCGATTGTCATCGACCGCGACCAGTTCCAGATCACGCCCACAGAACATCGCCCCGAGCTTGGGGCTGGTGAACGAATAGGTAATCGTCTCAAAGAAACCCATCGAGGTCATCACACCACCGATTGCCTGCATCGCTTTCTCGCTCGGCTGCGGCGGCTTAGCGGTCACCGGCAAGGTCGCCTTCATCGGAACCGCACCGAGTGAACGTGCACGGGCGACCTCTTCGATCAGATCAATCTCCCGAGAAACATCGTGGCTGCGGTGCGGCGGCACCACGCTCTCGATCAGATCATCTCCCACCAGCGTGCTCGAAAACGAGAGCGCGTTGAGCAGTTCCACCATCTCTTCGCCGCTGGTCTGAACCCCGAGCACCAGCGCACACCGCGAGGGGCGTATTTTAATTGTTGCCTGCTCCGGTGTCGATCCACCCTCACTGAGCACGCCGGCGCACAACGAACCGCCCGAAACCTCGCAGAGCAACTGCACCCCGCGCCTCGAGGCGTAATCGATCGAACGCGGGTCAATCCCTCGCTCGAATCGGTATGCCGCATCGGTGCGGATCTGCAGCCTGCGTCCGGTGTTGCGGATCGTCATCACATCCCAGGTCGCCATCTCGAACACCACCGTCCTCGTGCCCTCGTCGACCTGCGAATCGTGCCCGCCGATGATCCCCGCGAGCGATTGCGGGCGCTCGGCGTCAGCAACCACCAGATCCGTCGGGTGGAGCTTGTGCTCGCCCGCGTACAGCGTTTTGACCCGCTCGCCCTCCTCGGCGTACCGCACAACCAACTCGCCGCCGGCCAGCTTGTCGTAATCAAACACATGGCATGGATTGCCGAGCTCAAGCGTAATGAAGTTGGTGATATCCACCACATTGTTGATCGAACGCTGACCGAGCGATTCGATCGCTCTTCGCAACCAATCCGGCGACGCCCCGACCTTGACCCCCGTGATCACCCGAGCGGTAAACAGCGGGCAAACATCAGGCACCCGATTGTCGAGCTTGAGGTATTTCTCGATCGGTTCACCCGTTGGCGGGTCATTGAGTTCAGGCATCACCAGTGTGCGTCGGGTATTGCCGTACCGGGCCGCAGCGATCTCGCGGGCGACTCCGACATGCCCGAGGCAATCACCACGGTTGCTGGTGACCTCGACATCGAGCACCTGATCACCGTCAACGCCGGGCTTGTGCTCCTCGATGGGCATCCCGGCCTCGGTGAGGATCATGTCCGCCTGCTCGGCGGTCACATCGGCGGGGGAAAGGTACTGATTGAGCCACTGTAAACTGATATCCATAAGGCTCTACCATAGGAGCCTGCCCCAACCGGATACACTCCAATGATGACGCTTTCACGAACCATCTCGATCCTCCTGCTCTCGGTGCTCACAATCCTCAGCGGATGCGCCGCTTCTCCTGCCCTCTCGATGCCCGACGCTGCCCCCGCGGACTTTGTTCTCGCCGTCACGGTCTACGCCCAAAACGCCGATGCCAATCCCCGTCCCACCGCGATGGTCCCCGCGAGGTACATCCTCGAGACCGACGCGACCCTTCGCGTCTCGGTCGGGCCCGGATCATCCGCGAGCAGCTTCCCGCGTCCGATGCGGAATCTGAACACCGTTCAACTTGAACGATGCTGGCAACTGGTGCGGGCGATCGGGCTCGATCAGCAAACCCTTGACGAAGCCATCCGCCCGGTGTCGAGCCCGGAAATCTACTCTCCCAGCGATGAGCACGAGGTGGTCTACCTGCTCGAGATCAGATCACTCAACACCCAGCACGCCTACGAAATCAATCCCGGCAACCCTGGCGCGCGTGCACTGGTCGAACACCTCGCAAGCCTTGGATGGCTCAGGGCTGATTAAGAATACACTCCGACCCAAGAACCCCCTACCCTTCCTTTCTATGGGTACCACTGATCCATCCACGCCGCCGACCATCATCGGCATCGACCTGGGCACCACCAACTCACTCGTGGCGTTTTGTGATGAATCCGGACCCAAGATCCTTGGGATCGAGCATGATCCCATCCTCCCCTCCGCGGTCCGGTTCAACCCCGACGGCTCGACCACCATCGGGACCCAGGCACGCGACCAGGCCCCCGCTTATCCCGCCAGCACCATCACCTCAGTCAAGCGGCTGATGGGTCGATCGCTCGAAGATATCAAAGATGATCTGCCGTTCCTCGGATACCGTGTCACCGAAGGCGATCATGACACCGCAAGGATCATCATCGAGCACCCAAACCAGAGCCCCATCAACACAACTCCTCAGCAGGTGTCGGCGATCATCCTTGGCGAGCTCAAGGCCCGCGCCGAAGCATCATTAGGGAAACCAATTGACAAAGCCGTGGTCACGGTGCCGGCATACTTCGACGACGCCCAACGACAGGCGACCCGCGACAGCGGACGCATCGCCGGGCTCGAAATCGTCCGAATCGTCAACGAACCAACCGCAGCCGCGCTTGCCTATGGCATCGGCGAACAGCAAACCAAGAAGCCCAAAGACATCGCCATATTCGATCTCGGCGGGGGAACCTTCGATGTCTCCATCCTCCGGCTCATCCCCGCTGAAGACGAGAACACTCCGGCGTTCTTTCAGGTGCTCGCCACCGCAGGCGACACCCACCTTGGAGGCGACGATGTCGACCAGATGATCGTGGGGCTGTTTATCCGCGAGATCAACAACCAACTCGGCGTTGGGGCATCGCCCGACATGGGCCGATTTGACGCATCCACACGCCGAGCCTTGATCCGGTTCGCCCAATCAATCAAGCACACGCTCTCGACCCAGGACCACGCCCGCGTCGAGATTGCCCTCGGCAATGACCAGAGCTACGCACGCACGATCACGCGTGATGAGTTCGAAGAAATGATCGGTCCCTGGGTCGAGCGGTCACTCCAAGCGTGCAAGCGCGCGATGCTTGATGCGGAAACTCAGCTGGACACCGCCGGGCTCAGTGCGGTGGTGATGGTCGGTGGATCGACACGGATCCCGCTTGTGCGCGATCGTGTTGGTGCATTCTTTGGGCTTGCGCCCTACACCGCCCTGGATCCGGATCGCATCGTGGCGCTCGGAGCTGCAGTCCAGGCTGCGATCCTCGCAGGCACCCGCACGGGCGAGTTGCTCGTCGATGTCATCCCGCTCTCGTTGGGCATCGAGACCGCGGGCGGCGCGGTCGCCAAGCTCATCATGCGCAACTCCCCTGTCCCAACACGCGCGACCGAACGGTTCAGCACCTCGGTCGATGGACAGACCAATATCAAGATGCATGTGCTTCAGGGCGAACGCGAGATGGTCGAGGACTGCCGATCGCTCGGAGTCTTTGAGCTCCGCGGCATCCCGCCGATGCCCGCCGGAATCCCCAAGCTCGTCGTCGAGTTCCTGGTCGATGCCAACGCGGTGCTGAGTGTATCGGCGACCGAAGAGCGATCCGGCAAGCGCGCCACCATCCAGATAGTTCCGAACCACGGGCTCACCAAGGGCGAGGTCGATCGGATGGAAGCCGAGAGCCTCACCCACGCCCGCGAGGACATGACCAGGCACCAGATCGCCGACCTGATCGTCAACGCCAAGCTTGACCTCAGATGGATCTCGCAGAGATTTGAAGCACACAGAGACCAGCTCGATGAAGCGTACCGAACGCGGCTGCAAGAGCTGATCAACGAGCTGAGCGGGTTCGTTGATCGTGCCCAAAATGATTGGTCATCGGTCGAGCCGAATGCCTTTCATCAGGCCAAAGAATCGCTCGACCACGCATCCATCAGATTACAAGAGATCTCGATCGCGAGCTCATTGCGCGAAGAGAATACATGAACGAAGATGTCCGGCATATTCTGCGATCGTTCCGCCACACCAACGATCTTGGGCTGGTGCTCGGGCCATTGCTGGCGGTGATGGTTTATCTCCTGCTCGGCGGGTCGAGCGGGCTCGACGAGGATGCGCGGCGGCTGGCCGCGATCGCGGTGCTGATGGCCGCGTGGTGGGTGACCGAGACCATCCCGCTGGCCGCGACCGCGTTGATGCCAATTGTCTGCTTTCCACTGCTCAATATCCTCCCGATCGAGCAAACAACCGCGCGGTACGGGCACAAACTGATCTTCTTGTTTATGGGCGGGCTGATGCTCGGCGCTGGGCTCGAACGCTGGGGGGCCCACAAACGGCTGGCGCTCGTCATTATCTACCTCGTTGGGACGAGCTCACGGCGAATCGTCGCGGGGATCATGCTTTCGGCTGCGATTCTTTCGGGGTTTGTGTCCAACACCGCGACCGCGATGATGCTGCTGCCGATCGTGCTCTCGATCGGCGAGCTCGCTTCGGGCCCCGACCCCGACACCCCGACAGCCAAACGCTTCACCGTGTGCCTCCTGCTCGCGCTGGCCTACGGCGCGTCCATCGGCGGGATTGCCACACTCACCGGCACCCCGCCCAATGGGTTTCTCGCGGGGTATCTCACCCAAGAGATGGGCATCGAGATGTCTTACGCCCGCTGGCTCGGGCTTGGGCTGCCCTTGTCACTCGTGATGCTCCCGGTGAGTTGGGCGTACCTGATCTTTGTTGCCATGCCCGTCAAATCTGGTCATATCCCGGGCGGGCGCAAGTACATCGCACGGCGCCTTGATGACCTGGGCCCGATGAAGAACGCCGAAAAACTCTCGATCCTGATCTTTGGACTGACCGCGATGATGTGGATTTTCCACGGGTGGCTCGAAACAACATTCGGGCTCGTGAAGATCGATGATGCGACGATCGCGATCGGCGGGGCCCTGTTGATGTTCCTGACGCCGACCGATAGAACCATGAAGTATCGGGTCCTGTCGTGGAAACACGCCGAGCGCATCCCTTGGGGGATCCTGATCCTCTTTGGCGGCGGGCTCGCGCTGGCCAAGGCGGTCACCCACACCGAGCTGGACGCATGGATCGGTCAGCAGATCGCCACGATAGGCAACCCGGGTGAGCTGCCATTGCTCGGAGGCGTGACCACGCTGATCGTTTTCCTCACCGAGATCACCTCCAACACCGCGACCACGAGCACGATGCTCCCGGTCCTCGCCGCTGTCGGCGAGGGGATGGGCATCGATCCGACTCTTTTGGTGATCGGCGCCGCGGTCTCTGCGTCGTGCGCGTTCATGCTGCCGGTTGCAACACCGCCGAATGCGATTGTGTTCTCTTCGGGGCGCATCACCATCAAGCAGATGGCGATGGCGGGGTTCGGGCTCAACCTCATCTGCATCGTGATTATCACACTGATGGTGTGGGGGCTGGCTCCAAGGCTGCTCGGGCTTGATAAACCCGCCGACACCCCGGCTCTGCAAGGAACCAAGGTGCAACTCTCCACAGAGAACTGATCGGCACTTCGGATATCAATGCGTCCCGATAACCAGCCGACACCGTTTCAATCGGTCTTATCCAACTATCAATACGCGATTTACACTCGTTTTGCTTTCAACTCGGGCTGGCCTTGACGATGCAAAGCCCGGATACCTTCCGGGAGGCAGACTATGCGCGATCAAATCTTCAAAGCGTTCATTATCACCCTATCCGCTCTTTCGCTCACCGGCTCGACGCCCGCGATCGGCGATGAGGTCAACCACGATCTGACCGAGTATGTCCTCTACGCGGGCGGCGACATCTCTTTTCGAGAACGCATCACCGTGACCGGACACATCGGCGCAGGGCGGAACATCACCTTTCGCGAAGACTGCACCGTCAACGGCGGGGTCTACCTCGGCAACGATTTCAGCTCCCGTGAACGCGTCACCTTCAGCGGCGATATCCTCGGCGGCAACAACATGTCGTTGAGTTCCGATATCAAGGTCGCGGGCAGTGTTATGGCGCCGGGCAGTATCAGTATACAGAGCCGTGCTCATATCGCGGGCGATGTGATTGCGGGCGAAAAACTCTGGGCCGCCCAGGGCGCGGTGATTGATGGGTCTCAGCTCGACTACACCAAACCAACCGATCACTGGGTGCAAGAGTCTGTCACCTTCCCGAGCTTCAAGCCCGGCAGTAAGAACCTCAGCCTTGGCTCAAAAACCACGCACGCAATCGACCCGGGGAACTACCAAGACCTCAGTGTCGGGGCATCGAGCACGGTCAAACTCCGCACGGGCGTATACCATTTTCGCAATGTCTCGACGCGAGAGCATTTCAAATGGGAGTTCGACGACTCCAACGGACCGATCGTGATGCATGTCTCCGGGAATATGTCCTCCCGCGAAAACACCACCTTCACACCCAGCTCAGGCAGCGCCGATGGGTTGATCCTGTGGGTCAACGGCAGCTTGTCATTCCGTGAAAAAAACAAGTTCACCGGGCAGATCCGTGCAAAGAGCAACATCTCATTCAGAGAGCGATTCGAGATGACGGGCACGGCATATTCGAGCAGCAATATTTCCTTGCGTGAGGATAGCAAGTTCAAAAACGCTTCGAAGCCGCCCGTTTACTATGTCCGCGCCAAGGGCTCGGACTCAAATGATGGCTCGACACCTGGAACGGCGTTCCGTTCGATCCAGCGGGCGGTCAACAGCTGCGTCGCCGCCGGTTCGACCATCTATGTGGGACCGGGCGAGTACCGAGAGCTGATCGAGATCGGGGCGGGCGCGGGTGTTGCTGCTGTTTCTGGCAACGAATCCAGACCAAACCGGATCATCGCCGACACAAAGGGCGCGTTCACCAAGGACGACCCAGGCAAAGTCGTCATCAACGGGCAGGGCTCACGGACACACGCGATGAAGGTGACCAGCAGGGTCGACTGGATCCTCGACGGGTTTGATTTTGTTGGGCAGCGTGATTACACCATCCAGGCAACCAACTCGGGGATGAAGATCCGCCGATGCATCTTCGATGTGCCCAGGCTCTATGCGATCTACATCACCTCGCTCGGTGACACCGAGATTGAATCGTGCACCTTCGAGCGCGATTCGGACTCCGCGCATTCGATCTGGGTCCAGCCGGCCAATACAACAGAGCCGGTCTCGATTTCCATCACCCGAAACGACATCACGCTCGATGGCAAGAAGTGGATGAGCTCCGGGCTCGAAAACGGGTGGAACTACAGAACAAACCGGCTCGCCTACGGGATTGTTGTCTACGGCGCGTGGAGCAACAGCAAGATTGCGAATGTTGATGTTTCCAACAATGTGGTCTCTGATTGTTACCTCCCGATCTATTGGGCCGGTACAACTCAAAGAGAGTACCGTGCGGTGATCGCCAACAACACCGTCACCGGCTCGTTCTACAGCATCTATGCGTATTCGTACTCCAACAGTAACTCGATCGTGATCAATAACATTATCGAATCGTGCTACTTCGGGCTCCACACCTACGGATACGCGGGCAAGCCGCCTGTGGTCACCGCGCTCATCGAGAACAACATCACCTTCGGCATGGAACGGTACCGCAGGGCGTACGAACTCGACATTATTCATGGCGATCCGATGTTCATGGACCCCGCGAACGGCGATTTCTCGCTCAAGCAGGGCTCGCCGGGCATCGACGCGGGCACCTCACGCAATGCCCCTGCAACTGATATCGCCGGTCGCTCTCGTCCGAGTGACGGAGACAAGGACGGTGTCGCGCAGCATGACCTCGGCGCGTACGAAGTCATCAATACTGCCGAGCGGGTGCGCGTTGTCCATTGGAATGAAATCGGCGGCGATCACAACAAATGAACCGCGCTATCGGACCAACGAACTCTGCACACTATTGATTACAGGTAGAGACCGTCATCACAATGCTGATTTGTGGGCATTTTGCCCGACCACGATTGACATCAATACGCTTTCCCCCGATTGAGTGGGTATGCGTCCACACAGATCCATTTTGATGATGCTTGCGCTTTGGTTGTGCCTGATCGGCACTTGTGCGCCTGCCATTGGTTCTGACCCGGCTCCCTCGACGCCCGGGCTCCGTGCCTATTGGAACACCAATGCCCGGACCGCGTCCAAACTCGGGCAGGTCGACTGGGAGATTTACGACTCGATCACCATCGTCGAAGACATCAACTTCCCGCGTTCTCGCAATGCGTTCTATTCTGACGGACCGACAGACTACTTTGCGGTTCGGATCGTCGGGCAGATTGATATCCCCGCGGAGGGGATCTGGTCGATCCGTCTCGAGTCCGACCAAGGCGCCCGGTTGTGGATCGACGGCGAGTTGCTCATCAACGATGGAACAAGCCACTCGTACCGCTCAAAGACCGGGATCATCTCGCTCACCGCCGGGTTGCACGACATCGAGGTTCGCTACTGGGAGGGGTGGTCCGACGCAGGGCTTGTCCTGCATTGGGATGGGCCGACGGTTGGAACAGAGGAAGTCATCCCCGCATCCGCGTTCTCGTACCCGGCGGAAGAACAGGTTTATGACCCGGGCGGCGACGGGATCTGGGCATACTGGTTTGACAACGCCCGACACGCAAGCAACTTTGGGCAGATCGACTGGAACAGCGCAGACCTGGTCAACACCGTCCAGCGACCCAGCTACCGCGCCACACGCGGCGGCTTCCGTGTCGGCGGACCGAGCGACTACTTCGGAGTTCGATTCTTCGGGCTTATCAATATCGACGAAGACAACGAAGGCACCTGGACTTTCGAGCTTGGCTCGGATCAGTCCGGTGCGTTATTTATCGACGGCATCATGGTTGTTGCAGACCCATCAGGGCACAGCTTCCGATGGAGAACCGGCACGATCGATCTCGACGAGGGTGACCACACCATCGAGGTCCGGTACTGGGAGGGATGGTCCAACGCGGCTCTGCATGTCGCGTGGAAAGGTCCAAACGATGACCACACACAGATTATCCCATCGAGCGCATTCCGCCCGGGATCGGGAGCAACCAACCCGGCGTCCGGCGGAGGGCTGCACGCCTACCGATACAACAACGCCAGGCACGCCAGCGGCGTAGGGCAGATTGACTGGGCCGACCACGACTCGATGGAAACCATCCAGAATGTTTATTGGCCGAGAACTCGTAGCGCGTTCTTCACCGGTGGTCCGAGCGATTATGTCGCTACGCGAACCGTTGGCAAGGTCAATATCCCGCGGAGCGGGCAATGGAGCTTCGGGCTCGGGTCTGATCAGTCTGCGCGGATGTACATTGACGGCGTCCCCATTATTGATGACCCCTCGAGCCATTCGTTCCGTTGGACATATGGCATCAAGAACCTGACGGCCGGTGAACACGACATCGAGATCCAGCACTGGGAAGGATGGTCCGATGCGGGACTGGTCGCCACCTGGAAGGGGCCCGGCGATACCTTTGAGCAGGTGATCCCCGCATCAGCGCTCTCACCGAATGACGAAGACCCCCCCCTGGGCATCGGCGGCGACGGGCTTCGGGTATATTGGGTGGATAGCGCACGGCATGCATCGAAGGTCGGGCACATCGACTGGCAGAACTACGACCGGATGACCTATGAAGCCAATATCTCTTGGCCGATCACACGCAGCCCGTTTGTGGGCACCACAATCACGAACAAGAACGGAAGCCAACAATCCGAAGGCGGGGTATCTTCGGATTACTTCGGGCTTCGGGCCGCTGGAAAAATCAATATCCCGAGCGATGGAAACTGGTACTTTAATCTCGGTGCGGACCAGTCTGCGCAGCTCTTTATTGATGGACAGATGGTGATCAACGACGATATCAGCCATTCTTACCGATGGCGGAGCGGCACGATCGAGCTGACCCAAGGGCTCCACGACTTTGAGGTAAGGTACTGGGAGGGGTGGTCCGACGCGGGGCTGGTCGTCTCTTGGAAACCGCCCGGCGGCGTCGAATCAGTGATCCCACCGAGCGCGTTCTCGCACAGCGCAACCGAGGTTCCGTTCGACTCTGGTGGCGGCGGGCTCCGCGCCTATTGGACGAGTTCCGCGCGCCATGCGTCCAACGCCGGGCAGATCAACTACGCCGAGCATTCACACGCGACCACGGTGCCCAATGTGTACTGGCCGATCACACGATCCGCATTTGATGACGACACCCCAGCCGATTACTACGGGCTGCGCGTGCTCGGGCAGATCGATGTGCCCGCCGACGGAACATGGACCTTCTCGATGGGTTCGGACCAGAGCGCCATCCTGCTGATTGATGGCGAGGAGGTCGTTGTCGATCTCTCAAGCCACAGCTACCGCTGGCGTGGCGGGTCGATCGCGCTCACAGAGGGCAAGCATGATATCGAGATCCGCTACTGGGAGGGGTGGTCGGACGCCGGGCTCGCGCTCGCATGGCGTGGTCCGGGTGTGCCGACGGACATCATCATCCCCCGCACCGCGTATTCATTGCACGAAACCGAGTCCCCATTCGAAACCGGCGGCGGTGTTCGCGCCTACTGGACCGCCAGCGCTCGTCACGCATCGAACGCGGGTCAGATTGACTACGCCGAGCACTCGTCTACCACCATTGTGGAGAATGTCGCCTGGTCGATTACCCGAAGCCCGTTCTACCTCGACGGGCCGAGCGATTACTATGGGCTCCGGCTGATCAGCCAACTCACCATCGACGAGAGCGGGACATGGACATTCAATCTCGGCTCTGACCAGAGCGGGATCCTTTTGATCGATGATCAGCCTGTCGTTGTTGATACCTCGAGCCATTCATACCGCTGGCGATCGGGCACCGTCGAGCTTGCTGAAGGCACGCACAAGTTCGAGGTCCGGTACTGGGAAGGATGGTCGGACGCGGGGCTCAATGTCACCTGGCGTGGCCCGAGCGATTCATATGAAGAGATCATCCCGGCCAGCGCGTTCAACGCCTACGACCCAGAGCCGGCGTTTGACGCGGGCGAAGCCTCGATCGCTGTCGGCTGGCACAGCTCTCGCGGGTACACACTCGAGAATCTTGATTGGAATGCGCCGATCAAATCCACCGTCGAGCCACGGATCAGCTGGAACATCACCCGCTCGCCGTTCATCACCGGCGTACCCTCGGACTACTTTGCCCTCCGAGCAACCGGGAAACTGATCATCCCCCGCACCGGCACATGGACCTTCGGGCTCGGATCAGATCAGTACGCGATTCTGTCGATCGACGGGCGGGTTGTGGTCAACGACCCGAGCAGCCATTCGTACCGATGGCGGTCGGGCACGATCGAACTCGCTGCCGGCGAGCACGACCTAGAAGTTAAGTACATGGACGGCTGGTCGAACGCCGGGTTGTTCATGACATGGCGTGGGCCGGGCGATCAGTTCGAGACGGTTGTCCCCGCCAGCGCGTTTGTGCCAAGGAACGCACGCGTCCGCGTGGTCGAATGGAACGAGATCGGCGGCGATCACAATCGGTGACCCCCTACCATCGGGCATGATCCGAACACTCACAATCATTGCGGTGTGCCTCGCGTTGCTCTCATGCGCCTCACCCCGTCGCGATACACAAACCAACGAACACGGCGCGATCCAGAACCTGCACAAGCTCACCGATCGGCTCTACTCAGGCGCTGAACCTGTCGGCGAGTTGGCCTACGAGCAACTCGCAAGCCTCGGGGTCAGGGCCGTGATCTCCGTCGATGCCGTCGCACCAAACAAACAACTCGCCGATCGCTATGGCATCCGGGTGATCCATCTGCCGATCGGGTACGACGGCGTGCCCGAAGATCGCGCACACGCACTCGCCAAAGCCATCGTCACCATCGACGGGCCGATCTTTGTCAACTGCCACCACGGCAAGCACCGCGGACCGGCAGCACTCGTGGTCGGGGGCATTGGAGCCGGAGAAATCACGGGGCAACAAGGCAGGGCGTACCTTGAAGCCGCGGGCACCTCGTTGGATTATCCGGGGCTGTGGGAGGCCATTGGCCATGTTTCAGCCTACCCAATGAAAGATCTCAATGCCGAATCAGTCCTGCTTCCCGAGCGGAGTGAGCCAGGCGGCTTTGCCGAGACCATGAGCCAGATCGACCGTGCACATGAACAACTCTGGTTGTGCGCCGACAACGGGTTTGTTGCTCCCGCGGACCACCCCGACCTCGCCCCGGTTTCGCTGGCGGGGCAAATCCACGACATGCTCCGCTCGCTTGAAGCCGATCCGTATGCTGAACAAGAAGGCGAGCTGTTTGCGATGCTGCTGGCACAGTCAATCGAGATCGCATCGGATGCAGAAACCCAGATCCGGAGCGGTCGCCCGGGTGATGCGCTCGACAGCCTCTCCGCATTGGGTGATTCATGTGTTGATTGTCACAACAAGTATCGGGACTAGATCGCGCTGGCGGCCCACAAACTCGTTATTGGGTACCACTACTCGCCGAAAGGGCGCAGTAGTGCTGTAAACAACAGAATGAAGAAAGACACTACTGCGCCCTTTGGGCGAGTAGAGGCACCCAGATTTCGATTAAAAAAACGATAGATACGAAGAAGCTACTTTGTTTCGACAGCACCGATATCAAAAACATCGCTCACACCTATGCCACAATAAAGTTTTTTCGCGGCCGCGAGATGATGGGGCGCGTGAGATAAAAACTGATACAACAACTCATCAATCTGGCCAACTTCCAGTGAATTTGGATTTTCATAGAACGCCCATAATCGCTTGAGATCGTTAATCCAATCCATCATGTGGAAGGCAACATCAAAGGAATCCTGGTCACCAAGACCTCGTTCTAGCCCCGCAGATTGAATCTGCTTCCAGATTTGATTCCGGTTCTGTTGCTCGCCGATTTCAGGCATTGAACACCTCCGATTACAGATTCATTAGCACCTTGATGCCCGCGCCCGAAATCATGGTCTCGAAGGCTTTGTCGAACTCTTCGATCGGATACTCATGGGTGATGACCTTGTCGAGCTCGAGCCTGCCCGAGAGCAGCAGCTTTTCCATCTGGTACCAGGTGTCCCACATCTTCCGCCCGTTGATTCCCAGCACGGTGCACCCCTTGAAAATGATGTGCTTATTGAAATCAAAGTCGACCGTGCGGGCCGGCAGACCGAGCAACGCAGCGGTGCCGCCGTTGCGCAGGGCACGGAACCCCTGATCCATCGCCATCGGCGCTCCGGACATCTCGAGCAGCACATCAACACCCTCGTAGGTGTCTCGGCGGACCTGCTCGATCCATGCGGAGTCTCTCGCGTCGAACGCATCGGTCGCCCCGAGTTCTTTGGCGAGTTCGAGCCTGGGCGGGTTGATGTCGGTGCAGTAGATACGCGATGCACCAGCGGCCTTGGCGACCGTGACCGCCATCAGCCCGATGATCCCCACGCCCGAGATCAGCACGGTCTTGGCGCTGACGCCCGCTGCCATCACGGTGTGCACCGCGTTGCCCAGCGGGTCAAAGATGGCGGCGTACTTGTCCTCGATGTCCGGGTGCACGGGCCAGACATTGGATTCGGGCACGACAATGTAATCGGCGAAACACCCGTCGCGGTCGATCCCGAAGATTGTCGTGTCGGCCGCGATGTGCGCATTGCCCGTACGCGAGTTGTAATCGGCGCCGCTGGTGATGTGCCCCTCGGCGCTGACGCGTTGTCCGGGCGTGTACTGGGTGACGGCCGATCCGACGGCGTCGATATGCCCGACAAACTCGTGCCCGGTGATGATCCCGACCGGTACTCGCCCGGCGGACCATTCGTCCCATTCCCAGATATGGCGGTCGGTGCCGCAGATTCCAACTTTTTTCACCTTGATGCGGACCTCTCGTGGGCCGACGCTTGGGATGGGGCGATCGTCCGAAAAAGCAAGCCCGGTGCCCGCGTGGTGCTTGATCAGACCACGCATAGTGCCCCCTGCGGATTCGTCCTGCGCCAAAGTATCAGTCGAAATCTGGGTCATAGAAAGCTCCTGAGGCCGGCGGTGTGCAATCACGCCCGGATTTCCTCGTTCTCTATTGTCCGAGGGCAGCCTTGCCCGATCAACCGATCCCAAAGAAAAGCCCTGCCCTCTGGGCACGGAATCATCCCGGGATGTTCCCCAACGGGTAGACATTCCATGAACGAATGCCCGATTGATGGGGTACACCTTTATATACTCCACAAGGAGACCGCCGAGAGAGACCGCAGAAAATCGCATCGAGAGCCCTTTTTGACCATGTCCAGAGCCGCCATCACCAACCAGTCCTTTTTTTACCTCGCCAACAAGTCCGCAGGCGGCAAGGCGATGGGTCTCAAAACAGCCCGGTCCAAACGAGCCCTCGCCGAGGCGCTCCGCAGAGAGAAAAAAATCTTGGTCCGCACATGGAAGCTCCCCGCGTGGACGGCTTCAAACCCCGAGCTCAACCTCAAGGGGCACGCCAGGCTCGATGCCCAACTCTCCCAGCTGCTCTCGCGGGGGGTGACCCTGACCGAAGCGCTCGAGGTTGCCTCGACCGTGGTGCCCCCATCGAACGAGGGGCGGATCTTGGCGATGCGCGAGCTGGTTGCTTCGGGCAAAAACTTCGGCGACGCCTGCCAGAGCGTGGGCAGCTTTGACCCGGTGACGATTTCGGTGTACCGGGCAGCCGAAAAGACGGGCGACCTTGCGGGCGCGTGCGGGCAGTTGGCCAAATCAGCCCAGCGTCAGCTCGAAGTCGCGGGCAAGGCCGCCACACTCATGATCTACCCCGCGATTGTGCTTTCGATCGCGTTTATCGCCTCGCTCATTATGCTCACGCTCGTGATCCCGACGATCGGCAACTCGCTGGGCAGCTCGGGCATCGAACTGCCGCTGTTTACCAAGGTTCTTGTCGCAATCGGTGAGTTCATCCGTGGCAACTTTCTTATGCTCGGGGTGCTCTTCGTCGTGACGCTCTTTGGGGTGGTCTTGTTTCGCGCGGCGGTCATGAGGGCGGCGGTCTCGCTGACGCGCAATATGATCTTCATCCGCGAGGTGGTGATGCATCAAGAGCTGACCCGGTTCTTCTCGGTGATGGGCTCGATGACCAAGTCGGGCATCCCGCTGACCGATGCGCTCGCGGTGAGCAGCGAGGTCATCGGGCACCCCAAGCTCAATAAGGACCTCGCAAGAATGCGGGCCAAGCTCGTGGAGGGCGGATTGTTCCGCACGCTGATCGAGAAGGTCGAATCGTTGCCCCTGGCGACGCGCCGGCTGCTGATTGCCGCCGATCAGACGGGCGATCTTGAATCCGCATTTGACGCGCTCGCCAAGGACCATGCGGATGAAACCGACAAACGAACCGAACGATTGATGGCGGTGCTTGAGCCCGTGCTGATTGTGTTGCTGTTTTTAATCGTGGGCACAATGATTCTGGGGATCATGCTGCCGTTGATGAGCCTGACGAACTCGGTGATGTAACTACTTTGTGTGCACGGGGCTGCAACAATATCATGCCCCGAGCGTTGAACTATTGAAAGAAAAGGAATCGAAATGCAGAATACAAACACATTCAAGAATGCTCGCCCGGGCTTCTCGCTGATCGAACTGACCGCGGTTTTGGTGATCCTCGGGATCCTCATGGCCGGCGCAGCGGTTGCCGTACCGAAGCAGGTCAAAAAAGCCCGCGTGAAGTCGACCAAAACCTCGATGCAGGTCATCAAGACCCAGATCAACACCTGGATGGTCGAGCAGTCCGGCGATGCACCCACATCGCTCGCTCAGCTCATTCCCGATTTCATGGAACCCGGTTCAGAGACTGATAGTTTCGAACGCCCATACTACTACACCGCGACCCCGGGCACCGGGATGCTGCACCCGTATGAGCTCAAGAGCAGCGGGCCCGACAAAGAGTTCGGCACCACCGACGATATCGATGTCTGGACCATGAAACTCAAGAGCAACAACTAAGCAAACATGCAAACACGCCGAGCACCATCCCGGATGCACGCCCGACGAGGGGTCACGCTGATCGAAGCGGTCCTCGCGGTGGTCTTGCTCGGGCTGGTCGGCGCAACGCTGGCCAGCGCGAGCGGGTTCCTTGGATCGATGCAGGGCCGGATGGAGCAACGGCTCGGCGCGACGGAACTCGGGAACCGGCTCATGCTTCAGTTTATGGATGACAGCGAATCACTGCCCTCCAAAGCGCTCCCCATTGCCTACGACAAGGACCTCTACCGGTGGACCATCGAAGAGCGTTCGGTCAAGTTCAACATCCAGCTCAGCGAGGACGCCCAAGCGAACGCGACCGGGCTGATCGGATCGGGGACCAATCTGGACCGGATCAAGCTCGTCACCATCAGGGTATGGCTTGGCGCTGATTCGGGCGGGTCGCGAGCGTTTACCCCCTCGGTACCCAATGCGACCCTGACGCGGCTGATCGACCCGCTCGCGTTTTCGAATCCGGATTCGCTGCAAACCTTGCTCGATCAGCCTGACGGGATCGAACGGCTCGTCAATAAGTTTGTGGACTCGGAGAACGCTCAATGACCACCCACGCAGACCATCGCGGATTTACGCTGATCGAAACGGTTGTGGCGTCGATCATCGGCGCGGTCGTGCTGATGGGTTGTTTCTCAATGTTTGCTGCCACCGGGCGGATGGACCGTGCGTTTGCTTCGCGGTTTGAGCACACGGCCGACCTGAACATCACCCAGCAGACCATGCGCCGGGCGTTTCTGTCGTTGCAGATGCAAGAGGAGGTCGCGGTCACGGTCGCCGACGAGACGGATGTGAACGGAGACCCCAAGCCTCTGCCTCGCGACCGGATCATCCTTGATCTTGATCTCAGCGCGGGCGAAGACGAATCAGCGTGGAAACCCCAGCGGTTCGAGGTTGTGCTCAACACGCCCCCGATCGCCATGAACCTCGCGTCGGCATCGGCGGGGTGGGTGCGGATGCTCGATCAGGACGAATCGCTGGATTTTTCATCGCCCGATGGTTCAGGCGGGGCGATGCGCAGTGTCTTTGAGCTGCGTCGAACCGATACGCGTGAAGACATCATGTTCCAGATGGGGCTGATCGAAGCGGGCACCTACGCGTTGATGACCGGGCACGACCCAAAGAACCAGAGCACAACGATCACCGACAAACCCGCACCCGAAGGCTGGTCCCTCTGGTGGCGACCGATCCTTCGCGACGAGGACGACGCGCTCTCGCTCGGGTACAGCCCGCTGAGCGATGTGCAGGGAACGACCGACCAGATCCGAACACGACTGGCGGGCGCGATCCGGATTGCCAAGGGGATTCGCCGAGCCCGGTGGCAGCTCTTCAAGGGGGATGTGATGATCGATCAGTTCTCTGGATCGACCATGCTTGACCTGCCCGCCTACACCCAGTTTGAGGTCCAGATGCTCTCCGGGCAGTACGCGACATGGATGTTCGAGGTCGACTGGGTCATCGGAGATGACCCCAACGATGCAGAAGAAGACGAAGAAGCCAACAACACGGGCGGCGCGGGCGGGACCGGCGGCAACACCAACAACCCGGGCGGTACCAATAACGGGGACACAACCGGCGGCGGCATCCGCCCCGGGGGCAATACGAACGGCAATACATACGATGTGGGCGGCGGCAACCGCGAAGGACGCCGACGCGGGGATGAACGAGAATGATGGCACACACCCGATCATCGGTGCAGATCAGATCACCGAAAAACACACGCGGGTTCGCCCTCCCGATGGCGATCTTGGTGATGGTGGTTGTCGGGCTTGTGGTCTCGGTCGCGCTGACTCGGATGAACGCGCAGACGCTTCTGATCCAACGCCAGATCCGCGCAAGCCAAGAGCACCACGCGGGGCGTGGGCTCCAAGAAGCCATCGGGGCGTGGTTACGCCAGCAGAATGGGCGTGACCTCTTTGATGTGCTCGATGAACAAACCGGGCACGCGATGGACATCGAGCTCGAAGACGGCTCGGTGGTCTCGGTCTTCCTCCGAGACGGGCAGGGCAGCGCGCTGAGCAACCTCACCGGGCGTCCACAGCGTGAAATCAATGACGGCTCAGAAATTCTCCGCAGACTCGCACGCAATGTTTCGAGCAGGCAATACATGCAGATGACCCGCCCGTTCGGGGCCATCGGGATCAGCGTCACCACGGCACCCGAGCTCCTGATCACCAATGTTTGCAACGCGATTATGGATGGCAGCGGGAGCAACCTGGCCAACGAAATCTTGGCCATGCGCCAGCAGAGCGCGAGGCTGAACCGTACCGATATGACCACGATTTCCCGGACCGCCGGGCTCACCACCGAGCAACGGGCGATGATGCAGCGGGTCTTCGCGACCGATATCGAGCTCTGGGCCGTGATTGTTGAGGTCCGCGGCGGACGCGGGGTATCGAGCGGTCGGCTCGTCTCGCGGTACGGGGGGATCACACGCATCCGATTGAGCAGCGGACGGCGCCAAGGAAGCAATCTGATGGAGCTTGGTGCGTTTCTTACCTGGAAAGACATCGGTATTGAACGCTCGGAACCTGATCTAGCCGATCTGTTCTAGGCAACGATGTTCCATCGCGGTGCTATTGTTGTGTCCGTCGAGACAAAGGAGTCCGCATGCCGAGCCCAGCCAACCGAACACAAGCCAAGCACCGGGCAATGATCGCCCAAGGAGCTGCGGCGTTGCTTGTGCTCGCAGGCGTCGCATTCGGGATCACCGGGCTGGAAACTCGAACCGTACAACCGAGCACGGAAATCTTCTCCGTCAAAGGGGCTGATCTATCAACCATCGCTACCGACGAGAACGAGGCCGACGCGCTCACGATTGATATCGGGCCGCTCGCCGATCGGCTTGCACTGGTCGAGAACGCACCGGTTGAAGAGATCATTGAAGTTCCTGATCCACAAGGACCGAGGGATCCGATTCAATCCACGGGTGGGCTCGAGAAGCGGCTGCGGTACATCGGGTTCATTAAAGAAGGGCGTCGCAACGCCGCGTTTATACGGATCGACGGAGTGCAACGCATCGTCCGCGAGAGCACGACCGCCCGGGCGGGTGAAGAGGGGTACGAGGACCTCACCATCAGCATGATCCGGCCCGGATACATCGTGGTCTCCGATGGAGAAATCGAAGAACGGATCATGCTCGGCGAGCGGACCGGGCAATCGATCTCGATGGTCAACGGCAACGAGATCGACGCGATTAGTCTGCCCGAGGAGTCCAACGAGCGCCCAAACACCGCCGCCCAAGAGGTGCTCGATCGTCGCAGAGAACGGCTCGAAGAACGATCACGGAGCCAGGATGAGGGGCGTGGGCTCCAGAACAGAAATCTGAACGGCGCCCGCCGAAACCGATCGCAACGAAACGACTAACCATCGAGCATGACCCATTGAGTAATCGAATCTGTTATCTAAGAAGAACCGACCGAGGCGGCAAGATCGCGGGCATCACCATGCTCAGCGAACACACACGCGAGGCGTGGGATGCAACACCCAATGCCGATCCTGATCAGACGCTGGGCACGGTCAAGCAAGCGGGTCAGTGGATCAAAGACCGGCTCGTGAGCGGATCGAAAAAATCAAAGTCCATTGATGTGCTCTGCATCGACACAGACGGCGCGGTGATCTCTTGGATCAAGCCCGAGGACGCAACCCCGGAGATGATCGGCTCCGTCATCGAGGGCGGCGAGCACGGCGATCCCGATGACTTTGATGCCCCGGAGCACAATGGAACGAGCGAGCGATTCCCAGATCTGCCGCTCGAGGTGTCATACGAACCGCTCGACGGCGCGACAACCTCTGTCGGCGCGCGGACCGCGGTCATCGCGACGCCCGATGTTCCTGCGAGGCTGCTGATCGATCAGCTTGATGAGCGTGGAATCCGCGTTGAACACATTACGACCCTTTGGCACGCGATCGCTCAGGCGTGGGACCCGGGTGCTGCAAGGCACGGCGGCAACGACGCCCAGCGGATCGTCGCATCGAGTGCACCGATCACTGGCTCCATCATTGTCGATGGAGACAAGGGGCTCATGGTCTGGACATGGTCACAGGGCGGGGATCTGATCGCGGGCGGGAGTGTTCGGCTGACGCATAACAGCGGATCATCCTCGGCGCCGACGATCACCGAATCCGGGATCGCCCGGCTCGGTGTTGACTGGCTCGGGTGGTCATCGCAGCTCGGTGTTTCACCCGCTCGAATCTTGTTTATCACCCCCAAGCCCAGCACATCAGCGACCGATGAGCACGCCGGGCTTGACAACGCGGGGATCGGTAACGCGCTGGCACGCGCTTGGCCCGGAGCGTCGATTGATCTGATCGAGCACGCGAGCCCGGTCGATGAAACCCTCTCCCAGATCGCCCGGCGTGGGCTGAAAACGACCCATACGCCGCTGATGGATCGCCCCGTGCGTGCCCACCGCTCGATGTACCGTTGGGCGGGATTCTCGCTGATCGCGGCATCGGTCGCCATCGGGATCGGGGCGTGGCAGTTCCTCGGTCGCGCTGCCGACACTCGTGACCAGATCAGCGTGATCAATCTCGAAAAAATGGAAATGCTCACCGCGGTGGACCCGACCATCGCCGTTTCGAGCTTTCCTCTCGAGGAGCTCCGCAACAAGGTGCGGGCGTTGCGGGCATCGTCGGACCCGATCGTGACGAGCACATCGCGCCCGATCATGAGCGAGCTCGAGACCCTCTCGTTTGTTGTTGGTGTGCCGGGGATTACGATCAACTCCATCGTGATCAACAACTTCAAGGCGACGGTGATTATCCAGGTCCCCGAGATCGAGATCGCCGAGCAGATCGACCGTGCGCTCGAGCAGATCGAGGGCACAGGCATCGTGTGGGAGACACCCGACTACAAAGCCCAGAGCGGCGGGATCCGCGCGACCTACCAGGGGATCTGGGATCAGGAGGAGTCCATGCCATGAGCACGCTCGACGGGACATCCCGATACTCCGCTGATGATCGATATGAGCTTGCCTCACGGGCCCAGAGTCAGCAACGCCGGAATCATCCGACGCACCTCGTCGTGCTCGGCGCCCTCGTGCTTGTGATCTCGCTGATTGTGCTGGTTGTCGCTTGGCAGAAAGACCGCACGGCTCATACGAGCCTGCTCAACAAGAGCGCAATGCTTGATACAATCAAGGGCGAGATCGCGACACTCGATGCGCTCGAGAGGGTGGCGGAATCGTCGCCTCGGCGGGCAGAGTTTGACAAAATCACCGACATGATCTCTCGACAAGACGCGATCGCGGCTTCGGTCGGGCTCGGCGATGCGCTCGGGCTGCCAAAGACCAACTCGCAGAAAAAGGGCGACGCGACACTCAACGAGTACACCTACTCGGTGCAGGATGTCTCCCTCGAAAAAATGCTCGCCTGGGTGCAAGCAGCCGTCCGCCAAATCCCCGGGCTCAAGATCTCGATGATTGATGTCCGTCCCGTCAACTCAAGCTGGTCCATCAAAGTCACCATGTACCGATTCGAGCGAATCGAGTAGGAGCCCCCCGTGCCAACCCCCACCACAACCCCCGTTCTTGCGTTGTCGGGCCTGCTGCTCGCGATCACCCTGCTGCCCGTTGCGGGGTGCACCTCAACAAGCACCCGCAAGAACGCTGCACCGACACAATCGGGGGACCCCGTCGAGGCATACAGCGCACAGCGTCACGCGGAGGCGCTCGAACATATCCGGGCAGCAGAGGCGCTCGAAGCAAAGGGCGACGACGCGGGCGCGATACTCGAGTATCGTGCCGCCCTCGAGACGAAAAACACGATGTTCGCTGCATGGAACAACATGGGGCACCTGCTGATGAAGAAGGGCGATTACGCAGACGCGGTCTCCGCGTTTCAGGTCGCCTCGCGGCTTCAGCCGACCGATCCACGCCCAGAATACAACATCGGGCTCGCTTACCAACGCGTCGGGTGGGCGCAAGACTCGATCGTGCACTTTGAGCTCGCCCTTGATCGCGAGGATTCCTACCTGCCCGCGCTGCGAGGGATCGTCCGCAGCGCGGAGATGGTTGGACAATCTGATCAACAGACGCTCGACTACATCCGCACCGCGTTGTTGCGAGAGACCAACGAGCAATGGCAGACCTATTTCCAGCGCCAACGCTACCGCGTTGAGTCACAGCTGGATACCAAGAACTAGCCCGGCTCAGAAACCGCTCGTTATTTATCTGATAACTCAAAGCGGACCAGCCGCGTGTTGCAGCGACGACGGCGCGCGTGCCGATACGGATATTCGTGCACCAGCTCTCTTCTCACTCCATCTCGGCTCTCTTTGCAGAGGAAACGACACGGTGGTTGTTTTTCCTCTCTGGTGTCGCGTTGCTCGTCGCGGCGTTTTTGCTGCCCGCAGCGTCGGACCTGCGGACGGTTGAGGTTATCCGCGATCAATCGCTGCTCAATGAGACCCATCACAACGAACGCAATGCCCGCTACGAAGCCTTCCTCGGGGCCCTCGAACGCGGGGACCCCCAGACGATCGAACTGCTCGCCCAATCTCAGCTCGGCGTCATCCCATCGGATCGCGACGCGCTGATCATCCCCGGGCTGCCCGGCGACACCATGGTCTTTGAACTGCTCGAACCGGACCCGGTTGCCTTGATCGCCCGTGCTGCCCCGGCGTCGCTGCTCGAAAAACTGACCACCTCGGCTCGCCCGAGACTTATGGTCATCGCGATCGGGTTTGGATCGGTCCTCTTCGGGATCCTTCCCGCAGCGATCCGCAGATCTGATCGGCTCGATGAGGCCGGGAATGACCACGGATCAGCGGGTACGGCGGGTAGCGTGCTTCGGCTGATGGACTAATCACACGACGAAAACGAAGATTCGGCGCGCAACCGGTGGTGATCCAACGCCTTGTGTCTACGATTGCGGACTATGCCTATCCCCCGTATTGCCATTGTTGGACGCCCGAATGTGGGCAAGAGCTCGCTGCTCAATCTCATCGCCCAAGAGCGGGTCGCGATCGTGGACCCGACTCCAGGCGTGACCCGAGATCGGATCTCGACAATCGCACAGATCGACCACCCCTCCCATGAAGGCCCGACCAAGCCTGTCGAGGTCATGGACACCGGCGGGTTCGGTGTGTATGTCGCTGAGGGCGGACGCTACAACGAGATCGGCGAAGACCTCTCGACACTGACCAAGGACATCGAGCTGCAGATCGCCGAAGCGGTCTCCAACTCAGACATCATTATCTTTGCGGTCGATTGCCAGTCCGGGATCACCTCGCAGGACCTCACGATCGCGCAGATGCTCCGCGAGCAAAAACTCGGGCGGACAATGGACGAGCAGCGCGCCGGAAAGCTCAAGCCTGTGTTTGTCATGGCAACCAAGTGCGATTCATCAAAGTGGGAGCCGCACGCCTACGAGCTCAGCGCGCTCGGGTTTGGGGTGCCACTGATCTGTTCGGCGACCAGCAAGTACATGCGCCGCGACATGCTCGACAAGCTCTACGGCATCGTTCCAATGAACGAAGACCCGCCCGAGCCCGAATGCGATATGAAAATCGCGATCGTCGGCAAACGCAACGCGGGCAAGAGCACACTGATCAACAAGCTCGCCGGCGAAGACCGGGTGATTGTCTCCGAGATCGCGGGCACCACCCGCGATGCGGTCGATGTCAAGATCGAGCTGGACGGCAAGAGCATCGTTGCGATCGACACGGCCGGGCTTCGGCGGAAAAAATCATTCCAGGACCAGATCGAGTGGTACGCCCTCGACCGCGCCCAGAGGGCAATCAAGCGCTCCGATGTCGTGATCTACATGCTTGATGCAACCACACGGATCTCCCAGGTTGACGAGCAGCTTGCCAAGATGATTGTTGATTCGCACAAACCGGTTGTGATCGTGGTCAACAAGTGGGATGAGGCCAAGGACGCCTCCGACGACAGCGGCAAGAAGGTTTCGCCCAAGCGATACGAAGACTACATCCGCAAAGAGCTCAAGGGCATGAAGTTTGCCCCCATCGCGATCATGAGCGCCAAGACCGGGCTCAATGTCTCTGCAACCATCGAGCTGGCGTTCGAGATGCTCGAACAATCACGCACACGCATGGGAACCGGCGAGCTCAACCGGGTGATCAAGTCCATCCTCGACACCCGCGGGCCGAGCAACAAGCTCGGGATCGAGGCCAAGGTGTACTTCGCGTCGCAGGTCAAGACCGAGCCGCCAACGATTGTGCTTGTGGTCAACAACCCGGATCTGTTCACGCACAACTACGAGCGGTTCTTGATGAACCGGTTCCGCGAGGTGATGCCGTTCAATGAGGTGCCGATCAGGCTCATCCTCCGCGCACGATCACGCGTTGAGAAACGACTCCGTGGCACCAGCGGCAAGGGCAACCTGCACACACCAGACCAGACCACCGGCAAGTTTGACACCGAGCTCGAGATCGAAAACATCGATCGCGATGCGTTGCTCGTTGATATGCCCGACGACGCGTCGCTGTACTTCGACGACTAATCTACATGGACCCCAATAAGAAACACCCCGGACAGCCGGGGTGTTTTTCTATGAATTTAGAGCTGGCAGAGCCTAGTGAGCCGGCCCCGAACTGGGCGTCGGATCCTCATGATCCACAACCTTGCCCAACGCGGTCGGCAGATCGATCCCGGCCTGCTTGGCGAGCTCGTGAACCTGGGGCAGCGAGCCGATCATGCCACTGAGGAAGTCGGCGGTGGCGTTCTTTCCGCCCTTGCCCCCGGTGCCGGAATCCCAAACGGTGATCTTGTCGATCTTGAGATTCTGGATCGCCTTGACCTGCTGGGCGATAATCTCGGGTAGCTGCTCGATCATCAGCAGGGTCGGGGCGACCTGCGGATTCTCGGCACACGCCGAGACCAGCTGGCGGTAACCCTCTGCCTTGGCCTCGAGCACCTGCTGGATCCCCTTTGCCTCGGCTTCGTATTTGGCAAGAATCGCATCGGCTTCGCCTCGCGCCTCGCGCCGCTCGCGCTCGGCGGATGCTTCGGCTTCAATCTCTACGCGCTTCTTCTCGATCTCTTGCGGAGCGAGCTGTTCCTTGGCGAGCTTGGCGAGTTCTTCTTCACGCTCGGCGGTGTAAATCTTCTGCCTCGCTTCGGCGGATGCAACATCGGCACGCCGGCTTGCCTCGGCGCGAATCTCGGCGAGCTGGGCGTTGGATTCGGCGACCTTGGCGGAACTTGTGTTCTCGCCGTCCACAGCGGATGCTTCAGCGATAGCAACCTGCACACGCTGCTCTTGTTCCGCCCGCTTTTTAGCTGCAACAGTTTCGGCGAGCCGTTCGGCGGACGCGATCTCGTAGTTCCGCTTTGATTCAACCTCACCCGTGATCGCCTGGGCTTCGAGCTCGGCGACACGGATACGCTGATCCTGCTCCGCGTTCTTCTGCCCCTGCTCAGCGAGTGACTTCTCCTCCGCAACGCGGACATTCCGCTCGCGGACCGCGGTGGCCTCGCCGACCGCGCCCTCGCGCTCTTGTTCGGCGACCTCGACCTTGGCGCGGTTGATCGCTTCGGCTGCAGCACGCTGACCGATCGCGGTGATGTACCCAGACTCGTCGGTGATATCACGGATGTTCACATTGATCAGCTCGAGCCCGATCTTGTTAACCTCTTCAGCAACATTGGTGTTCACCAAGGACATGAACTTCTCGCGGTCCTTATTGATCTCTTCGATCGAGAGTGTCGCGATCACAAGACGCAACTGCCCGAGGATGATGTCCTGGGCCTGGTCCTGAATCTGATGCTGCGTCAGCCCGAGCAGGCGCTCGGCGGCGTTGCCCATCAGCACCGGGTCCTTTGAAATACCAACCGTAAAGGTCGAGGGCACATTCACGCGGATGTTGTTCAGCGAGAGGGCGCCTTCGAGGGGGATGTCGATGACCAAGGGCTCGAGCGACATGTAGGCGAAGTCTTGAAGCACCGGGATCACAAACTTGCCGCCGCCGTGGTAGCAGCGTGCGCTCGAATCCCCGCTCTTGCCCCAGATCACCAGGATGCGGTTCGACGGGCATCGCTTGTATCTGCTCGCCCAGAAGAGGACGCAGAAGAGGATGACAGCAAGGAAGACCCCGACACCAACGATGACGAAGATCCCGGTTCCTGAGGTGCCCGATTGTGCGAGGGTGAGTGTGTTCACCATGTGATTTTTTCCTCCTGTTGATGTTCACGGCGTCTGTGGAAGCGACGCGGATGGATGGATTCATGAAATGACAAATATGCTTGATTAAGAGATCGATTCGACGGTCACGGTATTGGTTGATTGATTGCCGCGAACGATCCGCACACGCGTGTGCGTTACGATGGGCTCGTCGCCCTGCTGGATGGCGTTGTATTCATAGTGCGAGTTGTGCACCGCGACCTTGATCCGCCCGTTGCCCTTCCCGGCGGGCGGCACGGTGATGTAGACATCGCCGAGCTTGCCCTCGACATCACGGAGCGTGACATTGCCTGAGGATTGCAGCCTGAGGATCGATCGGCTGAGCAGAACAAACGCCCACGCCACACCGACCCCGGCAACCACGCCGACCATGACCGATCCGGTGAATCCAAGATCGAGCGCCTTTAACGCGGCCAGCCCGACCCATCCGTACCCAATCCCGAATGCAGAGATCGACTGCAGCGAGAGCAACCGAAACTCGCCGCCCGGATCATCCGCAGCGAGGTCCGCTTCAAAGTCGGCATCGAGCTCGAGCGCCGATTCGGCATCGCCGCCGAGCTCGCCGAGCATGATCTGCATCAACAAAAACCCGGACCCAACCAGCGCAGGAACGGTGAACCAGAGTGCGTTCGGCGAAAAGAGTATGTCCATCATATTGCGTTCTCCTTCTGGGAAGCCTCCCCGAAGGATATACGCAGCAAACGATTCAAACCGCCCGCACAAGACCCATCGTGATTTCCCGACTATCCGCTTATTGGGAAAACAGGATAGATTCTTGCACAACGCGAGAATCCTCGAGCGGTGCGCGGACGGACAAACCCGCCGGATGCTTCAGTTTTCAGTGTGGAAATGACTCAGGACCGGACGGAAATCGGCGGTGCTGCTTCTCAGGCGGCGAATCCATACCCGTCATCGGGGTATCCGTCATCGTAGCCCATCTCGCCACCGGGGTATTCATCGCAGCTGCCCCACTGATCGCGCGGGATGTGGCGATGGTGGATATGAATCACACGGCTGAGCTGATCGCCAAACAGCTCGGCGATCACACCAAGTGTCCGGATATCTTCTTCCGTAAATGGACGCGAGACATCACGGAATACCGAAAGCACCGCGAGGCATTCTTTGTCTTCTTGGCACCCAATCACGAGGGCCGTCGAGTCTTCGAGCCAATGTGCATCGTCGCCGATCGCCTGGCGGATCTGACGGTCATCGTCCAAGACTGCTACATTGGTCGTTGTCTCAAACGCGGGTGCGAGCGAATCGGCGAGCTGATCCAGCATCATCTCCGCAGAGTCCTTGGGCACATCGTAGTTGACATAGGCACCGAGCGAATAATCGCCCGAGTTGGTCGGCAAGAACACCGCCGCGTTGGTTGAGCCGATTTTAGAAAGCGTGAACTCAAGAAGTGTCCGCAGCAGCGATTCAATATCGAGCTCTTGGCGGAGCAGGCTATTGAACTCGGAAGTCATCTGGACATCGCCGAACTGCTCGCTCAGGTCCTTGTACGCATCAACAAGATCAGTGCACAGCCCGCCGATCTGCCCGGAGACCTCCTGGCGTGCGTTGTTG
This sequence comes from Phycisphaerales bacterium, assembly GCA_029260265.1. Classification (GTDB taxonomy): domain Bacteria; phylum Planctomycetota; class Phycisphaerae; order Phycisphaerales; family UBA1924; genus UBA1924. The sequence goes on from JAJDDO010000033.1 coordinate 79,869, forward strand.
AGCTTATGGCAGAGTTTTTTGAGCCGATCAACCCGGGCGTCGCGCTGACGCACACGGTCTGCCCGCTTGCAAGAAGCAATCAGCCGACGCAGGATCTCCGCCGGTTTATCTTTCATCGAGATCACATCGCATGCACCGCACCGCATCGCCCGCACCGCATCATCGGCATCGATTGGTTTGCCAAGGATCACCGCCGTCGAGGTTGGGTGCAGCGTCGTGATCTCATCGAGCAACTCAATCCCATCAACCCCCGCCAATGCCTGCTCAACGATCACCAGATCGTACCGGCCCGTATTGATAAGCCCACGGGCTTCATCCGCGCCGCGGGCAACACTCAGAGAATACACGCGGTCGTGCAGCATCGAGCGGACCCGCCGCTGGACCGAACCACGGGCGCTGACCGCGAGCACCCGAATCGCGAGCGCATCGCCAGCGTTGTCCAATGGCGTCGGCGTTGCTCCGGCGAGTTCGGTTTCAGTCTTTGGTCGTTGGCGTCCCATGAATCAGTCTGCTCTCTCTTCGTCCATCGGTGTGATGAGTGGTGGTTGTTCTGCTTATGCTGCTCGTCTGTTTCGTTGCTTGACTGTCCCGATCGTGATGGTGACCTCTCCCCCGCCGCCCTTCGATCCCGGCAGATTCGCGATCGAGATCTCCGCATCATGCAGATCAAGTATCCCCCGCGTGCGTGCGAGCCCGAGCCCGCTCCGCCTCCCCGCGCCCTGCTCGCTAAAGAACGGATCAAACCCGTGCTTGAGTGATTTGGGTGAGAATCCCGGACCGCGATCGGCGATCTTGATGGTTAATCGGTTCGTATCGGGTACCGGTTCAATGCAAACCGAAACAACTCCTACCGGATTTGATTGGGCCGCGTTGATCAATGGCTCTGCGATCGCGGAGCTCAATAAATCGCGATCCACATCAATCGGGAGGACCTCGCTGGGTATGCTCAGCTGAATCTTGGCACGCACACCCTCTTTCTTGACCCGATCGCGGGCGATATCCATCGCCTGCCGAACAACGAGCACCGGATCGGTGGGTGTCTTCATCGGCTTGGGCGGATCAGTCAGCATGTGCAAACTCGTGATCAGATCACTGAGCTGGTCTGCGCCACGCGCGATCGATTCGGCCGCATCACGATCACGCTTTGCTCCCAATCGCTCGAAGAGCTGCTGGCTCCGCCCACGGATCACCGCGAGCGGGTTGTTCATCTCGTGCGCCGCCCCGGCCGCCATCTGACCAAGCCGGATTAATGATTCTTTCTCTGCGAGCGTGTCCTTCATCGCCGCCATCGCGCGATTGGCCGCGGCGAGGTCTTCGCCGAGGCGTTTGGATCGTTCGACACGAACCGATCTCGCCAGCGCGCTGATCCATGTTCGGCGGACAAAGCCGAACGCCTTGGTCGAGATCAAACTCCCCCCCACTGGATCGGTCCCCGCGAGAATCAGCAGGCATGAAGGCAACTGGTCGGCGTCGCCCTCGCCCGGTTCATCAAGACTCATCACAATCGGCGTGCCCGCAGAGCGGATATCAGAGAGCATGTCCGTCAACCATTCAATCGACGCCAGCTCCATCATGATCGCTGCATTCGCCTCGGCGAGCCCACCCGGTCGCGCGATCCCGATGCCCGTATCGGGCGGCGAGACCTCTTCCGGGCCGTCGGTTATTGTGCCGTTGTCGATCACATACACGCGCCACGGGTCCTTGACCGAGTGCTGCAGGATCGCGGTTACCCGCACTGTCCCGACCATGTTCCCCAGCGCGTTTGCCAACGAGCAGAGCAGCTCGTCTGGTGTTGAATCGCCAGAAGCATGATCGTTAAACTCGCCAAGCACCGAGAGCACCCGCCAGAACCGATTGGCTTCGGTTGCCTTTACTTGGAGTGTAGAGTTGATGTCAACAAGCCGACGGTTTGCTTGGGTGATCGATGAGAGCAACAGATCGCCCTCGGTGTGTTCCCCCACGCCGAGGATCTGGGTGCGTTCGGAGACCGTCTCCACGATTCCCTGCGCCATCGATCCGATTTTGTCGGTATTGAGTTCGAGTTCATTGGCGAGCTCCATCGTGTTGAGCCCGACACCAAACTCGCACGCCCAGCCGAGATGCAGATCGCGAGCGATCGCTTCGCCGAGCGTGACCACCGAGACCAGCTCGCGTGCTGCATCCTCCGGCAGTGACGCCCGAGGCTGAGAGTGCAGCCAGATCGCATCCCGGATCGAATCGGGAAGCTTCCAATGCTCGCTCAAACGCTTGCCTGCGGTGTAGTGATCAATCCCGATGGTGGCTTGTTCGGCCGCGCAGGTCGCACACTGGCGAGACTGCGCGAGCCGGAGAGTTTTTTCGTAAACCTTGGGCAGCACAAGCTGCATCGCCAGCTTGCCCACATCATGCAAGAGCCCGCTCAGGTACGCCTCGTCGGGCTTGACACCAAACTCGGGGAACGAGCGTGCGATCGATTCCGACGCGCACGCCACCGCGATCGAGTGAATCCAGAACCCGGTCCGATCAAACAGCCCGGTATCCTGCGTCTTGGCGTGCCCTTCGAGCTGCTCGTAGACATACACGCTGAGCACCGCCGCCTGAAGGGTTTCGAGCCCGAGCATAATCACGGCTCGGCGGACGCTTGTGATCTTGTCACCGAGCCCCTTCTCCGCGGTTCGACACATCGCGAGGATGGTCGCCGAGAGCGCCGGATCAGTCTCAATAAGCCTGATCGCTTCATCGAGATCGAAATCCTCTTCAGACCCGATCGCCATCAGCCTGGTCGCGACCGCTGGCAGCGTGGGCAAACGATCAATCCCCGAGAGGATCAACTCGATCTGCTTGGGATTCACATCGCCATCCGGGTTGGGCACATTCAACTCTTCCAAAGACTGGCACTCCTAGCTGGCGTTGATCGCCCGCATATCAAGCAGAGATTCGATCCGTGCAATCATCTCGTTGAGATCAAACGGCTTCTTCAGAAAATCATCGGCGCCCGCATCGCGGAGCCCGTCGATTTCGCCACGCTCGACCACACCCGAGACACATAAAATCCGTGTATCGTTGTGCGCGTTCGATGTTCGAACGCGTCGGCAGACCACATTGCCGTTGATGTCAGGAAGCATAAAATCAAGCACGATCAGATGAGGCTTGAACCGTTCGGTCTCGATGCCCGCGTCGTACCCGGTGCCGGCGCTGCAGACCTCAAATCGCCCGTCGGATTCAAGCAAATCCTGGATCAACGATACGATCTCATGATCATCATCAACCACGAGGATTCGTTTCTTCGAACCCTCGAGCGCATCGAGCGGGATCTCGTTGGTGCGCATGAATCTGATCAACTCTTCGCGTGGGATCCGCCTGAACCGCGAGCCCGGAACTCGGAACCCGTTGAGCCGCCCCGAATCAAAGCACCGGATGATTGTTTGCTGGCTGACCTTGCAGACCTGGGCCGCCTCACCGGTCGTAAAGACCCGTTTGTCCGACCAATCAGTCTTGGAGTTGTCTGTAGACATCGCGTACCTCGAATAGGGTTCGTGCAACAGCGTCCATCCGTGCTCGCCTGCACAACCGCTCATCGACGCAGAATCCTCCCAACTTGACACCGATGTGCGACTCTGGACGCACCAATGCCCACATCGATGGTCCGAAAACTCGATTCGTCATCCATGATCCGGCTTATTGGTCCGCGTGGCGGGCACGCCATTGCGTCGCTGCATCCGGCTCACGCGCGTACAGCGGGCTGAGTTTGGCCGGATCAATCGGATCGAGCCCGCGCGAAACGCGTATACACGCCTCAGCGTCGAGCACGATCGGGCAAACCGTGACCCCTGTCGATTCCGCCAACTCGCCAAACGCATCGGGCAGGTGCCCATCTCCAAAGAGGCTGCAAAGCTTGCCCGTTTCCATCACCGCTGACGAGCAGACACCGATCGGTTCGATCTGCTTGTGCCCCGCATCGTCTAGCCGCACAACGGCACACCATGCCTTCTCGCCCTTTGATGCAAGTGTGATCATTGCCGGGCACTGCTCCGTGCTGATGTACTCGCTGGCAATCTGTGCGCTGGGCACCGCATACACAGGGCAACCGAGCGTGCCGGCCAACACCTTGGCGGTGGTCACGGCGATTCTCAATGCGGTGTACCCACCCGGTCCGATGCCAACAGCGATCGCGTCGATATCACCCGGAGACACCCCCGCAGATCTACACGCCTGCTCGACCAACGCCATCACCCCATCGCTCCCGCGTGCAGCCTTGGGCATCGGGAGGCTCGCAAGCACCTCGTCTGCGCCGTGGTCCACGCACCGAACGATCGCAACGCACGATGACCCCGGGCTCGCCGAAGGATTGGACATCTCTATACCGAGGATGGTGCTCATTGGTCTGGGTCCTTGCGGAGTTTTTTCTGCTCGCCGCGTCGTTTCTTCGCCCCGATCCTTCGTTCGATCGAACCGCGTGTCGGCTTTGTTTTTTTACGTCGCTTGGGCTCGACTTGAGCGCGGAGCACAAGCTCGCGGAGTTTACCGATGCACGCCGCCTTGTTCTGCGCCTGCGATCTTGTGCCATCAGACTGGAGGACGATCTCGCCGTCGGAGTTGATCACCGATCGGGCAAGCCGGGTGAGCCTCTTGTGCGCAAAATCATTGAGCCCCAGATCAGATAAAAATACGCGCAGCTGCGCCTTGGTTGACCGCTTATTGACATTCTGCCCGCCCGGACCGCCCGAAGCGACAAACGAGCAACGCAAGACGCTCTCGTGCACCGAGACCCCGGGCGCCAGAACAACCGCCTTGGCGTCCGCGGAGGGGGGTTTGGATGGCTGATCCGGAGATTGCATACAAGTGCATAGCCGAGATTGGAACGAATTGCAAGTGATTATCCAGATCCATCTTGCGCGAAAAAAAGTGCTCGCCGCACCCATTGACCCGGGGCGAATGGTCTGCGATACTGTGGGTTGCCGATGCTTCGTTTTCGTGCACTCGATCGATCAGTCGAACGCAGTACACGCCCTCGGCGCCAACACGGGATGGGACGGAACCACACCGCCCCTACAGGACACACAAGGCTCTAGTCACTGCAGGAATGCGGGGAGAACACACCGATGAAAACGATCACCAAGAAACTCCTCATCGACCGCATCGCAGACACCAAGGGGCTCCGCCGCGTGGATGTCAAGGATGTTGTTCAGGAGTTCCTTGATCAGCTCGTGATCGAGCTCGGTGATGGAAACCGCCTTGAGTTCCGTGACTTTGGTGTCTTCGAGGTCAAGCAACGCGCCGCACGCATGGCCCAGAATCCAAAGACCCTCGAACGCGTCCCCGTTCCCGCAAAGAACACGGTCAAGTTCAAGCCCGGACGCAAGATGCGTGAATCACTCGAAGCCGCGCCGCTCGTCGAGACCGGCTCGAACAATGGTGCCGTCACCCCCCCCGCCGGCGCACGCGATGACACCCGTCGGGAAACCAAGCCAGAGATCCACATGGGCCCGGCCGTCGCCGGAACAATCGGTGTCAACGCCGAGGCTTCCGCAGTTTCACGCTGATCCACCCTGGGTTCAAGCCGATCCGATTAATCCAAGAACTTGTTTTTCATTGATGGATCTTTGTCGGAACTCGACACGGCAACGCCCCCAACACCGGTGTGCTCAAGCATCCGCTCGAGCGCTTGCACCGCGAGCTTCTGGGCATCTGGATGCACCGCGATCACATTTCGCTCGGTGACCGGGCCATCCACACCGCACAACCCATCGAGCACCCAGAGCAGGTGCGGCTGATCAATCCGGAACATCGTCGTGCACAAGCATTGGCAGTCCGACAACATCCGAATCTCGATCCCGCGATCAGCCAACTCATGGGCGATCCGGTTGACCAGATGAACCTCAGTCCCGATCGCCCACTTTGAACCCTCCGGCGCAGCTCGCAGCGTCCTGAGGATGTATTCGGTTGATCCAGACAGATCCGCGAGATCAACCACCTCTTTGCAGCACTCGGGGTGCACCAAAATCTTGGTGGGCTCTTGCCCGCTTGCGAGTGCGGCATTGGCTTGGTGGATCTGAGCGCAGTGCTCAGGACGGAACAGCTTGTGGACGCTGCAATGCCCTGCCCACAAAATAGTTGCAGCGTTGTGTAACTCAGAATCGGACGCTCCGCCCAATGCCTCACCCATCGCGGTCTTCCGCGGGTCATAGACACAGGTGTGTTGCTCAACATCAATCCCATACGCGCTGGCAGTGTTGCGTCCGAGGTGCTGGTCTGGCAAGAACAGGATTTTGATATCCTCATCCTCTTTGCGCGCCACCGTGCCGCCATTCATGGCCCATGAGAATACCTGGTCGGCGTTCGAGCTCGTGCAGCACGCACCGCCGTTCTCGCCCACGAACGCTTTGATTGCTGCGGTCGAGTTCACATAGGTAATCGGGATCACGCGTCCATTCCAATCCTGGCTCTTGAGCGATTCATGGATCAGCTCCCACGCCTCGACGGTCTGGTCATAATCCGCCATATCCGCCATCGAGCAGCCCGCCGAGAGGTCGGGAAGAATCACCTTGACCGAATCGGGCGTCAGGATGTCCGCGGTCTCGGCCATAAAATGCACGCCGCAGAAAAGAATGTGCTCCACCGGGGTGCCCGCCTTGGCCCGATCCTCGACCACCGACGCCGCCAACTGGGCAAGCTTGAGCGAATCGCCCGTAAAATCGGCGTGCTGCACAACCTCGTCGGCCTGGTAATGGTGCCCAAGAATCACGAGCGCATCCCCGAGCCGTTTGCGGCGCTCGGAGATCTGAACGCCGAGTTCTTCGGGGCTCATCGCGGTGTATTTTTCGGGGAGAGATGGTTGCCAGAGCATAAAGATTCCTTGTATTTGCTTGATGATTGTACGATCTCTACGCCAGCAAAGGTCGAATAGGGATGAAAACAAGCAGCCCGGATTCCAAAGAACTATCCTGTATCCATGCTGCTCGCTCTTCTGATTATCGCTGGGGCCCTGATCGCCGTCGGCGGGATCGTGCTCATCATCAAATCCGCCCAAGCAGCCAAAGAACGGGCAAGGATCCGTCTTGCGGACATGGGCGCCTTCGCCACCCAGATGGGGCTTTCATTCACCACGGCAAAGGACACTCTCCACGACGAGCAGTACGATCATTTCGAGATCTTCCGCCAGGGCTTCGACCGGTACGCCTACAACACGATCTCGGGGCCGCTGAACCTCAATCAGACCCCCGTGCACTGCAACATGGGCGATTTTCACTACAAGACCCGCGAGACCTACACCACCACCGACTCCAAGGGTCGAACGACAACCCGCACGCGGATCGTCCCCCACCACTTCAGCTACTTCATCGTCGAGCTCCCATACCACGGCGTGCCCGATGTGCTGATCCGCCGAGAGGGATTCTTTGACAAAATCGCTGCTGCGTTCGGCAAGGAAGATATTGACTTTGAGAGCTCGGAGTTCTCACGCAAGTACTATGTCAAATCAGACGACCGCAAGTTTGCCTACGACATCCTGCACCCGAGGATGATCGAGTTCCTGCTCGAATCTAAGCCCGGGCTGGTTGATATGGAGAACTCGCGGATCTGCCTCACCGGCGGGTACGCCTGCTGGGACGCGCCACGATTCGAATCATCGCTCGAATGGGCGACCAGTTTCTTGGAACATTGGCCCGAGTTTGTCATCGAAGATCTGCAGCAACATGCCTCATAGACTCTACACCGAGAGGAGCCTCAACATATGTCCCCACTGATCATCGGCCTCATCATCGTCCTCGTGCTCGCGCTCATCATCGTTGGATGGGTGATCGGGATCTACAACCGGCTCGTCCGTATTCGCCAGCACCTCAAGGACTCTTGGTCCGGGGTTGATGTCGAGCTCAAACGCCGATATGAACTGATCCCCAACCTCGTCAATACCGTTAAGGGATACGCGAGCCACGAATCTGAAACCCTCGAAAGCGTGATCGCCGCCCGCAATCAAGCCGCCGGAAATCACGGCTCGCCCGAATCCCAAGCCAAGGACGAGGGCATGCTCATCGGCGCCCTCCGCCAGCTTGCCGTGGTGGTCGAGAGTTATCCAGAGCTCAAGGCGGACAAGGGTTTTCTCGAGCTCCAGGGCGAGCTGACAGAAACCGAGGACCGCATCGCGGCGGCACGCCGATTCTACAACGGAAATGTCCGTGATATGAATACGGCGGTCCAGACATTCCCCTCGGTCATCATCGCGGGGGTGTTCAACTTTTCATCCGCCGAGTACTTTGAAATTGAAGACGCTGCAGTACGCCAAGTGCCCAAGGTTGAGTTCTAAGCCCAACTCAGTCTGCACCAATGCTTAAGCGGCGATCGGCAGATGCAACCCTTCGAGGTTTTTCTGCGGAGCATCAAACTCGATCGCGATCTGCTGATGCCCATTGAACACCGGGCCAACGCGAACCACGCGAGCACCGAGCATTTTGGCTGCCAGTGTCACCGGGCAGGTGATGCACGAGAAGGCGATCGCGATACGATCGCCGACCTCGGCGGATCGGCTGGATGCCAACTCGAGGGCCGCACCGCTCGCGGACACATCGAGCGTCCGCCCAGGCGAATAGAGCGTTCGTGCGCTCCGCCTGAGTTTGCAGCTGATTTCGGTCTCGGTCCTGGGAAACGCTCGTCGATCTTCATAGCTCATGGTTGTCATCTCTGGGTAGGAAACGGATGCCCCGTGCGCACAAGCCGAGCATTATCAGCGAGTTGCACCCCTTCTTCATCGACCGAAAACCACACCACTAAAGAGCGTGACCGAAAAAATCATCGCCGATGCCCTAAACAGGGGGAGAATCACGGGCATCAATCAGCACATGGTCCGATTACCTCGATGCCCGAACCGCTGAGAGGTCGATGCCGAGGGCGGTTTCGAGAACGGATGCCTTCACAAGCGTCTCCTCCCATTCATCCTCGGGCACCGAATCGGCGACAATCCCCGCACCGGCAGCATAAGAAAGCACGCCACTCGTAAGGTGTGCGGTCCGAATGCCGACCGAAGATACAAACGCGCCGGCATCGTTGATGACCAAGATCGAACCGCAATACGGACCGCGAGGGCGGGCTTCGAGTTCTTCGATGATCTGCATCGCCCTGATCTTGGGCGCCCCCGTCACCGATCCGGGTGGGAAGCACGCGCGGAGGGCATCGGACAGATCGCACGATTCACGCATTCGCCCCTGCACGCTCGCCGTCGCCTGCAGCACCCCGGACCCGTGCCGCTCGATGGTGCGTGGCATGGTCACCCGCATCGACCCAAAGTCGCACACACGCCCGAGATCGTTGCGCATGAGATCAACAATCATGTTCAACTCCGCCCGGTCCTTGGTCGCGTGAAACAGCTCGTCTGGGTCGGCGTGCGCTGGGCGCGTGCCCTTCATGGGGCGTGTGGACAGCAGCCGGGTGATCGGATCAAAGTCGAGGAAGAGCTCGGGCGAGATCGAAACAACGCTGTGCTCGTGCCCGGCGTGATTGAAATTGAAGGCTGCACCGAACGCTGGATCCGCCGACCTGAACAACGCGCTTGCCAGCGTGGCGCCCGATCCGGCGTAGGGCGCACTCAGGTGGTGGGCGATGTTGGCTTGGTAGATATCCCCCGCTTTGATGTACTCCAATGTGCGCACAACCCGGTCGATGTACGCCCTTCGCCCCATCGACGATCGTGCAGCACCGATTGCGGCTGGTTCAGGTTCTGATGTATAAGTTTCAAGGGGGATCTTTGTATCCTGATCCCCGATCCAACTCAGCCCATCGCCATGCTCGACCCATGCGCCCTCCCATCGCATCGCGATGACCGGGGGGATGCTTGATTCCAGAGCATCCAAGCTGCATGATGGTTCGATCGACCGGCCAAGCTCGTACCCGAGCATGACGATCCACCCCGAAGACACTTCGCTCGCATTTTCTTTGTTTACAAGCGCTTGCAGTTCGTCGATCGCGTTGTGCGAGCTGGTGTCAATCGCGATTGAATCTGTGATTCGACACAACGCTTTGGCGCTGGGCATACCCGGGACTAGCCCAGCGAGCATCGCCACGCTCGGGCTGATGGGGCAGCGAACCAGCCGGCTTTGGGTGCGAGCGACGAGATGGGACAGGGTGCGGGGCATCGTATGATCGTACGGGTGATGTCTCCACGAGGAAACAGGGCCAGAATGCCCGGCAAAGCTCGGGCAATCCGCTGCAAATCAGTGCTTTAGGCCGGATTGAGATCTACACTGTCAATCCGAATCGGGCCGCCTCTACGCGGTGAGCCCGGATGCAAATTCTGCACTCATTTCCGTGCAGAAAGTACATTCCCGGCGGGCCGAGCGCCCGCCAGTTGACCCCCGTCAGGACCACAACGCATGGCCAAGAAGAAGTCGTCAAAGAAGAAGACCGTCCGCAAATCAACAAAGAAGCGAACCACCACGGCTCATAAGAAGACTACCAAAAAGACGCGCAAGCCGGTAACCAAGAAGCCCGCGGGCAAACGCCACGCCAAAGCCGCAAAGCGTGCGACCACAAAGAAAACAACAAAGAAAAAGGTTGCCCGCAAAGCAACCCCCGCACGCAAGCGTGTAATCGCGGGCAAGCATGTCTACGCATTCGGGAAGAAGACCGAGGGCGACGGATCCATGCGGACGCTGCTCGGCGGCAAGGGCGCCAACCTTGCAGAGATGACCAGCATCGGTCTGCCGGTGCCTCCGGGGTTCACCATCACGACCGATACCTGCGCCGCGTTTTACAAGAATAAAAAACGACTGCCCAAGGGGCTGATGACCGAAGTTGCCAAACACCTGACGCTGCTTGAGAAGCAACGCGGCAAGAAGTTCGGCGATGAGTCAGACCCGCTGCTCGTTTCCGTCCGCTCGGGCGCTGCGGTTTCCATGCCGGGCATGATGGACACGGTTCTCAACCTCGGCCTGAATGATCGGGCAGTCGAGGGTCTGGCCGCCAGAAGCGGAAGTGAGCGCTTCGCCTTCGATGCGTATCGACGCTTAATCGATATGTTCGGTGACGTTGTGATGGGCGTGAGCCATGAGCACTTCGAAAAGGCGATCGATGACCTGAAGAAGAAGCGAGGAGTGGAAAGCGACGTAGATCTTAGCGGCAGTGACCTCAG
>JAJDDO010000034.1 GCA_029260265.1 Phycisphaerales bacterium
TTTGTCAGCGCCGCGCTAATGATGATTTTGTCAGTATCGCTGTTTACCATTTCCCATGGCCTGGTTCGCCAGGTTGGAGAGCAAATCCATCCGCTGGTAATTGCATTTTCGACCAGTGTATTTTCTTTCGCCTTCTATTTACCCTGGTTGATGCGATCGAGATTTGTCGGCTTGAGGACAAAACAAATTCGCCTGCACTGGGTGCGGGCATTCTTGAATGCAGGCGGGGTTTGCGGCTGGTATTTTGCGCTGACCATGACGCCGCTGGCCGACGCTGTCGCCTTATCATTAACCGGTCCTCTGGCCGTTACACTTGGGGCAGTGTTATTCATGGGAGAACCGGCACGTTTTCGTCGTTGGGTGGCATTGGGAATAGGTCTGGCAGGTGCAATGCTGATTATCCGGCCGGGTTTTCAATCATTTGTCTCCGGCTACTGGTTTGTATTGTTTTCAATCCTGTGTATCGCTGGATCAAGGTTGATAACCAAGCACCTGACACAGTCCGAAAACCCGGCATCGATTGGTGCCTGGATGGCATTGTTGCAGGTGCCGATTACGTTTGTGCTGATGATTTATTATTGGGCGGTGCCCGATTTAATGCAGAGTGTGCTGATGATCATCATCGGGTTGCTGGTTGGCGCAGCCCATTATACGCTGACAATCGCTTATAATCGCGCTGAAGTTGGTTCACTGGAACCGTTAAATTTCATGCGTCTGGTTATTGCCGCCATGATTGGTTATTTTGTCTTCCTGGAAAGCCCCGATATCTGGATCTGGATTGGTGGTGTCGTCATTGTTGCCTCGACCACCTTCATTGCCTATCGTGAAGCTGTTCAACAACGGGACAATACGCCGTAATATTATTGCCCGATCAACCAGATCGCGCTGCATTTTGTGCCTTGCAGACTGGACCGTTTGGTTGATCAAATGATTCCGTGTAAAGAAGAAGCGGTCTAAAGTGATCGTTGATGAGGAAATTCGCCATTGGCAATATAAGTTTCTTCATCCGGCGTTGAGATGCGACCCAGAATGCTATTGCGATGCGGGTGGCGGCCATAGCGCGAAATGATATCGCGAACCCGTTGGTTCTGTTCGACACCCATTTGATAAATCGATGATAAATGCTCTGGCGCAATTGCCAGGAGTTTCGCAGCCTCGCCAACAAGGCGTTCCATTCTTTGCAGATGCTCAGGTCCCTCACAATGAGATATGGCAATCAGACAGAACTGTTTTTCCCAGACATTGTCCAAAGCATCATAATCACCGTTTTCGAGCCCTTCAATTGCCAGTCTTGCCGCTTTTATATCCTGCCCATAGGCAGCCGGGCTGTCGCGCCACAATGAGCGCGGGAATTGATCAAGCGCTGTGATCAGTGCAAGTCGGCCTCGTGGTGTGTGTGCCCAATAGTCCAAGTGTCCTTGGGCTGCCGCTTGTGTCAGTTCGGCAAAGTTCTCACAAATTGCTTTATCCGCATGACCCTGCATCCGCCATAGCCAGAATTGTTTGTGGGTTTCGGCTGTTTGGTGATGACCATCGTCCGGGAACCAGAAATCAAGCACGGTTTCAGGTCTCATTATTTGATCGGCGGATTTTTCCATTGTCGGGTCCCTGGTTGAACTGTCCAGCATTATTCTGAAAATAATATGATCCGGATCTTTATTATAAAAATAGAATTTTTACCTTCAGGCTTGGGCACCTGCGGGAATAGTCGGGTCGGCTTTATTGAGTGTTTCAATGGCCAAACCGGCGGCGGTTTTATATTTTGCCATTACATTTTGCAGCTCTTCGGGGGCGATGACATCATCAATATTTTCAAATTTCCCGCCACATCGTTTGTCAACAAGTTCGAGGATTTCAAATGGCCCGGCGCCCCGGTTTCGCAACACCAGATTTGAAACAGGTTCACATAGCAGTTGGTCATATTGTTCTAGCGCTGCCTGATTAACCCCCTGATCAACAAAACATTTGCCCATAACGCGTGCATCAACAATAGCCTGACTGGCACCATTTGAGCCGGTCGGATACATCACATGGGCCGCATCCCCCATCAGGGCAACATTGCCATCCTGCCAGTTTGGAATCGGGTCGCGGTCAATCATCGGATATTCATATATTTTTGACCCGCCTTTCAGCAGAGCCGGCACATCCAGCCAGTCATAGGTCCAGCCATCAAAATAATGGCCGAACTCCTCATAGGTGACTTGTCTGTTCCAGTCCCCGTCGCGCCAATCTTTTTGATTGTCAAAGGTTACTTCTGCAATCCAGTTGATCATCGATAACCCGGTATCAGCATCAGGGTTTGAAATTGGATAAAACACCAGCCGGTGACGGTGGGTACCAAGGCCAACAAACGACGAGCCGGAACGAACCGGAACACCGGGGCTGGTGCCGCGCCACATCACCGCGCCACCCCAATGAACAGGCGGCTGATCCGGGTGCATCTGGGCACGTACTGCCGAATGCAAGCCATCGGCACCAATCAGGACGGTACCAGTTTCGCGCGTGGTCGATCCGTTTGCCTGCGCGATTTTAACGCTGACTGTGCCATCTGTATTCTGTTGATATCCGGTGACTCGCTGGCCCAGCCGCACCGCATCGCGCCCCAATCGATCGACAACCGTTTGGTAAAGCAGCATCTGAAGCTTGCCGCGATGAACAGCATATTGAGGCCAGTTATAGCCAGCCGCCAATCCTCTGTTTTCGGAATAGATATCATTACCGTTCAGGCCAACCAATGCCCATTCGCGTGCCTGCAATCCGATTGCGTCCAATG
>JAJDDO010000035.1 GCA_029260265.1 Phycisphaerales bacterium
GGGCTATTTCAATGTAATCTGACATTGGTTTTTTCCCATCAGCTTCACTTACAGCAATACAGACTCGTATAAGCAGCCCTAACTTTTCCTGGTGTTTATGGGTTTCGTCCGAGACCACTTTTAATGTATTAATACGTCCATCCCGTGGATTTAACCTAATCTACTCCACAAAATCATTAAAAAGCTCAACACCATCATGTGGATCAAATACCTTGAGATCATCCGGTATTTCCATTACCTGATCCACCCTCACCCTTTCCAGATATGTAATTTATCCATCCGCTGCATCTACCAACGCATAGTCAGCCATGGTTGCACGCAGGAATGAATAGTTAACAAACTCTTTGCCAAAAAGTCGGCAAAGTCATATTTAAGACCAGCCATATATTCTCTTATTATTTGCCTTTGCTCTTGCCTTTTTTAGCATCATGCCATGACACGTTCCAAGGAGTATTGAGCCATTTGAACAGAGTCCGGAAAAAACCCATCTCCTCTATAGCTTTTTCGGTGGATTCGGTTTGATCGATACCAACCAAATACTCCTCCGCTTCAGAAACAACCATATTAGGTATTGAGATTATATCCCGCGGCTCTTCTCCTGATTCCACCACTTCAAATGACATGGGTAATTGATCAATTCTTGCTCCATCAGAAATGGCTTTCTGGTCATCTTCCAGTCCAGAGATTACCTCGCAAAAAACACTCTTCATCTCATCTGAATATTGATCGCTGTCAAGCATAGATTTAAGATCAGTGTGCATATCTGAGATATGCTCTTTCATCTTGTTGCGCTGTATTTCTTCTTTTTTTGCAAGGTACTTTAGCTGCCCCTTTATCAGATGAACAGGTACCTTAACAACGGATCCAGGTGTATACACCCCCCGCTGTTGCAGCAAAATCTTCAACGAAACCGCTGTTTGGGCTTGTCGTTTAAACTCATTTAGCAAATCCATTGCCTCATCAGTATATGCTCCAGCCACCTGCCCTACGGCCTGCTCATCCTCAAGGACATCAGGATCAAGCATGGAGATATTTATAATCTTCTGCAGGTCTACCTTTATCAGATCCTCTAGCTTTACCAGATAACTGCGGATTATCTTAGTTGGTTTCTTCTTGATCTTGTCGCTGAGAATATGAAAATATTTCAGCATACCTTTTGGTATCTTGGTCGATGGTTGCCCTAGAATAAGTACTGATTTGAGAGAATCCTGCATGCGTTCAATCGCGCGTGTTATCATAACCATGCGCTTTAGCAGTAGCTTTTTTTCCTTGATTATTGCTATCGAGGCAAAAGAATCAGTATTATTACCAGGTAGCTGAGACACCTTGTCTTTCCTGTCTGATCACACATGTGAAGGCACTTGTTATTATCATATTGCAACTACAGTATCAGAAGATATGTCCACGATTACACCAATTGGCTCCGATAAACAACAGCAGGTAATTAATGAAACGCTAAAATACATCCAACTGGCATCGGATATCTTCCATCATCCATTCAAACCAATCAATATCTTATTCAATCTCAGTGGACAGGCATCCGGTATGTTTATTGTCGACAAGGCAGTGCCAGTAATCCGCTACAATCCATATATATTCGCTAAGCACTTCGCCTATAGCCTTTCTAATACGATTCCACATGAGGTGGCCCACTATATTTCGTACTGTTTACATGGGCATAAGAATATCCGCCCTCATGGTAACGAGTGGAAGGCTCTTATGCTGCAATTTGGCGCAAAGCCTAATCGTACCAGCTCGCTGGACCTCGAAGGTATACCAATAAGACGGCAACAAAGGCACCCATATTCGTGCAATTGCACAGATCACCCAATATCCAGCAGACGGCACAATATGATCAGAGGTGGCAAGGTAAGGTATTTCTGTAGGTCATGCAAAGGTGAGCTGATATCTACTAACTAACTTTGTGCGCTACCAACATTGCCATATCACGCAAACCTTGCGAATGGTCGCCCAATAACAGCTCTTCACGATATACCCTGATTTTCAGCGCAGTAAACATATCCAGCAGTTCATTGTCACCCAGACGCCTAGTCTGATCGGAGGGGCCGGTATCGGTCACTGCACTCTGGGTAAAGGTCTGATACAACAGGAGCCCATTCTCACGCAGGGCGTGAATGATTGGTTGGGTTAGACTTCTTTCCAGGAAGTGGGCAACCAGTATAACGTCATAACTGTTAGCTGGAGGTGGATTCAGGACAACATCCCTTACCTCACAATGTATCTGTAGTCCTGACTCTTGCACCGCCTCACTTAGACGCTGAATGGCCACCGGTGAATTATCCCAAGCATCTACTTGAAGTCCTGCTTCTGCCAGTAACAGCGCATTCACCCCACGGCCACATGCCAGATCAAGGGCTTTACCTGAGCTCGGCAGTAGATGTATATTTTCAGTAAGCACCCGGGCTGGGCTGCCTGGTCCTTTGGCCTTGGCATGCCTATCGTCCCAATTTTTGCCACTGCCAGATCGAGGCATCCGATCAGGGCCTCAGCCCCCGGCTAAGATCTGCCTTGATATCCTCGACCTCTTCAAGCCCGACGGATAACCGAATCAGGTTGTCTTTTATTCCTGACTTTTGCATCTCCTCCGGGCTGAGACGTCCATGAGTAGTGCTGGCAGGATGGGTAATGGTGCTTTTGGTATCACCCAGATTCGCGGTGATTGACAACATGCGGGTGGAATCAATGAGATTCCAGGCGGCTTCTTTACCCCCAACCAACTCAAAAGAGAGGATTCCCCCAGCCAGACTCTGCTGCTTTTTTGCGAGTTCAAACTGTGGGTGCGTGTCCAGACCAGGATAATAGACCCGCTCAACCATCGGCTGATCCTGTAGCCAATATGCCAGTTCGGTCGCACTCTCTGAATGCCTATGCATACGTAGACCCAAGGTCTCTAGTCCTTTCAGGAAAACCCAGGCATTAAAGGGACTCATGGTTGGACCTGTCGTCCGTAGCACCCCGAATACCTCCTCCCCTACCAGCTCGGCATTACCCACAACCGCACCACCTATACAACGACCTTGGCCGTCGAGGTATTTGGTTGCTGAGTGGACCACGATATCCGCACCCAGTTCAAGTGGCCTTTGGATAGCCGGGGTACAGAGACAGTTATCCACTACCAAAAGGCAACTATTGGCATGGGCCAATTCTGCAAGGGCGGAAATATCTCCCACTTCGGTAAGCGGGTTGGACGGAGTCTCCAAAAACAGCAACCTTGTATCTGGTCTGATTGCCCTTTCCCAGGCCGCCACATCCTCCAAGGCAACATAACTGGTCTGGATGTTGAACCGTTCCAGATATTTATTGAACAATATGGTGGTCGAACCAAATATGCTGCGTGACGACACAATATGATCACCAGACTTCAGCAACCCCATGCATACCGCCATGATGGCAGACATACCTGATGCCGTGGCCACACAACTCTCTCCACCCTCAAGTGCGGCCAGTCGTTGTTCAAAATTTCTTACGGTGGGATTGGTAAAGCGTGAATAGATATTTCCCGGCTTGTCACCGGCAAACATGGCTGCTGCTTCAGCAGCACTGCTGAAGACGAAACTTGAGGTGGGAAATATTGCCTCTGAGTGTTCTCCCTCATGC
>JAJDDO010000036.1 GCA_029260265.1 Phycisphaerales bacterium
GCCTGGTTCATGAGGGCACCACCATCCAGCTCCCATGTTCCCCTCCACTTGGCCTGATCATAATACTCTTGGGGGCGTGTCCAGAATACGTTGAGATGGACCATATATATACGGCCAAACCGTTTCTCTTCAACAGTACGCTTCAGAAGCTGAAGAGTCGGGTTCCGCCGATTCTGCTTAATCACAAACAGTCGTACTCCAGCCTCATCGCAAGCCCTTACCATGCGTACCCCATCACTCCAGCGGGTTGCCATGGGCTTTTCTACCATCACATTAACCCCACACTTGGCACTAGCTACAACCTGATCTGGATGTATACCACTAGGGGTGCAGATTGAAACAAGGTCCAGTCGTTCGCTCGCCAACATATCATCCAGACGCTGATACCCATTGACGTTATACCGATCCTGATGCACATTCATTACTACCCGATTTCTATCACAAATAGCGACCAGCTCAATATCATCTTTATGCTCTTCGATAGAGGCAAAATGGTTCTTTGATATGCGGCCACAACCTACCACAGCTATCCGTAATTTTCGGTCTTTTATGATTGGGTACATTGCACTATTCCCTGGAACCACAAAGGTTTGAATACCACTATAAACACATCGATTACTTTAACCATCGACAAATCCGTACATTCTTTTTCCGCCATTTCTACCATCCGTGCAATTCTATAGCCAATAATTAATAATCTTCAGCGCACTATTCGGCCAGGCGAGCCCACAACAGTCTTTCCATCATGAATGGGGTCTATTATTGTAGACCCTGCCCCTACCGTTACATATTTACCGATTTCTACACCGGGGATGATTGCGCTGCCAGTCCCAACTAGAGACCCTTCACCAACACTAACCCCTCCACAAACGTTACAACCAGGGGCTACATGCACTCCGCGCTCAATCATACAGTCATGATCAATAGTGGCGCCGGTATTAATCACTACGTTATCACCAATCCAAGCACCAGGATTAATTATGGCTCCAGCCATTACAACAGCACCAGCACCAATATGAACATCTCTACCAACTTGGGCATGTGGGTGAATCGCACTACTCAAAGAAAACCCATTCCCTATAAGCCAGTCAGCAACACTCAAGCGCGTTCGATTATCACCAATTGCAACAATACCCATGGTATCTCTGGAAATAATTCCATCCAGAAAACATCTTCTACCACCAACAATAGAATAATCAAAAAATGTCTTACCCCAGAGGGCCGAATCATCGTCGACTAATGCTGCTACTTTCTGATTACCTATACGTTCTAGAATGTCTATAACAACCTTGGAATGGCCGCTTGTGCCAAATACAAATATTTTTTTCATGGCGAGTCGATTTCACTCTTTTCATTGCCGGTAAACTTACTCATTGTTGCACGGCCTTTTTCACTAATCCCATCACCCAGAAAAACCTTAGCCAATGTCATCCAAAGAATCTTTAGATCAAGCAGCAGTGTCTGATGATCAACATACCATGTATCAAGCTTGAAACGCTCTGGCCAGCTTAATGCGTTCCGACCATTTACCTGAGCCCATCCAGTAATGCCTGGTTGAACCTCATGCCGTCTTTTCTGTTCGGTGGAATATAGAGGCAGATACTCCACCAATAGTGGCCTGGGACCTACCAGACTCATGTCGCCTTTGAGTACATTCAGCAGCTGCGGCAACTCATCAAGACTATAACGTCGCAACATACGACCAACTGGAGTAAGGCGTATATCATCCGGTAGCAGTGCTCCATTAGCATCCTTACCCTCAGTCATTGTGCGGAATTTGTAAAGACAAAAAACCTGGCTATTATGCCCAGGGCGCTCTTGCTTGAATAATATAGGACTACCAATTTTTAATCGAACTATAGTGGCTGTTGCAATTAGAATAGGTGAGGCTAAAAGCAACCCAAGCAATGAGAGCACAATATCGAGTGATCTCTTTACGATTTTCCCAAATAAAGTCAATAAAGTATTCTCAGTTAATATCAACATTCCATGGCATCAAAACGCTAACAAATAGTGTTGAAGGAAAACTCGACACAACCGCACTACGTTCCTAGCTTTTTACTAGAACCTTCTCATAGAAAGAAACCCTATATGCAAGTACCTCATATAGTAAAATTAGCTCTTCCCGTAATCTGGTGGGTAGCTTTCAACTCACCACTCCCTAAGGATAAAGTTCCGGCCATCCAAGGTAAAAATAGATTTCATTAGAAAACCGTATCTTGTTGCGGAAACCTCTACTGCACATCTTGATGCGTTTATTGTCCCGCGCCTGACGTTCCATTGCTTATACTTAGAACAATCTACTTCAACATACCCCACAAGTGCTCCCTGATGGTCTTGGCAGCTTTCTTGATTACATTCAGGCGACTGCGTACTACCCAGGATAGTCACTGCACCCAACTCTTTCTGTCCCAGGTCTTACTGACATAGTACCAGAATGATGTTGTTAACTCTTTAATCTCCCAGGCGCGGGCTATCTTAAGTGTGCTATGAAGCATAGCCTTGTACTAACAAATATCCAGCTACAGCCATCGTTGGGAACGTGTGTTATGCACGGGTAATTCCTTGCCATAGGCTGGACAACATACATCGATTCTTTTTCACGCCCTACATAAACCGCCACTTACCCTCCTGGTATACTCAAATCAACTCGCGTTACCTGCCAGGGGCTCTTGATGCTCAGTATCTGGGCACATAAGTTTGCGTCTCTCATCCCCCATAATGTAATCTACCCACTTTTTTAGAGAAGAGCCGTAATAAGTATCCTCCGCCAACTGACCGAAAATACGGAAGCAACCCTGTCATTAGCAACACTCAGCTCTACAAAATGGGAGTTGCCCATATACGGAATCTACCAGCCTACGCCCTGCCTGCCTTGGCTAAGAGTGAAGATCGGCGGATAATATAGGCCATGTTTCGACCATAACGAGCAAAGTGGTGTATAACGTGCGATTTTGTCGCGAAAAACATGGGTATTTCTAAATGATCTCTTTGTTTTTTATGGCTTATTCAAATGTACCTTAATTTGCACATCCCTACTGCTTTTTGAGAAAATGGCCTGAACGAGAATATCAATAGCTCATTTCAACAAGGGCAAGAGCAGACAACTATAACCAGAAAGGAAATTGATCAGGTTATGAATAAACTTAAATACTGGCCAACAATATGCTCCGGTCCTAAAAGACCCAATCAGTCACATTCAGCAGTCAATTTAC
>JAJDDO010000037.1 GCA_029260265.1 Phycisphaerales bacterium
TATCGGTTATCAGATCCCTGTGGCGCAAGAGGAATCCGAAGATTATTCCTCACACTAGCTCGTCATCCTGAAGCATCGCGAATCCGTCCCTCAAACGGGTCTGAAGCCACCGGGGTCTCTCCCGGGTCCTTAGCTCGTCCACGTTGACATATCTACGTAGTGAGTTTTCATCCCGCCCCCAAACGAAAAAGGCCGCGCCAGCTTGTGGCCAGCGCGGCCGGGTGATTACAAAGTCTTGACCAGTTCCCGCGTCGCGTCGTAGCCGTTCCACTCGACAACCTGAACCGCGGTGATCTCGCCGTAGAGGTTGTGCCAGCCCTCCACCAAGTAGTAGTGAGCCATCTCGCGAGCGCACTTGCGAGTTTTCCCCCCGGACAGGGGTGAGATCCACTTGCCGAAAGCATCCCGCAACGCAACGCCGTAAGTCTTAGTCATTCTGATCTCCGTTTCTTTTGGTTTAACGTTCGTTCCTGCCACCAATACGCCTTGTTGGGTCTCCCGTCCGCCGATCGCTGGGGTGAGTGGCCCCGGCTTCTCACTCTTACTCGCTCTCACCTCCTCGTTATGAATACACTATCGGTTATCAGATCCCTGTGGCGCAAGACGAAAACCAGAAAAATCCCGGCGGTTTGCGTAAGTCCTGTTATCTCCGTCCGATTCGCCATATGTCCCTTATACGACGTTCTTTTTTTCTACCGCGCACTTTTTATTTCATCTCTTCTTTTGAAGAGGTAGTATTATAAGGAACATATGGCGAATTTCAACGTATCCGCTGGACTTACGCTAAACCGGGTCCGGGAGGGATTCGTTCATAAGTCTAGCATTTCGGTTACCCCCAGCCTGGACAAACCTGCCGACCCAATGGCTGTAGTGGATCCGGGCCTCGAAACCGACTCCCGGGACTCCCAGGACCGCATACCAATCTGTTGCACTTAGGTCCTGGTTCAGTATGAACCGCGGGTCCACGTTCCCGACCTGCATCGGCATGAGCACCTCGACGATCGCGGGGATTCCGTCCATGACCACCCACCCGTGCTCGGAGGGGAACCTCGTCGCGTCAGACATGGTCCGGCCCTCGACATCTCGACAGTGGTCGTATAGCGCACGCATCGCGGTACGCCGGATCTCATTCTCCTCGGGGTCTCCCTTGTGCGCCTCCGGGAGGCCCAAGGTCCCTGCAATGTCCTCCCAGCAGTGCGCATGAGCCCGGCAGAACTCCAGCGCCCACATAATCAGCGAGTCAGCAGCTCGCGGGTGAGAGTCCCTCCAACTCCCCGGATCCAGCGCGTCCCACTCAGACCCAACCCGGGCAGCTAGCCGGAGGTGGCGATACCTCCTCCCCATCTCAGGACTCTCCCGGAACATGGGGGGCAAGTTGATCCCGGTAATTACGAGAGGCGCCCGGAATGGAGTCAGGACGTCCACCCCGTGGAGCGGTCGATACTGGTGAGGGTGAGCGAGGTCCAGGAGCTTTGTGGAATGCTTCCTCAGGCCGTGAACCTTGTCGATCTCATTCAGCAGCAGCGGCCTAGCCCCGCTTGCCAGGGCCTGCCCTATCTGCCTCCGCCACGCCTCCGGCTCTGTGTCTATCCGTACAGTGGCCATGGCCGCCCCGAGAAGCCCCGAGACAACCGCGGCCGTGGTACTCTTCGCGCTCCCGCTCGGCCCCGTAATCACAAGCGCCACCGGCCTGGCCCCGATCTCGGCGCAAGCGCACGCGGATAACAGCGCCTTGACGTAAGTCTCATTAATCCCAGTGAAATCCCCGGCGAGCTCCCCGAAGGACTCCCCCCACGGCATTGCGTCGCCCCGGTCGAGCTGGATCGGGACCGCCCTAGGCTTCTGCAGCGGCACCACCCCGTTGAGTGCTTCCGGGCGTAGGACCACGCTCACAGGTCTCACCGGCCTATACCCGGCCAGCGGCCCGGCATTCTGGGACGAAGCTACCCGGGTGGATAGCCCCCTGGTCCAACTCAGCGCCGGGAGGGCCTTGTCGATACCCTCGGGCTCCATCGTCAGGCCGTTTAGCCAGGTCCCCCCCTCGCCCCGCAGCCACGTCCAATACGGGTCGAATATCGACGCTATCTCAGTATCCTCGGCCCCCAGCGCCCTGCAGAGCCCCCGATACCCCGGCTCGGCGACCGCCCACGGCAGCGTATCGGGCCAATCCGCCCGCATTACCTCTGCCATGTGAGCCCAATGGACCCGTTCCCTGGCGGACTCGCAAACCGGGTGGGGCGTATGGGTGCGGCCCTCTAGGATCCACGCGAATGACCTAAAGCCGTCCCCAGTCTGGCCTGAACAGCGAAAGCAATACAGACCCCCGTCCAGCACTACCACCGGGTCCCGGGCGGAATCCGTGGGCCCCGGAGATACAGGGCAAAATGTATGGTCCACGCGCTCACCGACCGAGATCCCCCGGTCGCCCAGCCATTGGTCTACCGCGGAATCCTCGACCACCTCCGCGCAGCGGCCCTCGGCGAACCCAATCGCGTGGCTTAGCGTCCCTGCGTCTTTCGTCACCCGCCCCCCTGGGGGCCGCGTGCGTGGCAGGAACTCCACGCGGACCACGCGGGAATCCAGGGCGATCTCTGAGAGCAGCACCGCGCCAACCGCGCGTTCATAGGCGGAGAAATCCCGCGCGAGGAAGACCAGCCGGAGCCCCCCGCCGCGGCTTAGCCAGGCCCGTTCGGGCGCGCACGCCCGCACCACGCGGTGAAGCTCGTCATCCGAGAAAGCCTCCCTCACGTCTACGTCAACGGCGCAGAGGGTATCCACACCAGCCCAGCGGAGGAACTTGGCCCCAGAGCAGCACGCCGCGTCCAGGGCCCTCAGCGGGATTTCGTCGCTGTATGTCTCGCCGTCCGCGTGCACCACGAAAGGTTCCCGCGAGTCGCCCGGCTCCTCCGCCCGCTTGATAGCGGCCCGGATCTGGTTCCTCGTGATCCCGAGCTCCTTCACGGCAGCGCGCATAGAGTTTACGGATTCCGGGTCGACCCGGATCGTCACGTCGCCGGAGGTTACCCTCCACTTTCCCGTATCTTCGTTCCCGGAGTCCTTGATCGGGGCGGCTGATATCAAGCTGGCGCACTCACTTCCCGTACCTCGCTTTCACGCTCGCCTCGACTGCAATCGGCATCCCGGCAGCCCACTTAGGCACAATTTCCATTATTCTGGCCACCTCGGCGGCGTCGTCGGATTCTACCAGGACTTCGTCGTGAATGTGGAGCACTGTTCGTAGGCCTGCGGCCTCGAGCCGTATCAGGGCCTCCGCTAGGATATCACGACAGAACGCCTGGGTGATATTCTCAACTAGCTTTCCCCCGTAGGTAGCAACCCGTTGCCCGCGAGCAACCGCATAGGTAAGTGCTTTAGTTTTTTCCTCACTCCATCGACTCGGGACGTCCTCAATCCGGGCGTCCCGGTAAATTAGCTCGCGGCCGGACGGGAGCGTGTAGTGGAGGCGGGGCCCGCGCATCTCCCACGATCCGCATTGACCCTCCCGGACCGCGGTCCATGCGCTTGCCTCCGTGCCCCCCCAAGCCCCCCGTCGGCGCACAGCCACGGGGTCACCCGTCTCTGGGTTATGCCACATGGATCCGGTCCGCTTGCCCGCCACGGCCGTATGAGCGTCCCGCCAGGTCTCGACAATCTTATGCGCGGGGAGATCCCCGAGGTCCAGGCCCATCTTCTCGGCGTAGGCGCTAAATGCGCCAGCACCTCCCCCGTAGCCGCA
>JAJDDO010000038.1 GCA_029260265.1 Phycisphaerales bacterium
ACGGGCTTGATTTGCATTGGCGTTTTACTGTGTGCAGGGAATAGAGTGAATGGTGTGTTGGTCAGCGCGTTAGCCTGTTCGTTTGCAATGGTGGGGTGGGTGTATGAGGGCCATTCTTTTACACGTACCACAGCGTTCGCAAATTACTATATTGCCCCCGACCGTGATTCTCTAGCACGTGTATTGGTGGTCAATGGCCAAAGTGCGAGCCGCACCGATGATCGAGGGCTTGGCCATGCCTATATCGAATGGATGGAAGATCGAATTGAGCTGCTCGAGAGTGACTCGCCGCTCAAAGTGCTTGTGTTAGGTGCAGGTGGCTTTTCCTTGGGCGAAGGGCGGAATCTATCTGTTAAGTGGCAGTTTGTGGATGTAGATGCGCACTTAGAATCAGTGGGCGAAATGTTTCTTCAACAACGTCTTAAACCGCGAACGTTTGTTGCTTCTGATGCGAGAGCTTGGCTTTCCGAAACGCCTGAGAAGTACGATGTCGTGGTGTTGGACGCGTTCAGCCATCGGACTTCCGTCCCCGACCATCTCCTCACATACGAGTTTTTCTTGTTGTTGAGATCTCGGCTGAACTCGGAAGGGCATTTGTTGATGAATGCGATTGTTGCGGATAAACCTTCACGTTTTGCACGCGGGTTGGAGAACACCTTGCGGTTCGTTTTTGCCATGTGTGAAGTAACACGTATTGGTGTTGGCACAACCGGTTTTCACAACCGACTATTTGAATGCCGACGCGATCCGATGGATAACTATCGCAACATCTACAGCGATGACAATACGAAGGCACTCTTCGATGGGGCGAATCGATGAACGAGTGGTTAAGGTGAATCCTCAGCCTCGGACGGAAAAAGTTTGGCCAACGGGACTTTAAGCGCACGAGCGAGGAGAAGCACCTCATCGTCAGTCACCCGACGCCTTCGTGCTTCTATTTTGGCGTATGTACCGCGGCTAATCGGCCAGTTCAAAAGGTTACAGCGTGCGGCAACGACATCTTGAGACAGATGTTTCGATGTTCTAATCGCCTTTACCTGAGGACCAACTATGTTCAAAGAGTGCTCCGTTTGCGGAGCTAGATTTTGTCAGTGGTTCGTGGAAGTATTGCTCCGATGACGGAGCAATTGAGTAATTTGGAGATGACTTCATTGACAAATAGTGAACAGACGCTTCAACGAGCGGTTTTGCAAGATGGAAAATCTGATTTGCTCAGTGCGTTCGAGCGACTTAACGCGTTAGGTCAAAATATAGAAGACGGGAACGCGGGAAACCACGTACACCTGCAAACTCTACAAAGCGTGCAAGCCAACATTGCTATTGCGCTATATGCGGCTTTAAAAGCGGATCTTTCATACCTAAGTGATGAGGTGCGACAAGAAGCTTCAAGAATTTTAGAGGTGGGACTGACTCAATGGGCGGCAGGTCGCCTAGATGAGCCTGATTTTTAGCGTTATTGGGTTTGAAAGTACCCGCCATCTATAATGTGGGTTTGTGCTGTGGTAAAGCTTGATTCTTCGCTCGCAAGATAAACCGCCAGGTGTGCGACTTCATTTAGGGTACCTAGACGCCCCAACGCTTGTCGCGAAAGAACCGCATCTAAGGCGCCCTGATAGTCACCTGTAGATTTCAGACGAGCTTGAAGGGACGGTGAGTCAATAATACCAGTGCAGATCGCGTTACACCGCACGCCGTGGGAGGCGTAGTCAACCGCAATGGATCGGGTCAAACCAATCAATGCGGCCTTAGCGGCATTGAATGCGCACCGATTCTCGATGCCAACGACATGCCCGGCAATCGAGCTAACGTTGGTGATCGAGCCTCCACCGGAGAATATCAAAGTGGGGAGGAATGCGTGGATCGCTTGAAATGCCGATCGAACGATATGTTCAAAGCTTGCGTCCCACTGAGTCATGTCACAGGCGAGGAGCGTACCAAGCTCTATGTGGTTTGAGCAGGTCAAGATCGCGTTTACGTGAGTTGTCTGTTTGGCGATATCTTGGAGTGCATCTGAGTCTGAGAGATCAACCCAATGGTGTTCCACACCGTTTATCTCGGTAAAATTTTCTTTGTGACTGTGGATCGCAACAACCTTGGCGCCTTCGTCATGAAAACGTTCGGCAACGCCTCGTCCAATGTCATGGCCTGCGCCGGTGATCACAATTCGTTTGTCTTTAAGACGGCCAGAGGGAGGCGTTGACGACATATCCTTGTCCTTTTAATGGTGAGGCTGAGCAATCTCATGCACACACACTTTCCAGCAACTGATTTTTCGAACGAACTCACGTTTCCAGACAAAAGCAACAACTTTGCAAGTCATGCAGAGACTGATATCGCTATTCACAACGCCCGTAATAGCAATGCAATAGTCTGCGCCCTCGCTCACTCAGCTCATGAAGACAGGCTTGTGAGAATCATATCCGCACACTTTTCTCCGATCATAATCGAAGGTGCATTTGTGTTACCTGATATCACAGTTGGCATGATAGAGGCATCAGCTACTCGTAAACCATCAATC
>JAJDDO010000039.1 GCA_029260265.1 Phycisphaerales bacterium
ATTGCGCTCCCGCTTTTGCAAAAGCTGTTCTGTAGATGTCCCCGCTACAGAAATCGATGAAACTCCGGCCAAAACCATGGCGGTAACAAATAATGCAGGCTTTATGCCTGAAGATAAATATTTAAACTGCCCCATTGGCCAGCCTCCCACATAAACATAATATCTCATACGAATTACCGCGAATGCCAATGACTCGCATTTGCAAATGCAAACTTTTTACTAAAAATAATCCATGATATCTCTTGCAGTGAGTTCCGCACTGAGACAATATTGCTTGTAGCAATAAAATGGAGAATTATTTAAATGGATATTCGCATCATCAGCTATGCTGGATTACTTCTGCTCATAACAAACCCCGCTCTCTCTACTGATATCCAAAGATGGGTGGATAAAGACGGACAAATTAACTTCGGTGACATCGCCCCCCAAGGCACTGATAGCATCCCTGTTAAACCAGAGATAATCACAACCGCCCCATCTTCAAACGATTCACTAAAAGAGATCCTGCGTCCGGGTGAAAGACGCATGCTCAAAAGTTATGAGAAACGGGGTAAACGTCTAATCAAGGCAAAAAGAAACAGCCAGAAGAAGGCCAAGCGAAATAGAAAACAGATTGCTAATGCGAAAAAGAAGTGCAGTTATCACCGACGAAAAAAGAATCGTCTGAAACGTAGACTACGTGAAGGGTACAAAAGTTCTGAAAAACGCCTAATAGAGGACAAGATAGCCAAGCATGAGCTAAAGGTTGATGAGTACTGCAATTAGCCACCGCATGCCGGCCTTCTGCCCGTCACCTGTTTGTGGCTTTGGTAGCTCCGCTGATCAGCGAGACTAAAAAGACTCGGGTAATCCGGCTAAACGACAGGCCTGATTATATCCATCTTGTGGAAATAGCTGGTCTATGGTCCTGGAAGTGCAATCTTCCGACAGACTATCACCAACAGTCTTTATTACAGCCGTTACTGAAGGGGTGATTTCATATTCACCGAAAAACTCCCGAATGAAGCTTATAACTGTCCAGTGTTTATCTGTAAGTTCAAGATCATCGGCAACTGCCAGAGCATTTGCGATTTCATCATCCCATTCATCAAAGTCGATCATATAACCGGAATCGTTAAATTCCACCTCACGGTCATCTATTTGCAGAGCAAGCATGGCATCTCTCCTTCGGACACTTTAAATAATAAGAACTGGTCTGAAACTCTCCTTTGGTATTGCCTGAGGTGGAATCCGTTGCCTGGTAACAAATGTTTCTGCAATCAGGGCCGTTTATTCTCGGCTACCACCCTAGCTACTCTAAGTTCTACCTTCATTATTGGTCCACAATAAACCTGACCGGGATAGATACTTATCATCTGTATGCAATATTTTTGTACCTACAGGTTTTAATACTAGCAAATGATGTGGTTTTGCAGTAGTTAAAAATATTAATGCTATTTTACTTACTCTGCACTAACAGCGAGGTCTACCCATTTAGTGATAGACATAGATAATCCTGATAAAAAGGCATGTGAAGACCTCCGGGATTCCGGAGGTATCCATGTGCTTTGGATCAGACCTTAAACTGCCCCAGGAGATTTTCAATCTGCACAGATAGACGAGCGAGTTCCTCACTCGAAGATGCAGCTTCCTTGGCGCCTTCAGCAGTTTTCTGTCCGACGTCTTTTATGTTCACCACACTACGGTTGATCTCTTCTGTAACCTTGGTCTGTTCTTCAGTGGCGTTGGCGATCTGAAAATTCTGATCTTTAATAGTAGTAACCACATTGGCAATCTTATCCAAAGCTTGACCTGCCTTGCCGGCCTGTTTAACATTTTTTTCGGCCAACTCTTTTCCTTCCAGCATTGACTGTTCAGCATCTTTGGTACCAACCTGGAGTCTCTCAATAATTCCACGTATCTCTTCTGTGGATGATTGAGTTCTGGTAGCCAGAGTTCTAACCTCATCTGCCACAACCGCAAAGCCACGGCCCTGTTCACCTGCTCGTGCGGCCTCAATTGCAGCGTTCAAGGCCAACAGATTCGTTTGCTCGGCTATGGACTGAATTACAGCCAAGACATTGCCAACATTTTCACTATCGGCAGCCAGCTGTTGAACTGTTGATACTGAATCAAGCACCTTACGTGCCAGTGACTCTACCGAGGTTACCGACTTGGCAACAACCTGCCGACCAGACTGGGCCTCATTTTCAGCCTGTTGTGCTGCATCTGCTGCGCTGGCACCATTGGCAGCAACTTGCTGTGCAGAAACTGACAGCTGATTTACTGCAGTTGCAACCTGGTCTGTTTCAATCTGTTGTTGGGTAATACCCTCTTGTGCATGATTGGCTATCTCTTCTGTTCTTGTTACCACGGTAGTAAACTGGTGCATATTCTCAGTTATCTCTGCAACTAGGGTTTGTACCTTTTCAACAAACCTGTTGAAGGCTCCTGCCAACAGATTCATTTCTGTTGAACTCTGATCCTCGAGTCGCTTGGTCAGGTCGCCCTCCCCTTCCGCAATATCTTCCATGGCCTCTACCACATGATTTAGTGGATTGATGATTGAACGTGCGAGAAGAAATCCACCAACCAGACAGATTACTACTGCCACCACCAATACCAGGCTAATTAGATTGCGTGACAAGGCAATCTGCCCGCTGAATTCCTCGGATAGTGTTTTTATTTCCTGGCTTGCGGTAACAACTTCTGAACTAAGCTTTGTTACCTTACCCAAATCACGGGACAAGCTCTTTATTCCGGAAACCTGAGCTCCAATATTCTGGGTAAACTCTCCCATTTTATTCACGGTAGCGGTCAGGCTAACCAGCGCTTCGCGCCTCATTGTCTCTTCAATATCGCCAATTGCATCAGTTGCATCTTCCATGGTATCGCGGCTTTCGCCTATCGGCATCCTTTCAACAACCGCGCTTACCTCCTCCATAAGCTCTTTAATGCCTGCAGACATACCTTTGATCTTACGCTCAATGACTCTGATGTTTTGGTTTGTCTTATTGATATCATCAACAACGGTTAAAATGCCCGTTGAAACCTGTAACAGGTTTTTATCTGCCCTAACAAGACTGGATGCGGTCGAACGGGAGTTATTCACTCCGGTAGCTGACTTTTCTACTACATCCGAAAAGCCACCACTTAAACTGGTAAAGGAATATATCGTTAGTGCCAATGCAGCTACAAGCAAGATGCTTATAATCAACCCACCACCTAATAATTTTAGCCTGATACTCATACTACACCTCAATCAGCAAAACTTATTTCTAACCTTCACAAGCAAGCGTTAAGCTTTGTTTCATCTTATATGCCTGCTCTGACACAGACATGCTTGATTGTTTTTTTACTGGAAACTGGTGTTTCTGAGAACAGAAATGCCATGCTTCCATACGTACCTATAACAAGCCAGCTCTACCTAATGCCAAACAATCATCTTTGCAACAGGTATATATCTGTAGCAAAGATGATCATGGCAAGTTACTAGATGTGCTTATTTCGCTGCTTCCTTCTCATACATACCAACAGCCTTATTCATCTCCTTAAGCAGTGGCAGATTAGTCTTCGCCAACTTTTTGATCTTGTCTTTATCAATGCCTTTTGTCTTATAGTCGGCACCAAATACAACAATCGGTTTAAACTCGGTCCAGAGTCCATTGACCACACCAAGTTGGGCGCGGATATGCTCAGGCTTTGTTCCTGGGAGACCTAGAGTTTCATCACCATCCAACAGACCTTTCAGTGTTCTTTCAAACAGAGAGTAGGTCTCGAGCAAGCTGAGCTTATTGTTCTCAACCTCATGTCCGAAAGCAACCAGCAGAAACTCTTTACTCATCTTCTGAGTGAGCATGCGTTGTTTGCCAGACAGGTTGAGAGTAGCAGCCAAACCAGGCGCTGCCTTCAGCCCACCTTTCTTGGCATCTTTTTCATACATGCCAACAGCTTTATTCATCTGCTTCAGTAGCGGCAGATTATTTTTAGCAACAACAGCTACCTGTTCTTTTGAAACAGACTTACCATTAATAACTTCCTTCACCACTGGATAGAAGCCGGCCCATATTCCATCGATCTTATCTAACTGACGTAGAATACGGCTGCTGGAGGTAGGGGGAAGGCGTAGTTCTTCACTACCATTGCGCAGACCCTTAAGTGTTTTGTCGAACAGACCGGAAGTCTTCGCTAGATTCGCCAGATTGCCAGCTGCATCTACATCCAGAGCAATAAGCATCATCTCTTTACTCATCTTCTGAGTGAGCATGCGTTGCTTTCCGGACAGGTTTAACACTACTCCATATTCTGCTGAGGTAGGACCTTCAGCAACAGACATAGTTGAAAACAGAAATAAGGCCGATGATAAAAAAATGGTCAGTATTCTGGACATGTGCACTTGAGCTAAATGATTTACTCCTAACATTTCGCGCCCCTCATATATGGAAAAAATATGGCACCCACAGAGTGGATGATTTTGGGTTCTTCATAGATACCCTACAACACCTTAGCGGCTGGAAAATTAGTTACTTTAGGGCTAAATTCAGAGAAAACAGGCAGCCCGCATTAATAAATACCAATAATTTCTATCCTATTGATTTAACGAGTAATTCATTAAAGATCTGATTGGCGAAACCCAGAGAAATATCATGCTTTGGTTGTGACGTGGTTAATATTACCTGACTGATTGTTTCAAAACTGGTTTTCTAAATACGCTAAGACATCCGATTGAAAGTTATTAGATATGTCGACTGGCATTATGGAACCATTAATCTATTCCATGATGCGAAAACGAAGTATTTGCCACTTGAGTTGAAAAGCTCTGCGGTCACTGCAGTTTTGAGACAAAATCGAGTTGGTAACTAATAGACCAGATATCCTTCAACTAAAGCATCTATATGGTTGATTGAGCTTTGTATATAGCACCTTATTACGACTACAAACAAAAGCCCCGGAAGATAACATGTTGAATTGCATTCAATATTGACTGTAATGAACTAATATAAATGGTCAGAACAAACCAAATCAAGGCCGAACCTATGAAGAAACCAACCACGCGCATTGCAACCGCCTTATTACTGGTAACCCTCTCCCTAACGGCCAGCGCCATGCCACCAGAGCAGATCAAGCAGGTCCTTAATATGACCAAGAACAATTGGGTAGCCTTTCGCGATTACAACGGCAGGCAATGGATCTATTTTACCCATTTGGAGTCCTATACCTGCGGCATCAAAGCGGTTCGCTACAGCATAAATTCCGATGCCCTGGACAAGACATGGGAACTACAACCGTGCAATCCAAAGAATCCCCACGCCGTTACCAAGGAAATCATCTATCTGACCTTGCCTCTGGGCACGGCCAAGTCGATAGCGGTAAAAGTAACCTTTGCCGACGGTAGCGATAGTGAGATTGTCCGTAAGATGCCTTAATAGACCATAAATT
>JAJDDO010000040.1 GCA_029260265.1 Phycisphaerales bacterium
TTTCCTTGCCAGATGTGTTGTCTGGCCGGGACTGATACACCGAACACACTTTACGGTCTTATGGGGCCGTGGCGGTGCCGTAAGGCATCTCCATAGTGTGTGGAGGTATCAGCCGTTGCGGTCCCACCAAGCAAAAGGCCACCTCATGACTAATGAATTCACGAAAGCCCTCGAACATTTGGAAATGATTGAAAACAAAATGAGTGATAGTTCTACAATCAAAAGTATGGAGGCTTTGCAAAATACCGTCGATGCCTTGAAAATTAAAGGAATTGACCCATTGTTTATTTTTGCAGCACTCACACAAGTTCAATCAAAATTGGCCGTAGAAGACGAGACAGGTTTACTAAACTAATATATTAAATATGGGAAATGCTAATTCTAGCATTTTCATCAATACACTCAAATATTGATAATAATTTTTAATTGGTTGCAGACATGCAACCCTGCTTCCGGCGAGGATGGGGGTAGCAACTGCAAGGAGGCTCCGCACGAGGGTTCCCTTTGAGGGATACGTGGGGATGCCTTGTGGGCACTGGGGGCCGAAGCCCCAGAACCTTTAATGGCCAAAGAGCCTAGCCTGTGATTGATCGGTCATTACCCTTCCTTTTTAAAATCGTCCAGAAAAATTATTCTATACGCGTTTGCAACTTCTCGTGAAATACTCTTTGATCCATGTCCATTGCAGCTACAAGTTTCAGAATTGAATTAAATATTTCTTCCGAAATTTTCTTATCTTCTTCACAAATAATATCTACAAGTGTTTCCAAGGCTAAACCAAATTCGCCAACGTCAATAAAGTCTTGGACTTCTTGGGCTTCGGAAGCATTAAAATTTTTTTCGAACGAATTTATTAGTCGTGACAATAAGTTTTCTATCTTCTGGAAATCAATTTTCATTTTTTAGGATTACTTGGAGTATTCGTGGGAAAGCCCGTAACGATGTCCCCATTTCGCTCTTGGATAACTCGGATATTTAATCCTTTTCTTGTAATTGTAAATCGTACTTTAGTGGTGTTTTGATATTTGATGTTAAACGAACACCATCACCTAATTTTTTTACTGCAATTCTTCCAACATAGTAGGATTTTATTTTTTTAAATCTCTTCTTGAACTCTGCGAATAATACTTTATATAATTCAGTCGACCATTCATCGTCCGATATTGTGCCTATTTGACCGGCAATTATGCATTCAAATTCCCCGAATACCCCACCAGGACTGAAGAACACGCTTTCTGGATGGGAAATCTGATCAAGAAAGTAATTTACCCCGCCCTTACGTTTTTTTACTTGTCGCGTCTTTGGCTTTACATCAGGAGATATTAGTAAATAGCTCTTTTCTCTATTGTTATCCCCATAAACGGCAATAGAAAGATTAGTCAATTCCGCAACTGACCCATAAATACATGGAGTATCATTCTTAATATCGTCAATGCTGACAAAGCGATAAGAAGTCTTGGACGTTACAGCTTCCAAGACTTCTACCAAATCATCTTGAGCTGCAAAAAATGAAAATTGTTTTCTGGGCATTTCTTTATTCCTATCTCGGTTTAGGTATCAGTAGTAAATGATCGCCAGGGGTTTGAGACCTTATTCTTGCTGCGTTAGTGGCTTCTCTGGTAGTAGGAGTAATGCCATTTGCTCTAGTATCCACTGTATTAATCCTTATTGTTCGACCATTTTTTGTCACTGTTAAATCTGGGAATGATGAACCTCTTCGACCTCCACCAGGTCCTGGCAAGAATTCTTCAGGAAGTCTCGTGCCGCCTCCTGTAACTTTAAAGCCACGCCGTTCCATTTCAGTAGCGACTCTATCAATATGATCCCTCGTACTCTGCTTACCTAAGCGACCGGCAGGGTTTGGTACTCTCTTTATAACTTTGCCACCACTAAATAAAGATTTTAACCCTCCCTTGAAAATGATACCAGCACCAGGGATAAAAGAAATCACAGCCCCACCGGCAGCAACCCCACGTTCACCTATAGAAACCGGTGTGTTATTTAAAAGCGTTTCGCCAGTAAAGACAATGTTTAGATCACTTATGGGAGTAAAAGAGAATATGTTTTCCAATCTTTTATTTAATGATTCCCTTTGTTCGTCAGTTAACTCCTCATCATCTATAAAATGGCTATTCCGCTTGCCTGGAAAGTTTCTTAAATTGCTCTGGAAAGTATTATTTCCAATAAATTGAAATGAATTCCTCGAGCTGTTGAATGATTCAAACCTTCGGTCTTGAAAAGACTGACCACCAAACCTAGAACCTGTAAAAATGCTAAAATCAAAAAATCTATTGCCCCTACGTCTTTTTCCTGTGGGGTCGGTATAAATGATGGGATTATTTCGTACATAGGAATACCGATTGAACGCTTGCGGGTCGAGCGGGTTTGGCACGATGGTGTCGGCGGAAATAAACCGCCCAAGAAAGGCATCGTAATAGCGTGCTTCATAAAAATACAAGCCGGTGCTGTCATCCTTTTCTTTACCGGTGTATTTGAATTTGACGTCTTTACTGCCAACGTCTAAGAAGGTGTCGCCGTAAGGATAGTAGGCGAGGTCCTGCTCGTTATTGCCAGCGCTGTCTGTGACCACACTGGTCGAACCTAGATGATCGGGGTGATAATAACTGGTCGCGCCGCCGGTCACTTCTTTTTGTGCGATGCGTGTTCCCCCTGCAAAGATCATCTTGGTGCAGGAGCCGTTATCGCACACGTACAGCTTGCCAATGTAAGTGGTCGTTGTGGACCCGGAGGTTTTTTGCACTCTGCCGCCATCGCCGTCATAAACGAAGCTGGTGGTGACTCCACTTTTGGTGATGCTGGTCGGGCGGTTCTCGAAATCATACGCGATGGTACGATTGGCACCGGACGTCATATTGCCGTTCGCGTCATAATTATAGATAAACGTCCCCGCTACTTTGACCGCGTGCGGCCCCCCTCCCCCTGCATTTGGCGGAGGCGCACTGGTGTACGCAGTATAGGTATAGTCGAGCGGAATCCAGGTCGTGCCGTTGTCATACTCCAACCGGACGTGCACGGTACTGCCGTCGTCGGGCAATCCCGTTACGGCTTGGCTCAAGGTAACCGTCGGAAGGATTTGCTGTGCGTGGTAGTCTGTACCACCGACAGTACTGCCAGCGCTCAACCGCCATTGATCCACCGTCGTACCATTGGCATTCCAGCTAAACGTTGCACTCGTTCCAGCAAAGGTCGAACCCGATGCCGGGGAGGCCATTGCAGGTGGGGTGCCGCCCGCACTATTAAACGCGGTGTAAGTATGATTCAATTCATACCAGTCGCCATCAACC
>JAJDDO010000005.1 GCA_029260265.1 Phycisphaerales bacterium
TCTTGGCATCCTTCGAGTGCAAGTGCACGGTAGACGGTTTGAAATGATGCGCCAGAGTGGAGGTGGCATCCAGAATTTTATCGTGCGCGAACAGGTAATTGGCGATGCGTAATTTCAACGCGTCTGGTTGAGGTGACGAAGATTCCTCGGCCACAGCCCCGGTTCCATTTTTACTTTCCGGAGATACCCTTGTCATCCCTTCTTTCTTGATGGATTTTTTGCTGATCTCCCCGTACCCCGGAACCTTATTTGCGATCTCATCGGTTATGCCAAACGAAGTGATATAGTTTGTTTCGTCTTCTTCGTCCAATGCCCTGGCCATCAGAGAAATGATTTTCCAATCCGGCGGATGAGTGGTTTTCAGCCCGCCTTTTCTGAACTGCACACGTCCCCCGATATTGGTGGTGGTCCCGTCGTCAACCCCGGGTCCGTTGGAAGGCAATAAAATATGCGCGAGCTTCGCCGTTTCCGTTTCAAACATGTCGTGAACCACCAGCAGCTCGATTTTTTTGAGCGCTTCTTCTACCTGTTTGCCGCCAGGGAAATCCACCACCGGATTGGCCCGGTACACAAGCAGGGCTTTCAGTTCGCCCGACTCCGCTTTTTGAATCATCTCCATCGCGGACAGTCCTTGGTTTGTCGGCGCTGTTTCCCCCCATTGTTGTTTGATAGCTTCCCCATCGGCAACGGAAACACCTCCCGGGTAATAGTCCGGCAAAACCCCCATATCCATGGCCCCCACTGCATTGGTGTGAGGTACGGCAGGAATCGCACCACACTCGACGATCGGAATATTTTGAATCATCACCAACAACTGCTTGAGAACCACCACCGATTGCCCGGTGAGCGCAGAAGGATTATAAACAATGGTTAGCTTTTTGCTGGCACGGAGCAGATCGACCAGGGATTTCAATTGGGTGGCTTTGATTCCGGTATTCTTTACCCCGGCCTTGCCCTCGCCCGAAATGGCGGTGATCAGAGCCGCGAACACCTCGGCATCCGTTCCAATATCGTAACGCAGAGAAAGATGCGCGTATTTGTCCATCAAGGTGGCTTGGTCGTTCAACACCGCAAGCTTGACGCTGTGACGAGTCACCGCTTTTTTGATTCTCAGATCTAGGATCGGCAGTTCCTCAGTCGGGTCGCTGGCAATTACGAGGACCAGGTCAGACGTTTCAATGTCGCTCACATCATAGTGGTCGATGGGCAAACCGGGAGAGTCGGCATAGGTTTTGTGGTCGATGTTATTGGTGCCGAACCCTAAGCGGAATAATTTCTGATAAAGATAAAGCTCTTCATTCGTACCATAGGGAGAGCCGATGAAACCCACGCTATCCGGCCCATGCTCGTCCACGATTTTTTTGATCGCCTCCGCTGTTCGGGCCGCCGCGTCCTGAGTGGTCGGCGACGAAAACACCATTGTCCCGCTGTCGGGCACGGTCCTGGCTTCTGTCAGGCGGTTTTTACTCTCCAGAAAATCATAGCCCCAACGAGCTTTGTCGCAAATCCAGCCATCGTCCACCAAGTCGTTGGGCCTAGCTTCAATGCGCATGAACTTGTTGGTACGCACGCCAAGCGTCATATTACAGTTGCAACCACAGTGAGCGCACAGGGTGTCAGAGTTGGTGAGGTCCCAGGTGCGGGCCTTGAAACGAAACTGGGTATTGGTCAACGCGCCCACGGGACAGATGTCGATCACATTACCGGAAAACCGCGTATCGTAATCTTCATTATTGAAAGTCCCCACTACATTATTAAAACCCCGGTTGTGCATGACAAGGGCGTTGTCCTGCTCGATGACTTCGCTATAACGCGTGCAACGCTGACAGGCAATACAGCGTTCCCGGTCCAAAGTGATGACGGGGCTGAGCGGGTTTGCCTTGAGATTCTCGGCCCGATGAAAATCCATTCGGGTGTCGCCGGGACCATATTTAAAAGTGTTGTTCTGAAGCGGACACTCGCCGCCTTTATCACACACTGGGCAGTCGAGCGGATGATTTAAAAGCGTAAACTCAAGAACGCCTTTTTGGGCTTTCTCTACTTTAGGCGTGGTGGTTTTGACCACCATGTCCGGCCCCACATCCATCGTGCAGGCGGTCATCAGCTTGGGCATTTTTTCCACTTCCACCAGACACATCCGGCAACAGCCGAGCGGTCCAAGTTTTTCATGGTAACAAAACACCGGAATGTCGATGCCCACGGTCTTCGCGGCGTCCACCACCTTGGTGCCTTTGGGAACCGAGACCGTCTGGTCGTCTATCGTCAATGTGACTTGATCGTCTGCCATGATAATTTATCGCTTTCAGACCGCCGTGTTGGCCGTCATTTTTTCAATCAACTCGTCATAATCCGCGCGGAAATTCTGGATACTGCTGAGCACCGGAGCGACCGCCGCATCTCCCAACGGACAAAAACATTTGAAACTCATGTTGTCGCAGATATCCACCAGTTTTTCCACATATGCGGCTTCACCTTTTCCAGTTTGGATTTGCTGAAGTATCTGCCACATCCAGCGCGTCCCTTCCCGGCAAGGGGTACACTTGCCACAGGATTCGTGCATATAAAAACTGGCCAGCCGCAAAGAAGTTTCCACCACGTTGACCGTATGGTCCAGAACAATCAAAGCGCCGGAACCCAGCATGGTCCCGATGGCCTGAAGGGATTCATAGTCATAAGGCGTATCCACCTTATCAGCGGGGACCATTGGCACGGACGATCCGCCGGGAATATAGGCTTTCAATTCGTTGTCGTCGCGGATGCCGCCTGCGAGATCGTAAATAATTTCCCGGACCGTGGTTCCCATCACGATCTCATAGTTGCCGGGCTTTTTCACATGACCGGACACGCTGACCAGCTTGGTCCCCTTGCTTTTTTCTGTTCCCAGGGCCGCGTATTTTTCCGCACCATTATTCAAAATAAAAGGAACGACGCAAAGCGTTTCCACGTTGTTAATAACGGTCGGTTTTTCGTACAACCCTTGCACCGCCGGAAAGGGAGGTTTCATTCGAGGTTCCCCACGCCCACCTTCAAGCGAATTCAGCAGGGCCGATTCCTCTCCACAAATATAAGCCCCTGCGCCCAGGTGTGTGTGAATGTCCAGATTGAAGCCTGAACCTAAAATATTTTGTCCGAGATAACCCTTTTCATGAGCTTCGGCAATCGCTTTGTCCATCATTTCGGCCAAATCGTAAAACTCGCCGCGAAAATAAATATATCCGGTTTCTATCTTGCAGGCGTAGGAGCATAAAATCATGCCCTCGATCAGAAGGTGCGGATTTTTCTGCAACAGTTCGCGATCTTTGCATGTGCCGGGTTCGCTTTCATCAGCATTGCAACAAAGGTATCTGGGAAACACATCCTTCGCCAGGAAACTCCATTTCAAACCGGTAGGAAATCCCGCGCCGCCGCGCCCCCTGAGACCGGACGCCTTAACCATTTCCACGATTTCTTCAGGCTTCATGGCAAAAGCTTTTTTAAGGCCCTGATAGCCGCCTTCCTGTTCATACCCTTCCAGGGTATGCAGGTTTTTCTTATTTATATTTTTAAATAAAATCTGTGTCATGATTTTTTTTAATCCAGAGAACCCAAGATCTGATCGATTTTATCAACGGTCAGGTTTTCATAAAACGTGTCGTTGATCCGCATCATCGGCCCACCGGAACAAGCTGCAAGACATTCCTCCCGATGCAAGGTGAACTTCATGTCATCCGTGGTTCCACCGATTTCGATATTTAATTTTTTGGCGGTATGCGCTAACAACTCATCGCACCCATTCAACTGACAACTGATATTGATGCAGAACAGGATCAGGTATTTCCCCACCGGCTTGCTTGAATACATCGGGTAAAAAGAGCACACCGACTGTACATACGCCGGAGACAGATCCAGCCGACGCGCGATTTCCCGCATCGCGTCCGGGTTGACATGCCTTTCCTGCCGTTGCGCAAGAGTCAACAGCGGCAACAGAGCCGAGCGTTTTCGGTCTTCTGGATATTTTTTAAGGATCTTTTCGATCTGCTTTTCAGCTTCTTTAGAAAACGCAAACATCAGCGGTCCACTTCTCCCATCACAATATCAATACTGCCGATCACGGCGACCACGTCGGCGACAAACGATCCATCCATCATCTTGCACATCCCCGGAATCGCCATGAACGATGGGGCGCGAAGTTTGACCCGGTA
>JAJDDO010000041.1 GCA_029260265.1 Phycisphaerales bacterium
CTGCGTTGCGCTCCGGGTCGAGATCGATGCCCAGGAACCCGAGCCCCTCACAGATGCGCTCCCGGATGAGTGGCGCGTTCTCCCCGATGCCGCCGGCGAAGACGAGCGTGTCCAACCCGCCGAGCGCCGCGGCGAACGAACCGATCCACTTCTTGGCCTGATAGCAGAACAGCGCCACCGCCTCCGCCGCACGCACGTCACTGGTTTCCTGCTCGAGCAGGTCGCGCACGTCGGAGCTGATCTCCGAGACACCGAGCAGTCCGGAGTCATGGTTCACCATCTTCTGGAATTGGCTTGCGGTCAGCCGCTCCGTGCGGGCCAGGTACCCGACCAGTCCCGGGTCCAGATCGCCCGAGCGGCTTCCCATCATCAGTCCCGACCCCGGTGTGAATCCCATGCTGGTGTCGATGCTCTCGCCGTCGCGTACTGCGGCCATGCTCGATCCGTTGCCCAGATGCGCGAGGATCAGCCGACCGGTCCTGGCCGCCGGGTCGCCGAGGCGCGTGAGCTCTCCCAGCAGATAGGCATAGGAGAGACCGTGGAAGCCGTAGCGTCGAACCCCCTGGGTCTCGTAGCGGCGCGGGATGGGAAGTAGCCGCGCAACCCGGGGCAGCGTGCGGTG
The DNA here is from genome assembly GCA_029260265.1 of Phycisphaerales bacterium. Classification (GTDB taxonomy): domain Bacteria; phylum Planctomycetota; class Phycisphaerae; order Phycisphaerales; family UBA1924; genus UBA1924. The sequence goes on from JAJDDO010000041.1 coordinate 623, forward strand.
AAACTCCGTGTCAAAGCAGGCCACCTGAGGCACTGCCGGGTGGCGTTCGCCCAATGCCTCCATCAACTCGGTCTCGAGCGGCAGATGTTCCGGGTCGGACGCCTCGATGCGGTGCAGCTCAGCCAGCAGCTCAGCTGTGACCCGCTCCGGCTCGCTGTGCGCCATGCCGTGCACCACCCGGTGCCCGATCGCTTCGACCGAAGCGAAGAACGGCTGGGCTTCGAGCCACTCCAGCAGAGCAACGACCGCCGCGTGATTGTCGGTCGAGTCGATGGCGCAGCTTGCCTGAGGGCTCCCAACAGGCCCGCTGTACTTCAGAGTCGTGCCCGGGAGGCCGACGCGATCCACGATTCCGCTCAGCACCCGCCGCAACGATCGGGCTTCATCGAATAGAGCGAACCGGATGCTGGACGAGCCAGCGTTGATCGTCAGAAGGCCCACGGTTGGGGCACCTTTCGGCCGAGGCCCCGCACCTCGAGGTGCATCCAAGGCGCGTTCCTCAATGTTCCGCCGGAGGAGGATTGGCGGAGCGACGCTCCATCATGCGACCGGCGCCGGACCCGTGCATTCCCTCCGGCATCATCGCGCCTCCCTCTCGCCCCATCATGCCACCGTGCATCATCGACGCCATCGGCATGGGGTACGCGTGGTCGAAGTCGCCCTGGCCCTGGTAACGGAACCAGAAGTAGCCGGTGCAGATCGCCGTTCCCGTCCCGGCGAGCAGCAGCACCACGGCTGCGGCGCGCAGCAGCCCCGCCGTCTCCTGGCGACTGCGGTGCAGGAGCACCAGACCGGCGGCCACGAGCACCATCTCGAGGAGGAAGGCGATATCTCCGAGGAACTGGGCCATGGGATCTCCTTTCATCCGCGCTCATGCGGACGATTCAGGTTCGGACACGGGCCTGCGGCCGGACCTCCGCAGGTCGCGGCCCGGGTCGCGCGAAGGGAGGGGTGTGTGGCCGCTCGTAACGGCCGCGCACATCCCCGGCCATCGTCCGCGATGGGACCCCGTGAAGCCGGAGCCTACCCAGGACGGGTGGGCGTCGATATCCCGGGATCCAGGGAAATCGCGCTTCGGGTGTGCGCATGCCCAGGGCATCGCGAGCCGATCTTCCCGCCTTGGCCGCGACGATCCGCACAATGGGAGCGCGATTCCCCGGGATCCAGGGACTCCGACCGTCCCCCGTCCGGAGTACGCTCCTTCGCCGGCGAGTGCTGGATGCTGCAGGGTCAGCGCGCGGCCACGCCGCAGGGAGAACAGGAGTAGCCATGCATTGGAACGCCGACTGGCACATGGCCTGGATGGGCCTGTGGTGGATCCTCATCATCCCGGGGCTCATCGCGGTGGTCTGGTTCGCCCTCTCGGCCGCCCGCCGTAACGGCAGTCCCCACGAGTCGCCCGAGCAGGTGCTGAAGCACCGCCACGCAAATGGAGAGATGGATCGCGAAACCTACCAGCAGATGCTCGCGGATCTGCGCAACTGAATGCGGAAGCCATGACCACCTTTCGATACGGATTCGAAACTACGCTTTCGGATACGAACTACGACGACGCGATCCGGCGCGTGACTGACGAGCTCGAGAAGGAGGGTTTCGGCATCCTCAGCGAGATCGACGTCAGCGCGACGCTCAAGAAGAAGCTCGACGTCGATTTCCGCCGCTACATGATCCTCGGCGTCTGCAATCCCAGACTGGCGTACCAAGCGCTCGGGGTCGAGCCGCAGATCGGTCTCCTGCTTCCATGCAATGTGGTCGTGCAAGAGACGCCAACAGGAGCCGTAGTCGTTTCGATCGCGGACCCGCGAGCGATCTTCGCGCTCGTCGACAACTCGGCTGTCGCGCCGGCAGCCGAGGCGGCCAACGAGCGGCTGCGTCGAGTCATCGACGCCCTTGCGGGCGAGGAGACGGTCTGATGCACCTCGGAATGTGGGGCCTGGCGGTGATCGTCATCCTCATCGCCTCGTGGCTCTTGTAGTGTCGTCCAAGCCGCCATCATCAACTTCTATGCTGAGATGTACGACTTCCCGCTGACTATCTAGTTCCTCGCTCGGTACTTGGGGCTCGATCTCAAGGGGGGGATGGAGGGATCCGCCGGGCACCCAGATGAGGACGAAGGCTCACGGATGAGGGGGCGGTCAGCCGAATACAGGAAGAATAGCCTCAGCTTGCTGGGTACGATCGCGATGGGCACCGGCGTGATGATCGGAGCCGGCATCTTCGCGCTCACGGGGCAGGTTGCGGAGCTCGCGGGAGGACTCTTTCCGATCGCGTTCATCGTCGCGGCGGTCATCAGCGGCTTCAGCGCATACAGCTACATCAAGGTCGCCAGCGCCTACCCATCCGCTGGCGGCATCGCCATGATCCTCAAGAAGGCCTACGGCGAGACCACGGTGACGGGAGCCGCTGCGCTCCTCATGGCGCTCTCGATGATCATCAACGAGAGCTTGGTGGCCCGAACCTTCGGCACCTACACCCTTCAGCTCTTCCCATCCGACGCAGCTGGGATCTGGGTCCCGGTACTCGCCGTCGGACTCATCGTCGCGGCGTTCCTCGTGAATATCGCCGGCAACAAGGTCATCGGGACCGTGTCGAACGTCAGCGCGGTCCTCAAGATCGGTGGGCTCCTCGTCTTCGCAGCGATCGCCGTAGCCGCCTCTGGGATCGGTCTACAGACCAGCATCGTTCCACCGAGCGGAGACCCTTCGCTCGGGAGCTTCCTCGGTGGTGTCGCGCTGGCGATCCTCGCGTTCAAGGGGTTCACCACGATCACCAACACGGGTGACGAGGTCACGGAGCCAAAGAAGAACGTCGCCCGCGCAATCATCATCTCCTTGGCCGTCTGTCTCGTCGTGTACCTCGCCGTTTGCTTCGCGGTAGCATCGAGCTTGACGCTCGATGAGCTCATCGCGGCCAAAGACTACTCACTCGCCGAGGCGGCTCGGCCGGCGATTGGTGGGTACGGGACGTGGTTCACCGTGGTTATCGCCATGACCGCGACGGCCTCCGGATTGCTGGCCAGCATCTTCGCTGTCTCGCGCATGCTCGCGATGCTCACGGAGATGAAGCTGATCCCACACAGCCATTTCGGGATGCCGGGCGACATTCAGCAGCACACGCTGGTCTACACCGTGGTCATCGCTGCCGTCCTCGCAGCCGTGTTCGATCTGTCGCGGATCGCTTCACTGGGCGCAATCTTCTACCT
>JAJDDO010000006.1 GCA_029260265.1 Phycisphaerales bacterium
TGAAGCTATATTCTTACCACAAGGATTATTAATCGGTTGGGTTGATAACTGGGCAAAAAATAGGATGGCTTTATTGGTGTATTATATGTTATTAATATACTTCATTAGTTATTCTTATTGATTATAAGTATACCCTATGGGTTGGGGGGGAACAGATGGCAGATCGTAGACTTCAAGTATTTCATACAGTAGCTCGTTTGTTGAGCTTTACCAAAGCTGCAGAATCCTTACATATGACTCAACCAGCCGTTACCTTTCAGGTGCGGCAACTTGAGGAGTATTTCGACACTAGGCTGTTTGACCGTACTCACAACCGCATCAGTCTTACCGATGCCGGAAGCTTGGTGTATAAGTTTGCAGACCGTATTTTTGAACTCTATAACGAGATGGAGCATGCGGTACAGGACATGACCGGGGGCGTTGGCGGCTCCCTGACGATTGGGGCCAGTACCACAATTGCAGACTATATGCTCCCGTCACTACTTGGTGACTTTAAGGAAAAGTACCAGGACGTGAACATAAATCTAAAGGTGTCGAATACCGAGGGAATTGTCTCCATGGTTGAGAACAATGCCATTGATCTTGGTATTGTTGAGGCCCCGGTTGGAAACAAGAACCTGGTCGTTGAGGTATGCAGGCCTGACCACCTGGTCGCAATTGTTCCCCCGGGACATCCAGAGGCAGAAAAGGAGAGCTTGACCTATGCTGACTTGGTGAAATATCCATTCATCTGTAGGGAAGAGGGTTCAGGAACCCGTGAGGTGATTGAAGAGTATCTCAAAGAGATATCCGATGGAAATGAGGTGCTTAATATCTCCATGGAGTTAGGTAGCCCTGAGGCAGTAAAAGGAGCCGTGGAGGCAGGCATGGGGATATCTATTGTGTCCCGCGCCACCATCCAGAAGGAGATCAAGCTGGGAACTCTGGTGCCGATAAAACTGAATCCCATGTTGGAACGCCCGTTCTCATTTGTGCATCAGAAACAGAAGTTCCGGGTACGGGTCATGGAAGAGCTGCTTGAGTTTGCTAGGGGTTATATTAAAGAGCACGAAAACGATTTTCAGGAATAGGCATGCTGCCGCAGATACAAAACCTGCCAAGTGACCAAAGCAGGCTGCTCAACTTATTTAAAGAACTTGATGATAAGGATCAGGCTGTTCTAATTGCATTCGCTGAGTTTCTGAAACAGCGGGACGGTTATACGCGTGAAGAGTCTGGGAAGAAACTGTCTTCGGATCCCATTCCAATGGAACGTCCTGAGGAAGAGAGCGTGATAGCTGCAATCAAAAGGCTCTCATCTAGTTATCATATGTTGGATACATCCGCCTTATTGACAGAAACATCCTCACTTATGACGGCTCATCTAATCCATGGGAGATCAGCGTCTAATGTCATAGATGAGATGGAAGAACTGTTTACGAAAGAGTATGCAGAATTTCTGGCTGATAATGGTGAATAAAAAAGGTACCCCGAGAGGTACCTTTTTCTGATTAGTCTTCGGGTTTTTACTCTTTAACCTTACAACTGCTAAGTCCAAAGGGTAGATAGGCAGGACACCAGCCTATGGCTGCGGTAAATAGTGGGATAATCCCTATAGCTCCCCAGATATTTTGTGCGTACACGCCCCAGCCAATCAATGCCAGTCCCACTATCAGTCGAAGTATACGATCGATACCACCAACGTTTTGCTTCATATTGTTCTCCTTACAAAGGTGAAAAATCAATGTTGTTGAGCCTGTGTAAATGCACAACAGTTGCCAATATTAGCCAAGAAAAGTTTTGGCAGTAATCATTGCAACTCATCCTCAATTACCAGTAGATAAGCTAACACACCGTGCGCCTATGAGCCTTTGTTAGTTGTCAATCGCTAGGTTTTTTTGTGGCTATGTTGAATACTATGTGTAATAGATGTGATAGATCGGTATGTCTGCTCAGACAGAATAATCTAAAACGACAGATGATGACGTGAGAAACCGTAAGCAAAAACTATCCTGGGCCATGTATGACTGGGCTAACTCAGCCTTTGCCACGACAGTCATGGCGGGCTTTTTTCCTCTTTTTTTCAAGAAATATTGGGCAGGCGAGTTAGCGGTTGGTGAGAGCACCTTCCTTTTGGGTAATGCCAATGCCTTGGCAAGTGTAATGGTTGTAATATTGGCACCAATACTTGGGGCTGTTGCAGACCGGGGCGGTGCAAAAAAACGGTTTCTTATGTTTTTTGCCATGATGGGCGTGGTAATGACTGGCTCCTTATATATGGTCTCTCATGGTGAGTGGGCCATGGCCTTGGTCGTTTATATGCTTGCAGTACTGGGCTTCTCTGGCAGTATGGTGTTCTATGACGCATTGTTGGTGGATGTAGCTGAGGATAAGGAGTTTGATCTTGTATCTGCCATAGGCTTTAGCTTTGGTTATCTTGGTGGTGGCCTGCTGTTTGCCTTCAATGTGTTGATGACTCTCTATCCTCAGGCCTTTGGCCTGGAAGATGCCGCCCATGCAGTTCGGGTCTCTTTCCTCTCCGTAGCTATTTGGTGGGCGCTGTTCTCAATCCCAGTAATGTTGTTTGTGCAGGAGAAGAAGAGCCATGGGACCGTTGGATTGGCTGGCGCTGTCAGAGGTGGGTTTATACAGTTGAGGGACACCTTCAGGCGGATTCGTAAATTGAAGGAAACCTTCCTCTTCCTTGTAGCATACTGGCTCTACATAGACGGGGTGGACACGGTGGTTCGTATGGCCGTGGATTATGGTCTCTCTATTGGGTTTGAATCAAACCATCTTATGATTGCACTTCTTCTGACTCAATTTGTTGGCTTTCCCTCCGCCATAGTGTTTGGAAAGTTGGGGGAGAAGCGAGGTGCGCGCCAAGGTATCATGATCGCGATATTTGTCTATTTCATGGTTATCGTCTGGGCCTACCAGATGCAGCAGGTATGGGAGTTTTATACTCTGGCTGTCATCATAGGCCTGGTACAGGGTGGTATACAGGCCCTAAGCCGCTCCTTCTATGCCAGGATTATCCCCAAAACCGAGTCAGGCGAGTTCTTTGGCTTCTATAACATGATGGGCAAGTTTGCTGCAGTGTTTGGTCCCCTGATAATGGGCTGGGTTGCAATCACAACTGGAAGTCCACGGTTGTCCATATTGTCAGTTCTGATCTTGTTCGTTGCTGGAGCCATTCTGCTTGCCCTGGTTGATGAAGAAAAGGGCAGGTCACAGGCCATAGCAATCAACGCTGAGTTGGTTTCTGACAGAAATCCGCCTTAAATTCGTGTTGTTTGAGTCAATAGTCTGACGTTTTTCATACTATATTCTGTAACTGAAGGAATAATCAGGTAAAAACATCATTTTATTACTGGCACGTCAATTGCAGATAAGAAATTGACCTTAACCCTGGAGTAAGAACAAATGGCAGAAGAAGAGCTAGAAGAGGATCTCGATCTAGGTGAAGAGCAAGAGGGTGGATCGAAGAAAAAACTAATCATCATAGCCGGTGCAGCCTTGCTGGTGGTGATTTTTATAGGCGGAGGCGCCTGGTGGTTCTTTTCTGGAGACGATCAGCCAGCGTCTGAATCAGCTCAAACAGAAGAGACCAAGGGGGAAAAGAAGAAGGATAATAAAGAGGAGGTCGGTACCAAGGACAAGGGCCCTACCCTGTATTACTCACTTAGTCCGGTTTTTGTAGTAAATCTACCTCCTGATACTGGAGCGAAGATGATGCAGATCGGAGTTGATGTGATGGTACGTAATCCCGATT
>JAJDDO010000007.1 GCA_029260265.1 Phycisphaerales bacterium
AGGCCATCTCTCTCTTACTTATAACCCTGCGGTAGATAACCTCTGCCTGATCAAACTCTTTGTCCAGAATGGCAAGCTCTGCTTTTAGGCGGGTGAGTATATTCTGATTCTGTTTTTTTTCTGCCAGTTTTTCATCAATCAATCTGTTAGCAAGATCATAGTCAAGGCAATCTATTGCCCGTTCAATCGCGATAAGATCGGCCTTCTTTTTTAGTAATCTGGTTAACCGTTTACCAAGCAGGTTTTTTGTAAATGGTTTTGTTAGGTAGGAGTCTGGTTCATATTCAACCGCGCCCATTACCATTACTCTGGTATTTTCAGCGGTTACCATTACAAACACCGTGCCTACACCGACCAGCTTACGATGCCTGACTTCTTCCAATACTTGCTGGCCATCGCGCCCTTGGCCAAGGTTGTAGTCACATAGGATTACGTCATAGCGCTTACTTTCTATGGCTCTAATGGCCTCCTTGCCGTTAGTTGCCATATCGATCTTGGTTACACTAAATGAGGCCAGCATGTTCCTCAATACGCTACGCATGTCGACAAAATCGTCGACAACGAGGAATTTCAAATCGTTGAACATATTATTCATTTGCGTGAGTCTGTAAGATGTATGAATGACTCTCTATAGCATATAGCAAATAAAGGATATTAATCTAATTTTCAAGTATCATGCCTTTGTTGTTATAGGGCATAATAAAACAGATTCTAGTAAGGTCCATGATTTACAAAATCAGGCTCAGTCTTTTCTAAAACAGTGGTGGATTCCACCCTATATCTATGAGCCGCTGTGTAAAGAATAATAACTGATTATTTCTCTGAATGATGGCATTATACGAGTCCTCTGGATGGATCCCCTAAGCATACACGTAATGCCTAATATTCGATAGGTACTCGTATGTACCTTCCGATCTATGTTTGAGTGCCAGCTATGAAAATCATTATTACTATTCAAGATACTGAGAATGGCCATATCAAGGTCTCTGAAGAACGCAATCCTGGTGAGGGTGAGGAAGTGGATTCGATCACATCTGCCAGTGCCTTGGCAGATGCCATGTTTGAGTTGATGGATCAACTGGGTGAGGTTGAACAAGCATCTTCCAGATAGAATTCTCAACTCTTAAGGTTGGGTAGCTCAAGTATTCTTGTATTTGCAATTGCGGTACGTTTAGGCAGCAGTTTTGCTAGCTTTTTTATCACCTTTTCCCCTGTAGCCCGGTAGGATGACAACTTCCCTCCATAAATACTCAAAACCATAGGGCTGTTTTTCTTGTCCACATGCAGAGTGGTTTCACGTGAGCGATGGAATATGGACTCACCATCACGCTTCAACACCCTCAGTCCCGCAAAGCTGGACTTGATATGAGATCTATCTACAGCTTGTGAAAAGTAGAGTTGGTAAACTCCTAACAGATAATCGATCTCTGTTTCTGTTGGAGCCACATCCTCCGGATCTCCTTGATACTCTATTTCGGTAGTACCTATAAGGATTTCACCATACCATGGCATTATGAGAACGGCTCTTTGGTCCTGGGGTGCTTCGAGGTAGTACACACCCTGTTTTTGTGATCCTGAAACTAGAATATGTGTTCCCTGAATCAAGTCGATTTCAAGTTTGCGTGGGCTTGGTTTGATTTTATTGAGTGTTGAATTGATCCATGGGCCAGATGCATTTATGAGTACCCTGGATTTTATCGTCCTGGTTTGTCCATCTTTCTCATAATCTATCACGCAAGTTCCAGATTCGGTCATGGCATGTCGAAATTGGCATCCAAGTTCAACGTCTGCCCCTAGCTGAACTGCTGACTTCAGGACGGTTTCTGTTAACAACCTGTCATCTGTTTGAGCATCCCAATACTGAAAAACTGCCTTTAAACCATCTGTCTTTAGACCATCGAGCTGATTCCATTTTGATCTTGGTATCTTGTTAAACCCTTTTCCACCAAGAACTGAATAAAGCATCAGTCCCAGCATTATGGTGAATGGACCACGACGAGTCTGCTTATATACCGGTATGTAGAAGGGGACCAGCTTTACCAGATGTGGGGCATTTTTAAGGAGTCGGTGGCGTTCATTGAGACACTCCCAAACCAAACCAATCTGTGCCGTTTCAAGATAACGGAGACCGCCATGTATTAGTTTGGATGAACGACTGGATGTGCCAAGGCCTGGTTGTTTATATTGTTCAATTACGAGAGTCTTGTAGCCTGCCGCAGCAGCAGCCTGGGCTACACCAGCGCCGTGTATTCCGGCGCCTACTATTGTTATGTCATACTCCATGGTAGCAGGCTTGTTTTACCAGTATTGAGTCCATCAACATAGTTCCGATATCTCCTGTTTCGATGTATTTAATACCTTGCGCTCCCCACTCTAAAGCGGTCTTTGGTGAGTTTATCTCATACAACACCCATTCCCATAGACCCTGCCAAGGAGGCCCGTTTTTTGGTAGTTTCTTATAGTTGCAGATGAGGTAATCCGGGTTCAAGGATACAGCGTTTATTTTATATTCCTGGTCATACCTTTTCAGTACCCATCCGATTTTGATGTCACTATTATTTTTCACATACTCCATAGCGTCATAATTGAAAGATAATAAAACACAATGACTGCTAAAAGGTTCCAGCTTTGTTATAAGTTGTTCCATCACATTAGATAACCCCCAATGCTCAAGGCTCTCCTCTTTGATTTCAATCATGGCCATGACCCGGGGATAATTCGATAGTTTTTTTAGAACATCGTCCAGCGTAATTATATGCAGAGGATAGAATTTGTTTTCAAATCTGGTTGGCTCGTGCACGCTAATTATTTTTAACTCTTCCGCACCTATCTCAAAGATAGATTTACTGTTATTGGCGGTGCGTATAAGATCGGCATCATGCATAAGAATGAATTTTCCATCTGTGCACATCTGAATGTCGAACTCTAGCAAGCAGGCACCAGCATCCATAGCTGCCCTTAGTCCTAACCAACTGTTTTCTGGAAACTTTCTCATGTAGCCGCGGTGAGCTACAAGTTTTGGTATTGCCTGGTTATTCATGGTTAGCCACTTCAATATATCTATTTAGTAATTCGAGAAACATCTCAAAACGTACACTAAGTCCAGGTTCCTTTTGAGGCTGAAAGATGTCCTGTTCAGGAAGCCCCCAGGTTTTTGGTTGACCGGCTGCGATCCAGGCTATTCCCCTGATGGTAGATTCTGAGTCATTTATACGTCTAACCTTAAGATTAGACAGGTTTGCCAGTTTTTGACACATCTGATTCACTCTGGATAGACCACCGCTTAGTTGTAGCTCCGTGATTGATTGGGATTGTTGGATTATTTGAATATTGTGATAAACAAGAAATAGGATGCTTTCACAGACAGCGGCCAGCATCTCAGAACGAGGGAAATCTGCTGTATCCACTTCAAAAACAGGAGGCAAACCAGGTTTCCACCATGGTGATCCCAGGCCTCCCACCGTATTTAGAAAGATTGGTGGCTGTGTAATCTGCTCAAGTGATGATTGCAAAAGCGTTCTGTACTCTTTTATCCCATAGCGTCTGGAAAGCCACTCAATTGCGTTGCCAGCCCCGTTGACCGTGGCCTCAAGTAGAAAATCACAGTTGGTTTTATCGCTGTAACTGATGGTCGATAGGAGTTCCGGTAGATCGGTATCAACCTGCTTTGATGCAAGAACAAATGCTCCACTACCGATATTCACCAGTGCGGTACCGACAGTTGGTAAACCTGAACCAAACCATGCCGCATTTTGATCGCCGTTCATTGCCGTGATGGGTATCCTGTAGCGGTTTAACTCACCAAAGTCGTGATAGATCGGTTTACATGTTGGTAGTGTTTCAGTGGGTACTGCAAAAAGATCAGACAACCTGGGGGACCAATCTTTGGTTGAGACATCGAATAGTTGCATTCTTTGTGCATTGCCATGGTCCACTGCGTTGGTTTCAGTATTACTGAGTCTGGATAACAGAAAGCTGGAGACAGGCCCAAACCTGTCATTCAGACCACTTCTGCCTTTATCGATAAGCCAGCGCAGTTTAGTCGCCCCATAATGAGCAGATAGGGGAAGACCGGATATCTTTTTTATCTCTTCTGCATATTTATGGACATTTACCAGCATTGCCTCACCACGGGTGTCCTGCCAATTCAATGCCGGCGAAAGGGCCTCTCCGCTATCACTCCAACTAAGTACAGTCGAGCGCTGAGTAGCTATACCGCAACAATCTATAGAAGATCTCATCAAACTCGGTATTTCGCTCAATACCTGTTCTATAGCCGCCTCTGTTGACTGCACTATCTCCTCGGCATTCTGTTCTACCCATCCCATTTGAGGTTGGGTAGATGATACGGAGGATGATGCTACGGCAGTAATTCTGCCGTCCATGTCTAGAACGGCTGCGCGTGTGGATTGAGTACCCTGATCTATGGCTAAAACATATGGCATATGTATAAAGATAGCCTCGGGAGTTGCATTAGATTAACCCGTGTACTGGCTTGGTTAATGGCTTAGAGATTCTCCCTCCCATTAACAGACAGTATGTGTCGATAATATGACGGTCTTTTGAGACTTTTTAACATCTAAAATCGGGTATTGGCATTGGCCGTTGTATCTTTAACTAGACGGTCTGAATTGAGGTTGTAATCAAATAGAAACCACCTCTAACTTGCTTTAAATCAACAGAATCTATGATCCTTAAAGGTTTATGAAATAATTTATTAAAGAAATGTCTGGATTAGACGTTAATAGTTCTGTGTAAGATTATAGTCAGTTAATAACTGGAAAAGCTATTTGACATTAGTCAAATACTGTCAGTAAAAGGATTAGGAACAAATGAAAATAATGCGGAATATTCAGATTCAAACACGTCTATGGCTGCTCACAACACTGGCAGTATTCGGAATGGTTCTAGTTGCAACGATTTGTTTGGTGGTGTTTGACACAGCTCTAATACAGGAAAAAGAGCATCAAACACGCAAATTGGTGGAGACAGCTCATAATATTATTGTAGCGCAACATGCATTGTTCAAAGGTGGAAAAAAGGATGAAACCAGTGCCAAAAGTACTGCAATCAAGATAATAAAATCCATGCGCTATGATAAGAATAATTACTTTTGGATCAATGACATGAATCCAAAGATGGTAATGCATCCAACAAAGCCTAAGTTAGATGGTAAAGATCTGTCAGACTTTGAAGATCCTGATGGAAAGAAGCTATTTGTTGAGTTTGTAGAAATAGTAAAAAAGAACGGGGAGGGCATGGTTCCATACCTTTGGCCAAAGCCAGAGTCTGATACACCTATATCCAAGATTTCCTATGTAAAAGGGTTTAAGCCTTGGGGATGGATTGTTGGTTCAGGTGTCTGGGTGGACGATGTAAATGTTTTGGTTAATAGCAGGTTTTTAACCATGGCATCAGCCATTGTTGCAATTCTTATATTGCTTGCCAG
>JAJDDO010000008.1 GCA_029260265.1 Phycisphaerales bacterium
AAACTCAACTTCAAACGGCTGAAGAAGAAAAGGCCTCGTTAGAGAAAGATTTGGCGTCCGTGAAATCTCAGAAGACTTCCGCGCAGGAGGCAAAGGCTGCGGCCGAGAAAGCTTTGGTCGATGCAAAGGCGGCAGCTAAGAAAGCTTTGGCTGATGCAAAGGTTGCAGCTTCGAAAACTTTGGCCGCTGCAAAAGCAGCAGCTAAGAAAGCTATAGCTGCCGCAAAAGCTGCAGCTGGAGGCGCGACGCCTGACGGGATTTAGTTCGCTCGTTTGGTTTAACAGAGCATTGTATTCGATGTGAAATGGGATCGGCCGCTTAAATGTGGTCGGTTCCATTTCATTTTAACGAACAACGATGCCCAAAATTGTTAAGTCGTCGCCATGCGTTGCGTCGCGCATATGAATTCGAGAACGTGCATAAATTCTACGAAAGTTCATTTATTTGGTAGGGGCGGTAAGATCGCAAAGCACTCTTTTTCGCGGCGGCCACCAACCCTTGGAAAATTCAACTTTTGCTCAAATGCGCAGCAACTGGCCGTTCTGGCGTCGATATGCTGCTAAAACACGAAGCACGTGATCAAACCTGCTCTGTCAATAATCAATTAGCATTGCCAGAACAGGAATGAACGTCTATATGCGACCTATCGAATTTGGCCGGATGACCGGGCCGCTACGTCTTAGCTCTGATTAAGGCGCATGTTCTGCACCCCCCAACAATCGACAACCGGACTCGTGTGCGTAATTGCGCGTAGTTTGTTATTGAAAACCTTGGACTTAAAGGGACTCCCCCATGGATACGGGTACTGTTAAATTCTACAACGACCAAAAAGGCTACGGCTTTATCGCTCCTGACAACGGTGGCAACGACGTTTTCGTTCACGCCACGGCTTTGGAACGCGCTGGTATCCGCGGTCTTGCTGAAGGTCAGAAAGTGTCGTTCGACACAGCTGAAGACCGTCGCACAGGAAAAATGGCCGTCAACAACATCCAGGAAGCCTAAGCTTTTAATTGATGGATTATCATGACGCGGGCTGGCCTGCGTAGAGATAGAAAGAGCTGTTCTCGAAAGAGAGCGGCTCTTTTTTGTGGCATGAGCGTTAACGCGCCGATCAACGATCCACCGGAGGTGGGTAGTGACCTCTCGGCGTGATCGATACAACGTAGCGTAACTTGTGCCTTGCGGGGCTGTCGAAGGTAGCTTTTTTGTATCTAGGAAATGCTTGGCCACGACGTCGATTAAGGATGGGCGCATGGCGCTTGTTTTTTCGAAGTCGTATCGGGACATTGTTCAAGACTAAATTTTCTAGGGGCGGACGAAGCGATCAAAACCACGCCAGGGTGAGTCCGAGCTATTTAAGTTCGATCCGTCTTCGAATAATGTTTTGTTCGGAGAATTCGAAACTGGTGGTTGGGAGCGGCGAGATGACGGACAGAGATCGAGAGTTTACTGAGGCGGTTCACAACGACCGGATCGGCACCGAGCTCGTGCATGAAACAGATAAGATGCGAATTTGGCATATTCGTTTGCAGCCTGGCGAACGTTTGGCCGCTCACCATCATGAATACCCTTATTTCTGGACTGCTCTGAACGACGGTGTTGCAAGATCCTGCAATGCTGCTGGCGAGATTTTCGAATCGGATTGCAGTCAGGGCGATACAAGGTACTTCGCTGATCTCTCGGCCGAAAATAGCTTACTGCATGATCTAGAGAACATCGGAGATACCGAACTTGTTTTTGTTACAGTAGAATTCAGGCCATAAAGAAGAATATAGTCGAAAGATTGGATAAGGAGGAACGTTCCATATGAAATCAAAATTTGCCGCGTTTTTGATTGCGCCAGTATTTCTTCTAGCAACTTTTTCGTATGCCTTGGCTGATGGACATCTGCCACCTGCGAAGAAGATGCAGATTGCAGAAGGGCTTTCAAAAGCTGAAGCTGACAAATCGATGAACGCTGGTCTTACGATCTTCGCATTCTGGAACAGTGGTGACGAAAAGTACGCAAAAGAAATTTTGCCGGAGAATTTCATCGACAGAAACCTGCCTGAGGGACGTCCCCCTGGTCTTAAGGGTGTGTTGTGGGCGTCAAAAGGGTTTCGCACAGCTGTGCCAGACCTGAAATGTTCCATCGAAGAGATGTATGTCATGAAAGGCCGTGTGATGGGGCGGTTGCTGTTCACGGGTACATTCACCGGAACGTTCGGCGAGCACAAAGGTAAAGGCCAGAAAATTTCATTCCAGGCCGTCGACATCTATAACGTTGGTGCTGATGGAAAGATCATCGATGGATGGCATCTCGAAGACTACCTCACGCTGTTCAAGCAAATGGGTGTCGTTGAAATGAAATGACACGAAAGTGTCCGTGAATTAGGGAACTTGTTTCCAGCATAGACACATTGTAAAATACTATCGAGTGCTCAATAACGCGACAGGCGCGCAGTTGATCATGAGCCAGACTGGCCGAACTGTAGGGCGTTCCCCGAACGCATTCGCAGTTCGGCCTTTATTTTTTTGCGGAGGATATATGGGTTTCTAATTGAGCGTCATTATCAGATAAGCGGTTCCAACTTGTCCTGCGTTTTTGATTCAAAATCACCGCTGTCATGGCGTTCATGCAGCTGGCTTTTAGGGTCGCCCCAATTGCGGTTGACCATACGGCCTCGTTTAACGGCCG
>JAJDDO010000009.1 GCA_029260265.1 Phycisphaerales bacterium
TCTTTTTGCTGAACCGCCCTGCAAGTTCATGCACTACCTTGACAGAAACTGCAATTAGCAGAGCAATCCAAAATGAATCAACTAAAGATTTCGCATATACATAATGCGCAACAAGTAATACCAATACAAACGAAACAATCACCAAGCATCCTAGCACAAAAAGCAATGCTTCGGCAATATCAGATCGCAGTCTCTTACGGGCATTTGGTGATTGTTTTTTGTGTTTAATAGACATCTGAACATTCCTCACACAAATCGGAGCATTCTTTCATGAGAAGATACGCCTCGATTGCAGTTGCTAAATGCCCAGGCCCCTTAATCCTCTTTCCAGCTTTCTTAATAGCTTGGCCAGAATTGCGGAATCTTCTTGCAGTTCGGACTCCCCATTTATTCCCTCTCATTCGATTCGCGTATCCAGCGCCTCTGCCCCCGTAATCTAACGCTCTCCCCGCACCTGTCACACTTCCACCAACTCCGTAGCTCACTCCTTGAATACCATCTAACAGATCAGGTACGCCAATGTCAACTGTTGGACTGCCGTCATCAATTCCTACCTCCACAAATGGAGCCGCAGGACCCAAATACGGATCAATTACAGCGTCCAGCAGTGCGTCGGCCAACTTATCCTTAACACAGTTTGCCCAGCATTCACCTTTTGCCCGCTCTTCTTCATCAAAGGTGTGATCAGTCCCGCCTAATTTCTCTGACAGGGACTCTGCACCAAATGCATCTCCGATACCATTTACACGGTCACTTACCGTTTGCGCAAAAGCATCATAAGCAGCATCTGTAATTTCATCGCTTGCGTTCCCGTCTCCTGTAAGTAGCCATTTCTTCAAACTCCACAACCCAAAGGGATCATTCAGCCCCATCGGATTGCCAACAACATACGCATACGCATTCATCGAATCGATGTACCACAGCGGGTCTCTCTGATTGAATCTCCCCGACCACGGGTCCATCACGCGGAAGCGGTAGTCATACAGCCCCGTCCCCGCGATCAATGACCGCCCGGTGTACAGATGCACCGCGTAGTACTGCGTGCTGTCCAGCACATCGCCGTTGGTGTCGAAGATCGTGACTCGCCCGTAGTCGCCGTACTCGTACCGCTCGACCACGAGACCCGCGTCGTCCGTAATGCTCGTCAAGGACCCAAGGTTATCGCGATGCGTCCAAACATCCTCAGGCGACGCCGCATCCTCGATCCGGTAGCTCACCTCGTCGTCGATACCCAAGCCGTAGGCGAACTGGCGATTGGCACGATTTCGGCCGATCGCTGGGTGGGCCGAGGGGCGGCGGTTGGTTGCGATTGTGGACAGCATCGAAGTCGATTCTATGTGAATGAGCATGAGTACGCAAGCGGGCAAATGTCAAAGACTCGGCCTCCACCAAAGACCTGCTTAGGCTGCGCATAAGCAGGGCACCCGGCTAGTTCACAACCGCACCGATTAACTTTTCGACACTCTCAAAATTCATCGGACTTTCTGCGATTGGATTCGCTTCAAATTTTTGAACAACCCCCTTCCATGATAATCCAATCCATCTATCGGCCAGATCCTTCGTGATGCATGGATACTTTCCTTTTAATGCCTTGTATCGCATCACAATGAACACATCGTCAACAGACACGCTCGCCGCGTGGCCTTCTGCCGCAATGAATACCTCCCCACGATCAACCGGGATCTCATTCAGCCCATTCTGCGACCATGAACTCTCAAGCGGTTCTTTGAGTGTGTTTTCGTATGGCTCATCGTTATAGACAAACAAATCGTTATTCAAAGTGGCGAGAATCGAAATGGCAAAATATTCTGCCTCGCTATTATCATTTTGACAAATGATCATACGATACACCGCATACGAGAGGCCGATCATAAACAGCGTGGTCACAGCTGTGTACACAATACACTTCTTTGCATTTACCATTTTCCACCCCCCGGCCCAGCGTCGTAAGGCCATATAGGGTTGTCATTCCATATTCCCTCTGGCAACACCCACTCGGTATCAGGATACCGTTCATCGATGATATGCTGGAGCTCTTTCCCCTTCTCACCTCCGCCCGATTTGCACTGTTCGAATATAACTTTATCGCAGTTTTTATCAAGAGTATCCAAGACCTCTTTAAGGCGTTGCCATCTCTCGTACCGACTGCAATCTTGTGGTGACGGCGGCCCCTCAAAGCCCTCAAAGGGGTCAGAGTCAAGATTTTTAAAATCATCTAGAGTGAAGTTCTCGACATAGGGTTTGCCATCATCTGTCTTAGGTCCTGGCAAAACAAATGTACCTTCTAGGCCACAATGTGACGCTATCCTGCAAATCCTGTACTTGTTGCTCGACGGCCCATTGTTCAACTTGTCAATTAGTTCTTCACGTGTCCCCACCCCAATACCAATCACCCAAAAATTATCATTGGGCAACTGTAGTCGTCTATCTGATATCACTTTCCCATCTCGTTGTCGCAGTTGTTGCTGCTCACGCCGCCGGACCCATCCCGGATCTATCATTGCTCCGTATGGATCAATAAATCGCATCGGGTTACTGATCACAAACGCATACGCATTCATCGAATCGATGTACCACAGCGGGTCTCGCTGGTTGAATCTACCACTCCACGGGTCCATCACGCGCCAGCGGTAGTCATACAGCCCCGTCCCCGCGATCATCGACCGACCCGTATACAGATGCACCGCGTAGTACTGCGTGCTGGCCAGCACATCGCCGTTGGTGTCGAAGATCGTGACTAATCCATAATCGCCGTACTCGTAGCGCTCCAAGACCAGCCCCGCGTCGTTCGTGATGCTCGTCAATGACCCAAGGTCATCACGATGCGTCCAAACATCCTCCGGCGATGCCACATCCTCGATCCGGTAGCTCACCTCGTCGTCAATACCCAGGCCGTACACATGCGTCGTCAGCAGCTGCTCATTCGCCTGCGTTCCCGCGGCCAACTGGATGCGCTCAATAACCTCCCACAGCGAAGCGCACCCGTACACATACTGCAGCACTGCATCAATCTGACCATCGCCGCCAAGATCCTCGCTCTCGATCACACGCCTCGCCAGTGAGTCGTAGGTGTTCGTGGTGGCGTTGGAGATCAAGGAAAGCATCAAGAAATCGATTCTATGTGAAAGAGCAGGAGTACGCAAGCGGGCAAGCGAAGCATTCGCCTCCACCAAAAAGACCTGCATAGGCTGCGCATAAGCAGGGCACCCGGCATCATGCCCATCGATGACTCGCTATCCACCCCGATCATGAGGCACCCGGGGAGCCAAAAGAGGCCAATCCGAATCGCTTTCCTCACCCACTGCTTCAACTGAGGATTCAATCAACTCTGCCGTACGTCCGGCCGGCAAGTACCAGAACACACATCCGGCATGGCATGTATCCCACTCCCCTTGCTGCACATATGCAATACACTCAACATACTGAAGAATCTGTTCAAGATCATGAACACAAGGCATTCCATGAATACCACCCCATAGACTCAGCAACGGGGGGACCAGTTCAATGATCTGCTGATCCTGCAGAACCTTGTTTTCTCCTGCAAACAAACTGATACAGTTCTCTGGACTACTTCGGATCTCGTCAATATCGAACTGATCGCCAAATCTCCAAAAATCGATATCTCTAGAGAGATCCTTCTCCTGATTAGACAGTTCTCCTCTTCCAAGAAATCTACCGTCAATTTTTGCTTCTACATGCTGCCGAGAATTTTCCGATTCGTTGAGACTCAGTATCACCAGTCTGTCTTCAGCCAAACATGAGTGCTTTCCAAATCGATCAAGTATATATCTCGTGGTCGCAAACTCCAAGAATGGCTTGTTCTCCGTGACAACCGCACATCGAACAGACTTGGAATAGCACAGGTCAAACAGCGAGAAAGTCCCATCTGTGTCACGAACATCAATTTGGCCTGACAAGCTCTTTGTGCGCACAACCTGAGAAAACAATGTATCCACTCTGTTACCTATTCGTATGAGGATCGTGTGTAGATGGGTATGTCCAATGATCTGCGCCACCGAACAATACCGCTGTGATGATGGGTGGTTCGCGTCCGTTCAGAAAATAGATTCAAAAACTCACAATACAGATATGACCCAAAGACCAATCTATTAAAAACTCAATAATGAGTTTTTCTCTCTAAACTCGCACACAGCATCAGCTTCGATCGAAATGCGAGCCTCACCAAAGTTGCGTCAACTCTGCCTAGACCGCCCAGCATCCACTACAGCAGGCACGAGTGTCGTTGCGGGTTCAAGATTGGCAATAAGGTACTCAAAGAAATCATTCGGTGACAACCCGAGAGTATTCGCCAGTTGAAGGAGTCGTTTTCCCGCAGCCGTCCGAAACCAGTCACACCAATGATCGAAGCTTGATTCCTTGGGCATGGGTTTGGTTGGCTTTGGTGTTGCACGACCGATCAAGCTCCCCCACCAAGCAACACGCGGACGACGGTGCAACTCTGTCCGTCCGTTGTTCACCCTGAAATCCACGGCTCCAATCATCCTTGCCCAGAGTTCATCCACCCACTGATCGCCCGCATCGAGAAACGCCATCATCACTGTGGTTGCACGGTCTTCCTTCAACTCGACCTCGAAGCGTTCCCAAACGCCCGCTGGTGCTGATCCGGTTTCGAGGCCCTTGTCGTAGAT
Organism: Phycisphaerales bacterium; assembly: GCA_029260265.1. Classification (GTDB taxonomy): domain Bacteria; phylum Planctomycetota; class Phycisphaerae; order Phycisphaerales; family UBA1924; genus UBA1924. The sequence continues at coordinate 4,650 of JAJDDO010000009.1, forward strand.
CCGGATGTAGACCGGCGAACTTCGCTTGCCAAGATAGAGCAGCAGCCCCTTGGCTTCCTGTTCGCGTGTGTACTCTGATCCCAATCGAAAACTCCGCAGTTTGCAGAGCTCGCTCGCCTGACATGATGCAAGAGCATGGTTGTATAGGTCCACATCCTGCCCCACCCAATCCACCGCGAGATCCAATCTCGTTGCATGGAACCCACGGCAGTAGATCTGTTCAACAAGTTGCAATATGGCATTCGGATCCTCCACCGCGAGCCGAGCGCCTTGAAAATCCACCATCACGATACTGGATTTATGCCCTTGGCTGAGCATGATGCCTGGATGCCAGAGAATCCCTTGTGTGAAATACTGTGCTCCATTGCTAGTGCCTGTCGGCTCACCAAATCGCTCTCGAAGCAACCCATACAACCAGCCTGAGTTGGCCTCCGGGCCGACTAATCTGATCCAATCTGGCCGACACCAAATACCCGGCTCTGGAAGCAACGAGGGCTTGTCTTGGTTTTCTATCCCCGGTATTACAGAGCGGGGATGGATACCCAGATTGGGCTTGGGTGCGCTCATAGCCGCACCTCCCCACCGTCGCCGTCAAATGCGGCTTCGCCGCGTCCTGCCGGACGACGGACGGTTCCGGTGCTATCTACGCCCGACTCATCAGCACCGCTGTCGTGCTCGCATTTTACGCCCTGCCGGGCAATGCTCCGCTCGTCAACGGTGCAGCTGAGTCTCATTGAATGACCCACACGCTCCGAGTCAAGGGACGCGGCGGAAACGAACTGCTCAGCGATTTGTGCCATGAGTGCGCATGTCTCATGCGGAAGCGATGGCCAGATCGCGACCAACCGCGACAGGAGAGGATCATGCAGATCTTCTGTGTATTTTTCTGTGCGCAACCCTGCTGGTGTATCCGAAAACGCCGATTTGTGTAGGGTTCGATTCCCCCCGGCTCCATTGATGATGCTGACCCGGACACTCCGGGTCAGCGGGGGGCATTGATTCCCGTCCAGGAACGCCGATCGGCGTTTTTTTCGTACCCGAAGCGAGCGCATCGACGACACACAAAGACTCCTTTGGACCTTGCTCGACCACCCCAGCGTTGCTTCTGGCGGTGCGTGCTGCGGTTCCGAGCTTTGGCATCTTGTCGATGCTTGCACGCAGATCCAGCCCGTCCGAGTCGAGGTAGGTGCTCGCGGTGTGCTTGGGATCTTGATGACGCATGATTGCTGGGCGTGACGGAACGGGATATCCGCCTCCTGCATCGTCTGATTGAATGCGTGATGCAAGGAGTAGAGGCAGGCGAATTCGTTGATCGCATTCAGCTTGGGGATCCCGGCCCGTTGCAGGTCTCGATCCAGCGTGTGCCGGCCAAACCAACTCGCGGCGACAGCACCATTCATGTATACTTGAGAGCAGCAATGCATTCTGCTCGATCAAGATTATCTCACCCGAGAACTATTCATGAAACACACCCACATGATCGCACAGTTGTTTCTTCTTGCCCTGGCTTGCCGGACCACGATTGCCCAGACCATCAATGTCAGCGATGGGCAAACACTCTCAGAACATAATTTGCTCGCGGGGATTTTTCGAGGGCAGAGTTTCACCCTCGAGAGCACCACCATCTTCGAGATCGAGGGAACAGGAAAAATCGGCCCTGTTGGCTCGGACCCCTCGCCTACCGCTTCGCCGAGCGGTGATGAAATCTACTTCAACTTTAATCACAGCACAGTGAACATTTACTCCGGCGCCACCTTTGATTCGGATCGTCGATTTGGAATCTCATTGCTTGAGAATATCAATCTGAATATGTACCACGGGAGCACGATCGGTGATTACATCCATGCCGGACAAGGCGTGAACATGAGCATGTTTGGCGGGACCGTTGGCCGGTCCTTTCGAGCGATGGACGGGAGCAGCATAGAGGTCTTTGGAGGGCGGTTCGCATTAGGTCTCGATATCTATAGAGGCAGCACGGTCAGCATACACGGCGGCCAGATCCAACAGTCACTTTTTCTCGATCATAATACAACACTAACTATAGATGGAGGAGAGTTCTCCGCTTCCTTATCTACTCCATACGGGTCACATACAGAGATAGCGGGCGGCATTTTTCAGCATTCATTGTCCGCAACTGGCGGGTCAACTGAGATCTCGAATGGCCTGTTCCGCCAACGCCTGAGCGGATTTAAAAACGGTCGCTTCACGATAACCGGAGGTAAGTTTGAAGACGATTTCGTTGCTTACGAACAATCACATTTCAGACTCTTTGGCGGCATCTACCAGGGCAACATCATCGCCAACGCAGGCACCACCATCGACATCATTGGTCAAGCATTCAGCATCGACGGCATCGGAGTCGCAGGGCTTACGCCAGGCGAGTTTCTCACCATCACCGACCGGGACATCTCACTCGATGGGATTCTCTCCGATGGTTCGCTGTTCAGCTTTGATCTCAACTCGTTGATGATTGATGACTCTGATTTCTTCGATGCCAACTCCACTGTCCGTATTCAAATCAATATCCCATCCCCCACCCCCATCACTGCGCTCGCCATCACCTCACTCCTCACAACAAGGCGGAAGCGGAGATAATATTGTCAAGCTGATTTACCCTTGGTTCCGACTCTCTTCTCGCGTGACCTTGGCATGCTAACCGATACTCATCGCCTCCACCACCGCTGGCGTGATGCTTTTCGCAAGGCGTAGCCCATTGAGCAAAGCTTCCAAACACTCCATCACATCCACACCGACGAGTCATACACGACACACGGATTGCCCACGCTGGTGCCGCTGCGGACCTTGGGGGTCGCGCCCTCGTTGATCGGGCGGATGCGCCAGGTGCCGGGGACCTTGAAGCCGTGCGAGTTGGAGGCAATCGCTTTGATCACTACATCGCGCTGGGCGGTGGCATCGGTGGTGCCGGACTGCGCGGTGTCGACCTCAAAGAGCGCGGTGCGGTCGATCCAGATGCTCCCGCCGTTGGGGTTGATCGCGAACGGGCGGAACTCGACGCGGAAGTGCGGGCCGGTGCCCTCGGCGTAGACGGGGCCGTAGTGGCTGATGGTTGCCTCGCGGAGTTCGTCAGCGGCACCGAGCGCGACGAGCTCGGTCTGGTACGGATCACAATCGCGGGTCTCGCCTGCAGGTGGAACGGTGATGCGTTGGTGGAAGTTGTAGGGGGATTCGCCGGTTGCTCCGTCGCCGAGTTCGGAAGAGAGGGCGGTGTAGTTGTGGGCGAGTGTGGTCGATCCCACTTCTACATCACCGAGCCAGAGATCACCACCGTCTTGGGTGTTGATGGAGATCTGACCGAGGAGCCCGTCCGCAGGCAGGGACAAAACCGCCGAAGATGCGAACTCGCCGCCGATTTTGTAGACCGATGAAGTCAACATCGCGTTGTTCAAGGTGAGATCTACATCGAAGTCACCTCCGACATCGAGAGTTTCGAGGCTATTCATGGCCATGACTGATGCACCCGCAAAATCGCCATCTATGTCGATCAATCGTACATCAGGATTGCCTGCAATGCCTTCACTATTTGTTCCGATTTTTCCGAAACAATCACCATAGACATAAATCCCATCAATCACCGTTTCCGCCCAGATCTCAACCGAGCTTAAGATTGAACCTTCAACCCAAATCGTGGTGACAAGATTCGGGTTTTTATACACCAATGAACCTTTCACCATGTCCCCTTCGACATGCACAAAGGTAAGAGGATCATCATCGTTTTGAAACTCACCGATAACCGCGTTCGCATACCAGTCACCTCCAATCTGAATACTCCTTACATTCGATGGATTGATATCACTCGCTGAGCCAGGCGCGCCTAGGTCGCCTGTTATATCAATGATCGAGATATCCATAATCGCTGGACGACCAAGTTCCACAGAAATTTCTTCAATCACAGCAATCGGTGTTCTTACGCTACTTAGCCCACTGATGTTGACCACAATCTCCTGCCTATCACCGTTCAGCCCCGGTGAAGTGTTATATTCCATATGCAGGGACCTGATCTCATCATTATCCGACGCATCATCACTATACAACCGAATAATTGGCTGAAAAGCTTCATTTGTTGAAGTTTTGAATATCGTGACAGACCAACTACCATCTCCATGTTGAACCATGCTTACATTTGCACCACCGTTCAGGTTCTGATATTGAATATCCGCGAGAGCTGGCGAACCAACCAACAGCATGGCACCAAAAGCGAGTAATCTTCTCATCGTCTTCTCCTCATAAAATACATCCCTAAACATCCCAGAGCTGGGATCGTACCTGGCGAGGGCACCCGCGATACCAAACGGAGCCCCGTAATAGCGCCAGTTCGAACTGACAATGCATAACCGTAACCAATCTGATCGCGTGAAAAGATATCCCCAAAACCCGTTTCACCAAAGAATGTACCTCCCGTGTACCGTATGCGTAAATCTGCTAACTCAGTAGGGCTCGACTCTGTCCATTCGGTTAATCCACCCGCTAGATCGAAAATGCCCCACGGGCTCTGGACATCGGGGAACGAGCCGACATCGAGTGGAAATCCAGAACTATGGACGCCCGAGTTGCGTTCGATGCCGGGCAATGATTCGAGGTCAGATCCGTTGGCAAAGCTCCAGTACCCGCCTTCACCGTTGTTCTTGCTTGGGTCCCAGTACGCGGCTTTCGTCCACTCATCAAGTGTCGGAATCCAGAAATCCGCGTCTGGGTTGTGCGCCGCCTGGTGGTTGCCGGTGCCGTCGGGGTTCTCCGTAAAGGTGGATGTGTCGTAGACACCCGACTCAAACGCCCATTGTTCATTGACCTTGCCGTTGTGGAGCCAGTTGACATACCGGGCCGCATATTCCCAGCTCATATCCGCCGGACGATTCGGTGATTCCCCCGGAAGGATCGACACTGAACCCGGCGTTGCGGAGATCGACGAACTCGTGAAGGCTGAAAACCCAGTTCCGGACCCGGTATTCGCAAAGTAATAGGGCTCATAGGCCTGGACGAACTCAAACCACTGCCCAACAGTCACTTCGGTCGTCGCCATGCGGTATTCGTATCCAACTGAGCCAATATGGCGGCCGGTTTGGAACGGGACTTCACCGTCGATGGAGTGTCGATTGCCCGGATCGCCAACCGTGGTCCATTGATAGCCGTAGTCGGGCGGGGTGGTGCCGGCGTGGGCAACCCCAACGCATCCTGCCACGGCTCCCATTGTCCAGATTTGGATTTGTCTTCTACTCAGCATCACAATTCTCCTTACGCATCATTGTTATCCGATATTCTTTGGAATCACAGATTCTCAACAAAACCCGCCTGTTCAGGGCACTATCGGCGATCAAGACTGACCCTGTGCAACATAGGTTGTCCTGGCGTTCTTACCAATGCTCACCGCCTCCACCACCGCTGGCGTGATGCTTTTCGCAGGGCGTAGCCCGTCGAGCAAGGCTTCTAAATACTCCATCACATCGACCGACTTGGCATTGGCGATCAGGAGCGCACGCCGAAGTGCGCACCTCATCATCCATGCCTCCCACACGGCGAGGGTCGACTCCATCGCCACTCGCTTGGTTGGCGTTCCTCATTCTTATGGGTTGTTCAGGGCTACTGCTTGGGCAACTCAAACCTGATCGATACCGTCGATGTCATCGGCGGATAAGGGATCATCAGACGCCAGGCGACGAACTCGCTGGGATCAAAGCCGCACCGATCAAACACAAGCTGCGTCAGCTCGGTGTACCTCGGGATCTGAGGCGATGCGAGCATCGGGTTGCGCCCCAATGGTTTGAGTGATTCACTAATCGGCAAGAGGAACCGACGATCACGGTGCTCATGCTCGTTAAGTTCACCCGAGGCACGCCCGTAGATCACGACTTCAGGCTGAATTTTCTCGGCGACGGATTGATGAACCACCAAGTCCATCACGAGCGTTTCGATCGGAAGGTTGATAAGACAGAGCACCTCACCGAGTTCATTGTGCTCATCGCGGTACCTGCTGAGCGACGCGGCGTCCGTATATCCGTAGTAGGTACTGCACAGACCCGTCCGCCCGACCGGCCCGCCAACAAGCTCGTAGAGCAAACCAGATTTAATATCTTTCGAGATGATCTCCGGTTCAAGACCCGATGCAAACTCATTGAGCAAGTGCGGAGTTTGCGGATCAAAGTTGTCTATCAGCGCGCTCATCCCAGCACGAGAAGCCGCGGAGCCATCGTCATTGAAATACCGGAATCGGAACAACGGCCATGCGCCATCCGTTCGCAATCGCTGCAGATCCGCGTACCCGCCAATCTGTGCATAATCGAGCAGGTCGGGGCGCTCGCGGTTGGGCGCAATAAAAGAGGTGTTCATACGAAGCCTTGCCTGCGCGCCCCAGATCCCGCTATTCCCGCGGAATGCAAGCTTGCGGCTTTTGACAAGACGATCCGCTCCGGAGAAGGCCATGCTGTCGAGCAACAACCCGAGCGATTCTCGATCACCGGTGTGGATCTCGACCATGTTATCAAAGTCATCAAACGCATCACGGACCCTGCCCGCCAGCTTCTTTTCAACGCCAGCGCGTAGAAAAGCATCAACAGCGAGTTGCACCGCATTGGCACCGGGGATGCTTGATGCGACACGCTCGATTGCCTCTTCATTAATGATGCGCCCGAGTTTCCATGTCAGCGTTTTATCAATCCCGAGCGTTCTCGCGGCGTCGCGTGGGCTCTCAGAATCGGCACCCGCAGATTGGTAAGACTCGATCAAAGCAGCGCGAAGCCGATGCACCGTGTCGGTGTAGTGGTCTTCGAAACAGGGTGGACCTGATCGGGCCGGCTTCATTTGGGATTTGTACGCGCTGGGGCTCATAAAGTCATCATTCTCCGTTGAAAATTGAATATAGAGGATCGAGCCGCTCGGTGTATCAAGAAAATGGTGAATTTTCAAAAATGTCTCCAGAGACACTTGCACCGTGATTGCCGTTCCGATATCTTCCGGTTTCAGGCGTCATTCAGACCCTCCGATGCGGATTGGTCGCGACCTGTGACTTGAGAATAGAGAGATGAGAATCATGAACAAGTCTTGGACTATCGAAGCGGCGATCATCGTCGCACTCATGGGCGCGGGCACGGCCGCCAACGCTGCTTACACAATCACCCAGGGCGCCTCCGGCACCACCTATGGCACCACACTCGACTTTGATGAAGTCGGCGGTCCGATCGGGTCGGGTATTGCCAACAACGCATGGGCGGGCATCGGGCTTGCAGATATGGCTGCTGGCGATGGAAACAACTTTGTTGGTGACAACGCGGCAATCTTCAGTGCTCCTTGGATCGGCAGCGGTCTCTCGTTTTACGGCAACTTCGGTGTCTTCATGCAGTTTGACTCCGACCTGACCAACTTCAGCGGACAGTTCTGGGATCCCTCAGGAGCACCAAGCCCGTTCGGCGGCGGCATGAGCGTATTCGTCTTCGATGAAGGTGTACAAGTTGCCAGCCTCAGCGTCACGCCATCATGGGGCGGAGTAGGCGACGAGTGGATCGATATCTCTAGTTCCGGCGGCATGGTCTTCGATGAGATCCGCGTCCTTGGGTTCGGCAACGACCCATCCACCTACATGGACAATGCTTCGTGGAACGGCGTCCCCACACCGAGCAGCATGGCGCTCCTCGGGCTTGGCGGGTTCGCAGCCACCCGCCGTCGGCGCTAAACCGATCTCGATTCTAAAAACTCAGTGTGCGCCGCCGAGAGACGGCGTACACCCTTGGCACCCAGACCCTCAGCAACAACTCACCCCAGGAGACACCAATGAAGCCTCAACTCGCACTCCTTTTGCTCGCTGCGGCGGGATCCCCGCTCTACGCCCAATCCATCGAGTTCGAAATTCTCCCTGGGATCTACCCGCTCGATATGTCCACAGACGGATCCGTCATCGTGGGCAATGACTTCAACTTCGAGACCGTCCGCTGGACCGCGGGGACCGGCGTCGTCAACCTCGGACGCGGAACCCAGAGCCTCGGCATCGGCGCAGGATCACCCGACTGCTCGGATGACGGATCAGCGGTGAGTGCGACGATCATCAACGCCGCGGGCACCCTCGGGACTCAGGGGCGTTGGACCGAAGCGACCGGATGGATCGACCTCATGCCCTCCGCACTCCCAGACGGAGGGATAATCGATCAATCAACAGGCTCGGCCTGGGGCATCAGCGGCGACGGCGAACATGTCACCGGGCTCTACTGGCGCCCCGGCAATGGTGGGCCAGGAGGTGACGGGCTTGCACATGCCTCATTCAGTGGCCCAACCACCGGATCGGTCATTGACCTTGGCTCGTCAATGGCAGACAGCAGAGCGAACCACACCAACTATGACGGATCCGTCGTTGTGGGATGGGACACCGCCCACAGCTTTGGCTACTGGAGCCCAACAGTCTGGGAGAACGGCACGCTCACCCACCTCAACACCAACGAGGGTTGGGCAATGGCCAACTACATCAACGCTGCCGGCGACATCATCGGGGGCGATACCTACAACGAAACATGGCAACGCTCTGACGCAACCATCTGGACACGCAACGGAGCAGGATGGACTGAGACCCTTCTTGGATCACTCCCGGGAACCGCCGCGCCTCACGGGCTTGCGACCGTCAACAGCATGACCCCAGATGGCTCGATCATCGTCGGATTCAATAAGTTCAGCAACACCGCCGCCGCAGCGGGATGGATCTGGAACGCCGACGATGGCATGGTCAATATCATCGACTGGATCACCGCACGCGGCGTGGTCATCCCCGAACACATGCTCATCGTCGATCTCACCTGCATCTCCGCAGACGGACGGACCATGGCCGGGATAGGAATCAACCTGATCAACGATCAACCGCTCGGTTTCCGGATCACTCCAACCTGTGCCCCGGACCTTGCAGAGCCATTCGATGTGCTCAATCTTCAAGATGTGTTCGCCTACCTCGCGGCGTTCAACGCATCGGACACCTCGGCTGACCTCGCGGCTCCGTTTGGAACGCTCAATCTCCAAGATGTCTTTGCTTATCTCGCATTGTTCAATGCGGGATGCTCAAAGTAATACTCGCTTCTCTCCGGTCGGCAAACTCAACGGGGCACCTGCCGCAAATGCAACTGCGGCAGGTGGTCTGTTTCCGTGATCAGCCAGATCGGCTCAGCCTTCGCACCATCGTCTGTCGCAAGCGCATCCCGATCGAAGTCCGCAGGATCCGCTTGAGCACCGCACGGATCGGTCGGCACTTCCACAGTGCGCGAGCCATTCGGTAGGCTCTCGAGCGTGATGGCCATGCAACGCCATCCGCATGGGTCACCTGACCAAGGTCCGCACTGATCGCCTCGCGATGACGACTCATGAAAAGCTTTGTGTTCTGGTCATCATGATCGAGGCGTCCCGGGGTCGAGCTTCCGAAGTGGACGATCCTGCTTGTTCCCACGACCCAGTTCTTCAACCCCGCGGCGCGTGCACGCAGGCACAGGTCGATGTCCTCATGCCCGTTTCGGTAGGATTCATCAAGCCCGCCGAGTTGCTGGTACCGATCTCGGCGGATCATCACACATGCAGCCGTCACCGCCTGAAGCTCGCGAACAGCCCCGCTCGCTTCAAGATTTTCGGGCATCCCCTCATAGAGATGCGTCGGCATACGCCGATCATCAAAAACCACACCGGCGTGATTAATCCTGCGCGTGCCCTTCTCACCGGGGAACAGTTGCACATTGCCCACCATGCACGCGTCATCATGCCGATCGAGCACCGCGAGCATCGGCTCGATCCATCCGTCAAGCAAGACCGTGTCATTGTTGAGCAGACAGAGCACCCGCCCGTTCGCCGATCGGGCCATCGCGTTATTGCTCTGTGCATATGAACACCCCGCAGTGCCCTTGACCACACGAACACGCCCCGAGAGCGATGCGAGGTAATCCGCCGTGCCATCACGCGAGCCATTGTCCTGCACGATCACTTCTGTACATAGATGCGCGGGCATGGTCGCAAACAGAGAGTCCAGACATTGAGATGTAAGCTTGAGCCGATCTTTGATGGGAATAAGGATTGACAGCTCGGGTTCGTTCTGCATCTTGCCCTCACCGCGCAAACTCGGTGAGGTATAATAGGCGATATGACCGGTCTTTCCAGCCAACTCACCCAGCCGCCGGGCGTCTCACCGCCCATTGGCGGTTCTCGGTTCCCGCTTTCGCTGCTCGTTTTCTTGTGGGCGCCATTCGCGACCATGATTCATCGACGAGAACTGATCGTGAGCCTCGCCCGCAGACGGCTTGCGACGCGGTACAAGGGCTCACTTCTGGGACCATTCTGGGCTTTACTCGTCCCGCTGATTTTGCTAGGCGTTTATGTCTTTGTATTCGGCATTGTGCTGCAAGCCAAATGGGGTATGAGCGAGGATGATGTCGGGTCCTATGCGGGCTTTGCGGTGCGCCTCTTTTCTGGGCTTCTTGTCTTCAATCTCTTCCGCGAATGCCTGATCGGCTCGCCGAGGCTTGTGCGTTCCAACGCGGTGTTCGTCAAGCGGGTGGTTTTCCCGCTTGAAACCCTTCCGTGGGTCGTGTTCCTTGAGGCATGTGTCGGGCTTGTGCTCGGGCTGGTTGCCCTGGGCGGATTCGTGCTCTTTGTCGAGGGCACCCCGCCCGCTACGGCATTAATGATCCCGATTCTCATCCTTCCGATCATCCCTGTGTGCATCGCCGTGCTTTATCTCGTTTCCGCTCTAGGCGTCTACCTCCGCGATACCGATCAAGTTGTCGGCGTTCTCGCCGGCGTGCTGATGTTCCTCTCTCCAATCTTCTACCCCATTGAGCGCGTCCCCGAGCCTTTCCGATCGGTCGTTCGCGCCAACCCGATGACCGAGATCATCACCTGGGTCCGCGGCGCACTGTTCGAGGGAACCATGCCACCCTGGCACCATGTCGTGATCTACACCCTGATTGCATCCCTGCTCTGTGCAGTGAGCCACGCGGTATTCATGCGCGCCAAGCGGGGATTCGCCGATGTCCTCTGACTCACCGCCCGCCCCGAGCCCCGTGCTCTGCGCACGCAATCTCGGCAAGTCGTACATCATGTACCCGAGCGAGATCAGCAGGCTTCGCGCGATGATCACGGGACGGCGATCCAAGGTTCCTTCCCATTGCGCGCTTGAAGGGCTGGATCTCGATATCTATCCCGGAGAGTGCCTTGGAATCGTCGGACGAAACGGGGCGGGGAAATCTACCCTGCTCCAACTCCTCTGCGGCACGCTCGAGCCCACCACAGGGACCGTCGACACGCGCGGCAGAATCTCGCCCCTGCTCGAACTCGCTTCTGGATTCAGCCCAGATTTCACAGGGCGAGAAAATGTCTATCAAAAAGCGGCGATCCTCGGGCTGACCAAAAAGCAGACCGACGAGAGGTTCGACCAGATCAGCTCATTCGCTGACATTGGCCCATTCCTCGATCGCCCTGTGCGGATCTACTCAAGCGGGATGCTCGCCCGGCTCGCGTTCGCGGTTTCGATCCATGTCGATGCGGATATCCTCGTGCTCGATGAAATCCTCGCCGTCGGCGACGCCGCATTCCAACGGAAGTGCCACGCACGGATCGCACAAATGCGCCAAGACGGCACCGCGATCCTGCTTGTATCGCATTCCACCGGCGCTATCACCGCCTCCTGTAATCGCGCCATCCTCATTGATGCCGGTCAACGATTGATTGAATCCGACCCCAAAGCCGTTATCAGCTGGTATCACCGCCTGCTCGATGCCAGCGCCGACGATCAACCACAAATCCGCGCTCAAATCCTTCAGCAGCATGCCGCCGAGAGCACAGAAGAATCCTCTGCTCACGACCGTGTTGCTCGTAAGACAGACGCGCCAAACCCCACCAATTCTGCGGCGCGATCCAAAGCAATCTACAACCCCAACCTTGTGTCCAAATCTGTCAACGAGTGGGACCGCCGCGGTGCCAGAATCGAGCAGGTCCACCTCGAAGACGCCCATGGCCACCGGGTCAACACACTCGTCCGCCACGAAACCTACCAGCTGGTGTACCAAGTTGTCTTCGAGCGTGAAGTCTCGAACGCTCGATTCGGGATGTTCATCCGCAATACAAAGGGGCATGACATCTACGGCTGCGCCTCTTCACCTCCGGGCGAAGGAATCGGCCCGGTGCACGCTGGGCATCAGTGCACAGTCCGGTTTTTGTTCCGTGCATCGCTGGCCCAGAGCACCTACTTCTGCTGCGCTGGGGTGCTTGGACCCGACGAGAGCCACACCGCAGGCGAAGAAGTGTACCTCCACAGGGTCTTTGATGCGGATGTGTTCCGCATCCAAGCTTCCAAGACCCCGCTCACGGCAGGATTCGCCGACCTCTCTGTCCATGAGCATGACGACGCGTACGGGCAATCGCTCGTGACCATCGAGCACCAGCTCTCTCACAACCCGACAAGCCCATAAGCTCTGCAATTCCAAGCGACAATCGCCGGGCACCCCCTTACAATGCCCACTGGGGATCATCGAAGAGGAATGCCGAAGACAGGCAGCAACCGAGGGATGCGCATTTATGCAGAATCAGTCGGCCAACAGGCTGGATACGGCGGTCAATGCACCCGCTGACCGCCAAGCCAATCCATCGGCCATCCTCGTCCTTGGAATGCATCGCAGTGGCACCAGCGCGGTCACCGGCACGCTCGGTCTGCTCGGCGCACAAATGCCAAACGACCCCCTCCCACCGATCGCCGATGCCAATGCCACTGGATACTGGGAATCCGCCTCAATCGTCATTACGCACGATCGATTACTCAACGAGATCGGCTTGCGCTGGAACATGCCGATGCTCTGCTCAATCGGGCACCATGACATCCTTGAAAAAATTGATGCCGCTGATGAACCAACAGACTGGTGTGGACAGCTCATAGAATGTGTCCGCGATGTGTTCGATCAAAGCGAGAACGCTTCGCCTGTGGTGATCAAAGATCCACGGATGTGTCGACTGGTGCCGCTGTGGAAACGGGTGCTCGCCAAGACCAAGACCGAGCCTCTCTTTGTACTCCCCATCCGACATCCCGCAGAGATTGCCGAATCACTCAGAAAACGCGACGGCATTCCTCCAGAACAGAGCTTATGGATCTGGCTCGACCATGTTCTTCGCGCCGAGCTTGAGACCCGTGGTTCATCTCGTGTTTTTATACGCTATGGATCATTACTGAGCGACTGGCGAACGGTTATGCACGAGCTCAACCGCACGCTCGGTCTTGATCTCAAGATCGACGACAACGCCGACAAGGTTGATGCTTTCCTCTCCGCGTCCCACAGGCACCACCGAGCAAGCCAAGCCGACTTTGATTGCCTCCCACGCATTGTCATCACAACATTCAACGAACTCGATGCGGCTGCGGCTGAGGGTCGAGAACCGAATACAACGCTGCTCGACAAGATCGCACAAGAGTTCGACGACCTCTGTCGGCTCTCTGGGTCGTGGATCCAAGGCACCCAGGAAGATCTCACCAAAGCAAGCCACTCCATCCATCAACTCAACCGAGACAATGAGTCGCTTGTTCAAGATCTCGACAAAGCAAAGTCCGAAGCGAAGTCCAATGCAAAGAGCCAGGCGAAAGCACAAAGGGATCAGATCACCAAACTCAAGGCAGAGAGTGCCAAAGAGATCGACTCACTGAAGGCCTGCCGCGACGAGCTGAGCAAGACCATCGCGGACCAAGAGCAAAGGATTCTCCTCGGCGTTCAAGAGCTCGAAAACACCAACCACGCGCTCCATGTTGCCCAATCATCCATCGAGACCAAGGGCATCGCCCTGCACGCTGCCAACGATGAGATCACGAGAGCCAAAAACAGAATCTCCGAAGCTGAAAACAAGCAGGAAAAAACATCTAAGACGCTTGAATCAATCAAAGCAGAGCTCAAAGACGCCAAAGCCCTCATCGCCCATCAACTGTCAACAGCTGCAGAGATCGCACAAGAGCTACAACAGACGGCGGACGACCGAGACCGATCAGTCCTTCGCGGGAAGATGCTCAATGATGAACTCACGAGCATCCTCGAATCGAGCACCGCAAGGTTCGCCCTCCGCAAGCTTCGCGCGAGCCATACCGACAAGCCAACAAAGACCCAGATCCTCGGGCGAAGGTCCGCATTCATCACGAGGATGCTTAAGCTCAGCGCCAAAGGTCCACGCGGGATCCGCCTCGTCCGCGAAGTTCGTTCGCTCATGAATAATCCAGACTTCAACCTCGTCTGGTACCGCGACCACTACGCGGATGTCTTGACGAGCGGTCTGCACCCCGCCGAGCACTATGTGCTCTTCGGACGCGCCGAGGGGCGAGCAATGAACCCCAGCGATCTGGCCGATGCTGATCTCTCAACCACCCACGAACCGAGCGAAGAGCTGATCGCCAGCGCCACACGACTGACAAGCTCGACCACAAAGACATTCAGCATCATCATGCCAACCTGGAACCGCCGAGCGGTCATCTCAAGAGCAATCGACTCGGTCATCAAGCAAAGCTTTGAATCGTGGCAGCTCATCATCGCCGACGATGGATCCACCGACGGGACAGAGGCGTTACTCAAAGAGAACTACCGCGAACACTTTGAATCAGGCAAGATCATCTTCATTGCCGGAAAACACGCCGGCGTCAGCGCCGCGAGGAACCTCGCCCTCGAAGAAGCAACCGGAGACTGGATCGTCTACCTTGATTCCGACAACGAATGGCGAGAGCACTACCTGCTTATTACCGCGAGCGGATACCTCCGCGACCCCGCGCTGCGTACCGCGTACGCCTCGCTCAGCGTTGACGACCGAGCCAGCGGACGCCGATTTATCCGTGCAAGTTCCTTCAACTGGACCAAACTCGCGGAACAGAACTTTATTGATCTAAACATCTTCTCCCACGACCGAGCCCTGTTTGACGAGCTGGGCGGATTCGATGAATCACTCACCCGCCTCGTTGATTGGGACCTGATCCTCCGTTACACCCGCTCCCACACGCCCAAGTTTAACCGCCCGGTGCTTGCCGACTACTACATCGACAAGCACCTCTCCAACATATCGCTGACCAAACCGCTCGATGTCAATAAGCACGCCATCGATAGACGCACGATCTGGGATCGCATCCGCACCGGCTCGCAGCCGCTCCGGCTCGCCTATGTGCTCTGGGATTTCCCTGCACTCAGCCAGACATTCGTCCTCCGCGAAATCAAATGGATGATCGAGCAAGGGCATGATGTCAAGGTCTATTTCAAAGCGGACCCCGACAAGGCCACCACCCTCGATTTCGAGGTCGATTCGCATCGCGTCAAAGACCACCGAGAGCTCGCCAAGCTGCTCGTCGACCATGATCGAAACTGGGCGCACTCCCACTTCCTGTACCCCGCCTCGACGCTGCTGCAATACCCCGCGTGCGAAAAAGCCGGCGTGCCGTTCTCCATCATGCCTCACGCGGTGGATATCTTCCATCACGAAAATCGAAAACGAAACCTTGTTGCCCAAATCAGCAATGCCGATCTTTGCAAACGCATTGTCGTCTACGGCGATCATCACCGCGATTTCCTCATCGAGCAAGGCGCAGACCCAGAGAAGTTCATCTTCACTCTTCAAGCAAGCGACGCGGGCATGCTCAAACAAGGCGGACCACGCCCGGCCCGCCAAAGATCCGCAACAGACGCGCTCCGTATTGTTTGCATCGGACGCCTGATCGAAAAGAAGGGCATCGCAGACCTGCTCGATGCTCTCCGCATCCTCAAAGATAAACCCGACATCAACATAGAACTCACCATCTTCGGCTACGGCCCGCTCGATGCCGAGCTTCGTGCATTCTGCAACACACACCGTCTCGACAATGTCCGGTTCGCCAGCACATTTGAGGGCGCCGACGGGCTCAACAGCGCATTCGCCGATGCCGATGTCTTTTGCCTGCCGTGTGTTGAAGCGGACAACGGCGATGTCGACGGATTCCCCACCGTGTTCATCGAGGCCGCTTGGTACGGGCTGCCCATCTTGACCACAACCGTGTCCGCCATTCCTGATTACTTCAGCGATGGATTTACCGCTTCGCTCGTCCCTCCATTCGACCCACCCGCACTGGCCGATCGGCTCGGGCGCTTGGCACGCTCATCTCCCAGCGAGCTCGATGCCCTTGCTGCACGGGCGCATTCATGGGCCGCTAAACACACCGGACCAGACCGGACGGGTCAACGCCTCCTCGATGTCATCACCCGCCCGCCAATCGACATCTTTATGGTCACCTACCACCCCGATGGGCTGAGCAACTGGTCAAGCACCGAGCGAGCAATCCGCAGCGTGCTCAAGAATACCACAACCCCCCACCGGCTCACCATCATCGATAACGCAAGCTGCCCGGACGCGGTAACCAGACTCCGCTCAATCATTTCCGAGTATCCACAAAGCACCCGGCTGATCACCCTCGATGCGAACATCGGGTGCGGCCCCGCGTCCAACATCGCGGTTCATCAATCCAACAGCGATATCGTCCTCTACATCTGCTCAAATGAAGCACAATCTCTGCGTGTTGGATGGGAACGCCCCATCATCGAATCAATGCGAGACTGCCCGAACGCCGCGATCGGCGGACAACTCGTCCATTCGCCCGCATGGGCAACCGGCAAAGCACTCCTCAGTCACGAATCGTTCGACAAGTTCCGCAATCCAAACTTCGCCCATGCCCACCCCGACCGCACCTTCCGTCATGTGCAAGGCGGCGTGTGGGCGCTCCGCCGATCCGTCTTCCAAGCCGCCGGCGGATTCAACGAGTCGATCCCGCAGGGCGGGATGGATGTCGAATATTCCTACTACCTTGAATCCATCGGGCACACACTCCTCGACATCTCCGAGATCGTGTGCCTCTCAAACAAGACTCGCCCAACCATCGAATCACAACTCGACGAGAACACCGCCGTCGCCCATCCCATTTTTGACGAAAACGCGAAAACCATCGAAGCATGCAGGGATCAGAACGCCCGAAGATGCAATCTCTGTGGATGGATCGGCGCCGCTACCAGCGTTCAAGATCAACCAAGCCCCCACGCCTTTGATTGTCCAGAATGCCAGGCAACATCGACAGATCGAGCAGCATGGCGATGGCTCGCTCGCAGCGCAATGTGCCACCGCGATCAAACACTCGCCATCATCAATCAAAAAGACCAACCATCGATCAGTGAACGATTCGTCTCGGCCGCCCGCACCGTGCAAGTCCGAGCCATTCGCACCGACTCGCTCGTCAACAAGCGAACCCGACAATGCGACGCGATCCTCGACACAACAGATTTCACCGATCTACCTGATGGGTACCAAGCCGAAGAGATCGAGTACTGCTCGCAAATGCTCGGCATCGGCACCACGCCGCTCCGCGCACTGATCCCCAGCCGCACAAGCCCACGGATCACGGTCGTGACCAAACCGATCTCTCTCAGAGACCAATCACCAGCACTTCGGGAGCCAACACGATGACCAATCAACCACACGCCACCGCGGCCCATCCATGCAACATCTGCAATGGCGCGAAGCTCGGTCCAGGCCCAGGCGGACGAATGAGCTACGACGGCACCTCGCCCCCACGCTGCACCTCATGCCAATCACTCGAACGCCACCGTGCATTCAGATCAGTCTTCGATCAACTCAAGGACAGTTCCTTCAAAGATGCTTCAGTTCTCCAGTGCTCAACCGATCGGTCCAACGATGCCCGATGGTTCGCTTCCCACGAGATCAGCGAGTACGAGGGCGCCAACCCGCTCGACCTCCAGAACATCGATCGCGAAAACAACTCATACGATATTGTTGTCTGCAACCATGTCATCGAACATGTCGCCGATGATCGATCGGCCATGCGAGAACTCGCACGCGTCGCCAAGGACACCGGATTCGTTTTCCTCTCCTTTCCCGATCCATTACGCCTGGAAACCACCAACGAATGGGGATACCCAGACGACGCCCAGCACGGGCATTACCGGCTCTACGGCAAGGATGTACGACAAAAATTCAAAGACGAACTCCCCGGGCTCCATGTTTTCGCCGTCGTCGGCACCGATCCATGCACAAACTCCACCGAAGGGCTCTGGCTAATCACCGCAGACCAAGCACGCGCAGACTGGATCACCTCTCGTGTTGCCAACGCTGAACGCGTCGATACCGGAACCAAACCATCAAAGCCGCGACTTGCCAACCGAGTTTCATCGACAAGACCCCAGAAAGCGGTAATCAAGGAACCAAGCACCATCACCGGAAGACTGCTGAGCCCACCATCTGAAGTATCGAGGGCCTTCGGTACCGCCGACAATATGGGTGCGTCCAATCCAGATCGCTACTTCGCTGTCGGGCTCGACGCGATGCGCGTCATCGGCACCGCGATCAATCGACCAGGCGCACGGATCCCTCAATCCATCCTCGACTTTGCATGCGGGTGGGGACGCGTCGCACGCCACCTGCGTGCATCCTTCCCAGAGTCTCATCTTGTGTGTGCCGACATCTGGAAGGACGCCGTCGACTTCGCTTCCCAGGCATTCGGTGCGGACCCACTCCACCTTTCATCCAACCCAGATGACTACGAGATAACAACTTCGTTCGATCTCATCTGGTCTGGCTCGCTGATCACCCACCTCCCCGAAGATCGCGCACGAAAGATTATCGATCTATTCTGCACCGCGCTCAAACCCAACGGGGTTGCGGTATTCACCACCCACGGACGCTTCGCCAGACACCGCAGAGCCGAATGCGGGCACAACTACAATGTCGACGATGCGTCCGCCGCGATCGCATCATTCGATCGTGATGAATACGGCTTCACCCCGTACGCCGGTCAGCGCGATTACGGCTTCTCGCTCACGCCCATGAACTGGATACTCCAAGAGGTCTCCAAGCGTCCCGAACTGACCCTCGTCCAGTATGCCGAACGCGGTTGGGATGACCACCAAGATGTAGTCGCCATCCAACGCCGAGCCGTCACCACCCCCCACCAAGCAGTCAATTCAAACGCCTAAATCTGTCCATTGAATGGATAGACCAAGCTCGGCCTAATGCGTCCGATAACACATAAACTGATCCAAAAAACGGACTATCTGTCTTCGTTCAAGGTTATCGAGCACCCGTAAAAATACCCGTTTGCACAGATCTATCAGAATATTGAGGACATACCAATCCCTATTCTTGCAGGGGGCGTATCTCCGTGATACCGTCCGGATGGTGTTGTTTACACCATCCTGCAAGGCCGGACGATCCGTGATTTGTTCTACGAAGGAATCACCGGAATCGGGGAGAAACAGAAGAGGTTGGATGCGTGCAGCGTCCCGGCTTTGGGTTGCACGCGTGTGTCATTCTCGACACACCATTGGTCCACGCTGCGTGCCCATTCGGGTCAAAGAGTTGGGTTCAAAAACCAGGTCTTGATTATCGCCAGCAATGAAAGTGAGTATCGCCCATGAACGGGTACCAGATTCGTTTTTCATCGATCGCCCTCGGCATCGTCAAGGCCGCTCCAGTGCTTATGATCAGCGCCGCTGCCTCACAATCACTCGCGCAGGCGCTCCCGCCCGTCCCCTTCCCCACAGAGAATCAATTCACCCAGGAAAAATCGGACCTGGGCAAGATCCTCTTCTGGGACGAACAACTCTCCAGTGACAACACCATGTCCTGCGGCTCGTGCCACCAGCCCGCCGTGGGAGGCACCGATGAACGACGAGGCACCAACCCAGGCCCAGACGGCGCATTCAATACCGTCGACGACATCATCGGATCACCCGGCGTCCTCTTCCAGACCGCTGAAGACGAGTACCTCGATTCCGATCTCTACGCACTACTCCCGCAAGTCACCGGACGCCAGGCGCCGCCCTCGGTTATGGCAATGTACGCGCCCGAACTCTTCTGGGACGGACGCGCAGGCACCACCTTCTTTGACCCCATCACCGGGCAACAACTCGTCTCCTTCGGCGGGGCGCTCGAAAACCAAGCCGTCGGTCCACCCGCAAGCGGCGCTGAAATGGCACACCAAAGCCGGGACTGGATGCAAATCATCGAAAAAATGGCTGGCGCACGCCCGCTTGCATTAGCAACCAACCTCCCCGCAGATATGGACGCGGTCATCGCCCTCGGGCTGACCTACCCCGAGCTCTTCGAGCGTGCTTTCGGCGATGACGAAGTCACCGCGGGACGCATCGGGATGGCGATCGCCACCTACGAACGAACACTCGTGCCGAACCAATCGCCCTTCGATCTGTTCGCCGATGGCAACTTCAACGCCTTGACGCTCGATCAACGCGCGGGGCTCAACGCGTTCCGGCTCTCGGCATGCAACACCTGCCACATCGGTACGCAGTTCACCGATCACGCCTTCCACACCATCGGGATCCGCCCGCTCAACGAAGACCTCGGACGCTTCGAGATCTCCAACAACCCCGTCGACCGTGGCGCGTTCAAAACCCCTTCACTCCGCAACACCGGGATCAGAGATCGGTACATGCACAATGGTCAACACGGCGATCTTGATGAAGTCTTCGACTTCTACGCGCATCGCAACGGGCAGAATCCATTCCCACAAAATCTGCACCCCGCGATCCAAATCCCGATTACCTTCCCGCCATCAGCCGAAGCCAATGTCAAGGACTTCCTCATCAACGGGCTGACCGATCCACGCGTCGCCGCAGAAGTGTTCCCCTTCGATCGCCCAACCCTGTACGCCGAACTCTCATCGCCCAACCCATTGGTCTCGGGCACGGGCACAGCTGGCACCTCGGGGTTCATCCCCAACATGGTTGCGGTCTGTCCGCCGAACCTCGGAAACGATGGATTCAAAATCGGCGTCAATAACGCCCTCGGCGGAGCCTCGGCGATGGTCGCACTCTCCACCTCCCCACCGGTTGCCGGCGAAGTCGCACAGGACCAAGTCTTGGGCCCAATCACCCTCGAGGGCATCGGCGCGGGCGATGGATACGGAACCATGCCTTGGGCCATCTCGAATGATCCTGCTCTGGAAGGGCAGACCTTCTATATGCAATGGCTGATCAGCGACGCAAGCGCAGCAGGAGGCATCGCCAGATCCGCAGTCGCCGAGATCTCCCCTTTCTGCACCATGGCCGGCACATGCGTCAACACCTGCCCCGCGGATCTCGCTGACCCGGTCGATGTGTTGAACCTCCAGGATGTCTTCGCCTACCTCGCTCTGTTCAACTCGTCCGACCCGGCCGCCGACCTCGCCGCCCCGTTTGGTGTGTTGAACCTCCAGGATGTCTTCGCCTACCTCGCACTGTTTAACGCAGGCTGCCCATAAACGCCGCACGGCAGATCAGCAACTCAACCACTATTGAATCCATCAGCCCCGGGCTTTGCAGCTCGGGGCTTTTTCATGCACGGTATCGTGACGCAAAGCCGAAACCACGACCGCAAGATCACACAGCAGTAACCACGGCTGGACACATCGAACGAGATCTCCCCGCCCAGATCCCAGCATCAACGCCGAGAATCGCAGAGGCACACCCCTCAACTGATCGCTTCGCGCGGGCATAAAAATACCCGCTCATCATCGAGCGGGTATTGAATGATTATCAAGTCTTCAATCCCTTACGGGCAACCAGCGTTGAACGCAGCCAGATAAGCAAACACATCCTGGAGGTTGAGCGTGCCGAACGGCGCAGCAAGGTCGGCGGCCGGGTCGGACGAGTTGAACAACGCGAGGTAGGCAAACACATCCTGGAGGTTCAACACACCAAACGGTGCAGCAAGGTCTGCATCACAGCCAACCGCAGGAACGGTTGCCCAGAACCCACCGGTGAGTTCGAACGATCCACCGGTCATGGTGCCGCCCGCATCGGGCTGCCCAACGGTGCCGCTGAGAGAGAATGCCCCGCCGGATGAATCAATAATCCCGCCGCCGTCAATCGTGTAAGAAACGATCTCAAAGCTGCCTCCGGACGGACCAGCAAACGCTGCGCCCCCACAGACTGCGAGCAATCCAGACATCGACGCGATCGCGATAGTTGATTTGGTTTTCATATTGATTCCATTCTCCTTTGCCTCAGTTTACTCTAAGGCACGGGGTTGTAGGTACTGTTCGTTGTCGAGTTTGTCACATTTTTTCGTGTTTTCACCGGTTTGCGTGTGATACTCCGCCACAGAGCAACCGCGTCGGCCCGGTCAATATCGAAATCACCATCCATATCAAGGATCTCATCGCCCGGCTGGATGGTTTGCCCGTTCTTGGTCAGCGACAACATCAACACGCCAAGGTCACGGGCGTTGACCACGCCATCGGCGTTTGCGTCGCCCATCATGCTCATCGGGTACAGCGTCCAGAGATGTCCGCTGGGGGCGTTCGTGTAGGTGCGATCAGTGCCGTCGTTGAACTCAACAAGCATGGAATCAGCCTGTGTCTCAGAGCCGAGCCCAAAGTGCATGACATGCTCGTCGGCAACCTTGTAGTTCACGCCCGCACGCGATTCACGCAGCTGTGATTTGCCGCCCGTGGTCACCGTGACCATCGTCCCGAGTGCATACAGGTTGGTATCCTTCCCCACGGTGCGGAACCGCACCCAGTTGTTGATTGCCGCATCGGGCGAGTTGTTCATGTACATCTTCAGCGAGCTGTTGTTCTCGCACACGAGCATGTCCAGATCGTTGTCGCCATCAATATCACCGACCGCAACACAGAATGACCAGTCCGCGATATCCACGCCGGCCGCCGGCGCCTCATCAATCATGGGCCAATCCGCAACCGCAGCCCCGCGGAACAATCGGTTGTCCGACATCATGCTGCACACATAGGTGTCCAGGTAGGTGTCGTTGTCAAAGTCGGCGAACACGGTCCCCCACGCAAAGCCAGCGCCAATCACACCCGCCGCCGCCGTCTCATCGACGAACGCGTTGCCGGTGCCATCGGAAACCATCAGGAAGTTTCCATCGCTGGGCGAGTTGGTCAGGTACATATCAAAGAACCCGTCAAAGTTCACATCACCCACCGCGATACCCATGCAGTCCATGCTGAGCAGGGTATTGGTCTGCACAGATGTCTCCGTAAATGTCCCGCCATCGTTGCGGTACATCCGGTTGGTCCACGGGAGAGAGGCAGATGAACCTCGGTCGGTGCCGAGATAGATGTCATCATCGCCGTCATGATCATAATCAAAGAACGCCGGGACAAGCGTTGGGAAATCCTCGGAGTCAACATTCAAAGCGACCGCGACATCCGTGAATGTGCCGTCACCGTTGTTGTGGAACAAGAAGTTTGTCTGCGGGTCACCGCCGGTGAGGGTCCGCACAGAGTAATACAGATCAATATTGCCGTCCTGGTCGTAATCGCCCCAAGCGGCAGCCATCCCGTGACAAATCTTCTGGAGCCCGGACGCCGCCGTAACATCGGTAAACGAGAACCCGCCATCGTTTCGATACATCTTGTTGGGGTTCGTTCCACCAGTGTACGACCCGATGAAAACATCAAGGTCTCCGTCATTGTCGTAGTCAACGGTGCTCACGCCGGATGGCGTCGCCATCAATCCCATCCCGCTGGTGAGCGAGTGGTTGGTGAAGTTGCCCGTGCCGTCATTCTCGTACACGCCGATCAAGCCGCTCGCAGCGCCCGCGACGAGGATATCGACATCGCCATCGTTATCCAGATCACTGAGCGCGAACCCGGTGCCCCATCCGTTGCCGACGATCGTGCCGAGCGGATAGTTCACGCCCCGAGCAGCGGCTTCATCTGAAAACGAAAGTGGGCTCGCCGCCAAAGCATTGCCCGCACACAACCCAACCAAAAGACCCGCCATTGCACAGACAGTCCTTGTATTCGACCCATTTGGGGCACCAATCACAACGAGTTTATTCTTCATCTCTGACCTCGTACAAAATCTGTAAGATTTGCCGCTTCCTCCCAGCTACAACACCAGCCCGACGGCACAGGCATAGTTTACACGATTCCTCCCGAACATCCAACACAATCTCACTCTCTCAACAACGAATTCATGCGTTCCTTCCGCCTTTTCAATCAAAGAATGATGATGGACCCGGATCGAGCTGGCTTCTGGATTTCCGATAACGAAGGACCTTCGGAATCACCGTGATGCGTTTGCAACGCTTCGGTTCCAGGATGCATAAATATCAATCAGTTTTTATCTCTTGGTTTTCATCTCCGCCTTCGCATCACTCTCGATTGGATTTCGTGGGAATCACGGGCTATTTTGGCGTTTCACACAAGCCTTTTTCCAAATGTCGCAACGCTTTTTAAGGCTCATAGATCGAGTGTTTGAGAAAAATGCCCATCGAGTTCGGATCCGTCAATCCAAACGATGCGGAGAGACGGTTGTCGCCAATCGGGATCGCCGACAGCGACACAAGGGCCCAACTCCATGGGCCGGGACAATCTGAACCATGCGATATTGCCCGCCGATGGAGCAGGCACGGAATCGATCAGCAAGATCGAGGCGCGATCGTTTCGCGCCAAACGGACAAATGGGATGATTTGAAAACAGAAACGATTCGGCACCAGAGCAAAGCCCTCTGGAACGAGAAAACAGAATGCCGACCGGGGGCGGCCAGACCAATGGGTGGAAACGACAACATCATCGACACGCGGAGCGATATTTCCGGGATCGCCCGCCACTGCAGACACAGATGCTCGATGATGTTGGGTCTGGCGCCGGGTGGGTGGCCAAAGCTGGCCGCCCCCGGTCGGCACCATTAGAAACGGCAGCGGGCTGGATCGTCATCGTCCCCAAACCAGCCCGTTGACGCCTCCGGCGGGGCCTACCGCCCCGCCGGAACTTTATCGAGAGGGGAGCAGCCGCAAGGCTGCACTCACAATCGGACACGGGGAAGCGAGATCCCCGTGTCCGGTTTTTTTACCATTTAACCAATGCAGAGATGCAATCTGATCAGATTACTTCGATCATTCGCCCATGGCCGCGATGATCGCCTCGATATCGTCCGCCACCCTGATCGGGCGGTTCGAGACCGATCCGGACGGATTTTCCGCCGACTGCTCAGACAACCAACGCTGAACTTGCTTGGTCGGCAGCCCGGTGTGGTAGTTGACCGTCACATCCGGGTCCTTCAGCTGATGCCCGGTCAAAACACACGCAACACGGTCGGTGGGCTTGATGAGCCCTTCTTCCAAGAGCCCCCTCGCCCCAGCGATCGACGCCCCTGATGCCGGCTCACACCCAAAGCCGTACCTGCCCACGAGCGACTTGTGCTCGACGATGGTCTCGTCATCGAACGATCGGACCACGCCATCCATAATCTCGATCGCCCGAAGCGCCTTGGGCAGATTCACGGGGCGGTTGATCTCGATCGCGCTGGCGACCGTGCTTGCCTGGTCGTTCTCACGGTCCATGCGGGCGTACTCTTCATCAACCTTGCTCTTCTCGTACCGCCCGCCGTTCCAGACCACGCCCTGCTCGTTGACGATCCGATCGAGCGTCCGCGCACCCATCGCGTTGATGATCGCCAATCGGGGGATGCGATCGATCATGCCGAGATCTTTGAGCTCCATAAATGCCTTTGCAAAGGCGCTGCAGTTGCCCAGATTCCCGCCCGGCACGACAATCCAGTCGGGAATCTGCCAGTTGAGCCCCTCCAAAATCCGCAGCATGATGGTCTTCTGACCCTCAAGACGGAACGGATTGACCGAGTTCATCAGGTACACCCCAAGCTCCGGGCGTGTTTCAGCGATCGCACGCACACGAGCCAGGCACGCGTCAAAGTCCCCTGCAACCTGCAGCGTCTTCGCGCCATAATCAAGGGCCTGGGAGAGCTTCCCATACGCGATCTTCCCCTCACCGATAAACACAAATGCTTCCATCCCGGTCAAGGCGGCGTACATCGCGAGCGACGCGCTGGTGTTCCCCGTCGATGCGCACGCAACACGAGATGCGCCGACCATCCGTGCATGGGTGAAGGCAGCGGTCATGCCATTGTCTTTGAATGACCCCGAAGGGTTGAACCCTTCGTATTCAAGGAACAGCCCGCCGCCGTTGTCAAGATCGAACCCAAGGTGTTGTGCCAACAGATCCGCCTGCTGAAGATTGGTCCGCCCCTCGCCGACGCTCACGATGTCTGATTGCCCGTTGGGTGCGTGTTTCCAGAACGGCAGCAGCTCGCGAAACCGCCACACACCCGAGAAGTTCAGCATCGAATCCGTCACCCCGCGTCCACCCCCCGCGACCCTGGGCGTGAAGCTCGCACCGCGCTGCTCGAACATCGACCAAGACCGCTGTGAAGCGGGGAATGCGCGGTCCCAGTCATACGCAATATCAAGCATCGCCCCGCACCGGGTGCACGCGAGGAGGGTTTGCTCGACCGGAAAGCACGCGCAGCAATCGGGATCAATACAACGCTGAAAAGCCAGGGGCGCTGGTGATGGGGTACTCATGCACGATGGTATCGCAGAGCCCGCCCGATATCCGATTCGACAGAAACCGGGATTTTCATGCCGAATCGCCCACAATCCTGATAGAATAGACAGGGGTTGAAACCCGCAATGATGGAATCCCAAGAACACCCTTGGACACCCGCACAAGCGGGCGGTTTGGGTCTTATGGAGAGCACACGATGGAAGACATGATTCAACAGTTGATGAACAACGACAAACTCTTCATCATCTCGGTTGTGTTCGGCGCGATCGTGGTGATGTCCGTCGTTAAGGCATTCTTCGGCATGGTCACCGGGCTCGCCCACGAACGCACACGCCGCGAAATCGCGGCCTATGTCGCCGAGGGCTCAATGACCCCAGACCAAGCCCAGCGGATACTGGACACCAAAAAGCGAAACAACGGCAGCTGCGGCTGCGGATAAACAGAGGAATCCAACGCTATGGACGAACTTATTCACAACCTGACATCGAGCGAGGATGTAATCATCCCGATCATTATCTTCGGAGGAGGCACGCTGATCGCAGTCGTGGCAATCATATTCTCCGTTGGTAGGAAAATCACTCGGATCAAGGAACGCGAAAAAACACGCCGAGAGCTGGCAGCCTATGTCGCCGAGGGATCCATGACCCCCGAGGACGCCGAGCGCCTCATGAAAGCCTCTCCCAAAGACACCTGATCTTTGATTCTGCTCAATCCGCTGCCATAACAAGCACACGCAATAACTCCGCGATCGACCATGCCTGCGCAGGACATCCACGCTGGGCATGTTTTCCGTCCTGCCCCGGTTCGGCGTCGTAGATCTCTGCGAGCGAGCCCACCGATCCTGTTTTCATCTCCTCCGCCAGGCTGCACACGCGCTCGATGGTTCTCCTGCGGGAATGCTCATCGAACCCATGCACACGCATATCCGATTCGCACATCGCCCCGAGCAGCCAGGGCCAGACCGTGCCGTTGTGGTAGGCGCGGTCGCGATCCATCAGCGGCCCGCTGTAGATCGGGCAATACGCCTGAGCGTTGGGCGACAATGTACGCATCCCGGCTGGCGTGAGCAGCTGATTCTCAGCAACCCCCACCACCGCTCGCCCGATCTCGTCGCCGAGCTCAATGCCCAACGCGCAAACAAACAGTTGATTGGGACGAACCTCCCTCGATCGAACCCAGGTCATCACGCGGGCGAGGTTCTCAGGTGTGAGACAATCGACCAAGCCCTCTTGCCCGTCGGTCATCAATGATCGAATAGATCCGCGTGCATCATCGCTCCACGATCGGTACTTTTCTGCACGGTTCGGATCGGTGGCTTGGATTATCGACCCGATCTGATCGAGCGCATTGATCCAGAGCCCGTTGATCTCGATGCACTTGCCATGTCGGGGCGTAAAAGTAACACCGCCACGCTGGGCATCCATCCAGGTGAGCTGGGTGTGCTCGTTGCCCGCAGCGACCAGCATATCTGAAGGGTCTACCCCGATCTGAAACCGTGCCCCTCTCCTATACGCCTCGATGACTTCGATGCATGGTTCGAGCAGGTGCGTATGGAATGACTCAAAATCTCCGGTCTGGCGAGCATACTGCGCGCACGCGTGCACAAACCATAGCGAAGCGTCGACCGTGTTGTAGTGCGCCTCGCCCTCGCGATCATCAAACCGGTTTGGGATCAACCCGTCACGCTGGGCATCGGCGAATGTCCGCAGCACCCCGAGCGCCTCATCAACCCGCCCGGTGACCAAAAACAGCCCGGGCAATGAGATCATCGAATCACGCCCCCAATCCGAAAACCACGGGTACCCCGCGATCACCGATGAGCTCGATTGAGATTTGTGATCGCGCCGGACGATAAAATCATCGGCAGCCGCTGCAAGCCCGGCGATCGCGCCCCTGATCTGGTCATCCATCGGCGAAGAAGCCAACCCTGTTGCATTCGAGATGGCAGCTTCAACCATCGCGCCAATCCTGGATTCCTTTGTAGCCCGGTTCGCATCCCACTCAACCGGGCCCGATGCGTCGAGGGCGAACTCGATCGAGCAATCACCGTCTGCCTCAAACACCAGCGGGCAGTAGAGGTCCTCGGTAAAATCCAAACCACGGTCCTGCTCGTGGGCGTAGGCGAACGCACGCCAGATCGAGCCCTCTTTGCGGGACACGCACCCGGCGTTGGCGATGGTCATCGCCAATCCAGACCGGTCGATGCGTGCTCGCTCATCGGTCTGCGAGCATACAAGATCCTCAGACGCGATCATCCCCGGCGTGTTCAATCCATGAAAGTCTCGCATCGCCAGCAGCGGACGGATCTCCATTCGGCAATCGAGATCAGACTCAATGGCGTAGCACACCCGAGCCGAGTTTATCCCATCGGCGACTTGCAGCGCTTTGCGCACAACAACGCGCGTTGTCCCCGCGTGCACCTCGTACACCCATACGCACCCGCAGGGTGTTTTCTCGAAACGGATGCATACCGATTCGCGCGGTTCTGCGCCGACAAATCGCATCGGGGTCAGACGCACGCTCAATGGTCCGCCGGGGAGTTCGATGATGAGCAGCTCGTCGATCGCGGCCACCATGTTCATCCGCATCACCGGCGGGTGTAAAGAGACCGTCAAGATGGAATGGTACCGACGCTCGGGCGTCGCGCTGATCGTGCCCATCGCGAACCCGCCAAGGGCGTTGGGCACCACCCATTCCCGCCCGAGATCCCGCTTTGTGAGCGGGCAAACGCGATACTCGCCCGGAGCCAGTGCATCCGCAGCAGCTGCATCGGTCGATGGATTGGAAGATCGTGTGTTCATCTGCCCCAGAGCGTAGCGCGGCGAGTGGACATGCCGGGGTCACTATGGGATACTCTCTCATGGAGACCACCACATTTTCAACCGATGCCGAGACCTCACCCAACTCCAGCGATGCCCGCCAGGGCAAGATCGTGATGGAGGGGATCACCTTCGATGATGTGCTGCTGATCCCCCAGCGGTCCGAGGTTCTGCCTTCGGACGCCGACACGCGGACAAGGCTCACCCGAAACATCACCATCAATATCCCCCTGATATCGGCCCCGATGGACACGGTCACCGAGTCCGACACCGCCATCGCCCTCGCTCAAGAAGGCGGGATCGGGATCATCCATAAAAACCTATCCGTTGAATCGCAGGCACGCGAGGTCAGCACCGTCAAGCGATCGGCCAACGGCGTAATCACCGACCCGATCACCCTCGGCCCAGATGACACCGTCGCCCGTGCGATCGAGCTCATGCACGCGCACAATGTCTCCGGATTCCCCATCACCAAAGACGGGGCACAAAACCTCCGCTCGAAGGGCGAGCTGGTCGGTATCCTGACGCGGCGCGACCTCAAGTTCGCAGATGATCGATCAACCCCGATCCGCGAGGTCATGACCAAAGAAAACCTCGTCACCGCACCCGCGGGGACCACGCTGAGCGAGGCCGCCGGGTTCCTGAATAAGCATAAGGTCGAGAAGCTTTTGCTCGTCGATGACGCGGGCAACCTCACCGGGCTGATCACGATGCGCGATCTTGAGAGGCTCTCAAAGTACCCTCGCGCATGCGTCGACGATCGAGGCAGGCTGCGGTGCGGAGCCGCCGTCGGACCCGGACAGATGGACCGCGTACAGGCATTGATCGACGCGGAGGTCGATGTCATCGTGGTCGATACCGCCCACGGGCATTCAGCGGGCGTGCTCGACACGGTCAAACAGATCAAGGAACGCTTTGAGATTGATGTCATCGCGGGCAACATCGCGACCGCTCAAGCGGCCCAGGACCTCGCCCTCGCGGGGGCGGATGCGGTCAAGGTCGGGATCGGCCCGGGCTCGATCTGCACAACCCGCGTTGTCACCGGCGTAGGCATGCCGCAGATCACCGCCGTGATGAACGCGGTCGAGGGAATCCAACGAGCAGGGTCTGATATCCCGGTGATCGCCGATGGCGGGGTTCGACTGAGCGGCGATATCGCCAAGGCGATCGCAGCGGGCGCGAGCTCGGTCATGATGGGCTCGCTGCTCGCCGGGCTTGACGAATCACCCGGTGAGCTCGTGATCTCCGGCGGTCGGCGGTACAAATCCTACCGTGGGATGGGCTCTGAGGGCGCGATGAATGTTGGATCCGCCGATCGGTACGGGCAGGCCGACAAGCTCGATGCCGGCGGGAAGGTCGTGCAGAAGTTCGTCCCCGAAGGAGTCGAGGGGCTGGTGGCCTACCGCGGGTCGCTGGCAGAGTTTGTCTATCAGCTCGTCGGCGGGCTCCGCAGCGCGATGGGTTATTGCGGGTGCTCGACGATCAATGAGCTCCGCGATCGGGCACGGTTTGTCCGCGTATCGGGCGCCACCGTGATCGAGAACCATCCGCACGACATCAAAATCACCCGCGAATCACCCAACTACACCCATGACCAGATCTAGTTCAGATCGGGCTTTGATAGAGTTCAGATCCGCGAGCCACCGAAAGAGCCCTCCCGCAAACCCCAACAATCCAGATGTAGACCCCCGGGTGTCGCTGCGCCGATACATGCCCAGAGAAGGCATAGAATAGTTGAATATCCGGCAACCACCCGTTCGCCGAGAGAAAGGAACCAATGAGCATACTCAGATCAAGAAACCCCGCAATGGGCGTTTTCGATAAAACAGAAAACCCAGCCTTGGCAAGGGACGACGCCAAAGTCATGACCCTCGGCGGCACCGTCACCGCGACAGGCATCTTGCTTGCCATCGTCGCGAGCGTGGCGATCCTTGTCTACACCCCATTGGCCAAAGCGATGACGAGCGCCGCTGCAGGCGGAACCTACTCCATCCCCGGATGGATCTGGCCCGCGTTCATCGGTTCGATGATCGGTGGGATCGGATTCTCGCTGATTATCTTCTTCAAACCCAAGACCGCCCCCGTGGTCGCCCCGCTGCACGCTGTGGTGGAGGGTGTGTTCGTCGGGATAGCGAGCTTCGTCATCCCGATGCAGTTCCTCGGCGCGGGCTCGGTCACGATTGTTATGCAGGCGCTCTTGGCAACATTCGGGATTGCTGCCGCCATGCTCTTCGGGTACGCGACCGGCGTGCTCCGCGTGGGGCCGCTGGTGCAAAAGATCATCGTCACCGCGTTGATGGGGCTTGTGCTCTATGTCATGGCATTGTGGATCCTGGGGATGATTGGTATCAACATGTGGAACGGCTACGCCGACACCGGGATCATGGGCATCGGGTTCACCGGGTTCTGCATCGCGATCGCGTCGCTGTTCTTGCTGCTTGATTTCCAGTTCATCGAGAAGGGCATCGAGGCCCGCGCTCCAAAGCACATGGAATGGGTCGGCGCGTGGGGTTTGATGGTCACGCTTGTCTGGTTGTACATCGAGCTGCTTCGGTTGTTTGCCAAGCTGCAATCCCGCGATTGATTCGTCTGCGTCCGGTTATCTCGAATACTCTCCAAAGCCCGCATATTGCGGGCTTTTTCGTGCCCGATAAACAGATCGGTACCAGATAGACCAGCTGACCGGGATGCGCCGAGTTGGGCAGCGTTGCGGGCTGCATATGTTGTGTCGACCGAGAATCATTGTCTGTGCGTCCGAAAGAAGCTTGCCGTTGCGAGGTTCGCGTTGATTTCCGATATGCGCATCAATGGGCAGTGCACAAAAAATACAGGATCGCCAATGCGGCGCATGCAAGCTGTGCTGCAAGCTGCCCGAGATCCCATCGATGGATAAGCCCGTTGATACATGGTGCGATCATGCCGACCCGACCAACGATGCGTGTGGATGCAAGGACTACGACAACCGCCCCGGTGGGTGCCGGGCGTTCTCATGCGGATGGCTGCGTGGGATGGGCGACGAGGGAGATCGGCCCGATAAGCTCGGCGTGATGCTCCAGCCGATCACACATCCGGACATCGGCGAGGGGATCGCCTTCGTCGAAGCACGCCCCGGCGCGCTCCAAGAGCCAAAGGCCCAGTGGTACCTCGCCCAGGCTTTCAAGCAGGCTCCGGATCGGATCTTCATCCGCAAATACCAAGACCCCCACTTCACAACCACCCAGCTGACCGTGAATCGGTCCCAAATCGCCGGGTAGCACACCAGGGCATATCCTTGCCCGTGCTTGCAACACCTTTGACATTGCGTGCCCCAGAAAAGGCGGTCAACCTCGACACCAACTTGTTGCTTGCGCCGATCGCGGGATGGTGTGAGCTGGCATGGCGGATGACTTGTCGAGAACTCGGTGGCGTTGGGCTCGCGTGCACCGATCTGCTCAGCCCGCAGGGGCTCTTATTGCAGCGGGAGACCTCGCACAATCTCGCTGCGACCAACGAGCACGACCAGCCGCTCGGGATGCAGCTGTACGGCTCAGACCCCGAGATCCTCGCCAGCGGCGCCCTCTGGTGCGCCGAGAACGGCGCGAGCGTGGTCGATATCAACATGGGATGCCCGGTCGACAAGGTCACCAAAAAGGACGGCGGGTCCAAACTCATGTGCGACATCGATAAAACGCTTTCATTGTTCGAGACCGTACGCGGTTCGTTGCCTGGGCATGTGCCGTTGACCGCCAAGATGCGACTCGGGTGGTCGCAGGCGGACGCGGACGCCGGTGCAGCGTGCAAGCTCGCCGTCGGGCTCTGTCAACGCGGCGCAGCGATGATCACCGTCCATGGACGAACAACCGAACAACGCTTCAAGGGCTCGGCGTCGCACATGGGAATCAAGAGGGTGGTCGATGCGGTCGAAGAAGCGACCGGTGCCTACGACGGCACCGCAGAGGGCGGCGTGGCGGTGATCGGCAACGGCGATGTCAAAGCCCCGCACGATGTCGTCGCGATGATCCAACGCACACGGTGCGCGGGGGTCATGATCGGGCGTGGATCTTTCAGCAACCCGTGGTTATTCCGGCTCGGTTGGGCGTTGCAGCAGCGTGCGCATACAAACATGTCGGTTGAAGAAATCGCAGCGATCGAGCTGACCGATCTTGAACCCACCGAGAATGAACGGCTCGATATGCTGCTGAGGTTCTTTGATCGAATGGTGGAATATCGCGACGAGGGGCACGCGTTGCATGTATTCCGTCAGCGGAGCAATCTGCTCGCCAAGCCCGTGAACAGGGGGTACTGCAAACCGCTAAAAACCGCGATCCGGACTGCAAAGACGCGGGGCGAGGTGGTCGCCGCGATCGAGGAATGGCGTTGCGGATCGCTCGGGGCTCATGTGGATCGGGTTGCAAGTGAATCCTCACGCAACCGATGAGAATGGCTTGCGTACCGGGTTCAGATGAGTTAGACTCACGGTATAGATTCTCTGTATCGCTTCTTTGATTTGTAAAACTCAATTCCTCTGTTACGAAAAGAAAACAGATGCTTCACCACGCACGCACAGCTTGCTTTGTCTCCGCGCTCTCGATCGCCCTCGCTGCCGGTGCGGCAGAGGACACCCCCAAGCAATCCAAGGCGGCCAACGAGCAGACGGATGCGCAGACAGAGCGTGTCCATGTCTGCTATCCGGGCGAAGACGGGAACCTGACTGGGCAGATCGTGGAGATGCCGATCGAGCAGGGGTATCTGGATCTTCTCGAAGCACGCAGAGGTGCGCGCGGACCGGTGGACAACCGGGTTGATCTGGTCATGGTTGGCGATGGGTACACCGCGGGGCAGATGGCGACTTTTCATCAGCACGCCGACAATGTCGCGGCCGACTTCTTCAACTACGAGCCCTACAAGTCGTATGAGCCCTACTTCCGGATCACCAAGGTCGAGGTGGCTTCGAATGAATCGGGCGTAGACAACGATCCAACACAGGGCATCAATCGGGACACCGCGTTGGACATGGCGTATTGGGGCAACGGGATCGAGCGGTTGTTGATTGTCGATGTCACCAAGGCCTACACCCATGCCAATGCGGGGGCGGCGGATGTTGATCAGGTGCTCGCGATCGCCAACTCCTCAAAGTACGGCGGCGCGGGGTACTCATCGAGTAATCTGGGCACCGTCGCGGGGGGCAATGCGTCGGCGGTGGATATCGCGATCAATGAGAATGGACATTCATTTGGCGGTCTTGCTGACGAGTACGACTACGGCGGGCCGGTCACCTACATCGCGCCCGAGCCCGAGGGCGCCAATGTTTCGACCTATGACCATATCCAGCAGATCATCCAGTCGCGAAAATGGTACCAATGGGTTGGCGTGTCGATGAGCGGGCTTGATGGACCTGTGAGCTCATTCGAGGGCGCGGTCTATTCTTTGTTCGGCGTGTACCGCCCAACGGACAACTCCATGATGCGAAACCTCGGACGCCCGTTCAACCCACCGAGCGCGGAGAAGCTGATCATCGAGATCTACTGGCAAGTCAACCCGATCGACGACGGGCTCCTCGATGGCACCGCGTGGGATGTCTCGGACAACATCTGGATCATACCCATGCAGCCGATCGGGCACAGCCTCACGATCGAATGGACAATCGACGGCACGCTGGATCATTCCTTCGACGGGATGAGTTCGATCAACCTGGCCAACTACGGGCTCAGCGTTGGGCCACACTCGGTGAGCGTACGCGTTGCTGATGACACGCCGATGGTGCGAGATCAAGTTCTGTACAACCATCTCATGGTCGAGGAACGCAGCTACACGGTTCATGTGAATCCATGCAATTCTACTGCGAACCTCAATGGTGATGATGTGCTTAATCTTCAGGATCTCTTCGCATTCCTTGCCTTGTTCAACGCCCAGCTCCCCGAGGCCGACCTGGCAGCCCCGTTCGGGGACTTCAACCTGCAGGATGTGTTTGCCTACCTCGCGATCTTCAACGCCGGTTGCAATCCGTAAGCAAGCCACCGATAACCGTTCATCCACCCCTCCCGCACGGGAGGGGTTTTTCTTTGAGCTGATGAGATTGGGATGAATCCGAAGGATCGTTTGCACCGTACATGGTTGCGGGTCATGCTTTTTCTGTACCCGCACGCCCGTTCGGGCGTGCTTACGCTTGATTCTTTGCCTGTTTTCGTTTGGGCGGAGTTGAGTTTCCAACTTGCAGATCAATCCTTTGGAGGAGCACCATGCTCTTGAATCATTTCTATCGGGCCACTTCACGAACAAGTTTGCTTGCCTTGGTCCTTGCAGCCGGGTCGGTTGTCGCTGCGGATCAAGCTCAGAACACCCAGACCAACGCCGGGCATCGCGATGTCATGAGCGTGCGGGGCAGCGAGGTCTTCCTTGTCGCCGATCTCGATGCGACATCAAGCCCTGCTTCACGGATCAACGCCGATCTTGCGGACAAGGCGGGGCAGATCCCGGCTCCGACCGAGGGGTACATCCTTCATAGCCGCATCGTAGTGCGGACCAACGATCTGGCGGTGCTCAACGCCCGCGTGCAAGAACTGCGACCAAGCGGGGCGCGGAGCATCGCGGTGCGTGCGCACGATCGGGTTGCAGGTTTCGCGGTTGTTGACACGCCAACCGTCGGCGATGCGATTGAGCTCGCCCAGTCGCTGCGCGATGGCGGAGCGTTTGAGTCTGTCGAGCTTGACATGACCCGCCCGCGTGCGCTTCGCGCACCGAGCGATCCGAGTTTTTCGAGCCAGTGGCATTTGCGGAACACGAGCGTGTCGATCGCAGATATCAACGCCGACGGTGCTTGGGATCTTGGGTATGACGGCTCGGGCGTCACGATCGGGATCGTCGAAGGTGGGTTCCAATCGAATCATCCTGATCTCTCGCCGAACTATTACTCGACCGCGTCGCAGAGCGGCGGCTCGAGCACCTCGCACGCAACCGGGTGTGCGGGGATCGCAGCAATGACCGGCAACAACGGCCAAGGCGGCGCGGGGCTTGCCTACAACGCCAACCTCTCCCAGCAGCTCTACGGATCAAGCTCGCAAACCGCCTCCGCATTCGAGTACCGCAACGATCTCAACGACGCGAAATCAAACTCGTGGGGCCCGTTTGACGACGGGACGATCAGCTACCTCTCAAGCATCGAGCGGGCAGCGATCGAGAACACCGCGGTCAATGGGCGCGGCGGGCTGGGGACCGCGCTCTGCTGGGCAGCGGGCAACGGCGGCACCGGTGATCGGTGCGATTATGATCCGTATGCGTCGAGCAGGCACACGCTCGCGATCGGCTCTGTCGGAGACCAGGACTTCCGCGCGTGGTACAACGAGACGGGCAGCTCGATGCTTGTCGTCACCCATTCGTCGGGCAATAACCGCGGGACTTGGACCACCACCTCGGGGAGTTCATACACCTCCAACTTCGGCGGGACCTCCTCGGCCTCGCCGCTCGCACTCGGGGCGGTCGCCCTGATCCTCGATGCCAACCCATCGTTGACCCAGAGGGACATCCAGCATGTGTTTGTCAACTCAGCGCGTCAATGCGATCCGGGTGACAAAGGATGGTCAACAAACGGCGCGGGGCACCTGATCAACCTGAACTACGGGTTCGGTGCGATCGATATCGAGGACTCGGTGGTGCTCGCTGAATCATGGACCAATGTCGGCCCCGAGGTCCAGGCATCGTCGGGAACTGTGAATGTCGATGTCACCATCCCCGACAACAACACCACCGGGACCACCCGCACCGCCAACATCGCTGAAGATATCTCGATCGAGGCGGTGGAGTTGGTGCTCAATATCGACACCACCTATGTCGGCGATCTGCAGATCTTGCTGACCAGCCCCGACGGCACCCAGTCGCTGCTTGCGACCTCGCGTGCCGACACACAAGATGATTATGTCAACTACACCTTTACCTCGCTGAGGCATTTCGATGAGATGTCAGCGGGGACCTGGACGGTGAATATTTCTGATCGCGGCCCGGGTGATGTGCCGTTCTGGGACGACTTTGAGTTGATCGTCTATGGAACAAACCCCGTTGGAGGGCCTTGTTCGGGTGCGGACCTCATCGCTCCGTTCGGCGTGCTCAATTTGCAGGATGTCTTCGCCTACCTCGCGTTGTTCAATACTTCGGATCCGTCTGCGGACCTTGCCGCCCCGTTCGGGCAGTTTAACCTGCAGGATGTGTTTGCGTACCTCAATATCTTCAACGCCGGGTGCCCATAACCCTCTGGCGGGCTTCAGACTGGGTTTGTCAAGAAAAACACCCGCTGAGCCCCGATATTGCAATCTGCCTGCTCCCGCGTGCGTTTAGAAGGGTGGTGAGGGATCGATGGAGAAGATCTGTCGATTCTCTCTGATCGGCAGAAGCGGATCCGCCGAATCCTGAGGAATACAATCCGCCGGTGCATCACCTAGAGCGAACGGGTGGAATCGATACGACTAATCGTGCATTTGCGTGCACAACGGATAGGGAGCAATCAGATGATCAGCAATCGCAGAATCGCACAGGCATTTTCTACACTCGGCATGGTTGGCGTCGTGGCCCTCGGGTCTGCCTCCATCGCGCAGGACGCTCAGCCCGTGAAGCAGACAACTGCGACCAAGGCGGTTGGATCTGAGTCCGGCGCAGAGCCCGCGAGTTTGAAGGGCAAGGGGAACCTCACCTTCGCTTCAAAGAGCCAAGAAACCGGGGTGATCTTCGACAACGAAAATCCGACACTCAGCTTCCAGTTCAAGAATGTCGGGCTCGGACCGGTGACCGTGACCAATATCAAACCGGCGTGCGGGTGCACCGCTGTTGAACTCACAAAGACCACCTACGCTCCGGGCGAGTCCGGCAGCATCGAGGTGATCTTTGATCCCAAGGGCAAACGCGGCGCTCAGGCACGCAACATCACCGTCTTCACAGACCAAGAGAACAACCCGACCACAACGCTCATGGTTCGCTCATTTGTCAAGCCTCTGGTTGTCGTTGAGCCCGCGCAGCTCGTCTTTAAGCCTTCGCAGAAGGGCGCAGGCGCGACCGCGGATCTGCATGTCAAGGGGCGGTTCGAAGACTTCAAGGTCACCCGGGCAACCACGACCGATCCCGAGGTTTTCTCGGTCGAGATTATCGACAACGGCGAGGTCGCCGAGGGCGATGAGATTCTCTACGACCGGATCATCCGTGTAACACTCTCGAAGGATGTCAAGCCCGAGAGCTACCACTCGGAACTCAGCATCCGCACAAATGACCCAGAGAAGCCGATCTTCTCGGTGACCACCTACGCACAGGTTCACGGCGATCTTCGTATGACCCCGGTGCGGATGACGCTCGGACGCCTTGTCGTGGGTGATGAAGTTGATATTTCGTTGCATGTCCGCACCGTGACCGGCGCACCGTTCGAGATCACCAGCGCCAACTCCAACACCGTCGCGCTCGATGCCGAGTACACCTTTGAGCCCGTTGACCCCGAGGTCCGCAATGACTGGATCGTGCGTGCAAAGGGCACCGCGGTCAATGTCGCTCCACGGTTCAACGCGCTTCTCCACCTTGTCACCAATGTCAAGGACGAAGAGCAGGCAACCATCCAGATGTATGGACAGATCCGCCGGAACTGATCAGATATGCACCTGTGCACCACGACAGTCAGGGTCTTTGCGATCGTCGGGCTCGGCTCGATGATCGGCGTTGGACATGCGCTGGTCATCAAGAACCCCGTTGGGTTCCGCCGCGCACCGGCACCTCAGATCGATGACCAGACAATAGATCCGACGACTGATCAAACGGTTGATCCAATGCCGGTGGTGCATACCCCAGAGGTTGCGATCGCCGATCCGGGCGGCCCATCGAACGATGAACAGAATGCCGAC
Organism: Phycisphaerales bacterium; assembly: GCA_029260265.1. Taxonomy (GTDB): domain Bacteria; phylum Planctomycetota; class Phycisphaerae; order Phycisphaerales; family UBA1924; genus UBA1924. Next base: position 43,659 of record JAJDDO010000009.1, read on the forward strand.
GCGGGGAGTTTTCCGATCGACCCGCTTGATATCCCTGGGCCTCCGGGCACGCTCACACTCCGCGAGGCGTACGCCCTCTATGACGAGGGCGCGTACTTCGTGGACGCGAGGCACGAGGACGAGTTTAACGAATCGCACATCGCGACCGCGTTGTTTTTACCCGCCCCGCGTGTGCGGAGCAAGGCGGGGCTCGACGAGCTCTCCATGATCCCGCCGGAGGTCACGATCGTGATCTATTGCGTGGGCGGCGACTGTGATGCCTCAGAGAATGCGAAGTTTGCGATCGAGCGATCGGGCCTCGGTTTTACCGATGTCCGGATCATGGGGCGTGGGTTCGAGCACTGGGTGGACGCGGGGTTGCCCGTTGAGCACGCTGATGGTTCCGTGACGGGGGATCAGCCGTGAGCAAGAAGACCGGTTGGGCAGAATCCATCCTTTTCCAGATGCCCCTGCGTGTTGGGCTTGGCGGGGTCTTTTGTATCGCTGCTTGGACCAAGATCGGGGATATCCAATCCTTTGCCGAAGCGATCAAGGGATTCCAGGTCGTCGATGCCGATTCTTATGAGCACCTGATCGTGTTCGGAGCGTTCGCGATGCCTTGGGTCGAAATGATCGCGGGCGTGCTGCTGGTCCTCGGGCTGTGGACCCGGGCGTCAGCGGTGACCATCGGGGTGCTCCTCGTGCTGTTTATGGGTGCCCTGTTACATGTGATATTCGACGATTCGATCTCTGCGGATTGTTCATGCTTTGGGGATCTCTCGGTTGTGTGTTCGAGTTCGGTCGGGTGGTGTCAGGTCATCCGTGATCTGGTGCTTCTGGTGCCTACGGTGTACCTGATCTGGCGTGGAGGCGGACGGGTGGGGCTTGATGCCCTGGTTTCTAACCGATCTTCGCAGCCAAACCCGGGCTCGAGCGGGCACTATGTCTCTGAGGGTGTCGACGAGGACGGATTGAGGGGCTAAACTCCTCTCCGCAACGAAGATCCGTCACCCGAGGACTTGGCATTGTTTGCCTCTCAGCGGGTCACCCAGACCAGGACGGAATGACACATGAGCCGAGACCGTGATAGCCGTGACAGCAGAGACCGATTCCAGCAGGGTGCACCTGTGAAGCCCACGCAAGAGAGTGGCAAGGGGATCGAGTTTGTTGATTACAAGAATACAGAAGTGCTCCGCCGATTGATGACACCCAACGGCAAGATCTACGGGCGCAAGCGTCTGGGCACCAATGCCCGCCAGCAGCGTATGGTCGCACGGGCGATCAAGCGTGCACGGTTTATGGGCTTGCTCCCGTTCACCAGCGCAACGCTCTGATACGCACATAAGGTTTCGGATAAGCGAGACAACTCATGGGTTCGTTTGAACGCCAGTACGAGCCGGTTGCTTTGGCACTGAATCATGTGTCGGGTGATCGTGCTCGTCGCATGCGCGCCGCCGCCGATGTGCTCTGGCGTTTCTTCAAGGACTTCGGGGTCTCTTGGGTGGGGTTCTACACCAAGATCGAGGGCCGAGAGGAAATGGTCCTGGGTCCGAGCCGCGACACCCCCGCGTGCTCACCGATTGAGATGCACGGCGCGTGCGGAATGTGCTACCTCAAACGCCGCCCGATTATTGTGACGGATGTGCACAACCTCGCAGAGCGGTACATTGCATGCGACCCGCGGGATCGCTCCGAGGCTCTGGTGCCCCTATTCGGTGAGGACGGCCAATGCTACGGCGTGCTTGATGTTGACTCGCACCAACGCGATGCGTTTGGCGAGATTGATGTGATCGAGCTGCGCAAGATCATGGAATCAACCGGGATCAGCTGGCCGGCTCCGCACCTCCCGCCGCTGGTGTACTAGAACGGTTCGGGCGCGTAAAAAGTAACCTGTTTCCCAGTCACCGGGTGGTGGATCGTCAGCATCGAGGCGTGGAGCATCAGCCGATCGGCATCTCCGCGTTCGTCGTAGAGTTCATCGCCGACGATCGGCATGCCGAGCCCTGGAGTTTCATCGCCCGATGGTTTGCCGATGGTGGTGACCAATGGATGGGCTGCGTGAACGCGGAGCTGATGCGTGCGACCGGTGTGGGGCAAGAGCTCCACCCGTGTGACGGGATTGGCGTTATGCCTCTCGCGGGCGAGCACGCGGAAATGCGTGACCGATGGCTTGCCCTGGACATAATCAACGAGCTGCAATGGGCGGACATCCATGTCTTTGCGCATCGGGCAGTTGATGGTGCCCTCGTCGGGCTGAAGGTGCCCGTTGAGCAGTGCGAGGTAGCGTTTTTGGGTCCGTCTGTTTTCAAACTGGATGGAGAGATTTCTGTGGATTTCTTTGCTGAGTGCGAGGATCATGACGCCCGAGGTCGAGAGGTCGAGCCGATGGCAAGTCATGGGTCCGGTTGCATCCGGGAACATGGATTGCACGCGTGAGCGGGCGCAATCTTGCTTCTCGGGCGCTATTCCGGGCACCGAGAGCAGCCCGGCGGGTTTGTCGATCACCACGATGTGCTCGTCGGCAAATATGATGGGCGGATCGCCCAACGCGGGGTTGTATTCAAAGAACGGGATTGGGCCCTCTTTGACGCGCGAAATCTGGTGTTGAGACCTAGTATCAGCCATGTTTGTTAGTGTATCCCATGCGAGGAGTTCCCGGATGAAAACGACGATATTGACCGCGATTGTGTGCATGAGTTCTGTTTGTGGTGCCGGTAAGGCATCGAACCCGAACCCTGATTGGGATGCGGATTGGGAGAAAAACGAGATCCGGTTCTTGAGTGATTATCTGCAGCTGACATCAGAGCAGGATTTCATCAAGGCCGGCGAGAGCTACTTCTCGCCAGACGGGCAGTATCTCATCTTCCAGGGGATCCCCGTGCCGGAGGAGGGGCAAGAGCCCGACGAGCACTATTCGATGTATGTTGCCCAGTTTGAGTATGACAAAGCTAAAAACATCACCGGGCTCACGCTCGTCTCGCGGATCTCGAATCCGGGATCATCGAACACCTGCGGCTGGTTCCATCCGACCGAGAGCAACACAGTCTTGTTTGGCTCGACGCGTGTGCCCCCGGCGACCGAAGATGTCGCGGGCTATCAGCGCGATGGGTCAAAGTACTCCTGGCAGTTCCCCAGCGAGATGGAGATCCTGAGCGGGAAGTTCGAGTTGACCATGAAGGACACCGACGAGGGTGAGCCGGGGATCAGCATCGAGGACTTCACGCTTGGTATGGTCAACGCAGAGCCGCTCTGGGATCGCGACGGATACGACGCGGAAGCATCCTGGTCGCCCGATGGTCGCTACATCCTGTACACCAAGCTCGAACCGGGGGGAACCAACGGCGATATCTGGCTGCATGATACCAAGAGCGGCGAGCACATGCCCCTCATCACCGCAGATGGATACGATGGCGGCCCGTTCTTCTCTCCTGATATGAAGGCGATCTGCTACCGCTCTGACCGTCGTCAGGATCAACAGCTGCAGATCTTCACCGCCTACCTCGAGTATGACGAGGAGGGCAACATCGTAGGGATCAAGCAAGAGGTCCAGATCACGGACAACGAGCATGTCAACTGGGCGCCGTTCTACACTGTTGATGGGCGGTACCTGCTTTACTCAACAAGCGAGCAGGGGCATGGGAACTATGAGGTGTACGCGCTGGACGCATCGGGCGATTACGATGCCGAGCAGACACCTCGCCTTCGAGTCACCCAGGCCCGTGGGTTTGATGGGCTCCCCGCGTTCAGCCACGACGGGAAGTACATGATCTGGACCGCCCAGCGTGGAGCATTCCGCGAGGGCGAGGATCGTCCGAGCAGCCAGCTCTGGATTGCCGAGTTCGATCTGCGTGCGTTGCACTGGGCGTACGAAGCCGCCCGCGACGAGTTGCTCGAAGGCAGCATCGATCATGAGAACACCAAGCAGTACGATCCCCACGAGGGGCATGATCATCCGTGAGTAGCGCGGCTGGAGACGATTCGGCCATGACCAAGCCGGACGATTTTGGTTTCAATACCGTGCGCACCATGTCGCATGTTGCTGATCCTGTGCCCAGCCTTGATCATTCCGGGTTCTGGAAGCGATGGTACTATCGGCTGCTCGATGGTTCACCGGTGCTGACCAAGCGGGTGATCCCGGATCCATCTGATCCGACCGCTACGCATGAGTACGAATCATTCCAAGGCGTCAAGATCGGATGCTCGCTGATCATCCCCCGCAACGACCAGCCCATCCGTGGCGCGCTGGTCACTACCCACGGGTACACAGCACCTGCGCCGCTCGCAGCGTGCGCCGATCAATGGCAGGAGATTGCTGATCGAGGCGTGGCGGTGCTGATCGTTCGACTGCGTGGGTACCCAGGGTCCCAGATCGGGATCGGCGACCAGACAACGCCCGATGCGCTCGGCGCGGGGTGGGTCGGACGCGGGTTTGCGGGTGCGGATGCGGAGGACTGGATTCTCCCTGATGCGGTCGGCGATGTGTGCAATGCGGTGCGGGTGATGCGCAACATTCTGCTTCAGCGGTGTGAGGTCAATCTTGATCTGCCCGTTGAATCCGGGCGATCTGCTGTGTGGGTGCACGGGCGATCGCTGGGCGGTGGAATTGGCACCATCGCTACCGCGCAGCTGATGGGCAGGCTCGCCGACGAGAACATCGTCGGGCGGCTGTGCATCGCCCTGCCCTCACTTGGTAGCTGGGCATGGCGGATGCACCAGCGGGCAACGGGGACCACGGTCGACCTCCGCAGAATCATCGAACACCACCACGGGCGAAGCGAGGAGTTGTTCGATCGGCTTCGGCTGTGCGATTCGGCGATCCATGCGTCTAGAGTGCGGATTCCGACGCTTGGCATGCTCGCTTGTCGCGACGAGGTTGCTCCCGCACCTTCCGCTGCTGCGGTGTTCAATGCGATCGATGCCGGGCCTGGTCAAAAGTGGCGTTTCGTCGTCCCGTACGGGCACTTCGAGGGCGGCATTGCCAACGCACGCAGGCACGCGCTCTTCGAGCACGCGATGACCGATTTCTTTGATCCAAACCAAATCCCGAGCCTAGCGATGGAACGCTGGGAAAACAAGATGAACACTGGCAACACAGACCCAGACGGAGAGGCACCATGACGCAGACAATGCTTGATTCGATCCGAACGCTGATGACCGGATTGATTGACTACGCCGGGCTCTTTCCGCCCAGCAAGCTCGACATGTCGATCGCGACGGAGAACTACGCCAAGTACCTCCGCAGCGAGCACAGCGATTTTCTCGCCCGGTTCATCTGCCCGGTGCCCAGGCTCAAGGAGTTCACCGAGAAGGCATCGGTGGTGCTGCCCGGGACCTTTGCGACCAGCGGGTACCGCGAGCAGGCAGACGACATTGACCCGTGGCAGCTCAGCGCGATCATTATCGGTGATCTGCAAGAGAACCTCGACGCGATCTACGCGTTCAACAAGCACCACGACGACGAGGCCAACGGGCTGGCGATGGTCGATGCGATCGAGATGAAGATCGGTTCGGTCGATGAGATCGACGCGGCGCTCGAGCTGATACCCGAGGCGATTGATGTCGCCTTCGAGATCCCGCAGGATGTCATCATGAACGGCGACCCGCGCGGATACATCGCGGCATTGGCGGGCGGCGATTCGATCGCCAAGATCCGTTGCGGCGGGATCGAGGCGTCGATGATCCCCGACACCGTTGATATCGCACGGTTTATCCTCGCGTGCGAAGCGGCGGCGGTTGGGTTCAAGTGCACCGCCGGGCTGCACCATCCGATCCGCGCCGAGCATGCGTTGACCTACGAGGATGATGCACCGCGCGGCGTGATGCACGGGTTTGTCAATGTGTTTGTCGCCTCGGCGTATGTCCGCAACGCGAAGAACCCCGACGAAGCAACAACCGTAGCGATCCTTGAAGAGACAGACGCGAAGGCGTTTGTGTTCTCTGATGATGGCGTGCGATGGAACGACATTTCAGTCTCGACGGCGCACCTCGCGGTCGCGCGGGAATCATTCGCGACAAGCTACGGGAGTTGCTCGTTCGATGAACCACGAGAGGACCTGCAGAAACTTGGGCTTTTATAAGAACAATGCCCTAGGCTCAAGAACGAAGGAGTGATTTTTATGGCCCGTAAAGTAGATGAAACACACGATCCGAAGCTGAAATCCTGGGTAGAGAGCGCGAACGATCCGGGGACGGATTTTCCAATCCAGAATCTGCCATTCGCAAACGGGCTTACCCGACTCAGCACGCGACCTAGCTATCAGGGCGAAGAGTTTGGGTATGCTGATCAGATTCTCTTCAACACCATCTTTGTGCGAATCGGCGAAGAGCTTCTTGATCTCGCACTCGCTGCAGAGCTGGGTTATCTCCATATTGAAGGGGTCAGCGATGACGACCTGATCGACTGGTTTGATGAGGTTGGGGAGGTCTCTTCCATTGCTGACGATGGCGAGTTCAGCCTCCATGCTCTGCGGGTTGCCATCCAGGTATTGCTCTCCGATGAAAATCCGAAGGCGCAACTGATGAAGAAGGAGAAACACCTGCTTTGCAACCATGATGAGATCGATCTTATCACGCCAATCACCCAGACCGGCGACTACACCGACTTCTACGCTTCGCTGTACCACGCCACCAATGTCGGCTCGATGTTCCGCCCCGACAACCCGCTGCTCCCAAACTACAAGCACATCCCCATCGGGTACCACGGCAGGGCGTCGTCGATCGTCGCGTCGGGAACTTCGATCAAGAGACCCGTCGGGCAACAAGCGCCCGCCGAAGAAGGCGGATCGCCATCATTTGGGCCTTGTAAGCTGCTGGATTACGAAATGGAGATGGGGGTGATCGTCGGGCGAGGGAATATGCTCGGCGAGCCGATCTCGATCGAAGATGCTGAGGATCACATGCTGGGCATGTGCATTCTCAACGACTGGTCGGCGCGGGATCTGCAGAAGTGGGAGTATGTCCCGCTCGGGCCGTTCTTGGCGAAGAACTTTGCATCGACCGTGTCGCCTTACATCGTGACGATGGAGGCGCTCGCGCCCTTCCGTTGCGGAGCGATGGAGCGGGACGCGAACGATCCGCAGCCGTTGGCGTATATGGATTCAGACAGCAACCGCAAGGCGGGCGGGATTGATATCAAGGTTGAAGTGCACATCGTGTCGGCCAAGATGCGCGAAGCGGGGATGAAACCCGTTCACCTATCAACCGCCAACTTCAAGGACATGTACTGGACGCTCGCCCAGATGCTCACGCACCACACGGTCAACGGGTGCAACATGAATCCGGGCGACCTGCTCGGCAGCGGCACCATCTCGGGCACCACACGCGATGCGCGAGGATCGATGCTTGAGCTCACCTGGGACGGCGACCCGTTCGCCGAGCCCCCGGTGCTTGTGCCGGGCACGCAGCGGACGCCGATCGTGCTGCCGACGGGCGAGGAACGCAAGTTCATCGCCGACGGCGACGAGATCATCATGAAGGCGTATTGCGAGCGCGAAGGGTTCCGAAGGATCGGATTCGGCGAATGCCGCGGGATTATTGAGCCCTCGCGGGATATCTGAATCCCTGGTTGAGAATCACAGGCGGGTCGCCTGTGCCACCGGTTTAGTCTGGATCGCGGAAGAGGGCGGCGACAACGGTGTGCCCGTGATGGAAAATGGTTTCGCCAAGCGGGGCGATCTCACCGGCGGCGAAGAGCCCGCCGAGAGGGATGCCCGCGTCGGGATCATATTCGATCCCGCTCTTGGCCTTGCGTGCGCCGTCCTCGATTGGGTTAAACGCGTGGCAGATAGCGCTCGCGTCGTGCCCGCCCTCGCCAAAGAACTTGTCGGTCCGACCGTTGCATGAGACGACAAACGCACCGGCGGGCTTGTCGTAAAGGCGTTGCCCGTCGAGCAGGAGTTGCAGATCTTCGCGGGCGGTTTGTTCGTCGTGCAGGTGGAGTTGAACCGTCTGACCGGCGCGGACAAGGTCGGCAACCGCGACGGCTCCGGATTCTTCGTCGCCGCCCATGATGTTGCGGATGAGGAAATCTCCACGCCCGAACCGTGATTTGTGCTCGTGTATAACCCGCCCGAGCAGCAGCCCGTTGCCCATCAGCGCCTTGTCGTCTTGTGAGAGCATCTGCACGGTCTCACGGATGACATCGACCGCTCGGTGCCCGCCGAGTTCGAGGATCAGGTTCCCTCGCGCCCGCGTGATGACCATGGGACCGCCGATCGGTCGGCATCCTTGCGAGACAACGGCGTCAATGCGCACCGGGCCCGAGAGTGTGACGCCCATCGCGCCCTCGTTGCGGATCTCGCCGTTGAGATACAAGGTGTTGCCGCCCGGGCGATTGGACCCCGAGGCCATCGCCCCGATGATGGTGCCTATCGGCTCTGGCTGACCATTGGTTCCGGCGATCTCGACGCGGGCAGCGCTCAGGGCGGGTACGAGGTTGACCAGCGGCACCGAGAAGGGATCAGCAAAGAAGAGCACCGCACGCATCTCATCGGTTGCCCCGAGTGCGTGCGAGAACCCCGCGGCCCTTGATTCGATGCTTTCGTTTCCGCCGAGGTGATCGAGCCAGAACGGGTGGATGTGCACGCCCGGCAGGTGCATCGCGGTCACGGAGATGCCGGGGGCGTTGTGCAGTTCGCTCGCCGAGCCCATGACGCCTTGGGCGGTGACGATGAGCAGATTGCTCGGCAGAAGCCCCTCGCGGACCACATCGGCAATCATCCCAATACGCGAGGCATGGGCAGCGGTGACACACACGATGACCAGATCCGCACTCTTGGAATCGAGCTTCTCATGGGCGCGCTCGGTTGCTTGGCGGGCTGCATTGATCGGGTCGCTGAGCGCACTAAGCCCATCACCCATGCGGATGCCGGGCTTGGAATCTGGTTTCTGTGTCAAAGGATCGGGAGGCATCTATTCTGGCATGGCATCAATACGGTCGGGGCGGATGATGCGTAGGTTGAGTGCGGGGTCGAGTTCGGACGAGCCAATGATCCCGACGATGGACCCGAGCATCCCTCTGAAGTCTTGATCCGAACTTGGAGCGACATAGCCGATGGTGATCCGTCGCCCGGTCAAATCGTCGGTGCCCTGCACACGGTAGAGCAGCGGCAGTTGGTCGCCGGTGTACACCGCGCTGGGGACCATCCGCCCGACGAGGATATATGCACGCCCGGATTTCCATTCATCGATCTTGGATTCGGCTTCGATCCGGGTGCGATCGCTCTGTGTCAGGGTCGAAGTGATCGCATGGCGCTGATCGCGTGTTTCCATCCGGATCTTGAGCCACTCGATGCGCTGGCTGAGCGCTCGTGCGAGCGAGGCGTCATTAGCCGCGGCATCAAACGCGCGAGTGTATTCGGCGAGCAACTCTTCGAGGGCTTCATCGAGCTGCTTGCGTGGGAGCCTGCGTGTGGTGTTGAAGGTTGCTTCGAGCGTTTCGAGCGCGGAGACGCTGAGCACGGGCTCAATCGGGCGGGCCGATTTGTCTGGGGCGACAAGGATCGGCTTGGGCTGTTCGATCGGCTTGGACTCGATCACGACCGGCTCATCGATTTCGATCGGGTCTTCTATGGTGACAACCTCTGGCTCATTGATCGGGGCCGTGATTTCGAGCCCGGGCTCATCCATTGGATCCATGTTGGAGCTATCCAGATGCTCTTGGGGATCAGCTGGCAGATCGACAGCGGGTTCTGGCTCGGGGGCTTGCTCTTCGGTAGGTTCAGGGTCTGCTGATTCCTTTGGTGTCGACTGACCTAGGAATCCGCGGACTTCTTCGTGTGTCGCGGGGCGAAGATCGCTCATCTTGATGTATCCGAGCGGCTCTGAGGTTGATACAGGCGGGCGTGGCGCCCGCACCCGATAGCCGACGAGCTGCCCGGAGTTTGATTTGAGTTCTTCGATCACTTCGAGCGGTGTGCCCCTCGGGATCGGGTCTTTGTAGAGCCCCTTCCAGCTGCCCGACATGCCCAAGAGCGAGGACATCGCGCGGAGTCTGGAATCTTCGATCAGGACCACAGTCCCCTTTGTGCTCCCAGGGTCAACTTCACCGACAGGGACCGCCGCCGCAAGTGACTCTGGATAATGAGCCGCGGCGTATTCGTCAGTGTTCGATGCGGCGACGATGAAATCACCCTTTTCAAAGGTCGCGACGACATAGAACACGCCCTTATCGCCGGCACGCATCGGCGCCTGGGCGGAGCTGACAACATACCAAGAACCCTCAAGGTTCTTGGGATAGGAGATCTGTGTCTCATCGAGACTGGTTGACCCATGGGCGGGGAGTGATCCGAGGGCCGAGAGGGCGATGGCGGATACGGTCAAGAGTGTTCGGCGCACGGCGGTCTCCTGTGTGAGCGAGCAACGATCCTCCCAGCAATACGCCGGGCGGATCTGGCACCCAATGATATTGGCTTGAGAGCGTCGGGCGCAATATTTCGTGAGAGGAAATTATACCGAATCCTGCACGAGATTGCCTACGACCGAGCAGCATGACGATCAAATCCCTATTGTTTGCGACCATGACGACCCACACCCCACGCCCTCGATTCTTCATCTCCACGCCTGTATTCGGCTCGATTCTCTTGTATTGCGGATGGATCGGCGGATGCGCCTCCCCGTTTGAGCCGCCCACCGCCGGTGAACTGCAACAATCGATGATCCACGCGATCGAGCGCGAGGTGCAGCAAGCCAAAGCCAACCCCGATCGGCGGACGCTGACGACCCACACCGATTTATCCAAGCTCGAGATCCGCGAGAACCACCTCGGCATCATCGCTGCAGAGTATTCTGTGCAAGGGTACCTCGCCCAACTCGGCGCGCTGGACACGCTCGAGAGCGAGGCGCTCGGCGAGATCCTCGGCACCGACCTGCTCGGACAGCCCATGACGATGATCCCGATTTCGCTTGAGAACGCGATCCACGCAACGGCGGGCAATAACCTCGATGTAGAAGTCGCCCGGTATGCGCCGGCGATCAGCGAGGCCGGGGTCGTGCAGGCGCAGGCGGCGTTTGACTGGACACTCTTTGGTGAAGCCCAGTACCAGGATTCCAACACACCACGCCCAGGGCAAGCGCTCGGTGGCGGGGTTGCCCAGATTGTGCGTGATTCCTTCACGACCTCTTCGGGCTCGGTGGGCGTGAGCAAAGAGCTCAACTCTGGCGGGTCGCTCTCGGTCACCCACGATATCAACAACAACAATGTCGACAGCTCATTCTTTGGTGCCGCCCCGGTCCCCAACCCAGCCAAGCAGGTCGGTGTCACGGCCCGGCTCGATCAGCCGCTGCTCCGCGGGTTTGGTTCGGACACCACCCTGTCGGAGGTTCGGCTTGCCCAGAACGCCGAGCGGTCCGCAGTCAATGGGCTCCGGCAGCAACTGATCGCATCGACCTCTGAGACTGAGCGCGCGTATTGGAATCTGGTGCTTCGGTATAAAGAGCTGGTGATCCGCTCGAAGCTGCTTGAGCGGGGAATCAAGGTCCGCGATGACATCAGGGCGAGGCGTGTGCAAGACGCCCGCCAGGCGCAGGTCGCCGATGCGGTCGCACGCGTCGAACGCCGACGCGGAGATCTGCTCACTGCCCGAACAAACATCCGCATCGCGAGCGATCGGCTTAAGCAGCTGCTCAACGATCCGAATATCCCGGTCGGATCTGAATCGATCATCCTGCCGGCCCATGACTCGCTGCCGGAAGACCTCCGCATCGGGCTCTTCGAGGCGATGAGCGATGCGGTGGTCAATCGCCCAGAGCTTGAGCAGGCGGTCTTGAATATTGACGACGCAACAATCCGTGAGACCGTCGCCAAGAATCACCGCAAGCCCAAGCTGGACCTGATTGCGCAGGCAAGGCTCGTTGGTCTCGCGGGCGAGTATGGGGATTCATACAACGATGCGGACGCGAACCGCTTTATCGATGATTGGCTCATCGGGCTTTCCTTCGAACAACCCATCGGGAATCGTGCGGGCGAGGCGGGGCTTCGCTCTGCGAGGCTAGAGCGGATGCGCTCGGTCGTCGAATACCGGCGCAGCGTGCAGGGCGTGATCGTCGAAGTGAAGAACGCGCTCAACAGCGTCTACACCAATCACGATCTGATCGAGCAATCCACGCTCTCGCGGGTCGCCCAGGGCGAAGCGCTGCGGGCGTTGAAGGTTGAAAAAGAGCTGACCAACGCTGGGTATTCGATCGAGCGATTGAATCTGGAACTGAACCAGCAAGAGGCGCTCGCCAATGCTGAGCTCGCCGAGGCTTCGGCGATGGTCGCCTACCAATCTTCTCTGGCTGATCTCTATCAGGCTATGGGCACCACGCTCGATCGGAACCGGATTGATCTGGTGGTGCCCGATGCCAACCAGCTCGCACGCGGTGAATCGCCGCTGGATCCGAGTGACCCGGATGAGGATGCAGATCCGGCCGAGATGCCCGGCGGCGAGTCGGGTGATGAGTAGGATCCTTGAAGGACCCGAGGGGATCGCATTGGGTGTTCGGCGGCTGAGCGAGGCTCTTCCTGTTGCGTTCCCGACCGAGACCGTTTATGGGCTTGGCGCGGATGCTTTGAATCCGGATGCGGTCGCCGCGGTGTTTGCGCTCAAGAGAAGACCGGCGAGTAATCCGCTGATCGTGCATGTATCAGGCATCGCGATGGCCCGCGGCGTGGTCAAGATGTGGAACGATCAGGCGGACGCAATCGCACGGGCACACTGGCCCGGGCCGGTGACCATCGTGCTCAAAAAACACGACTCGATCCCGGGTGTGGTCTGCGCAGGCGGCGAGACCGTCGCGGTTCGATGCCCGGCGCACCCGGTGGCGTTGGCATTGATCGAGGCATTCGGCGGGCCGATCGTTGGGCCGAGCGCGAATCCATCGGGGCGTATCTCCCCCACTTGCCCCGAGCATGTCGCCGATGGATTCTCAGAGCACGATCTAATCGTGATCGACGGCGGCGCATGCCACGCAGGAATCGAATCGACGGTGATTGATCTGACGGGCGACACGGCTTGCATACTTCGCCGAGGTGTGCTCGGGATAGAAACGCTGAGCAATACGCTCGGCGGGACCAAAGTGATCGATCGCACGCGGGATCTTTCGCAGGGGTGCGACTCGGAGCCGGCACGCTCGCCGGGGCTGATCGGGGCGCACTACCAGCCTCGAACACCGTGCAGACTGGCGAGCACCGATGAGGCTCTGGGCTGTGAGAATGCGCGGATCGCACTGATTGCATGGTCTACGAAAGAGCATCCAGCGAGCGGGCAGATCTTCCCACTCAGTGATAGCGCCCACGAGTACGCAGCGGGTTTGTACCGCGTGATGCATATGGCCGACGCGTGCGGTGCGGACGAAATCTGGATCGAACTGCCTCCGATTGGGGCGGCGACCGAGCCGAACGAGCGAGCGGTGTTCGAGGCCGTGCTCGAGCGGCTCGCACGCGCGACGCAAAGCGGATAAGGTGTAGGTATGAATGATTTGCTTTTCTCAATAACCCTTGCCCAGAGCGATGCCGGCGCGACCAGCGTGATCGAGCTCTTCCGTGAGAGCTTTGATATTTTTAGTGTCGTGCTCGTGATTGGTTCGCTGATCGCGGTGATGCTGATTGCTCGTGTTGTGATGGATTGCCGTGCAGCAACAATCGCACCCAAGGCGTTGCCCAAACGGCTGCTCGAAAACTTCGCCACGCACAATGAGCCCGAGATCGAGCGGGCACTGGCGGATGATGATTCGATCGTTGGGCACGCGGTCAGCGCCGCGTGGCGTGTGCGAAGCAAAGGACACGCGGCGATGCGCGACGCCGCTGAAATCGCGGCATCAAACGCCTGCGCCCGATGGACCCGACCATTGGATATGCTGCGGATCATCGGCGAGCTCGGCCCGTTGATCGGGCTTGCGGGAACGGTGTGGGGCATGATCTTGGCGTTTGTGCGGCTCGGGCAGGCCGGGGGGAGCGCGGGACCGACCGACCTATCGCTCGGTATTTCCAAGGCGTTGTTCCATACGCTGCTCGGGCTGGTGCTCGCGGTGCCCTGCCTGCTTGTGTACGGGTTTTATCGCTCGATTGTTGAGAAGCATTGCAACGAGGCGATGGGCGAGGCCGGGCAGCTGGTCGACATGATCCAAGACGACGGGAACTGAGATGCGGCTGCGTTCGATAATTTCATCGACGGATCAGGGCGGGCGTGTGAATGTCACGCCGATGATCGATGTGGTTATGGTGCTGATCGTGTTCTATCTGATGGTCGGGCAGCTCGCGATTGATCGGCGGACCGAAATCTCGCCGCCCGCATCAACCACCGGGATCATTGAAACCCAAGAGCGAGACCCGATCGCCATCGGGATACACAAGGATGGGCGGATCACGCTCAACGGCGAACCGATCGACGCAAGCCGTGTCCGAGGTGAGTTGAGCGGGCAGATCACTCGCGACCCGACGCTCGCGGTCAGCGTTCGAGCTGATCGCGATACACCCTACCGTGCGGTGCGCCCGGTGCTGCACGATATCCGCGATGCAGGCGTTCATGAGATCGAGCTGGTGACGGAGCAAGGATCATGAGCGTGGACAAGCAGAATGAAGTCTCGGCCTATGAGCACGCCCATCGTCCACTTCGAAAGCGGAACATTATGGGTGCATCGAGCGGGGGCTTTGGTCCGACGATGACGCCGATGGTCGATGTTGTGCTGGTGATCCTGATTTTTTTCATGGCCTCGACCTCCATCGCGGGCAGCGAATGGTTCCTGCGGGCATCGCTGCCCGAGCAGCAAGACACGCTTGAGCGAGGTGCAGATTCTCGGTTCACGCTCCCGGCGCCAACCCTTCGCGTCGAGGTCTTTGTTCGCAATGATACCGTGCTCGTCGGCGGGCTTGGCGATGCGGAGATGCTGGTCGACCAAGCGATCGGCGTCATCGCGGGACTCGATGAGCATGTCCGATCACAGGTCGTGATGCTGCTCGTGGGAGCCGATGAGGTGCCCTATCACGAGATTATGCGTCTGCACGATGCCGGCGCCGCCAACGGGGTTCAGGTTGGGCTCGAATAGAGCAGTACCAGAAAATCAATCTCATTCAGGTGTCGTCACAAAGATCTGGAGCCGGTGCCCCTGCACCTTCAGCCCGCGCTGCTTGCACAACTTATCACGCAGCTCAACCAGCTCGGGAATCTCGAGGCGTTCGATCTTGCCCGTATCCGCGTGGATCAGCAGCGTGTTGCCTGCTTGACCAACCACAAGCTGATAATGCAACTGATCGCGATCGAAGAGCACATGCTGGATGATGTCACACGATTCGAGCAGCTTGAGCGTGCGGTAGACCGTTGCTTTGGATATTGAATATCCGCGGCTCTTGAGGGTATCGAGCAACTGATCAGCCTCGAACAGCCCGTCGAACTCGATGATGGTATCCAAGATCTGCGCACGCTCCGGTGTGTACTTAAGCCCCTCGCCCTTGAGGGCTCGACGGAAAATCGCGCACATGGGCTCGATGAGGTCTGTGTCCGGGGGAAGATTCGATGAGATCGGTTCAAGTGCCATCAGATCTGATTCTAGACCCAAACGCGCACGATTCACAGACAATACAATACCGCGATGCCAGATCACCCCCAGCCGAGCACGAATCTGCAGGATACACCCCACAGCCGCGGCTTTGCGCTTGCGTTGCTCGGGCTCCTCACCCTATCGATCATCGGGTTTGGTGCAATCGGACGCGGCGGTCCACTAGAGGGTCGGCTTGTGGTGATCGCGGGCGAGGTGGTGTTCAACGGATGGATGCCGATGGTGTACATGCTCAGCGCATATGGCTTTGGATGCCTGCTCGCCCGGTACATACCTGTGATCAGCGGCAATCATGCCCTCAAGGGTGCCCTTGGGCTTGCTTTGATGCTCTGGATCACCCACCTGCTCGGGACGCTCGGGCTGCTCAATGAGATCAGCGCGTGGATCATCACCGCGATTGGGGCTGCGCTCTGTGTGGTTTCACTTCGTTCGAATCCATTGCGGATGAATCTGCCGAGTGATCGTGCTTCGCGCGGGGTGCTCGCGATGATCGTTGTCGGTATTGGATTACTAATCGTTGCGGCCTCGAGCCCGCCCGGATCGCTCTGGGATTCTGAGTTCGGGGCGTACGACTCGCTGAGTTACCATCTTGAGCTCCCAAAAGAATGGATCAGCGATGGCAGGATCTGGCCCAAGGAACACAATGTCTATTCCTTCCATCCGGGGTACATCGAATCGGCGTATGTCCACCTCGCGATGCTCGGGGGGCGTTCGATCACGCTACAGAGTGCGCAGTTTTTCAGTCTGCTGATGATCCTGCTGGCAGCGTGCAACTGCGCGCGGGCGACCAACGAGTACGCCGGACACGATTCGCGGCTGCCCGGGCTCGTCGCGGCGAGCTTGGTTGTCCTGACGCCGTGGGTGGTCGTGGTCGGAACCATGTCGTACAACGAGCCTGGAGCGATTGTCTTTGGGGGCGGGGCGTTGGCGGTGATCTGTACGCGCTCGATCAGCCCCGCGATGCGTGGATTGCTCTGCGGGTTGCTTGTCGGGGCCGCGTGCAGCTGTAAGCTGACTGCGATTTATTTTCTCGCGCCATCGATCGCGGCTCTGCTGTTCGCTCGCACACCCGTCCGATCATGGCGTATTCTGATTCTGCCCGGATTGGCTGCCTCGGCAGCGATGATCATGCCGTGGACGATCCGCAATATGATCGCTTCGGGCAACCCGGTTTTCCCGCATTTGGCAGGGATCTTTGGCTCTGGACACTGGAGCAGCGAGCAACTCGCCAGATTTGCAGCGGCTCATCACTTCGATGGCACCCTGATGGATCGGCTCGCGATGATCGCCTTGCCCGATCCAGATGCATCGCCCCTGATTCATGTCGCCCGGTTTCGAGGGCTGAGCAACATTCAATGGGGTCTGTTTCCGGCGGCGGTCATCTTGATGCTTGCATGGCTCTTGATGAAGAGACCAACCCATCGTCTTGGCGCGTTGTTGGTGTTGGCGTTCGGGCTGCCGATGATTGCGTGGATCTTTGCGACCCATCTGCAATCCAGATTCTTCCTCCCGATGGTCCCGCTCGGTGCGTGTGTCGTTGGGTTTGGATGCACAACGATCCACGCACAAAGACCTGCAGCAGCCCTGCTGGCAATGGGATCTTTGGTGTTCGCGGGGGGCCTCTTTGCTGGTCAGCGTAGTGGACATCCCAACGAGCTCTTGACGATCGGCGCGGCTGTTTACACCGATCCGCTCAACATGGACGGGCAAGCCCAATCATTGACCTGGAGCGCCGGGCTCAATGCAGCCGTGGATAGTTCTGAGACGGTGTACCTCTTAGGCGACGCGACGCCGATGTATCTCCGCCCGCGTGTGGTCTACAACACCACCTACGACACGCCGATCGTCGCAGGGCTGATCGAGATGCACCCCAACGATCCCCCGCGATGGGTCGATGGGCTCGCCAACCAAGGGATTGATTGGGTGATCGTGAACACGAGCGAACTGGCGAGGCTGGATTCATCAGGGTGGCTCGATCCACGAATTTCTCCGCATACGATCGGGCAACTGACCGATACACTCCATGCCAGAGCGCTTGGCGGGGGCACCATTGTCGTGCTCGATCCCGCCCGCACAGCGTACCGAATAAAGAAGCCCATCGACGCACAGCCACGACCATGAATGATACCCGAGAGCCCATACCCGCCCCCGCTGCACGCTGGAAACGCGCGTTGATCCCGGCGATGGGTTTTTTGCTCAGCCTCGGTGCGATGGGCTGGGCCGTCTCTGCAGCATTCAGCCCGAAAAACCGGGGCCAGCTCGATCACCTCCGCGATGCGTCGCCCTTGCAACTCATCTCGATGATGGCTCTTGCGGCAGTCTCGGTTGGGCTCAATGGTGTCATCTTCTGGGTCACCATCCACAAACTTCATAAAATTCGGCTCACCGATGTCATCTCGACCAATGCCATCGCGACCTTCCTCGCGTATCTGCCCTTCAAGCTCTCGGTCATTGTCCGAGTGGCGATTCACAATCGTCGAGATCGAGTCCCCCTCATTACGATCGGTGCATGGTTCGCCTGTGTTGGCGCGCTCATGCTGATCACGCTCGCACCCATCACCATTGCGAGCATCTGGATCAAAGATATCACGCTGATGTGGTGGATGATCGCGATTGGCGGCGTCGCACTGTGCACCATCGCGGGTTCATCCATCGCTCGTTTCTTTGCCGGCGATGCTGGGCGGCAGCGGCTTGGCAGGCTCCCGATCCCTTCGAAATGGCTCGTGGGTGATGGCGCCACCAAGGCCCTGGCGGGCTTTGAGATGCTCGGCGATTATCGTGCAGCAACGGTGGCAAACACCGCTCGGTTGCTTGATGTACTCGCCTTCGCCGGGCGATTCATGATTGCAGCAGCGATCTTGCAGCTGCCCATCAGCGCCGCCGATGCGTTGCTTCTCGGCGGGACCTATTTCCTCATCGGCGTGCTCTCACCGTTTGGGCAGATCGGGATCCGTGAAGCGGGGACCATCGGGTTTGCTGCTCTGGTGGGGATATCTGATGCCGCCGCCGGGACTGATCCAGACTCCTCGCCCATCGCGCTCGCGGTAGTCTTTGTCACCGCGGTCGAGGGGGCGGTCAACCTTGTTTGCGCCGGTTTCGGAGTAGTCTGGCTGCGGGTTGATCGGCTTTTACGCACGCCCCAGGCAGGTGCGTACGATACCGACGAATGAAGATCACCCTTGCACAACTCAATCCGACCGTGGGCGAAATCGACGCCAACTCGAGCCGCATCATTGACGCAATCAACGCAGCACGCGACGAGGGCGCCGACCTGGTGGTGTTCCCCGAGCTGAGCATCTGCGGGTACCCGCCGCGAGACTTGCTCTTGATCGAGGACTTTGTCTCGCGCTGCGCCCGAGCTGTCAAGGCCATCGGCCAGAACCACACAAACGATATCGCCATGATCATCGGCACCCCGCTTTCAACCGACGCGGGCACCACCAACTCGCTCGTGGTGTACCGCGATGGCGAGATGATCGGGTATCACGACAAACGACTGCTCCCCACTTACGATGTGTTCGATGAAGACCGCTACTTTGAGCCCGGGCAAGAACCAATGGTTGTTGATATCTGCGGCACGCGCGTCGGGCTCGCGATCTGCGAAGACCTCTGGCGTGGAAGCGATGCGGGATTTTTATCAAAGTACGATGACGAGCCGGATCATGTCGCCGAGCTGATTACCCACGGCGCAGAGATCATCATCGCCCCATCGGCATCGCCATTTGTGCTCGGAAAAAACTACAAGCACCAGTCCATTCTTGAATCGCACGCGCGACGATTCGGCGTGCCCATCGTCTCCGTGAACCAGGTCGGCGGGAACGATGACCTGGTCTTCGCCGGCATGTCCTCGGTTGTTTTCGCGGACGGCACCGTCGGCGGACAGTGCAGAGCATTCGCAGAAGATATCAAAACCATCGAACTCGGAAAATGCCCGCACGCCGAGCAAATCAGACTCGACCCAGAGCAACAGATCATCGAAGCGCTCACGCTCGGAATCCGTGATTATGTCGGCAAATGCGGCTTTTCCAGGGCGTGCATCGGGCTCAGCGGCGGGATCGATTCCGCAATAGTCGCCGCCCTCGCGGTGCGTGCACTCGGGGCGGATTCCGTCATCGGCGCATCCATGCCGGGTGCGTTTTCGAGTGAAGGCTCCAGGTCAGACGCCTTCGAACTCGCGAGCAATCTCGGCATCAGTTGTATCACCCTTCCGATCAACGATGGGTTCGATTCGCTCGCCGGCACACTGAACACGGGCTTCGCCGAGATTGATCAACCACCTCTGGGTAAAGTACTCCCGGATCTCACCCAAGAGAATCTTCAATCACGCATCCGGGGCACCATGATGATGGCGCTCTCAAACCGCACCGGCTCACTCGTGCTCACAACCGGCAACAAGTCGGAGCTCGCCGTCGGGTACTGCACACTCTACGGGGACATGAACGGCGGGCTCGCCGTCATCGCCGACCTGCCCAAAACGATGGTCTTCCGGATCTGCAGGTACATCAACGAGCACGCATCCAAGCTGGGGTACGGATGCCCACCGATCCCGATCAATACAATTACCAAGCCGCCGAGCGCCGAGCTTGCACCTGACCAGCTCGATTCGGATTCACTCCCCGCGTACGAAATACTCGACGAGATTGTCGAACGCCATATCGAGCACCTGCAAGCCGCCGCAACCATCATCAAGCAGACGGGTTTCGATGCCGAGACTGTGACACGCATATGTCGACTGATCGATCGCAACGAATACAAACGCCAGCAGATGGCCGTCGGCATCAAGGTGACTTCCATAGCCTTCGGCACCGGACGCCGCATGCCCATCGCCCAACGCTGGACGCGCTGACAAAGCACTCTCATGAAAGCTTATTCTGCCTCATCTACCGGCTTAACCCATCGGTCATGCTCGGAAACAGGGCTGCCACACTCGGGGCACACCGCCGCTGCAAGCTCGTAGAGCAGATACCCGCATGCGCACCGCGGCTCCTCAACTTCAACACGGATCTTCAACCGGCATCCCGTGCATCGTCCATCTCGATTCGAATCGATGGTCAACCCATTACCGCACCGCGGGCAACATATTGAGACCGGTATGCTTCCCACAAGCAATCCCGGTTCGTCCTCGCCCGGCTTGGGGCCAAACAAAGCAAACGCCCCCGTTGCGATGGTCGTTCCCGCCGTCACAATCGCGGTGATCCCCATCAGCCGAAGCACAAGCTCTTCCCAGTTCCAGAACCCATCATTCACCAGTCCAACAATGATGACCGACCCGAGCAGTATTGCGGAGATCAACGCGCACCGTTTCGCAATCTTTGCCGACAAAAGCGGGGTCCGCAGCGGGAACAAAAGCATCCGGTGAGCGAGCACAATCGAGATGATCAAAAAAACCGTGCCGGTTTTCCATCCGATCTGCTCCCATCGCCAGTTGATCGCGCGTTCAAACCAAATCATCGAGAGGTAGATTGCCATCGAGATCACCGTGCAAAGAGCACATACCCTCAGCGTCCACCGCATCCGTTGACCCGCAGCGACAATAATCAAACCACCGAGCGCATACGCGCCCATCGTTGCAATTGACGCAAAGACCCGGTCATCAACATACCGCGACGGGAGCACCACCGCGACAATCCCCGCGAGCATCGCCACGCCGACACACCCGAGCAACGACCACAGCATCACCGCCTTGTATTTCATCCTGACCTCCGGCTACCAGTCTCCAGCATACCGGATCGTCCCGCCACATGCGTCGCGCTCGGCGAGTTGGTACAGCCGGCGAGCCAACTGCCGCAGGTGCAACGCATCATGCGCACACCAAGCCGCAAGCAAATCCGACGCAACCATCGCCCCAAACCGCGGATGCTGATGCACCCGCGACCAGTCCGGTTCAATGAGCCCGTGGAGCATCTCAATGCTCACCGCCCGCTGCTCAACAAACCGGTTCAGCTCTGCTTTCAGGTCCTGCCCCTGGTAATCCCGCTTGATCGCCACGCCCACGGGGTCGATCGGCGCCCATTCTTTCTCGGGGTCTTCAAGCGTACCCAGCACCCGGGCGCGGAAATCATCCGTCTCTTCATCGCCCATATGGCACACGATCTGCAGCACCGACCACACGCCAGCCTCCGGCTGCCACTTCGAATCCGCATCCGAAAAACACTGCACGACCGCCGGCAGCGTATGCCCGAACCGCGCGAGCCGATCGATCAAAATGTCGGCATTGAATGTGCCCGCCGAGCAAGCCATCAACTCGATCCCGCGCGCATCCGATCAAGCCCCGCCGGGAACGGATAACTGGGGAACACGCCGACATGGGCGTTGCTCCACATGCATGGGCTCGGGTACACATCCCCGCGGTATCCCGCCGAGTGCATCGTCCGCAGCACCGATTCAAAGCTCGGCTCGCTCGAATCGCCCTCGCTCGTCGCCAATCGATTGGATTGTGCGCCGAGGAAACTCACCGCGCACACCGGACGCCGATCCGCACGCCCCTGCAGCATCTTGTTGACCGTCTTGAACCCACGCGACAAATCGCCGAGCGTAAACGACTCTCGTCCCTTTGGACGCAACAACGCCATGATCAGCACGCTATCGAGATCAAACTTGAGGATGTACGGCTCGCGATCTTGGGCCGCGTGCACACGCACCGCGTCCTGGAACATCTTTGCATAACTCGTCACCGAAGCGCACGACCATTGTGATGCCGTGACCAATGAAACGATCTGGGCGATCACACCACGGGAGTTGTCCGCATCGTTGACGCCACAGATCACGGTGCGGTACCGCCCGTCGATGACATCGCTGAGCAGATCCTGCCCCCACATCATCCGGATCTTCCCGCCCTGCTGCCCCGACGCCGAATCGCTCGGCAGCATCGAAACGCGATCAGGAAACGACTCCGGGCTCAGAAGCGAATCCGCCTCCCCGTCATAAATCTCAACACTCGGTACATTCGCCATATTGATACCCTCCGCTTGGTTTCTGGATTCTATCCGCCAAGCACCCTGTGGCACAGGCGTCCCGCCTGTGAGGACTGTTCAACCATAAATCACACGACAATACGATCCCAAACCCACAGCCAAAACGCCTACGCCATCAAGATCACCCATCAAGCCCATCAATCAACGCCTGAGTCTTCTCCACCATCTGCGGCATTCCTATCTCCGAAAACAGATCCCGTGCCTGTGTCCAAATACTTAGTGTATCTGCCAAGAAATGTCCATGCAACTTTGTAATCAATCCAAGGTTCACAAGATTAACCGCTAGTCCCTCCGTATGCCCTAACACTTCATGGATCTCTATTGACTGAAAGAGGTACTCCACCGATTCCTTATAATTTCCGCGCACATATTCAACCGAGCTAAGATTTCCGAGACATTTCGCCATGCCTTCTTTATTTTCTAACTCCCTAAAGATATCCAGAGACTTTGCAAAATAGCCTTCCGCAGTATCAAGCCTCTGTTGCCTCTGTTCTACCACTCCAAGGTTCGCTAAATGATTTGCAATCCCTCCTTTGTTTCTAAACTCCTCATCTATCGTCAATGCCTGCTTGAAATATGACGTCGCGCCATTAAAGTTCATACGCGTCTCTTCGATTAATCCAAGGTTTCCAAGATCGCACCCCATCTCACTTCTTAACCCTGCATCTTCGCAAATCGTCAGTGACTGTTTTATGTAAATCTCTGCCGCGCCCAAGTTGCCGCGTCTCTGTTCATTAGATCCAAGATTCCCAAGAGCTACGGCTCGCCACGTTTCATTTGGCGCAGTACTTAGAACTTGGGTGAAAAGTTTGTTTGCGTCATCAAAATGCCCTCGAGACTTTGCGATGATTCCAAGCTGATTGATCGCCCAGAGATCACCAGAAACAATGTCGATGATCTTGTGAAGCGAGTTGTTGGCACGCTGATAATCACCTACGACTATCGCCACTGAGGCACGCTCGCGATGGCGTTCGATCAACCGGCGTTCATCCTCATCGACATACCGGTCAAGAAACTCGAGCAACTTTGTCGCATCACCCTTGCGGAGTTCATCGAGCATCGCATCAGCCGAACGCCCCGCCGCTTCCTCGGCTGCGACCTTGGCCGCAATCGCATCGCGCACCTGCTTGCGGAGTTCCTCAATCTGTCTATTACGATCCTGCAGTTGTCCAACCAAGTAGTCCGCAACGGTATCGATCTTCTGGTCTCTGAGCTTTGAAGCCGTCAGTAGATTCTCCATGCCGCTCTCTATCCGCCCAACACCTCGTTCAACTCGTTCAATCCCCTCGTTCATCTGGCTCATCAGCACCCACGAATCCTGAGCGATCCGGTACATAATCTGCTTGCATGCCTTCTCGTCATCCTTGATGGCGATCTCGACATAGAAATACGACATCGCACACACAAGATGCTCGGCGCAATGGTCGTAGAAGTTCTCGGGCACTTTGGAGAGCAACGGCTTGGTCTTGGCGTGCTCCCGCAATGCCTTGACAAGCTGATGCCCCGCCTCGATCGCCTTCTCATTGCTTGTCAGCGCAGGAAGTGGATTCCCAGACAGATCCATCGCCTCGGCGGGGATGCTATCTTCAATCCTGAGGAACATCGCATCGGCAAATGCACCCGAAGCCAGTTCCTTGATGCCCGTCTTGATCGCCATCCGATCGGCGCTGTTCAACTCGGCATCATGCTTCAGAGCATACTGATTGAACACACTGGTGACCGCTTGTCTCCAAGCCTCACGAACAGTCCTTGGGATATCGTGGTTTGTATAATCGCTCTTCGAACGCCACTTACCCATGGAAAGATCACTCGCCACATTGACGGCAAAGCCCACCGCCTGATTGCAAGCGTACAAACCTATTGCGGTCATCGTGATAGGATCAGGCATAGACGACTATAGACCAAGCAAACACATCGTTTATATCATTCGAAATCGCTCGGATACCGCAAATCAAACTCATGCCCGCCCGCACACAGCGGCAGCACGATCGCGTGGTGGAGAAAGTCGGATACAAAGAGCATCAACGCCGCAATCAGCACGAGCGAACCAGCGATGGTCGGCCAGGGCATGATCGGCACCGCCATGAACATCACAACACCGGGGTATCCGTGGTGGATGCGATAGCCATTGGTAAACTTGGCCATCCGTCGCGTATGCGTCGGCGAGGTCATCTTGAACCCGAAACGGAGCACGACGGTGACAAACTCAAAGCCAAGCGCGAAGAGCAGTCCAGTAAGAATCGGATGATGGAGGAACCAGAAGAACATGCAGAAGTATTGGCAAGCGAAGGGTGGGTGTTTCGAAGAATGAGCCCGGCACGCCAAAAAAGGAGTAGCCCCTTATGCATTCACATAAGGGGCTACAGTTTCGGCGATAACCTACTTTCCCGCTGAGCAGTATCATCGGCGGATTGGGCTTAACTACTGTGTTCGAGATGGGAACAGGTGTGACCCCAATCCTATGGTCACCGAAAACCACCATTGACCGGTCTCCCGGGCAAGGTGATCAAGTCTTAAATCTCTCGGTGTAACAACAAGTTGAGACACAATGAGACCCAGACGATCACGACGAGCAGTAACAGCCCGAGGGCTGTATGGCATTTGGTGCTTACTCTTAAAGAGTAAGCGGATCAACGATATCTTATTCAAGCGTTTGATATGGTTGACTGGTCACCGATGATGCGTATGCATAATCGACGACTGGTCAGAATGATCAAACCTTCGACCGTTAGTACCGCTCAGCTGAGAACTTCTCAGTTCTTACACTCGCGGCCTATCAACCTGGTAGTCTTCCAGGGGTCTTTCGTATAAATACTAGCAAACCTAATCTCGAGGGGGGCTTCCTGCTTAGATGCTTTCAGCTGTTATCCCTGCCCGACGTAGCTACCCTGCGATGCTCCTAGCGGAACAACAGGATCACCAGGGGTCAGTCCAACCTAATCCTCTCGTACTAAAGTTGACTCCTCTCAAGTTTGCAACGCCCACAGCAGATAGGGACCGACCTGGCTCACGCCGGTCTGAACCCAGCTCGCGTACCGCTTTAATAGGCGAACAGCCTAACCCTTGGGACCGCCTACAGCCCCAGGATGCGATGAGCCGACATCGAGGTGCCAAACCGCTCCGCCGCTATGGACGCTCGGGAGCGATAAGCCTGTTATCCCCGGAGTACCTTTTATCCGATGAGCTACGACCCTTCCAC
>JAJDDO010000010.1 GCA_029260265.1 Phycisphaerales bacterium
TGCAGCGCGCCTTTGATCAGGTCGTGCATGATGTTTCCATTCAGAACCTGCCGGTTCGATTTCCGATTGATCGCGCCGGTTTTGTCGGTTCGGACGGGCCAACCCATGCCGGCAGTTTCGATGTCGGGTTTTTATCGAATCTTCCCAATTTTGTTGTCATGGCCGCCGCTGATGAAGCTGAACTCAAACACATGGTAGCCACTGCCGCTGCCTATGACGAGGGGCCGATCTCATTTCGCTATCCGCGCGGTGAGGGCGTCGGTGTGGAATTACCCGAACGCGGACAAATTCTGAATATTGGTCAGGGACGAATTATACGCGAAGGCAGTAAAATAGCCCTGTTATCCTTTGGTACCCGGCTGCAGCAATGCATGAATGCGGCCGAAGAACTTGATTCCAGTGGTCTGTCGACGACTGTTGCCGATGCCCGTTTTGCCAAACCACTGGATGTTGAACTGGTGACCAGGCTGGCAAAGGAACATGAGGTTCTTATTACCATCGAAGAAGGCAGTATTGGTGGATTTGGTTCCCATGTTGCAAACTGCCTTTTGACCAGTGGCGCACTGGATGGACGCCTTAAATTCCGCTCCATATTTATGTCGGACAGTTATGCCGATCATGCATCCCCTGACAAGATGAACAATGACAGCGGTCTCGACAGCGACAATATTGTCAAAACCGTATTCTCATTGTTGGGAAAACAACCTGTGCAGATACAGGATATTGGCGCATGAACCGGACAACACCGATCAGAGGCGGTTGGCTTAGATCAAAAGACCTGACGGCAGTGTCAATGCCATTGGCTGTTCTTTTGGTATTATTGTTCTCATTGACTGTTCATATCAACAGTGCACTAGCGGCCGGCGGCGAAAATTCGATATGTGCAGCCACCCGCATTATCAACAATGCCGACAAAAATATACCCTCGCACCAGATTCAGATTGAACATTGCGGCATTTGCATTGTTTCCATCCAGTGCAAATCAATTGGACTGCAAAATCCTGTCGTAGCAATTGAAACAAGCACGGCAGATAAACCGTTTTCTTTTGTGTCAGACGCACAAGATGCACCCAATATCACCGGATATTCCCAAATCCGGGCGCCGCCAATTTCCTGAATTCAATATAGCATTTATACCAATCTGTTTGTCGTTTAAATATTAGCGGCAAATCCTATTTTGAATTTGGAGAAACCCGATGAATATGACTCAACGTTTTTTGAAAACCAATGCTGCGTTACTGGCATTTATATCCATTTCCTTTGCGACCCTATCCATTCCTAATTATTCCCACTCTGCCGATAAGGTTGAAATTACAAAAGCCTGGCTGCGGGCGACACCGCCTTCTGCCATGGCTGCGGGTGGTTATCTGGTGATTACCAACAATACAGATCGTGACGACACCTTGGTTGGTGTTGAATTTTCTCAAGCCGGCAAATCTGAAATCCATGAAATGAAAATTAGCGATGGTGTAATGACAATGCGTCCGCTCAAACAAGGCATCACAATTGCTGCAGGTGAATCAGTTTCACTGAGACCAGGCGGCTTTCACTTGATGTTTATGGGCATGAAAAGCCAGTTGAAAGACGGACAAAATTATCAGGTCAAACTGACCTTTAACCATTCGGGAGTGATGGAAATTGATTTTCTGGTGCTGTCCATGGGTAAAGGCAAGAAATTTATGACGCAGGAAGATTAAGTGATGCGATCAATCAGAATTATTTTATGGGTACTGGTCGTGGTTGCCGCCGCGGCCATGGCCTATCTGTATATCTACGATAATAAAGCCACTCAGGTATCCGGTGGCAAGCTGGGTGGTGAATTCAACCTGGTTCGCCAGGACGGAAAGCCGGTTACCGATAAAGATTTACTGGGGAAACCCCATGCGATATTTTTTGGTTTTACCAACTGCCCGGAAGTATGCCCGACCACTTTATATGAGATGTCGACCTGGCTGGATGAGCTGGGTGAAGATGCCAATGACATCAATGTCTATTTCATCACCGTCGATCCCGAGCGCGACACAGTAGAGATGCTGGCTGAATATCTGACATCATTCGATGCGAGAATAACCGGTATTACCGGCAATAAAAAGGATATTGAACAGACGTTGCGATCTTACCGGGTGTATTTTAAACGTGTCGAACTGGAAGATGGAGATTACAGCATGGACCATACCGCGACCATCTATCTTCTGGATGCCAAGGGCGAATTTACCGGCAGCATATCCTATGGTGAAGATGGAAAATCGGCCGTAGCGAAACTGCGCAAACTGCTGAAGTCGTGAAAAAAAAGAGGATTGTTGACGGGGAAATTCCAACCCCCTGGCAATCCCCTCTCAATCCCCAAGGTTTTGAACAATTGTTGAATTCCAAAAAGGCGTTGAAATATTATTAACCATCCTTGTTTGTGGTTTCCTAACCCAGAACCTACATAATTATGACAATTAGTTACCCTCATTTGTGCATAAAGGCGTGGGAAATATCATGAACAAGCCAATCATCATGGCAATCATTCTGGGCAGTTCATTTTTGGGCAGTGCAATAGGGTTGGTATCCACGGCTGGCGCCGATGATGCTGTTTTCGATAATCAGAATTCAGCTTTACCAATTTCAGATAATAAATTCTCCAATATGGGTTCATTGCGCGGCATCATAGATGAAGTTGCTGACAACCCGATTACTGGATATCAATTTAACAAAACGACACTGTCGGTGTCTGAAATTCAAATGGCAATACGAGACGCGCAGAAAGTGGCAGTCTCGCTGGACACGCCAGAACCGTTGATTGACACGGTGGTGACAGGACAATCTAACAGATCGATGCTTTTTCAAAAATTCGATTCCAACGGCATACCAATGAAGCATCATCAGGAATATGCCAGGCCAAATGCAAAATCACTGGCTTCCAGTATCTGGGAAGCCATTGACATGAATCCCTATCCCGGAGAATAGGAACGATCTGCGGACCGCAAGATATCCGGCGAAATATCCCAGGCAAAGCATTCGACAATAAAATGAAAGCCTGATTAGATCGCTTCTTCTTTACACGGAAGCATCTAATGGCAACTGAAAAGCGGATCCGCCTGGATCAATTGCTCGTACAACGTGGATATTATGCAACACGTTCGCGTGCAAGAGATGCGATTATTCGCCAGTGTATTGTGGTAGAGGGGACGATCGCAGTCAAATCCGGAATTTTGACGCACCCATCCGCATCCATTGAAATAGATGATGAGGCCCGGAACTATGTCTCTCGCGCGGCGCTCAAACTCATTCATGGTTTGCAACGCAGCGGTTTTGACCCGCATCAAATGATTTGTCTTGATATTGGCGCATCCACAGGTGGCTTTACGCAGGTATTGCTGGAAAAGGGAGCAAAACGTGTATATGCCCTTGATGTGGGGACCGGGCAACTGGACAAATCGATAGCCAAAGATATCCGGGTAATCGAGTTATCAGGTATCAATGCGCGTGAACTTTCAATTGATCATCTAAAGGGTGAGCGGCCGCAATTTCTGGTCAGTGACGTCAGTTTTATTTCACTCAAACTGGCGCTACCCCCTGCCCTTGCGATGGCGTCATGCGGGGCAAAGGGTATATTCCTGATTAAACCGCAATTCGAGGTCGGGCGGGAAAATATAGGTAAGGGCGGAATAGTATGCGATAAGGAAACCGGTGCCAGGGCTGCTGACGGCATTTGCAGATGGCTGGCCGAGCAAGATGGCTGGCAGGTAACTGAATTCATGCAATCCCCAATTGTTGGCAGTGATGGCAATCACGAATATATAGTAACGGCGGATAAAAATGACTGAAATACTGGTAATCGAATCTCTTGGGCATCAGGGTGATGGCGTGGCACAGACTGCCAAGGGGCGGACCTTTGTACCTTTTACGCTTGCCGGAGAGCGCGTCGAGGTGGCAATATCTTCCGGGCACAGGAAACTGGTTGAAGTTTTGCAACCCTCTGTCGATCGCATTGCACCGATTTGCCAGCATTTTGGCCTATGCGGCGGTTGCCAGGTTCAACATCTGAATCACAACTCCTATCTCGCCTGGAAACGGCAATTGGTGGTCGATGCGCTGATTTCGGCTGATATCAATGTATCGGTTGAGCCGGTACTGTCCTTTCCAGAGGATCGACGCAGGCGAGTGGTATTCAGTGCGACCCACACCAGCAGCGACGTGCAGCTCGGATTTATACAAAAATCCACTCATACTATTATTGCCATTTCTGAATGTCCGGTTATTACCGGCAAAATTTCATCGAAACTGGATGTGATCAAAAAAGTTATCCGACCGATTTTACCGGCAAAAGGCGTTACCAGCATTCATGTTCTCGCCTGCGACAATGGCCTCGATATTCATGTCGAGGCTGACAGCAAACTGGCGGAGAAAGCGCGCCAGTCTGCCGTGCGTTATGCACTGGAAGAAAACATTGCCCGGCTTTCTTTTGGTGATGAAATATTGATTGAAACCAAACGCCCGAAACTGACAATGGGGACGGCGAAAGTTTGTGTACCACCGGGATTATTTGT